>CAWIZE010000016.1:0-171140 GCA_963840545.1 uncultured Pseudomonadota bacterium | reverse complement strand
ACCTGGCCGAACAGCCCGTGCTCGAGGCGGCGCGGGCGGGGGCGCCCGTCGTCATCGTCAATCCCGCGGCCCCCGTGGGCCCCGGCGATATCAAGCCGACGCCGACGGGGCGGATGATCCTGGACGCCGCCCGCGGGCGCATCCCCGCCTATGTCGAGACCGGGCTCAACATCGTCCATGTGGACGACGTGGCGGCGGGGCACCTGCTCGCCGCCGAGCGGGGGCGGATCGGCGAGCGCTATATCCTGGGCGGGGAAAACCTCTCGCTTGGCGCGCTGCTGGCGCTGATCGCCGAGGTCGCGGGGCGGCAGCCGCCCCGCATCCGCCTGCCGATTTTTCCGCTGATTCCAGTGGCCTGGCTCGCGGAAATCCTTGCCCGGATCACCGGGCGGACGCCTTCGCTGACCCGCGACACCCTGGCGATGGCCCATAAGAAGATGTTTTATTCCTCCGCCAAGGCAGAAGCCGAGCTTGGGTATCGGGCGCGCCCGGCGCGGGCGGCGATCGCGGACGCGCTCGCCTGGTTCCGGGCCGAGGGGATGCTGAAATGACGGCGATCGCCCTCTTTGCGCTCGCCGCCTGGGTCTGGCTCCTGCTCTTCCATGACCGGTTCTGGCAGTCCGGACCCGTGCTTGCCCCCGCCGTGCTTCGCGAGGCGGCTTCGGTGGATGTCGTCGTGCCGGCGCGCAATGAGGCGGAGACGATCGGCGAGGCCCTCGCCTCGCTGCTCGCCCAGGACTATCCGGGACGGATGCGCATCCTGATGGTCGATGACGGCTCGACCGACGGGACGGCGGCGATCGCCGGCGGGCTCGGGGACGGGCGGCTCGCGGTGGTGGCGGGCACGCCGACGCCGCCCGGCTGGAGCGGCAAGCTTTGGGCGATGGCTCAGGGCGTCGGGCGCGCGGAGGCCGATTTTCTCCTCCTGACCGATGCCGACATCGTCCATGCGCCGGGCCATCTCGCGGCGTTGGCGGCGAAAGCGACGGGGGAAAAACTCGATCTCGTTTCGGAAATGGTCGCGCTCCGTTGCGAGAGCTTTGCCGAGCGCGCGCTGGTGCCGGCCTTCGTCTATTTCTTCCAGCTTCTCTTCCCCTTCGCCGCCGTCAACGACCCGCGGCGGCCGATCGCGGCGGCGGCCGGGGGATCGATGCTGGTGCGGCGGGCCGCACTCGAGCGGGCGGGCGGGATCGCGGCGATCAAGGGCGCGCTGATCGACGACGTGGCGCTGGCCAGGGCGATCAAGCGCGGGGGGCCGGATCTGGCTCGGGCATTCGCGGCTGGCGCGGAGCCGGCGGGCCTATCCCGGGGTCGGAGAAATCTGGCGGATGATCGCGCGCACGGCTTTTGTCCAGCTCCGTTTTTCTCCGGCCTTGCTCGCGGGGACGGTGGCCGGGATGGGGATTGCTTTCATCGTCCCGCCGGCGACGGCGCTGCTCGGCGCGGGCACGGCACGGTGGGCGGGGGTCGCGGCCTGGGCGCTCGGGGGCCTGAGCTTCGCCCCGACGCTGCGGCGGTGCGGGCGGTCGCTGGCGTGGGCGCCGGCCCTGCCGGCGATCGCCGCCTTCTACCTCGCCGCCACCGTGGGCTCGGCGATCGATCACTGGCGCGGGCGCGGGGTCGTCTGGAAGGGCCGCCATTATCGCGGAGCGCATTCGTGAGGGGGACCTATTCGTGAGCGGGACCCATTCGTGAGCGGGATGATGAGCGTCGAAGCCTGGTCGGGCAAGGACCGCGCGGACGAGAATTTTCCGGTGGGCTCGGCCCTGATCCGGCCGGAGCTGCGCCGCCACGTCCATGCCTTCTATGAATTCGCCCGCAACGCCGACGACATCGCCGACAGCGCAACGCTGGCGGCCGGGGACAAGATCGCACGGCTGGACGCGATGGAGGCGGTGCTGCTGGGCGAGGCGGATGACCGGGCCGCGCCGAGTGCCGCGCGACTGAGAAAAAGCCTCGCCGAGACCGGCACCACGGCGCTTCATTCGCGGCATCTGCTGGTGGCGTTTCGCCGCGACGCCACCAAGCTCCGCTACGCGGACTGGGAAGAGCTTCTCGACTATTGCCGCTATTCGGCGATGCCGGTCGGGCGACACGTGCTCGACCTGCATGGCGAGGACGCGGCGACGCACCCGCCCGCGGACGCGCTCTGCGCCGCGCTGCAGGTGCTGAACCATCTCCAGGACTGCCGGGCGGATCTCTCCGCGCTCGATCGCTGCTACCTGCCGGAGGACCTGTTGGCGGAGAATGGAGCGGTGGTCGGTGATGTTGCCCGGGCGGCGGCGAGCGTGGGGCTCAGGCGCGTGTTCGACGCGCTGCTCGGGCGGGTCGAGGGGCTCAATGCGCTGGCGATCGAGCTGCCGCGGCGGACAAGGAGCCGGCGGCTCCGGCTCGAGACGGCGGTGATCGTCGGGCTCTCGCGCCGGCTCGCCGCGCGGCTGCGACGCGCGGACCCGATCGCGGGGCGGGTCAGGCTCCGGCGGGTGGATATTTTCGCCAGTGCCCTCGCGGCACTTCGGTTCCTGCCATGAGGGAGGTGGACGACGCCGACAACGAGGCGGTTGCCGCGCTCGTGCGCGCGGCCGGCACCTCGTTCTATCGCGGCATGCGCATTCTGCCGAAGGAGCGCCGGGCGGCGATGTACGCGCTCTATGCCTTCTGCCGGATGGTGGACGACATCGCGGACGACGACACGAACGGGGGGCCGGAGGCGATGGCCGAGAAGCGGGTGGCGCTCGATGCCTGGCGCGGGCGCGTCGAGGGGCTCTATGGCGGGGTGGCCGATGGTCCGGTGACACGGGTGCTGGCGGGCGCCGTCGCGCGCTATGCGCTGCGGCGGGAGGATTTCCTTGCCATCATCGACGGGATGGAGATGGACGCCGTGGCGCCGATCGTCGCCCCCGACCTCGCCACGCTCGATCTCTATTGCGACCGCGTCGCGGCCGCGGTCGGGCGGCTCTCGGTGCGGATTTTCGGCGACGCCTCGCCGGCGGCGGACCGGGTCGCCAACGCGCTCGGGCGCGCCTTGCAGCTCACCAATATCCTGCGCGACCTCGCCGAGGATGCGGAGCGCGGGCGGCTCTATCTGCCGCGCGAATGGCTGGCGGCGGCGCGCGTGCCGCCCGACCCCGTGTCGTCGCTCGCAGCACCCGGCCTGCCGCTGGTGTGCGCGCGCACCGCCGCCCTCGCCCACAGCCATTTCGACCGCGCCAGCGAGGCGATGCGCGCCTGCAACCCGCGGGCGATGCGCCCGGCACGGCTGATGAAGGCGACCTACGCCGCGATCCTCACCCGGCTGGAGCGGCGCGGGTGGCAGCAGCTCGGCGAGCCGGTGAGCGTGCCCGGGTGGCAGAAGCTCTGGCTGGCACTTCGCCATGGGCTCGTTTAGCGCTTCAGGCGGCGTTCATATCGTGGGCGCGGGGCTGGCCGGGCTTTCCGCTGGCGTCGCGCTTGCGGAGCGGGGGCGGAAAATCGTCCTTTACGAGGCGGGACCGGCCGCCGGCGGGCGCTGCCGCTCCTATTTCGACCGCGAGCTGGGCTGCCGGATCGACAACGGCAACCACCTGATCCTGTCGGGGAACCGGGCGGCGATTTTTTATCTCGAGGCGATCGGGGCACGGGCGACGGTGGGCGGGCCGGGGCAGGCGCTGTTTCCCTTCATGGATCTGGCGAGCGGCGAGAGATGGGTGCTGCGGCCGAACCGGGGGCGGCTGCCGTGGTGGGTGCTCTGCCCGGGGCGGCGGGTGCCGGGGACGCGGCTCGGCGAGTATTTTTCCCTGGTCCGGCTCCTCCGCGCGCCGGCCGAGGCGAGCGTGCGGGAGGTCGTGGGCGACGGTCCGTTGGTGCGGAGGCTGATCGAGCCGCTGGCGGTGGCGGCGCTCAATTGCCGCGCGGAGGCGGGTTCGGCGCGGCTGCTCGGGCGGGTTCTGAGCGAGAGCCTGGCGCGGGGTGGGGCGGCGGCGGCGCCGCTCGTGCCGCGCGTGGGCCTTTCCGAATCCTTCGTCGATCCCGCGCTCGCGCGGCTGAAGGCCTTGGGCGCGGAGGTTCGGTTCGGGCGGCGGGTGAGCGGGATCGAGCTCGAGGGGGCGCGGGTGGCGGGGCTGGCGTTCGCGGGGGAGCGGGTGGCGCTCGGGGGTGAGGATCAGGTCGTGCTGGCGGTGCCGGCGCCGGTGGCCAAGGGGCTGGTGCCGGAGCTGACGGTCCCGGAAGAATTCGCGGCGATCCTGAACGTGCATTTTCGGGTTCGCGCCGGGGCCGGCGCGGCGGGGTTCGTCGCCCTGGTCGGCGGGCTCGCGGAGTGGGTGTTCGTCAAGCAGGAGGTGGTTTCGGTCACCGTCAGCGCGGCCGAGCGGGTGATCGACCGGCCGGCGGGGGAACTGGCGTCGGAGATATGGCCGGAAGTCTGCCGCGCGCTCGGCATCTCGGGGCCGATGCCGGCCGTGCGGGTGGTGAAGGAGCGCCGCGCGAGCTTCGCCGCGACCCCGGCGCAGGAGCGGTTGCGCCCCGCGGCGGGCACGGCGTGGGAAAATCTGGTGCTTGCGGGGGATTGGACCGCGACCGGCTTGCCGGCCACGATCGAGGGTGCCATCAGGTCCGGCAGGCGCGCCGCCGCGATCCTTGGGGGGTAGGCCGACGGACAACAGGATGCCGAGCGAGACGCTGAGCAGGGACGGCACCGGGGACCGCCTCGACGCGGCCATTCGCCGGGCGAGGTCGGCCCTGCTGGCCTACCGCCGGCCGGACGGCCACTTCGTCTTCCCGCTCGAGGCCGACGCCACCATCCCCGCCGAATATGTCCTGCTCGAACATTACCTCGACCGGATCGACCCGGCGCTCGAGCGGAAGATCGGCGTCTACTTGCGCGCGATTCAGGGAGCGCACGGCGGCTGGCCGCTCTTCCATGGCGGCGGGCTCAACCTCTCCGTCAGCGTGAAGGCCTATTTCGCGCTGAAGGCGATCGGCGATGCGGCCGACGCGCCGCATATGCGCCGTGCCTGCGAGGCGATCCTCGCGGCGGGGGGCGCCGAACGGTCGAACGTGTTCACCCGCGTGCAGCTCGCCCTTTTCGGCGCGGTGCCGTGGCGCGCGGCGCCGGTGATGCCCGTCGAGATCATGCTGCTGCCGCGGTGGTTTTTTTTCCACCTCTCGAAGGTTTCCTACTGGTCGCGCACCGTCATGGTGCCGCTGTTCGTGCTGATGGCGCTCAAGCCGCGGGCGCGCAATGCGCGGGGCGTCGGCGTGGAAGAGCTCTTCCACGCGCCGCCCGAGACGATCCGGGACTGGATCCGCGCGCCGGACGCTTCGCCTTGGGGAGGCGTTTTTGTCGCGCTCGACGGGGTTCTGAGGAGGTTGGAAAAATTCGCGCCGATTGCGATTCGCCGGCGGGCGATCGAGCGGGCGGTCTCTTTTGTGACCGAGCGGCTCAACGGCGAGGACGGGCTCGGCGCGATCTACCCGGCGATGGGGAACACGGTGATGATGTTCGACGCGCTGGCCCAGAACCATGCCGCCGCCGCGAGGGCGTGGGAGGCGGTGCGGAAGCTGCTGGTGGTGGGGGATGAGCGCGCCTGGTGCCAGCCATGCCTCTCGCCGGTGTGGGACACGGCGCTCGCCGGGCACGCGCTCGCGGAGGCGGGCGAGGATGGTGCGGCACGCGCGGCGAGCGCCTGGCTCGCGCCGTTGCAGGTGAGCGAGCTGGCGGGCGATTGGGCGGCGACGCGGCCCGCGGTGCGGCCGGGCGGCTGGGCCTTTCAATACGCCAACCCCCACTACCCGGACGTGGACGACACCGCCGTCGTCGGCATGCTGCTCCACCGCACCGGCAATCCCACGCACCGCGCCGCCATCGCGCGCGCGGCCGAATGGATCGTCGGGATGCAGAGCCGGAACGGCGGCTGGGGCGCCTTCGACGCCGACAACACCCACTATGTGCTGAACCATATCCCCTTTGCCGACCACGGCGCGCTGCTCGATCCGCCGACCGCGGACGTGACCGCGCGCTGCGTCTCGTTTCTCGCCCAGATCGGCCGCCCGCCGGCCGATCCCGTGCTGGCGCGCGCGATCGCCTACCTCGAACGCGAGCAGGAGCCGGAAGGAAGCTGGTTCGGGCGCTGGGGCACCAACTATATCTACGGGACCTGGTCGGCGCTCGCCGCGCTCAACGCCGCCGGCGTGGCGCGCGAGGCCACGATGGTGCGGCGGGCCGTCGGCTTTCTCGCCGCCTGCCAGCGCGAGGACGGCGGCTGGGGCGAGGATTGCGAGACCTACGCCGAGGCGCCGCATGGAAGCTACCGCGAGAGCACGCCCTCGCACACCGCCTGGGCCCTGCTCGGGCTGATGGCGGCCGGCGACGTTCGCCATCCGGCCGTGGCGCGCGGCATCGCCTGGCTGCTGGCGCGGCTCGATGGGAAGGGCGAGTGGGCGGAGGAAGCTTACAACGCGGTCGGGTTTCCGCGGGTCCTCTACCTCCGCTACCACGGCTACCGGCTCTATTTCCCGCTGCTGGCGCTGGCGCGCTATCGCGATCTCGCGCGGCGCGGGGCCGAGCGCGTGGGCTTCGGGTTCTGATGACGATCGGCGTCATCGTCGGGCTGGCGATGGAGGCGCGCCCTGCCCGCCCGCTCGGGGGCGTGGTCGCGACGGGCGGCGGCACGGCGGCGGGCGCCGAGACGGCCGCCGAGGGGCTGGCGGCGGGCGGCGTGACGGCGCTGCTGAGCTTCGGCCTCGCCGGCGGCCTCGACCCGCGCCTCAGGCCCGGCCATATCCTCATCCCGCGCGCGGTCCTCGCGGCCGGACAGAATTTTCCCACCGATCGCGGGCTCGACCGCCTGCTCGGCGGCCCGACCATCGAGCTGCTGCTCGGCGAAACCTCGGTGGTGGCGAGCCCGGAGGCCAAGCGCCAGCTCTGGCGGACGACCGGGGCGGCGGCGGTCGATCTCGAAAGCTGGGCGGTGGCGCAGGTGGCGGCGCGGCACGAGCTGCCGTTCGCGGTGCTGCGCGCGGTGTGCGACCCGGCGCAACGCAGCCTGCCGCGCGTGGCGCTGGCGGCGGTCGGTCCCGAGGGGCGGGTGCGCGTGCTCCGGATGCTCGCCGCACTCCTGGTGCACCCCGCGGACCTGCCCGGGCTCGTGGCGCTTGCCGCGGATTCCGCGCTCGCCCGCCATGCGCTCGGCGAGCGCGCCAGGCACATTGGCGTGCTCGGTCCCTCACCCGTGCACGGAGACCCCGGATGAACCCAATCAAGCCGCCGCGCCGCTACCCCGAGCTCGCGGACCCGCAGGTCCGCCCGCGCTTCACCGGCGTGCCCACCTTCTTCCGCCTGCCCTACACCGAGGACCTCGCCGGGCTGGATATCGGGATCATCGGCGTGCCGTACGACGGCGGCGTGACCAACCGGGCAGGGGCGCGGCACGGCCCGCGCGAAGTGCGCAACCAGTCGAGCCTGCTGCGCACCGTCAACGCCGTGACCGGCATTTCTCCCTTTGCCGGCCGGCATGTCGCCGATCTCGGCGATTGCTGGATCGAGCAGCCCTACGCGCTCGAGGGCGCGCTGGCCGAGATCGCCACCTTCTTCCACAGCGTGAAGGCGGCGAACGTGACGACGCTGGCGGTGGGCGGCGATCATTCCATTTCGCTGCCGATCCTGCGCGCCGTGGCGGCCAAGGGCCCGCTCGGGATGGTGCATATCGACGCCCATTGCGACACCGGGGACGATTATCTCGGCTCGCGCTTCCACCACGGCGCGCCGTTCCGCCGCGCGGTCGAGGAGAACCTGCTCGACCCGAAGCGCGTGATCCAGATCGGCATCCGCGGCACGCTCAACGACCCCGATATGTGGGGCTTCTCGCGCGAGAGCGGGATGCGGGTGCTGCCGATGGAGGAATTTCATGACCAGGGCTGGCGTTTCGCTCTCGCGGAGGCCAGGCGCGTCATCGGCGAGGGGCCCGCGTACCTCTCGTTCGACATCGATTCGCTCGACCCCGTCTACGCGCCGGGCACCGGCACGCCGGAAGCGGGCGGGCTTACCACGCTCGAGGCGATGCGCCTGCTGCGCGGCCTGACCGGGGGAAGCTTCGTCGGCGCGGACCTCGTCGAGGTGTCGCCGCCGTTCGACCATGGCAGCATCACCAGCCTCCACGGCGCCTCGATTTTGTTCGAGCTTTTGTGCCTGCTCGCGGCCGCGCCCGGGCCGTAGGAGGGGCGGGCGTGGCGCGCGCAAGGGCCTCGTCCTTGACAGCGCGCGCGATCGCCCGATCTCTTGCGCAGAGGGAACCGAGCCGGCCTGGGGAGCCAGAGAATTCGGCCAAAGGATCGCGATGAGCGCCTATTATCTGGCCCGCGTGCAGTTCGCCCTGACGATCGGGTTTCATATCGTCTTCCCCGCCTCCTCCATCGGGCTTTCGACCTATCTTGTCGTGCTGGAAGCGGCGTGGCTGTGGACGAAGAAGCCGGTCTATCTCGACGCCTATCGGTTCTGGCTGAAGATCTTCGCCATCGTCTTCGGGATCGGCGTCGTCTCGGGGATCGTCATGGGCTACGAACTCGGCCTGAACTGGTCGGGCTATGCCGACAAGGTCGGTGCGATCCTCGGGCCGCTGCTGACCTACGAGACCATGACGGCGTTCTTCCTCGAGGCGGGCTTCCTCGGCGTCATGCTGTTCGGGATGAAGAGGGTCGGCCCCAGGCTGCATTTCGCCGCGACCTCGGCGGTTGCCTTCGGCACGCATGTGAGCGCGTTCTGGATCCTCGCCGGCAATTCCTGGATGCAGACCCCGCAGGGCTACAAGATCGTCGACGGGCGCTTCGTGCCGACCGACTGGCTCGCGATCATCTTCAACCCCTCGATGCCCTACCGTTTCGTGCACATGCTGGGAGCGGCCTATCTGAGCGTGGCGCTGATGGTGGGCGCGGTCGGCGCCTGGCACCTGCTGCGTGAGCGGCAGAACGATGGCGCGCGGCTGATGCTCTCGATGGCGCTCTGGATGGTGCTGTTCGCGGCGCCGGCGCAGATCGTGGCGGGCGACGTGCAGGGCGACAATACGCTCCGCTACCAGCCGCAGAAGGTGGCGGCGATGGAAGGGGATTGGGACCAGCCGGCGCCGGGGGCGGGGGAGCCGCTGGTGCTCTTCGCCATTCCGAGCATGAAGACCGAGAGCAACCGTGCGACGATCGCGATCCCGCGGGTCGCCTCCTGGTACCTCACCCACAGCTGGGCGGGCACGATCAAGGGGCTCCGGGAGTTCGCCAAGGACGACATTCCGTACGTTCCGATCGTTTTTTTCGCTTTTCGCGCGATGGTCGGGCTGGCGATGCTGATACTGGGGCTCGCCCTGCTCGGCGGCTTCCTGCGCTGGCGCGGCGTGCTCTACGACACGCGCTGGTTCTTGCGGCTCGCGGTGGCGATGGGGCCGGCAGGCTACCTCGCGATGCTCGCCGGGTGGACGGTGACCGAGACGGGCCGCCAGCCCTATACTGTGTATGGGCTGTTGCGGACGGCGGACAGCGTTTCTCCGATCGGGACGCCCGGCGTCGCCGGCTCGCTGGCGGCCTTCGCCGTCGTCTACGCCATCGTTTTCGGCGCGGCGATGACCTTCCTGCTCCGCTTGATGGCGAAGGCGCCCGAGCACGACGAGCCGGGCGTGCCGAACGTCCCGCTCCGCAGCGCCGGGATCACCCCCGGCCCGGCGGGCGCGGTGCCTGAAGGCTCGGGCGCGGGGGAATAGGGCGCGGAGTCGAACAATGTGGGACCTGCATGACGCGCTCTCGCTCGCCTGGGCCGGGCTGCTCGCGTTCGGCGTGCTCGCCTATGTGGTGCTGGACGGGTTCGACCTCGGCACGGGGATCCTGTTCCTGATGGAGCGGGACAGGAACGATCGCGAGGTGATGGTGAATTCCATCGCCCCGGTCTGGGACGGGAACGAGACCTGGCTGGTGTTCGGCGGCGTCGGCCTCTATGCGATGTTCCCGCTCGCCTATTCGGTCGTGCTGCCGGCGCTCTATCCGATCGTGGTCGCGATGCTGCTCGGATTGATCCTTCGCGGCGTCTCCTTCGAGTTCCGCTTCCAGGCGAGCGGGGCCGGACAGATCTGGTGGGACGTGGCCTTCTGCGGCGGATCGCTGGTCGCCGCCTTCGCGCAAGGGCTGGTGCTGGGCGGCCTGCTGCAGGGCATCCACGTGGAAAACGATGTCTATGCGGGCGGCTGGTGGGACTGGCTGACCCCGTTCACCGTGCTCTGCGGCGTTGCCGTCGTCATCGGCTATGCGCTGCTCGGCGCCTGCTGGCTGATCTGGCGCACCGAAGGCGCGCTGCAGGAGCGCAGCCGCGTCTCTGCCGGGCGGCTCGCGATCGCGACGCTGGCGCTGATCGTCGCCGTCAGCCTGGCGACCCCGTTCCTCCACCCGCAATATGCCGCGCGCTGGTTCTCCTGGCCCGGGATCCTGCTGACCAGCCCGGTGCCGGTGCTGGTGGTGGCGGTCGGGCTGCTGTTCCGGCACGGGCTGCGCGAGAGGCATCACTGGACGCCGCTGCTCTCAGCCCAGCTGTGGTTCGTGCTCTGCTTCGCCGGGCTCGGGATCAGCCTCTATCCGCTGATGGCGCCGCCGGGGATCACGATCTACCAGGCGGCCGCGCCGGTGCTGAGCCAGCTCTTCCTGATCGCCGGCGCGGTCGTGATCATTCCGGTCATTCTCGCCTACAACGCTTACGCCTACTGGATTTTTCGCGGCAAGGTGAAGCCGGGGATGCATTATCATTGAGGGCGGGGGCGGTGAGGCCCGGGTGGGGCGGGATCAGAAGGCACCTTTTTTCAGCTGGAACACGTCCGGGCGGGCGGGGTCGGCGGCGTAGGCGAGGGTGAGCGCCGTCGGGGTCAGGCGCGAGGATTGGCCGTCGGCCGATTTGTCGCGCTTGCCCGAAAGGACCAGGACGATGGCGCGGCCCGCGGAATCCCGGGTGCGGAACACCAGCAGGTTGCCGTCCGGCAGGACCGCGTCGCGCACCGTGCTGTCCGGCGCGAAGCTCTCCTTCTGGAAGTAGGCTTGCAGCGCCGCCCCGTTCGCGACGAGCCGCGCCGGCGTCATATGCGGATCGCTCGCCGCCGACCAGAGGATGTTCACCTCGATCAGCCCGTGGCTGTGGTAGCCGAAGATGTAGTCGATCTGTGCGGTTCCTCCGCCCGGGACCAGATCGGCGACGTGGATGCGCAGCAGCCCGGTCCGCTGCACCGGGTTCTCGGCCGCCTGGAGGGCCCCGCCGGAGAGATGGAAATCCGCCTCGATCGCAGCGCGCACCGCGCTTTCGCTCATGCCGAAGCGCGCCGAGCGGAAGCCCTCGACGCTGGCCGACGGGGCGGGCGCGGGCGGGGGGGGCGTCGCGGCGGCTTCGGCGCGAGAAGCCGGCAGGGCGAGCGAAGCGGCGATCGCGCCCGCGACAACGAAGCGGCGCGCGACGCTGGAGCCGCGGCGGATGTTCCATGGGCCCATGATCAAAATCCTGCGACCAGAGAGATTTGAGCGAACGCGCCGGTTTTCGTGATGCCGGGCGGCGGGCGCAACTGCCAGCCGACGCTGGCGCTCACGCTCGCATAGCGCCCGATCGCGTAGGAGAGATCGGGCCCGACGCCGGCGAGATCGACGGTGTTCGCCAGGCCGGGAATGGGCTGCACCTGATAGAGGTTAGCGTAATCCCAGAAAACGCCAAGCTGGGCCTGGTCCTTGACCGGCAGGCGGGCGCCGAGCAGGCCGAGGGGACTGAAGGGCGGGGAGCGGATCTCGAGGCTGACGAGCTCGCCCGCGGAGCCGAGCGCGGTGTCGGTGTCGTAGCCGCGCACGCTGCCCGGCCCGCCGCCGGCGAGCTCTTCGCTGTCGAGCAGGTTGCGGTTGGCGAGCTGGACCACCGCGCGCGCCACCCAGGTGAAGCCGGCCGGGAGGCGGGTGAGGCGCGTCAGCGCGAGACGGTCGTACACGTAGCGCGCGGTGGCGCCGGGAACGAGGGTCGCGAATTCATTGTTGGTGTTCTGCCCGGTGAGGCCGCCGGGGCTGAGGACGAGATCGTTGTGCAGGAGGGTCTGGCCGAAAGGATCGCTCTCGGCGGCGTCGTAGCTCAGCGGAAACTGGTCGATCTCCGCCTGGCCGGTGAAGACCGTGAAGCCGCCGAAATCGAGGTTGGTGTTGGTGGTCTTGAAGTCGTAGCCGAAGCTCAGCTCCTGGCGCAGCCAGGAGAGCCCAGCGAGCGGGCGGACGTAGCGGAGACTGGCCTGGCCGGAGCGGCCGAGATCGTTGAAGCCGGAGGCGATCTCGGGGATCTGGAGCTCGTAAGAGCCGAAGACGAGCAGCCGGGCGCGCCAGGGGAGCGGGGCGGACCAGCTCATCGCCTGGGCCGTGTAGCGGCCGGAGAAGGCGCGCGTGAACTGATAGGAGAGGATCTGGTCGAGACCCGCGACATTGCCCCAGGTGAAGCCGGCGCCCCACTCGCTCAGGCCAAGGCTTTGCACCCCTTCGTTGTCGTAGGTGCCGTACACGTGGAGCGGCAGCCGGTCGTGCGCAACGAGGGTCGCGTTCGTGGTGCCCGGGGTCGCGCCCGGCCCGAGCGTGAGATCGACGAGGCGAAAGGGATTTTCATTCACCCAATCGAGATCCGCCTGAAGGCCCTCGAGGGTGAGCGTCCGGCCGGGGCGGAGTCCGCTCTCGCGGCGGATCAGAGCCGACGAGAACCAACGGTTCCCGCTCACCTGCACGGCGCCGACGCGATATTCGACGACCACGATCTGCACCACGCCCGAGGAGATGTTCTGCGGCGGGACGGCGACATCGACGAAGGGACGGCCGTGGGCGCGATACCAGGCGGTGACGGCGGCGGCGGCTTCGTCGAGGCCGGCGAGAGTGAGGGGCTTGCCCAAGGCGGGGGCGATCCTGGCGCGGAAGCCCGGCCGCTCGAGCAGCGGGAGGCCGTGCACGGCGATGCCCGTGGGCGCGGCGGCGACGGGGAGGCCGGCTTTCACCACGGCGGCGGGGCTTGCTACGAAGACGAGGCCCTTCAGCGCCGGCAGGAGCACGCGCCTGGAGGCAGGCAGCGGCGGGGACGGGGCCGGCAGGGCGAGCGGCGGCGGCGCGTGGGACGGCGGCGGGATCGGCGCGATGCGCTGGTACGCCTGGGCGCAGGCGGCCATCGGGAGAGCGAGCGGCAGCGAAGCGGCGGCGAGCGCGCGGAGGAAGATGGCGACCCTCATCGCGACCGAGCGGTGGCCACCGTGGACGGAGGCCAATCGGGGAGCACTGCGCGGATTGAGTGGCTCACCTGCTTGTCCGCCGCGCCCATCATCGCTTCTGCCGGGATCTGGATCACGCGGCCGCCACGCAGGTCAGCAGGGCTTTCAACCACCCGGCGGACGTGAAGCCTCGCGCGCGAGGTTGGCGCCAGTACGCTATGCTATCGAAAGCTACCGATTTGTGGTCCGGGGGCGCCGTTCACCGTCCCCCGACCCGTGCTGTTACGGATAAGAATACGCCGCCCGGAACCGGTGTGGTACAATCCGAGCAGCCCACCGACGTCCGCTCCCGCCCGGCGCGGCCGCCGCGCCCCGATGCCGCATGATCCCGACAGACGCGGAGGCCTGTCAACCCGCACCAGCAACGAAAATATGAAATTTCCCTGACCCGTCACCTCGCAGCGGCTGCGGACCGGGCGGTGCGCGGCGTGCGGTCCGGCTGGTCTCGACATCTTCGCCAAGGGGCTCCGCCCCTTGGAACCCCGCCAGGGCCTTGAGGCCCTGGACCCCATCCATTTGGCGGGGATCGGGGCTCCCATCGCGCAAGCGGGCACGGCGCTCGAAACCGGCCGCGCCAGCTGTCATTCTACTGGTGACGGGCGATGCGGATTGAGCCCATGACGCTTATCGAGCGCGATCATGACGGTTTCGTTTTGTCGGGCCAGGCGCAGAAGCGGGCGGCGGGGCAGCGCCAGCATTCCGGTTTTCTCGCCTTGCAGATGTAGCGCCCGTGCAGGATCAGCCAATGGTGGGCGTCGCGCAGCAGGGCGCGGGGGATGCGTTTGACCAGGGCGTCCTCGACTTCGCGCGGGGTGCGGCCGGGCGCGAGGCCGGTGCGGTTGCCGATGCGGAAGATGTGGGTATCGACCGCCATCGTCGGCTCGCCGAAGGCTATGTTGAGGACGACGTTGGCGGTTTTGCGGCCGACGCCGGGCAGCGCTTCGAGGGCGGCGCGGTCCCGCGGCACTTCGCCGCCGTGGCGTTCGTTGAGCAGGCGGGAGAGGGCGGCGACGTTGCGCGCCTTCGCCTGCCAGAGGCCGAGGCGGCGGATGTGCCGCGCGATGCCGGCCTCGCCGAGGCTGGCCATGGCCGCCGGGGTCGGGGCCGCGGCGAAGAGGGGCTTGGTTGCCGCGTTGACGGATTTGTCGGTGGTTTGCGCCGAGAGCACGACGGCGACGAGGAGGGTGAAGGGGTTTTCGAAATCGAGCTCGGTGCGGGGATCGGGGTTGGCGGCGGCGAGGGCCGCGATGAAGGCGCGGGCGCGGGCGGCGCTGATTGGCTTGGTGGGGGGTTTGGCGGGCGCGGATAACTGCCGGGCGGGCATGAGGGTTTTGTTGCAGGCGGGCGGCGGGGGCACAAGATTGGGGTAATGGCGAGATCGGTGTTCGAGGCGGTGATCGTGCCGCACCGCAGTCTTTCGCGGCGCGGGCTCTATGGCGTGATCGGGCTCGTTTCCGCCCTTTCGGCGCTGGTCAGCCTTTTCTGCTGGCGGCTCGGCGCGTGGCCGGTGGTCGGGTTCAACGGAGCCGAGGTCGGGTTTGCGTTGCTGGCGCTCAACTGGCACGCGGCGAGTGCCGCCCGGACGAGCGAGGTGCTGCTGCTGAGCGAGGCCGGGCTTCGGGTGGTGCGCGCCGGCGCGGGCGGGCCCGAGGAGAGGCTGCTGCCGGTCGGCTGGCTCAGGGTCGTGCTCGAGGAGCGGCGGGGGCGGGTGCCGGGGCTGCTGGTGCTGGCGCAGGGGGCGCGGCTCGAGGTCGCGCAGGCGCTGGGGGAGGAGGAGAAGCGGAGCCTTGCCGCGGCGCTGGCGGGCGCGATCGAGCGGTTGCGGCACCCGGTGTTCGACAATCCGCAGCTGCGGGGGTGAAGGCGGTTTTGGGCTATGCTTCGTCGGGGGCGAGCGACTTGATGAGGTCGAAGACGCGCTTGCGCACGGCCGGGTCGGAGATGCGGTAATAGGCGCGGACGAGGTCGAGGGTTTCGCGGCGGTTGAGCCGGGCGTCGCCGCCGAAGCCGTCCTGGCCCTCGGCGAAGCCGCCGAGCGCCATGGAAGCGGGCGGCGGAGGGCCGCCGCCGACCGCCTCGGGCATGTCGTCGAAGAAGAAGCTGATCGGCACGTCGAGCACGCGGGCGAGGTCGAACAGGCGCGAGGCGCCGACGCGGTTGATGCCGCGCTCGTATTTCTGCACCTGCTGGAAGGTGAGGCCGAGCGCGTCGCCGAGCCGTTCCTGGGACAGCCCGAGGAGGGTGCGGCGGAGGCGGATGCGCGTCCCGACATGGATATCGATCGGGCTGGCTCTGCTTTCCCGCTCCGGGCGTTCGCCTTCTTCGCTCGTGGTCGCTGCGCTCCAGCTCATCCCAAAGCTCGAAGGACAGCGTTCATCGGGTTATTGTCCATTCGTTCTGGGTGGGGTTGGCGCCGGGAAGTCGGGTCATCCGGCGTGGTGTGCATCCTATCGGCGCAACCTCCGGTGTCAACAACTTTGTTAAAATAAAATAAACGGCTCGCCGCCGGAGATCAGCGTTAACTTTTGCGTAATTTCTGGGCAAAATTCGCCAAACACGCGAATGTGATCGTAAGAATAGCAAGCAGGAGAGGAATGTCGCGGCCGAAGTTTGCGTACAAAGTAGGCGGCAGTGCAGCCGGCAGTTGCACCACCAGACTCCCGCGCCGCGCCGAACCCGAGGCGGGCGATCTCGTGCCCGTTGGCGTCGAAGGCCGCCGAGATTCCGGTGTTGGCGGCGCGCAGCAGCGGCAACCCCTCCTCGACCGCGCGCATCCGCGCCGCCTCGAGGTGCTGGCGCGGGCCGGCGGTGTTGCCGAACCAGGCATCGTTGGTGATGTTGACGAGCCAGTCGGGGCGCGGCCGGGCGACGATCTCGCCGGAGAAGATCGCCTCGTAGCAGATCAGCGGGCCGAAGGGCGGCAGGCCGGGCACGGCAATCGTGCGCGGGCCGGGGCCGGCCGCGAACCCGCCCCCGGGCACGACCTGGATCGGCAGGGGGAACCAGTCCGGCTGGTATTCGCCGAAGGGCACGAGGTGCCATTTGTCGTAAATGGCGGCGGGCGGGCCGGGCCCGTCGACGACGATGAGGCTGTTGCGCGGCCGGCCCTTGGTGTCGAAGCGGATCGAGCCCGCGAGCACGGGCACGCCCGGGCCGGCGGCTTGGGCGATCGCGGCGCGGGCCGCGCCGTCGGTTTCGAGCAAAAAGGGGCTCGCCGTCTCGGGCCAGACGACGGCGCTGGGGTGGGGGCCGGCGGCGGCGACGCCTTGCGCGGTGAGGGCGAGATAGGTGCGGAAGATCCGGAGCGCGACCGAGCGGTCCCATTTCATCGTGATGGGGATGTCGCCCTGGACGAGGACGACGCGGAGGGGGCGCGCGGCGGGCGCGGGCCGGTCGAGGCGGGCGAGCCCGGCGCCGAACCAGGCGAGGAGGAGGATGGACGCGGCGGCGAGGCCGCGGCGGCCGAGCGTCGGCAAGGTCGCGAGGAGGAGGGTGGCGAGGGTGAGCCCATAGATTCCGACCCAGGCCGCCGGCTGGATGAAGATGTCGCCGGGCCGGCCGGGCAGCGCCCAGATGCTGCCCCAGAGGTTCCAGGGAAAGCCGGTGAGCACGGCGCCCTGGGCGAGGGCGGCGAGCGAGAGGAGGCCGGAGAAGCCGAGCACGCGGGGCAGGCCCGTGGGGAAGAAGCGGGCGAGCCCGGCCGGGATGGCGGTGAAGAGGAGCGCGAGCCCGGCGGCGGTCAGCGGGGTGGCGAAGGGAACGAGCCACCAGAACGAATCGACCCGGGCGAGGATCGCCTCGGTGATCCAGTAGAGCCCGACGAGATGGCAGCCGAAGCCGAACCAGAATCCCAGGCGGGCGGCGCGGCGCATTCCGCGCCAGCCGGCGGGCGTGGCGTCGATCTGGGCGAAGAGGCCGGCGAGTGCCAAGGGGAGCGCGGGCAGCGCGTGCCAGGGCGGCAGCGCGGTCGCGGCGAGGGCGCCGAGGAGGGTGGCGGCGAGGTCCGCGCGCCAGCCGGCGAGGCCGGCGAGGCCGGCGAGGCCGGCGCGCCAGGCGCCGCGGCGGGCAGCGGGCGACGGGCGCGCGGGAGGGGCGAGGCGGCTCAGTCGCCTGGCTCGTCGTCCAGCGCCTCGCGGAGCTGGCGCTCGTAGTGGCGGTAGTATTTGTCGGTGACGAGGTCGGTTTTCACCACCATCGCGACGTCGATCGTGTTGAAGTCGCGATCGATCACGGCGCCGTCGCCGACGAAGCCGCCGAGCCGGAGATAGCCTTTGATGAGCGGGGGCAGCCGGGCGAGGACGGCGCGCCGGTCGAGCGAATCGAGCTCGAGGCGGCGCATCTCGATATAACGCTCGGGGAGCGCGCGCGGGCGGAGGCCGGGCGGGGCGAGATGGTGGTGGTAGAGGTAGGTGAGCTCGGGGGCGAGCGCGTCGGGGTCGGTGCCGGGGAGGCTGGCGCAGCCGAACATCAGGTCGATCTGGTATTCGAACACATAGGCCGCGATGCCGCGCCAGAGGAGCTGCATCACCACGCGGTTGCGGTGGGCGGCATCGACGCAGGAGCGGCCGAGCTCGAGCAGGCGGTAGGGCAGCGCCAGCAGGCGGCTGATGTCGAACTCGCCCGCCGTATAGAAGCGGCCGGCGCGCCGGGCGGCCTCGCGTTGGATCAGGCGGTAGGTGCCGACGACGCTTTCGGGGCCGGCGCCGAGCCCGTGGTCGATCACCAGGAGATGGTCGGCGACTTCGTCGAGCGTGTCGCGGTCGCGGCGGATCGCCGCCGCGGCGCGGCTCGGGCTCGCCCGCATCTCGTCGTAGAAGACGCGGTAGCGGAGCGCCTGGACGGCGTCGATCTCAGCGGCGCTGGCGGCGAGGCGGACGCCGAGATTGCCGGCGCGGAGCTCGGTGAAGCCGGGGCGCTCGATGGTGCCGGCGGATTTGCCCGCTTGATGCCCCGCCTGGTGTCCGGTGCGTTGGGCGGCGGTCATTGTTGTCCGGCCTCCGGTGGGGGTTCGGCCTCCGGCGGGGGCCGGCCTCCGGTGGGGGTCCGGCCTCCGGTGGGGGTCCGGCCTCCGGTGGGGGTCCGGCCTCCGGGGGGGCCGGCCTGCGGCGGCGTTGCGGGCGGGAGGTCGGCGGGGGAGTCCGGTTTGGCCTGGCGCCGGCCGAACAGCTCGAGGCGCAGCGAGACGAGGTCGAAGCCGAGCCGTTCCGCGATCGACTGCATCAGCGCCTCATGCTCGGGGTCCGCGAATTCGACGACGCGGCCGGTATCGACATCGATGAGATGGTAATGATGGCCATGCTCCGTGGGCTCGTAGCGGGCGCGGCCGCCGCCGAAATCCCGCCGCTCGAGGATGCCCTTTTCCTCGAGCAGCCGGACGGTGCGGTAGACGGTCGCGATCGAGATGCGGGCATCGAGGCGGGCGGCGCGGCGATAGACCTCCTCGACGTCGGGGTGGTCCGCCGCCTCGGAGAGGACGCGCGCGATCACCCGGCGCTGGCCGGTCATTTTGAGGCCGCGCGCGATGCAGGCCTGCTCGATCGCCGAGCCGCCGGCGCGCCGGCGACGGGCCGGGACGAAGCCCTGGCGGGCCGCGTCCGCCGGCGGCTCGGGTTGCGGACCACTCATCCGCGTCGCTCGCTCCTTCCCCAGGGCCGGGCCAAACTGCCGCCCTCCGCCGGCCCAATCAAGCCCTCAAGGATCAAGGCTTGGGCAATCAGCGGCGCGCGCGCGCCTTGGTGCCGAGGCCGATTTTCTTGGCGAGCGAGGAGCGGTGGCGGGCATAGTTGGGCGCGACGATCGGATAGTCCGGGGCAAGTCCCCATCTCTCGCGATACTGCTCCGGCGTCAAGTTATAGGCGGTCTTCAGGTGGCGCTTCAGCATCTTGAGCTTCTTGCCGTCCTCCAGGCAGATGATATAGTCGGGGAAGACGGATTTCTTCACCGGGACAGCCGGCTGGGGCTTCTCGATTGGGACGATCTCCTTGCCGACTCCCGCAAGGGTCCGATAAACATCCTGGATCAGGGCTGGAAGCGCGTCCAGAGACACCGAATTATTCGAGACATGAGCGGATACGATTTGCGCCGTCAGCCCGAGAACATCAGAGTTCGCTCCGTGGTCCGCCATGCTGCTTCCCCACCGCCTTCCGCCCCGCATCATATAGTGAGACGTTGCCGAGTCCCGCAATGCAGATTTCTTTCCTGACGGGGAACTTATTGTGACTTCTACTGTCTCCGCCGATCTCGAGCTCGATATCACGCGCGAGACCTGTCCCATGACTTTCGTCCGCACCCGGCTCGCCCTCGAGAGACTGGCGCCGGGGCAGACGTTGCTGGTGCATCTCACCGGCGCCGAGCCGCTGCGCAATGTCCCGGCCACGGCGGAGAGCCAGGGCCATCAGGTGCTCGGGCTGACGACCGGGCAGGACGGGGTGAGCCACCTGCTGCTCCGGCGCGGCCCGGGCTGAGGCGGGCGCTGGCCCGGGGAGCCGGGCATGGTCGAAGGGGCGGCGACTTGCTATACCCGCCCCGAGCCTGACTGCTCTTGCGGCAGTGCAGCAGAAAGTGCCAAGGGAATATTTTATGGCCCGCCGCCGCCAGCTCTACGAGGGAAAGGCGAAGATCCTGTTCGAGGGGCCGGAGCCGGGCACCCTCGTGCAGTACTTCAAGGACGACGCCACCGCTTTCAACGCCCAGAAGAAGGGCGTCATCACCGGCAAGGGCGTGCTCAACAACCGCATCAGCGAATACCTGATGCTCCGGCTGGGCGAGATCGGCGTGCCCACCCATTTCGTCCGCCGGCTCAACATGCGCGAGCAGCTGATCCGCGAGGTCGAGATCATCCCGGTCGAGGTGGTGGTCCGCAATGTCGCGGCCGGCAGCCTTTCCAAGCGGATGGGCATCCCGGAGGGCAAGCGGCTGCCGCGGAGCATCATCGAGTACTACTACAAGAACGACGAGCTGGCCGACCCGATGGTCGCCGAGGAGCACATCACCGCCTTCGGCTGGGCGACGCCCCAGGACATGGACGATATCGTTTCGCTCTCGCTCCGGATCAACGATTTCCTCACCGGCCTCTTCCTCGGCGTCGGCATCACGCTGGTCGATTTCAAGCTGGAGTTCGGCCGGCTCTGGGAGAACGAGGAGATGCGCATCGTCCTCGCCGACGAGATTTCGCCCGACAATTGCCGGCTGTGGGACAGCAAGACCAACGAGAAGATGGACAAGGACCGCTTCCGCCGCGATCTCGGCAAGGTCGAGGAGGCGTACCAGGAGGTGGCCAAGCGGCTCGGCATCCTGCCCGAGGCCGGCACCCGGGACATGAAGGGCCCGGAGACGATGCAGTAGGGAACCCGGGCAGTAGGGAATCCGGGCAGCAAGGAATTCGGGCGAGTGAAAGCGATCGTCACGGTGATGCCGAAGCCGGGGGTGCTCGATCCCCAGGGCCAGGCGATCGCGCGCGCGCTCGGCCATCTCGGGTTCGGCGGCGTGGGCGAGGTCCGGGCCGGCAAGGTGATCGAGGTCGAGCTCGCCGATGCCGACCCCGAGGCCGCGCGCCAGACCGCCGCCGCGATGGCCGAGCAGCTCCTGGCCAACACCGTGATCGAGAGTTTTTCGGTGACGATATCGAAATGACGCGGGCAGCCCCGTCGTTCATGCGCGCCGGCATCATCGTCTTTCCCGGCATCAACCGCGAGCGCGACATGGCGGTCGCGCTCGAGCTGGCCACGGGGCAAAAGCCCCGCATGCTCTGGCACACCGAGACGGATCTTTCCGGGCTCGATCTTATCGTCATTCCGGGCGGCTTCTCCTACGGCGATTACCTCCGCGCCGGGGCGATGGCGGCGCATTCGCCGATCATGGGCGCGGTGCGCGCGCATGCCGCCCGCGGGGGCTATGTGCTCGGCGCCTGCAACGGCTTCCAGATCCTGACCGAGGCCGGGCTGCTGCCCGGCGCGCTCTTGCGCAACGTCTCGCTCCGCTTCCTCGCCATGGATTGCCATCTCCGCGTCGAGCGCGCCGGCACCGCCTTCACCGGGCATTTCCAGGCGGGCGAGGTTTTCCGCGCCGTGCTCGCCCATGGCGAGGGCAACTACTACGCCGATGAGGCGACGCTCGACCGGCTCGAGGGCGAGGGGCTGGTCGCCTTCCGCTATGCCGACCCCGATGGGCGGCTCGGGGCAAGCTCCAACCCGAACGGCAGCGCGCGGGCGATCGCCGGCATCCTGAGCCCGAACCTGCGCGTGCTCGGGCTGATGCCGCACGCCGAGAACCTGGTCGATCCGGTGGCGGGCGGCGAGGACGGGAAGAAGCTGTTCGAGGGGCTGGCGGCAGCGTTCGCGGGATGAACGCGCCGCCGGATGCGAACCAGGCGCTCGCGGCCGAGTTCGGCCTTTCGGCGGAAGAGTATGCGTGCGTGCTCGCGATCCTCGGCCGCGCGCCGCTTCTCGCCGAGCTCGGCATCTTCGCCGCCATGTGGTCCGAGCATTGCTCGTACAAATCCTCGCGCGTGTGGCTGCGCGCGCTGCCGAGCGCGGCGCCGTGGGTGATCGAGGGGCCGGGGGAGAATGCCGGGGTGGTGGCGATCGGCGAAGGGCTCGCCGCGGTCTTCAAGATGGAGAGCCACAACCACCCGAGCTTCATCGAGCCCTACCAGGGCGCGGCGACCGGGGTCGGCGGCATCCTCCGCGACGTCTTCACCATGGGCGCGCGGCCGATCGCCAATCTCAATGCGCTCCGCTTCGGCGATCCGCGCGAGCCGGGGACGAGGCGCATCGTCGATGGCGTGGTGCGCGGCATCGGCGGCTACGGCAATTGCGTCGGCGTGCCGACGGTCGGCGGGGAGATCAATTTCCACCCGGCCTATAACGGCAACCCGCTGGTCAATGCGATGACGGTCGGGATCGCCCGGGCCGACCGGATTTTTCGCTCCGCCGCCGCGGGCGTCGGCAATCCGGTGGTGTATGTCGGGGCGAAAACCGGGCGCGACGGCATCCAGGGCGCGACCATGGCCTCGGCTTCGTTCGGGGACGATGCAGCGGAGAAGAGGCCGACCGTGCAGGTGGGCGATCCCTTCACCGAGAAGCTGCTGATCGAGGCGTGCCTGGCGCTGATGGAGACCGATGCGATCGTTGCCATCCAGGACATGGGCGCGGCGGGGCTGACCAGCTCGGCGGTCGAGATGGCGGGCAAGGGCGGGCTCGGCATCGCGCTCGACCTCGACCGCGTGCCGGTGCGCGAGAGCGCGATGTCGGCCTACGAGATGATGCTCTCGGAGAGCCAGGAGCGGATGCTGATGGTGCTGCGCCCCGGCCACGAGGACGCGGCGCGGGCGATCTTTGCCAAGTGGGAGCTCGATTTCGCGATCATCGGGCGGCTCACGGATAGCGGGCGGATCGTCGTCCGCCACCAGGGCGAGGTGGCGGCGGATATTCCCCTCGGGCCGCTGGCGGCGGAGGCGCCGCTCTATCGCCGCCCGATCGAGGAGACGCCGAAGCCCGGGAGGCTGGGGGCGGTTGCCGACCCGGTGGGGCTCGAGGAGGGGCTGATCCGGCTGATCGCCTCGCCCGACCTCTGCTCGCGGCGCTGGGTGTGGGACCAGTACGACGCCACCGTGGGCGGCCAGACGGTGAAGCGGCCGGGGGCGGCGGACGCGGCTGTCGTGCGGGTCGAGGGGCACCGGCTGGCGCTGGCGCTGACCACCGATTGCACGCCCCGCTACTGTGCGGCCGATCCCGAGGCGGGCGGGGCGCAGGCGGTGGCGGAGGCCTGGCGCAACCTCACCGCGACCGGCGCGCGTCCGCTGGCGCTCACCGACAACCTCAATTTCGGCAGCCCGGAGAGGCCGCGCGTGATGGGCCAGCTCGCCGGCGCCATCCGCGGCATGGCGGCGGCGGCGCGCGCGCTCGACTTCCCGGTGGTTTCCGGAAATGTGAGCCTCTACAACGAGACGCAGGGGACACCGATCCTGCCGACCCCGGTGATCGGGGGGGTGGGCGTGCTCGAGGATGCGCGGCAGGCGGTGGGGATCGCGCCGTCGCCGGGGCTCGCGCTGGTGTTGATCGGGGCCAGCCAGGGCTGGCTCGGAAGCTCGCTGTGGCTGCGCGAAATCGCCGGGCGCGAGGCGGGCGCGCCGCCGCCGGTCGATCTCGCGGCGGAGAAACGCAACGGCGATTTCGTCCGCGCCCGGATCGCAGCGGGCGAGGTCGCGGCCTGCCACGACGTCTCCGACGGCGGGCTGCTCGTCGCGGTGGCGGAGATGGCGCTCGCCGGCGGATGCGGCGTGCTTCTGGCGCCGGGCCCGGCGGAGATCAAGCCGCATGAATTCTGGTTCGGCGAGGACCAGGGCCGCTATGTGCTGGCGGTGGCCGATGCCGCCCCGCTGCTCGCCGCGGCGAGAGCGCAAGCGGTGCCGGCGCGGCGCCTCGGAACCGCCGGGGGAGAGGATTTGACACTCCCCGGCGCCGTCGCCATATCAGTCGCGGCGTTGCGCGAGGCGCACGAGCGCTTCTTTCCGGCCTGGCTCGGCTGAGGGCCCAGGGCTGAGGGCGTGGAGGACGTGCATGGCGATGGGGGCGGGCGAGATCGAGGCGCTGATCAAGGCGGCGCTCCCTGATGCCAGCGTGACGATCGAGGACATCGCGGGCGACGGCGACCATTACGCGGCGACGGTCGTGAGCGCCAGTTTCCGCGGGCTCTCGCGCGTCCGCCAGCACCAGATCGTCTACGCCGCCTTGCATGGCCGGATGGGAGCGGAGCTTCACGCCCTCGCCCTGCAGACCAGCGCCCCAGAAAACGCCCTCTGACAGGAGCAGACGCAATGACCAATCCCGTATCCGAGCGGATCAAGGGTGAGATCGGCGAAAACCCGGTCATGCTCTATATGAAGGGAACGGCGATGTTCCCCCAATGCGGCTTTTCCGCCCGCGTGGTGCAGATCCTCACCCACATGGGGGTGCCCTTCGCCACCGCGGACGTGCTCGAGGACCCGGAGCTGCGCGACGGGATCAAGGAATTCTCGAGCTGGCCGACCATCCCCCAGCTCTATGTCAAGGGCGAGTTCGTCGGCGGCTGCGATATCGTGACCGAGATGTACCAGTCGGGCGAGCTCGAGCTGCTGCTCAAGGAGAAGGGGATTCCCCTCGAACAGGCGGCCTGACCGGCCGCCTGAGCCACCGCTTTTCCGCTTCCTTTCCCGATTCCAGGCACTGGTGCCGCCGCTGCGGCCGGGTATAGTTCCCGGAGCCTGGGTCAATCAGGGTGGGAAGGGAGCGAAAAGATGGCAAAGATAATCCGCATCGGCCAAGGGGGAACCTTGCGGCGGCCGTCACGGCGCCAGGTGTTGGCCGGGGCCGCGGGGCTGGCGGGGCTGGCGACGGTGCCCGCCACGGTCCGGGCGGCCGGCGAGCCGATCAAGATCGGCATCATCGCCGAGACCTCCACCCTGCCTGGTGCGGCGATCCCCAAGGGCGCCCAGATGGCCGCGGACGCGATCAACGCTTCGGGCGGCGTCGGCGGACGGCCGATCCAGCTCATCGTCTATGACGATCACGTCTCCGCCGTCGACGGCGTGCGGGCGTTCCAGCGCCTCGCCCAGCAGGACAAGGTGGCGGCGATCATCGGCAGCTTCATCAGCGAGGTGGTGCTGGCGATGGAGCCGTGGTCGGCGCGGCTGAAGATGCCCTTCATCACCCCGGGTGCGGCGAGCAACGAGATCCCCAAACGCGTGCACGACGACTACGCGCACTACAAATACACCTTCCACGGCTGGTTCACCTCGTACTTCATCGCCGAGAGCGCCTCCGCTTCGGCGGGCGACATCCTGGTCGACCAGTTCCACATGAAGAGCTGCGTCGTGATGAGCGAGGACGCCGCCTGGACCACCCCGCTCGACGAGGCCTATCTCGACTTCCTGCCCAAGGCCGGGCTCACGGTGCTCGACCATATCCGCTTCTCGCCCGACACCACCGACTTCACGCCGATCTTCAATCGCATCGAGGGCAAGAAGCCGGACGTGATCATGACCGGCATCAGCCATGTCGGGGTGGTGCCGACGGTGCAGTGGAAGCAGCAGCGCGTGCCGATCCCGATGTGGGGCGTGAGCTCGCAGGCGACCTCGAGCGATTTCTGGAAGGACACCAACGGCGCCTGCGAGGGCGTCGGCGCGCAGGAAGGGGCCGGGCCCGATTCGGCGGTGACGCCGAAGACGATCCCGTTCACGCAAGCCTACGTGAAGCGCTACGGGCTCGTCCCCGCCTATTGCGGCTACTCCTCGAACGACCTCGTCTACATCATCGCCGAGGCGATCACGCGGGCGGGCGGCTCGACCGACCCCGACAAGCTCGTCACCGCGCTCGAGGCGACCGACTATGTCGGCACGATCGGGCGGATCAAGTTCTATGGCCGCGACGCGCCCTTCACCCACGCGATCGAATATGGCCCCGACCTCGTGCCGGGCGTGATCATCCAGTGGCAGAACGCCAAGCAGGTAACGGTCTGGCCGAAGAAGCTCGCGACCGCCAAGGTGGAATTTCCGTCCTTCGTGAAGCTGCCGAGCTGAGGACCTTCGCCGCGGCGGCTTAAGCGCCGGATGGAGGCGGTCCAGATCCTCGTCGACGGCTTCGCGATCAGCGCGCTCTACGCGCTCGGCGCGGTCGGCTTCACGCTGCTGTTCGGCGTCTCGGGCGTGCTCAACCTCGCCCATGGCGGCACGCTCGTGGTGGCGGCGATGACGGCCTGGCTGGTGGCGACGGATCTCCATCTCGGCACGGCGGCCGGCGCGCCCGCCGGCGTGGCGGCGGGGCTCGTCTTCGCCTTCGCGACCTATTTCGCGGTGGTGCGGCCGATCCAGCGCTCGCGCGCCATCCCCCGCGAGGAGACCGAGATCTTCATCCTCACCGGCACCCTGCTCTGGGGCATCATGTGCCAGACGGCGCTCGCCTATGCCTTCACCACCAACCCGGTGACGGTGCCGGCGCTGATCGGCGGCGTCGTCCCGATCCTCGGCGTGCGCACGCCGAAGAACGAGATCCTGATCGCGCTCGCCTGCTGGACGGTGATCGGCGCGCTCTGGCTGCTGATCAACCGCACGCGCACGGGCAAGACCCTGCTCGCCGCCTCGATCAACCCGCGCGGCCTGACGCTGCTCGGCTTCGAGCTTTCGCGCATCCATCTCCTCGTCTGGGCGATCTACGGGGTGCTGGCGGGGGTGGCCGGCGTGCTGCTCGCGACCTTCCTCGGCGCCAGCTCCGATTCCGTCGGACCGCTGACGGCAAGCGCGTTCTCGATCGTCGTGCTGGGCGGGCTCGGCAGCGTCGGCGGCTCGCTGGTCGCGGCCTATATCGTGGGCTACCTCGAGACCGTGACCGCCTATCTGCTGGCGCCGACGCTGCGCTCGATCCCGCCGCTCCTGATCCTCATCCTCGTCGTCTATCTGCGCCCGCAAGGGCTGCTCGGCCGGCGGTAGGCGCGATGCGCGGTCTCGTGCGCTCCCGCCTGCTCCAGGTGACGCTCCTGATCGTCGCGCTGGCGGCGCTGCTGCCGCTCTGGTTTTCCGCCTACATCCTCGGCGTGCTCACCACCGCCTATTATTTCGGCGTCTTCGCGATGTCCTGGGACCTCCTCTTCGGGTTCGCGGGCGAGGTGAATTTCGGCCCCACCTTCCTGATCGGACTCGGCGCCTATACCGCAGCACTGATCGACAACCTGCTCGGCTGGCCGATCCCGCTCTGCGTCGGCGCCGCGGCGCTCGCAGCCCTTGCGGGCGGGCTCCTGCTCGCGCTGCCGGCGCTCCGCCTGCGCGGGCCCTATTTCGGCCTCGTCACGCTCGTCGCCGTGCTGCTGCTGCAGAACGTGATCGTGATTTTTGCGCACTTCACCGGCGGCGAGATCGGCATGACCGTGCCCGACGTGCTCTCGGTGAGCGCGGGCACGAATTACTGGATCGCGCTCGTCTTCCTCGCCGTCAGCGCGGCATTGCTGTTCGGCTATTCGCGCTCGCCGCTCGGGCTGATCCTGCAGGCGGCCGGGCAGGATCCGGTCGAGGCCGCTTCGCTCGGCTTCAACGTCGCCAAGCACAAGCTCGCCGCCTTCTCGGTGAGCGCGCTCTTCTCCGGCATCGCCGGCGCCATGCTCATCTTCTATCTCGGCAGCGCCTCGGTGGACGTGGTGGTCGATCTCGCGATCGCGGTGCAGATCATCATCGCCGCGGTGCTCGGCGGGCGGCGGACGATCCTCGGCGCGGTGATCGGCGGGGTGTTCCTGATCGCCGCCGGCCAGGTGCTGCTGCCGCTCGGCCAGCTCAGCACCTTCGTCGTCTCGGCGGTGGCGCTGCTGGTGATCCTCTTCTTCCCCGACGGGCTGCTCGGCCATGTCTTGCGGCGGGGCGAGCAGGAATGAGCGCCGCACGGCTCGAGGTGCGGGGCCTGACCAAGCGCTTCGGCGGGCTGGTCGCGGTCAAGGGGATCGGCTTCGCGATCCATCCCGGCGAGATCCTTGGCCTGATCGGGCCGAACGGATCGGGCAAATCGACCGTGATGAAGCTCATCATGGGCATCGAGCGGCCGAACGCCGGTTCGATCCGGCTCGACGGGACGGAGATCGCCGGCTGGCCGACGCACCGGATCGCCCGCGCCGGGATCGGCATCGTCTTCCAGCATTCGCGCCCGCTGCACCGCCAGACAGTGCTCGAGCACATCAAGCTCGCGCTGCTTCCCGATTCCCTGCTCCGGCTCGCCGCCGACCCCGCGGTGGAAGGCAAGGCGCGGGCGATCGCCGCGCGCGTCGGCCTCGAGGCGGTGCTCGGGCGCCATCCCGGCACGCTCGCCTTCGCCGATCTGCGCCGCCTCGAGCTTGCCAAGGCGATCGCGCGCGAGCCCGGGATCGTGCTGGTGGACGAGCCCTTCGCCGGCCTGACGCCGAGCGAGGTCGCCGGATTTTCCGAGCTGATCCGGAGTTTTCGCGACCAGGGCAAGGCGGTGCTGCTCGTCGATCACAATGTCAAGAGCGTGGCGGCGCTGGTAGATCGCGCGCTCGCGATGTATCTCGGCGAGCCCATCGCCGAGGGCACGGCGGAAGCCGTGATGCGCAACGAGCAGGTGCGGCGCGTCTATCTCGGCGGCAGCATCGAGGCGGCGGCGCGCGCGCCGACCCGTGACCACCCGGCCGCACCCCTGCTCACGGTCGAGGGCGTGAGCGTGCTCTACGGCAAGGCACAGGCGCTCGACAACGTTTCGATCGAGGTGCGCGAGCGCGAGTTCGTCTCGGTCGTCGGGCTGAACGGCGCCGGCAAGACCACGCTCTTCAACGCCGTCTCGGGGCTGGTGGCGTACCGCGGCACGATCCGCTTCGCCGGACGCGAACTCGCCGGAACCAGCGCCGCCTCGATCGCGCGGGCGGGGATCGTGCAGTGCCCGGAAACGCGCGAGCTCTTCGGCGCGATGTCGGTCGAGGAGAATCTCCAGCTCGGCGGGGCGCATCTTTCCAACGCGGCGCGCACCGAACAGCTCGCCTGGCTGCTCGATCTCTTCCCGATCCTCGCCGAACGCGCGCGCCAGCAGGCCGCCACGCTTTCGGGCGGCGAACAACAGATGCTGGCGATCGCGCGCGCGCTGATGATGCGCCCGCGCCTCCTCATCCTCGACGAGCCGACGCTCGGGCTTGCGCCGGTGATCCTCGAACAGCTCTCGAAGGCGCTGGCGCGGCTGCACACGACGACCGAAATCACCGTGCTGCTCGGCGAGCAGAACGTGACCTTCGCCCTGCCGCACGCGGACCGCATCTACGTGCTCGAGCACGCACGCATCGCCTGGGAGGGCGAACCCTCTCATTTCGCCGCGGAAGCAGGCGCCCAATATCTTTAGGCAGGCAGGGGACGATGTGCGGATGAGCGATGGGCAGGGTGACATTGCCGCCGGGGCGGCCGGGCCGAACGCCGCCCAGTTCGACTACTGGAACCAGGTGGCCGGGCCCAAATGGGTGCGCCTCGCGGACAGCATGGATGCGCGTCTGGAACGGATCCTGGCGCTGCTGCTGGGCCGTGCCGGCGCCCGGCCGGGGGAGCGCGTGCTGGACATTGGCTGCGGGGCGGGAACGAGCACGCTCAAGCTGGCCGAGCAGGTGGGTCCGTCCGGCCGCGTGGTCGGGATCGACATCTCCGAGCCGATGCTGGCGCTCGCGCGCCGGCGGGTGGCGGAGCGCAGCCTTGCCAATATCTCCCTTCTCCCTGCCGATGCCCAGACGCACGCGTTCGGGCCGGACCTGTTCGATCGCGTGGTTTCGCGCTTCGGCGTGATGTTCTTCGCCGACCCGGTCGCCGCCTTCCGCAATCTGCGCGGGGCGATGCGGCCGGGCGGGCGGCTTTGCTTCGTCTGCTGGGCGCCGCTTGCCGACAACCCGCACTGGCGGATCCCGCTCGAGATCGCCGCCCGCCGGCTCGGCCCGCCGACGCCGCAGCCCGCTCATGCGCCGGGCCCGATGGCCTTCAGCGATCCGGCCTATCTGCGGGGCGTTCTCGAGGCCGCCGGATTCCACGAGCCTCGGATCGCCACGGAAAGCGTTTCGCTCGTCGGCACCACCCCGGACGCGGAAGCGGCGCTGGCCTGCGTGATGGGACCGACGGCAAGATTGCTCGAAGAGCGCACCGCTCCCGAACCGGTGCGCGAGGCGCTGCGCCGGGAGATCGCCGAAGCCCTGCTTCCGTTCGCCAGCCAGGCAGAAATGCTTCTGCCGGCCTCGGTTCACCTGGTCAGCGCAGAGCAGGTCGGCGCAGAGTAGGAAGAAGGAAAGCCAGGCCAAGGGGCTCTGCCCCTTGGATCCCCGCCAGGGCCTGGAGGCCCTGGGCCCCATCCATTGGCGGCGGCAGAGGGCGACGAGGCAGCGGAGATCCTGGAGCGTCATCGCCCCGATGCGCGGCCTGGGCGAGGCGGCGAAAGGGTCCGTGGAACGGCGCGCGAAAAGACTGGCGACAGCCGTGGTTTGGCCGCAAAATCGGCAAGTTCTTCAACGATTTGGGGAATGATTCTCGCGTCACGTCGGAATTTGTCCGCCGCTCCTCGGAGGGCCCGGAGAGAAGGAGGGTAGCGATGTCGCGTTGCGGTCTCGTCGTTCTGGCGCTGCTGGTGCCCCTCGTCGCCTGCGCGGGCCCGACACAGGAAAGCGAGGCCCAGCGGCTGGTCGACCGCGCGACCCTCACGGTCGAGGACATCATGAGCTCCCCGAACTCGGCCGATGTCGGTCAGACGCTCAGGAACGCGCGGGCGGTGATGATCTGCCCCGAGGTGTTCAAGGCGGGATTCATCATCGGCGGCTCGGGCGGCGGCTGCGTGCTGGTCGGCCGCGCCGCCCAGGGCTCCTGGTCGGCCCCGGCCTTCTATTCGATCGGCAGCGGCAGCCTCGGCCTGCAGGCGGGCATCCAGGACGCCAGCGTCCTGATGATGATCATGAACGACAAGGCGCTCAACGCGGTGATCAACAGCCAGTTCAAGATCGGCGCCGACGCCTCGATCGCGATCGCCACGGTCGGTGCCGGCATCGGCGGCTCGACCACGGCGGCGATGCGCGCCGATATTGTCACCTTCGCCCAGGAGCGCGGCCTGTTCGCCGGCGTCTCGCTCGACGGCGCCCTGCTCTCGTCCGACTTTTCGGCGGATCAGGTCTATTACGGCGCGAACTCCGACGCGCGGCAGATCGTGGTCGGCATGCAGGCGAACAATCCCGGGGCCAACCCGCTGCGCGCCGTGCTCGCCCGCTACGGCGGCTAGCCAGCCCTCTTTCGCGATCGGGTCATCGGGACTAGGCTTTCCGGGATGCCGGAAAGCCCGCCGTTCTGGAAGCAGAAACGCCTCGCGGAGATGAGCGGTGCCGAGTGGGAATCGCTCTGCGACGGGTGCGGGCGCTGCTGCCTGCACAAGCTGCGCGAGGAGGAGACGGGCGCGCTCTCCTTCACCAACGTCGCCTGCCGGCTGCTCGACACCACGACCTGCCGCTGCACCGATTATGCCCATCGCCGCCGCCGGGTGCGCGACTGCGTGCGCCTGACGCCGGAGAGCCTTGCCGGGATCGACTGGCTGCCGCCCTCCTGCGCGTACCGGCGCCTCGCCGAGGGGCGGGACCTGCCGCGCTGGCATCCGCTGATCACGGGCGATCCGGAGAGCGTGCACCGGGCCGGGGCCTCGGTGAGCCGGCGCGTGGTGCCGGAGACCGCGGCGGGCCCGCTCGAACACCATATTGTTGCCTGGCCGGGCGTGATGCCGCGCGGGCGAAAACGGGAAGGAAATGACCACGATGATGCAGGATGCGCTCTTCGGCGGCGTCAACGCCGCGGTGCTGACGCCGATGAAGCCGGACCTCTCCCCGGACCTTGACCGGCTGGCGCGCCGCTGCGCCCATCTTTTCGCGCATGGCTGCAACAATATCGGCGTCCTCGGCACGACCGGCGAGGCCAACAGCTTCGGCATCTCCGAGCGGCTCGCGATCCTCGAGGGGCTGATCGAGCGCGGCGTTCCGGCGGAGCGGCTGATGCCCGGCACCGGCACGACGGCGATCACCGATTCGGTGCTGCTGACGCGCCGCGCCGCCGAGCTCGGCTGCCGCGGCGTGCTGATGCTGCCGCCCTTCTATTACAAAAACCCCTCGGATGACGGGCTGCTCGCCTATTTCTCCGAGGTGGTCGGCCGGGTCGGCGGCGAGGTCCGGATCTATCTCTACAATTTCCCCCAGCAATCGGCGGTGCCGTTCAGCCTGGCGCTGCTCGGGCGGATGCTCCGGGCGTTTCCGGGCGTGATCAAGGGCGTGAAGGACAGCAGCGGCAGCTTCGAGAATTCCGCGGCGATGGTGAAGGAGTTCGGCCCCGAGGGGTTCGAGGTCTATGTCGGCTTCGATAACGGGCTGCTCGACATCCTCAAGCTGGGCGGCGCCGGGTGCATCACCGCGGCGGCCAACGTCACGAGCGCGGTGAACGCGGCGGTGGTTGCGCACTGGAACGAGCCGGCGGGGGCGGAGGCGCAGCGTCGCCTTTCCGCGTTCAGGACGGTGCTGACGACCGCGCCTACCATTCCGGCGCTGCGCGCGCTGGTGGCGCGGGCCGAGAACGACCCCGCGTGGCTCACGATGCGCCCGCCGCACCTGCCGCTTTCGCCCGAGGCGAGCGCCAGGTTCCTCGCCGCCTGGGACGCCGCGGGGACGGACCTCTCCAAGGCGGCGTAACCCTCCTTGCCGATCCCGGCAGACCTGATCGAGGTCTTCGCCGGGCGCGACCTGACCGGCGACGGCGTGATGAAGCTGCCGTTCCTGCGGGCGTTGCGGCGCGGCTGGCCGCGGGCGCGCATCGTCTGGCTCACGGCGGGCAAAAGCGTGTTCGCCAGCACGCTGCGGGCGCTGACGACGGACCTGCTCGACGAGGTGGTCGAGGAGACCGGGCTTGGAGAGTCGTGGACGGACGTTCTCCGCCGCCGGGTTGATCTGAGGCGGGCCGATCTCCTGATCGACACCCAGCGGCAGGTGCGGACGAGCCTGGCGCTGCGCCGGCTCGGGCCCGGGATTTTCGTCTCGGCCGCGGCGGGCTGGCGGCTTTCGGCGCGGGCGCCGGCGGATCGTGCAAAGCCCCCTTCCATGCTCGGGCAGATGATGCGCCTCATCGCCGCCTGCGGCGCCGAGGTGGATTTTTCGAACCTGCCGGCGCTGAGGCTGCCGGCCGAGATCGAGGAAGAGGCGGCGCGGCGGCTGCCCGGCGGCGGGCCCCCGCTGGTCGGGCTCGCGCCAGGCGCGGGCAATCGGGGAAAATGCTGGCCGCTCGAACGTTTTTGCGGACTCGGCGCGGCGCTCGCGGAGCGCGGCCTGACGCCCGTGGTGCTGCTCGGGCCGGCGGAGCAGGAGTGGGGCGAGCCTGTGGCGCGCGCATTGCCGGCTTCCCTGCTGCCGGTGCGGGCGGAGGATTCGCCGCTGATGACGATGGCGCTCGCCCGGCGGCTTGCGCTCGCGGTGGCGAACGATAGCGGCCTTGGCCATCTCATCGCGGCCGCGGGGACGCCCCTCGTCTCGCTCTTCGGCCCGACGGCGCCGGATAAGTTCGCACCTCAGGCGACCCGGCTCACCGTCCTGCGGGCGCAGGATTTCGGCGCGGCGGCGATGACCGCGATCCCCCAAGGGGCGGTGCTCGCCTCCGTGCTGGCGGGGGTGCCGGCCGGGGTTAGCGCTCGGCCGTGGTAAGCTCCCGGGAATCGATGGCGACGGTGGTGCCGCAGCTCTCCGGCGCGATCGGCTCGAGATAGCCGCGCGAGGCCGCGAACAGGGCAAGGTCGTTGGTGTGGTCGAGCGCGAGCGCCTCGGCGAACACGGCGAGGTGGTGGCGGCAGAAATCGGTCCCCTCGGCGACGGCGATCTCGCTCATCTTGTTGGCGATGTTGGTGATGTAGGCGTCATGCGCGGCCTGGCCGGCGTGGCCGTAGACGCGGATGAAGTAGCTCTGGAGCGCGGAATCGTCCGCCATCAGGATCGCCTGGTAGCGGGTGATGAAGGCGTTGTACTGGGAGTCTGCGTTGCAGGAGAGCGTGGTGACCATCAGCTCGCTCTTCAGCCCGGCCACGTCGAACATCGCCGATTGCCGCGGGGTCGCGCAGGCGAGCGCGACCGGGACGCCGAGCAATACCATCGCGGCGGAGCCGTAAAGGGCGGCGAGAAGTCTCGGCATGATGTTCCCTCCCTGCGATTACCGGGGGTGCGACAGCCTGCGACGGCACTTGAGTTAAAGCGCCTATCTTGGCGTTCCACAAGGCAATTCTTCCCTGCGTGCCATGGCGATCGCCGCCCCCCGACGAAGCTCCCTGGCGCGGACATTATGGCAACGAATCCGGTTCCGCCATGCGAAACCGGATTCGCCCCGATCACGTTTGGCCGATCACGTTTGCCCGATCACGCGTCCCCCATCGCGTGTCCCCCATCGTGTGTCCCCCATCGTGTGTCCCCCATCGTGTGTCATCGACACGCCTTGCCGGCGGCGCGCCGCAACCGCGGCTTCGGCGGCAGGCCCGTGGCGTCGAGCAGCGCGTGCATCGCCGCCACCGTCTCGGGCGGCAGTCGGTGCAGGGCCTGCCCCAGCCGGTTGGCGAGCGCGGTCTGCTCCGCGGTCAGCCCGCCGGTGTCGATCCGCACCTTGGGCTGGGAGATCCGGGCGAGCCGCGCCAGATCCTCCGCATCGTCCCAGATCAGGCCGAAGAACTCGCAGACCTGGTGCACCAGGCCCGGGCTCGGGGCGCCGCGGCGCCCATGCTCGAGCGCCGAGAGATAGGCCGGGGTCACCCGCAATCCCTCCGCGAGGTCGATCAGCCGCACCCCGCTCGCCGCGCGGAGGCTGCGGACCCGCGCCCCGAACGGGGTCATCGGTTGCGGCGGAGCAGGAGCAGCACCGCGCCCGGGTTGGCCGGATGCGGGTGCGCGGCGCCGAGCAGGAGGGGCCGCAGCGACGGCCGGTTCAGCCAGTGAGAAAACTCGCGGCGGATCACCCCGCCCTCGGTGCCGGCGCCGCGCCCGGTGATCACCTCGACCGTGCGCTCGCCGTCGGCCGCGGCGGCGGCGAGGAAGTCCTCGAGTGCCGCGAGCGCGCGCGCCGCGGTGAGGCCGTGCAGGTCGAGCCGGCGTGACGGCCGGTTCTGCCCGCCCGAGAGGCGCCGCCAGCTCGCCCGGTCGAGCCCCGCCGGGGGCGCACCGATCGTGAGCGGGGCGAGGCCCGTGGACGGGCGACGCGGCGGGGGCCTGCCCGGCGGGGGCCTGCCCGGCGGGGGCGGCTGCGCCGGGGCAGGCTCGATCTCGGCAGGCGGGGGCGGCGGGGCGGCGGCTCGAGAGGCCGGCGTCCGAGCGGGCGCGAGCGGGCGAACGGATGCGGCGAAGCGGCGCCAGACCACGCGGTCGTCACCCAAGGCGGCGTCAGGGCCAGCCCCCGGCGCGGCGGGCTCAGGCAGCGGCCGCGGCTTCATCGTCGTCGACCAGCACGACGTGGAGCCGGCGCGGCCCGTGGGCGCCGAGCTCGAGCGACTGCTCGATATCGGCGGAACGCGAAGGGCCGGTGACCAGCATCACGTTGCGCGGCATGAAGCCCCCCGTTACGGGGTCGCGCCGCTCGGCGCGCAGGAGCTCCCACGCCTCCTCGTAGGCGCCGACCACCCGGCTCGCGCGCAGCATGACGATCGCCGTCTCGGCGAGCAGGTTGAGCGTGGTCGGCCGCTCGGCGGCGGAGGGAAGCATGAGGGTGCCGGTTTCGGCGACGGCGGCGAAGGCCTGCTGGACGCTGACCACGTCCGCGGCCTCGGCGCGGCCGGTGCGGACGTGAAGGAGCGGCCGCTCGGCCCAGGGGAGCGCCGTCAGCTCCGGATGCGGCGCCATCACCAGCGCGGAGGGGAGGTTCTGCTGGGCGAGGTAGTCGGCGATCGCGGCCGGCACGGAGGCGGCATCGGCGACGCGGGCGAGGGTGCCGAACTCCTTCTCGACGTTGGCTACGAAGAGGGCGAGCTGGGCGGCGCGCGGCAGGCGCGAGCGGGCGGGGATCGGCCCGCGCGGGTGGGCGCCGAGGCGCGCGTGCAGGAGGGCCGCTTGGTCGGCGGGCAGCGGGCCGCGGCGGAGGTTGCGGCGGATGGCGGCCAGGATGAGCGCACGGCTCTCGGGCTGGCTCCCTCGCGGGCTCATCGCGTCCTGCGTCCTTCGCGGCGGTAGCGGGCGAAGAAGGTTTCGCCCTCCGGGGCCGGCAGGTCGCGCCCGCGCGTCCAGCCGCCGGCGAGCGGCAGGCGGCGGAAGCGCCCGCTTCGGCGGCCGAAGAGGCCGAGCCCGAGCGCGGCCGCCCTGACCGCGAGACGGTAGATTGCGGGCCGGCGCGCGAACCAGGCCCAGAGCGCGAGATTGCGCCGCGCGAAGGCGGGCGAGAGATGCCGCTCGAACTCCCGCTCGCGCCAGTGGCGCATCATCGCGGGCAGCGGGATCTTCATCGGGCAGACGCTCTCGCAGCGGCCGCAGAAAGTGGAGGCGTTGGGCAGGTTTCCCGCCTTGTCGATGCCGATCAGCGCCGGCGTCAGCACCGCCCCCATCGGTCCGGGATAGACCCAGCCATAGGCGTGCCCGCCGATCGCGCCATAGACCGGGCAATGGTTCATGCAGGCGGCGCAGCGGATGCAGCGGAGCATGTCCTGGAACTCGGTGCCGAGCATCGCCGAGCGGCCGTTGTCGAGCAGGACGACGTGGTACTCCTGCGGGCCGTCCAGATCGCCGGGGCGGCGCGGCCCGGTCGAGAAGGTCGTGTAGACGGAAAAATCCTGCCCCGTGGCCGAGCGGGCGAGCAGGCGGAGCAGCACCGAGGCGTCCTCGAGGGTCGGGACCAGCTTCTCGATGCTGGCGAGCACGATGTGCACCTTGGGCAGCGTCTGGGTGAGGTCGCCGTTGCCCTCATTGGTCACGATCACGCTCGAGCCGGTTTCGGCGATCAGGAAATTGGCCCCCGTGATGCCGACATCGGCGGCGAGGAAGCGCTGGCGAAGCTCGCCGCGGGCCTCGCTCAGCAGGTCGCGCCGCTCGCGGAAGACGCGGTCCGGGGGCAGGTCGGTGTGCGCCTTGCGGAAGCGCGCTTCCCAGTCCTCCCGGTTGAGGTGGAAGGCGGGGGCGATGATGTGGCTCGGCGGCTCGTGGCCGAGCTGGATGATGTATTCGCCGAGGTCGGTCTCCACGGGGATGATGCCGTTGGCCTCGAGGAACTCGTTGATCCCGATCTCCTCGCTGACCATCGACTTGCCCTTGGTCACGATCCGCGCCCCGGCGCGGCGGCAGATGCCGAGCACCGCCTCGCGGGCGTCCGCGGCGGTGGCGCACCAATGGACCTCGCCGCCGGCGCCGGCGACCTTGTCCGCCCAGGTCTCGAGATAGAAATCGAGGTTGGCAAGGGTGTGGTTCTTGATCTGCCGGCCGACCTCGCGGAGCTGCTCGAACTCGGGCAGGGCGGCGACGGCGGCGGCGCGGCGGTGCTGGAAGTGCGGCTTGGTGCGCTCGAGCGCCCGCTGCAGCCCGGCGTCCGCCAGCGCAGCCACGGCGTTCTTCTTGAAGGCAGGGCTGGTGGGCAGCATCGCGGGCTCCGATCCTACGTCCCCTTGGGGCGGCGGATGTTAGCCGGAGCGGAGGGGTCCGCCATAGTCGGGATACCGGCAGGGAACGGCCCGACTGCCGATCCACGATTTGCAGCGGGGGCCGTTTGCAACCGGGGCGCGGCGATGCCACATCGCGCCTATGCGTCGGCGTGATCTCCTCGTCCTGGTTCCCGCTCTCGCCGGCCTGGCCGCGGCCGGGGCTGCCCGCGCGGCGCCGGTGGCGGCCCCGCTCACCCCGGCGGACCGCGCCGATCTCGCGCGGATCGCGGCCTACCTCAACGGCATCACCGGGCTCAAGGCCAAGTTCCTCCAGGTGGCGCCCGACGGCGCGGTGAGCCAGGGAATCGCCTGGCTGGAGCGGCCGGGCCGGATGCGCTTCCAGTACCGATCCGCCGAGCCCCTATCTGCTGGTGGCGGGATACGGCCTGCTCGTGTTCCATGATTCGAGCCTCGACCAGACCACCAACATCCCCCTCTCCTCGACCCCGCTCGGCGTGCTCCTCGCCCCGCACATCACGCTCACCGGCTCGGTCACCGTCACCGGCTTCGCGCGGCTGCCGGGCGAGTTCGACGTCACGCTGGTGCGCACCGATTCTCCGGGCCAGGGGAGCTTGACGCTCGTCTTCTCGACGCTGCCGCTGGCGTTGCGCCAATGGGCGGTGCGCGACTCCCAGGGCCATCTGACGCGCGTCTCGCTCTATGACGTGGCGCTCGGCGGACATTTTCCTGCCCATCTTTTCGCCTACGTCCCGGTCCGGCCGCCCGTCGGCGGGGCGAATTAGAGGCAATGTCGGATCGCAAGGTTTGGCGCGCCGCGGAGCGGCCGCAAGACGCCGCGTCAATCCGATATTCAGACCAAGCTCCTGATGGCGACTTTCTGTGAAAGTTACCGCTAGGCGCCGCCGACGCTTTCTGGCTAGACTTGAACGAGAAGAACAAGACCGTCGCACCCGATGACCAAACCTCTCGTCGGCATCAGTTGTTGCCGCAAGCAGTTCGCCGTCTATGGCATGCCGAACCACGCCGCCTCCGACACCTATGTGCGGGCGGCCGACGCGGTGGTGAAGGCAGTGCCGGTGCTCATTCCCGCCAATGGCGAGACCGCCGACATCCCGGTGCTGATCGACCGGCTCGACGGCATCATCCTGACCGGCAGCCGCTCGAACGTGCAGCCGGACCACTATGGCGGGCCGCCGCATGCCGAGGGCACGCCCGAGGACGAGGCGCGGGACGCGGTGACGCTGCCGCTGATCCGCGCCGCACTTGCCGCCGGCCTGCCCGTCCTCGCGATCTGCCGCGGCTTGCAGGAGCTCAACGTGGCGCTCGGCGGCAGCCTGCACCAGCGGCTGGCCGACCTGCCCGGCCGGTTCGACCACGCGACACCGCTGCAGCCGCTGGCGCGCCTGCGCACGGCCAAGGCGCATGCCGTGCGCGTGGTGCCGGGCAGCTTTCTCCACCAGCTCGCCGGGGCGAGCGAGATCGCCGTCAATTCCCTGCACAACCAGGGGATCGACGTGCTGGCGCCGGGGCTGGCCATCGAAGGCGTCGCGGCGGACGGAACGATCGAGGCGGTTCGCGCCACGGCCACGCCGGGCTTTGCCTTCGGCGTGCAATGGCACCCGGAGTACGATTTCGAGATCGACGCGCTCTCGCAGCGCATCTTCGCGGCCTTCGGCAAGGCCGTGCGCGCCCGGCGGGCCGGCCCGCACTTCGCCGCCGCCGCCGATTGAGGCGGCGGACGGCCGGCGCGGTATCCTCACCGCGCCTGCCGGGCGGATGGGCCGCCTGTCCGGGAAATCCTGCCGCAGGAAAGTGAGCCCTCATGCCCGCACCGTCCGACCTGGCCGCCATCGGCGCTGCCGCCGCACCGGTTTTCTCGCGCGACGGCCGGACCCTGTTCCATCTGCGCGGCGCCGGGCTTCCGCAGGTATGGGCTCTGCCGCTCGACGATCCGGCGGCCGCGCGGGTCCTCAGCGATCACACCGAGAAGGTCGCGTTCCTGCGCCGCGCGCCGACCGATGACCGTCTTCTCTGGGGCATCGACGCCGGCGGTGACGAGCGCCAGCAGCTCTGGCTGCTCGAACCGGGTGGCGTGCCGCGCGCGCTCACCGCCGATCCGCTCGTCTCGCATGATTTCGGTGCCATGTCCCCGGATGGGGCGAAGATTGCCTACAGCGCCAATGATCGCGACGAGGGATGCTGCGACGTCCTCGTCATGGAGTTGGCCAACGGGCTCCGCCGGCGTCTCCTGGAAGGGCCCGGCGAACGGCTGGCCACGGCATGGTCCTCATCGGGCGATCGCCTCGCCGTGATCGAGAATTCGGAGCTCGAGCGAGCAGTCGCTTCTGCTGATCGGCGTGGCGGACGGTGCCGTCCACGCGGTTCCGCGGCCGCGACCGACCTGCTATGCGGCCGCCCGGTTCGCCGCCGATGGCGCGACGCTGCTGGTGCTGACGGACCAGGGTGGCGGCATGTTCATGCAGCTCTGCCGGCTCGACCCCGCGACCGGCGCCGCGACGGCGCTGTTCGCGCCGCCGGAGCGGGATGTCGAAGCGTGGTCGCTCTCGCCCGACGGGGCGCTCCTGGCGACGATCGAGAACGATCGCGGCTATGCCTTGCTGCGCGTCGGCGCGCTCGGGGCGGAACGCCCGGCGGTGACGGGCCTGCCTGTGGGAATCGTCAGCGATCTCGCCTGGTCGCCCGACAGCACCCGGCTCGCATGCGTGGCGCAGGGACCGACCGTGCCGCCCGGTCTCTGGGTTTGGGAGCGTGCGAGCGAGGCCGCACGCTGCCTCTGGCAGCCGGACCCGGAGGCCGACGCCGGGATCGATCCCGGGTGTTTCGTCGCCCCGCGGCTCGTGAGCTGGCCGAGCGGCGACGGCACGCCGATCCCCGGCTGGTTCGCCACCCCCCTCTGTGCGCCACCGCCGGGCGGCCACCCGGCGGTGATCTGGGTCCATGGCGGCCCGGCGGCTCAGGTCCGGGCTGATTTCCGTCGCGACATCCAAATGCTGCTCGACCAGGGCTACGCCGTGCTGATGCCCAATGTGCGTGGCAGCACCGGCTACGGCCGGGCCTGGATGGAAGCGGATGATATCGGACGCCGGGATGTCGCCATCGCCGATCTGCTCGCGGCGCGCGGCTGGCTCGCGGCGCAGCCCGCAATCGCGCCCGAGCGCATCGGCCTCATGGGGCAATCCTATGGCGGGTGGATGGTGCTCGCCGCCATCACGCGCCATCCCCGGCTGTGGCGCGCCGCGGTGGACTGCTACGGCATCGCCGACTGGTTCACCCTGTTGCGCGACACCGGGCCCTGGCGACGCGACCATCGCGCCCGGGAATATGGCGCGCCCGGCCGTGACGACGCGGTGCTCGAGGCGCTCTCGCCGATCCGGCGCGCCGTCGCCGTCACCGCGCCGCTGCTCGTCGCCCACGGCGACCGCGATCCGCGCGTGCCGATCGGCGAGAGCGAACGATTCGTGGCCGCGCTCGAAGAGCACGGCAAGCGCGTGCGCTATGAACGGTTCACCTATGCCGGCCACGGTTTCATCCGGCCGGAACATCGGCGGCGGATCTTCGCCGCAGTGGCCGCGCATTTCGCGGATCATCTCTGACCTCCCGGCGGCGCAATGGCGCTTGCGCGCTGCCGCCCCGGATCCAATACTGGCGCGGCGCAGGTTGGCATCCCGGGGGAAAAATGAGGCGTCGGACATTGCTGCAAGGCTCGGCGGCGCTGGCCGCCGGCGCGACGATGGGGCTCGGCGGCGAAGCGGTCGCCAGGGCTGCGGCGCTGCCCGAGACCAAGGTGCTGAAGTTCGTCCCCGAGGGCAACTTGCAGAACCCCGATCCGGTGTGGACCACCACCACGGTCGCGCGCAACCACGCACTGATGGTGTGGGACACGTTGTTCGGCCTCGACGCGAAGTTGCAGCCGCAGCCGCAGATGATCGGCGACTACGGTGTCTCTTCCGACGGCCTGCTCTGGAGCTTCACGCTGCGGCCGGCGCTGACGTTCCAGGATGGGACGAAGGTGCGCGCGATCGATGCCGTCACCTCGATCAACCGCTGGATGCAGCGCGACGGCTACGGGCTGCGCATGAAGTCCCAGCTCGCCGCGATGACCGCGACGGACGATGCAAATTTCACCATCCGGCTCACCAAGCCGTTCCCGATCCTGCCCTTTGCCTTTGGCAAGGACCCGATATTCGTCATGCCCGAGCGCATCGCCAGGACCTCGGCCTTCGAGCAGATCAAGGAATATATCGGCAGCGGCCCCTACAGGTTCCTGGTGAACGAGTGGATCGCCGGTTCGCTCGCCGCCTATGAGAAGTTCGCCGGCTATGTGCCCCGCAAGGAGCCGCCGAGCTTTACCGCCGGGGCGAAGATCGCGCATTTCGATCGGGTGGATTGGAATATCATCTCCGACCCCGGGACGGCCGCCTCGGCGCTCGAGCAGGGCGCGGAGGATTGGTGGCAGACGCCGCTCGTCGATCTCCTGCCGGTGCTGAAGGCGACCAAGGGCGTCAAGGTCGAGACGCTCGATCCCTTCGGCGACATCGCGATCATGCGCTTCAACTTCCTCATCCCCCCGTTCGACAACGTCAAGCTGCGCCGCGCCCTGCTGCCGGCGATCGACCAGTCGGAATACGTGACCGCGGGGATGGGCAAGGATAACGGCCTGACCCGCACGGGGGTCGGCGTGTTCACCCCGGGCTCGCCGCTGGCCAACGATGCAGGGCTTTCCGTGCTGACCGGCCCGCGCGACCTTCCGCTGGCCCGCAAGCTCGTCAAGGAAGCGGGTTATGACGGACAGAAGATCGTGCTGCTGGCGCCGACCGACTATCCGACGCTGAACGCGCTTGCTGAGGTCACCAATGCGCTGCTGACCAAGCTCGGCTTCAATGTGGACTACCAGTCGATGGACTGGGGCACGCTGGTTGCCCGCCGCGCCATCAAGAAGCCGCTCGACCAGGGCGGCTGGAGCATCTTCTGCACCACATGGGAGGGGCTGAGCTTCACCGATCCCGGCAGCTTCTACCCGATCTTCGGTACCGGCACGCAGCCGGGCTGGTTCGGCTGGTACAAAAGCGCGACGATGGAATTGCTGCGCGATGCATGGTTCAGCGCCAAGGACCTGGCGGCGCAAAAGCGCATCGCGGTCGCGATCCAGGAGCTGGTCTGGCAGGAAGTTCCGTATATCCCGCTCGGCCAGTGGTTCCAGCCGATCGCCTTCCGCGACACGCTCTCGGGGATCCTGCGCAGCCCGTTCCCGATATTCTGGAACGTCCGCAAGGCGTGATCGGGCCTTCTCGCCGCCGGCGAGGGGCGCGTGTTGCCGATGGTCGAACGACATCGCGCCATCCGCGCCCTGATCGTCGCGGCCGGGCCACGATGATTGTTGATCACCCCCTATAGCGCGACGAGGCGGAACTTCTCGACCGCCGCGATCAGGGCGTCCTCGCCGCGCTGGCGCTGGCGGAAATGGGCGTTGGCCGCCTTGTCGGCCTCGCCGGCGCAGATCAGCGCGACGAGCTTCCGATGGGCCTCGGCCGAACGGGCGAGATACTCGAGCGCCTGGAGCCGGATCGCCACGAAATGGGCGCGCTGCGCGAGGTCGCGGAACTGCAGCCCGATGCGCAAGATGCGGCTGTTGCCGCACGAGACCAGGAGCGCGCGGTGGAATTCCTCGTCCGCCTCGCCCCAAAGCTCGAGGTCCGCGCGGCGCCTGGCCGTGTCCATCCGCTTGAGCGCGGCCGCGAGCGGCTCGAGCCCGTCCTTCGCCGGGCGGGCGGCGGCGAGCAGAAACACCGCCATCACCTCCATCCCGGTGACCGCCTGGTAGATCTCGCGCATGTCGACGCTCGAGAGCGCGCGCACGACGATGCCGCGCCCGCGCTCGATCTCGAGCAGACCCTCGTTCTCCAGGCGCAACAGCGCCTCGCGCACCGGCGTGCGGCTCACGCCGAGGCGGGCTGCGACCGCCATCTCGTCGATCTGCGCGTTCGGCGCGATGGCGCCGTGCAGGATCATCGCCTTCACTTCGGCATAGGCGGAATCGGTCAGCGACATGCCCTGGGCCAATGCTCTTCCTCGCCCGCGATGGCAGGTGCCCTTTGTAACAGGAGGATTTGACAGGGGGAAATATTCAAAGATACGGCGGCATCAAAGGCCGGACCGCCGATCTGCCCCCTCAGGGGGCCGGCGGGCCCCGGCATTTCCTGCCGGCATATTTACCGGGCGGTAATGGCGGTGCCGCAGCCTCCGGGCACGGCAATGGCTGGAACGCACGGCATGACACGTCGAGCAGGGCGCGGCGCCCGATGAACGCACTGCTGGCCGGCCTCAGGACGCTCGGCCCGATGCGGCTCGCGGCACTCGGCGTCGTCGGGATGGGGATGCTCGCCCTCTTCTCCCTGCTCGCGCTGAGCCGCGGCAGCGGGCCGATGGGCCTGCTCTACGGCGACCTCAGCCTCACCCAGGCAGCCCAGATCACCGACCAACTCGGCGCCCAGCACATCGCCTATCGCCTCGCCGCCGGCGGCCAGGCGATCGACATCCCCGAGACCGACGTGCCGCGCGCGCGCCTGATGCTCGCCGCCAAGGGCCTGCCCAGCGACGGCACGGTCGGCTACGAGATCTTCGACCACCTCAACAGCCTCACCACCAGCCAGTTCGTCGAGACGATCGACGAGACCCGCGCGCTCGAGGGCGAGCTCGAACGGACGATCGCCGCGATCGACGGGGTCCGCGCGGTGCGGGTCAACCTCGTGCTGCCGCACCGCGCGCCGTTCGAGGCGGACGAGCAGCCGGCGCGCGCAGGCGTGCTGCTCACCATGCAGGGTGCGGCGATGCTCGACCGCGAGGGCGTGCAGGCGATCCTCAACCTCGTCGCCGCCGCCGTCCCCGGCCTCAAGCCCGAAAACATCGCCATCGTCGACAGCCGCGGCGAGCTGCTCGCTCGCGCCGGTGCGCCCGTCGGCGATATCGGCGCCGCGCACAGCGCCGAGGCGATGCAGGAAGCGGTCGCCATGCGCCTCTCGCACGCCGTCGAGGCCATGCTCGACCGCAGCCTCGGGCCGGACGAGGCGCGCGCGGATGCCAGCGTCGTGATGAATTTCGACCAGATCCACCAGACCACCGAGCAATACGACCCGAACGGCCAGGTCGCGCGCTCCGAGCAGTCGATCCAGAGCACGGATACGAACACGACGCAGCCGGCGACGGTCACGGTGCAGAACAACCTCCCGCACGCCGCCGCCGCCTCCGGCCCACCCGCCGGATCGGTGCAGAAGCGCCAGGAGGACACCACAAATTACGAGATCAGCCGTACCGTGCGGACGCTGGTGCACGACCAGCCGGACATCAGCCGCATCAGCATCGCGGTGATGGTCGATTGGAAGCAGGCGATCGGTGCGAAGGGCAAGCCGGTCTGGCAGCCGCGCTCGCCCCAGGCGCTGGCGGCGATCGAGGCGCTGGTGAAGAGCGCGATCGGGTTCGACGCCAAGCGCGGCGACACCGTCGAGGTCGAGAGCCTGCGCTTCGCAGGCGGGGGCGAGGAAGCGGCGGTGCCTTCTTCCCTCCTTGGTTTGAGGCTCGACCGCGCGGACGTGATGCAGCTCGCGCAGACGCTGCTCATCGGCGTGATCGCGGTGCTCGGGCTCCTGCTCGTGCTGCGGCCGATGGTTTTCCGCCTGAGCGCGCTCGGCGCCGAGGCCCCTGCCCCCGCGCTCGCCCCGCCCGACGTTGCCGCCGCGCTGGCGGCCGAGGGCGGCGCCCAGGCACCGGCGCTCGCCGGGCTGATCACGGACGAACGGATGATCGACGTCGCCAATATCGAGAGCCAGCTGCGGATCTCCTCGAGCCGCCGGGTCGCCGAGCTGGTCGACAAGCACCCCGAGGAGACGCTCTCCATCGTCCGCGGCTGGATGGCGAAGGAGACGGGCTAGGATGGAGCGGCGCGCCGATTACGGCACCCTCTCCGGGCCCGAGAAGGCCGCCATCCTGATGCTCGCGCTGGGCGAGGAGCACGGCGCCCGCCTGCTCGGCCTGATGCATGACGACGAGATCAAGGAGATCTCGGGGGCGATCGCCAATCTCGGCCCCGTCCCGGCCGAGCTGATCGAACGGCTCTGCCGCGAATTCGCGGAAAGGCTCGGCATGACCGGCACGCTGGTCGGCTCGCACGAGACGATCGAGCGGCTGCTCGGCAAAGCGCTCGGCCGCGAGCGCGTGAGCCAGATCATGGAGGAGATCCGCGGGCCGGCGGGCCGGACGATGTGGGACAAGCTCGGCAACGTCAACGAGGCGGTGCTCGCCAATTACCTCAAGAACGAATACCCGCAGACCGTCGCCGTCGTGCTCTCGCGCATCCGGCCCGAGCACGCCGGCCGCGTCCTGGCACTGCTGCCCGAATCCTTCGCGATCGAGGTGATCATGCGCATGCTGCGCATGGAGAGCGTGCAGAAGGATGTGATCGACGGCGTCGAGCGCACGCTGCGCGCCGAGTTCATGTCCAACCTCGCCCGCAGCACCCGCCACGATCCGCACGAGATGATGGCGGAAATCTTCAACAACCTCGATCGCTCGTCCGAGAGCCGATTTCTCTCGGCGCTCGACGAGCGCAACCACGAGGCGGCCGAGCGGGTCAAGGCGCTGATGTTCACCTTCGACGACCTCCAGCGGCTGACCCCGCAGGCGATGCAGGCGGTGCTGCGCGGCCTGCCCAGGGACCGCCTGCCGCTCGCGCTCAAGGGTGCTTCCGAGACGCTGCGCACGGTCTTCTTGCGCAACCTCTCCGAGCGCGCCGGCAAGATGCTGCGCGAAGAGATCGAGGCGCTCGGGCCGGTGCGCCTGCGCGACGTGGACGAGGCGCAGGCGGCCGTCGTCGCGACCGCGAAGGACCTCGCCCAGAGCGGCGAGATCGAGCTCGGAACCGCGAAGGACGAGGAGATGGTTTATTGAGTTTTTTCCTAGATTTTTAGGGAAGAGAAGGGAGCCAGCGCATGCCGGCGGAGATGCCGCTTGAAGAGTTCGCCGACACGCCGCCCCCGGAGCGGCTGCCCGAGCGGCTGCCCGAGCGGCCGTCCGCCGCGTCGGCGCCCCACGCCGCGCGCGACCTCGAGGCCGTCTACGACATCCCGGTCACGGTGAGCGCCGTGCTCGGCCGCACCACGATGCAGGTCAACCAGCTCCTCAAGCTCGCCCGCGGCGCGGTGGTCGAGCTCGACCGCAAGCTCGGCGAGGCGATCGACATCTATGTCAACAACCGCCTGGTGGCGCGCGGCGAGGTGGTGGTGATCGACGAGACGAGGCTCGGCGTCACGATGACCGAGATCGTCAAGACCGAGCGCGGCAGCTGAAAGAACTCCGATGCGCGTCCTGATCATCGGCTCGCTCGCGGGCGATCTCGGCCAGGCGGCGCGGATCGCGATCGCGCGCGGCGCCCGGCTCGACCATGCCGACGATCCGGAGGCCGCGCTCGAACGGCTGCGCGGCGGCGGCGGGGTCGATCTCGCGCTGATCGAGATCGCCCATGACGTCGGCGGCTTCATCCGCGCGCTCGGCCGCGAGCGCATCCTCCTCCCCGTGATCGCCTGCGGCAGCACCGCGGACGCCGAAGCGGCCGTCCGCGCGATCCGCGCCGGCGCGCAGGAATTTCTTCCATTGCCGCCGGACCCCGACCTGATCGCGGCGATCCTCGAGGCCGCGGCGGGCGAATCCCACACCCTCATCGTCCGCGACCCGGTGATGAGCGCCTGCGTGCGCCGCGCCGAGCAGGTCGCGGGATCGGAGGCATCGGTCTTGATTTCCGGCGAATCCGGCACCGGGAAGGAAGTGCTCGCCCGCCACCTGCATCGCCGCTCGCGCCGCGCCGGCGGACCCTTCGTCGCCCTCAACTGCGCGGCGATCCCCGAGAACCTGCTCGAATCGGAGCTGTTCGGCCACGAGCGCGGCGCCTTCAGCGGCGCCATCGCGCGGCGCATCGGCAAGTTCGAGGCCGCCTGCGGCGGCACGCTGCTGCTCGACGAGATCAGCGAGATGGATATCCGCCTGCAGGCGAAGCTCCTGCGCGCATTGCAGGAGCGCGAGATCGATCGCCTCGGCGGCGCCGCCGCGGTGAAGGTCGATGTGCGCATCGTCGCCACCACCAACCGCGAGCTGCTCGGCGAGGTCGCGGCCGGGCGCTTCCGCGAGGACCTCTATTTCCGCCTCAACGTCGTGACGCTCGCGGTGCCCGCCCTGCGCGAGCGGCCGGGCGACATCCCGGCGCTGGCCCGCCATTTCGCCCACCGCTATGCCGAGGTGAACGGCCTGCCCGACCGTCCGCTCGCCGAGGAGGCGGTGCGCCGGCTCCTCCTCCATCCCTGGCGGGGCAATGTGCGCGAGCTCGAGAATGCGATGCATCGCGCGGTGCTGCTGGCGGAGGGCGAGAGCATCACGGCCGAGGCGGTGGAGCTCGGCCCGGCGCCGGTGGGCGCAAGCGGCAATGGACCGACCACGCGCGGCGGCCCGGCCATGGGCAGCGGCCCGTCCGCCAGCGCGGTCGCGGCGCTGGTCGGACGGAGCATGGACGAAGTCGAGCGCGACCTCATCCTGCACACCCTCAGCCACACGCTCGGCAACCGGACCCATGCCGCGACCATCCTCGGCATCTCGATCCGGGCGCTGCGCAACAAGCTCAGGGACTATGCCCGGGAGGGCCTGGTCGTCCCGCCACCGCCGGGCGCCCCGCTACCCGTCCCGGCGGCCTGAGGGTTTCCGGTGGCCGCGCTCAGCCTGCCCGCCGGGCTGATCCCGCCCGGGGTGCGGGAAAAAGTCCGCCGCTACGCCCCGGGCTCGGATGTCGGGCTGGCGATCGGCGTCGTCGCCCTGCTCGCGGTCCTGATCCTGCCGCTGCCGACGCCGCTGATCGATCTCGGGCTCGCGCTCTCGATCACCGCCTCGGTGCTGATCCTGATGGTGGCGCTCTTCCTCCGCCGCCCGCTCGACTTCACGAGCTTCCCGACGCTGCTGCTGCTCACCACGCTGCTCCGCCTTTCGCTCGACATCGCAGCGACCCGGCTGATCCTCTCGCGCGGCAGCGCGGGCACGGATGCCGCCGGCCAGGTCGTCGCGGCCTTCGGCGGCTTCCTGATGGGCGGGGACGTGGTGATCGGCCTGATCGTGTTCGCGATCCTGCTGGTCGTGAACTTCATGGTCATCACCAAGGGCTCGGGCCGCATCGCCGAAGTCGCGGCGCGCTTCAGCCTCGATGCGATCCCCGGCAAGCAGATGGCGATCGACGCCGAGCTCTCGGCCGGGCACATCGACGAGAAGGTGGCCCGCCGCCGCCGCAGCGAGCTCGAGCAGGAGAGCGGCTTCTTCGGCGCCATGGACGGGGCGTCGAAATTCGTCCGCGGGGACGCCGTCGCGGCGGTGATCATCACCGGCATCAACATCGTGGGCGGGCTTGCGATCGGCATCGTCCAGCACGGCATGCCGTTCGCCGAGGCGGCACATACCTTCACCCGGCTCACCGTCGGCGAGGGGCTCGTCTCGCAGATCCCGGCCCTGCTCGTCTCGGTCGCCGCCGGCATCGTCATCACCAAGGGCAGCACCGAGGGGACCGCGGACCGCGCGCTCATCCGCCAGCTCGGCGGCAGCCCCAAGCCGCTCGCGCTCGCCGCCGGGGCGGCGACCGTGCTCGCCCTGATGCCCGGCCTGCCGGCCTTTCCGTTCCTCGCGCTGGCGGGCCTTTCCGGCGCGGGGGCCTATTTCCGCGCCCGCAACCCCCCGCCCGGCGATGCCCCGGCCCCGCCGGCCGCGCCGCTCAGGCCAAGCGAGCCGCCGATCAGCGAGACCCTGCGCATCGACCTGATCCGGCTCGAGCTCGGCTACGGGCTGCTGGCACTCGCCGGCGGCGAGCAGGCGCGGCTGACCGAGCAGATCAAGGGGCTGCGCCGCACCATCGCCGCCGAGATGGGCTTCGTCCTGCCCCCCGTCCGCATCCAGGACAACATGCAGCTGGCACCGGACAGCTACCTGATCCGCATCAAGGAGATCGAGGCCGGCCGCGGCGAGCTGCGCCCGACCATGCTGCTGGCGATGGACCCCAAGGGCGGCGTTCCCGACCTGCCGGGCGAACGGGCGAACGAGCCCGCCTTCGGCCTGCCCGCGCTCTGGATCGAGCCCGCGCGCAAGGAGGAGGCGCTGTTTCGCGGCGCGACCGTGGTCGATCCCGCGAGCGTGCTCACCACCCACCTCACCGAGGTGGTGAAGCAGACCATGGCCGAGCTTCTGTCCTACAGCGAGACGCAGAAGCTGCTCGACGAGCTGCCGCGCGAGCAGCAGAAGCTGGTCGCCGACCTTATCCCGAGCCAGATCTCGGTCGGCGGCGTGCAGCGGGTGCTGCAGGCGCTGCTCGCCGAGCGGGTCTCGATCCGCGACCTGCCGACCATCCTCGAGGGCATCCACGAGGCGGCGAGCGGCGGCGCCCGCTCGCTGCCGCCGCTCGTCCAGCACGTGCGGATGCGGCTCGCGCGCCAGCTCTGCGACAGCCATGCCGGGCCGTCCGGCTACCTGCCGCTGATCACCCTTTCGCCGGAATGGGAGGAGGCCTTCGCCCAGGCCCTCACCGGCCCGCCGGAGGACCGCCAGCTCGCCATCCCGCCGGCGCGTCTGACGGAGTTCATGCAGAAGGTGCGCACCGCCTTCGACGCCGCGGCGAGCGCCGGCGAGGCGCCCGTGCTGCTGACCTCGGGCCCGATCCGCGCCCATGTCCGCGCGGTGATCGAGCGGCTGCGCCCGGCGACCCCGGTGCTGGCGCAGGGAGAAATCTTTCCCCGCGCCCGCATCCGGACGGTGAGCACGATCTGAGATGCAGCTGAAGCTCTATCGCGCCGCCGGCATGCGCGAGGCGATGGCGGCGATCCGCGCCGAGCTCGGCCCCGAGGCGCTGATCCTCGGCAGCCGGCGCGTCGGCGGCGGGATCGAGGTTTCCGCCGCCCTCGAGCCGGCCGACGAGGCGACCTTGGGCGAACCGCCCGGGTGCGCGGCGGCGCTCGCCTGGCATCGGGTGCCGGCTCGGCTCGCCGGGCGGCTCGCCGAGGGGCCGCTCGAGCAGGCGCTCGCCCAGACCCTCGCCTTCGCCCCGCTGGCGCTGGCGCCCGGGGCCGATCCGCTGCTGCTGGTCGGGCCGCCGGGCGCGGGCAAGACGCTGACCATCGCCCGGCTCGCCACCCGCCTCGTGATGGACGGCACGGAGCCGCTCGTCATCAGCACCGACATCCGCCGCGCCGGCGCCCATGAACAGCTGGCAGCACTCACCCGACTGCTCGGCACGCCGCTCGTCGGTGCCGGCGATCCGCTGCGGCTCGGACGCGCGCTCGCCGGGCGGCGGGGGGGCGCGCCGGTGCTGATCGACGCGCCGGGAGGCGATCCGTTCGACGCGGGCGAGCGTGAGGCGATGGCGGCGCTGGCCGCGACCGCCGGGGCGGTGGTCGGGCTCGTTTTGCCGGCCGGGCTCGACCCGGCCGAGGCCGCCGATCTTGCCTCGGCCTTCGCCGCCATCGGCGCCTCGCTGCTGCTGCCGACCCGGCTCGATCTCGCCCGGCGGCTGGGCGGCGTCCTCGCCGCCGCCCATGCCGGCCGCCTGGCCCTCGCGGAGGCCGGCATCGGGCCCGGTGCGGCGGACGGCCTCGCCCCGATCACCCCCGCCTTCCTCGCCGAGCGGCTGCTGCGGGCAGCCCGCCACGGAGAATGAAACCGATGATCCGAGCCAGCTCCGGCCCGCCGACCGCCCCGCGCCTGATCGCCATCGCTTCCGGCAAGGGGGGCGTGGGGAAGACCTGGCTTGCGATCACGCTCGCCCACGCGCTCGCCCGCGCCGGGCGGGGCGTGCTCCTCGTCGACGGCGATCTCGGGCTCGCCAATGTCGATATCCAGCTCGGGCTCCTGCCCGGCCCGGATCTCTCTTCCGTCGTCTCCGGGGCGATGGGAATCGGCGAGGCGATCCGCACCTGCGAGCCTGGCGGGTTCGATATCTTGCCGGGCCGCTCGGGCTCCGGTGCGCTCGCCTCCTTGCCGCCCGCTGCGCTCGAGCGCGTGCTCGCGGGCCTTGCTTCGCTCGGCGGGCGCTACGAGGCAGTGCTGCTCGACCTCGGCGCGGGGCTCGACCGCGGCACAAGGCGGCTCGCGGCGGCGGCGGACACGCTGGCGGTGGTCGCGACCGAGGAGCCGGCGAGCCTCACCGATGCCTATGCGGTCCTCAAGGTGAGTGCGGCCGATGGGGGCAGCGCGGATGCGCGGGTGGTGGTGAACCAGGCGGCGTCCCGCGCCGCCGGCGAGCGCACCTACGCCACGCTGGCACGCGCCTGCCGCCAGTTCCTCGGCGCCGCACCCGCGCTCGCCGGGGTCATCCGCCACGACGCCAAGGTGCGCGAGGCGATCCGCCGGCAATGCCTGCTGCTCACCCGCCATCCCGGCTCGGTGGCCGGGGCGGATCTCGCGGCGATGGCGCCGGCGCTCCTTTGCCCCGCGCCGACGGACCTTGCATTCTCCGCCCCTCTCGGCTAAGCGCCGCCCTTCCTTGCGGAGGGTGGCGGCATCGCCCTTCGCTGTGCCCAACCCTCATCAATCGGTCGATGATCGGGGGGAAGCTTTGCTTCGGGGCCGAATCAGCCAGAAGGAGAACCCGATGCCGCTTTATGAATGCGTGCTGATCGCGCGCAACGACGCGACCCAGCAGCAGGTCGATGCACTCGCCGACCAGATCACCGCCGGCATGGAAGCCGGCGGCGGAACGGTCAAGAAGCGCGAATACTGGGGCCTGCGCAACCTCGCGTATCGGATCAAGAAGAACCGCAAGGGCCACTATCTGCTGCTCGGCCTCGATGCGCCGCCGCCTGCCATCACCGAGATGGAGCGGCAGCTCCGCATCAACGAGGACGTGCTCCGGTTCCTCACCCTCCGCGTGGAGGCGATCGACGAAGCGCCCTCGGCCGTTCTCGCCCGCCGCTCGGATGAGCGGGAGCGCGGATTCCGCGGGCCGAAGCCGGCCGGCCGCTTCGATTCCGGGCGCCGCCGCTACGACGATCGCGAGGAGTTCCGCGCCCGCCCCGAACGCGAGGAAGAGTTCCGCCCGGCCGAACCCGCCGGCGAGGAGTAGAGCATGTCCGATCAGACCGAGATCAATCCGGCCGCCCGCCGCCCCGCCGTCGGCGCCCGCCGCCCCTTCTACCGGCGCCGCAAGTCCTGCCCGTTCTCCGGCCCCAACGCGCCGAAGATCGACTACAAGGACGTGCGCCTGCTCTCCCGCTTCCTCTCGGAGCGCGGCAAGATCGTGCCGAGCCGCATCACCGCGGTCTCCGCGAAGCGCCAGCGGGAGCTGGCGCTGGCGATCAAGCGGGCGCGCTTCCTCGCCCTGCTGCCCTACGTCGTGGCCTAGAGCGTGACCACCTTCGGTCATCACGCTCTAGACTATATTTTGGCGATCAATTTCATGGCTTCGGCGGATCGCTTCGCGATCCCGCCAGAAGCCATATTGATCTAAGGGAGAACGACCATGGCCAGCGTCGAGGTGATCCTGCTCCAGCGGGTGGAGAAGCTCGGGCAGATGGGCGAGGTGGTGAAGGTGAAGCCCGGCTTCGCCCGCAACTACCTGCTGCCGCAGAAGAAGGCGCTGCGCGCCACCCGGGAGAACCGCACCCGCTTCGAGCACCAGCGCGTCGAGCTCGAGGCGCAGAACCTGAAGCGCCGCGAAGAGGCGCAGCGGGTCGCGGAGCGGGTCGCCGGGCTCTCCGTGGTGGTGATCCGCCAGGCGGGCGAGGCGGGAAACCTCTACGGCTCGGTGAGCGCGCGCGATATCTCCGACGCCTGCACCGCGGCCGGTCTTTCGATCGCCCGCAGCCAGGTGGAGCTCGAGCACCCGATCAAGACCCTCGGCCTCAGCGAGGTGCGGGTCGTTCTGCATCCGGAAGTCTCGATCGGCGTCACCGTCAATGTCGCCCGCTCGCCCGAGGAGGCGGAACGCCAGGCGCGCGGCGAGCGCGGGCCGGCCGCGGCGACAGCGGCGGAGGAGCCGTTCTTCCCCGAGGCCGAGGAAGAGCCCGCCGCCTGACGCGACCGGACCGTCGGCGGCTTTGACGTCCGCGTCGGGTTTCGCCAAACTGCTCCGCCGCAGCAACGACGAGGTCCGCGGCGAGAATGCCCATGCAGCGCGTGTTGGATGCGCTCCTCAGGCGCCTGATCACCGAAGGTCGGTTCACGGTCCATTGGCCCGACCGCAGTGTCACCCTTTACGAGGGATCCCCCAAAGGTTCCGCGGGCGGCCATGCCGCGGTCGCGATCAAGGACGCCGCCACGGTGCGGCGGCTGGTGCTCAACCCCTCGCTCGCGTTCGGCGAGGCCTTCATGGCGGGCACGCTGGTCCCGGTCGAGTGCAGCCTCTATGAGCTTCTCGACCTGCTGGTCGCCAATACGATGGCCGCCGGCGGCGGGACGCGCATCATGCGGGTGCGCGCCTGGGCGGGCCGGCTGATCCGCTCCCTCGCCCAGTACAATCCGGCGCCGCGCGCCCGCCGCAACGCTGCCCATCATTACGATCTCAACGGCCGGCTCTACAGCCTGTTCCTCGATCGCGACCGGCAATATTCCTGCGCCTACTTCCCGCGCGGGGACGAGACGATCGACGAGGCGCAGGTCGCCAAGAAGCGCCACATCGCCGCCAAGCTGCTGCTCGACCGGCGCGATCTTTCGGTGCTCGACATCGGCTGCGGCTGGGGCGGGCTCGCGCTCACCCTCGCCCGTGACTACGGCGCGCGCGTGCTCGGCATCACCCTCTCCTCCGAGCAGCTCGCCGAGGCGCGGGCGCGCGCCGCCGCCGCCGGGCTCGCCGATCGCGTCCGCTTCGAGCTGCTCGACTACCGCGCGCTCGACCAGCGCTTCGACCGCATCGTTTCGGTCGGCATGTTCGAGCATGTCGGCATCGTCCATTACGGCACCTTCTTCGCCGCGCTCAAGCGCTGCCTGGCGCCCGACGGGGTGGCGCTGCTGCATGCGATCGGCCGCAGCGACGGGCCGGGGGCGACCAACCGCTGGATCGGCAAATATATTTTTCCCGGCGGCTATTCGCCCGCCCTCTCCGAGGTCCTGCCGGCGATCGAGCGCACCGGGCTCTGGGTCACCGACATCGAGATCCTGCGCCTGCACTACGCCGAGACGCTGGCGCGCTGGCGCCGCCGCTTCCTCGCCAACCGCGACACGATCGCCGCGCTCACCGACGAGCGGTTCTGCCGGATGTGGGAGTTCTACCTCGTCGGCTCCGAGCTCGCCTTCCGCCGCGAGGGCCACATGGTGTTCCAGATCCAGCTCGCGCGCGAGCAGACCGCGGTGCCGCTCACGCGCGACTATATCGCCGCGGCCGAGCTGGCCCAGAGCGCAGCAGGCAAGCCGATGGTGGCGTGACCAGGGGCCCAGCCCCCGGTCAACTCGTGAACTGCTCGGCGACGATCCGTTCCGAGAGCGCCTGGTCGGGATCGAACAGCACCGCGACCGAGAGCGAGCGGTCCTCGCGCACGGCGACGCGCACCACGTTGCGCACCTCGGTGAAGTCCGCGACGGCCGAGACCGGGCGCTTCTCCGCCTCCAGCACCTCGAACAGCACCTCGGCGCTGCTCGGCAGGAGGGCGCCGCGCCAGCGCCGCGGGCGGAAGGCGCTGATCGGCGTGAGCGGGAGGAGGTTGGCCGAGAGCGGCACGATCGGCCCGTGCGCCGAAAGATTGTAGGCGGTCGATCCGGCCGGCGTCGAAACCAGCACGCCATCGCACATCAGTTCGGGAAGCCGCATCCTGCCGTCCACCGTGATGCGGATCTTCGCCCCCTGGCGCAGCTGGCGAAGCAGGCTCACCTCGTTGAAGGCGAGCGCCTCGGACGCCTCGCCCTCGATCGTCACCGTGCGCATCCGGAGCGGGTAGAGGATTGTCGTCTGGGCGGCCGCGAGGCGCTCCGGCAGGCCCTCCTCGGCATAGGCGTTCATCAGGAAGCCGACCGAGCCGCAATTCATGCCATAGACCGGCAGGCCGCGGCTCCGCATGGCGTGCAGGGTCTCGAGCATGAACCCGTCCCCGCCCAGCGCCACCACGATCGCGGCCTCGTCGGCCGTGCAGGTCCCGTAGCGGGCGGCGAGGCGGGCACCGCTCTCCTCTGCCAGCGGGGTCGGCGCCGCGAAGATAGCGATGCGCCGCACCGCCTGGGGCAGAAGCGCCGCGCCCTCGGCCATGCGCGGCGCGGCGAAGCCGTTCAGGTCAGCCTGCGGTGGGCGAGCACCGGCATGTCCCGGCGCACCCGCTCGGTGAGGCTGGTCTCGATGCGCGCGGTGGCCCAGCCGAGGCCGTCGGAGGCCTTGGCGACGACGAGGCCCCAGGGATCGCAGAGCAGCGAATGGCCGTAGGTAAAGCGCGGCTCGCCGCTCGCGTCCCGGTGCATGCCCTGGCAGGCGGGGGCCGCGAACCAGCACTGCGTCTCGATCGCGCGGGCGCGGAGCAGCACCTCCCAATGGTCCTTGCCGGTTTCGCGGGTGAAGGCCGCAGGGAGGAAGATCAGTTCCGCCCCGGCACGGCGCAAGGCGAGGAAGAGCTCGGGGAAGCGCAGGTCGTAGCAGATCGCCAGCCCCACCTTCACGCCGTTCGCCTCGCACGTCACCACCTGATCGCCGGCGCCGAAGGTGGCGCTCTCGCGATAGCCGGTGCCGTCGGGGGTGACGATGTCGAAGAGGTGGATTTTCCGGTAGCGCGCGATCTCCATTCCGTCCGGGCTGAAGACGACGGTGGTATTGAAGAGCCGATCCCCGTCCTTCTCGCCGATCGAGCCGCCGTGGACATGGATGCGCTTCTCGCGCGCGACACCGCGGAGGAACTCGTAGGCCGCGCCGCCCGGCTCGTTCGAGCCCGGCGGCGGCAGGGCTTCGGCCTGGGCCAATTTCGCCGCGCGGTCCCCGCCGAGGCAGGTCCAGATCTCCGGCAGGCCGAGCATGTCGGGCCGGTCGGAGGCCACGGCGCCGTCCACCAGGCGGCCCGCCTGCGCAATGTTCGCGGCCTTGTCGTGGCCGGGATTCATCTGCAGCACGCTCACGCGCATCGCCTCTCCTCCGTTCTTTGGGGCAGCGCATCAATACGCCGCTCGGGGAGAGGCGCAAGATGCCGCCCGACGCTGCCGAAGCGCGCCAGCAGCGCGGGGCGGGAGCTCCAGAGCTCCTGGCGGGAGCGGAAGAAGCCGTGGCTCTCCAGCGCGGCCGGGTTGAAGGCCCGCAGCATGCCCCACAGGAGAAAATCCTGCATCAGGTCATGGATCCGGTGCGTGACCGTCCGGTCCGGGGCGAAGATGTCGAGCCCGAACTCCGCGATCAGCCGGCGCTGGTGGGTGGCGTCGAAGGCGCCGGCGAAGGCCCAGCGGGCGAAGACGGCGCAGAGGCCCTGCCAGCCCGGGTCGGTTCCGAGGGCGCGCGCGAGCAGGACGAAGGAGCGCCGGAGCCGCCGGCAGGTCTCCACGGCCCAGCCGAGATCCGGCCCCGCGCGGGGGAAGGCCGGCATGTGCTCGCTCCAGAAATGGAGCTCGCCCACGGGCTGGCCGGCGGCGATCGGCGTGCCGTCGGAGAGGAGAAGCGGGCGCCAGGCCTTTTCGTGCGAGAGGCGGAGGATGCAGAGCGGGTCGTCGGTGAATTCGCGGATCCCGTAGTACCGGCGCAGCGTGGCATCGACCTGGCGCACGATGCCGGCCACCGGATCGAACCGGCGCCGTCGAGAAAAAGGCCCCTGGCGCATAAGCCGCATGCCGGGTTCCGCCCGTGCCGGTGCGGGGGAAACGGTAATCGACGGCGGCTGGTTTTGTCACGCGACCAGGCAGCAGTGCTGCCCCCCGGGCTGCCCCCCTGGGCTGCCCCCCTGGGCTGCCCCGTCGGTTGCGCTTGGGGCGAAACGGCTAGCCCGGCCAGTCGAGCCGCGGCTCGGTGCGCGCCGGCTCGCCACGCGCCCCCCGGGTGGTGGATTCGCGCCCGCGTCCCTGGGCCATGGCGGGGATGGAGTGCGGGTCCGGCGCATGCACCGGGGCGGGCGGGATGGGCGGGCGTGTCGGCATCTCGGCCGAACGGCCACGTGAGGTGCCGAGGGGCGGCAGGTCCTCGGCATAACCGCCATCCGCCAGCGGCTCGGGCAAGCGCAGCGCGAGCTGGCGGATTTCCGCCTGGATCTCGTCCAGCCGCGCCTCTACCCCCTCGAGCCGCCCCTTCACCCCGAAGATGCTGAACGGCATCAGCAGGAAGGCGAGCAGGTAGAGCACGCCCGGCACCAGGACGACGAAGGGCAGCCACCAGGGAACCCAATCGGGCAGCGAGAACGGGAGGGTCATCGCCGGAGCTTATAGCAGCGCCGCGGAGCGGCCGCGAAGCCGCCGGCCCGCCGGGGCCATTCGTGAACCCCGGGGGCGGCTGGATTTCGCGAAAGCTCCGTGCCAATCCTGCGCGCCCAGGCCAGACCGTTCCCAAGACCGCTCGTGTATCATCGCCCATGAAGCTCCTGATTCCCGGCCCCGTGACCACTCGCGCCGAAGTCCGCGCCGCGCTCGCGCAGGATTTCGCGCCGTGGGACCAGGATTTCTACCCGCTCTATGCCGGGGTGCGCGAGCGCCTGCTGCCGCTCGCCGGCGTGACCGCCGACACCCACGCATGCCTGCCCTTGCAAGGCTCGGGCCACTTCGTGATCGAGGCCGCGATCCGCACCTTCATCCCCCGCGGGGGGAAAATCCTGGTGCCGATGACGGGCAGCTATGCGAGCCGGATGACCCGCCTCGCCCGCGAGTGCGGACGCGAGGTGGCGAGCCTGCCGGTGGCCGAGAACGAGCGGATCGACCCCGGCGCGGTCGCGGCCGCGCTCGCCGCCGACCCCGGGCTCGGCCACCTCGCCTTCGTCCATAGCGAGACCAGCACCGGCGTGGTGCACGACGCGGCCGCCCTCGCCGCCGCCGCCGCCGCCGCGGGCCGGCGGGTGATCATCGATGCCGTCTCGGCCTTCGGGGCGCTGCCGCTCGATCTCTCCGCGATGCCGGAGGTCGATGCCGTCCTCTTCACCGCCAACAAATGCCTCGAAAGCGTGCCGGGCCTCGCGTTCGCGATTTCACCCAAGGAGGGGCTCGCCGGGCGGGCGGGCCAGGCCGAGAGCTGGTGCCTCGACCTCGCCGACATCCACGCCCATGCCGAGCGGGTCGGCGTGGGGAGCTTCCGCTTCACCCCGCCCGCCCAGGTGCTGGGCGCGCTCGCGGTGGCGCTCGCGCTGCTCGATGCCGAAGGCGGTCCGCCGGCACGGCTCGCGCGCTACCAGGCCAATCTGCGCGCGCTCTACGACGGCGTGCGGGCGATCGGCCTCACGCCCTGCCTGCCGCGCCCGCTGCAGGGGCCGATCGTGATGAACGTGCGCGCGCCGGACGATCCGCGCTGGGACCTCCACGCCTTCGTCGACCGTCTCAAGATGCGGGGGTTCCTCATCAGCAACTTCTACGACACCCCCCTGCCGAGCTTCCGCGTCGGCCTGATCGGCGCGCTCGGGCCGGACGATTACCGTGCCGCCGTCGCGGCGATGGACGAGGCCCTCGCGGGGCTCGGCATCCGCAAGCGCAAGGCGGCCTGAGGGTGCCGGACGATCTCGAGATCGCCCGCCGCGTCCGGCTCCGCCCGATCGCGGAGATCGCGGCCGAGGCCGGCATCCCCCCCGCGGCGCTTGAGCCCTATGGCAGGTTCAAGGCGAAGATCGGGTTCGATTTCATCGCCGGCGTCGCCGACCGCGCGGACGGCGCTCTGGTGCTGGTCACCGGCATCAACCCGACCGCGGCCGGCGAGGGCAAGACCACCACCGCGATCGGGCTCGCCGATGCGCTGAACGCGGCCGGTGCGCGGACCATGCTCTGCCTCCGCGAGCCGAGCCTCGGGCCCTGCTTCGGGGTCAAGGGCGGGGCGACCGGCGGGGGCCAGGCGCAGGTCGCGCCGATGGCGGAGATCAACCTCCATTTCACCGGCGACTTCCACGCCATCACCGCCGCCAACAACCTGCTCGCGGCGATGCTCGACAATCACCTCCACTTCGGCAACGCGCTCGGCATCGATGCGCGGCGGATCTTCTGGCGCCGCGCGCTCGACGTGAATGACCGCAGCCTGCGCACCACGGTGGTGGGCCTCGCGGGCAACGGACCGGTGCGGGAGGACGGGTTCGACATCACCGCCGCCTCCGAGGTGATGGCGCTCTTCTGCCTCGCGCGCGACCTGCCCGACCTCGAGGCCAGGCTCGCCCGCATCGTCGTCGCCGAGCGAAGCGACGGCAGCGCGGTGACGGCGCGCGATCTCGGCGCGGACGGTGCGATGGCCGCATTGCTGCGCGATGCGCTGATGCCGAACCTGGTGCAGACCCTCGAGGGCTCGCCCGCGCTCGTCCATGGCGGACCCTTCGCCAACATCGCCCATGGCTGCAATTCGGTGATGGCCACAAGGCTCGGCCTCAAGCTCGCCCCGATCACCGTCACCGAGGCGGGGTTCGGCGCCGATCTCGGCGCGGAAAAATTCTTCGACATCAAATGCCGCCTCGCCGGCCTCACGCCCGGGGCCGCGGTCGTCGTCGCCACCGTGCGCGCGCTCAAGCTGCATGGCGGGGTGGCGAAGCGGGCGCTCGACGCGGAGGATGTCGCCGCGGTCGAGCGCGGCATCGCCAACCTCGCGCGGCATGTCGAGAACGTCGGAAAATTCGGCGTGCCGGTGCTGGTCGCGCTCAACGAATTCACCTCCGACACCGCCGAGGAGATCGGCGCCGTCAAGCGGGCGATGGCGGCGCGCGGGGTGGAAACGGTGATCTGCACGCATTGGGCCGATGGTGCCGCCGGTGCGGCGGGGCTGGCGCGCGCGGTGCTCGCCCGGCTCGGCGAAGGCGGGACCCGGTTCGCCCCCCTCTATCCGGACGAAATGCCGCTTGCGGAAAAAATCCGCACCGTCGCGCGCGAGATCTACCGCGCCCGCGAGGTCGCGATTCCGCCTGCGGTGGCGCGCCGGCTCGCCGCCTTCGAGGCGGCGGGATCAGCGAAACTGCCGGTCTGCATCGCCAAGACGCAGTACAGCTTCAGCGCCGACCCCACCCTGCTCGGCGCGCCCGCCGATCACGTGCTGCCGATCCGCGCGGCACGGCTTTCGGCCGGCGCCGGTTTCGTCGTCGCACTCGCCGGCGAGATCCTCACCATGCCGGGGCTGCCGCGCGCGCCGGCCGCGGAGCGGATCGGCCTCGGGCCCGACGGGATGGCAAGCGGGCTCTTCTAGCGATGGAAACCTGACGCTTGGTACCCTGGCGCGGCCGAGCTGGAAACGTATGAATGTGGAAATCGAACGGCCTCTACCGGGCGAGCGGCTCTGCTGATACGACGTGGGAATGTTGAAGCTCTCCTGCCTCTGCGGCCAAGTCCGCATCCAAATCCCAAAGCGACCGGACTTCATCAACGAGTGCAACTGCACGCTTTGTAGCAAGTCGGGCGCCCGCTGGGCCTATTTCCATCCGTCGGAAGTCAGCGTCGTGGGAACGACGAAGGGATATCGCCGGGAAGACAAGGAAGACCCGGCTGCAGAAATCCGTTTCTGTGCAAATTGTGGTTCAACGACACATTTTATTTTGACCGCAAGCGCCGTATCAAAGTTCGGGAACAGCCAGATAGGCGTCAATGCGCGCCTTGCGGATGAGAAGGACCTCGCCGGAATAGAATTGCGCTACCCTGACGGACGAGCTTGGTCGGGCAAGGGCGCCTTCGGCTATGTGCAGGAGGCTCGGATCATTGGCTGATGAGCGGGTTCGGAATGAGCGCTCTGCGATGAGTGTCGGTCGGTCTTGAACGACCGCAATTGAGCGCGAGCGAACGTCTCGCTCTTGGGTACCAAGTGTCAGATTTTTACCACTAGGCCCGGGGGGACAGCGTCCCCTGGTCTAGAAAAGACCGCTCGCACGGCGAAGATCACGACGCTCTCGAGCTGCGCGGAGCGGCCGCCGCTCAGGCTCCGCGAAGTCGCCACCGGCGCCGCTGGCGAGACCGCAGCCGCTCTCCCGCTGAAAGACGAGGAGGTCGAACGACGGCGCCTCCCCCGCAAGCTTCGTCAGCAGGGCATGGGCCTGCCCGCGGTGATGGGTCTGGTGATTGAAGAAATGCACGAGAAGGGGCGCGAGATATTGCTCGATCTCGCTCGGGGCCCGGATGGTGCGGTAGCGGATCGTCCCGGCGAGCGCCTCCTCCGTGAGCCCGCCGACATAGGCGATGATCCGCGCATCCTCGGCGCTTCTCGCTTCGCGCAGCTCGGAAAAATCCTCGTGCAGGATGGCACCGAGCGCCTTGGGTGCCTGCCCCTCGCCGGTGAAGCGGCGCATCCAGATGCGATCGCCGACGAGAAGGTGGTTCAGGGTGCCGTGCAGGGAGCCGAAGAAGGCGCCGTGGTCGGCGCGGTAGTCGCGATCGGAAAGTTTCGCAACCGCGCCGTAGAGGCGCCGATTCACCCATTCGTTGTAGGCCGCCAAAATCCTGAACTGCTGGTGCACCGCAGGTTCCTCCGCACGACATGACTACCCTGGTCGTTACCCAGAATGGCTGGACAGATGACTACCGATGTCGTTACGTCGGGTCAAGCACCCATGTCGGGCCCTGGCGCCGGGCCGAAAGGAGATCGCCCGGAGAGGGAGCCATGGACGAAGACAGGCTCATTCACGCGCTTCAGGCGCTCGGCTTCACGATCTACGAGGCGAAAGCCTACCGGGCGCTGGTCACGCTCGGCGCGCCGGCCAAGGGCTATGAGATCGCGCGCACGGCCGGCGTGCCGAGCTCCAAGATCTACGAGACCCTGAAGCGCCTCGGCGAGAAGGGCGCGGTGATGGTCAACACCTCGCAGCCGGTGACCTATGCGCCGATCCCGCATCGCGATCTCACGGCGCGCCTGCGCGAGCAGATGGAGACGACGCTCGCCTCGGTCGAAGCCGAGCTCGCCGCGGTGCCGCGCGGCGGCGAGCCCGGTCTCACCTGGACGGTCTCGGGCGCGGACAATGTCCGCGATCTCATGCAGCGCCTGGTCGGGCGGGCGGAGCACTGCCTGTTCGCCGCCCTGTGGGACGAGGAGCTTCGCCATCTGGCGCCGGCGCTGGAGGCAGCGCACGCGCGCAAGGTCGAGCTGCAGGTCGCGGTCTACGGTTCGTTCCGCCTTGCGGTTCCGTTCAGCTACGATCTTGCGCTTTGCGGCGCGAGCGCCGAAGAGCGGCTGGGCGGCCGCCGCCTCGCGGTGCTCATTCGCGACACCGGCGAGGCGGTCGCCGCGGAAACCCATCCCGGCGGCGCCGAGGCGATCTGGAGCGAGAACCGCGTCTTTTCGCTGCTCTGCACCGAATATGCGAAATCGGACATCATGGGCCGCTGCCTGATCGACGCGCTCGGCGAGGATGCCTATCGGCGGCTGCGGCGCGAGCGCCCTGAACTGCGCACGATGCTCCGTCCCGAGCGGCTTCCCGAGGCGGCGCCGGCGCGCAGGCCTCGCCGCCGCTGATCCTGCGATTTCCTGCATCCGGGCTCTCGGCTGGGCGTGCAGAACTCCGGCCGTTGGTCTCACCGGTAGCAGGACATGGGCTTGCCGGGCAGAAGCTCATATGGTGGGCGCCGTCCGGGAAGTGCCGCGATCCGGGCGAGCCAGGACTCCACGGCGGGGTGCGTGGCGGAAAAATCATAGCCCGCCTCGTGCTTCGGGAACAGCAGGTAGCCGACCATCGAGAGGTCGGCGACCCTCGGCCGTTCTCCGATGACGAAGGATCGGTCGCGCCGGCGGGCATCAAAGATGCCGAGAAAATCGTCGCGGCGCCGGCGCAGGATCGCGAAGCGCTCCCCGTCGTTCTCGCCGCCGAATTTTCCGAACCGCTCGGAGAGGCGCAAGAGGATCGGCGCCGTCTGGGCAAGCCGGATTCCCGCGGCCTCGAGCACCGGGATCTCGCCCATCGCGTTGACCGTTGCGCGCCATTCGGCGGTCCGCGTCGCGCCGCCAAAGTCGGTTCAGACGGGCTCGAAGGTTTGGCCGCAGAGCCTGAGCATCAGCGCGAGCTTGTCGCGGTTGGCGGATTCCGGGAAGCAATGAAGACGGCAGGCGGTCATGGCGTGGCGACCTGCGGTGATCGGGTTGGAAGGCCGACCCGGAACCGTACCCGCTCTCGCGGGCAATGTCAGGGATGGGGAGGGACCGCATCCGATTGCCTCAGCAGGCGAACACGACGACGCTCTCGAGCTCGGCCGACCAGCGGAACTGGTCGATCGGCGTCGCCGCGAGAACCTGGTAGCCGGCTTCATGCAGGCTGCGTGCATCGCGCGCGAGTGTCGCCGGGTTGCAGCTCACATAGACGATCCGTGCCGCGCGGCACGCGGCCAGCGCCGCCGTCTGCGGCGCCGCTCCGGCATAGGGCGGATCGAGCACCACCGCGGCGGCGCCGTCCAGCTCCTCCGCGCTCAGCGGCTGGCGGGCGAGGTCGCGCTGCACGACCGCGATCCGCCGGCCGGCCGCAGCGCGCCGCAGCGCCGCCACGGCATCGTCGTCGCCCTCATAGGCGATGACGTGCGCCCGCTCAGCCAACGGGAAAGAAAGCGTGCCGCAACCGGCGAACAATTCGACGATGCGGGCGCGCGCCGGAAGAGTCCGCGGCAGGCCCGCGAGAACGGCGCCGACGATCGCCGCCTCGCCCGCCGCGGTGGCCTGGAGGAAAGCGCCGGGAGGCGGAAACATGGTGACGCCGGAGAGAGACATCACGGGCGGGCGCAGGATGCATGCGGGCTCGGGCGTCCCGCTGCCGCGCGCCCAGGCGATCCGGGAGAGGCCGTGGCGGGTCGCAAATCCTGTCAACGCGGTGCGGTCGGCCGACGTCAGCTCGGCATCGGTGCGGAGCAGCATATCGGCCCCGTTCTCGAGCCGGTTCACCACGGCCGAGCCGCTGCGCCGCAACGCCGCCAGCCGGCCAAGCACGTCGCGCAGCGGCGCGATCAGCGCGACCAGGGCGGGCTCCAGCACGAGGCAGGCCTCGAGATCGACGATCTCGGCGCCGCGCCGCCGGTGCAGGCCGACCTGCACGGCGCCGCCGGCGCGCTGCACCGCCAGATCGACGCGCCGCCTGGTCCCAGCCCGGCTTTGCGCAATCGGCGCGATCGGCGCGTCGGGAAACCCGGCACGGGCCAGGGCCGCACGCAGCAGCTCGGACTTCCAGGCGGCATACGCATCGTCGCGCCAATGCTGAAGCGCGCACCCGCCGCAGGCGCCGAAATGCGGGCAGGGCGGCGATACCCGCTCCGGGCTGGGCTCCAGGATCGCCCCGATCTCGGCCGCCCAGCCTTCGCCGCGCCGGACCGTCGGCCGCGCGCGGACAAGCTCGCCGGGCAGCGCACCCGCAATGTAGAACCTCGTTCCGTCGGCAAGCGCCGCCACGCCATCGCCGTCCGCACCGATCCGGCCGACGCGGAATTCGCCCTCCGCCGGCGCCCCCGCCGGGCCTTGTGCATGGCCCGCCCGGTCCCCGCGCGGCGCTCTCCGTCTCTCGCGTGACATCCCCGGCCGCGCCATGCTCACTTCCTATCCGTTCCGGATGAATTCATCGGCCGGCGACCCCGGCGTTGTCGACCACCCCTGTCGCGCAGGATAGGATCGGCGAGGCATGCCCGGGAGAGAGGGAGGATGGACATGAGCTACGCAACGATCGAGGTCACGCCGCTGACGCCGCATCTCGGTGCCGAGATCGCCGGCATCGATCTCACCGCCGTCCCGAGCAACCGGGAGATCGACGAGCTGCATCGCGCGCTCGCCGAGCATCAGGTCATCTTCTTTCGCGATCAGAATCTGGATTACGACAGCGCGAAAGCCTTTGGCCGCCAGTTCGGCGAGCTGCACGTCCACCCCAACACACCGGGCCCCGAAGGCCATCCGGAAATCCTGCCCATCCATGCGGACGCGAACAGCAAGCGCGTCGCCGGCGAGCGGTGGCATTCGGATGTCTCCTGCGACTCCGAACCGCCGCTCGGCAGCATCCTCTATCTCCACACGGTGCCGCCCGTCGGTGGCGACACCCTGTTCGCGAGCCAGCGGGCGGCGTACGACGCGCTCTCTCCGCGCATGAAGAGGTTCCTCGAAGGCCTGACCGCGTTCCACGATGGCGGGCCGACCTATCGCGAGATCAACGCGAAGGCTGGCATTCCCGACACCGGAAAGCTCTACCCGACCGCGGTGCATCCCGTGGTGCGCATCCATCCGACGACCGGGCGCAAGACGCTCTTCGTCAATAGCTGGTTCACCGTCCGCATCAACGAGCTGCCGGAGGACGAGAGCCGCGCGGTGCTTGATTTCCTCTGCGCGCACAGCGCCAGGCCCGACTTCCAGGTGCGCTTCCACTGGCGTCCGCGTTCGGTTGCCTTCTGGGACAACCGCGCGGTCCAGCATCTGGCCATATGGGACTATTTTCCGCAGACCCGGTCCGGATTTCGCGTCACGATCAAAGGCGACCGGCCGGTCTGAGCGCGGCCGGGCGGGAACGTTGCATGGCAGGATCCATCTCCTGCACTCCGCGCCGCCGCAATGGGGTGACCGACAAGGACCGCCGCAGCCTCATCGGGCCCGCTCGCTCTCGACTGGGCGACCCGCCCGCTGCCCGCGCGCGGGGCGGGAGCCGGCCGCGTGGTGGGGCAGGGCGCCCCGGACCACGATCTTTCCGGCTTTGCCTGCGGCCATCCGGCGCTCGATGATTGGCTGCGAACCCGTGCGCTCGCGAGCCATCGCTACGGGCATGCCAGGACGCAGGTGGTGGTGGACACCGAGGCCGGCCCGCGCCGCGTGGTTGCGCTCTACGCCCTGGCTCCGGCCTCGATCGTGCATGCCGAGCTCAGCGCGAAGCTGCGGCGGAATGGACCCGATCCCGTCCCGATGATCCTCCTGGCACGCCTCGCGGTCGATGCGGCCTATGCCGGCAGAGGGCTCGGGCGGCATCTCTTTGCTCGATACCTTCCGGCGCTCCGACCTGGGCGCACGCGAAATCGGCGGGCGCGGGATCGTGGCCCGCGCGAAGGACGAGCAGGCCGCCGGGTTCTACCAGCGCTGGAAATTCCACCCCATGCCTGGCGGTCCCCTCCTGCTCGTCATCCCCATGGAGATGGTTCGGGCATCACTGGCCGCAGCGTCAGAGGCAGCCGCGTAGTCGCGCGGGCTCTCTATTGCGATCTCGAAACCCTTTCTCGCGCGTGAAGGGCGGGGGCATCGGGGGTAGCCGGTATCCGCCGCTGCCTTCGCCCCTGCCCCGACCTCTCCGCGGCATCGCCATTGGAGCGTGCCTGGCCGGGCATGTCGGCGGCAGAGGCGCGATCTCCCGCCGACACGCGCTGACCAGCCGCCGCTGAAGCCCCATTGAAGCCCCGCCCACAAGCGACCACTCGGCGCGCGCTCCCAACTGCCCTCTGATTGATTGAATTGATTTGGCGCGCCGGGGCCGACGATGATGAGCACTATGTCTACGCCATAGCGCTGTGATGAAGGGAGAAATTCAGTCCGGAGCGATGAGGGGCAGCTTGGGGAAATAAGTCCGGTAGCGCGTCACGTCCCGCGTCATGAGCAGGTATCCGGCAATGGCCGCATGCGCGCCGATGAAAAAGTCGGGAAGCGGCGACAGCTTTGTCCCGCCCCGCCGTCGATAGGTCAGGAACGACTTGCCTGCGAGGAAGGCAGCCTCGTACGGAATTGCTTCGCGGTCGAACATGGTTTTCGGGAGCGCGACGTCCAGTTCCTCGATCCGCGAATACCGCATCGAGACCTCGACATAAATGACGGGATTGATGACGAGACGATAGCGGTCGGCGGCGCGCTCGATGGCTTCCGCGGACCACGCAAACCAACTTGCGTCTTCCGTCATGACGTCGAGAAGGACGTTGGCGTCGATCAATACGGCCGTCATTCAGTCATCCCGGGTCAGCGCCATGATGGCGTCGGTGCTCATCGCGACATCGCCGCGGCCGCGCAGATGGGCGATGAGGCGGGTGCCGCGACTATCCCTCTTGCGGGCCTTGGCGCGAACGATGCGCACGGCCTCGCCATCGAACTCGAATTCCACTTCCGTCTGCGGCAGCAGGCCCGCCCGCTCGCGGATTTCAGCCGGAATGGTCACCTGACCTTTGGATGTGATGCGCACGGCGCGCTCCTTCTTACTCTTACATGTAAGAGTAAGAGTTTCTGAAGCGAAGCGCAAGACGCTGCCCCGTGGGGCCCGAGACCGCGGACAGATCGACTGTGGCCGCGTCAGCCACGGCAGACAGGCTCATCGCAATGCCGGCTGTAGCGGCGCGCGACGGAGCACCGGAGCGTAGGCTGGCGTGCCGACGCCGATGATGATGAGCACTATGTCTACGCCATAGCCCTCTGATCGGGCGCGGCGCAGGCGTTCGGCGGTGTTCCGAGATCGCTTTGCGGCCGCCAGTACCACCGGTAGAATGTGGGCTTGCGGAACGTTGGGTGTGCTCGGGCGGCTCCGGGTGCTGAGTGAGGCAGCATGGCGTCGCGTCCCTACCTTAACCATAGAGGCCAAGACCTCCTTGCGGTATTCGAGGGTGGTAGGGAGAACGCGAGGTACTCTCAAGGCGCTTCGCGCCGAGCTTATTCACCGCAATACACCATCGATGCGCGACCTTCGAACTCAGGTGGATCAGGCTCTGGCTCAGTTCGAGGCGGCCCCTGCGATGCCGTCCGCCACCCGCCCCGCATTGGGCGGCCAGCGCCAGCCCGAGCTGCCTCTGGATAACGGCGGGGCACCCCCACCAGATCGGCGCAGCACACCATCCCGACCGTCCAGGTCTGCGGTCACCCCTCCCGAGCCGCCCAGTTCTACTGCTGATGGCGACGGGACGGACGATCCAATAGGGGCAATTCGGGGAAAAGTCGGGTCCATCCGGCCCTGTGGCCCTATTAGCGGTGTGCCAAGCCGCTGGACATTCCCGGAGAAGCGCGACTTTGAAATCGAGGTCAGCAAGAACGCTACTCGTGTTGAAAAGTTCGTCGCCGCGCTCCGGGCGCTGGTCAAGGACATGCGGCGGCGTGGGAGCGGCATGCGCACCGTGACCCTAGAACACGGTGAAGCAGTGGCACTGGATGGACGCGAACGCGGCTACCGCTTCCCATATGACGGCGACGCTGAGCTGTTCGAAGGCGCGAAGGTCACTATCGCAGTCGGCAATCGGACCTGTGACGGTCGGATCGTCTCGGTTTCTAGCCAGTGGCTTGTCGTGTCGTTCGACGAGGACCTCGGGCCTACCATTGGTACCTGTGTGCTGCGCATCGACAACACAGCGATGATCGACGCGCTGGCTGACCGGCTGGACAAAGTACGCAGCGGCGAAGCGAAACTCAACCTATCCCTTGCCGATGACGTCTTAGACAATCGTGAAGCACAGATTTTAGCGACAACAATCAAAAATCCACCGCAATCGGGCCGCAAGCTGAATACCCAGCAACTGGCGTTCGTTGAGCAGTCAATTGCGAATCCCGTTACCTATCTCTGGGGGCCGCCGGGCACAGGCAAGACACGCTCCCTCAGCACGCTGAACGAGTTTCTGTTTGACGCGGGCAAGCGTGTCTTGATTTGCTCGAACACAAATCAGGCTGTTGACCAAGTCCTTCTAAATCTCTGCAAGACACTCACCACGACACATCCGGCCCTCGACAACGGCAGGGTCCTTCGTATCGGCAAGACGGATGGTATCCCGGCGGAACTCCGGGCATTTGTCACTCTTGACGGGATCGTGCGGAGGAAATCCGTCGATCTTCAGAGACGCAAGAAATTTCTGGAGGAGGAGATCCAGCGCCTGCGGTTGTCTACCGATGCGGCGCATCGAATTCTGAACGCCTTTAAGAACTTGGACGAAGCGGAGCGCGAACGCCAAGAGTTGGTTCACCGGCGTGCGGCGCGCACGAAGGCCGTTGCCGACGCGGAAACCGCTGAGCGGGAAGCATCGAAGTCCGCCGGGAACTTGGAACGCGAGCTTGCGGAGCGTATCGCGGCAGGCGTATTGCGCCGGTTGCTTATGCGCTCCGAGGCGGCTATTCGCACCGATCTGACGAGGGCAAATGCGCAAAAGGAAGAGTCCGCCACGCGACTTCGGTCGCATCGCCTCGTTCTAGAGGACCCAGCGCAGCTGGCGAAAGAACGAGAGCTTGCGGCGCGCCACGGAAAATTGACGGCGGCATTGCGCGATCAAAATAGAGTTATCGCGAAGCGGCAAGTGGACGAATCTGAAGAAACAATTGTGCCTGCGTTACGAGAAATATCTGATATCAACAGGGCTTTGGAGGAGATCGAGAAATCCGTGGTCGCCGACGCAAGAATCATTGGCGCGACCGTGACCAAGACCTACCTCACGCCCCAGCAGTTCACAAATTTTGATGTTGTCATTATCGACGAAGCATCCATGGTGATGTTGCCAGCAGTCTACTATGTCAGCGGTCTGGCCAAAGAGAAGGTTATCGTATCCGGCGACTTTCGCCAGCTATCGCCCATTGTGCCGACCGAGCAAGCGGCCATCCAGGAGCTCATAGGTTCAGACGTTTTCCAGGCCGCGGGAATCACCGAAGCGGTGAAAGCGCAAAGAAAGCCCAAGCGGACTGTGATGTTGACAGATCAATACCGTATGAATGAGGCAATCTGCCACATGATTTCCGGGCGGATGTATGCCGGGCGTCTGAAAACCCTGACTAATTCAAGAATTCAGACCCACGCTCCGCCGTCACCGTTTAGCGGTTCCCTGACGGTCATTGACACCTCGCCAATCCAGCCCTTTGTAAATAGGCACGGCTCGTCACGCTACAACCTGATGAATGCCTTGGCCGTACGGAACCTCGTGCGGCATTTCCAAAAGACCGGCTTCGCAGCGGCGCAGAATGCCGACCCTGATCACCAAGGCTACTTGGGAATATGCACCCCCTTCGCGGCTCAACGGGACGTGCTGAAACGCCTGACCAGCGGATGTGGCGTGGTCGTCGGAACAGTGCACCGCTATCAAGGCGACGAGAAACTTGCGATGATCATCGACGTTCCCGATAGCCTCGGGGAACGCTACGTCAGCCTGTTCGCGCAAGCTGGAAGTCCGGAGGATTCCGGCACCCAATTGTTCAACGTCGCGGTGAGCCGGGCCAAGGAACATGTGATCTTTGTCGCGAACCTAAATTATCTAGACGCCAAGCTTCCGGCTGATGCCTTCCTTCGTGATCTACTCCATGAAGCCTCGGCAAGAGGGGGGATTATTGATGTCCGTGACGTTCTTGCGATGTGGCCTATCGCGGATGACCTGAGGCGCATCGGTCGCCCGTTCGAACTCGATCCGGAAACACTGCGTTCAGGCTTGTTCAGGCAGGTGGACTTCGAGGCCGTTTGTGGCGCCGATATCGAAGGAGCGACCAAGGGGATCGCGATCTATTCGGGGTTCGTCACACCGCAGCGCGTTGCCGCCTATGAGCCGCTATTCCGTCGGAAGCTTGCGGAGGGTGTCAAGATTTGCTGCGTCACCCGGCCGCCGACACGAAATGGGAGCATCCCTCCGGACTTGGGTCGGGATGCGCTCGACGGGCTGGAGGCGATGGGATGCGTTGTCGACACCAGATGGGACATCCACGAGAAGGTTGTCATCATCGATGATGAGATCATCTGGTTTGGTTCCCTGAATCCACTTTCCCACACCAACCGGACGGACGAGATGATGGCGCGCGTTACTGGCAAGCCTGCGGCGCTACAGTTGTCGGCATTCATGGCGGTCACGACCAGCGTCAGCGCGGACAAGGCTGACGGGCTTTCAGTCGTCGGTGAGAACCCACGCTGTCCGGATTGCGGCCAGCGGACGACTTACCGCGTGGGCAGCTACGGCCCCTTCTGGCAGTGCGAAGACGACTGTGGTTGGAAGCAGAATGCCGGGCGGACAAACAACGCAAAGACAGCGGCCACAGGCGCAGAAGCGCTTCCTAAATCAGGCACGCCGTGCCCGATTTGCGGCGGACCGACCTGTACTCCGACATGGGCCTCATGGGCATTTCTACGGATGCGGGAAGTATCCCAAATGCAAGGGAATTGTGAAGGAAGCGGGGCGATCGAATGGGACCTCGAAGGCGCGATACAAGCCGACTACAAGGCGTCACCGCTGAGGTTTACGTGCTGGCGGGCAGCGCCGAAATGCAAACCTTCGTCGTGGCGACCGCGTCGCTGCTCTGCATGCGAGTCACCATCCGAGAGTCGCGCGGCCGATCCACGGGCCGCCGGTTAACGCTGCTGAGGTTGACGAGTTGATTGCGCCCAACGCGCGATTGGGCTGCCTGTTCGTCGTGATTGCACCTGCCAACCACCCCAGGTCGTCCTCTTGTCGATCGACCGCCAGATAGGGGGTTGTGGGACAGGATTGGGAGGGAGCAGGGACTCAATCAATGGACGGCAAGATAAAAGCGTTGCCGTCGTTGGTCGTTTTTTGCTCGTCCGATCAACGGGTTATGGCGTTCTCGCTCAGAAGGGCCTGCTGGCGCCTTATGAAGAATTCGCGAATGATATCAATGCTATTTGCGCCATCCAGCATTGCTTTCGGGCCACCCGTTATCGGCGAAAGTTGGACGGCAAGGGAAAAGCTTGACTGTCCTGCGCGCGTATGTGATTGGCACAGTTGAGGTTTTCAGCGAGCTGGCGAGGACGCCCTGCCAGCGGCTTTCCCAGAACGCCAACGATTTCAACGGACAAAACTCCGTCCGCCCCCCGGCTGGCCATTTTGCTTGATCGAGTTACTTCGATCTGATAACTCTCTGCCGTGACGGAGCCGCACGACTCGACCCTCGATCTGCTTCTCGACCTCGACCTGCCTGCGCGAAGCTGAAGCTTCGCTTCGGCGAAGGCAGGCGGACAGGTGCTCGTCGTGGACCCCGAAGGCGCCCACTGGGTCCGCCTCGTGGTGACGCGGGTGCCGGTGTCGCCGGAGAAGCCGCACGGGCTGGACTACCCGCTCACGCTGCACGGGCCGAACGCTGCACGGGCCGGATGGCGAGCGGCTGGGTGGCTTCGACAATGCCCATCCGGCGGCGCGGCAGAGGCGCGGCGAGCCGCAGGACCATCGCCACCTGCCTGCGCGAAGCCGGAGTTTCGCTTCGGCGAAGGCAGGCCGGCTGCGGAGGACCAGGACCTACGAGTACCAGGAAGCGGCAACCTTGCTCGCCGATTTCTGGGAGGCGGTGGACGCGGTGTTGGGCGAGAGAGGAGTGATCCCATGACGACGTTGAAGGTGGGCATCGCCAGCTACGAGGACATGAAGGCCCGCACCATGGCGGTGGCGCGCGGCGAGCAGCGCATCGCGCCGGAGGAACCGAAGGCCTGGTTCACTTCGACCGAGTCCTTCGCGAAGGTTCTTTCGGCCGGCAATCGCGACCTGCTGCGGGTGATCGTGGAGCAGGCGCCCGGCTCGCTCGACGAACTGGCGCGGATCACCGGCAAAGCGAAGTCGAACCTGTCGCGCACGTTGAAGACGATGGCCGGCTACGGCCTGGTCCGCCTGGAACGTGGCGAGCGGGGCCGCATCACGCCCAAGGTCACGCATGACCGGGTGGAACTCGATCTGCCGCTGACTTGGCGGCGGTCGTCAGGTTAGGATCAAAGTAAGTTCAGCGCGACAGGAAGCGCTTGTTCGCGACGGCCTTGCCCGAGCCAGACTTAAAATATTGCTCAAGAGCCCTGGCGACAGCTTCTGTCTCTACCGCAACGTAGGATTTGAGCTTTACGGGCAAATGAGATTTCGTCGAGAGGACACAACCACTATCGTGGGATTTGACGCGGCGGCGCAAATCGTTCGTCGATCCCACGTAAATATCGCCGTTCGTCAGTTCAAGGAAATAAACGTACCACAACGGCGCCAGTCTCCCTGCGCTCCTCCCGGAGCTTCGGGCGACACCCTTCGCCCTGTCATTCTTCGGGTGGCCTGCCACCCGTAGCCCGCAGGGCGAAGGGTGGCGTCCCCGGCGGGATTCGAACCCACGGCCCCAGGATTAGGAATCCTGTGCTCTATCCGGCTGAGCTACGGGGACCCGGCCCCGAGCTTATAGCCGCCGCCGCGCGCCTCGTCAGCCCGGCAACCGCCCGGCCCGTCAGCCCGCCAGAGGCGCCCCGGCGGCTTCGGTTGAAGCCGGGGCCGCCTTGTTCCATGATCGCCGCCCCGCACCCCGGCTCCCGGCACGCATGAACGCGCCCACGAAAATCACGCGCCTTCCCTCCGTCTGTCCCCATGATTGCCCCTCGGCCTGCGCGCTCGAGGTCGAGGTGATCGACGGGCAGCGCATCGGGCGCGTCCGCGGCGCCGAGGAGCAGACCTACACGGCGGGCGTCATCTGCGCGAAGGTCGCGCGCTACGCCGAGCGGATCCATCACCCGGACCGGCTGCTCCATCCGCTGAAGCGCTGCGGCCCGAAAGGGTCGGGCCAATTCACCCGGATCTCCTGGGACGAGGCGCTGGAGACCATCGCCGCCCGCTTCCTCGGCGTCGAGCAGGCGTTCGGCGCCGAAGCCGTCTGGCCCTACTACTATGCCGGCACAATGGGCCGGGTGAACCGCGACGGCATCAACCGCCTGCGCCACGCCAAGAAATATTCCGGCTTCCTTGGGACCATCTGCATCAATCCGGCCTGGACCGGGTTCATCGCCGGCGCCGGCTGCATGATGGGCCCCGATCCGCGCGAGATGGCGAAGGCCGATTGCGTGGTCATCTGGGGCACCAACGCGGTCTCCACCCAGGTCAACGTCATGACGCACGCCATGCGCGCGCGGAAGGAACGCGGCGCCAGGATCGTCGCGATCGACGTCTACCGCACCGATACGATGAAGCAGGCCGACCTCGCGATCTGCCTGCGCCCGGGCACCGACGGCGCCTTGGCCTGCGCCGTGATGCATGTCCTGTTTCGCGACGGGCATGCCGACCGCGCCTATCTCGCCCGCTACACGGATGCGCCCGACGAGCTGGAGGCTCATCTCAAGCACCGCGATCCGGCCTGGGCGGCGGCGATCACCGGGCTTGCGGCGGCCGAGATCGAAGCCTTCGCCACCCTCGTCGGGACGACCAGACGCAGCTATTTCCGGCTCGGCTACGGGTTTTCCCGAAGCCGCAACGGTGCGGTCAACATGCACGCGGCGTCCTGCATCGCGGCCGTCACCGGCGCCTGGCAATACGAGGGCGGCGGCGCCTTCCACAACAATGCCGCGATCTATCACTGGACGCCGACCGTGATCGAGGGGCTCGACCTCGTCGATCCCACGGTGCGCGTGCTCGACCAGTCGCGCATCGGCGCCATCCTGTGCGGCGATGAAGATGCCCTGCTCGGCGGCCCGCCGGTCAAGGCGATGCTGATCCAGAACACCAATCCGGTCTCCGTCGCGCCCGACCAGGCGCGCGTCAAGCAGGGCTTCGCGCGCGAGGACCTCTTCGTCGCGGTGCACGAGCAGTTCATGACCGAGACTGCCGCGCTCGCCGATATCGTGCTGCCGGCCACGATGTTCATGGAGCACGACGACATCTATTCGGGCGGCGGGCACCAATATATCACGCTCGGGCCGAAGCTGATCGAGCCCCCCGGCGAGTGCCGCTCGAACCACGAGGTGATCGCAGCGCTGGCCGCGCGTCTCGGCGCCCGGCACAGGGGCTTCGCGATGACCGCGCGCGAGCTGATCGACTGCACCTTGCGCGATTCCGGCTGGGGCGGCATCGAAAAACTCGACGCCGAGAAATGGATCGACTGCCAGCCGCCCTTCGATGTCGCGCATCATCGCAACGGCTTCGGCTACGCGGACGGAAAATTCCGCTTCAAGCCGGATTGGCCGAAGGTCCCCTTCGCCAATGCGGGCGGCAAGGGCCCGTTTCAGGCCATGCCCGCGCTGCCCGACCATTGGGAGGTGATCGAGGCGGCCGACGCCGAGCACCCGTTCCGCCTCGCGACCAGCCCGGCGCGCAGCTTCCTCAACTCCACCTTCAACGAGACCGCCTCCTCCCGCGCCCGGGAGGGCCGGCCGAGCGTGATGATCCACCCCGACGACGCCCGGGCGCTCGGGATTGCGGACGGCGGGCGCGTCGTGCTCGGCAACCCGCGCGGCGAAGTGCGCCTGCACGCAAAGCTCTTCGAGGGATTGCAGCGCGGCGTTCTCATCGCCGAGGGCCTGTGGCCGAACGCCGCCTTCGCGGACGGCAACGGCATCAACACGCTGACCGGCGCCGACTCGATCGCACCGTTCGGCGGCGCCGCGTTCCACGACAATCGGGTCTGGGCGCGCAAGGCGTAAGGAGCTGCCCGAGGCGAGCGCCCCCGCCGCTTGAGGGAGCCTCAGTGCACCCTGAGGGGCTCCATGCCATGCTGGCGGATCGCCGCCATCGCCACCTCGGCGTCGCCCGCAAGCGCCATCGCCGTGCCGTCCGCCGCGTGGATCGCGAAGGCCGGCGTCCCGTTCACCACCACGGGCTTGAGGTAGGCAATCTCCGCAACCCCAAGCGAGGCGAGCTGCCCCTCCGAGAGGTGCCGGATATCCATGGGCGCGGGGACCATCGCCACGCCACCCATCTCATCACCATTGCCGATATTCATCGTCCCTTGCTCCTTGCCCGCGCCCGATGCCCCCGCAAAATCATATGCAAGAGCGATGCCACGCCGGCTCTTCCGCCGCCGGGAACGGCCTCAGCCGCGCCCGGCCCTATCCCCCTGACCCCGTACGATCCTGGTCACTCCAGGCCTGGTGACCCCAGGGGTGCCCCCGGACGCCGCCTCCGCCTCGCCGCCGTCCTTCGTATTGACGGTGATGGGGATGCTGCGCACCCGCACCTCCGGCTCGGGCCGCAGGAGATCGATATGGAGCAGCCCGTTGTCCAGCCAGGCGCCCTTCACCATGATCCCCTCGGCGAGCACGAAGGCGCGCTGGAACTGGCGTGCGGCGATGCCGCGATGGAGGAAGACCCGACCCTGCGCGTCCTCGGCCTGGCGGCCGCGGATGACGAGCTGGTTGTCTTCCTCGGTGATCTGCAGGTCGTCCATCGTGAAGCCGGCGACCGCGAGCGTGATGCGCAGGGCGTTCGGACCCGTCTGCTCGATGTTGTAGGGGGGATAGCCGTCAGCCGCGGTCTTCGAGGCCCGCTCGAGCATCTGCTCGAGATGATCGAAGCCCAGGAACAGCGGTGATCCGAACAGCCTGGCACTCATCGCCAAAAGCCTCCTCCTCGAGAGCGAAGCAGCCGCCGGGACCCGCTCTGGCATCCCGACAACGGCCATGTTGGCAGCCGCCGCTTCGCTTGCAAGGGGATAGCCCCCGGCCCGCCCGGCGCGGCCCGCCCGGCGCGGCCCGCCCGCAACCGCGGATTGATTGCAACGATTGCCGCCGCTACATGCGCTTCATGGCTGAGGCCGCAACAGAAATCCTGCCGATCGTCATCGCTCCGGCACCGATCCTCAAGACCAGGACCCGCCGCGCCGGCCCCGCCGACGCCGATGCGGTGCGCCTCCTGCTGCCGCGCATGTTCGCCACCATGTACCGCGCCCCGGGCATCGGGCTCGCAGCACCACAGGTGGGCGTGGGCCTCGCCGTCACGGTGGTCGACCTGATGGTGGACGACAAGCCGGCCCCGCTCGTGCTCATCAACCCCGAGGTCGTGGCGGCCAGCGCCGAGCGCGCCACCCGCGAGGAGGGCTGCCTCTCGCTGCCCGGCCAGTACGCCGAGGTCTCCCGCCCGGCCCGGGTCAAGGTGCGCTACGAGGACCAGGCGGGCGCGCGCCGCGAGATCGAGGCCGAGGGCCTGCTCGCCGCCTGCCTCCAGCACGAGATCGACCACCTCAACGGCGTCCTCTTCGTCGACCACCTCTCGGCGCTCAAGCGCAACATCATCCTCCGCCGGCTGGCCAAGGAGCGCCGCCAGAACCAGGCCGAGCCCGCCCCCCGCGGGACAACGGCCGGCGCCCCGCCGCGAGCCCCGGCGGAAGACGAAAGCGCCGCGACCCGGCGGGCCTGATGCGCCTCGCCTTCATGGGCAGCCCCGAGTTCGCGGTGCCGCCGCTCGCCGCCCTCCTCGCCGCCGGGCACGAGATCGCCGCGGTCTATGCGCCCCCGCCCCGCCCGGCCGGCCGCGGCCACCGCCTCCAGCCCGCCCCGCTCGCCCGCTTCGCCGTCGAGCACGGGCTCAGCGTGCGCACCCCCGAGCGCCTCCGCCGCAGCGCTTGCGAATGGGATGCCTTCGCCGCCCTCGCGCTCGACGCCGCCGTGGTCGCCGCCTACGGGCTCATCCTGCCCCCGGAGATGCTCGGCCTCCCCCGCCGGGGCTGCCTCAACATCCATGCGAGCCTCCTGCCGCGCTGGCGCGGCGCGGCGCCGATCCAGGCCGCGATCCTCGCCGGCGACGCCGAGACCGGGGTCACCATCATGCAGATGGACGCCGGCCTCGATACCGGCCCGATCCTGCTCGCTGCGTCGGTCCCGATCCCGCCCGACGCCACCGGCGGCACGCTCGGCGAAACTCTTGCGGACCTTGGCGCCCACCTGATCGTCCGCGCGCTCGCCGCGGACCCGCCGCCCCGTCCCCAGCCGGAGGCGGAAGCCTGCTATGCCCCGCGCCTCACCCATGACGATGCCCGGCTCGATTGGTGGGAGCCCGCCCCGGCGCTGGCCAGGAAGGTGCGCGCCTTCGATCCCTGGCCCGGCACCTTCTGCGAGCTCGACGGCGTCCGCCTCAAGGTGCGCAAGGCCGAAGCCGTCGCCGCCGCCGTCCCCGCCTGCGCCCCCCCCGGCGCCCTGCTCGACGATGCGCTCACCATCGCCTGCGGCGCGGGGGCGCTCCGCCTGCTCGTGGTCCAGCCTGCCGGCGGCAAGCCGATGGACGGCGCCGCCTTCCTCCGCGGCCACCCCCTCACCCCGGGCGGGCACGCCAAATGACCGCCCTCTATGCCCTGCTGATCGAGTACGACGGCACGCCGTTCCATGGCTGGCAGCGCCAGGCGGGCGGCCAGGGGGGGGCGGCTTCGGTGCAGGAGGCGCTCGAGCAGGCGGCGGCGCGGCTGGCCCGCGGCGCGGTCGCCACCATCGTCGCCGGCCGGACCGATGCCGGCGTCCATGCCGAGGGCCAGGTCGTCGCGCTGAGCTTGGGAAGAAGCTTCCCAACCGAAAAACTCGCCGCGGCGCTCAACTACCATCTCCGCCCGCACCCGATCGCCGTGCTCCGCGCCGTCCCCGCCCCCGCCGGCTGGAACCCGCGCTTCTCGGCGATCCGCCGCATCTACCGCTACCGCATCCTCAATCGCCCGGCCCCGCCCGCGCTCGCCGCCGGCCGCGTCTGGCACCTGCCGCAGGCGCTCGATGCGGCGGCGATGGCGGAGGCCGCGCGCCCGCTCCTCGGCCGCCACGATTTTTCCTCGTTCCGCGCCGCCGGCTGCCAGGCGAGCGGCCCGCTCCGCACGCTCGCCCGCCTGGAGGTGTGCCGCGAGGGCGAGGCCATCGCCATCACCGCCGAGGCCCGCAGCTTCCTCTACCACCAGGTGCGCAACATCGTGGGCTCGCTCAAGCTCGTGGGCGAAGGGCGCTGGGAGCCTGCGCGGATCGCCGCCGTGCTCGCCGCCCGTGATCGCCGCGCAGCCGGCCCCACCGCGCCGGCCGCCGGCCTCGCGCTGGTCGCCGTGCTCTACCCGGACGACCCGTTCGAAGCCTTATCCCCAGCCGAGCAGGAAGCCGAGCAGGAGGCGGGGCACCACCAGCAGCGCCGCGGTGCCGAGATTGACCAGCAGCACGAGCACCCCGGCGCGCACCCGCCCGAGCGCGAGCCCGTGCTGGGCGAGGAACCATTGCAGCCAGAGCCCGTAGCCGCCGACCCCGGCGAGCAGCACCGGCATGCCCCAGCTTGAGGGCATGCCCATCGTGACCAGCAGGCCGATCACGACGATGAGCAGGCTCCCCAGCACCGGGACCAGCCACTGGCACCAGTTGAAGGCGGTGGCGTAGCGCAGCCACTGCCCGCCCCGTCCCCACCAGGCCGCCACCAGCTCGGAAATGACCGGCTGCGCCAGCAGGACCGAGATCGTCTCGAGGAAGCTCACGATCCCGGCATGCACCGCGCCGTTCAGCGCCAGCAGGAGCCCGCCGACGAGCGGAAACGCGACCAGCGGGGCGAGGCTGGTGAGGAAGGCCTGCGGCGTGTTGCCGAAATGGGCGAGCCCCTCGGCCCGCCCGCGGGCGATGAGCGCGATGCCGAGCACGACCGCGGGGGGCCCGCTGCCGCCGAGCGGCCCCCCACTGCCGAACGGTCCGCGCCGCGGCTTGAGCCCGCTCATGCGAGAAACGCGCCCAGCACGGCGCGATAGATCCGCGCCAGCGCCGTGAGCTCGGCCACCGGCACATGCTCGTCCACCTGGTGCATGCTCGCACCCACCAGCCCGAACTCGGCGACCGGGCAATAGCGGGCGATGAAGCGCGCGTCCGAGGTGCCGCCGCCCGTGTCCAACCGGGGCGTGACGCCGCTCGCAGCCGCGATCGCCGCCACCAGCCTCTCCACCTCCGGCCCCGGCGCGGTGAGGAACGCCTCGCCGCCGATCGCGACCGCGACCTCGGCCCGCTCGGCATGGCGCGCCAGCACCGCGCGGATCCAGGCGGCGAGGTCGGCGCCGCGATGGAGGTCGTTAAAACGGATATTCAGCGCGGCCCGCGCCGCGGCGGGGATGACGTTGCCCGCCGGATTGCCGACATCGATGCTGGTGAGCTGCAAGCCCGAGGGCGCGAACCAGGCGCTGCCGGCATCGAGCGGCGCCGCCGTCAGCGCCGCCAGTGCCGCCACCAGCCGGTGCACCGGGTTGTCCGCCCGCTCCGGATAGGCGACATGGCCCTGCGTCCCGTGCACCGTGATGGCGGCGTTGAGGCTGCCGCGTCGCCCGATTTTTACGACCTCGCCGAGGCGAGCCGGGTTGGTCGGCTCGCCGACCAGGCAGAAATCGGGTTTTTCCCCCCTCGCCTCCATCCATTCGAGAACCTTCACGGTCCCGTCGAGCGCCGGACCCTCCTCGTCGCCGGTGATCAGCAGGCTGATCGAGCCCTTTTCCTTTCCCTCGGCAAGGTGCGCCGCGGCGGCGGCGACGAAGGCGGCGATCGCGCCCTTCATGTCGCAGGCCCCGCGGCCATAGAGGTTTTCCCCATCCACCGCCGCGCCGAACGGGTCGTGCCGCCAGCCCTCGCCCGGCGGCACCACGTCGGTATGCCCGGCGAAGCAGAAATGCGGGCCGGATTCGCCGATCCGCGCATAGAGGTTTTCCACCGCGCCGAAGCGGAGCGGGGCGACGGAAAAACCGAGCCCGCGCAGCGCCTCGCCCAGCACCGCCTGCGCCCCCGCATCCGCGGGCGTCACCGAGGCGCAGCGGATCAGCGCCCGAGCCAACGGCAACGGGGCGAGAGGCAACGGATCGGCTTCGCTCACGCCCGCAGCAGCTCGTTGATCGAGGTCTTGGCCCGCGTCCGCGCGTCGACCCGCTTGACGATCACGGCGCAGGCGAGCGCGGGCCCCGGCATGCCGTCCGGCAAGGGCCTGCCCGGCAGGCTGCCCGGCACGACCACCGAATAGGCCGGCACCCGGCCGAGAAATACCTCCCCCGTGGCCCGGTCGACGATGCGCGTCGAGGCACCCAGGAAAACCCCCATCGCCAGCACGCTGCCCCGCTCGACCACCACCCCCTCGGCCACCTCCGAGCGGGCGCCGATGAAGCAATCGTCCTCGATGATCACCGGGCTCGCCTGCAACGGCTCGAGCACGCCCCCGAGCCCGACCCCGCCGCTGATATGGCAGTTCCGCCCGACCTGCGCGCAGCTGCCGACGGTCGCCCAGGTGTCGATCATCGTTCCGCTACCGACATAAGCCCCGACATTGACGAAGCACGGCATCAAAATGACGCCGGGGGCGATATAGGCGGAATGGCGCACGACGGCGCCCGGCACCGCCCGGAACCCGGCCTCGGCGAAGCGGTTCTCCCCCCAGCCCGCGAACTTCATCGCCACCTTGTCGAACACGGCAGCACCCCCGGCCCCGGGCATCGGTGCCGCATCGGCGATGCGGAAGGACATCAGCACCGCCTTCTTGAGCCATTCATGGACCACCCAGCCGCCCGGCGTCGGCTCGGCAACCCGCAGCGCACCGCCATCGAGCGCCTCGAGCGCGGCCATGATCGCCGCCCGCGCCTCGCCCGCGGTGCCGGACGACAGCGTCTCGCGTCTCTCCCACAGCGCCTCGATCGGGGCGCGCAGCTCGTGGGCTGGCATCGCAGTCATTCTCCTCGGCCCGCTCGCCTCGGCGCCCAGGCCGGGGGCGGCGGACCATGCGTGGGCGCCCGTTCTCCTGTCAACGCAGGTTCAACAGCCGGGCAGGTTCAACAGCCGGGCAGGTTCAAGAACCGGGCCTGGCGACAACGGGCCGTTAACCTCGCCGTATCAGACCATGGGTCGAGCCAAGCCGTTGCCGCAGGAGAGCGATGGCCATCATCGACGCAACCAACCTCGACCTGGCGCTGCTGGAGAGCCGCGGGCGCTGGCGCGACCTCGCCGCGCTCGCGCTCGACCTCGCCTTCGAGATCGACGATGCCGGGTGCTTCTCCTTCGTCTTCCCGGATCTCGCCCTCGGCTGGCCGGCGGCGGCGCTGCTCGGCAAGCCGGCCGAGCGGGTGCTGGCGACCGGCCGCCGCGAGCCCGGCTTCAACCCGTTCCGCCCGATCGCCCCGCACCGGCGGCGGACCCTCTGGGCCCGGCGCGCGGACGGCTCGCTCGCCTGCCTCCTCCTCACCACCACCCCGCTGTACAATGAGATGGGCCAGATCGTCGGCGGCCGTGGCGTCGCCGTGGATATCACCGAGCAGGACGGCAAGGCGGCAGCCATGGCGGCCGAGCTCCGCCGCGGCGCACTGCTCGATCGCATCCTCGGCGCCATGCGCCGGGAGGTCCTGGCGCCGCGGATGATGCAGGCAGTGCTCGATCAGCTGGTGCCGGCGCTCGGCGCCGAAGGGGCCGCCGTGTTCGACCGCACCGCCGAGGGCGAGGCCGTGGTGCTGCACGAGACGGGCGGCGGCGGCGCGGCGATGGCGGCGGCGCCGTCCCTTCTCGCCCGCGCCGGCCCCGAGCCCGTCGCCGCCCGCGCGGCCGACGGCAGGAGGCTGATGGCCGTGCCCTGCCCCACCCGCTTCGGCGAGCAGGCCGGGTTCGTCCTCTGGCGCAGCCCGGGCGCCCTCCCCTGGGACGCGGACGACAAGCTGCTGGCCGCTTCCGCCGGCACGATCATCCGGGTGGTGCTCGAGCATCTGGCGACGCAGCGGGCGATGTCGCGTCAGGCGCAGACCGACCCGCTGACCGGCCTCTTGAACCGCCGCGCCTTTCTCGAGGCGGTGTCGCTGCGGCTCGACCGCCTCGCCTTCGACGGCCTGCCGGGGACGCTGATGTTCGTCGATCTCGACCGGTTCAAGGAGCTCAACGACGCGCTCGGCCACGAGGTCGGCGATGCGGCGCTGCTCATCGCCGCGTCCCTGCTCCGCGAGCTCACGCACCCGGCCGACCTGACTGCCCGGTTCGGCGGCGACGAGTTCGCGGTGTGGCTCGACGGAGCCGACCACCAGGCGGCGGCGGAGCGCGCCGAGCAGTTGCGCTGGAGCGCCCCCGAACGGCTGAGCCCGCTCGCCGCCGGGCGCGAGCTGCCGCTGACGATGTCGATCGGCATCGCCACCCGCGCGCCGCACTCCGCGGAGAGCCTCCAGGACCTGCTGCGGCGGGCGGACGCGGCGACGTGCGCGGCTAAGCGCGACAGCCGCGAGCGTTGGCGCCGCGCCGATCGGGGGAAGCCGGCGTGAACGCCGCGCCGCCGCCTTCGGCGCCCGACCTGAACGAGGCGTGCCCGGACGACGAGACGCGGAGGGTACGGCTCGCGTCCGGCGCCGCGCCGCCCGAGACGCTCGCCCTCCTTGGCGATGATCCCTCGGTGACCGTGCGGGCCGCCGTCGCGCTCAACCGGGCGGCCCCGGCGGATATCGACCGCAGGCTCGCCGCCGACGTGGACGAGCGGGTGCGGGCGCTGCTCGCCGGCAAGGTGGCGTCCCTCCTCCCGGGGCTCGGCGCAGCGGAGCGGGAGCGGGCCCGCGAGCAGGCGCTGGCGACGCTCGCCGCGCTGGTCGAAGACGAGGCCGAGCGGGTGCGCGCCGCCATCGCCGCCGTGGTGGCCACCATGGCGGACGTCCCGCACGAGCTGATCCTCCGCCTGGCGCACGACATGGCGGTTTCCGTGGCCGAGCCGGTAATCCTGCTCTCGCCTCTGCTGACGGTGGAGGATCTTCTGGCGCTGATCGGTGGTCCGCCGACCGCGGCCACGCTGCTCGCCGTGGCGCGGCGGCCCGGCCTCACCGAGGCGGTGAGCGATGCAATCGCCGCCACCGCCGACGCCACGGCGATCCGCCTGCTGCTCGCCAATCCCGAGGCCGCGATCCGCGAGTTGACGCTCGATGCGCTGATCGCCGGCGCAGCGGCGCAGGAGACGTGGCATGCGCCGCTGGTGCGCCGGCCGGTTCTTTCCGACAAGGCGACGCGCGCGCTCTCGGACATCGTCTGCACCGAGCTGCTTGGCGAGCTCGCCCACCGTGCCGATCTTGCGCCCGCCCTCGCCGCCGATCTTGCGCGCCGCCTGGCCGAGCGCCTGGCAGCCGAGCGAGGAGCGGCCGCCGGGCCCGAGGAATCGAGGAACGAGGCGCTCGCCGCCGGCGGCCCCACCGAGCAGGTGCTGCTCGCCGCCGTGCGGCGCGGCGATTCCCCGCTGGCGGCCGCCTGCCTCGCGACCGCCGCCGGCGTGCCGCTGGCCGTGGTCGAGCGGGCCGTCCGGCTGCGCAGCGCGAAAGGGCTGGTCAGCCTGCTCTGGCGGGCCGGCTTCTCGACGGACGCCGCCGTCCCCGTCCAGGCGCTGCTGGCGGGCCTGCCGCCCGGCGAGGTCCTCGCCGCCGGACCGGCCGGGAGCTTCCCGCTCGGCTGCGACGAAATGAGCTGGCACGTCGACCTTCTGGGCCGTGGCGGACCCTGAGCCGCCGCGGAACGGCGAACCATGCGGACGCCCATTCTCCTGGCCAGGCGGCGATGATAATCAACCATTGGTGTCGAGCGATCGGAGAGCTCGCCGCGGCAGGAGCGTGATGGCCGAGATCGACGCAACGAACGAGGGCAAGCTGCCGCGGCGCGGCAAGGTGCCGGGCCACGGCAAGGTGCCGGGCCACGGCAAGGCGCCCGCCGCAGACGCCGAGCGCTGGCGCGAGCTCGCGCACCTCGCCGCCGACCTCGCCTTCGAGATCGACCGGGACGGACACTTCACGTTCCTCTTTCCCGAGACCGCGCTCGGCTGGCCGGCTGCGACCCTCCTCGGCCAGCCCGCCGAGCTCCTGCTCGCGCCGGGCCGCCGCGAGGCCGGCTTCAACCCCTTCCGGCCGGTCGCGGCCGAGCGACGGAGAAGCGCCTGGATGCGGCGCGCGGACGGCTCGCTCGCCCACCTCCTCCTCACCATCGCCCCCCTGCACGACGCGACGGGCCGCATCGGCGGGGTCCGCGGGGTCGCGGTGGACATCACCGCCCGGCAGGGCGAGGCGGCGCCCCTGCCCGGCGAGCTGCGCCGGGGCACGCTGCTCGATCACATCCTCGGCGAGGCCCGTCAGGGGGTCCTGGCGCCACTGATGATGCAGGCGGTGCTCGATCAGCTCCTCCCGGCGCTCGGCGCCGAGGGTGCCGCCGTGTTCGACCTCGACCCCGCCGGCGGCGGCAACGCCGTGGTCCTGCACCAGGCGGGCGGCAACGCCGCGCTGGTGATGCCGGCGGTGCCCGCGCTGTTCGGCCGCGGCAGCCCCCAGCCGGTCTCCGGCACCACCGAGCAGGGCAGGAAGCTGCTCGCCGGGCTCTGCGGCACGCGCCTCGGCGCCGACACCGGCTTCGTCCTCTGGCGCGGGCCGCGCGCGCTCCCCTGGGACGCGGACGACCGCCAGCTCGCCATCTCCGCCGGCACGATCATCCGGGCGGTGCTCGACCACCTCGCCGCGCAGCAGGAAACCCCGAGCGAGGCGCAGACCGATCCGCTGACCGGCCTCTTGAACCGCCGCGCCTTTCTCGAGGAGGTCTCGCGCCGGCTCGACCGCCTCGCCTTCGACGAACTCCCGGGCACGCTGATGCTGGTCGATCTCGATCGGCTCGAGGAGCTCAGCAGGGTGGGCGGGCGCGAGGTCGGCGATGCCGCCCTGCTCGTCACCGCCGGCCTCCTGCGCGAAACGGTGCGGCCGGCCGATCTGATCGCCCGCCTCGGCGACGATGCCTTCGCGGTCTGGCTCGACGGGGCGGACCACCTGGTGGCGGCGGAGCGCGCCGAGCAGCTGCGCTGGAGCGCGCCCGAACGCATGGGCCCGCTCGCCGCCGGGCGGGATCTCCCGCTGACGATGTCGATCGGCATCGCGACGCGCGATCCGCACTCCGCGGAGAGCCTCCACGATCTCCTGGAGCGGGCCGGCACGGCGATGTACGCGGTCAAGCGCGATGGCCGCGGCCATTGGCGGGTCGCCCACCGGACGCGGCCCACCTAGTGCCCGATCGCCCACCTGCGCCAGGGGGCATCCGGCCGGATCATCATCGTTCTGTCATCCAACCGTCACCTTGGTGACCCCGGAAACTGATAGCCCGGAGACGCCCGCCGGACCCGGAGGGCGCACGCCCTTCCACGTCCCCTCACCATCATCATGCCTCGGAGACGCCCATGCAGACGCGATCGAGCGAGACGTTGCTCCGCCGCACATTCCTCCTCGGCATACTTGGCAGCGCCGCCCTCGGCCTGGTCGCGCTCGATCCCCGCCGGGCCGCCGCGGCGGAGATCACGCTGCTCGAGACCGGTTCGACCCTGCTCTATCCGCTCTTCAATCTCTGGGTGCCGAAATACACCGCCATGCACCCGGGCGTGCGCATCACCACGCAGAGCACCGGCAGCGGCACGGGCATCGCCCAGGCGATCTCCGGCGTGGCGCAGATCGGCGCCTCCGATGCCTACATGAGCGACCCGCAGACGAAGAAGAGCCCCGGGATCCTCAACATCCCGCTCGCCATCTCGGCGCAGTCGGTGAACTACAATCTTCCCGGTCTCAACACCGCCAACCTCAAGCTTTCGGGCCCGGTGCTCGCCGGCATCTACAGCGGCAAGATCACGCACTGGAACGACCCGGCGATCGCCAAGCTCAATCCGGGCGTCAGCCTGCCGGACCGCGGGATCACCCCCGTCCATCGCACCGACGGCAGCGGCGATACCTTCATCTTCACCCAGTACCTCGCCTTTTCGACACCTGAATGGGCGAACAGCGTCGGCTACGACACGACGATCTCCTGGCCGCCGATGCCGGGCGAAATCGGCGCCGTCGGCAACCCCGGGATGGTGCAGGCGTGCGGGCAGACCCCCTATTCGATCGCCTATATCGGCGTGAGCTTCCATGCCGAGATCGCCAAGGCCGGCCTCGGCGCGGCGCTGCTGCTGAACCATGACGGCAACTTCGTGCTGCCGAATCCGGCCACGGTCGGCGCCGCCGCGGCCGCTCTCGAGGCCAAGACCCCGGCCGACGAGCGCGTCAGCCTGATCTTCGCGCCGGGTGCCAACTCCTATCCGATCATCAATTACGAATACGCGATCGTGAACGAAAAGCAGGCAAGCCCTGACGTGGCCACGGCGCTGCGCGACTTCCTCTCCTGGGCGGTCGATCCCGCGGGCGGCAACGCGCCGGATTTCCTCAGCATCGTGCAGTTCCTGCCGCTGCCGGAGAAGATCGCGGCACTCTCCAAGGCGCAGATCGTGAAGATCCGGTAGTGGCGCCTCTCGGTGCCGGCGCGCGCTCATAATTTTGAACGTCGTGGAAATAGATGTTGACGCCCACCGGCGGGCGGGATAGAACTATTTCGATGAATGTCGAACAAGCGGCGAAACAGCTCGAAGCCCTGGGCAATCCGACGCGGCTCCAAGTGTACGGCACGCTGGTTCGGTCGGGCGATGGCGGCCTTCCGGTCGGCCATCTGCAGGAGAAGATCGGGATCGCGGCCTCGACGCTGTCCCATCATCTGCACCGGTTGATATTGACGGGCCTGGTGACGCAGGAACGTCGGGCGACGACATTAATCTGCCGCGCCAGCTACCCCGCGATGCACAACCTGGTCGGCTTCCTCGTCGACGAGTGCTGTGTCGATGCCCCCTGCGCGGCCGACGAAGGAGCGGCGGCCGCTTGAGGCTTCATTTTTTTTGGCCATAACTTCTATAATACCGGAAGGATGGAACGTGAACATAACAGCTTTCGACTCCCTCCCCGTCGCAGTGATCGGCGCTGGGCCGGTCGGCTTGGCAGCCGCAGCCCATCTCATCGCCCGAAAGGTACCGGTGAAGGTCTACGAAGCGGGTCCGCTGGTCGGTGCGAACCTCCGGGATTGGGGTCATGTCCGCGTCTTTACGCCGTGGCGCTATTGCGTCGATGAGGCGGCCGCGGTGCTCCTCGAGTCCCGCGGCTGGCATCCGCCGCCGACCAGCGCGTTCCCCACGGGAGGTGAGATCGTCGCGCGCTATCTCGAACCGCTCGCGGCGACGCCTGAGCTTGCCGGCGTCACGGAGACCGGCGCCCGCGTCACCGCCATCTCCCGGCACAGGTTGGACAAAGTCGTCAGCCGGGAACGGGCGGAGCACCCGTTCGTCCTGTCGATCGCAACGGCCGGCGGCGTTCGCCGCGATTCTGCCCGGGCGGTGATCGACGCTTCCGGCACCTGGTCGACGCCCAACCCACTCGGAGCGAACGGCCTGCCAGCCGTGGGTGAGGACGAGCTTGCCAATCGGATCGCCTACGGCATTCCCGATGCGCTGGGGCGGCACCGCACCATTTATTCCGGGCGAACGACGCTCGTGATCGGCGCGGGACACTCGGCCGCCAACGCGCTTCTCGATCTTGCGCGCCTCGCCCAAATCGAACCGTCGACCTCGTTCCACTGGGCGGTCCGCGGAACCGATCCCGCCCGCGTCTATGGCGGCGGAGACGCCGACCAGCTGGCGGCGCGAGGGGCCCTGGGTGCGGAGGCGAGGGAGCTTGTGGAGAGCGGACGAGCGGCCCTCATCACAGGCTTCGCGACCGCCGCCCTGCACAGCGAGGGCGGCCGGATCATCGTGGAAGGCGAGACGCCCGACGGCCTGCGCCGAATCGCGCCGGTGGATCGGATCATCGCCGCCACGGGCCAGCGGCCGGACCTGTCGCTGACGCGCGAGTTGCGCCTCGACCTCGATCCCTGGCTCGAGAGCGCAAGGGCGCTCGGCCCCTTGATCGACCCGAACCTCCATTCCTGCGGGTCGGTGCCACCCCACGGCCACCGCGAGTTGGCCCATCCGGAGCCCGACTTTTACACGGTAGGTGTCAAAAGTTATGGGCGCGCGCCATCCTTCCTGCTGCTGACCGGCTATGAGCAGGTCCGCTCGATCGCCGCCGCGCTCGCAGGCGACATGAGGGCGGCCGATCACGTGCGGCTCGTGCTCCCCGAGACCGGGGTCTGCACGACGAGATTGACTGTCGAGCCACACAAGAGCCCGGGCTGCGGCTGCGGGGCCGCGGCGTGAGCAGCCCCGACGCAGAAGCAATTCCGGCTGCGTATCAGATGCCGGAGCTCCGCCTCGTCATCCCCGTGCTCGGGGTAACGCAGATCCTGGCCTGGGGGTCGTCCTACTATCTGCTTGCTGTGCTCGCGAAGCCGATAGCCAGCGATACCGGCTGGCCGCCGGGCTGGGTCGTCGGCGGCCTCTCGCTTGGCCTCCTGACGGCTGGCCTCGTCTCGCCGCGGGTAGGGGACAGCATCCAACGCCACGGCGGCCGCCCCGTTCTGGCCGTGAGCGCCGTCCTTCTCTCCCTCGGCCTGGCCGGCGTGGCGCTTGCGCCCGTCCTCCCGATCTACCTCGGCTCATGGCTTGTGCTCGGCGCGGGAATGGGAGCGGGCCTTTACGATGCCGCGTTCGCGACGCTTGGTTGGCTCTATGGCCAGCGGGCGCGCACCCCGATCGCAACCCTGACCTTGTTCGGGGGCTTCGCCAGCACCGCGTGCTGGCCGCTATCGGCGATGTTGGTTTCGGAATTCGGCTGGCGAGGTACGTGCCTGATCTACGCAGGCATTCACCTCGTCGTCCTGCTGCCACTCTATCTCTTCGCGCTTCCCCGGGATCCGAAGCGGCGCGTCGCGACGCCAGCGGAGCATCCCGGTGATGCACTACCCCACAGCCGCGCCACGGGACCGGCACCCGCAGGATCGACGATGCTCTTCGTCCTGCTTGCCGCAGCGATCATGGTCGGCTCGATGATCTCGACCGCAGTCTCGGTCCACCTTCTGACCATCCTTCAGGACCGTGGCGTCGCTCTTGCCGCGGCGGTTGCACTCGGGGCGGTGGTCGGGCCGTCGCAGGTGGGAGCACGTGCGATCGAGATGCTGATCAGTCGCTATCACCATCCGATCTGGACCATGGTGGCCTCCACGGTCTTGGTGGCGACTGGCATCGGCGCCCTCTGGGCGGGCCTGCCGCTCGTTTCCGCCGCGCTCGTGTTCTACGGAGGCGGTATCGGCATCAAGTTCGATCGCGCGAGGCACGCTCCCGCTCGCGTTGTTCGGCGGGTACCGCTACGCAGCGATCATGGGGAGGATCGCCATGCCAAGCCTTGTCGCACAGGCGGCCTCACCGCTGCTCGGGGCCCTCCTGATGGAACGAGCTGGTCCAAACGGCACCCTGGCGGCGCTCTTCGCGGCCGCCATCTTCGACGTCTTGCTGGTGGTCGTCCTGTTGGCGTTCCTGCCACGACAGACTTTGTTGGCGGCGCCGGTGAAAGGACCGCGTTCCGGCCGCTCCCGTCCTTAGCGGGCCAGATAAACGGCACGGCCGACATCTCAGCGGGATGCCCGCGTCGAAAAGGGACCGGTTGACCCCGTGAAAGTCAACATAGGGTCGCATGCGGCAGTTCCTGATTGGGTCGAGCGCCTACTGCCCGATCGCAGAGTTTCGTAAGTCGCAGAGCGACCGCGGAACGCCGCGTAAATCGGGCGCTTGGACAAACACCTACGCGTCAACTTTCCATGAAAGCCGGCACTAGGCTCGCCCGGATTCGCGACGGCCGCCGCCCGGCTCCGGGCCCTGGGGCCGCACCCCAAGGGGCAAGCCAAAGGGTGAGCGAAGGGGTCAGCCGGGGCCGCATCCGCGGGGATCGTTATCCTTCCGCCGCCCAACCATCACCTTGGCGACCCTGAAAACCGATAGCCTGGTGGGTGCCCGACGGGCCGGGCCGGACCCCCCGGGAGGCCGCAACCGCGGTCGGTTGACAGAGCCAGCCCGTGGGTTCGATACTAGCTGAAATACAAAATCATCGGGGGGACGGAACATGCAGCTCACACGCCGCGGTCTCGTGCGATCGGGCATCGCTGTCGGCCTCCTCGCCGACCCGGCGGTCGGTGGGGCGGCGCTACTGATGCCCGACGGCAAGCCCTGGCCGGTCGTGAAGATCGGCACTGTCGCCGCTCTCACCGCGGGCAAGCCCGTCGCATTCAACTACCCCGACGAACACTCTCCGGCTTGGCTTCTGAAGCTATCCGAGCCCGGTTACGAAGGCGTGGGTCCGGGCAGAAGCATCGTAGCATTCTCGGGCATCTGCACGCACATGGGGTGCCCCGTCGCGTTGGAAGGCGAACGGTTCGTCTGCCCGTGCCACAAATCGATGTTCGATCCGGCCAAAAACGGGCAGATCTATCAGGGCCTCGCCTCCGACTATCTGCCGCAGGTCACACTGCGCGTCAACACGGCCGGCGACGTCTATGCCGAGGCGATGAGCGGCCTGGTCTGGGGTCGCGCCGCCAATTTGATGCTGAAGAGCAACGGCTGAGGGGGGAACACAAATGCCCATCTATTCGCGAGCGAACTCGGTTCCGCTCCCGCCGCCTGAGGCCGAGCGTTACAACACGGTCTGCCAATACTGCAACGTGGGCTGCGGCTATCATGTCTACGTATGGCCGAACGGCACGGAAGGGGGCCCGAAGCCTGATCAGAACGCGTTCGCCGCCGATTTCACCGTGCCGCAGGCGCCGCTTACGGGCATCACCTACACAAAATCGATGCACGCGACCATCCGCCGCAACGACGGCCGCGGCTATCACGTCGCCATCGTGCCGGCGAAGGACTCGCCGATTAACCTGCTCGGCAACCACTCAAGCCGCGGCGGGTCGAACGCGCGTACTGCCTGGTCGGACAGCCGACCAAGCACGGCGCGGCTGCATTATCCGCTGCTTCGGGTCGGCGACGACTTCAACCCGATCCCCTGGGACGCCGCGATCGAGCTGCAGGCGCGCGTTATGAAGGGAATCCTGGACGAGTCCAGTTCGGGCCCAGCTGGCAGCCAAGATATTCGACCACGGCGGCGGCGGCGGCGGCATGGAGAATACGTACGGCACCGGCCGCCTGCTCTTTACCGGCCTGCAGGAATTGGTCTACACAGGCATCCACAACCGGCCCGCGTACAGCTCGGAAACCTTTGGGTCCGCGCGACCGTGGCCTGCACGACTCAACTACACGGCGCAGGATGCGCGGCTTGCCGACACCATCGTGCTCTGGGGCGCCAACAGCTACGACACCGCCACCGTGTTCTTCGAAGCCCACATGGTCCCGAACTTCCAGGGCTCGACGGCTGGCGAGAAGAAGGGATTCTATGCCGAAGGGCGAGCCGATGGCCCCCGCGCGACTGGTGGTGGTCGATCCGCGGGCCACGGCGACGGTCAATGCGGCCCGCGCGCAGGGCGCCCAGGTGCTGCACATCCGGCCCAAGCTCGGTACCGACTACATTCTGATGAACGCGGTGGCCCGCGCGGCATCAGGAGAAGGGCTACTACAACCGGGCGTTCCTCCAGCAGCACACGGACATGCAGACGTTCGAGGACTACAAGGCGAAGTCCCTCGAATTGTCCATGCCTTACCAAGCGTTCATGGCGCAGGCCGAGCAGATCGCCGAAGATCGCGCCGGCGGAGATCGAGCAGGCGGCAGTCTGGATCGCGCGGCCGAGGAAGACGGGGAATTTCTGGCGCCGCACGCTTATCCTTTACGAAAAGGGTGTGATCTGGAACTACCGCCAGTCCGACGCGGTCGCCGCGATTGCCCAGCTGGGCGCGCTGACTTTCAACATCGGCCGCCCAGGCACCGGCACCGGCCGCCAGGGCGGGCACCAGGAGGGGTATGCGCGCCCGGGCTATCCCGGCCCGAGGCCGCCGCCGGATGTTGACAAATACGTCCAGTCCGGCCAGGCGAAGAGCTTCTGGATCATTGGGTGTAATCCCTATCTCGCCGCGCAGAACAACGCCTACTTCCGCAAACGGATTTGGCGAGCGCGCGCAGGCGTTGACGGACTTCCTTTCCCTGTCCCTAACAGAGGCCGGCGAGCCGGCCTCGATTGAGGCGCGGGCGAACTTGATCCTCGAGGGCCTCGACAAGACCGACGGCCTGTTCGTGACGGTGCAGAACATCTACATGGTGGAATCGGCACGGGACGCCCATCTGATCCTGCCTGCCGCGCAGTGGGGCGAGGCGGACAACATTTCGCTCAACTGCAACAGCCGGCTGCTCCGGCTGGACGAACGGTTCATGGATCCGCCCGGCGAGGCGAAGCCGGACTGGGAAATCCACGCACTGATCGGGCAAAGGCTCGAGGCGCTCTACACGGCCGAAGGGAGGCTGGACATCGCGAAGCGCTTTTCCGGCATGAATTGGACGAGCGGTGCGGACGTCGTCAAGGCGATCCAGGACGACCTTTACGCGGGGGTCAACACCCGTGTGCCGGCATCCGAGGCAGGCACGCTCGATCCGGAGAGCTTCAAAGGCGTGGATTACGCCTACCTGCGAAAGGTCGGTCAGACAGGCATTCAGACGCCGGTCCGAATGGACCCCAGCACCGGGGGAACTGGTGGGCACCGAGCGCCTCTATTCAACCTGGAATTTCATGACCCCGGACGGGAAGTTCCACTGGTCCGGCACGCGGCCGTGGGACCATTACGCGGAGGCCGCCACGGTCGCCAGCTATCTGGGGTCCGATCCAGGAAAAATACCCGTTCTGGTTCAGCATGGGCCGGAGCCAGATCATCTGGCAGACCGCGTATCACCAACGGCTACTGGCAGAAAAGACCTATACGGTGCCGCTCCCCTACGTGCAGGTGAGCCCGGGGGACGCGAGCAAGCTCGGTGTGAAGAACGGCGACATCGTGATGGTGTAGAATGACCAGGGCAACGAGACGTTCGCCGTGTATGTGTTCAATGCCGTTCCCGACGGAATGGTGTTCGCGCTGATGTACCGCTCGGCTCGGCACCTCCAACAGCCTGACCTCTCCGTACACCGATCCGATGAGCACCAACCCGTGGTCCCCCGGGAATGGGGACGAAATACAATACGTCGCGGGCGGCATGCCGAGCGTGATGCAGACGACGAGCTTTTTGCCAACCAACGAATTCAGCTGATCCACCGCGGCGGCATCACCTGACGGGCGACACCCGCCGGCGGGGAGGACGATGGCGGCAATATCCATTCGTTTTCGCGAGAACGGAGCCATCGTCATCGACCTCCCTGCCGGCGACCCCTTCCAACTGAACGGGCAGGCACAAACGCTCGAGCGCGCGAAGCTTGTGCTTTGCCGTTGCGGGCACTCAGAGCGAAAGCCGCTCTGCGACGGCAGCCACAAGCGGGCCGGCTTCACTGCGCCGGCAGCGCGGCTCGCAATCACCGTCCCGGAGGAGGCGACGTGATGGATGTTGGCTGCCGCATCACCTATATCCGCGTGTCGGTGACCGACCGCTGCGACCTTCGCTGCGTCTCATTGCATGGCCGACGACATGACCTTCCTACCGAAGGCGGAGGTCCTCTCGCTCGAGGAGCTGGAGCGCCTCTGCGGGGCCTTCATCAGCCTCGGCGTGACGAAGATCCGCCTGCGGACTGGCGGCGAGCCGCTGGTCCGGCGGGACGTGATCCGGCTGATCGAGGCTCTCGGCCGGCGGCTGGGGGATGGGCCCGAGAAGAGACTGGACGAGCTGACCCTCACCACCAACGGCACCCAGCTCGCCCGCCATGCCGGCGCCCCCGCTGCCGCCGGCGTGCGGCGGATCAAAATGTCAGCCTCGATACGCTGGACGGGGGGAAAATTCGCCGAGATCACCCGCCGCGGCCGGATCGAGCACGGTCTTCGAGGGGCTCCTGGCGGCCCCGCGCCGCCGGCCTCGCGGTCAAGATCAACGCCGTCGCGCTCAAGGGGGTCAACGAGGACGAGTTCGAGGACCCTGCTCTTCTGGTGCGGGGACCAAGGGCTTCGACCTCTGCCTGATCGAGACCATGCCGATGGGCGAGATCGGCGCCGACCGGGTCGTCCCCCACCTCCTGCTCTCGCTCGTCCGCGCCCGGCTCAGAGCGGCACTTCACCCTGACCGAGACCGATTACCGCACCGGCGGGCCGGCGCGCTATTACAACGTCGCTCGAAACCGGCCGCCGCCTCGGCTTCATCACCCCGATGACCCATAATTTCTGCGAGGGCTGCAACCGCGTGCGGCTCACCTGCACCGGCACGCTCTATATGTGCCTCGGCCAGGATGACGCCGCCGACCTCCGCCACCCGCTCCGCGCCGGCGCCAGGACGACGAGACGCTCCGCGAGGTGATCCGCGAGGCGATCTCGCGCAAGCCCAAGGGCCACGACTTCGTGATCGACCGCCGCCAGGACCCAGCCCGGCGGTCGCCCGCCACATGAGCGTCACCGGGGGATAAATCAGCTCCGCGGTTGTGACCGGACCCAGGAAGTGGGAGACACTGGCAAAAGAATCCGGGGGATAAACCGGCTCCGTGGTTGTGACTGGACCGTTGCGAGGGAAAGAGGCCGAATCAAATGACGAAATCAATCGGGAGGCGGGCTGCCGTCACCACCGTCGCGGCGCTCGCGGGCACGGCGGGCACAGAAAGCCTGGCGGCGATGCTCGCGCGCCGCGCGCGGGCGGCCGTCGCCTACGGAATTACACCGCAGAGTGCGGTGGCCTATCGCGAATTCGCCGAACGGCAGCAACGATTGCAGCACCTGCTTACACTTCATTGCCGGGCCGTCCGCCACAGCCGACGGCCACTGCACCGTGATTGCCGGCGCCATCAGCCCCCACGGTTGGTGCGCGGTGTGGACCGCGAAGTCCTGACGCTCCCCCTACAGTCGGCGTGCTCGAACTGCGCCGCGTGGCCACCAGCCTAGTGCCCGAGCGAGGGTTTCGTTACCCGCGTAGCGATCACGAAACGCCGCGTCAATCGGGCACTTGGACCAACACCACGTGTCAGCTTTCTATGAAAGCTGGCACTATGCGGGGTGGAAGCGCGGAAGTCCGCTGCCGTCACCGCCGGGTGTCGCTTGTCGCATGAGCGCAATGAGGGCCGAGCGCCGCCAGGATCTCAGGCGCCGATAGCGTGCCGCTGGCGGAACACCACACGCGCCACCACGCCGAGCGCCGAAACGGCGAAGATGAGAACCAGAGCCCCCCCCCATGCCTGCTGGTGCCAATCCCGATATGGGGAGATGGCATAGGTGAAGATCTGCAGCGATAGCTCGGCCATCGGGTTGTTCGGATTGAATTCCCAGAACTGGCTGCCAAAGGCTGTGAACAGCAGCGGCGCCGTTTCCCCGGTCACGCGCGCAAGCGCGAGCAGCAAGCCGGTCACAACACCCGGCCGCGCGGCCGCCAGCAGACATCGCGTGGTCACCTGGTAATCGGAGGCACCGAGCGCGACCGCAGCCTCGCGCAACTCGGGCGGAAGGAGCCGTAGCGCTCCCCCGGCTGTACGGACGACGAGCGGGATCATGAGTATCGCGAATGCGAAGGACGCTGAAATCGCCGAGAAATGACGGAACGGCTGGACCAAAAGAGGGTGTAAGCAAAAAGGCCAATCGCAATGCTGGGCACGCTGGCAAGCACGTCGGCGAGGAAGCGGATGGAATTCGCCATTCGGCCGCGGCCAGAGATGGCAAGGTAAACGCCCACCAAGATTTCGACCGGGAACGCCATCAGGGCGGCGATTCCAACGATAATGATCTGCACCGGGCGATGCCGTTGCCCACGCCCCCGCCCGGCACCCCGATCGGGTGCGGCACGTCCATGATGAAGGAAAGCGAAAGCGCACCGATGCCCTCACGGATGATTTACCCCATGATCATCAGGAGAATGCCCGCCACCGCCGCGGCGCAGAGGCCGGCGAAGGCACGCCAGCCCGCGCTTATCAGGCGCCGGCGCAGGACACTGGTCGGGCCACTACGCATGCCGGCTTTCCTGGTCTATTTCCGCGGACCCGCACCGGCAACTCCCCCGCGCCCCGGTACAGCCGGGACACCGGGCAGAACGCATCGTACCGACACGTTCCTGATCGCGCATCAGGATTTGCGGAGGAGGAGCTGGAGCATGAGCCGACCCGCTCCGTTGATGATGACGCTCACGACGAAGAGGATGAGCCCAAGCTCGATGAGCGCGCTCAGGTAGAGGTTGGTGGTTGCCTCGGTGAACTCGTTCGCTATCACGCTGGCGACCGTGTAGCCCGGCGCAAACAGCGAAGCCGAGATCGCCGGGCGGTTGCCGATAACCATCGTGGTCGCGATCGTCTCCCCGAGCGCGCGGCCGAGAGCGAGCATGCAGGCGCCGAAGATACCGGGTCGCACAATGGGAAGGATCACCCTATAAACGGCCTCCCAGCGCGTGGAGCCCAGGGCAAGCGATGCCTCCGACGTTCTCCGGGGCACCGCCGCGACCAGGTCGCGCGTGATCGCGGTGATCGTCGGAACAATCATCAAGGCAAGAATCAGCGACGCGGTCAGCATATTGACCCCGTAGATCGTGCCCTGAAAGATCGGCAGGAAGCCGAGCGCGTCCTGCAGCGCGGGACCGATCCATGAGGTGACCAGCGGCGCCAAAACGAATAGGCCCCAAAGGCCATAGACGACGCTCGGCACGGCGGCGAGAAGCTCGATCAGCAGACTGAGCACCGTCGAGAGGCGCCGCGGAGCGAACTCGGCCAGATAGACGCCCGCCAAAATGCCGACGCCGGCGGCAAGCAGGAGCGCGATCCCCGAACTAACGACGGTGCCATAAATGAAGGGCAACGCACCGAATTGCCCCGTCACTGGGTTCCACGCGCTGCTCCAGAGGAAGCCCAACCCAAAGGTTCCGAGAGAGAGCCGCGAGCCCCACACGAGTTCAAGAAAGAGTCCTGCGATGATAGCAAGGAATAAGAAGCAGGATCCATAGATGCCGGCGGTGAAGAGCCATGAGGCAAGCCGATCGCCAAACCGAGAACGCGCATGGGTTACCCCCGCCACGCCTCCCGCTTCCACGGACTGACTTGCGCTCACCGCTCTTTCGCCCGCGAACGGCGGCCCGGGGACTGGGCCGCCTCGCTCCCGATCACGCCACCTGCATCTGGCCGATGATGCCGAGCGCCTGCTGCTGCACGTTCTCCGGCAGCGGAACGTAGTCGATCGTCTCGGCGATCGGTTGGCCCTTCGTCACCAGCCACGCCATCACCCCCTTGACCAGGGCGCCACGCGCGGGGTTGGAGGGATTGCGATAGAGCAGTAGCCAGGAATACCCGCTGATCGGGTAGCACTCCGCCCCCTCCGCATCGACGATCGAGAAGTCTGTGGAGGAAACATTGGGCTTCGTCGCCGCGGCCGCCGCAACGCTGGAGATGTCCGGGTAGAGATATTTGCCCGCACGGTTCTCGACCAGCGCGTAGGGCATGCTATTCTCGAGCAGGTAGGCAAGCTCGACATAGCCAATAGCGCCCGGCGTCTGTCGCACCAAGCCGGCGACGCCCTCGTTGCCCTTGCCGCCAACGCTGCTCGGCGCCGGCCACTGCACGCTCTTGCCGGCGCCGACCTTGGTCTTCCATTCCGGCGAGACGTTGGAAAGAAAGTCGGTGAAGATGTACGTGGTGCCCGAGCCATCCGAACGATGGACGACCGTGATCGCCAGGTTCGGAAGCTTCACACCTGGGTTGAGCGCGGTAATGGCGGGATCGTTCCACTTCGTGATTTTGCCGAGATAGACGTCGGCGATCAGCGAGCGCGTCATGCGCAAGCCTTTGCCGACGCCCGGCAGGGTGTAGGCTATTCCCTCGCCGCCAAGAGTGACGGGCACCTGCAACACGGGGAAGTGCGCCCGCGCCAGCTCGTCGGCGTTCATCGGGACGTCGCTCGCGCCGAAATCGACCGTTCTGGCCGTGAATTGCTGAATGCCGCCGCCGCTACCGATCGACTGGTAGTTGACGGTCACGTCCGCGTTCTTCTGGCTGTAGACGTAAAACGCCTTGGAAAAAAACGGATAGTCGAAGGTCGATCCGGCCCCGGTGATCTGTGTGGCCGCAAGCGCCTTGTGGGCCGAGCCGAACGCTAGGCCGATCAGGCCAAGGCCAGGGAGGCAGAGCCGCGCCTGCCGGGCGGTGAGCAACGGTGCCGATCGGGACTGGGGACTGGGCCACGGAAACCTCCTCAATTGCGGACGGGAGGGGTCTAGAATCAAACTCTGGATGCCAGAATTTCAATTGCGTGACATTACGATGACATCCTGAAAAGTGCACGGCGTCCATAAACGAAGCGACAGACAACCCGACCCGCTCCGCCACAGATGCGCCGACGCGGGCCCGCGAGGGGCGCCGACGAGGGATCGTGAATTCGACATTTCGAATTTCATAGAAATGTAGTTGAAAGCGGCAGCACGACGCTGTATATTGCGGAACATGACAGCACGCATCGCACGCATGAAAGCCAAGGCCGCCGTCGGCGCCCTGGGCGCCCTCGCCCACGAAAGCCGCCTCTCGGCCTATCGCTTGCTGGTGGAGGCAGGGCCCGGCGGCATCTCGGCCGGGGTCATCGCAGAGCGGCTTGGGATGCCGCCCTCCTCGCTCACCTTCCATCTCCAGGCACTGCTGCACGCGCGTCTCGTCACGCAGCGCCGGCAAAGCCGCCAGATCATCTATGCCGCGGACTTCGGCGCCATGAACGGACTCGTCACCTTCCTCACCGAGAACTGCTGTGGGAGGGATGCCGCCACCTGCGCGCCCCTCTGCGACCCGGCCGTGCCGGCGGCCGCGGCGCGCTCCGGCTGCCGCTCGGCGTAAAGGAAAACCCGCATGGACGACGCGGCGAACCGCGTGATGAACGTGCTCTTCCTCTGCACCGGCAACTCCGCACGCAGCATCATGGCGGAGCGGCTGGTCGAGCGCTGGGGGCAAGGCCGGTTCCACGGCTTCAGCGCCGGCAGCCATCCGAGAGGCAGAGTGAACCCGATGGCGCTCAGGGTGCTCGAGCAGGCGGGGCTGCCGACCTCCGGACTGCGCTCGAAGGGCTGGGACGAGTTCGCCGTTCCCGCAGCACCGGTGATGGATTTCGTCTTCACCGTCTGCGACGACGCGGCCGGCGAGATCTGTCCTGTCTGGCCCGGCCAGCCGGTCACGGCCCATTGGGGCGTTCCCGATCCGGCAGCCGCCACCGGCAGCGAAGTCGAGCGGATGGCAGTCTTCCGGACGGTTTTCGGCATGCTTCAGCGTCGGATTCAGGTCTTCGCTGCGCTGCCGTTCGACGGCACTCGATCGCCTCGGATCGCACTCGGCGCGCCGCGTCGCAGGACGACCGCGCACAGCCATCACGCTGCCGATCGCCGAGAAGACCATGCCGGATACGACCGCCGCCGAGGCGGAGGTGCCGCCGCGCGCGGCCGGCCATGAACCTCTTCGAGCGGTATCTCACGCTCTGGGTCGCCCTCTGCATCGCCGCCGGGGTGCTGCTCGGGCAGGCGGCGCCCGCCGCCTTCCGCGCGATCGGCGACGCCACCGTGGCCCAGGTGAACCTGCCGGTCGCGGCGCTGATCTGGCTCATGATCGTGCCGATGCTGCTCCGGATCGACCTCCATGCTCTCGCCGAGGTCGGGAAGCACTGGCGCGGCATGGCGACCACGGTCGGCGTCAACTGGCTGGTGAAGCCCTTCTCGATGGCGCTGCTCGGCTGGCTCTTCATCGGCCATCTCTTCCGGCCCCTGGCTGCCCGCCGGCCAGATCGAAAGCTACATCGCCGGGCTGATCCTGCTCGCCGCCGCCCCCTGCACGGCGATGGTCTTCGTCTGGTCGAACCTCGTCGAGGGCGAGCCCCATTTCACGCTCTCGCAGGTGGCGCTCAACGACACGATCATGATCGTGGCCTTCGCCCCGGTGGTCGGCCTCCTGCTCGGCCTCTCCTCGATCAGCGTGCCATGGAGCACGCTGCTCGCGTCGGTCGCGCTCTACATCGTCGTTCCGGTGATCGCAGCGCAGCTCTGGCGGGGCCGGCTCCTCGCCCACGGCGGCGAGACCGCGCTCGCGCGCACGCTTCGCCTGCTCTCGCCGCTCTCGCTCGCCGCCCTCCTTGCCACCCTGGTGCTGCTCTTCGGGCTGCAAGGGAGGGAAATCGTCCACCAGCCGCTGGTGATCCTGCTGCTCGCGGTGCCGATCATCGTGCAGGTCTATTTCAATGCCGGCCTCGCCTACGGGCTCAACCGCCTGCTCGGGACCGAATGGTGCGTGGCCGGCCCCTCGGCGCTGATCGGCGCCTCCAATTTCTTCGAGCTCGCGGTCGCCACCGCGATCGCGCTCTTCGGCTTTCAATCCGGCGCGGCACTCGCGACCGTCGTCGGCGTGCTCGTCGAGGTGCCGGTGATGCTTACCGTCGTCCACCTCGTGCGGGCGAGCCGGCCCTGGTACGAGGCGGGGGCGCGTGTGCCGCGCGGCCCGCGGCTTCAGGCCGGACGGCAGGACGAACCGGCGTTGCACCGCGCGCGGAAATAGCCGCTCAGAGGAAAGACCCCAGCGCGAACACGACGCCGACGAGCGCGATCAGGCCGCCGCTCAGCACCTCGCCGTAACGCTCGAGCGGGCCCAGCCGCAGGCGCCCGAATCCCGCCGCCGAGCCCGCGCAGAGCACCACATAGGTCGCGATCGTGCTCGCCGCGAACACCGCGGCCATCAGCGCGATCAGCGCGATGCCGTATCGCGCCGCGGCGAAGAACGCCGGGATGCCCTCGACCATCGGCGAGGAGCCGAGGATGATGAGCAGCCCCGTCCGCCCGGATGGCGGGTGCGCATGCCCCGCGGCGCCGTGCGGATGGGCGTGATCATGCGTGTGGCCATGGCCCACCGGACCGCGGCTCATCTCGCGCCAGCCGGCGATTGCGAACCAGGCTCCGAACGCGATCAGGGCGAGGCTCGCCGCCGCGTCCACGAGGCTGCCGAACCGCCTCGCAAACGCCGCCCCCGCGATCCAGACCACGAGGCCGATCGCCAGCGTCGAAAGCACGTGCCCCACGCCCGCCTGGAAGGCCGCCCGCGCCGTCTCGGCCTTCGACCAGCCGCGCTGGCGCGCCAGAAGCGTGATCGGCACCCAATGGTCGGGCATGATCGTGTGCAGCACGCCGACGCCGGCGACGGCACCGACCAGCAGCAGGGCTTGCGCGCGCATCGGCATCGCTCTCCGGCGAACAGGCCCTCGCAATATAGGCTAGCCCCCTATATTATAGCCGGGCGAGAGGTTCAATGACCCACACCATCCGCGAAAAGAGCAGGCTGCTCGCGCGCGTCCGCCGCATCCGCGGCCAGGTCGAGGCGCTCGAGCGCGGGCTCGAGAGCGAGATCGGCTGCGCCGACGTGCTGATGCTCATCGCCTCGGTGCGCGGCGCGGTGAACGGCCTGATGGCCGAGGTGATGGAGGATCACATCCGCAGCCACGTCGTCGATCCGGCGCACGAGCCCGACCGCGCCCGGGCCGAGGGCGCGGCGGAGCTGATCGAGGTCATCCGTGCGTACCTGAAATAGCCGCGCCGCGCCCAAGGGTCCGAGGTTGGGGGCGCCCATGGGGCGCTGCCCCCGGTCAGGCGCGGATGATGGTGCCGACGCCGCCTTCGGTGAAAAGCTCGAGCAGGCAGGCATGCGGCACCCGCCCATCCATGATCGTCACCGCCTTGACCCCGCATTTCACCGCCGCGATGCAGGTCTCGATCTTCGGGATCATCCCGCCGGTGATCGTGCCGTCGGCGATCGCCGCCTCCGCCGCCGCCACCGTCATCTCGGAGACCACGCGCCCGTCGCTGCCCCTGACGCCCGGCACGTCGGTCAGCAGCAGGAAGCGGTCGGCCGCCAAGGCGCCCGCCACCGCGCCGGCCACCGTGTCGGCGTTGATGTTGTAGGTCTGCCCCGCGGCGTCCATCCCGACCGGTGCGATCACCGGCACCAGCCCCGCGCCCATCAGCGCATCGATCACCCGGATATCCACCGCCTCGGGCTCGCCGACGAAGCCGAGATCGAGCACCTGCTCGATATTGCTGCCGGGATCGCGCCGGCTGCGCCGCAGCTTGCGCGCGCTGATCAGCCCGCCATCCTTGCCGGAAATCCCCACAGCAAGCGCGCCGGCGCGCGTGATCAGCCCGGCCACCTGTTTGTTGACGGTGCCGGCGAGCACCATCTCCACCACTTCCACCATCGCCGCATCCGTCACCCGCAGCCCGTCGACGAAGGTCGAGGGAATGGCCAGTCTTTTCAGCATGGCGCTGATCTGCGGCCCGCCCCCATGCACCACCACCGGACGAATGCCGACCTGCTTGAGCGCCGCGATATCGCGCCCGAACTCCACCGCGAGACCCTCCTCGCCCATCGCGTGGCCGCCATATTTGACGACGATCGTGCTGCCTGAATAGCGGCGAAGGAACGGCAACGCATGCGCCAGAATGCGCGCCTCTTCCACCGCCTCTGCCTCGATCATGACCGCCCCACGAAATCCCGCGGCTGCGGGTACGGCCCCCGGCCCCTCTGGTCAAGCCAAGGGGCTCTGCCCCTTGGAACCCCGCCAGGGCCCATGGGTCCAAGTATGGGGGCCCTGGGCCCGATCCCTTTTGTGCCGCGCAGCGCTTGGGGGGTCCAGGGGCCCGGCCCCTGGTTCACGAGGCGAGCGTTGCGACCGCAGCGCGCAGGCCCGCGATTCCTGCCCCGGTGCGGCTCGAGGTTGCGAGCACTTCGGGGTATGCGGCGGTGTGTGCCCGCGCGAGCCGGGCCAGCGTCTCGCGGCGCGCCGTGAGTGCTGATTCCGCGAGTGCGTCGATCTTGGTCAGCACGAGCTGGAACGTCACCGCGGCCGCGTCGAGGATCGCCATCACTGCCTCGTCCACCGGCTTGGGCGCCAGCCGCGCGTCGAGCAGCAGCAGGACGCGGCGCAGTTGCGGTCGTCCGCGCAGATAGGCGAGCATCAGGCTCTGCCATTCCCGCGCGAGCGTCCGCGGCGCCTTGGCATAGCCGTAGCCCGGCATATCGACGAGCGTGAGCCGGCCGGCGAGATCGAAGAAGATGAGCTCGCGCGTGCGCCCGGGTGTCACGGAGACGCGGGCGAGCGCGTGGTGCCCGGTGAGGGCGTTGAGCAGCGAGGATTTCCCGACATTCGAGCGCCCGGCGAAGGCGATCTCGGGGCCGAGGCCGGGCGGGATCCGCGCCCGGTCCCCGGCGGCGGCGGCGAAGCGGCATTCGCCCGCGAAGAGGACCCGCCCGGCCTCCAGCGCCGCCGCGTCTTCGGTTTCGCTCAGGGACGCGCCAGCTTCGGGTTGGGCAGGCGGGCGCGGCGCATGATCAGCCATTGCTGGCCGGCGGACAGAAGATTGTTCCAGCTATAGTAGATGACCAGCCCGACCGGGAAGTGCGCGAGCATGAAAGTGAAGATCAGCGGCATGAAGAGGAAGATCCGCGCCTGCACGGGATCGGGCGGCGTCGGGTTGAGCCGCTGCTGGAGGAACATCGTGCAGCCCATGATCAGCGGCCAGGCGCCGATGTGCAGGATGGGCAGGATCGTCTCGGGGTTGAAGGGAATGAGGCCGAACAGGTTGAAGAGATTGGTCGGGTCCTGCGCCGAGAGGTCGTGGATCCAGCCGAAGAACGGCGCCTGGCGCATCTCGAGCGTGATGAACAGCACCTTGTAGAGCGCCCAGAACACCGGCACCTGGATCAGCATCGGCAGGCAGCCGGAAGCCGGGTTCACCCCCTCCGCCTTGTAGAGCGCCATCATCTCCTTTTGCTGGCCTTGCGGGTCGTCCTTCATGCGCGCCTTGATCGCCTGCATCTTCGGCTGCAGCAGCCGCATCCGGCTCATCGACTTGAAGGATTTGTTGGCGAGCGGGAAGAAGGCGGCGCGCAGGCAGACCGTGAAGGCCATGATGGCCAGGCCGAAATTGCCAAGCAGGCGGTTCAGCCAGTCGAGCGCGAAGAAGGTCGGCTCGGTGACCATGTAGAAGTAGCCGAAATCGACCGCCTTCACGAACAACGGGATATGGAGATCGGCCTGATACTGCTGGAGCAGGCTCACCACCTTGGCCCCGGCAAAGACGTGCTCGGTGATCGCGACGCTTCCGCCGGGCGCGATGCGCTCGGGGTCGGTGGCGATGAAGTCCACCTGGTAGCGGTCCCCGCCGTCCTCGTTGAGATAGCGGAAGCTCGTGATCCCCGCCTCGCCCTGGTTCGGCACCAGCGCGACGAGCCAGTATTTGTCGGTGATGCCGGCCCAGCCGCCCGCGCCCGCGGAGTGGAAGACCACCCCGCCGGGCTTGTTCTTGGCGTCGCTGCGCATCCCCGCGTAGGAATATTGATGGAGCGTGCCGCCGAGCACGCCGAGCGGGCCTTCCTGCAGCAGGTACGAGCCCTGCACCACGGGCGTGTAGTCGCGGCGCACGCGCGCCCAGGGGTAGAGCGCGACCGCCGTGGTCCCCTCGTTGCTCACCTGCTGGACGATGCGGAACATGTAATGATCGTCGACGCCGAGGACGATGCGGAAGACGAGCCCGGCGCCGTTGTTCCATGAGAGCGTCACCGGATGTCCGGGCGAGAGCGGCCCGGGCGCAGCACTCCACACCGCGTTCTCGTCCGGCAGCTTGACCACCGCGCCTGGGGCCGCGGACCAGCCGATCTGCACGTAGTAGGGCTGGCCCCCGCCGACCGGCGAGAGGAGCTGCACCAGGGGCGAATTCTTCGCCGTGGTCTCGCGGTAGTCGCGCAGCACGATCCGATCGAGGCGCGCGCCCTGGAGATCGAAGCCTCCCTCGACCGCGGGCGCATCCACCGCGAGCTCCGGCCCGCTTCTCGCGGCCGGCGTCGCGTGGGTGGCGAGGCCGGGCGGAGCACCCGGGGCGAGGGCAGCCGCCTGCGGCCCGGATGCCGACGCCTGTGGCGCCGGGTGCGGCGAGGGCGGCGCCGGGTGGGGCACCAGGAACTGAAAACCGAGCAGGATCGCGATCGAGACCGCGATCGCCAGGAACAATCGTGTCTGGTCCATCAGCTTCCGCGCGCGTGCTCGTGAGCTCGTTGGTGAACTGGGGCCGGAGCCGGCGGCACCGGGTCATGGCCGCCTTCGTTCCAGGGGTTGCAACGCAGGATCCGCCCGGCGGCGAGCGCGCTGCCGCGCCACGCCCCGTGCCGTTCCAGCGCCTCCAGCGCATAGTCGCTGCAGCTCGGATGGAAGCGGCAGGCCGGGCCCAGCACCGGCCGGATCGTCCATTGATAGACGCGCACCGTGCCGCCCAGCATGCGCGCGGCGATGCTCACGGCGCCCCGGCGCGATCGAGGGTGCGATCGAGGGCGCGATCGACGACCCGGGCGAGCTCGCCCTTCAGCCGCTCGAAGGAAACCAAGCCCGTCGTCCTCCGGCCGACCAGCACGAGGTCGAAGCCCCGTGCCGGCCGTTCGGCCAGCACCAGCCGCGCCGCCTCGCGCAGCCGCCGGCGCGCGCGGTTGCGCACCACCGCGTTGCCCACCTTGCGCGTCACCGTGAACCCGACCCGGACCGGTTCGGCGTCGCCGCGCGCCAGCGCCTGGACCAGCAGCGCAGTGGCCGGCAGCTTCCGACCGGCGGCAGCGACCCGCAGGAACTCGGCGCGGCGCTTGAGACGCAGAGGCGGGCGCGGCATCGCACCTCAGGCGGACAGGCGCTTGCGGCCCTTGGCGCGGCGGTTCGCCAGGACTCTCCGTCCGCCCTTGGTCGCCATCCGCGCGCGGAACCCGTGCCGCCGCTTGCGGACGAGCTTGGAGGGTTGGTACGTGCGCTTCACGGGTCGTCTCCGCTTGTCTCGGGGCCCCGCCATCGGCAAAAACGGGGCGCCCGGAGGCGGCCCCGTTGCGGGCAGCGGCTTATTAGGGGCGGGCGGGCCAACCCGTCAATTGCGATGCGCCGATTGCGATGCGTCAATTGCGGTGCGTCAATTCCTGCGGGCTCCGGAGCAGGCCGAGCCGCGTATAAGCGGCATGACCATCTCAGGCGGGCGGTTCCCCCTTGGCCGGCTCTGGCCGCTGCTGCTGCTGGCGCTCGCGATCGCGGCGGCCTGGCGGCTTGGCTTCGCCGAGAAATTCTCCTTTCCCGAGCTCGCCCGCCACCAGGCCGATCTCGCCCGCTTCGTCGCCCGCCGCCCGCTTGCGGCGCCCGCCCTCTATCTCGCGGTCTATGCGGCCGCCGTGGCGCTCTCGCTCCCCGGCGGCGCGGTCCTCACCTGCGCCGGCGGCCTCCTCTTCGGCACCTGGCTCGGCGGCGCGCTGGCCGCCCTCGGCGCCACCGCCGGCGCGATCCTTCTCTTCCTCATCGCCCGCACCGCGCTCGGGACCCTGATGGTCCGCCATGCCGGCGGCGTGGTCGCGCGGCTCCGCCCCGGCCTCGAGCGCGACGGCTTCAGCTACCTCCTGGCACTCCGCCTGATCCCGGCCTTCCCGTTCTGGCTCGTCAATCTCGCCCCGGCGCTCGCCGGCATGCGCCTCGCCCCCTACGCGGCCGCGACCGCGCTCGGCATCCTGCCCGCGACCTTCGTCTTCGCTTCGATCGGTGCCGGCCTTTCCGCAGTCCTCGCCGCCGGCCGCGCCCCCGATCTTTCGCTCATCCTCTCGCCCGCGGTGCTCGGCCCCCTGGTGGCCCTCGCCCTGCTTGCGCTGCTGCCGATCGCCTGGCGGCGCTGGAAGGTCCGCCATGGCTGATTTCGACCTCGCGGTGATCGGCGCCGGCGCCGCCGGCCTCGCAGTAACCGCCGTCGCGGCGCAGCTCGGGCTTGCCGTCCTGCTCGTCGAGCGTGACCGGATGGGCGGGGACTGCCTGAACGCGGGTTGCGTGCCGAGCAAGGCGCTGCTCGCCGCCGCCCACGCCGCCGCGGGCGCCCGCGCGGCCGGGCGCTTCGGCGTCCGCCTGCCGCCGCCCAGGATCGACTGGGGCGCCGTCTCCGCCCATGTCGCGGGCGCGATCGCCGCGATCGCGCCCAACGATTCCGAAGAACGCTTCCGCGGCCTCGGCGCGACCGTGATCAAGGCCGCGGCGCGGTTCACGGCACCCGGAGCGATCGCGGTCGAAGGCCGGCGGATCACTGCGCGCCGCTTCGTCATCGCCGCCGGCAGCCGCCCGGCTGTGCCGGCGATTCCCGGACTCGATCATCTCCCCTTTCTCACCAATTCTTCCCTCTTTGGCATTCCGGGTCCCGCGGGACATCTCCTGATCCTCGGCGGCGGGCCGGTCGGGCTCGAGATGGCCGCGGCCCATGCCGCGCTGGGCTGGGAAGTGAGCCTGGTCGAGGCCACCGCCATCGCCGGCCGCGAGGACCCCGAGCTGGTGGCGGGCCTGCGCGCGGCGCTCGCCGAGGGCGGCGTGCGGCTGTTCGAGGGCACGGCGGTCGCCGCCGCGGAACCGGGCCCCACCCTCGTGCTGGCCGACGGGCGGCGGCTCACGGGCAGCCATCTCCTGATCGCCGCCGGACGGCGCCCCAACCTCGAGGATCTCGGCCTCGAGGCCGGCGCCATCCGGGCCTCCGGCCTGGGCATCGCCACCGACCGGGGACTGCGCAGCCTCTCCAACCGCCTGGTCTACGCGGTCGGCGACATCGCCGATCCGGCGGGGATCGGCCCGCGCTACTTCACCCATGTCGGCAGCTACCATGCCGGCATCGTCATCCGCCGGGCGCTCTTCCGCCTCCCCGCGCGCATCGACTACCGGGCGCTGCCGCGGGTGCTCTACACCGAGCCCGAGCTCGCCCAGGTCGGGCTCACCGAGGCCGAGGCGCGCGCCGCCGGCCACGACGTGCGCGTCGCTCCGCTGGCCCCTGGCGGAGAACGACCGGGCGATCGCCGAGGGCGAGACGCGCGGCCTCGTCAAGCTCGTCGCGAGCAGGCAGGGCCGGCTCCTCGGCGCCGGGATCCTCTCGCGCACGGGCGGCGAGATGATCGGGCTCTTCACCCTGGCGATCGAGCGGCGGCTCAGGCTCTCCGCGCTCGCCGGGATGATCCTGCCCTATCCGACCCGCGCCGAGGCGGGCAAGCGGGCCGCCAGCGCCTTCTATGCCCCGTCCCTCTTCGCCGCGCGGACCCGGGGCCTGGTGCGGCTGCTCGCCCGGCTGCCGTGAGGCCCGGCCGAGACAACCGACATTGGTCCGGCGACATTCAATCTGGAATTTCATTGTGCATCGCACCATGTGACGTATCATGTGGATGATGTGGAAACACCGCGCCGCTCTGGCGCTGCAAGGGGGCGGAGCGCATGGCGCCTTCGCCGCCGGCGTCCTCGATCGTCTCCTGGAGACCGGCTTCGCGCCCGACCGGGTCTCCGGCGTCTCCTCCGGCGCCCTGCTCGGCACCATGCTGGCGCAGGGCTGGGCTGCGGGCGGGCCGGACGGCGCCCGCGCCGCGATCTCCCGGCTGTGGGAGCGGGTGGCGGAGGCGCATGCCGTAAGCCTGCTGCAGAACGGCCCGATCGAGCGCTGGCTGTGGGGCGCGGACCTCTCCCGCAACCCGGTCTGGCAGGGGCTGGAGACGGCGATGCGCTTCTTCAGCCCGGCGCAGCTCAATCCGCTCGGCCATAATCCCCTGCGCGCCGTGATCGCCGACCTGCTCGACCCCGCGCTGCTCGCCAGCCCGGCGGCGCCGCTTCTCACGGTCGGCGTGACCGATGTCGAGACCGGCAAGGCCGTGCTCTTCCGCAACCCGGAGATCACGGTCGAGGTGCTGCTCGCCTCGGCCTGCCTGCCCTTCGTCTTCCCGGCGGTCGAAATCAACGGCCGCCCGTGCTGGGACGGCGCCTATTCCGGCAACCCGCCGCTGGCGCCGCTGCTTCTGCCCGAGCCGCCGGACCAGCTGGTGCTGATCCGTGCGCAGCCACGGCTGCGTCCCGGCACGCCGCGCAGCCACAGCGAGATCTTCAATCGCGTCAACGAGATCGCCTTCCAGGGCGTGCTCGAGCACGAGCTGGAGACCCTGCCCCGCACCGTCCATGTCAGGAGCTACGAGGCCGACGAGGCACTGGCGCGCCTGCCGATCTCGTCCAAGCTCAACGCCGAGGAGGGGTTTCTCCGCGGGCTCTTCGCCGCCGGGCGCGCTGTCGCGCGCGGCCAGGAGGAGGATGCGCCGGCCCTCGCCGCCGACTGAACGGCTTGAGCCGCCCGGATTGCCCTCCTCCGTCCGCCCCGGTAATGCTCCCCGCCCGGGCCGCAGGGAGGCAATGGTGCCCACGTCCTTCCCCATGTCCTTCTGGGTGCAGATCGTGCTGGCGGCGGTCGTCGCCATCCTGGCGCTGCTGGACGCCGCGGCCAACCAGGCCGGCACCGGCGGGACCATCGCCCTCCTCGTCTTCCTCGGCGCGATCGCCTACGCCTTCTTCATGATCAAGCGCGCCTTCGACCGCATCGACCGCGAGCGGCCTCAGGACCAGCATCGGGAACGACATTGAGCTGGGATCCGGCGCAGTACCTGCGCTTCGGCTCGGAGCGCCTGCGCCCCGCGCTCGATCTGCTGGCCCGTGTGCCGGCCGAGGCGCCCGCCCATGTCGTCGATCTCGGCTGCGGCGCCGGCAACGTCACCGCCCTGCTCGCCCGGCGCTGGCCGGCGGCGGAAATCCTCGGGCTCGACGGTTCGGAGGAGATGCTCGCCCGCGCCCGCGCCGGCGCGCCCGGCTGCCGGTTCGCGCGCGCCGACATCGCCGAGTTCGTGCCCGCCACCTTTACCCCCGACCGCGCGCCGGACGTGCTTTTCTCCAATGCCGCCCTGCAATGGCTGCCCGACCACCACACTCTCCTCCCCCGCCTCTTCTCCTTTCTCGCCCCCGGCGGCGTGCTGGCGGTGCAGATGCCGGCGATGGATCAGGCCCCCTTCCGCACACTCCAACAGAAAATCGCGCACGAGGGGCCCTGGGCGGCAACGCTCGCCCGCATCGGCCCGTCCGTAAAAATCCTCGAGCCGGCGGAGTACTGGGACCTGCTCAAGCCGCGCGCGGCCACGATCGAGCTCTGGGAGACGATCTACCTCCACGCGCTCACCGGGCCGGACGCGGTGCTGCAATGGGCGATGGGCACCAGCCTCCGCCCCTATCTCGATGCCCTCGCCGAGCCGGAGCGGAGCGAATTCCGCGAGGCCTACGCCGCCGCGCTCCGCCCGCATCATCCGCCGCGGCCGGACGGCACGACCCTCTTCCCCTTTCGCCGGTTCTTTCTGCTCGCGACCGCCCCTCCCTAGCGCCGGACCCCTCCGCTATCCTCCCCGCTCGAGCCCCCACGGGAGGAACCGTCCGATGATCTACGAGCTCCGCGTCTATCACTGCATGCCGGGCCGGCTGCCGGCGCTGCTCAAGCGGTTCGACACCATCACGCTCGGGATCTGGCAGCGCCACGGCATCCGCCAGGCCGGATTCTGGACGGTGCTCGTCGGCTCCTCGAACCACGACCTCTACTACATGCTCGCCTGGGACTCGCTCGCCGAGCGGGAGAAGAAATGGGCGGGCTTCATGGTCGACCCGGAATGGATCGCCAAGCGCGCCGAGACCGAGCGCGACGGCCCGATCGTCGCGACGATCACCAATTCCTTCCTCGATCCCACGTCCTTCTCGTCCGTCCGCTAGACCAGAGGACGGATGGACGCGCCGCTCTTCCGCCCGCCCGAAACCTTCCTCGGCCTGCCCGCCGGCTTGCCCGGACCGGGCAGCCGCGTGGGCGTGCTCGGCGTGCCGTTCGATTGCGGCAGCCACCCTTTCCGCGTCGGCGCCCGGGAGGGGCCGGCCGCGGTGCGCCGGGAATCGCGGCTGATCCGCCGCTATCACCCCTTGATCGGGGATGCGGACGTGCCGGCGCTGCTCGGCGCGGTCGATTGTGGCGATGTCGCAATCATGCCCGGCAGGCCGGCCGAGGCGCTGCCGCGGATCGCGGCCGCGGCACTCGCCGTGCTCGATGCCGGCGCGGTGCCGATCGGCATCGGCGGGGACGGCGCGATCTCGCTGCCGCTGATGCGCGCCGCCGGGCGCCGGCACCCCGGGCTCGTCGCCCTGCATATCGACAGCCACACCGACGATTATCCGGCCGATCCCGCCGACCGCTACAACCCGACGACGCAGTTCACCTGCGCCGCCGAGGACGGCGCGATCGACCCCGCGCTCTCCTGGCATGTCGGGATCCGCGGCTTCACCTTCCGCTCCGGCGTCCTCGCCCGCTCGCAGGCGCTCGGCTTCCGGGTGGTCTCGATCGACGAGCTGCTCGCCCGCGGCTTCGCCCAGACGATCGCCGAGTTCGGCGACGCCGTCGCCGGCCGGCCGGTCTATCTCTGCTGGGACATGGACGTGTTCGACCCCGCCATCGCCCCCGGGGTCTGCACGCCTTCCTGGGGCGGGCTCTCGGCGCGCGAGGGCATCGCGCTGATGCGCGCGCTCGCCGGGCTCGAGATCGTGGCGATGGACTTCAACACCGTGAGCCCGGCCCAGGATATCGGCGGCCTGGCGGCACATCTCTGCGCCCACATGATCGCCGAGGCGATGCTGCTGCTCGCCGGGCAGCTCGGGCTGCTGGCGCGCCCCGGCTGAGCCGCGCGCGGTTCAATCCACCCGCGTGAGGCGGCCCTCATAGAGCATGGGCCCGGTGGGCGCGCCGCCCGGCGCGCCGCCGGCAGGCTCGAGGCTGATCATCAGCTCCGCGCCGTCGCTGATATTGGCGGCCAGCCGGACGCGCCGGCCGCTCGCCGGCACCATCCCGAGCGCCGTCATGGCTTTCGCGCCGGCGGGCTTGGCCCAAAGCTCCAGCGCCATGCCGTGCGCGAGCCTCATCGGCGCGAGCGCATGGACCATCAGCCCGCCGCCCGGCCGCATCTCGGCCACGAACAGCGGCGTGTGCGATCCCATCGGCGCGATGCTCGCCATGTACATCGGTCCCGCCGGCGGGCGCGGGGGCGGGCGCAGCACGATGAAGCCGGCAAGACTTGCGGCGACCGCCAGGGCGCCGGCGGTCGCCAAGCGCCAGAACCCCAGGCTCTGCCAGGCGCGGGCGAAGACGCGCGGCCAGTTGACCCTGGGCGATGCCGTGGCGGCCGCGATCCGCGGCCAGAGCCCGGCGGGCGGATCGACCGGCGCCACCAGCCGCGCGAGCGGGGCGAGGCGGCGCTCCCAGGCGGCGAGCGCGGCGGCGAGCGCGGGATCGGTCGCGGCCGCGCGCGCCAGCGCCCGGGCGGCCGCCGGATCGAGCGTGCCGAGCACGAACTCGGCGGCCGCCAGGTCGCGTTCCTCGCCGCTGCCGCTCATCGCCCGAGACACTCCCGGAGCTTGAGGAGGCCGCGACGGATGGAAGACTTGACCGTCCCGAGCGGCAGGCGGAAGCGGGCGGCAAGCTCGGCCTGGGAAAACCCCTCGATGAAGGCGAGCTCGATCAGGCGGCGGCGGTCCGCCTCCAGCGCCTCGAGGCAGGCGCGCAGCGCCCTCCCGTCCTCGTCGGCGCTGAGAAGGGCGAGCGCGTCGGGCTGATCCAGCGCCGCGTCCGCGGGCTCGAAGCCGAGCACCTCGCGCCGGCGGCCGCGGACGATGTCGAGCGCGCGATAGCGGACCAGGCTGACCAGCCAGGCCTCGGCGCTGCCGCGCGCCGGATCGAACCGGCCGGATTGGTTGAGGACCTGGATGAAGGCGTCCTGCAGCGCGTCCGCGGCCAAGCCGCGCTCGCCGACGATGCGCAGGGCGACCCCGTAGAGCCGCGGCGCGAGGAGGTCATAGAGCCGGCGGAACGCCGCCCGGTCCCCGGTGGCGATGCGGCCCAGAAGATCGGCGGACAGGCTGGCGCCCTCTTCACCGGCCGCGTCCGGCCGCAACATGTCCTCTTCCATCGCAGGCCGGACCCTCTGCACGCCACGATAGGCGAACAGGCTCGGGGCGAACAGGCTCGGGGCGAACAGGCTGGGGGCGAACAGGCTGGGGAACAGGGCCACGGCGGACATTGCAAAAAACCGGATCAGGCGGCCCTTGGAATACGGGCGGCGGGCGCCCGCGGATGCCCCCGGCCCTCGGCATCACCCGTGCAGCGTCGCCGGCGCGGCCTGCACGGGCCGCGCGGCGAAGCGGGCGAGGCGGAAGGGCGCGATCGGCAGGGCCGGCGCGGCGCCCTGGACCAGGGCCGCCATGATCTGCCCCGTGACCGGGCCCAGGCAGAACCCGTGCCCGGAGAAGCCCATGGCGATCGCCAGCCCGGCGACGGATTCCGGCGCATCGAGCACCGGCAGCGCATCCGGCGTGAGGTCGATCAGCCCGGCCCAGACGGCCTCGATGCGCGCCTGGCGGAAGGACGGCACCACCGCGGCGAATTTCTCCACCACCGCGGCGATCGACGCGGCCGAGGGGCGGACGGATGGGCGCCCGCCTTGGTCGCTGTAGTCGCCGTCCCAGGGCAGCAGGCCGCTGGTCGCGCGGAAGCGGCCATCGACCTCCTGGCGGCCGGCGCAATCGGCATTGGCGACCCCGATCACCGGAAGCAGCACCGTCTCCCCGGGCGCCGAGCGCAGCACCGTCACCTCGTGCACGGCGAGCGGCACCTCCAGTCCGAGCGGCCGCAGCAGCTCGTTGCCGAACACGCCCGCGGCGAGAACCACCGCGCCCGCCGCGGCCGTCCCGCGATCGGTGCGCACGCCGACGACCCGGCCACGCGCCATCTCGATCGCATGAGCGCGCTCGCCGAAGCGGAGCCGGGCGCCCGCCCGCCGCGCCGCCTCGACATAGGCGGCGACCGTCGCATGCGGATCGGCGTGGCCGTCGGTCGGGCAGAACGAGGCGGCGAGCACCTCCGCGGCAACGGCGGACGTGACGCCGCGGATCTCGCCGGCGCCGCGCAGCAGGCGGATCGGCAGGCCCGCCGCGGACTGCTCGCGGACGAGCGTCTCGATCACCGCGAGCTCGGCCGCGCTGCGCGCCAGCCTCAGGTTGCCGTCGCGGCGATAGAAAATATCGGCGCCGAGCTGCTCGCCGAGCGCGGGCCAGAGCGCCACCGCCGCCCGCGCCAGCGGCAGCTCGGCCGGATGGCGGCCGGACTGGCGCACGCCGGCGAGCGTCCAGCCGGAGGCCATGGCGGCGGGCGCGTAGCGATCGAGCAGGGTCACGGAGAGCCCGGCGCGCGCGAGCTCGTATGCGCTCGCGGCGCCGCTGATCCCGGCTCCGACGACAATCACGTCCTTGGCGACATCCATCCGCTCGGCGCCTTCCCCTCGCCGGCCCGCATAGCACGCGAATCGCCTCCGCCACGCCTCCGGTCCCCGCGCCGCGCGTTTGATGGCGGCCTTTCGCCGCCCCCGGCCGGCTTCCCCGGCGGTTACTGCTGGCGGTCGGGCGCGGGCACGATCAGCGCTTCCGGGCCCCGCATGGGCTGGCCGCCGAAATTCTGCGTCGCGCAGTTGCAATAGGGCGCGGCCACCGGCGCGTTGACGCTCACCGGCAGCCCGAGGATCGAGAGCGAAGGCGCCGCGGCGCCCGGCGGTGCCGCCGGCTGGGGCACCGCCGGGGCCTGCACGCCATAGGATTGCGTCGGCCCCGCAGCCAGCGCGCCCGACGCGCCGGCGAGCACGAATGCCCCGATCAGGACCAACCCCAAGACGCGGCGCATGGCTCCACTCCGTTGCCCGATTGTCTCCAAATGGTGCGGCGGCAAGGGGCGGGAAGATGCGGCACGAAGGCCCTGGCAGGCGAGAAACGCAGAGCTGGAGCCGCCGGCCGATTAACCGGGCGTCAATCGCCCGCGCGCCATGGTGCCGGCCTCGCTTTGGAGGGCAGGATGCGGGTCCGGACGTTGTTCTTTTTTGCGCTCTTCATCGTCGCCGTGCCCGGCGTCATCGCCTCGGGTTGGATCGTCGCCCGCTCCTGGCGGGCGTCCGCCGACGCCGGCCGGGCGATCGCGCTGACCCGCGCGCTCGACCTCTCCATGAAGGCCGCGGTCGCCACTGCGGTGGAGCGCGGCCCGCTGGTCCTGCTCGCCACCGCGGACACCACCATGGGTGCCAACGAGGCGAGCTTCGCCAAAGCCGCGCGGGAGCGTGCCGCCGCCCGCCGGTCTGCCGCGGCGCTTGAGCTGCCGGTGGCGAAGCTCGAGCAGGAGGAGCAGACCCTCGCCGGGCTGCTCGATCGGTTCCGGGCGGCGGGCGGCAAGCCGGTGCCGAACCTGGCGAAGGCGGTGGTCGCCGCGCCGACCGCGCTGGTGAATTCGTTCGCCGGGCTCGACGTGACGCTGCAGGCGCGGCTGATGCGGGCCGATCCGCGGGTGGCGGCCGAGACCGACCTTGCCGATCTGCTGATGAGCCTGCGCGCGATCGCCGGATTGCGTTCCTCGCTGACGATCCAGGACCTCCAGGACCTTGGGGCGGGCGCCGCGCGGGCGGCCGCGGCCTCGCCGGCGCGGCTCGAGTTCATGACCGGGCAGGTCGAGGAGCTTTGGGCCGCGGTGCAGCGCAAGGCCGCCGCGCTGCCGCCCGACCCCGGGCGCGCCCAGGCGCTGGCCGACATCGCCCACGGGTTCATGGCGGTGGCTGAACCCCGCTACCGCCACGACATCGTGGTCGCGAGCGGCGGAGCCGTGGGCGCCGATGCCGGACCCGCGTTGCATGCGTTCGCGGTGCCCTGGCTCGAGACCCTGGCGGCGCCGCGCGAGGCATTGCTGGCCTCGGCCATGCGGACGGCGCGGAACGAGCGCGGCGCCGCGCTGACCCGGCTCACCGCGGCCCTGCTCGGGATGCTCGCCTCGATCGCGGTGGCGTTCGTCGGCGGCGTGCTCTGCTGGCGCCGGGTGATCGCCCCGCTCGGCCGGCTGACCGGGACCCTTGGCCGGATCGCCGCCGGCGAGCTCGAAACGACCGTGCCCGACCGCGGCCGGACCGACGAGATCGGCGCCATCGCCGCCGCCGTCGAGACGCTCCGCGCGGGGGCGGCCGAGGCGCGGCGGATGGCCGCCGCCATCGCGGCCGAGCAGCAGGAAAAGCTCGCCGAGGCGGCGCGCCTCGCCGCGCTGCTCTCCGGCTTCGAGCGCCGCGCCGGCGAGGCCGTCGCCGGCGTCGCCGACGCGGCCGGAACCCTCAAGCGCACCGCCGAAGACCTCAACGCGCTGGCCCAGAACGCGCGCGGCGAGGCCGGCACCATCGCCCGGAGCGCGGCCGGCGCCTCCGCCGGCGTCGATCAGCTCGCGGCGGCCACCGAGGAGCTCTCCGCCTCGATCCGCGAGATCGCCGCCCGCATGGCCGAGGCCGCCACCGCGGTCGAGGGCGCCGCCGGTGACGCCAACGGCTCGGCCGAGCGCGTGGGGGTCCTCGCCCAGACCGCCACCGGCATCGGCGACGTCGTGCGACTGATCGAGGACATCGCCGGCCAGACCAACCTGCTCGCGCTCAACGCAACGATCGAGGCCGCCCGCGCCGGCGATGCCGGCAAGGGCTTCGCCGTGGTCGCCGGCGAGGTCAAAAGCCTCGCCAACCAGACCGCCCAGGCAACCGGCAAGATCGCCGCCCAGATCGCCTCCATCCAGGCCGAGACACGCGACTTCGTCGCCGCCATCACCCGCGTCGCCGAGCGCATCGGCGGCCTCACGCTGATCGCCACCACCGTCTCCAGCGCCGTCGAGGAGCAGCGCGCCGCAACCGACGAGATCGCCCGCTCCGTCCAGCAGGCCGCCCTCGGCACCGGCACCGTCTCCACCGGCATCGCCGGGCTGCGCCAGCGCACCGAAGACACCTCCGGCGCCGCCGAACGCCTCCGCTCCATCGCCGCCGACCTCGACCAGCGCCTCGGCCTGCTGCGCGAGGGCATCGACGCCCTGCTTATCGGCATGCGCACCCACGACCAGCGCCTCGCCGCATAGCGCAAGGCCCGGAGCCGAAGCTCCCCGGCCTGGAAGGGCGGGGCCGTCCGGACGGCGCGCCGGCGCGGACGGCGCTCGCGCTCATGGGCGCGTGACGATGACCTCGATCGGCGTCGGACTGAAGCCCGACGCCGGATTGTGCCGCTGCGGGCAGTTCGAGAGCACCGCGATCACCGGGCGTTCGGCACAGAGCGCCACGTAATCGCCGGGCCTGGAGAGGCCGGGCTCGATCGCCATCGTGCCGTCCTGGCGCACCGGCACGTTCATGAAGAAGTTGACATTGGCGACGATATCGGCCGGCCCGAGCGACCAGCAGGCAAGCTCGGCGGTGAAGTTCGCGTGGCAGCTCGGCGTATCCTTGATGCCGTAACGGGCGAAATTGCTCGCCGCACTGCAGCAGCCGCCGATCGTGTCGTGGCGTCCGAGCGTGTCCGCGACGATCGTGAGCAGCGCCTCGGCCCGCTCGGAGTAAAGCTTTGTCCCTTTGCCGAGATAGATCGTGCCGTTCATCTTCATCGTGTTGGCGGCGTTGTAGCGGTCCGCCGGCAGGTTGGCGGCAAAGGCGAGAAAGTCGACCGCCTGCTGGCCGTGGAGATCGACGATGCGCAGGATATCGCCGGTCTCGAGGCGGGCGGAAAAGCGTCCGCCCGCGGCGATCGTCCGGCGCAGGATCTCGCTCATTCGTCAGGCGCCGAGCGGGCCGCGGCGGGTTGCGATCATCCCGATGCCTCCTTGGGGAATCGTGGTGGGGACCCTGGTCGAATGCGGCGGCGCGGGCGTCTTCGTTCTCGCGTACCGAGGATTGCGCTGACGGCCTCCTTGCGCCATGCCCCGAATATGGTGCCCGATCGCCGCGGTTCGTCACTCGCCTAGCGATCACGAAACGCCGCGTCAATCGGGCGTCAATCGGGCACTTGGACAAGCACCGACATGTCGGCTTTCCATGAAAGCCGGCACTCGGCACGGCGCGATCGATGCGTTTAAGGAATTAGGCATGACCCTAGGCCCCGAGCGCCGGAACCCCGCTCGTGGTCGAATACTCGAAATGCAGGGCCTGGCCGGGAAAGACGATCGGGTGGATCGCGTGCGCGGCGAGCGCCGCCTCGGAAAACCCCTGGAGGATGAGCTTGAGCTTGCCGCGATAGCAGGCGACGTCGCCGATCGCGAAGACGCCGGCATGCGAGGTCTGGCAGCTGGCGGGATTGACCACCAGCTGATGGCGCTCGAGCGCCAGGCCCCAGCGTGCGATCGGGCCGAGATCCGTCGAGAGCCCGAAGAAGGCGAGCAGCACGTCGGCCGGGATCGCCCGCCTCTCGCCCGAGAACCCGGCGAGCTCGACCGCTTCGAGCACGCCCGCGACGCCGGCGAGCCCGGCGAGCTGGAAGGGCACGACCAGCGAGAGCGCGCCCGAACGCGCCGCTTCGGCGAGGCGCGCGGCGCTCTCCGGCGCGGCGCGGAACTTCTCCCGCCGATGCACGACGCTGATCGCGGCCGCGATGCCGCCGAGCGCCAGCGCCCAATCGACCGCCGAATCCCCGCCCCCCGCGATCACCACCCGCTTGCCGCGCAGCGCCTCCCGGTTGGTGACGTAGTACCGCACCGCGCCGCTCGCCTCGTACTCGGCAAGGCCCTCGAGCGGCGGCCGGTTGGGGCCGAAGGCGCCGGCCCCGGCGGCGAGGATCACCGCCTTGGCCCTGACCGTCGCCCCGCCCTCGATGCCGAGGCGGAAATCCCCCGCCGCGCCGGCCAGCGCCTCGACCCGGCGGCCGAGCAGCCGGCCGGGCGCGAAGGGCGCGATCTGGCGCTCGAGGGCAGCGATCAGCTCGCCCGCCGAGATCGCCGGATGGGCCGGGATGTCGTAGATCGGCTTCTCCGGATAGAGCGCCACGCACTGCCCGCCGGGCGCGGCGAGCGCGTCGATCAGCACGCTCCGCATCCGGAGCATGCCGCACTCGAAAACGGCGAACAGCCCGACCGGCCCGGCGCCGACGATCGCCACGTCGGTGATGATCTCTTCAGCCATGCCGGCACCCTACCCAGGCGCGCCCGTCAATCAAGCGCGCCCGTCAATCAAGCGCGACAATCCGGCAAGCGCGACAATCCGGCAAGCGCGACAAATCCGGCAAGCGCGACAAATCCGGCAAGCGCGACAATCCGGCACCCGCGGTTGTCCCGCGGCGCCGCGGGCGGCAGATTTCGCCCGTGCCGTCCGCGAACGCCGCTCCCCAATGCAGGCTGGTCCTGGCCGATCCGGCGGCGACGGAGCGGCTGGCCGCCCGTCTCGCCGCCCTGGCGCGGCCGGGCGATGCGATCCTGCTGGAGGGCCCGCTGGGCGCCGGCAAATCGACGCTCGCCCGCGCCTTCCTCCGCGCCGCCGCCGGCGATCCCGCCCTGGTCGTGCCGAGTCCGAGCTATACGCTGCTCCAGACCTACGCCACCCGCCTCGGCCCGGTGCACCATTTCGACCTCTGGCGGCTCGCCGGGCCGGACGGCCTCGCCGAGCTCGGCTGGCACGAGGCGGCGGGCGATATTTCGCTGGTGGAATGGGCGGACCGGCTCGGCCCGCTGGCCCCGGCCGACGCGCTGCGCATCACGCTCGCGATCCGCGGCGAAACCGGCCGCGAGGCTCGTCTTTCCGGCTGGCCCGGCCGGCTCGGATGACGCCCATGCCGACGCCCCTTGGCGCCATGCTCCTCGCGGCCGGCCTCGGCACGCGGATGCGCCCGCTCACCGAGCAGATCCCGAAGCCCCTCCTCCCGGTCGGCGGCCGGCCGCTCGTCGACCGCGCGCTCGATCGCCTCGCCGCGGCCGGGGTCGCGGAGGTGGTGGTGAACGCGCATTGGCAGGCCGAGCGCCTGGCCGCCCACCTCGCCGGCCGCGCCGGGCCGCCCTGCATCCGCCTCAGGCGCGAGCCCACGCTGCTCGACACCGGCGGATCGGTCGCCGCGGCGCTGGCGGCGGGCGCGCTCGGGCCCGCTCCCTTCTTCGTCGTCAATGGCGACGTGCTGTGGCTCGACGGCCCCCGCCCGGCGCTGGCCCGCCTCGCCGAGAACCTCGACCCGGCGCGGCATGACGGCCTCCTCCTCGTCCACCGCACCTGCCAGGTGCGCGGCGAGATCGGCCCCGGCGACTTCATGGTCGACCCGATGGGCGCCATCCGCTGGCGGCGGGAGCGCGAGGTGGCGCCTTACGTCTATTCCGGCATCCAGCTCGTCCGTCCCGCCCTCTTCCAGGACGCCCCGGCCGGCCGGTTCGGCATGAGCCTGCTGTGGAGCCGGGCGATCGCGGGAGGAAGGCTCGCCGCCATCGTCCATGACGGGCTCTGGTTCCACCTCTCCGCGCCGCCCGACCTCATGGCGGCCGAAACGAGCCTCACCGCCCGCGAGACAGGCCAAAGCCGGTGATGGGCCGATGATGGGCCGACGATGGGGCGGATGAACCTCTTCGCGCTGCCGCCGGAGAGCCCGTTCCTCGACAGCGTTGCCGCGGCGTGGCTCGACCTGAAAGGCGCGGACCCGGTCGGCGCCGCCGATGGGCTGATCCTGCTGCCGACCCGGCGTGCGGCGCGCGCCCTCGCCGAGGCTTTTCTCCGCCGCGCCGAGGGCCGGCCGCTGCTGCTGCCGCGCATCGCCGCCTTCGGCGCGCTGGACGAGGCGCCGCTCGCGCTTGCCGGCGCGCTCGATCTCCCGCCCGCGATCGGCGAGGCCGAGCGACTCGCGGCCCTCGCCCGCCTCATCCTCGCCGCCGGTGCCGCCGGTGCCGCCGCGGCACGCGCCGACCGCGCCTGGGCGCTCGCCACCGAGCTCGCCCGCCTGCAGGACGAGGCCGAGCGGGCCGGGATCGACCTCGCCGCCGCCCTTCCCGGCGTCGTCCCCGCCCAATTCGCCGCCCACTGGCAGACCACGCTCGCCTTCCTCCGCATCGTCACCGACGCCTGGCCCGCCTGGCTCGCCGGGCAGGGACTGACGAACCCGGCCGCCCGGCAGGTGGCTCTGCTCACCGCCCAGGCCCGGGCCTGGACGGAGGCGCCGCCGTCCCGCCCGATCTGGGCGGCCGGCAGCCTGGGCGAGTTTCCCGCCGTCGCGGCGCTGCTGCGGGCGATCGCCCGCCTGCCCGAGGGCCGCGTGATCCTCCCCGGCCTCGATGGTGAAATGGCGGAAAAGCATTTTTCCGCCCTCGGCACCGCCCATCCCGACCACGCCGATGCCGGCGCCGCCCGGCTGCTCGAAGCGATCGGGGCGCGGCGCGATGACGTGCGGCCGTTCCCGGGATTGCCCGGCCCGGTCCCCGCCGAGCGCTCGCGGACGCTGCGCCGCGCCCTCCTGCCCGCGCCCGCGCTCGCCTGGCCGGACGACGCGCCCGCCGAGATCGCCGGCCTCTTCCGCCTCGAGCCCGCCGACCAGCAGGAGGAGGCGGTGGCGATCGCCTTGGCGCTGCGCGGCGCGATCGAGGTCCCGGGGGCACGGGCGGCGCTGGTGACGCCCGACCGCGCGCTCGCCCGCCGCGTCGGCGCCGAGCTGTTGCGCTTCGGCATCGTCGCCGACGACAGCGCCGGCGAGCCGCTCGGCGAGACCCCGCCCGCGATCTTCCTCCGCCTGCTCGCAACTGCGGCGGAGGAGGAGTACGCGGCGCTGCCGCTCCTCGCGCTGCTGAAGCACCCGCTTTGCGCCGCCGGCCTCGCCCCGCCCGCCGCGCGGGCGGCGGCACGGGCGCTCGAGCTTGGGGTTCTGCGCGGGCCGGGCCCACCGCCCGGCCTCCGCGCGCTCGCGCTCGCCGCGGCGAACAAAAGGGGCGGCGGCGAGCTGGTGCGGCGGCTCGGGGTGGCGCTCGCCCCCCTCGAGCGGGCCCGCAGGCAGGCCCAGGCGGCGCCCGCCGCGCTGCTCGCCGCCCTGATCGAGAGCGCCGAGGCGCTCGCCGCGACCGATGCCGAGCCCGGCCCCGCGCTTCTCTGGGCGCTCGAGGAAGGCGAGGCGCTCGCTGCCCATCTCGCCGAGCTGATGCCCGCGCTTTCCCACCTGCCGCCGATCCCGCCCGCCGAGTTTTCTTTCCTCCTCACGGAGAGCCTCGCCGGCGCGGTGGTGCGCACCCGCCGCGCCCTGCGCGGGCGCAGAGGGGACAGCGGCCACGCCGAGCACCCGAGGATCTTCATCTGGGGGCTGCTCGAGGCGCGTCTCCAGGCGGCAGAGCTGATGGTGCTCGGCGGCCTCACCGAGGGCACCTGGCCGCCGGCCACCGATCCCGGCCCCTGGCTCAGCCGGCCGATGCGCGCCGCACTCGGGCTCGGATCGCCGGAGGAGGCGATCGGCCGGACGGCCCACGATTTTCTTTTGTCCGCCCTCGCCGCCCCCACCATCGTTCTTTCCGCGCCGCGGCGGCGCGAGGGCGCGCCCGCGGTGCCGGCGCGCTGGCTGGTGCGGCTCGACGCGATGCTCGCGGGCCAGGGAAGGCGGCTGGCGGAGCATCCTGCCGTCGCCTGGGCACGCGCGCTCGACCATCCGGCGGGCCCGCCGCGTCCGGCCCGCGCGCCGCGGCCGCTTCCCCCGCTGGCGCTCCGCCCGCGCCGGCTCGGCCTCACCGAGGTCGCGACCTGGCTCGCCGATCCCTACCAGATCTACGCCCGCCACATCCTCCGCCTCGAATCCCTGGACGGCATCGGCGAGGTCGCGGACGCGCGAAATTTCGGCCTGATCGTGCATGCCGGCCTCGCCGGCTTCCTCGGCCGATTCCACGCCGCATGGCCCGGCGATGTCGCGGGGCGGATCGAGGCCGCGCTCGCCCGGGCGCTCGAAGCGGCCGACCTCCCGCCGCATCTCGCTGCCTGGTGGGCGCCGCGGCTGCCGCGGATCGCCGGCTGGGTGGCCGAGGCGGAGGCGGCGCGCCGGGCGGCGGGAGCGCCCGCTGCGGTCGCGCTCGAGCAGCCCGGGGAATGGACCCTCGCCGGGCCGGCGGGGCCCTTCGTCCTGCGCGGGCGGGCCGACCGGATCGAGCGCCGCGCCGACGGCCGCCTCGCCATCCTCGACTACAAGACCGGGGGCGTGCCGACGCCGGCCGCGGCATTGGCCGGGCGGGCGCCGCAGCTGCCGCTGCTCGCCGCCATGGCCGAGGCCGGCACGTTCGGAGCGGCCTTCGCGCGGCCGGCCGCCGAGCTCGTTTACTGGGGCCTTTCCGGCGGGGCGACGCCGGGCAGGGCGATCGATCTCGGCAGGCCGGCCGATATTCCGGGCCTCGTCGCCGCGGCGGCGTCCGGCCTGGCCGCCCTGATCGCCCGGTTCGACGACCCGGCGACGCCCTACCTCGCCCGGCCGCATCCGGCGAACCTGGTCCATTCCGACTACGACCGGCTCGCCCGCGTCGGCGAATGGGCGGAGGCCGAGGAATGAGCAGCGCGGGCGCGGCGCTCAGCCGGGCCGCGGAGGCGCAGCGCGCGGCCTCCGATCCGGCGGTCTCGGCCTTCGTCGGCGCCTCCGCGGGCTCGGGCAAGACCAAGCTGCTCACCGATAGGCTGCTGCGGCTGATGCTCGCGGGCAACCCGCCGGGGCGCATCCTCTGCCTCACCTTCACCCGCGCCGCCGCCGCCGAGATGGCGCTCCGGCTGCAGCGCCGGCTCGGCGAATGGGTGGTGATGAGGGGGGAAAAACTCGACCAGGCGCTCGCCGAGCTGGGCTTCGTGCCGGACGCGGATCTTCGCCTGCAGGCGCGAAAGCTCTTCGCCGAGGTCCTCGACCTGCCGGGCGGAATGCGCATCAGCACGATCCACGCCTTCTGCCAGTCGGTGCTGCGCCGTTTCCCGCTGGAGGCTTCGCTCTCGCCGCATTTCGAGCTGGCGGCGGCCGAGGACACGACGCTCGCCCTCGAGGCGGCCGGCGAGCACGTGCTCGGCCGGGCGAGCGGTCCGCTGCGCGCGGCGATCGGCAGGCTGGCGCCGCTGATCGGCACGCTCGACCGGCTGGGCGGCCTGATCCGCAACCTCGACGCGACGCGCCCTCCGGCGCTGCCTGCCCCTTCGGAGGCCCTTCGCCGCGCCGCCGGCGCACCGGACGAACCGCCCGACCGGGCGGAGCTGAGCGACGAGGCCGCGCTCCGGGCCGCCCTGTCGATGCTCGCCGGGCGCGGCAGCGCGAAGCTTGCCGAGCGCGCGCGGGCGATGCTCGATTGGCTCGCGCTGGCGCCGGCGGCGCGGCGGGAACGCTTCGCCGAACGGGTCGAGTATTTCCTCACCTCCGCCGGCCTGCCGCGCCAGCCGGGGGGCCTCGTCAACAAGGTCCTCGCCGAGGCGGCGCCCGCGGTCCCGGAGATCCTGCTCGCCGAGCAGGCGCATGTGCTTGAAATCCTCGAGGCCGAAGCGGCCGAAGGGGTCGCCGCCGCCTCCGCTGATCTCGTCACGCTCGCCGTCCCGGTGCTCGCCGCCTATGACGACGCGAAGGAGCTCTCTGCCCGGCTCGATTATTCCGACCTCATCTGGCGCACGAAACGGCTCCTCGAAAAATCCGGCGCCGCCTGGGTGCTCTACAAGCTCGATGGCGGGCTCGACCATCTGCTGCTCGACGAGGCGCAGGACACCGCGCCCGAGCAATGGGCGATCGCCGATGCGCTCACCGCCGAGTTCTTCGCCGGCCTCGGCGCCCGCGAGGCGGGCCGGACCGTGTTCGCGGTGGGCGATCCGAAACAATCGATTTTTTCCTTCCAAGGCGCCGATCCGGCCGGCTTCGAGCACTGGCGCGAAACCCTCCGCGGGCGCGTGCGGATGGCGGGCGAGGCATGGCGCGAGCCGGCGCTCGAAATCTCCTTCCGCTCCACCGAGCCCGTGCTCGCCCTGGTGGACGCCGTGTTCGCCGATCTGCCGGCGCGCGCGGGCGTCCTGGCGCCGGAGCGGAGGCTGCACCACGACCCGGTGCGGGCCGGCCAGGCAGGGGCGGTGGAGCTGTGGCCGCTCGCGCCCGCCTCCGAGCCTTCGGCGCCGACGCCCTGGACGGTGCCGACGGAGAACCTGACCCGGATCTCGGCGGCGAGCCGCCTCGCCGCCGGGCTCGCGCGCTGGATCGGGCAGGAGACCGGGGGCGCCGTGCGGCTCGCGAGCCGCGATCGGGCGCTGGCGCCGGGCGACGTGCTGGTGCTGGTGCGGCGGCGCAACGCCTTCACCCGCGCGCTGGTCCGGGCGCTGAAGGCGGCCGGCGTGCCGGTGGCCGGGCTCGACCGGCTGCAACTCAGCGAAGAGCCGGCGGTGCAGGACCTGCTTGCGCTCTGCCATGCGCTCCTTCTGCCCGAGGACGACCTCACTTTCGCGAGTTTTTTGGTGAGTCCCCTGGGTGGGCTTGGCGACGAGGACCTGCTCGCCCTCTGCCCCGGGCGCCGGGGCACGCTTGCCGAGACGCTCGCCGCCCGCGCCGGCGAGCACCCGGCCTGGCGTGCAGCGCGGGAGCTCTTCGCCGCCCTGCTCGGGCGCGTCGATTACGCGAGCCCCCATGCCCTGCTCGCCGAGGCGCTCGGCCCGCTCGGCGGACGGGCCCGGCTCTATGCGCGGCTCGGCGTCGAGGCGGCCGAGCCGGTGGACGAGCTGCTCGGCGCCGCACTCCGCCATGCTGAGACCAACGTGCCCTCGCTGCAGGGGTTCCTGCACTGGCTCGAGCGGGCGGGCGCGGAGGTCGAGCGCCAGGCGGAGGGCCCGGCGGCCCCGGGGGGCGGCATGGTGCGGGTGATGACCGTGCACGGGGCGAAGGGATTGCAGGCGCCGCTGGTGATCCTGCCCGACACGACCGGCCTGCCGCCGGAGAACGAGACGCTGTTCCGCGGCCGCGACCCGCTCACCGGCGCGGTACTGCCGCTCTTCGCGCCCAACCGCGCCTATCGCTGCCGGGCGATCGAGGCGTTGGCCGCCGAACGCCGGCAGGCGGCGATCGAGGAGCACAACCGGCTCCTCTATGTCGCGCTGACGCGGGCCGAGGACCGGGTGGTGGTGGCCGGCTGGGAGATGCGGGGCGCCCTGCCCGAGAATTGCTGGTACCGGCTGGTGGAGCGGGGCTTCGCCCGGCTGGGGGCGGAGCGCGTGCCCTTCGCGGGCGAATGGGGCGGCGAGCGCCTGCGCTTCGCCCTGGCCCAGCGGGCGGAAGCGGAAAAGGAGCGGGCTGCCCCCGGCCTCGCCGCGGCGCCGCTGCCCGCCTGGGCGGGTCGGGCGCCCGAGTGGCGCCCAGCGCCGCCGCCGCCCGAGCCGGCGCGGCCGACCCCGCTCGCGCCGAGCCGGCCGGAGGGGGTGGAGCTTGGCACGCCGCCCGCCTCGGGCTCGCCGCTCGCGCTCCGCGACCCGGCCGGCCGGCGCTTCCGGCGCGGCGCGCTGGTGCATGCCGCGTTGCAGCATTTGCCCGCGGTGCCGGTGGAGCGGCGGGCGGACGCGGCGCGCGCGTTCTTCGCCCGGCCCGGCCAGGGGCTCGAACCGGCGGAGGCCGTGGCACTCGCCGAGGCGGCGCTCGGCGTGCTCGCCCACCCCGACCTCGCGCCTCTGTTCGGGCCGGCCGGACGCGCCGAGGTGCCCCTCACCGGCCTGATCGGCGAGCGCGTGGTCGGCGGCCTCGTCGACCGGCTCGCGGTGCTGCCCGATCGCGTCCTCTTCGTCGATTTCAAGACCAACCGCCGCCCGCCGGCGACCCTCGCCGAGACCCCCCCGCTCTATCTCCGCCAGCTCGCGTCCTATCGCGCCGTGCTCAGCGGCATCTTCCCGGACCGCCCGGTGGTCGCGGCGCTGGTCTGGACCGAGGCGCTGCGCGTCGACGTCCTGCCCGCGGCACTCCTCGATCCGCACAACCCAGGCAACGACGGGGCGAATTCGTCCCCGGCTTGACCCGGCGGCGGCACTGCCCATTTGCTGGTCCCACTTCAGGGGCAGGAGTCGCGGATGAGCGACAAGACCAAGGCCGTGACCGATCAGAGCTTCGCCACCGACGTGCTCGGCGCCAAGGGGCCGGTGCTGGTCGATTTCTGGGCGGAATGGTGCGGCCCGTGCCGGGTGATCGGCCCGGCGCTCGAGGAGCTGGCGGGCGAGTTCGCCGGCCGGATCACCGTCGCCAAGGTGAACATCGACGAGAACCCGGTGACGCCGAACGCCTACGCGGTGCGCGGCATCCCGACCCTGATCATCTTCAAGGACGGCAAGCCGGCGGCGAGCCAGATCGGCGCCGCGCCCAAGAGCCGCCTCAAGGCGTTCATCGAGGCCAGCCTCTAGTCAGGGGCTATGCCCCGCCAGGCGCCGATCGAGGGCTGACCGGCCTTTTTTCAACCTGGGATAGCAGCCGCCTGAACCTGGGATAGCAGCCGCCTGATCGTACCGCCGATCTCCCATGCTCGCCGATGCAACGATAGGCGGCGCCGGATAAGGCTTTTGGCACCTTCTTAGGCAAATCGGCTTTTTTACCGCTCGGAGATTGGCCCGGAGCCTCTGGCACCTTTCTTGCTTGCCTCCTTCCTGTTGGTCCGCTGCCGTCTCATGAGCGGGTGCAACCACTCCAGGACAATCGGGCGAGACAATCGGGAAGGAGGCTTTTGATGGCAGTTGATGGTCCGGGGCTGAGCCGCCGGGAGTTTGGCGGGCTCGGTATGGCGGCCGCCGCTGCGGCGACCGTGGGGGCGACCTTGGGCACGGCAGCGCTCGTCAGCCGCGCCGCCCGCGCCGCCGATGACAGCACGATCAAGGTCGGCATCCTGCACTCGCTCTCCGGCACCATGGCCATCAGCGAGGCCCCGCTCAAGGATGTCATGCTGATGCTGATCGATCAGCAGAACAAGACCATGGGCGGCGTGATGGGCAAGCAGATCGTGCCGGTGGTGGTCGACCCCGCGTCCAACTGGCCGCTCTTCGCCGAGAAGGCGCGCGAGCTCCTTTCCGTGGACAAGGTCGCCGCCGTCTTCGGCTGCTGGACCAGCGTCTCGCGCAAGTCCGTCCTGCCGGTGTTCGAGCAGCTCGACGGCATCCTCTACTATCCCGTCCAGTACCGAAGGGCAGGAGTGCAGCCGCAACGTCTTCTACACCGGGGCGGCGCCCAACCAGCAGGCGATCCCGGCGGTCGACTACCTGATGAACACGGTGGGGGTGAAGCGCTGGGTGCTCGCCGGCACGGACTACGTTTATCCGCGGACCACCAACAAGATCCTCGAAGCCTATCTCCAGCAGAAGGGTGTCGCCTCGTCCGACATCATGATCAACTACACGCCGTTCGGCTATTCGAACTGGCAGAGCATCGTCGCGCAGATCAAGAGCTTCGGCTCCGCCGGCAAGAAAACCGCCGTGGTCTCGACGATCAACGGCGATGCCAACGTGCCGTTCTACAAGGAGCTCGGCAACCAGGGCATCAAGGCGACCGATATCCCGGTCTGCGCCTTCAGCGTCGGCGAGCAGGAGCTGGCCGGCATCGACACCGCCCCGCTCGTCGGCCACCTCGCCGCCTGGAACTATTTCGAGAGCGTGGATACCCCGCTGAACCAGAAGTTCATCGCCGATTTCAAGGCCTTCACGAAGAACGACAAGCGCGTCACCAACGACCCGATGGAAGCCCACTATATCGGCTTCAACATGTGGGTGAAGGCGGTGGAGAAGGCCGGCACCACCAACTCCGACGCGGTGATCGACGCCATGATCGGCGTCGCCCATCCCAACCTGACCGGCGACTACGCGACGATGATGCCGAACCACCACCTCACCAAGCCGGTGCTGATCGGCGAGGTGCAGGCGAATGGCCAGTTCAACGTCGTCTATCAGACGCCGGGCCTGGTCGTCGCCCAGCCCTGGTCGCCCTATCTGCCGGAATCGAAGAACCTGATCGGCGACTGGCTGCCGCCGATGTCCTGCGGCAACTACGACGTCGTCGCCGGGAAATGCCTCGGCAAGTCGCAGAAGACCTGATCGGCACCGCGATGCGGCGAACCCGGGGAAAGCGGCGCCTGCGTTGGCTCGCGGCGCTGCTGTTCGTCCCCGGGTTCATCGCCATGCTCGCCGCGGCTCAACCGGCGCGGGCGGCGGGCGCGCCCGACCCCTTCGCCGGCCTCGCCTCGCCCAATTTCGATACCATTCAGAACGCGGTCACCGCGCTTGCCGCCTCGGGCAATGCGCGCGCCGGCGCCGTCATCGCGGCACTCGCCGACAACCGCCTCTATACCTGGCGCTGGCCGCGCCCCGATAACGGCCTCTTCATCAAGGAGCCGGGCGGCAACTTCGTCGACGCGCGCACCGGCCAGCCGATCGCGACGCCGCCCTTCCCGGTCATCCGCGCGGTCATCGTCAACGACATGGTGCGCGGTGCGATCGCCACGGCGAGAGGCATGCTCGATCTCTTCTCGCCCACGGTCGCGGCGCGTCGGCAGGCGGCCGAAGCGCTGTTCGAGGCCGCCGATCCCGATTCGCTCCCGCTCATCACCCGCGCGCTGGCCCATGAAACCAATCCGGCCGTGCACGCCCTGCTCGCCGAGGCCGAAGCGGCGGCGCGCCTGAAATCCGCAGCGACCCCCGTCCCCGAGCAGCTCGCCGCCATCCGCCTCATCGGCGCGCGCGACGACCTCGCCGCCCGCAGCATCCTGGCCTCGGTCTCCGGCGCTTCGCCCCCGGTCGCCTCGCCCCGGGTCGCCGCCGCCGCCGCCGCCGCGGTCAAGCATATCGACCGCGTGCTCGGCCTCTGGAACATCCTCGAGACGGTCTATTACGGCCTCAGCCTCGGCTCGGTCCTCCTCCTCGCCGCCGCCGGCCTCGCCATCACCTTCGGCGTCATGGGCGTGATCAACATGGCGCATGGCGAGATCGTCATGGTCGGCGCCTACACCACCCTCGTCGTCCAGCAGCTCGTCGTCGCGTTCTTCCCCGCGTTTTCGGACTGGAGCCTCCTGCTCGCGATTCCGGCGGCCTTCGTCGTCGCCGGCCTGCTCGGCATCGTCATCGAGCAGACGCTGATCCGCTTCCTCTACGGCCGCCCGCTCGAGACGCTGCTCGCCACCTGGGGCCTCAGCCTGATCCTTCAGCAAGCGGTGCGCTCGCTCTTCGGCCCGACCAACCAGGACGTCACCTCGCCCACCTGGATGAGCGGCGCGGTCCAGCTCGGCGGCCTCACCCTGACCCTCAACCGGCTCTGGATCATCGCCTTCACCGCCGCCGTCGTCGGGCTCTTGATGCTGGCCTTCCGCGTCACCCGCCTGGGGCTCGCCATGCGCGCCGTCACCCAGAACCGCCGCATGGCCGCCGCCATGGGCATCCGCACCCCGATCGTCGATGCGCTCACCTTCGGCCTCGGCTGCGGCATCGCCGGGATCGCCGGGGTCGCGCTCTCGCAGATCGACAATGTGAGCCCCAATCTCGGCCAGAACTACATCATCGACAGCTTCATGGTCGTCGTCTTCGGCGGCGTCGGCAATCTCTGGGGCGCGGTCGTCGCGGCACTGATCCTCGGCATCGTCAACATGGTCCTCGAACCCATCTCCGGCGCGGTGGTCGCCAAGATCGCCGTGCTGGTGCTCCTCATCCTCTTCATCCAGCGCCGCCCGCGCGGCCTCTTCCCGGTCAAGGGGAGGGCGGTCGAGGCATGAACCGCCTGCGCGACACCCATGCCACGATCACCATCGCGCTGGTGCTCGGCATCGCGCTGCTGATCGCTTTCCTCGACGTCGGCACGGCTCCGAATTCGCCCGTGCACGTGCCCGATTTCGTCATCAGCCTGATGGGAAAATATCTCTGCTACGCGATGCTCGCCCTCGCGGTCGATCTCGTCTGGGGCTATGCCGGCATCCTCACCCTCGGCCACGCCGCCTTCTTCGCCCTCGGAGGCTACGCGATGGGCATGTACCTGATGCGCGAGATCGGCGCGCGCGGCGTCTACGCCAACCCCATCCTGCCGGACTTCATGGTCTTCATCGGCTGGAAGACGCTGCCCTGGTACTGGTACGGGTTCAGCCATCTCTGGCTCGCGCTGATCATGGTCGCGCTGGTGCCCGGCCTGCTCGCCTTCGTCTTCGGCTTCCTCACCTTCCGCTCGCGCGTCTCGGGCGTCTATCTCTCGATCATCACCCAGGCGCTGACCTACGCGCTCATGCTCGCCTTCTTCCGCAACGACATGGGCTTCGGCGGCAACAACGGGATGACCGACTTCAAGGACATCGCGGGCTTCCCGATCGATGCCCGCGCCACCGAGGTCGGGCTGATGCTGCTCTCGGCACTCGTCCTCGCCGCCGAATTCCTCCTCGCGCGCTTCCTCGTGCGTTCGCGCTTCGGCAAGGTGCTGGTCGCCGTGCGCGATGCCGAAAGCCGCACCCGCTTCCTCGGCTATCGCCCGGAATCCTACAAGCTGTTCGTCTTCGTGCTCTCCGCGGTCATGGCGGGCATCGGCGGCGCGCTCTATGTCCCGCAGGTCGGCATCATCAACCCGAGCGAGTTCTCCCCCGGCAACTCGATCGAGGCGGTGATCTGGGTCGCACTCGGCGGCCGCGGCACGCTTTCCGGCGCGATCCTCGGCGCGGTGCTCGTCAACTACGCGAAAACCTGGCTCACCAGCGCGCTCCCCGGGATCTGGCTCTTTGCGTTGGGCGGCCTCTTCGTCTTCGTCACCCTCTTCCTTCCCCGCGGCATCGTCGGCACGATCGCGGCCTATTTCGATCGCCGCCGGAGGCCCGAGGCCCGCGAGCAGCTGCTTGCCAAGCCGCCCTCCGCCGAACCCGAGCCGGTGCCATGAGCACCACCGCCAGCGCCGCCGCCAGCACCACCGCCAGCGCCGCCGAGCCTCTCCTGCGCCTCGAAGGGGTCACCGTCAGCTTCGACGGCTTTCGCGCGCTGAATGATCTTTCCCTCACCCTCGCCGCCGGCGAGATGCGCGCCGTGATCGGCCCCAACGGCGCCGGCAAGACGACGATGATGGACGTCATCACCGGCAAGACGCGCCCCGATACCGGCCGCGCCCTCTTCGGCGCCGACACCGACCTCACCCGCCTCGACGAGGCGGCGATCGCCCGTCTCGGCATCGGCCGCAAATTCCAGAAGCCCACCGTCTTCGAATTCCACACCGTCGAGGACAATATCCTCCTCGCCCTGGCCGGCGACCGCCGTCCCCGGTTTGCGCTCTTCGCCCGCAAGACCCCCGAGGAGGTCGCGCGCATCGATGCGATCCTGGCGACGATCCGGCTCGCCGAGCAGCGCCGCCTGCCCGCCGGCATCCTGAGCCACGGCCAGAAGCAATGGCTCGAGATCGGCATGCTGCTCGCCCAGGACCCGCGCCTCCTCCTGGTGGACGAGCCGGTCGCCGGCATGACCGACGCGGAAACCCACCAGACCGCCGAGCTCCTGCGCGCCATCAACCGCACCCACAGCGTCGTCGTGGTCGAGCACGACATGGCCTTCGTGCGCGAGCTCGGCGTCACCGTCACGGTGCTCCATGAAGGCTCGGTGCTCGCCGAGGGCTCGATCGACCAGGTGAGCGAAGACCACCGCGTCATCGAAGTCTATCTGGGGCGCTGAGCGATGCTCGAAGTGAGGAGCGTGGATCTCTACTACGGCGCCGCGATCGCGCTTCGCCAGGTCTCGATCGAGGCGCGGATGAACGAGATCACCTGCCTCCTCGGGCGCAACGGCGTCGGCAAGACCAGCCTCTTGCGCGCGATCGTCGGCGCCCACCCGATCGCCTCGGGCAGCATCCGCTGGGAGGGCGCCGAAATCTCGCGCCTGCCCTCCTACGAGCGCGCGCGCCGCGGCATCGCCTGGGTGCCGCAAGGGCGGGACATCTTTCCCCTGCTCACCGTGCGCGAGAACCTCGAGACCGGGTTCTCCGTCCTCAAGCGCCGCGCCCGCCGCATCCCGGACGATATTTTTACCCTCTTCCCGATCCTCAAAACCATGCTCGGCCGCCGCGGCGGCGATCTCTCGGGCGGCCAGCAGCAGCAGCTCGCGATCGCCCGGGCGCTGATCATGCAGCCGCGGCTGCTCGTCCTCGACGAGCCCACCGAGGGCATCCAGCCCAGCATCATCAAGGATATCGGCCGCATCATCGCGCTCTTGCGCGCGCGCGGCGGCATGGCCATCCTGCTGGTCGAGCAGTATTTCGACTTCGCGCGCGAGCTTGCCCAGGAGGTCGCGGTGATGGACCGCGGCGATATCGTGCTCTCCGGGCCGCTCGCCTCGCTCGACGAGCAGGATGTACGACGGCGCCTCTCCGTCTGACCTGCCCCCCGCCCAACGCGCCGTCGGCCGCCTTGCGCTCGGCTTCCGCAGCCGCGAGCCAGGCAAGACCGCGCTCGGACACCTCTATCAGCAGGGCTGCCTGAAGGCGCGCTTTCCCCGCCCGCCATCGGGCGAGCCGCCCACCGCGATCCTCGTCAACAGCTCCGGCGGCGTCGCCCCCGGCGACCGGCTCGAGATTTCCGTCACTCTCGAAGCCGGCGCCGCCGCCACCATCGCCGGCCAGGCGGCCGAGCGCTTCTACCGCGCGGCGCCCCAAAGCCCGCCCGCGCTGCTGCGCCACCATCTTTCCGTCGGCCCCGGCGCCGGGCTCGAATGGCTGCCGCAGGAGGCGATCCTCTTCGACCGTTCGGCGCTCGACCGCGCGCTCGTCATCGACCTCGCCCCCGACGCCTCCCTCCTCGCCATCGAAGCCCTCGTCTTCGGCCGCCGCGCCATGGGCGAGGAGGTGCGCACGGGCTTCCTCCGCGATCGCCTCTCCGTCCGCCGCGCCGGCCGCCCGCTCCTCGAGGACACGCTCCGCCTCGAAGGCCCGATCGCAGCACAGCTCGATCGCCCCGCCATCGCCGCCGGCGCCCGCGCGCTCGCCACCATTCTCCACGTCGGCCCGCCCGCCGGCCCGCCCGCCGGCCCGCCCGCCGACCTCGACGCGCTCCGCACCCTCTCGCCGCCGGGCGTCGAGCTCGGCGCCTCCCTCTGCGACGGGCTTCTCGTCCTCCGCATCGCCGCGCGCGACGGCGCCGCGCTGCGCGCCGCCCTGATCGCCGCCCTCGCCATCCTCCGCCCCGGCCGCGCCCTCCCACGCGTCTGGCTGTGCTGAGGCCTGGCTCTGCTGAGGCCTGGCTCTGCTGAGCAAAGGCGCCGCCGGGCGAAGCAATCGCCCGCCCGCCCCTTGAACCGCCGCGCCCCGAACGACACAATTGCCGCCCCGCCGCCCCGCCGCCCCGCCGCCCCGCCTACGCATCGACCAGCCAGGAAGCCGCCCAGGAAACTGCGATGCACCTCACCCCGCGCGAAAAGGAAAAACTCCTGATCAGCATGGCCGCGGTCGTCGCCCGCCGGCGCCTCGAACGCGGCGTCAGGCTCAACCACCCGGAGGCCATCGCCCTGATCACCGACTTCGTCGTCGAAGGCGCGCGCGACGGCCGCTCCGTCGCCGATCTCATGGAACAGGGCGCGACCGTCGTCACCCGCGATCAGGTGATGGAAGGAGTGTCCGAAATGATTCCCGACGTCCAGGTGGAGGCAACCTTCCCGGACGGCACCAAGCTCGTCACCGTCCACGAGCCGATCCGATGATCGCCCGATGATCCCCGGTGAAATCCTTCCCCTTCCCGGCGACATCGAGGTCAATGCCGGCCTCGAGCGCACCACTCTCATCGTCGCCAATACCGGCGACCGCCCGATCCAGGTCGGCAGCCACTACCATTTCGCCGAGACCAATCCCGCCCTGCTCTTCGATCGCGCGGCCGCGCGCGGCCGGCGGCTCGACATCCCCGCGGGCACCGCCATCCGTTTCGAGCCCGGTCAGAACCGCGAGATCACGCTGATCCCCTATCGCGGCCGCCGCGCCGTCTTCGGCTTCCGCGGCGAGGTCATGGGAGCGCTCGACTGATGGCCCATCTTCCCCGCGCCGCCTACGCGGACATGTTCGGCCCCACCGTCGGCGACCGCATCCGCCTCGCCGACACCGACCTCCTCATCGAGGTCGAGCGCGACTTCGCCATTCCGGGCGAAGAAGTAAAATTCGGCGGCGGGAAAGTCGTCCGCGACGGCATGGGCCAGTCGCAAACCACGCGCGCCGGCGGTGCCGCGGACACCGTCATCACCAACGCGCTGATCCTCGATCACTGGGGCATCGTCAAGGCGGACGTCGCGATCACGGCCGGCCGCATCAGCGGAATCGGCAAGGCCGGCAACCCGGACATCCAGCCCGGCGTCGATATCGTCATCGGCCCGGGCACGGAAATCATCGCCGGGGAGGGAAAAATCCTCACCGCCGGCGGCATCGACAGCCACATCCACTTCATCTGCCCGCAGCTCGCCGACGATGCGCTCGCCTCCGGCGTCACCACGCTGATCGGCGGCGGCACCGGCCCCGCCACCGGCACCGCCGCCACCACCTGCACCCCCGGCCCCTGGCATCTCGGCCGCATGCTCCAGGCATCCGAGGGCATTCCCGTCAATCTCGGCTTCGCCGGCAAGGGCAACGCCTCGCGCCCCGAGGCGCTCGCGGAGATGGTCCGCGCCGGCGCCTCCTCCCTCAAGCTCCACGAGGACTGGGGCACCACCCCCGCCGCCATCGATTGCTGCCTCGCGGTCGCCGACCAATTCGACGTGCAGGTGATGATCCACACCGACACGCTGAACGAAAGCGGCTTCGTCGAGGACAGCATCGCCGCCTTCCGCGGCCGCACCATCCACGCCTACCACACCGAAGGCGCGGGCGGCGGCCACGCGCCCGACATCATCAAGGTCGCAGGCCTGCCCAACGTTCTTCCGAGCTCGACCAACCCGACCCGCCCCTACACCGCGAACACGCTCGACGAGCATCTCGACATGCTCATGGTCTGCCACCACCTCGATCCCGCGATCCCCGAGGATGTCGCCTTCGCCGAAAGCCGAATCCGGCGCGAAACGATCGCCGCGGAGGACATCCTCCACGATCTCGGCGCAATCTCGATGATCGCCTCGGACAGCCAGGCGATGGGCCGCGCCGGCGAGGTCATCATCCGCACCTGGCAGACCGCGCACAAGATGAAGCGCCAACGCGGCGCGCTCCCCGGCGATGGCGCCGCCGACAATGCGCGCGCGAAACGCTACATCGCGAAATACACGATCAACCCGGCGATCGCCCAGGGCATCGCCCACGAAGTCGGCTCGGTCGAGCGCGGAAAACTCGCCGACCTCGTGCTCTGGGCGCCCGCCTTCTTCGGCGTCAAGCCCGAGATGGTGCTCAAGGCCGGCAGCATCGCGCTCGCCGCCATGGGCGATCCCAACGCCTCGATCCCGACGCCGCAGCCCGTCCATTACCGCCCGATGTTCGCCTCGCTCGGCCGGGCGCTCTCCGAAAGCTGCCTCACCTTCGTCTCCGCCGCCGCCCTCGCCGACGATATCGGCCAAAAACTCGGCCTCGCCCGGCAGCTCTGCGCCGTCGCCAATACCCGCGGCGGCATCGGCAAGCACAGCATGATCCACAACAGCGCCACCCCGGTGATCGAGGTCGATCCCGAAACCTACGAGGTCCGCGCGGACGGCGTGCTGCTGACCTGCGAGCCCGCGAAATCCCTCCCCATGGCCCAGCGCTACTTCCTCTTCTGAGAGAGCTTTTTCAAATGCTGCTGCGGCGTTCGTCCGACGCGTCTTTCTGCGCTTCCGGTGCTCACGGCCATGCTTTGTCTTGTCGAGCAGATTCACGCGCTCCTGGATCGCTGCGCGATCCAGTCAAGCGCGATCTGCTCTCAAGGCCGCTCCGCTCCGGCTCGCGAAAGCCGCGCCGGCCGGCGCCTGCGGCGCCTCCGACTCACCGCAGCGCATTTTCGAAAGCTCTCTGAGCATGCGCTCGGAAGAGATTCTTCCCGCGGGCACCTGGAATCCCCGAGACGAGGCCGATCGCGTGCGGATCGATTTCGACCGCCGCCACCGCCGCCGCATCCTCCTCGCCACCGTCTCCGGCGCCGAGCTCCTGATCGACCTCCCCGCCGCCCATCACCTGCGCGAAGGCGACGGGCTGCGCCTCACCGAAGGCGGCATCGTCCGCGTCATTGCCGAACCGGAACCACTCCTCGAGATCCGCGCCCCGAGCCCCGACGCGCTCACCCGCATCGCCTGGCATCTCGGCAACCGCCACCTCCCCGTCCAGCTCCTCCCCGAGCGCATCCTGATCCGCGCCGACCACGTGATCGCCGAGATGGTCCACCACCTCGGCGGCACGATCACGCCGCGCGAGGCCCCGTTCGATCCCGAGCCCGGCGCCTACGAATCCACCGGCCACCACCATGACCACGACTGACGCCACCGCGCTGCTCGGCCTGCTCACCTGGCTCTCGCCCGCCTTCCCGACGGGCGGCTTCGCCTATTCGCACGGTCTCGAATGGGCCGTCGCCGCCGGCGACGTCACCGACGAAGCCGCGCTCGAATCGTGGCTCGCCGACGTCATCGCCCATGGCACCGGCCGCAACGATCTTATCATCCTCCGCCACGCCCGCCGCGGCGCGGATGTGGCCGAGCTCGCGCTCGCCCTCTCGCCCTCCTTCGAGCGTAGGCGCGAAACGCGCCTCCTCGGCGAGGCCTTCGCCGCCGCCGCCGCGCCCTGGGCCCCCCCGGGAAAAAGCATCGATCCCGCGCCCTATCCGCTCGCCGTCGGCCGCCTCGGCGCATGCAACGAGATCGACGAGGATCTTCTCGCCGCCGCCTATCTCCACGCCTTCGCCACCGCGCTCGTCTCCGCCGCCGTCCGCCTCATCCCGCTCGGCCAGCAATCGGGTCTCCGCGTCCTCGCCGCCCTGCAACCCCTCATCCTGCAAACCGCCGAAGCAACGCGCGCCGCAACGCTCGAGGATCTCGGCGGCGCCTGCTTCCGCTCCGACATCGCCGCCATGCGCCACGAAACCCAATATACGAGGCTCTTCCGCTCATGAGTCCCGATCGATGAGTCCCGATCGATGAGTCCCGATCGATGAGTCGCCATGGCCCCCTCCGCGTCGGCATCGGCGGCCCGGTCGGCACGGGAAAAACGGCGCTGATGGACGCGCTCTGCAAAACATTCCGTTCTCGATACGAAATCGCCGCCATCACCAACGATATCTACACCAAGGAGGACGCGGAGTTCCTGACGCGCGCGGGCGCGCTGCCGCCCGAACGCATCCTCGGCATCGAAACCGGCGGCTGCCCGCACACCGCGATCCGCGAGGACGCCAGCATCAATCTCGCCGGCGTCGCCGATCTCCGCCGCCGCTTTCCCGCCCTCGACCTCATCCTCATCGAATCGGGCGGCGACAACCTCGCCGCCACCTTCAGCCCCGAGCTCGCCGACCTCACAATCTACGTCATCGACGTCTCGGCCGGCGACAAGATCCCCCGCAAAGGCGGCCCCGGCATCACCCGCAGCGACCTTCTCGTCATCAACAAGATCGACCTCGCCCCGCTGGTCGGCGCGAACCTCGAAGTCATGGACCGCGACGCCGGACGCATGCGCGGCGAACGCCCCTTCGTCTTCGCCAACCTCCGGGCCGGCCAGGGCGTCGCCGAGATTTCTTCCTTTATCGAGCGCGCCGGCGGCCTCGGCCGCGGCTGAGCCCGCCGCAAGGCCAAGGGGCCCCGCCCCCGGCTCTCACGCGCGCGCCGGGGCGCGGCGGGCGCGCAATTCCTCCTGGATCCGCGCCCGCGTCGGCTCCGGCAGCGTGGCGAGCGCGGCGGAGAGCGCGCGCAGGCTCTGGCGCAGGCCGTGGACCTGGTCGACGAGGTCGAGCACGACGGCGATGGCTTCGTCGTTGACGCCGAGATCCTCGCGGAGGTCGCGGATCAGGCGGGCGCGCGCGAGGTCGGCCTCCGAGAAGCGGCGCGGCCCTGCGGAGCCCTCGGGGATCAGCCAGCCGGCGGCGATCCAGGCCTCGATGACCTCGCCTTCGAGCTCGGCGCGGATGCAGAATTCGTGATATTCCAGCATTCAGCCCTGCCCCGCCTCGCGCGGGTTGTAGAGCTTGCCCTCCGCCCAGGTGCTGACGAATTTCTCGAGCTCCGGATCGGGAGTTTTCGGCAACACGACGGTCAGCGCGATGTATTGGTCGCCGCGCGTTCCGTCGCGGCGGGCAACGCCTTTGCCGCGGATGCGCAAGGTCGTGTCGCTGTTCGCGCCCCTGGGGATCGTCATCGTCACCGGGCCGGTCGGCGTCGGCACATCGATGCGCCCGCCGAGCACCGCCTCGGTGAGCGAGATCGGCAGATCGATGCGGATATCGTCGCCCTGGCGGCGGAAAACGGGGTGGGGCATGACCTCGATTTCGATCAGCGCGTCGCCCGGCGGGCCGCCGCCGATGCCGGGCCGGCCCTTGCCCTTGAGGCGGAGCATCTGGCCGTCGCGGATGCCGGGCGGGATGGCGACGTCGAGGGTCGAGCCGTCGGGCAGCGAAAGCCGGCGCGTGGCACCGTTGACCGCGTCGAGGAAATCGACATGGAGGTGGAAGGGCAGGTCCGCCCCGCGCATGCGCAATTGCGCGCCGCCGGGCGCGCGGCGGCCGAAAAGCTCGGCAAAAATGTCATCGCTCTCGGCGAAATCGGCGAAGCCCGCGCGCGATTCGTAAGCCTGCGCACCGCCCTCCGGCCCGGCTTCGGCGAAGTCGCGGTAATAGTTTTGCCGCGGGGTTTCTGCCCCGCTCGCGTCGATCTCGCCGCGGTCGAAGCGGGCACGCGTCTCGGGCTCGCCCAGCAGGCCGTAGGCCCCCGCGACCTCCTTGAAGCGCTCCTCGGCCTCCTTGTTGCCCGGGTTGAGGTCCGGATGGAGCTTCTTGGCCAGCTTCCGGTAGGCCTTGCGGATCTCGTCCTGGCTCGCCTCCCGCTTGACGCCCAGCACCGTGTAGGGATCCGCGCTCACGCTCTACCTCACTCCGCGCCGGCTCACTCCGCGCCGGCTCCGGCGGCTACGGGCAGGATGATGGCGCGGGCGGCGGGCGCGGTTCAAGCGGCGGTCGGCGGCAGGCGCCCCGCGCCGGCGCGAGCGCCCGCGCGCCGGGTCAGCGGAACAGCTTCAGGGCATTGCTGATCGTTTCGACGACGCCCCAGATGAGCGGGATGCCGACGAACGCCCAGGCGAGAACGAGCGCGATGGTTTGGCCGGGAGGGCTCGCCTCGTGTTGGCCGGATGGTTCCAACCCGTTCATCTTTGCCTCCGATTGCGGTGTCGCAGGATGCCGCGGATCACGCCTCCGCGTCCCGCAATGCATGATGGTGCCTGGTGTGGACCGGGCGCATCGCGAGGTTGCAGAAGAAGCCGATGACGAGAAGCCCGGCCATGATATACATCGTTACGGTATAGGCATCCGCCCTCGCCACCCCGTGGCTGATCTGGTACGCGCGGATATAATTCACCAGCACGGGCCCGAAGACGCCGGCCGCGGACCAAGCGGTGAGAATGCGCCCATGGATGGCGCCGACGTACTGCACGCCGAATATGTCCCTGAGGTACGCGGGAATCGTCGCGAAGCCGCCGCCGTACATGCTGAGGATGATGCCGTACGCAAGCACGAACAGCGCGACGCTGCCCATCCTGGCGGTGCTCGGCACCGCGACATAGAGCAGGAACCCGAGGACGAAGAACACGAAGTACGTGTTCTTCCGCCCGATATAGTCGGAGCATGAGGCCCAGAAGAACCGCCCTCCCATGTTGAAGAGGCTGAGCAGGCCGACGAAGCCGGCGGCGGCGACCGGCGTGATCCGGCCATGGAACATTTCCTGGGCCATCACCGAAGCCTGGCCGAGGACGCCGATGCCGGCCGTCACATTCAGGCAGAGAACCAGCCAAAGCAGATAGAACTGGGGCGTTCTGAGCGCCTGGTCGACATGCACGGTCTCGGTGGTGATCATCCCGCGCGATTCGGCGGGGGCCACGAAACCGGCAGGCTGCCAGCCCGGCGCCGGCACCCGGACGATGGCCGCGCCGACCAGCATGAAGACGGCGTAGATCAAGCCGAGAGCGACGAAGGTGCCGGCGACGCCGACGCTGTGGGGCCCGGAAAAGGCGCGCATCAGCCAGACCGAAAGCGGGGCCGCGATGAACGCGCCGCCGCCGAAGCCCATGATGGCCATCCCGGTCGCCATGCCGGGCCGGTCCGGGAACCACATGATCAGGGTTTTGACCGGCGAGATATAGCCGATGCCGAGCCCGCAGCCGCCGAGCACGCCATAGCCGAGATAGATCAGCCAGAGATCGTGGCTCGAAACGCCGATCGCGGAAATCAGGAAGCCGCCGCCGAAGCAGAGCGCCGCGGTCGCCATCGCCTTGCGCGGCCCGACCCGGTCGAGCCAGGTGCCGGTGAAGGCGGCGGAGAGGCCGAGGAAGACGATGGCCAGGCTGAAGATCCAGCCGAGCTCGGTCAGCCTCCAGTCTCCGGGAGCGGATTTCGTAATGCCGATCACCCGTGTGAGCGGCGCGTTGAACACCGAGAAGGCATAGGCCTCGCCGATGCAAAGATGCACGCAGAGCGCGGCCGGCGGCACGAGCCATCGATTGAAGCCCTGTCCCGCGACGATCAGTTCGCGATCGAGGATCGAGGCCATGGTGCTTCCCCCCATATCTTCTTGTGCGGTGCAAAACAATTCAGCACCGCTCTTGTTTCCCTGTCATCATGAACGGCCGCGCCGCGTCCCGTCAATCGGTCCGTAGGAAGCCCGTGGCGGCGGCCGGGGGCAGCCCGTGGCGGCGGCCGGGGCAGCCCGTGGCGGCGGCCGGGGGCCGCAACTTGTATTCCCGCCGCTCCCGCCCATAGATTGAAGGAAGGATGGAGCGCCGGATGCAGGAGGGGCCGGGATCGAGCCGCGAGCGGATCGCGGCGATCGTGCGCGCCCATCAGGCAAGCGAAGGCCCGGCCCTGAACGTGCTCCGGGCGGTCCAGGAGGCGTTCGGCCACGTCCCGCGGGAAGCCGTGCCGGTGATCGCCGAGGCGCTCAACATCAGCCGCGCCGAGCTGCACGGGGTGCTGAGCTTCTACCACGATCTCCGCCACGCGCCGGCGGGGCGGCACGTGCTGAAGCTCTGCCGGGCCGAGGCCTGCCAGGCGATGGGCGCCGCCGCGCTCGCCGAGGCCGCGCTCGCCCGCCACGGGCTCGGCTGGGGCGAAACCACGCCCGACGGGGCGCTCACCATCGAGCCGGTCTATTGCCTCGGGCTCTGCTCCTGCTCGCCGAGCGCCCTCTTCGACGAGGAGCCGGTCGGGCGGCTCGACGCCGCCCGGCTCGAGAGGCTGATCGCCGGCGCGGCCGCGCCATGACCGAGGCCCCCATCGCCCGCGTCTTCGTCCCCGCCGATGCCGGCGCCCGCGCCGTGGGCGCCGAGGCCGTCGCCCGCGCCATCGCCGCCGAGGCGGCGGCGCGCGGCCTCGCCCTCGATCTCGTCCGCACCGGCTCGCGCGGGCTCTACTGGCTCGAGCCGCTGGTCGAGGTGGAAACCCAAGCCGGCCGCCTGGGCTACGGCCCGCTCGCCCCCGAGGACGTGCCCGGCCTCTTCGCCGCCGGCTTCCTCGAAGCCCGGCCCCACGCCCAAGCACCCCACCCCCGCGCGCCCCACCCCCGCGCCGTCGGGCCCGTCGAAAAAATCCCCTTCCTGGCCGGCCAGCGCCGCATCACCTTCGCCCGCTGCGGCATCACCGACCCTCTCTCGCTCGCCGATTACCGCGCCCATGGCGGCCTCCGCGGCCTCGACCGCGCGCGCGCCCTCGGCCCCGCGGCCACCATCGAGGAGGTGGCGCGCTCGGGCCTGCGCGGCCGCGGCGGCGCCGGCTTCCCCACGGGGATCAAATGGCGCACCGCCGCCGAGGCCGCGGGCGCGCGCAAATTCATCGTCTGCAACGCCGACGAGGGCGATTCCGGCACCTACTCGGACCGGATGATCATGGAGGGCGATCCCTTCGCCCTGATCGAGGGCATGGCGATCGCCGCCCTCGCCGTCGGCGCGCGCCAAGGCTTCGTCTATGTCCGCTCCGAATATCCCCAGGCGATCGCCACCCTCCGGCGCGCGCTCGCCATCGCCCGCACCGAAGAAATCCTCGCCCCCGACCCCTTCAACCCCGATCGCTTCGATATCGAGATCCGCGTCGGCGCCGGGGCCTATGTCTGCGGCGAGGAAACCTCGCTGCTCGAGAGCCTCGAGGGCAAGCGCGGCGAGGTGCGGGCCAAGCCGCCGCTCCCCGCCCACAAGGGCCTCTTCGGCTGCCCGACCGTCATCAACAACCTCATCACGCTGGCCTCCGTGCCCCCGATCCTCGCCGACGGCGCCGACGCCTACGCCGCCCTCGGCTTCGGCCGCTCGCGCGGCACGATCCCGATCCAGCTCGCCGGCAATGTCCGCTGCGGCGGCCTCTATGAGGCACCCTTCGGCGTCACCCTCGGCGAACTGGTGGAGGAGATCGGCGGCGGCACCGCGAGCGGCCGGCCGGTGCGCGCGGTGCAGGTGGGCGGGCCGCTCGGCGCCTATTTCCCGCCGGCGCTCTTCGACACCCCCTTCGACTACGAATCCTTCGCCGCGCGCGCCGGGCTGATCGGCCATGGCGGCATCGTCGTCTTCGACGACACCGTGGACATGGCGCAACAGGCACGCTTCGCGATGGAGTTCTGCGCCCACGAATCCTGCGGCAAATGCACGCCCTGCCGCATCGGCTCGCACCGTGGCGTGGCCGTGATCGACCGCATCCTCGAAGGCGTCGAGCCGGCGAAGAACCTCGCCCTGCTGCGCGAGCTCTGCGAGACCATGCGGCTTGGCTCGCTCTGCGCCCTCGGCGGTTTTACCCCCTATCCCGTCGAAAGCGCGCTCGATCATTTTTCTGACGACTTTTCCCACGCTCCTCACAAAACCCTGGCCGCCTAGCCAGAGGGAAAGCACCATGCCCCTCGTCCCCGAGATCGATTACGGCACGCCCGCACCCGCAAATACATCGGCAAGCGCATCGGCGGTGCGCCTGACCATCGACGGCGAGGCGGTCACGGTGCCCGAAGGCACCTCGATCATGCGCGCGGCGATGATGCGCGGCACCGCGATCCCCCGCCTCTGCGCGACCAATTCTCTCGCCGCCTTCGGCTCCTGCCGGCTCTGCCTGGTCGAGATCGAAGGGCGGCAAGGCACCCCCGCCTCCTGCACGACGCCGGTCGCCGCGGGGATGGTCGTCCACACCGAAACCGAGCGCCTGAAACGTCTCCGCCGCGGCGTGATGGAGCTCTACGCCTCCGATCATCCGCGCGAGTGGATCTCCGATCCGAAGCTCGCCGAGAACGAGCTTTTCCGGATGGCGGCCGCCGTCGGCCTGCGCGAAATCCGCTATCCCGAGGACGTCACCACGCATCTCGCCCAGCCCAAGGACGAGAGCAATCCCTATTTCACCTTCGATCCCGCGCGCTGCATCGTCTGCTCGCGCTGCGTGCGCGCCTGCGCCGAGATCCAGGGCACCTACGCGCTCACCGTCGCGGGGCGCGGCTTCGAGTCGCGGATCGTCGCCAGCCAGGACGAGGGCTTCCTCGGCTCCGAATGCGTCTCCTGCGGCGCCTGCGTGCAGGCCTGCCCGACCTCGGCGCTGGTCGAGAAATCGCTGATCGCAGCGGGCGTGCCCGAGCGCTCCGTGCTCACCACCTGCGCCTATTGCGGCGTCGGCTGCACCTTCAAGGCCGAGCTTCGCGGCGAGCAGGTGGTGCGGATGACACCATGGAAGGACGGCAAGGCCAACCATGGCCATTCCTGCGTCAAGGGACGCTTCGCCTGGGGCTATGCGATGCACCCGGACCGCGTGCTCAAGCCGATGCTCCGCGCCCGCATCACCGATCCCTGGCAGGCGGTGAGCTGGGAGGAGGCGATCGCCCACGCCGCTTCCGAATTCAAGCGGATTCAGGAACAATACGGCCGCGGCGCGGTCGGCGGCATCACCTCCTCGCGCTGCACCAACGAAGAAACCTTCCTCGTCCAGAAGCTGGTGCGCGCGGCCTTCGGCAACAACAATGTCGATACCTGCGCCCGCGTCTGCCACTCGCCGACCGGCTACGGGCTGAAAACCACCTTCGGCACCTCCGCCGGGACACAGGATTTCGATTCGGTCGACCAGGCGGACGTCATCATGGTGATCGGCGCCAACCCGACCGACGGGCACCCGGTCTTCGCCTCGCACATGAAGCGGCGTTTGGGGCAAGGTGCGAGGCTCATCGTCATCGATCCGCGCCGGATCGACCTCGTCCGCAGCCCCCACGTCGCGGCCGCGCATCATCTCGCGCTCCGCCCCGGCACCAATGTCGCGATGCTCAATGCGCTCGCCCACGTGGTGGTCACCGAAAACCTGGAAAGCAAAAACTTCATCGCCGAACGCTGCGATCCGGCGGCCTACGCCGAATGGCGCGCCTTCGCCGCCGATGAGCGCAACAGCCCCGAATCCCTCGAATCCTTCACTGGCGTCCCCGCCGCCTCCGTGCGCGCGGCCGCGCGCCTCTACGCCACCGGCGGCAACGGGGCGATCTATTACGGGCTCGGCGTCACCGAGCACTCCCAGGGCTCGACCGCGGTGATCGCGATCGCCAACCTCGCCATGGCCACGGGGAATATCGGCCGCCCCGGCGTCGGCGTCAATCCGTTGCGAGGCCAGAACAACGTCCAGGGCTCCTGCGACATGGGAAGCTTTCCCCATGAGCTGTCCGGCTACCGCCACATTTCCGAGCCCGCCGCGCGAAAAATCTTCGAGGAGCGCTGGGGCGTCACGCTCGATCCCGAGCCGGGCCTGCGCATTCCCAACATGTTCGACGCGGCGCTCGACGGCAGCTTCAAGGGCCTCTACATCCAGGGCGAGGACATCGTGCAGTCCGACCCCGACACACACCACGTGACCTCGGGGCTCGCGGCGATGGAATGCATCGTCGTGCAGGACCTCTTCCTCAACGAGACGGCGCAGTTCGCGCACGTCTTCCTGCCCGGCTCGTCCTTCCTCGAGAAGGACGGCACCTTCACCAACGCCGAGCGGCGCATCCAGCTCGTCCGCCGGGTGATTTCTCCCGCCGCCGGCTACGCCGACTGGCAGGTGACGGAACTGCTCTCGAACGCGCTCGGCTATCCGATGCACTACACGCACGCCTCCGAGATCATGGACGAGATCGCCGCGACAACCCCAACCTTCTCCGGCGTCAGCTTCGAAAAACTCGACCGGCTGGGCTCGGTGCAATGGCCCTGCAACGACGCCGCACCCGAGGGCACGCCGGTGATGCACAGGGAGAAATTCGTCCGCGGCAAGGGCCAGTTCGTCCTCACCGAGTACCTGCCGACCGACGAAAAGGTGGGCCCGCGCTTCCCGCTGCTGCTGACCACGGGCCGCATCCTCTCCCAGTACAATGTCGGGGCGCAGACCCGGCGCACCGCCAACAGCCTCTGGCACGAGGAGGACCGGCTCGAGATCCATCCGCACGACGCGGAGGAGCGCGGCATCCGCGACGGCGAATGGGTGCGGCTCGAAAGCCGCGCCGGCGCCACGGCGCTGCGCGCGCTGATCACCGAGCGGGTCGCGCCCGGCGTGGTCTACACCACCTTCCACCACCCCGACACGCAAACCAACGTGGTGACGACGGAGTTCTCCGACTGGGCGACCAACTGCCCCGAATACAAGGTCACCGCCGTCCAGGTCTCGCCCGCCAACGGCCCGACCGAATGGCAGCACGCCTACCGCGCGCTCAACGAACGCACGCGGCGGATCGCCGAGCCGATCCCCGCAAAGTAAGAAAAATGTCGCCCGAAAAACTCTCCTACATGGCGAACCAGATCGCCCGGTTCTTCGCCTCCCAGCCCGGGGAGCAGGCCATCGCCGCCACCGCCGATCATCTCCGCCGCTTCTGGGACCCGCGCATGCGCGGCCAGATCCTCGCCCATCTCGCCGCCGGCGGCGCCGGCCTCGACCCCATCGCGCGGCACGCCATCGCCCGCCTCAAGGAAGGCCAGCCCACCCATTAAGCCCAAGCGGCCCTGCCCCCCCCTCCACTGTCATGGCGAGGAGCGCAGCGACGAAGCAATCTCCTGCCCCCCCTCCACTGTCATGGCGAGGAGCGCAGCGACGAAGCAATCTCCTGCCCCCCTCCACTGTCATTGCGAGGAGCGCAGCGACGAAGCAATCTCCTGCCCCCCCTCCACTGTCATGGCGAGGAGCGCAGCGACGAAGCAATCTCCTGCCCCCCTCCACTGTCATGGCGAGGAGCGCAGCGACGAAGCAATCTCCTGCCCCCCCTCCACTGTCATTGCGAGGAGCGCAGCGACGAAGCAATCTCCTGCCCCCCCTCCACCGTCATTGCGAGGAGCGCAGCGACGAAGCAATCTCCTGCCCCCCCTCCACTGTCATTGCGAGGAGCGCAGCGACGAAGCAATCTCCTGCCCCCCTCCACTGTCATGGCGAGGAGCGCAGCGACGAAGCAATCTCCTGCCCCCCCTCCACCGTCATGGCGAGGAGCGCAGCGACGAAGCAATCTCCTGCCCCCCTCCACTGTCATTGCGAGGAGCGCAGCGACGAAGCAATCTCCTGCCCCCCTCCACCGTCATTGCGAGGAGCGCAGCGACGAAGCAATCTCCTGCCCCCCCTCCACTGTCATTGCGAGGAGCGCAGCGACGAAGCAATCTCCTGCCCATGGAACGCCAATTCTTCGTCTACATCCTGACCAACCGCCACCACACCGTCCTCTACACCGGCGTTACCAGCAATCTCCCACGCCGCATCGCCGAGCATCGCACGAGAATGCTCCCAGGCTTTACCAGCCGCTACAACCTCGACAAGCTGGTCTTCTACGAGCGCGCGTCGGACGCTGCCGCCGCGATCACGCGCGAGAAACAGATCAAGGCCGGTCCACGGAGGAACAAGACCGCCCTCATCGCAGCCGCCAATCCCGCATGGCGCGACCTCTCGGCCGATCTGGCGTGAGAACACGCCCGTCCCCACGGTGTCCCTCCTCGACCAATGGCATCTCGCTCTTCAGGAGGAGCTTCATGTGCGCCCGGACGAGATCGGGCTCTTGAGCGGCGAGGATCGGCCGACCGGCGACGAGCCGATCATCATCGCCGTCATTAACAGCGCCCGGCGCTTTCCCGAGGCTTGCAGCAAGGACCGGAAAGTATTCCTTGTCGTCGATGAGTGTCACAGGGCGGGGTCCCCTGGCAACGCCAAGGCGCCCCAAGGCACCTTTGTCGCGACGCTCGGACTTTCCGCGACCCCGGAGCGCGAATATGACGAGGGCTTTCAGACTTTCATCGCGCCGATTCTGCGTCCTGTCATCTACGAATACACGTACAGGGATGCGGCAAACGACGGTGTGATAAGCCCCTTCTCCCTCACCAACGTCCATGTCGAAACGCTGCCGGACGAAGAGGAAAAATACCGCAGGCTCACGCGGCGTATTGCACTCGCCATGCGGAGCGCGCGGCAGGACGAAGCACCTCAGGACGATCATCTGAACCGGGCTGATCAAGGCGCCGGTCAGCACCATCGACTACGTGATTCTGCATGAGCTCCGCCCTCTGGCTCATGCGGATCACAGTCCGGAATTTTATCGGCACCTGCAGCGACCATCGCCGGATTGGAAGACACGAAAAGCCAGGCTGGAGCGGCTCCTCGCTTGACCTGGCCTGGTGCCACCCGGAGATCTGTCCTCGTCAGTCAGGCGTGTTCCCGGTACGCTCGCCAGTTCGGCAAAGGCGGACCCAGGGGGCAGAGCCCCCTGGCATCTCACAGCTTGGAGCCGCCATCGACCCGCACCGTATCGCCGGTGATCCAGCCTGCGTCGTCGGAGGCCAGGAACGCGACCACGGGCCCGACATCGTCCGGCTCGCCGACGCGTTGCAGCGCCTGCATCCCGAGCGTGAAGGCGCGGCCGTCCTCGGTTCTGGCGAAGCTCGACATGTCGGTATTGATCACGCCGGGGGCGATCGCGTTGACGCGGATGCCGCGCCCGCCGAGTGCCGAGGCAAAGTGCTTCACCAGCGTATCGACCGCGCCCTTGGTGGCCGCATAGGCCGCGAGCGTCCCGACGGTCGCATGCGCCGCGAGCGAGGAGACGAGAACGATGCTGCTGCCCTCGCGCAGGATCGGGAGCAGCTGCTGCACCAGGAAGAAGGGCGCGCGGACGTTCACGGCGAAGAGGGCGTCGAAGTCTTCGACCGTGGTGTCCTCGATCGTCACGGCCTTGGCCACGCCCGCGTTGGCGACGAGGATATCCAGGCGATCGCCGACGATATCGCGGACCTTCCTGGCGAGCATGTGCGCGCCGTCCGGAGCGGCGAGGTCGGCCGCGACCGCATCGGCGCGGCCGCCGGCTTTGCGGATCTCCGCGACGACCGCTTCGGCCTCCTTGGCGCCGCGAGCGTAGTGCACGACGACCTGTGCTCCGGCCTTGGCCAGGGCGAGCGCGCCGGCGCGCCCCATCCCGCGCGAGGCGCCGGTGACGAGGGCGGTCTTTCCCGAGAGGCTGGCCATGAGTGGGTTTCCTTTTGAGCATGGGGTTCGGGGTCTCGCCGGCCTCGGAGAATTTCTCCGCCGGCACCGCGACACCTAAGTTTTCCTCGCACTCGGGGGAAAGGCTTTGTAGGCTCTGGCCCATACCTCGGAAGCATGGGACGAGACATGGAGCTGCGGCATCTCCGCTATTTCGTCGCCGTCGCCGAGGAGGGGAGCCTGACGGTCGCGGCCGCGAGGCGGCTGCACACGGCGCAGCCCTCGCTCAGCCGGCAGATCCGCGATCTTGAGTACGAGGTGCGCGCGCAACTGCTGACCCGGAGCGCGCATGGCATTGCGTTGACCGCGGCGGGCCGGGTTTTTCTCGATCACGCGCGGCTGGCGCTGGCCGAGGTCGAGGCCGCTTGCGAAGCGGCGCGCCGTGCCGCTCAACCTGCCAAGCCGTCCTTCGCCCTGGGCTTTCTCACCGGGCAGGAGATGGACTGGCTTCCCGAGGCCATGCGCATTCTTCGCGACGTGCTGCCCGACATCGAAGTCACCGTCGCCAGCCAGTATTCGCCCGAGCTTGCCGACGCTCTGATGAGACGAAGGCTCGACCTGGCTTTTCTCCGCCCGGAGGGGCGATCGTCAGAGCTCGTGTTCAAGCTTGTGACCAGGGAGAAGCTGCTCGTCGTGCTGCCGAGCGATCACCGCCTCGCGGCGCTTGACGCCATCCGGCCTCAGGATCTCGCGGGCGAGACGTTCATCGGCGTCTCGAGCACCGCGCCTGCCCTGCGCGCCGTCATCGATGATTATCTGCAACGATCCGGGATCGCTATCGCGCCGGCGCACGAGGTCGACAATCTGGCGATGGCGATATCGCTGGTGGCATCGACGCGGGGCGTCGCGTTGTTGCCGGCGTACGCGGAAAATTTCCTTCCCTGGTCCGTGATCAGCCGCCCGATCGCGGGAGACGCGCCGACGATCGACCTGGTCGTCGGCTATCACAAGGCGAATGCGTCTCCGACCCTCAGGCTGTTCCTCTCACGGCTGGACGAATTGATCGCCCGCGTGTCCAAGCGGGCCCGGTGATGCCGGTCAGGCCGGCACCGCCTCGGCCACTGCCTGGCGCTCCGGCGCGCCGGCCCGCCCGGCCAGGAAGCCCTCGAAGACGAGCAGCAGCCACAGCGTCTGGCTGTGGTCGTACCGGCCGCCCGCATGCTCGGCGATCAGCCGCGCCAGCGCCGCCCGCTCGAAGAGCCCGCTCTCCAGCATCGTCGGGCCGAGCAGCCGCCCCCGCAGCCGTTCGCCCTCCCGCCGCAGCGCCGGGGCGAGCGAAACCGAAAAACCCTGCTTGCCCCGGCCGAGGATCTCCGCCGGCAGGAGCGGCGCCATCGCCTCCCTGAGCACCAGCTTGCCTTCCGCGCCGCGCCGCTTGAGCCTCGCCGGCAACCCCAGCCCCCAGGCGACGAGATCATGGTCGAGGAACGGCGCGCGCACCTCGAGCCCGTTCGCCATGCTGGTGCGGTCCACCTTCACCAGGATGTCGCCCGGGAGGTAGGTCGCGAGATCGACCCGCTGGGCCTGCGCCAGCGCGTCCTCCTCCTCGCCCGCGCCCATCAGGGCGACGATGCGCGCGGCCGGGTCGTGGCCGTCGAGCGCGGCGCGCGTCGGGGCGGAGAAGAGCGCGCGGCGGTGCTCGTCGCGCGCTTTCGTCACCATGCGGTAGTAGCCCAGCGCGGAATCGAGCCCGAGCTCGGTGAGCGTGGTCTTCGCGCGCAGCCAGCGCGGCGCGAAATCAAGCTTGGGATAGGCCCGCGCCAGCTTCCCGAGCACGCGCCGCCGCAAGCCCGCCGGCACGTGCCGGCGAACCGCCTCGCCGAGGCAGTGCCAGTGATAGCGCCGGTAGCCGCCGAACACCTCGTCCCCGCCATCCCCCGAAAGCGCCACCGTCACGTATTGCCGCGCCAGCGCCGAGACCGCGTGGGTCGGCACCGAGGAGAGGTCGCCGAACGGCTCGCCGAAAATCCCCGCCTGGTCCGCGGCGGCGGCGATGATATCGCCCGGCCGCGCCAGCGCGGTGTGATGCGCGGTCCGATACCGCTCGGAGACCAGCGAAGCCGGCCGGCGCTCATCCTCGGCGCCGGGAAAGCCGATGGTAAACGTGTCGAGCGGTGCCGCGCCCCGCCGCGCCCGTTCTCCGGCGGCCATGGCCACCACGGCGCTCGAATCGATGCCGCCCGAGAGAAAGGCGCCGAGCGGCACATCGGCCACCATCTGCCTCTCGACCACCTCGCCAAGCCGCGCCCGCAGCGCCGCCGCGGCGTCCGCCTCGCCCCCAAACGCCGCCGCCGCGTCCGCCGCGCCCCCAAACGCCGCCGCCGCCGCCGCCGACGCCCTCGCCGGCACCCAGTACCGCCTCGGCTCGGGCACGGGCCTGCCATCCTCGATCAGCAGGCAATGCCCGGCCGGCAGCTTGCGCACCCCGGCGAAGATCGAGCCCGGCTCGGGGACGTAGCCATAGGCGAAAAAATCCTCGATGGCGGCGGGATCGAGCCGGTCGAGCAGGCCGGGCACCGGCGCCAGCGCGGCGAGCTCGGAGCCGAACACGAAGCTCCCGTCCGGCGCCGTCGCGTAATAGAGCGGCTTCTCGCCCAGCCGGTCGCGCGCCAGCAGGAGCCGCCCCCGGCCTCGGTCCCACAGCGCGAAGGCGTACATCCCTCTCAGCCGCTCGAGGCAGCCCACGCCCCAGCTCTCCCAGGCGTGAATGACCGTCTCGGTGTCGCACTTTGTCCGGAACACATGCCCGAGCGCCGCCAGCTCGTCGCGAACGGCGCAAAAATTGTAGATCTCGCCGTTGCAGAGGAGCACCACCGAGCCGTCCTCGTTGAACATCGGCTGGTCGCCGCCGGCGAGATCGATGATCGCCAGCCGGCGGAACCCGAACCCGAGCCCGGGCTCGATATGGAACCCCTCGCCGTCCGGCCCGCGATGGGCGATCGCGTCCGTCATCCGCCGGAGCAGGGACGCGGGCACCGGCTCGAGCCGCGCCCGCCCGCCCCCGCCCTCGCTCCGGAAAACTCCTGCCAGACCGCACACAGGCTGCCGTCTCCATCCGCGCGCCGGCAGCGCCGCCACCGGATCCGCAGCAGAGTCTTAACAGATTTGGGCGAAAGAGAGGTGCCCAGGGGCGTTCACGTTAACGGAATTTGTAACGCGATCTGAGCCGCCGGCTGTTACACGCCGTGGTTGAAAGCGCGTGCCAACCGCTCCAGATACGCCCATAATCGATCCCATAATTGCTGTCGTCCCAGAATTGGGCGTCCCAGAATTGGGCGTCCCAGAATTGGGCGTCTCGGAATTGGGCTCAGGCTTCGCTTTGGCTGGCTTTGGATCACGGACATGAAGATCGGGCTCATGTCTCGGCTGACCTCGCTCCGCGCCGCCCCGGCTCGCGCCGAAAAATGGCACTGGGACGAGGAGATGAAGCCCCATGGCGCTGAGCCAGGGCGCCGGCCCCTGGCTTGGCCGCGGGCCGCGCTGCTCATCGGCCTGCTCTCGCTCGCCCTCTGGGTCGTCATCGCCCTCCTGATCATCCACTTCACGCGGTAGGCCCGGCGAGCAGCCGCGCCAGCCCCTCGCCGATCGGCACCGGCGGCCCGAGGCCGAGCGCCTGCCGGCCGCGCTCCGGGCTGCCGACGGAATGCCGGATCTCTCCCTCCCGCGTCGGGCCATAGCCGATCTCCGGCACCACGCCGCGGATCGCGCCGATCAGCAGGGCGAGCTCCCGCACCGCCACGGCGACCCCGGTGCAGACATTGAACACCGGCGCGCCGGGAGGCAGCCGCGCCATCGCCGCCGTCAGCGCCCGCACCACATCGGCCACGAACACGAAGTCCCGGGTCTGCCCCCCATCGCCGAAGATCGTGATCGGAAGGTGCCTGCCCAGCCGCTCGGCGAAGATCGAGACGACCCCCGAATAAGGCGAGTTTGGATCTTGCCGCGGCCCGTAGACGTTGAAGAAGCGGAGCCCCACGGTTGGGATGCCGTGCACGCGGGTGGCGACGGCGGCGTGCAGCTCGCTGCCGTACTTGTCGGCCCCATAGGCCGAAAGCGGGCGCTTCTCCGCGCCCTCGGCGAGCGGCAGCGCGGCGGGCTCGCCATAGATTGCGGCCGAGGACGCATAGACCACCGGGATCGGCGCCCCAAGCCTCGTGATGCCATCCAACAGGCTCACCGTCCCGCCGAGATTGGTCCGGTGGGTGGCGAGCCATTCGCGCCTGCCGCGCTCGACCGAGGCGATGGCGGCGAGATGGAAGCATCCATCCACCCCCTCCAGCGCCCTTCGCACGGCGGCGGGATCGCCCACGTCGCCCTCGATCAGGCTCGCCGCGGGCGGCAGGTTTTTCCTCTTCCCGCTCGAGAGGTCGTCGAGCACGCGCACGCCATGCCCCGCCGCCAGCAGCGCCTCCGCGAGATGCGAGCCGATGAAGCCGCAGCCGCCGGTGAGCAGGAAAACCTTCACCCCTCCCCGCCTTCCAGCAATGCCCGATAGCGGCGGAACATCGCCTGCTCGTCGAACTCTTGCTCCGCGCGCTGGCGGTTCGCCGCCCCGATCGCCCGCCGTTCTTCCGCCGCTGCCAGCAGCCGGCCGAGCGAGCGCGCCAGTGCCGCCTCGTCGCGGCCGCTGATAAAAATCCGGTTCGCCGGCGCCACCATCGCCGCGATGTCGCCGACATCGCTCGCCGCGATGGGCAGGCCGGAGGCCATCGCCTCGAGCACCGAGAGCGGCATCTGCTCGGTATCGGAGGAGAGCGCGAAGATGTCGAAGCTCGGGTAGAGCGGCGCCGGGTCGGGCACATCGCCGAGGAATTCGACCGCAAGCCCGAGCCCGGCCGCGAGCGCCGCAAGCCGCCCCCGCTCGGGCCCGTCGCCGGCAATCACCAGGCGGCACGGATGGGCAGGTGCGAGATCGCGCACCGCCCGGAGCAGCCGGGCGAGGTTCTTCTCGGGCCGCAAGCCCGCCACGCACCCTATCACGGGCGGGCCCATTGGCGCCAGCGCGTCCGGGGGCGGATTTGGCGGGCGGAAACGCGCCAGATCGACCCCGTTCGGGATATAGCGGATGCGCCCGGGCGGCAGGCGCCAGACCTCTTCGGCGATGCGGAGCAGCGTCCGCGAGGGCACCGCCACCAGGCTCCGCCGCAAGCATAGCCGGCGGGTCAGCACCCGCCGGGGCATCTGGCGGTCGCGTTCCCCCACCCCGAACCCGTCCTCGGTATGGATGTGGCGTGCCATCGGCACGAGGTTGGCGATTGCCCATTCGATCGCGCCCCAGTTGCTGGTCACGAGCACGTCCGGCCGCAGCCCGGCGAGGAGGCGGCGGGCGCGGAGGAGACGCATCGGCAGGCCCCCGCCGGCGGGCGGGAACGGGGGAAAAGAGAGGTCGAGCGCGGGCGAAAGCCGGCTCCGTGCGCCGAGATCGCCGTCGAGCGCGATCACCGCGTGGCGGAAGGCCGGGCCGAAATGGTTGGCGAGGGCGACGAGCCGCATCTGCGCCCCGCCGGCGGCGAAGCTCGGAAAAACATGGAGAATGAGCTTCGTGCTCATCTGCGGGCGAGATCCGCCTCCGCCAGCGCGACCACCCGCGCGGCGTTGCCGGCCCAGGTGAAGTCCCGGCGCAGGATCTCCGCGCGCGCCGTTTCTCCCAGCCGAATCCGGAGCGCCGGGTCGGCGGCAAGTCGGGAAATGGCCTGCCACATGGCCTCCGGCCGGTCGGGATCGAAGAGCAGCGCGCTCTCCTCGTGGGCGACGATTTCGCGGATATTCGGCTGGTCCGGGGCGACGATCGCCGAGCCGGCCGCCATGTATTCGAAGAGCTTGAGCGGCGAGGCGTAAGGGAGCGCGCGCGGCTGCAGCGCGATGTCGAATTTTGTGAGAAGGGCGGGCACTTCGTCTCGTGGCGTGAGACCAGTGAACCGAACCTGGCCTTCACACCCCAAGCGATGGGCCAGTTCGTATAGATCCGCGCATGCCGGCCCCTCGCCCGCCACCACCAGCGAAAGTGCGGGGCCGGCCTCGGCGATCCCGCGAATGACACTATCCAGGCCATGCCAGGGCCGTGCGAAGCCGATGAAGCCGAGCACCAGCCCGCCACCCTCGCCGGGCGGCGGCCGGGGCGGGAAGCGGCCGGGATCGACCCCGTTCGGGGTGATGACGATGCGCTCCTCTGGAACACCCTCGGCTGCGATCAGCCTGCCAAGCTCGCTGGTGACGGCGAAGACCCGGTCCGCGGCGCGCCAGACGCGGCGCTCCCCGGCGCGCGCGAGGCGGCCGAGCCCGAGCCCCCCGAAGCGGCTTCGCTCCTCGGCGAGCGGCGCGTTCACCTCGAGATAGAAGGGCACCCCGCGCCTCCGCGCGAGCCATGCGCCGGCGAGGTAATAGAGGTTGTAGCGCTCATAGATCAGGTCCGGGCGGAACGACGCGGCAGCCCGGGCGAGCCGGCGCGCGGCGGGGAGGTTGTAGGCAAGCTCGGCAAGCTCCGCCGCCGCCGCCGGCAGCAGGCGCCGCGCCAGCGCCACCGCCCGGCTCTCAGCCCCGAAACCCGAGCTTGCATAGAAGCCCGGGCCGACCACCAGCACTTCGTGGCCGGCGGCGCCGAGCGCGGCGACCATCTCCTCGATATGCACGGACTGCCCGTCATGGGACTGGATGCGGTGGCTGTAAAGGATCCGCATCAGGCGCCTCGCCGCTGGCCGAGCGCGGCCAGGAGCCGCCTTCGGCCGCCGCCGACCACGGAGCGGCCGATCTCGGCAATGCCGCGCGCGGTGCGCGGATCAGCGAGCACGAGCCCGATCCGCTGGCGCCTGCCCGTGGCCCAGAGCCGCTTGTAGGGGTCGTCGCCGCGGCCGAAATCGAGCTCGAGGATGCGCTCCTGCCCGAGCAGGCGCTCGATCATCAGCGCGGTGAGCACGGTGCCGGGGGAGGCGGCGGCAAGGGATTCGTCGTGGGCGAGCTTGAGCAGCATGGCGCGGCCGCCCACGACGATCCAGAGCTGGGCCGCGGCCACCGCGCCCCCGAGGCGGAGCACGCCGAGCCGGAGGAGGCCCGAAGCGGCGGCCGCGCGCATCAGCGCCGACTGGAACCCCGGAAAAGGCTCGGGCTCCTTCCAGCTCCGCGCATAGACCGAAGCGAAGGCGGCGATCCCGTCCGCGAGGTCGGCCCCGCCGCCGATCAGGGAAAAGCCCTGCGCCGCCTCGCCGCGGCGCGCTTTCCGCCGGATCGTCGTGCGCAGCGCCCCCGGCCGCGCCGCCAGATACTCGGCGAAGGAGCGGCCCGCCACCTTTTCGTGCCAGTTGCCGAAATGATCGAAGCGCAGCACGGCAAGCCCGGCGTCGCGGAGCCCGGCGACGAACGCATCGAGCCCGGGCGCCTCCGCCGCGAGCGCGTCGAGCCGCGCCGGGGCGGGGCCGCGGAGAAGCCGCCCGATCAGCGCCCCCGCCATCGCCGGCGCCGCACCTGGGGCGAAGAGCGGCCGGTATTCGCATGTATAGGGATCCGTCAGGGAGCCGAGCCCGCTCGCGCCGGCGCGGCCGGCGAGCGGCAGCACGGCGAACGGCGTGCCGCCGGCGCTGCACACCGCGAAAAGGGGCGTGCGTTCCGCCGGCAGGCCGTGGGCGATGAGGATGGAAAACCACAGGCGGCTGGCGAAGAAATCCTCGGCGGGGTCGGCGAACAGCCGTGCCGCGGCGTCCGGCAGCGCGGCGAGCGCGGCGTGGACGGCAAGCGAGGCGGCCACGCCCTCAATAGCGCAGGCGGTACCAGGCAAGGCCGATCCATTCATGAAGCGCGTAGTATGAATCCGCCCAGGCGGTGACGGTGGGCGCGAAATCCGCGAGCACGGGGGTCGGCATGCGGTCGATCCGCACCGGGGCGGCGGTGACGGTGATCCCGAAATGCCGGAAGCAGAACATTGCCCGCCGCATGTGCCATGCGTGGGTGACAAGGTAAATCGAGCGGATGTTTTGATGGGCCAGGATCGCCGCGCTGAAAGCCGCATTCTGCCAGGTGTTCGCCGAGCGGTTCTCCTGCCAGCGCGCCGGCACGTCGAAGTCGCGCGCCAGCACCGTTGCCATCCGGGCGGCGATCGAGGGCCCGCCTCCGTTATCCGGCCGGCCGCCGGTGAGCAGGATCGGCAAGTGGACACGCCGGTAAAGCGCAACGCCCGCCACCAGGCGCTCGAGCGTGAGCGGCCCGACGCCGTATCCGTCCGGCCCGGCCGCATGCACGACATCGGCGGAGAGAATCACGATCGCTTGAGGCGGGTCCTGCGGCAGCGGGGTGAGCGGGAGGCCCTGCTCGAGCACGGCCAGCAGGCTCCCCGCCACGGCCGGCAGCGAGAGGAGCAGCAGCAGGGCGGCTCCGATCCCGGCCAGCACGAGGCCGGCGCGGCGCCAGCGCCAGCCGAGCGCCGCGCCGGCGAGCGTGATCGGGATCGCCGCCAGCGGCGGCACCACCAGCGCCGTAGCGAAGACATTGAGCGACATTCAGTCCAGAGTCCCGGGGCAGTGCAGCGGCATTGACCTTTGTCGGCCCGGAGCATCAGGCTTTGTCAAGCGCCGCCACGCCGGAGCGCGCGCGAAAGGAGGAGAGAAACCGGTCCGATGGCGCACGGTATCGCGCGGGGCGGCGGGTCGGGGAGAAGCCGGTGACCAGGCCGGAAGCCCTCTCTGCGGCCGGCGCGGACAGGCATGCCCCGATGGCGGATTTGCGGATAACGCTTGGGCCGGCGCCGGACGAGACGGAAGTCGGGCGGCGGTGGGGCGCGCTGGAGCGTCGCGCCGAGTGCTCGTTCTTCCAAAGCTGGACCTACACCGGGTGCCTGATGCGGGAGCGATTCCCGGACCCGGTCCTGCTCGAGGCCCATGCCGGGGGCGCGCCGATCGCGCTGGCGCTCTTCAATCGGCGCCGCGAGCGGTTCGGCACCGAATGCCTGCTGCTCGGCGAGAGCGGCATCGCCTCGTTCGACACGGTCTTCATCGAGCATAACGGCCCGCTGGTGGCGCGCGGCTTCGCCCCGTCCGTGCTGCCCCGCCTGCTGCGCGCGGCGCTCGCGCAGCGTCTCGCGCCGTGGCCGCTGCCGGGCGGGCGGCGCGTCGTCCTGAGCGGCGTCGATGACGAGGTGCTCGCCGCCGCCCGCGCCAGCGGCCTGGTGACGGCGCTCAAGGATACGCGGCTCGCCCCCGCCGTCGATCTCGCCGGCCTGCGGCGGGAGGAAATCGGCGTGCTCGACCGGCTGAGCGCCAACGCGCGCTACCAGCTCCGCCGTTCGGAGCGGCGATTTTCCGCATCCGGCCCGCTCACCATCCGCCGTGCCGCGGACGCGGCGGAGGGGCACCGATGGCTGGAGGCGCTGGCCACGCTGCACCAGCGCACCTGGCAGAGCCGCGGCCAGCCCGGCGCCTTCGCGGATACGAATTTCCGCCGCTTCCATCACGCCCTGATCGACCGCGGGCTGCCCCTGCGACAGGTCAACCTGCTGGAAATCTCGGCCGGGGCCCGTTGCCTCGGCTACCTTCTGAACTTCGTCTATCGCGGCACCGTCTATGCCTATCAGAGCGGGTTCGATTACGCGCTTGCCGACCGCCACGAGAAGCCCGGGCTCACCGCCCATCACCAGGCGATCGGGATGTACCTGCGCGAAGGGCTGGAGCGGTACGATTTCCTCGGCGGCGCCGAGCGCTACAAGACCAGCCTCGCCGACGCGGCGAGCCGGCTGCATTGGGCGGTGCTGGCGGCACGGTGGTCGCCGCCGGGAATGCTGTTTCGCCTCAGGCATGGCTACACCGCGATCGCCGCCGGCATGCGACGCGAGACGAGCCGCGAACGATAAAGAATTCCAACAGGGGATTCACGCTTGCTCGCGGCGCCTTCCGGCCAGGCCAAGGCCGATAAGCGCGGTGCCGAGAAGAAGCAGCGAGCCCGGCTCGGGCACCGGGGGATCCGAGGTGTCGATGGTGCCCCAGGCGAGGCCGGGCCCGGTCAAGGCGATTGTGTACTCCTCGGTGATCGAGAAGAGGCCGTCGGTGAAGGCGATGGGCGCGAGATCCGTGGTGCTTCCCGCGGCGCTGAACCCCGCCGAGGAGAGCGGCGTGGTGGTCCCGTAGCGTGCGTCCGTCGCGCTGTAGAAGGTCTCTTCGGTGATCGATACCGCGGACCCGAGCAGCGCGTCGGCGGTGAAGCTGGTGATCACGTCGGCGAAGCCTGCCGGCCTGATAAGCCCCTGCGCGGTCATCCAGACGTGGAGCGTGCCGGGCGACACGGTGGAGGCGGTGAGGCTGGTGGAATCGAGGAGTTCGGGGAGCCAGCCGGACCCAATAGAGGCGTGCGCCAAGGACCCGCTGACGACGAAGGATCCGTAATTCAGGGCAAGGCCCCCGGCCTTTCCGCTGCCGGAGCCGATCGTGGTGATCCGGCCGCCATTGACCCCGGCCTCCTGCAATCCGATCGAGACCGGATTGGCCCTCGCCTCATCGGTCGCTGCGAGGCCGGCGGCGGCCACAAGGAGCGCTGCGAAAAAAAATCTGACCACTTCGATATCTTCGGTTGAGAATTCCGTCCCGACCGCAACCGAAGCAAATTCTATGCCTACCGCCAACCAATTGAATTGAAATGGCCCTGTTCGCCCGGGGGTTGTCTGTGTGTAAAAAAAACAGACGCAACCTCACTATGTCACGCCCCTGCCGAGGAGCGGGCTTCGTGCTTTCGGGCGACGGCGCAAAAAAAACGGCCAGGGTTGGGCGTCCCCCGGCCGCGATCTGTGAAATTTTCCGACGTTCTTCAGACGCGCCGGCGGCGGGTCCAGCCGACCATTCCGAGCGCAAAGAGGCCGGTCCCGAGAAGGAGCAGCGAGCCCGGCTCGGGAACCGATGTATCGATCGTGTCGTTGGCGGTTCCCGCTCCCGTCGCGGTGATGATGTATTCCTCGGTCACCGAGAAGGGGCTGGTGAAGTCGACGAGGCCCGACTTGATATTGGTGCCGATGGAAGTGAAGTCCGCAGAGTCGACCAGCGTCCCGCCGTAGAGGGCGTCCGTCGAGCTGTAGAGCGTCTCTTCCTCGACGGTCCAGCCCGAAGGAACGGAATTGGCGGTGAAGCTGCTGTTGAGGTTGGAAAGACCGGTCGGCGCCGTAAGGCCTTGCGCCGTGATATAGATGGTGAGTGTGCCGGCGGTGCTCGATGACGCGTTGATGCTATTGGAATCGAGTATCGTCGGCAGCAGCAGGGCGGCCGTGTCGTCCGCCGACACTTGGTTGACGGTGAAGGTTCCGTATGACAGCGGGCCGGCATTGATGGCCCCGCTCCCGGTGTTCTCCGTGGTGATGGCCCCGCCGTTGGTTCCCGACTCCTGAAGCCCGATCGAGAGGACGTCGGCTCGTGCCTGCGGGGCTGCCCACGCGAGCCCGGCCGCACCGAGTACCATAGCTGCGAGGAGTTTCTTGTTCATCGTAGTCCCCTGTTGAAATCGTGCCTTGCTCAGCTTGGAAGCAAGGACCATGCCAGCCACTCAAGAACCTGAAAAGACGGACTTTCGCAGGAGGCGCGCGGGCGGCTCTGTAAAGGATTCCGAAAGGCAGGCGGGGCCTGTCAGGAGCGCGGGCGGGGTGTCCGGCCGATCTCTTCTGCCGGCCCCAGCCGCGCCGCGGCGGCGCTGACCGACGCCGCTCGGCCGCCGCATTCCTTCAGGAAGAGCGCGAGGTAGCCGTCGAGAGAGGCGAGGAAGCTGTCCCGATCCGCCTCGCTCCGTACATAAGGCGCCGCCCCGGGCAGGAGGGAGGAGCTGTGGTAGGTGAGCATGAAGAGGCGCTCGCCTGCGGCCAGCGCCGCGCGCGTCTGGCGGATCATGTCCGCGAGGCTGTGGCCCTCCGGCGAGAGGCGCAGGCGCTCGATGAGGCCGGCGCGCGCGGCGATCCCCGCCAGGCGGAGACGCCGGCCCAAACCTCCCGCAAGATGCGGATAGAGGCGCGGGCCGAACCGCGCCAGGCGGCCCACGAAATGGACCGAAAGCGGCAGCGCCGTCACGCCGGCCGCGGTGACGAACGGCCCGGCCGGCAGGGCGGTGAAATCCGGCCCCCCGTCGGCCGAAAAATCGACATGCGGCACCCTGCTCACGTCGATCCGGTAGCCGAGAGCGGCAAGCGTTGCGTCCGTCGCCGGGCCGATCCCGTAGCGGCCTGCCTTATAGATTGTCGGAAGCTGCCCGAAGCCCTCGGCAATGCTCTCCGTCAGCAGGGCGAGCTTTTCCCGCTCGAGCGCGGGCGGCAGGTTGCCCGGATAGGAATGGAAAGCATCGACCGGCGCGCCCGCCGGCGGATTGACCCATGGGTGCAGGTGGGCGCCGATCTCGCAGCGCCCGGCCGCGGCGAAGCCCCCGAGCACGGCGCGCGCCGCTTCGGAGGCCGCCACCGGATAGTCGATCACATAGGCCGGCACCACGCCGTGCCGGTCGAACACCGCCTGGGCGAGCCCCTGGTGACGGAGGTTCTCGGTCGTGCTCGCCGCTGCGTCGAACGGGCCGGACCAGTCGAATTCCTCCTCCGTGTCGATGACGACGGTGAGCGTCGGCGGATCGCCGGCCGGGAGGCCGAGCCGGTGGTTCACGCAGCAAAGCTCTCGGCGATGATGGCGGCCAGGGCGGTGACCGCGAGGGCGATGCGGGCATAGGTCCGCGTGAAGGCCGCGACGTCCCCGCCATCGGGATCGCCGATCTCGCGCTCCCCATCCTCGAGGAAGCTCCCGAGCATCACCGTCCGCGCCGTCAGGGCAGGATAAAGGGCGCCGAGCTCGCCCCGGTTGCGCTGATCGAAGACCACGGCGAGCGTCGTCTCCGCGGCATCCTGCTCCGAGAGATGGGCGGAGCGGTGGCCAGCAAGGTCGATCCCGAGATCATACGCTGCCGTCACCGCCGCCTGCGGCGAGGGCGCGCCCCGGCGCGGCAGCGTGCCGGCGGAGAGGATGCGTACGTTGGGGAGGCGATTGGCGAGATGGCGGCGAAGGAGCGCGGCGGCGAAGGGGCTACGGCAGATATTGCCCCGGCAGAGCATCGCGACCGTCGCCGGCCCACCCGGCGATCGCGCCAGGAGCCGGCGCGCGAGCCGCCGGTCGCGCCGGCTGAGCGCGCGTTCGCCGCCGGGCAGCCGGCCGACGAGGCGGGCGGCGAGCTCGGCCCCCGCCTGCCTCAGCTCGGAAAAACCCGGGGCGGGATCGTCGGCAACCAGCACGTCGAGATGCTCGCGGCCGAGGGCGAGGCGGCCGAATTCGGCACCGGCCGCGAGCAGGCGGAGAATCATGGAAGCGGGCCGGCGCCGCAAATCCCTGGCCTCGGCCAGGATCTGGCGGGCATCGGGGAGGAGGTTGCGGGCATAGATGCCAGATCGATACGAACGCGGCGGGGCTTCCTCCCCATCCACCAGGAGATGGTACCAAAGGCTTGGAAAGTCTACGTTTAAGGCGAGCGGAAGCGGCATCGAGCCCCATGGCCGCGCGTTCACTTCGAGCAGGATCCAGGTCCCCGTTCGTGCCTCGATCTTGAACTCGATCATGGCGACCCCGGTGAAGGCGAGGGCGCCGAACATGTCCTCGACCGCGGCGAAAAGGTCGCTCGAGAGCGGCGCGCTCACGCGGTAGAATCCGGCGCCGCCGCGTTCGCGGGCGCGGGTGTGCTGGAAGGCCTGCAGGATCGTGCCGCGGCTGGCGAGGACGGAGATGCCGGCGCCCCGGCCCGCGAAATAGGATTCGGCGAGGTGCGGCGCTTCGCCCAGCCGTTCGAGCGCGGCGGCGAGCGCGGCCTCGCTGGCAAAGATCTCCGCCCGGCCGCGCGCGTGCAGCGCCTCCAGCCGGTACGAACGGCAGGGCTTGAGGACCAGCTTCAGGCCGAGCTCGGCGATCAGCCCGGCCGCATTCTCGCCGGGCCGGACGAGACGGCCGGGTGCGAGGGGAACGCCGAGCGAGGCGGCAAGTTGCCGGGTTCGCTGCTTGTCGAAGAGAATTTCGATCGCCTCGGGGCTGGGCAGTGCGAGCCGGGCAAGGCCCGCGAACGAAGCACGGTGGCGGTCGAAGGGCAGAAGGGTGCGCTCGTCGCAGGGGATGACGAGGTCGAAAGCCTCGCGGCGGAGGAGTTCGGCCACCAGGGCGCACCATTCGCCGCCGTCGCCAAGATAGGGCGGCAGCCGGTGCACCGCCGCAATATATTTGGATTGCAGGGCGGGCGAGCTGAAGTCGGCGGGGGCGGCGTGCACCGCGACGCCGGCGCGCCCGAGGGAGCGGACGATCGCCAGGAAGCTTCTCGTATCGTCTCCGAGGACCAGCGCCTTGCCCCGGCCCCTCAAGGCGCCAGCTCCCCGGGCCGGTCGCGCGCGTGCGGGGGCGCGCCGGCAATCCGCGCAGCCCCGAAACTGGTGTTCCCGCGCGCGTTCGGCTCAAAGGGCATGAAGATACCTGGCGTTCGTGCAGCCTCCGCGGAAACCCATTACCCCAATCTTGCGCTGCCGCAAGCCTGCCTGCCGGGGCCGGCGCAACACCGGCGCGCGGGTGGAGGATCAGGCTTTGCCGAGCGAGCGGAGCGCGAGCCAGGCGGTGTAGCCCGCCCATTTGACAGTCGGCCCGGCGCCAAGAGCCTCGCGGGCATAGGTGGCGGCATCCGCAAGGCGACCGGAGGTGGCGAGGGATTCGGCGATTTTTTTCAAGGCGTAGGCCTTGTGGCGGCGGCCATGCGCGCGAATCGCCGGATGGCGCGCGAAGAGCGCGGCGCGATCGAGCACACGGAGCTGGAAGAGGCGCTTCTCGAGTTCGGAAAGCGCTGTCGTCATGTTCGCGGTTTTCGCGGGGTCCGGAATGTTGTGGCGGGAGACCGTCACGCCCGCGTATTTGATCGCCGCGGCGCGGTCGATCAACCGCAGATAGAGATCGCGGTCGCATTCCCAGCGGATCGTCTCGTCCATCCCGCCGATCTCCTGAAAGAGCGCGCGGCGGACGATCAGCGTGTTGAGGTGGCAGAAACCCGAGCTCCGCAGGAGATCGCCGACGCCGACGGTGTGGGCGCCGTTGCGGTCCGGCCGATTGTCGGTCCTTGTGAGGATTGCCGACAGGTCCTCGATCCAGATCGGACCGGGGCGCTGCGCGCCATGCAGGAAGGCGGCCTGGTTGGTGAGGTAGAGATCGACCGGGCCCGACTGGTCCGCGATCACCGCCTGCGCGCGGGCGAGGTGCCCGGGGTCGGTCCAGCAATCGTCATCGTCGAGGAAACTGAGATAGGGGGCGCTTGCCTCGGCGGCGCCGAAATTGAGCGCGTAGCTCTGCCCGTGGCCGTTCGGTCGGGAGACGAGGGCGAAGGAGCGGACGCGGCGGACGCCGGCCGCGTCAAGGATGGCGGCGTAGGCGGGTTGGTACTCAGGGGCGGAGCCATCGTTGACGACGATGATCTCTATCTCGGGGTCGGACTGCGCGAGCACGGAGCCGAGCGCCTCGCGGAAGAGGGCCGGACGGTTGCGCGTCGCGATGACGACCGAGAAGAGCGGCATCTGGTCCCTCATCGGGCGCCGGCGCGCGCCCGCTTCTCAATCTTCGGCGGAGCGATGAATGTGAGCGTCGACGTGGACCTGCTCCTCGCGCGGGACGCCGCAGAATTCGAGGAGCTCCGACTGGAATTCGGGCGTGTCCAGGCGCTCGGTTTCGACGATGCGGAAGACGCCGCGCAGGCGCGGAGCGATTGCCTCTGCCTGCTCGTAATAATAGTCCCAGTACATCGCAATCGCGGCGCGCTTCGAGGCGGCCCGGAACTTGGGGAAACACTTGTCCCAGACCGGGTCCTTCCGCCAGGTACTGCCGTCATGCTCCATCCAGAAGTTCCGCGATTCGTGAAAGGGCGCGCGCGTGATGAGGCTGGAGACACGGTCGGCGAGGCGCTTCGAGCGCCAGCGCTCGATCGCCGACTTGCGCATCCAGCTCCGGATGGTCTTCTCCCGATCGCGGCGCAGGCAGACGAACCGCACGGCGGGGTTATGGCGGGCGATCAACTCCACATAGGTGAGGTAGTAGAACGCGATATCGCCGATCAGGCGCAGCCGCGGCATCCGGCAGAGCGCGTCGTAGGCGCGCGCCGCGACCTCGCGGGAGAGATCGACGGTGATCATGGAGGGCTCGCCGCCGTCGAGGATCGCCTGAAACTCGTCGATCGTGTTGATGAACGGGCGGGGCGTGCCGCAGAAGCGGACCGATGAGGGGTTCATCTCGTGGAAGCAGAGGGAATCGGCCTGAGCGTTGAGGAGCCTGGCGAGCGAGGCGGTTCCCGAGCGCCCGGTGCCGAGGCCGATCACGATCATCGGCTCAGGCCTTGGACGGGGCCGCGGGCCGGTGCCCGCGGCGCGAAGGACCGGCGCCCGGCGGGCGGGTGTTGAAGGCCCGGAGCGGAGGCGGAGAGTCCGTCGGAGTTCTTGACAGTCTTCTCCCGAAAGATTGGCGCGATTGCGGCTCCGCGGACAACGTCGATCGGTCGGCCGCACATCCCACGTCCCCATAGCGCGCGGACCCGACCGAAGAAGGCCCGTGTTCAAATGCTCCGGCGCCTCCTCTCGAGCCACGGCCGGTCCGCCCGAACGGCCACCACCCGGCTTGCCCGGCCGCTGCGGACGCGCGAGATACTGCCAGGAGGGCGGGATGTGGACCATCGAATCCGAGCAGATTTGGAAGAAGACGCGACGGCCGGGGATCTCCGGCTTCATGCGCCTCAAGAACGAGGCCGAGTTCCTCGACCGCGCCGTCGAGACGCACATTGGCGGGCTGGACGAGCTGGTGATGGTTCATAACGACTGCTCCGACGAGACGCCGGAGATCTGCCGGCGATGGGCACGCAAGTTCCCGGAGAAAATCAAGGTCGTCGAGTACGAGCCGCAGGTGATCCCGATCGGGACGCCCGAGTCATTGGCAATCGACGCACGCTCGCCCCATTGCATTGCCAACTACTACAATTTCGCGCTGTCGCGCACGAACTGCAAGATCGCCATAAAGATCGACGGAGATCACCAAGCTGTTACCAGCCGGTTCACAAATATCTGTGGCCACGTACGCCGCCGCCTGCCGCCGAACCGGCGCTACCCGATCTACGGGCTCAACCTCACGCTCGACCGCGGCGAGATCGTCATCTACAATTTCTATGACTACGCTCCACAGTTCGCTGGCCGGCGCTCCGAGAAAAAGGGGCCGCCGCCCTTCACTTCCGGGGACCATGCCTTCTATCATGTCGATGCCGCGTGCTGGCACACCGTTGACCCGATCGAGGGCTTCGAGGTCATGGACCTCTCGGACAAGGCGCGCTTCAGGGCCGCGCCGCTGACGTACTGCTTCCTCCATCTCAAGGGAATGAAAACCGACCGGGGGACCGGAACCTGGGGGCGGACGGGCGAAGGCGAGGGCCACGTCCGGGCAGACTGGGTCGCCAACGTGCGGTCAGTCGATCCCTCCTGTCTTGCCGCCATCGAGGCGATGCGGCGACACAATCCACTCTACTTCCGAGGGGTCAGCCTCTACAAGGAACTGCATGAAGCCTTTCCGACCATCCCGGTGCGGATGCCGCCGGCCGGCTCGATGCCGAGCCGAGCACTGCGCGATCGACTGGCCGATCTTTGGTATCGGGTCGCATATCCGTGAGTTGCGGGTCCGCATGGGTGGTGTGTGCTGGCCGCTTCCGACCCCTGGACCGGGGCCGAACTTGGAGCGACAGCTGCTGGCGCCCAACCCTCCGATGGGGCGTAGCCCGTCTTTCTCAGTGCGCCCCAACGGCGCGATTGACCAGTGGAGGAAGGATCCGCCCAGGAAGTTGTCGGTAGGACCTGGTAGCTGACGAGCGGCTTGGACGGGTAACCGGACGGGTCGGAGCCTCGTGACAAAGGCCGCCTTGGGCGGTTGAGCAATCCAGCAGGCCGTAACGCGAGTGAAGCCTGAGCAGGCCTCGAAAGTGAAGTCATGGACGCCGACCCGCCTGAGAAACGGGGAAGGCCCGCGTGGAACAGGGAAGCAACCGACAAATGCACCTGTTCCGGTCCGTCGGGGTAGTGGGCACGGCATGTCGGAAAGGTGGGTCGGGTAATTGGGGGAGACCCGTGTTGGGCGAGGGCAGCGGCCTCAACGGCATGTCAGGTGCCGGTCCGCGCGGGAGTCGGACAGGGTCGTAAGACCGTCGAGGCCGGGTAATACCGGCGGAGGAAAGGACCCTGACTTCTGGTGTGCTTTGGACGGAGAAGAGGATTGGTGATTGGCGATGAGCCTGCAAACACCCGATAGGATCCGGATCCTTCAGAGAAAGCTGTATCTCAAGGCGAAGGCAGAGCCGGACTATCGCTTCTACCTGCTCTACGACAAGATTCACCGCGAGGACATCCTCCACCACGCCTATGACCTGATGCGCGCGAATGATGGCGCGCCAGGGGTGGATGGGGTGAGCTTCGCCAGGATCGAGGCGCAGGGCCGGGAGGAGTGGCTGTCCGGCATCAGGAAGGAGCTGCAAGAGAAGACGTATCGACCGGCGCCGGTGCGGAGGGTGATGATCCCGAAGCCCGGGGGCAAGGGCGAGCGGCCGCTCGGGATACCGACGATACGGGACCGGACGGTGCAAGCCGCTGCCAAGCTGGTGCTTGAGCCGATCTTCGAGGCGGACCTTGATCCGAGTGCTTACGGCTACCGCCCGAAACGGAGCGGGCTTGACGCAGTCAAGGAAGTCCACGCGCTGATCTGCCGCGGCTACACCGATGTAGTAGACGCGGATTTGTCCAAATACTTCGATACGATCCCGCACCGGGAATTGATGCGATCAGTTGCCCGGCGCATCGTTGATCGCAACGTCCTGCGCCTCATCAAGATGTGGCTCGAGACGCCGGTCGACGAACGGGACGAGAGAGGGAATCGACGCATGAGCGGCGGAACACGCAGCACCTGCGGTACCCCGCAAGGTGGTGTTGCCAGCCCGATGCTGGCTAACGTCTACATGAATAGGTTCCTGAAGTACTGGCGATCGAGCGGACGGGACAGAGCCTATCAAGCCCACGTCGTCTCCTACGCCGATGACTTCGTCATCCTCAGCCGCGGACACGCGGAAGAGGCCAGGAAGTGGACGGGGCAGGTGATGACCAAGCTTGGTCTGACGCTCAACGAGGACAAGACCTCGGTCCGGAACGCTCGGGAAGAGTGCTTCGATTTTCTTGGTTATGCGTTTGGGCCGCACCATTATCGGAAGGATGGTCACTGGTATCTGGGTGCCGGTCCGTCGAAGAAGAGCGTGCAAAGACTCAAGCAAAAGGTTGGCGACATCCTGGTGCCGGGCAACCAGGCGCCGTGGCCGAACGTGCGGGACCAGCTGAACAGCTTGCTGCGCGGCTGGAGTTCGTACTTCAGTTACGGCACGCGCCTGACGGCCTACCGGGCCGCCGACAACCACGTCTACCACAGCGTACGACGCTTCCTGAGACGGCGTCACAAAGTGCAATCGCAAGGCACGCGCCGCTTCAGCGATGAGGCGGTGTTCAATGACCTCGGCGTGCTACGACTACGTCGCGTTCATCTTGGCCCGATGCCGATAGCCGCGGGATGAAGCCAGTCGGAAAGCGCAGTGCGGGAAATCCGCACGCGGCGTTTGATGAGCGGGGAGGGGAAACGGAGCGCGTACGCGTCACCGCGCCTCTCCTCGACTCTACCAGTCTGCGCCCGCCCTCGCCGGTACGGGCTACCATCGCGCTTGGCGCGGGATGGCGACCCGGCTTTGGCCGACATCGGGCGACCTTGTGAGAAATCCGCGCTAGCGGCGATTCGCCTTGGTTGCCTGCTTCACGGGGGAGTGGCTCCGGCGCCCGGCGCTTCGCCACCTCCTCCAGTCGCGGTGGATTGCCCACCAAAGGTGCCTGGCGAGCATCTTCGTGTCATCCCCTGGCACCATGCGTGAGTAAAACGTCGGGTGCACAATATCGATTTGTCCCGGGCGCGCTTGCACCAGCAGCGGATTGGACCGGATCATCCCGGCGTGTGCAAAAATAACGATGTTCTGACGATAGCATGGAGTGAGATCGGCCCGGTCCCAAATTCCCGAACGCACCACGTCGCATACGCCGAAACCGTGGCGTGAAAAGATGTTGGCCCACCAGCTAGGCCATTTCTCATTGATGTGGTTGACACCGCCCTGGTTTGGAAGCGCCGCGGAGAAGAGGATGATAGGAGAAAGGTAGGTGAGGTCTTCAACGAAACTCTCGGCGCGCGATGGCGACAAATGCTCGGCCACCTCAAGGGATACTGCAAGGTCGAACTTGCGTTCCAGCCGGATCGGTTTCTCCAGATCCGTGGGGCGGAACTGCGTGGCCGGAATTTGCAGCATCGCGCGTTCAACGTAATCGCCGTCAAGACCGACGAGATCCGAGACGCCGCACCTGGCAAAGGCGCTTAGCCATGTGCCCACACCGCATCCAACATCGCAGACGGACTGGACAGGAAAGAGTTCGAGGACGGTCGGAACAACGACTGAAGCAGTGCGGGCAGAGCCGGCCATCTGCATTTCGTAGAAGTCTCGATCGTAAAATGGCATGGGGCGCTCATATGTGTGCTTGGTCACCGCAGGGGACAGTGTCTGACGGCGCGGACTTCAAGAGGAGTTCGACGCCTGACCGCATTCGATGCTTGCGCACAACCTCGATCTAAATGGCTGCGGCAGAGCCGTGGCAATGGCTCCGGGAACTATCCTTACGTTGCCGGCGCTGTCCCAGATGTCTATGACCACGCAATCGCTTTGATGTATAGTCCGAGGGTGAGGGCTCAGGCAAGTGGACCACGATAGGGAATCGCCCCCCCTTACCCCGCTCCGATGGGCGACACGTTGGCTGCCCCGGCTTCTTCGCCGAGCTTTTGTTGCCGGATCGCTCGCGCGCGAATGGAGCGCGCGAATGCAGTCAGCGTCCGTGCTCTGATCCGCTGACCGGGTGCGCTCCCCCCCCGCCACCGGGCGTTGCGCGACCGGCTGGCATCGGCGGTGGCGCCGGTGAATGGCGAGGCACGGAGCCTCTGGCTGGGAGTTGTGGCGCCGGCTGAACCGCCCCGGATT
>CAWIZE010000015.1:0-122651 GCA_963840545.1 uncultured Pseudomonadota bacterium | reverse complement strand
GAAGGCGCCGACCTCGTGGGTGATGGCGGTGGCGATCTCGCGCACGAGGGCGAAGAGGCGGTTGATCGGGGCGAGGATGTCGCGGTGGAGCTCGCCGTAATCGGCGGAGCCTGCGGCCGCGGCGGGCTCGGCGTAGTCGAGATCGGCCGCCGCGTCGGGGGCGGCGGGAAAGATCTCGGCGAGCAGGGCGAGCGATGGGGCGATGTCGAGCCGCAGCATCGCCTCTTCGAGCGTGTTGCGCGTCACGCCGTGGCGCGGGGAAAAATCGGGGATCTCGCTTGCCAGAATCCAGATGCGATGGATCAGCGCGAGGCGGAGCGCGTGCAGCAGGATCTCGCGCGTGCCCATGGCGGGCGCCTCGGGCCAGGCCGCGCGCAACGCCAGATGATCGGCATGGATGCGGCGGAACATCGCGTGCACGGAGGCGGAGATATCGAGCCGCTCGAGCGCGCGGGCGACGGTGACGAGGGCGGCGCGGCGGCCGGGGCGGCGGGTGTGCTGGGCGCGGTCGAGCCAGCTTCCGGGATCGAGCGTGGTGACGACGGCGCGCAGGACCTCGATATCGGAATGTTTGAGGGCGTGGGCCGGGAGTTCGAGCGCGCGGTGGAAGCGGCGGCTTTTTTCGCGGAGCTCGGCGAAGGTTTCGGGATGGCGCGCGGCCGCGGCGCCCAGCCCGTGCAAGCTGTTCGCGCACCAGCCGACCTGCTGGAGGATCGCGTTGTTGGGGATGGCGCGGAGCTCGCGCGGATGGCGCAGCCGCGCATTGCCGAGCATCCCGTCCATCTGGCGGGCCGCGGGGCGTGAGCCGGTGCGGTCGATCAGCGCCGGGCCGAAGGCGCCGAGCAGGGCCGCGTAGCCGGGATCGGCGACCAGCCCCTCCATCGAAGCGCGGACGGTGGCGAAGAAATCCGCCGAAAAATCCGTCTCGGCATAGATCGGATCCTCGATCGGGCCGGCGGCGGGATGGAAGGTTTGGGCGGCGATCCGGGTGATGGTGGCAAGCGCGAGCTCCGGGGTGCCAAAGGGTAAAAAACCGTCGCCGCCCTGGAAGGCGCTTTCCTCGCGCACCGCGAGGCCGGCGCGGCGGAGGGCCTGGCGCGAAGCGGTGGGCGAGAGATATTTGAGCCGGTCGGCGAGCGAGCCCGGATGGGCGCCGCGGCCGATGCTTTCGCCATGGGTGTCGAACAGCAGGACCTCGACGCCGGTGACGCCGTGGCGCGCCAGCGTCTCGCCGATCTTGAGGCGCAGCCGCTCGATCAGGTACGAGGCCGCGAGCTGGCCGATATAGCGCCCGGAATCCGAATAGCCGAACTGGAGCGCGAGGCGGCCGGTGGTTTGGAGATAGGCGCGGTAATGGGGGCTGCGCAGCGCCTCGTCCAGCACCTGCGCGCCGCGCTCGAGCGCCTCGGCGGTCTCGAACAGCGGGCTGATCTCGATATGCCGGTCGATGCCGAAGAGGCGCGCGAGCCAGAGTGCTGCGAGCAGGGTGTAGCCGGTCTCGGTCTCGGCGATGAGGAAGCGCACCGGGACCGCCTCGTCGATATGCTTGACGATCTCGGCGATCGTCATCATCAGCCGGGCGGCGGAGGTTTGTTCGGCGAGCAGGCTGCCGAAGCTCACCGGCTGCGGCGCGGTCTTGTCGAGCGCGGCGTTGATCGCGGCGAAGAGCGCGCGCCGGTGGGCGGGATCCTCGGGCGGATCGGCGATCCCGAGGCGCTGGCGGACGACGTTGTGGAGCTGCGCCGCATTCAGCCGCACATGGGTGTGCGCGAGCGCCATCCCGTGCGAGACGAGGCCGGCGCGGGCGACGCAGAGGGCAAGCCGCGTGTGGTCGTCCTCGCTCGCGGCGAGCGCGGCGTCGAACAGCGGCAGGAGCGGCGAAGGCGAGGTGAGGGCGGCCGCGCGGCGGTCGACCAGGGCGTGGGCGAAGCCGGCGACGCGCGCCGGATCGGGCCCGTCGGGGCAGGCGGCGATCTGTGCCGCGACGGCGTCGAGCGCGGCCTCCACGCGCGCGGCGATCGGGGCGGCGGGCGGGAGGGTGGCGAGCCCGGCGAGCAGGCGCTGAAGCTGCAGGCGCTTCATCTCGAGCCGGAGCCGGATCGTCTCCCACCAGCCGATATCGGTGCGGCCGTCGGTGTCGTAGCCGACCCAGCTGGAGAGCACGATCGGGCGCGGGACGAGGCTGGTCCAGCGGTCGGGCCAGGCGGTGCGGGCGACGGAGAGGAGGGCCGCGTTGAAGCGGTCGATCGCGTCGCGGCCGTTGGAGATCGCCGCGACGGAAGCGGTGAACTCCTGGCCAAGCGTGATCGGCGGTGGGCGATGCGAGGCGAAGGAGGCGCCCGGCCGCCCCGACGCCGCCTCGGCGAGCGCATGGCCGACCTCGGCCGGGAGCGAGAAGGTGGGGTGCGCGGTGAAGACGGCGGCAAAGCGCGTGCGCTCGACCAGGGCGCGATATTCCGCCAGCCGCACCGGGCTGTCCTCGGGGTCGGGGCGGAGCAGATGCTGGGCAAGGTCGGCGAGCACGCGGTCGTTCTCGGCCGGGTCGGTGCCGCCGACATAATGGGCGAGCCGGCGGGCGCGATCGGCGAAGCCGGCGTCGCGCAGATGGCGGACCAGGCCGCCGATCGCCTCCTCCGAAAGCGTGCCGTCGTCCATCCGCCGCTCGATCGCAAGGGCGACGAGCAGGACCGGGTTGCCGAACGGGTCCTCCTCGAGGCGCGCGCCGAGCCGCGCGGCGAGGGCAAGGAGCTCGTCCGCGAGCGGAATGGACTCTTCGAGCGCAGGTGCCAAGGTTATGTCGGGCACGGATGCATCATGGCGGTCATTGTGCAGCCGCAGCAAGAAGAGAGTTGAGGTTTACTGCGGCAGCTTTGCCCAATCCACCGCATGGGCGAAGAAGCGGAGCCCGCCGGTGCCGTCCGGCTCCCAGCCACCGTGATGACCCGCGAAGCCCTCCGCCACCGGAATGCTGAGCGCGTTGCGCCTGCCGGCCTGTGCTTCCTCGGGACCCTCCGCCTCGAGAACGGCGAGAGGCTTCTCGCTCGGCCGGATGACGGCGATGTGGCCGGGCCGTCGGGGATCGGGATTCTCGTAGACGGCGACGACGAGAGATCCCTGGTTGGCGAGGCTCTGCGCCGTCTTCGCATCCGCCGCCTTCCAGCCCGCCGCTTCGCCTTGCGCCTCGAGCCAGCGGAACTGCGCATTGGCGAGCAGGTCCTGGCCGTGCTCGGGCGGGCGGAGCAGATAGACGCCCATCCGATCGGCCATCGCGGCGGCGTAGGCGCTGCAGTGCGTCGCCTTCGGCGACCACCCGGGACGGTCCGGGTCCGGCTCCCCGCTCAGCCACTCGATATGGAGATGCGGCTGCCAGAGATGCTCGACCCCGGAGCCATCGAGCAGGGTGGCGAGGCGCTGCCCGTCCGGCGTGATCGGCCCGCAGCACGGCTCGGTCTGCGCCCCGGCGGCGAAGGAGGCGGGGAAGGCGGCGGCGAAGGAGAGGCAGAGCAGGAGCGAGAGCGCCAGAGGGGCGCGGGCAAGGAAAGGGCGGCGGCGCATGGGCGGTTATCCTAGCGGCGCCGGCGGGAACCGGCAATTCCCCCGCCGGGAGCGAAGTTGTGATCGGGTTTTTCCCCTGTGTTCCTGCGGGGCGGACTTGCGAGCCCGCGGCGGGTGGGCGATAGCACCGCGGCGCGCCCGAAGGGAACGTGGCGCCAGTCTCCTCGTTGTTCGATCCTTCTACAGGAGCCAAGTATGCTGCTTGCGCAACTGACCGACCTGCATGTCTGCCCGATGGGGGTGGCCGCCAACCGCGTGGTCGAGTCCAACACCCTCGTCGAGCGGGCGCTCAGGATGGTGAGCCGGATGCGCCCGGCGCCCGACGCGGTGATCCTGTCCGGGGATCTCGCCGAGAACGGCCTTCTTGCCGAATACGAAGTGCTGGTGGGGCTGCTCGGGCGGTATCTCGACTGCCCGGTTTACGCGATCCCCGGCAATCACGACCGGCGGGAGAATTTTCGCCGAGCGCTCGGCCATCTGCCGGGAGTCACTTCGGATCCGGAGTTCGTGCAATACACGATCGAGACGCACCCGGTCCGCCTGGTGATGCTCGATACGCTGGTTCCGGGCGGCGGCTACGGCAGGCTTTCCCCTGGGCAGCTCGCGTGGCTCGACCGGACGCTATCGACCCCGGGGGCGACCCCGGGGGCGGCCGGCGGGGAGAAACCGACGATCGTCGTCATGCACCACCCGCCGTTCGATTGCGGCATCGCCCATATGGACCGGATCAAGCTCGCGGACGCCGAGGCCTTTGCCGCGATCATCGCCAGGCACCCCCAGGTGCGGCGGATTCTCTGCGGCCATGTGCATCGGCCGGTGACGACCCGCGTCGCCCATGCGATCGCCAGCATCTCACCCTCGGTCGCACACCAGGTCGTGCTCGACCTCGACCCCGCGGGACCGTCGGCGTTCGTGATGGAGCCGCCGGCCTTCCAGGTCCACCACATCAACGGAACCGGCGAGATCGTCTCCCACACCGCCTATGTCGAGACCTACCCGGGACCCTTTCCGTTCGTCCTGTCCCCGGAATATCCCGGCGCCCCGAAATAGCACCCGGCCCAGGGGCTGGGCCCAGGGGTTGGGCCCCTGGACCCCCCAAATGCGCTGCGCGGCACAAGGAGGCGGGGGCGGGAGATTGCTTCGCCGCTGCGCGCCTCGCGATTGTCTCGAGACAGCAGGGCGGCACCCTCGTCCGGCGCGGTGCAGGCTCGCCACCCTCTCCCGCAAATGTGCGGGAGAGGGGCAGGATCACGGATGGGGCGCCGGGCGAGGCGGGCGGGGCCCCCTGAGGTCAGGCGGATCGGGTCAGACGGATCGGGTCAGACGGAGTAGTACATCTCGAATTCGACCGGGTGGGGGGTGTGCTCGAAGCGGTACACCTCGGTCCATTTCAGGGCGATATAGCTCTCGACCTGGTCGGCGGTGAAGACGTCGCCAGCGAGCAGGAAGTCGTGGTCGGCCTCGAGCGCGCCGAGCGCCTCGCGCAAGCTGCCGCAGACCGTCGGGATGCCCTTCAGTTCCTCGGGCGGCAGGTCGTAGAGGTCCTTGTCCATCGGATCGCCGGGATGGATCTTGTTGCGGATGCCGTCGAGCCCGGCCATCAGCATCGCCGCGAAAGCGAGGTAGGGGTTGGCCGCGGCGTCCGGGAACCGCACCTCGACGCGCTTGCCCTTGGGGCTGGTGGCGTAGGGGATGCGGCAGGAGGCCGAGCGGTTGCGGGCCGAATAGGCCAGCAGCACCGGCGCCTCGAAGCCCGGGATCAGCCGCTTGTAGCTGTTCGTGGCGGGGTTGGTGAAGGCGTTCAGCGCCTTCGCGTGCTTGATGATGCCGCCGATATAGTAGAGCGCCATCTCCGAGAGGTCGGCATAGCCGTTGCCGGCGAAGAGCGGCTTGCCGTTCTTCCAGATCGACTGGTGGCAGTGCATGCCCGAGCCGTTGTCGCCGTAGATCGGCTTCGGCATGAAGGTCGCGGTCTTGCCGTAGCTGTGGGCGACGTTGTGGATGCAGTATTTGTAGATCTGCATCGCGTCGGCCATCTTGACCAGCGGGTTGAACTTGATGCCGAGCTCGTGCTGGCTCTGCGCGACCTCGTGGTGGTGCTTCTCGATCCCGACGCCCATCTCGCCCATGGTCGAGAGCATCTCGGCGCGCAGGTCGCTCTCGGAATCGACGGGCGGGACAGGGAAGTAGCCGCCCTTGATCGTCGGGCGGTGCCCGGTGTTGCCCTCGGGATAGTCCTTGATCGAGGCCTGCGGGCCCTCGGTGCTGTCGAGCTGGAACATGCCGTAGTTCCCGCCGGTGCCGAAGCGCGCCGAGTCGAAGACGAAGAACTCGGCCTCGGGGCCGAAGAAGGCGGTGTCGCCGAGCCCGGTGGAGCTGAGATAGGCCTCGGCCTTCTTGGCCGTCGAGCGCGGATCGCGGCCATAGGGCTGGCCGGTGGAGGGCTCGAGGATGTCGCAGAAGAGGATGAGGGACGGCTTGGCCGAGAAGGGATCCATGCAGGCCGTGTCCGGATCCGGCATCAGGATCATGTCGCTCTCGTTGATCGCCTTCCAGCCGGCGATCGAGGAGCCGTCGAACATGATGCCGTCCTTGAAGGCTTCCTCGTCGATCGTCACCACGGCCTGGGCAGTGTGCTGCCACTTGCCGCGCGGGTCGGTGAACCGCAGGTCCACGTACTCGACCGAGTGCTCCTTCAACATGTCCATGACCTTGCTCACGCCGCCACCGGGCGGGCTGGGTCGCTTCGCCATTCGTCTCTCCATCCTTGCTTGCTGTCGTCGTTTGGGGGTGGTCGAATTGGGATCGTCGTTGGGGGGTCGTCTGGTGGGAAGGCGCCGCATCGCCGGAGACCGGCGCGGCGGGTGGTTCGGGTCTCAGATCGCGTCCTCGCCCCGCTCACCGGTGCGGATGCGGATCACCTCCTCGATATTGCTGACGAAGATCTTGCCGTCGCCGATCCGCCCGGTGCGCGCGGCGGTCATGATGGCCTCGATCGCCCGCTCGGCCATCGCGTCGTCGCAGACGACTTCAAGTTTCGCTTTCGGCAGGAAATCCACGACATACTCGGCGCCGCGATAAAGCTCGGTGTGGCCCTTCTGCCGACCGAATCCCTTCGCTTCGACCACGGTTATTCCCTGCAATCCGACTTCGTGCAACGCCTCCTTCACCTCGTCGAGTTTGAACGGCTTGATCACGGCTTCGATCTTTTTCATTGCACGCTCGCGTCCGGCCAGGCCGGAGCACCCTCCTTTTGCGTCCGAACCGCCGCGACCCGTCACGCGCTTGACAAGGGCCGCCCCAGAGGCTTGCACGCGCCGTGCCAGAATGGCAATGCCGGCCGGCGACGCCGGGTTCGCGCCATGATGACCGGATTGCCGCCTCTTCCTTGGGCGAAGCGCGAGGTTCTGCCCGCTTCTGAGGCAGGGCCGGTGTCGTAAGACGGGGTTGCAAGGCGAGCCCCGTTGGGCCATATCGCGGCCGCCGGCCGTGCCTCGCCGCTTTGGGTGAGACGCCGGTAATTCACACGCGGGGCGCCTTTCCCGGCCATTCGTCATCCTGTCTGGCCGGGTCCGGTGCGAGAAGCCTGGCCCCGCGGAGGCTCAACCGGACGGAAGGAAAGGACGCGCCCCATGGCGATGCCCGAATTCACCCTGCGCCAGCTGCTCGAGGCCGGCGTCCATTTTGGCCACCACACCAGGCGGTGGAACCCGCGCATGGGCCCCTACCTCTTCGGGGTGCGCAACCAGGTGCACATCATCGACCTCGAGCAGACCATGCCGCTCATGTCGCGCGCGCTCGCCGCGGTCCGCGACGTGACCGCCGCCGGCGGGCGCGTGCTCTTCGTCGGCACCAAGCGCGCGGCGGCCGAGTACGTCGCCGAGGCCGCGAAGCGCTGCGGCCAGTACTACGTCAACCATCGCTGGCTCGGCGGCACGCTGACCAACTGGAAGACCATCACCGGCAGCATCCGGCGGCTGCGCCAGATCGAGGAGCTGATCTCCGGCGACACCCATGGCCTGACCAAGAAGGAGGTGCTGGAGATCACCCGCGACCGCGACAAGCTCGAGCGCGCGCTCGGCGGCATCAAGGAGATGGGCGGATTGCCCGACATCCTCTTCGTGATCGACACGAATAAGGAAAAACTCGCGATCGAGGAGGCCGAGAAGCTGCACATCCCGGTGGTCGCGGTGCTCGACAGCAACTCGGACCCGCGCGGCGTCACTTTCCCGATCCCGGGCAACGACGATGCGATCCGCGCCATCAACCTCTATTGCGAGCTGGTGGCCGGCGCCGTCCTCGAAGGGATCAGCGCCGAGCTGGCCGCCACCGGGGCCGACCCGGGCGCGGCCGAGGAGCTGCCGCCGGAGCCGGTGCCAGAGGCGGTGCCAGAGCCGGTGCCAGAGCCGGTGCCAGAGCCGGTGCCGGCGGCCGAGGCCGCGCCCGCGGCCGGTTGATCGGGGGGGAGAGGATGGCTGAGATCACGGCGGCGCTGGTCAAGGATCTGCGCGAGAGGACCGGCGCGGGGATGATGGACTGCAAGCGGGCGCTGAGCGAGACCGGGGGCGATCTCGAGGCCGCGACCGACTGGCTGCGCAAGAAGGGCCTGGCCGCCGCGGCCAAGCGGGCGGGGCGGGTGGCGAGCGAGGGGCTGATCGCCATCGCTAGCCGGTCCGGGGGAGCGGCGATGCGCGCGGCGATGGTCGAGGTCAATGCCGAGACCGACTTCGTCGCCCGCAACCAGATTTTTCAGGATTTCGTCGCCGCGGTCGCCGCCGTGGCGCTCGAGGTTGGCGAGGACGTCGCGGCGATACTGGCAGCACCCTTGCCCGGCGGGGAAAGTGTCGCCGAGGCGTTGACCCGGCTGGCCGCGACCGTCGGCGAGAACATCACCGTGCGCCGCGCCCGGGTGCTCGCCGCACCGGTGGTGGCGAGCTACATGCACGCCGCACTCCGCCCGGGGCTCGGCCGGATCGGCGTGATCGTCGGGCTCGAGGGGATCGGGGAAGCGGAGGCGCTGCTGGAGCTTGGCCGCCAGGTCGGCATGCATATCGCGGCGAGCCGGCCCGAGGCGATCGACATCGACGCCGTCGATCCCGCCGCGCTCGAGCGCGAGCGGGCGGTGCTGGCCGAGCAGGCGCGCACCTCCGGCAAGCCCGAGGAGATCGTCGCCCGCATGGTCGATGGGCGGATCCGCAAATACTACGAAGAGGTCGTCCTGCTCGAGCAGGTCTGGGTGCATGACGGCGAGAGCCGGGTCGCGGCGATCCTGAAGAAGTCCGGGGTGCGGCTTTCCGGCTTCGCCCGGTTCGCGCTCGGCGAGGCCGCTGCGCTGCCGGGCGCCGGGCCTGCCGCGCCCGCCTGACGAGGTCCGGCTTGTTCCTCGGGAGGGCGCGTCCTATGAGGGACCGCTCGCCGCCATAAAGAGGCCCATTCGATGCTGCTGCAGCCGGCCTACAGGCGCGTCCTCTTGAAGGTGTCAGGCGAGGCCCTGATGGGACGGCGCGAATACGGCCTCGATACCGAGACGCTGCGCGCGATCGCCGCCGATATCGAGGACGTGGTGGCGCTCGGGGTGCAGGTCTGCATGGTGATCGGCGGGGGCAATATCTTCCGCGGCGTGTCCGGCGCCGCCGGGGGCATGGACCGCGCCCAGGCGGACTATATCGGCATGCTCGCCACGGTGATGAACGCGCTGGCGATGCAGAGCGCGCTCGAGAGCCGCGAGGTGGCGACCCGGGTGCAGTCGGCGATCCCGATGGCGAGCGTCTGCGAGCCCTATATCCGCCGCCGCGCCCAGCGGCACATGGAGAAGGGCCGGGTGGTGATCTTCGCCGCCGGGACCGGCAATCCGTTCTTCACCACCGACACGGCCGCGGCGCTCCGGGCGACCGAGATGGGCTGCGACGCGCTGCTCAAGGGCACCCAGGTCGATGGCGTCTACTCCGCCGATCCGCGCAAGGTGCCGGGGGCGGCGCGCTACGAGGAGCTCTCCTATCTCGACGTGCTGGCCCAGGACCTCAGCGTCATGGACGCGGCGGCGATCAGCCTCGCGCGCGAGAACAGCCTGCCGATCCTGGTCTTCAACATCCATGCGCCCGGCGCCTTCGCCCAGGTGATGCGCGGGGAGGGTCGGTTCACCCGGATCGTCGAGCCGCAATGAGCGGGGAAGCGGGCGGCTGGAAGGCGGGCGGCTCGACAGGCAGCTAGGGAGGCGGGCAGTGGCGGCGGATCTCAATGCCCTCAAGGAGGATTTGCAGCGGCGGATGGACGGCGCGATCGAGATGCTGCGGCGCGAGTTCGCCGGCCTGCGCACGGGCCGGGCCAATCCCGCGCTGCTCGAGCCGGTCAAGGTCGCGGCCTATGGCAACGAGATGCCGCTCGCGCAGCTCGGCACGGTGAGCGTGCCGGAGGCGCGAATGATCACGGTCCAGGTCTGGGACCGCGCGCTCGTGGGGGTGGTGGAGAAGGCGATCCGCGATGCCGGCCTCGGGCTCAATCCGATGGCGGACGGCCAGCTGGTGCGGGTGCCGATCCCGAGCCTCACCGCCGAGCGCCGGGCGGAGCTTGCCAAGGCCGCCGGCCGCTATGCCGAGGGCGCGCGGGTTTCGGTCCGCGCCGTGCGGCGCGACGGGATGGAGCATATCCGGCAGTTCGAGAAGAAGGGCGAGATCAGCCAGGACGCGATGAGCCGCTGGTCGGACGAGGTGCAGAAGCTGACCGACCTTTACGTCAAGCGCGTGGACGACGCCTTGGCGGACAAGGAGCGGGACATCCGGCAGGTCTGAGCGATGGGGCCTCCCCTGGACGAGACGAAGCCGCCGCCGACCCCCGCCGAGGGAGAAGGGCGGGGGACGGCGGGGCGGGTGCCGGCCCACGTCGCCATCATCATGGATGGCAACGGGCGCTGGGCGCGGGCGCGCGGGCTGCCGCGCGTGGCCGGCCACCGGGCCGGGGCCGAGGCGGTGCGCCGGGTCATCAAGGCGGCGATCCACCACGGCGTCCGCTGGCTCACGCTCTACGCCTTCAGCGCCGAGAACTGGCGGCGCTCGCCGGCCGAGGTGCTCGACCTGACCGGCCTGCTGCGCCACTACCTCAAGAGCGAGATCGCCGCCCTGGCCGGCGAAGGGGTGCGGCTTGCGGTGATCGGCGAGCCCGGCCGGTTCGCCCCGGACATCCAGGCCGAGCTGGCGGCCGCCGAGAGCCTGACCGAAGGCAACCAGCGGCTCCATCTCACCATCGCCCTCTCCTACGGCGCGCGGGCCGAGATCGTCGCCGCCGCGCGCGACGCGGCGGCCGCGATCGCCGCCGGCCGGCTCGATCCGCAGGCGCTGGACGAGGCGCGCTTCAGCCGCTTCCTCGCCACCGCCGCGATGCCGGATCCCGACCTGATCGTGCGCACCAGCGGCGAGCAGCGGCTGTCGAACTTCCTGCTCTGGCAGGCGGCCTATTCCGAGCTCGTCTTCCTCGACGTGCTGTGGCCCGACTTCGCCGCGGCGGACTTCGCCGCGGCGCTGGCCGAGTACACGCGCCGGGAGCGGCGCTTCGGCGCCAGGCCCTAGCCGGTGCCGCCGCGCTTCGGCGATCTTCCGCAACGGCTGCTATCGGCGCTGGTCCTGGCCCCGATTGCGCTCGTCTGCCTGTGGCTCGGCGGTGCCGTCTGGGCGCTCCTGGTCACGCTCGCCGGGGTGGCGGTCGCCGTCGAATGGGTGCGGGTCTGCCGTTTCTTTCCCCTGAGCCCGCCCGGGGCGCTGCTGCCGGTGCTGGTCGCGGCGGCGAGCCTGGCGGCGGCCGGCGGCTTCGGGCTGGCCGCGCTTGCCGCGCTCCTGGCCGTGGGCGCGGCGCTGGCGGCCGGGCGTGCCGGCGGGGCGGGGCCGCGACGGTGGCTCGCGGGGGGGCTCTGCTATCTCGGCCTGGCCGCCGTGGCGACGGTCTGGCTCAGGCTGCACGGCCCGGCGGGCCTTGGCAACATGCTGTTCGTGGTGCTGATTGTCTGGGCGAGCGACTTGGGGGCCTACCTCGTCGGCAGGGTGGTCGGGGGGGCGAAGCTGGCTCCGCGGATCTCCCCCGCGAAGACCTGGGCCGGCGCGGCGGGGGGCCTGGCCTTCGCGGTCGCCGCCGGAATTCTGGTGGCGGAGGGGTTTGCCGCCGGCCCCTCGGCCAGCGTTGTGCTGGCCTCGGCGACGCTCGGTGTGGCATCACAGGCGGGGGATCTTCTGGAGAGCGTCTTCAAGCGTCGATTCGGCGTCAAGCAGTCGGGGACCCTGATCCCCGGGCATGGCGGCGTCCTCGATCGGTTGGATGGGGTTCTGGCGGCCGTCCCGGCGGCGGCGATCCTGGCACTGGCGCTCGGGCCCGGAGTGGAGCTGTGGCGGTGAAAACGGTGAGCGTCCTCGGCAGCACCGGGAGCGTCGGTCGGCAGACCGTCTCGCTGCTCGCCGCCCATCCGGAGCGCTTCCGCGTGCGCGTGCTGGTGGGTGGCAAGAACGCGGCGCTGCTCGCCGAGCAGGCCCGCCTGCTCGGCGCCGAGCGGGTCGTGATCCGCGACCGCGCGGGGCTGGCCCCGCTGGCCGCCGCCCTCGCGGGGAGCGGGACGGAGTTGGCGGCCGGGGCGGAGGCGGTGGTGGCGGCGGCCGCGATCCCGGCGGATTGGACGATGGCGGCGATCAGCGGGGCAGCCGGGCTGCCGGCGACGCTGGCCGCGATCCGCCGCGGTGGCACGATCGCGCTGGCCAACAAGGAGGCGCTGGTGTGCGCGGGCGAGATCATGCTCCACGCCGTCGCGGCGGCGGGCGCCTGCCTCCTGCCGGTCGATTCCGAGCACAACGCGGTGTTCCAGGCGCTCGCCGACGGCAATCGCGGCGCGCTCGAGAAGATCGTGCTCACCGCCTCGGGCGGGCCGTTCCGGACCGCGAGCTTGGCCGAGATGGCGGCGGCGACCCCCGAGGCGGCGCTCAAGCATCCGATCTGGTCGATGGGCGCCAAGATCAGCATCGATTCCGCGACCCTGATGAACAAGGGGCTCGAGCTGATCGAGGCGGCCTGGCTCTTCGCGCTGCCCGAGCAGGCGATCGGCGTGCTCGTCCATCCCCAGGCGGTGGTGCACGGGCTCGCCTTCTATGCCGACGGCAGCGTCCTCGCGGGGCTCGCCTCGCCGGACATGCGCGTCCCGATCGCCCATGCGCTGGCCTGGCCGGAGCGGCTGGCGACCACGGCCCCGCGGCTCGATCTCGCCCTCCTCGCCCGGCTCGACTTCGCCGAGCCGGACGACCGGCGCTTTCCCGCGATCGGGCTCGCGCGCGCCGCGATCCGCGCCGGCGGCGGCGCCGCCGCCATCCTGAGCGCGGCCAACGAGACGGCGGTGGACGCGTTCCTGGCGCGGCGGATCGGATTCCTCGATATCGTGCGGGTGGTGGAGCAGGTGCTGGAAAGCATGGGCGCGCCCGCCGCGCCGACGCTCGAGAGCGTGTTCGCGCTCGACGGCGAGGCACGCAGGCACGCCGAGCGCTTCGCCGCCATGGGCACGCGCACGCTGGTTGGCGGGAGGTTTGCCGGGGGCGGGCTTGACGGGGTCCCCGGAAGCGTCCCAGGGGGCACCGAAAGGGGCACAGGGTGGTGCTGATGATCGATCTCGCCCGCACAATCGTCTCGTTCCTGGTCGTCCTTGGGATCCTCGTCTCGGTGCACGAGTTCGGCCACTACCTCGCGGCCAGGCTCTGCGGCGTGCATGTCGAGGCGTTCTCGATCGGCTTCGGCCGTTCGCTCGCGACCTGGCGCGACCGCCAGGGCACCGAATGGCGGCTGGCGGTGCTGCCGCTCGGCGGCTACGTCAAGCTGCACGGCCAGGAGCCGCTCGAGACGGTGAGCGCGGAGGAGCGCGCGCGCTGGATCCCGGGCCGCGCCTTCCAAGAGAAGCCCATCGGCGCGCGGGCGATCGTCGTCGCCGCCGGACCGCTGGCGAACTTCGTGCTCGCCGTCCTGCTCTTCGCGGTGCTGTTCGCGACCGCCGGACGGCCGGTGGTGATGCCGGTCGTCAACACGGTCGTGGCGGGCAGCGCGGCCGCCTCGGCCGGGCTTCGCCCCGGCGATCACATCGTCGCGATCGACGCGGCGCCGGTCCGGAGCTTCGCCGATATCCAGCGCCTGATCGAAACCCGGCCCGACCGGAACCTCACGCTCTCGGTGGTGCGCGGCGGGCGGACGATCAGCCTCGCCGTCCATACCGGCGCGGCGCGCGTGGGTGGCACGGAGCACGGCGTGCTCGGCATCAGCGGCGATACGGCGTCGTTCCAGCGGCTCGCGCCGGAAGCGGCGATCGCCGCGGCGCTCGGCGAGAGCGTGAGCGTGGGCGGCGCCACGCTCAACGGCGTGTGGCAGATCATCACCACGCGGCACGGTTCCGCAGAGCTCGGCGGCCCGCTCCGGATCGCCGAGCTTTCGGGTCAGGTCGCGGCGCTCGGGATCGCCAGCTTCGTCTCGTTCATCGCGGTGCTCTCGATCAATCTCGGGTTGATCAACCTCCTGCCGATTCCCGTTCTCGACGGCGGCCACCTGCTTTTCTTCCTCGCCGAGGCGGTCCATGGCCGGCCGCTCTCCGCGCGTGCGCAGGAGATCGGGCTGCGCGCGGGCCTCGCGCTGCTGGTCTGCGTCTTCGTGTTCGCCACCTGGAACGATCTTGCGCATCTCGGCATGGTCCGCTGGGTGAGGAGCCTGTGAACGACGCCGACGCGGTGGACCGCGGGTTGGCGGGCGGCCGGGCACGTGCCTATTCTCTCGGCCCCCATCCTCTGGACCCGCTTCCTCTGACCACCGCCGCCCCGTGTCTCATCCCCGCCTGACCAGCGGCCATCGGAGAATTCGCCGCTTGCGTCGCATCGCCACAGCCTGTCTCGCGGTTGCGTTCTGCCTGATGCTGCCGCTGCCGCGCGTCGAGGCCCAGGCGCCGGCCGCTCCGGCTGCGTCCGCGACCGGGGGCCGGATCGCGGCGATCCAGGTCGAGGGGAACCGGCGGATCGACGCGAGCACCATCCTCTCGTACATGCTGCTCCAGCCTGGCGATCCGTTCGACCCGAGCCTGATGGACCGCAGCCTCAAGACGCTTTACGCAACCGGCCTGTTCAGTGACGTAAAGCTCGCCCGCCAGGGCAGCACCCTGCTCGTGACGGTGGCCGAGAACCCGGTGGTGAACGAGGTCGCCTTCGAGGGGAACCACGAGCTCACCGACAAGGATCTGACCGCCGCGGTCACGCTCCGCCCGCGCGCGGTGTTCACCGCGGAGGCGGCGGAAGCGGACCGCGAGAAGATCCTCGGGCTCTATGCGCAGAAGGGCTACTACGCGGCCACGGTGGTGCCCAAGATCATCAAGCTGCCGGAGAACCGGGTCAACGTGGTCTTCGAGATCAATGACGGGCCGGCGACCTTCATCAGCCGCATCGTCTATGTCGGCAACCATGTCTTCGGCGCCGCGACGCTGGCGACCGTGATCAGCTCGCGCGAGGAGGCATGGTGGCGGTTCTTCAGCAACTCGGACAGCTATAACCCCGAGCGCGTCCGCTACGACGAAGAGCTGCTGCGCCGCTTCTATCTGCGCAACGGCTATGTCGATTTCCGGGTGACGCACGTCCAGGCCGAGCTCTCCCCGGACCACCGCTCCTTCATCGTCACCTTCGTGCTGAGCGAGGGCAGCCGCTACCGCGTGAGCTCGGTCGCGGTGGTCTCGCACCTGCCGAAAGTGTCCGGGGCGTCGCTCGAGCCGCTGCTGGCGATCGGCAAGGGCGACTGGTACGACGGCGACGCGGTCCAGCGCTCGGTGCAGGCGATCTCGGACAAGCTGCAGAACGGCGGCTATGCCTTTGCCGAGGTCCACCCCCTGCCCACGCGCGACGCGAAGAACCATACCATCGGGCTGGTCTTCGATGTCGTCGAGGGGCCGCGCGTCTATATCCAGCGCATCGACATCAGCGGCAACACCCGCACCCAGGACCAGGTGATCCGGCGTCAGTTCAACCTGGCCGAGGGCGACGCGTTCAATGCCGGCTCGATCCAGCGGACGCAGCAGAAGCTGAAAGACCTCAACTACTTCAGCAACGTCAACATCACCACCGCGCCGGGCTCGTCGCCGGACCGGGTGATCGTCAACGCTGCCGTGACCGAGAAGGCGACCGGCCAGCTCACCCTCGGCGGCGGCTACTCGACCGACATCGGCGCCCTGCTCAATGTCGGCCTCCAGGAGAACAACATCGTCGGCAGCGGGATCAATGCCGGCATCAACGGCATCCTGGCGCAGCGGGAGAGCTCGCTCGACCTTTCCGTGGTCAATCCCTATTTCCTCGGCCGCAACCTGCTCGCCGGCGTCGACGTCTACGACATCACCAACAACAACCAGAGCATCGCCGAATACAGCGAGAACCGGCTCGGCTTCACGACCAGGATGGGCTACAACTTCAACGATCACGTCTCGCAGGAGTGGAGCTACTCGCTGGTCAGCCGCGATATCGTCAACATCGCGAGCACGGCGAGCCCGTACATCTTCGCCGATGGCGGGACCAACGTGCTTTCGCAGGTCGGCCAGACGCTGGTCTTCGACTGGCGCGACAGCAAGATCGATCCGACCCGCGGCTTCGTCGTCCGCGGCGGGACCGACTATGCGGGGCTCGGCGGCAATGCCGATTTTCTCCGCCTGCGCGGCGACGCCGCCTACTACATCCCGCTCGAGGGACTGTTCGGCCAGGGCTGGGGGCTGGCGTTCACGGGGAGCACGGGCTGGCTCATCCCGATCGCGCACGAGCAGTCGATCCTCGACAATTTCTATCTCGGCGGCGCCAATCTGCGCGGCTTCGAGGATGGCGGCGTGGGGCCGCACGACATCGCGACCGGCGACAGCCTCGGCGGGCGCTTCCTCTGGACGCAGTCCTCGGAGCTCAGGTTTCCGTTGCCGGTGAACCCGGACCTCGGCCTCTCCGGACGCGTCTTCGTGGACATCGGGTCGGACTACGGTTTCAAGGAGAACAACGGCCCGATCTACGACTTCACCGCGCCGCGGATCGGCACGGGCTTCGGCGTCTCCTGGGATTCGCCGCTCGGGCTGCTCAGCATCGATCTCGGCTGGGCGGTCAAGAAAGAGCCGCTCGATCAAACCCAACTCTTCCGCTTCGGTTTCGGCACGAGGTTCTAGTGCGCATCTTTTCTCTGATCGTCGCCGCCGGCCTGGCGGTTTCGCCGCTGTTGCCCCGAGCGGGCGTGGCTCAAACGCAACTGGCCCAAACGCAACCGGCCCAAACGCAACTGGCCCAGACGCAGCTTGCTCAGGCTGCGCCGCAGCAAGGCCCGGGATGGTTCATTCCGGGCCAGCACCCGGCCGCCGTGCCGGTCCCGGCCCGTCCGGCGCCAGCGCCCGCGCCGGCGCCGCTCCAGGCCGCGGCTTCCGCCGCGCCGCCGGCGATCCCGCAGCTCCCGGCCTTGCCGAAGGCGCCGTCGCCGCCGGCCGCGGTGATGGGCGTCCTGAGCGTGCCGGACGTCTATCGCCAGTCGAACGCGGTGCAGGCGGTGCAGAAAGTCATCAACGCGCGGCGCGAGGCGCTCAACCAGGACGCGATCAAGGAACAGGCGGTGTGGCGGCAGATGCAGGAGGCCCTGGCGCATGACCGGCCCAAGCTCTCGCCGGAGCAGATCCGCGCCCGCGAGGCCGCGCTCCAGGACCGCATCACCAACGCCCAGAAGACGTTCTCGGGGCGCAACCAGCAGATCCAGGAGGCGGCCCAGGTCGCGATCGGCGAGGTCAATCGCATGCTGATCGCGGTCATCCGCCAGGTCGCCGAAAGTCACGGCATGAACCTGGTGCTGCATCGTGAGCAGGTGGCGCTCAACATGAACGCGTTCGACATCACCGACGAGGTGGCGAAGAACCTCAACCTGAGGCTTCCCTCGGTGACCGTCCCGCCGGACGGTGCAATGCCCGTGGGCGCGATGCCGGACGGTGCAATGCCCGTGGGGGCGATGCCGGTCGGTGCAATGCCCGTGGGGGCGATGCCGGTCGGGGCGGGGCACGGTGCCGTGGCGGGCGGGGCGGCGCCGCTTCCGCTGCCCCCGGCACCGGCCGGTGGTGCGTCGAAGCCTTGACGGATGCCGGGCGCGGTCCCAGGGGGCGCGGGCGATCCAAGGTTCTACGCGCGCTCCGGGCCGCACGCGCTCAGCGCCGTGGCCCGGGAAGCGGGCGGGCGGGCGGCGGCGGCCGAGCGGCTGCTCCACGGGGTCGCGCCGCTGCAGACCGCCGGCCCGGGAGAGGTGAGCTTCCTCGACAATCGCCGGTACCTTGACGTCCTCGAGCGGACGGGGGCGGGCGCGGTGATCGTTCACCCGGACCTCGCGCCGCGCGTGCCGCCCGCCACCGCCGCGATCGTGACCGCCGAGCCCTATCCGGGTTGGGCGCGGGTGGCCGCCCTGTTCCATCCGCCGGCGCCGCTCCGGCCGGGGATCCATCCGAGCGCCGTGGTGGGGGAGGGGGCGGTGGTCGATCCCTCCGCGGAGGTCGGGCCGCTCGCCGTTATCGGCGCCCGGGCCGAGATCGGCCCGCGGAGCCGGATCGGGCCAGGTGCGGTGATTGGCGAGGGCGTCGCGATCGGGCCCGACTGCCGCATCGGCGCCCTGGCGAGCGTCAGCCACGCCATCCTGGACGCGCGGGTGAGGCTCTATCCGGGGGCGCGAATCGGTCAGGACGGCTTCGGATTCGCCATCACCGACGAGGGCTTCCTGAGCGTGCCGCAGCTCGGCAGGGTGGTGCTGGAGCACGATGTCGAGGTCGGCGCCAACACCACGATCGATCGCGGCTCGGTGCAGGATACCGTGATCGGCGCCGGTACGCGGCTCGACAACCTGGTCCAGATCGGGCACAACGTCCGGATCGGTCGGCTCTGCGTCATCGTATCGCAGGCCGGCATCTCCGGCTCGACGATCGTCGAGGACTTCGTGATGATCGGCGGGCAAGCGGGCCTCGTCGGTCACCTGCGCATCGGACGGAAGGCGCGACTCGGAGCACAGGCCGGTGTCATGGCCGACGTTGCAGCCGGAGCCGAGGTGGTGGGCAGTCCGGCGGAGCCGGTGCGCACATTCTTTCGCCAGATCGCCGTCCTCCGGCGGCTGGCGCGAGGGGAACAGCCGACAGGCCGGCACAGGGGCAGGAAAACGAGCTGAATGGACGTAGCGGTTACGCGCAAGAACGGCGCCGTCGAGCATCGCGGCGCTGAAGGCGGCTACAAAATCGACATCGAGCGCCTTCAGAAATTGCTTCCGCATCGCTATCCGATGCTGATGGTCGACCGCATCATCGATGTGGTGCGGGGCCATTCGGCGATCGGCATCAAGAACGTTACGATGAACGAGCCCTACTTCCAGGGTCATTTCCCGGGCCACCCGGTGGTGCCGGGCGTGATGCTCATCGAGAGCATGGCCCAGACCTCGGCGGCGCTGGTGCTCGAGACGCTCGGCGAGCACGCGGAAGGCAAGGTCGTCTACTTCATGTTCATCGACAACGCGAAGTTCCGCCGCCCGGTCACGCCGGGCGATCAGCTGCGCATCCGGGTGGTGAAGGAGCGCCAGCGCGGCAATGTGTGGAAATTCACGGGCGTCGCGATGGTTGACGGGCAGGTCGTGGCGGAGGCCTCCTACGCCGCGATGATCATCAATCCGGCCGAGCTGCCGTCGCGCAAATTCTAGCGCCCGATTGACGCGGCGTTTCGTCACCCGCGTTGCGATCACGAAACGCCGCGTCAATCGGGCGCTTGGACGAACGCCGACGTGTCAGCTTTCTATGAAAGCTGGCACGAGCGCGCTCCGAGTCCGCCACGGCGGTCGGCGAGGCCGGCCGAAGCCCGCGACGAAGCCCGGGCGGACGCGATCATGATCCGGGCCCCCGGGCGGCGCGGAGCGATCGCGCCGCCGGTGTGTAACGCGCCGCGCGGGTGCAACATCGGGCAACAATCATTGACTTGGGGGAAGCGCGATTGCCCAGCATCGTCGCCGAACTTTCGCCTTGGTCTGCCCGCAACTCTCTTACAACCCCGCGAAAGCCTGATTGCCGATGGACCGCTTGCCCGAGGCACCTGACATGCTCGAGCCGAACGTAGAACCACTGCGGCAGGCGTTGCGGCGGCAGGGCGATATCCATCCGAGCGCGCTGGTTTCGCCGCGGGCGGTGATCGAGCCCGGTGCTTCCATTGGCCCCTGGTGCCAGATCGGCCCCGACGTCGTGATCGAGCGCGGGGCGCGGCTCCATGCCCACGTGGTGGTCGACGGCCATACGCGGATCGGCGCCGAGGCCGAGCTCTATCCCTTCTGCACCGTGGGCCTCGCCCCGCAGGATCTCAAATATCGCGGCGAGCCGACGGAATGCGAGATCGGGCCGCGCACGCAGATCCGCGAGCATTGCACGATCCACCGTGGGACCGTGACCGGGACCGGCGTCACGCGCGTCGGGGCGGATTGCCTGGTGATGGCGGTTGCGCACGTGGCGCACGATTGCCAGATCGGCAACAACGTCATCATCGCGAACAATGTCGTCATGGGCGGGCACGTGCACATCGCCGACCAGGCGGTGATCGGCGGCGTTGCCGCGCTGCACCAGTATGTGCGGATCGGCCGCGGGGCGATCATCGGCGGCGCCACGGGCGTCGGCGGGGATGTCATCCCGTTCGGCGCGGTGATCGGCAATCGCGGGCGACTGGTCGGGCTGAACGTGGTCGGGCTGCGGCGGCGCGGCTTCGGCGGCGCGACGGTGCACAAGCTCAGGGCGGTCTATCGCTCCCTCTTCCGCGACGAGGGGATGTTCGCGGAACGCCTGGCGGAAACCCGCCTCCGCTACGGCGAAGATACGTTGGTGCGCGAGATCATGGCCTTCATCGACGCGCCGACTCACCGCGGCCTGATCCGCGCAAGCCTGCGCTGGGACGGCGAGGATGCCGCCGGCTGAGCGTGGGGCGGCGGTTCAATTCACCGAAGGAACGCTTGGGTGGATCGGCTCCATGGCGGCGAACGGCCGCGACGCCTGGGCGGCCTCATGCTCGGAAATCGCGATCGCCACCCAGAGCGCCCAGACGGTACCGGGGAGACCGAGCGAGGCCGCTTCTTGGGCGAGCATCCGGAGGCACTGGGCGATCCCGCCGACGCTTGCCGCGGGGGAGGCAGGAACGGCCGGCTCCGGCTCGTGGGCCAGTCCGAGATGCCGGGCAGCGGGGAATTTCGGCAAGCTGAAGGATCCTCTGGAAATCTTCAAATTTATGCCGCAATTGACGCGATCGCGGCAACCGGAAACAGCTTCGGGACGCGAAGCGGCACGAATGATGCGTCGCGCAATGAAACGTAAGGCGTGGCGGAGTGTACGCGGCATGTTGCGGCGGGCTGAGGCGCTCGGCGTGCGCGCCGCGCGCGCGTGATGGACGGGCGAGCGGAGAGCCGTCGGGCGGAAAGTCTCGGCATCCTCGCCGGCGGCGGGACCCTGCCGGGACGGGTCGCCGCCGCGGCACGGGCGGCCGGCCGCGGCGTGTTCGTGGTCGGGCTCGAAGGGTTCGCCGATCCGGCGGTGCTGGCGCCCTACCCGCACGCCTTCGCCCGGGTTGGCGCGGCGGGGCGCATTCGCGATCTGCTGCGGGCCAATGCCTGCCGCGAGCTGGTGATGGTGGGTTCGGTGCGCCGGCCGTCCCTGCTCGATCTCAGGCCCGACGCACTGGCCGCGCGGCTGCTCGGCCGGATCGGCCGGACCGCCTTCGCCGGGGACGACGGGCTGCTCTCGGCCATCGTGCGGGTGCTGGGCGAGGAGGGGTTCGCGGTTCTCGGGGTGGAGGTGGTGCTGCACGAAGCGGTCGGGCCGGCCGGCCTGCTCTCCCGGGCCGCGCCCGATGCCGCGGCGATGGCCGATATCGAGCGCGGCGTCACTGTCGCGCGCGCGCTTGGCAGCGTGGATGTGGGGCAGGGGTGCGTGGTGCAGCAGGGGATGGTGCTGGCGGTCGAGGCGGCGGAGGGCACCGATGCGATGCTGGCGCGGGCGGCCGGGCTTGCCCGCCCGGGGCCCGGCGGCGTGCTGGTGAAGCTGGTGAAGCCGGGGCAGGACCGGCGGCTGGACCTGCCGACGCTGGGGCCGGAGACGATCCGGCTGGCAACCGAAGCGGGGCTCAGCGGGGTTGCGTTCGAGGCCGGCGGCACGCTGATCGTGGATCGCCCGGCGACCATCGCCGCCGCCGACGCCGGGGGTCTGTTCCTTCTCGGGCTCGATCCGGCTACGCTCGCTCAAGCGAGCGTAGGGTGACGCAAGGAGGGCGCGAATGAGCACAGGCGAACAGCGGCTGTTGCACACGATGATCCGGGTCAAGGATCTGGACGCGAGCGTGAACTTCTACACCAAGCTGCTCGGGATGAAGGAATTGCGTCGGCGCGAGGTGCCGGATGGCAAGTATACGCTGGCCTTTGTCGGCTACGCAGACGAGGCGGACACCAGCGTTCTGGAGCTTACCTACAACTGGGGCAAGGACGACGGCTACGAACTTGGCACGGGGTTCGGGCATCTCGCGGTGGGCGTCCCCGATGTCGCGGCCACCTGCGCGAAGCTGCGCACGGCCGGGGCGAAGATCACGCGCGAGCCAGGTCCGGTGAAGTTCGGCACGACGGTGATCGCCTTTGTCGAAGACCCCGACGGCTACAAGATCGAGCTTGTGGAGCGGGGGTAGAAAGCGGGCGCGTTGACCGGCGTGGCGCTGATCCCTAGTCTCCGCACGCGGAAATTCGCGGCCGGGAACGATCGCCGGCGATGGTCCATGGTGATCGTTCCGGGGAACCTTGGCGCGGGCGGTGCGAAGCGCCCGGAGGTTCGCTGGGCGGAGGTCCGAGATTGGCTTGCCGGAACGGAGGGATGGCCGAGCGGCTGAAGGCGGCGGTTTGCTAAACCGTTGTACATCGTAAAGATGTACCGGGGGTTCGAATCCCCCTCCCTCCGCCAACTCGGAACAAAGCTGGGCGCTCCGCCAGCCGCCGATTTTACGCCGCCTGCGGCGGCCAGCGTGCGCAGTAGATTTCCCCGCGATCCCATGGTCCTGACTTCGCCATCCGCTACCTCCACCCGCTGGGCCAGCGCGCGGAGGTGATCACGACGATAACCGCCGTCAGGTCCGCGTAGCCTTTGGCGCGCCGTGTCCGCAAACGTGCGCAGCTTGGCCGGAGCGCTCTCTCCGCCGACCGCATCCAACGCGATGGTTGCGCGTTCGACGTCCACCTGGGCCTGGGATTTCAGCGCTCGCAGTTCGGCGATGCGCTCCTTGAGCGACTCGTCTGTAGCGCGACGATCTTGATGAGAAGCGCGACAATCTGGCGCATCATGATGTGCATGGGATCATTGCCCAGCTCCTGGGTCATGGCGACGAGGCGTACGCCGTTCTTGGCCAGCTTGCGGACAGAGAACTCCAGTTCGAAATGGTCGCGGAAGAATCGGCTGAAGGAATGGACGATTACCACGTCAAAGGCGGCGGGCCCGGCCGTGCCCGCCGCCGTCATCTTCTGGAACTCCGGGCGGCGGTCATTCGTGGCTGACGCGCCGGGTTCCACATAGGTCTCGACGAGCTGGCAGCGGCGCGAAGCGCAATAGCTTTCGCATTGCCTGCGCTGATCCGGGATCGACACGTCATGCTCGGCCTGCCGCGCGGTCGAAACGCGCAGATAGAGGGCGGCGCGAAGGGGGACTCCGCTCGTCATGCCCCCTCCGCAGCCATTCCAGCGATGCTCCGCATCGCCGGAACCTTGGGCTGCTCCGCCCTCAGCGCCTTCTGAACCGCCTTGGGATTGCGGTCGATGACAAGGAGATAGGCGCGGGTCGGACCCTCGGGGACACGGCGGCCCTGCTCCCAATGGCGCAAGGTGTTGATGCTGAACCCGAAGCGGTCGGCGAATTCCTCCTGGGTCATGTCCAGCTTGGCCCGGATCAGCTTTACATCGATGTCCTCGGGGATGTGGACACCGTAGCGCCTGGCGGCAGGCGTGCCGGAGGCATAGGCCAGCGCCTCCTCAAGCCCGCGCCGGATGCTGTCGGCAACCTTGCTCGTCATCGTGATCTCCTCGCGTAACGCTCGACCGGCAGCGCGGTCAGGTGGCGAAAATCGTTGCGGTCGGCCTGGCTGATGTCAGCCCGTTCGTTCTTGGCGTAGGCGGTTAGGGCGAAGATCGGCATGGCGTCGCTGTGGTCGTAATAGACCACCCGCGCGCCGCCCCGCTTGCCGCGTCCCGCCAAGGCCAAGCGCAGCTTTCGCACGCCGCCGGTTCCGGGAATGAGGTCGCCGAGCAGTGGGTTGCGGGCGAGACAATCGACCAGCAAACCGCGCTCCGCGTAGAATGTCGGCGGCGAGACCCCGTGCTCTCGACACACATCCACCGTCTTCAGCCCCGCCTCCTGCTGCCGCAGGATCCCAATGATCTGCTCCTCGGTGAACCGGCTCTTCTTCATGTCCGTCCCCCTTCCAGGGTTGCGGACTCGACCTAAAATTGGAGGCGTTTCAGGGGCTCGGGTCACAGCCCGATCTTGCAAGCGGCGAGCGTCCTGGCGCCACCGATGCGCCACAGGGAACGACACTCGGGGCGCCATGCTCGCCTGGACATCGCGCCCGCGGTATCCATATCATGCTTTGCGCGCCGGCGTGCCCGCGGGCACGCCCGCCCTTCATCGTGAGGATGTCTGAGCCAGACCATGCAATATACGAAATTCGGCCGCACCGGCCTCAAGGTTTCCAAACTCTGCCTCGGCACGATGACCTTCGGCCTGCAATGCGACGAGGCAGAGAGCCGCGCGATCCTGGACGCCGCCGCGGCGGGCGGGATCGATTTCCTCGATGCCGCTGACGTTTATCCGTTGGGCGGAGGCCCCGGCACTGCCGGCCGCACCGAGGAGATCGTCGGGCGCTGGCTCAAGGGCAGGCGCCACCAGTTCATCCTGGCAACCAAATGCGCCGGCCAGACCGGTCCCAAGCCCTGGGACCAGGGCATGTCACGCAAGCACATCCTCGAGGCGATCGACGGCTCGCTCCGGCGCCTCGGAACCGATTGCATCGATCTCTACCAGCTTCACCGATACGATCCGCTCACGCCGATCGACGAGGCGCTGGAGGCGTTGGATGCGGTGACGCGCGCGGGCAAGGCGCGGTACGTGGGCGTTTCCAACTGGCCCGCCTACAAGCTCGCGCGCGCCCTCGGCCGCAGCGAGGTCAGGAACATCGTCCGCATCGAGTCCGTCCAGCCGCGATACAACCTGCTGTTCCGCAGCTTCGAGCGCGACCTCCTGGCGCTCTGCGCCGAGGAGGCGATCGCGGTCATCCCCTACAACCCGCTGGCGGGCGGGCTGCTCACCGGCAAGCACGACCGGCAGGCCCCGCCGCCGGCGGGCTCACGCTTCCAGCTGGCCAATGCCGGCCCGCGATACCAGGAACGCTACTGGCACGAGCAGGAGTTCGAAACCATCGAAGCCCTGCGCACGGTGGCCACTGAGGCGGGCATGGCGATGACCACGATGGCGCTGCGCTGGGTCCTGTCCAACCCGGCGATCACCGCGCCGATCATCGGCGCCAGCCGGCCCGAGCAGCTCGCCGACACGCTCGCCGCCGCCGAGCAGGGAGCGCTGCCGGAGGATCTCAAAGCCAGGCTCGACGAGATCACCCATGGCTGGCGGGCGGTCGACGCCGACCGTTAGCCGCCGATGCGCCTGTTGAACGGATTTTTCCCTCTTGCACGGTGGGTGAGCGCATGCGCTACAGGAAACTCGGCGGCACCGGCATCCTGGTGTCCGAAATCTGCCTCGGCGCAATGACATTCGGCGGCCGCGGCCTCTTCACCGCGATCGGTTCCCCCGACCAATCGGTCGCCGACCGCATCGTCGCGCGTTCGCTCGATGCGGGCGTCAACTTCATCGACACAGCCGACGTCTATTCCGAGGGCCTGTCCGAGGAAATCACCGGCCGCGCGATCGTCAACTCCGGGCGCCAGCGCTCGGACGTGGTGCTGGCGACGAAGGTGTTCGGCCAGGTCGGCCCCGGACCTAACGACCGCGGCGCGTCGCGCGGCCACATCATGGATGGCGTCAGGGCCAGCTTGCGGCGGCTCGGCACGGACTATATCGACCTCTACCAGATCCACGGGCTCGATCCGCTCACCCCGATCGAGGAGACCGTCCGCGCGCTCGACGACCTCGTGCGCCAGGGCCATGTCCGCTATGTCGGCGTCTCCAACTGGTCCGCCTGGACGATCATGAAGGCGCTCGGCGTCGCCGAGATGCATGGCTGGACACGGCTCTCCACGCTTCAGGCCTACTACACCATCGCCGGGCGCGACCTCGAGCGTGAGATCGTGCCCATGATCACGGCGGAGAAAATCGGGCTGATGGTCTGGAGCCCGCTCGCCGGCGGCCTGCTCTCCGGCAAATACAACCGCGACGGCAGCGGGCCGGAGGGCGCCCGCCGCGTGTCGTTCGATTTCCCGCCCGTCGACAAGGAGCGCGCCTTCGCGTGCGTCGATGCGATGCGCGAGATTGCCGATGCTCGCGGCGTCTCGGTCGCGCGCGTCGCACTCGCCTGGGTTCTTCAGCGGCCCTTCGTGATGTCCGTGATCATCGGCGCGCGGACGAGCGAGCAGCTCGACGACAATCTTGCCGCCACCGAGATCACGCTCAGTGCCGCGGAGCTCGCGCGGCTCGATCGCGTGAGCGCGCTGCCGGCGGAATATCCCGGCTGGATGATCGCGCGCCAGGGCGCCAACCGAACCCTCGCCGAATAAAGCCGGATCCGCTCTAAGCCGCCTGATAGCCGATGACCGCCTTGACCTCGAGGAACTCGTCGAGGCCCCATTTGCCGTATTCGCGGCCATTGCCGGACTGCTTGTAGCCGCCGAAGGGTGCCGCGTTGTCGCCGGCGGGATAGTTGAGATGAACATTGCCGGCGCGCATCTCGGCCGCGACCCTGCGGGCATGGGTGATGTCGGCCGACTGGACATAGGCCGCGAGGCCATAGACCGTGTCGTTGGCCAGCCGGATCACCTCGGCCTCGTCGCGATAGGGCAGGATGGTGAGAACCGGGCCGAAGATTTCTTCCCGCGCGATCGTCATGTCGTTGCGGACATTGGCGAACACCGTCGGCCGCACGAAATAGCCCCGGTTCAGTTGTTCCGGTCGCCCGGGACCGCCGGCGACGAGCTCGGCGCCCTCGTCGATCCCGGCCTGGATCAGGCGCTGAACCTTGTTGAACTGGACCTCGCTCACCACCGGCCCGAGATTGGTGCGCGGGTCGCGGACATCGCCGACCACGAGGCTCGCCGCCGCCGCCCTGGCGATCGCCTTGACCTCGTCCTGGCGGTCGGCCGGGACGAACATCCGCGTCGGCGCGCTGCACGACTGGCCGCTATTGCCCATCATGCCGAGCACGCCCGAGGTCACCGCCGCCCGCAAATCGGCGTCCGGCAGCAGGATATTCGCCGACTTGCCGCCGAGCTCCTGGGCCACGCGCTTGACCGTCGCCGCGGCCGCCCCCGCCACGCGGACGCCCGCCCGCGTCGAACCGGTGAAGGACATCATGTCGATATCGGGATGCGCCGACATCGCCTCGCCCACCACCGCGCCCTCGCCCTGGACCATGTTGTAGACGCCCTTCGGCACGCCGGCCGCATGCATCACCTCCGACCAGATGACGGCGTTCAGCGGCGCGATCTCGGAGGGCTTGAGGACCATCGTGCAGCCGGCCGCGAGCGCCGGGGCGACCTTGCAGACGATCTGGTTGATCGGCCAGTTCCAGGGCGTGATGAGCCCGACCACGCCGATCGGCTCGCGCACGATCATCGTCGAGCCCTCGAGCGCCTCGAACGGATAGTCCTCCAGCACCTGGATCATCCGGGTGAGATGATTGGTCCCGGTGGCCGACTGGCGCTCATAGGCGAATTTGAGCGGCGCGCCCATCTCGCGCGAGAGGATGTCCGCAATGTCCTCGCGCCGCTTCTCGTATTCGCGCAAGATCGTGCGCAGCAGCTCGAGCCGCTCCTGGCGCGTGGTGCGCGCGAAGGCGGGGAAGGCGGCCTTCGCCGCCGCCACCGCACGATCCACGTCCGCGGGCCCGCCGACCGCGATATGCGCGAACGGCTCCTCGGTGGAAGGATCGATCACATCGAGCAGGATCGGCTCCAGGGGCGTCACCCAGGCGCCGTCCACGTGATGCTCTTGCGCGTGCTGCATAGGCTGTTCCCTCTCGGCGGATTCCGATTGCGTGACTACACCGGGCGGGCGCCATGCGGGCTCGCTCGCCTGCGCTATAGTCACATGGATATGACGGCTCGTGAAGCCGCCCTTTGACAGCCTCCCCTGCTCCGGACGAGGAATGCGCATGACGAACCATCATCCTGCCCTCACCGCCGGCCGCGTCGCGGTCGTCACCGGTGCGGCGAGCGGAATCGGCTTCGCGGCGGCCCGCCGCTTCGCCGCCATGGGCCTCAGGCTCTGCCTCGCGGACCTGCCCGGCGAGGCCCTTGGTCGCGCCGCCGCGGACATCGCCGCCGCCGCGCCGGCGGGCGCGGCCTCGGTCCTCGCCGTTCCCACCGATGTCAGCCGCCTGGAGGAGGTGCAGGCCCTCAAGGACGCCGCCTATGCCGCCTTCGGCGAGGTGGGGGTGCTGATGAACAATGCCGGCACCGCGCCGGGCGGAGGGCCGTGGGATCATATCGAGCGCTGGCGGCGCGTGCTCGAGGTCAATCTCTGGGGCGTGATCAACGGGCTCCAGGTCTTCACCCCGCCGATGCTGGCGCAAGGCACGCCGTGCGCGATCGTCAACACCGGCTCCAAGCAGGGCATCACCTGCCCGCCCGGAGACACCGCCTACAATGTCAGCAAGGCCGGTGTGAAAGTGCTGACCGAGGCGCTGGCGCACAGCCTGCGCAACGTCGAAGGGGCCAGGATCACCGCGCACCTGCTGATCCCGGGGTCGACCTTCACCGGCATGACGCGCGGCGATCGGGCCGGGAAGCCGCCGGGCGCCTGGATGCCGGACCAGGTCGTGGACAGGCTGATATTCGGCATGGCGCCAAGGGGAGCGGAGGGCAGCGATTTCTACATCCTTTGCCCCGACAACGAAGTGACCCGCGCGACCGACGAGCGCCGCATCCTCTGGTCAGCGCGGGACATCATCGAGAACCGCCCCGCGCTCTCCCGCTGGCACCCCGATTACCAGGCGGCCTTCGAGCGGTTCCTGCGCGCCGGCGAGGAAGCATCGTAAGTCGCCGCGCTCAGCTTCGCGATCCCTTATCCACCAGCACCGGGTCGGCCTGCCAGTTCCCGGGGAAGAGGCGCTTCAGCGCCGCGATCTTCGGCATGTCGTTGATTACGATGTACAGGTTGTCCGGATTGTCGACGAGGAAATTCTGATGATACCCCTCGGCCGGATAGAACGGGCCGGCCGGGTCGACGCGGGTGGCGATAGGACGGTCGAACACATGCGCGGCCTCGAGCTGCGCGATATAGGCACGCGCCACACGCGCCTGCGCCGGCCCCTCCACGAACAGCTCCGAGCGGTACTGCGATCCCCAGTCCGGGCCCTGATGGCCGATTTCGGTCGGATCGAGAGCGACCGAGAAGAAGATCTGCAGCAGCTTGCCGTACGTCACGCGCCGCGGGTCGAAGGTCACGCGCACCGATTCCGCGTGGCCCGTGGTGCCTGAGCTCACCTGTTCATAGCTGGGATCGGCGAGATGGCCCCCGGTGTATCCGGAGAGCGCCTGGGTCACCCCCGGGACATGCTGGAAGACGCCTTGCACCCCCCAGAAGCAGCCGCCGGAGAAGATGGCGGTCTGCAGGCCGGGGCCGCCCGGCGGCACGTCCACCGAAGGCGGCGGGAGGGCGCCCGCCGGATCTTGGGCGTGCGCCGGATCTTGGGCGTGCGCCGGCGAGGATAGGAGGCCAAAAGCGAACGAAGCGGCCAGCATGGCAATGGCAAGGCCGCAACGGCGGATGGGATGTCGCGTCATGACGAGCCTCCTTGGTGCCCCGAAATCTCACGCTTCCTTCACCAAACGTCCGTGGCCGCCCAATGGATGCAGGATGGGTGCACGAACGGGCTTGGCAAACCGCGCCGGAGCCGACATCATCGCTATATCGTATTGGATACAGCGGAAAGAAGGATCCCGCGTGACCCAGGCCTCTCCCCGCCATGTCGCATTTTCTGAGACGATCCGCCGGGCGCCGCTTCCGCAACCGAACCTCCCCGCGCTCGCGCCGCTCCTCAGGAAGGCTGGGGCCGCCGCGACGGAGCCGGCGAAGCGCAGCCGGATCTGGGAGTTCGATGGCAGCCTCCATTGCTCGATCATCGGCACCTGCCTTTCCACCGCCGAGCTGCGCCAGATCCTGAAGAAGCTCGGGCTCGCCTCGCCGGAGAGCACCGACCATGCATTGCACGGCGCGGCCGTGAGCCTCGCCGCCCGCCACGACCAGGCGGCGAAGCTCTTGAACAAGGCGCTCGACCGGCGCCACCACCTGCCGATCAGCCAGTTCGCGAAGGCGAGAACCGAGCCGGAGGTCGTCGCGCTCTGGCGCGGGGCGGTTGCGCGGGGCGAGATCCCGGGCGCCTACTGGGCGACGCTCACCCATCCCGCCACCACCCGCGCGCTGATCCGCGAGGCCTTCGGCGAGGTCCACATGCTCTCGCACCTGGTCGGCGCCGCCAACCGCGCGGACATCCGGCGTCTGCGGGAATTGGAAAGCCTTCAGGCCGCGCTCCAGGCCAAGCTGGAACGCCAGCAGGCAGCCTTCCGGGACGCCGTCACGGAGCGCGAGCGCAGTATCCGGGACCTCCGCGAGGCGCTGGCCGGGCAGATGCGCTCATCCTCCCGACAGGAGAGCGCCGCCGGCGGCCAGACGGCGGCCGTCGACGGGCTGATCGCCGATCTGGAAAGGCGCATGAACGCCGAAAAAAGCCGCCGCCTCTCGTCCGACGAGCGCCTCGCCGCCGCCCGCGCCCAGTGGAGCCGCGAGTGCGAGCGCGAGCGCGAGCGCCGCGTCGCCGCCGAGGCGCAGAACCGCGCCCTGGGCACCGAGCTCGCGGCGCTCGAAACCCTCCTCGGCCCGCCGCCGGATGACGGGCCCCCGGAGCCGCCTCCCCGCCTCGACGGCATCGCCGTGCTCTATGTCGGGGGCCGCTCCGCCCAGATCGCCCATCTCCGCGCGCTTGGCGCGCGCCTCGGGGCGCACCTGCTGCATCATGACGGCGGGAAGGAGCAGCATCCGGACCTGCTCGGCGGCCTCGTCAGCCGTGCCGACTTCGTCCTCTTCCCGGTCGATTGCGTCAGCCACGATGCGGCGCTGTCGGTCAAGCGCCTCTGCCGGCAGGCGGGCAGGCCCTTCCTGCCCCTGCGCTCGGCGAGCGTGGCGAGCTTCGCCGCCGCCCTGGCCCAAGTTTCCGCGTCGGGCGCCCCCCAATCCGGCGCCCCCCAATCCGTGCGCCCCCCAATCCGGCGCCCCCCAATCCGGCGCCCCCCAATCCGGCGCCCTGCAACCTCATGTCTTGCCGCAGGCGTGATGCAGCGCCGCGAGGTGCTTCCTTGCGACCGCAACGCTCTCCGCCTCGATCGTCCGATAGCACGCGACGACGGCCCGCCCCGCTTCGGTCAGGCTGGCCCCACCCCCGCCCACGCCCCCGGCGGCCGTTTCCACCACGGGCGTGCCCAGGCTCCGGTTCAGCTCCTCGACCAGCGTCCAGGTCCGGCGATAGGAAATCCCCAGCGCGCGCCCGGCCGCCGAGATCGACCCGGCCCGGGCGATCGCTTCCAGCACCGCGATCTTGCCGGGGCCGACCCGGCCGCCATTGGCGAGGTCGATGCGGATGCTCAGCGCGTCGCCGGATTTCGTGCCCATGCTCGCCTGTGATCGCGGTTGGCGCATCGCCCGAGCGAAACACGCGGGCATTCCCGAAATCAACCCCGTCCTCGGGCCCATCCTCCCGCACGGCCCGGCCCTGGCTTCCCCACGCTATATCTGATTGAATACAGCGCGTCGGCAGTCCCCGTCAGGATCCATAACAACCGGAGGAACAGAGATGGACACCATCGCGCTCGATCCGAAGATCCGCCACGCGGCGGATTTCCTCAGCCGCTCCCCGCTCATGCTGATCGACGGCAAGCTCGTCCCCGCCGCCTCGGGCAAGAGCTTCGCGGTCTACAACCCGGCGACGGGGACCGTGATCGCCAATGTCCCCGAGGCCGACCGCGAAGATGTCGATCGCGCGGTCGCCGCCGCCCGGCGCGCCTGCGACGGGCGAAGCTGGACCCGGCTCACGCCCTCGGAGCGCGGCCGCACGCTGTGGCGGCTCGCCGACCTGATCGAGCGCGACCTCGAGGCGCTGGCCGAGCTCGAATCCATCGACAACGGCAAGCCCTATGCCGTCGCGCGCGTGGCCGACCTGCCGCTGGCCGTCGATATGTTCCGCTACATGGCCGGCTGGGCGACCAAGATCACCGGCACGACGCTGCCGCTCTCACTGCCCGGCGAATATCTCTCCTACACGCTGCGCGAGCCTCTCGGCGTCGTCGGTCAGATCATCCCCTGGAATTTTCCCCTTCTCATGGCCGCCTGGAAACTCGCGCCCGCGCTCGCGGCCGGCTGCACCATCGTGCTGAAAGCCGCCGAGCAGACCCCGCTCAGCGCGCTCCGCCTGGCCGAGCTGGTCCAGGAGGCCGGTTTCCCGCCCGGCGTGGTGAACATCCTGACCGGCTTCGGCGAGACCGCCGGCGCAGCACTTGCCGCCCATCCGGACGTGGATAAAATCGCCTTCACGGGCTCGACCGAGGTGGGCAAGCTCATCCTCCACGCCGCCGCCGGCAACCTCAAGAAAGTGTCGCTCGAGCTCGGCGGCAAGTCGCCGGCGATCATCCTGCCCGATGCCGATCTCGAACTCGCCATCGCCGGCGCGGCCAACGCGATCTTCTTCAATCACGGCCAGTGCTGCTGCGCGGGCTCGCGGCTCTACGCCCACAAATCCGTCTACGACAAGGTCGTCGCCGGCGTCGCCGACATCGCCGGCAGGATCAAGGTCGGCGCCGGGCTCGATCCCACGACCGAGATGGGGCCCCTGGTGTCGGACGAGCAGTTCGCCCGCGTCAGCAGTTACATCGAGGATGGGCGGCAGGCGGGGGCACGCATCGCCGCTGGCGGCAACCGGGTCGGCAATCTCGGCTACTTCGTCGCCCCCACGGTCCTCGAGAACACCAGCCCGGATATGAAGGTCGTCCGCGAGGAGATCTTTGGCCCCGTGGTTTGCGCCCAACCCTTCGACGACGACGATCTGGACGCCATCGCGAAGCAGGCGAACGACACGATCTACGGCCTCGCCGCCTCCGTCTGGACGCGCAACGGCGGCACCGCGCACCGGCTCGCCAGCCGGATCCGCTCCGGCACCGTCTGGATCAACTGCCACAACGTCTTCGACGCCTCGCTGCCCTTCGGCGGCTACAAGCAGTCCGGTTGGGGCCGCGAGATGGGCGAGGAGGTCTTCCACAACTACACCGAGATCAAGGCGGTCACCGCCGCGCTCGTCTGACATTTCCCGCCCAAGGGGCGGACGCCTCTGGCGCGCCCGCCCCCCTTTTCCGCTCGCCGGGCGCATGGGAGGCTCCGCCCGCGCCCGACGAAAGGAAGACCGCCGATGCCCGTGCCGACGCCGATGCCGACGCCGACGCCGATGCCCATCTACGAAAACTTCATCGCCGGGCGCTGGGAGCGCGAGGTGGAAACCATGCCGGTGCGCAATCCCGCCACCGGCGAAACGATCGGGCATCTGCCGAAGAGCAGCCGCGAGACGGCCGCCCGCGCCGTCGCCGCGGCGACCGCGGCCGCCAAGGGCTGGGCGGCCCGGCCGGTGTGGGAGCGCGCCAACTTCTGCACCGCCATCGCCGCCGCCATCGATTCTCGCCGCGCCGCCATCGCCCGCGCCTTGAGCGAGGAACAGGGCAAGCCGCTCGCCCAATCAATCGGCGAGGTGACCAAGGCGGCGGACGGTTTCCGTCTCGCCGCCGAGCTCGCGCGCCAGATGCGCGGCGAAACGATCCCGACCGAGGACCCGACAAAGCTGGTGCTGACCATCCGCCAGCCGCGCGGGGTCTATGCCGTGGTCACGCCCTGGAATTTCCCGGTGAACATCCCCGTCGAATACCTGGCACCCGGGCTCGCGACCGGCAATGCCATCGTCTGGGTGCCCGCGCCCACCACCTCCGCCGTCGCCGTCGCGCTCATCCAGGCGATCGAGGCCACGGGCCTGCCGCCCGGCGTGCTCAACCTCGTCATCGGCGAAGGGCCTACCGTTGGTGACGAGATCGTGGCCCATCCCGGCACAAACGGCATCGGCTTCACCGGCAGCGCCGCGACCGGCCGGCGCATCGCCGAGCGCGGGGCCGGCAAGCCGATGCTGCTCGAGCTCGGCGGCAATGGCCCGGTCATCGTCTTCGAGGACGCCGATCTCGACCGCGCGGCCGCCGCGGCCGCCGGCGGCGCCTTCTTCAACGCGGGCCAGGTCTGCGCCGCCACCGGCCGCGTGCTCGTCCAGGAGCGCATCGCCGAACGCTTCGTCGACAAGCTGACCGAGCACGCCCGCGCCGTCGTGCTCGGCGATCCGCTCCACCAGGGCACCACCATGGGCCCGCTCAACAACCCGAAAGTGGCCGCCAAGGTCGCCGAACACGTGGAAGACGCGCTCGCCCACGGCGCGAAGCTCCATTTTGGCGGCCATACGCGGCCGGATCTCGGCAGCGCGCTGTTCTTCGAGCCCACCGTGCTGAGCGGTGTGACGCGGGCGATGAAGGTCAATCGCGAGGAGACCTTCGGCCCCGTGGTCGCCGTGCTCTCCTTTGCCGACGAGTCCGAGGCGCTCGACCTCGCCTTGGACAGCGACTACGGGCTCAGCGTCGGCGTCTTCACCCGCGACACGGACCGTGGCCTGCGCGTCGCCGAGGCGATCCCCGCCGGCATCGTCAACATCAATTCCGCCAGCACCTACTGGGAGCTTCACCTCCCGTTCGGCGGCGGCAGCGGCACGCAGAGCGGCATCGGCCGCCTCGGCGGCAAGCTCACCCTCGAGGCGATGACCGAGCTCAAGATGATTTCCCTCACCCGTACCTGAACCCGGGCGAGGGGAGGGGGCGCCGGTGCAGATCGACGCGCACCAGCATTTCTGGCGCCTCGACCGCGGCGACTATTCCTGGCTCACCCGAGAAGCCGGCTCCATTTACCGGGACTTCCTCCCCCCCGACCTCGAGCCGATCCTCGCCCGCCACGCCATCGCCGCCACCATCCTCGTCCAGACGGCGCCCACGATCGCCGAGACGCGCTTCCTCCTTTCCCTCGCCGCCTCAACCGAATTCATCGCCGGTGTCGTCGGCTGGGCCGACCTCACGTCACCCGACGCCCCAAACGAAATCGCCCGGCTCGCCGCCGATCCGCTGCTCGTCGGCCTCCGCCCGATGGTCCAGGACATCGCGGACGACGATTATCTCCTCGATCCCCGCCTCGCGCCTGCCATCGCCGCCATGACCCACCACGGCCTCGTCTTCGACGCGCTCGTGCTGCCGCGCCATCTCCCGCGCCTGCTCGTCTTCCTCGAGCGCTATCCAACCCTCTCCGTCGTCCTCGACCACGGCGCCAAACCCCATCTCCGCGAGCATCGCCTCGATCCCTGGCGCGCCGATATCGGCGCCATCGCCGCCCGCCCCAACACGACCTGCAAGCTCTCCGGCCTCGTCACCGAAGCCGCCGCCGACTGGACCCTCGACGACCTCCGCCCTGCCGTCGCCCATCTCCTCGCCGCTTTCGGCCCCGCCCGCCTCCTCTGGGGCAGCGACTGGCCCGTGGTCGAGCGCGCCCGCGGCTACGATGCCTGGCGCACCGCCACCGGCGACCTCCTCGCCCCGCTTCCCGCCCCTGACCGCCGCGCCGTCCTCGGCGACAACGCCGCCCGCATCTACCTCGCCCACCGCGGCCGCCCTTAGCCGCCGGGCGGCCACCCGGCCACGGGCATCCCCGCTCACGCGGAAACAGGCCAACCTACACCACGCGCAACAGACAGTTGCGAGGAGCGCAGCGACGAAGCAATCTCCTACTCGTGGGGCCTCGCCGCCTGCCAACCTCGTCATTCCCCGGAAGCCATGCGCAGGGCGGAAAAGCGAGGCGCATTCCGCCTTCGGCCCCACCGGGTTCTTCCGGGGGAGCGCCCCGCCAACCGCCCCGCCATCCTCGGCGGCAAGGCCGCCGGTATCTCCCTCGCCCGCCTCGCCCGAACGGGCGGCAGCAGTGCCCTTTGAAACTCTGAATAATCTCGATCTCTCTAACCGCCGCATTGCGCCCCTCGACCGTGAGGAAAGTTGTATTTTCGTATCGGGCCTTTGCCTCCGGGTACTGCGCTGCCTCGGTGAGATAGTGCGTGGAGGTCTCGAGGTAAGCGCGATCGTTGGTGCGCCTTTCGTTGGGGCTCCGCGAGTTATTGATCCCCTCACAATAGATGCCGTCTTGGCGGAGATCCGGCATCATGCGCCGTCATGAACATCAACGGGCGCGGGCTGGATCATGGAACGCTGAGCGAGCTGCGCAAGCGTGGCGTGGCGGATGGGGTCAGTTGGATGTACGCAAGCGGGGTGGACGGCCGCCCAGGCTCGACGGTCGTGCACTGCGCTCGATCGATAACGCGCTGGTCGACAAAACTCCGCAGCAGCTGAACTTTCCCCTCCGTGGGCGTTGCGGGCCGCGGCGATGGTGCGGACACCGATCGCCGAGCGCTACCAGATGTCACTGAGCCACCGTTCGGTGTGTCGATTTCTCGATCAGCCTGGACTGAGTGCGCAACGTCCAGTGTGGCGGGCGTGCCAGAAAAACCCGGCAGTGGCGAAACGCTGGCTGGAGAAGAATTATCCGGCGATCCGGCACCGGGCACGCCGCGAGGAAGCACGGATTTTCCTCGCCGATGCGGCCGGCGTGCGCGCGGACTTCCATGGCGGCACGACCTCGGGCCGACGGGGGCAGACACCGGTGGTCTCGACGACTGGCGTATGGTTCGGCGCCAATCTGATCTCGGCGATCAGCGCCCGAGGTCTGCTGCGCTTTATGCTGACGAAAGGGAGGGTCACCGCCGCGGCGTTCATTGACTTCCTGAAGCGGCTGCTGGTCAACGCGTCGGGCCGGTCTTCGTGATTGTCGACGGCCATCCAACGCACCGGGCAAAGCCGGTCGCGCGCTTCGTCGCGGCACAAGCGGAGAAGCGAGCCCTGCTCCTGCTGGCACCCTGTTCGCCAGAACTGAACCCCCGAGGAGCTCGTGTGGAATGATCTGAAACCCCACGGCACTGGGCGCACGCTCATCACCTCGCTGACGCAGCTGCGGCAAATGATCGTGGCCCTTATGCGGCCACCGCAGAAGCTGCCGGCTCTGGTAAGTTCATTCTTCCACGCCCGCAACACACGCTACGCACGCCCTTGATGGCAACTATTATGGGAAGGATAATATGATGGTCCAGCGTCACCGGTGCATCGTCTCCCCGCCATAGAAGCTGCAAGCGCTGCTGTCGCTGTCGCGCCGCACGGTGACGCGCCAGAGGTTCGGACAGATAGGCGCAATCCTGCGCCAGATCCATGACGATAGGTTCTCCAGCGTCGCCGGTCCAAGATCGTTGATTTCGTCGAGGAACCGGTGATCCAAGGCGTCGCGGGCCGCTTCAAGGGTCCGCTCGAGGAGGCCGAGGTCAACGATCATGCCGCTCTCCGCGGCCGGACGGCCGCGGATGACCACTTCCGCGCGGTAGGAGTGGCCATGGATCCGGCGGCTCGGCTCCACGTCCATCGTCCGCTGAAGCGTATGGGCGGCATCGAAGCGGAACTCCTTGCTGAGTTCGTGCGTCACCGGATGCCCATGTATTTGTGGGTTTGCAAAGAGAGCCGCCAGCGCGGATGCCGCAGGCAGTAGGCAATCGCCGCCGCGATATTCGCCCGGACGTCCGGGCCGTCCCGCGGCTGGAGGAGGAAATGATCGAAGGCAAGGTGCGCGAACGCCTCCGGATCCACATCGGCCTGCGGAAACACCAGCTTCAACTCGTCACCCGAAATTTGGGCCAGTGGCGTCGCGCCCTTGGGACTGACCGTGATCCAGTCGATCCCGTCCGGCACGGCGAGCGAGCCGTTCGTTTCGAGAGCGATTTGGAACTCCAATTCATGAAGTGCCGACACAAGCGCCTCGTCAACCTGAAGCAGCGGCTCGCCGCCGGTGAGGACCACGAAGCGCCCGCCGCCGCCGTCGCCGCCCCACATCTGCGCGATCGCCCTTGCCAACGCGCCTGTGTCGTCGAAGCGGCCGCCGCCGTCGCCATCGATGCCCACGAAATCGGTGTCGCAGAAGTTGCAGGCGGCCGTCGCCCGATCGTGTTCACGGCCACTCCACAGGTTGCAGCCGGCGAAGCGGCAAAAGACCGCCGGCCGGCCGGCGTTGCGGCCTTCGCCCTGCAATGAGTAGAAAACCTCCTTGACCGCATAGCCCATCGCTATCGAGGCTCCCCGCCGACATGCGCCGCGCGCGAGAACGCGGCCGCCGGAGTATAGGGTTGCGGAGTTCAGCCACCAATCGGCCCCCGCGCTGGCTTGGCTTCCGTCGGATGACGGGCGGCCCGCCCGCGCACCGCGATCCGCAAGGAAGGGTCGAACTCAGGGCCAGGTGGCGGGGCGCCCCTTCTATATATCCGGCCGCTCGGACGATTGTCGCCCGAGGCGATGAAGAACCATCAAATCGGCGACCTCCGGCAATTGCGCCCTGATGACCGGAAGCACATGGCTCTCGAGGGCCTCGGATGCTGCCGCATGGATGTGTTGCACGACGTGCGATCCCTCGCCCTCGCGCGCGATCACCATCATCACGCGCTTCATCGACCGCTCGGGGTACGGCGCCATCCAGAACCGCTCACCACGGGCGATCGCGTGATAGACGGCCAAGGGAGGAAGGATCGTCCATCCGATGCCGGCCTTCACCATCTCCAGGACCGTCGCATGCGTGTCCATCTGGTAGCGCCGCGTCGGCGAGATCCCCCAGGCGCGCAGCGTCTGGTCGAACCGCGAGTTCATGAACGGATCGCGGCCGAAGCGGATCAGGTCGAGCGCCTCGCTCAGCGGTTTCAGCGCCGGCGGGTCCGCGGCGTACGATTCCGGCGCCACGATCAGGAAGGGCTCGGTCAGGAGCGGCGTGACCACGACGCCCGGCAATGGCGGCGACTCGTCGGTGGTGACGACGAAGTCGAACGCGCGGTCCGCCACCGCGCGGGCGCGGGTCGCGGAGAAGCCTGTGTCGATCGTCAACTGGGCCGCGATCGTGCGCAAGCGTGTGAGCACGGAGGGCCCGATGGTCTCGGCGAAGCTGTTGAGCATGCCGATGCGCAGCAGCGGCAATTGCTCCCTCATGCTCCAGCGCAGCGTGTTCTCGAACCGCTCGATGCCGCTCACCACGGCCCGCGCGGGCTCGAGCAGGGCGGCCCCTTCGAGCGTGAGCACGAGCGGTCGCTTCGAGCGATCGAAAAGGCGGATGTTGAGTGCGCTCTCCATCTGCCCGACGGCCTGGGACACCGCGGGTTGGGTCAGCCCGAGGTGCTGGGCTGCCGCGCTCATCGTGCCGGAGCGCGCCACGGCGAGGAAGACCTCAAGCGAGCGGGCGGTCAGCCCGGACCCGACGGAAAGGCGGCTGAACGGCTCCATCGGCGCTCCGGAGAACCCGTTTTGTTCTCCCGTCATAAGCCTCCTTCGTGGCATCCGCCACCCCCGAGAGAAGGGGACTTGCAGCGGCCAGCTTTCGGGACTTATACATACTATAAGAACCAGCGGCGATCATGCGGCGGCTCGGGGACAGTTACATGGTCGCGACCGCGGCGTCATCGTTCAAGCAGAAGTTGCTGGCAGGACTTCGGCAGATCGGCATCGGTACCCGGTTCTGCAGCCCGGTCGCGGCCGAGGCGCTCGGCTTCTGCGGCTTCGACGACGTTTATGCCGATATGGAGCACTCCCCCAACGACCAAACGGCTGTGCTGCGGCAGTCCCAGGCCCTGGCGGGCACCGGTGCCCAGACTGTGGTCCGGCTGCGGAGCGACGATGCCGCCGCCATCCAAGGCCTGCTGGATATCGGCATCGGGAACCTCGTCGTGCCGATGGTCGGGTCCGCCGGGCAGGCCAGGCGCGTGGCAGCGGCGGCCCTCTATCCGCCCAGGGGCGTGCGCAATGCGGCCCGGTTCCATCGCGGCAATCGCTACGGCAACCTCGATTTCGGTGCCACCCGTGACGGCTTCGTCTCGGTCGCCGGCGACGTCCCGTTGCTCGTCGGTCAGGCCAGGCGGGCGCCGGCGACTGCGCGTCATTAAGGGAGCGGGCGTCATGCGCAATACGAAGACGCTATTCGCGAAGGTCTGGGGCGAGCACGTCATCGTCACCTCGCCCCAGGGCGAGGACCTGCTTTACGTCGATTTCAATTACATCAACGAGGGTCAGTCCTTTCTCGCCTTCGATCAGCTGCGGCTCGAGGGACGGCCAAGTCACCGTCCGGAGCAGCATCTTGCCGTCACCGACCATTACCTGCCGACGATCAATCGGGCGGCGGGCATTGCGGGCATCGCCGATCCTGAGATCCGCAACGTCGTCTCGATGATGGCGAATAACGCCGCCGAGTTCGGGCTGCCCCATATCCACATGCATCACCAGCGGCAGGGTATCGCGCACGTGATCGGACCGGAGCTCGGCATCTCGCAGCCGGGGATGCTGATCACCTGCAACGACTCCCACACCGCGACGCACGGCGCGATGGGCGCATGCGCCATCCCGATCGGCGGGTCGAACCAGCTCCGCCACGTGCTGGCGACCCAAACCGTGTGGATGAAGCGGCCACGGTCGATGCGCATCACCATCGAAGGGAGGCTCGCCCCTGCGGTCGCGGCCAAGGACGTCATCCTCTCCGTCATCCAAGAAACCGGCATCGGCGGCGCCGGCGGCTACGCGGTCGAATATGCGGGGTCGACCATCCGGTCGATGTCGATGGAAGGCCGGATGACGATCTGCAACATGTCGATCGAGGCCGGCGCCCGTATCGGCACGATCGCCCCCGACGACACGACGTTCGAGCATCTTGCGCACTGCCCGAGGGCGCCGAAAGGCGCGTACTGGGACCGTGCCCTAGCCTATTGGCGGACATTGCCCACCGACGAGGGGGCCCGTTTCGATCGGGAAATGCGGCTCGATGCCACGACCCTCGCGCCCATGGTCACCTGGGGCACCAGCCCGGAGGACTGCTCCCCGATCGATGGCGAGGTTCCCGATCCCCGAAGCTTCGCCGACCCGGAGCGCAGCCGGCATGTCGGCCGGGCGCTCGAATACATGCAGATCGATGCGCACACGAAGCTCTCGGACATCCCGATCGACCGCGTGTTCATCGGCTCCTGCACCAACAGCCGCATCGAGGATCTCCGCGCCGCGGCCGGCGTGCTCAGGGGCCGCAAGGCGGTGGTTCCCGGCATGGTCTCCGCCGGGTCGAGCGCGGTGAAGCGGCAGGCGGAGCAGGAAGGGCTCCATCGCATCTTCATCGAGGCCGGCCTGGAATGGCGGGAGTCCGGATGCTCGATGTGCAACGGCTCGAACGGCGAGATCGTCGGCCCCGGTCAGCGCTGCGCATCGACGACCAACCGGAACTTCGAGGGGCGTCAAGGCCGCAACGCGATGACTTACATCATGAGTCCCGCCATGGTCGCCGCCGCCGCCGTGACCGGCCGGCTGACCGACGTGCGCCGCATGGCGCCGGCCTGAGCCGGTCGCGCAGGAGCGGTCCGATGCGGCCCTTTACTATCCTCACTGCGGTGGCCGTGCCACTGCCGATCGCGAAGATCGACACCGGTATGATCCTGCCCGGACGCTATATGCGCCGGCACCGCCGGCCCGGCCACGACTACCGCGACGCGTTCCTCCACGACATCCGCTTCGACGAGCACGACCGCCCGCGTGCGGAATGCCCGTTGAACGATCCCGCCTACCGCGATGCCAAGATCCTCCTCACGGACGCCGATTTCGGCTGCGGGTCGTCCCGCGAGGGCGCCGCCTACGCGGTGATGGATTATGGCTTCCGCGCGCTGGTGGGGCCGAGCTTCGCCGAAATCTTCTACGGCAACTGCCTGCAGAACGGCATCCTGCCGGTGGTCCTCGACGAGGCGCTGGTGCACGAGCTTTGGGCGGCGGTGCGCAGCCGGCCCGGATGCGAGGTTACGGTTGACCTGCCGAACCAGGTCGTCGTCGATCCGCAAGGCTGCCGACACGGGTTCGAGATCAACCCGCTGCGCAAGGGCCGGCTGGTGCACGGCCTCGACGATATCGACGTGACCCAAAGCCATCGCGCGGAGATCGCGGCCTTCGAGGCGCGCCGCCGACAAGCCTGCCCCTGGCTGCCGATCACCAGCCAGGCATGACTGGGAAGGCGCGCCGCTCCGGGCGGATCGCGTTGCCGCGAGAGCACAATCCCGGATTGTGAATTTGGCAGGACGCCGGCCGTAAGAGGCAAACGCGACACGATACGAACATCGTACGACAGGCAAGACGGGGCGGTGAACGACCCCGGCAACATCAGGGAAGGAAAGCATGAAAGCCATTCTGCGCAATCGTTGGATCCGCATCCAGGGCGTGGCGACGATTCTCTACATCTTCTCGCAGGTTGACAAGGCGAACATCGCCGTCGCGTTCCCGGGGATGCGCCAGGAGCTCGGCTTGTCGGCGACCGCACTCGGGTTCGCCGTCGGCATGTTCGCCTGGGGCTATCTCGTGCTGCAGATTCCGGTGGGCCGGCTGACCTCCGCCTGGAGCGCGAAGCGAATGCTGATGATCCTCGGCGTCGGATGGTCGCTGGTCTCGGCCAGCACCGCACTGGTGCATACCGAGACCGGGCTCGTCATCAACCGGTTCGTCCTCGGCATGTCGGAGGGCGGCGTGCTTCCCGCCGTCGTCGTGATGATGCGCGGCTGGTTCACGCAGCGCGAGCGTGCTCGCGCGAACCTCGCCTTGCTCGGCACGCCGATCGCCGCCGCGATCGGGAACTCCGTCTGCGGACTGACGGTGGGCTATTTCGGCTGGCGCATGATGTTCGTGATCATGGCCATGCTGTCCCTCCTCTGGTGCGCCGTGTGGTGGTGGGCGGTCGACGACGATCCGCGGCGCTGCGAGTGGCTTGACCTCGAAGTCAAGCGGAGGCTGGTCGCCGAGCTCGACGCCGAAGCCGTGCGCGCGCCTGCGGCTGACCGGCATTGGTTCAAGGCGATCTGGCACCCGACGGTCGTCATCCTGGCCATATACAACCTGCTCGGGCTGACCGCGTTCTGGGGACTTACCTTCTGGCTGCCGACATTGCTGGTTGAGGGCGGCCGCACCATCAGCACCGCGGGACTGTTGGCCGCCATTCCCTACGTCGTCAGCATCGCCATGGCTTTTGCGATCTCCGCCAGTTCAGACCGCATGCAGGAGCGGAGGTGGCATCTGATCGTGCCGACGGTGCTGGCCGGCGTGTTCATGCTTGGCGCAGGTCTGTCCGGCCAGGGTCGGATCCTCGTGCTCCTCGCCTGCCTGACGCTGACCACCGGCTTGTGGTTCGGGCGGATCGCGGTTTACTGGATCATGGTCGCGGATGCGGTGCCGCAAGGCGTGGCCGGCCCGAGCATGGCGGTCGCCAACGGGTTCGGCAATCTGGGTGGCTTCCTTGGCCCGCTGATGTTCGGCTGGCTGCGCAGCCGATATGGCGGCTTCAACAACGCCATGATCGCTGGTGGCGTGCTCTACGTCGTGGCCGGCCTGTTGGCCGTGTTCGTCAAGGCACGACGTGCCCGGGCCCGCGACATGGTGGAGGCGGTCGCGCTGGTGCGGTCGGCAGGGTCTTCCCCGGCGGATGGCCCGTGATCGTCGCGCGCATACCGTGCCGCGATGACCGCAGGCCTCCAGGGCGAATTGCCGATTCTGTGTTTTACCGGGGAGTCTGCCGATGAGCGGCGCCGAGTTTTGCTGATTTGCGAACCACTGATGCAGACCTTGAGACACAGCGCAGAAACGCGTAGTGCAGGAAGCCTACGGGGGAAATCGACGGCAGACGCCGCCAATCCGGCATTCCGAGTCCTACAGATATTGCCGCACCTGAGATCCGTTTCTTCGCATTCGTGAGGCAGGCGCCGCATTACCTCGCCGCCCGACGACGCGACACCTCAAACGTGAAAGCTCTCGCCGCAGCCGCAGCGGCCCTTCTCGTTCGGGTTGATGAAGGTGAAGCCCGAGGCAAGGTCCTTCACCTCGTAGTCCATCACCGTCCCGATGAGGAAGAGCGAGGCCTTGCGATCGACGAGCACCGTCACCCCCTTGTCGCTCACGGTCTCGTCGCCCGGGCCGGGTGCTTCCGTCCAGCTCATCTCGTAGGAAAGGCCGGAGCAGCCTTTCGTGCTGACGCCGATCCGAAGCGTCATGCCCTCGCGCCCCTTCGCATAGAGCGCGCGCAGCCGCTCGGCGGCCGCGTCGGTCAGCGCCATCAAAGGCGGCAGCGCGCGCCGCGGCCTGGCCGGGGTTCCGTTCGTCGTGCTCGTGCTCATCTCGCGTCCATCAGCGTCCGACATTGCCTCAAAACATGTTCAGCTGCAGCCTGGCGTCATCGCTCATCCGGCTCGGGTCCCACGGCGGATCCCACACCGTTTCAACCGTGACATCCTTCACCCCGTCCACCGCCAGCACCGCCTCGCGCACCTGCTCGGGCAGCTCCTGCGCGCTCGGGCAGCCAGGCGCGGTGAGCGTCATCTCTACCTTCACCCGGCCGTCCTCCTCGATGTCGATCGCATAGATAAGTCCGAGCTCGTAGATATTCACGGGGATCTCCGGATCGTACACGCCCGAGATCGCGTCGACCACCGCAAGCTCGGAGACGCGCGGCGCCGTCTCGCCCTCCGGCGTCCAGGCGCCGTGGGCGGCCTCGGTTCCGCGTGCGACTTCGCCCTCACTCACTGCCCGCCTCCTTGCCGCCCGCCAGGGCGGCGATGAGCGCATGCCACGCCAGGGTCGCGCACTTCACCCGCGAAGGATAGGTGTGCACGCCGGCCAGCGGCTGCAACGTCTCGAGCGCCTCGCCGACCGGACCCACTGCTTGCGGCATCGCTCCGGTTCGCGCAAGCCCGCGAAATTTCTCGGCGAGCTGCAGCGCTTCCTCATCCGTCCGCCCGGGCAGAACCTCGGCCATCATGTCCGCCGAGGCGACGCTGATCGCGCAGCCGCGCGCCTCGAACCCCGCCTCGGCGATGGTCCCGTCCGGCGTGTGCCTGACGAAGAGCTGCACCCGATCGCCGCACATCGGGTTGTCCCCGCGCGCGGTCGCATCGAAGCAGGCGAGCTTCTTCCCATGCCGCGGCCGCCGGCTGTGCTCGAGGATGACTTCCTGGTAGAGATCGGCAAGATCGTCGAACATCAGCGGAAGAACTCCCGCACCTTGGCCAGCGCCTCGGCGAGCGCGTCGATCTCGCCGATCGTCGTGTAGAGCGCGAAGCTCGCCCGCGCCGTGCTGTCCACGCCGAAGCGGCGCATCAGCGGCTCGGCGCAATGGTGCCCGGCCCGCACCGCGATCCCGGAACGGTCGAGCAGCGTCGCCACGTCATGCGCATGCGCGCGATCGAGCGTGAAGGAGACCACCCCGCCGCGATCCTGGGCTTGTCCCAGGACCCGCACGCCCGGGACCGCAGCGATTCGCGCCAGCGCGTGCTCGGTGAGCGCCGCCTCGTGCGCGGCAATGGCCGGATAGCCGATCTCCTCGACATAGCGGATCGCCGCGGCGAGACCGATCGCCTCGATGATCGCCGGCGTCCCCGCCTCGAACTTGTGCGGCACCGCCGCCCAGGTCGAGCGCTCGAACGTCACCTCCGAGATCATCTCGCCGCCGCCGAGGAAGGGCGGCATGCGCTCCAAGAGCTCGCGCCGCGCCCAGAGCACGCCGATGCCCGTGGGCCCATAGAGCTTATGTCCGGTGAAGACGTAGAAATCGGCGTCCAGCGCCTGCACGTCCACCGCCCGGTGGACGATCGCCTGCGAGCCGTCGAACAGCACCTTCGCCCCGGCGGCGTGCGCGATGCGCACGATCCGCTCGGCCGGCGTCACCGTCCCCAGCACGTTGGACATATGGGTGATCGCGACCAGCGCCACCTTGCCGTCGGCGAGCAGCCGCTCGAACCGAGCGAGGTCGAGCTCGCCCGCATCCGTCACCGGCGCCACGCGGAGCTCGATCCCGTGGGCATCGCGCAGAAGCTGCCAGGGCACGATGTTGGAATGGTGCTCCATCTCCGAGATCAGCACCGCCTGGCCCGGACGCAGCACGCCGCGCCCGTAGGAATGCGCCACCAGGTTGATCGCCTCGGTGCTGTTGCGCACGAAGACGATTTCTTCCCGCTCGCGCGCGTTCAGCAGCCGCGCCGCCGCCGTGCGCGCGCCCTCGTACGCGTCGGTCGTGCGCTCGCTCATCCAGTGCAGGCCGCGATGGACGTTGGCGTACTGCCTCTCCATCGTCTCGACCATCGCCGCGATCACCGCGCGCGGCTTCTGCGCCGAAGCGGCGCTGTCGAGATAGATCAGCTTCCGGCCATGAACCGTCTCGGAGAGAATCGGGAAATCCGCCCGGCACCCGGCGAGGCTCTTCGCCACCGGCTCCTCGGCAAGGCTCAACACGTTCATAGCGGCCGGTCCTTCCACCAGGAATCCACTTCGTTCTCCAGGACCGCGCGGCCCCAGGCGTGCGGGATGCCTTCGAGCAGCTCGGCGAGGAAGGCGCGCACCAGGATCGCCCGCGCCTGCTGGTCCGGCACGCCCCGGCTGCGGAGATAGAAGAGCTGGTCTGGATCGAGCGCGCCCACCGTCGCGCCATGGCTGCACTTCACGTCGTCGGCGAAAATTTCCAGTTCCGGCTTGCTGTTCACCTGCGCCTCGTCCGACAGCAGCAGCGCCTGGTTCATCTGGTAGCCGTCGGTCTGCTGGGCGGCGCGCGCGACCGCGATCTTCCCCTGGAACACGGCCCGCGCCCGCCCGGTGATGACGTTCTTCACCGTCTGGCGCGACGAGCAGCCGGGCGCCAGATGCCGCACCACCGTCGTGATGTCGGCGTGCCGCTCGCCATCGAGGAGCTGTGCCGCGTTCATCGTGAGCGCCGCGCCCGGGCCGGCGACATCCACATGGATCTCGCTCCGCGCGAGCCGGGCGCCGCAGACGAGCAAAAACCCCTCGTACGCCGCCCGCGCTGCAAGAGCGACGTGCAGGCTCGCGAGATGGAAAGCGCGCATTGACTCGTTCTGCAGCCTCAGATGGGTGAGCCTCGCCGCGGGCCCGAGCGCCACCTCCATCACCGGGTTGTGCAGATAGATGCCCTCGCCGAGCGCGATCTCGACGAGCGCCAGCCGTGCGCCGGCGGCGAGGTGCAAACGATGCCGCGGATGGAAATCCACCGCCCGGCCCGCAACGCCGGCGCCAAGCGAGAGGAGCACGAGCGTGCCGCCGTCAACCCCCTCGGGCACCGAGATCACCGCGCCGTCCTCGGCGAGCATGGTGTTGAGCGCGACCAGCGGCTCCTCGGCATCCTCCGCGCCTCCGAGCGCCGGTTCGGCGGCGAAGGACGTCACGCGAAACCCCTCCGGCAGACGCGACCGCGCGCCCTGGAACCGCCCGTTGGCGAAAACGAGGAGCGGCCCCTGGCTCGCCGGCGCCCCCGCCAGCAACGCGGCGAGCGCCGCCTCGTCCGCGAAATCGTCCCATGGTACGTCGTCACCTGGGGTCGGCGCGGCGAACGCCACGTCCGCGAGCGGGCGGAGGCTGGTGAAGCGGAAGGCCTCGTCATGCGTATCGGGCAGCCCGCGCGCGCGCAACATGGCGGCGGCGCGCCGCCGCGGCTCGGCCGGCCCGGGCAGGCGCGGCGCCAGCCTCCCGTAGCGCGCGGCGAACTCCTCCGCGGTTGCTTGCAACGCGGCGCTCATGCCGCCTCCGCCGCGAGCCCGGCATAGCCGCTCGCCTCGAGCGCCTTCGCAAGCTCCGGCCCGCCCGTCCGCACGATCCGCCCTTCGGCCAGCACGTGCACCCGGTCGGGCACGATGTGATCAAGCAGCCGCTGGTAGTGGGTGATGACGAGCGCCGAGAAGCCCGGGCCCCGGAGCGCACTCACTCCCTCCGCCACGATCTTCAGCGCATCGATATCGAGCCCGCTGTCCGTCTCGTCGAGGATCGCCAGCCGCGGCTTCAGAAGCGCCATCTGGAACACTTCGTTCCGCTTCTTTTCGCCGCCCGAGAAGCCGACATTGACGTTGCGCTTCAGCATCTCGTCCGCCATCGAGAGCCGCCGCAGGGCCGCCCGCGCTTCTTTGAGGAAATTGACGGCGTCGATCTCCTTCTCGCCCCGCGCCCGCCGCACCGCATTGAGCGCGGTGCGGAGGAAATTCGCATTGCCCACGCCCGGCAGCTCGACCGGATACTGGAAGGCGAGGAAGACCCCGGTGGCGGCGCGCACCTCCGGCTCCATCGCCAGCAAGTCCTCGCCGTCGAGCCGCACCGAGCCCCCGGTCACAATGTAGCCCTCGCGCCCGGCGAGCACATAGGCGAGCGTCGATTTGCCCGAACCGTTCGGGCCCATGATCGCGTGCACCTCGCCGATCGGGAGTGTGAGGTCGATCCCGCGCAAGATCGGCTTGCCCTCCACCTCGGCGCGCAGTCCCTCGATCTCGAGCAATGCCATGGCTTCAGTTCCCCATCGTCTCAGTTCCCCGGCGCCTCAGCCAACCGAGCCTTCGAGGCTCACGGCCAGCAGCTTCTGCGCCTCGACGGCGAACTCCATCGGCAGCTCCTTGAAAACCTCGCGGCAGAACCCGTTGACGATCAGATTGACCGAATCCTCTTCCGAGAGCCCGCGGCTGCGGCAATAGAAGAGCTGGTCATCGGCGATCTTCGAGGTCGTCGCCTCGTGCTCCACCCGCGCGGTCCGGTTGCGGCTCTCGATATAGGGCACGGTATGCGCCCCGCACTTGTCGCCGATCAGCAGACTGTCGCACTGGGTGAAGTTCCGCGCGTTGGCCGCCCGCGGCATGATCCGCACCAGCCCCCGATAGGTGTTGTTCGAGTGCCCGGCGCTGATCCCCTTCGAGACGATCGTGCTCGAGGTGTTCGCCCCGATATGGATCATCTTCGTGCCGGTGTCGGCCTGCTGGTGGTTGTTGGTCACCGCCACCGAATAGAAGGCACCGTGGCTGCCCTCGCCCTGCAGGATGCAGGAGGGATATTTCCAGGTGATCGCCGAGCCGGTCTCCACCTGCGTCCAGGAGATCTTGCTCCGCCGCCCGCGGCAGGCGCCGCGCTTGGTGACGAAGTTGTAGATCCCGCCGCGGCCCGCGGCATCGCCCGGATACCAGTTCTGCACCGTGCTGTATTTGATCTCGGCCTCGTCCATCGCCACCAGCTCGACGACCGCGGCGTGGAGCTGGTTCTCGTCGCGCATCGGCGCGGTGCAGCCTTCGAGATAGGAGACGTAGGCGTTGTCCTCGGCGATGATCAGCGTCCGCTCGAACTGGCCGGTCGAGCGGGCATTGATGCGGAAATAGGTCGAAAGCTCCATCGGGCAGCGCACGCCCTTGGGGATGAAGACGAAGCTGCCGTCGGTGAACACCGCGGAATTGAGCGCGGCGAAGAAATTATCGCCCGCCGGCACCACGCTGCCGAGATAGCGCCGCACCAGCTCGGGGTGCTCGTGCACCGCCTCGCTGATCGGGCAGAAGATCACGCCTGCCTTGGCGAGGCTCGCGCGGAACGTCGTCGCCACCGAGACGCTGTCGAACACCGCGTCCACCGCGACCTGCCCGCCCTCGACCCCGGCGAGCGCCGCCCGCTCCGAAAGCGGGATGCCGAGCTTCTCGTAGGTGCGCAAGAGCTCCGGATCGACCTCCGCGAGGCTCTTCGGCGCCTTCCTCTTCGGCGCCGCATAATAGTGGATGTCCTGGTAGTCGATCGGCGGGTGCGTGACCCGCGCCCAATGCTGCTCGGTCATGGTCTGCCAGGCGGCGAAGGCCTTGAGCCGCCAGGCGAGCAGCCACTCGGGCTCCTCCTTGTGCGCGGAGATCAGGCGGATCGTATCGTCCGAGAGCCCCTTGGGGGCGAGCTCGGTCTCGATCTCCGTCTCGAAGCCCCACTTGTAGCCGCCCTCGGTGACGGCGCTGACGGTCTCGATGGTTTCGGCAACGGCTGGCATGGCACCCTATTCGGCAACGGGGAGGGAAGAGGCACTCGCCGGCTCGCCGATCGGCCCTGGGACGGTGCCAGGAACGGCGGCGCCAGGAACGGCAGCGCCAGCAACGGCGGCGCCAGACGGCGGAACGCGGAAGGCACGCGGGATGGCGGCCTGCTGCATATCGGCGAGCGTGATCGCCGTCAGCGCCTCGCGGATGGCCGTATTCACCGGATCCCACCGGCCGCGCACGGGGCAGAGCCCGAGCACCTCGCAGCTCGTGAGCGACCCGTCCACGCAGGCCGTCAGCGCGATCGGCCCATCGATCGCCGCGATCACCGCGGCGATCGGGATCGTCCCGAGCGGCCGGCTCAGCCGGTATCCGCCATGCGCGCCGCGCTGCGATGAGACCAGCCCGCTGGCCGCCAGCGCCTTCAGCACCTTGGCGACCGTCGGCTCGGGGATGCCGGTCGCCCCGGCGACGCCGGGCGAAGTCTGCACCGCAGCCCCGCCCGAGAGGCGCACCAGCACCACCACGGCGTAGTCGGTGAGCTTGGAAAGGCGAAGCATTCTGTCCTCCGGGCCGGCCTGCCCGTCCGCCTGCGAACCCTATTCGGACCCGTTCGGTCCTGTTTGCGGCAAATGGCCCAGGACGCCGCCTTCGTCAAGGCCCCGCGCCGCTCCGCCGCCGCCGCCTCGGTGGCGCTTTCCGGGGGTTGCACCTTCCCCCTGCCGCTGTAGCCTCCGCCCCTTCCCGGGGGATCCGCCCATGCCCGCCATCAGCACCGACGATGGACAGAAACTCGCCTACACCGAGTCGGGCAGCGGCTTCCCGATGGTCTTCGTGCACGAATTCGCGGGCGACATGCGAAGCTGGGAGCCGCAGCTCCGCTTCTTCGCCCGCCGCTATCGCTGCATCGCCTTCAATGCCCGCGGCTATCCGCCCTCCGACGTGCCGCACGACCCCGCCGCCTATTCCCAGGATCGCGCCACCGACGATATCGCCGCCATCCTCCGCGGCCTCGGGATCGCCCGGGCCCATATCGTCGGCCTCTCGATGGGCGCTTTCGCCACGCTCCATTTCGGCCTCCGCTACGCGCCGCTGGCGGCGAGCCTCACTGCCGCCGGCGTCGGCTACGGCGCCGGCCCCACCCGGGGCTTGGGCGAGGTGCGCGCAAAATTCCGTGCCGAGGTCGAGGCGGTCGCCGCCGCCATCCGCGCCGAGGGGATGGCCAAGCGGGCGCTCACCTACAGCCGCGGCCCGACGCGCCTGCAGTTCCTCGCCAAGGACCCGCGCGGCTATGCCGAGTTCCAGGCCCAGCTCGCCGAGCACTCCACCGAGGGGTCTTCCCTCACCATGCTCGGCGTGCAGCGCGAGCGCCCCAATCTCTTCGATCTTGAGGAAAAATTCCGCCGGATGCGCGCGCCCACCCTGATCATTGCCGGCGATGAGGACGAGCCTTCGCTCGAGCCCTCCCTCTTCCTCAAGCGCGCGATCCCGACCGCCGGCCTGATGACGTTCCCCCGCACCGGCCACACGATTAATCTCGAGGAACCGGACGCATTCAACCGCGCCGTGCTCGACTTCGTGAGCCTCGTCGAGGCCGGGCGCTGGACCGAACGCGATCCGGCAACCAGGGCAGGCGCGATCATGGCGGCGGCGCCGGCGGGCGCGTAAGCGCGAGCGGGCAGGGAGGATTCGAATGGCTGGAACGATTCCCGAGCTTCTCGCCCGGCGCGACCCGGCCGCCCGCGCGATCGGCGCACCCGGCGGAGGTCCGGGCCGCCCCTGGCTCGATTTCTCCGGCGTTCTCGGCCTCTTCGAGGAGACGCGGGCAACGCTGAACGGTGTCGGCATCGGCCGGGGCGACCGGGTCGCCATCGTGCTGCCCAACGGGCCCGAGATGGCCGCCGCCTTCCTCGCCGTCGCCGCTTCGGCCTCGGCAGCGCCTCTCAACCCGGCCTACCGGGACGAGGAATTTTCCTTCTATCTCACGGACCTCAAGCCCAAGGCGCTGCTCATCCAGGAGGGCTGGGAGTCACCCGCCCGCGCCGTCGCCGCCCGCCATTCCGTCCCGCTGATCGAGCTCTCCTCCGACCCTGCCGCGCCGGCCGGACTCTTCCGCCTCGATGCGGGCGCGATGCCGCCTGGCCCGGCCACCCATCGGGGACCCGCGGAATCCGAGGACGAAGCCCTCGTCCTGCACACCTCGGGCACCACGGCGCGGCCGAAAATCGTGCCGCTCACGGGGGCCAACCTGGCGGCCTCGGCGCGCCATATCGGCGCCACGCTCCGCCTGGCCCCCGGCGATCTCTGCCTCAACATCATGCCGCTCTTCCACATCCACGGCCTGATCGCCGCGACCCTCTCCTCGCTCGCCGCCGGCGGCGCGGTCGCCTGCTCGGCGGGCTTCAGCGCCATCCACTTCCTGAGCCAGGCCGAAGAGGTGGGCGCCACCTGGTACACCGCCGTGCCGACCATGCATCAGGCGATCCTTGGCCGCACCGAGCGCGAGCGGGACCGTGCCCGGGCGCTGAAGCTCCGTTTTATCCGCTCCTCCTCTTCCTCGCTGCCGCCGCAGGTGATGGCCAAGCTCGAGGACGTGTTCGGCGCACCGGTGATCGAGTCCTACGGCATGACCGAGGCCACCCACCAGATGACATCGAACCCGCTGCCGCCGGGGCGGCGCAAGCCGGGCTGCGTCGGCCCCGCGGCCGGACCCGAGGTCGCGATCATGGACGAGGCGGGCACGATCCTGCCCCAAGGCGCCCAAGGCGAGGTTATGATCGGCGAGGTCGTGATCCGCGGCCCGGACGTCACCAAGGGCTACGCGGACAACCCCGAGGCCAACGCAAAATCCTTCACGAACGGCTGGTTCCGCACCGGCGATCAGGGCCGGCTCGACGCGGACGGCTATCTCTGGCTCACCGGCCGGCTCAAGGAGATCATCAACCGCGGCGGGGAGAAGATCAGCCCGCTCGAGGTCGATGTCGTGCTGATGGACCATCCGGCGCTCGCCCAGGTGGTCACCTTCGCGATGCCCCACGCGCTGCTCGGCGAGGAGGTGGCGGCCGTGGTGGTGGTTCGGGACGATCTCTCGGTCACCGAGACCGAGATCCGGGAATTCTGCGCGACCCGTCTCGCCCACTTCAAGGTCCCGAGAAAGATCTTGTTCATGAAGGAGATCCCGAAGGGCGCGACGGGCAAGCTCCAGCGCATTGGCCTCGCCCGGAAACTTGGCCTCACGGGTTAGAAAAGCGTGCCGGGCATCTGCGTTTTCGGCGCCGGCGCCATCGGCGGCCTCCTCGCCGCCCGGCTCGAAGCCGTCGGCACCAGGGTTTCGGTGGTCGCGCGCGGCCCCCATCTCGCGGCGATGCGCGCCCACGGCCTCACGCTCGTGAGCGGCGAGGAGCGCATCACCGTCCAGCCAGCGCTCGCCGAAGACCCGCGTTCCCTCGGCCCGCAGGATTATCTCGTCCTCACCCTGAAAGCGCACTCCCTCGCGCCGTCCTTGCCGCAGCTTCGCCCACTGATCGGGCCTGAGACGGTGATCGTCGCCGCGGTCAACGGAATCCCGTGGTGGTACTGCTACGGACTGCCGGCCCCCTTCACCGATCGCCGCGTCGCTGCGGTCGATCCGGACGGCGCGCTGTGGGACGCGCTGCCGCCGACGCAGACCCTCGGCTGCATCATCTACCCCGCCGCCGAGGTCGCCGAGCCCGGCGTCATCGTCCACACTTACGGCGACCGGTTCAGCTTGGGCGAGCTGGACGGCGCGCGCAGCGCCCGCGCCCAGCGCCTTTCCGAGCTCCTCATCGCCGCCGGCTTCAAGGCGCCGGTGCGGCCGCGGCTGCGCGACGAGATCTGGATCAAGCTCTGGGGCAACATGGCCTTCAACCCCATCAGCACGCTCACCACCGCGACGCTCGACGTCATCACTGCCGACCCCGACACGCGCGAGACCGTGCGGGCAATGATGCTCGAAGGCCAGGCGGTCGCGGAAAAACTCGGCGTGCGCTTCGCGATCGACGTCGATAAGCGGATCGCCGGCGCCGCCGAGGTCGGCCACCACAAGACCTCGATGCTGCAGGACCTCGAGCGCGGCCGGCCGCTCGAGATCGAGGCGCTGCTCGGCGCGGTGGTCGAGATGGGCGGCTGGGTCGGCGAGACGATGCCGCTCAGCCGCGCGTTGCTCGGGCTGGTCCGCCAGCGCGCCCGCCTGCGCGGCGCGGGCTGAAGGGGCCGGCCCCGGCGCTTCATGACGGCGACCTCGCCCTCTTCGCTCTCGCCGCCCTGATTTCGCCGCCCCGATTTCGCCGCCCCGATTTCGCCTCCCCGATTTCGCCTCCCTGGGCCCCGGTTCACAACCCGGCGCCGGCCCCCTAACGTCTGGCGTCGCAAGAGCGGGAGGAACGCATGGCGGATCGGCCGATGCTCGAAGGCAAGGTTGCGCTGGTCACCGGCGCCGGCGGCGGCATCGGCCGGGCGATCGCGGTGGCGATGGCCGCCTCCGGCGCCGCCGTGCTGATCAACGATATCGGTGCCTCGCTCTCCGGCGAAGGCAACTCCGCCACACCGGCCGAGCAGACGAAAGCGATCATCGAGCAGGCCGGAGGCAAGGCCGCCGTCAGCACCGATTCGGTCGCCGAATGGGGCTCGGCCAAGAAAATCGTCCAGGCCGCGCTCGACGCGTTCGGCCGGATCGACATCGTCGTCAACAATGCCGGCATTCTCCGCGACGTGATCTTCCACCGCATGTCGCCCGAGGACTGGCTCGCCGTCATCAACGTCCATCTCAACGGCAGCTTCTTCGTCAGCCGCGCCGCCGCCGAGCATTTCCGCAAGCAGGAGAGCGGCGCCTATGTGCACATGACGAGCACCTCGGGCCTGATCGGAAATTTCGGCCAGGCGAACTATTCCGCGGCCAAGCTCGGCATCGCCGCGCTCGCGAAATCCATCGCACTCGACATGGAGCGCTTCCATGTCCGCTCCAACTGCATTTCCCCGTTCGCCTGGAGCCGCATGACGGGCTCGATCCCGGCCGAGACGCCCGAGCAGCAGGCCCGCGTTGCGCGCATCCAGCAGATGACGCCGGACAAGAACGCACCGATGGCGGTCTTCCTCGCATCCGACGCGGCGCGGGGCATCACCGGGCAGATCTTTGCCACGCGCCACCACGAGATCTTTCTCATGAGCCAGAGCCGGCCGCTGCGCTCCATCCATCGCGCCGCGGGCTGGACGCCGGAGATGATCGCCGAATACGCGGTGCCGGCGCTGAAACCCTCCTTCCTCTCGCTCGATCGCAGCGGCGACGTTTTCTGCTGGGATCCCGTCTGACGGTGGATTTTTCCCTCACCGAGACCGAGCGCGCCTTCCGCGAGAGCGTGCGCGCCTTCGCCGGACGGCGCCTCGCCAAGGGTGCGCACGAGCGGGCGCACGATCCGCGCTTTCCCTGGGACGTGGCACGGATGATGGCCGAGGCCGGACTCTTCGGAATCATGCTGCCCGAAGCGGATGGCGGGCAGGGCGGAACGCTCTTCGACGCCGTGCTGGCTGCGCAGGAGATCGCGCTCCATTGCCCGCGCAGCGCGGACGTCTTTCAGGCCGGCAATTTCGGCGCCTTCCGCACGCTCGCCGAATATGCGAGCCCGGCGCAGAAGGAGCGCTTCTTTTCTTCCCTTCTCAAAGGAGAAAAAATCGCCGCGGTGGCAATGACCGAGCCCGAGGCCGGCTCGGCCGTCACCGACCTTCAGACCACCTGCACGGCGGACGGCAATCTCTACAGGCTGAACGGGGGAAAGATCTTCACCACCAACACCGAGGATGCCTCGGTGTTCCTCGTCTATTGCCGCTTCGGGCCGGGGCTCGACGGGATCGGCAGCGTGCTGGTCGAGCGCGGCATGGAAGGCTTCCGTCTCGGCGAGCCGACCCAGTACATGAACGGCGAGAGCTGGTGCGCGCTCTATTTCGACAATGTTCCCATCACGCCCGAGATGGTGCTGCTGAAGGATGGCGGGTTCCGCAAGCAGATCGCGGGCTTCAATGTCGAGCGCGTGGGGAACGCCGCCCGCGCGCTCTCGCTCGGCGAATATTGCTTCCGCGCGGCCAGGGCCCATGCCGAGACGCGCCGTCAGTTCGGCCGGCCGCTTGCGGAGTTCCAGGGCCTGCAATGGAAGTTCGCCGAGATGCGCGTCGCGCTCGATGCCGCCGAGCTTCTCCTCCACCGCGCCGCCGCTCGCGCCCGCGCCGGCCTGCCGGACGCCGCGGAGGTCGCGATGGCGAAATATGCCTGCAACCAGGCAGGTTTCCTCGCCGCCGACGAATCGCTCCAGGTGATGGGCGGCACCGGCTATTCGCAAGAGCTGCTGGTGGAATATTGCCTGCGCAAGACGCGCGGCTGGATGATCGCCGGCGGATCGCTCGAGATGATGAAGAACCGCATCGCCGAGGGCATCTTCGGCCGTTCCTTCTCCCAGCGGGCGAAATGAGTCTCCTGCAATCTCTCTTCGCGCCGCGGCGCATCGCGCTGATCGGTGCCTCCTCCGACGTGCGGCGGCTGACCGCGCGCGCCCAGATCTATCTCCGCCGCCACGGATTTCGCGGCGCGCTCTATCCCGTCAATCCCCGCGCCGCCGAGGTGCTGGGCGAGCCCGCTTTTCCCTCGCTCGCCGCCGTCCCCGAGCCGGTCGATCTCGCCTATATCCTGCTCGGCACGGCGCTGGTGCCCGAGGCCGTCGCGGAATGCGCCGCCGCGCGCGTTCCCGTGGCCTGCATCCTGGCCGACGGCTTCGCCGATGCGGGCCCCGAGGGCGCCGCGATCGAGCGCGGACTGCTCGCCACCGCGCGCGCCGGCGGCACGCGGCTGATCGGCCCCAACAGCATGGGGTTGATCAACGTGCCTGCCGGCATCGCCTGCTCGGTCAATGCCGCGCTCGAGGCGGAGAGCCTGCCCAAGGGACGGCTTTCGCTCGTCTCCCATTCGGGCAGCCTGATGGGCACGCTGCTCTCGCGTGCCGCGGCGCGCGGCATCGGCTTCGCCAAGCTGATCGGCACTGGCAACGAGGCCGATCTTACCGCGGGCGAGATCGCCGAGCTGCTGGTGGAGGATCCCGAGACCGACGCCATCCTCCTCTTCCTCGAGACGATCCGCGACGCGGACCGCATCGCCGCCGCCGCCCGCCGCGCCCATGCGGCGCGGAAGCCCGTCATCGCCTACAAGCTCGGCCGCTCCGCGGCCGGCGCTGCCCTGGCCATCACCCACACGGGCGCCATCGCCGGCTCGGACGCCGCAGCGGACGCGTTCTTCCGCGCCCATGGGATCCTCCGCGTCGATCAGCTCGAAACGCTCTTCGAGATCCCCCCGCTCGCCGCCGCCGGGCCGCCCAGAACGCCGCGGCGCAGCGTGCGCGTCGTCACCACCACGGGCGGCGGCGGAGCGATGGTGGTCGACCGGCTCGGCCTCTTCGGTATCGCCACTGCCGGCATGCACGACACCACCCTCGCCGGCGCCGCGAAGGGCACGGTCGCCGAGGCGCTCGCCGCGGCGCGCGAGGCGCCGGACGCCGATCTCGCGATCGCGGTGATCGGCAGTTCCGCCCAGTTCCGTCCCCAAGAAGCGGTGGCCGGAGTGATCGAGGCAGCGGGGAAAAACCCGCTCATCGCCTTCCTCACGCCGGAGGCGCCTGCCTCGCTCCGATTGCTCGCCGAGGCGGGGATCGCCTCGTTCCGCACGCCCAAATCCTGCGCCGACGCGGTGCGCGCCTGGCTCGCCTGGCACGCGCCGCGCCCGCCGCCGCTGGCGTCGGACGTCTCGCTGGCAAGATCGCTTCTCCCTCTCGCCGGCGACGAGCCCGGCGCGCGCGCCGTCTTCGGTGCCCTCGGCCTGCCCGACGGGGCCCTCAGCGTCGATCCCGCCGCGCCGCCGCCGCTTGCCTATCCCGTCGCGCTCAAGGCCGTCTGCCCCGGCCTCGCCCACAAGACCGAAGCCGGCGCCGTCGCGCTCCACATCGCCGATCCCGCCGCGCTCGGCGCCGCCGCCGGCGCAATGCGCGCCCGCCTCGGCGGGCGGATCGCGGGCTTCCTCGCCCAACCCATGGCACAGGGGCTCGCCGAGGCGATCCTCGGCTTCCGCCGCGATCCCACGGTCGGCCCTGTGGTGGTGCTCGGAACGGGGGGGGTGCTCGCCGAGATTTTTCGCGATCTCGTCTTGCGTATCGCGCCGGTTAGCGAAGCCGAGGCCGCCGAGATGATCAGGGAGGTGAGGGGCCTCGCCCCGGCGCGCGGCTATCGCGGACTGCCGTGCGCCGACCTCGCCGCGCTCGCCCGTGCCATTGCGCGCTTCTCGGCGCTCGCTGCCCTCGCGGAGGTTGCCGAGGCGGAGATCAACCCATTGATCCTCATGCCCGAGGGCGCCGGCGTCGTGGTTGCCGACGCGCTATTGCAAACCGTATGAACTGATATCTGAAGCATCGTATTGCACTGTCCAGCATAAAGTTCTAAGGCGCTCCGCATGATCACGGCGGGACAGATGCGGGCTGCCCGGGCGCTGCTCGGCATCGACCAGCGCCGGCTCGCCGAACTCTCGGGCCTCTCGCTCCCGACAATCCAGCGGATGGAGGCGAGCGAGGAGGTGATCCGCGGCCAGGTCGATTCCCTGATGAAGCTCATCGCCGCGCTCAACCTCGCCGGCATCGAGCTGATCGGCGAGGGCGCCGCAAGCGCGGATGGCGGCCGGGGCGTTCGCCTCGCGCATCGCGGTCCATGATCGTTCTCCTTCTCGCCGGCACGGCCGCGTTGCTCGCGCTGGCGCTCGCCGGCGCCGTCACCCGAGGGCAGGGCGCCGCGCTCTACGCCGCCGCCGCCCTGGTCGCCGGCCTTTCCGCAATCCTTGCCCTCGCCTCATTTGCGGCCCCACCCACGACGCTCGTCCTGCCGCTCGGGCTGCCCTGGCTCGGCTGGAACTTCCGGCTCGATCCGCTCTCCGCCTTCTTCCTCTTCGTCGTCGATCTCGGCGCCGCCGCGTCGAGCCTCTTCGCCGTCGGTTATGGACGCCACGAAGCCGAGCCCGCGCGAGTCCTCCCATTCTATCCGCTCTTCGTCGCCGCCCTTCAGCTCGTCGTTCTCGCCGACGATGCGTTTTCCTTCCTTTTTTCCTGGGAGCTGATGTCGCTCGCCTCCTGGGCGCTCGTCCTCGTCCACCACCGCGATCGCGAGAGCATCCGCGCCGGCTATGTCTATCTGCTGATGGCGGTGATGAGCGGCTTCGCGCTCCTGCTCTGCTTCGGCCTGCTCGCCGGCGCCGCCGGCTCCTACGGCTTCGCCGCCATGCGCCTCGCCCATCCCCCACCCGGCCTCGCCGCGCTCGCGCTGCTGCTCGCCCTGCTCGGCGCCGGCGCCAAGGCGGGCCTCGTGCCCGTGCATGCCTGGCTGCCGCTCGCGCATCCGGCCGCGCCGAGCCACGTCTCCGCGCTGATGAGCGGGGTGATGACGAAGGTCGCCGTCTACGCCTTCCTGCGCGTCGCCTTCGATCTCCTGCCCGTCCCGCCTGGCTGGATCGGGCTCGTCGTGCTCGCGCTCGGCGGCATCACCGCGGTGCTCGGCGTGCTCTACGCGCTGATGCAGCACGATCTGAAGCGCCTGCTCGCCTACCACACGGTCGAGAATATCGGCATCATCTTCATCGGCATCGGCCTCGCCATGGTCTTCCGCGCATCCGCCGGCGAGCAGGCCGCCGCGGCCCTCGCGCTCACCGCCGCGCTCTTCCACGTCTTCAACCATTCCCTCTTCAAGAGCCTGCTCTTCTTCGGCGCGGGCGCGGTCGATGTCGCGACCGGCACGCGCGACATGGAGCTTCAGGGCGGCCTGATCCATCGCATGAAGCTGACCGCCTTCTTCTTCCTCATCGGCTGCGCGGCCATCTCGGCGCTGCCTCCGCTCAACGGCTTTGTCTCCGAATGGCTCACCTTCCAGGCGATCCTGCTCGGCCCGGGGCTCCCCGAATGGGGCCCGAAGATCGTCATCCCGGTGGCCGGCGCCTTGCTGGCGCTCGCCGCCGCGCTCGCCGCCGCCTGCTTCGTCAAGGCGTTCGGGATCACCTTCCTTGGCCGCCCGCGCTCCGCTTCCGCTGCCGCCGCGAGCGAGGCCGATCGTTTTTCCATGAGCGCGATGGGCGCCCTCGCCGCGCTCTGCCTCCTCGCCGGCATCTTTCCCGTGGTGGTGATCAACGCGCTTGCCCCGGTCGCCCACGCCCTCATCGGCGCCACGATGCCTGCCCAGAGCATTTTTCCCTGGGGAGCGATCATCCCCATCGCCGCCGCGCGCAGCTCCTATGACGGTTTTTCGATTTTTCTCTTGATCGCTGCCGTCACGGGCCTCGCCGTCGCCGGCACCCGCCGCCTTGCGACGCATGCGGTGCGCCGCGCGCCCGCCTGGGATTGCGGCTTCCCCGATCCGCGCTCCGAAACGCAGTACACGGCCACCAGCTTTGCCGAGCCGATCCGCCGCGTCTTCGGCCCCATCGTCTTTGGCGCGGCGAGCGCGGTGCGCATGCCGCCGCCCGGCTCTACCTCGGCCGCCCGCATCCGGGTCGTGCTCCGCGACCGCCTCTGGGAGATTTTCTATGCCCCGGTCGCCGGTTTCGTGGCGCGCCTCGCGGACAGCGTCGACCGCCTCCAGTTCCTCACCATCCGCCGCTATCTCTTCTTCGTCTTCGCGGCCCTCGTCGTCCTTCTCCTCGCGCTCGCGCTGACCCAATGATTGCCGCCGTATGATCGGGGCCGCGGCAATCGAGGCGCTGCAGATGGCGCTGGTCCTCCTCGCCGCTCCCGGCCTGATCGGGATCGTGCGCGCCGTCAAGGCGCGGCTGCAGCGCCGCGAGGGGCCGCCGCTCGTGCAGCCCTACCGCCAGATCGCCCGCCTGCTCGCCAAGGAGGTCGTGCTCGCCGAGAATGCCTCCTGGCTCTTCCGCACGGCGCCCTATCTCATCCTGGCACTGACCTGGGCGGCCGCCTCCGTGGTCCCCACCTTCTCCACGCGTCTCGCCTTCGCCCCGCTCGGGGACCTCATCGTCATCACCGCGCTGCTCGGCTCCGCCCGCTTCCTCCTCGCTCTCGCCGGGCTCGATGTCGGCACCAGCTTCGGCGGCATCGGCGCAAGCCGCGAGGTGATGTTCGCCTCGCTCGCCGAACCGGCCATGCTGATGATCGTCGTCACGCTCGCCATCGCCGCCGGATCGACCGAGCTTTCCTCGATCGCCGCCTTCATGCTCTCCCCCGTGGCGGGTCTTCGCGTCTCCTTCGGCCTCGCGCTGGTCGCCCTCTTCATCGTCGCCCTGGCCGAGAATGCGCGCATCCCGGTCGACAATCCGGCGACGCATCTCGAGCTCACCATGGTCCACGAGGCGATGGTGCTCGAATATTCCGGCCGGCATCTCGCGATGATCGAGCTTGCCGCCGCGCTGAAGCTCCTGCTCACCATCTCGATCATCGCCTGCATTTTCTTCCCCTTCGGCCTCGATGGGCCGGGCCCCCTGGTCGGAATGCTCGCCTATGCGGCGAAGCTCGGCATCGCCGCCATCCTGCTCGGCATCTTCGAGGTCTCGATCGCCAAGATGCGGGTCTTTCGCGTGCCCGAGCTGCTCGGCGCGTCCCTCATGCTCGGGCTGCTCGGCACGCTTCTTCTCTATGTCTCCCGTGGGCTCTGACGAGGCTGCGACGATGGGGTTCGGCTTCGACATCGCACACATGCTCGCGGGCCTGATGGTGCTGGCGAGCTTCCTGCTGCTCTACCAGGACCGGCTCAGCGCGCTCATCAACGTGCTCCGCCTGCACGGCTTCATCCTGGCACTCGCCGTCGCCTGGCAGGCGCATCTCCAATCGGCGCCGGAGCTTTATCTCGCCGCGGCGATCGCGCTCGCCGTCAAGGCGCTGGTCATTCCGGGCGCGCTCGACCGCATCGTCGATAAGCTCGGCATCCATCGCGGCGTCGAGACCGTGGGCGGCATCGGCCCCACCATGCTCGCCGCCATGGCGCTGGTGGCCCTCTCGCTCCGCGTCATGCTCCCCGTCACCGCGCATGTCGATCCGGTCTCCCGCCAGGACATCGCGCTCGCGCTTTCGGTCGTCCTGATCGGCCTTCTCATCATGGTCACCAGGCGCAATGCGGTGGGCCAGGTGGCGGGATTCCTCGCGCTCGAGAACGGCATCGACCTCGCTGCCGCCGGCGCGCGCGGCATGCCCCTCGTCGTCGAGTTGAGCGTCGCCTTCTCGGTGCTGATCGCCTTCATCGTCATCGGCATCTTCCTCTTCCGCATCCGCGAGCGGTTCGACACCGTCGATCTCAGCGCCCTCGAAGCCTTCCGCGGAGAGCGGCGATGATCCCGCTCGCCGCCGTGCTCGCCGTTCCGCTCGCCGCCGCCCTCCTGCTTTCCCTGATCGCCGATTACCGGATCTCCGCGCGTATCAATATTTTCGCCGGTCTTTTGAGCTTCGCCGGCTCGCTCTCCTTCCTCTTCCACCGCCCCGCGCCCGGTCCGCTCTTCCTGATCGACGACCTCAACGTCGTCTTCATCGTGCTCAACACCTTCGTCGGCTTCACCACGAGCGTCTTCAGCGCCGGCTATATCGGCCACGAGCTCGAGACCGGGAAGCTGACGCCGGGCTATCTCCGCTTCTACCATGCGATGTTCCAGGTCATGCTCTTCGGCATGAATCTCGCCCTGGTCGCCGCCAATATCGGGCTGATGTGGGTCGCGGTGGAGCTGGCCACGCTCTCCACCGTGATGATGGTCGGGATCTACCGCACGCACGAGGCGATCGAGGCGGCCTGGAAATATTTCATCCTCGGCAGCGTCGGTATCGCGCTTGCCCTCTTCGGCACCATCCTCGTCTATCTCGCCGCCCATCCGGTGATCCCGGAGGGCAGCGGAGGGATGATCTGGACCGTCCTTCTCGCCCACGCGAAAGACTTCGATCCCGCGCTGCTCGACACCGCCTTCGTCTTCCTCCTGCTCGGCTACGGCACCAAGGTCGGCCTCGTGCCGATGCACGCCTGGCTGCCGGACGCGCATGCGGAGGGCCCGACCCCGATCTCCGCCGTGCTCTCGGGCCTGCTTCTCAATGTCGCTCTCTATGCGCTGCTGCGCTTCAAGATCCTGCTCGCCGCCTGCCCCGGCGCGATTGCGCCCGGGCCGCTGATGATCGCGCTCGGCCTCGTCTCGACGCTGCTCGCGGCGCTGATGCTCTACCGAAGGCGCGACATCAAACGCCTCTTCGCCTACTCCTCCATCGAGCAGATGGGCATCATCGTCTTCGCCTTCGGCATGGCAGGGCCGCTCGGCAATCTCGCCGGCCTGCTCCAGATGACCATGCACAGCCTCACCAAGTCGGCGATCTTCTTCTCGGTCGGCCATGTCGCCCAGGTCAAGGGGACCCAGCGCATCGCCGAGATGGGCGGCATCACCGAATCCCATCCCCTCCTCGGCTGGACGCTCGTCGCCGGCGTCGCCGCCATTGCCGGCCTGCCGCCCTTCGGCATCTTCACCAGCGAATTCCTGATCGTGAGCTCGAGTTTTTCCCACGCCCCGCTGCTCGCCGCCGCCCTGGTGCTCGGCCTGATCGTTGCCTTCGGCGCACTGCTTCTTCGCCTCGGCGGGCTCGCCTTCGGCCCCGTGCGCGGGCCCGTAGGGCCGGTGCGCGCCACCAGCGTCCCCATCTTCGCCCATCTCGCCCTCGTCCTGCTCGCCGGGGTCTGGCTGCCGCCGCCGCTGGTCGCCTGGTTCCGCCACGCCGCGTTGCTGCTCGGATGACGGCCTGGACGGAGGCCGCAGGAAAACTCGCCGCGGGCCAGGCGAGCCTCGTCTCGCTCTGGGCCGACGCCGGCACCGCGCGGATCGCGATCCTTGCCGGCACCACCATCGAGATCATCGACGATCCGGCGCCCGAGGGCCGCTTTCCCTCGATCGGCCGGCTCCATCCGCCGGCGCTCAGGCTCGAGCGCGCGCTCGCCGAATTTTTCCCGCTCGTCCCCGAGGGTTTGCCCGATACGCGGTCCTGGATCCTCCACGGAAGTGCGGCCACCGCCTATCCGTTCCTTCCCGCCGAAGGCGAGCATCTGCACCAGATTCCCGTCGGCCCCGTGCATGCCGGCATCATCGAGCCCGGGCATTTCCGCTTCACCTGCTCGGGCGAGACGATCGTGCGTCTCGAGGAGCGCCTCGGCTATGCCCATCGCGGCGTCGAAGCGCTGATGCGGGGGAAAACCCCGGCCGAGGCGGCGCCGATCGCCGCGCGCATTTCCGGGGACAGCACGGTCGCCTACGCGATCGCCTTCGCCGGCGCGGTGGAGGCGGCACTCGGCGTGTCACCACCACCGCGCGCGGTCTGGCTGCGGGCGCTGATGGCCGAGCTCGAGCGGCTCGCCAATCATCTCGGCGATGTCGGCGCCATCTGCAACGACGCCGCCTTCGCCCTGATGCTCGCGCATTGCGCGGTGCTGCGCGAGCGCGTGCTGCGCGCCGGCTTCTTCTGCTTCGGCCATCGGCTGATGATGGACCAGGCTCTCCCGGGGGGTGTCGCCGCCGATCTGACCGCGGCCGCCGTCGCCCATCTGCGCGGCCTCGTCGTCCAGATCGGCGAAGAATTTCCCCGGCTTCTCTCCCTCTATGACCGCACCGCCTCGCTCCAGGACCGCACCGTCGGCACCGGCGTACTGCGCGCCGAGCTGGCAAAGCTCTGGGCCGCGGGCGGCTTCGTCGGCCGTGCCTCGGGGCGTGATTTCGACGCCCGCCGCCTCTACGCTCCGTACGATGCGCTCGCCTTCACGATCCCGGTGCGGAGCGAAGGCGATGTCGATGCGCGGCTTCGCATCCGGGCCGCCGAGATCATCGAGAGCCTCGGCTTGATCACGCAGATCCTGGATCGGCTTCCGCCCGGACCCCTTCTCTCGCCGCTCTTCGAAAACTCGGGCGAGGGGTTTTCCGTGATCGAGGGGTTCCGCGGCGACGTCTTCGTCCATGTGCGCCTGGAAGCCGGCCGCGTCGCGCGCTGTCATGCGCGCGATCCCTCCTGGTTCCAATGGCCTCTCCTGGAGGCCGCGATCGCCGGCAACATCGTCGCCGATTTCCCCCTCTGCAACAAATCCTTCAACTGCTCCTACGCGGGCCACGATCTCTAAGCCATGCTGCGCACCCTGCTCGAAGGCCTCCGCCAGCCTCTCACCGAGGCCCTCCCGACCGATCCCGAGTTCGCCGAGCTGGCGAAAAACCTCGCGCGCGCCACGCGAGCGCGGCTCGGCCGGAGCCTCGCCATCCGCGAGATCGATGCCGGCTCGTGCAATGGCTGCGAGCTCGAGATCAATGCGCTCGCCAACCCGTTCTACGATCTCGAGCGGTTCGGCTTTTCCTTCGTTGCCTCGCCGCGTCACGCCGATGTTTTGCTCATCACCGGCCCGGTCACGCGGAACATGCACGAGGCGGTGCTCCGCACCTACGAAGCGACCCCGGCGCCGAAATGGGTCGTCGCCGCCGGCGATTGCGCGGCCGGCTGCGGTGTGTTTTCGCGGAGCCCCGCCTGCCTCGGCGCCGTATCGGCGGTCCTCCCGGTCGATCTCGTCATCCCCGGCTGCCCGCCGACCCCGGCGAAGCTGCTCGCCGGCCTCCTCGCGCTGCTCGGCTGAACCTCGGCGGCCGGCCTTTTCTCCTGCCGTCAGCCTCTTGCAATGCTGCCTTGCACTGCCAATCAAACAAGACTCGGCCGCCTGAACCCATCGGGAGGATCCGCCGTGAAGTTCGAGCCTTTGTTCGCGAACCCGACGCCGAGACGCCGCCCGAGCCGCTGGCGGACATCGCCCTCCCGCCGCCGCCCAATCCGGTCACCAGGCGCGGACTTGCGCTGATCGAGGCGGCGGTGGCCGATCTCGAGGAGCGGCTGGCCCGTGCCCCGCCCGATCCGGCCGAGGCGGCCGAGCTTCGTCGGCGGCTCCGCTACTGGACCGTCCGCCGCGCCACCGCCCAGCTCGCCGCCCCGCCTTCCGACCCGGCGGAGGTGGGCTTCGGCTCGCGCGTGACGCTCGCCTGGCCCGGCCGCGGCGAGGTCAGCCTCGAGATCGTCGGCGAGGACGAGAGCGATCCCTCCAGCGGCCGGGTGAGTTGGCGCGCGCCCACCGCCGCGGCGCTGATCGGCAACGGCGCGGGCGATACGGTCGATGCCCCGATCGGCGGCGAGACCCGCGCGCTCCGGATCCTCGCCGTCGAAAACCGCTTCTGATGCCCCCGCCGCGCGGGCGCCGCGCGGTTCTCGCAGGTCTCGCCTCTTCCGCCTTCCTCGGTGCTGCCGCTTCGGCCGCAGCGCCCAAGATCCCCGCGGGTTTCGTCGGCCTCAGCTACGAGACAAGCGAGCTCGTCGCGGGCACCCGGCTTTCCCCCGAGAACGCCGCGCTCGTGGGCCTCTTCCGCCGCCTCGGGCCCCACGGTGTGCTCCGCTTGGGCGGCAATTCGAGCGACCGCGCCCGCGCCTATCCAAGCGAGGCAGCGATCTCGCGGCTCGCGGGGTTCCTCCGCGTCACAGGCTGGTCGCTGATCTACGGGCTCGATCTCGGCAATGGCACGCGGGAAGAGGCGGCGCAGGAAGCTGCTTTGGTCGCCGCCGCCGCGGGCCCGGCGCTGATCGCGTTCCAGATCGGCAACGAGCCCGACCTTTTCGCCAGCGGGCTCCGCCCGCGCGGCTGGTCGGTCGCGGACTATCTCGCCGCATGGCGGCGCTTTGCCGAAGCGGTGCGCGGCCGCGTTCCCGCCGCTCGCTTCGCCGGCCCCGACATTGCCTGGAACGACGCCTGGATGATGCCCTTCGCCACCGGCGCCTACCCGCGCCCCGTCCTGCTCACACGCCATTTCTACCCCGTGGGCCCAGGCTCCAGCCCCGCCGTCACCATCGCGCGCCTGCTGGGCTCCGGGCCCGCGCTCGCCGCTTCGATCGCGCCCGCGGAACGGGCCGCCCGGGCTTGCGGACTGCCGGTCCGCATGGCCGAAACGAACTCCGTCTATCAGGGCGGGCGACCTGGCGTCAGCGATACGCTCGCCGCCGCCGCCTGGGGTGCGGAGCTGATGTTCCGCCTCGCCGCCGCCGGCTGGAGCGGGGTGAATTTCCATGCCCGTCCTGCCCAGCCCTACACCCCGCTCGGCGAGCAGGGGCCGGGCTGGACCATCGCCCGCCCGCTCTATTACGGCATGCTCCTCTTCGCCGCCTCCCGCGCACGGCGCGTCGCACCCGTTTCGTTCCCCGGCCTCGCCGCCTACGCGATCGAAGGACGGGACAGGGCCCGCCGCGTCGCGCTCATCAACATGAGCCCGGAACGAATCGAGCAGGTCGCCCTTCCCGCCGCGCCCGGCGCCATCTTGCTCCGCCTCGCAGCGCCTTCGCCCGCCGCCACCGCCGGCGTGACGCTCGGTGGTGCCATGGTCGCGAACGACGGCGCCTGGCGCCCGCGCCTCGAGCGCGCCGGGCCCGGCGGAGTCATCGATCTTCCGCCCTGCCACGCGGTCCTCGTCACCACGGGGTAAGCCCGCTTTCTGGACCTCCCGCGACCTGCGATGATCCGGCGCGTCGCAAAGCGGGAGGCGGCCGATGACGGTCCGGTGCGGGGAAAAACTCGGCGCCATCGCGCGCGGCGACGTCCGCTTCCTGCGCGGGGAGGGACTCTATGTCGACGACATGAGGCTCGAGGTCGAAATTCATGGCCATGTGCTGCGCTCGCCCCACGCCCATGCGCGCATCCGCACCGTCGATCGGGAAGCTGCGCTGCGCGCACCCGGTGTGTGCGCCATCCTGGCCGCCGATCGGGTCCGCCATGTGGGCGACGGCGTCGCCTTCGTCGTCGCCGAAACGCGGCCCCAGGCGATCGCCGCCGCGGAGCGGGTCGCGGTCGGGTATGAGCCGCTCGCGGCCATCATCGACCCCACGCGGGAAGGGCCCGGGGTGCCGATCTGGCCCGATGCGCCGGACAATGTCTGCTTCGACTGGCGCTTCGGCGATCAGGATACCTGCCGCCGTCTGTTCGCCGCGGCGGCGCATGTCGTCCGAATGACGCTTGGCAATCCCCGCATTGTCGTCAACGCGGTCGAGCCGCGCGCGGCGATCGGCGCCTTCGATCCGGCGACGGGGCGGTTCACGCTGGTCGCCAACACGCAGGGGTCGCATTTCGTTCGCCGCATTCTCGCCAAGTCATTCGGCGTTCCCGCAACGCAGCTCCGCGTCACCATCGGCACGCAATCGACCGGGCAGGACCATGCGACGCGGATGGCGCTCCATGCTGCCAGGAGCCTCGCGCTCGATGCCGCTTGTGTCACCGTCTGCCAGGGTGACAGCGGCGCGCTCGCGCGCGGTGGCGGCACCGACGGCTCCAAGTCGCGGCTGACGAGCTCGGTCGCGATCGAGCGGGCGGTCGTTCACGTCATCGCCCGGGGACGTGCGCGTTGCGCCGCCGAATGGGGCGCGCCCGAGGCGGAGATTCTGTTCGAGAGCGGGGTTTTCGCGCGACCGGGCTCGAACGAGACCAAAAGTGTCGTTGAAATCGCTGCCGACGATGATTTCGGCCAGGTCGTGAACCCGCCCGCGGTCAGCGGGCAGATCCAGGGCGGCATCGCGCAGGGCATCGGCCAGGCGCTGATGGAGCAGGCGGCGATGGACCCTGCCAGCGGCCAGCCGCGCGCCGCCGACGTGCCGGACGTCGGGTGGGCCGACAACGGTCTGGCGTCGCCTTCGAACATCTTCGGCGCCGAGGCCTGCGGCAAGGCGGGCGCGGCGGCCGCGCCGCCGGCCATCATGAATGCCATCGCCGACGCGCTCGCGGCGTATTGCGGCGCATGGGACCTGCAGATGCCGGCGCATGCGGCAGAAATCCGCCGTCTCATCGATGCCGGCGGCTGATCGGCCCGCGCCGCTCGGCTTCGGCTGGCACGAGCGTTCGCGGCTTATGCTCGCCGACCTCATCGTCTTCGATCCGCGGCGGCTCGGATGGCGGCTCGCGATCCGCACCATGATGGCGCTGCTCGTGCCGCTCGAGCTCGCGCGCCTGCTTGCGATGCCGGCGCTCATCTGGGTCGGGATCGGCGCCTATCTGCTGGCGATTGGTGACTCCACCGATGACGGCGATCGGCAGCAGCCGCTGCGGCTTTTGGTGGGCGCGGCGCTGGGTGGCCTCGCGCTGGCGAGCGGGGTCCTCGCCGGCGCTTTTCTTCCTGTTGCCGTGCTCGGCATGCTGTTCTGGGGCATCCTTGCTGGGCTCATCGGTGTCTACGGCAATGCTTTCGCGACGATCGGCCTGCCGATCGCCTGGGCCTATGTCGAGCTCGGCCTGCCCGCTCACGACCATGCGCCGACCGCGGCCGCGCGCCTCGGCGCCCTTTTCGCGCTCGGTGGCGGCCTCACCATGGCCTGCACCTGGCTGGTCCGGATCGCCGGGCCCTATGCACCGCTCGGACGCCAGACCGAGGATTGCTTCCGCGCGGTCGCGAGCTATCTCGACGCGGTCGGGGCCGGGCGCGAGGACGATCCGCGCGACCTTGTCTCCCCGGAGACGAGCGTGCGCGCGACGATCGCCGAAGCGCGCCGGGTCGGCGCGGAGCTGCGGCGCGGCCAGCACGGGTGGAGCGGCGCCGCGCAGCGCAACCTGGTGCTGATCGAGATCGCCGATCGGCTCTTCGCCCTCGCCGCGGTGCTGCGGGAGGCGCCCGCCGATCCGAACCCGCCGCTTGCCCTGCTCGCCGCTGCGGCCCGGCAGGTGGCGGCCGCGCTTCCGGCTCCGGCGAAGGAAGGGCGCCTCAGGGACACGCTCGCGGCACTCGATCAGCACGCGACGGCTTCGCCGGTGTCCGACCCTACGGACATCGACCGCCGGATGGCGGCGACGCTCGCCCGCGCGATCCGCATCGTCCTCGGCGATGCGCCGGCGGACGAGGCGCCCGCGCCTTCCTCATCCGCAGCGGGCGGGCTCGCGGCGCTGCTGGCCCCGCTCGCCGCGTGCCTCGATCCCAACTCGGTGGTGGCGCGGCACGCGCTTCGCTTCGGCGTGGTCGCCGGGCTCGCCGTCGTCATCGTCTGGTTCTTCCCGCCGCCGTTCGGTTACTGGATCCCGCTCACCGTGACGGTGGCGCTCAAGCCCTATGCCGGAGCGACGCTCGCGCGCACGGTGCAGCGGCTCGTCGGCACGAGCGCGGGCATCCTCGTGGGAGCGGCGATCATGGCGTTCCTCACCGGGCCGCAAGCCGAGCTCGCGGCCATCGGGATCGCGTTCTTCTGGATGATGGCGGTCCTGCCGTTCAATTACAGCCTGGCGATCTTTTTCCTCTCCGCCGGGCTCATTCCCTTCGAGCATTTCCTCACCCCCGGCCTCGATAAGAACGTCGCCCTGCTGCGGCTCGCGGGAACCGGCATCGGCGCGGTGCTGGCGATCGTCGGCGGGCATCTCCTCTGGCCGAACTTCGAGCGCAGGACGCTGCCGGTGCTGCTCCGCGCCAGCATCCTCTCGATGGCGTTTTATGCCGATCTGGTCCTGAGCGAGCCGGGCGGGGAGTCCTTCGAGGCCGCGCACCGCAAGGCAGGGCTCGACACCACGAATCTGCAGGCCGCGATCCAGCGCTCGGTGAGCGAGATCGGCGGGGATGCGTCCCGGCTTGCCGCCGCCGTGCTGGCGGCGACGGCGCTGCAGCGGCTCTTCATCAGCCTCAACGCCGTGGTCAATGCCGCGCCGGCGCCGGCTGTGCCCGAGGAAATGGGGCGATTCCGCGCCGCGCTCGTCTCGTCGCTCGAGGCGCTCGCGGCGGGCGGCGATCTCTCCCCCGATCTCGACGCCGGCGCCCCGATCTCCGGCTTCCTTGGCTACGAGTTCGGCCGCATGGAAGCGCAGGTCAGGTTGCTCCGGACCGCGCTCGCCCGGCTCGCGGCGCCGACCTGAGTCGAGAACCGTGTCAGGAGTTCAAGGGAGCCGGCAACGCAGGGGCGACGAATGATGATTACGGCGGGGCTCGCTCTTCTCGCGGCGCGTGGGGCGCGTGCGGCCGCGCCGCCGCCCACGCTCGCCCCGGGCGTGCTCCGCATCGGCACCTATTTCGTCAACCCGCCCTTCGAGTTTCTCGAAGACGGCAAGGAGGCCGGTTTCGAGGTCGATCTGATGGACGAGATCGCGCAGCGGCTCGAGCTCACGCCGCGCTATGTCAGCACAGAGTGGGAGACGATCCTCCAGGAGATGCAGGCGGACCGCTATGACTGCATCGTCGGCGGGATCACGATCACCGCGGCGCGCGAGCGGATGCTCGCCTGGTCCGTCCCCTACATGACGACGACACTCTCCCTGGTGGTGGACGCCGCGAAGACGCCCGGGATCACCGACCTCGCGGCGCTGAAGACCGCCACGGTCGGCGTGCAGGCGGCGACCACGGATTACGATGTGGCCATGATGATGCAGAAACGTGGCGAGATCGAGCGGATAAAAATCGATCGGTTCGATCGGATCGCGGACGCGATGACGGATCTCGAGGCCGGGCGCATCACCGCGGTGATGAAGGTGGCGCCGGTCGCTGCCTATCTCGCCCGGCGGACGCCGGGGCTCCGGATCGTGGCGCAGGTGCCGGACGATCCACAGCCGCTCGGCATCGGCTTCGCGAAGGACGAGCAGGCGCTCGAGACGGCGGTCAACGGCGCGCTCGCGTCGATGCGCGCGAATGGCACGCTTGCGGCGCCCGCGCGCCGCTGGGGCGTGCCGGGATGAGATCCCAGCTGAAAATGCCGGCCTGGCGGAGGAAACCGGCCGAATTGCCCGCATGTTCTGTGGCTCTCTCATGAACGGCCATGCGCAACGCCCAATCCCTCGTTCCTATCGAGCCCGCCACGCGCGCGGCCCACTGTTCCCAGGACCCCGCGACGGGAAGCCGCTTTTTGTCGCTACGTTTCCTCCGCGCGGTCATGCCTGGGCCTGCAGACCGATGCCGATTTGGCATCGATCGGAGCAGATTTTTGATCTTGTAGGAACGATTCGGCTGTGATCGAGTGGTCCGCATCGGAGACACTATCGAGGTGCGCGTGCCAAATCTCGTCGGCGAGGCGGTGGATCGTCTGATCACGATTGAAGCCAAGAACCGCGGTATGCCGCACGGAATTCTGGCACCTCTCTACGACGCGGCGCGCGTGGCGGCCGGTGGCACGCCGATCACCATGGCAGCGGCGCAGGCGTTGCTGCGTGCCGTGAAGCCTGGCGACACGGTCTTCATCATGACCGGCGCCGGCTACCAGCCAACCATGCCCAAGGGCGAGAGCGACGGACCTCCCGGCGCGGCATCGCTCGCCCGGATCCTGTACAAGGGCCTCGGCGCGGTGCCCGTCTACGTGTGCGAGGCGAGCCACGCCGATCCGATCATCGCCGCGAGCCATGCGGCCGGGCTGATGGTGAAGCCCTTCGAGCAGGCGCGCGAGCGCCATCTCGGAGCGGCGATCGCCTGCGCGCCAACCCGCCAGCAGGAGGTGCCGGCCTGGGTCTCACGGATCTATTCCGAGATGCCGCCGCAGGCCCTCGTCAGCACTGAGAGGCTCGGGCCGGGTGTCGATGGCGTCGTCCACAATGCAACGGGGCAGCCTCTCTCCGGGCCCGAGGCCGTCAACGTCGGAGTGGTCGATATTGCGGCGGTCCTCGCCGAGGCGAACGCGCGGCGGATTGCCAGCATCGGCATCGGCGACCACGGCAACGAGCTCGGCTTCGGCACCATCTACGAAACCGTCGCGCGCGTCATGCCGAAGGGCGAGAAGCTCGCCACCACGGCGCGGACGGATATTGTTCTGCCGGCAATGATGTCGAACTGGGGGTGCTACGGCATCGAGGCCTGCCTGGCGTTCCTGCTGCGCCGGCCCGAGCTCATGCACTCCCCGAAGCAGGAAGAGCGCATCCTGCGCGCCTGCCTCGACGCCGGCGGCGTCGAGGCGAGCTTCTGCACGACGGAGTTCTACGTGGATGGCCTCGAGGGCGAAAGCTCGATGGCCGTCGTCCAGCTGCTCCGCGACGTCATCCGCAAGAACCTCGAGGAGAGCACCACTGGCCTTACCCACTGAGCCGCCCGGCGGGCCGGCGCCGAAGGAGGCCCATGGATTGACCGGAGACTCCTCCAGGCGGCCCGCTCACGCTTTCTCGCGCAGGAGGCCGCTCGGCGCGGCCGCGACGACGGCTTGGCTCGCGGCGCCGCATCGCGCGCGTGCCGACCAGGGCGCCGACCAGCGCGCCTGGGCGATCGGCAAGGCGGAAGGGGTCTTCGAGAAGGTCGATTACGCCAACATCCCGCATATCGGCGAAGTCTATGACCTCGCGAAGGACCCTGACGGCTACGCGCCGTTCACGAATTTCGGTGCGTGGGGAATCGTCCATGATCGTGATACGGCCAAGACGCCGCCGGCCTCGTGCGTCGCGCCGGCAAAACGCGCCGGGCGGAACGGGTGGCTGACGCGCCGGAACGCCGAGATCCGTCCGCTCGTGCATGCCTGAACCGCTCCTCGCCGGCGTGCCGCCCGCCGGCGGGCAGCGTCTGCTGCGTCGGGCGGCACGCCGGCGCGGGGCGATCGCCTGGATGCTGATCGGCCTGCCGGCGCTCTATTTCGTCCTGCTGTTCGCCTGGCCGCTCGGCACCGTGATCCGGATGGCTTTTTCCCGCCCGGTGCCCGACCGCGTGAGCGGCGTCGGATTTTCCGCAGTGAACTTCGTCCGGATCTTCACCAACCCGTTCTACCTTGAGACGCTGTGGGTCACGCTGCGCATCGGCCTTCTCGTCGCTCTGTTCGCCCTCCTGCTCGGCTACCCGCTCGCCTGGTTCCTCTCGCGAACGCGGAGCCGGTTGCGCGGCCTGCTCCTCTTCCTGACACTCGCCCCCATCCTGATCAGCGTGGTGGTCCGCGCCTATGGCTGGATCGTTCTGCTCTCGCCCCGCGGGCTCGTGAACTCGCTACTTCTCCACCTCGGACTTATCGACCGCCCGATCCGCCTCATCTTCAACCAGACCGGCATCATCATCGGGACGACGCACGTCCTGCTGCCGTTCATGGTGCTGGCGATCATGGGCAGCCTGCAAACTCTGGACCGCAGCCTGGAGGATGCCGCGGCGAGCCTCGGTGCGCGACCCTGGCAGGTGTTTCGCGACATCGTCCTGCCCCTCTCGCTCCCGGGCGTCGCGGCGGGCGTCCTGCTCGTCTTCGTGCTCGCGGTCAGCTCGTTCGTCACCCCCGTTCTGCTCGGCGGCCAGCTCGTGCTCACCATTCCCATCCTGGCGCTGCAGCAGTTCACCCAGGTCTTCGACTGGTCGTTCGGCTCGGCGCTCGTCACCGTCCTGCTCGCCGCCGTCATCGGGATCTCGCTCGCCTACGACAGGCTGCTGCGGAACCGGCTTTCGCGAGGGGTGCGGTGAACGCGCGCCTTCTCGGGCGCGGCCTCTTCGGCGGCGTGATCGCCGCGATCTACGCGTTCATCCTTGCCCCGATCGCGGTCGTCCTGGTCGCCTCGATATCGACCACGCCGTACCTCACCTTTCCTCCCGCCGGCTTCACCCTGCGCTGGTTTGCCGAGATCGTCCTCCTCGGGGAATTCACCGGCGCGCTGCGCTACAGCCTCGAAGTCGCCGCCCTGGCGACGGTCCTCTCGCTGGTGCTCGCGACCTGGATCGCACTTGCGCTCGGCCGAGGCAACCTTCCCGGGCGCACGGCCCTGCAATCCTTCTTCCTGGCGCCGATCGTCCTGCCCGAGCTCGCGCTCGCCATCGGGCTCCTGCAATATTTCAGCCGCCTCGGCTTCGTGAACGGAGTGCTCGCCGTGGTGCTGGCCCACAGCGTCATCTGCACCCCCTATGCGCTCCGCACGATCATGGCCGCCGCCACGCGGCTCGATCGAACCCTGGAGGAAAGCGCGCTCAGCCTCGGCGCCCACCCTCTGCGCGTGCTGCGCGACGTCACCCTTCCCATGCTGCGTCCGGGACTGCTCAGCGCCGGCATCATGGCGTTCGTCATTTCCTTCGACAATATCGTCATTTCCCTCTTTCTCGCCGCGCCGGGGTCGATCACGCTCCCGGCCCTTCTCTACAATCAGGCCGCCGAGACCGGGCTCAATACGACGCTGGCCGCGGTCTGCGCCCTGCTCGTGGTCTTCATGCTCGGCCTGATGCTGCTGGTCGAGCGCGTCGTCGGCCTGCAACGCTTCTTCGAAAACGTCACCGCGACCCGAGGTTGAAGGGACCAAGGAATGCCATCCCAGCTGGAGACGATCTGTCGGAACATCGATCGGCTGATAACGGTCGAGGCGCGCATCTCCGATTACTCGCGCGGCGTGATCGCGAGGCTCTATGAAGCGGCCTGCGAAGCACAGGAGGGCGGACCGCTCACCCTCCGCGCTGCCCGGCTGATCATGGAGAAGGCGAAGCCGGGCGGCTTCGTGCTGATGACCACCGGTGCGGGGGGACCACCCTTCCTGCCGGCCGGGGAGACCGATGGCCCGCCCGGCCTCGCCGTGCTCGGCCGTGCGATTCACCAGGCAACCGGCGCGGTCCCCATCCTGCTGACTGAGCCGGAGTTCGTGGAGAACCTGGCGGCCACCGCGCTGGCCGGCGGGCTCGGGCTGCGCAGCCCGGAGATGGCGCGGAAGGCCCCCTACGGCACCGCCGTGCTGCCACTCAGCGGCGGCGAGGATGCGCCGCAACAGGCGGCGGAGTATCTCGCGCGCTTCGCCCCGTGCCTCGTCGTTTCCGTCGAAAAGATCGGCCCGAATGCCCACGGGATCGCGCATACCGCTTCCGGAAAGCCGACCCGCGGCACCCGCGCGCGCGCGGAATGCCTGTTCGATCTCGCGGCTGGGCAGGGCATCGCCTCGATCGGCGTCGGAGACAACGGCAACGAGATCGGCTTCGGCCTGATCGCGCCTGCGGTGAAGCGCTACAAGCCGGAAGGAGAGCAACTCGCGACCCGCGTGCCGACCGATGTCCTCGTCGCGGCCAATACCTCGAACTGGGGCGCCTACGGCATCGTCGCGGCGCTGGCGGCGCTGACGGAAAACCCCGATCTCCTGCACGCCCCGGACGTCGAGCAGCGGATGATCGAGGCCTGCGTCGCGGCCCATGGCGGGGACGGCAGCACCGGCCGCAGCATCCTGGCCGTGGACGGCATGCCGCTCGAAATGCACCGCGCGCTGGTCACGATGCTGGGCGTGATCGTCCGGAACGGGCTCGTGAAGGGCTATCGGCGTCCATTCTGAGGCAGGGCTCCCGTGACCATGGCTGCGCGGCTCGTCCTCAACTCCGTGAGCAAACGGTTCGGCCCCACTTTGGCGGTCGATCAGGTCAGCGCGTGCGCGGCGGATGGCGAGTTCTTGGCGCTCCTCGGTCCGAGCGGCTGCGGCAAGACGACCCTGCTCCGCCTGATCGCGGGCTTCCTCGTTCCCGATGCCGGACGGATCGTCAGTCGCGGGCAGGATATCACCGTGCTGCCGCCTTATCGGCGGAGCTTCGGCGTGGTGTTCCAGAACTACGCGCTCTTCCCGCACATGACGGTGCTGGAAAATGTCGGCTACGGCCTCAAGGTACGCGGCCGCCCGAAGGCCGAAATTGCCGCAGTCGCACGCCGCGCGCTCGACCGGGTGGGCCTCTGCGGCGCGGAGGAGCGGTTCCCCGGCCAGATCTCGGGCGGACAGCAGCAGCGGGTGGCGCTGGCGCGCGCCATCGTCATCGAACCCGACCTGCTGCTGCTGGACGAGCCGCTTTCGGCGCTCGACAAGAGCCTGCGGGAGGAGATGCAGGTGGAACTGCGGCAACTCCAGCGCCGCATCGGCATCACCACGATCTTTGTCACGCACGACCAGGAGGAGGCGCTGACCCTCGCCGACCGGATCGCGGTGATGCGCGCCGGCCGGATTCTCCAGATGGGTGCGCCGCAGACCGTTTATGACCGACCGAACAGCGAGTTCGTCGCGACCTTTCTCGGCACGACGAATCTACTCTCCGGCCGCATCCGGCGGATCGCGGGCGATATTGCCGATGTCCTGCTCGAAGGGACGGCGATGCGGGCCGCGCGGCACGGGCTGGGGCTTGCCCCCGGCGCGCCGGTCAGGATCGCGGTCCGGCCGGAGAATGTCCGGATCTCGGGCGGCGGCGAGGGGCTCAAGGCCACCGTCCGGGACATCCTCTTCCAGGGCCATCGGCTGATCGTGCTGCTCGAGACCGCGGGCGGCGCCGAGCTTCGCGCCTTCGCCGCGCCCGGGGAATGGCAATTCCCCAAGGGCAGCGCGGTCGTCGCCTCCTGGACGGAATCCGGCGCCAGCGTCTTTGCCGGCGATCCTGCAACGCTATCCTGAAAGGTTTCCGTGATGGACGAGATTACCTGCGATTCCATCGACCGCATCGTCTCGATGGAGGTGAGATACGGCGCCGGGCTGCCGCGCGGCGTGATCCATCGCCTTCATGAGGCGGCGCGCGGCGCCGGCAAGCCGCTCACCTGGCAGGCCGCCGACGCGCTGCGCCAGCGCGTGAAGCCGGGCGATCGCGTCCTCGTCGTGACCGGCGCCGGCTCGCCCCCCTGGCTGCCGCGGGGCGAGACGGACGGCCCGCTCGGCGCCGCGGCGATCGCGCGCGCCCTCGAGGTCGGGCTCGGCGCCAAGCCCGTGATCATCGCGGAAGAGCGCAACCTCGGACCCCTCATCGCCGCGACCGAGGCCGCCGGCCTCGCCTGCGTCGATGCCGAGACGCTCAGCCGGCGCACCGGCTGCGCGCTCGCCGCAGCCTTTCCCCTCGGAACCGAACCCGGGCGGGCGGCGAGCGCGGCACTGCTCGGCGAGCACGCGCCCGCGGCGGTGATATTCGTCGAAAAGGGCGGCCCCAATTCCAAAGGCGTCTTCCACAGCATTCTCGGCACCGGGCGGGGGCCGGAGATCATGGCGAGCGCCCACCTTCTGGCCGAGCATGCGCGCGAGGCGGGCGTGCTGACGATCGGCATCGGCGACGGCGGCAACGAGATCGGTTTCGGCCGCATCGCCGAGGCCGTGCGCGCCCTGCAGCCCTATGGGCGAAAATGCCAATGCCCTTGCGGGGCCGGCGTGGCAACCGTGGCGGAGTGCGACATCCTGGTCGTCGGCGGAGTCTCCAACTGGGCCGCCTACGGCGTCGCCGCCGCGCTGGCCGGCCTGCTGCGCAACCCCGATGTGCTGCACGATGCCGCGACGGAACGGCGCATGCTCGAGCGCTGCGTGCAGGCCGGGGCCATGGATGGCGCCATCGCCCGGCTGGTGCCGATGGTGGACGGGACCTCGGCCGGGTTCCAGGCGAGCATGATCTCCATGCTGCGCGAAATCGTCGAGGCTTCTCTCAAGACAGTGCAGCGCGGATTCTGAGGCAAACCACCATGACCGAGATCGCCGCCGAGAACATCGACCGCCTGATCACCGTCGAGATCCGTCGGGCGGGCGTCGTCCGGGGCTTCAAGAGCGGCCTCTACGACATTGTCCGCGCCGCCAGCCCGACGCCGCTCGTGCTGGCGGCGGCGCGAATGCTGGACCGCCCCGCGGCGCGGATCGGCATCGTCACCGGCGCGGCGGTGCCGGAGCACATGCCGGTCGGCGAGAACGACGGTCCGTTCGGAAGCGTCGTGCTTGCGGGCGCGCTTGAACGCATCGGCCATCGCGTGACGATCTTCACCGACCCGGAATGCATCCCCCCGATCGAGGTGCTCTGCCGGCGCGCCCATCTCGCGGCAACCCTCGTCGCGCTCAGGAATTCGGACACCGCCCAGCAGGAGGAGGCCGCGGGGCAGATGGACGTCCTCGTCGCGGTCGAGCGCCTCGGCGGCAACGTCAACGGGATCCTCTACGGCATGACCGGGATCAGCCGCGATCCCTTCCGCTGCAACGTCGATCACATGTTCCGCACCCATCTGGCACTGGGAAAGGATTCGCTCGGAATTGGCGATGGCGGGAACGAGATCGGCTTTGGTGCCTTTCGCGCCGCGCTGGCGGAGGGGCTTCCGCAGATCAACCAGGCGGAAAGGACGCCGTGCCGCGGCGGGGTCTTCTCCGCCGTCCCGACCACGTCCACGGTGGTTGCCGGCACATCGAACCTTGGCGCCTACGGCGTCTGCGCCGCGCTCGCCTTGCTGCGCCGCGACCTCGCCTTCTGCCACACGCCCGACGAGGAGGAAGCCCTGCACCATGTCGGGGTCGGGCTCGGTCTTGCGGACGGCGGCGGCGGTGGCGCCATCGCCGCGTGCGATGGCATCCCCGCCGCCGCGAACGCGGCGATCGTGCTGCTGTTGCGGACGATTGCGGAGCGCGCGCTCCTCCCGCCACGGACCCGGAGTTTTTGACCCGTCCGGTCGTTCAGCCCCGCACCAGGGGCCGCACCTCCGCATTCCATCGCGTGAGCCACGCGTCCTGCTGCGCATTGATGAGCGCCCAGTCCCAGGAGTGGCTCTTCAGGACCTGATCGTAACTGAGGATCTGCCCCTTGAGATCCGGCGGAAGTGTCGTGTTCCGATTGGCCGGGATGTAGCCGTTCAGACGCGCGAGGGCGATGCACGCCTGGGGATCGTAGAACTCCCCGATGAGCTTCTCGACGAGATCGAGCTTCTTCGTTCCTTTGATCGCCTGGAACGATATGGGATAGATGAAGGCGCCCTCCTCCGGGAACTGAAAGAGCAGATTCATGCCCGCATTGCGCAGCCGCTGGGTCGTGTAGCTGTACCAGGTCGCAATCGAAGCGATACCCTGCTCGAACTTCGATTGGGTGTCCGAAGAGAGGCCGTAGAAGGCGGCAAGATGGGGCGCCAGCTCTTTGACCTTCTGAAAGGCCACGTCGATGTTCGCCTGTTTCCCGGTCCAGGCGTAGGCAAACGCCGTGAGGTGGATCTGCCAGTGGTAGATCCCGCCGATCATGATCTGGTTGTAGTATTTGGGCTGCCACAGCGACTTGAACGACGTGGGCGGCGTCTTGACCGTATCATGGTCGTAGACGATGCCCCACGCCCCGAAATTGACGAACGGCGCGTATCCCTTCGGGTCCTTCAAGAAGTCGTAGACCTCGCCGATATGGGGAATGTTCCCGTAATCGACCCTGTCGAAGACGCCCTGGGCCTGGCCGATCAGCCATGCCCCCTGATACGTTACCGTAACATCCATGCTGGGATGGGATTTTTCCGCGATTACGCGATTGAGGAGCGTCGCGCCGTCGCCGAAGACCGGCACGATCTTCGCGTTGTACTTCTGTTCGAAGCGTTGATAGACCGCCTTGTAGGTGACCTCGTATTCGTCCCCGCCGTTGGTCCCGAGCACCAGTTCCACCGGCGCGGCGCGGGCGATATTGACCCGCGTGAGCGTAGCGGCGAGCGCCGCCGCTCCCGTCCCAAGAACCCGACGTCGCCGGAGCGGGCGACCGGGCCTTGCCGTCATCATCTCTCTCATAGTGCGTCTCCCTTCTTTTGCAGCCGGTTACGGCCGCCGCCTCACGATCCGGCCCTTCCTTCCTCTACGCGGGCTGCGAAGGACCGCGGCGAATTGCCGGCACCGTGAGGCCGCGGCGTCCCCACCCCGCGATAGCGCCACCGGTCTCGGGCGACGGTCTCGCGCGTGGGCGTCTCGACGAACGCACCTCCCGGGTTCCGCATCATTACAATGCGGAATGAATTGAGTTTTTCATTGCCTGTCTGCTCGCACAAGTAGAATAAATCGCGAGGACCGATGCCGTGGCGGCATCGCAAAGGCGGCCGCTCCGCGGCCGTGATCGGTGGGAGAGATGTCGGACAATTCCCTGCGCTATTTTGCCGCCGTCGCCGAGCACGGCTCGATCCGCAAGGCCGCGGAGCTCCTGCACGTGGCCCAATCCGCCGTCAGCCGCCAGGTGATGAAGCTGGAGGACCAGTTCGGCATGCCGCTCCTCGAGCGCCTGCCGAGAGGCGTGCGCGTGACCTTTGCGGGCCAGATCGTGCTCCGCCACGCCCGCGACCAGCTCGGACAGCTCGAGCGCGTACGCTCCGAGATCGCGGCGCTGAAAGGCCTCGTCCGCGGCGTTGTCCGCATACACGCGATCGAAGCCCTCACGCACGAGGTGCTGCCGAGCGCGATCGCGCGGTTCTGCGAACGCTATCCGGGGGTGACCTTCAATGTCTCGATTGCCCGGACCAACGAGATCCTCGACGCCCTGCGGGAGGTGCAGACCGACCTCGGCTTCGCCTTCTGCCCGCAGCTCGACGCAAATCTTGCCTGCCGCTTCCGGATCCGTGCGCCGATCATGGCCCTTGTCTCGCCCGGGCATCCGCTCGCCGCGGCAGCGTCGGTGACCCTTACGGAGCTCACCGCGTTTCCGATCGCCCTCTCGTCCGGGCCCTCGGGCAGCCGAGGCCTGATCGACGCCGCCTGCCGGCAGGCAGGTGTCCATCTTGCGCCGACCCTCGAGACGAACTCGATGCGTCTCATCACGCAGCTGGTCCGGACGGTCGGGGGCATCGCGCTCCTCCCGCGCTGGGCGGCGAGCATTTCGATCCGGACCAACGGACTGGTGGCCATCCGCATCCGCAATCGGGTGCTGAATTCGGCGACCGTCGATGCCGTGGCACTGCGCTCGCGCCAGCTCTCGCCGGCCGTCGACGAGTTCCAGAATTTTGTCCGGGCCGAGCTTGAACGCCTGGGCGGTTAGCCCGCCTTTCCTCCGCAATCCTGCGACGACGCGCCTGGCCGCTCTTGCGGACGTACCGCCGTTAGGCGTGCTCGCGGACGGTGGCGCGGAGCGCGCGCTCGTGCCGGCGGTTGACATCGAGCAGGATGGGTAGGATCTGCCCCGGAGCGATGCCGCCGGGCCAGCCAGCATCGCCGAGCTGCTGCTTGGTCCGGGCGGGAATGTCCAGCATAACGCGGAAGGGGCGGGTTCGCGATGCTGATGGGCGATTTTCTTTCCCTCGTGCAGCTCGGGCTGCCGGTGAAGGTGATCGTCTTAGACAATGGCGTGCTCGGGTTCGTGGCGACGGAGATGAAGGCTGCCGGCTATCTCGATACGGGGACCGACCTCAAGAACCCGGACTTCGCGGCGATGGCGAATGCGATCGGCGTTCGGGGGATCCGGGTGGAGGCGCCGGGGGCGCTCGAGGGCGCGCTGCGCCAGGCGCTCGCCCATGACGTGCCGGTGCTGGTGGACGTGCTGACGGCCAGGCAAGAGCTGGTGATGCCGCCGAAAATCCAGATCGAGCAGGCGAGGAGCTTTTCGCTGTTCATGCTAAAGGCGATCATCAGCGGGCGCGGCGAGGAAGTGGTCGAGCTGGCGCGGACGAACCTGCGAATTTGAGGGGGTGGCGATGAGCGTGGTGCGCCAGGAGGATGTGATCCGGAGCGTCGCCGACGCCCTGCAATATATCTCGTATTATCATCCGCCCGATTTCATCCGCGCGATGGCGGCGGCGTACGAGCGCGAAGAGGCGCCGGCGGCCAGGGATGCGATCGCCCAGATCCTGATCAATGCGCGGATGGCGGCGCTGGGGCATCGGCCGATCTGCCAGGACACCGGCATCGCGACGATCTTCCTCGAGATCGGGATGGATGTGCGCTGGGACGGCGCCACCATGGGAATCGACGAGATGGTGAACGAGGGCGTGCGCCGGGCCTATACGGACGCCGACAATCCGCTTCGGGAATTGATCGTGAGCGATCCCGCCGGGGCGCGGCGGAACAGCGAGGACAATACGCCGGCGGTGATCCACCACCGCGTGGTGCCGGGCGAGACGCTCCGCGTGCACGTGCTCGCCAAGGGCGGCGGGGGCGAGGCGAAGGCGCATTTCACGACGCTCACGCCTTCGGACTCGATCGTCGATTGGGTGGTGCGGACAGTACCGGAAATGGGAGCGGGGTGGTGCCCGCCGGGGATTCTCGGGATCGGCATCGGCGGCACGCCCGAGAAGACGATGGCGCTCGCCAAGGCCGCGCTGACGGAGCCGATCGACATCCAGGACCTCAAGGCCCGCGGGGCAAAAAACAGGATCGAGGTGCTGCGCCTCGAGCTCTACGAAAAAGTGAATGCGCTGGGCGTCGGCGCGCAGGGGCTCGGCGGGCTGACGACGGTGCTGGACGTGAAGATCCGCGACTATCCCTCGCACGCGGCGCTGCTGCCGGTGGCGATCATCCCGAACTGCGCGGCGACGCGGCATGTCGGCTTCGTGCTGGACGGAACGGGGCCGGCGGAGCTGCCGGTGCCGAACCTGGAGGACTGGCCGGTGCTTTCGGCGGATCTGAGCGCGGGCAAAAGGCGGGTGTTCCTCGACGGAATCACGAAGGCGGATTTTTCGGAGTGGAAGGCGGGCGAGGGGCTGCTGCTCAACGGAAAAATCCTCACCGGGCGCGATGCGGCGCACCAGCGGATCGCCGAGATGATGGGGCGGGGCGAGAGGCTTCCGGTCGATTTCACCAACCGCTTCCTCTATTACGTGGGACCGGTGCCGGCCGTGCGCAGCGAGGCGGTCGGGCCGGCGGGACCGACGACGGCGACGCGGATGGACAAGTTCACCCGCGCGATGATCGAGCGCGCGGGGCTGATCGGGATGATCGGCAAGGCCGAGCGCGGGAAGGAGGCGATCGCGGCGATTCGCGACAACAAGGTTGTTTACCTCATGGCGGTGGGCGGGGCCGCCTATCTCGTCGCCAAGGCGATCACCAGGGCGCGGGTGCTGGCGTTCGAGGATCTCGGGATGGAGGCGATCCACGAGTTCGAGGTCAAGGACATGCCGGTGACGGTGGCGGTGGATTCGACTGGAAATTCAGTGCACAAGAGCGGGCCGGCGATATGGTGCGCGAGGATTGCAAATGGGCAGTTTGGGCACCCCGGGGGCACTCAACTGCCCACGGGCCGCGGCTCAAGTCATTGATTCTTATCATGTTTCACGTGAAACATGGGACAGCGGTCCTGCCCGAACACACCCTTACAGGCGAATTTTCGGTCACGGCCGGGAGTCCGTCAAGACCCGGGCCGGCGTAAGACCATGCCTTCGATATGGAAGCCCGCATCGACATAGAGGATCTCGCCGGTCACGGCGGTGGTGTAGTCGCTCGCCAGGGCGAGCGCGGTGCGGCCGACCTCGGCGGAGGAGACGAGGCGGTGCAGCGGCGCGTCGCGCACGCTCTCGTTGATCAGCTCGTCGAAATGCGCGATGCCCGAGGCGGCGCGGGTCCGCACCGCGCCGGCAGAGATCGCGTTGACGCGGATGCGCTTGGGTCCGAGCTCATGGGCGAGGTAGCGGACCGAGCACTCGAGCGCGGCCTTCACCGGGCCCATGACGTTGTAATGGTCCACCACCTTGTCGGCACCGTAATAGGTGAGGGTGGTCAGGCTGCCGCCCTTGTCCATCAGCGGCTCGGCGAGACGCGCCATGCGGATGAAGGAGTGGCAGGAGATCAGCATCGATTCCGCGAAACCCTCGGCCGAGCAATCGGTCAGGCGGCCTTGCAGGTCTTCCTTGCGCGCCCAGGCGATGGCGTGGAACAGGAAATCGAGCCGGCCCCATTGCGTGCGGATGGCGTCGAACACCGCTTCGAGCCCGCCCGGCGTCGCGACGTCGCACGGAAGAAAGATCGGCGCGGCGACCTCGCGGGCGAGGGGCTCGACATAGGGCTTGGCCTTGTCGTTGAGGTAGGTGACGGCGAGCTCGGCGCCGGCGCTGCGGAAGTGCTGCGCGGCGGCCCAGGCGAGGCTCTGCTCGTTGGCGATGCCGACGACGAGGCCCTTGCGGCCGGTGAGATCGAGAATTTCCATTTTTTCCCCTCTGGCGCTCTCGGCTCTCTGGCGCTCTCGGCTCTCGGGCGCGCGCGCGCCTGGCGAGAACGGGTTCCCGATTACCGGGCCTGGCGGGGGCCGGTACTGATTTCGGTCAAGCCGGCGCGCGTCGTTCCAGGGAAATATGGACAAATTCCTGAACTGGACTTTATCCGGGCGGGCGCGGCGAGGGGAGCGCCGGAAAGGGCGAGGCGGAGTGCGGCGACAGCGTGCCTCACGCCGCGACCCCGACCTCGTCGTCCTCGAGCGGACAGGTGGCGCCGGGTTGCACCACCGGGTGAGCGGCCTCCGGCGCCGTCAGGTTGACCCAGCGGGCGAGCGCAAGCCGACCGTCATGGTCCTCGACGGCCCCGGTACATGACTCGACCCAGTCGCCGGTATTGACATAGTGGATCCCGGCCAGGCTGCAGTCCGCCGCGTGATGCGTGTGGCCGCAGATGACCCCGTGCACGCCGAGCCGCATGACCTCCGCCATGAGCAGCCGATCGGAGTGGCTGATGGTGTCCACGGCCGCACGGATCATCAGTTTCGCCCGCGCCGAAACCGCCCGACAGCAAAGCCCAAGCCGGCGCTGCGGACGGGCGGGATGGCTGACGAGCAGTGAGGCACGATACACCCAGTTGCCGAGAACGGTGATCAACGGGAACCGCTGCACCACGCGATCGAGCTGATCGCCGTGCAGCACGAGGTAGCGCCGGCCGCCGCGGGTTTCATGGATGGCGCGTTCCGCAACTTCGATTCCGCTGATGGTCAGGCCAGCGAACCTGCGCAGATGTTTGTCGTGGTTGCCGGGGACGTAGATCACTCTCACGCCCCCCCGCGCCCGTGCCAGCAGCTCAGCCATCACCGCGACGTGCGACCGCGGCCAGGGCCGCCCTGGCCGCAGCCGCCAGCCATCGACGATGTCGCCCACGAGGTAGATCGTCTCTGCCTCATAGCTTCGCAGGAAGCCGAGCAGCGGCTCCGCGCGACATCCCATTGTGCCGAGATGAACATCGGAGATGAAGAGGGCTCGCACCCTGGTAACGTCGATGCGCGGTCGCACGGGCGCGTATCTCCTGCCGGGTTACAAGAGGCCATGCTACAAGAGGATCGCTTGAAGGCCCAGGCTCTCGCATCGGGGTTCACCGTTACGGGTGCAGAGACGCGGACATCGGGCGTCACTCGGGCAACGGAAGTCGTGGCGGGCAACCGAGCACCGGCCAACCTAACACCGAAAAGTTGGGCCGGCATGTCGCTCGATTAAATTATGCCCAAGGTTTGGCAGGCTGGGCGGCAGGCGACTTGACCGCCGTCAGGGCAACTGCCATGCGATCCCCCGGTCGGGTCAACCATGAAAATCCTGGTGATCGAAGACGACAGGGAGGCCGCCGCCTTCATTGTCCGCGGCCTCGAGCCCGACGGGCACGTCGTCAGCATCGTGGTCGATGGCCGGGATGCGCTCCTCAGGGCTTCCTGCGAGGACTGGGACCTCCTGATCGTCGATCGCATGTTGCCCCACCTGGACGGGCTGACGCTGGTCCGCATGCTGCGAGCGGGTGGCACGACCGCCCCGGTCCTCTTCCTCACCGCGCTCGGCGACGTGCCGGACCGGGTCGCGGGCCTCCAGGCCGGTGGGGACGATTACCTGGCCAAGCCGTTCGCGCTCAGGGAACTGGCCGCCCGCGTGGAGGCGCTCGGTCGCCGGCGCCGGCCGGCCGACGCTCCCGAAACGATCCTGCGGGCAGGACCGCTCGAGATCGACCTGCTGACGCTGACCGCCAGGCGGGATGGAGAGCTCCTGGACCTCCAGTCGCGCGAGTTCCGCATCCTGGAATATCTGGTGCGCAATGCCGGGCGTGTGGTCACGCGATCCATGTTGCTCGAAAACGTCTGGGGTTTTCATTTCGAACCGCGAACCAATCTCGTCGAGAGCAATATGAGCCGCCTGCGCGCCAAGATCGGGCCGTTCTCCGCCGCCGAAGATCTGATCCAGACCGTGCGTGGAATTGGGTACCGGCTCCGTGATTCGTCCTGAGCCGGCGCTCAGGTCCGTGGCCGGGCGGTGTCTCGCATGGGCGCGCGCGCCCGGGCTTTGCCGCATCCCACGGTTTACGAGAACGTCCAGCTTTCGTCTGACCCTGTTATACGCAGGCCTTTTCAGCCTGTCCGCGGTGGTCTTGTTCGGGCTCGTCTATTGGCTCGCGACCAGCTACGTCGCGGGCCAGATCGACGCCGCCGTAACGACGGAAATCTCGGAGGAGAAGGCGGATGCGCGGGGGCACGGGGCAAGGGGCCTGGAGGGGGTGGTTGCGGCTCAGGCAGCTCACGCCAGCCCCGACGCTTTCTATCTGCTGGAGGATGCCTCCGGCCGGGTGCTTGCCGGGAACATGCCCCATATGAAACCGGTCCTCGGCGTGCGCGAGTGGACGTCGCCATCCGGGATCGGGGTCCGCGGACGCGGAATCCGCGAGCCCGATGGAGGCTATCTTCTGGTCGGCCTGGCGGACTCCGAGCTGCGCGAACTCAGGCTCGCCATCGCGAGCGCGTTTTTCTGGGTGCTTCTCGGCACGGTCACGCTGGCATTGCTGGCCGGTTCGATGATGAGCTTCAGCGTTCTTGGCCGGGTCGAGGCCATCAGCCGCGCCAGCCTGCGCATCGTTGCGGGCGAGCTTGGCCAGCGCATCGAGATCCGCGGGACGAACGATGAATTCGACCACCTGGCCGCCGGCCTCAACGCGATGCTTGACCGCATCCAGTCATTGATGGACGGCCTCCGGCAGGTTTCGAGCGACATCGCCCATGACCTCCGCACACCGTTATCGCGGCACCGGCAGCGCCTGGAGCTGGCCCGATTGCAGGGCCAGACCGCAGATGAGCTCCGCGCGGCGCTGGATCACTCGATCCGCGATGTCGATTCGATCCTGGAGACGTTCGGGGCCCTGCTGCGCATTGCGAAGATCGGCTCGGCCGCCGAGGTTCGCCAGTTCGCTCCGATCGATCTCGGCGAACTGGTCGAGGATGTCGTGGAGGCGTACCGCGCCGTCGCCGACGAGCAAGGCCAGACCCTCGCGTGCAGCACGCGAAAGCCGCTGCCCATTTGCGGCAACCGGGCGCTGCTGACGCAACTGATCGCGAACGTGATCGAGAATGCGCTCACTCATACGCCGTCCGGCACCGCCATTGCCGTGAGCGCCGCCATCGAGGCGGGCGTGCCGGTCCTCTCCGTGCGCGACAGCGGCCCGGGCGTGCCGCCGGAATTCAGGGAGAAACTGTTCCGTCCCTTTTATCGGCTGGAGGCGAGCCGCACGACGCCCGGCACCGGCCTCGGCCTCAGCCTCGTTGCCGCCATCGCGGGCCTGCATGGAGCCCGCATCGAACTTTCCGACGGCAATCCGGGGCTGCTCTTCAGGCTGATCTTCCCGGCGTCCTCCGGGGCGGCCGTAGAACATGGGTGGGTCGCTCGCCTTCGGACATTTCTCCTGCGCAGGCTGCCGGACCCTCTTGCCGATCGGGCGGCCGATCTCGTGGACCGGCTGGTCCGCGTCACGGAAGAGATTCTCGCGCGAATCGGGCGCCTGATCCGGCCCTAAGGCGGGGCTTCCGGGCGGGGCGTTCCACAGCTCGGCCACGCTCTTTGCGGGTGCGTGCCGCGTTGCGCGCGGCCGGGCACTTGGACGAACACCGAGGTGTCAGCTCTCTGTGAAAGCTGGCACTAGGGCGCCGCGCCGGGCGCGGCCAGGTCGCCGAAGAGCGCGGCCCGCGCGGCGGGCGCGGGGAAGACGCAGGTCACGCTGTGCGCGCAACCGGGAACGATGGTGAGCGGATGGCGGCCATGGGCGAGCATGGCGGCGTCATAGGTTGCGTAATGCTCGGCGCGATCGAGCCGGGTACTGACCCTGCTGTTCGGCCGCGCAATTCTTTTCCAGCAGGCGGTAGGCAGTGCCCGGCCCGGCGCCGGTGTCGAGCGAGCCTGCGAGGTAACGGATGTCGGAAGCGGCATAGGCGGCGCGCGCCGCGGCGGCGCTGCGGCCGAGATCGGCGGGAAGCCTGTCGGTGCCGAATTTCCAGTCGTTGGCGTCGGGGCAGGCGGCGTTGGTTGCGACGGGACGTCCGGGATCGAAATAGACGAATTCGCTGGGGTCCGCGATCACGTAACGCAGGAGGACGGGGGCGCTTTGCACGTCGGCGAAGCCCGCATAATGCTGGACGAACTGCGCGCCCGCGGAGAACCCGGCGATGGTGACGACGCGGACCCGCGTGTAGGCGCGCGCGATTTTCTCGACGAGGGCGTCCATCGCCGCGAAGGAGGTCACCGGCGCATTGAGCGCGGCGCCGCCGCGCGCCCAGGCGCCGCAATGCCAGAGCGCGTCCGTGGGCGCGGCCGTCGGCACGTCGTGAAAGTGGCATTTTTCGTCTTCCGGCGCGGGCACCGGGAAGATGGGCGCGACGATGAGCGTGCGCGCGGATGCTCCGGCATTGGCCGCCGCATGGGATGCGGCGGCGAAGGTACGGGTCGCGTCGCGCGTATAGCCATGAATCGCGATCAGCGCCTGGGTGAGGGATTTTTCGTCGGGCGCGGAGACGAAGTAGGGAAGGGTGGTCCCGCCGGGGAGCATGACGGTTGCAAGGGTGGCGGTCGCGAGCGTGGCGGCGTGCGCGGCGAGGGGAGCGCAGGAGAGGAGGAGGCAGAGGGCGGTGAGGGCGCGTGTGATGCCGGGGAGGGAACGCAATTCTTCGCTGCCCGCGATGGATGAGGCCATGCCGTGTCTCTTTGCTCAGGGTCGGCGCCGAGGATAGCGGCATTCCGGCGCCGTCCTGGAGTGGCTTCGGAGCGGGTCAGGCAGGCGTCGCGGGTGGGCTGCGCCTCTGGGCCCAGGCGTTGGGTAATCGTTATTCCGGGCGGATCAGGCGGTGGTGCTTGCGGCCGGCGGAGAGCTTGATCGCGCCGTCCTGGAGGTCGGCGAGGGTGAGTGTGCGGGTTTCGTCGGTGACGGGGGCGTCGTTGATGCGCGCGCCGCCGGCGCGGATCAGGCGGCGGGCTTCGCCGTTGCTCGTGGCGAGGCCGGCGATGGCGAAGAGGCGGAAGGCGGGCAGGCCGGTCGCGAGCTCGGCCTCAGGGACGGAGATTGCGGGGATATCCGCCGATTGGCCGGCCTCGAAGAGGCGGCGGGCGGCCTCGGCCGCCTGGGCGGCGGCTTCGGCGCCGTGGGCGAGGCGGGTCGCAACGGTTGCGAGGATTTTCTTCGCTTCGTTGATGTCGCCTTGCTCGATGCGCGCGATGTCGGGGAGGGAAAGATCGGTGAAAAGTCGTAGAAAGCGGCCGACATCCGCGTCCTCGGTGTTGCGCCAGAACTGCCAATAGTCGAAGGGCGCGAGGCGATCCGCGGTGAGCCAGATGGCGCCGGCGGCGGTCTTTCCCATCTTCGCGCCCGAGGCGGTGGTGATGAGCGGCGTCGTCAGGCCGAAGACCTGCGCGCCCTCGGTGCGGCGGACGAGCTCGGCGCCGGAGACGATGTTGCCCCATTGGTCCGAGCCGCCCATCTGCAGCCGGACGTTGTGGCGGCGGAACAGTTCGCGAAAATCGTAGCTCTGGAGGATCATGTAGTTGAATTCGAGGAAGGTCAGCGGCTGCTCGCGATCGAGGCGGAGTTTTACGGAATCGAAGGTGAGCATGCGGTTGACGGTGAAGTGCCGCCCGACATCGCGCAGAAGCGGGATGTAGCCGAGCGGATCGAGCCAGTCGGCGTTGTTGGCGGTGACCGCGTCCGACTGACCGGTGCCGAAATGGAGGAAGGGCTCGAAGACGCGGCGGATGCCTTCCATGTTGGCGGCGATCGCGGCGTCGGTGAGGAGCTGGCGGGTTTCGTCGCGGCCGGAGGGATCGCCGATGCGCGTCGTGCCGCCGCCCATCAGCACGACCGGCCGGTGGCCGTGGCGCTGGAAGAGCCGGAGCAGCATGATCTGCACCAGGCTGCCGACATGGAGGCTCGGCGCGGTGCAGTCGAAGCCGATATAGGCGGAGACCGGGCCGGCGCGGAGAGCTGCGTCGAGCGCGTCGGGATCGGTGCATTGGTAGACGAAGCCGCGCTCTGTGGCCTCGGCGAGGAAGTCGCTCTGTGACATGCGCGGGCAGCTAGCACGCACGGGAGACGAGGGGAATGTGGCGGGCGATCGGGCTGATGAGCGGCACCTCGCTCGACGGGGTGGATGCCGCCTGGATCGAGACCGACGGGGTGCGGGTGGGGCGGCTCGGGAAGCGGCTGACGCTCCCCTATGGAGAAGGGTTGCGGCAGCGGCTGCGGGCGATCCTCGACCAGGCGGAGGGGCTGGCGGCGGATGATCCGGAGCTCGTGGCGGTCGAGGCGCGGCTGACGGAGCGTCATGCCGAGGCGGTGGCCGCGCTCGGCGAGGCGGCCGACGTGATCGGGATGCATGGCCAGACGATCCTGCACCGGCCCGAGGAGGGAAAAACCTGGCAGATCGGCGATGCGCGGCTGCTGGCGCGGCGCACGGGGATCCCCGTGGTGCATGATTTCCGCGCCGCGGACGTTGCGGCGGGCGGCGAGGGGGCGCCGCTCGCGCCGGTGTTCCATGCCGCGCTGGCGGCGGGGCAGGTGCGGCCGCTCGCGGTGCTGAATATCGGGGGCGTGGCGAACGTGACATGGATTGGCCCCGCCCAGGGGACAAATAACTCCCGGCTGGTCGCCTTCGATACCGGGCCGGGCAACGGGCCGCTCGACGATTGGGCACGGCGCATGACGGGGCGGAGCCGCGACGAGGATGGGGCGCTGGCGCGGGCGGGGCGGGTCGCTGAGGGGGTGCTGGCGGCGCTGCTGGCCGACCCCTATTTCGCGCGGCCGGGGCCGAAATCGCTCGACCGGCTGGCTTTCTCGGCGCGCATCGCCGGGAGCGGGCTCGGGGCGCTTTCGCCCGAAGACGGGGCGGCGACGCTGGCGGCCTTCACGGCCGAGTTGGTGGCGCTGGCGCCGTTGCCGGCGCCGCCTTCGCGCTGGCTGGTGGCCGGCGGCGGGCGGCGCAACCCCGCGATCATGGCCGCGCTCGCCCGCGCGCTCGCCGCCCCGGTCGATCCCGTGGAGGCGGTGGGATGGGACGGGGATTCGCTGGAGGCGCAGTGCTTCGGCTTCCTCGCCGCGCGCAGCCTGGCCGGGCTGCCGCTCAGCTTTCCCACCACCACGGGCGTGCCGCAGCCGCTCACAGGCGGGCGCCTGGTGCGGCCGGAGGGCCCGGGCGAAATGCGGCAGAAACAAGACAGGGCTTGATGTTATGCGTTTATGGTATATCGGCTTCGTCATTGCGCAGTAGCACAATGGCGATGAGGTCATTACCTTGGGTTGTGGGTTTCGGCCCTGGCGCGGCGGTGAGATGACGCCACGGGCTGTTTCGGTTCCGGCCGCGAGGCTGGAAAGCGGGGGTCTCTGACCCCCTTCGTCTCCCAGACGTGAAGCCTCCCTGTTTACTCGACCCTGCCGGACGAAAGTCCGGCAGGGTTTTCTTTTGTTTCGAGGGACCGGAGCCCTTCGTGTCAGGCGGCTTCCATGCTTCGCGCGTGGCCGACCCGCAGCACCTGCTCGAGCAGTGCGGCGATGTCCGACTCGTCCGTACGGTGGTTGACCAGGGCGGCGCGGATGGCGAGCTTGCCGCCGACGATCGTGGTCGAGGGCGCGGCGATGCCGGCCTCCTGGAGATCGGCGACGATGGCGGCGTTGAGCGCGTCGAGGTCGAAGCCCGCGCGGGCGGCAGCACCTTCATAGCGGAAGCAGACGATGTTGAGCGCGACCGGGGCGAGGAGCTCGAGATCGGGCTCGGCGGCGACGCGGCGGGCGAGGCCCGCGGCGAGCGCGCAGCTCGCCTCGACGACCGCGCCGAGCCGCTCGGCGCCGAAGACCTTCAGCGTCATCCAGACCTTCAGCGCCCGGAAGCCGCGCGAGAGGTCGGGGCCGAAATCGCAGGGCCAGGGATGGCCGCCGGCGAGGCCGCGCGAGTCGCGGCGGAGATAGGCCGCCGACTGGGCGAAGGCGGCGCGGTGGCGGACGGCGTCGCGGACGAGGATGCAGCCGGCGTCGTAGGGGACCTGGGCCCATTTGTGGAAGTCGAAGGCGACCGAATCGGCCTCCTCGATGCCGGCGAGCAGCGGGCGCAGCCTTGGCGAGAGCGCGAGCATCGCCCCGAAGGCGCCGTCCACGTGGAACCAGATCTCTTCCCGCCGGCAGAGCGCGGCAAGGCCGGCGAGATCGTCGAGCGCGCCGATATCGACCGTGCCCGCGGTGCCGACGACGAGGAAGGGCCGGTTGCCGGCGGCGCGGTCGGCGGCGATGGCCTCGTCGAGGGCGGCCATGTCCATGCCGCCCGCGTCGTCGCACGGGATCATCCGGAGCTGCGCGGAGCCGATCCCGGAGATGTCCATCGCCTGGGCGATGCAGCCATGGGCGGCGGCCGAGCTGTAGGCGGTGAGGCGTGCGCCCTCCAGGCCGTGGCGGCGGGAGGTCGGGCCGAGGGTCGCCGTGCGGGCGACCAGCAGGCCGATCAGGTTGGCGATCGAGGTGCCGGTGACGAGCAGGCCCGAGCTTTCGGGCGGCAGGCCGAGCAGCTCGGCGGACCAGCGGACGACCTGGCGCTCGACCTCGATCGGCGCATGGTCGCGGCCGCCGAGATTGGCGTTGAGGGCGCCGCCGAGCATCTCGGCCAGCATGCCGACCGCCGTGCCGCCGCCATGGACCCAGCCCATGAAGCGGGGATGGGTGTTGCCGGTGGCGTAGGGCAGGACGAGGCGGAGGAAGTCCTCATAGGCGAGGTCCGGGCTCTCCGGCCCGCGCGGCAGCGGGGCCGTGAGCTCGGCGCGGAGCTCGGCGGGCATCTTCTGCCACACCGGGCGGGCGCGCGCGTGCTCGAGATAGTCGAACGCGTCGTCGAGCATGCGGTGGCCGAGGGAGCGGAGCTCGTCCCAGTTCTCAGGGTCGAGGCCTGCGCGATGCTCGTCCATGGGCGCTCCTTCGCCGGGCGCCCACCTCATGCGGCGCCGCACAATCGGAGAGCTTGCTAGCAGAACTCTGGTTAACGTGCGACCACGACGTGCTTCGCCCTCAGCGGAGCCTCCTCACAGCAGCCAGGGGACATCGGCCGCGCGGGCGATCTCCTTGAGGCGCGCGGCGAGGCCGGGCGGGATCGGGATGCCCGCCTCGGCGCGGCGGGCGGCGCAGGCGCGCTCGGGATCGCCGGCGACCAGCACCGGCACGTCCGGATCGAGCGGGCGCGTCGCGCGGAGGGCGTCGCAGAAGCCGGCGACCTCGGCGCGGAACTCGGCCGGGTCGCGGAAGATCGCGGGATCGAGGGCGAGGAAGAAATGACCGATTTCGGGCCCGCCCGGACGCGCGGGGCGGGCGGCATCGGTGATGAGCATGGCCCCGGCGAGGCACGAAGAGAGGATATTCACCATCGCCGCCAGCCCGTAGCCCTTGTAGCTCGCGTTCTCCGCCGTGCCGCCGAGGGGGGTGAGGAAGCCGCCGCGCTCGGCGGCGTCGGCCGGGTCCGTGCTCGGGCGGCCGGACGAATTGAGGACCCAGCCGGGCGGGCAGGGGGAGTTTTCATTGACCTTGTTGCGGACTTTTCCGAAGGCGACGGTGGTGGTCGCCATGTCGAGGAGAAAAGGAAAACCTTCCGCGCCGGGGGCGGCGAAGGAGAAGGGGTCGGTGCCGAGCCGGGGCTCGGCGCCGTTGGTCGGCACGACGCGGATGCCCGAGGCGCTGGTGGTGGCGATGCCGATCAGCCCGGCCTCGGCCGCCATCTTCGTGTAGTAGCCGCAGGCGCCGAAATGGGCGGAGTTGCGGACCGCGGCCGCGGCGAGGCCGACCGCCTTCGCCCGCGCGATCGCCTCGGTCATGGCGAGCACGCCCGGCCAGTGGCCGAGGCCGCCGCCGGCGTCGATCAGCACCGCGGCGGGCGTCTCGCTCAGCACGCGCGGCTTGGCCTTGAGGTCGATCCAGCCGCGGCGGCGGCGCTCGTCGTACTCGGTGAGCATCGAGATGCCGTGGCTGTCGATGCCGGAGAGGCCGGCATAGAGCAGGACTTCGGCGATCGCGGCGGCCGCTTCGATGCGGGCGCCCCAGGCGAGCAGGATGGTCTCGATCTGGCGGCGATAGGTCAGCGGGGATGCGTGCATGGGCGGGGAGCCTTGCGCCGCGGCGGACGGCGCGCAAGCCTCGGAGGTGATGAGCGGGAACGATGGGAGCGGGGGCGCGGTCGCGGCGCGCGACGCGGCGAGCCTGATCGTGCTGCAACGGCGGGGCGGGGCGGCCGCGGTGCTGATGGGCACGCGGGCGGCCGGGCACCGCTTCATGCCGAATCGGCTGGCGTTCCCGGGCGGCGGGGTGGAGCGGGAGGATTTTTCCGCGCCCGTGGCGAGGGGGCTGGCGCCGGCCACTCAGGCGCTGCTGGAGAAGGGAGCGGAACCGGCGCTCGCCCAGGCGCTGGCGATCGCGGCGGCACGGGAGCTCGAGGAGGAGACGGGGCTCTCGCTCGGGCGCCCGCCGGCGCTCGACGGTTTCTTCTATCTCTGCCGGGCGATCACGCCGCCCGCGGCGCCGATCCGCTTCCATGCGCGGTTCCTGATCGTCGCGGCGGAGCGGCTCGCCGGCGCGCTCGGCGGCTCGGGGGAGCTCGAGGGCTTGCGATTCTATCCGTTGGAGGCGTTGGGGGAGGCGCCCGGCGCCGGGCTGCCCTGGATCACCGCCCGCGTGCTCGAGGAGCTGGCGGCGTGGCTCGCGCTGCCCGCGGGCCTGCGCGCCGGGGCGCGGCCGAGCGCCGTCTTCCGCAACCGCGAGCGGGAGGAGGAGTAGGGGGCGTCGGCGTTCTTGACGGCGGCGGGGCGCGGACCGCAAAAACCCGTTTCGCGCGCGCTTCGGGCCAATGTCCGCCGCGGCTGTCCGCAACCATCGAGAGGAACAATCGAATGTCCGGAATGATCGGCAATCCGGGGCAGCAGCATCTGGAGGTGCGCGGAAAATGGGGGTGGTTCGTCGCCCTCGGCATCGCGCTGATCGTGCTCGCGGTGATCGCCTGGCTCGACGTGGTCGCCGTCACCATCGCCGGGACGATCTTCATCGGCGCGATGCTGCTCGTCGGCGGCGTGTTCCAGCTCGTCCACGCCTTCATGATGCAGGGATGGCGGAGCCTGGTGCTGGGCCTGCTCGGCGGCGCGCTCTCGGTGATCGCCGGGCTGCTCATCATGACCGAGCCGCTGCGCGGCGCGCTGGTGCTGACGATCCTGGTGGTCGCGGCGCTGCTCGCCGGCGGCGTTACCCGCATCGTGATCGGAGTTCCGCCACCGCGAGATGGCCCATTGGGGATGGCTGGTGGCGAGCGGAATTTTCAGCCTCCTCGTCGCCGTCCTGCTCTATGCTTCGCTGCCCTGGTCGGGGCTCTGGGTGCTCGGGACGCTGATCGCGGTCGAGCTGCTCGTGCAGGGGGTGGGCTGGCTTTCGTTCGGGCTGGCGCTGCGCCGGGCGGAGTGAAGGGAAAACGGCCAGGGCAGGAGGGGCGATGGGGATTGGAAACGCCATCCGGCGGGGGCTGCTGCTGGCCGGGCTGATGTCCGTCGGGTCCGCTTCGGCGACGGCGGACAAGCCGATGACGTTCGTGCTGGTCCAGGCCGGCGCCCTGTTCAGGACCATCTACGCCGCCGGCGATATCACCGGGCGCACGCCGGCCAATTTTTCCGCTTTCCTCAGGCAGAGCGGCGTGATTGCGCCGGCCACGATCTACCTGTCCTCGGCCGGCGGGGACCTGATGGCCGGGCTCGCGCTGGGCCGCGCGATCCGGGCGGCGGGGTTCGGCACCGAGGTCGGGATTCCCGGGCCGGGCGGGCCGGGACCGGGCATTGCCCAGCCCGCGGCGTGCGACAGCGCCTGCACCTTCGCCTTCCTCGGCGGCGTGACGCGGACCGTGGCGCCGGGCTCGCTCTTCGGCGTGCACCGCTTCTCGGGCACTGACACCGATCCGCTGCAGACGGCCCAGGAGATCGGCGGCGAGCTCGTCGCCTACATGGCGGAGATGCACGTCTCGCCCGACCTCTACACGGACATGACGGAGGGCTCGCCGACGCAGGTGAAATACCTCGATGCCGCGACGATGGCGAAGCTCCGCGTCACCACGACCGAGACCGTGCGCGGGCGGATGAATTTCGATGCCGGCTATCCGGTGCTGGTGGTGAGGGACCTGCAGGGGGCGGTGCAGTACGGGCGGCTCGATTTCTTCTGCCGCGCCGGCAAGTTCGTCGCCCGCGGGTATTTTCCCCTGCGCGGCGGCGCCGTGGACGGAACCGGCATGGCGCTGGCCTGGACCTTCTACCGGCAGGGCGGGACGCCGCCGGACAAGCTCGCGGTGCCGGCGACGGCGGCCGCGCTTGCCGGCGCGGCGGGCGGGGTGGGCGCGGCCCCGGCGGGGAATCAGGTGATGGTGGACGTCGAGGTGCCGCCGCCGGTGCTCGCTGACGGGCTCCTCAAGGCGCAGTCGGTCTGGCTCACGCTCGCCGCACCCGGGGACGCGGCGGTCAACGACACGATCGGGCTCGGGACGACGGGGATCCCCGCACCGACCAGGGAGATGATGCAGACGCTCGCCCGCGGCTGCTGAACCGCGCGGCGCGTCACGCCCGGAACCCTTGGGCGGCGAGCCAGTCCTGGACGATGGCGGCGATCATGTCGCTGTTGCGGTCCATCATGATCATGTGGCTGTTGCCGGCGATGCCGCGCGCGGGCAGGTCGATCACGGTGACCGTGCCGCCGGCGGCACGAACCTCGGCGGCGAATTCGAGGCCGCGCGCGCGGATCGCCGGCCAGCGCGCGTCGCCGGCGATGTAGTCGCCATAGAGGACGAGCGCGGGGATTTTTCCGAGCGCATCGAGCTTGCCGGGATCGCCGATGGCGGCGGGCTCGACCAGGACGAGCGCCTTGACGAGCTCGGGCCGTTCCTGGGCGGCGCGCCAGGCGAAGAATCCGGCCTGGCTGTGGGCGAGGATGATGGCGGGCCCGACGCGCTCGAGCAGGGCGAGATAGCCCGCGAGCACCCAATCGTCCGTCGTCGTGAAGCGCGGCACGACCTGGCGCATGAAATTCTTCCAATTCTCGGGCTCGGCCGGGAACTGGCTGCCGGGGAGCGGAGTTCCGCGCGCGAGGGGCCCCTCGCCGATGCGGAAGCGCTCCCAGGGATTCTCGATCGGGAGGAAAAGCGGCTCGCCCGGAAAAATGTCGGGAAATGGCGGAAAGCCGCTGCGGCCGCGCTCGACCGCGTCCGAGACGTAGGTCGCCCAGCCGCGACGGAGAAAAAAATGCTGCCAGCCCTCGCGGCCGTCCGGCGTCGTCTCCCAGCAGGCGCCGGTCATGCCGCCACCGTGCCAGAGGAGGAGTGGGAGGCGGAAGCGGCGCTCGGCCGGGATCATGTACTGCGCGTACATCGCCCCCGCGAGATAGGTGCCGTTGGGGTCGATGCGCGCGGGCACGCCGCCGGGGCTCAAGCGCAGCTCGCGGACCGGCTTGCCGGCGATCGGGACGAGCCGGCCGCCGACATGGAAGCTGCCCCAATCGGCGAGGGCGACCGGCGCGCGTTCCGGCGCGGGGCTCAAACCGCACGCTCCTCGCGCAGGCGGGCGATCTCGGGCGGGGAGAATCCGAGCTCGCCCAGGATCGGATCGGTGTGCTCGCCCAAGGCGGGGATCGCGTCCATGCGCGGGGCGAAGGTGCTGGCGTTCGCCGGCGGCAGGAGCGCCGGGATCGCGCCGGCGGGCGAGCCCACGCTCTGCCAGCGGCCGCGCGCGGCGAGCTGGGGATGGGCCCAGAGGGCGGGCATGTCGTTGACATGGGCATTGGCGATGCCGGCCTGGTCGAGCCGTGCGACCAGATCGGAGGCGGTGAGGCCGGCGAAGACCGGGGCGAGGATCGCGGCGAGGTCTTCGCGGTTGGCGGCGCGGTCGCGGTTCGATCCGAAGCGCGGGTCGGCGGCGAGCGCGGGCTGGCGCAGCACGATCTCGCAGAAGAGCTTCCATTCGCGCTCGTTCTGCAGCCCAAGCATCACCGTGCGCCCGTCGCTCGCGGTGAAGGGGCCATAGGGAAAAATGGTGGCGTGGGCGGCGCCGGTGCGCGGCGGCGGGGGCGCGCCCTCGAAGCTGTAATAGAGGGGAAAACTCATCCATTCGCCGAGCGCCTCGAGCATCGAAACCTCGATGCGGCTGCCGCGGCCGGTTGCGTTGCGCTCGATCAGCGCGGCGAGGATGCCGCTATAGGCGTACATCCCGGCGGCGATATCGGCGATCGAGATGCCGGCCTTGGCGGGATGCTCCGCGGTGCCGGTGACGGAGAGAAACCCGGCCTCGCTCTGGATCAGGAGGTCGTAGGCCTTGCGGTCGCGATAGGGGCCGTCCCCGCCATAGCCCGAGATCTCGCAGAGGATCAGGCGGGGATGGGCGGGGCGCAGCGCCTCCTCCGAGAGCCCGAGGCGGGCGGCGGCGCCGGGGGCGAGGTTCTGCACCAGCACATCGGCCCTGGCGAGGAGGGGGCTGAGGATCTCGCGCGCCCGCTCATGCTTGAGGTCGAGCGTGAGGCTCTCCTTGGAGCGGTTGCACCAGACGAAGTGCGAGGCGAGGCCGCGCACGCGATCGTCGTAGGCGCGGGCGAAATCGCCGGCGCCGGGGCGCTCCACCTTGATCACGCGCGCGCCGAGATCGGCGAGCTGGCGGGTGGCGAAGGGCGCGGCGATGGCGTGCTCGAGCGTGACGACGAGGATGCCGTCGAGCGGGCGCGGCGCGCCGGGTGTCGGAGGCATTGCGGTTCTCTCGAGAGGGTGGGAGGGGTGGGGAGCCAAGCGCGGCTTGGCGCCCGCGGCAAGGGCCGCCTCGATTTTCGCCAATACGGGCGGCGGGGCGGAGACGAGGCTTCCCCGACGGGCGGAAACGGGAAGCGAGGCATGGCGCGGGCCTTCTACCACGAGCACCCCGAGACGCTGGTTCTCGAGACCGAGATCCTCGTGGCGCGGCCGGGGCGGGTCCTGCTGGCGCGCTCGCCCTTCTATCCGGGCGGCGGCGGGCAGCTCGCCGATCGCGGCCGGCTGGCCTGGAGCGGCGGCACCCTCGCCGTCGCCGGGCTCGAGCCGGCGGGCGGCGTCTATTGGCACGTGCTGGAGGACCCGGACGCGGAGCTCGCGGGGAGCGTGCGGGCGGAGGTCGATCCGGCATTTCGCGCGATGATGCGCGCGCTGCACACCGGCACGCACATCCTCAACGCGCTCGTCTTCCAGCAGTTCGACGGCGCGCTGGTCACCGGGGCCCAGCTCGGCGCGGATCAGACGGCGCGGCTCGATTTCGACGTGCCGGACGCCGACAACGAGCGTCTGCGCGCGCTCGAGGGACCGATCAACGAGGTGATCCGCCAGAACCTCGCGGTGCGGGACGATTATGTGCCGCTCGCCGCGGCCTACGAGGTGGCGGGCCTGATCCGTTCGAAATCGGTGACGCCGCCGCCGACGCCGGACGGAAAAATCCGCATCGTCGAGATCGTCGGGCTCGACCGCCAGGCCTGCGGCGGCACCCATCTCGCGGCGACGGGGGAGTCGCGGCCGGTGCGCATCCTCAAGGTGGAGAACAAGGGGCGGCACAACCGGCGCGTCCGGATCGGCCTCGTGGAGGCCTAGCGGGAGGCCCAGCGGGAGGCCCAGCGGGAGGCCCAGCGGGAGGCCACGCGCGCTATCCTCCGCCGCCCGCCTCCAGCCGCCCGTCGTCCTGGCGCAGCACGTCGAGCGGCACCAGCGTGCCGCCGCGCTCGAAATGCCAGAAGAGCCAGCCGTTGCACGAGGGGGCGTTGGTCAGGGCCGCGCCGATCTGGTGGATCGATCCCCGCGCGCCCGCGGCCTGCAGCGTGCCGTCGGCGGCGACCATGGCCGAGACCCGCCGGCTGCGGTCGTAGAGCCGGGTTCCTGCCGGCACCAGCCCGCGCTCGACCAGGCTGCCGAAGGGGATGCGCGGCGCGTCGCGCTTCGAGGGGGTGACCGCGATGCCCTCCGCCGGCAGCCGCCGCGTCCGCTTGAGCCGCGCCAGCGCCGCCTCGACATAGGCCGGGTGCCGCTCGATGCCGATGAAATGCCGGCCGAGGCGTTTTGCGACGACTGCCGTGGTGCCGGTGCCGGCGAAGGGGTCGAGCACCACCTCGCCGGGCTGCGTGCAGGCGATCAGCACGCGGTGGAGCAGCGCCTCGGGCTTCTGCGTCGGGTGCAGCTTGAGGCCGTGGGCGTTGCGCAGCCGCTCCTCGCCGGTGCAGAGCGGCAGCAGCCAGTCGCTGCGCATCTGGATGTCGTCGTTGAGCGCCTTCATCGCCTGGTAGTTGAAGCGGTGCCGCGAGTCCCGCCCGCGCGCCGCCCAGATCAGGGTCTCATGGGCGTTGGTGAAGCGCCGGCCGCGGAAATTGGGCATCGGGTTCGACTTGCGCCAGACCACGTCGTTGAGGATCCAGAAGCCGAGGTCCTGGAGGGCCGAGCCGATGCGGAAGATGTTGTGGTAGGCGCCGATCACCCAGAGCGTGCCGTCCTTGGCGAGCACCCGGCGGCACTCGCCGAGCCAGGCGGCGGTGAAGCGGTCGTACTCGGAAAAATCGGCGAAGCGGTCCCACTCCTCGTCCACCCCGTCCACCAGGCTGTCGTCCGGGCGGCGGAGCTCGCCCCGGAGCTGGAGGTTGTAGGGCGGGTCGGCGAAGACGCAGTCGATCGCGGCGGACGGCAGCATCCGCAGCATCTGGACGCAGTCGCCAAGCAGCACCTGATCGAGCGGCAGCTCGTGGTCGATTGGCGGGTTTCTCCAACGGGTCGGGCAGCGGGTCGGCCAGCGGGTCGGCCAGCGGGTCGGAATAGTCCCGGCATGGTGGTCGGGCGGCACCGCACCCGTCAACCTTCCATGGCTGGGATTTCGACCGTGGCGCCGAACTCCCGCAACAGCCCGAACCCCATCCGGTGGTGGCGGGTCGGGCCGAGGCGGCGGATGGCGTCGCGGTGCGCCGGCGTCGGGTAGCCCGCGTTCGCCTCCCAGCCATAGCCCGGAAAGCGGGCGGCGAGCCGGGCCATGGCGCGGTCGCGCAGCACCTTCGCCACGATCGAGGCGGCGGCGATCGAGAAGCTCAGCGCATCGCCCGCCACCACCGGGCGGGTGGGGCAGGGGAGTGGGGGCGCGATCGGCCCGTCGATCAGGGCGAGGTCGGGGGGCCGCGGCAGGCGCGCCACGGCCCGGCGCATCGCCAGCAGGCTCGCGCCCAGGATGTTGAGCGCGCCGATCTCCGTGACCGAGGCGGCGCCGACGCCGATCTCGATGGATGCCAGGGCGAGGAGCCGGGCGAACGCCGCCTCGCGGGCGGCGCGCGAAAGCGCCTTCGAATCGTCGATCAGCGGGGCGAGGCCCCGCGGCACGCCGGCGCCGAACACCACCGCCGCGGCGAACACGGGGCCGGCGAGCGGGCCGCGACCGACCTCGTCCACCCCGGCGACCCGCCCGCCCGCCGCCCGCTCGAGGAGAAAGTCCGGCATGGGCGGAAGATCACCACCGCAAGACGATTCGCGCCATGCCCGCCCTTGAGGGTGCCCCCACTTGCGGTAACTTCAACATTCCGCGAGCGTCGAACCCGGGAGCGGCGGTTGCCCATCGAATTCCTGCGCAAGCTCATCCGCCGCCCCGCCGCACGGCCCGAGCCGGCGCCGCCGCCCGCCTACGAATTCAGCGCCGACTGGTTCAGCGGGAACATCTATCTTTTCGCCCGCAACCTCGCCCACCTCCGCGGCACGCCCTGCCGCATCCTCGAGATCGGGTCGTTCGAGGGGCGCGCGAGCATCTGGATGCTCGAGAACCTCGCCACCCATCCCGAGGCGCGCATCACCTGCGTCGATCCCTCGGTTCGCCCATCGTTCCATCCGAATATCGAGAGGACCGGACGCGGAGCGCAGGTCCGGCTGATCGCCGGCCGCTCGGGCGAGGTGGTGGGCGGGCTCGGCGCGGCCGGCTTCGATTTCATCTATGTCGATGGCAGCCACGCCAGGATCGACGTGCTCGAGGACGCCGTTCTGTCCTTCCGCGCAGCAAAGCCCGGCGCGGTGATCGCCTTCGACGATTATCTCGAGGACGGGCCGGCATGGAACCCGCGCGACTTCGCCAAGCCGGCGATCGACGCCTTCCTCGAGATCTATGAGGCCGAGATCGAGGTCCTGGAGCGCTGCCACCAGATCTGGATCCGCAAGCGCGCGGAGGAGCCGCGCCGCGGCTGAGGGACCGCCCCGGGGCACGTCCCGGCCGGGAGCGGGTGCGCGCTGCCGCCTTTCTACGACTTCCCCGCCCGGCGTCGGGAAGTCCCCCCGTGAGTCACAAGCCGCGTGGATTGGTATAACGCATCGCCATCGCGCCACCTCGCACGTGTTTTCAACGGTCCTGGACAATGACACGCATATTCACAGTATCAAAAGTGCAACTCCCAGAGCTCCTCCTTCCTGTTGGAGAGCTTCATCAACCCTTGGGGCGAGGACGACCCCGTTCTCGCCCAGATACGCGCAGGCGCATTCGACGAGCCGCGAACGCTCAACCTATGGTGCTACCTCGCCTCCACCTGCAGCACCGGGTCCCTGCTGCTCGACGTCGGCTCCTTCACCGGCCTCTTTTCCCTGGCCGCGGCATCGCTCCGCCCGGACATAAAATGCGTGGCCTTCGAGGCATCGACCATCACGTTCGGGAGGCTCGCGGCCAACATCATGTGGAGCAAGCAAGACCTGGCGGTCATCCCGGTCAACTTGGCCGCGTCGCGCGCGGAAGAGTGCATCCGGTTGCCGCACGCATGCGGAATCTACACCATGTCGCCGGGTGAAGCCCTCGACCCGCGCCAACCTCCTGACCACACCCAGACAGTCGCCGCCGTCCCCCTCGACTGCCTGCTCTCACCGCCCGATTGCCTGCCCGACTACCTGAACTCGAAGGCAGTCCCGTTCCGCCCATTCGAGAGCATCGGGGCAATAAAGATCGACGTGGAAGGCCACGAAGTCGCGGCGCTCGAAGGCGCGAGCGAGATCCTGCGTCGCTTCGGGCCGGTGATCATCTGCGAAGCACTGAGCGTTTCGGCGGCGAATGGCGCTGACAGATTTCTGCAAGCAGATTCGCTACCGCGTTTGCGCCTTGGAAGGGGAACGCAATCTCGCGCTTATCCCGGAGGACCGCTTCGAAAGCACGCTCGATGGCTACGAAGCATGGAAGACGCAGCACGGCGAGAGCCTGATGCCAAGCGCCACGCGGATCCTGACGTTCGATCAATGACGCGCGGCTCCGCCCGTCAAAACGACGCGTCGCCCCTTCACCACGACTGCGAGCCGTGCCCAATTCCTCCCACCATCGACACGACGCCTCACGCCTCACCTGACCTCTGCGCTCCGACCGCGCCCCGCGCCCGCGCCGCGAGTGAGGGGAACCAACCAGCCTCGAGCCACTCCGGGGGAGGGCGGCCTGCCGTCCGCAGCGCCCGCCGAAACGCCTCGCCGACACCCCGCTCGAACTCATCGAGCGAGTACCCCGCAAGGTGCTCCGTCCGCGCGGCCCACCATTCCTCCGCCGCCATCGCGCCCGCTCGCGTCGCGAACACCGGCAGGCGCCGCGCCGCCCGCGCTGCCGCCATCTCCCCGATGAATTCCCCGAGCGCGTCTTCCAGCGCCGTCACATCGCCCGCGGGAACCAGCCGCCCAAGCTCGCCGATCACGTGCGGAAGGTTGCCCGCGTCCGAAGCAATCACGAAACAGCCCGCGCCCAAGGCCTCGAGCACCGGAACGCAGAACCCCTCATGATAGGACGGCATGACCACGCAGTCCGTATCGGCGTAGAGCTCCCGCAGCACCTCGTCCGGGGCGTCGGCGACAAAGCGGATCCGCCTGCCGAAGCCCGACGCCCCGGCCCCTGAGCGGAGCTCCGCGAGCAGCTCGAGGTCTGAAAAACGGCTGTTGAACGCGAAGCAAAGATCGAAGTCCGCAGTCACGGCGGCAAGCCGCCGGGCCGCCTCGAACAACTCCCTCACGCCCTTCGCTTCGACCAGCCGGCCGACGAATAGAAGCCGCACCTTCTCGCGGGAAAGAAACCGCCGGACAGTGGGTGCCTCGGCCGTCTCCACGGCCGGCGCGGGCAACGGCACGACCGAGAGCCGATCCGCCGGAATGCCGATCCCGCGAAGCTCGCGGCGGTTGAACTCGCTGATACAGGCAACGTGATGCGCATCGAACAGGTTGAACCGCTGCCGCATGGATTGCTCCATGAGCGGCCTGAGGCGCGAAGCGCACATCTCGGGCGGGGTCACGCTGTGATAAAAGACAAGCTTGGCCGCGCCCGGCCGCGCGACCGCCATCGAATCATGCAGCTCCGAGTGGATTCCGAATTCGTAGCAATGGAGATCCGCGTCCCAGAACTTCTCGTCCCGCAGGACGTCGGCGACGCCGCGCACCCGGCGGACCTCGTCCGCCACATAATCCGAATCGCAGCAGAACGCCGTCACCTCCACCGGAACCCCCTGCCTCCTCAGACCCGAAAGAAGGCCGAGCTTCCGCCCGCAGCTCGACGAAATCGCATCATGGCGCACATAGACATGGGAATAGAGCGCCACGCGAAGCACCGCTCCCCGGTGCTTCATGGGAGGCTCGGCACTTGCCCGCCAGGCTCGGTTCCCGCGATCGCCCGCGCGGCGAAGCGCCGCGCGCCTCCATGCTCGCTCCGCGGCCGCTCCGCGGCCAGAACCATCTCGTACGGCGTCGCCCCCTCCCGCCGCACCACCCGCTCGAATCCGGCCGCACGCAACGCCGGCGCCAGCCGCAGCTCGTCATAGAGGGCCACAAGCCCGTTGCGCACCGGAAGGCCGAGCTCGCGCTCGGCCCGCGCGAGATCGAGCCGGCCCGATGTCAGCGCCGCCGCGACCGCGGCCACGTCCGCCACGCGCACCTCGAGAGAACCGCCAGGCCGCAAACACGAATAGAAATGCGGGAACAAACGGTCGCTGACGACGTCCGGCGGCACGCACTCGAGCAGCGACACCACCTGGATCTGGGCGGCGCTCCCCTCCTTCACCGGAAGATCGAGCGCGTGCACGGCAACTCCGGGGCCGCCGCCGGAAATTCTGAGGACAAGTCCGCGCTCGCTCTCGTCGCTCTCCAGATACGCCCCCGCCGAGCCGGCAAGGCGCGCCGCCAACTCGTCGAGCCGCGCCTTGAGCGCAAGCTCGTTTCGTTTCGTCTCCCGCATCGCCGCATTCGCCGTCGAGATGGCATTCAAGACCTGCGGCACGATCTCGGCCAGGCAGACCCCCTCCGGGCCGCCCGTCTCCTGCCACGGCGACGGCTTGATCCGTAGCGCGGCCACCCTCTCCGCGACACGATAATCGACCCAGGCATAGACCCGCCGGCGCGCCGGCGCGATCAACGGCCGCAGCATCGCCCGCGTGAGCGCGGCAAGCCGGCGCCTCATGCGAGGCTGGCCTCGACCACGTGAGCGCCCGCAAGCCTGCCGCCGGCCACCGCGGCATAGAAGCGCTCGACGCCTTGCGCCATCGCCGCCCGGGTGAAGCGCGCGCGATACGCCGAGGCCGCGCGCCCGCCCATCTCCGCTCGCAGCTCCGGCCTCTCGATCAGCACGGCAAGCGCCCCCGCCAGAGCGGCCGGATCATCCGGCGGCACCAGCAACCCCGTCTCGCCCGCCTCGAGCACCTCGGCCATGCCGCCGCAGTCGGACGCGACAACCGGCTTGCCGTGCCGCATGGCCTCAACCAGTACGAGCCCGAACGATTCATACCGCGAGGGAACGACGACGATGTCGGACGCATCGTAAAGCGCCTCCAGCTCGTCCTCCGAGACATGACCGAGGAACCGCACCCTCTCCGCCACCGCGCCGGCCGCCCGCCGCTCGAACTCCCGTCGATACGTCGTGCCCGCGCCGTTCGGCAGCCTATCGTCCCCGGCAACCGTCAGCGTCACGTCCGCGAAGCGGGCAAGCAGGTCCGGCAGGGCGGCCAGCAGAACATCGATCCCCTTGCGCCGCTCAAGCCGCCCGACGAACAACAGGGCGACGCTCGGCATGGGGCGCGCCGGCGCCACGAATGAACGGGCACCGCCCACGCCATGAGGCGCCTCGCCCACGCCATGCGCAATCACCTGGCAGTTTCCGCCGCGGACGAGGACGCCATGCACCCGCTCCACCTCGTCCGCCACCGCGGCGCTGTTGGCGAGCACCGCGCGGCACCGCTCGAGACAGAACTTCTCCAGTCGCACCAGCGGCCGCACCCACCGCTCGTCGTGCTCGGCGCTCCCTCTGAGCTCCGGGCTCGTCCGGAGCGCGGTCGGAAGCGGCGTGTGCAGGCTCACCACGACGGGCAGCCGCTGGTCGAGCAAGGCGGCGATGCCTTCCGAATCCCAGAGCGGGGCGCTGATGAGATCGAGCCGCCGGTCGCGGTGGAGCCTGAGCGCCTCCTCATAGACGCTCGCCGCGTAATCCCAGATCCCTTCGGGTACCACCGGAGCCTCCGGTCGGGCAAACCGCTCGACACGCACCCGGTGCACCCACACGCCCTGCTCGAGGTCCACGTGCGTCTCTTGCTCCCCGCGCGTAAGCACGTGAACGTCATGGCCGCGCTCGGCCAGGCCAAGCGCAAGTTCGCGAGTGAACCGCGCGATCCCGCCGACGGTCCCGGGCGGGTATTGCTGGCTGAAGAAGCAAAGACGCATCTTCCGCCCCGCCGGCCGCCGCGTGCGGAACGGCAGGAACGGCTGGGCGCGTGCCGCGAACCAGACCGGCGGGCGCGTGCGCTCCACGCCCCGCTGCCGCGCGGCGAACCCCGCATCGAGCGCCCGCGGGATATCCCTCTCGAAGCTCTGGAAATCCGCCGTCTCCAGAAGCCCTTCCCGCACGCACCAAAGATAGTCCTCGCGCTGCGCCTTGACGAAGCCCTCGAGATCGCGCCCGATCTCCGCGGGAGAAAAAGCCGGCGGCCCGTGCTTGCAGGCGAAATAGGCCCGGCTCTTGATCACCGAGTAGCGGTCGCGCAGCGCCCGTTTGGCGTTGCGCGAGTGGCTCGCCAGAAATTTATGGTAGACGTGGCCGTGGTCGAGCGCCCGCACGACAAAGCCCTGCCCGATCAGCCTGAGCGCGACATCCGTTTCCTCGAGGTAATATTCGAACTCCTCGTCGAAGCCGCCGATCTCGATCAGCCGGTCGCGGCGGAATGAGGCGTTCGTTCCGATCGGCGAGGCGAACACGCTGGTGTACGGGCTGCTCACCGCCGCGGTCGGATTGGGCTGGCCGCGCCCCAGCGACCATGACGTGCCGAGCCGGTTCGTGACGTTGTATTGCGCCTGCAAGCGGAAGCCGTTGTGGTCGTACACCGGCCCCCCGGCCCCGGCGACCTCCTCGTCGTCGTAGGCGGACGCGATATGGTCGAGCCACGCCGGATCGGGATAGGCGTCATCGTCGATGAACGCGACGATCGCGCCCGCGGCGGCGGCCACCCCGAGATTGCGCGAGTGCGCGAGGTTGCGCTCTGCCGTCCGCACCAGCTTGATCCGTCCTTCCCATCCCGCCAGCACCCGCTCCGTGCCGTCGGTGGAAGGCCCGTTGACGATGACAACCTCGAATCTCGGATGATCGAGAAGTGTCAGCGCCTCGAGCGTCTCCGCGAGGCTCGCCGAACGATCATAGGTGTTGACCACGACCGAGAGCGGGCCCGCCGCGTCGTCGCCGGCGCGGAACGCCCGGCCCGACCTCCCGAATTCCTGCCACGCGCCCGGCATGACGTTCGCCGGTCCCTCAGGCCAGGAACCGGTCGAGGCTCTCGGCCGAGCGCCGGCCGACACCGTCCAGAAAGGCCAGGGACCGCGCGCGCACCTCCCCATAATCCTCCATCGCAAGATCGATGTGCCGCCGGATCGCCCCGGGATCCGAGGGATCTTCGACCACCAGCCGCTCCGTAAGGTAATCGTCGTCGTAGAACCGCGTCGCCGGCCCGACAACGCAGGGAACGCCGCACGCGATGCTCTCGAGCGGCACCATCGGCATGCATTCGGAAAGCGTCACATAGAGCGTGAGGCCGGTGCGGCGCATCTCCTGCAGAACCTGCCCATGCGGGATCGGTTCGAAGAAAAGCCCCTCCGCCCGAATGCCAAGCTCGTCCACGATCCGCGCGCCGAGCTCGCCGAGCCCTGACGCGCGCAATGCGAGCTGCGGGCGCCCGGCAAGCGCAAGAAGGGATGCATAGGGCATCTTGCGATACTCGGTCGAACCTGAGAGCCAGATGCCGACGACGTTCCGGACCGCCGCCGGCAACCCTGGAACCGGCTCGCGCGGCACTGCGTTCTGGACGAAATCCGCACGCACCCCGAGCGTGCGAAGGAACTCCTCCATTCCGGGCCTGACGACGCCGATGCAATCGACCCACCCCGCTCGCGCCGCCTCGAGCCAGGGGCCGAACAGCCCCCAGTCATGCGCCTCGCCCATCTGCAGATAGTTTCCGTGCCAGATCTGCCGAATCGAGACGTGCGGCTGCATATCCTTGAGCCGGCGGGCAAGCGAGAACAGCGCCGGATCCGAACCGGAGAGGACGACGACACTGAAGCCGGCTTCGCCGACCGCCTCGGCCGCCGCCTCCAGGTAGGAGGCGGGGATCTCGTCAGGATGCTCCTCGGGCGTCAGCGGGACCGGGAGAATGCACCGGAAGAGCCCCCGCGTCGCCGCCGTCACGCCCCGCCAACGCGGCGTGCAGATCGCAAGCACGTCGTCGAGAAGGTCCCCGCGCGCCCGCAGCGGCGCCATCGCGGCGATCCGCTTTCGCGCTTCCGCAAGGACGTGCTCGACTTCCGCGATATCGACGCTCCGGATTTCGGTGCCGGGAGCGGGTATCGCCGGCAGGAGATCCGCCAGATCCACCCGCCGCAGTTCATGTCGTAACGAAAAGAGATCGAACGACGTGCTGGACTCCGCGGTCTCGAGACGCACCTCGCCCGACCAGGGGTGGCAGAGGAAATGGACGAACCCGCCTCGCCCAAGTCCGACATCGAGGCCCGCGCCCGGAAGGATCTTGAGCCCGATAGGCACCGGCTTGATGCCCTCGACGACCACATCGCGCATGATCTCCAGGCCCGGGGCGCCCAGGCGCGCGAGATCCACCGTCAATCCCGAGGCCGTCCGCGCCTCGACGATCACGACTTCGTCGCCCTTCGCCTTCGCGGACGTCCGCCCCGTCGCCGTGATCCGGATCGCGCCGGGCCGCGGCGCGGCCGGTTGCGCCCGCTCCTCTTTTCCGGCCGCGGCTGGGGCGAATGCCCGTCGTACACGACGCAGCACCGGCCGGCCCCACGCCATCGCGGTCGGCGGCGCTCCCGGCTCACGCATCGGCGGTCGTCGCTTCTCGCGACGCCACGCACCGCCGGACAAGATCGTCATATCGCGATGCCATGTGGAGGATTTGGCCGGCCAGCGCGTGGGCATCCTCCCAGAGCACGACCGAAAGCGCCCCCCGCAGCTCCGGAGTTCGGAACTCCAGGGGGCCCGGTGAAACCAGCGCGAGGCCGCCATGCGCGAAGGCGCTGAGCACCGCCCCGGGCACCGCCCCGTCCGCGTACGGCGAGAGGTAGATGAACCGCCTGCCGGCCAGCGAGCCGATCACGTCGAGCGGCGAATCGTATCGCCGCACCAGCGGGCCCAGCCCGTAGCCCTCCAGAAGTCGCGCTGCCTGGACCTCGCAATCCGCGACATGGACGGCATCGAGCTCGAGCCCGCGGCGAACCGAAGCGGCCGCCGCGGCCGCCAGATGGCCGGAAGCAGGTATTTCCGCCGGCGCGGGCCCGAACACCACCGAGATCGGCCCACCGGACGGCACGATGCGCGGCGCCGGCACCCGCACTGCCCATGGGCGCGCCGATACGCCGAGCGCCAGAAGCGCCTCGCGAACGGCCCCGGGCGGCGCGTGCAAGGCAAGGCGCCGCCCGAACCGCCGCGCCGCGGCCGCAACCCTCCGTATCGCCTCCCACCCGCCGCCCCGCCAGGCGATGCCTGGCCGCAGGAACAGCCGCACCGAGACGTCCCGGCCTGCCCGCAGGACCGCATCGACGGGCCCCAGCATCTCGGCCCCGCCGAAGAGCGACACCAAGGGCGCTCCCGCAAGCCTGGCCGCCAATTCGAATGAAGCGGCCATGCGCTCGTCATCGTCCCGCAGGTCCTTCGGCACCGCCACCGCCCGCACGCGGTCCGCGCATGCTTCGGCGAGCGGAACCTCGCAAGGATCGGCAAGAAAGATCGTCGCGCCGCCACTCTCGCCCATCGCCCGCACGAGCAGTTCGACCGCGGGATCGTCCGGCAACACGCCCGCGCCGAGGACGATCGCCGGTGCCGGGTTCCCGTCCGCCCACAGCGAGAGCAGTGCCGCCGGCCGAACGGTCACCGCCCGGTACGCCGTGTCCGCGAGGCGGACGCGCATCACCCGCCCATGCCAAACCAACGCCGCCTCGCCTTGATTCGGCCCGCGCAGCATTGTCACCTCCGGCGCCGCCGCGCCCGTCAGGCGCATCGCTCCGCCCCGGCTCGCCCGCATTCCCCTCGGCCTGTCCCACGCCGCCAGCGTCTCCCACGGCCCCAGCCATTCGATTTCTTCCCAAAGCGCCGCGGGCCCGGATCGCGCCCGCCGAACGCTCAGGATCGTGACGCATCCGTCAGGCGTTCCGCCTGGCGACGCATGGAGATAGAATTCGTCCCGACGGCGCTCGGATGCCGCGACATGCGCCGCCAGTTCGGCCTGACCGTCCCCGAGGCAGTCCACCGACAGCGCGCCCGAAATCGCCAGCGCGCTCGCGGTCTCGTTGGCGCCAAAAACCGGATCGAGCCGCCAGGCGTGCCGCCGCAGGAACGCGGGCAAGGCCGCACGCCCCCCATCGAGGGGCAAGCCGCGCCGGACAAGCGATGGCTCGGGGTCGTCGGCGATGACCCGCCGGCGCGCTCTCAGGCTGAGCAGGGCAGAGATCTCCGTCAGCACCGAGCCGTCCGTGCAAAGATCGACCAGCGAGGCGTCGGCCTCGACGGCCATGACCGCCGACATCACCCTCACTTCATCCCGTGCGGCGCGGTCGAGCGTCGTCGGCAGCTCCGAGACCGCGCGGTGGCCATCCGGTGCAAGCAAGGCGGGAAGCACGGCACCGATCCGCGGCTCGGCGCGCAGCGCCGCGACCGCCCGCGCAACGAAGGAGGGCTCGAGCCGGTCCGCCGCGGCGACGAACACCACGGCCGGCCGCAGTCGTTCCGCCTCCGGCGAAACCACGCCGCCGTCCACCGCCCGCACCGACCACAGCCGCCCGAATGCGCGCACGCCGGACGCACCATCCGCGGGCACCAGGTAGCGCAGCGTTGCGCCCGGCAGCGCCGCGGCAAGAAGGCGCGCGCTGCCCCGCGCTTGCGCCGCGTCTCCGGCGCTCGGCACCACCACGATCGTCGCATCCGCCTCGGGCCCGGCGGGCTCGGGCGCGAACGCGGCGCAAGCGAGATGCTCGCCGTACCGGTGCTTCCGGTACCGCTCGCGGTCGCCCCGGCCGCTCTCGGAGAGCAGCCGCCGGAGCGCCGCGTCACCCATGCAGCGACGGAGCTTCGCGAGCAGGTCGGGAACGGAATTGTTGAAGAAAAGCGCGCTCTCGCCATCCACGAAATGATCGCGGAAGGCCGGCGTATCCGAGAGTATCAGCGGCACGCCGGCCAGGTGCGCCTCGTGGGCCGCGTAGCAGAACGATTCCACCCGGTTCGCGAACACCGCGACCGCGGCCTCGGCGAAGTGCCGGAGCAGCCCTGCCTCGTCGAGCGCGCCTGCCAGGACGAGCCGGTCGTGCGGAACCTCCTCCGCGATCGCGAGCAGCGCGCGTTCGCTGAGAGAAGACGAAACCGTCTCATCGGGGCCGATCAGCACGAACCGGCGAATCAGGCGCGAAAGCTCGGGATCGCGGAATGCCGCGACCGCTGCGTGAAGGACGCGATCGACGCCCTTGAACGTGGAGATCCGGCCGACGAAGACCACGTCGCGCCCGGCACCCGCATCGGCCACGAACGGCAGCGGCGCACGAACCGGAAAGGACGATTGCACCCGGCCCTCCGCGAGCGGATAGAGCTCCGCCGCCTCTTCGCGCCAATAACGCGGACCGGGAGTGAGCACCACGTCGGCGAGCGCGATCGCCGCCCGTTCGAGCGCATAGTCGTGCGTCCGCACCGGCCCGAAATCGTTGCCGACCCGGCGCTCGATGATCTCGATCGTGTTGTGGAGCCGTATCGCGATGCGCGTGGGATAAGCGCCCGGCTCGGCCGCGCGGCCGAGCAGCGCGTAATAGGCGGTGCCGCAATAGTCGACGAATTCCGCGAAATCGACCGGCGTGACCAGATGGATCGCCCGAACCCCGTGCGCGAAGCGGTGGCTCTGCCAGTGCGCCTCGGAGGGAAACTCCCCCTTCGTCGCGCGAAGGTCGCCGCAGAGCGCTTCCAGGTGGAACGAACGGATGCGCTCGTGGCCCGCGATCCGCTTCACGTCCCGGCCGCGCCACGACTTCGAACTCATGCGCCGGAAGCGCGAGCAGAAGCGAGACGGCATGCCCGTCCCCTACGAGAAGCTCGGCAACGGCGCGGACGAACGTGCCGACGCCGCCGGCCGTCGTCGGCGCCACTTCGTACGAGGCGAAGAGGAAATGCGCCATCGCTAAGACGTCAATCCAACCACGCCCACCGCACCGCGCCCCATCGCAACGCACGCCCGAGCCCAGGGCTGCCGGGGCACCATACGGGAACGAGACCTTGCGAAGGCAAAGATTCGAACACCAGGGACACCTCCGCTACGGCCCAACCGCCAGGGCCAAACCGTAGCCTTATGCTTCCCGTTGCGCAATCATCGCGCGGTTGTCTCGGATGGTACGTATCGCGTTACTTCTAGCTGTATAGTATGTTTCGTCCGAGCGATCGGTCGTCGTGTCCTCATGCGTCCGGTCCGTGCCTGAGAGGCGGCGCCGGAATCATGATCGAAACGGCATGAGCTCGGAAGGCAGGCGCCGCGGGGGAGAACCTGCACGTCGCGCCGATCGCGGCACACCTGCCTTGCATCGGAGCCACGTCGCAATCGCGCGCAACCACCCGATCGAGGGCCCCCAAACCCTCGCCAGCCGCCCGAATCCCCATCCGACAATCTCGAATTCGTGATATCCGTCCCAAGGTCTCGGTGCTTCGCCCCGGGCTCGCCATCCCCAAGGCCGAAGGCGAAACCCCGGCAGCGCCGCCCGCCCCAGCCCGGCAAGCCGGCGGAGCATCCAGGAAAGGGTAAGCATGCCTCAGTTCGTCCACGACCGCGACCAGCCTCACGCCGGCGGAAACGTCAGATTCGGCGACCACAACACGATCACGCCCTCGCTCTGGCGCCAGCTGGTCGAGCGGTTCGCGGTTCGCTCCATGCTCGACGTCGGTTGTGGCGAGGGACATGCAGTCAAATTCTTCCACAGCATCGGAGTGATCGCGCACGGCATCGATGCACTACGAAAGAACGTAGAGCGCGCCGTGCATCCGATCGCGTATCACGACCTCACCGAGGCTCCGTACATCATGCCGGTCGACCTCGTCCTGTCGATCGAGGTGGCTGAGCACATCGAGGAAAAATTCCTCAAGAATTACCTCGACACCCTGTGCAACGGGAACATCATAGCGTTTACGCACGCCCGGCCGCGGCAAGAGGGCCACCATCACGTCAACTGCCGGGAGGAGGAATATTGGGTGTCGCACTTCGCCAACCGCGGCTATCGGGTGGATGAATACAATTACCACTGGCGTCGCGTCGTTCTCGCCGAGCGCGAGCATGGATTCTTCGCGCAGACCGGGCTGGTCCTGATAAGAACGGAGCAAGCCGAGCTCTCCGATCCTGCCGACGCTCATCAACCCAGGTGAGGCGGCCCCAAAAAGGCGGACGCGACGACCCCGCCAGCCGCCGCTACGCTCGTCATGTCGGGCGCGCGGGGGGGGCAAGCCGCAGATCCCGGAGAATCTCCTCCCCGGAAACAGCCACCAGCTCGCCGATCGCCCACTCCTGGTTCTTCATGAAAAACGCCCTTAAAGCCTCGTAGATTTCCTCCGGCCGATGCCCGCGCCGGTCCCGCCGCCCGGGCATATGCCGGGCGCAGAACTCGCCAAGGTAGCTGCCGCGCGGCGGCACGTCGGCAGCGCTCAGCCCGATATATTTAATGAAGGACTGATAGATCGGCAGGAACAGCGCTCCCGTGCATCGCGCTTCCACCTCGTCGCGATATTTCGGCAGCCACAGCTTGAACATCTCGATCCAGCGTATCGGGTAGAAGCGATCAGGGCTGCCGAACTCATTGTCGGCAAGCCCGAGTTCGTGGATGGTCCGCGAGATCAGCATCGGCCCGAGAGCCTCACGGGGCGAGAAGTTCGTGCGGCTGAGCGCGTGGCATCTCGAATACAGCTCGACCGCCACGGGATCGCCCCGGCGGAACGAAATCTGGCTCGTCCCGATCCGGACGCCGCCCATCTCGGGGCACTCGCTCGCCCACGCCCTTTCAACCGGAGGTATGGAGGGCGAAAGGCAGATCGTATCGACGTCGGACCACCAGCCGCCGCGCTCCGCCAGGAGCTTGAAGCGAAACAGATCGGAGAACGGGCCGAGATCCTTTCCGGATTCATCGGGATCGTCGATCCGTGGATTCTGATAATAGAAAATCTCGGAGCGGGGAATTATCTGCTCCGCGTCCATAAGAACCACCCCGCGTGGAACATCGAGCGGACCATAAACGTACAACTCGAATTGGTGACCCAGCTCGACAAAGGACTTGAGGCAGGAATATCGCAGCGGGCCAAGCGGCGGCCCGTCCCAAAAGCCATGGAAGACGGTCGGCCTGCGGACAGCGGAAAACGGCAACCGCCCGGCCAACGCTGCCCAACGCGCCGCGAGCCTGCTCATCGTCCGCACCGGGATGGCACCGGAAAACCGGAGGACCCGTCGATCATCCATGACGCCGCATAACCCGACACCGCCCCGCCCGCCGCTGCCGCGGCGCAAGGGCGAGCAGCCCGCGGCCGCGGGCCCCACCGGCCGGCCGGCAACGTTACAGCCATGTGTTGCGCCATATCGGCGAGCCGACGCGACACGCCATGCTCACCCGCAGCCGGCCTGCCCGAAAGCGGCGGCCTTGACCAGTGAAATGCCTATCCCTAGGAGGGGCCATCACGGACGATTGACCCCGGCCCCGGGCGGCTCGCACGATAGCTGACACCTGGGTGGACCCTCCAAGCCAATGAGTCATGACACCGCCAGACCGCTTCCGAAGGATGATCGAAGCGCCGCTCCCAGGGAAGAGGGCGCCCCTGAGGCCCGACGAAATCCCGGGAGGCGATAAGACGTGGCGGAATTCGGCGCGCTCTTCGATGCGGCATGGTACGCGGCGCGAAACCCGGACGTGGCCGCACAAGGGGCGGATCCCCTCCGCCATTACCTCGAGCACGGAATGGCCGAAGGGCGAGATCCAAACCCGCTTTTCGCCACCGGCTGGTACCTTGAGCACGGCCTGCACGCCGCGGCAAGCCGGATGAAGGATGAGATCCGCGCCGCCGGCGCGGAGCAGCGGCTCGCCGAGCTGACCAGCGCATTGGGCGAAGCCCTCAGGCAACGCGACGAGGCGCGCTGCGAACGCGAGCGGCTCCTCGCCTCCGCCTCATGGCGCCTCACCTATCCGATGCGGAGCGCCGCCGCCCTCCTGCCCGCCAGCCTCCGCACGCAGCTGCGCCGCGCCATCAAAGCCGCATGGTGGGTCGCTACACCCTGGCAAACGAGAGAGCGGCTGCGGCGGCGGCGCGGACAGAACACCCGCCTGGCATATGTCGCCGTGGCCGACCCTGCCCCCACGGAGCCGCAAGCGCAGGCCGCGCCCGACGAGGCGTCGCTCAGCCCGCTGGCCCATTATCTGACGATAGGGGCGGCACAAGGGCGGGACCCCCACCCCTTGTTCGATACCGACTGGTACCTGTCCCGCAACCCTGACGTGGCCGAAGCCGGCATCAATCCCCTTGCACACTTCCTGACGATCGGCGCCGTCCAGGGCCGGGCTCCCCACCCCAGCTTCGAACTGGACTGGTCGCGCCCGGCAAATGTCGAATCCCAGGTCATCCTGCCGACCCCGTCACGCGCCGCGCGGGTGCAGCGACCGCTGGTCTCGGTGGTCGTCCCCGTATTCGACAAGGCACCCTACCTTCGCGACTGCCTCGATTCGATATTGGGCCAGTCCCTCGAGGACATCGAAGTCATCTGCATCGACGACGCCTCGACCGACACGTCTCCGCAGATTCTCGAGGACCTGGCCAGGTACCCGATCCGCGCGTGTTCGTCGTGCGAAACGGCGCGAATTGCGGCGCCGGCAGATCGCGAAACACCGGAATCCACCTGGCGAGGGGAGAATTCATACAATTCACCGACGCCGATGACATCCTTCCCAAGGACGCGCTGCGAATCCTCTACGACATCGCAACGGCCGACCGGGTGCCCCTCGCGCGCGGCAGCCTCACGTTCTTCCGCGAGGCGCCTGACCCCCCCAACCTCCGCGAGAGCAACGACTCCTATCAAATCTGCGCCGAAAGGCACAGTGCGCGCCTCGACGACGAGCCGGACCTTTGGATGCCGTGGTGGCACATGACATACATGATCGACCTCGAATTCCTGCGCCGGGCCAACGCATGTTACCCGGACCTCAGCGACGGCGAAGACCCTGTCTTCATCGCGACGCTGTTGAGCAAGGCCGAGACGATATCCACCACGCCGGAGACCACCTACCTTTTCCGCATCGCGGACGAGGCGCACAGACAGACCCTCACGCACGCGATCGACTTCGTCAGGCACGCCGCGATCGTGCGCCGGTTGTACATGGACCGCCGGCCGCAGGTACCGGCAAGACGGATACGGCCTTTACCTCTCGTGCAACGGACGCCCGGCCCTGCTGAGGCCGAAGCTCATGTCGAAGTTCGAGCAGGACGTGATCAAGCTCGCGATGCGGCGAGCCGGGATCGATGTCTACCCGATGCTTTAGAGCGGGATGAGATCGCCTGCGCTCATCCATCCCGCTCTCCCGCGCCGGGCGGAACCCTCGCCAGGCGCCCATGACCGCGTCATTCCAAACCGACCTCAGCGCCCCGGCGGTGGCGGGGTTTTCTCCGCGCGGCGGCCGCGTACCAGGCGGCCGAGCCGCCTGAGCGGCGCGGTGACGCGCCAGCTCGCTGACCTCCGCATGGCCGCGAGCTCCGCCGCGAGCCCGCGCAGCGTCTCGCCCTCCGGCGCGGGGTCGGCGCGGGGCGCGGGCGTCTTCGCCTGCGCCGCCGGGTGCGCATCGTCGCGCGGCGGCGAAAGCGTGGGGTCCGTTTCGTCGCGCGTCAGCAGCACCGAGGCGAGCGTGAACGGGCGCTCCCCGTTGGAGGCAGCGCGGAACTCGATCCGCGCGCTCGCCAGGGCCTCGTCGATCGTGAAGCGAAGGGTGATCTCTTCGTCCTCCGGCCCGATCGAACGCCCGGCGACGACGTGGGTCATCTCGGCCGCGACCTCGACCCCGCCCAGCGCATTGCCCGCCGCGGACGCCGCGCCCTCCGGCACGACCAGGAAGGTCGCCGCGTAGCGGGCCGGCGCCAGCCTGATGTACGGACCGTAGCAGACGTGGCCCGCCGTGCCCGCCACCGCGGCGATGCCCTGCGGCGTCCGCCGCCCCGCCGAGCCGACCATCAGGCGGTCGAGCAGCTCGCCGGTGAAGCTCGGGCCGAGCTTGTTCCGGGCCTCTGCCCAGAGGCGCGTCGGCACGGCAAAGGAGCCGCTGGCCAGCCAGTCCGGATGCCAGGCGAGGCCGGCGCGCAGCGCCATCGAGAGCTCGTCCTCGGTGCGCCGCGCGTCGGTCTGCCAGCGCGAGCCGTCCTCCGCGTCGCGCCGATAGAAAGCCGTCGGGCGGTAGGAAAAAATCGGCCGCGAGCGCCAGGCGAGCAGGCAGATCAGCAGCGAATCCTCCGCCGTGCGCATCTCCGGCACGGCGCGCATCTCGTTCTGCAGAAGGTCCGTCCGGGCGACGAAGCAGTTGGTGCCGATGGCGTTCTGCACGTCGAGCGCATCGGCGATCGGGCCGTCATATCCGAAGCGCAGGATATTGCGGCTGCAGGATTGCGTCGCGTTATAGAGAACCGGGTAGTCGAAGCCGATCGAGCCGGAGAAGGCCATGTCGAAATCCTCGCGCACCCGCCGCCCGGCCCGGAACAGCTCCTCGAAATGATCGCTCATCCAGAAATCGTCGTCGTCGAGCACCGCGAAATAGGCCGTGCTGACCCGCGCGATGGCCGCGAACAGCATCTCCGCGCGGCTGCCGTCGGGGATGAAGAATTCGACGAATTCGGCGATCGCGCCGCTGCGGTCCGCGGTGATCGCGGAAAGGTCCAGGGGGCGGAACCTGGCGAGGATCACGGTGAAGGAGCCGAAGGTCTGGCGGCGGATCGAATCGACGGCGCGGCGCACCAGGGCGAGGCTGCGGTCCCCGCAGCGCAGCACGACCGAGATCCCGGGCGCCGGCGCCATCGCCGCCCGCCGCTCCCGACGTTCGGCGGTCTTGCGCTCGTGATAGGCGATCGCGTTGGCGAGCATCCGCTCCGCCGCGAAATGCGCCTCGAAGATCCGCCTCGCCCGCTCGCCCATCGCCCGGGCGGCCTCCTGGTCGGCGCGGACGAAGCCGTGATGCGCGCGGATCCGCTCGGCGATCTCGCGCGCCGGGCGGTCGGCGTCGTAATAGAGCACCGCGTCGCCGAACCATTTCCGCGTCCATGGCATATCCGGGCAGATCGCGACCGCGCCCACGCTCGCGATCTCGAAGACGCGGTTGGAGATCACGTCCTCGCGCCGCCAGCGCTCGTCCATCAGCGCCAGCCCAAGCCCGCATTCGGCATAAATGCGCTGCGGGCCGTGGCCGTCGAAGGCGACCGGCCCACGATAGCTCGCATAGCCCTCCGTGCGCCACGACGCCTCCGGCCCGTGGATGCCGAGGATGCCGGTGCGATCGAGCGCGCGGAAGAGCAGCGGCATGCGCCGGTTCCAGTTGGTGCCGAAATAAACAACCCGCAGCGCATCGCCCTTCACGACCTCCGGCCAGTCGGTGCGAATCTGCGAAACCTGCGGCGTGAGATAGAAAAAACCCGGCTCCTCCGTCCGCCCGACCCCGCAGCAGAAATCGCGCACGAAGCGCGCCAGGCTGTCGGAGATCGTCAGGTACCCGTCATAGGAGAAGAGGTTGCGCACGCGCTCAGGCTGCTCGAGCAGATAGGCCTTGGGCTCGTGCACCGTGAGGTAGGTCGGAAAGTCGGTGATCTTGGCCATCGCCGTCGAGACCGAGAGCACGAAATCGGGCCGGCAGGCCTCGATCGCGGCCTCATCGCCGCAGGCAACGAGCGCGACGCCGATTCGGCGCGCGGCCTCCTCCATCGACATGAAGCCCTGGTTCTCGGACGACTCGATCCAGGGGTTGTGATAGGCGATCCGCATCCGCAGGCTCCCGGCTTGGCACGACCCGCGCTGGCTTGCCGCGCCGGGACACAGGGCCCCGAGGGCGACGAAACCAGGCGCGACCGGGCCGCTCTAGCCGTTCGCGCCGGCCTGGCCAAGCCTCGACCCAAGGTCGGCTCACCGGGGTCGGCTCACCGGGGTCCGGCTCACCGGGGCCGGCTCACCGGGGCCGGCTCACGCGGTTGCGGGCCCGCGCCTCTCCTGCGGTATAGGGGAGCGATGATCGGGAGGATTGTCGCCGCGACCGGCGGGGCGCGGCTGCCGCGATGGGCCTGGCCGGCCTCGTGCATTGCGCATCGTGCGGGAGGGGACGCGCTCTGCGCGCTGGCGGCGCTGGGCGGCGTTGCCGGGCCGAGCCTCGTTGCCGTGCCGCTCGCGCCCGGGGACTGCGCCCGGCAGGGCGTGCCGGCCGGGAGTCTGCCTTCGGATGCCTGCCTCGCCTCTGTCTGCGCGCGGATCCACATCGCCGCCGTCGGCGCCACCGCCCGGCTGCTCGGCGCGGACGGCGCCGTCCTCGATCACCTCTATTGCCCGCTCCGCGAAGCCCCCTACGATCTCGCCCTCTTCGCCGCACCCGCCGCGCTCGCCACGCTCTGCATCGGGCCGGTGGGGCCTCATTCGGAGGCGCGCATCCTGGCCGCCCGCCTCGCCAGCTTCGGCCCCGATTGCCTCGATCCCGCGCGGCTGCTGCCGCAGCGCGACGTCGCCCGCACCGCCGATTGGCCGCGGGACCCGTACGGCGAGCCCGGCGCGGAGGACGCGGCCGGCCGGCTCCGCAACCGCGTCTTCGCCGGGTTGGCGCGGCCGGTGCCCGTGCCCTGGCTGCACGACCTGCAATTCACGCTGGAACCGGGCGACGAGCAGTCCCGCTGCCTGATGAAGTCCGGGCTCTATGAGCCCGAGGGCCTCCTCACGGTCGGGGCGTGGCTGAGGCCGGGGGACGTCTTCGTCGATGTCGGCGCCAATTGCGGCCTCTACACGCTGTTCGCGGCCCGCGCCGTCGGGCCCTCGGGCATCGTCGTCGCCTTCGAGCCGAGTGCCCGCGAATTCGCCCGTCTTGAGGCCAACGTGGCGCTCAACCGGCTTGCCCAGGTCCGCCTGCATCGGGCGGCGGCCGCGGAGGCGCCGGGCGAGGTGCGCCTGACCATCGCCGAGCCGGCCTTTGCCGGGCACAACACGATGGCCGAGCGGTTCGCCTATGCACCGGTGCGGGTTCACGAAGTGGCCCAGGTGCCGGCGGTGACGCTGGACGAAGCGCTCGCCGATCTGCCGCGCCTGGCGATGATCAAGCTCGATATCGAGGGCGCCGAGCTCAAAGCGCTCCGCGGGGCCGCGGCGACGCTCGCCCGCTTTTCTCCCGCCCTGCTGCTCGAGATCTACGAGGACGCGCTGGCCGCTTGCGCCACCAGCGTGGCGTCCCTCGTCTCCTGGCTCGGCGCACACTCGTATGGCTTGCACGATATCGATGGGCGCACCGGCGCGCTCACCCAAGCCGTCTCGTTCCCTCCGGGCGTCAACCGGAACTTTCTCGCCTTGCCGGCCGGAAGCACCGCCCGTTGATCTCGGTGCTCACCTACGGTCGCAACGACAGCTACGGCCTCAACCCGCACAAGCGCGCCGCACTCAGCCTGAACTGCCTCGCCGAAGCGCTGGACGCGCCGGGCGACGAGATCCTGTTCGTCGATTACAACAGTCCGGACGAGCTGCCGAGCTTTCCCGAGGCGATCGCGGACACGCTGACCCCACGGGCGCGCGCGATGCTGCGCATCCTCCGCGTGCGCGCGGATATCCACCACCGCTATGCCGCGCGCACCCATCTCGGCGTGATCGAGCCGGTGGCGCGCAACGCGGCGCTGCGGCGATCCAACCCCGCCAACCGGTGGATCCTCTCGACCAACACCGACATGATCTTCGCCCCCACGATTGCGGAACCGGGCGCGGCCGGCGGGCTCTCGGCGATCGCCGCCGCCCTGCCGGACGGGTACTACCACCTGCCGCGCTTCGAGCTGCCGCAGAGCCTCTGGGAAGCGCTCGACCGCCGCGATCCGTCCGCCGCTATCGCCAAGGCCGTCGCCTGGTCGCGCGCGCTCGGCCTGAGCGAGATCGTCCGCAACGGCGAGAGCTACATCATTTACGACGGGCCCGGCGACTTCCAGCTCATGCTGCGCGCGGACCTGCTCCGGATCCACGGCTTCGACGAGCGGATCCTGCTCGGCTGGCATGTCGATTCGAACGTCGCCAAGCGGCTTTCCCTCCTCCGCGGGCCGAGCGGCGACCTCGCCGCCTTGCTCGCCGGCTATCACTGCGAGCACACGCGGGGGCTCACGCCCAAGCACCTCGCCGGACGGCCGGAGAATGATTTTTCCGCAGTTGTCGCAGAGGTGACCACCCCCTTCATCGCGGAGC
>CAWIZE010000014.1:0-96426 GCA_963840545.1 uncultured Pseudomonadota bacterium | reverse complement strand
CACCGGCTGAACCGCCCCGGATTTGCCGGAGGCTCCAACTCCTGAGAAGGTGGAGCGATGACAAGCAAGACAATGAACAAGTTTTCGCCAGAGGTGCGTGATCGCGCGGTTCGGATGGTGCTGGATCACGAGCGGGAGCACCCGTCGCGTTGGGCAACGATCACCTCGATTGCCGGCAAGGTCGGCGGCACCGGGCAGACACTGAACGAGTGGCTGAAGAAGGCGGAGCGTGACAGCGGACGGGCGCCCGGGGTGACGACGGAGATGGCCGCGAGGCTCAAGGCCCTGGAGCGGGAGAACCGGGAACTGCGGCAGGCCAATGAGATCCTGCGCAAGGTATCGGCGTATTTTGCCCAGGCGGAGCTCGACCGCCGACAAAAGCCATGATTGCGTTCATCGACGATCACCGCGGGGCGTATGGGGTCGAGCCGATCTGCGAAGTGCTGCCGATCGCCCCATCGACCTATCACGTCCATGCTGCCAGGCGGGCCGACCCGTCGCGGTTACCGGCACGGGCCAAGCGCGATGCCAGGCTGGAGCCGGAGATCGCGCGCGTGTTCGATGAGAACTTCCAGGTTTATGGCGTGCGGAAGGTTTGGCGGCAGCTGAAACGCGAAGGCCAGGAAGTCGCCCGCTGCACCGTGGAGCGCCTGATGCAAGCCATGGGTGTGCACGGTGCTATCCGCGGCAAGCCGGTGAGAACCACGATCGGCGACAAGGCGGCACCATGCCCGCTGGACCACGTCAACCGCCAGTTCAAGGCCCCGCGGCCGAATGCGCTCTGGGTCGCGGATTTCACCTATGTCGCGACCTGGGCGGGCTTCGTCTATGTCGCCTTTGTCATCGATACCTATGCCCGACGCATCGTCGGCTGGCGTGTTTCGCGAACGGCACATGCGAGCTTCGTGCTCGATGCTCTCGAGCAAGCCCTACATGACCGGCGGCCGCGGTGTCAGGGGAGGCTGGTGCACCATAGCGACCGGGGTAGCCAATACGTCTCGATCAAATACACCGAGCGTCTCGCCGAAGCCGGTATCGAGCCGTCCGTGGGCAGCGTCGGCGACAGCTACGACAACGCCCTCGCCGAGACCATCAACGGCCTCTACAAGGCCGAGGTCATCCATCGGCGTGGGCCATGGCGGTCGTTCGAGGCCGTCGAGTTCGCCACACTGGAATGGGTGGACTGGTTCAACCACCGCCGGCTGCTGGAGCCCATCGGCAATATCCCGCCGGCAGAAGCCGAACAACGCTACTACGCTATGCTACAAGAGCCAGCCATGGCAGCGTGACTCAAACCAAACGGCCTCCGGCAAATCCGGGGCGGTTCAGGCCGCGCCGAGCGCGGCACGTGAGCGTCTCTGGCTCACGGGTGAGCGGCGTGGAATCGAGGGCGTGTGAAATCCGGCCCAAGCACCGGTGCGGTAGGTGACCGGCGGCGGAAGCGGTTTGCCCGCTGATTGAGCGGCAGCGTGCGCACCCCGGATGGGCCACGCAACGCTTTCCATTAGGCGACGAAACAGGCTACTGTTGATGCGTTCGTGCGTCGATCAGGTGTGTATCGGGAACATTTGCGTTGGTACCCCGAGAGGTTCAACACGCTCATGGAATGCCGTGGATGAGGAGGCGGGCAGGTGGCTGAGTTGGATAGCCAGCCGGTGATAGATGGCGAGCTCAGGAAGCGTGTGCGAGGTGTAAATCGGTACACACGCGCCAATCAATCGTCCGGATTGCCGGCGGCCCAATACCGTGGCCTCGAGATTGTGGGTATTGATGCCAGCCTTCACGAGAAGATAGCGGAGTACGCTCTGGCATATCTTCCATCAGGCAGTGAAATTCTTGACGTAGGGTGTGGGAGTGGCGCACTTTGCGCGCGGCTATCCGATAGCGGGTTCTCCCCGACGGGGTGCGATGCGTTGTCGGAGAGTTTTAAGCTTCATGGACAAATCCCCTTCTTCCCTGTTGACCTAAATTCCGACTTCTCTGAGACGATCCCTGGAAAATTTGACGCAATCTCCGCGACCGAGATAATTGAGCATTTGGACAACCCGCGTCATTTCCTTCTTCAGTGCAGAAAACTATTGAAAGATAGTGGGAAGATATTTATCACGACACCCAATATTGATAGCCCGATGGCCAAAGCTTATTATGTTCGAACGGGAACTTTTTGGATGTTTTCGGACGAATATTACAATGGAGTCGGTCATATCACACCAATCTCAAGGTGGCTCTTGCTCAAGGCGTTGGGCGAGGTCGGTTTCCAGGTCCTGAGGGTCGATTCTTTAGCTGATTGGGGGTCCTTCTTCGATTGGTGGAAAATGAGAATGATTGCGTGGGCCTTCAAGCGCATGGCCGCGACGGCGGATGAGCAGGGCAAAATATTGGCGGTTGCCGCCGGGCTGAAGAATTGAGATGGCGCTGTTGAAGAGATGCAATGATAGGCGATCCATCCGGGTTCCATCCACTTTTACCGCCCGGCACCTATGAGAAGAACGACCTAAGAAGGCTCTTTACTCTCGCGGGCAGGACAACCGAGGCTGCCTTGCGCAACCTGTTCTTCATTGTCCGATCGGGTGGGATGAAATCTCGCCATTCGGTCATCCGGAGATATTTCTCGTACTCGGCCTTTCGTGGGTGAGGACTGAGGTAGCTCCATGGTTTCGACCAGCCATTGAAGTGGATGACCCGCACGTCGCGGCGGACAGCCTCGATCTCCCCGCGTGGCAGCGGAAGCGCGAGCGGTTCGCGAAAGAACGGCCAGATGGCATTCCATTTATATTCAAGTCGCTTCCTGCGAGCATAGAAGCAGGCGTTCAATGCATCCTGGTCGGGATCGCGCAGGCACTCGTGATTGGCGGAAACATAATCGAGCACCGCTTCCAGGGCACGGGTGCGGCGCCACTGCGCGAGATCGATCAGCAGGACGCCCGAATTGAAGTAGCCGTCCTCGCTGCATAGGCCGAGATTCTCAATGCCCCGCTGGGAGCCCGGAATGTCGACCGCTCCGAGCAGGGCGCCGTGCAGATCGGCGTTCCACAGCGGTGCCAGGCTTCCGACGACGACGATATCGCTATCCAGGTACAGCACCCGATCGGTGTCTGGGTCGAAAAATCTTTCGACCCATAGCCTGGTCCAAATGTCCGGCGTGTAGTGGGCGCGGGGATTGAGCGGCAGGAGACGGTCTTCGGGCGGAGAGAACTGCCGGAATCGCAACCGATGGTGCGGGAAGAGCCCCAGGGAGCGGCGCAACTTCTCTTCGTTCAAGGCGTCCCCGGTCCGCGCCACCACCACGATATCGAAGAAGAGGTCCGCGTTGTTCGCCAGCAGGGAGGTCAGGCAGACCGCGACATGCTGGAGATAGAGCGCGTTGGAACAGAGGAGAAGCTGCACGTCCGTACGGCTGGCCATCATGGCTCCGTGGGGTGCGCCGGAGCGCACTCAGGCTGATCGAAGGCGCGCTTGGAGGGGATGGCGCGGCACACTGGCGCAGGTGAGGCTTGGGCGCAGGTGAGGCTTGCGAGACCCCGGTGTGGGGCCGGGTCCGGTCGATGGGTGCGGTCACGCGGGTGAGGGAGATCTTCGGGCAGGTCCGAGCCTTGGGTCGGCAGCCTATGGTGTTGTCGAACATGGTGGATGACAAGACAATTTCAGGTGAAGCTGCGCTCCCGGCAAGGGGTCGGAGCTCGACCGGCAGCCGCTTCAATCTCCCCCGGTCGCCTCTTCCGTGGGTCATGGTCCCCGCCCTGGGCAGCCGCGGTGCCGGAGCCGGCCGACGAAGTCGCTTGACCCAATGGCACATTTCGAGGCATTCAATTTGCTAACATCGACAATGAGTGACCGCGCTCCGGCCTGGCCGGAAGGTGCGGGCCGTGAAGCGACGCCGCGGTATCGCGGATTTCGTTGCACCGCAACCCTGGACTCTTGGGCTTGGCCCGGAGCGCGGGGATGGCGGGGTTCGACCCTGACACCCGCCCGCCTCCAGTCGCTTTGAGCGACCGCCAGCGGCATCGCCTGGAACAGCGACGCACGAAAGCCCGAACACCGAGTGCCCCGATTCCGACGGCACCGCCCGCGGCCCGCGTAGGTCGTCACGGCGCGCCCCGCTGTCCATCAAGACCCAAGGAGACCAGCCATGAACGTTGCCCAATCCTCGGCAAGCGTCGCCCTCGGCGCGCTTGACGCGCTCTACAATTCCGGCACCCTCACCCTTTATCAGGGTGCGATCCCGGTGGCGCCCGAGACGCCGATCGGAGCGCAGATGCCGCTGGCCAAATTTACCTTTGCGAATCCGGCCTTTGCCGCGCCGATCTTCACTAGCCTGCAGGAAGTGGCCGCCGCGTCCTTCGTCAGCCCGACCGTCACGCCGAGTGCCAACGGGACCGCATGCTTCGCCCGTGCCGTCGCCAGCACCTACGGCACCGTCCTTGCGGACTATACGGTCGGCGCAGCGTGGGAGCCGGGTACCGGGGTGATGGCCGGTCAGTACGTGATCAGCAACGGCAACACGTATTCCTGTCAGACGGCCGGCACGACGGCGACGAGCGGCGGCCCGAGCGGCACCGGACTCAACATCGCCGACGGCACGGCGGTCTGGAACTTCAACAACGCCGGCAGTACCGACATCGTGATCTCGACGACGACACTCAATATGGGTGTTCCGCTCAACGTGACGAGCCTGACGCACGCGCTGCCGGCGATCTAACCTCCTCCCGGGTGGCGCGCGAGATGACAAACATCATTCTCCCGGACTTCCCGGCGCTTGCCTCCGGGGCGACCTTCATCAAGGGAATCGCGAACAACGGGAGTAGCGCGAGCGGCGCGCAGTACGTGACGTTCGCGCACTCCTTCGAGATCGGGCAGCTTGCCGACGGCACGGGCCTCAGCGCCAATTTCGGCTCCGGCGCCGCTCCCTGCCAGGTCGACGTCAAGACGCGCTATACGGATGGCTCGGCGGCGCACGCCGTCGTCACCGTAAAGGCACCGGCGGTCGCGGCCGGGGCGACGGCCTGGGGCCAATTCTCGCCAGCCTCGCCGCCCGGCGGCACCGATTTGAGCTTCCCGAGCGCGCTCGGCTCCAACACGCTCACGCTGGAACTGACCGCGTCCTCGCTCCCTAACTGGACCGCTTCGGCCGCTCAAACGCCCGGCGCGTTGATCGCCCCGGCCTCGGCCAACGCCGGCGGCTACAGCTTCCAGTGCACAACGGGCGGCACGACCGGCACGGCGGAGCCGACATGGCCCCAGACCGTGGGCGCGGCGGTGCTGGACGGAGGCACGACCTGGACCAACGTCGGGGCGAGTTTCGACGACCCGCTCACGCAGGATCTGGTGGCGCTCATCAGCGGGACGACGCCGAACCTCTGGCTCAGCGGCCCGCTGGCGGTCGAAGGCCGAGCCAACGCGGTCCTCTTTGAGACCCTTCGCGTGCAGATCGACGTGCGCGCCTACGCGGACGGCACGATGAACGCCGACGTCATGCTGGCGAACGACATCGCGACGACGATCACCAGCGGACAGGCGGCCTTCGCCGGCACGCTCGCCTACACCGCGAACCTCACACTGAACGGAAACGCTGCCTATGCGAGCATGCCTCTCCAGCACTATCTTTACGAGAACTGGACCTGGCAGGTTGGCACGGTTCCGCGCATCGTCAATTCGTCGCAGGACCTGACCCTTCAGATCATCCACAATCCGAACGATTTCATTGCCGCCCAGGCGACACAAGCCTACAATTCCACTCTTGGCGTTGTGGAACAGGCATCCGCGGGGATTGGCCCCTATCAGGGCGCGCAGGGTTTTGTCGCGGCGGCAGGTTTTGGCCAGCCTCTGACGAACCCGAGCTTCAATGGCGGCAACCTCGTCGCCTACAGCATGGCCGGCGTCGGCGGACGACCCGACATCGGGCTTAACGATTCATGGTGCTGCTGGTGGTATGTCACGCAGAATCACGACTTCCTGGGGACGAATTTCGAGTGTGCCAAAGTGGGCGGCGGCATCCCGTGGCATTTCTGGAACGAAGAGACGGGCGAGTACCTAACCACCGACGATTCTCCGTACCTGTGGTCGGAGGTTGGCCCCGGAACGTACGCCACACCCTATACGCCTCAGTACGGTGGCCTCACGTTGCTGGCACGGACGACGACCGACCCCGACTGGGATATCCAGACCGCACATTTTCCCGAGCTTGTTTATCTGAGCTATATTACCACGGGGCGTCGGTACTTCCTGGATGAGCTGAACGCCGTGACGGCTTGGGTCGAGACGGCGACGCCGCAGAGCGGGCCCTACAGGAACTACGGCCAGGGTCTTATCATGAGGCAGGGACAGGTACGCGCCGCCTCATGGGGGATGCGCGATATCCTCTATGCAACCTACGCCAATCCGGACGGGAGCGCGATGAAGCTCTATTTCCGGAAGATGCTCGACAACAATCTCTACTGGTTCCTAACACAGATGGGAACCTATCAGGCGATTCAGGGGCCCGAGTGCTTCGGCTGGTACCCGAACTGGAGCTACGGGTCGAACCTGGCGAACTGGGAAGAGAGCTATCTCTTCTCCAGCCTCGGCATGACCGCAATCATGGGCCATCCGATCGCCTTGCAAATCTGCCAATGGATGGCGAACTATTTCGTCGGCCTGTTCACCCACGGCTCCAACGACCCGCCAACCGGGTTTCCTCCCGCGGAGGCCGTGGTCTATGTCATGGCTGTGTTCCAGTTCTACGGTGGGGCCACCGGCGACGGGAGCATCTTCACCTGGGGAAGTCAGTATCTTCCCGCGCAGACCTGGGAGGCGATCGAGAGCCTCATTCAACAGTCGGGGATATCGAACATCTCTGACGGTGACGTGGTCTGGTTCCCGGGGGTTGGTGGAGGGAGCGGCGCGTACGGAGACTACGGGCAGCTTTTGTGGATCACCCTGGCCAACTACATCACCCTCGGGCAGCCCGGCGCAAGCGCGGCTCTAACCATGCTGCAGACGATGACCGCGGCGAACGGCACCAACGCCCCCTATATCGACGACGCGAGCTGGGCGGGGGACAACGGCCAGTTCCTGACGATGGTAATGTCGCGCACGCTCAATGGATCTCAGGTGCTTCCTGCTGCCGCGGCGCCGTCAGCCGCGCCGATCAACGCCAATCCGATGGTGGGAACACTTGGTGCCGCGGCCGCCATCACGACCGGCGGAACGCCATTCGATCAGATGTCGGGCGCCCCGATGGTCGGCGCGCTGAAGACAAAGGGGGCCCTTTCGGTGACGGACGGCAACGCGAATTTCCTTGTGGACGGAACGGTCGCATTCGGCGGCGTGAGCGCCAGCGCGATCTCCGGCTCGCTCACAACCGGCAATGCCGAAGACGTGATCGTTCTCTTCATTGAGACCAACGGCGGCCCGGTGACCACCGTCTCTGACACAGCCGGCTTGACGTGGACACGACGGAGGAGTGTCGTTTACGGGAGCGTCCAGCAACTCGACGAATGGTACGCCGTGGCACCGACGGCGCTGAGCGGCGACATCATCACGGTCAGCCAGACCTACTCCGCCTATCTTGCCGCGTGCGCGGTGGCGGTCAGCGGCGCGAACACGTCCGATCCATTCGACGCCAATTCCTCCGTTCCGGCCGCCGCCGCCGGGGCAAGCGCTTCAATCTCGACCAGCAACGCCGCCGACTTCGTCATCGGCGCCTATCGGGTCGGCGCGACGGCGAGTCCGACGGCGGGCGCCGGGTGGACACAGGACTGCGGGAAATACTACCTGCTCGTAGAGCACCAGTTCACCTCGGCCGCACAGTCCGGGCTCGTGCTCACGATCGGAACCGGCAGCGGCAACGAGCAGGTCGGCATTGCCGATGCGATCGTCGCGGCGATCCGGCCTGTGGCACTCTCGGGTGCTCCGGTGATCGGCGCACTGACGGCCGCCGCAGCGCTGGCCTTGCCGACGTACGCGGTGCTGGCCGCGGATATGTCCGCCGCGATTTCTGGGTTGGAGAGCGTTCTGGGCGCGCTCGGGCAGTGGCAGGCGGCGATGACGGCACAGGCGACGTCGATCCAGGTGACACTCGCCGGGCTCGCGTGATTCTCACGCCTCGGGCGTGTCTACCAGCCGGGCGGGCGCATCGCACGCTCCTGTGACCTGACGGCACCGGCGGCGTGCGCTAGAATTGGACGCCCGCCGGCGGTTGACGGTGGTTGTCTTCGGGCGCTGTTGCGTTCATTCCTCCCATTCGGCCTCGGGGAGAGGGAATGTTCTATCGCTGGCGACGGGCCTTGTCCGCCCGGAGGTTCAACCGGCAGATCGCGGACATCTTCGCGACACTTCCGCTCCGCCTCGCCGAGGCGCAGCTGTCCATCGTCAGCATGGTCTCGATCACGGATCTGCCGATGTACCTGCTGGCGATCAAGAGCCTCTACCGCCGGCTGCCGGGCGGCAGGGTCGTCGCGATCATCACCGGCGCTTCGCCGGCGCGCCTGCGGAGGCAGCTCGAGGAGCACGTGCCCGGCATCGAAATCGTCGAGATCGAAAGCATCCCGGTCGGGGCGTGCCAGCGGGGCGGAACCTGGGAGCGGCTTCTCTTCATCGCCGATCGTGCCGAGCGCGAGTATGTCATCCAACTGGACTCGGACACCCTTGCGATCGGGCCAGACATTGCGGAGGTCGCGGCGTGCATCGCCGAAAACCGCTCGTTCGTGCTCGGCGGAGGCCCAGCCGCTTGCGGCCAGCGGATTGTAACCTTGCCCGAGGCCGCTGCGAGTATCGATTTTGCGAGCTCCTACATCGGCATCGTCGCGCAGCGCCGCTTCGACGCCTACCCGGACGCACATGCGTGGCGCTACGTCCGAGGCTCCTCCGCATTCGCCGGATTCGCGTGCGGCGGCTGCAGCCGACGGACGATCGAGGAGTTCCACCGCAACATGGCCGGGCTGATCGGAACGCGCTGGACGGATTGGGGGACCGAGCAGTGCGCGTCCAACTTCGCGATCGCCAACGCGCCCGGGGCGATCGTCCTACCCTGGCCGGACTATGCCAACTTCCAGCCTGCGCGGCCGCCGGAAGGAGCGCGGTTCCTGCACTTCCTCGGCGCGGTGCGCTATGAGAAGGGCTGCTACGCGCGGCTTGCCCGGCAGGCGATCGCCGGGATCGAAGCGGGGGAAGGAACGATGCGCGGCGGCCAATGAGGCGGCCGGAACCTGCGAGGCACGCGGGGGCCTTGCCACGCGCCACATTCAACCTATGCGCGTGAAATATCCGTTCACCTCATAGCACCAAAGTGAACTGGACCAAATCTCCCTATCCTGCCAAACCTGTTAAGAGCGTTCAGGACGGGCGGGCGCATCGGCTGCGCTCGTCCCCGATGCGGTCAAGGCAGGCGATGGATGTACAGCCCGGCACGGGCCTCCCGGAATGCGGCTGACGACGGGCGGGCCCGATCCGCGCCGGGACCGTCGGCCCGGGCCTGGGAGGGCCTGGGCGGCGGGCCGGGCGTTTCTCGGGCATGAGCGCCGAGCCGCCGATGAAGCCCGCCCGCGCGGGCGGCGAGGATGCTGGCCTCGCGACCCTCGCCCGGCCCGGCTCGATCCTCCGGCGCACGGCCCACGGCGCGGCGTGGGTAATCGGCTGGCGCATGGCGACGCGGCTGCTCGGCGTCGTCAACACGCTCGTCCTGGTCCGGTTGCTGGCGCCCGCGGATTTTGGTCTCGTAGCGCTCGGCTACGGCTTCGCGGGCGGCCTCGACGCGCTCTGCACCGTGGGCGTCGAACAGGCGATCATCCGCGACGAGCGCCCCGATCGCGACCTCTACGACACCGGCTTCACCATCAATCTTCTCCGCTCGCTCGGCATGGGGGCGGTTCTTGCCGCCGGGGCCGGGGCGATCGCGGGCTTTCTCGGCGACCCGCGCCTCGAGGCCATCGTGCTCGTCTTCGCCGCGATGACCGCGCTCACCGGCCTCACCAATATCGGCGTGATCGACTTCCGGCGCTACATCGCGTTCGACAAGGAATTTATCCTCCAGATCGTGCCGCGCCTGCTGTCGGTCGCGGTCGCGATCGTCGCCGCCGTGATCTGGCGTAGCTATTGGGCGCTGGTCGCCGGGATCGCCTCCGCGAACCTCTCTGGCGTGCTCTTCAGCTATTGGATGCACCCCTATCGCCCGCGTTTGACGTTGCGCGCATGGCGGCGGCTAGCCGGATTCTCGTTCTGGATGTGGGTGCTCGGGTTGATCACCATGCTGCGCAGCCAGGCCCCGAACCTGATCGTCGGCCGGCTGGACGGCGCCGCTTCGGTTGGGATTCTGACCGTCGGCAACGAGGTGGCGAGCCTGGCGTTCACGGAGCTGGTCTCGCCGCTGAGCCGCGCTTCGTTCTCCGGGTTCGCTGCCGCGCGCCAGAGCAATGAAGATCGCGCCGAGGCCTTCCTACGCATCCTAGGCACCATGGCGCTCCTCACGCTCCCCGCCGGCGTTGGCACCTCGCTGGTCGCCTACCCGGTGGTCAAGCTCGCCTTCGGCCCGCCCTGGATGCAGGCGGTGCCGCTGGTCGAAGTGCTTGGGGTTGCCGGAACGATGATGCTGTTCGGATCGGTGAGCGCCACCCTGTTCGCGGCCCATGCCTGGCTGCGCCCGATGGCGAAAATCAGCGGTGCCACGAGCATCGCGTGCGTGCTCCTGCTGGTGGCGCTGGTGCCGTATTTCGGCCTGCTCGGCGCGGCCGTCGCGATCGCGATCACGGACGCGTTCAACCAGGCGATCTATCTGGTGGCGACGCTGCGCCGCCTGGGTCTTCGCCTGTCCGAGCTTTTCTCCCGGGTCTGGCGAAGCCTGCTTGCGACCGCCGCGATGGCGCTCGCCCTCGTCCGGCTCGGGCTCGGCTGGACGGAATTCCCAGGCGGCGAACTGGCTCTCGCGAGCCACCTGTTCTGCGCGGTCGTCCTCGGCGCGGGCGTCTATTTCACTGTCCTGCTCGGGGCCTGGATGGCGGCAGGAAGACCGGCGGGGGCGGAGACGGACGCGCTCGCGCTGACGGCGCGCATGCTCACCAATTTCTTGCCACGCTGGAGGCGGGCGTAATGCGCGTGAAGCGAGCCGGGTTCGCCGCATCGCTCGCGTTCGCTTTTGCGCTCCCCCTGGGCGCGCCCGCATTTGCCGGCCTCAGCGCCGCCTTGGTCCGCTCCGCCGGCATTCCCCAACCGACGCGGCCGGGCGAGATTGTCGGGCTGGTCCTGCAGAACCTCGGCAAGACGGCGACGCCGACGATGCCGCTCACGTTCGGCGAAGTGTTCAAGCCGGGCGCGGTCATGCCGGACGATCAGCTCCAGTTCGACATCGGCAAGCGGTTCCCGGTCCAGGTGGACCCGAGGACCTACAATTCTGACGGCTCGGTGGCGATGGCGACGCTCACCGTGATGACGCCGCCCTTGTCGGCGCGCACGGCCACGGGCGCGATGCTGGTCCGGGCACCGGCCGACGCGCCGCCGCCGGCCGCCCCCGTCGATCTTTCCGCAGCACTCGCACGTTACCGCCTGAGTGTCGTCCTTGATTTCGAAAATCCTGACGGCACCGTGAGCCGAATTACGGTCGATGGCGTAGCGGCCCTGCAGGCGGGTTTGGGGAACGGCACCGCAAGCGACTGGCGGCACGGCCCGGAGGCTACGGAAGCGCTCGTCGATGTGCCGGTGCGCGGATCGTTTCGTCTCGTCTTCGACATCACCGCCTTTGCGAACGGCGCGTTTTCGAGCGATGTGCGGTTCGACAACGACGTCGCGATGCAGCCCCACGGCGGCACCGTCACCTACAGCGAGCAGATCATCCAGGACGGGCAGACGGCCTCCCAACAGAGCGACATCACGCAGTACCAGTACCAGGACTGGCACACGGTGGTCGGCACCGCCGGCCCGGCGGCGGACGTGAACATCCAGCACGATATCGGCTATCTCGAAGAGACCGGCGCGATCCCCAATTTCGATCTTCACCTCGGGGTTGTCGCCTCGCTGCTCGGTCAGGAAGCCGCAATCATGGCCAAGCCGGGATGGGGCGCGCCGCTGTCTTCGAATTTCATCACGACATCGATGCCGGCGGTTGGCGGGCGGCCGGATATCGGCCTGACGACGGCATGGAACGCCGCCTGGCTGATGACCCAGAACCCGATCGCCGCACGGTTCGCCCTCGGCCAGGCCGACGCGGCCAGCGCTGTGCCCTGGCACTTCTTCTACCCCGCCACCGGAGGATATCTCACCACCCAGGATATCCCGACTGTCTGGATCGAGGCTTCGCTCCAACATCCATTTACGGCGACGCCTCTGACGCAGCCGCTGACTCTGGCGGGTGGCTGGAGGGTCGATCCGGCGCATCAGCCGGACCTCTCCTACGTCGCCTACCTCCTGACCGGCAGCGAATACAACCTCGATCAGCTCAACGCTCAGGCGGCGTGGTGCGAAACGATGTTCTGGCCGGCTCCGCAGGCACGCAACTGGGGCCAGGGGCTGGTGGTGCAGGGCAACCAAGTGCGCGCCGCCGCCTGGAGCCTGCGCGAGATCGTCGAGGCGGCCTATGCTAATCCGCCAGGTTCTCCGATGCAGCGGTACTTCCGGCAGATGGAAAACAATAATTTCTCCTGGCTGGTCTCGCAGATCCCCACCTGGACGGCCGATGAGGGGCAGGCCTACGGCTACATTCCCGGGCTCTACGGCAGCCGCGGGTCGATGGGGGCCTGGGAGCAGGATTTCCTGGCGAGCACCGTGGTGCTTGCCGCCGAGCAAGGTGACCGTCAGGCCGTCACCTTCCTCAAATGGCAAAGCAATTTCCTGGTCGGGCGCTTCCTCAACGGAGCCAACGGCTTCAATCCGCGCGACGGCGTGGCCTACAATATTTTCACTTACGACTCCCACACTCTCCGGACCTACAAGACCTGGGCCGAAATCGAGCGCGCGACCGAGGCGGGCGACGGCGCCAACGGCAGCGGCTGGAAGCACAGCAACGGCTATTATGCGCAGCTTGGACTGGCAAGCCTGGCGGGCATCATCACCGTGACTGGGTCGGACCAGGCTCGCGAGGCCTATCGCTGGCTGCTCGGCAGCGGCGCTCCCTTTATCGATCTTGTCTCGCGCGCGACCTGGCCCCAATTCGCGGTCGTCCCCCGGCGCGACCGGGCTTTGTTCCCGGCAACCCGCTGAGCGGTTCGATTGTCGTCGCTCGCAGCTCAATCGGGACGTCGGACTCGGCCCCGTGTTTTCGCCCTGAGGCCATGGGTGAACCACGATCGGGCCACAGGTCTGTGAACACGATGGTTCCCGCATGCTGGGATCTGGCGGAGGCGGTACGCGAGGTCTGCCGACTCAAGTTCGATGCGGAAGGGCCCCTGGGCTGGTCCCCGCGGATGCGCCGGCGCTTCGGATATTTCACCCCGGACGAATGGTACGAAGCGAACTTGCTTCGTCTCGTCGGGAGCGGCACCGATTGGCTCGATGTCGGGTGCGGGCGCGATCTCTTTCCCTCCAACAAACCCCTCGCCAGACTCCTCTCGTCTCGTGCGCGCAGGCTCGTCGGGCTCGACCCCAGCGACAACATCGACATGAATGAATTGGTGCACGAACGCGCCAAATGCCTGCTCGAAGAGTACGAAACAGACCAGCGCTTCGATCTGATCTCGCTCCGCATGGTGGCAGAGCATATCGCAGACCCGAGCTCCGCCGTCGCCGCGCTCGGCCGACTGACCCGGAGTGCCGGGCGGGTCGTCGTCTATACGGTGAGCAAGTGGTCCCCCGTATCATTGGTGGCCGCAGCGACGCCCCTGGCGGTGCATCACGCGCTCAAGAGCATCCTTTGGAGGGTCTCTCCAGAGGACACGTTCCCCACGGCCTACCGTATGAATACGCGCAATGAGCTGCGGCGCCTGTTCGGAGCGGGAGGCTTCGTCGAGGAAGGCTTCCGCTATCTGGACGATTGCCGCGGCATGTCGTGGTCGCCGCTCACCATGACGCTCGAGCTGTCGGCATGGAGGGCTCTGCGCGCGCTCGGCCTCCGCTATCCCGAACTCTGCCTTCTCGGCATCTACAGGAAGGGCGACATTGATTGAGAAGCCGTGGCCGATGCCTCAAAATCTTAAGTTGATAAGCGACCGTCCCGAAGCCGAGGTGCGGCCGTGAACTGGATATCCGATGCCCAGCGGGACGCGATCCTTCGGGTGCCGCATTTCGGCCAAAGCCACTACGCGGTCTGGGATCTGAACGACAACCTCGATTTCTACATGTTCCACTTCGTCGAGCCGTTTCTGGCCCGGTCCGACCCCTCCGATGTTGGCGTGGTGGCTGACGTCGGGGCCGGATACGGGTGGCTCGCGATCGCGTTTGCGTTGCGGACGAGCGTCAGGATCGTGGCGATCGACATGAACGAGCCGCGGCTCGTCGCCGCGGAAAGGATTGCGGCAGTTCTCGGCGTGGCTGATCGTATCGAGTGGCGCGCCGGCGCGGCCGGCGCCTTGCCGCTGGCGGACCAGGAGGCGGACGCCACCTATTGTATCGAGGTCGTCGAGCATACCGGCAAGGATCACGACGTGATCCGGGATCTTGCGCGCGTGACGCGGGACGCTCTGGTGATCACCTCGCCGAACCGGCTGTTCCCCGTGATCCACCACGACACGAGCCTGCCCTTCTGCCATTGGCTGCCGATTCCGATGCGAGACCTTTACGCCTCGCTCTGCGGGCGGAAGAATTGGCAGGATGGGAACCTTTTCTGGTCGCCGGGAGAGCTGATAGACGTTCTTGCCGAGTTCGAGAGAACGTCTTCGTTCTTCCAGTTCGCGGATTATGGCGCGTATGCGCGGGCCATGCGGGGCCTCGCGGCGGAGCGGCGCACGAAGCGGCGCCTCTCGACGGCAGCGAGAGACGGCTATTATCGCCTTGCGTCTCTGGCCGGAAGGAACGCGATCTATTTTCTGCCGAACCTGGCCTCCACATTCCGTCGCCGCGCGAGCCGGGTCGCGTAATCAGGACGTCTCGCCCGGGCGGTCGATGGGCACGCACGGAAGATGCGCGGGCGGGGAATTGGAAAGGGCACGGACCGTCATTGGGCAGGCACGGCGGCAGCGGCGCGGGGGGCGACGTTCCCCGGGCGCCCGCGGCCACGCAAGACCGCTTCGAACACGCTCACCTGCCCCGCGCTCGTCGCTTCCCACCCGAAGCGCTCGGCATAGGCGCGCGTCGCGGCACGTGACGGCGGGGCGGCAAGGAGATCCTGCACCGCGGAGGCGATCGCCTCGGGCGTGTTCGCCGCAGTGATGCGCCCGGCGTCGCAGTTCCTCACCACCTCGGGATTGCCCCAGACGTTCGAGGCCACGACCGGCGTCCCGCAGGCCATCGATTCCAACAGCACGTTCGCCCAGCCCTCGCGACTGGATGCGAGTACGAGCGCTTCGACCGCGGAGTAGTAGAGGGGCAGCGCGGATTGCGGCACGGCACCGGTGAAGCGCACTCTCCCACCAAGCCCGAGCCACGCCACGAGTGCCGCGAGCCGCGCGCGCTCGGGCCCCTCGCCCACGATCACGAGATCGAGCCCCGGCAGCGACGGCAGCGCCGCGATGACCCGATCGTGGCCCTTGCGTTCGATCAGGTGCCCGACCGAGAGGAGCGCCGGCCGGGCGAGGCCGAGCTTCGCGCGCGCTTCGTTTCGAGGTAGTGGCCGGAAGAGAGCGGCGTCGACGCCGTTGCGAAGAACCGTGACGCGGCCGGAATTGGCGCCGAGTTCGATCAGACGGCGTTCGAGGGCCTCGCTCACCGCGATGAGCGCGTCGGCATCGGCGATTGCGCGTGCGATCAACCGCCGCGGCACGGCGTAGTCGGGACAGGCCGTCACGTCCGAACCGCGGGCAGTGACGACGACCGGCAGGCCGAATCGGCGGCCGAGCCAGACAGCAGCGACGCCATCGGGATAGAGGTAGTGTGCGTCGATCGCGTCGAACGCCTGGCCCTCGGCGAGCAGGCGACGTAGTGCCGGCGCCACCGCCCGGTAGAGAAGAAACGGCGACGCAGACATACCGAGGCGCGGAATCACGAGATAGCGCGGATGATGCACGGTGAGACCATGACGCTCCTCACGGTGGGACGCGCGGGCATGGCGGGACCAGGTGCCGAAGTACCGATGCGCGAAAGGGGAAGAAGGGCACCGGCGCCACCACCGTGCTCTTGACCGACTGGTGGCGAACGAGATGGCGAAGCCGCGCTTCGACGAAGATGCCGTGATTGGGCGCGGCATCGTTCGGGTAAAGTGTCGAGAATGTGAGGAGGCGAAGAGGACTCATCGTGATCGCCGAGTGCGGCCGGGTGGCACGCGGCGGCCGCGCGAGGTCGGCGATGCGTCGGGGCGCCGGTCGGGCTCACGCATATCGAAGGGAGCCCAGCGGCCCTGCCGGCCGGCGTCGGCGCGCATCATCCAGAGAGCAAGCCAGAGGACGGCAAAAATGGCGATGCCGAGGAGAAGGCCCTTGATCATCGGGGCAGGCGCCTCAGTCGCCAGGTGGGAATCGAGGCAGGCCGTTCCTGCCGCGGCGTTTGGACCGATCGTGCCGGGCCGGGCGCCGCCAACGGGCGGGAAGCTGCCGGCGCCGTTTCATGGGTGCGGGCGGGGGCGCGGGCGAGAAGATCGCGCGTCGCGGCGAGCGCGACCAGGAGGGCGAAGGTGAGGTCGTAATAGCCCATCGAAAGGAAGGTGCCGGCGCTCACGTAAGCGATGAGCGAGACCTGAACCATTCGCGCGAAATCCTCGGCCCAGGCGAGGTTCGGGTCGCCGCGGGTGAGTTGGCGGACACGCCGGACGTTCACAAAGCCGAGCAGCAGCATGCCGAGCCAGAGGAAGAACGCGGGGAAGCCGTTCTCGCTCAACACCTCGAACCAGATGCTGTGTGCTGCCCGAACGATTGCGTTGGGATAGAATTGGTGCAGCACCTGGGGCGTCTTGGTGCTTTCATAGCCCCCCCCGGTCAACGGGCGGGCGAGCGCGATGCCGAACGCCTCGCGCCAGACGGTCAGGCGTGCCTCGGCAGATTGGTCCTGGTGGTACTGGTCGATCGTCATCATCCGGTCGGTCCAGTCCGCCGGCATGAAGACGAGCCCGACCGCGAGCACCAGCGCCATCGTTGCGCCGGTGATGAGCCTGTGGCGAGTGTTCCACCATAGGAACAGGCCGACGGCGGCGAGTCCGAGCATGGCGCCGCGAGAGTAGCTCGCCAGCACGGCGAGAAGCATCAGCAGCATGGCAAAGACGAGGCCGCTGCGGACGATCCGGTGCACCGACTGCAGGCGGAGATAGTTCACCAGCGGCAGGACGATCAGCAACGCCGCGGCGAGCTGGTTGTTGTCGCCGATGATCGAGTTCGGGCGGGCCCCAGACGCGGTCATGCCCGCCGGTCACGATCGCGAAGAGCCCGCCGGCGACGCCATAGAAGCCGACCGAGATCACCATCACCCAGACCAGCGCATGGATACGGTGGCGGTCGGAGAGGAGGGCAGCGAGTACCAGAAGAAACAAGAGGGTCTTCACCTCCTGGGTCCAGGCCTGAAGGACGCGGTCCGGCGGTCCGAGTGCAAAGAGGCTCGAAACGGAGGTGAGGACCATGAAAAGGATGATCAGCACGACCATCAGATTGGCGGGCAGCCGCTTCGGCTCGCGGGCGACGAGGCAGCCGATGAGCGTGGCGAGAACGGAGAGCAGCGCCCAGGGCGGCGCAGCGGCGATCCCCCAGAGCTCCATCTGCGGGCTCATGAAGGAGATCCAATAATAAGCGATCACGCCGACCATCGGCGCCGTCGCCGCCATCGGCAAAAGCCCGCCCATGGCGAGCATGAAGACCAGTCCACGCATCGACCAGCTCCGGGCGCCGTCCGCTTAGATCGATATGGCTTCTGGCGGAACGCGCGATGCGATCCGCCGAAGCCGTGGAATTGATCGCAGAGCCAAAGCCGGAGCGTGATGAGCAGATATCATCACGCTCTAGGAGTGGCTGGTGATCTTCTGGAGCAGCGCGCCGGCCGCGGCCTTCTCCGTGAACGTGGCCGGGCCGGTGACGATGGGCCGGAGCAGGGAAGCGGCCGCCGCTTCCTGCCCGAGCCCGGCCAGCGCAGCGGCCAGATGGTAGGTAACCGCGGGGTCGTCGGGCGCCGCCTCGTGCGCCTGCCGGAGCAGCGCGAGGCCGGTTCGGCTCGGCTTCTGGCGGGTGAGAATCCAGCCGAGCGTGTCCGCGACGTGCGGGTCGCCGGAAAGGGAGTAGGCACGTTCGGCGAGTTGCAGGGCGTCCGGCGCGCCCTGTTCGGACCGCACCCAGGCGAGGTCGTTGAGCGCGGCGACGTTGGTCGGCTCCGCGGCGATCACGCTCTGCAGCCGGCGGCCCGCGGAATCGAGCTGTCCCTGTTGGATTTCGACGCTGCCGAGCACCGCGGCGACCGCGATCGCGTCGGGCTGCTGCGTGAGATAGGCGCGAAGCCGCACGGCCGCCTCGGCGGGCTTACCGGCGGCCTCGAGCGCGGTGGCGAGGCGCGCGGCGAGGGCAGCCGAAGGCGCGGCGGCGAGCGACGCGGCATACGCTTGGGCGGCGGCCGCGGGCTGGTGCTGCGCCATGTCGAAATCACCGACGAGCGTGCGCGCCGCGGGCTGGTGAGCAGGGTCGGCGGCGAGCGTCTTGGCCTCGGCAAGGGCGGCCGCCGAGCCGTGTTCGTTGAGCGCGACGCCGACCAGGCCCTGCAGCAGGGTGAGATTGCCGGGGTCGCGCGCGAGCCCGTCCTCGATCGCACCGCGCGCGGCGGCGAACTCCTTGTCCGCAACCAGCAGGCGGCCGAGGGTGAGCCGTGCCCCGACTGCGTCCGGCGCGTGGGCGATGAGCGCGCTCAGCGCATCCTGCGCCGCGAGCCGCTTGCCGGCCGCGAGGTCCGCCTGGGCTTCAAGGCCGAGCAGCGCCGGGTCGTTGCCGACGTTGATGGTCGCCAGCAAATCGAGCGCCTTGCCCGGCTCCCTCATGCGGATATCGAGCGAGGCGAGATCCGCAGTGACGGCGGGCGCGTCCGGCGCCGCCGCGTGAGCGCGCTCAAGGACGGAGCGCGCCTCGGCGAGTTTGCCCTCGCTCGCCAGGAGGGAGACGAGGGAGGCGAGCACCGCCGAGTTTGTCGGGCTCTTCGCCAGTGCCGCAGCGAGGCGACGCTGCTGCTCCTTGGTGTCGCCGTCGAGGGCGGCGACGCGCGCGAGGCCAAGCTCGGCGGAGAGCGAGTCCGGATGCGCCTTGAGGAGCGCCGCGTAGTTCGCCCGCGCCCCGGCGATATCGAGCTCGGCGAGCTGCAACTGGCCTCGGAGCAGGGCATCTGCCGGCGCCTCCCCCGCTGTCTTGCCGAGCACGGCGAGGTTGGCGGCGGCGAGGTCGTACTGCCCGGCCCGGATCGCCGCCTCGACCAGCGCTCGCCGCGTCGCGCTGTCGCCCGGGGAGAGGCTGAGCGCCTGTTGGTACTCCCGGATGGCCCCGCTCATATCGCCGAGCGCGAAGCGGATGGCGGCGAGCCCGACATGCGGCGCCGCGAGCTTGGGCGAGAGCTTCGCCGCCGCCGTGAACTCCGCCGTGGCGCTCGCGAGGTCGCCCACCGCGGCGTGGGCACGCGCGCTGAGAACGAGCGTGGCGGCGTCGCTTCGCGCCGCAGCGGGCAGCGCCCCCAGCGCCGCCAGAGCGTCCTGCGGCTGGCCGGAGCGGAGCGCGATCTCGGCGAGCAGCCGCTCGCCGCGAGGGTCCCCGGGGAAGTGCCCGAGGAAGTGCTGCACCGCGCTGTCGGCCTCCGCCAGCTGGCCCAGATGCGCCATGACCGCCGCCTGCAGCAGGTAGATCTCGGGGACCCGTCCCATCATCGGCGAGAGCTTCTCGAGCAGCAGGCTCGCCTGCTGATCCTGGCCGGCTCTCGCGAGCAGCAGCGCCTGCAGATAGAGGCCTTGCACCGAGCCCGGCACGATGGTGAGTACGGCCTTGACATCGGCCTCCGCCTTGGCGTCCTCGCCGGCGCCGATCAGCGCGTTGGCCATCGTCAGCCGAACCTGCGGGTCGCTGGGCGCCGCGGCGAGCACCGGCCCGAGCAGGGCGACCGCGCCCTGGGCGTCGCCGCCGGAGAGCAGGAGGGCGGCCTTGCGGAGCAGGGCCTCCGGAGCATGCGGGTCGATCGCGAGCGCCGCGGCGAGCGCCTGCGCGGCCGCCGCCGGCTGGCGCCGGGCGACATCGAGGTCTTCCTCGGCCAGCAGCGGATCGAGCGCACGCGGAGCCAGCCGCCTGGCGGCGGCGATGTCAGCGGCGGCGGCATCGAGCTGGCCGAGTGCCATCTCCGCCCGGCCCCGCCCGACCGCAATGCGCGCCGCGATGGCGGGGTCGGCGGCGCCAGCGGCGCCGGTGGGGAAATCGTGCAGCAGATCCTTGTATCGGCCCTCGGCCAGATAGGTGTCGAGCAGCAGGGAGAGCGCGGCGCCGGGATCGTAGCCGTGGTCCTTGGCCGCCCGCGCTTCCCGCTCCGCCGCCACCGCATCGCCGAGCCAGAGGTCGATCTTCGCCAACTGGTAATGCGCGGCGGCGGCGGCCGGGTTCTGCTTGAGCGCGTTCTGCAGCTCGATCGCGGCCGCCCGCGGCTCGCCCTTGGCGAGCAGCGCCTGGGCGCGCGCTTCGTAATCGGCCGCGCTGGCGCTCGGCCCGGTGGTGAGGAACAAGGCGGCGAGGAGCGGGGCGGCGAGGAGCGGGGCGGCGGCTGCGAAAAGCCCGTGCAGGAGCGGTCGTCTCATGAGGGTCCTCCGTTCTGGGCAGGCTCCGCGTGGGCGGAATCGGCGATGCCGGCAAGCCCATGCATCTCGAGCAATCCGTAGAGCGTGGGCCGGCTGATGCCGAGCAGCCGCGCGGCACCCGCGACCGTGCCGCGGCTTTGCGCCAGCGCCCGTTCGATCACCTGGCGCTCGGCGCGGTGCCGGGCGGCGCGCAGATCGAGATCGGGCGGCGCGCCGCCGGCGAGCTCGAGATCGGCGGCATCGATCACCCGCCCGTCGGCCATGATCACCGCGCGCTTCACCCGGTTCTCGAGCTCGCGCACGTTGCCCGGCCAGTCATGGCCGGCGAGCGCGGCCAGGGCGGGCTCGCTGAAGCCGCGCAGGTTGCGGCCGATCTCGCGGTTGAAGCGGCCGAGGAAGAGGCGCGCCAGCAGCACGGCGTCGGCGCCGCGCTCGCGCAGCGGCGGGACGCGCACGGTGACGGGGTTGAGCCGGTAGAAGAGATCGGAGCGGAAGCGGCCGGCCTCCATCTGCTGCTCGAGCGGTTGGTTGGTCGCCGAGACGACCCGCACATCGACCGCGATCGGCTGGCGCCCGCCGATCCGCTCGACCGTCTGCTCCTGGAGGAAGCGCAGCAGCTTGACCTGCAGCGCATGCGGCAGATCGCCGATCTCGTCGAGGAAGAGCGTGCCGTGCTGGGCGCCCTCGATGCGGCCGATGGTCTGCTTCGCCGCCCCGGTGAAGGCGCCGCGTTCGTAACCGAAGAGCTCGCTCTCCAGCAGCGTCTCGGGGATGGCGCCGCAGTTGATGGCGACGAAGGGTTTCGCGGCACGCGGTCCGAGATCGTGCAGGGCGCGCGCCAGGGCCTCTTTGCCGGTGCCGCTTTCGCCGAGCAGCAGGACCGGGACGGTGGTGGGCGCGAGCTTCTCGATGTCGCGGCAGACGCGCAGCATCGGCTCGGCGGCGGTGATGATCCGCTTGATCGCGCCGGCGCCGGCGCTATCGCTGAGGCGGCGGTTCTCCGCCTCGAGCGCGTGGAGGCGGAAGCCGCGATCGACGATCAGGCGCAGGATCTCGATCTCCACCGGCTTCTCGTAGAAATCGTGGGCGCCGGCGGCGACCGCGCGGAGCGCGTTGGGCCGGCTGCCGTTGCCGGTCGCCACGATCACCTTCATCTCGGGTGCCATCTTGAGCATCTCGGCAAGGGTGGCGAAGCCTTCCGATACGCCGTCCGGATCGGGTGGCAGGCCGAGATCGATGATCGCCACCGGCGGGCGCCGCTTCTCGACGATCGGCAGAGCCTGTGCCCGCGAGGAGGCGGTCAGCACCGTACGGCCGGGGAAGGCCCAGCGATACTGGCCGAGGATACCCGCATCGTCCTCGACGATCAGGAGCGCGGGTTGCACTGCGGATTCGCCCATGCGCCGCCCGTCAGGCGCTGAGCACCAGCGGCGCAGGCATGCCGCGGAGTGCAAGCGGCAGGCTGACGCGCACGGTGGTGCCCTCGCCCGGCGCGCTGGTCACTGAGAGATCCCCACCGGCTTCGCGCAGCAGGGCGCGCGCCTGGAAGGCGCCGAGGCCGAAGCCCGCCGGCTTGGTGGAAGCGAAGGGACGGAACATCGCCTCGCGGACGAACTCCTCGGCCATCCCGCGGCCGCGGTCCGCGATCTCGATGACCGCACGGCCCGCCTGCTCGCTGAGGCGAAGCCGGATGGCGACGCCCGGCGGCGAGGCCTCGATCGCATTGTCGACGAGGTGGCGGACCACCGCGTCGAAGGCCGCCTCCTCCATGGCCACCTGAATGTCGCCATCCGTCGCGCCGGGGCTCTCGCCGGCGGCGCATTCGAGGAGCACCGGCGTCGGGCCGAGCCCGCTGAGGCCCGCCACCACTGCCTCGAGCCGCCGGCGCGGCGCGAGAAGGGTCCGCGCATCCCGGGCGGCCGGGCCCTGCAGGCGCCCGAGCAGGGCTGCGATCTTCTGCACCGAGGCGCCGAGGGTCGCCAGCAGGTCGGCGCGAAACTCGGGATTGTCGAGATGCCGCTCGGCATTGGCGAGCAGCAGGGAAAGCCCGCTCGCGACGTTCTTGATGTCGTGGGCGACGAAGGCGAAGCGCTGGCCGGCCTCGGCGAACTGGCGGGCCTCCACCAGCGCCTTGGTGGCGCGCTGCTCGGCGAGGAAGAGCGCGATCTCGCGGCCGACGACGCGCAGGAGATCGAACACCTCGGGCTCGAGGCGGAACGCCGCGCGCGGCGGCGCCAGCACGATGAATCCCATTGGCAATCCCATGGGAAATCCCATCGGGGACCCGGTCGGCCCACCGGGCGCCGGCAACGCGACGGCGAGCCAAGCATCCGGCAGATCGGCGAACCAGGCCGGCGCGGCAACGGCGACCGCGCTTCCGCCCTCGAAGGCGGCGAGCAAGGGATGGCCGGCGATGACCGCAACGCCATCGAGCGGCGGCGCGTTCAAGCTCCCGGCGGCGCGGAAGGAGGGGGCCTCGGCAGGGGTCGGCGGCTCGCCCAGGAAGAGCACGCCGCCCGGGCTGTCGACGATATCGGCGAGCGCCCGGATGACCCGCTTGTGCAGCGCGCGATACGGGCCGGCGGCCGAGAGGGTGGCGATGCAGCGGATCCACTCGCGCTGGTAATCGTAGCGGCGGGCGAAGAAGTGATCGACCACGAGCGAGCGCAGCTGCGAGCGCGCGGAAGCGGAGGTCAGGAGGACGGCGATGGCGATGCAGCCGGCGAAGACGAGGCTGGCTTCCGTGAGTCTTCCCCAGCCGGGGCCGAAGCGGCGGAACACCTCTCCCGCCGCGGCGAGCCCGACGAGAAAGATGCCGCCGAGAAGCAGCGTCGCGGTGTGGAAGACGACGCTGCGGGAAACCCCCACCTCCTCCTTCCAACGCCGCTGGCGCCGGGCGGCGAGCAGCAGGAGCGGCAGGACGGTGAGGTTGACGGGGGCCTGGCCGAGGAAGAGCAGCGGCGAGACCCGACGGTACAGCACCGTATCGGCGTAGAGCGCGATCTCGTAGAGGAACATCCCGCCGACCGCGACGCAGGCGAGATTGATGTGCCAGCGGGCCTCCTGCGGCGCGTTGCGATAGAGGTTCTCGACCAGCAGGAGGATGCCGATCGCAAATCCGAGCCGCGCATCGATGCCGAGCGAGACGAGCGTAGGCTCCGCCAGGGGTCCCGGGCTCTGCCACGCGACGAGAGCAGAGAGCAGCGTGCCGAAGGCGAACGCCAGGGCCAGGAGCATGCCGGCGCCCCACCGGCCGGACGGACCGGTGACCCGGCGCGCGAGCACCAGAACGTAGCAGAACCAGGCGCCGCCGCGCAGGAAATCGAGCGCCGCGGCGGGCCCAAGAAGGACCGGACGCGGGTCAACGGCGAGTGACGCTGCCCACGCCGCGGTCATCGCGCAGGCGCCCGCGAGGGCGACGTTGCTCCGCCCGGGCAGGCGCGGGATAAGCACCGCGCCGGCTGCGCCGGCGTAGACCGCCGCGCCGAGGGCGAACAGGATGGAGGCGCCCGGCATCGCCTCAGCCGGGCGCGTGCGGCGGGAGGCTCATCGCGCCCCCTCCTGGAACAGCACCACGCGAACCGTGGCGGCAAGGATCGAAAGATCGAGCAGCAGGCTCCGGTGCTTCACGTAGTAGAGGTCGTAGGCGAGCTTCATCCGCGCATCTTCGATCGATGCGCCGTAGCGATAGTTCACCTGCGCCCAGCCGGTGATGCCGGGCTTGACCCGGGCACGCTCGTGGTAGCCGGGGATGACCGCGGCGAGGCGCTCGACGAAAAAAGGCCGTTCCGGCCGCGGTCCGATCACGCTCATCTCGCCGCGGAGCACGTTCCAGAGCTGCGGCAGCTCATCGATCCGCGCCAGCCGGAGGAATCCGCCGACGCGCGTCACGCGCGGGTCGGCGGGACGGGCCCATTGCGGATCCAGTCCGGCCTCGGCATCGGCCCGCATGCTGCGGAACTTGATCAACTCGAACGGCCGGCCGTTCAACCCGACCCGCTCCTGGCGATAGAAGACCGGGCCGGAGCTTTCGAGCCTGATCAGCAGCGCCACCAGCAGCGTGAGCGGCAGCGTGAAGAGCAGGAGCGTCAGTGCGAGCACGATATCGGCGCCGCGCCGGACGATGGCGGCCGAGCGCACGCCCGCGTCGGCCGGTGATGCTGCGGTTGATGCTGCGGTTGATGCTGTGGCTGATGCCGTGACCGGGTCGGGACGCAGGCGATCGAGATCGACACGTCCGAGCCACCGCTCGCGAAACTCTTCCTCGGCCAGGACGCGAACGCCGAGGCGGCGGCAGCTCTGCCTGATCTCGATATCGGCGCTGCCCGCCACCCCCGCCATCACGACCGCCCAGATCCTGCGCCGCTGCAGCGCCTCGAGCGCGAGAGGCCGCAGCCGGTCGGCTGGGAAAACGTCCGCGATGCGAAACAGCTTGCCACGTCCGGGATCAAGAGAGGCGCCGGCTTCTGCCCATTCCGGCGCTCCCCCGAGCACCAAAATCGCTCGCTGGAACAGGCCGAGCCGGATCAGGAGGTAGAACCCGGCCGCAACCGCAGCACCGCTGCCAGCGGCAAGGACGAGCAGTGCCGGAACCGCTGGCCCCCGGGCCAGCCATCCGGCCGCGGCGAACCGCGCAGGGACGAGGCCGGTGAGCAGGGCGGCAAGGAGCAGGGGTGCCGCGAGGATGATCGTGAGGCCGCAGACGGCGGCGGTGAGGCGCCGCGGCGGCAGGCGCGCGGGCGCCGCCGGCAGTTCCACAGCGGTCCACAGCGCCCCGGCCGCGACGATGGCAAGCATCGCCGCGCCGGCGCCCGGGCCATGCGCCCCCGAAGGCACGGCGAGCGGCAGGGCGAGACCGGATCCGGCCATCGCCGCCGCAGCGTCGAACAGGCTGGTCATGGGCTCCCCCTTCCCGGACCAAGAGCTGCAATCGAGCGCCGCCGGAGACCGCGAGAACGGGCGCTGCGCGGCCCGGCGGCGTGCCAATGCATGCGACCCTCCGTCCGCCTGCACCGAGCGGCGCGGTTCCGCACCTGGCCCCGACGCGAAAGAGCCTGGCCCAGGTCGCCCGTGCGCCCAAGGTAGCCACGCCCAAAGTAACCGCCTGCCGGCGCCGCCGATGCGTCGCCAAGCGTGATGTCGATAGAGGCGAGAGGATTTGATAAAAACATAGGCAGATGTCGAATCTTTGGACGCGTTGCGTATTGGTTACTTAACATGGATAACGACGGACAACGAGAAACGAAAATTACATCAGTTATCAACTTTTTGGGAGAATCCGAGAGATGTCAGCCTTTGACGTTGCGAAGGAAGCAGCGTCGGTATCTTTTGCATGTATCGAGTTCATTGGCTACACCGCCGGGGCGGCCGCCGGCCGCCACGGCAGTGTGAGAGAAGTGTGCAAACGTGACATCGGTCCGCAACCCGTTCGAGAAGCAGGGGCGCACTCGCCGTAGCGCGCTCCTCCACCCCGCACTGGCGGCACTCTCCGTGCTCGCCCTCGCCGCCTGCGCCGCGCCGTCCGACCCGCCGGCACCGCTCCATGCGCCCCCGGCCGACGCGGACGCCGCCTACCGCATCGGGCCGGGCGACACGCTCACCATCTTCGTCGACGGCTCGCCGGATCTCGGCGTCACCGCCCTGCCGGTCCGCCCCGACGGCAAGATCTCGATCCCGCTGGTGCCCGACGTTCCGGCGGTCGGCGAGACTCCGAGCGCGCTTGCCAAGGAACTCACCGCGCGCCTGCGCAAGTACGTCAAGGACCCGAACGTCACCGTCATGGTGAACAGCTTCAACGGTCCGCTCGATCGCGCGATCCGGGTGATCGGCCAGGCAAGCGTGCCGCAGACAATCCCCTATGTGGACGGAATGACCCTGCTCGACGTGATGGTCGCGGTGAAGGGCCTGACGCCCTTCGCCGCGGGCAACAGCGCGAAGGTCGTCCGCGACGTCAACGGCCGCGAGGACGACATCCCGGTGCGGATCGGCGCGCTGCTCAATCAGGGCGACATGTCGCAGAACGTGGCGATGCACCCGGGCGATGTCGTCGTCATTCCCGAAAGCTGGTTCTGAGCGATCATGGACGATATCGCCGTGCTGCTGCGCCGCTATGCTCTCGGGATCTGGCGGCGGCGCTGGATCGCACTCGGTGCCGCGTGGCTGATCTGCCTCGCCGGCTGGGTCGGGGTGATCAGCCTGCCGCCGAGCTACGCGGCGAGCGCTCAGGTTTACGTGGCCGCGGACCCGGTCCTGACACCGCTGTTGCACGGCATCGCCATCGGCGGCGGCATCAGCAGCGAGGTCGAGCTGCTGCAGCGCACGCTGCTGAGCCGCCCCAATCTCGAGGCCCTGATCGCCAAGGCGGACCTCCTGCACGGCAACGACACGACGGCTTCGCGCGAGGCGCTGGTGGGGCGGCTCTCGAAGACCATCCGGATCGTCCCGGAGACCGACAGCCTCCTGACCATCAGTTACACCGCCGCCGATCCCGCGCGCGCCTACGCGATCGTGCAGTCCCTTCTGAGCATCTTCATCGAGCGGGCGACCGGGTCCGACCAAACCGACCTCGCCAATGCCCAGCACTTCCTCGACAGCCAGATCGCGCTCTACCGACAGCGGCTGCGCGACACCGAACAGCGGCGCGCGGCGTTCCTCGCGAAATACATTCAGCTTCTGCCCGGTGCGGACGGCAGCGTCTCGCAGTTCGACGCCGCCCGGGCCGCGGCCCGCTCGCTCGACGGGCGCCTGCAGGACGCCCAGGCGCAGCAAAGCATGCTCACGGCGGAGCTCGCGAAGACGCCGCCGATGCTCGACATCGCGGACAGTGGCCCGGGCGGCTCATCCGCCAACGCGGATGCCCTCGCCACGGCGGAGCGGCATCTGGCCGAGCTGCGCCAGCGTTATACCGACGCCTACCCCGGCGTGATCGCCGCGCGCCAGACGATCGCAGCGCTTGAGGCCGTGCCCGGCGGCAAGGGGACGGGTGTCGTGGCCGGGGTCCGGCAATCCGCTCCCAATCCGGTCTATGACGAGCTCAAGCTGCAACTGATCGACGCCACCACCAGCGCATTGTCGCTCCAGCGCGCGCTGAAGGCCGCCACCGCCGAGCGCGACCGTCTGGCCGAACTGGCCCGCTCGCAGCCCGGCCTGCAGGCGGCGTTCATCAATCTCGATCGCAACTACGAAGTCCTGCGCAAGCAATACCAGGACCTGCTGACGCGGCAGGAATCGATGCAGATCACCGCCGCGGCGAACATCGATGCCAACCGGGTCCAGCTGCAGGTGGTCAATCCGCCGCAGATGCCGACGATCCCGATCGCCCCGCCGCGTGCGCTGCTGCTCGCCGCGGTCCTGCTCGGCGGCCTCGCAGGGGGCGTCGGGATTGCCCTGCTGCTCACGCATTCCGACAGCTGCAGCTACACGGTCCAGGATCTGCGCGCCATCGGCTTGCCGGTCGCCGGCGGGATCTCGCTCCGGCGAACGTCCGCAGAGAGGCGCCGGGCTCTGCCGGCGCTCGCCTTCGGCGCCGGCCTCTTTCTGCTCGCCGTCACCTTTGCCGGTCTGCTGGCCGGTGCCGGGCATCTTGCGGGGCTGGCGTGAGTCGCCCGCTCAAGCCGCTGCACCTCGTCGAGCGCGCCGCCCGGCGCTTGCGCGAAGGTTCCGAGGTCGGGCCGGAGACGGCATTGCTGCCCGACGATTCGGTCCGAGGGGCAGTCGCGGCGGCGGTCGGGAGGATTGCCGTCTCCGCGATCGTCGAGCCGACCGCGGAGGTGCCGGGCACGCGCGCTGCCGCAACCCTTGCCGTAGAAACACTGGAAGGTGCCGGCATGATCCCCTCCCGCGAACAGCGCGATCGCATCGGCGAGGAGTTCCGCATCGTCGGCCAGCAGGTGTTGGCGGGCATGGCCGCAGTGGAGGGGCCGACCGCGCAGCGCAACGTGGTGATGGTGACCAGCGCGCGGGCGGGCGAAGGGAAGAGCTTCGCGGCGCTCAACCTCGCCACCAACCTCGCCCTCGGCCGTGACCGCTCGATCATCCTCATCGATGCCGATATCGGGCGCGCCTCGCTCAGCAGGCGGTTGGGCCTGGAAGCCGAGACCGGGCTGCTCGATCTCGTCAGTTCGCCGGCGCAGCTCGGCGAGGCCGCCCTGATCCGTTCACGCATCGACGCCCTCGCCGTCCTGCCGATCGGCGGCGGGACCGACCCGGACGGCCGTGCACTGATCTCCGCCCATCACCCGATCGCGGGGCTGGTGGCGACGCTGGCACGCCGCTTCACCGAGAACCTCTTCGTCATCGACGCCCCGCCCTGCCTCTCGAGCAGCGACCCGGCAGCCCTGGCCGCCGTCGCCGGGCAGATCTTGCTGGTCGTCGAGGCGGAGAAGACCCGCCGCGGCGAAATCGAGGCCGCGCTCGACCTGATCGACGCCTGCCCGAACATCAAGCTCGTGCTGAACAAGATCCGGCTGACCACGCGCGACACGTTCGGCGCTCGCTCATGAGCTGCCGTCCCGACCAACCATGATCCGCCGTGGCCGCGGGCGAGGGGCCAGGACGGCGACGATGATTGCGGTGCTGCTGGCCTGTTCCACCGCCGCGGATAAGGCCTTCGCGCAGGACCAGGCGGCCGCCGCGGGCGGCGGGGCCACCGGGGCAAGCAGCCAGGGGGCAAGCAGCCAGGGGGCGGGCGCGGCGGGGAGCCCCACCGCAAGCGAGGTCGCCCCGGCGTCGGGTCTGGCCCCCACCCCCGCTCCTCCGGTCGGCGTCGCCGTCCGGCTCGGCGATCTCGGCGGCCTCGTCGCCGCGGCGAACGCCGTCGGCAGCGCTCCGTTGCAGCGCCCGCCGGGCCTCACCATCACGCCCAGCGTCGGGCTGCAGGAGGAATACACCACCGCCGCCTATGGCAATTCGACGAGCCAGCAGGCCGACTTCATCACCAGCCTGACGCCCGGCCTGCTGATCAACCTCGCCACGCCGAACGCCACCGGCACCGTCGGCTACGCGCCTGCGTTCCAGCTCTACGCCAACCAGCCCTCCGACAACAACATCGCCCAGTATCTGAACGGCGCAATCGATGCGACGCTGCTGCCGCAAACGCTGCTCCTTTCGCTTCGTGCCTATGCCAGCGAGCAGAGCACCGCCGGCGGCGTCGCGCCGGGCGGCGTCAGCACCCTTTCCACCAACAACCAGACCACCGACACCAGCTTCTCCGCGAGCCCGAGCTTCGAGCACAAGTTCGGCGACACCGGCACGCTCACGATCGGCTACGCGCTCTCCTATACCAATCAGAGTGGCAACGCCGCCTTCGCGCCGGGGGCGGCCCAGCCCTATTTCCTCGCCTCCCGCACGGTGACGAACCAGGAGGACGCCTCGTTCACCACCGGCCCGGATTTCGGTCGCTTCAACGACACGCTGAACGCAAACGGTGCCCAGGACAGCGGCTCCGGCGTGCTCGACGGCGCGCACCAGTATCTGGCCTCCAACACCCTTCGCTTCGCCGTGATCCGCAGGGTCTATATTTTCGGCACCCTCGGCTACGAGAACATCTCCTATCCAAGCGTGCCTCCGATTGCGATCAGCGACGGCGTCTGGGCCGCGGGCTTCCAGCTCACGCCGCTTGGCAAGGACGATATCACGGTCGGCTACGGGCATTTCTTCGGCTTCGATGCGCCATTCGCGCGCGCTACGATGGCCCTGACCGCCCGCACCCAGCTCGCGGTCTCCTATTCCGAGGTCCTCGCCTCGTCCCAGCAATTGCTGCAGTCCGCGCTCGGCGCGACCTTGGTCGATCCGGCCGGCAACCCGATCGATAGCCAGACCAGCGTTCCGGTCGCGCTGACGAACCAGCTTCTGAGCGTGCAATCGGGCGTGACGCGCAGTGCGCAGTTCTCCGCCAGCCTGATCACCACGTGGCCGCGTGATACGCTCTCGCTCACGGTCCTGGACGATCGCCAGAAGCTGGTCGCGAACGCGCCCGGCACCACCGGATTCTCGCAAGACTCGATATCGGGAAGCCTCGGCTGGACGCACACGCTGAGCCCGACGCTTTCGACCGCTTCCTACGTGCAGATGGGCAGCACGACGTCGGATGCCGTGGGCAGCGGGACGACGCCGGTCTTTGCCGGCGAGCTCTCCCTGCTCGATCGGCTTTCCCCGACGCTGACCGCCAGCCTGCAATACCAGCTGACGACGCAATCGGTGAACGACAGCAACGGCACGATCGAGACCAGCGACAAGCTCGAGAGCGCCGTGATCCTCGCCCTGCAAAAGACCTTTTAGGGGCAGCCGATGTACGCCGAATATTACGGCTTTTCGGAGATGCCGTTCCGGCTTACCCCGGACAGCCGCTTCTTCTTCCCGAGCAGCGAGCATAGCCGCGCCCTCTCGCACCTGGTCTTCGGCCTTGCCCACCAGGAGGGTTTCATCGTCGTGACCGGCGAGGTGGGCGCGGGCAAGACGATGCTGCTCGAGCGGCTGTGGGAGCGGCTCGACCGCCGCTCCTACCTGATCGGCCGCATCGATACCGCGCAGGTCGCGGCGGACGACCTGCTGCGGCTGGCCGCAGCCGGCTTCGGCGTCGGCCCGGGCGCCGACAAGGCGGCGCTGCTGCGTGGGATCACCGAGGCCCTGCGCGCCGAGCGGCTGGCGGGTCGGCGGTGCCTGCTGGTGGTGGACGAGGTGCAGGCGCTCGATTTGCCGGCGCTCGAGGAGCTGCGCATGCTCTCGAACATCGCCGAGGGCGGGCGCTCGCTCCTGCAGGCGATCCTGCTCGGGCAGCCGCAGTTCCGCCGCACGCTGGCAAGCCTCGAGCTCGACCAGCTCCGCCAGCGGGTGCTCGCCTCCTATCATCTCGGCCCGCTCAACGAGGGCGAGACCCGCGCCTATGTCGAGCACCGGCTGCGCGCCGTCGGCTGGCACGATCGCCCGCTCTGGGAAGAGGCCGCCTTCGACCTCGTGCATCATTTCACCGGCGGCATCCCGCGACGGATCAACCGCCTGTGCGGGCGCGTGCTCCTGCACGGCGCGTTCGAACGGAGCGAGGCGATCTCGGCGGAGATGGTCCAGGTGACGGCGGTCGAGCTGCAGGAAGATCTGGGCGACCTGCCGCGCCTTCCGGACCGCGCGGGCGAGCCCGATCTCCTGGCCCGGCTGCAGGCGCTCGAAGCCACGGTCGCCCGCCGCGAGCGCGTCTTCACGCGCCTTTTCGACCTCCTCGAGGATCGCGGAGGACCGCGATGAGCGCGCCCGCCACGAAGCCCGCGCCCGCCAACGCGATGACGGTGGATGTCGAGGATTATTTCCAGGTCCAGGCGTTCGCCGATGCGATCCCGCGCGGCTCCTGGGAGAGCATACCCCGCCGGGTCGAGGCCAATACCGAGCGGATCCTCGCCCGCTTCGCCGAGGCCGGGATATGCGCCACGTTCTTCACCCTGGGCTGGATCGCCGAGCGGCATCCCGGACTGACCCGGCGGATCGTCGCCGCGGGCCACGAGCTGGCGAGCCACGGCTACGACCATGTCCGTGCCGACCGCCTGAGCGAGGCGGGCTTTCGCGCCGATGTCGGGCGCACGCGCCGGCTCCTCGAGGATATCGGCGGCGTCGCGGTGCAGGGCTACCGGGCGCCAACCTTCTCGATCGGGGCGCGCAATCTCTGGGCGTTCAACGCGCTCGCGGCCGAGGGCTACGCCTACAGCTCGAGCATCTACCCCGTCCGCCACGACCTTTACGGGATGCCCGACGCCCCGCGCTTTCCGTTCCGCCCCGCCGGCACGTCTCTCTGGGAACTGCCGATGACGACGCTTGCCCTCGGCGGGCGCAACCTGCCCTGGGCGGGCGGAGGATATTTCCGCCTCCTCCCCTATCGGCTCTACGCGCAGGGCCTGCGGCTTCTGCTCCGCCGCGGCCGCCGGCCCGCGATCTTCTACTTCCACCCCTGGGAGGTCGATCCGGGCCAGCCGCGCATCGCCAACGGGCGCCCGCTCTCCCGCCTGCGCCATCGCCTGAACCTCGATGCTATGGAAGGACGCGTCGCGCGGCTTCTCGGCGATTTCGCGTGGGACCGCATGGACCGGGTTTTCGCCGCCGAGCTTGGGCAACCCGCGCCCTTGCCGGACGCGCCGGGCTAGCCTCCGATGACATTGCGCTGCCGCCTGCTCGACGAGACGCTGGAAAATGCGTGGGACAAATTCGTCCTCGCCATGCCGGAGGGCACCTTCTTCCATCTCGCACGCTGGCGCCAGGTCATCGCGAAAACCTTCCGCCATCCCGCCTGCTACCTCCTCGCCGAGCGGGACGGGCAGATCAGCGGGGTCTTGCCCCTGGTCCACGTGAGAACGCGGCTGTTCGGCAACGGACTCGTCTCGGTCCCGTTCTGCGTCTATGGCGGGCCGCTCGCCGCCGACGCGGACTCGGCGGCGGCCCTCGAGCACGAGGCGGCACGGCTGATGGAACGGAGCGGCGCGCGGTTCTGCGAGTTCCGCCTGCTCCACCCCGCCGCCAGCACCTGGTCCGCCGGCCCGAGCCTCTACGAGACCTTCCGCAAGCCCCTTGCGCCGACCGACGAGGACAACCTCAAGGCGATTCCCCGCAAGCAGCGGGCGCTGGTGCGCAAGGGGATCGCCAACGGCCTGACGGCGCGCGCCGATCGCGACGCCGATGCCTTCTTCCCGCTCTACGCCGAGAGCGTGCGCAATCTCGGCACGCCGGTCTTCCCCCGCCGCTATTTCCGCCTGCTGCTCGAGGCGTTCCCGGACTGTGCCGAGGTGCTGAGCGTGGAGGATGCGGGACGGCCGATCGCGGCCGTGATGTCCTTCTTTTTTCGCAATGAGGTGCTGCCCTATTACGCCGGCGGCGGCCGCGAGGCGCGCGGGCGCGCGGGCCACGAGTTCATGTACTGGGAGGTGATGCGCCGGGCGGTGGCGCGCGGCCTCGACCTCTTCGATTTTGGCCGCAGCAAGATCGGTTCGGGCTCTCACGCCTTCAAGAAGAACTGGGGCTTTTCTCCCCAGCCCCTCACGTACCGCTATCTGCTGGCGTCCGGGGCGGCGATGCCGGAGAACAATCCCACCAATCCGAAATACCGACTGATGATCGCCGCTTGGAAGAGGCTGCCGCTGCCGCTGGCGAACGCGATCGGGCCGCACATCGTGCGCGGGATCGGATAGGACGATGCACGAGCTCCTCTTCCTCTGCCATCGCATCCCCTACCCGCCCGACAAGGGCGACAAGATCCGGGCGTTTCACATCCTCGAGCATCTCGCACGATCCTTTCGCGTCCATCTCGGCTGCCTCGCCGACAACCGCGCCGATCTCGCCTTCGTTCCCGCGCTCCGGGAGCGCACGGCGAGCCTCGCCTGCTTCCCGCTCGATCGCGGCGCGGCGCGCCTGCGCTCGGCCGCGGCGCTCCGCCCCAACCGGCCGCTCTCGCTCGGCTATTTCCATGATGCGCGGCTCGCTTCGTGGGTGGCGGAGACGCTCGCGCGGCGGCCGATCCGCCAGATCTTCGTCTTCTCCTCCGCCATGGCGCCGTACGTGATGGGGGCGCGGCCCCTGCCCCGCATCCTCGACATGGTGGACGTCGATTCGGAAAAATTCGCCGCCTACGCCGCCGCGGCGCGGTTGCCGATGCGCCTTCTCTGGTCACGGGAGGCGCAGACGCTGCTCGCCTTCGAGCGCCGCGCCGCGCTTCATTTCGACCGCACCCTGTTCGTCTCCCCGGCCGAGGAGGCGCGCTTCCTCGCCCTCGCCCCGGACTGCGCGGGCCGCACCGGGTGGGTCGAGAACGGTGTCGACCTCGACTATTTTTCCCCCCGGCACCGCTTCGCAGCACCAACGGATCCCGCTCCCGGCCCGCGTCCCAGTCCCAGCCCCAGTCCCAGCATCGTCTTCACCGGGGCGATGGACTACCGGCCGAATATCGACGCGGCGGTCTGGTTCGCCGACACGGTGCTGCCGCTTCTCGCGGGGCGGCGGCCGGCGCCGGTCTTCACCATCGTCGGCTCCGATCCGGCCCAGGCAGTGCGGGCGCTCGGCCGGCGCCCCGGCATCCGTGTCACCGGGCGGGTCGCCGATACGCGGCCATACCTCGCCGAGGCCGCGGTCGTGGTGGCGCCGCTCAGGATCGGGCGCGGTATCCAGAACAAGGTGCTCGAGGCGATGGCCATGGGCCGCCCGGTGGTGGCTTCGCCGGCGGCTTCCGAAGGGATCCGCGGGCAGCCCGGCCGCGACCTCTTGGTCGCCGGCGACGCCGGCAACGCCGCACGCCTGGTCGGCGAAGTGCTGGATGGCGGCCATCGCGGCCTCGGCGCCGCCGGGCGCGAAGCGGTGCTCCGCCACCACGACTGGAGCGCGACCCTGGCACGGCTCGATACGATGATCGAGAGGGAACGGCCCGCGCTTCCGACCCTGGTTGGCGTCGGCGGATGAGCGCCGCCGCGAAGTCGGCGCGCCGATGGACGGCTCGCCCATCGCTGGCCCGCCCGTGGGTCGCCCTGATCGCGGGCCTTCTCCTGTTTGGCGCCATCTTCCACGCGGAGATCGGCGCCGCGATCGCGGTCTGGGCGAGCTCGACCGCATACAACCACTGCTTCCTGATCCTGCCCATGGCGGCCTGGCTCGCCTGGCACAGGCGTTCGATGCTCGCCGGCCTCGCGGAGCGCCCGGCCATCGCGGCCCTGCCCGCTTCGCTCGTTCTCGGGCTGGTCTGGTTCGCGGCCGACCGGCTTGGGATCATGGAGGGGCGGCAGCTCGCCGTGATCGGCTTCGTCCAGCTTCTGTTCCTTGCGGTGCTCGGTTGGCAGGACTACCGGGCGCTCGCGGCGCCCCTGCTCTACCTCTTCTTCCTGGTGCCGTTCGGCGGCTTCCTCGTGCCGCTGCTGCAATCCTTCACGACCCATTTCGTCGTGCATGGGCTCGACCTGCTCGGCATCCCGAACTTCAACGACGGCAACAGCATCGAGATTCCGGAAGGGACATTCTATATCGCCACCGCCTGCGCCGGGCTCCGCTTCCTGATTGCCGCGATCGCCTTCAGCGTCTTCTATGCCTGCGTCATCTATCGCCGCCTCTCGCGCCGGCTTCTCTTCATCGCCGCCTCCCTGTTCGTCCCGGTGATCGCCAATGGGCTGCGCTGCCTCGGGATCGTCTGGCTCGGCCATGTGCTGGGCAGCGCCAGGGCGGCGGCGACGGATCATCTGCTCTACGGCTACCTGTTCTTCTCCATGGTGCTGATCCTGCTGATCCTGCTCGGCCTGGCGTTTCGCGAGGATCTCTCGCCCCTCCCCGCCGCCGCGCCGCCGGCGCGCCGAGGAAAATCGTCGCGGCCGCGCGGCTTCGTTCCGGCCGGCGCGGTCGTCGTCGCGGCGGCGCTCTTCCCGCTGCTTGCGTTCGGGATCGATCGGGCGGGGGCGGCGACGCGCCTCGCCGCACCGGTCGCCTTTGCGGGTTGCACGCCGGCGCCGGCTTCAGAGCCGTCGCAGATCGAAGGCGGGGGCGCAACGGTCGCGCATTTCACATGCACGGAGAGGCTGACGATCGCGCTTGCCGTCTTTCCGCCGCGCAGCGATCCGAAGCTCGTCCTCGACACCGAACGCGCGCTCGCCGGGCAGGATATCCCGGAGGCCGAAACGCGTGCGCTCGCCGTCCCCGGGGCGACGCCGGCGGCGTGGCAACTGGTGATCATCGGGACCCCGCCGGGCGTCACCGCGAGCGCGCTCTGGATTGACGGCGAGCCGGCGCCGGGCGGCCTCAGGACGCGGCTGCGCCAGGCGCTCAACAGCCTGTTCGGCGGGCGCTACCCCCCGCTCGTCGTCACGCTGCGGACCGACGGCGCCCCGCCCGAGGCGGTCGGCCGGCTCGCCTCCTTTCTCGCCCTAGGTCGGATCGGCCCGGCGATCCGGCGCACCCTCGACCCGGCTTCCGCCGCCCGCTAAAGCGGCCCGCGCCGAGGATTGGCGGAGAGGAGTGCGGTGATGACGGCAGGCGGGGAGGTTGCGGGCAAGGGGGCGGGCAAGCGGAGCGAAGAGAAGAGCCGGACGGGGCCACGGGGCGAGCTTGCCCTGAGGACGATCGCCATGCCGGCGAACACCAACCCCTCGGGCGATATCTTCGGCGGCTGGATCATGTCGCTGATGGACCTCGCGGCGGGCCTCGCGGCGCGGGAATACGCCAATGGCCGGGTGGTGACCGCGGCGGTCTCCAACCTCTCCTTCCTCGCCCCGGTAAAGGTCGGGGACGCGGTGTGCTGTTATACCGACCTCATGCGCACGGGCCGGACCTCGATGGTCTTCGCGATCGAGACCTGGCGGTTGCCGCACCTGACCCAGGGCGGGCGGCTCAAGGTGACGGAGGCCGAGTTCACCATGGTCGCGGTGGACGAAGAGGGGCGGCCGCGACTGCTCGCGGCGCGGTGAACGTCAAGGTTTCGGAAAGCCAATGGCGGCATGCTTGACAAAGGCGCCGCGAGGCCGAGTTGGACCTGACGCAGACATGCATTTCGAGAAGAGCAAGCTCGTCGATTCCGTTTTCGTCCTGGTCGTCTGCGCGACCTGCGGGGTGATCGCCGTGCGGGCGGTGGGCGAGGAGGTTCGCGCCCTCGGGCCGGGGCTCGGCGATCTCGTGAGTTTCGCGGGCGTGCCGGCCGACCCCGATGCGGCGCTGGTGCTGAACGCAGCCCGGGCCGAGGCGCCTGCCGGGCCCACCTGCACGCTCGACAGCGCGGTGATGGCGAGATCGGGCGGGAGCCTCTTCGTCGAGGCGAAGAGCGCGGCGGCCGGGACGTTTCGCGTTCATTGGGCGGGCGGGGCGACGAACCCAGGGCCGACGGATTGCGGGAAGAGCGCGGAACTGCTCCTGAGCGTCGATCAGCTCCGGCAGCTTGCGAGTGCGGTCGGCGGGTTTGGCGTCCCGGGCGCGCGCGCCGGCAGCCCCCAAGGCGGCGCGGGCGTGCCGGCGGGCGCGAGGTAGGCGCCGGAAATTCCTATCGCCGCGGGCGGCGATTGACCATCCAGCAGCCGATGCCGCCGACCACGAAGCCGGCGATCGCAAGCGGCGAGAGGCGCTCGCCGAGGATGGGCCAGGTGATGATCGCCGTGGTGCCCGGCACCAGATAGAAATTGGCCGTCGTGCGGGCAGCCGTGCCGCTCCGGAGCATGACGAAATAGAGCGCCATGCCGCCGAGCGAGACGGCGAAGGTGTTCCATGCCGTGGCGGCAATCGCGCCGTCCGTCCAGTCGAGGTGCGGCTTCTCCAGTACCAGCGCGCCGAGGATGGCGAGCAGCGCGGCCGCCAGGAACTGCACCGTGGCGCCGGGGAGAAGCGGCACGCCGCGGCAGAAGCGGGCGAAATAGATGGTGCCGGAAACCAGGCCGACGACGCCGAGGCCGGCAAGGGCAAGGCCGTCGAACCGGGCGACGCTCCGCGCGGCGGCAAGCCCGACGACGAGGGCCACGCCGGCGAGCCCGAGCGCCATGCCGAACCATTGCCTCCGGCCAAGCCGCTCGCCCAGCACGACAACCCCGAGTGCCGCCGCGAGCAGCGGGGCGAGCGACTGCACGAGCGCGACCGGGGCCGCGCCCACCATGGTCAGGCCAACGTGCGGGGCCATCAGCCCGACCGCGTTCATCAGCATGCCGGCGATGGCGCAATCGAGCCACCGGCGGCCGCGGAGCGGCGCCCAGGACCGGCCGAGCACCAGCATCAGCATGACCAGCACCACCGCGCAGCCGGTGAGCCGGACGGCGACGAAGGCGAGCGGGCTCAGATAGCGGAGCCCGATCTTGGCGCCGACGAAGGCCGAGCTCCACAGCGCGACGAAGCCGAAGGGCGCGAGCCGGAGCAGTCCCTGGCGGGTCATCGCGCGCAGTATCGCCGAGCCGGGGCGGGCGGACCATGGCGGCCTCTGCTATTCTTTCCGCGGCCGTCGCTCCGGGGAGGGAAGCATGGTGCGGGTTGTCGGAATCGACCATCTCGTCATTCGCGTCCGCGACTACGAGAGATCAAAGGCCTTCTACGGCGCGCTCTTCGGGTTCCTCGGATTCAAGATCTCGGACGAGTACCCGGACGCGATCGGCTGGACCAACGGCAAGACACGATTCTGGATCGGCCCCGCGGATGCAGAGGGACGGGCACGCCCGTACCGCATCGGCGATATCGGCTTTCACCATTATGCGTTCCAGCTGCAGAGCCGCCGGGACGTCGACGCGCTCGAGGATTTTCTCCGCAAGAGCGGCGCCACGATCGTCGATCCGGCGGGCGAATATTACGACGATTATTATGCCGTGTTCTTCACCGATCCCGACGGGCTCAAGCTCGAGGGCATGAAGTACGGCGAGCGCCATGAGCGGGCCGCGCGGGCGCGGGCGAGGAAGCGCGCGGCGCCCGCGCGCAGGATCGCGAAGAAGACGACCGCGCGCGCCCGGCGCGCCTGAACGCTCCGGCACGGAGGAAAAGACATGATCGAAGAGATGCTGGATGTCCCGACCCACGAGGCTCCGATGGAGACGTTCCTCTGCCATCCGGAGCGCGGCGGGCCTTTTCCCCCCGTGCTGATGCTGATGGACGCGCCGGGGATCCGCGAGGAGCTCAGGATGATGGCGCGACGGCTGGCCGCCGTCGGCTATCACGTCATGCTCCCCAATCTCTATTACCGCGCCGGGCGCGAGACGATGTTCGGGCCCGAGGTGCTGGAGGCCGGCAGCGCCGAGCACACGCGCATGCGCGCGATCCGCACGACGATGACGATTCCGCCGGTGATGGAGGATGTGGCCGCCATGCTCGCGTTCCTCGACCGGCGCGCGGCGGCGAAGGCAGGGCCGGTCGGCTGCCACGGCTATTGCATGAGCGGGCCCTATGCGCTCGCGGCCGCCGCGCGCTACCCCGGGCGCATCGCGGCCGCCGCTTCGTTCTACGGCACCTGGCTCGTCAGCGACGCCGAGGAGAGCCCGCATCTTGCGCTCGGCAAGCCGCGGGCGGAACTCTACATCGCCTGCGCCGAGCATGACGCGCTGGCACCGCTGCCGATGGTCGAGGAGCTGACACGGCTGTTCGCGAAATCGGGCGCCGCCGGCGAGGTCGAGATCTATCCCGGCGTGCATCACGGCTTCGCCTTCCCCGGGCGCTGGTGCTACGACGTGGCGGCGGCGGAACGGCACTGGGAACGGCTGATCGCGCTTTATCGGCGCCGGCTGGGGTAGCGGAAGCCGCCGGCAAGGGCTGGCCCGAAAAATTCCCCAGGAACGGGATGAAACGCTTTGAATTCGCTTCGATCCTTCGAAGTTGCGGCGCCCGGAAGTGGGCAGAGTGGGCGCGACGTCGGCGGCTCCGGATTGAAGTATAATTTAAATTCAATTGGTTAGATGAAATGAAGCGGGGCTAAACCGGCATTTTTGGGCGTTTTTGCCGCCCTTCGGGGGCCACCGCGGCGCCTGGCGTTACGCGAGGCTGTGGCCTGGATCACAGCGCGGGGCCGCCCTTTCGTTGATAGTTCCGAACGTTCGCCGACCCAGGGCGAAAATCGGGCAATCGGGGGTCATCATGTTCCATCGGTTCGGTCTGCTCGCAGCCACGGCCGCGCTGCTCCTCGCCGGAAGTGCCCACGCCGATGGGCTGAAGCCGATCGAGGGCAGGACCTTCACCCTCGGGACGGTGAGCGGCATTGTCTATTACTCCCCGGGGGCCGGCGGCTATCGCGTGGTGGCGACGATGCTGGACGGCGCGGACGGGACCGTGGTGCGGTTCGTCGCCACCCTGGCGCCCGAGCAATCGGTCACGCTCTCGACGCCGCGCGGCGCCGGGGAGCCGGCGATCGAGGTCCGGCTCGTGCGCCACGGCGACGGCCTGTTCCTCGACGATGGCGGGCTGGAGGCGCGCGAGGCGACCGCGACGGAGCTGACGGCGGGGCGGTGAGGGCGGCGCGGGTGTTTTCTACGGCACCGCCCGATGTGCGGAGACGCCGTATAAGCGGGCAGGCGCCCGGTCATCGCGACGGCCGACTTCCTGACGGGCGCCAAGGCCGCCGGGCCGGCGTCCGATCCGATGGCGGGGAACGAGATCCCCGGCACCGGTGGGGCGAGGAACGCTCGGCTCGCCGGCCGCGCTAAGGGCAGGAGCGCTCGCCATCCCCGACGCCGGGAAACCGATCCTGCGCCGCGTGGATCGACGCTGGCTCGACAGGTCATCCCGAGCCTATGGTCCGGCGATGTCTGCCGCCATGAAGAGTTCCGCCCCTCCCGCAGGCCGTCACGCCGCCGCGCAGCCGAGCGGACAGGCGTTCCGCTGGCGCATCGGGACAGCAGGAGATCGCGATGAATTGGGTCAATTTCGAGACCGAGGGGGGCGGCCTGCTCAAGGTCCAGGCCCGCCACGTGGTGGCCATCTATGACGAGCTCGGCACCGTGAAGGTTTCGACCACGGCCGGCGGCGTCCATACGCTGGCGGCCGGCATTTCGGTGCAGAACGCCGCGCGGATGGTTGACGTGGCGGCCCAGGAATGACGGACCGCGGGCCTACGGCCTGATCCCGGCCGATCCTCGCGAGACCGGGCGCGGAGCCACGATCGTCGTCTCGTGCATCGCATCCGCGCCCGCAGCGCCTTGCAGGTGGGGGACGATGGAGACGGGGCGGTCACCGACCAACGGGCCAGCCGGCCCGCGCATCGATGGTCCAGCGCATCGTGACGATCGGCCGTGCGGGGGGCTCGATCTCCGGTGTCGCCGCGGCGGCGATCCCGCGCCGGCGATCTTGGCTGAGCGGCATCGTCATCGGTCGCTCTCCGGTCCTTCGATGGACGAGATGAAGGCGTAACAGAGCCCGGCGGGCCGTGAGCGGCGTCACAGCTTGGACCTCATCGCGGTTTGGACGGAGCAGGTGCCGCGCCGGCCCCGGCGAGGCGGGGCAGGACGCGCGGGTCGTAACGCAGCTTATCGTAACTCATGCATGATTAGCATGTGAGATGGGGAATTTCCGCATTGCTCGTGATCGCGTCGCCATGAGCTCGCCTCTCGCCGCCGCAACCGGAATTGGACCTGGCGGGCCAACAACAAGGCAAACGGGGGAAGCGAAATGTCCGTTTCAGTGCCTGAGGCCGGCGCCGTCCCGTGGTGGAAGGAGCCGACCAGGACCAGTGGCTTGCGTGGGTCGCAGCCTGGCTCGGCTGGACGCTCGACGCCTTCGACTTCACGATCTTCCTGCTGATCATGACGCCGACCTCGCGGACGTTCGGCGTGCCGCTCGTCGCCGTGGCCGCCGTCTTCACGATCACCTTGTGGCTCCGGCTCGTCGGCGCGACCGCCTCCGGCTGGCTCTCGGACCGGATCGGCCGCAAGACGCCGCTGATGATCTCCATCGTCTGGCACTCGGTCTGCAATCTGCCGGCCGGCCTCGCGCCGAGCTTCCTGCTGGTCTTCGTGTTCCGCGCGCTGCTCGGCATCGGCATGGGGGCGGAATGGCCGGCCGGGGCGGCGCTGGCGATGGAGTCCTGACCGGCGCGCTCGCGCGGCTTCATGAGCGGCGTGCCGCAAGGTTCCTGGAGCCTCGGCTTGGTGCTTTCTTCCGCGGCCTGCGGGTTCCCCTTCAACAGCATCGGCTGGCGCGGCCTGCTGATCATCGGCGTGCTGCCGGCGCTGGCGGTGTTCTATGTCCGCCGCTACGTCAAGGAGCCGGACGTCTGGGTGCGGAACCGCCAGATCCAGCGCGCGACGCACCACGAGTTCCCTCTGCCGCTGCTCGACATCTTCCGGCCGATCTCGCGCTCGTGCGGGAGGTCTGATTTTGCTCAGGCGATCGGCGGGAGGAGGGCGGAGCAGGCCGGCGCGTCGCCCCCACCCCCTCCAAGTCGACCTGGGCCGCCCCGGGCAGGAAGCCGCCAGAACCACAGAAGCGGGAATTCCTGCCTGCCAAGGACGATCCAAGCCGATATTCTCGGCCGTGACCCGACCGCATCCGCCGGGACGAAGCCTCGCGTGAGGCTATGCTGACGCTCGAGATCAAGCGCGAGGAGGACGGTCGCCGGATCGGCGAGGCGCCGGCTTTGCCCGCTGTCCCGGCCTACGGGGCCACCGGGGCCGAGGCACGCTCGAAGACCCTTGTGCTCGCCCTTCGGGTGCCGGCCGATCGGATCGAGCACGGCGAGCCGAACCCGCCGGAGGTCACCGATCTGCTCGCCGCCGCGCTCCTACACCACGGCAGTGGGCACGATCCAAGGCCCGCGTGACCGCCATCGGGAGAAGCGGCCATCGGGAGAAGAGATGGACACGCGACGCCGAGCGCCCCCAGCGAAGCCGCTGGGGAAAGGCGCCGCGGAATCTGTCAACGCCGAAGGAAAAATGCAGCGGCGGGCCGGAGCAGAACTGCACCACGGACGATGGCAGCCAGGCGCTCCGTACAGGGCGCCCGGCTGCGGGTCTGTCATTCGTCGGGAGGGGCTTCCGGTGGTTTGGTGCCCCGCTCGGCGCGTTGACGCCGCTTGCTCTGTTCGAGCCGATCGCTGTCGCCGTTCATCGACAGGATGCGGACGTGGTGGGTCAGCCGGTCGAGCAGCGCGCCGGTAAGCCGTTCGGGGGCGAACACGCCGGTCCATTCGTCGAACGGGCAGCCGATCGTCGAGGCGACGGCGGCAGTCCGCCAGCAATTGCTCGTTCAACGCCGCGAAGCTGGCGGCTCCCGTCGCCCACGATCCGCGCCAGCGCCAACTTGGTGCTGTCGTGCAGGATCGACAGCGGCACGCCGCCGCCGCAGCCGTGCTCGTCGCGCAAACGCTCGAAAATCCGCTTGGACGTATGCCGCTGCTTCGCCGGCCGCCCCTTATCATCCTCCAGGGTCCGGTCGATCATCCCGACGAACGCATCCAGCTTCGGGCGCGCCGGCGGATGGCTGCGCCGGCAACCGGGCGGCAGCGAGAAGGCCAGCATCTTCGCCACCGTCCGAGGGTCGATCCCGAAACGCCGCGCCGCCTCACGACGGCTGATCCCCTCGATCCGCACCGCGTGGCGGACCCGACCATACCGTTCCACGAGCTTCATCCCCCAGCCCTCTGCGCTCAACGCAAAGAGCTTCACAGCGATGGACCTTATACCGGCGCAGCCGGACCACCCGGCCGCTTCAGTGAGGGATTTTGTCGCCGGCGCGTACATCGGCCGCCGCCGGCCGGTGGCCAACCCGCAACGACCCGTGACAGTGGTGCCCGCCTGCAAGGTTGAGGCGCTCATTTGGGCGTCCGGTATCAGACAATCATCAGCACGCCGGAGAGCGCCAGGAGCGCGCCAAGACAGCGTCTGAAATTCTCGTCCGAGATCTTCTTGAAAATGTGCAAACCGAACCACGAACCCAGCAGCGTTGCAGGGACGAAGACAATCGCGTCGGAGAGCATCGCGTAGGCTCCCATCGTTGCGCTGCCGCTATGCGTGCGCATGAGTGCGATCGTGGCCAGGGCCATGAACTGCATCGCCAGGATGAATGGCTGATAGACGCCGCGCTGGCGGGTCTTGTCCCAGCCTTTCATGCTGCACCAGACGGTGATCGCCGCGCCCGGAAAGGCGGCGAGGCCGCCGGTGATGCCGCCGAGGAAGCCAACGGCCACCTCTGCCGGCCATCCGCCCCAGGACATGACGAGCGGGCGCTTCAACAGAACATAGCTTCCATAGACCAGCAGCAGCGCACCGATCGCGGCGTGGAATCCCACCAGACCGAGATGCAACAGGAGATAGACCCCGACAGGCAGGCCCAGCGCGCCACCCGCGAGATAGAATGGCAGGCGCCGCCAATCCATGTGCCGCCACAATGAGACGATTGCGAAGCATTGGGTCGTGATGCTGCACACCATCAGGATTTGCACGAGACGGAGGGGATCGTTCATGAAGGGCGCGAGCGCCGGCTGGCTGACCGCGGAGAATGCAAAGCCGGCCACGCTCGAGACGCCCGCCGAACCGGCAATCGCAATCATCGGCGCAATCGAGGCAGCCATGCCCATCACCGCCAGCAGCGCAACATAAGAGGCGAGCAGCAAAATGCCGATCGCGGCCAGGGCCCATTTGTCGAGGGGACGCGCACCTCTGCCGGAGGCGAGCCGGGCCGCGAGACGCGTCGCAACGGCGACCGGGAGCGGAAGGACCGCGGCTGCCGTGATCTCGGTGGTTGCGCTGTCGATCGTCGCCAATTCGCTGACGCCGGTCATGGTGCCTCGCTCCTCGCTTGGGTCAGTCTAACGGTGCGGGATCAGCGGCTGCTTTGGGGCAGCGGCCCGGTGCGCGCTATTCGCTTTGCTGCATGCCGTCTGCGGCCGCGCCGCTCTGGCCATGCCACCTGCACCGTATGCACGATCGCGTCCCCCGTCACGCCGCCTCGTGCGCACCATCGCTGGAATATGAGAAGTGCGCAGTGACCCAGGTCACAGTACCCTGGAAGCGGAGAAGAATCGCACTTCGGAACCGAATGATGCTGGCCTGCTCTCGGCAGCGTAAGGCCAGGGGGCTCCGCCCCCCTGCACCCCCCGCCAAGGGCTGAGCCCTTGGAACCCTTCCGTCTCTGCGGCCGCCAAATGGATGGGGTCGGGCACCCAACGCGCATTGCGCGTTGGGACTCCGTCCGGGGCCTCGAGCCCTGGCTCGAGCCGCTGAAGGCGCTCGAGTCCGCGTCCCTATGGATGTAGGGCAGGACGACCGAGACGCCGCCGGTACCGCCCCCAAAGTCCATGGTTCGTGTGAGAACGACCGATTGTGCGACGGCGTTCGAGCGAACGCTCGTCTGGCGTTGACAGGCATCGTTTCAATGATCGTAACGAGATATCAACGGCTTGGTCCCGGACACGGATGCGCTCCTTAGCGGGCTCATAGGCATCGCCGACGTCGCCATGCAGTGGAATCTTGCCGGCGCGTTCGCACACGCGGTCGATCGGTGTCGAGCCGTTCAAGGCCTCGTGTCGCCGATCCCGGTTGTAGTGATGGACCCACTCGGCGAGGCGATCCGGGGCATCCGAAGCCTTGGGATCCACCGTGGGCCAGAACTCCTCCAGCGCGGTGCGCTGAACCCGTTCGACCTTGCCGTTCAGGTGTGGCGAGCGCGGCAAATTGGTAGAGCCCGGGCCAGATCTTGCAGCTATCCACCTGTACTCGATCACCCGGGGTCGGCCGACTGTAGCGCCGGGGTTTGTGGCGGTCCCGCTTCCGGCGTGGCAGCACGTTGAGGGCGTGCCGGACGAGGGTCTTATGGATGGTCGCCGGCGACAGCTGCAACCCGTGTAAACGATACAGTTCGTGGCGCAAGCGCTTGACCCCGAGGTGGCGCGTCCGCCGCAGCTCGAGGATCAGGACGGTCTCTGCGGGCCCGACTTTCGCCGCGGGTGAGTGGTGCGGGGCTCGGCTCCGCGGGCAAAGCCCCGGCGCTCCTTCCGCCTCAAAACGGCTCAGCCACTTCCGGAGCGTTGGGCGCGAGATGCCAAAGCGGCGACATACCGCGCCCGCATCCTTCAGCCTGCCATAGGCTTCGACCCAGCTCAGCCGGAGACGCTCCTCCCGTTCCATCCCAGAATTTGATCTCCATTGGAGACGGTGGTGTCTGTGGGGTTGTGGGCAGCGCGAAGCGTTGTCCATCAAATCCACAGCCTACCCGACCCGTTGAAACGATGTCTATGAACTGTACACCTGAGGCCTGCCGGCAATCCCACGGGAGGCGCCCGACAGCACGTCGCGTATCTTGCCCATCGACAATCTCTCGCCCGGCATCCCGCGCAGGAGATCGCAGCGGGATGACCTGGAGTCCTTGTCCGATCACGCCACAGGCTCTCCCGCGCCGCTTGATTTGCGCCGCCGGTCGTCACGCTCCAGTGCCCGATCGCAGAGTTTCGCCACGCGCGTGGCGATCACCAAACGCCGCGTCAATCGGGCGCTTGGACGAACGCCCAGTGTCAACTTTTTATGAAGGCTGGCGCTGGCCCCGGAACATGTGCGTCGCGTGGGTAATCGCCGCGCCGGCGCGCATCGCCGCCGCCACCACCGCCGTCTCGGCAAGCTCGGCATCCGTGGCGCCGGCCTTGCGCGCCTCGCCGGTGTGGATCTCGATGCAATAGGGGCACTGGGTCGTCAGCGCCACCGCCAGCGCCATCATCTGCTTCGTCTTCACATCCAGCGCGCCGGGCGCGAAGGCCGCCTTGTCGAACGCCCAGAAGGCCTTCATCCCGGCCTCGGCCGCCTGGTCCATGGTCTTGAGCGCGGCGAGATTCTTCATGTCATACATCTTGGTTCCCTCCTGGTCGGTTTCTTCCCGGCGGCTTCGCTGATGCCCGCCGCCGATTGAGCCCGGCCGGCGCCCGCCGCGCAACCAAGGCTCCTGAGACATCGCCATTGCCTGCGAATTGTCGCAAAATCCGCACGTTCGGCCGCGGAACGAGTTTGTGACCTATGGGTTTTTGTCATGTTTGACGTGAAACATAAGTACAAATCCGCGATCCCGCCCGTCCCCCCTCCTCAGTGTGCGTTCCGCCGCCCGCGGCGGCTTCGCTTCTCCGCCGGACCGTGCTGGTCGAGGTTGAGCGCGGTGCCGACCAGCGCGAGGTGGGAAAAGGCCTGGGGGAAATTCCCGACCTGCCGCTTCGCCTGCGGATCATATTCCTCGGCGAGCAGCCCGACATCGTTGCGCAGCGCCAGCAGCCGCTCGAACATCGCCCGCGCCTCGCGCGTCCGCCCCTGCATCGCGTACACATCGGCGAGCCAGAAGCTGCAGGCGAGGAACACCCCCTCCCCCGCCGGCAGGCCGTCCGCGCCCTCCTCGGTGCGGTAGCGGCGCACGAACCCGTCCGCCAGCAGCTCCCGCTCGATCGCCGCCACCGTCCCGGTGACGCGCGGATCGTCGGCGGGCAGGAATCCCACCACCGGGATCATGAGCAGGCTCGCATCGAGCCCCGGCGAGCCGTAGCTCTGCGTGAAGCTGTTGCGCGCGGCATCGAAGCCCTTGGCGCAGATCTCCTCGTGCATGCGCCGGGCGAGCGCGCGCCAGCGATCGAGCGGCGCGGGCAGGCCATAGGTCTCGGCATCGCGCACCACGCGGTCGAAGGCGACCCAGGCCATCACCTTGGAGTGGACGAAGTGGCGCCGCCCGCCGCGCACCTCCCAGATTCCGTCGTCGGGCTCCTCCCACATCGTCTCGAGATGCTCCATCACCGCCTGCTGCAACGCCCAAGGGGTGTGCGCGAGCGGCAGCCCGCCCTCGCGCGCGTGGTGCAGCGCGTCCATCACCTCGCCGTACACGTCGAGCTGCTGCTGCCCCGCCGCCGCGTTGCCGATGCGCACCGGCCGGGCGCCCTGATAGCCCGGCAGCCAGGCCGCCTCCCATTCGGCCAGCCGCCGCTCGCCGCCGATCCCGTACATGATCTGGACCTGATCGGGGCTGCCCGCGACCGAGCGGTGCAGCCAGTCCCGCCAGGCGGCGGCCTCGTCGAAATAGCCCGCCTCCATCAGCGCCACGAGGGTCAGCGTCGCATCGCGGAGCCAGCAATAGCGGTAGTCCCAGTTGCGCGTCCCGCCGAGCGCCTCCGGCAGCGAGGTGGTCGGCGCCGCGACCATCCCGCCCGTGGGCGCGTAGGTCAGCGCCTTGAGCGTGATCAGCGAGCGCCGCACCGGCTCGGTCCATTCGCCGGCATCGCGCATCCGCCGGCTCCACTGCCGCCAGTGCGCTTCGGTCCGCCCGAGCGCGTGCGCGGCGTCCACGCCAGCCGGCACCCGCTCGTTCGAGGCCCAATAGCCGAGCACGAACGAAACCGCCTGGCCCTCGCCGACCGAGAAATGCCCGCGCGTGGCCATATCCTCCCCGCGCAGCGCGACCGGCGTCCTGAGCACGAGCCCGTGCGGCCCGGCGATCATGCTGATGCCGCTGCCATCCTCGATCCGCGTCACCCAGGGGACGGTCAGGCCGTAATCGAAGCGGACGACGAGATCGAGCTCGAACGCGACGCGCCCGCGCCTGCCCTCGACGAGGCGCACGAGCGTCGGCTGCGCCGCGCCCCAGACCATGAAATCGATCAGCACGGCGGTGCCGTCCGCGGTCTCGAACTCGGTCTCGAGCACCAGCGTGCCGTCGCGATAGGTCCGCCGCACGCGCGGTTCCGGGTCCGCCGGGGCGATCCGGAACCGCCCATGCTGGGGGTTCCCGAGCAGGGCCGCGAAGCAGGCATCGGAATCGAAGCGCGGCAGGCAGAGCCAGTCGATCGAGCCGTTGCGCCCGACCAGGGCGGCCGAGCGGCAATCGCCGATCAGCGCGTAATCCTCGATCGCGAGCGGCCCGCCGGCGGGGCCGCTCACGCCCGCCCCCACTGGCGGAGCTCCATCCGGCCGATCTGGTGGCGATGCACCTCGTCCGGGCCGTCGAGGATGCGCAAAGAGCGCGCGATGCGCCACATCTCGGGCAGGCCGAAATCGTCGGCCACACCGGCGCCGCCGAACAGCTGGATCGCCCAGTCGATCACCCGGCAGGCCATGTTCGGCGCGGCGACCTTGATCATCGCGATCTCCCGCCGCGCCGCCTTGACCCCCGCCGTGTCCATTTTCCACGCCGCGTGCAGCACCAGGAGCCGCGCCTGGTCGATCAAAATCCGCGCCTCGCCGATCCGCTCGATCACCACCCCCTGCTCGGCGAGCGGCCGGCCGAACGGCGCCCGCTCATGGGCGCGCCGGCACATCAGCCCGAGCGCCCGCTCGGCGAGCCCGATCACCCGCATGCAGTGATGGATCCGGCCCGGCCCCAGCCGCGCCTGCGCGATCTCGAAGCCCATGCCCTCGCCCCCCAGGATGTTCTCGGCCGGCACCCGCACGCCCTCGAACGTGATCTCGGCATGCCCGTGCGGCGCGTCGTCGGCGCCGAACACCGGCAGCATCCGCCGCACAGTAACGCCCGGGCTCTCGCGCGGGACCAGGACCATCGATTGCTGGCGATATTTGTCGGAACCCTCCGGCGCCGTCTTGCCCATCAGGATGATCAACCGGCAGCGCGGATCGCCCGCGCCCGAGGTCCACCATTTCCGCCCGTCCACGACATAGCTCTCGCCGTCGCGGACGATCCGGGCGCGGATGCTGGTCGCGTCCGAGGAGGCGATGTCGGGCTCGGTCATCGCGAAGCAGGATCGGATTTTTCCCCCGAGCAGCGGCTCCAGCCATTTTTCCTTCTGCTCCGCCGTCCCGAAGCGGTCGAGGATCTCCATGTTGCCGGTGTCCGGCGCCGAGCAGTTGAACACCTCCGAGGCCCAGGGCACGCCGCCCATGATCTCGGCGAGCGGGGCATATTCGTGGTTGGCGAGGCCCGGCCCATGCGCCGGGTTGGGCGAGAAGAGGTTCCACAGGCCCGCGTCGTGCGCCCTCGCCTTGAGCCGCTCGATCACCGGCACGGGCTGCCAGCGGTCCACTGCCCCGCCCCGCTCGGCTTCGTAGGTCGCCTCGTTCGGCGCGACCGCGGCCGCCATGAACGCGAGCAGCCGGGCGCGCAGCGCCTGCACCTTTTCCGTGTCGGAAAAGTCCATCCCTTCGTTTCCCCCGAACCGTCAGAGCAGCAGAACGCCCGCCACGATCGTCAGCACCGTGAGCGGCGCGCCGACCAGGAAGTAGGCGCCGAACCCGATCTCGACCCGCCGCGCCCGCGCCCGGCTCACCACGATCAGGTTGGCGACCGAGCCAACAATGGAAAAATTCCCGGCGAGCGTCGAGGCCATCGCCACGACCAGCCAGGCCCGCCCGGGATCGGGCAGCCGGGCGACGAACGGGCGCAGCACCAGCACCGCCGGCACGTTGCTCACGATGTTGGAGAGCGCCGCCGTGACCAGGCTGAGCGCCGGCGCGCCCGCCAGGTGCAGCCCGCCGATCGCCCCCACCACCGGCGGCGTGAGGACCGTCCGCTCGAAACCCGCGACGACGATGAAGAGCCCGGCGAACATCAGCAGCAGCGTCCAGTCGATCTCGTCATAGACCTTCTGGATCTTGACCCGCCTTGAGAGCAGCAGGAGCGCGCCCGCCACCGCGGCCGCCTCGGCCGGCGGGACGCCTGCGAAGAAGGCGGCCATCAGCCCCACCGTGACGAGCAGCGCCTTGCCCATCACCACCGGGTTCGGCCGTGGCGGCGGCAGCCTCGCCTCGAGCCGCCCGCCGCCCGAAAACTCCGCCCGCCAGACGAGCGCGATCAGGGCGAAGGCGAGCACCAGCCCGACCGCTGCGACCGGCGCCAGCGCTTGCGCGAACCGCCCATAGCCGATCCCGGAGAGGCTGCCGATGATCATGTTCTGGGGATTGCCGGTGATCGTCGCGACGCCGCCGATATTCGCCGCCATCGCCACCGCGAGCAGATAGGGCACCGGGTTGCGCTTCAGGCTCAGCACGAGGTCGAGCACCAGGGGCGTGACGGCGAGGCAGACGGCGTCGTTGACCAGGAAGGCCGAGAGCAGGCCCGAAAGGAGCACCACGGCGGCGAGCAGCACCAGCGGGTGGCGCGCCCGCGCCGCCGCCCAGGCGGTGAGCAGGCGGAAGAAGCCCGAGAGCCGGAGATTGGCAACCACGATCATCATCCCGAGCAGGAGCGTGATCGTGTTCATGTCGATCGCCCGGTAGGCGTCGGGCAGGCTGAGCGCGCCCGCCGCCACCATCAGGCTCGCGCCGAGGAAGGCCGCCCCGGCGCGGTCGAGGCGGAAGCCCGGCAGGCGGCCGATGGCGATCACCGCGTAGGTGGCGACGAAAATCGCAAGCCCCGCCGCGCGCCGCGCTGTCTCCGGTTCCCTCACGCTGATCCCGCCACCCCGGTTCCCTCCCCTGATCCTGCCGGATGCGAGCCCGGCCGGCCAAGGCGGGCTGCCGCGGCGGGTTGCGGAAAACAAATCCTTACCAAATCCCGGGTTGCCACGGCACGGAAGACCATGTCTCTATGCGCCTGTCGTGCCGACCGGGCGCGGGCCGTCCCGCCGGGATGGTGCGGCGCCGCATCCGCGTACGGCTTTGTCCGTTCGTCTGCTTCAGGAGGCTCGGGGTGATGGCCGAAGGTGGGTGCCGGGCGCGGCGTGACCTGACGGGCAGGGCGGGCGCGTAAGCGATGGACGCCGCACTGCGCGAAGCCGCCCGGCCCCGGCCCTTCTGGTGGCTCCGGCTCCATCCCAACCATTATCCTGTTTCGTTCTTCGAGTTCTGGCCCTCCTGGCTCTTCTACGCCCCGGTGGCGCTGCAGTGGCTGGCGCTCGGCGTGCGCTACGGCTCCCCCCTCCTGCTCACCGCCGCCAACCCGCGCATCGCCGCGGGCGGGCTTTGCGGCGAATCGAAGACCTCCATCCTCGACCTCGTGGAGGGCGAGGCGCGGGCGTGGATCGCGCCCTACACGAGCCTGGTGACGGACGCCCTGCCTTCCCGCGACCTCCCTGCCGCCGAGGCCGCGCTCGCCCGGGCCGGCCTCTCCTACCCGCTCGTCGGCAAGCCCGATATCGGCTGCAACGGCGCCGGCGTGCGGATGATCCACGACCGCACCGGGCTCGGCCGGTTCCTCGCCGACTATCCGCGCGGGGTCGGGGTGATCCTCCAGCGGTTCGTGCCCTACGAGGGCGAGGCCGGCCTCTTTTACATCCGCCGGCCGGGGGAGAACGCGGGGCGTGTCACCTCGCTCACGCTCAAATCGGCGCCCGTGGTGCTCGGCGACGGCCGCTCGACGCTCGAGGAGCTGATCCGGAACGACCCCCGCGCCGGGCTGGTGCCGCATCTCTATCTGCCGCGCCTCGCCGGGCGGCTCGGCGAGGTTCCCGCGACGGGCGAGGCCGTGCGGCTCGTCTTCGTCGGCAACCACTGCAAGGGCTCGACCTTCCGCAACGGCGCCGGCGAGATCACCGCCGCCCTGACCCAGGTGGTCGACACCATCGCCCGGGCGATCCCGGACTTCCATTTCGGCCGCATCGATGTGCGCTACGCCTCGCTCGCCGAGCTCCGCCGCGGGCGCAGCTTCCAGATCATCGAGATCAACGGCGCGGGCTCCGAGGCGACCCATATCTGGGACCCGAGCACACGCCTCGTCGACGCCTACGCCGCACAGTTCTCCCATTACCACGCGGCCTTCGCGATCGGCCGTGCCAACCGCGCAAGCGGCCACCGCCCGCCCGGCATCCGCGAGGTTTTTCGCCTCTGGCGCCAGCAGAAGCGCCTGATGGCGTCGTACCCGATGAACGACTGAGCGAGGGGCTCCGGCAAAGGCGGAATGCTACGATTGCCGGGGTGCAGGCCAGAGCGTGTTCACCCAGAGTGAACACGCTCTGGCCATGTCTTGCCGAGCAGATTCACGCGCCCCTGGATCGCATCGCCATTCCAGTCAGGCGCGATCTGCTCTATCGCAGCGCCGCGACCGCGAAGAGCCGTTGCGTGTCGGTCCAGATCCGCTCGACGCGCCAGCCCGCGCGCATCGCCAGGGCCGCGAGCCGCGGCTCGGTGAACTTGTGGCTGTTCTCAGTGTGGATCGTCTCGCCTTTGCGGAAGGCAATGCGCGTGCCGGCGACAGGAACGGTCTGATCGCAGAGGCTTTCGAGATGCATCTCGATCCGGTGCTCCACCGGGTTCCACACCGCGCGATGGGCAAAGGCCGCGAGATCGAAATCGGCCTCCGCCTCGCGATTGAGCCGCGCGAGCATGTTGCGGTTGAAAGCGGCCGTGACGCCCGCCGCGTCGTCATACGCCGCGAGCAGCATGTCCGGCGCCTTTTCGAGATCGGCGCCGACAAGGAATGTCGCGCCTTCTCCGAGCGTGGCACGCGCGCGCCTGAGGAAGGCGATCGCCGCGGGCGGATCGAGATTGCCGATCGTCGAGCCCGGAAAGAAGCCGAGGCGCGGCAAGCCCGCAACCTCGCGAGGCAGGGCGATCGGGTCGAGGAAATCCGCGACGACCGAATGCACCCGGATCGCAGGATGCGCGCACGCCATCCTGGCGCCGAGCGAAGCGAGCGCGGCCGCGGCAATGTCGATCGGCACATAAGCGGCAACGTCGAGTGCCGCGAACAGCAGCGCCGCCTTCGCCTCGTCGCTCGCGCCATATTCCACGAGCGCCGCTTGCCGCGCGATGAGGCTGCCGAGCTCGGGGCCGCCGAGCTCGGGCGCGAGTGCGGCGAGGATCGCCTGCTCCGTCCGCGTCAGATAATATTCAGGCAGCCGCGTGATCTCGCCGAACAGGGCGCAGCCTGCCTCGTCGTAGAACAGCTTCGGCGGCAGTGATTTGCGCGAAGAGAGGAGCCCGGCGAGCGCGTCGGCCGCGATCCCCTGCCCGATGCTGCCTCGGGTCTTTTCGGCCGGCTGCACGCCTCAGGCGTCCCGGCCGAGACGCAGGCCCGAGAACTGCCAGCGTTTGTCCGGGTAGAAGAAATTGCGGTAGCTCGGCCGCGCATGGCCGGAAGGCGTCGCCGCCGACGAGCCGCGCAGCACCATCTGGTTGATCATGAACTTGCCGTTGTATTCGCCGATCGCGCCCGCCTGCGGGCGGAACCCGGGATAGGGGCCGTAGGCGCTCGCGGTCCATTGCCAGACATGGCCGGTCATTCCCTGGAGACGCGGATCGCCTGACGCCGCCTCCCACTCGGCTTCGCCCGGCAGCCGTGCCGAAGCCCAGCGCGCGAAGGCGTCCGCCTCGTACCACGAGATGTGGCGGACCGGCTGATCGGGATCGAGCGGCCAGGACCCCGCCGGGCCGAATGCGAACCAGGCGCCGTCCTCGTTCCGCCAGTAGAGCGGCGCCTGCCAGCCATGCCGCTCGACCGCGGCCCAGCCGTCCGACATCCAGAGCGCGGGCGTGCGGTAGCCGCCGTCGGTCATGAAGTCGAGCCATTGGCGGTTGGTCACCAGGCGATCGGCGAGCCGGTACGGCTCCAGGTGCACGATGTGAAGCGGAGCTTCGTTATCGAAATGAAACCCGGAGCCGTCATGGCCGATCCCGACATCGCGGCCCGGGAGTTCGATGAAGTGCGCCTCTCCCTTTTTCGTGGCCGGCTCGCGCCAGAACGGCATCGCGGCCGGCCGCAGCGGATTCTCGGCGAAGGCGTGCGTGACGTCGGTGACGATCAGCTCCTGGTGCTGCTGCTCATGATTGAGCCCGAGGGCGATGAGCGGGTCGAGATCGGCCATGCTCCCGCCGAGCAGCCGGAGCATCGCAGCATCGACATGTGCGCGATAGTCGGTGACCTCCGCGGCCGACGGCCGCGCGATCATCCCGCGCCGCGGCCGCGGGTGCCGTGGCCCCACGGTCTCGTAATAGGAGTTGAACAGGTAGCGAAACGAGGGATTGAACGGCCGGTAGTCCGTGAGATGCGGCAGCAGCACGAATTCTTCGAAGAACCACGTCGTGTGCGCCCGGTGCCACTTGACCGGGCTCGCATCCTCCATCGACTGGATGCACTCGTCCTCGGGCGAGAGCGCAGAAGCGAGCTGCGCCGTATGCGCCCTGACCGTCACATAGGTCGCGTGATCGGTCGATGGAGCGAATGCATCCATGGGCGGTCTCCTCCTGCTGCGTGGCAGATAGGAAGCCGCCGCAGGATAAGAACCCCCTGCGCTTGCGGCCGGAATTCCCCCCGCTCAGGTTCCGGGCGGGCGGCGGAGGGCCGCGGTCGCCGGGCCGTCAACCACACCGTCCGGGCCGACAACCACCTTGTAGAGCGTTCGCGCCGCCTCAGGCGAGACCAGCCCGTCGCGGACGTCGCGCGCGACCTCGGCGGGGCCGCGCAGGCAGGGATCGCCCATCCCGCCTCCACCCGGCAGCTCGAGCACCAGCCGCTCACCCTCGGGGATGATCTGGAAGCCCTTGGTGCGGAGCGTCCTGCCCGATTTCAGCGCCACCCTTCCGCCGGCGCCCGCCTGGCCGCCGGCGCGGCCCTTGGGCGGGTGCTTCACCCGATCGAAGATGGCGTTGCAGGCGAACTCGAGATCGTCCTTCGCCGCGATCTCCATCACCTGGCCGAACCCGCCGCGCGTCCGCCCCGCGCCGCCCGAATCCGGACGCAGCTCCTTTCGCCAGAAGACGATCGGGGCGACGTTCTCGGTCGCCTCCACCGCCATCGTCCGCACACCCGAGGGAAACGCCGTCGCGTCCAGCCCATCGAGCGCGGGCCGCGCGCCGGTGCCGCCGGAATTGAAGGTGATGATCTCGAAATCGGGTAAGCTGGGGTGGTTGCCGCGCGGCGGCCCGGAGACCGCGCCGCCACCGCGCAGCGGCGGGTTCCACAGGCACGAGGCGCCCTCGGCGGTCACCCGGCCGGGCACCACCTGGTAGAGGCAGCCCATCATCAGGTCGGGCAAGAGATGGCCGATGACGTGGCGCACCGAGACCGGATAGGGGCGCGGGGCATCGAGGATCGAGCCCGGCGGGATGCGCATCTCGAAGGGGGCGAGGCTCGCCCAGTTGTTGGGAATTTCGGGCGCCACCACGACCTTTATGCCGAAGCAGGAATAGGCCCGGGTGTACGCCGCGGGGACGTTGATCCCGCGCGTCGCGCAGGGCGAAGTACCTGAAAAATCTACGCTTATCCGGCTCCCGCCGATGGTCATCGCAGCCTTGAGGGTGATCTCCTCGTCATAGCCGTCGGATCGTATCGCTGCCGAAAATATGCCCGCTTGCAGGCGGGCGATCTCGGCCTCGGTCGCGCGGCGGGAATTCTCGAAGATGAAGGCGGCGAGCGGCTCGAGCCCCGCGAGGCCGAACTCCGCCATCATCTCGGCGAGCCGGCGGATGCCGGCATCGTTGCAGGCGCAGAGGGAATAGATGTCGCCCTCGAGCTCGACCGGCAGCCGGGTGCCGGCGCGGATGAAATCGAAGAAGGTCTCGTTCGGCCGGCCCTCGGCAAAGCATTTGACGATCGGGATATAGAGCCCTTCCTCGAACACCGAGCGGGCCTCGGGCCCCATCCCGAGGCCGCCGACATCGATCACGTGCGCGGTGTTGGCGAAGAGCCCGACCATGCGGCCGCGATGGAAGGCCGGCGTGACGACGGTGAGGTCGTGCAGGTGCCCGGTGCCGAGCCAGGGATCGTTGGTGATGTAGTGATCCCCCGGACGCATGGTCCCGGCGGGGAATTTCGCGAGGAAATGCCCGACGCTCTCCATCATCGAATTGACGTGGCCGGGGGTGCCGGTGACCGCCTGGGCCATCATTCGTCCCTGGAGGTCGAAGATGCCGGCGGAAAGGTCGCCCGCCTCGCGCACCGTGGTCGAGAAGGCGGTGCGGATCATCGTCTGGGCCTGCTCCTCGACGACCGCGATCAGCCGGTTCCACATCACCTGGCGCTGGATCTCGGCGAGCCCGACGACGACGCTGCCGGCCATCAGAGGGCCTCCTGGGAAAGGGCGAGATAGCCCGCGCCGTCGAGCGCGGCGGTCCAGCCCGGGGCGACAAGGGTAGAGGTTTCGTCCTCGGCGATGATCGCCGGCCCGGCGACGCGGCTGCCCGGGTGCAGCTCCGCGCGCGAAAAGACCGCCCACTCGGCGACCTCGCCGGTGGCGGTGTCGCGCACGCTCTGGAAAAAAGCCGGCGCGAGCACCGCGCCGTTCACCGGCGCCGCTCGCGGCGCCTCGGCCGCCTCGGGAAGGGTCGCGACGATCACGGAAAAGCTCATCACCTCGATGTCCGAGCCCGGCACCGGCCGGTCATAGAAGCGGGCATATTCGGCATCGTAGGCGGCGCGGAGGGAGGCTGCGTCCTCCGGCCCGAGCGGGCGCGCGGGCAGCGGCACCGGGATCTCATGGCCCTGGCCGACATAGCGCATGAAGGCGGTGCGGGTCTCGCCCGTCCCGGCCCCGAAGCTGCCGGCGGCGACCACCGCGGCCGCCTCGGCCGCCATCCCGGCGAGCAGAGCGTTGACCGCGCCCACATCGAAGGCGGAGAGGCGCTGGTAGAGGCTGCGGACCAGCTCGTAGGCGACCGGGGCGCGGAGGAAGCCGATGGCGCTGCCGACGCCGGCGCCGGCGGGAACGAGGACGCGGCGGATGCCGAGCTTTTCGGCGAGCCGGCAGGCATGGACCGGCCCGCCGCCGCCGAAGGCGATCAGCGTCCGCCCCTCATAGGTCTTGCCGGACTCGATCGCGTGCACGCGCGCGGCGTTGGCCATGGTCTCGTCCACCATCTCGACGACGCCGAGTGCCGCCATCTCGGGCGCGAGGCCGAGTGGCGCCGCGACCGCCTGGCTCACCGCGGCGGCGGCGGCGGCGCGGTCGAGCGGCAGCCGCCCGCCGGCGAAGCGGGCCGGATCATAGCGGCCGAGCAGGAGGTTGGCATCGGTCACCGCCGGGCGCGTGCCGCCGCGGCCGTAGCAGGCCGGGCCGGGATCGGCGCCGGCGCTCTCCGGCCCGACGGCGATCCGGCCCATCCCGTCCACATGGGCGAGGCTGCCGCCGCCGGCGCCGATCTCCACCATCTCGATCACCGGGATCGAGAGCGGCAGGCCCGAGCCCTTGCGGAAGCGCCCGACGCGCGCGACCTCGAAGCTCTTCGCCGCCTGCGGGCGGAAATCGTCGATCAGGCAGATTTTTGCCGTCGTCCCGCCCATGTCGAAGGAGAGCACGCGATCGAGCGCCGACTCGCGGGCGATGTGGGCGGAGAAGATCGCGCCGCCGGCGGGCCCGGATTCGACCAGGCGGATGGGAAAGCGGCAGGCGGTCGCGACGGTGGTGAGCCCGCCGCCCGAGAGCATGAGGAAGATCGGGGCGGCGAGGTCGAGCGCGCGCAGGCCCGCCTCGAGGCGGCCGAGATAGCGCGCCATCAGCGGCTGCACATAGGCATTGGCCGCCGTGGTCGAGAAGCGCTCCCACTCGCGCATCTCGGGCGAGACGTCCGAGGAGAGGGAGACGAAAAGATCGGGCCGGGCCGCGGCGAGGATTTTTCCGACCTCGGCCTCGTGCGCCGGATTGACATAGGCATGGAGGAAGCCGACGGCGACGCTTTCCACCTGCTCGCGCGCCAGCAGCGGAAGGAGGGCGTGGACCGAAGCCGCGTCGAGCGGGGCGAGCACGGCGCCCGTGTGGTCGATCCGCTCCGGCACGGGGAGGCGGAGATGGCGCGGGACCAGCGGCTCGGGCAGCACGAGGTTGAGGTCGTACTGGTCGTAGCGGCTCTCGTTGCGCATCGCCAGCACGTCGCGGAAGCCGGCGGTGGTGATGAGCGCGGTGCGGGCGCCCTTGCGCTCGATGATCGCGTTGGTGGCGAGCGTCGTGCCGTGGATGACGAGGTCGATTGAAGCCGGTGCGACGGAGGCCGTGGCGAGGATGGCGCGCACGCCGGCGATCACGCCCTCTTCGGGGGCGGCTTGCGTGGTGAGGACCTTGAGGGTGGTGCGGCGGCCGCGATGCTCGAGGGCGAGGTCGGTGAAGGTGCCGCCGATATCGACGGCGAGGCGGGAAGACGGCATGCGCGGGCCCGTTGCTGTTCGAGGGGACGTAGCCTCGGGGCCGTCGGCTGGCAAGGCCAGGGCCACGGGGCCAGGGCCACGGGGCCAGGGCCACGGAGCCAGGGGGGGAGGTTCGACCATGGGGGCCCGACCCAGCTGCGGAATCTGCCGCCCGAAGAGGATCAGCGCCAGACCGCAAAACGGTGGGCCGGCTGGGTGACAATGGCTTCCGAGAAGCGCTACATGTAACGCATGCCAGCGACGAAGACATGGTAGCAACGAAGACATGGTAGCAACGAAGACATGGTAGCGACGAAGACATGGTAGCGACAAAGACAGGCACACAGCGGGTGCAGCGCCGGCGCGACAAGCTCCGGGCGGCCGGGCTGCGGCCGGTGCAGATCTGGGTGCCCGACACCCGGGCTGCAGGCTTTGCCGAGGAATGCGCCCGGCAGGCGCGGCTTATTCGGGAGAGCGAGACCGCGGAGAGTCGGGCGGAGGATGAGGCCTGGTTCGAGGCGTCCGATACGGCCGGCTGGACGGCGTGAGGCGCGGGGATCTGGTGACGGTCGCCTTGCAGGGCGACCAGGGCAAGCCCCGGCCCGCTCTCGTGGTGCAGGCGGATCATTTCGGCAACCTCGCTTCCGTCACGGTCTTGCCGATCACCGGCACGCTGGTCGATGCGCCCCTGTTGCGGGTGCCGGTCGAGCCGAGCCAACAGAATGGGTTGGCTAGGCCCTCGCAAATCATGGTGGACAAGCCGCAGACGCTATCGCGGAGCAAGTCAGGGCCGGTCGTCGGCCGCCTGGACGACGCGACCATGATGACCATCAACCGTATCCTGGCCGTCTTCTTGGGGTTGGCGTGAGTGGAGTTGGATGATCATCATGACCACTTGGATGGGGCTTTTGGTGTCAAGGGATTTCGTCGAGGCGGACTGCTTCACGTTCCGGATTTCCCCGACACCGATGTTTGCGGGGATGTTTCTCGGTTCGGCTGAGAGCCGTTTCTCCGCCCCGGCCTGAGCACCAACGGGCGCCGCGCGCAGCTTCGGTCAACACTGGCCGAAGGCCATCGCCGAAGGCGGCGCGCAGCGGTATTGCCGGCCGCGAGCACGGCGTCAGCCCCGGCCAGGTCGGAAGCTCCGGCCCCATGCAACGCCCATGCAACGCCGAAGGCCTTCCGCCCCAAATCAGTGCCGCAGGGACAGGTTGAGGCATCGGCATGGAGGCCTCGGCATGGTTGAAGCCGCCGGCCACGCATTGCGGCGTGGCATCCGCCTATTTTTATGGCATAGAGTTGTTAATCTGGGGTAATACCCTTCACATGGTATCTGTTGGAGGTGCGCCGTGAAAGCCAAAGTGATGCCGGATGGCCGGGTCAGCCTGCCGGCCGAACTCCGCAAGAAGCACGGCCTTGCTCACGGCGGTGAGGTGATCGTCGAGGACGCCGGTGATGCGATCGTCCTTCGGACGGTCGATCAGGTGGTTGCACGGGCCCAGGCGCTCAGCCGAAAGCTGGTGGCTGGCAAGACCGGCGCATCGGTTGAAGATTTCCTCGCCGAGCGGGGACGCGAGGCGGAGGCCGAGTGACGAGTGTAACCCTGGACGCCTCCGCACTGCTGGCCATGCTTCTGGACGAACCGGGCGGCGAGCAAGTGAAGGCAGCCCTCGATGGAGCTTTGCTCTGCGCGGTGAACCTGGCAGAAATCGTCAGCCACTACGCCAAGCTTGGCGCTTCACGACCGGATATCGAGGCGATGTTGCGACCCCTGCCGATCCGGGTCGTGCCGGTTGACGCGGCCTTATCCTACCAAGCCGGCATGCTTCGGCCGCTCACGCTTCCCGGCGGGCTGTCGCTGGGTGATCGATACTGCCTGGCGCTGGCCCGGCGCGAGGGCGTTCCGGCTTTGACGGCCGAGCGCCGCTGGCCGGACATCACGGCGGCGGCGGGCGTCACGGTCGCGCTGATCCGTTAGGGTCGCATGACTGCAAAATCGCGGCGAACCGCGACCCCGCCCCAAAGGCCGCCAAGACATTGAATTTTCCTCGGAAAATGGGGAATGCGGGGGTCACGTTTCGCCCGATACCCGACCCCTGCCACGACATGATAACTCCCACTATATCAATGATATAGGCCGAATTGCGCAGGGGGTCACGGCTCGCCGCAATTTCACAGCTCCGGAGGCGGGCGGCAACATGGGCGAGCTGTTCCGGGGGCGGAACGCGCGCGGCCTCGCCCGGGCCGTCGGATTCATCGTCTTCATCCAGGACGTCTACTGGGTACGTCTACTGGGTACGTCTACTGGGTACGTCTACCGGGTACGTCTACTGGGTACGTCTACTGGGCGGTCTTCACCTGGACGCCGACCTTCCTCGTCACGGTGAAGCATTTCGGCTTCGTCCACTCGCTCGGCTTCACGCTCGCCCAGCAGATCGGCTCGCTCGCGGGCTTCGTCGGCTTCGCCACCCTGGTGGACCGGCTGGGGCGGCCGACCTTCACGATCTATCTGGCGATCGGGGCCGTCGCGGTCGCCGCGTTCGTGACCGCGAGCCAGCCGGCGCCGCTGCCGATCGCGGCCGAGCTGGTGCCCGACACCTCCGCCCGCGGCTTCGTTATGGGACTCGCCTATAATGGCGGGCGGGTCGGCCGGCTTCCAGGCCGGCATGCTGACGACGATCATCGCGTTCGCACCGGCGTGGTGCGTCATCCTGATTTCGCCCGAGACCAAAGGGACCAGACTGGCATGAGCCTCTACACCATCGAACGCGCGCGGCCGGAGAAGCGGAGAGCGGTCGAGGAATGGCTGCACGGCCTCGACCTCGTCACGGCGGCGACGCGGGAGCGGATCGTCACCGCCTGGACGAGCGTCTGGACCTCGAGCACGCACGCGACGCTGGACGAGCTGCCCTATTCGACCCTGGCGCCGGATTTCCCGCTGGCCCGGCACGTCAACGAGGTGACGCGCACGGGGCTCGATCTCGCGCGCCGCGCCGAGGCGGAATGGGGCGAACGGGTCGATCCCGAAATCTTCGTGCCGATCCTGATCCTGCACGACGTGGACAAGCCGCTGCTCTATCTCTGGCAGGACGACAAGGTCGTGTATTCGCCGCTGGCGCGCGCGCTGCCGCACGGCGTCGTCGGCGCGATGCTGCTGCGCGAGCTCGGCTTTTCCGATCTCGTCGTCGCCACGGTCGCGACGCATGCCTCGAACGCGCCGTTCCACGGCAGCACGCTCGAGGCCTATCTCCTGCACTACGCTGACTTCTTCTCGACCGACCGGGCGCTGATGCGGGCCGGAACCGAGCCTTTCTACCAGAAGCACTGGCGCTAGGGCGCCATGCGCAGCAAGGTCCTCGTGCCGGGCGCGACGCGCTCGAGCGCGCGCGGCCTCGGGCGCCCGATCGGCGTGCTCGCCAATATCGAGACGCCCCGCGGCGTGCGCTGCGCGGCCGAGATCGCGATGGCCGAGCAGCGCGTCATCGGGCTGCAGGCCGGGGGAGACGGCGATCCCGGCCTATGACGGCGCCTTCACCGACATTGCCGACCAGGCCGGGTTCCGCGCCGAGGCCGCGCGCCGCCTCGGCTATGCCGGGAAGAGCTGCATCCCTCCGAGCCAGATCGCTGGCGCAAATGAAGTCTTCGCGCCGAGCGAGGCGGAGATCGCGCGGGCAAGGCGCATCCTCGCCGCCGCGGAGGAGATGCTCGCCGAAGGCGTCGGGGCCTTCCTGCGCGACGGGGTGATGATCGACGCGCCCTTCATCGCCCAGGCGCGGGCCGTCATGGCGCAGGCTTCGGGAGATGCCGATGCCTGACGCAACCGGCGAGGCCGCGCCGGATCACGCCCGGGGGCCGCTCTCGGGTCTCTGCGTCATCGATTGCGCGACGCTGTTCGCCGGCCCGATCGTCGCGACCCTGCTCTGTGTTTTCGGCGCCGAAATCATCAAGATCGAGCATCCGAGCGGCGATCCGCTGCGCAACATGGGCTCGAGGAAGGATGGCCATGGCCTGTGGCGGAAGGTCGCCGCGCGCAACAAGCGCTGCATCGCGCTCGACCTGAAGCAGTCGGACGATGCCGAGATCTTCAAGCGCCTGGTGGCCGAGGCCGATCTCCTGGTGGAGAATTTCCGCACCGGCTCGCTGGAAGGCTGGGGCCTCGGCTGGGAAACGCTCTCGGCGCTCAACCCGCGGCTCGTGATGGTCCGGGTCACCGGCTTCGACCAGCCCGGCATCATCCGGAACCGCACCGGCAACCGCTCGGTCAACAACGCGCCGCGCAATGCCTCCAAGACACGGGACGGACGGCGGGTCGCGCTCTCGGCCGCGGCGGGCGGCCCGAAGGAAGAGCCATGGGTGGAAAGACCCTGGTTGAAAAAACCCTGGTTGGAAAAACCCTGGGACCGCTATCTCGGAGAGGCGGACCGGGCGGTTCTGGCGCGCGGCCGCTTCGCGCAGCGGATGGGGTTCGGCGCGCGGGCGTGCGAGGCGGCGTGCTGCGCGGCGGCCTGACGAGATCTGCCGCAAACTCCCTCATGCGACACCGCGCGCCAAGCGCCTTCGCCGACGCCCTCTACGGCGCCGGGGGAGCGCCGGGCGCCGGCAGCCCCGCATAGACGGCGCCGGGAATGGCCGCCATCACCGGGACCGTCGGCGTCTCTTTCGGACCGAACGGTCCGGCGACCTTGTGGCGCACCGGCGGCAGGCTTTTCAGGTAGGCGGCGATCGCCAGCGCGTCCGAAGGGGTGAGGTGCGAGAAGGACCGCCAGGGCATGATCGGGGCCAGGATCCGCCCGTCGGGCCGCACGCCCGTGGTCAGCGCGGTGACGATCTGCGCTTCGGTCCATGTCCCGAGCCCGGTCGCGGGATCGGGCGTCAGGTTGGGGCCGACGAATACGCCGCGGCCCGGGATCGCGAAACCGACATCCGAGCCGCCGAGGAACCGCGTCATGTCCGGGCGGCCGAGAAGGGCGCCGGGGGTGTGGCAATCGGTGCAGCTTATGATCGAGACGAGGTACTGCCCGCGCTCCACCTCGGGGCTCGCCGCCAGGCCCGGGCGAAAAGAGATGCAAAGAAGGGCCAGCGCGGCAAGGGCCGGGCACGCTCTCATCAGCCTCGCGACCATCGTCATCCTCCCCATCCTGCGCGGTCCGGCGCGACCGCCATCATCCGGCTGATCGCCTGGCGGAAGAAGCGCGGGCCCCCTCCCGCGGCGCGGCGCTCGGCACGGCGCGCGGCCGCGTCCGCCGCCGCCGCGGCGGCGAGCGCCACATAGAAGGGCCGGTCCTCGGCCGGGAGCGGCACGCCGGGGACGCGCCGCCAGCCGCCCGGATCGAGGAAGCGGCCCGAGCGGAACGACCAGGTGTTGGCGCCGTGGCGGATATAGACGAAATGGCCCCTGTCCTCGACCCGGCCGAGGCGGGCGCCGGCGCGCATCAGGCGCGAGAGGAAGCGGGCGTCCTCGGCGAGCGAGCGGTTCGGATAGCGCGCACGCTCCGCCCAGAGGCGGCGAAGATAGACGAGGGTGCCGCCGTGGACATCGTGGCGGTACATCAGCCGGTGCAGCCGCTTCGTGCAGGTCCAGGCCTGCCAGCGCTCGAGATCGAAGACCGTGGTGCCGCGGATGCCGGTGATGTCGGCCTCGCCGGCGAGCAGCGGCGCCACCTGCGCGGAGAGCCGGCCGGGGCTGTACCAGTCATCGTCGTCCCACTGGGCGACGATCGCGCCCTGGGCGAGCGCGCAGCCGATATTGCGCTTGCCGCCGATCGGCAGGCGGGGCAGGCGGATATAGCGGAGGCGATCGTCGGCGGGCAGGCGGGCGGCGAGCCCCTCGGGGCCGTCATCGAGGATGAGCAGCTCGCGCTCGGGATAGTCCTGGCGGAGGAAATAGCGCACCGCCTGGAGGGCGAAGGCGGGCCGCCCGTAGGTCGGCATGACGCAGCTCACGAGCGGCAGCGTACCCACATCCGACCTCCGGCGATGGCTGAGGCACGACGATTCTCAGGCCGGCTCGCGCACCGCCGCCTGCTCGATCGCGCGGGAGAACGCCTCGAGCGTGAGGCGCATATCGGCCGCATCATGCGCCAGCGAGACGTAGAACTTGCTCTCGCCCTTGAGCACCCCCGCCTCCAGCATCGCGCGGTTGAAGCGCTTCTGCATCTCCGCGTCCTGGGCGAGCCAGCCGCGATAATCGGCGATCTCGCCCGAGCGGAACGCGACATCGAAGAGCGGCGGCACGCCGATCACCTGCGCCGGCACGCCGGCCGCCGCGATCGCTTCGGAAAAACCCGCCATCAGCGCCCGGCCGGTGGCGAAGACGCGCTCATAGGCGCCGGGGCGCCTGAGGATCGCAAGCGAGGCCAGGCCCGCGGTGGCCGCCACGGGATTGCCCGAGAGCGTGCCGATCTGGATCAGAAACCGCTCGTCGCCGACCGCGGCGCGGTCGAAATGCGCCATGATGTCGGCCCGCCCGGCGATCGCGGCGAGCGGGAAGCCGCCGCCGATGATCTTGCCGAGGGTGCAGAGATCGGGCGTCACGCCGTAATATTCCTGCGCCCCGCCATAGGCGAAGCGGAAGCCGGTCACGACCTCGTCGAAGATCAGCGGGATGCCGAGCTCGGCGGTGATCTTGCGCAACGCCTCGAGGAAGCCGGGCCGGGGCGGGAGCAGGCGCTGGAACGGCTCGACGATGACGCCGGCAAGCTCGTCGCGATGCTCGAAGATCAGGCTCTGGGCGAGGGCGGCGTCGTTGAACGGGGCGATCAGCATCTCCTCGCGCACGGAGGCCGGGATGCCGGGCGAGTCGGGCACCGCCTGGGGGAAGTTGCCCGGGCGCTTGGGGGCGAGGCTCATCAGCGAATAGTCGCTCATGCCGTGATAGCCGCCCTCGAACTTGAGGATCTTGTCGCGCCGGCGGAAGGCGCGGGCGAGCCGCATCGCGTAGGCATCCGCCTCGGTGCCGCTGGAGACGAAGCGCACCTTCTCGGCGCAGGGCACGGCCTCGACGATCGCCTCGGCGAGGCGGATGCCGGGCTCGCTCAAGGCGAAGAAGGTGCTGCCCTTGGGAAGCTGCGCGGCGACCGCCTCGAGCACCTCCGGGTGGGCGTGGCCGAGGAACATCGGGCCCGAGCCGAGCAGGAAATCGACATACTCGTTGCCGCTCACGTCCCAGACGCGGCCGCCCTTTCCCGAAGCGATCACGACATCGAGCGCGGTGTTGCCGAAGCTGCCGGCGGGCAGCACGCGGCGCGCCGCTTCCTTGAGCATAAGCTCGCGCTCGTTCGAGATCCTGGTCATCGCCGCTCCTTCCGCCATTGCATCGAGCCGCCCCTCTCAACAGCACGCGCCAAAAAGCATCGGAAAGAGGGCCAAAGCAAGGCCCTGGGCGCTCGCCGCGGCGCCACGGCCGGGTTAAGGACGGGCATGGAAGCACAATCCGAGGGCGACACCAACCTCACCTCCCGCCGCGCCGCCTGGCAGGCCGGCGCCCTCGACCCGGCGGCGCGCGCGCTGCTCGCCCGCGATTCCCGCGCCTTCCTCCACCAGTCCGTCTCCACCCCCTGCCTCAACGCGATCGCGCGGGCCGAGGGAATCTGGATCGAGGACACCGCCGGCCGGCGGTACATGGATTTCCACGGCAACAGCGTCCATCACATCGGCTACGGCCATCCGCGCCTCAAGCGCGCGATCGCCGAACAGATGGATTTTCTCCCGTTTGCCCCGCGCCGCTATGCCTGCGAGCCGGCGGTGGCCCTGGCGGAAAAGCTCGCCATGATCGCGCCGGGCAATCTTTCCAAGGTGCTCTTCACCACCGGCGGCTCGGACGCCGTGGAGGTGGCGGTGAAGATCGCCCGCGCCGCCACCGGGCGCCTGAAAACCCTCTCCTTCTGGGATTCCTTCCATGGCGCGGGCATCGGCGCCGCCAGCCTCTCCGGCGAGGCGCTGTTCCGCGCCGGGCCCGCGGCACCGCTGGTCGCCGGCGCCCAGCATGTCGCGCCCTTCGCCTGCTATCGCTGCCCCTACGGCCATGAGGTGGACGCGGACGGGCGCCCGTTCCTCGAACGCTGCCGCACCGCCTGCGCCGCGATGGTGGAGTATGTGCTGGCCCGCGAGGGCGATGTCGCGGCGGTGATCGCCGAGCCGGCGCGCGCCGTGCCTTACCTGCCGCCGCCCGGCTATTGGCAGGCGGTGCGCGCGGCGTGCGACCGCCACGGCGCGCTCCTTATCTTCGACGAGATCCCGACCGGGCTCGGCCGCACCGGGCGGATGTTCGCCTGCGAGCATGATGGGGTGGTCCCGGACATCATCGTGCTCGGCAAGGCGCTCGGCGGCGGGATGCTGCCGATCGCCGCGGTGATCGCTCGGCCCGGGCTCGATGTCGGGGGCGACTGGGCCTTCGGCCATTACACGCACGAGAAGAACCCGATCACCGCCCGCGCCGCGCTGAGCACGATCGAGATCATCGAGGACGAGGGGCTCGTCGCCCGTGCCGCGCGGCTCGGGGAGATCGCGCTCGAACGGATGACGGAGATGAAGCGCCGGCTGCCCGCGATCGGCGACGTCCGCGGCCGGGGCCTGCTGCTCGGCATCGAGCTGGTGCAGAGCCGCACGGACAAGCAGCCCGACGCGGCGCTGGCCGAGACGGTGCTCTACCGCGCCCTCGATGCCGGGCTCTCCTTCAAGACGACGATGGGCAACGTGCTCACCCTGACGCCGCCGCTGATCGTCACCGAGGCGGAGCTGCTGCGCGGGCTCGCGATCCTCGAGGCGGCGATCGAGCGCGGCCCCCGGGATTGAGGGCCTCAAAGATTTTTTTATGCCTTCGGGTGCCGATATAAGCTGGGGTTAGCGGGCGGCGCTCCGGGCCGGGACCAGCGAGACCGCGGCAAGGGCGGCGAGCGTGCTCGCCGCGAGCAGCATGGTGAGTGCCGCGGCGTGGAACACGTCGCCGCGGTCGCTGAGCCCGAAGATCTCGACCGGCATCGTCACCCAGCCGGGCGGATAGACCATCACCGTGGCGCCCAGTTCGCCCATCGAGAGGGCGAAGCTGAGGCTGAAGGCGGCGATCAGATAGGGCAGCACGAGCGGCAGCGTGACCCGCCGGAGGCGGTAGGCGGGCCGCGCGCCGAGGCTCGCCGCGACCTGCTCATAGTCCGGCGCGATGCGGGCGAGCCCGGCCGAGATGGCGCCGAAGGTGAAGGCCGAGATCAGCACGAAATGGGCGGCGAGGACGATCGCGATCGTCCCGTTGAGGAGGATCGGCGGGCGGCTGAAGGCGACGAGCAGCCCGAGCCCGACCGAGACCGACGGCATCGCGCTCGGGAGGAAGAAGATCGCGTCCAGGACGCGGCGCGGCAGCCCGCCCACGTGGCGCAGCGCGAGCGCGGCGGCGCTGCCGTTCAGCACGGCCAAGGCGCTGGCGACGGCGCCGGTGACGAGGCTCGCCGCGAGCGCCGCGCCGGAGCTGCCCGAGACCGCTTGCGCGTAATGGGCGAGGGTGAGGCCGGAGGGGAGAACGCCGTTCCAGGCGCGGGCGAGGCTGGCGCAGAGGATGACGGCGGCGGGCAGGCCATAGACCACGCCGGCGAGCACGCCGAAGAGGAGCCAGGCGCCTGCCCGCCCCCGTCTAGACCAGAGCAGCACCGCGCCTCCCGAGCCGGGCGAGCGTGCCCCGATAGAGCGCGTAGAAGCCGAGCGAGAGGGCGATGTTGACGGCGGCGAGCACGCAGGCGGCAGAATAATCGAACTCCTGGATGGCCTTGTCGTAGATCAGGAGCGGCAGCGTCTCGACGCCCTTGGCGCCGATGAAGAGCACGATGCCGAATTCGTTGGTGGTGAGCAGGAGGCAGAGGCTGCCGCCGGCCATCAGGGCGGGCAGCGCGGCGGGCAGGATGATCTGGCGGAGGATCCGGAATGGCCGGGCGCCGAGGCCGCTTGCGACCTCGATCTCGGCCTGGTCGATCAGCGAGAAGGCGGCGAGCAAGGGCCGCATCACGAACGGCGTATAGACCGTGACCTCGGCGAGGATGACGCCCGATTGCGAATAGAGGAAATCGATCGGGGGCAGGGCGAGGCCGAAGGCGCCCATTGCCGCGCCGTTCAGGAGTCCCGCCGAGCCGTAGATGAAGGTGAAGGCCAGCGCCACGAGGAAGGTGGGCAGGGCGATGAAGGTGTCGATCATGCGCGCGAGCACGCGCACGCCCGGGAAGGGCACGAAGGCGATCACCGCGGAGAGCGCGAAGCCGAGGGCAAGGCAGAAAGCGGTGGCGGCAAGGGTGATCGTGATGGTGTGAAAGAGCGCGTTGCGGAAGAGCGATGTGCCGAGGATTTCTCCGTAATTTGCGAAGGATGGCGCGCCGTGGTCGGAGGCGAGCGAGCGGGCGAGGATGAGCGCGCACGGATAAAAGAAAAGAATCCCGAGCACGGCGAGCGGCGGGGCGATGGCGAGCGAAGCGGTGGGTATGCTTGCAGGCGCGGGCCGCGCGATCGCGAGCTCAGCCATCGCCGTCTTCCGGCAAGAGCGTTGCGTCGTCGGGCGAAAAATGCACCGGGATGAGGGTTCCGGGCTCGGGCGGCGCGCGCAGCGGAACCGAGGCCAGGCGCAGCATCCGCCCCTCGGCCTCGAGCGTGAGGTCGTGCCGCTCGCCCCGCCACCGCACCTCCCGGACGCGCGCGGGGAGAACATTCGCGCCCGGCTCGCGCGGGGTGAAGGTGAGGTCGTGCGGGCGGACGCAGAGCAGGCGCCGCTCGCCCGGCGCGGCGCCTTCGGGGCGCACCGCGCGCAGCCGGGTGGCGCCGCACAGCACCTCGCAAACATCGCCTTCCGCGGCAGGATTTTCGACGATCACGGGGAGCAGGTTGGCCGCGCCGAGGAACCGGGCGGCGAACCCGTTCGGCGGCCTGCGGTAGAGCGCGCGCGCGGGGCCGAGCGCGATCAGCCGGCCGCCCCGCAGGATGCCGATCCGATCGGCGAGCGTCAGCGCCTCGGCCTGGTCGTGCGTGACGTAGAGGACGGTGAGCGCGGGCAGGCTGCGGTGCAGACGGGCCAGCTCCTCGAGCATCGCGAGACGGATCTGCGCGTCGAGCGCCGAGAGCGGCTCGTCGAGCAGCAGCACGTCGGGCCGGATGGCGAGCGCGCGCGCGATCGCGACGCGCTGCTGCTGGCCGCCGGAAAGCTCGCGCGGATAGCGCCGGGCGAAATCGGCCATGCCGACCATGGCGAGGCATGCGGCGACCTCGCGCTGCACATCGGCCGCGGGCGCGTGGCGCGCGCGGAGGCCGAAGGCGACGTTCTCCGCCACCCGCATATGGGGAAAGAGCGCGTAGTTCTGCACCACCATGCCGATCCCGCGGGCGTGCGGCGGCAGGTCGGTCACGTCGCGCCCGCCGACGCTGACGCGCCCGGCAACCGGGCGGACGAAGCCGGCGACGGCGCGCAGCGCCGTTGTTTTCCCCGAGCCGGACGGGCCGATCAGCGCCAGGACCTCGCCCGGCCGCACGGCGAGGGTGAGGTCGGCGAGGACGACGCTGCCCTTGTAGGCGACCGTTACCTTCTCGAATCCGATCCCGCGCGCCGCGGCCGAATTCATCAGCTACCGGTCTGCTGGTGCCACTCCGAAACGTAACGCTGGAGGTTCTTGAGCAGGCTGTCCCAGTCCGGGGACCAGATTTCCACGCCCTTCAGCAGGCTCTGCATGGTGGCGTACGTCTCGCCGGCGGGTTGCACGTCCATGCGCACGGGGATTCCCATGGCGATTCCGGCAACCTGGGACTGCGCCTCCTTGCCCAGGAGGAAATCGATCAGCTTCCGGCCGTTCGCGGAGTGCGGCGCGCCATGGACGAGCGCGATATAGTAGGGCAGCGAGAAGGTCAGGCGCTTGCCGTCCGGCCCGGTGGGCCAGAAAATCCGGATGTTCGGGTTGTCCTGCATCTGGGCGAGGTTCATCTGCATATCGCCGTTCGCGACCCAGATCTCGCCCTTGTTGACGAGCGCGGTGAGCCTGCCGGTCGAGGAGGAGGGGCCGAGATTGTTCGCCTGCAGCTTCTTGAGATAGGCGAAGCCCTGCCCCTGGCCGCCGAAGGCCTCCAGCACGTTGAGCATCACCGCCGTGCCGTCACCCGCCTGGCCCGGCGTCGAATACTGGATCTTGTTCTTGAACTGCGGCGCGAGAAGATCCTCGAACGTCGCCGGCGGCGCCTTCAGGACGGAAGCGTTGTAGATCCAGTTGGCGTAGTTGTTGACCATCGCGTAGTAGCGGCGCTCAGGATCCTTGTCCCGCGCCGCGATCTCGGTGGCCGCCGGCGGCGTGTAGGGCTCGAGCAGCCCGTCCGAGGCGGCCTGCTGCATGAAGGGCGGCAGCGTCACCAGCACGTCCGCCTGCGGGTTCGCCTTCTCGCGATCCACGCGTGCCACCACCACGGCCGAGCCAGCCTCGACATACTGCACGCGGATTCCGGTGGCCTTGGTGAAGGCGTCGAACTCGGTCTGGTACCAGTTCGGCGAGCCGTCATGCAGCCCGTCGGCGCTGTAGATCGTGACGACTGCCGATTGTGCCGATGCCCGCCCTCCGGCAAGGGCCGCCAGCACCAGGCCGGCCGTGACCACAACTCGCGCGCGCATCTCGTTGGCTCCCCCGATTGACCGAACGGCCACGGCCATCCACCTGCGCGCGCCCGCGGCCGCCCGCCCGGCTCGGCATCGCCAGGGAAGCTGCTCGGTGCGCATGAAGATGTTGAGCCTCGACCGCCCCCTCCTTGCCCTCGGGGCACGGAGTCCGAAAGCCGCCAAACCATGACATCTCGGATAAAGAACGATGGCCGGCTTACGCGACCAGGTTGAGGGCGACGTCGAAGATGTCGAAGTTGCGCAGCCGCCGCCCCTCGGGGATACTGACGCGGCGGTTCAGGATCATCGGCACCGTCTGTTCCTCGAGCCCGCCATGCGAGCGCAGCGGTGCATCGAGCGCCGAGAGGTCGTGCCGCCCGGGGCTCGTGCCGAGCACCTTGTGCCGCCCCGAGAGCACGACGATGTCGCCCACGCGGTCAGGCGGGAGCGCGAAGCGCTGGCAGGCCTCGGCGCGCGTCAGCGCGAGGCTCACCCCCGCGGTCGCGGCGAGCTCCGCGATCAGCCCGGCGGAGTCAACGCCGGGTGGAAGATAGCCGGGTGGAAGATAGACGGTGGCGAAGGAGCCGAGCGCGCCGTGGTGCTTCACGTATGGGTCGGTGATCGGCAGGATCACGCGCGCCGCACCGACGCCGAGCCGCGCATCGAACCAGGTTTGCAGATAGAGCACGTCGGGCGAGCCATCGGGGAGAAATTTGTCGTTCATGCCGTGATCGGCGGTGAGTGCGAGCACCACGCCGAGCGCGTCGAGCCGGCCGACATAGCGATCGACCATGGCGTAGAACGCGTTGGCCGCTCGGCTTCCCGGCGCCGCCTTGTGCTGCACGTAATCGGTGGTGGAGAGATACATCAGCTCGGGGCGGAATCTCTCGACCAGCCGCACGCCGGCCGCGAAGACGAACTCGGAGAGCGCCGGGGAATAGACCTCCGGCAACGGCAGCCCGACGAAGCCGAGCACGTCGCCGATTCCGTTCTCCGCCACCGTCGCCGTGTCGGCGCGCTCGGCGGAGAAGGCGACGGCACGGCCGGAGTCCATCGCCAGCCCGGCGCCGAGCAGGGTGCGGAGCTTGTCCTTGGCGGTGACCATCGCGACCCGCGCGCCCGCCTCGTGGAAAGCCGCCGGGATCGTCCCGGCGCGCAGGAAGCGAGCATCGTTCATCATCACTTCCTGCCCGCTCGCGGGGTCGAGGAAATAATTGCCGGCGATGCCGTGCACCGCGGGCGGCGCGCCGGTGATGATCGAGATGTTGTTGGGGTTGGTGAAGCTCGGGATCGCCGAGAGCGCGGTGAGGCTGGCGCCGGTCTGCATCAGGCGAGCGAAATTGGGCGCGAGGCCGCGGGCGATCGCCGCCTCGATATAGCCGGGCTCCGAGCCGTCGAGGCAGACGACCACGGTGGGCTCGTTCGGGAACCGGTAGCGGCGGCCATTCACCGCGACTTCGCCGCGGCCGGGCGGTGCGTCCATGTCTCTCACTCTACCTCAGGCTGGGGCCCGCCCGGAGATTGCGTCCTCGCGGCGCTGCCCGCAATGATGGGCCGGGCGGGCGAGGCAGCCGAGGGAGGAACACTTTTATGGATCCGGCGCGGCGCAATGTTCTCTTCATCGTGCTCGACCAATGGCGCGCGGATGCGCTCGGCGCCGCCGGGAATGCACGCATCGCAACGCCTGCGCTCAACGGGCTGGCCGCTCAGGGCACGCTGTTCGAAAACCATTTCGGCCAGGCCGCGCCCTGCGGGCCGGCGCGCGCCGCGCTGCTCACCGGCCTTTATCAGCACAACACTCACGTGCTCCGGAACGGCAGCCCCCTCGATGCGGCGATCCCGACGCTGGGCTCGGCCGCGCGCGCGATGGGCTATGATCCGGCGCTGTTCGGCTATACCGACAGCACCGCCGATCCGCGCGGGCTTGCCGCCGCCGACCCCGCGCTCTTCACCTACGAAGGGGTGATGCCGGGGTTCACGCCGGAGCTTCTCCTCAACGAGGATGCCGCCCCCTGGCTCGCCCATCTCCACGAGCTGGGCTACGATTTCACGAGCGTCGAGGAGGCGCTGCTGCCGGCGACACGCAGCGCTCCGCTCGCCGGGGAGAAGCGGGCGGCGCGGTTCGAAGCCCGCCACGGGCGCGCCGCCTTCCTCGCCGACGCCGTGCTCCGGTATCTTTCGGTCCGGCGCGACGCGCGCTGGTTCGCCCATCTCTGCACCATCGCGCCGCACCCGCCCTTCATCGCCCCCGCGCCGTTCCACGCCCTCCACGACGCCGCCGCGATGAAGCCGCGCCATGCCGCGCCCGACCCGGCCACCGAAGCGCGCCAGCATCCGCTGCTCGCCGCCCTGCTCGCGTGCCAACGCCGCACGCGCTTCTTCGCCGGCGCCGAGGGCCCGGTCGCGACGCTGAGCGATGCCGAATGCGCCGCGCTGCGCGCCACCTATTGCGGCATGGTGAGCGAGGTCGATGCAGCGATCGGCCGCATCCTCGCCCGCCTCGAGGAATGGGACCTCCTCGAACGCACGCTCGTGATCGTCACCGGCGATCACGGCGAAATGCTCGGCGACCATCGCCTGCTCGGCAAGGAGGGATATTTCGCCGAGGCCGTGCACGTCCCGCTGATCATCCGTCTGCCGGGCGCGCGCGGCGGGCGCCGCGTGGTGGAATTCACCGAGGCGGTGGACGTGATGCCGACGATCCTCGAATGGCTCGGCGCCGCATTGCCGCCGCGCCGCGATGGGTGTTCCCTGCTCGGCTTCTGCCGCGGCGAGGCGCCCGCTGCCTGGCGGCGCGCGGCGCACTGGGAGGGGGATTTCCGCAGCGTCGCGCCCGACGGCGTGGCCGCCGCGCTCGGCCTGGCGCCGCATGAGTGCGGCTTCGCGGTGGCGCGCTCGACCCGTTTTCATTCCGTGCACTTCGCCGCCCTGCCGCCGCTCCTCTTCGATCTCGCGCGCGATCCGCATTGCTTCGAGAACCTCGCCGAGGCGCCCGACCATGCGGCGGCATCCCTCGCCGCGGCGCGGGCGCTGCTTTCCTGGCGGATGGCGACGAGCTCGGGCCCGCTCAGCCATCTGATGGCGACGCCCACCGGGCTCGTATCGGATCGCAGAGTTTCGTGGCAAGCGGAGCGAGCCCGAAACACCGCGTGAATCCGATACTCAAGACAAAGAGCGATCTCAGCTTCGCGCCGGCATCACGGCAGCCTTCCACGCCCCCGATTTCCTGAGCTCGCGGCCGAGCTCCAGGATCAGGCGCCTGATCTCCTCGCAAGCCGGCGTTCCGCCGGGAAGCACGGAGGCCGCCAGCGAGACCGAGCGGGTCACGTTCGGCCTGACGATCTTCAGCGCCTGCAACTGGCCGGCCGCGATCTCCTCATGCGCCGCCCCCTCCGCCAGAATGGCAAAGCCATCGCCCGCCCGCGCCAGGCGCTTGACCACGTCCAGGGAATCGACCTCGTAGGCGATGTCGAGGCGCACGCCATGGCTGCGCGCCATCGCCTCGAGCAGCCGCCGCAGCGAATGCGGCACGCCCGGAAGCAGCAGCGGGTACTGCGCGAGCCTGCGGAACGAAATGGTGCGGGCGCCGGCGGAAAATGCGCCGGCCCGGCCGACGAGGCAGAGATCCTCGACCAGCATGTCGTCGAGCCGCAGATTGGGGCTCGGCTCCGCATCGAACAGGATCGCCAGGTCGAGCCGCCTGGTCTGCACCCATTCATCGAGGAATCCGCTGAGGGATTCGATGAGATGCACGCGCACGCCGGGGAGTTTCTGCTTCGCGCGCGTGAGCAGCGGGCGGGAGAGGATGGTGCTGGCGGAGGTCGGCAGGCCGATGGTGACGAGGCCGGTGACCGGCTGGTCCGCCTCCTTGACCACCGCGGGCACGAGCTCGATCTGGCGGAGGATGCTGAGGCCGTAGCGGAACAGGCGCTCGCCGGGATCGGTCATGCTGACGCCGCGCGGCGTGCGCACCAGAAGCCGGGTCGCGAACCGCGTCTCGAGATCCTTGATGTGCCGGCTGAGCGCCGGCTGCGCGATGTTGAGATGCCGCGCGGCGGCGGAGAAGCTGCCCAGCTCCGCGATCGTGACGAAGTAGCGCAGCGACCGGACGTCCATTTCCCCCCATACCTTTCCGCTATATCCCCCCCCTCCCAAATTGTCTTTCCATCATCCCCCCTGCCCGTGCAAGTCCTCGGCACAGAGGTGCCCCGCTCGCGGGCGCCGGGAGGAAGCGTGCCATGACAGGCTCTCGATGAGACCGCGCGACCGGGCCGTTGCCGATACGCCGCGCGGGACGGCGGCCTTCCGCGCTGCCGCAGTGCAGCATCGCCACGCGGGAAGCGGCGCGTGATGTTCGCGCCCCCGGAGGTCATCAAGGCCGAAATCTTCGCAACCCTTCCCGAGCGCTATCGCCGGGTGAACGAAGTGCCGCCCTGGGCCGCCGTGCGCCGCGGCGGCAAACCCGTCCACAGCTTCCTGGAAGGCCCGTCCTTCGATCGCGCCGGCAATCTCTACGTCACCGACATCCCGTTCGGCCGCATCTTCCGCATCGCGCCCTCCGGCGCGTTCGATCTCGTCACGGAGTATGACGGCGAGCCGAACGGGCTCAAGATCCACCAGGACGGACGCGCCTTCATCACCGATTACAAGAACGGGATCGTCGCCCTCGACCTCGCGACGGGGGCGACGCGCCCGGCGCTGGAGCGGCGCTACTCGGAGCGGTTCAAGGGCGTCAACGACCTCTTCTTCGCCGCCAACGGCGATATGTATTTCACCGACCAGGGCCGCACCGGGCATCAGGATCCCACCGGCCGCGTCTATCGCCGGACGGTGGATGGCAGGTTGCACTGCCTGCTCTCCTGCGGCCTCAATCCCAACGGCCTGGTGACCAACGCCGACGAGAGCGTGCTCTATGTCGCGATGACGAACGCCAACGCGGTCTGGCATCTCAGCCTCATGCCGAACGACGACGTGACCGCCGTCGGCACTTTTCTCCAACTTTCCGGAGGCGGCGGCCCGGACGGCATGGCGCTGACGGAGGATGGCGGGCTGGTCGTCGCCCACGCCCGCTCCGGCATCGTCTGGGTCTTCGACGCCAAGGGCCAGCCGCGCTGGCGGGTGGAGTCGTGCGCGAGCGACTTCCTCACCAACGTCGCCTTCGGCGGGCCCGACATGAAGACCCTCTACATCACCGATTCAGGCGCCGGCCTGGTGCAGATGGCGCGCCTTCCGCTCGCCGGGCGCGCCATGTTCTCGCACCGTTGAGGCAGGCGCCCTCGCCTCGTTTCCACCATGCTTCCTCCCTCACCGATTCCCCAGCCCGGAACGCCCATGCCGTTCGCCACGCAGACATTCGATCCGACCCGCCAGGGACCGCTCGCCGGGATTCGCGTGCTCGATTTCTCGCGGCTGATGTCGGGCAACATGCTGAGCCTCCAGCTCGCCGATTTCGGCGCCGAAGTGGTGAAGGTCGAGGCCCCGGAGGGCGGCGACACGCTGCGCGACTGGCGCGTCGGCGGCGTCAGCGCCCACTGGAAAGTGTATGCCCGCAACAAGAAAAGCATCACGCTGAACCTGAAATCGCCCGACGCCCCGCAGGTGATCCTCGATCTGATCCCGCACTTCGACGTCATGATCGAGAGCTTCCGCCATCGCTATCTCGAAAAGCTCGACGTCGGGCCGGAGCGGCTGCTGGAGGCGAATCCCCGCCTCGTGCTGACGCGCGTATCCGGCTTCGGCCAGACCGGCCCCTATGCCAAGCGGCCGGGCTTCGGCACGCTGGTCGAGGCGATGTCCGGCTTCGCCGCGCGCAACGGCTTCGCGGACCGCGAGCCGGTGCTGCCGCCGCTGGCGCTTGCCGACATGGTCGCCGGCCTTGCCGGCGCGATGGCAACGCTCGCGGCCGTCCGCGCGGTGGAAGTCAATGGCGGCGCGGGCCAGGTCGTCGATCTCAGCCTGCTCGAACCGATGGTCTCGATCCTCGGGCCCGAGGCGCTGATTTACCAATTGACCGGCGAGATCCGCAAGCGCGTCGGCAGCGCCTCGGAATCGAGCTCGCCGCGCAATGTCTATGCAACCAGCGATGGCGGGTGGGTCGCGATCTCGGCCTCGACCCAGCGCATGGCCGAACGGCTCTTCCGCGTCATCGGGCGGGACGATCTCAACCGCGATCCGCGCTTGCGCACCAACGCGGAGCGGGTGAAGCATCGCCAGGAGGTGGACGCCATCGTCGGCGCCTGGATCGGGGCGCGCACGCTGGCGGAGAATATTTCCGTCCTTGAGGAAGAAGGCGTCACCGCGGCGCCGGTCTACGACATCGCGCAGTTCCTCGCGGACCCGCATGTGCGCGAGCGCGGCATCATCGTCGAGACGCAAGACGACGAGCTGGGCTCGGTGCCGATGCACGAGGTGACGCCGCGATTGAGCCGGACGCCCGGAACGTTCCGCCTGAAGCCACCGGCAATCGGGCAGCACAATGATGAGATCTATGGCCGCATCGGCTACGGCGCCGAGCGCCTTCGGGCGCTGCACGACGCCGGCACCATCTGAAGAGCGGCACCATCTGAAGAGAGGAAAGCGAAATGGCGCGACCGGACGACAAGGAACTCCCTCTCTGGCGCTCGCAGCTCATCGTTCCGGTGAATGTCGAGAAATACGTCGCCAAGGCCCATACGCGCGGCGCCGACTCGATCGTGCTCGACCTCGAGGACAGCATCACGCCGCCGGAAAAGGCGGCTGCCCGCGGCCTGATCGCCGCGGCGGCACGGCGCGCGGCCGCCGGCGGGGCCGATATCCTGGTGCGGATCAACCGGCCGCTCGAGCTCGCGGTGCGCGATATCGAAGCCGTGGTCTCGCCCGCGATCATGGGCCTGGTGCTGCCCAAGATCGAGAGCGCCAGCCATGTCCGCCTCCTCGCCGAGCTCGTCGATACGATCGAGGCCGAGCGCGGGCTCCCGCACGGGCACACGCGGTTCGTCCTCCTGGTCGAGACGGCGGATGCGTTCTTCCGCCTCCGCGAGATCGCAGGCAGCCACGAGCGCGTCGTCGCCATCTCGCTCGGCAGCGAGGACTTCACCCTGGCCACCCAGTCGCAGCCCGATCCCGACGTGCTGCTCTATCCGAAGCAGCAGGTGGCCATCGCGGCCTATGCCGCCGGCGTGCTGCCGCTCGGCGTGATCGCCTCGGTCGCGAACTACCAGGACATCACAGGCTACCGGCACGCGATCGCGCGCTCGCGGCGATTCGGGTTCCAGGGCGGCTCCTGCATCCACCCGGGGATCGTGCCCCTGCTGAACGAGGGCTTCGGGCCGTCCGACGAAGAGATCGCCGCGGCCAGGCGCCTCATCGCGGGATTCGAGGAGGCCAAGGCACAGGGCCGCGGATCGCTCTCCGTCGATGGCAAGATGATCGACATCCCCGTGGTCCTGCGCGCCGAGCGGATGCTGCACATCGCCGAACGGATCGCGGCGCGCCGCCGCACGGCCGAGGCCACAAGCTGACCCCCTGCCAGGGCGGCCGAGCGCCGCAACCCACAACGAGCCAGGGCGGCCGAGCGCCGCAACCCACAACGAGGAGGAACGACAAACGATGAAAATCAAGCGCCGGCACATGGTCATCGGAGCGGCCGCCGCCGGCTCGCTCTCCTTCGCCCCGCGCGCGCGGGCCGCGACCATCACCTTCAAGGTCGCGACCGGGCTCGCCCCCGATCACCCGACGAACATTCGCCTCGGCGAAGCCGCCAAGCGGATTCTCGCCGAATCGAACGGCCGCCTCAAATTCCTGCTGTTCCCGAACAACCAGCTGGGCGGCGAGGCGGACCTGCTGCACCAGGTCTATTCCGGCGCCGTCCAGATCTATCTCATCGGCGGGCTGGTGATCTCCTCCGTCGTCCCGATGGCCGCCCTCGACGGCACCGGCTTCGTCTTCAAGAGCTACGACCAGGTCTGGCCGGCGATGGACGGCAAGCTCGGCGCCTATATCCGTGCCGCCATCATGAAGTCCGGCCTCTATGTGACGGAGAAAATCTGGGATCTCGGGTTTCGCGAGATCACCTCGAGCACCCACCCGATCCGCACGGTGCAGGATCTTTCCGGCTTCACCGTCCGCGTCCCTGCCGGCAATGCCTATAACCGGCTCTTCGAAGCGCTCGGCGCGGCGCCGATGACCCTGCAGTACCCCGAGGTCTATTCGGCGTTGCAGACCGGCATCGTCGACGGCCAGGAAAACCCGGTCGGGCTGATCGTCACCTCCAAGTTCTACGAAGTCCAGAAATACTGTTCCTTCACCAATCATATGTGGCAAGGCTTCTGGTGCCTGGTCAATCCCAAGGCCTGGAACGCGCTGCCTGCCGATCTCCAGCAGATCGCCGAGCGCAACCTCGACGAAAGCGGCCTGGCGCAGCGCCAGGACCTGGCGCGGCTCAACGACTCCTACATCAACACGCTGAAGACCGCCGGGATCAAGATGAACGACGTGGACACCGCGCCGTTCCGCGAGAAGCTTCGCACCTCCGGCTACTACGCCAATGCGCGCAAGGGGTTCGGCGAGGCGGCATGGTCGCTGCTCGAGGAGGCGTCGGGCGCGAAGCTTGGTTGATGAACGGGGGGTTGATGAACGGGGGGCTGATGGACGGGGGGTTGATGAACGGCGGCATGAACGAGGGTCTCGATCCGCCCCGCCCGCCGGGCACGACATTCGCGCGGAGCGAGCGGTTCCTCGCCTGCGTCACGGAAATTCCTGCCGCCGCCCTGGTCGTCATCGAGATCGCCATCCTGCTCGCCAGCGTGATCGCCCGCTATGTCTTCCGCCATCCGCTGATCTGGTCGTACGAGGCGGCCTCCGGCCTCTTCCTCTGGCTCGCCATGCTGGGCGCGGTGATCGCGCTCCGGCGCGGCGGGCACATGCGCTTCACCGGGCTGGTCGCGCGGCTCCGGCCGGGCGCCCGCGCCTGGGTCGAAGGGGTCGCGACGACGACGATCGCGATCTTCCTTCTTCTCCTCCTGGACCCGGCATTCACCTATGTCGGGGAGGAGTGGAGCACCACCATCCCGAGCCTCAACATCCCGGACAGTTTCCGCGGCGCCGCGATCGCGACCGGGGCGCTGCTGATGCTGCTCATCGCCGTCCGGCGCATGCTGCAGGCGGGTTCGCCGCGCCGTGCCATCGGCGCGATCGGGATCGCCCTCGTCGTGGCGGCTTCGTTCTGGCTGGCAACGCCACTGCTGCTGGCGCTGGGCAATTACAATCTCGTGGTCTTTTTCGTCGGCCTGGTCGGCGCCGCGATCGCGCTCGGCGTGCCGATCGGGTTCGCCTTCGGCATCGCGGCGATCTCCTATCTCACGCTCGCCACCAGCGTTCCCTTGAGCGTCGTCGTCAACCGCATCGACCAGGGGATGTCGGAACCGGTGCTGCTCGCCGTGCCGATGTTCGTCTTTCTCGGCCTGCTGATCGAGCTGACCGGCCTTGCCCGCTCGATGGTGAGCTTTCTTGCCTCCCTCCTCGGCACGGTGCGCGGCGGGCTCAATTATGTGCTGATCGGGGCGATGCTGCTCGTCTCCGGCATTTCAGGCTCGAAGGCCGCCGACATGGCGGCGATCGCGCCCGCCCTTTTTCCGGAGATGAAGCGGCACGGGGCGCGCCCCGGCGAGTCGGTGGCGCTGCTCTCCTCCGCCGCGGCGATGGCCGATACGATCCCGCCGAGCCTCGCCCTGATCACCCTGGGCTCGGTCACCGGCGTTTCCATCTCCGCGCTCTTCGCGGCCGGCCTGGTGCCCGCCCTGATCCTCGCCGCCGCGCTGCTCGTCGTCGTCGTCATGCGCTCGCGGGGCGAGGCGCCGCCCGCGCAGCGCCTCGATGTCCGCCGGATTTTTTCGACCTTCCTGAAAGCCCTGCCGGCGCTGGCCCTGCCGGTCTTCATCCGCTGGGCGGTGGTGGACGGCATCGCCACCGCGACCGAGGTTTCGACGCTCGGCATCGCCTATGCCGCCATCATCGGCGTCGTCCTCTACCGCCCCGTCGCATGGCGGCGCATCTATCCCGCGCTGGTCGAGACGGCGGCGCTTTCCGGCGCGATCCTCTTCGTCATCGGCGCCGCCACGAGCATGGCCTGGGCGCTCACCCAGTCCGGCTTCTCCGCCGATCTGGTGACGTTCATGGCCGGAGTTCCCGGGGGCGCCGCCGGCTTCATGGCGATCACCGTCATCGTGTTCGTCCTGCTCGGCAATGTCCTGGAAGGCCTGCCGGCGATTCTGCTCTTTGCCCCGATGCTGCTGCCGGTTGCCCGATCGCTCGGCATCGCCGAGGTGCATTACGGGATCGTCGTCATCGTCGCGATGAGCATCGGGCTTTTTTCACCCCCGTTCGGGGTCGGGTTCTACTCCGCCTGCGTGATCGGCCGGGTCAATCCCGACGATGCCATCGGCCCGGTATGGAAATATCTCGGCGCCCTGCTGCTCGCGCTCGTCGTCGTCGCGGCAACGCCCTGGCTGTAGGCGCCGGCCGATCGCGCAGCCGGCTCAGCGTGGCGTCTCGCCCGCGAGCGTGATCCGGTGCATCACGCGCCGCTGGCCGTGATAGTCGTTGACCGGGTTGTGCAGCGTGCAGCGATTGTCCCAGAACGCGAGCGAGCCCGGCCGCCAGCGGAAGCGGCAGGTGAATTCGGGCCGCGCCTGGTGGGCGAAGAGATAGGAAAGGAGCGGCGCGCTCTCCGCCTCCGTCATGTCGCGGAAGCGGAGCGTGTGGCCGATATTGACGTAGAGCGCCTTGCGCCCGGTCTCGGGATGGGTGCGCACCACCGGGTGCTCGGCCGAATATTCCGCCTTGGCATCGGGCCGCAGGCTCGCCCGCACCCGATCCTCGCGCGTGCGCGAGACATCGGCCTTGGCCGAGCTGTTGACGGCGACGAGCCCGTCGAGCATCCGGCGCATGCCCGCAGACAGCGTCTCGTAGGCGAGGGTGGCGCTGGCGAACAGCGTGTCCCCGCCGCGCGGCGGAACCTCGCGCGCGATCAGCATCGTGGCCATCGGCGGGAGTTCGAGATAGCTCGTGTCCGAATGCCAGATGCCGCCGAAATTGACGCGCTCATGCTCGAGCTTGACCACCGGGATGATCTCGGGAAAGCCCGCGAGCCCCTTGACGAAGGGATATTCGATCACCGCGCCGAAGTGCCGGGCGAAGGCGAGGAATTGCGCCTCGGGCAGGTCCTGGCCGCGGAAGAAGACGACCCCGAATTCGAGCCACACGCGGCGGATCGCCGCGATCGTTGCGTCATCGAGCGGGCCGGCGAGATCCACCCCGCCGATCTCGGCGCCGAGCGCGCCGGAAAGCGCGTCTACCTCGAGGCTGTTGCTCACCCGGATCTCCTCCCATGCTCCGCTCCTCGGCCCGAAGCGCTGCCGCAACCCTACGCCGCCGCCCCGCAGCAGGGCGAGTCACGCGAAGAGCGAGGCCTTGAGGCGGCGATAGAACCGGGTGAGCTGCGCGGCATCCTGCGCGAACCATCCATCGAGCCAGTCGTGATAGGAAGCGGCGCTCGCCTCGGCCGGCAGCCGGCCCGCCAGCACCCCGGCGGCAAGATCGCCGGCGGCGATCCCGGACATGATCGCCTTGAGCACGCCGTGCGCCGAGGTCGGATCGAGCACGGCGGCCGCGTCGCCGACCATGAACCAGCCAGGCCCGGCCGTCCGCAGGGCGATCCGCCAGGTCACGTCCGCGCCCCTTGAGCGCGCGAGCGGTGCGAGGTCGCGGAACTCGTCGGGCAGAAACCCGCCGCGCGGCAGCGCGCCGAAGGAAAGCCGTGTCCATTGGTAGGTTTTTCCCCAGACCCGCGCCGTCCAGGTCCAGCCGGTGGCATCGCCCCTGAGCAACGGCGCCGCGTCGCGCGCCGGGCACGAGCCCTCGGCATAGCCGTAGCGGGCGATGAAGCGCGGCGAGCGCGCCGGGCTTGCGATGCCGAGCGCGCGGGCGAGCCAGCGCGCCCGTCCGCTCGCATCGACCACCAGGCGCGCCGCGAGCGGCCCCTCTGCCGTCATGACGCCGCGCACCATGCCGTTGTCCCCGAGCACGCCGGTGACCGCAGACGGCCGGCGCACCGCGACGCCGGCCTCGCGCGCACGCGCGAGCAGGAGCTCGTCGAAATCGGCGCGCCGGACATGAAACCCATCCCACGGGCCGCGCGCATCGCCGCCGAATTCGGTGAAGGCGCGCGGCCCGCCCCACTCGACCCAGATCCCCGCGTGGCGGGCATGGACGAAGGGCGCGAGCCGCTCCGCCAGCCCGAGCTGCCCGAGCAGCGGCACCAGCCCGGGATGCAGCGTTTCGCCCGGCCGGTCGGCGAAAATTTCCTCGCGCTCGCAGAGCACGACGGCGAGACCACGGCTCGCCGCGGCGATCGCGGCGGCCGCGCCCCCCGGGCCGCCGCCGACGACGATTACGTCGGCATCGATGTGTCCGCCGCCCACGCCCCGTTGTCCCGCCGCAACAACACCGTGTTCCCGCAGACGCAGGCGATCGCCTGCTCGAGCACCTCGACGAGGACGATGCGCATATCGTCCGGATCGGGGCTCTGCTCGCCCCACCGATAGACCTGGAAGCGATAGCGCCGCGCGCCCGCGAGGGTCACGCCGGTCGCCTGCTCGGCCGCCGCCACGTCGGGATCGTCCGCGCCCGCCACGCGGAACGACAGCACCGCCCAGGCCGCCTTGGCGCGGAGGATCTTCGGCACCGCCGTCTGCGCGTCCTCATGCTTGAAGAAGTCGGGGTCGTGGATGCCGAGGCTCCAATAAACGGCCTCCATGGCAAGCGTGCGCGTTTGGTACTCCGCCGCATCGATGCGCGCGGTCAGCGCCGCCGTCATCGTCCCGGCGAGGTCGATATAATCGACCCGCAGCTCGTCGCTATAGGCGACGACCGTCCGCCCGCCGATGATGCGCAAGACCGGGCCGCGCACGCCGTCCCACGGCATGAACTTCCCGTCGGCGAGCGCCGCGCTGCCGATCTCCTCGTCGGTGAGCGGCGTGCTCGTCGGGTAGGGGTAGAGCTCCCCGCCGAGCCGCTTGGCGGGCTGGAAGACCCGCGTTGCGTCCGGCGCCGCGGCCGGCCAGTAATTGCCGAGCGCGGCGCAAAGCTTGGCGTCCTCCACGAAGGGCGAGCCGAGGCCGTAGCCGGCGAGGAATTTTTGCAGTTTCCGCCTTGGATCGGTGAAGTAGATGCCCTGGCTGGTGTCCCAGCCGGGATCGAACAGTCCCGGAGAGCCGTCCGGCAGCCCGACCTTGGCGTCGGCCACCGGACCGTTGGGCGACTGGACGGGACCCGACGCATCCACCGGTTGCGAAACGATCGCGGTGATCGTCGTGTCCTCGAGGCTGAATGCCACGGGCAGGGTGACGTTCGCGGCGATCCGCGTCTGCGAGAGGACATAAGGCGGGATCGCCCAGAGCGCGGCGCGCACCGGCTCCGGCACGCTGTTCTGCCACCACTGCATCAGCCCGCGCTGCGTCACGTCGGGGAAGAAATCCGGCAGCCCGACCATGCAGTAGGCGGGCATCCGCTCGGTGATCGTGTCTTCGAGCTGCGGGCAGCGCGCCGCGATCCATCCGTCGCCCGAAAAATCGATATAGTGCAGGGTCTGGTAGCCGCCCTGGCGGATGATCTCCATCATATCGGGGCGCAGGTTGAGATTGTCGATCTCGCCGTTCGCCAGCAGCCGGTGGCGGATATTGAGGTATTCGGGAGCGGGCCTCTGGGTGCTCTGCGCCGCGTCCTGGATGTAACGGGGCTCGGGACCCGTCTCGCTTGCCGGGAGGATCTGGAGGGACGAGAATTGGAGGCCGTCGGGTTCCGAGGTGTAGCGCCCGTCGACCGGAAAGGTGAGCGGCAGGCCTTGGTATTCCGCGGCGACGGTGAGCGGCGAGGGGCGCGGCTCGAGCACGCCGAAACCGAAATCCGCCCGCCGCGAGAGCGATCCGATCATCTCGTCCTTGATCACGAACGGGAATTGCTCGAGGTCCTCGCCACCCCAGTTGTTCTGCAATCCGTTGAGCGCGAGGAAGCGGTGGAACTGGGCCAGCTCGTCGTTGCGCAGCCCGCAGGCGAGCTCGAGATCGAGAGTCGCGCCCGGCGATGCATTCGGGGCCGCTGAAGAGCTTGTGGATCGGCACCCAGAACGCGAGATCCCGATCGCCCGGAAGAGCGTCCTGCGGGCCGAAGCTGCCATGCGCGCCGTCCGCCTTGACCGCGATGTAGGCGGCGAAGCGGCGCGGGAAGACCCGGAAATCGAACGGCCGCGCCGGGTCGCCGGTGGTAAAATTCCGCCGCTCGGCGTCATAGAGGGGCTCGATCGAGCCGAGGCGGGCGATGCCGGCGCGGGCGAAGCAAAGCTCGGCGTGCTGGCCGTGCACCGAGAGCGGCGTGTTGCGATACTGGAGCGCATAGACCGCGATGCCGAGGGCGCGCCCTTCGGCGCGACTCTGCAGCTCGCCGATGCTCGGCGGCTCGGCGCCATAGACGAAATTCTCGACCGCCTCGATCTCGGCGAGCGTGGGGAAGCTGCCGAGTGCGGCGCCGGCGCGGTTGGCAACGACGCCGGGCGAGGCGAAGGCGTGGTAGAGCAGGCTGCGGTCCGGATTGCCGCGGCTGATCGCGCGGACGCCGGCGACATCGAAATCGGCGAAGCCCGGGTAGCTGCGGTCGATCCGCGCGAGCGGCTTGGTGAGCTCGGCCCTGAGGTCGGCGGCCGTGATGTCGAGCGCGCCGCCGGTCGCCTCGAGCAGGAGCTGGCGCCAGCCGAGCGGTGCGAGCCGCCGGCACGCGGCGCCGACGCCCTCGATCAGCGGGGCTGCCTCCGCGGCCAGCGCATTCTGGCGAAAGCCCCCGAGCAACCCGCCGGCGCCGAACGCGCCGACGCCGAACGCGGCAAAGCCGAGAAACGCCCGACGTGTCGTCACTGATTTCCTCCCCAACCGCAGGTCCTGGATCCCGGCCGATCCGCAACCTTGGCATGCTAGGGGTGATCGGTGCGGCTGTGAACCGACTTGTTGCGATCGCGCCCATGAAGCGCGCCCATGAAGCGCACCCAATGAAGCGCGCCCAATGAAGCGCCCGCCGCCGCTTTTGCGATCCCCCCTCACCGATCGACGAGCCGGGCCGGCATCAGCAGGGCGCGGACCTCGCGGCGATCAGTCTCGCGCTCGTCGTCTCGGGCTTCGTCTCGGGCTTCGTCTCGGCTTCGTGGACGGGCTCTCCGGCTTCGCCTTCAGCGCCCCCGCCGGAGTGGGCGCCGCTCTGCTGAGCCGGCCGGCGGCTCCAAAAGGCCGCTTCCCTGGTGGGCGCGACAGGGATCGAACCTGTGACCCCCACCGTGTCAAGGTGGTGCTCTCCCGCTGAGCTACGCGCCCCCGTCCGGCTTCTAGCCCGCGCCCGGAAGCGCCGGCAAGGTTGTTCCCTGATGACAAGCCGCCGCCGAGCGGCTTCACTTCCGGGCCTGATGGATCTGCCGCCCCCCGCGGCCCGCGCCGCTTCGCCCCCCTTCGCGCTGCACCGCCCGGTGCGCCAGTCCGCGCCGCTGGTCTTCGCCTCGCCCCATTCGGGCCGCGATTATGCGCCCGCCTTCCTCGCCGCCGCCCGCCTCGACCCCCTCAGCTTGCGCCGCAGCGAGGACAGCTTCGTCGACGAGCTCTTCGCCGCCGCCCCGCGCCACGGCGCGCCCCTGCTCGCCGCCTCCTTCCCGCGCGCCTTCTGCGACGCCAACCGCGAGCGATGGGAGCTCGACCCGGAGATGTTCGCCGAGCCCCTGCCTCCTTGGGTGAACAGCGCGAGCCCGCGCATCGGCGCCGGCCTCGGCACCATTGCCCGCATCGTCGCCTCCGGCTCGGCGATCTACCGCGACAAGCTCTCCTTCGCCGAGGCCGAGGCGCGCGTCCGCTGCTGCTGGGAGCCTTTCCACGCCTCGCTCGCCGCCCTCATCGCCGAGACCCGCAATTCCTTCGGCGCCTGCCTCCTGATCGACTGCCACTCGATGCCCGCGCCTGCCGTTCATGGCGGCAGGCGGGTCGATTTCGTGCTCGGCGATGCCCATGGCACGACCTGCGCCGAGCCCGCGGTCCGGCTCATCGAGGAGATCCTGATCGGCCTCGGCTACCGCGTGCGCCGCAACGACCCCTATTCCGGCGGCTATATCACCCGCCATTACGGCCGCCCGCGCGAGGGCGTGCACGCCTTGCAGATCGAGATCGCGCGGGATCTCTATATGGACGAGGAGCGGATCGAGCGCCTGGCGGGGTTCGGATCCCTCCAGCAAGGCATCGAGCGGCTGCTGGAAGGGCTTTGCGGCAACGCCGCAAGCCTCTTCCCTGCCTAGCCGCGGTGCGCGCCGGACAAAAAAGTGGCGGCGCTTTTGGCGCCGCCAAGTTTAGGGAGGAAACGTCCAAGAAAAGCAGGCAGCCCGGCATCGCCGTACTGCTGCACTGCGAAATCTAAGCGCTTGCATCCGCCCGCGCAAGCACTTTTTTGCATCGCGGCAAAATTCTCCGGGGCCGCTCACGAGATCGTCAAACCGAGACCGGCAAGGCTTTGCTAACCCGGCTGCGCCATCCTCCCCGCGTGACGGTTTTTTCATCCCTCGCGCGGCGCCTGGTGCTGCCGCTCCTGCTCCTCCCGCTGCTCGCCCCCGCGGCGGCGGGCAAGGCGCAGGCCCTCCCGCCGCGGCCCGGGCAGCTCTGCCGCGCCGCGATCGTCACGGCCGAGCGCAGCTTCGCCATCCCGACCGGCCTCCTCGGTGCGATCGGGCAGGTGGAGAGCGGCCGCCGCGACCCCGCGACCGGCGCCTTCCTCCCCTGGCCGTGGACCGTGGACGCCGACGGCGACGGCCATTTCTACCCCACCAAGGCGGCCGCGATCGAAGCGGTCCGCGCCTTCCAGGCCGAAGGCATCGGTTCGATCGATGTCGGCTGCATGCAGGTCAACCTGCTGCACCACCCCGACGCCTTCGCCACCCTCGACGAGGCCTTCGACCCCCCGACCAACGCCGCCTACGCTGCGCGCTTCCTCCACCGGCTTCACGACAGCACGGGAAGCTGGGCCGAAGCCGCCGCCTTCTACCACTCCACCACGCCCGCGCTCGCCTATCCCTACGAGCAGAAGGTGATGGAAGCCTGGCCGGCCGGCCTCCGCGAGGAAGCGGGCGTGCCGGGCATGGCAAGCGCGCCCCGGTTATTGGCCCAAACGGGACCCTTCGCCGGCCGCGCCGGGGCCTTCATGCTCGCCAACCGCCCGCTCGCCGCCCCCACCCTCACCGGCCGCACCCTCACCGGCCGCACGCTCGCCTCCTACCGCGCCGCGCCCGTCATGATCGCCTCGGGAGCCTTCCGCCCCGGCGGCTGACTCGGCCGCTCCTCAATAGCTCCGCGGCAGGCCGAGCACGTGCTCGGCAATGTACGAGAGGATCAGGTTGGTGCTGATCGGCGCCACCCGATAGAGCCGCGCCTCGCGGTACTTGCGCTCGATGTCGTACTCCTCGGCGAACCCATAGCCCCCATGGGTCTGCAGGCAGGCCTCCGCCGCCGCCCAGGCGGCATCGGCGGCGAGCATCTTGGCCGTGTTCGCCTCCTCCCCGCAGGCCGCGCCCGCCTCGAACCGCCTTAAGCCCTCATGCAGCATCAGCTCGGCCGCCCGCATCTCGGCATGCGCGCGGGCGATCGGGAACTGGATGCCCTGGTTCTGCCCGATCGGCCGGCCAAACACCGTCCGCTCCTTGGCATAGGCAACCGCCCGGGCGATGAACCATTTGGCGTCCCCGATCGACTCGGAGGCGATCAGCAGCCGCTCGGCATTCATCCCGTCGAGGATGTAGCGGAACCCCTGCCCCTCCTCGCCCACCAGGCTCGAAGCCGGCACCACCACGTTGTCGAAGAACACCTCGCAGGAATTGTGGTTCATCATGGTCCGGATCGGCCGGATCGTGAGCCCGGCGCCGAGTGCCGCGCGCATGTCGACGAGCAGGGTCGAGAGCCCCTCGGTGCGGCGCTTCACCTGCTCCTTGGAGGTGGTGCGGGCGAGCAGCAGCATCAGGTCCGAATGCTCGGCGCGGCTGGTCCACACCTTCTGCCCGTTCACCACGTAATGATCGCCCTCGCGGCGGGCGAAGGTGCGGAGGCTCGTGGTGTCGGAGCCGCTGCCCGGCTCGGTCACGCCGAAGGCCTGCAGCCGGAGCTCGCCCGAGGCGATCTTCGGCAGATATTTCTGCTTTTGGGCCTCCGATCCGTGCCTGAGCACGGTGCCCATGATGTACATCTGGGCGTGGCAGGCGGCCCCGTTGCAGCCCGCCGCGTGGATCGTCTCGAGGATCGCCGCGGCGGCCGAGAGCGCCAGCCCGGCCCCGCCATACTCCTCGGGGATCAGCACCGCGAGATAGCCCGCCTCGGTGAGCGCGCGGACGAAGTCGCTCGGATAGGCGCGCTCGCGATCCATCTCGCGCCAGTCCTCGCCCGGAAACCGCGCGCAGAGTTTTTTTACCTCCTCGCGAATTTCTCCGTGGGCCTCCACCGCACCCATCACCTGGTCCATCACCGCCCTCCCGCCCGGATCACACCCGAGCCCCGCCGCCGGCGCAACCCGCATTGCCCCCTCCCCTCGCCCGAGGCACCATGCCCCGAGACGCAGGACGCACGCATGCCCGAGACCACGCCGCCTTCCTGGCCCGACGCCGTTTTCGCCGCCCTCCAGGCCGCCCGCATCCGCCAGGTCGGCTACGTGCCCGACGCCGGCCATTCGCGGCTGATCGCCCGCGCCCACGCCGACCCCGACATGCGCGCCGTCGTGCTGACCACCGAGGAGGAAGGCGTCGCACTCGCCGCCGGCGCCTGGCTCGGCGGCGAGCGCGCCGTGCTGCTGATGCAGTCCTCCGGCGTCGGCAATTGCATCAATATGCTCTCGCTGATCGCCAATTGCCGGATGCCCTTCCTCACCCTCGTGACGATGCGCGGCGAATGGGGAGAGTTCAACCCGTGGCAGGTGCCGATGGGCTCGGCCACCCCAACCGTGCTGGGCGCGATGGGCGTGCACGTGCACCGCGCCGAACACGCCGACGACGCCCCGACTATGGTCGCCGCCGCCGCCGCGCTCGCCTTCGACAGCTCCGTTCCCGTCGCCGTGCTCTTCTCGCAGCGCCTGATCGGCGCCAAGGAATTTCGCAAGTAGGCAGGGCCGTCTTCTCAGCTCCGGTTGGTCACCACCACCTTGATCGCGCCGTCGATCCGCGCCCGCGCATGGCCGATCGCCGCCGGCAGCTCCGCCATCGGAAATGTGTGGGTATGGATGGCCTTGGCGTCGAACCGTTGCTGCCGCATCAGGGCCATCGCCCGGTGCGTGGCGCTCCGTCCTTCGCCGCGAATGCCGTAGAGGTAGATGTTGTTGCGCACGATATGCGCGACATCGACCATCACCTTCTCGTGCGGAAAGGCGGCGAGGCAGATCCGTCCGCCGCGATTGACCATCCGCGCGCTCGCGTCGAGCGCATCGGGCGCGCCCGAGCATTCGAGCACGAGATGCGCGCCGCGTCCCGCGGTCACCCGCATGACCGCGGCGACCGGGTCCTCCTCCCGTGCATTGACGAGAAAATCCGCGCCGAGGCGCCGCCCGAGCGCCAGCCGTTCCGCCCGCGTGCCGGTCAGGATCACCGGATCGGCCCCCAGCGCCTTGGCGACGCCGACGCCGAGCAGCCCGATCGGCCCCGGCCCGCTCACCACCACGGTTTCCCCGGCGATCAGCCCGCCCAGCACGTCGAGCCCGTACATCGCCGTGCCGGCGGTGACGACCAAGGTTGCCTCCGCGTCGGACATCGCGTCCGGAACGCGCACCAGCGTGTTGATGTGGTTCACCGCGTAGTCGGCGAAGCCGCCGTCGGTGGTGAACCCGTTCGCCCGATGGCCCTTCTCCGGCCGGCCGTAATTGAGGCAGGAGGTGTACATGCCCTGCCGGCAGCGCTCGCACCGCCCGCACCCGGCGTGGATTTCCACGGTCACCCGCTCGCCGACCGGGAACTCGTCCACATCCGGCCCCAGCCGCACCACGGTCCCCATATATTCATGGCCGAAGGTGAAGTTGCGGTTGAACGGCAGCCCACCGCCGACCATCGCCGGCAGCCCGTGGGCCAGCACCTCGAGGTCGGTCGCGCAGATCGCCGCCGCGTCGATGCGCACCAGCGCCTCGGCCGGGCCCGGCTCCGGCACCGGCTTCTCGACCCGCCGCATCTCGTTCGGACCGCCGAGGACCCAGGCCTTCATGGTTTTCGGCACGATCAGCGCGTCGGCCCCGGTTCGCAGGCCAAGGGTGCGGGCGTCCATTTTCTCTCGTTCCTCCGTTGGTGCCGTGCCCCGCGGGTTGAGGCGGGCGCCGCCCGCGGGCATGATCGCGCCCGCTTGCTCCGCGTACCATACGAAGCCCGCCCCTCGATCCCAAGCCGCGCGCAGATCGGAACCCGCAAGATGGCAACCAGCTCCGCAGCCACCCCCCTCGAGCGGCGGGCCGTCGCCGCCGCGCTGCTCCGCGATCCCGGCGACATGCTCGTCGTCACCGGCCTCGGCTCGACGACCTACGATGCCGCTGCTGCCGGGGACCGCGACCTCACCTTCTATCTCTGGGGCGCGATGGGCGCCGCGGCGATGATCGGCCTCGGGCTGGCGCTCGCCCGCCCGGCCCGGCGCGTCCTCGTGCTGACCGGGGATGGGGAGATGCTGATGGGTCTCGGCGCGCTCGCCACCATCGCCGCGGCGGCGGCGCCCAACCTCGCCATCGCCGTCCTCGACAATGGCTGCTATGGCGAGACCGGCGCGCAAGCGAGCCATACCTCCCTCGGCACCGACCTCGCGGCCGCCGCCGCCGCCTGCGGCTGGCGCGCCACCGCGACCGTCACGGCGGAGGCCGAGCTCGCGCCGCTGCGGGTGCGGCTGGGCTCCGAGCCTCTCTTCGCAGTGGTCAGGATCGCGCCGAGCGAGCCGCCCCGCTTCCTGCCCCCGCGTGACGGCGCCTTCCTCCAGCACCGGTTCCGCGGCGCCCTCGGACTCCCGCCGTCCTGACACCGGCCGCGCGTCGAAAGCCCCCACCCTGGGGCAACATTGCGTTACAAGTCGCCGTTGGCATCCGGGGAACCGAGACGCAAGTATAGGCGGGAACGAGCGAAGCCCGCGCGCGCGTTGGGAGACAGCGGCTTTTGATGCCCATCCGAAGGTCAGGGACCGGCCGCAGCATGGGGGCGGCAGGATGAACGACGCCCCTGCGCGGAGCGCGCGGCGTCTCCTCTGTGGTATCGTGGCGGGCGCGATCGCGCTCATCGCCACGAGCGGAAATGCGCGCGCCCAGAACGGCTCGCCGGTGAGCCAGGCCGTCCCGGTCACGGCCGTGCGTGTCAGGCGCGAGAACGTGCCCGTCTATCTCCTCGGCCTCGGCCAGGTGCAGGCGCTCAACACCGTCGTGATCAAGGCGCAGGTGGGCGGCGTCCTCGAGGAGACTCCCTTCACCGAGGGACAGGAGGTGAAGGCGGGGGACGTGCTCGCCCTCATCGACCCGCGTCCCTTCCAGGCGGTCCTCGACCAGGCCAACGCCAAGCAGGCCGAGGACCAGGCGGCGCTCGCCAATGCCAAGGCCGATCTCGCCCGATATAGCTCGCTGGTGCAGCAGAACTTCGCCTCGCAGCAGCAGCTCGACACGCAGCGCGCGCTGGTCCTCGGCCTGACCGCGGTCTTGCGCGCCGACGCCGCCGCCATCGAACAGGCCAGGCTCAATCTCGAGTTCACCCGCATCACCGCGCCGATCTCGGGCCGCCTCGGCCTGCGCACCGTCGATCCCGGCAACCTGATCCAGGCCGACGCGCCCACCGGGATCGTCACCATCACGCAGATGAAGCCGATCAGCGTCGTCTTCACCCTGCCCGAGGCGGACATCGCCGCGGTGCGCGCATCCGCCGCCGGGGGCCCGCTCGCCGTGCTTGCCGTCGGCGAAGGCGAAAACCCCCGCGTGCTGGATCGCGGCACCCTCGCCACCATCAGCAACATGGTCGATCCGAGCACCGGCACGATCCAGATGAAGGCGATCTTCCCCAACATTGGCGAGGCCCTGTGGCCCGATGCATTCGTCAATGCCCGGCTCCTGGTGCGCACGCTCGCGAACGCCCTCACCCTGCCCGCGCGCGCCGTGCAGCACGGGCCGGACGGGCTCTATGTCTACCTCGTCCGCCCCGATCGGACGGTGGTTCGCCAGCCCGTCACCGAGACCCTGGAGGAAGGCAACCTTGCCGTCATCGCGAGCGGGCTCGAGGCGGGGGCGCAGGTGGTGCTGAACGGCCAGTCACGGCTCGACGACGGGATGCGCGTGACGATCGAGGCGGGGAGCTGAGCACCGCGATGGCCGAATATGGGGCCGATCGCGGCTTGGTCCGCGGCGCATGAGCATCTCCGCCCCGTTCATCCGCCGCCCGATCGCGACCTCGCTGGTGATGACGGCGATCGTGCTGATCGGCATCGCCGCCTATCCGCTGCTCCCGATCGCGGCCCTGCCGAACGTCGATTTCCCGACCATCGTCGTTTCCGCCAACCTGCCCGGCGCCGATCCATCGACCATGGCCTCCACTGTCGCGACCCCGCTCGAGCGCCAGATCGGCGAAATCCCGGGTGTGGCGCAAATGACCTCGGTCAGCGTCGAGGGCAGCACCTCGGTCACCGCCCAATTCTCGCTCGACCGCAACATCAATTCCGCCGCCCAGGACATCCAGGCCGCGATCAACGCCGCCGCCGGCCAGTTGCCGAAGACGCTTCCGAGCCCGCCCACCTACCGCAAGATCAACCCGGCGGACGCGCCGGTCCTGATCCTCGCGGTGCAGTCCGACGCGCTTCCGCTGACCACCGTCGACAATTACGCCGACGTCGTCCTCTCCCAGCAGATCTCGCAGCTTCCGGGGGTCGCCGAGGTCTTCATCAGCGGCCAGCAGACCCCCGCGATCCGCGTCCAGGTGGACCCCGCCAAGCTCGCCGCCATGGGCCTCACCCTCGAGGACGTGCGCAACGCCATCCTCAACGCCACGGTCGACAACCCGAAAGGGAGCATCAACACCGCGCACCGCTCTTTCGCCGTCAACGCCAACGACCAGATCACCGAGGCCGCGCCCTTCAACAACGTGATCATCGCCTACCGCGACGGCGCGCCGATCCGGATCAGCGATGTCGGCCGCGCCGTGGACGCGCCCCAGAACGCGCTGATCGCCGGCTGGCAGAACGGCCATCGCGGCGTGCAGCTCGTCATCTTCAAGCAGCCGGGCGTCAATGTCCTCTCCACCGTCGATCGCATCATGGCGGAGCTGCCGCGGCTCGAGGCCTCGATCCCACCCTCGGTGCATGTCTCGGTGATCGTCGACCGCTCGCAGAATATCCGCGCCGAACTGGCGGACGTGCAGTTCACCCTGTTCGTCGCGCTCGGCCTCGTCGTCATGGTGGTGTTCGTCTTCCTGCGCAGCGTCTGGGCCACGATCATCCCCGCCATCACCATCCCGATCGCGCTGATCGGCACCTTCGCCATGATGTACGTCGCGGGCTACAGCATCGACAATCTCTCGATGATGGGCCTCATCATCGCCATCGGCTTCGTGGTGGACGATGCGATCGTCATGCTCGAGAACATCTTCCGCCATATCGAGGAGGGCATGAAGCCGATCGAGGCCGCGTTCCAGGGCGCGGGCGAGATCGGCTTCACCATCGTCTCGATCAGCGCCTCGCTGATCGCCGTCTTCCTGCCCATCCTGCTCATGGGCGGCATCGTCGGCCGCGTCTTCCGCGAGTTCGCCGTCACCGTCAGCATGGCGGTCGTGGTCTCGGCCTTCGTCTCGCTCACGCTGACGCCGATGATGTGCTCGCGCTTCCTGCGCCATCAGCCGAAGCATGGCGCAGCCTACCGGGCGGCCGAGCGCGGCTTCCGGGCTCTCGCCACCTTCTATCGCGTGACCCTCGGCGTAGCGCTCCGCCATCGCTTCATCACGCTGATGGTCTTCTTCGCCACCATGGGCCTCTCGGCCTATCTCTATGTCGTCATTCCCAAGGGCTTCTTCCCGCCGCAGGACGTCGGCCTGCTGATCGGCACGCTCGAAGGCTCGCAGGCCGCCTCCTTCGCGGAGATGCAGACCCTCGTCGCCGCGGTCGACAAGATCGTCCAGTCCGATCCGGCGGTCTCCACCTACTCGGTGAGCCTCGGCGCCGGCATCGCCGGGCAGACCGGGAACGACGCGCGCTACTTCATCAACCTCAAGCCGTTCGGCGAGCGGAGCGTCAGCGCCCAGCAGGTGATCGCGCGGCTGCGGCCCAAGCTGGCGCGCATGGTCGGCGCACGGATGTTCCTCCAGGCGGCGCAGGACGTGAATGTCGGCGGGCTGATCTCGCGCACCCAGTACCAATACACGCTGCAGGACGCCAATCTCGACGAGCTCTACCAATGGGCACCGAAAGTGCTCGCCAGGCTCGGCACCCTGCCGATGCTGCGCGACCTCGCGACCGATCAGCAGATGTCGGGCCTCTCGGCCACCCTCGCCATCGACCGGGACGAAGCCGCCCGCTACGGCATCACCCCGGCCGCGATCGACAACGTCCTCTACGATGCCTTCGGCCAGCGCCAGATCACCCAGTATTTCACGCAGACCAACGCGTACTACGTGATCCTCGAGGTCCTGCCC
>CAWIZE010000013.1:0-55290 GCA_963840545.1 uncultured Pseudomonadota bacterium | reverse complement strand
TTAAAGATACGCAAGGTCTACTGCGCGGACATCGCAAATGTCGGCGTCGAGAAGGATTTCTACACGTCAGGCGGTGGTGCGCACGAGGACGACCTTGAAGGACGGCTCAGCACGATCGAAGGGAATGCCGCCCCGCGGCTGCGGGATTTCATCGCCAATGGCCGGGACGTCGACCCGGATCTCCAGCGCTTCTTAGCCTGGCTTGCGGCTCGCACCTTCTGGTTGCGGCGCATGATGGACGAGACGTTCCCGGATTGGTCCCGGGCGAACAAGGCTCTCATTCAGGAACAGGTTGGGAGCGAGAAGAGAATGTTGGAGAGGATGTTCGAGTTCGAGAATATCGCATCCTCTCGCAGAGAGCGAGTGCCGCTCAGCGAGGCACTTGAACGTGCTCACGATCCGGCGTGGCGTATGCGCATGCATCAGGATCAGAATCTTGATATGACCAGGGTACAGGCTTGGATCTTCCTGACGGAGCATTTCCCGAAGTTCGAATGGACCAAATTGACGGCGCCCTGTGATTGGTACTTTGTCACATCGGATCGTCCAGTTTCATGGGACATCCTGGGCGCAGGATTACGTGATTCGCCAGCAGCGCTCCGTCATCCACTTGTCGAATTGACGGTCGCGTTGGACAGCGGCCACCCCCTTATTGCCGTGCATGACCGCTCGGTTCTGTTCGCGCGACCTGCTGTAACCGTGTCCGAAATCAACGAAGGGACCCTTCGAAGTGCCGAACGATTTGTTTATGGCCGACGAAAGGAGGATGTCAAATCTCTATTGGACCTGCGGGCAAGGTGGGGTCTCTGATCCATGGCCGAGGTGACTTCGTGACGTGGCGGCCGCCACCAAACGGATGGGGCCCAGGGCCTCAGGCCCTGGCGGGGTCAAGGGGCGGGGCCCCTTGGGACTTCTTCCATGGCGCCGAGGTAGAGGCGGCGGACGTGATCGTCCTCGGCGAGTTGGGCGGAGGGGCCGGAGAGGGCGACGCGGCCGGTCTCCAGCACATAGGCGTGGCGGGAAAGGCGCAGCGCCATGCGCGAGTTCTGCTCGACCAGAACGACGCTCACGCGGTCGTCGCGGATGATCGAGAGGATGAGGGCGGCGATGTCGGCGACGACTTTCGGGGCGAGGCCGAGCGAGGGCTCGTCGAGCAGGAGGAGGCGCGGGCGGGCCATCAGCGCGCGCGCGACCACGACCATTTCCTGTTCGCCGCCGGAGAGCGTGCCGGCCTGCTGATTGATGCGTTCCGCGAGGCGGGGAAAGCGGTCGAGCAGGCGGGAGAGATCGGCGCGGATGGCGGGCCGGTCGCGGCGGAGATAGGCGCCCATCATGAGATTGTCGCGCACGCTCATCAGCGGGAAGACGTGCCTTCCCTCGGGCACCATGGTGATGCCGCGGGCGGCGATCGCGGTCGGGGCCAGCCCGTCGATGCGGGCGCCCTCGAGCCGGATTTCCCCGGAGGCGGGGCGGACGAGGCCGGTGATCGCGCGCAGGGTTGACGTTTTGCCGGCGCCGTTGGCGCCGATGAGCGCGATCGCGCTGCCGGCGGGGCAGGCGAGCGAGACCCCGCGCACGGCGAGCACGCGGTCGTAGCGGACGACGAGGTTTTGCACCGAGAAAAACGCCTCGCTCATAGGGCGTCGATCTCGTCGGCGCGGCCGAGATAGGCGTCGATCACGGTTTCGTCCTGCTGGATGGCGGCGGGCGTGCCGGAGGCGATCAGCGTGCCGAAATTGAGGACGACGATGCGGTCGCTGATCCGCATCACCGCGCCCATGTCGTGCTCCACCAGGATGACGGTGATGCCGCCGGCGCGGATGCCGCGCACGATCTCGACGGCGCGCGCCGTCTCCTCGGAGTTCATGCCGGCGAAGGGTTCGTCGAGGAGGACGATGCGCGGCCGCACGGCGAGCGCCATGGCGAGGCCGAGCGCGCGGAGATGCCCGTGCGGAAGATTGCGGGCGAGCTCCGCCTCGAGCTCGCCGAGGCCGAGCCGGGCGAGAATTTTTCGCGAATCTGTCAGGAATTCGCTTTGCTCGGCGCGGACGCCCGGGGTCGCAAGCAGCTCGGCCAGGATCGAGCGGCGGCGGCGGAGGTGATGGGCGACGACGACGTTCTCGAGCGCGCTCATCTCGCGGAAGACCGTGGTCTCCTGGAAGGTGCGCACGAGGCCGCGGGCGGCGATGGCGTGCGGGCGGAGGCCGTCGATGCGTTTGCCGTCGAGCAGGATGTGGCCCGCGCTCGGCTTGAGGAAGCCGGCGATCAGCTTGAAGAGCGTGGATTTGCCGGCGCCGTTGGGGCCGATGACCGAGAGGATCTCGCCTGCGGCGACGGTGAAGCTCACGTCGTTGACGGCCATCAGGCCGCCGAAGCGCCGGCTCACGCCCTCGATCGCGAGCAGGCTCACCGCGGCGCCGCTTCGTCGCGGCGCCGGCGGCGCTGGCCAAGGACCTGCGGCAGGCTCATCAGGCCGTTCGGCAGGAAGAGCATCGCCGCGATCATGAAGATGCCGTAGAGCAGCGCCTGGAAGCGCTGGATGGCGGAGAGGAGCTGGAAGGCGATCACCAGCAGGAAGGTGCCGACGACGGGCCCGGCGACGGTTTGCAGGCCGCCGAGGAAGCAATAGAGCATGAAGTTGACGCTGTCGTTCACCGTGTAGCTGGTCGGGAAGACGTTCTGCTGGAAGGCGGCGAACATCGCGCCGGCGGCGCCGCCCATGCCGGAGGAGACGACGAAGGCCAGCAGCCGGTAGCGGGCGATGTCGATGCCGAGCGAGGCGGCCAGCTCCTCGCCCTGGCGCAGCGAGCGGAAGACGGCGCCGGCGGGCGAGACGGCGAAGCGCCAGGCGATGACGATGCCGGCGAGCAGCAGCAGCGCGGAGGCGAGGTAGATCGCCAGCGAGGAGGAAAGGAGCGCGGGGCGGGGGATGGAGGTGATGCCGGAAGCGCCTTCGGTGAAGCTGCCGCCGTTGAGGAAGGCGAGGCTCGCCACTTCCGTCAGGCTCAGCGTGATCATCGCGAAATAGACGCCGCGGAGGCGCAGGATCGGCCAGCCGACCAGGGTCGCGATCGCCATCGCGGTGAGCACGGCGAGCGGCAGGGCGAGCCAGAACGAGACATGGTAGCGGGTGGCGAGGATCGCCGCGACGTAGCCGCCGATCAGCGCGAAGGCGCCCTGGGCGATGTTGATGCGCCCGATCGAGAAGGTGAGCCAGACGCCGAGGCTGCCGAAGGCGAGGAGGGCGGCGGTGGTGAGCACGGTGAGCCAGTAGCCCTGGCCCGCGAGCGCGAGCGGGACGGCGAGGAGCAACGCGGCCGCGAAAAGGGCGAACCCGGCGGGGGCGGAGAGGCGCGGCATCAGCCCCCCGTCAGCCCCAGGGATGGCCCATGATGCCCTGCGGGCGGACGATCAGGAACAGCACGAGGGCGACGAAGATGAGCAGGTAGGTCTCCGATCCCGGGAGCAGCGAATAGCCGACAGATTCGGCGAAGCCGAGCACCAGCGCGCCGAGGACGGCGCCGCTCACCACGCCGGCGCCGCCGATCATGATCATGATGAAGGCCTTGATCGAGATATTGACGCCGATGCCGGCATTCACGCCCTGGATCGTCACCAGGAGCCCGCCGGCGAGGCCGGCGAGCCCGGCGCCGATCGCGAAGCCGAGCATCGAGATGCGATCGACATCGACGCCCATCAGCCGGGCGGCGTCGCGATCCTGGGCGAGCGCGCGCATCGCCCGGCCGGGGCGCGAGAATTGCACGAAGCCGAGGAGCACGGCGATCAGCGCCAGCGACATGACGACGACGAAGAGCCGCTGGTAGGGGAGGAAGCCGCCGGCGATCTGGAGCACGCCCGAGATCGTCTCGGGGACGCCGTGCTGCTCCTCGCCGAAGAGGAAGAGGGCGACGTTGTCGAGCAGGATCGCGGTGCCGACCGCGAGCAGCATCGTATTCTCCTCCCGCGCCGCGACGCGCATCACGCGGCGGAAGAGGAATTTCTCGAACGCAGCGCCGATCAGGGCGGGGACGAGGGCGGCGGCGACCAACCCCAAGGCGAACGGCAGGTGCCAGGCACCGTAGACGTAATAGACCATGAAGGCGCCGATCATGAAGAGCTCGCCGTGGGCGAAATTGAGCAGCCTCATGATCGAGAAGATGAGCGTGATGCCGAGCGCGATCAGCGCGTAGCTGGCGGCGAGAACGCAGCCGTCGATCAGGATCTGCGCCATCGTCCCTCGCCGTGCGCGCCGCCGCCCGCCTCGGCACCACTGCGCCGCGGCGGAGCCTTTCCGTGGCCTGTCAGGCGACGCTGCCGACGAAGAGCGTCTGGAAGGCGCCGTCCTTCACTTCGTTCACCACCATCGGCACGCCGATCTGGCGCTTCTGGCCGAAATATTCCGTGCCGACATATCGCAGCATGCTCGCCGATTTGAGGAAGGGGTTCGCCATGGCGAAGCCATTGATCGCGGCCTTGTAGGGGGCGGTGTCGCCGATCGCCGTCGGCCCGGCCTTGGCGATGGTGTGCAGGATCATTTCGAGGGCGTAGACCTTGGTTCCGGCCTCGTCGTTCCACTGGCCGGCGACCTTCGCGTATTCCTTGACGAACTGGTCCATGTAGGCGGAACGGATCTCCGGCGTCGAGGCGCCGCCCACCGAGATGAAGCCGTCGGCATATTTGCCCGCGCCTTCGCTCAGGATCTTGATGTCCTGCGCGGTCTCGGTCGAGAGAAGCCCGGTGTAGCCGAGCTGGCGGGCGGCCTTGATGAGCAGCGGCGCGGTCGCCGGCGCGACTCCCGAAAAGACGAGCAGGTCCGGTTTGTTCTTGACGATCGGCGAGACGACGGGGAAGAAATCGGTGGCGCTCGCCTGGTAGGTTGCGTCCTTCACCACGACGTCGAGCCCGAGCTTCTCGGCCGCGGCGACGCCCGACTGCTGCTGGTTGAGCGCGTCGGGCTCGTTGGCGGCGAGGAAGGCGATCGTCTTGATGCCCTTCGCCTGCATCAGGTACTTGTAGATGACCGGCCCGGCCTCGTAGGAGGCGATCATGCCGAGGATCGCGTTCTCCGCCGGCGGCGTGAAGAGCGTCTTGTTGAAGGCGTAGGGAATGTAGATCGCCTGGTTGCGGTCCATCACCGGCTTGATCGAGAGCGCGGTGGTGTCCACGTTCGGGCCGATGACGTAGCGGAGGCCTTCCTCCTGCGTCAGTTTTTCGGCGCCGGCGACGGCGATCTTGGGGTCGAGCTGGTCGTCCATCGCGGACACTTCGATGCCGTACTTGTCGCCGCCGATCGGGAAGCCGCCGGCGGCGTTGTACATGTTCGCGGTGGCGATCGCGCAATATTTGTTGACCAGGCCCCAGGAAGCATCGGGCCCGCTCATCACCCCGAGCACGCCGATGCGGAATGTCTTCATCGCCGCGATCGCCGGGCGGGCAAGCCCGGTGGCGGCGGCCACGGCCCCGCCCGCGGCGGCGAGCAGGTGGCGGCGTTTCAGTGCCGGTGTGCTCGTCATCGGTGTGCTCGTCATCGGTGTGTTCATCGTCAGTGCCTCCCTATGCCGGTCAGAAGGCCGTTCCTCCCTGCGCTCTCTTGGCGATGGCGAGAGCTTCGTCGTCCCCGGGAACGCTAGCACCGGGCTCGGCGGGGGCGCAATTATTGTATGCAAGTTCGCTGCCGAATTGTATATCCTTGCGCCCGCGCCGCGGCGCGACGAGGGAAGCGGCGATGCGGATCCGGGTCATCAACCCCAACACCACCGAGAGCATGACCGGGACGATCGCCGCCGCCGCGCGCGCGGCGGCCGGGCCCGGAACGACCATCCTGCCGGCGACGGCCGCGACCGGTCCGGCCTCGATCGAGGGGCATTACGAGGAGGCGGTCGCCGCGATCGCCGTGCTCGAGGCGGTGCGGGCGGGCGAGGCGGAGGGCGCGGAGGCGCACGTGATCGCCTGTTTCGGCGATCCCGGCCTGCTGGCGGCGCGCGAGATCGCGCGGGCGCCGGTGATCGGCATCGCCGAGGCAGCGATGCATCTCGCGAGCCTGGTCGCCACCGGGTTCTCGGTGGTCACCACGCTCGCGCGCACCCGCATCATCGCCGAGCATCTCGTGGCCGCCTATGGGATGGAGCGCCATTGCCGGCGCGTGCGGGCGACCGACCTGCCGGTGCTCGGGCTTGCCGACCCGAACGCGGACGCGCGGGGCGTGATCGCGGCGGAGTGCCGCCGCGCGCTCGCCGAGGACGGCTCGGGCGCGATCGTGCTCGGCTGCGCGGGCATGGCCGATCTTGCCGCCGATCTCTCGGTGGAGCTTGGCGTGCCGGTGATCGACGGCGTCGGCGCCGCGGTGAAGCTGGCCGAGGCGCTGGTCGGGCTCGGCATCGCCACCAGCAAGCGGGGCGACCTCGCCCCGCCGGGGATCAAGCCGTATCGCGGCTTCCTCGCCCATATGGCGCCGGCCGCAGCTTGCGCGGGGCCGGCCGGCCACGCCGCGGTGAAAAGAGCGCCGCGAGATCGAGCTCTCGCGGGGCCGGACGCGGCTTGAGCCCGGCTTCGAGCCGGGCGAGGTGGGCCGCCATCAGGCTCTGCGCCTCGCGCTCCTTTCCGGCGGCGATCGCGGCCAGCAGCGCTGCATGGTCGTGCTTGGAACAGGAGGGCGCGCCGCCGCTTTCGTAGAGGGCGAGGATCAGCGCCGTGCGCGAGACGAGCTGGCCGACGAAGCCGGCGAGCGTGCGGTTGCCGGCAATGGTCGCGATCAGGCGGTGGAACTCGCCGGTGAGGCGAAGCTCGCCCTGCCGATCGCCGGCAACGGTCGCGGCTTCCTCTTCCTCGATGTTGCGCCGGAGCGCCGCGATGCCCTCGGCGTCGGCGCGGCGCGCGGCGGCGGCGACGAGCGGCACCTCGATCGTCGCGCGGGCGGCGAACACCTCGCGCACCTCGTCGAAACCGGGCCGCGCCACCGCCGCGGTGCGATTTGGGAGCTGCTCGATCAGCCGGTCATGCACCAGGAGCTGCAAGGCCTGGCGGACGATCGTGCGGCTGCAGCCGAAGGCGGCGGCCAGGCGATCCTCGGTCAGGCGCGTGCCGGGGACGAGGCGATGGTCGGTGATCGCGGCGAGGATCGCGCGATAGACGGCGCGATCGGCCGCGCCCCGCTCGCCTTTGCGCACGCTCTTGGCGGGCCGCCTTGGGGCGGTGCCGCCGGGTTTCTGCTCGCCGTTTCGTGCCGCCATGCGCCGTCCGCCATTCGTGCGGGTTGCGTTATAGATCAAAGTGGTTTTGGCGGGGGCTCTGCCCCTGCACCCCGCCAGGGCCCATGGGTTCAAGTATGGGGGGCCTGGACCCCCCAACGCTCTAAGGTAATGGATTGCAAAGGCTCCGCCTTTGCCGGGGTTGCAAGGGGCAGGGCCCCTTGCCGGGGGCGGAGCCCCTGGTCTCGCCTTATCCTTCTCTTATGCCTTCGGGGGGGTGCCTCTCATGCCAGTGCCGCGCGACGTCGATGCGCCGCGCGAGCCAGACGCCTGGCTTGCCGAGCACGTAGTCGGCGAAGCGTGCCACGGCGCCCGCCCGCCCGGGGCGGCCCGAGAGCCGGCAATGCAGCCCGACGCTCAGCATCTTCGCCTGGCCCTCCCCGCCCTCGCGCCAGAGGACATCGAAGGAATCCTTGAGATAGGCGAAGAACTGCTCGCCCGAATTGAAGCCCTGGGGGGTCGCGAAGCGCATGTCGTTCGCGTCCAGCGTGTAGGGGACGATGAGCTGCGCGTGCACCGCGCCCGCGACCCAGTAGGGCAGCTCGTCGGCGTAGCTGTCCGAGGCATAGAGGAAGCCGCCATGCTCCATGACGAGATCGAGCGTGTTCATCGAGCAGCGGCCGAGATAGAAGCCGAGCGGCGCCGCGCCGGTGACTTCCTCGTGGAGCGCGATCGCCTGGCGGAGGTGCTCGCGTTCGGTCTCGCGCGGCACGTCCTTGTATTCGATCCATTTGAGCCCGTGCGAGGCGATTTCCCAGCCGGCCTCCCGCATCGCCGCGACCTGCTCGCGCCCGCGCATCAGGGCGGTGGCGACGCCGAAGACGGTGATGGGGATGCGCCGCGCGGTGAAGAGCCGCCAGAGCCGCCAGAAGCCGGCGCGCGCGCCGTATTCGTAGATCGATTCCATGTTCCAGTGGCGCTGGCCGGGCCAGCTGGCCGCGCCGACGATCTCGGAGAGGAAGGCCTCGGAGTGGGGATCGCCGTGGAGGATGTTGTTCTCCCCGCCCTCCTCGTAATTGATCACGAACTGGACGCAGATCCGCGCCCCATTGGGCCAGGCGGGGTCGGGCGTGCGGCGACCGTACCCGGTCATGTCGCGCGGATAGGCAGGCATGGGGTGGCCTCGGGGGCTAGCCGGTGAGGAGAGTGGCGAGCGTGAGGGCGATGATTTCGCTCGCCTTGTGGAGATCGGCGAGCGGGAGGCGCTCGTCGGCGCGGTGCGCGTTCGCCTCCTCGATCGTGCGCGGGCCGGCGCCGTAGAGCACGACCGGCACGCCCGCGGCGGCGTAGTGGCGCGCATCGGTATAGAGCGGCACGCCCGTCGTTGCGATGGGCTCGCCCATCACCCTTGTGGCGTGGGCGCAGAGGATCTCGGCGAGGCGCCGGCTTGCGGGTAGCGGAACGAGGGGCGCGGCGAGGAGGATACGCCGCACCTCGACCCGGGCGCGCGGGAAGGCGGCCGCGGCTTGGGCGATCTCCGCGCGTAGATCGGCTTCCACCGCGGTGGGGCGTTCCTCGGGGACGATGCGCCGGTCGAGGCGGAAGGTGACGCGGTCGGGCACCACGTTGGTGTTGATCCCGCCCGCGATGAGCCCGACCGTGAGTTGCGGGCTGCCGATGCCGGGGATGGCGGAGCACCGGGCGGCGAGCCCGGCGCGGCTTCGATAGAGGGCGGCGAGGATCGCGCTCGCGGCCTCGAGCGCGTCGACGCCGCTCGCCGGGCGGGCGGCGTGCGCCGACTTGCCGTGGACCGTCACCTCGAGATGGAGGCAGCCATTGTGGGCGGTCACCACGGCGTAGGAGAAGCCGGCGCCGATCGCGACGTCGGGGCGGGAGATCCCTTCGCGCAGCAGCAGCGCCGGGCCGATCTCGCCGCCCGCCTCCTCGTCATAGGTGAAGTGGAGCTCGACCGTGCCGCGGAGCGGCTGCTCAAGGGTTTTCAACGCCAGCAGCGCCCAGGCATAGGTCGAAAAATCCGATTTCGAGACGGCGGCGCCGCGGCCATACATCCATCCATCGACGATTTCGCCGCCGTAGGGATCGCGCGTCCAGCCCTCGCCCGGCGGCACCACGTCGCCATGGGCGTTGAGCGCGATGACCGGACCGCCGACGGAGAATGTGTGCCGCACGACGAGGTTGGTCGCGCTCCGCATCCCGTTCGCGCGCGCGAGGTCGGAGGGGACGGGATGGCGCTCGACGGAGAGGCCAAGCCCCTCGAGCAGCGCGGCGGCGCGCGCGGCGTGGGGGGCGCAGTCACCGGGCGGGTTGTCGGAGGGTTCCCTCACCAGGGCGGCGAGGAATGCCTCCTGCCGGGGGCGTTCGCGGGCAAGAAAGCGGGCGATGGCGCCTCCTGTCATTGCGCAATCATGATATTCTCCGGGCGGAACAGGCCGTCCGGCTCGGGCGTGTAGCCGTCGAGCCGCGTCGTCGCGCCCCAGAGCCAGCGCAGGTTGTAGAGGAAGAGGTGGGGCACGTCCCGGAGGTAGCTCGCGACCACCTTGCGGTAGAGCGCCTGGCGGGCGGCGATTTCGGTCGTCGTGCGGGCCTCCGTCAGCAGCGTGTCGAAGGGCTTGGCGCAATAATGGCCCCAGTTGAGGAAGCCGTTGCAGGCGATCCAGATCGAAAGGTTGAAGTCGGGGTCCGAGCGGCCGCTCCAGAAGACGAGCGCCGCCTGGTAATCGCCGGCGCGCGCCGCCGCGACCTGGGCGTTCGCGTCCATCGGGCGGAGCGTGATGTGGAAGCCGGCGGCGCCCGCCATCGACTGGAGGACCTGGCCGACCTCCTGGTCGCTCGGCGTGTTGTCGGTCAGCAGCGTGAAGGCGACGCTCGGGTGGCCGGCGGCGGCGAGGAGCTTTCGTGCTGCTTGCGTATCGGCCGGCTGGACGGGGAAGGCGGGGTCCCAGTAGGTGCTGTGCGGCACCTCGGTCTGGTTGTTGGCGATGAACTGGCCGCTGAACACGACCTTGTCGAGGGCGGTGCGGTCGATGGCAAGCGCCAGCGCCTGGCGCACGCGCGGGTCCTGACCGAGCGGGGTGTTCGCCGCCGGCCCGTTGGCGAGGTTGAACGAGATGGTGGCGTAGGCGAGCGCCGGCGAGGAGATCAGCTTCAGGTTGTGATGGCGGAGCATCTCCGCGATGTCGGGCGGCGGGATCTGCTCGGCGATATCGAGCGTGCCGGCTTCGAGATTGTCGAGCCGCACGGCGGCGTTCGGGATCATCCGGTAGATGATGCGATCGAGATGGATCGCCTTGGCGTTCCAGTAGCCGCCGAAGCGCTCGAGCGTGATGTGGTCCTCGGCGACGCGCTCGACGAACTGGAACGGTCCGGCGCAGACCGGGTGGAGCGCGATCGCCTTGCCGGCGCGGGCGAGGGCGGCGGGCGAGAGCATCATGCCGGCGCGGTCGGCGAGCACGGCGATGAGGGGGGCGTAGGGGTGGGCAAGGGTGAGGCGGAGGGTGTGCGGGTCGATCACCGTGATCCCGGTGAGCGGCCCGAGCTCGGCCTTGCGGAAGGAATAGGAGGCGTGGAGGTAGCGCTCGAGGTTGGTCTTGACCGCGGCGGCGTCGAGCAGGCTGCCGTCCTGGAAATGAACGTTCGGGCGGAGCGTGAGGGTGAGCGTGAGGCCGTCGGCGCTCCACCGCCAGGCGGTGGCGAGCTGGGGCACGAACTGCATCGCGGCATTGGTGTCGATCAGCTTGTCGCACATCGCCGCGAACACGACCCGGCCGGCATAGGTGCCGCTCTGCGCGGGATCGAGCGCGTCGGGCTCATCCTGCATGCCGTAGCGGAGCGTGCCGCCGGCGCGGGCGGGGTGGGAGGCGAAAAAGGGAAGGAAAGCAAGCGCAAGCGCGAGCAGGATGCGGGGGCGGTCCAATTTGTTCTCCCTGGGGCGCGATCGGAGGATCGTAGGAACTGCCGGGGCGAGCGCCTAGAGAGAAACCTGCTCACGCTGGTAGGGGAAGCGCCGGCTGCCCAGATATGCCGGCAGAGGAGCAGGCCGGGAGCCCGCCCGTCATTGAAATCGAGAGGGGAAATCGAGAGGGGAAAAGGACGATGGCGATCCAGCTGGGGCAAATCGCCCCCGATTTCGAGCAGGATACCACCGCGGGCCGGATCGGCTTGCACCAGTGGCTCGGGGCCTCGTCGGGCATCCTGTTCAGCCACCCGAAGGACTATACGCCGGTGTGCACGACCGAGCTTGCCGAGGTCGCCCGGCTCAGGCCGGAATGGGCGAGGCGCAACGTCAAGGTGATCGGGCTTTCCGTCGATTCCGCCGCCAGCCACCAGGGCTGGGAGCAGGATATCGAGGAGACGCAGGGCCAGAAGGTGAATTTCTCCCGTCATTGCCGACGCGGATCAGACCGTCTCGACGCTTTATGACATGGTTCATCCGCTGGCCGACCCGACGGTCACGGTGCGCAGCGTGTTCGTCATCGATCCGGCGAAGAAGGTGCGGCTGATCATGACCTATCCGCCGAGCGCGGGGCGCAACTTCCAGGAGATCCTGCGGGCGGTGGACAGCCTCCAGCTCACCGACCGGGAGAAGGTGTCCGCCCCGGCAAACTGGAAGCCGGGCGAGCCGGTGATCATCGTGCCGAGCCTGTCGGACGCGGACGCCAAGCTGCGGTTCCCGCAGGGCTGGAAGACGTTGAAGCCCTATCTTCGGATGGTCGAGCTGCCCGAGGCCCAGGGAGAGGGGCCGGGGGAGGTGGCGAACAAGGCGGCGGAGTAACCCGCCCAGGGGCGGGGCGGCCCAGGGGTGGGGCGGTCCAGGGGGCGGCTGTCATCAAAGCTTCACGATTTTGCAATAGTGGCGTCGCCGGCTCCCCCTAGGGTCATCTTCATGAACGATGCCTCCGGCCAGCCAATGAAGGTGCCAGTTGACGTGCCGCCGGCCGTGGCAACGAGGGCCGTGGCAACGAGGGCCGTGCCAATGGGGGCCGTGGCGATGAGGGCCGTGCCAATGGGGGGCCTCAATTCCGGTGCCGTCGGCGCGGCGCCGGCGGAGGCGCGGATCGTCATCCGCGATCTCGACTTTTTCTATGGCGCGACGCAGGCGCTCAAGCACGTGGAACTCGACCTGCCGGAGCGGCGGGTGACCGGCATGATCGGCCCCTCCGGGTGCGGCAAGTCGACGCTGCTCCGGGTGCTGAACCGGATGTACGACCTCTATCCGGGGCAGCGGGCGACCGGCGAGGTCCTGCTCGACGGCAAGAATATCCTCGATCCGGACATCGACCTCACCGTGCTCCGGGCGCGCATCGGCATGGTGTTCCAGAAGCCGACGCCGTTCGCGATGTCGATCTTCGACAACATCGCCTTCGGCGTTAAGCTGCACGAGCGGCTCGGCCGGGGCGAGATGCGCGAGCGGGTGGAATGGTCGCTCACGCGAGCGGCGCTCTGGGACGAGGTGAAGGACCGGCTGGGCAGCCCGGCGTCCGGGCTCTCGGGCGGGCAGCAGCAGCGGCTCTGCATCGCGCGGACGATTGCCGTCCGCCCGCAGGTGATCCTGCTCGACGAGCCGACCAGCGCGCTCGACCCGATCAGCACGCTCAAGGTCGAGGAGCTGATGGACGAGCTGAAGCAGGACTTCACCATCGCCCTGGTGACGCACAACATGCAGCAGGCCGCGCGCTGCGCCGACCAGGTGGCCTTCTTCTATCTGGGCGAGCTGGTGGAGGTGGGGCCGGCGGCGGAGATGTTCACCGCGCCGCGCGAGAAGCGCACCCAGGAATACATCACCGGGCGGTTTGGCTGAGGAATGGCTGAGGAATGACGATGTCGGAACCGGCGGAGCACATCGTCAAGAGCTTCGAGCACGAGCTGGTGCGCCTTGGCGACCTGATCGCCCGCATGGGCGGCCTGGTCGAGAGCGAGGTGGCGCTGGCGGCGGCGGCGGTGGTGGACCGGGACACGACCGCGGCGACGCGGGCGGTGGAGATCGATCCGCAGGTGGACGCGCTGGAGCGCGAGGTCGAGCAGTTCGCGATCCGGATGCTGGCGCTGCGCCAGCCGGTGGCGAGCGATCTGCGCCGCATCGTCGGCGCGCTCAAGATCACCGCCGGGCTCGAGCGCATCGGCGACTATGCGGTCAATGCGGCCAAGCGGAGCCTGGTGCTCTCCGAGTTCCCGCTCAGCTTCAGCCTCACCCCCATCGCCTCGATGGCGCGGATGGTGCAGCAGAACCTGAAGACCGTGATCGATGCCGCGAGCGAGAACGATCCCGAGAAGGCGATCGAGGTGTGGCGGTCCGACCGGCTGATCGACGACCTCTACACCGCGATCTTCCGCGAGCTGATCACCTACATGATGGAGGATCCGCGCAACATCACGCCGTGCACGCATCTTCTGTTCATCGCCAAGAATCTCGAACGGATCGGCGATCATGCGACCAATATCGCCGAGACGGTGCATTTTGCCGCGACCGGCGAGATTCTGCCCGATGAGCGGCCGAAGGGGCTGAGTTCCGCCTTCGCCATCGAACGCCCCGAGGAGTGAGGGGAGAAGCGGGATGGGAGAAGCACTGCCGGGCCTCGGCAAGCCCCTCGTCCTGGTGGTCGAGGACGAGGCGGCGCTGGCGACGATGCTGCGCTACAACCTCGAAAAGCAGGGATTTCGGGTCGAGGAGGCCGGCGACGGGGAGGAGGCGCTGTTGCGCATCTCCGAGGCCAGGCCCGACCTCGTGCTGCTGGACTGGATGCTGCCGGTGATGTCGGGGATCGAGGTCTGCCGCCAGCTCCGCCGCCGGCCGACGACGCGCGACCTGCCGGTGATCATGGTGACGGCGCGGAGCGAGGACCAGGACGCGGTCCGCGGGCTGAACATCGGCGCCGACGACTATATCACCAAGCCCTTCAGCGTCGACGCCCTGCTCGCCCGGATGCGGGCGCTGCTGCGCCGTTCCGGCGCGGTGCCGGCCAAGGGCCAGCTTCGCTTCCACGACATCACGCTCGATCTCGCGCAGCACCGCACCAGCCGCAACGGAAGAGCGGTGCATCTCGGCCCGACCGAGTTCCGCCTGCTCGAGTTCCTGATGCAGCACCCCTGCCGGGTGTTCTCCCGCGAGGAGCTGCTCGACTCCGTCTGGGGCCCGGACATCCATGTCGAGCCGCGGACGGTCGATGTGCATATCCGGCGGCTGCGCCGGGCGCTCAACGGGCCGAGCGAGCTGGATGTGGTGCGCACCGTCCGCGCGGCGGGCTACGCGCTCGATACCGAGCCGGTCTAGACCCCATCCATCCCCCCATCCACCTATTATTAGAGTAGAGGCGGGTCGCGCGGGCTTCGGGCGGTGCCCTCGACCGCCCGGCTGTGGCAGCGCATGATAGGACGCACGATATCGGGCGTCCGGCGGGGCACGATCGCCTGCGCGCGCCGACGGAGGAGCAGAGGCCATGTATTCCGATGTCTCGCTGTTCATCGACGGAACCTGGCGCGGGAGCGAAGCCGGCAAGACCATCGCCGTTCTGAACCCCGCCACCGGCGAGCCGATCGGCAAGGTCGCGCACGCCGAACAGGCCGATCTCGACCGCGCGCTCGCCGCCGCGGCCAAGGGCTTCGAGACCTGGCGCCGGATCTCGGCCTACGATCGGGCCAAGATCATGCGCAAGGCGGCGGGCCTGATGCGCGAGCGGGTCGAGGCGATCGCCCGCGTGATGACCACCGAGCAGGGCAAGCCGCTGGCCGAAGCGCGCGGCGAGACGGCGCTCGCCGGGGACATTATCGAGTGGTTCGCCGAGGAGGCGCGCCGCGCCTATGGCCGCGTGGTGCCGGCGCGGGCGCCCGGCATCTACCAGCTGGTCGTGAAAGAGCCGGTCGGCGTCGCCGCCGCCTTCACGCCGTGGAACTTCCCGATCAACCAGGCGGTGCGCAAGATCTCCGCAGCCCTCGCCGCCGGGTGCTCGATCGTCATCAAGGGGCCCGAGGAGACGCCCGCCTCCTGCGCGGAGCTGGTCCGCGCCTATGCCGATGCCGGCGTGCCCGACGGCGTGATCAATCTCGTCTTCGGCGTGCCGGGCGACATCTCGAGCTACCTGATCGCGCACCCGCTGGTGCGGAAGATCTCCTTCACCGGCTCGACCGCGGTCGGCAAGCAGCTCGCGGCACTGGCCGGGGCGCACATGAAGCGCGCAACGATGGAGCTCGGCGGGCACGCGCCGGCGATCGTCTTCGAGGATGCCGATGTCGAGACCGCGACGAAGATCCTCTCGGCCAACAAGTTCCGCAATGCCGGCCAGGTCTGCGTCGCGCCGACGCGCTTCCTGGTGCAGGAGAAGGTCTACGAGGATTTCGTCGATCGCTTCGTCGCGGTGGCCAAGGGGATGAAGGTGGGGGACGGGCTCGATCCCGCGACCCAGATGGGGCCGCTCGCCCATGAGCGCCGGGTCGCCGCCATGGAGGGCTTCATCACCGATGCCGTGCAGAAAGGCGCGGAGCTGGTGACGGGCGGCAAGCGCATCGGCAACAAGGGCTATTTCTTCGAGCCGACGGTGCTGACCAACGTGCCGCACACGGCGCGGGTGATGCACGAGGAACCGTTCGGCCCGGTGGCCCTGATCGCTCCCTTCCGCGAGTTCGACGACGCGGTCAAGGAGGCGAACCGGCTGGATTACGGGCTCGCGGCCTATGCCTATACGCGCTCGGCCAAAACCGCGACCGCGATCGCCGGCGCCGTGGAGACGGGGATGATCTCGATCAACCACCACGGCCTCGCGCTGCCGGAAGTGCCGTTCGGCGGCGTCAAGGATTCGGGCTACGGCTCGGAGGGCGGGCTCGAGGCGATCGAGGCCTATCTCGTCACCAAGTTCGTCTCGCAGGCGACCGCCTGACGGGGCCCGCTCACCCCTCGAGCTCCAGCCGCCCTTTTTCTGGCCGCCCCTTATCTAGCAGATCGTAGCCGCGGAGGCGATAGATCACGACGGCGGCGACCCAGCTCAGCACGAAGATGCCGATGATGACGTACCCGACGGTGCCGAAATTGTCGTTGAGCGCGTCCATCGCCTGCCAGAACGTCCCACGCAGGCCGAGCTGGTCGCCGATCAGCCCGAGCCCCTCGATCCCGCCGACGGCCAGGGCGACCACGACCGAAACGAAGGTGGTCGTCAGGTTGTAGTAGAGTTTTCGAACTGGCCTGACGAACGCCCAACCATAGGCGCCGAGCATCAGGATGCTGTCGGTCGTGTCGATCAGCGACATCCCCGCGGTGAAGAGCGCGGGAAAGACGAGGATCGACCAGATCGGCAGGCCCTTGGCGCCTTCCGCCGCCGAGATGCCGAGCAGCCCGACCTCGGTCGCGGTATCGAAGCCGAGGCCGAAGAGAAACCCGAGCGGGTACATCTGCCAGCTGCGCCGGATCAGCCGGAACATCGGGCGGAACAGGCGGGCCAGCAGGCCGCGGCCGGCGAGCAGCGCGTTGAGGTCCTCCTCCTCGTAAGCCCCGCCTTGGGTGACGCGGCGGAACGTCCGGTAGAGCGTGGCGAGGATCACGATATTCATCGCCGCGATGGCGAGCAGGAAGAGCGCCGAGACCAGGGGGCCGACGATGCCGCCGATGGTCTGGAAACTGTCGAACCGGCTCTTGAGCGCGAGCGCCGTGGCGGCGATGCCGATCGAGGCGAGCACGACGATGGTCGAATGGCCGAGGGAGAAGAAGAATCCGACGGCGACCGGCCGCTTGCCCTCCTGCATCAGCTTGCGCGTGACATTGTCGATCGCGGTGATGTGGTCCGCGTCCACCGCATGGCGCAGGCCGAAGCCATAGGCGAGAAGCGCGGTCCCGAGCAGCAGGGGGTAATGGCGGAACGAGGCGGAGGCCCAGGCCCAGGCGGCGAGGTTGGCTGCGATCAGGATGACGTAGATGCCGGCCACCTTGGCGCCAAGGCCGCTGCACCCGTCGTCGAAGATGTCCTGGAGCGAATTCCGCAAGACACGCCTCAAACAGGATCGAACCCGACCGCGCCCGGCTGGCCGCGCCGCCCCGCGACGGTATCATACTATTTTCATAGAATGTCTTATTGTCAATCTCCCTTGAACGTGGGGTGGCCGGGCCGGTACGCTCTTCCCGAGGACTCGCGAGGCATGGAACGGATCACCATCACGATCGACGACGAGCTGTTGCGGACGGTGGATGCGCTGATGCAGCGGCGCGGCTATGCCAGCCGCTCCGAGGCCGTCCGCGACATGATTCGCGACGCGGCGGCGCGCGAGGCGGTCGCCGAGGGCAACACGCTTTGCATGGCCGTGCTCGGCTACGTGTCCGAATACGAGACGCGGGGGCTGGCGCAGCGGCTGAGCCGGGCGCTGCACGAGCATCACGACCTCGTCGTCTCGGCCATGCGCGTGCCGATCGATCACGAGAGCGCGCTCGAGGTCTCGGTGCTCAAGGGGCCGCTTGCCGCGGTGCGCGCGCTCGCCGATGCGATGACGGTGGAGCGCGGCGTCCGCCATGCCAGCCTCCATGTGGTGCCGGTGCAGGAATCCGGTGCGCGGCACGACCACGGCAGCGGGCCGCACGCCCATATTCACGCCTGATACATTGCCTCATCCAGCGGCACCGGCATTCCGCTCGCCTCGTCCAGAGCCTCGACCCGTCCCGCGCCGATGTCGAAGATCCAGCCGTGCAGCCGGATGCGCCTGCGGGCGAGCGCGGCTGCCACCGCGGGGTGGGTGCGCAGGTGCTGGAGCTGCAGCGCCACGTTCTGCCGCACCAGGGCCGCCAGCATGTCGGCTTCCGGGAGGTCCCCCGCGATCGCCCGCACGACGCTCTCTGCCGCTTCGGCGTTGCGCAACCACGACTTGACTGTCGGCATGCCGCCCAGATCGTGTTTCCCGGGGTCGCACAGCGCCTGCATCGCCCCGCAATCGGAGTGTCCGCAGACGATGATGTGCGGCACGTGGAGCGCGCTCACGGCGAACTCGACGACGGCCGAGACGCCGCCCGGCATCTCGCCGTAGGCGGGCACCAGATTGCCGATATTGCGACAGACGAAGAGGTCTCCTGGCGCGGCCCCGGTGATCAGCTCCGGGCTGACGCGGCTGTCGGCGCAGGTGATGAAGAGCGCTGCCGGATCCTGCCCGGTGGCTGCCAGGCGGGCGAAATCCTGGCCGTGCTCGGGGAAGACGCGGTCGCGGAACCGTCGCGCCGCGCGGACCATGCGCGCGAACCTGCCGTCCTCGGTTCGCCCGCTCACGAATGGGGTCCAGGGCCTGGGGAGAAGATGCCTCCGTACCAGGTCCCGAGCAGGTTGAGCGAGGCGTCGAGCAGCGTGAGATCGGCGCGCGCGCCGGGGGCGATCCGGCCGAGGCGATCGCCCACGCCGAGGCAGGCGGCGGGGGTCCCGGTCGCCATCCTGAGCGCCTCTTCCGGGGCGAGGCCGAGGACGTGGTGGGCGTTGCGCACGGCTTCGGCGAGCGAGAGGTGGGCGCCGCCGAGCGTTCCCTTCTCATCGGTCAGCCGTCCCTCGCTGAGGCGGATGAGGGTTCCCCCGACGCGGAACTCCGTGAGCGCGGAGCCGACGGTGGGCATGGCGTCGGAGACGAGGAAGATCCGCGCCGTTCCCTTTGCCGCCACGGCGAGGCGGAGCGCGTCCGGGTGCACGTGCAGGCCGTCGACGATCACCGAGGCGAAGCTCTCGCGCTCGGCGAGCGCGGCGCCGGCGGGGCCCGGCACGCGCGCGGCGATCGGCGGCATGGCGTTGAAGAGGTGGGTGAAGCCGGCGAGGCCGGCGGCGCGGGCGCGCACGATCTCCTCGGGGGTGGCCTCGGTATGGCCGGCGAGCAGGACGACACCGGCGGCGGCGAGGCGGCGGAGCGCCGCATCGGGCACGGTCTCGGGGGCGAGCGTCAGCATCAGGCGGCCGGGGAAGGGGGTGGTCAGGAGATCGAGGTCGGCCGCGCTCATCGGCCGGATCGCGCCGGCGGGATGGATGCCGCGGCGGCGCGGGTTGAAGAACGGGCCTTCGACATGCAGGCCGAATATGCCCGAGATGCCGCGCGCGATTGCCGTGCGCACGGCGTCGAGGGCGGCGCCGATCTCCTGCGTGCTGCCGCTCATAACCGTCGGTTGCAGGTAGGACGTTCCGAGCGCGCGATGCGCGGCGGCGATGCGCGTGAGGCCGCCGAGCGTGAGCGCGTCGTTGAAGAGAATGCCACCGCCTCCGTTCACCTGCAGATCGATCAGTCCGGGTGCGAGATAGCAAGCACCCGCGGGGCGGACGATCGGGTACGATGGAGGAACTTCCGATGGCGGAATGATGGCGCCGATGTGGCCGTCTTCGACGATCACCGCCTGCTCACGGCGGAGTCGCGTGCCGTCGAAGATGACCGGGGCGAGGATCGCCTGCTGCGTCATGACAATGGAGGACCGGGGGGCGGATCGGCCGACGCAGGCTCCGGAGGCGGATCGAGGGAAGCAAGTGCCGCGCGCAGATTTCCGCCATGCCGCGCGAGCACGAGGTCCGCTGCCTCGGGCGTCAAACCGCGCCCGAGGAGGAGCGCCCGCTTGACGCTTCCCTCCGCCCGGGCGAGCAGGCGCCTGGCACGATCCTCGCTTGCGCCGGCGAGCTCGGCGACGGTGCGGACCGCGCGGCGGCGGAGCTTGGCATTGGTGATTTCGAGATCGACCATGCGGCCGCGATAGACGTGGTTGAGAAGGATCATCACCAGGCTCGAGAAAAGATTGAGTACCACCTTTTGCGCCGTGCCGGCCTTGAGACGGGTCGACCCGGCGATCGCCTCCGCGCCGGTTTCAACCAGCACGGGACATTCGGCGGCCGCGAGCAACTGCGTGCCCGGATTGTTCGCGATGCCGATCGTCAGCGCGCCGGCGCGCCGTGCGAGCGTGAGGAACGCCACTGTGTACGGTGTTGTTCCGCTGGCGGCAACGGCGAGCACGACATCCCGTGCGCCGATCGCGTGGATTCTGACCGTGTCCGCCGCGGCTTCGCTGCTGTCCTCGGCATTTTCTACGGCGCGGACCAGCGCCTCGGCCCCGCCGGCCGGCAGCAGCAGCACGCGCTCGGCAGGCCAGCCGAAGGTCGGGCCGAGTTCCGCGCCGTCCTGGACTGCGATCCGCCCCGAGGTGCCGGCACCGGTGTAGACAATTCGCCCGCCCTCGGCCAGGCGCAGTGCTGCGGCGCGGCAGGCGCCGGCAAGCGGACCGAGAGCGGGCTGCACGGCAGCGATCGCGGCGAGCTGGGATTCCCAGAGCGCTTCGAGAACGGTTTCGGGCGGCCAGGCATCGAGATCGGCGAAGCGCTCGTCGGCGGATTCGGTGGCAGGTTGGGTAAGATTCGTGGGCATGAGATTTTTCTTCAAAAGGTCTGGTCGAATCTGATCTCTTACTTTAAAAGGCCCGTCCGGCGCAGAAATTGGGAAGGCGCCGTTTCTCTGCAACGAAAAGGCGGCAACACACGCGCTGAGGCGTGGAGCTGCGCAGACAATGAGGGTACGATGTCAAAAGCGTTCATAGCCCAGGTGCTCCAGGAATTTGCCGAACTTTCCGGGGTCGCAGCCAATCGTGCCGCCGGCGAACTGATGGGGGCGATCGTCAAGGAACTGAAGAAGACCGGCAAGTTCAAGCTGCCGAGCTTCGGCACGTTCACCGTGCGCAAGACGAAGGCGCGCAAGGGCCTCAATCCGCGAACCGGCGAAGCGATTCGTGTCAAAGCCGGCAAGACCGTGCGTTTCAAGGCGTCGCCCTCGCTCAAGAAGGCGGTCTGAACGCGCCGGGGCGGAGGATTGCCGGTCCTCCCCCGCTTACGAAAGCCTTGTGTCACGAGTGGTCCGGTCATGTACGGTATGGTACCATCTCCATTGATGGTACCATCAATCCTGCGGATCGGGCCACTCGTCGGCGCATGGTCGTGTGCAGAAGCAGATGATTGCGTACATTCACCTCTGAACGCGGCGAAGCGGCGCGCCGCGCTCTGCCGCGTCCCAGCGCGATATCTTCATCGCTGTCCCCGATCGCTGTCCCCGATCGCTGTCCCCGATCGCTGTCCCTGGCGGCACCGGCGGGGGCCCGTTCTTGTCCTCCGCCCCCAATGGTGGAATCTGCGCACGGCGTAAATGTCCGTGCCCGACGCCCCGGGCCGGGCCGCGCCGGGGGAGGAATAACCATCCATGGACACGATCCGTCTGACCATGGCCCAGGCGCTGGTGCGCTATCTCGCCGCCCAGCGGACCGAGATCGATGGCGCCGAGCTGCCGCTCTTCGCCGGCGTCTGGGCGATCTTCGGCCACGGCAATGTCGCCGGGCTCGGCGAGGCCCTCGCGGCGGCCGGCGAGGGCCTGCCGACTTTTCGTGCCCATAACGAGCAGGCGATGGCCCACGCCGCGATCGCCTTCGCCAAGGCCTCGGCGCGGCGGCGGATGATGGCCTGCACGACCTCGATCGGGCCGGGGGCCACCAACATGGTGACGGCGGCGGCGCTGGCGCATGTCAACCGCCTGCCCGTGCTCCTGCTGCCGGGGGATGTCTTCGCCTCCCGCCGGCCTGACCCGGTGCTCCAGCAGGTCGAGGATTTCGCCGACGGCTCGGTCTCGGCCAATGACTGTTTTCGCCCCGTCTCGCGCTATTTCGACCGCATCCTCCGCCCCGAGCAGATCCTCGTCGCACTCCCGCGGGCGATGTCGGTGCTGACCGACCCGGCCGCCTGCGGGCCGGTGACGCTCTCGCTCTGCCAGGACGTTCAGGCGGAGGCCTTCGACTGCCCGCGCGCCTTCTTCGCCCCCCGGGTCTGGCGCATCCGCCGCCCGCCGCCCGACCCGGCCGAGCTCGCTGCCGCGGCCGCGGCGCTCAGGGCGGCCGAGGCGCCGCTCGTCATCGCCGGCGGCGGGGCGATCTATAGCGGTGCCGCTGCTGCCCTCGACCGCTTCTGCCGCGCCCACGCGATCCCCTTCGCCGAGACCCAGGCCGGCAAGGGCGCCCTCGCCGCGGACCATCCGCTCAACCTCGGCGCGATCGGCGTCACCGGCACGGCGGCGGCGAACGCGCTGGCCCGCGGCGCCGACGTGATCCTGGCCGTGGGCACCCGGCTCGGAGATTTTACGACGGGCTCGCGCGCCCTCTTCCGCCCCGAGGCCCGGCTGATCGGCCTCAACGTCCAGCCCTACGATGCCGCCAAGCATTTCTCCCATCCCCTCGTCGCCGATGCGCGGGCGGGCCTTGCCGCGCTGGACGCGGCCCTCGACTCATATCGGGCGCCTTCGTCGTGGGAAGCGCGGGCGGGCGCGGAGATCGCGGCCTGGCAGGGGGTGGTCGCGCGGGTCACGGCGCCTGCCAACCGCGCGCGTCCCTCGGATGCGCGAGGTGATCGGCGCCGTCCGCCGCGCCGCCGGACCGGAGGGGATTGTCGTCGCCGCCGCCGGCGGGCTCCCGGGCGAGCTGCACAAGCTCTGGCAGAGCCGTGTCCCCGGGGACTACCATCTCGAATACGGCTATTCCTGCATGGGCTACGAGATCGCCGGCGCCCTCGGCGTGGCGCTCGCGCGGCCCGAAGCCACGGTCTTCGCGCTCCTCGGCGACGGCAGCTACCTGATGATGAACTCCGAGATCGCGACCTCGGTCATGCTCGGGCTCAAGCTCGTCATCGTCGTGCTCGACAATGGCGGCTTCGGCTGCATCGACCGGCTGCAGCGCGCGACCGGCGGCGCCCCCTTCAACAACCTCCTCGCCGATGCCCGCCATAAGGCGCTGCCGCGGATCGATTTCGCCGCCCACGCGGCGAGCCTCGGCGCGATCGCCGAGCGGGTGCGGAGCATCGCCGAGCTCGAGGCGGCGCTCGCGCGCGCGCACGAAGCGGCCCGTACCTATGTTACGGTGATCGAGACCGACCCGGCGGCCAGCACCGCGGCCGGGGGCGCCTGGTGGGATGTCGGCGTGCCGCAAGTCTCGGTGCGGGCGGAGGTGCGCGCCGCCCGCGCTTCCTATGAGCGCCAGCGCGCCGAGCGCGATTGACAGGAGGGAGTCCGCGCCGCAGGGTTTGCACGCGTGTGCAGCGTGCCTGAGGGCGAACGATCGGGGGCGGCGAGGGTGCCGGCGGTTGCGAAGGAAGGGGCGCGCTTCGTCACCGCTGACGCGGTCGCGCGGGAGGCGAGGGTCTCGCGCTCAACGGTGAGCCGCGCCTTCACCCCCGGCGCCAGCGTCTCGCCGGAGGCGCGCAGCCGGGTGACGGCGGCGGCGGCGGCGATGGGCTACCGCGTCAACCGGCTGGCCCAGAGCCTGATCCAGGCGCGCTCGCACCTGGTCGGCCTGGTCGGCTCCAACCTCGCCACGCCCTTCCATGGCAGCCAGGTGGCGGCCCTGAGCGAGGCGCTCTTCGCCGCGGGCATGCAGTGCCTGCTGCTGAACTCGGATGGCAGCGGAGCCGGTGTCGCGCCGCTGATCGAGACGCTGCTCGAGTTCCGCGCCCGCGCGGTGGTCATCCTCTCCGGCACCCCGCCGACCGCGATCGTCGAGGAGTGCCGCCGCTCCGGCCTGCGCGTCGTCCTGATCAACAAGCCGCTGCCCGCGCTCGCCGCGCACACCATCCTCTGCGACGACGCCGCCGGGGCCGGGCTCGCCGCGGAGCGGCTGCTGGCGGCCGGCTGCCGGCGGCTCGCGGTGATCGGCAGCGCCAGCGGCACGGCGAGCATCGTCCGCCGGATCGAGGCGTTCTCAGCCCATATCGCGGCCCGCGGGCTCGCCTGCGTGGCCTGGTCCGAGGGCCCGACCGGCTACGAGACGGGGCTTCGCGCCGCCCGCGCGCTGCTCGGCGCGCGCCAAGGGGGCGCAGGACGCGGCCGGGAGCCGGGCGGGCCCGAAATCGACGGGGCCTTCTGCGTCACCGATCTGATCGCGATGGGCTTCATGGACGGGGCGCGCCAGGCCCTCGGCTGGCGCGTCCCGGAAGAAATTTCCGTAGTCGGATTCGACGATATCCCGCAGGCTTCCTGGCTCGCCTACCGGCTGACGACGCTCCGCCAGTCGGTGCCGCGCCTGGTCGGGGCGGTGATGGGGGCGCTGGCGGACGAGGAGGAGCCTCTGCCCGGGGCGCGGCCGGTCCTGCTGCCGGTGGCGCTGGTCGAACGCGGGAGCGTGCGGGCGTGAGCGACGAGGACATCGATGCCCGCGAGGGCGTCCTGCGGGCGGCGATGGGGGCGGCGGGCGAGGTGGTGCTGGCCTATCTCGCAGCGCCGGCCCGGCTCGAGGTCGGGCGCAAGGGGCCGCAGGACTTCGTCAGCGCCGCCGACAAGGCGGTGGAGCGCCTCTTCCGCGAGCGGCTGCTCGGGGAATTTCCGGGCGATTCCTTCCTTGGGGAGGAGACGGGCGGCGGGGACTCGGGGGGCGGGGACTCGGGGGGCGGGCGGCTCTGGGTCGTCGACCCGATCGACGGCACCGCCAATTTCGTGCGCGGCCTGCCGCATTTCTGCATCTCGGCGGCCTTCCTCGCCGCGGGCCGGATGACGCTGGGCGCGATCCTCGATCCGGTACGCGGAGAGCTCTATTTCGCCAGGGCCGGAAGGGGGGCGAGCCGCAACGGTGCGCGGATCGCGGTCGCCGCGACGGCCGAGATGGGCGAGGCGATGGTCGAGATCGGCTGGTCCGCGCGGGTCGAGAACGGACGCTATCTCGCCTGCCTCGGCCGCGCGCTCGCGGCGGGCGCGGCGGTGCGGCGCGGCGGCTCGGGCGCGCTCGGCCTCGCCTATGTCGCGGACGGCCGCTCGGACGCCTATGCCGAGCTGCATATCAATTCCTGGGACTGCCTCGCCGGCCTGCTGCTGGTGCGGGAGGCGGGCGGGCGCCAGAGCCCTTTTCTCGCCGCGGGCGGGCTCGCGCATGGGGCGCCGGTGCTCGCGGCCGCGCCGGGGATCGCGGCGGCGATGTCCGCGGTGAGCGGGATCGCGCTCGAGGCGGGCTGACCCCGGGCTCAGCCCTCGCGCCGCTTGATGGCGAGCGGCCCCGGCGCCTGGCAGGTGGGCATGATCTCGAGGCGGTTGACGTTGACGTGGGGCGGCAGCCCGACCACCCAGGCGACCGCCTCGGCGATATCCTCGGGCGTGAGCGGCGTCGTCCCGGCATAGATCGCGGCCGCGCGCGCGGCATCGCCGAAACGGACCGCGCTGAACTCGGTCCCGCCGACGAGGCCGGGCTCGAGGTCGGTGACGCGGAGATTGGTGCCGACGAGGTCGGCGCGCAGGTTGAGGCTGAACTGCGTCACGAAGGCTTTCGACGCGCCATAGACATGCCCGCCGGGATAGGGATAGCGCCCGGCGGTGCTGCCGAGATTGACGATGTGGCCGCGATCGCGGGCGAACATCCCGGGCAGGAAGGCGTGGGTGAGGTGGAGGAGGCCGGTGACGTTGGTCGCCACCATCCTGTCCCAGTCGGCGAGCTTCGCCCGCTGGGCGGGGTCGAGCCCGAGGGCGAGGCCGGCATTGTTGACCAGCACGTCCACCGCCTGCCACGCGGCGGGCAGGGCGTCCGGGAGGGCGGCGACGGCGGCTTCGTCGGTGATGTCGAGGACGAAGGGAAGCAGGCGATCGCCGAGCTCTTCGTGGAGGGCGGCGAGCCGCTCGCGCCGGCGCGCCGCCGCGATCACGCGATGGCCGTCGGCTACGAACCGGCGGGCGATGGCGGCGCCGAAGCCGGCGGAGGCGCCGGAGACGAAGAGCGTATGGGGCATGAAGGGTCCTTAGCCGGGCAGATTGAAATCGACCATCACGGGGCAGTGGTCGGAGAGCCGCTCTTTCCAGGCGGGCGCGGTCTCGCGATAGACGAGCACGCGGAAGCTCGCTCGGTCCATCCAGGCCCGCGCGGCGTCGCCGGCGAGGATCTGGTCGATGAAGGTGCTGTAGCGGCCGCCCCAGCAGGGATTGCGCACGCCCGCGGTGGCGACGGCGAGCGGCGTGACCTGGTCGAGCCCGGCGAGGAATTCCTCATGCGGGCCGAGCACGCGGTTGAAGTCGCCGAGGACGAGGAAGGGCGTGCCGGCCCGGCGGCGCGCCGCGATCCAGTTTTCGATGACCGGAAGCTGCTCGCGCAGCACCGCGCAGGCGCGCTCGCGGCGATCGTCGAGCGGAACCTCCCAGCAGCCGGTCTTCAGGTGGACGGCGAGGATGCGCAGATCGGTGCCGGCGAGATGGAGCGTCACATCCGCGCCGCTGCGCAATTGCTCGGGCGCATCGGGCGGATAGGGATCGAGCGCGGTGAGGTCCGGGTTGGCGGTGAAGGCGATGCCGCGGCGGATGGCGAGCCCGACCCGCTGGACGACGTGATCGGCGGTGAAGTGCAGCGCGTAGCGATCGGGGGTGAAGACCTCCGCGGCGGGGACCGGCCCGTCCACCTCCTCCATGGCGATGACGTCGGCGTTCAGGATGTCGGCATAGGCGCGGAGCTTGGCGATGTCCTGCGGCCGCTTGGGCTTGACCGAGGCGGGGAGAGAAGGATCCCCGGCCGGGCGCAGCGTGAACCACTCCATGTTCCAGGTCGCGACCTTGAGCACCGTGGCCGCGGCAGGAAGGGGCAGGAGAAGGGTAAGCAGGAGGAGGGCGAGCAGCAGCAGGGCGAGCGACGGCGCGGGGCGGCGGGTCATCACGGCACCAGGGCGGGTTGGGGCGAGGGAACGGAACGCGGGGGTTGCGGATCATCCAATGGATGCACCCCACAGTCGAGCAGGAATCCGGCGATCGCGTCATAGAGCTCGGGCAGGCGGGTCCTGTCCTCGACGCTGCCCTCGGGGACCCAAAGGATCGTCTCGTAGCGGGCGCGGGTCAGCAGCACGCGGTGGGTGTTCATCACGTTGGCGATCGGCTCGGCCGCGCGCGCGAGCGTCCAGCGGTCGCCGCGGAAGGCGCGGGTCTGCCAGGCGCGGCCTTGCCGGATCAGGTCCCCGCCCCAGCAGAGGCCAACATAGTCGAGTTCCAGCCCCTGGCAGCAGAATTCGGTGGCCGGCACTTCCAGCGCGGCGGAGGCGCGGACGTCCGGCCAGCGGTCGAGGAACCAGCGCGTCACGGCGGCGATGTCCATGTGCGGCAGTTCGGCGCCGAGCCCCTCGGCGCGCAGGCGCCGGGCTCCCGAACTGGCGACGAGGCCGGTGCGGCACCCGTCGGCCGCGAGCGCGCGCAAGGCACGCCGCATCGCCGCCGGATCGCGGGTCAGGCGGAACGGCACGCCGCCTTCCTGATCGGCGATGCGCCGAGCCTCATCGAGCTCGTTCGCCAGCACGGCGTCGACCCATCGCGGCGCCGCCTCATTGCGGATCGCGCGCATCGGCACTGTCAGCGCGAGCGCGGCGTTCTCGGTGATTTGGGAAAGGAACGGAAGGCGCTGCCGCGGATCGGCGGCCTCGCCGGCGGCGCCGGCGGCCTCGATCGCCCAGAGTTCGCGCTCGCGAAGCGCCGTTCCCCATTCGGCCAGCCCGCCCTCGCCGGTGTGGATTTCCTGCCCGCCGCCCACCAGGCACACCAGCGCGGCCCAATCACGGCGCCGCGCCATGATCTCGAGCAGGTGGCCGGGCTCCGAGTCCGTGAGCGCAGGGCTGCGGCTTCGCGTTTTCTTCACCGCGTAATCGCGCGACCAGCAGCGCTGCGCCTCATCGATCACGATGATGTGCTCGGCGGGCACCTCGTCAGGATGAAGCACGTGGTGGTCCCGGAATGCCGGCAGGGCCTGGATTTTCGCTTTTACCTTGTGTCGCGCCACGCGCAGCTTGTTCCTTTGCCCCCCCGCCGCGTCGCGCGCCAGCGCCTCGCGCAGAACATGCACGAGCGTCGGATTGCCGGTGAGATAGGCGGCGCCGAGCTCGCGGCCGGCGCCGAAGACGAAATTGAGCCCGACGAGCGTCTTGCCCGCGCCCGGCACCCCGGTCACGAACAGCACGAGATGCTTCTGCTCCGCTTCGGCGCGGCGCGCCGCCGCCACGATCGCCGAGGTCGTTCGCGCAAGCTCGGCCGCACCGGCACGGGCGGTCGCGATCTCGGCGACATCGTGCCGCGCGTAAAGCATCCGCGCTGCCTCGACGATGCCCGGCACCGGCCGATAGGCGGCACGCTCCCAGCCGATCGCGTCGATCGGTGCGGCGAGCGGCGGGAAATGGCGATCGAGCGCGGCGATCAAGCCGGCAAGCGAGGCGGCGGAGGCGCGCATGGGTGGATGGACATTGTTCAGGGCAAGGGGAAACTCGAACCCGGGCGGGTCGGCATCGGTTGCGACCAGGATCGGCACGATCGGGATCGCGCGGCTTCGCGCATGGAAATCGCCGAGGTCGATCGCGTAGTCGTCGACCTGGCGGAGCGCATCGGCCGCAAAGACGGTCGCGTTCGCCTTGAACTCGAGGACGAGCACCATCTGCGGGGCGATCAGAATTGCATCGATCCGCCGGCCGAGGCGGAGCAGCGGATATTCGAGGAGAATCCGCCAGCCGGGCGCGGGGATTGTCGCAAGCGTTGCACGGAGGACGGTGATCGTTGCTTCCCAGGCGGCGAGCGCCGCCGGCTCGGTCACCCGGAAATGTCGGATCTGCGCGGCGGCGAGACGGGCGGCGATCGAGGCGGGGTCGTCGGCGAGGAATTCGGCGACGGTCGCGGAATAGAAGGCCGACACGATTCAGGCTGGGCCGGCGGCGGGGAGCGGGAGGCGGGCGATCATGGCGGCACCGGGGAATGAAACGTAAAGTCTATGCCTCATGCGGCGCGGCCGAGAAAGGCAGGGCGGAAAACAGCGCCCAGGAACAGGATGAAACGCTTTGGATTCGCTTTGGTTTTGCCCGCCCGGGCGCGACGAGGAGCGGGCAGAGTGGGCGCAGCGTAGGCGGTTTTGGATGCGAGTATCTTTTAAAATCAAAGATGTAGTTGAAAGGAACCCTCTCCAAAACCGCGTTTTCGTGCCCGCTCGCGCCCGAGTTCGGGCGCGGGGTCGTCCGCGCGACGCTTACGGTGGCGGTCCGTGATCGCCCGCGAATACGGCTTCCGGTCATGGACCGAGCCAACACGATATATCGCCTGGAAGCACGCCGAAGGGACGGAGCGCCTCGGGAGCTGGTTGCGCCGGGTCTATGAAGGCAATGGGCGCGAGCGCGGGCTCGCCGTCCGCATGCCGCGCGGGTTCTCGTGGCCCACTTCGTGCCGCTCTCCATGCTGCGGCGCTACGTGTTCTCCGCCGGGGTGACGGAGGTTCTCGATGCGCTTTCCCGCGGAGGCGCCGGGTGAATGTCGAAGCCGTGTGGTGGGGACGGGTGGTCCCGCGGAGATGGCTCGTGGTGTTCGCACCGTTGCGGACGCGCACGAAGGACTTGTCGGTCATGCCGGGAAAGACATTGGCCCCGGACGCGGCGGTGTGGGTGACGGGCCCGGAGGGCTTCCGCAACGGCGGCGCGGCGGGCAATGGCTTGTTCACGGGATCATCCCGAGCTTGTCGGCAACGAACATGACGATGGCCGCTGCGAGCGCCCAAATCGAGCTGCGGAGGAGGGCGGAGGCGGCCCGCGCCGTCATCTGCGGCAGCGGCGCCGGCGGGACGGCTTCAGGCGTGGCGTCGGGCGCATCTGACATCGGAGCGCCGAATCACGGCGGCCGAGCGATTCGCCAGCGGCCCGGGATGAAAGACCTGGGGCGGCGAGCGTGACATTCTGCGGCAAGCCAAGGGAGACCGCTCGTGCCCGTTTTTCATCGACAGGACGCTCAATCCCTCGCCGCGCTGACCGCGCGCGCGATGGAAGATCCGGGCGCGCTCCTCAACCGCGAGGCGGCATCGGCGGCGCTGGCCGCCTTGCGCGCCGGGATCGCAAGCGGGCTGCCGCTGGTCACGGTCGATTTGACGCCGGCGGAGCGGCGGGCGCTCCGCTTCTGCTGGGAGACCCTGGCGGATGGCGAGGCCACCATTTCCGACGACGAATTCGAGCGGGTGCGCGCGGTCCTGCTCGGCTGAGGGCGCCGCCTCGCGAGGAAGCGAGGCCGGCGAGGGTGGTCCCGCCGGTCCGGCGGCGCGCCGGCTCGAACGCTTGGCGAGAGGAGCGGGCCGGAGCCTGGGCGTGATGACTTTCGGTCGTCACGCTCCGGAGGGTGTCATGAACCCAACCCTTGGTTGCATTGCCGAGCGGTCGGACCTGGATCGGACTTCGCCTCTCGACCCGTCTTGGACATTGCGCTGCGCTCACCACCATTCTCCAGGCGGACACCCGCATCGTTTGCACAGGAGGCATGAGCGCGCTTGGTATTCATCCGTCGCGCGGGTTTCATCGTGGGCAGCGCCTTCTCTGATATCGCCGCAGCATTGATATCGTCGGCACTGATCGTCGGTCCGGCGCAGATCCGCTTCAGCGGGTCCGCCCGCCTCGGCGCCGCCTTCACGAGCATTCCAAGGTCGTCGAGCACGTTGAGGAGCTCGGTCATGCGTTCGGCGAACCATCTGGCCGGGTGCGATCGCGACAGCGACACGAGAACCATTGTGCAATCACTCATTTTCCCGCGACCTCATCCGATGCTGCGATCGCCACGCAGACCAATCCACAGGCTCTGAAGCCGCAACCTTCAGCCGCTCGCCGAGGTCGAGCTTCTCCGTGAAGATCACCAGATTGAGTTCCGTGCTTCGCGCGCTCGGCACAATCAATCCGTCGAAATCGAGAAAGAAGGCGGCCGCTGCAATGGCCTGCGTGGCGGAGTACTCGAAGTTGGCGTATCGCCTGACGTCCACCCCCAATGTCGACAGGCTGCTCACGTCGGCGAAGCGAAGCGAGCTGTTGGTTCGGGCCGTGATGCGGTGAAGCTCGTGCTCGAGGCGACTTGGCCAGACTGGCTCGAGTGAAAGTCGGTAGCCTATTTCGGCAAGAGCGCCCGCCCGTGCAAGGCTGGTGTAGAGGACCTCGAATTCGCCGGGCGGGCTCCAACGACCACCGGCAGTCGATCCCCGCAGCGCATCGCGGCCCTTCGCGGTCACCCGCCAGGTCTCGCCGCTGAACGCTTCGGAAGGATGCGACTCAAGGGCGTCCAGCAGTTCCCGATCATGCCGGCGAGAGAGGCCGCTCATTGTTACGTGAAGGTGGCATCGGACAGGCTGTCAATCACAGCCAAAACACGGTCTGCGCCACCGCCATGGATCAGGTCGATGGCTCGTGCGCCGTCCAGCAGAGGGTGGCGCGCGTACAGCCATAGGCGGGTCTCCTCAGGACTGTAGAACTCCGCCAAACGATCAACGATGTAGCGCAAGTCGGAGATGACGAGCTGTGTCTTGGGCTGCGGTGCGGCCTTCCCCGCAGCCCAGCGCGAAACCGTGGCCTGTGAGACATGAGTGATATTGGCGAGATCCGACCCCTTGAGGCCGCCGCGTGTGCGCAGATCCTCGACCAAGCGGGCAACCGCGCTGCTCATGGCCGCCCCCCTTGGATGACCGACATGCCGCCCGATCCCGGCCTGTTGCCACGAAAGAGCGGCGAAGCGCATGTCAGCGCATCAGTGCCATCCGCCTCGTGCAGGGCGCCGAGAGCATCACGGAGGCGGGTCAATCGAGACTTCGCATCGACGACGAGCTTCCGAACTCCCTCATTGCCGAATTTTGGCTTGCTCGCCTGCCTGGTCGATCGCACAGCGGGATCGAGCTGACTTGGGAAAAAATTCTCGGCGCGACGCGAGGGAGGACTCTTCGAGAGCGCTTCGCGTTGGCGGCTGCGCTGCGTGATGAAGTGGGCGTGGCCATTCTCCAGCATGTCCTCGTGGCCATGTGGGCAGCAGCTCGAGTCCGCGCACGCGAACCGCGCCTTCGTCCCTCGCACCGCGAAAAAGGGCTGCAATTGCCCTTCGGTCAGGTGGCGGTCGAGATCCGGGATGTAGGCCCGCAGCGAAGTGCCTCCTCCCTTGCCGTTCGGTGGCTTCCGCCAATGCGCCGGATCGAAACTTTCGCGCTGCCCAGCGCCGTGGCCAATGCCTCCGAACGCCCCAAATGCGAGGGCCGATAGCCCGGCAAACCCTCCAGCCATGTCCAGCACCAAAGGCAAACCGAGATCTTGAAGGCTTCGGGCTGCTTCGATCACGTGCCGTGTCCTCGCCCCGGTCGACGTTGCGCCGAAGCCGGAGATGCGCACCCAGAGGTTCTGCACCGGAAGGCCGCCCACCCCATCGAGTGCCGCCGCACGCTTCCCGCTGTCACGGAATTCTCGGGCGCCGATGATTGCCAGATGGTCGATCACAACATCCTTCGCTCCTGCCCTGTCGAGTTCAATCCGCAGGCGCTCGGTCGCCCGGATGTCGATGGACCGCCACTCGTCCCCTTCGGCCGCATGCACCGGGGCGAGCACCGCACTTGGCCTGATGGTCGCGACGAACCCGGCGAAACGCTTCGCGAAATCGTCGTTACGGGCGACGCCGAAGTCGCCAGGAGCCCAAGGCCGGTGCGGATTTCCCCATGGCAGCTTCCCGACCGCCGACCCAAAACGGCCAGCCATCGCGGTTTCGGCCACATTCAAGTCGATGACGATCTCTCGTCCCGCCGCCTTCTGGGCGCGGAGAAAGTCGGCTTGTCCCGCAGCATATGCGGCGTCGAAGACCAGGCGAGCAAAGCCGAGACGATCAGCTGCGTGCAATGCTTCGAGCTTGTGGTGGCCGGTATGCCCGACGCGAAGAAAGCCAGCGAGCGGAGGGCTGGTCGGATGAAGGATGTGGACGTTCGAGGGGGTCATAAGACGAGGACTCGCGTTTGCCTTCCACAAGATAGTCTTCGTGAAAGGTTTCTGCAAGGACAGTCGCGATGGGCCCTGCTCTGGCGGCTATTGGCCTCGAATGTCCGGCTTCGGCGCGTCGACGCCCGAAAGCAGGCAGGCCGCTTCCCCGGCCAGGTCGGCCACCAGGCCCGCGCGGGCGCAGGCGCGCGAGGGCAACCATAGGTTGAATTCATAATACCCTCCGGCCTTGGTTTCGCCGATCGATTGCATGGCCTGCCCTTGGGCCTTGGCGGGCAGCGAAGCGCCGGGGTGCCTGGATTCCGCCGGAGGCCATATCGATCTAAAAGGGGCGCCGGCGAGAGGCGGCGGTGCCGCCGCGCCGGGGTTGGAGCGAGGAGCGTCTGCGATGGCGTCCGATCCGAGGAAATACCAGCGGATCGCGCCGTGGTACGATCTGCTCGACCTGCCCTTCGAGCTGGGGCGGTATCGCAGGCTCCGGCCGGAGCTGTTTCGCGGGCTGAGCGGCCGGGTGCTCGATGCCGGGGTCGGGACGGGACGCAACATTCCCTTCTACCCGGAAGGGGCGGACATGGTCGGCATCGATAACAGCAGGGCGATGCTGGCGCGGGCCGAGCGAAGGCGGCAGCGCTCAGGGAGAGTTGTCGCGCTCAGGGAGATGGACGTGACCCGGCTCGACTTCCCGGACGCCTCGTTCGATGCCGCGGTGGCCACCTTCCTGTTCTGCGTCCTGCCGGAGAGCGAGCAGGGTCCCGCGTTGCGGGAGCTGCGCCGGGTCGTGCGGCCCGGCGGAAGATGGCGGAGGTCCGGCGTTTCGTGGCGTCTGGCGCCCGGATGGCCTGGGCGTACGGGGCGGGTTTCGATCGGCGCACGGAGGCGCACATCCCCGAGGCCGGGCTGGAAATCGTCCGGTCACGGTACGTGGTGGACGATCTCGTCAAATTTTTCGAATTGGTCGTGCCGCCTGAGCCCGGGGCTTCCCCGGTTCAGCCCGCTGCGCCGGCGAGGCGTCCCGCCGCGCGCCGGAGGCCGCCTGCCAGCGCCTCGGCGAGGGCGCGGATACGCAGCGTGTGGCGCGTGTCGCGATGCTGGGCGAGCCACAGCTCGCGCGCCGCGGGCCCGCCCGGAAGCTGCGCGAGTCCCGCTCCGGCGGCGAGATAATGGGCGAGGCAGGCGATGCCGAGGCCGGCCGCGCAGGCCTCCCGATGCACGTAGCGGCTGTTGCTGCGCATCCCGATCCCGGCGCGCGGGAACCGCTCGGCGAGATGCACGATTTCGGGATAGAGGGAGACGTCCTCCTCCATCAGGATCAGGCGGTGCCCGGCTCCGCCCTCGTCCGGGTTGGGAACGCCGTTGCGGGCGAGGTAGCCCGGGCTCGCATAGAGGCCAAAGGAGAGAAAACCGACCTTGCGGATCAGCAGCTCCGCCCCGCGCGGCCGGGCCAGCCGCACCGCAAGATCGGCCTCGCGCGCGGCGAGGCTCAGCGTGCGGCGGTCGGTGATCAGCGTCACCGTGATGCCGGGATAGCTCTCCTTGAAGCGGGCGAGAGCGGGCACGAGGAGTTCGGCGGCCAGGCTTTCCACCGTGGTGAGCCGCACCTCGCCCTCGGGGCGCACGTCCCGGCCGGTGACGGCGCGCTCGGCGGCGAGCGCTGCCTGCTCCATCCGTTCCGCCTCGCGCCGTGCTGCCTCGCCCGCCGGCGTTGGGACATAGCCGCGCGGGGTCTTCTGGAGGAGGCGCACCCCCGCCCGCGCCTCGAGCGCGGCGAGCCGCCGTCCCATCGTCGATTGGCGCACGCCGAGGGTACGCGCCGCCGCCGAAAGCGAACCCTCGCGGGCGATGACGAGGAAGCTCCGGAGATCGTCCCAGTCGAGCATCGTCGGCCAACGCTTATGCGCAATTGCATAGGGAGTGTGCCATTTTCGGTCGTGGCGCGGCAATCGCCGCATGACCACGTTGAGCGCGAACCGACCCGTGCCCGGAGGCTGCCATGATCGACGCCCGCACCGCTCCCTTCGCCGCGCTGCTCCTCCGCCTCAGCCTCGGCGCCCTGCTCCTGATCCATGCCGGACTGAAATTCTTCGTCTTCACGCCCGCCGGGACGGAGCGCTATTTCGCGAGCCTCGGCCTGCCCGGCTGGTTCGGCCTGCTCGTCATCGCGGGCGAAACCGTCGCGGGGGCGGCGCTGATGCTCGGCATCTGGACGCGCCTCGCGGCCTTGCTGATCGCGCCTGACCTGATCGGGGCGATCGTCCTCGTGCACTTCCAGAACGGTTTCTTCTTCACCGCCAAGGGCGGCGGCTACGAGTATCCGCTCCTGTGGGCAATCGCCCTCATCGTGCAGTTCCTGCTCGGCGACGGTGCGTTCGCCCTCGTCCCCACACCGGGATACCGCGCGATCGCGCGCGCCGCGGGCGCCGGGCATCGCAAGGCGGCCTAGGCGATGATGCCCACCCTCTATCTCAGCCACGGCTCGCCGATGACGGCGATCGCCGACACGCCGGCGCGGCGCTTCCTCGCCGGGCTCGGGGCGCTTCTGCCGCGCCCGCGCGCGATCCTCGCCGTCTCGGCACATTGGGAGACCGCTTCGCCGCGGCTGAACGCGGTTGCCGGGAATGCGACGATCCACGATTTCTCCGGCTTTCCGGAGGCGCTCTTCGCGATTTCCTACCCCGCCCCGGGGGCGCCGGAGCTCGCCGAGGCGATTGCGGAGCGGCTGCGCGCGGCCGGGTTTTCCCCGGGGATCGATCGGACGCGGGGGCTCGACCACGGCGCCTGGGTGCCGCTTTGCCTCGCCTACCCGAAGGCGGAGATCCCGGTGCTCCAGCTTTCCGTGCAGACCGCGCTCGGGCCGAGGCACCACCTGGCGATGGGGGAGGCGCTGGCGGGGCTCGGCGCGGAGGGCGTGCTGGTTCTCGCCAGCGGCAGCTTCACCCATGACCTCCGCCGGTTTCGCGGCGGGCGGGGCGGGCTCGATGCGCCGGAGACGGCGGACGTGGCCGCCTTCTCGGAGTGGATGGATTGGCGAATTCGTGCCCACGATATCGAGGCGCTGGTCGATTACCGGCGGCTTGCGCCGCACGCCGCCGACGAGCACCCGAGCGAGGAGCATTTGTTGCCGCTCTATGTGGCGCTTGGCGCCGCGGGGGCGGGCGCCGCGGCGAGGCGCCTGCACAGCTCGGTTGAATACGGCTTCCTCCGCATGGACGCCTACGAATTCGCCTGAGCGGCGAATGAGGCGATGATGCGCCGGCGGCCGCTCGTTTTGGCGGGCGCAGCCGGGCGTTCACCGGTTGACGAGGAGCGTGCGCGGGAGCTTCGTCAGGCGCTCGGGCCCGGCTTCGCCCACCAGCACCGTCTCGCTCAGCGACACGCCGGCGGCGGAGACGTACATGTGGAAGACCATGCCCGGCTCGAGGCGAAAATCCGCCTCCGGGTGGAAGCAGCGCGTGAAGTCGCTGGTGCGCGGCCCGGCGGGCGCATAGAGGCCGAGCGTGTAGCCGGTGATGTTGTCGAACGTCTCCCTGAGCCCGGAGCCGAGCACGCCCGCGCGGAGGATCGCATCGATCGCGGCGGCCTCGGCGCCGGGACGCATCGCCGCGATCTGCGCGTCCTGGATCTCGGCGAGCCGGGCGGCGGCGTCCATCAGGCCGGGGCGCGGCGCGCCGAGGGCGACGCAGCGCATGGTCCGCGCGCTGTAGCCGCCGATGCGCGGGGTCAGCTCGATATGGACCAGGCTGCCCGGCGCGAGCACCGTGTCGTCGAGGGCGGCATGGAGGAAATCCCACCCGCTGCCGGCGCTGATCGGGCCGGGGGCGGAAGGATCGGCGCCCTGCTCCATGAAGCTCGCCATGGCGGCGGCCGCGGCATCGCGCTCAGCGCCACCCGGGACGCAGGCGGCGGCGGCGCGGAGGAGGGACGTGTCGGCGATCGCGGCGGCGCGGCGCAAGAGCGCGATCTCGGCCGCGGACTTGATCAGCCGAAGCTCCGCGACCAGCGGCCCGAGATCGACGAAGCGCGCCCCGGGCAGCGCCGCCCGGAGGCGGGCGAAGCGCGCCGGCGGCATGCAGTACCGAGCCGAGATCGAGCCCGATGCGCGCGGCGGCGAGCCCGCGCTCGGCGAGGATGGCGGCGAGGACCGGCATCGGGTCGTCCCAGTCGCGGAAGGTTCGCACGTCGGCGATCCAGCTCCGCTGCCGGCACGGCCCGGCATCGAGCGCGCGGATCAGGAAGAAGGGCTCGCCGGCGAGCGGAATGCCGACGGCGCGCCAGCGATTCTCGGAATTGCCGTAGCCGGCGATCCAGCTCATCGCCTCGATCTCGTCGAACAGGCCGAGCGCCACCTCCGCCCGCGCCAGCCCCTCCCGCAGCCGGGCGAGGCGCGCGGCGAATTCGTCGTTGGTGAAAGTGGGGGCAGCGAAGCGCGGATGCGGCATATCGGATCCCTGGGTTCATCTCTGCCGCGCGCGACGTCGGGACAATCGGGGCGCGCAGCGCGGCGCTGGGCCGCAGGATGGCCGCGGCGAGGCGGTTCGGGAAGGCGCCCGCGGGGGGGAACAGGGTCGAGCCGGTGGCGCTCCGCCGGATCGACCGCGACGGATCGGGCCCTATCCGGCCTTGGGGCCGCTCCGGCGCCCGACGCGGCGGAGCAGGCCGAGGGCGAAGACGCCCATGCCGAGCAGGGCGAGGCTCCCGGGCTCCGGCACCGGGGTGCCCGGCAGCGTGCCGTCGAACGGATAGGTGTGCAGCTCGCCGTCGCCGGTCCAGTTGTCGGCGACGAGCGTGCCGTCGATCTGGTTGTCGTTGGTCACCGTCGCGCCGGGGGCGAGCACCGTGCCGCCGAGCCGGTCCTGGATCGTGACGGTCGTCGCGGTGGAGAAATTCCAGATGATGTTGTCGGCGCCGGTGACGCCGCTCAGGTCGTTGGCGGCGAAATCGACCGCGCTGCCCGAGACGTTGATGACGACCGTCGTGGCGCCGTCGAGGGTGACGGAGAAGCTGGCCATCTCCGCGAGCTCCGCCGCCGTCACGTCGAACACGGCGATGCCGTCCGCCCCGGCGACGGCGTTGAACGCGACGTCGTTGAGGTTCGAGAAATTGGCGCTCGCGGTGGCGGCGAGTGCCGCCAATTGCTGCGAGAGCTGATCGAGCGGCGTCTCGAAGTCGGCGATCGCCGCGCCGGGGGCGCCGATATAGCTGCCGCCGCCGTTGAAATTGATCGTCGCACCCTCGGTGCCGCCGACATAGGCGCTGCCGCCATTGTTGATATTGATGGTGCCGGAGGTGTTGCCGAAGACGGTGAGCGCGCCGAAGCCGCCTGGCTGCGTGCCTGTCGGCCCGATATACACCGTCGCGCCGGAGAAATTTCCACCGACGACGGCCGCGCCCTCGATGTCGGCCGAGGTGGAGGCGTTGGCGTAGATCACGGCGTTGAAATCCTGGAGGATCGTGGCGGCGCTCAGCGCGTCGGCGTGGGCCGCCCCGGGATCGATGACGGCGCCGGTGACGGTCGCGGCCGCGATCAACGAGCCGCCGAAAATCAAGGATTTGAGGGACATCCGGGCTCCGCGCTTCAAAAGGAAGACTTGCGACGCAAATTTGATGCCAGGAAAATTGCGTGGCTTGATCAAAGGGTTACTGTTGCGGATACGGTATGATGGGGATTATCTGTAAAGTTCTCCGACGGACTCGGCCCATGACCGCGCCGGCGGAGCGGGCGAAGCGGCGCGCCAAGGCCATGGGCCAAAGCCACGAAATTGATCGCCGAACATGTGAGGATGCCGTGATGAGCGCCGCAGCCGAGCGGATCGTGGGGCTTTACCAACGGCACGCCCGCGCCTGGGCGCATGAACGGGGCACCCGGTTGCTCGAGGCTGCGTGGCTCGACCGGTTCGGCGCGCTGCTGGCGGCTGGTGCCGCGGTGCTCGATATCGGATGCGGATCGGGCGCGCCGATCGCCCGCTATCTCATCGCGCGCGGATGCGACGTGACCGGCGTCGACTCGGCGCCGGAGATGATCGCGATGTGCGAGGAGAATCTGCCGCGCGGGCACTGGCGCGTCGCGGACATGCGGAGATTGTCCCTGGGCCGCGCCTTCAATGGCATTCTGGGGCATTCTGGCCTGGGACAGCTTCTTTCACCTATGCCACGACGAGCAGCGCCGGATGTTCCCCATCTTCCGGGAGCATGCCGCTCCGCGCGCCGCGCTGATGTTCACGAGCGGTCCGTCGCATGGCGAAGCGATCGGCGCCTGCCAGGGCGAGCCGCTCTATCACGCGAGCCTGGACGGCGCCGAGTACCGCGCCCTGCTCGAGGCGAACGGCTTCGCGGTGGTGGCGCATGTGGTGGAGGACCCGGCGTGCGGCGGGCACACGATCTGGCTCGCCGAGCGCGGGGAGGGTTGATGAAGGGGGCTGGTCAGGCCTCGCGGAAGGGCGAGCGCCCGGCGAGGGCTTCCATGTCGTCGGCGATCTCGGCCTGCTCCTGGCAGAGGAAATCGCCGACCGCGCGGCGCAGGCCGGGATGGGCGATCCAGTGGGCGGAGAAGGTGCGCTCGGGGAGGTAGCCGCGCTGGATCTTGTGCTGGCCCTGGGCGCCGGCCTCGACGCGCTTGAGGCCGTGGGCGATCGCGAACTCGATCGCCTGGTAGTAGCAGAGCTCGAAATGGAGGAACGGCCACTCGCCGCGGCAGCCCCAGTTGCGGCCGTAGAGCGCCTCCGCGCCCATCAGGTTGAGCGCGCCGGCGACGGGTTTTTCTCCGCTCTCGGCGATCATCAGGACGACCTTGTCGCCGAGGCGCTCGCCGAGCAGGGGAAAAAACGCTCGGTGAGGTAGGCCGAGCCCCATTTGCGATCGACGGTCGCGGTGTAGAACCCGTAGAAGGCGCGCCAGTGGCGGGGCTCGATCTCGGGCCCGCGGAGCGCGCGGATGGTGAGGCCGGCGGCGGCGTCGCGGCGTTCGCGGCGGATCGCCTTGCGCTTGCGCGAGGAGAGGGCGGCGAGGAAATCCTCGAAGCTGCCATAGCCCGCGTTGTGCCAGTGGAACTGCATGCCGACGCGCTGGAGCCAGCCGGCTTCGCCGAGGGCCTCCCATTCCGCTCCGGTGCAGAAGGTGAGGTGGACGGAGGAGAGCGCGAGCTTGCGGCAGGCCTGCTCGAGCGCGCCGGCCATCAGCGCGGGGCTGATGGCGGAGCCGGGGCGGATGAGGAGGCGCGGGCCGGGCACCGGGCTGAAGGGCACGGCGGCCTGCAGCTTCGGGTAATACTCGCCGCCGGCGCGCTCGAAGGCGTGGGCCCAGCCATGGTCGAAGACATATTCGCCGTAGCTGTGGCTTTTCGCATACATCGGCACCACGGCGGCGATGCGCGCGGCGCGATCGCGCAGCACCGCGTGCTGCGGCAGCCAGCCGGTGCGCGGGCCGGCCGAGCCGCTATCCTCGAGGGCGGCGAGGAAGGCGTGGCTGACGAAGGGGTTGTCCGGCCCCGCGCAGGCGTCCCACTCGGCGGGGGGGATCTCGGCGATGTGTGGGTGGAGGCTCAGGCTGTAGGAGGCGGCGCCGTCGGGCATGGGCGGCATATGGCAGCGAACGCAGGCGCAGCAAAAGGGGATTCGAGGGGGCGGCGCCGTCTCTGTTGTGCCGCGCAGCGCCCAAGACTCCAAGTATGGGGGGGTTCAGGGGCCCAGCCCCTGGTCGATTTCGAACATCCCCTCGACCTCGACGGCGGCATCGGCGGGGAGGACGGGGACGCCGATGGTCGTGCGGGCGTGGCGGCCGGCCTCGCCGAAGACCGCGACGGCGAGGTCCGAGGCGCCGTTCATCACCTGCGCCTGGCCGGTGAAGTCCGGCGCCGAGGCGATGTAGCCGCCGAGGCGGACGACGCGGCGCACGCGGTCGAGATCGCCGCCGCAGGCCGCCTTGAGATGGCCGAGCACGTTGATCAGGCACTGGCGGGCGGCTGCCTTGGCTTCGTCCGCCGTCACTTCGGCGCCGACCCGGCCCGTCACGGCGATCTTGCCGTCCACCGCCGGCACCTGGCCCGAGACCACGACGAGGCTGCCGCTTACCACCCAGGGGACGTAATTGGCGATCGGCGCCATCGGCGGGGGCAGATGGATGCCGAGCTCGGCGAGCTTGGCCTCGATGCGACCCAGCTTATCAAGAATGGGCATGGGGGACCTTCCGGAGCTATTTCTTGATCAGCCGCAGCGCCCGCCGCCGCTCGCCGGGGGTGGCGGCGGGCAGCTCGAGCGGCAGGAGCGGGGCCGCCGGCGCCTCGCGCGCGGCCTCGGGCCGCTCGTCCGGCTCGGCTTCGGGCAGGCTGCTGCGCGGGAGATAGTGCGCGGCGAGGTTGCGGAACACGTAGTCGATGAGCGAGCTGGCGAGCGGCACTGCCGGATCGCCCTCGACCGGCCCGGCCGGGCCGAAGCGGGTGCCGACGAAGGCCTCGACGAACGCGGCGAGCGGCACGCCGTGCTGCAGCCCGAGGCTCACCGCGGCGGCGAAGGACTCCATCAGCGCGCGAAAGGACGGGGCTTCCTTGTGCAGCGTGATCGCCAGCTCGCCGAGGCGGCCATCGGCATATTCACCGGTCCGCACATAGAGCCGGTGCCCGCCGACGCTGGTCTTTTGCGTGTAGCCGCGGGCGTGGCTGGGCAGGCTCTCGTGGGGGCGGGGCATCGGCCAGGGCCCGGCGGCAAAGGCGGGCACGCCAGGGACGAGGAGCGGGGGGACGGCGTGGAGGAAGCGCGCCACGCGCTCCTGCATCGCCCGATGGGCGGCGGCCGGGGCGGCGGCGAAGAGGGGTGTGCCGGAGAGGGTGGCGGCAAGCGCGGCCTCGGCGCCGATGCCGCGCGCGGCGAGCCAGGCGCGGGCGGCGCGGGTGAGGCCGCCCTCCGGCCGGACGGGGCCGAAGGCAGGGGCGATGCCGCCGGTCTCGACGCCGAGGAGGGCCTCGGCCGGGCCGGCGGGCGCGATCGCGGTGGTGGCTTCGTGGCGCGGCCCCGCCTTGGCGTCGAGGCAGGCGGCGGCGGCCTCGGCGAGCGCGCGCGCGGCGGCCTCGGCGAGGCCGGGGATTTCCGTCCTTGCCGGGGTGGCGAGGCCGGCCGGCGGGCGGGCTTCGGCGCCGTATCCGTGGCCCGGGGGGCTTGCAGCGAGGCTGGCCGAGGCCGCGTCCGCCCGCCCGCGGAAGAGGGCGGCGATCGCCTCGGCCACGTCGCGCGCCGCCGGGCTCTCGTAATCGAGGCCGAGGGCGGCGAGCAGGCCGGCGAGGTCGGCGATGCGCACGGCGAGCCGGGTCGCGTCGGGCCGGGCGAGGGCGAGCGCCAGGACGGCGGTCTCGACCGCCTCGGCGAAGGCGGCGAGGGCGAAGCCGGTGCCCGGCTCGTGGAAGGCGGCGAGGTTGAGGGCGAAGCCGGGGACCGGCTCGGGCAGGCCGCCCGCCACGGGCGTGCCACGCCAGATGCCGGCGTCGGGCGCGCCGCGGCGCGTCAGCAGCAGCGCATGGAGCCGGTCGGCGAGCGGCAGGGCGAGGCCGGCCTTGGCGGCGCGGATGGCGAGCGGGCGGATCCAGGCCTCGGCGGCGAGCGACAGCCGAACCGGCCTGGTCCCGCCCGCGAGGGCGGCGAGCGCGGCGGCCGCAGCCTCGTCCCAGGAGGCCGGCAGCGTCACCAGCCGGGGCGGCGCGTCCGGGTCGGGGCCGGCGAGGGTCCGCCGCATCCGCACGCCCTGCCAGCTCGAGGGGATCTTCATGCCCCTCATGCTAACCGGAGCCCTGCAACTCGCAAGCGTATTTTGCGGGTCATCGGGTGCGGGACCACAAAATGCTGTGGATGAACCCGGAATGGCGGCTGCGGCTCGCCGGGCGCGAGGGCCAGCCGGAGGCCAACATGGACCGCGGCCGGCCATGCCACTATATCGGCAGGATGAACTTCGGCACCTGGCTCTTCACCTGGTTCCACGGCCGCCTTGTCGGCCACGATACCAGCGGCAACCGTTACTTCGAGGAACGGCGGGCGCGGCCCGCCATGCGCCAGCGCCGCTGGGTCGCCTATGCCGGGCCGGCGGAGGCCTCGGCGGTGCCGCCCGAGTGGCACGCCTGGCTCCATTACACGACCGACTCCGCGCTGCCGGAGGGACATCAGCGGCCCTGGCAGAAGCCCCACCTCGCGAACCTGACCGGCACCCCCGAGGGCTATCGCCCGCCCGGCCACGATTACCAGGGCGGCAACCGGGCCGCGGCCACCGGCGATTACGAAGCCTGGACTCCCGGGACCTGATGAAGGTGCCGGACAATGGGGCGCCGGAAATGGGGCGGGGCCGGACGATGGCGCGCCATAACGCCGCCGAGGTCGGGACCGGCGCGGTGGTCCTGATCCTGGCGGCCGGGTTCCTCGCCTATGCGGTCGCGCATTCCGGCGCCGTGCCATTGGGCGGCTATCCCCTGCACGCGAGCTTCAACAGCGTCGCCGGCCTGCCGGTCGGCTCGGACGTGCGGATCTCCGGGGTCAGGGTGGGCAGCGTGACTGCCGAGTTCCTCGATCCGGAGACCTTTCTCGCCGACGTGACCTTCACCGTCGCGGGCGACGTCAAGCTGCCGAAGGACACCAGCGCCGCGGTGTCGAGCGAGGGGCTGCTCGGGGCCGATTACCTCTCGCTCGATCCCGGCGGCGATAGCGCCATGCTCGAGCCGGGCGGGCGGATCACGGTGACCCAGTCGGCCATCAACATCGAGAGCCTGCTCGGAAAATTCATCTTCGGCAGTGGCAGTTCCGGCGGCATGTCCGGCTCGGGGGGTGGGCAGCAGAAGGGCGCGCCGGCTGCCGGCGGGGCCCCGGCTGCCGGCGGGGGGAGCACGAGCGGGGGCAAGCCGTGATCCCGCCGGCCCCCGAGAGCTGGCCGCAAAGCGACGGCAGCCCGGTCTCGTGCCGTGAGAAGCTCCGCGTGCTCGGCGAGAACCACGCCGAGCTGGCGCAGATGCTGCGGGACGCCTTCGAGGACGCGGTGCTGATGGGCGTCGACGAGGCGGCGATGCGCCGGGTGCTGCGCGCAATGGTGGACGGGCTGGAGTTCGCCGAAACGCCGGAATTCCGGCGGGTGAGGGGCGGATGACCGCCCCTGGCCGGCGGGCGCGAGGGTTGGCGCCGCTGCTGCTCTCGTTGCTGCTGGCCATTCCTGGTGGCCTCCGCGCCCAGCCCGCCCCGGCCCCGCGCGCCCGCTCCCGGAACCCCCCCGGCAGCCCCCCCGGCAGCCCAGCCGGCAGCCCCGCCGGCAGCCCCGCCGGGTCCGGCCTGGCTGCCGCGGCACGGGGCGGATCTGCAGATCCTCGACAAGGAGGACGCGACCCACGAGACCCGCCGCGTCGCGGTGGGTGCGTCGGTCAAGGTCGCGGGGCTGACGATCGCGGTCGAGGCCTGCCTGGTGCGGCCAGCCGGGCACGCGCGCGACGCCGCCGCCTATGTCGAGATCACCGACCGCAATCCGGCGATCCAGCCCTTCAAGGGGTGGCTTCTCGCCGCCGAGCCCGCGGCTTCGGTCTTCGAGCATCCGCTTTATGACGTGCGGGTGAGCGGCTGCGACTGAGGGCGGGCGGCGGGCGGCGGGCGGCGCGGCGGGCGGCGGGCTGGGCCGCCATCCCGGCATTGCAACCCTGGCATTCGCGGCTGAACAAAATTACATGCATCGGATGCAGCAATCCTTCACCCCCGGCCCGGCCGTGCGGCTCCCGCCATTCCCGGAGCTGCCGCCCAGCGCCGGGCTGGCGCTGCTGCTGGACCTCGACGGCACCCTGCTCGATCTTGCCGCGCGGCCGGATGCGGTGCTTGTGCCTCCCGGGCTGACTGCCACGCTCGGCCGGCTGAGTGGCCGCCTCGGCGGCGCGCTCGCGGTGGTCAGCGGGCGGACGGTCGAGGCGGTGGCCGCACTTCTCGCCGGGCTCGACATCGCCATTGCCGGGGAGCATGGCGCGGCCATCCGCCGCGCCGGGAGCGGGACGCTCGAGCGGCCGGTGCTGCCGGTGCTGCCGGCGGCCTGGCGGGAAGCGGCGGCGCGGCTGGCCGCCGGCGGCGCGGGCGTGCTGCTCGAGGAGAAGCCGCACGGCTTCGTGCTGCATTACCGCCAGGCCCCCGGCGCGGGCCCGGCGCTGGCCACCGCGCTTGACGCGATTCTCGGGGCGGGCCGGGATGGCGCGGATTTTGTCGTCTGCCCGGCTGCGATGGCCTGGGAGGTGCGGCCGCGCGGGGTGAGCAAGGCCGCGGCGGTGCGCGCGCTGCTCGCGGCGCCGCCCTTCGCCGGGCGCCTGCCGGTGTTCGTCGGCGATGACGTGACCGACGAGGACGGGATCCGCGCGGCCCGCGAGGCGGGCGGCTTCGGCTTCCGGGTGCAGGAGGTTTTCGGCGACGCGGCGGGAGTCCGCGCCTGGCTCGCCCGCCTCGCCGCGGAGGGGCGATGATGCGCCGGGTCGTGATCGTCTCGAACCGCGTGCCGATGCCGAAGGAGCGCTCCGGCGCGACCGGCGGGCTCACGGTCGCGGTGCGCGATGCGATGCCGCGCCGGCGCAAGCTGTGGTTCGGCTGGTCCGGACGGACGGTGCCGCAGGAGGCCTCGCCCGTGCCCGCGATCACCCGTGCCGGCTGGGCGGCGCTCGCCACCATCGAGCTCACGGACGAGGATTACCGCGGGTACTATCTCGGCTACGCCAACGCCACGCTCTGGCCGCTGCTCCATTACCGGACCGGGGTCCCCGAGTACCGGCGCAGCGACCTCGCGCGCTATCTCGCGGTGAACGCGGCCTTCGCCCGCGGGCTCGAGCCGCTGCTCGATCCCGACGACCTCGTCTGGGTGCACGACTACCATCTGATTGCGATGGGCGCGGCGCTGCGCGCGCTCGGGGTCGATCGGCCGCTCGGCTTCTTCCTCCATGTTCCGTTCCCGCCGCCCGAGGTGTTCGGCGTGCTGCCGCACTACGAGCAGCTGCTGCGCGCGCTCGACGCCTACGACGTGATCGGCGTGCAGACGCCGCGCGATGCCGCGCATATGAACCAGGCGATGTCGGCGGCGGGGGTTGCGCCGCGCGCGGACGCCTTTCCCGTCGGCATCGATGCCGCGGGCTTCGCGGCCCTGGCGCGGCGGGCGGCGATGGGGCGCGATTCGCAGCGGCTGGCGCAGAGCCTCGGCGGGCGCGCGCTCGTGCTCGGCGTCGACCGGCTCGATTATTCGAAGGGATTGCCGCAGCGGTTCCGCGGATTCGCGGCCCTGCTCCAGCGTTTTCCCGAGCATCGGCTGGCGGTGACGATGCTGCAGATCGCGCCGGTCTCGCGCGGCGAGGTGGCGCAGTACCGCGCGCTCCGCCGCGAGCTCGACGAGCTGGCCGGGCGGATCAACGGCGAGCACGCCGAATTCGACTGGATTCCGCTGCGCTATCTGACCCGCGGCGTGCCGCGCCAGACGGTGGCGGGATTCTACCGCCACGCCCGTGTCGGCCTGGTGACGCCGCTGCGCGACGGGATGAACCTGGTGGCCAAGGAGTACGTGGCCGCGCAGGACCCGGCCGATCCGGGCGTGCTGGTGCTTTCGCGTTTCGCCGGCGCGGCCGAGGACATGGCGGGCGCGCTCATCATCAATCCCTTCGACCCCGACGAGGCCGCCGAGGCGCTGCACGCCGCGCTGACGATGGGGCTGGCGGAGCGCCGCGGCCGCTGGCAGGAGATGATGGCCGCGGTCGAGCGGACGAGCGCGGCCGCCTGGGCGCAGAACTTCCTCGCCCGGCTCGAAGCGGCCGACCCGGTGCGCGTGCCCGAGCCGGCGGTGACTTAAAGCGGGTGGGGTCCAGGGGCCCGGCCCCTGGCCGTTCCTTGTCCTTTCGAGGCCTCCCGGGCTTCTTCCGTCTGGCGCGATCGTTGCGCCCGGCATAGGCTTGCGGCAGATGCCGGTGGCCGGCGCGGCTACCAACCGTGCCGGCTGAAACGGGAACGCGTGAACCGCGGCTGCCCCCGCAACTGTACGGCGGCGAGCCTGGCCCCCTGATGCCATTGCCCGGAAGGGGCGAGAAGGCGGGGCCGGGCGGCGACCCGCAAGCCAGGAGACCGGCCGGCATCGAGACTGTTCGCACGCTTCGGGCGGGGTGCACCGGGGCAGCGGGGGAGACCCGCGGGCGGCCGTCGTCGTTGCAACGGGCCCGCCGGTGCGATGCCGGAACGGGCCCAGCCCACGGAGGCCGGCCTGCGCACGCTTCTTTTTTTCGTTTGTCTCGCCGCTGCCGTTCCGGCCGTTGCGTTCGCGCAAAGCGCGGCTGACCAGAGCGCGGATGTCGAGAACCTCCCCGAGACCGTCGTCACCGCGACCCGGGTGCCGACACCGGAGCAGGACGTTCCGGCCGGCGTCACGGTGATCGATCGGCAGACCATCCAGCAGCGCGGCTACACGACCTTGGTGGACGCGCTTTCGGCCGTGCCGGGCCTGCATATCGTGCAGTCGGGCGGGCCGGGCGGCGAGGCCAGCGTCTTCATCCGCGGCACCGACAGCAACCAGGTGCTGGTGCTGCTCAACGGCATGCCGATCAACGATCCTTCCGATCCGAACGGGGCGTTCAATTTCGGCGTCGACACGCTGAGCGACGTGCAGCGGATCGAGGTGATCCGCGGCCCGATGTCCGGATTGTATGGATCGGGCGCGGTCGGCGGCGTGATCAACATCATCACCACGCCGGGCTCGGGGCCGCCCAAGGCCACCGTCAGCGCCGCCGCCGGGCTGCCCAACGCGAACCAGCAGGAGGCGACGCTCGCGGGCTCGAGCGGGCCGTTCGACTACCGGCTCGACGAGGGGACGCTGACCCAGGAGGGGTTCGACGTGACGCCGCGCAGCGAGAGCGTCTATACCGGCGAGCGCGACGGCTTCCGCAACCAGCATGGCAGCCTCGATCTCGGCTGGACCATCGTCCCCGGCACGCGGCTTTCGCTGTTCGGCTATCTGCGCAACGCCGTCTACGGGTTCGACACGCTCGGCTCGCCTTCGTTCGACGCTCCGAACGAGGTCGGCTACGACCAGCAGGCCGCGGGCAATGTTTCGCTGGTGAGCCAGGTGCTCCCCTGGTTCAATACGCAACTGCTCGCCGGCGGGCTCTATGACCACCGGCATTACGTCAATCCGCTCAATCCCGCGGACCCGAACCAGGAATCGAACGACGATCTTTATGTCGGCAAGCGTGTCGACGTGCAGTGGAACAACACCGTCAACCTCGCCGACCGGGGGCCGGCGCGCGCGACGACGGTGACCTTCGGCTACGAGCACATCAACGATTTTGCCGCCGACAATCTGAACGACAGCTATTCCGGCGTGCCCTTCCAGGAAACGACCTACGCCGAGCAGATCCAGAGCGCCTGGCACATGGGGCTTCAGAGCACGCTCTGGCGGCGGCTGATCTTCACCAGCGGATTGCGCGAGGATCAGGTATCGGCGGCGGGCGGCGCCTTCACCTGGCGCAGCGGCTTGGTGCTCGTGATGCCGGAGGTGCTCTCCCGCTTCAAGCTCTCCGGCGGCACTTCCTTCCTCGCGCCGTCCCTTTTCGACCTCTACGGCTCGGGCGGCGGCTTCGTCGGCAATCCGAACCTCAAGCCGGAGCGGAGCATCGGCTTCGAGGTCGGTTGGAGCACGACGGTGCCGGCTCTCGGGGAGGCGGATTTCGCGACCTTCGGCGCGACCTATTTCGATACCAGCGTGACCGACCTGATCGAGACCGTGTTCTCGCCGGTCTTCACGACGGAGAATGTCGGGCTTGCCCACCTGCAAGGGGTGGAGACCACGCTCTCCTTCAATCCCCGGCCGTGGCTCGGCGCCGAGCTCGCCTACACCTTCACCGATGCGCGCAACCAGGACACCGGCCAGCTCCTGCTGCGCCGGCCGGAGAACCAGTTCTCGGCCGATCTGCTGATCAAGCCGGTGCCGAAGCTGACGATTGCGCCGGCAATTCTGTACATTGGCCCGTTCGAGGATTCGCTTGTCGATAGCGGCGGTTTTCCGGCCGGCACCGGGCTCGCGGGGTCGGGGACGATCGTCAATGTCAACCTGACCTATCAGCTGCGCCCGAAGCTGCAGCTCTTCCTCACCGGCGCCAACATCTTCAACGCCCAGTACGAGGCGGCGAGCGGCTTCGCCTATCCCGGCGCGTCGTTCCTGCTGGGCGCCCGGGCGACGTTCTGAGAGGCAGCGTTGGCGCCCGTGCCGCCGCCCGGCTGCCAGAGCGTTTCGCCGGCGTCGGCGTTGGCGGCGCGGGCGAGGACGAAGAGAAGATCGGAGAGCCGGTTCAGATAGGGGATCACGAACGGGTTGAGCGGCTCGGCGGCGGCGAGCGAGACGACGCGCCGTTCCGCCCGCCGCGCGATCGTGCGCGCGAGATGGGCGGATGCGGCGAGGGCGGTGCCGCCGGGCAGCACGAAGCTTTTCAGCGGCGGCAGGCTCGCGTTGCGCGCGGCGATCGCTGCCTCGAGCGCCAGGACCTGCGCGTCGGTCACTCGGATGCGCGGCTTCGCATCGCCCGCTGGCACGGCGAGATCGGCGCCAACGTCGAAAAGATCGTTCTGCACCGCGCGCAGCAGCGCCGCCGTCGCCGCATCCGCGCCGGCTTCGTGGCGCAGCAGGCCGAGCGCGGCGTTGGCCTCGTCCACCGCGCCCAGCGCCTCGATGCGCAGCGCGTCCTTGCGCACGCGCCTGCCGTTGCCGAGCGAGGTCTCGCCGCCATCGCCGCCGCGTGTCACGACCCGGTCGATCCTGACCGTCATTGCCCGCCATCCGGTGCAGTGAGGATGAAGCGTATCCTGATCAGCATCGCCGAGGAAACCGGCCTGCCGCCGCTGAGCGCCGGGATGAAGCGCCAGCGCGCGACCGCGGCGCGCGCGGCGGCGTCGAGCAGGGCATAGCCGGAGCTTTGCGCGACCGCAACCGCGCCGGTGCCGTCCGGCGCCACCCGGATCGTCAGGATCACCGCGCCCTGCTCGCCCGCGCGCACTGCCGCCGGAGGATAGGGGGGCGGGAGGTTGCGCACCGCCCGGTCGATGGCGGCCGGGACGACCTGGCTGCCGGAGACGAGGCCGGTGCCGGCGGCGGCCGCCGGCCGGACCGCTGCCGCCGGCCGGACCGGTGCCGCCGGCCGGGCCGGTGCCGCCGGCCGGGCCGGTGCCCGGGGCAGGAGCGGCGCGGGCGGCGCGGGGAGGGGCAGGGGTGCCGCGAGCGCGCTCCGCGTGGGCGCGGGCTTTGTCGGCGTGGGATTCGGGGGCGGGGCCGCCGGTCGCGCGGCGCCGACGGTCGGGGTTTGCTGCTCGACCAGCGCCACCTCGGCCAGCACCTGCGGCTGGGGCAGCCGCGCCGGCCCCAGCAGGCCGCCTGCCGCGAGCAGGAGCAGGGCGAGCGCGTGCAGCGCCAGCGAGAGAGAGGCGGCGCGGCCGAGCGTCATCTCACCCGGGGAGAAAATGGGGCAGCCCGTCCTGCCCGAACTTCAGTCCGAACGCAGCGGCCGCTGCGGGCAGGACGGCGAGCGGGCCGCCATCGGCGACGATCCGCCCGCGATCCATCACCACCAGCCGATCGGCATAGCGCAGCGCCAGCTCGATCGCGTGCAGCACCACCACCACCGTCCGCCCGGCGCGCGCGGTCTCGCTGAGGAGCCGCATGATCGCGAAGGCGGCGGCCGGATCGAGATCGGCGGTCGGCTCGTCGAGCAGCATCGCCTCGGGCTCGGTGGCGAAGACGCGCGCGAGCATCGCCCGCCGCGCTTCGCCGCCGGACAGCCGGTCGATGCGCGCGGGGCCGAGCGGGGCGATGCCGCAGAGCGCCAGCGCGCGCGCCACCGGCGGCTTGGCCCGATCGCCGTGGGGAATGCGCCCGAGCGACACGACCTCCTCCACGCTGAGGCCCCAGGCCGCGTGCGCGCCCTGTGGGAGATAGGCGACGCGGCGCGGATCGGGGCGCATGGTGCCCGGAAGGATGCCGCACAAGGCTTTCAGAAGCGTGGATTTGCCCGCGCCGTTGGGGCCCGCGACCGCGGTCAGGATCCCCGGGGCGGCGGAGAAATCCACCCGATCGAGGACCATCCGCCCGCCGAGCCGGACCGTGAGGCTTTCAACGCCGATCATCGCCCGAGCCGCCGCGCGATCGCCACCAGGAACGGCGCGCCCACGAGCGCCGTCAGCACCCCGAGCGGCGGCTCGGCGTTGAGCGGCAGCACCAAAACCGCGAGCCGGACGAAGAGGTCGGCGGCGAGCAGCAGCGCCGCGCCGGCGAGCAGGGAGGGGAGCAGGAGGGCGCCCGGCCGCTCGCCGCGCCAATGTCGCAGCAGATTGGGCACGATCAGCCCGACAAAGCCCACGCCGCCGGCGAGCGCGGCCGCCGCCCCGGCCGCGAGCGCGGTGCCGAGCGCGACCTGGCGCAGCGTGGAAGAGACGGAAACCCCGAGCGTCGCCGCCGTTTCCTCACCCAAAGTGAGAGCGTCGAGGTTCGGGCCGAGCCGCAGCAGCACGAGCGCGCCGAGCAGGATCGGCACCGCCGCCAGCGCGCAGTCCGCGAGCGTGCGGTCGGCGACGCCGCCGAGCAGCCAGAAGGTGAGCTCGGCGAGGGCATAGGGGTTGGGCGCCAGCGCGAGGGCGAAGGCGAGCAGCGCCGCCGCGACCGCCGAAAGCCCGATGCCGGCAAGGATCAGCGCCGGGCCGGTCGGCGCCCGGCCGGCGAAGATCAGCAGCGCCGCGGCGCCGAGCCCCGCGCCGAGCAGCCCGGCCAGCGGCAGCGCCGGGGCGAACCAGGCGGCGAGCCCCCAATAGAACGCGATCACCGCGCCGAGCGCGGCCGTGCCGGTGATCCCGAGCAGCCCGGGATCGGCGAGCGGGTTGCGCAACGCGCCTTGCAGCGCCGCCCCGGAGATGCCGAGCCCGCCGCCCACCAGCAGGGAAAGGACGGTGCGCGGCAGGCGGAGCTGCCAGAGGATCACCGGCAGCGGCACCCCGAACCCGGCCGGCCCGACCAGCAGCGAGAGGACGAAGAGCACCCCGATCAGCGCGATCATCCGGCGCATCAGCGGGCGATCATCCGCGCCGCGGCGGCGGCGAAAGGCGTGCCGCAGATCAGCCAGGCAGCCGGCACCGCGCGGCGCGGGATGTTCGCCAGCGCCGGGTCGGCGAGCAGGCGGGTCGCCAGCGAGGGGAATCCGGGGGCGGCGGGCAGCACGAGGAGGTCGGGCGGATGGGCGAGCAGGCGCTCGAGGCTGAGCCAGCCGCCGCGCGCCGCGTCGCGATAGCCGGCGGCGGCGAGCACGCTGCCGGCAAGCGAGCCGGGCCCGGCGGCGAGCCCGCGCGGCTCGAACAGGATGGCCGTGGGCGGATGGGCCGGCGGGGGCAGGGCGGCGAGCGCGCGATCCATCGCCGCGATCAGCGCCGCGCCGCGCGCCTCAGCCCCGAGCAGGGCGGCGAGCCGGGCGATGGCGGCGCGGATCGCCGGGAAATTCGCGGGGTCGGGTAGGATGACGACGCGGAGGCCGAGATCACGGAGCGCCGCGATCGTCGCCTGCGCGCCATAGGGCTCGGCGAGCACGAGGTCGGGATGGAAGCGGAACACCGCCTCGGCCGAGACGCGAACCAGGGGGACATGCGCGGCCGCTGCGGCCATTGCCGAAAGTGCGGGGTCGCGCGCCAGCGGGGAGAGCGCGGCGATCGAGCCGGGCGCGAGCAGCAGCAGCATCTGGTCGGTGCAGAGATTGAGCGAGACCACCCGGCGCGCTGCCTCCGCCGACGGCCGGGCCGCAGCCAGCGGCCGGGCCGCAGCCAGCGGCTGGACAAGCATCAGCAGAAGGAAGGCGAGCCCCAGCGCCTTCATCGCGTCCGCTTCACAGCACGGGCACGCCGTGCTGCTTGGCCTTGACCTCGGGCTCGACATGGATGGTGACGACGAGGCTGCCCATCTCCCGGCGCAGCGCCTCCTCGATCCGGTCGCAGATCGCATGCGCCTCGTCGACGCGCATCGCGCCCGGGACGACGAGGTGGAACTCGAGGAAGGTGAGCCGCCCGGCGCTGCGCGTGCGCAGATCATGCGCCTCCAGCGCCCCCGTGGCGTGGTCGGCGACCAGCGCGCGGATGCGCTCGACCACGTGCGGGTCCGGCGCCTCGTCCATCAGCCCGCCCACCGAGGTGCGGATGATCCGCCAGCCGGAGAAGAGGATGTAGAGGGCGACGCCGAGCGCGAGCACCGGGTCGAGCCAGAGCGCGCCCAGCAGCACCGCGCCGAGCAGGCCGGCGATGACCCCGACCGAGGTGAGCACGTCCGCCATCAGGTGCCGCGCGTCGGCGCTGAGCGCCGGCGACGGGCCGGCCCGGCCGGCGCGCAGCAGGACGGCCGCCCAGGCGGCGTTGAGCACCGTCGCCAGGCCATTGAGCGCGATGCCGCTGAGCGGGGCCGCGATCGGCTCGGGATGCCGCCAGACCACCCAGGCATGCTCGATGATCGAGAGCGCGGCGATGACGATCAGCACGCCCTCGAGCACGGCGGCGACGAACTCAGCCTTGTCGTGGCCGTAGGGGTGGTTGGCGTCCGCCGGCCGCGCCGCATAGCGCAGCGCGCCGAGTGCCAGGCCCGCGGCGGCCACGTTCACCACCGTCTCGAGCGCGTCCGAATAGAGCGCGGCGCTGCCCGTGATCCACCAGGCAAGCCCCTTCAACGCCAGGACGACGAGCCCGACAAAGATGCTGAAGGTGGCGATGCGCTGCAGCCGCTGCACGATTTTTCCCCGGCCTCACGGGCCCGGAGGCACTCCTCCGCTCTGCCGATGCCCGCTCTAGCAAGACGGCCCGCGCCGCGTCACCCTCAGCCTACGGCGAGCCAGCTCCGCTCGCGGGCCGAGCGCAGGGCGGTGTCCACCACCTTCTGGATCTCGGCGGCCTCGCGGAAATCCGGGCCCAGCTCCGGCCCGCCTGCGATCGCGCTCAGGAAATCGGCGGCCTCGATCGTCTTGAGGTCGTTGAAGCCGAGCTGATGGCCGGGGGCGGAGCAGAAGAGCCCGTAGGGCGGATGCTCCGGCCCCGCTGCGATGCGCACGAAGCCGCGCTCCCGGGCCGGGCCGCCCGGGCCGCTGGCCCCGCCGGCGCGATAAAGCAAAAGCTCGTTCATCCGCTCCTGGGTGAAAGAGAGCGCCCCGCGCGTGCCGGCGAGCTCGAAGCCGAGCTGCATGGTGCGGCCCGTCGCTACCCAGCTCGCCTCGATCGTGCCGCCGCAGCCGCGCGCGAAGCGGACCGTGAGCCGGGCGATATCGTCCACCGCGACGGCGCGGCGCTCGGCGCTCCCCGCGGCGAGCGGCCGCTCCTTGATGACCGTTTCGAGGTCGGCGACGAGGGAAGAAATGGGGCCGAGCAGGAAGCGCGCGAGCCCGATGATATGGCTGCCGAGATCGGCGATGACGCCGGCCCCGGCCGGATCGAGCCGCCAGGACCAGGGCGCCTCGGGGTCGGCCATGTAGCCCTCGGCGTGGATGCCGCGGAAGCCGGTGATCTCGCCGAGCTCGCCCGCTGCGATGATGTCGCGGGCGAAGCCGAGCAGCGGGTTCTTCAGGTAGTTGAACCCGACCTGCGTGCGGATGCCGGCGGCGGCGGCCTGCTCGGCGGCGCGGGCCATCTCGTCGGCCCCCGCGGCGTCGAGCGCGAGCGGCTTCTCGCAATGCACATGCTTGCCGGCGGCGAGCGCGGCGAGCGCCATCTCGCGGTGCAGCGCGGTCGGCGTGGCGATGCAGACGAGAGAAACCGCCGGATCGGCGATCAGCGCCCGCCAGTCGGTGCTCGCGCGGGGAAAGCCGAAGGCGCGGGCGGCGCGCTCGGCGCCGGCGGCATCGGCATCGGCGACGATTTCGAGCACCGGCCGCCGCGGGAGGGAAAAAATCCCGGGCGCGGCGCGATAGGCCATCGCGTGGGCCTTGCCCATGAAGCCCGTGCCGATGATCCCGACACCGATTTCGGGCATCGGTTTCAGACCGTAACGGTCCGCCCGCTCCCGGCCAATTCGAGCGCGGCGTCGGCGAGGCGGAGCGCGCGCCTGCCGTCCGCGATCGTGAGCGGCATCGCCGTGCCGCCCTCCACCGCCGCGACGAAGGCGTCGAGCTCGCGCCGGTACGCCTCCGCATAGCGCTCGAGGAAGAAGTTGAGCAGCGGCTCCCGCGCTTCGGTCTCTGCCGCGCCGTAGCGGCGCAGCGTCGAGGGGCGGAGATTGTCGTTGAGCAGCATCCCCGCCGCGCCGAACACTTCTATCCGCTGGTCGTAGCCGTAGGCGCACTGGCGGGAATTGTTGATGTGGCATTGCCGCCCCGACGCGGTCCGCATCACCACCATCAGCGTGTCGAAATCGCCCGCCGCGCCGATCGCCGGATCGACCAGCGTGCC
>CAWIZE010000012.1:0-144794 GCA_963840545.1 uncultured Pseudomonadota bacterium | reverse complement strand
CGAGGGGCTGCAAACCTCGGCCGAGGGGCTCCGGCACGGGTTCGGGGTGGCCGGGGTGTCCCCCGGCATCGCGCTCAACCTGGTGCAGAAATGGCTCGGCCACGCCCAGCTCACCACCACCGCCCTCTACGCCGACGCCGTCGGCGCCGAGGAAAAGGACATCGCCAGAAGGATGTGGGGATGAGCGGCTCCTCCGCCGGGGTGATTCTTTGCCTTGAAAAACCCAAGCCGAAGGGTTATATGCAGTCATAAGCCGGGTGTTCGTCTCCGAAGCCACCGGGGCCGTGATCTACGCATTCGCCGACGATCACTGCCCGCCGCACGTTCATGTCCGACACGGCGGCGAAGGGTGGGTGGCACGTGTGAGGTTTTCCTACGTCGGCACTGCCGTGGAGCTGATCAGCATCACGCCATTGAAGAACGTCCCGCTCCAGCGCGCGGTGAACGCGCTTTTGGACGATATCCAAGCCAGGCTGGCGGAGTGCAGGCGGAGCTGGTGGATGACGAGACAGACAACCTGCCTGGCAAACCAATGGGCCGTAATGCCGGCGGCCCAAAGGATCGAGCTGCGCTTGGAACGCTCACCGGATACGAAACGGATCGCGGACGCCAGCTGCGACCCTGCGACCGAGCGGCTTCTTGCGACTTTTCGGGATGGCACGACAGCAGAAGCGAGCACATGGCCATGAGCGAGCACCAGATCACCGATGCCGAATATGTCGCGGCGCTCGCCGCCGGCGGGGCGGAGGCGGAGACGGAAATTCGGGCACAGGCCGTCCGCTATGTGCCTGACCGGGATGCCATCGAAATCGTGACGACGCGGAATGTTGGGTTCGTGATCCCTCGGCAGTGGATCGGCGCGCTGCAAGAGGTACCCGCGGAGGACCTGGCACGGCTGGAGGTTTGGCCGGACGGATCGGCGATCGAGCTTGAAGATCGGGACATCCACATCAGCGTGCATGGTTTGATGGCCGCGATCCTGCCTGCGATGCTGCCGCCGCGCGTTGTGGCTGCGATCTTCGCGAGCCGCGGTGGCAAAGCGACCTCGGATGCGAAGCGGAGCAGCGCCAAGGCAAACGGCCGCAAAGGCGGTCGGCCACGGAAAGCGGCAGCTCCCGAGGCGGCCTGAAAGGAGGGGATAACGGAATTGGCGTGCGACGACGCTCGCAGAGCTGCAATCCCTTCCCCTTCGACAGACCGTGGTTATGACGAACCCCCTGATGTCGTTGCGGCGGCCACCATGGCTGCAAAAGGCGATCCGCACTGCGCTCGCAGCGGCGCCGGGGCGAGCTTCGCCCTGATCGAACCGGTCGGGAGAGAAAGAGTTCGAATGCCGGCAACGGCGCCCTTGTTGCTGGAATACGAAGGCGTGCTGAAGCGGCCGGGGCCGTTGGCTCCGACCGTCGAGCAGCGCCTCGCCGTGCTGCGTCATCTGTTCGATTGGATGGTCACCGGCCAGATCGTGCCCGTGAACCCGGCCGGGTCGGCGTGCCGCGATGTGCCCATCAGCGCCACGTAAACCGAGCCTCTGAATGACTGAGGAAGCCGCGCCCTTCGTCCTTGGATTCCGGGGCGCGATCCTTTCGACGTTTCTCGCAATGGGCATGGATGCGATGATGCGGCGCTTAAGAGGCGAGGCAATGGGGGTCGATAACCGACCGGTGGGGCTCGCGATACACCATGAGCAATAGTGTATCAGGCAGCGACGCGGAGATCAGTGTGCGGAAAGTCACCGCCCTTTGACAGCAGCGGCAGATTGCGGCTGCCGGCGAGAGCGTGGACGGCGCAGTCACCGAGGTTGAGACCGGCGCGGTGGCGGCCTTTGCCATAACGGAGGAAGGCCGAGCGGGCGATTTCGGTGAGTGCCGCGTCCTGGGGCACGATCTGCATGCCGGCAAGCGCTACCAGCGCGTCGAGCTCGGCCCATGAGCCTGCGTCGCCTTGCCGACCGGCGAGGGCCAGGCTGGCGATGGGCTGGCTCGCGTCCGCTGCGCTCGCGATCACGCTTGGCCAGGTGGTGGTCGATCGCCTCCCGCACGCCGCTGTCGCGGACGGTGGCGGACCAGCCATAGACGGTCTGCCGGGGCGGGAGGCCGTCCGGCAATAGCCGCCACGACAGGCCACCGACCAGCCAACCCCCACCTCTACCGTTCAGAGGTCGTTCAGAGGTCGTTCAGAGACGAGCTCTGAGGCGGCGTTTACCCCGGATCAAGGCCGGCGTCCGATGAAGGGGGGATGGAAGCGAACGAGGAGGCGGGGTTCGAGCGCGCGCTCGTCCTCGATCAGCGCGGCCGTGTCGCCGAGGCCGAGCAGGCCTATCTCGCGCTGCTGCGGCAGGCGCCTCGGCATGCGGGTGCGCTCAACAATCTCGGCGCCCTGCTGAACCGCACCGGGCGGCGCAGCGCCGCCCGGCTCTGCTACGCGGAGGCCGCGCGGCTCCATCCCGAACAGGCGGCCGGCCATGTCAACCTCGCGCACCTGCTGCACCGCGGGGGCGACATCGAGGCCGCCCGGCACCACTACGAGGCGGCGCTCGGGGTCGATGCGGACCAGGCCGAGGCGCATCGGGGGCTGGCGAACCTGCTCGAGGATTGCGGGGAGGCGGAGGTGGCGGCGCTTCATCGCGCGCGCGGCTGGCGCGGGCGGCCGCTCGTGCATATTCCCTGTCGCGGGGACGTGCTGCCGATCCGCGTGCTGCTGCTCATCTCGGCGGTCGGCGGGAATATCGCGACGGCGCCGCTGTTGGACGAGAGGATTTTCGACGTCTTCGCCCTGGCGGCGGAGTTCTTCGAGCCGGCGATGGATTTGCCGCCGCACGATCTGATGATCAACGGGATCGGCGATGCCGATGCGTGCGCGGAGGCGCTGGAGGCGGCGCCGGCGATTGTCGCGCGCTCGGGCAGGCCGGTCATCAACCACCCGGCGCGCGTGCAGGCGAGCGGCAGGCTGGAGACGCGCGCGCGACTCGCGGGGATTCCCGGCCTCGTCCTGCCGCGCATGGCGCTCTTCGCGCGCGAGGGGCTCGATGCGGCGGCGCTGGCGGCGCGGGGTTTTTCCTTTCCGTTGCTCCTGCGCGCGCCGGGATTCCATACCGGGAGGCATTTCGTCCGGGTGGGAGACGCCGACGCGCTTCCGCTCGCACTCGCTTCCCTGCCGGGCGATCGGGTCCTGGCGATCGAGTTTTTCCCCGCGCGGGGCATGGATAAGAGATTCCGCAAGTATCGGGTGATGATGATCGGCGGCGCCCTCTATCCGCTGCACCTCGCGATCGCGCCTGAATGGAAGGTGCATTACTTCACCGCCGCGATGGCGGAGGAGGCGGCGCATCGGGAAGAGGAGGCGCGCTTCCTCGCCGACATGGCAGGCGTGCTCGGCGAAGGTGCGATGGCGGCGCTCGGCGCGGTGTGCGGGCGTCTCGGGCTCGATTATGCCGGCGTCGATTTCGCCCTTGGAGAGAGGGGCGCGGTGCTTCTGTTCGAGGCCAATGCGGCGATGGCGGTGGTTTCGCCGGACGCGGATCCGCGCTGGGATTATCGGCGGGAAGCGATCGGCGCGGTGGTGGGCGCGGCGCAGCGCATGTTCGCCGCGCGGGCTAGGCGGCCTCGGCGAGGTGCGGGCCGAGGGTCCTGAGGAGGGCGGGGATCGCGCTCGCCGGGCACGGGCGGCTAAAGAGAAAACCCTGGACCTCCGTGCATTTCTCCTGGGCGAGGGCCGCCATCTGCTCTTCGGTCTCGACGCCCTCGGCGGTGGTCGCCATCCCGAGGCTGCCGCAGAGGCTGGTGACGGCCCGGATGATCGCGATGCTGTCCGAGCGGGTGACGAGCTCGCGGATGAAGGACTGGTCGATCTTGATCTTGTCGAAGCGGAAGTTGCGCAGGTAGCCGAGCGAGGAGTAGCCGGTGCCGAAATCGTCCATCGAGATGCGGGCACCGAGAGTGCGCAGCTGATGGAGGCTGGCCAGGGCGGTTTCGCTGTTCTCGATCATCATCGATTCGGTGATCTCGATCTCGAGGCGATCGGGGCGGAGGCCGGACTCCGCGAGTGCTGCGGCGACGGCCCCGATCACGGCGCCGTCGCGGAAATGCGCGGCCGAGAGATTGACGGCGACGCTGACCGTGTCCGGCCACCCGGCCGCCTCGCGGCAGGCGGCGCGCAGCACCCATTCGTCGAGCTGGGTGACAAGGCCGATCTCCTCGGCAAAGGAAATGAACTCGCCCGGAGAAACCAGGCCGCGCACGGGATGGCGCCAGCGGATCAAGGCCTCGAAGCCGCTGACGCGGCGGGTCTGGACGCGCACCAGGGGCTGGTAGAAGAGCTCGAACTCGCCGCCTGCCAGCGCCTTGCGAAGGTCGAGCTCGAGGGCGCGGCGCGCCTGCATCAGCGCGTCCATCTCCGGCTCGAAGAAGCGGTAGCGGGCGCGGCCCTCGGCTTTCGCGCGGTAGAGGGCGATATCGGCGTTCTTGAGCAGCTGATCGGCGTCCAGCCCGTCGGCGGGGGCGACCGCGATGCCGATGCTGGCGCCGAAGACGAACTGCTGGCCGTCGATCTCGAAGGGGAGGCCGAGCTCCGTGACGAGGCGGGCGGCGAGCGCGGTTGCGTCCGCCGGCTGGCCGACGCCGCTCTGGACGATCGCGAATTCGTCCCCGCCGATGCGGGCGATGGTGTCGGTCTCGCGGACCAGCCGGCGCATCCGGGCGGCCGCGGCGCGCAGCAGCCGGTCCCCGGTGGTGTGGCCCTCGGTGTCGTTGATCCGCTTGAAATGGTCGAGATCGAGCCAGAGCACGGCGCAGGGGTCGGAGCGGCGGGCGCGGGCCAATGCCTCCTCGAGCCGCTCGCGCAGCAGCGTACGGTTGGCAAGTCCGGTGAGCGCGTCGTGCCGCGCCATGTGGGCGATGCGCGTCTCGGCGCGCCGCTGGCCGGTGATGTCCTCGTGGGTGGAGACCCAGCCGCCATCGGGCATCGGCTGGTGGCGGAGGGCGAAGATGCGGCCGTTGCGCAGCTCGACGACGGAATCGTGGGGCGTGCTGCGGGCGGCGATGGTCTCGCGCCAGGCCAGGTATTCGGCGCGCGGCATGGCGGGGCAGCTGCCGACCGCGAACCGGCGATCGACGATCTCGCGGAGATGGGTGCCGGGGCGGACATGCTCCGCCAGGAGACCGTACATCTCGGCATAGCGCCGGTTGCAGATGATCAGGCGCTGCTCGCCGTCGAAGAAGCAGAGCCCCTGGCTCATATTCTCGAGCGCGGCCGCGAAGCGCTCGTTCTGCGCCTTGAGCTCGGAGACGAGCCGCTTCACCTCGGCATCGCGCGCCATGCGCCCGCGCCGCTCGCGCGCACATGCCCGTTCGCGCTCCATCCTTGTATAGGTCGCGGAGATCTGGGTGGCCAGCGCTTCAAGCTCGATGCGATCGTCAGGCCCGATCGCGGCGGCGAGCTGGCGGGTGAGGAGCGGATGCATCAGGCACCCCCCTTCCACGCCGGCGGTCGCCGCCGGGAGGCGGCCAGGACATTGTGCCAAAGGAGCGACATTCTCCCCCATCGGCCGCCCGATTGGACAGGGACAGCCCACCTCTATCGGAGCGAGAGGATGAAGCCATCGCCCTCAACGGGAGGTTAATGATTCCGGATTGAGACGATCGTGACGCGCGGCGGCGCACGCAGCGTCTGAAAAATAACACAATGGCGCTCGGTGGCCGCGAGCAGCCGCTCGAGCGTTGCCGGATCGGCGTCGGTATCCAGCGCGAATGTCAGGCTGATCTCGGTGAGCCCGACCGGCGCGGCACGGTCCACGCCGAGCGTGCCGGTTGCGTCCCACGCCCCTTCGGCGATGATCCGGCCCTCGCGCACGTCAACGCCCATGGCGGTCGCGACGGCCGCGAGGGTGACGCCGGCGCAGGCAGCGAGTGCTGCGAGCAGCATATCGGCCGAGCAGGCCATGGAGCCGTCGCCGCCTGCCGCCGGGTGCAGCCCGGCGACGACCGCCTGTTCCCCGGCCGTCACGCGGCAGGCGATGTTCGCCAGATCGAGCACCGCCTCGGCGCGCGCCGGGATGCGCGCCGTTTCCGGGGCCTCGCGATAGCGGGCCTTCAGCGGCGCCTGGAGGCTGCGAAGCCGGGCTGCGTCCATGGTTCCCCCCGCACGGGCGGCGCTGATCAGATGCGCGGCGCCTCTGCCCTGAATTAGAGCAGATCGGCGGGGTGATCGACAGGAGGGCGAAGGCTAAAGCGGCGTGCCGGTGGACCCGCCCGCGGTGCAGCGCCAGCGCGCCAGGCGATAGCCTTGCAGGTCCAGCCGGTCCCTGAGCATGTCGGAGGCGATGAGCTCGGCCTGCATCATGCAGCCCATCATCGAGGCGTAGGGCTGTTCGAAGGGCGGCCGCACATGCTTGCAGGACGTGGGCGTCGAGGCGAGGCAGAAGATCAGAACGAGGTGAACCATGGCCGGGTCTCCCGATGGTGGAGAACGGGTCCTCCCTCATGGCGACAGCGCGAACCGGACGCTGCCCGGGCGCTCATATTGCCGCGCCCGCAGGCTTGGTTGGGCAAGGCTTGGATAGCTCATCGAGCAAGAGTTCGTGCCACGATCGAGACAGGCGATCTCGCGCATTTGAAGCGGACGCGGTCACGTGTCGTCGGCAGCGAAGAGGGCGGCATTGCCGCCGGCGGCGGCGGTGTTGACGGCGAGGGAGCGCTCCTCGGCGAAGCGGAAGAGCGTGATCGGCCCGCCGGCCTTGGGCCCGGTGCCGGAGAGCCCGCGCCCGCCGAAGGGCTGCACGCCCACCACCGCGCCGATCTGGTTGCGGTTGACATAGGCATTGCCGACCGGGAGGCGATCGAGGATGCGGCGCTGCACGCTCTCGATCCGGCTGTGCACGCCGAGCGTGAGGCCGAAGCCGTTGGCCGCGATCGCGTCGAGCAGGGGATCGAGCCGGTCGGCCGCATAGCGCACGACGTGGAGCACGGGGCCGAAGATCTCGCGCTTGAGCTGCGCCGCATCGGCGAGTTCGTGGGCGGTGGGGGCGAAGAAGGAGCCGTGCTCGGTGCCGGGCGGAAGCGATGGATGGAACAGGGGCTTTCCCATGCTGTCGGCATAGGTGGAGAGGGCGGCGCGGGCCTCCTCGTCGATCACCGGCCCGATATCGGTCGCGGGATCGAGCGGATCGCCGATGGTGAGCGTCTCGGCCGCGCCGGCGAGCATGGCGAGGACGCGATCGGCGATCTCCTCCTGCAGGCAGAGCAGGCGGAGCGCCGAGCAGCGCTGGCCGGCCGAGCCGAAGGCGCCGGCGAGCGCGTCGGCGACGACCTGCTCGGCGAGGGCGGAGCTGTCCACCACCATGGCGTTGATCCCGCCGGTCTCGGCGATCAGCGGGACGAGCGGGCCGGGGCGGGCGGCGAGCGCGGCGGCGATCGCGCGCGCGGTCTCCGTCCCGCCGGTGAAGGCGACGCCGGCGATGCGCGGATCGCCGATGAGGGCGGCGCCGACGCCGGGCCCGTCGCCGGGGACGAGGGCGAGAACGGAGTCGGGGACGCCGGCGGCGCGGAGATGGGCGATGGCCCGCGCGGCCACCAGCGGCGTCTGCTCGGCCGGCTTGGCCGCCACGGCATTGCCGGCGGCGAGCGCGGCCGCGACCTGGCCCACGAAGATCGAGAGCGGAAAATTCCAGGGCGAGATCGCGGCGAAGATGCCGCGCCCGCCGAGCTGCCAGGTGTTGCGCTCTCCGGTGGGGCCGGGAAGCGCGCGCGGGCCGGCGAAATTCTCGCGGGCGCGCAAGGCGTAGTAGCGGAGGAAGTCTGCCGCTTCGCGGATCTCGGCGATGCCGTCGGCGAGCGTCCGCCCGGCCTCGCGGGCGAGGAGATGGAGGAGCGCTTCGCGGTCTGCTTCGAGGGCAGCGGCGGCACGTTCGAGGATCGCGGCGCGGGCAGGTCCGCCGGCGCGGTCCCATTCGTGCCAGAAGCGCGCGAGCCGGGCGAGGGCGGAATCGATCTCGCCGTGGCTCGCATCGTGGGCGATGCCGACGCGGCGGCGGTGGTCGGCGGGGTCGCGGATCTCGCGGGCCGGGCCACCGCCGGGGAGAAAGAAATCCGCGCTGCCCGCGGTCCGGATCGCAGCGATGAGGGCGGGGGCCACCGCCCGGTCGGCGAGGTCGAGCCCCGCCGAGTTGGGCCGGTCGGGGTAGAGGTCGCGGGGCAGGCAGATGCGGGGGTTGGGGCCGAGGCCGGACTCGCGCAGCCGCGCCGCCGGGTCGGCGATCACCGCGTCCTCGGGCACGGCGGGATCGACCAGCCGGTGCACGAAGCTCGTGTTGGCACCGTTCTCGAGCAGCCGACGGACGAGATAGGCGAGCAGGTCCTCATGGGTCCCGACCGGCGCATAGACGCGCACGGGGCAGTCCGGCCCGACCACGCCCTCGTAGAGCGGCTCGCCCATGCCGTGCAGGCGCTGCATCTCGAAGGCGCCGGGGGCGGCCAGCTCGAGGATGGTGGCGAGCGAATGGGCATTGTGGGTGGCGAAGGCCGGGAGGATGGCAGGGCGCGCCAGCATCTGCCGCGCGACCGCCAGCCACGAGACGTCGGTCGCCGCCTTGCGGGTGAAGACCGGATAGTCGGGATGGCCTTGGATCTGGGCGAGCTTGATCTCGCTGTCCCAATAGGCGCCCTTCACCAGCCGCACCGGCACGCGGTGCGCCCCGGCGATGGCGGCGACCCAGTCGATCACGGCGGCGGCGCGCTTCTGGTACGCCTGCACCGCAAGCCCGAGCCCGTCCCAGCCGGCGAGCGCCGGATCGCCGAGCACGGCGGCGAAGACATCGAGGCTGATCTCCAGCCGTTCGGCCTCCTCGGCATCCATGGTCAGCCCGATGCCAGCTTCTTTCGCGGCACGCGCCAGCCGGCCGAGCGCGGCGATCAGCGCCGGCACGCACCGCTCCTCCTGCAAGGGCTCGTAGCGCGGATGGAGCGCCGAGAGCTTGACCGAGATGCCGGGCCCCTCGAGCGGTCCGCGCCCGGCGGCGGCTTTGCCGATCGCGCCGATCGCGGCCTCATAGGCGCGCTGGTAGCGCTCGGCGTCGGCCATGGTCTTGGCCGCCTCGCCCAGCATGTCGAAGCTGTAGCGCCAGCGCCTTGCATCGCCGGTGGCGGCGCGCCCGAGCGCCTCGGCGATCGTCCGGCCGAGCACGAACTGGCGCGCCAGCACGCGCATCCCGCGGCGGAGCGCAGCCCGGATCACCGGCTCGCCGAGGCGGCGGACCATGCGCCCGATCGCCGGGACGGCGCCGCCCGCGTTGGGCGCCAGCACCCGTCCGGTCAGCATGAAGGCGAAGGCGGAGGCGTTGACGGCGAGGCTGTCGGCGTGGCCGAGATGCGCCTCCCAGTCGGCCCCGCCGATGCGCTCCTCGATCAGCCGGTCGGCGGTCGCGGCATCTGGGATGCGGAGCAGCGCCTCGGCGAGGCAGAGGAGTGCCACGCCCTCGGCCGTGCCGAGGCCGAACTCGCGCAGGAATCCGCTGACGTCGGCGCCGGGCCGATAGGATGCGCGGGCCGCCCGCACCAGGGATTTCGCGCGCGCCTCGATCCTTGCGGCGATCGCGGGTGGCGGCGTCGCGGCCAGGAGGAGCGGGGCCAGCGCTTGCGCCTCGGGCGCGCGGTGCAGCGCGCGCATGGCGCTGCGGTCAGGCGTCGATACGGGCGGCGGCGCGTCGGGCATGCCTCATTGTGGCACGCCGCAGGCGGTGGCGCGATGCGATCGCCTCAGCCCTCCGCCATCCCCCAGATAAGGCCGAGGATGTGCTCGCGCATCGCCACGAACGCCGCGCTCGACTTGATGGCACGGATGTCGCGCTCGCCCTGCTGGCGCGCGAACGGGGCGGCGATGCGCTCGATGATCCGCCCCGGGCGCGGCGACATGACGACCACTTCGGTGCCGAGATAGACCGCTTCCTCAACGCTGTGCGTGATGAAGAGCACCGTCATCCCGCTCGTGCGCCACACCGCGTGCAGTTCCTCCTGCATCTTCTCGCGCGTCAGCGCATCGAGCGCGCCGAAGGGCTCGTCCATCAGCAGCAGCACCGGTTCGTTGACCAGCGCACGGACGATCGCGAGCCGCTGCTGCATGCCCCCCGAAAGCTCGTAGGGATAGCGGCGACGGAACTCGGTGAGCCCGACGCGGGCGAGCCAGGCCTCGACCCGGGCGCGGCGGTGCCGCGCATCGACGCCGCGCATCTCCGGGCCGAACCCGGCGTTTGCCTCCACCGTGCGCCAGGGAAAGAGAGCGGGCTGCTGGAACACCACCCCGCGATCCGGCCCGGGCCCCGTGATCGGGCGTCCCTCCACCGAGACGTTGCCGGTGGAGGGACGGAGGAAGCCCGCGAGCGTCTGCATCAGCGTCGTCTTGCCGCAGCCCGAGGGCCCGACGATGCAGACGAAGTCGCCCTTCGCAAAGGAAAGCGAGATCGCCTGCAGCGCCTGCACCGAAGCCGCACCGCTTCCGAACACCACCGAGACCCCGGCGAAACGAACGAACTCCGCGGGGGCCTCATCCGTCTCCGCCATTCGATTCAGCCGATGGCCTTCGCCAGGTAGGCCGTGTTGACCGCCGCATCGAACGTCGCGAGCGCCGGCGCCGAGCGGATGCTCTTCTGCTGCGCCAAGAACTCCGCGGCGCCGTGCAGCACTTCGGCGAATTTTCCAGCTTTGCCCGGCGGGCCAAGCCAGTCGGGGCCGAGCTGGTCCTTGAGGCTCACGAAGTCGTATTCGGCAAGATTGGCCTTGGCCACGGCCGCGCTCACGCCCGCCGCCTTGCCGACAATCGCGGCCGCCTTGTCCGGATCGGAGACGTAAAGGTCGAGCGCCTTGCCGTAGGCGGAGAGGAAGCCCGCCACCGCGTCCGGATAGCGCCGCGCGAAGGCGGTGCGGACGACGATGAGGTCGGCGATCACGTAGCCGGCCGCGTCCAGCTCCTTGTAGGTTTCGTAGACTTGGCCGCCGTCGGCCAGGATCTCCGCCTTGGCCGGGCTCCAGACATAGGCGGCGTCGATGTCGCCGCGCTGCCAGGCGGCGACGATCTGCTCGGGGCTCATGTCGAGCACCGTCACCTGGCTCTGGCTCAGATGATTGACGGCGAGGAAGCCCATCAGCCGGAAGTGCGAGGTCGATCCGAAGGGGGTTCCGACTTTCTTGCCGATGAAGTCCGCGGGCTTGGTGATGTTGGCGCTTGCGCGCACCGTCATCTCCTCGGCGGGGCCGATATTGTCGACCATTCCGATGAGCTGGTAGCCGAGGCCCTGGGCGATGCCGGCGGCGACCGGAGAGGAGCCGATGGCGAGGCCGAAATCGAGCCCGCCCGCGGCGATTCCGGTGTTGATCTCCGCGCCGCTGCCCATCTCGCTCCAGACGATCTTCGTCTTCATCGCAGCGGCGAACCAGCCGAGGGACTTGGCGATCATCGTCGGCTTGGTTTCGACGAAATAGCCGATCCTGGCTTCGGGCGGCGCCGCGGCGCGCGCCCGGGCGCCGAGCCCGACGCCTGCACCGAGCCCGAGCCCCGCCGCGAGAACCTGGCGGCGCCCGAAATGCTTTCCTGTTCGCATGGCCTGTCTCCCGTTTTTGCTTGGTGGCCGGGGGTCATTTCCCGGCCCAGTGGACGATGCGCCGTTCGAGCGTGCGGAGCGCGACGTCGAGCCCGAGTCCCATCAGCCCGATCAGCAGCACGCCGACGAACACGTAATCCGAACGGAGGAACCGGCCGGCATCGAACACCAGCCAGCCGATGCCGTCGCTGCCGGCGATGATCTCGGCGGCGATCAGCGTTGCATAGACGATGCCCACCGCGAGGCGCGCGCCGATGAAGATCTCGGGCAGCGCCGAGGGTAGCACGACACGGAAAAAAATCTGCGCGGGGCGCGCGCCGAGCGCCCGTGCCGCCTGGATGCGCTGGAGCGGCACGTTGCGCACGCCGTCACGCGCGGCGATCGCCGCGACCGGCAGCGCGGTGAGGAAGAGGAGCACGATCTTCGAGGTCTCGCCGATCCCGAACCAGACGATCAGCAGCACCAGGTACGCAAGCTGGGGCAGCGGGCGCAGGAACTCGACGAAGGGGGCGGCGAGCGCGTCGAAGAGCGGCACCGCGCCCATGCCGAGCCCGATCAGCGTGCCAACGATCGCGCCCGATCCGAACCCGAGGGCGACGCGCAGGAGGCTGATGCCGACATGCGCGGGCAGCGAATAGCCCTTGTAGCCATTGAAGAGGAGATCGATGAAGCTCGAGAAAAGGAGGCCGGGTCCGGGCAGGAACAACTCGTTCACCAGGCCGAGCGCGCTCACCGCCGTCCAGAGCGCGAAGAGGATCGCGGCGCTCGCGAGCGTGATCGGCCAGAGCCGCTCCGCTTTCATGTCCGCCCCCGCCAGTGCACCACCCGCCGATCGAGCAGCAGCAGGAGCCGGCTGAGCGCCATGCCGAGCAGCCCAAGCAGGACGATGCCCACCATGATGACGTCGTTGCGCAGGAATTTGCTGGCCGAGAGCACCATCCAGCCGAGCCCGTCATTGGCGGCGAGGAGCTCGGCCGCGACCACGGTCGAGAAGGTTGCCGCGAGCGCGATGCTGAGCCCGGTGAAGACCATCGGCAGCGAAGCCGGCAGCACGACATGGCGGAGCACCTGCCGGGGCGTGGCGCCGAGCGAGCGCGCGGCGGCGACCCCGAGGGCCGGTACGCCGCGCACCGCGGCCTGGCTGGCGCTCGCGATGATAGGGAAGGCGGTGATCGTCAGGAGCGCGATCTTCGAGGCCTCGCCGAGCCCGAGCCAGAGGATCAGGAGGACGAGGAAGGAGAGCGGTGGCAGCGGCCGCATGAATTGCACGATCCAGCCGAAGGCGGCGGCCGCGCGCCGGTTCACGCCCATCCAGAGCCCGAACGGCACGCCGATGAGCGCGCCGAGCCCGAACCCGGCGAGTGCGCGACCGAGCGTGGCGCCGATATCCTCGGCCAGAGTGGTGTCACGATAGCCATGGCGAAGGATATCGACGAAGGCCCGCCACACTGCCGTCGGCGGCGGCACCAGCGCGCTCGGCGCGAGCCCGGCGACCACCACCCCCTGCCAGGCAACGAGCGCCAGCAGAACCGAAAGCGCGCCGATCCCGAGCCGGAACGAACCTCGCAGCAAACGCGCCCTCCCCTCCGCCTTGCTTCCCCCCGCATGGACTACCGCGGTTGCGGCAGAGCGACTCTAGCGGACCGTGCCTCTCCGGCCACCCCTTTTCTCCGCCGAACCCGATGCCGCCGCCGAATGGATGGGGTCCAGGGGCCCAGCCTCCGGTCAGGCGATCGTCTGGCTCCGCAGATCCTTGGGCGCCTTGGTCAGCACCTCGGGCGTGGCGCCCACCACCACCGTATCGTCATGGCGGAAGCCGCCCAGGCCGAAGACGTAGATGCCGGGCTCGGCCGAATAGACCTCGCGCTCGAGCAAGGGGCGATGGTTGAAGGCCATGTCCTCGGGAAATTCGTGCCCGAGCGTGCCCATGCCGTGCCCGGTGCGATGGCAGATCAGCCCGCCGCAGCCGGATTTCTCGATCACCGCCTGGGCCGCCGCGTCTATACCGGAGACCGGGCGCCCGGTGACCACGGCTTCGATCGCCGCTTCGTTCGCTGCGCGCGCGACCTCGAAGAGCCGCGCCTGCTCGTCCGTGGGCGCGCCGCAGAACCAGGTGCGCTCGTTCTCGACCGCGAGCCCGTTCACCCGCAGCACGACGATGTTGATCATGCCATGCCCGGCCTCGATGCGGACGCCTGCCGAGCTTCCGTCGCCGTGCGGGGCGGAGGAGGCAGGGCCGGTGATGGTCCAGGCGCGCAGGATCTCGAGATGCTGGCCGGCGAATTGGCGCGCGCCTTTCTCGGCGATCGCGGCCGCCATCGTCATGTCGAGCTCGAGCGCGAGGCGCCCCGGGCGGATATTCTCCCGGTAGCGATCCTGCACCCAGTCGGTGAGTGCGGCGATCTCGCGCATCAGCGCAATCTCGTCCGCGTGCTTCACCCAGCGCAAGGCGCGCGTCTCGGCCGGCAGGGCAAGGAGCTTGGCGCCGGGCAAGAGGCCCACCGCGCGGGCGAGCGGGCCGGTCGCGGCGTCGGCGCCGATCCGGCCGCGCGCGAGGCCGCGCGCCTTGAGAAGCTCCGCCACCAGCTCGGGCCATGCGCCGACGAGTGTCGCGCGCTCGGAAACCCGCGGATGCTCGGCATAGAAATGCGCCTCGCGCACCCAGAGCCTGCCCGCTTCGGTCGCGTAGCGCCAATGGTGCCCGGAGATCTCGGCAAGCACGACGAAGGGCTCGCCGGTGCGCGGCACCAGTGCGAGGACCGGCCGCTCCCAGGTCTGCACGTCGGTTGCGAAGTTGGTCGCGAACTGGAAGAAATCGGCGCTGGTGAAGGCGAGCGCATCGAGCTCCTCGCGTTCCATCAGCGCGCGCATCGCGCTCATCCGGTGCTCGCGCACCGCGGAGCCGAGAAATGCCATTTTTCCCCTCTTCCTAGCTTTGGGCGATCATCAGGAGTCCGGGCAATGCGAGGGCCGCGAAGAGGCGTGCCAGCGGGAGATCCGCTTCCTCGTAGTGGCCGGCGCGGTGCAGCAGGTTGAGCGTGCCGAGCGTGCGAGCGCGCCAGCGCACCGGCATGTTGAGCACGCTCTCGCAGCCGAGCGAGACGATGAGCGCGTGATCGAAGAAGACGCTTTCGATGTCCGCTCGCGTCCGCCCGATATAGGGTTCTCCCTGCTCGATCACCTGGCGCATCCAGGGCGCATCGGTCAATGGCTTGCGCCCGCCGACCGGATATTCGGCCGCGCGGTTGGTGTAGAATTGCTCGTTCTCGCGCGCGGCCGGATGGTGGACCAGGATGGTGAAGAGGCGATGCCCGATCGTCGCCGCGAGTGCTGCGTCGACCGCGCGGAAGAGTGCGGCGGGTTGGTCCTCTTCGCGTTGGGCGGCGAGCACCGCGGCGAGATGGGGGGCAGGGTCGGCGCGTGTCATCGCATTTTTTTCCCTTCGCCGTTGAGCGGATGCACGCGCATCCGTTCGGGTAGCACTCCTTCGGGCCTCAGCCGGAGCAGCAGGAGGAGAAAAAGCCCGATCATGCCCTGCCTGAGGCTTGCCACCTGGAGCGCCGAAAGCCCCGGCAGCAATCCGCCGAGGAAGCGCGTTCCCTCGGTCAGCGCGACCACCAGAACGCCTCCGGCCAGCGCGCCCTGCATGCGGCCCACGCCGCCCGCCGTCAATGCCAGCACCACCAGGAGCGTCACCAGCACGTCGAAGCTGTCGGGCGCCACGTAGCCGTCGTACGCCGCATAGAGGCTGCCGGCCAGGCCCATCACCGCGGCACTCCCGGCGAACGCGGAGATCTTGAAGGAAAGCACGTTCTTGCCCGCGACCCGCGCGACCATCTCGTCCTCGCGGATCGCGCGCAGCACGCGCCCGTAGGGCGCGGCGGAGAGCCGGCCGAGCGCGGCGGCGACGGCGGCCGCGACCGCCCAGACGATCCCCGCGGATGCGAGGTCGAAGGCGAGCGGGGAAAGCACGCCGCGCCCCGGAGCCGGGATCGCGGAAAGCCCGTCCGTGCCGTTGGTGAGCCAGATCTCGTTGCCCGCGATCAGTTGGATCACCTCGGCGAAGCCGAGGGTGACGATGGCGAGGTAATCGCCCTTGAGCCGCGCCGTCACCACCGCGAGCAGCGCGCCCGCCGCCGCTGCCAGAAGCATCGCCAACAAGGCCGCCGCCACGAGTGGACAATGGAGATGCAAAGCGGCCAGCGCAGAGGTGTAGGCGCCGATCGCGAAGAACCCGGCGAGCCCGAGATTGACCATCCCGCCGAGCCCCCAGACGAGGTTGAGCCCGAGGCCGAGCAGCGCGTAGAGCCCGGCGAACACGGCGAGCGAGGCGAGGTAGTCGAGCATCAGTACGCGCGCTCGCCGAAGAGCCCGCGCGGGCGGAAGGAGAGGACGACGAGGATGGCGAGAAACCCGATCGCCGTGCGGTAGGTGGGCGCCAGGACGAGCGTCGAAAGCTCCTCGCCGATGCCGACCACGAAGGCGCCGGCGATGGCGCCCGGAATGCTGCCGAGCCCGCCCACCACCGCGGCGGCGAAGATCGAGAGCAGCACGCGAAAGCCGGTCAGCGGATCGAGCGAGGTATCGAGCGCCACCAACATGCCGCCGATCCCCGCGAGCCCGAAGCCGACGCCATTGGCGATCCATGCGACGCGCGCCGGGTCGATGCCTTTGCTCTCGGCCAGCGCGGCGTTGTCGGCGACCGCGCGCATCGTCTTGCCGATGCGCGTGAAGCGCAGCAGCAGGAAGAGTGCCGCCATCGCGACGAGCGCGAGCGCGGCGTCCTCCACCTCCTGGGGCCCGATCGCGATGCCCGCCACCTGCCAGTCGCGGAACACCGGCAGGTTGTAGCCGCGTGGGTCGTTGCCGAAGCCGAAGCGGACGGCGTTCTGGAGCAGGAGGTCGAGCGCGACCGAGCCGATCGCCGCCGTGATCGCCCCGCGCGGGCGAAGCGGCCGGAGCGCCAGCGCATCGGTCACGGCGCCGGCGGCACCGGCGACGACGAACGCCACCACCAGCGCCGCCGGCGCGGGCCAGCTCCAGACCGCGTTCGCGACCCAGCCCGCAAAGGCGCCGATCGTCGCTAAGCTCGCGATCGCGAAATTCGGAAAGCGCAGCACGGCATAGACGGTGTTGAAGCCGAGCGCCGGCAGCGCGAGCACGGCGCCGGCGAGCGCGCCGTTGACCAGCGCCTGCAGAAAAGCCGCGATCAAGAGATGAAGAGCGTCTTGTTGCGCTGGTTCTCTGCCACCTGGAAGAGAAACTTGCAGCTGACGATATCGCCCGTCGGGGTGAAGTCGCACGGGCCCGATGCGCCCTCGTAGTTGATCTCCTTGCCCGCGGCCAGAAGCCTCAGTCCTGCCACCGGATCGCTCACCTTCTCGCCGGTGCCCTGGCTGATCCTGCGCACATTGTCGTGGATCGCGACCCCGCTCGCCGTTCCGGCCTTGGCGATGGCGAGCGCCACCAGCGAGACATGGTCGTAGATCTGGCAGGAATAGGGATCGGGGTCGTTGACGCCGAGGATGCCCTGGACCGCCCGATAGGCCGGGCTCGCCAGGTCGGGCGAGGGCGCGAAGCTGAGGAGCCCGTTGGTCACGCCGGCCGGCAGCGCCTTCAGGACCGCGTCGGTCGCCGCGTAGGCGAAGGTGAACCGGTTCCCCGCGAAGCCCGCCTGGTAGGTCTCGCGGAGCAGGATCTCGAGGTCGGGGGCGTAGCTGTTGAGGAAGAGCGTATCGGGCTTAGGCGCGAGCGCCTTGCCGATTTCCGAGCGGAACGAGGTCTGCTTCGGGTCGTAGATGATATCGCCGACGCCGCTCGCCCCGCCCTGCCCCAGCACTTGGGCGAGCCGGTTCCAGGAATCGACCGCGAACGGCGTCTGCGCCGAAAGCCCGAACACACGCTTGGCGTTCCGCTGCAGCAGGAACCCTGCGGCGCGGCCGGATTGGAGATAGGTGTTCGGCTGGGTGCGGATGATGTAGCCGTGGTGCGGCAGCTTGGTGATCGAATCCGCGCCTGAGACGCAGAACAGCATGGTGTGGCTCTGCCAGCAGAGCGGGGCGATTGCGGTGGTGACCGACGAGGCCCAGGTGCCGACGATGGCGACCACCCTGTTCACGTCGATCAGCTTGTGCGCCGCCTCGACGCCGACCGTCGGGTTGGTCTGGTCGTCCTCGACGTCGAGCGCGAGCGGCCGGCCGAGCACGCCGCCCGCGCCGTTGATCCGCGCCGCGAGCGCCTGCGCGACTTTTGCCATCGAGGGGCCATAGGCGCCGCCGGCGCCGGTCAGCGGATTGATCGCGCCGAGCGGGATCGGCGCGGCGGCCAGCCCGCTGCGGGCAAGGAACGGCAGCGCGAGAGAACCGCCGAGCACAGCCCGGCGCGGTACGATTGAACCCATGCGAAGCTCCCTTTTTTTGGTTCGATTCCAACCAGCCAAGGCTCGGGGTCCCGGACCCCGACCCATTTGTGCCGCGCAGCGCTGAGGGGGTCCAGGGGCCCTGCCCCTGGCTGGGGCCCGGCCCCTGGCTGGTCAGCCGCCGAGGAAGAGGCGCCGCACCTCCGGATCCGCGGCCATTGCCTGTGCCGGTCCTTCGCGGACCGGGCGGCCGTCCACCAGCACCACGCCGCGATCGGCGAGCGCCAGCGCGGCGAGCGCGTTCTGCTCGACCATCGCGATCGCCGTGCCCTCGCGGTGGATCGCGGCGATCGAGGCGAAGAGCGCCTCGGCGGCGAGCGGCGCGAGGCCGGCCGACGGCTCGTCGAGCAGCAGCAGAAGCGGTTCGACCATCAGCGCCATCGCCATCGCCAGCACCTGGCGCTGTCCGCCGGAGAGCGTGCGTGCCGCCGCGCGCCTTTTCTCCGCGAGCATGGGGAATCTCTCGAACAAGGCGGCGATTCTTGCGCGCGTTCCGGAAGGTTCCAGGAATCCGCCCATCTCGAGGTTTTCGGAGACCGTCATCGTTGGAAAAATGTTCGCCTCCTGGGGGACGAAGGCGATGCCGAGCCGCGCCCGCTCGCGTGCGGAGGCGCGCTCGACCGGCGCGCCATCGAAGTGGATCGTCCCGCTCTTGAGCCGGATCATCCCTGCGACGGCCTTGAGCAGCGTCGATTTCCCGGCGCCGTTCGGGCCGATGATCGCGACCAACTCGCCCGCTTGCACGGCGAGCGCCGCGCCGTGCAGGATCTCATCCGCCGCGCCATAGCCGCACACTAGGCCCTCGGCCGCGAGCAGCATCACACTCGGGTGCCGAGATAGGCGAGCTGCACCGCTTCGTCGTCCGCGATCTCGGAGAAGCGCCCCGTGCGCAGCGTGCGGCCCTCCGCCATCACGATCACCGGGTCGCAGAGCCGGGCGATCATGTCCATGTGGTGCTCGATGACGAGGAAGGTGATCCCTTCGGCGCGCAGGCTCTCGAGGTGCGTGGCGATGCGCTCGGCCAGCGTCGGGTTGACGCCGGCGATCGGCTCGTCGAGCAGGACGAGCCGGGGTTCGGCCATCAGCGCGCGTCCGATCTCGAGCAGCTTCTTCTGCCCGCCCGAGAGCGCGCCGGCGGGCTGGTTCGCGACCGCGATGAGATCGAGCCGCCGCGCGATCGCCACGGCGCGCGCGCGGGCGCGCCGCGCCGCGGCCCGCCCGCCGCCGACGAGTGCCGTCCACATCGCTTCGCCTGGTTGCTCGTTGGCATAGAGCAGCAGGTTTTCGAGGACCGAGAGGCGCGGGATTCCGCGCGCGATCTGGAAGGTGCGCACCAGCCCGGCGCGGCTGATCCGCTCCGGGGACCAGCCCGTGATATCCTGCCCGGCAAGCAGGACCTGCCCGCCCTCGGGCGGCACCACGCCGCTGATGCACTGGAATGCCGTCGTCTTGCCGGCGCCGTTCGGACCGATGAGCGCCGTGATGGTGCCGGGGGCGACGTCGAAATCGACCCCGGCCAGCGCGCGGACGCCATAGAAGCTCCGCGTGAGGCCGCGGACCGAGAGCAGGGGCGGCTCAGCCATCGCCACCAAACAACGCCCCGAGGCTCAGGCGCTGCCGGCCCTCGCCGTCGAAATTGGCCGGATCGAGCCAGCGTGCGTAGCCCTCGCGGAGCCGCGCCCATTCGCGATCGACGATCGAGAACCAGGCGGTGTCGCGGTTGCGGCCCTTGTACACGAGCGCCTGGCGGAAGATGCCTTCGAAGGTGAACCCGTAGCGGAGCGCGGCCCGGCGGGACGCCGCGTTGAGGCTGTCGCATTTCCACTCGAACCGGCGATAGCCGAGCTCCTCGAAGACGCGGCGGGCGAGGAGGAAGATCGCCTCGGTGGCCGCCCGGCTTCGCTTCAGCGCCGGCGCGTAGTTGATGTTGCCGACCTCGATCACGCCGTTCGCCCTATCGATGCGCATCAGCGCGGCGATTCCGGCCGGGCGGAAGCTGTGCTTGTCGATCAGCGCGTGGAAGAGGGGATCGCCCCCTTGGGCGACGGTTTCCACCCAGGCGCGATAGGCGGAGGAATCCGCCGGCAGGTCCTGCGGGAGATAGGTCCAGTTCTCCGGCGCGTCCGCAAAGGCCGCGTAGAGGGCATCGGCGTGGCGGTCCGCCGCGAGCGGCTCGAGGCGGCAATAGAGCCCCTCCATCGGGCTTCGCGGCGGAGGCTGCCGCGCCGTCCATCCGGGAACCGTAAACCCGACCGCAAACCCCGCGCTCCGCATTGCCGACATCACCTCGCCGAGACCGTTGCGCGCGAGTGTCGCCCGCGCGGTGCGGCGCGCGCAACACGGGCAGGATTGGCAGGCGCGAGCCCGAGTTGAGTTGCGAATCATTCGCGACTAGAGTGACGGGATGCGCATTCTCGCCCCATTGCGGGATCCACCATTGGCCCTGCTTTGGGGCGGCCTCTCGCTCTCGGCGGTCGGGGACCAACTCTACGCCGTCGCGCTGACCTGGATCGCGGTCGGCGCGCTGGGCGCGGCGGCGGGATATCTCGCGGCGCTGGGTGCGGCGTGCGTGCTGGGAACGGCCCTGCTTGCGGGACGCTGGGCGGATGGGTGGGAGCAGCGCACCGCGATGATCGGCGCCGATTTCGCGCGGGCGGCGGTGCTGATCTTCGTCGTGCTGGATTGGAGTTTTCGCGGCAGGCCGACGGCGATGGCGCTCGTGCTCGCGGCCATCGTGCTTGCCGTCGGACAGGCGGTCTTTCGTCCCGCCCTGCAGAGCATCCTGCCGGGGCTCGTGCGGGATGCAGCGCACCTGCCGGCGGCGAACGCTTTGCTCGACAGCACGGACCGGATCGCGCGGCTGCTCGGGCCCGGGCTGGTCGCCGTTTTCGCGGCGTGGGTGCCGGTCAAGCATTTCCTCTCGCTTGACGCGGCGAGCTTCGGGCTCTCGGCGGCGGCGCTCCTCCTGATCCGCCGACTGTGCCCGCTGCCCGGGCCGCGCAGGGCCGAGCCGCCGCGGAATTTTGTTGCTTCGGCGCTGCATGGGTTTCGCGCGGTCGCGAGCCATCCCCTTCTGCGCATCAACCTGCATCTCACCGGCGTGTTGAACGGCGTCTGGTACGCGGTCATGTTTCTCGGCCTGCCGCTCGCCATCGCCCGCCACGTGCCGGGTGGCGCCGGGCTCGGCGCGTACGGTCTCGTCATCTCGGCCTATGGCTGCACGAACCTCGCCGCGACCCTGGTCGTCGGCAGCCGGACGATGCCCGGCAATCCCGGGCGGATGATCTTCGCCGGCTCCGTCGTGCTCGGCAGCGGGCTGATGCTGATGGCGCTGGCGGCGGCCGCACCCTTGCCGCCGGCGATGGCGATCGCGGCCTTCGCGGCCAGTGCCGCGCTCGGCGCCATCGGCGGGCCGATGAAGGACGTCCCGATTGCCGTGCTCCGCCAGACGGAGTTGCCACACGCCGACATCCCCGCGGCGATGCGCGCCTATCTCGTTGCGGCCAACGGCGGGCTGCTGGTTGCGATGGTGATCGCTCCGCCGCTCTATGCCGCGTTCCCGGTGGCTTGCATCATCGCCGTCTGCGCCGCGATCACGCTTGCCGTCGGCATCGCCGGCATGATCCGCTTCGCGGCGCCGCGGGTTCTCGCCGATCCGTCCTGACCCGGTTACGAGCCGGGATCGTATTTGGCCGCGAAGGCGGCGGCCGGAAGCTTGCGGAAATCCTGAAGCGCGGCGGCGAGGCGCTCGCGCGGCCAGTCCCACCAGGCGGTCCGCATGAGCGACGCCGCCACGTCCTCGGGCACGCGCCGGCGGATGATGCGCGCCGGGTTGCCGGCGACGATCGTGTAGTCCGGCACATCCTTCGTCACGACGGCGCCGGCGCCGATCGCGGCCCCCGTCCCGACCGAGACGCCCGGCAGCAGGATCGCGCCATGGCCGATCCATACGTCCGGGCCGATGGTGACGCGGTGCGCAAGCCGCCATTCGAACACTTCCGGATCATCCTCCGCGCCGTCGAAATGCGAGCGGGAGCGGTAGGTGAAATGATGCAGCGTTGCGCGCCACATCGGATGGTTGGTCGGGTTGATCCGCACATGCGAGGCGATGTTGCCGAATTTTCCGACGTTCGCGTTGAAGATTTCGACGTCGCGGACGGCGTAGGTGTAGTCGAAAAGCTCGCTCTCGAGCACCTGGCACCGCTCGCCGACCACGGTCCAGGGCCCGAGACGGCTCTTTTGCACGAGCGCCGTCTCATGCACCCAGGGCGCTTTTGTCATCATGTTCGAGCCGTGCCATGGGCTCTGGACGTCGCCGACATTGACTTCGATCACCGCTCTCCCCCGATCTCAGTTTGCATCGCGGCGCTCGCGGTCTCGTCGATGATCTCGCGCAGCAGGGATAGGAGCGCGCTTGTGCCCTGCTCGACCGCGCCGTCATTGACGATGGCGCTGACCGCGAGCCCCTCGGGAATGGCGACGGCGCGCGAAAGCCGCTCCGCGACCGCGGCCGGATCTTCCCGCCCGCGCCCGGCGAGCCGGCTCGCGAGGATTTCGCGCCGCGCGGTGATCTCCACCACGCGTACGGAAAAACGCGAAGCGGCTTCGGCAAGAACCGCGCGCGAGACGCTGGCGACGACGACGCGGCCGGCGCCGAGATCATCCGCGATGTCCGCGGGCACGCCGTAGAAGAACCCGTGGGCCTGCCACCAGAGCGCATAGGCCCGGGCGTCGCAGCGGGCGCGGAACTCCGCTTCATCGAGGAACTCCTCGTCCCCGGCGTGCCCGCTCGTCGCGCGCGTCACAACGCGGCGCACGAAGCGCACGCGCGGCTCATCGGCGAGAGCGGCCCTCGCGGCCCCGAGCAGCGTGTCCTTCCCGGCGCCGGAGGGGCCGACGATCAGAACCAGCACCTTCCGGCCTGCTCAGGAAACGCGCCGGCCGGCGCTCCACACTTCGCGGACCACCGGCGTCGATCCATGGAGACGCACGCGGACGAGGTCCGCCCGCATGCCCGGCGCGATTCGGCCGCGATCGTCGAGCCGCGCCATGCGGGCCGGATTCTCGGCAATCAGCGCGATCGCCTGCGCAAGCGAGAGCCCCATGGACGCCACCGCGAGGAAGGCGGCCTCGATCAGGCTCGCCGGCACATAGTCCGATGCGAAGGCATCGACGGCGCCTTCCCGCACGAGGTCCAGCACGGCGACGTTGCCCGAGTGCGAGCCGCCGCGCACCAGGTTCGGCGCGCCGGCGATCACCTCCATGCCGCAGGCCTTCGCCGCCGCGGCGGCCGCCATCGTCACCGGGAATTCGCTGATCCGGATGCCGTCGGCTTGGTTCTGCGCGATGTCCGCTGCGGTCTCGTCGTCGTGGCTGGCGAGCACCACCGGCAGCCCGGCAAGACGGTCGAGCAGCGCGCGGCGGTTGGGGCCGAGCAGGCGCGCGCGCTGCGCCTGCAACTCGAGGATACGGCGCTCCACCTCCGCGCCGACCAAGCCCTCCCGCACGCGCATCGCGCGATAGCGCCCGAGGTCGGCGTACTGGCCGACGCCGGGGCTATGGTCCATCAGGCTTACGATCCGGGTGAGGTCATGCTCGACAACCGGGTCGAGCAGCGCCAGCATGTCCGGCGCCGGGAGCTCGCAGCGGAGGTGGAGGAAATGCTCGGCCCTGAGGAGGCCCGTGCCGGCAAGATCGTCGAGATCCGCGACGCCCTCCTGAAAGGTGCGGACGCGGTCCTTGTCGAAGCCGAGATCGCCGAGGCAGAGCGCGTCGCACACGGTGGTGACGCCGGCCGCGGCGCATTGCGCGTCATGCGCGAGCAGCGCCGAGCGCGACGGCCAGCGCGCGCTCGGGCGCGGCAGGACCTGGCGCTCGAGATTGTCGGTGTGCAGATCGACCGCGCCGGGAATGAGATAATCGCCGTCGAGATCGGCCGCGGCGGGAAGGAAGGATCGGCCCGGCTGCACCTCGGCGATCCGATCGCCGTCCACGACGATGGTCCCCGTGATCACGGACCCGGGCAGGACGATGCGCGCATTGGTCAGGATTGTTTCGCTCGCGGCAAAAGCGCGCGCGGGCGCGGTCCTCTCGATCGCAGTCATGCGGCATCCTGAAGGGGGGTGAGCGGAAAGAGCTGGTCGGCGATCGCGTCGCGCACGGCGGCGTCGTGCATGATCCCGAGAATCGCGCCACCACGGGCCTTCGCCTCGCGCACGAGCGCGATCACCACGGCGCAATTCTCGGCGTCGAGCGAGGCGGTGGGCTCGTCGAGCAGGAGGATCGGGTGGCCGCCCGCGAACCCGCGCGCGAGGTTGACGCGCTGCCGCTCGCCGCCCGAGAAGGTCGCGGGCGGAAGCAAGTGCAGGCGTGCGGGAATGTTGAGCCTGAGCAGCAGCGCGCGCGCCCGCTCGCGGGCCTCGTCCGGAGCGCTGCCGGCCAGGCGCGCCGGCTCCGCGACGATCTCGAGCGTGGGCACGCGCGGGACGACGCGCAGGAACTGGCTGACATAGCCGATCGTGTGCCGGCGAACGTCGAGCACGGTCCGCGGGTCGGCGAGCGCGAGGTCCGCCCAGGCGCCGGCGTGGCGGACGAGGATCTCGCCCGCCTCGACACGGTAATTGCCGTAGAGGCTGCGCACGAGCGTCGATTTTCCGATCCCGGAGGGGCCGGAGAGCATCACGCACTCGCCGCTCCGGAGCGCGAGCGCGATGCCGGCCAGCACGGGGATCCGCAGTCCGCCCTGAAGATGGAGGGTGAAGGATTTGCCGAGCCCGCGCACGCGGAGCAGCACCTCGCCCCGCTCGTCCGGCTGCGGCGGCGCGGCGCGGCTCATGCCTGCAGGACCGAGCTTACGAGGAGCTGCGTGTAGGGCGCCTGCGGATCGTCGAGCACCTGATCGGTGAGCCCGGTCTCGACGACACGGCCCGCCTGCATCACCAGGATCCGGTCGGCGAGCAGGCGCGCGACCGCGATATCGTGCGTGACGAGCACGACCGCGATGCCGAGCCGCGCCACCAGGGTGCGGATGAGGTCGAGCAGGCGCGCCTGGACGGAGACGTCGAGCCCGCCCGTCGGCTCGTCCATGAAGACGAGGCGCGGGTGCGTCACCAGGGTGCGCGCGATCTGCAGCCGCTGCAGCATGCCGCCCGAGAAAGTGCGGGGCAGATCGTCGATGCGCGCGGGGTCGATCTCCACCTGGCGGAGCCAGGCGATCGCGGCCTCCCGGATTTTTCCGTAATGCCGCGCCCCCGCGGTGTTGATTCCGGGGGCCATCAGCCGCTCGCCGACATTGCCGCCGGCGGAGACCGCCATCCTCAGCGCCTGCCGCGGCTCCTGATAGACAAAACCCCAGTCGGAGCGATGGAGCATGCGCAGCATCGGCGGCGGCATCCGATGGACGTCCCGCACGCGCCCCTCGGGATCGCGATAGCGGACGGTTCCCGCGTCCGGGCGCTGCGCGCCGAAGAGCGTGTTCAGCAGCGTCGTCTTGCCCGAGCCGCTCTCGCCGACGACCGCCAGCACCTCGCCCGGCCAGAGATCGGTGTCCACGCCGTCGAGCGCCGCCACGCGGCCGAGCGTGACACCGAGGCCGCGCGCCGAAAGCAGGGGCGCCGAGAGCAGGGGCGCCGAGAGCAGGGGTTCGGGACGATCGGGGCTCATGCGGCGGCCGCGTCCGTTCCGCGCCGTTCCGCGCAATAGTCGGTATCGGAGCAGACGAACATGCGCCCGCCTTCATCGTCGGTGACGATCTCGTCGAGGTAGCTCGTGCGCGCGCCGCAGAGCGCGCAGCTGTGCGGGGCGCGGGTCAGGCGAAAGGGATGATCGTCAAACGCAAGGGAGCGGACCTCGGTATAGGGCGGGACGGCATAGATGCGCTTCTCGCGCCCGGCGCCGAAGAGATGCAGGGCGGGGCTCCGGTCGAGCTTGGGATTGTCGAAGGCGGGGATCGGGCTTGGCGCCATCAGGTAGCGCCGGTTCACCATCACCGGGTAGTCGAAGCTGATCGAGACATGACCGAGGCGGGCGATGTCCTCGTAGAGCTTCACATGCATCAGCCCGTAATCGGCCATCGCGTGCATCTCGCGGGCGGCGGCGCGGCTCGGCTCGAGTCGCGAGAGCGGCTCGGGGAGCGGCACCTGGTAGACGACGATCTGGCCCTCGCGCAGCGCCGTCTCCGGGATGCGGTGCCGCGTCTGGATCACGCTCGCCGCGACGGTGCGCGTCGTCGTCGCGACGCCCGCGGTGCGGGCGAAGAAGCGGCGGATCGAGACCGCGTTGGTGGTGTCGTCCGCGCCCTGGTCGATCACCTTCAGCACGTCGGCGGGGCCGAGGATCGCGGCCGTCACCTGGATGCCGCCGGTGCCCCAGCCATAGGGCAGCGGCATCTCGCGCGAGCCGAACGGCACCTGGTGGCCGGGAATGGCGACGGCCTTGAGCAGGGCGCGGCGGACCATGCGCTTGGTCTGCTCGTCGAGATAGGCGAAATTGTAGCCGTTCATTCCGCGGCCTCGCGCTGATCCGGCGCCGGCGAGGCGGCGGCTTCGCGGCGCAGGCGGCGGATCGTTTCGAGCTCGCTCTGGAAATCCACGTAGTGCGGCAGCTTGAGGTGCTCGACGAAGCCGGTCGCCTCGATATTGTCGCAATGGGACAGCACGAACTCGATGTTCTGGGCCGGCGCGATGCTTTCCTCGCCGAGCTCCTCGGCGCGCATCGCCCGATCGACCAGCGCCATCGCCATCGCCTTGCGCTCGCCATGGCCGAAGCAGAGCCCATAGCCGCGCGTGAATTGTGGCGGCACGCTCTTCGAGCCGCGGAACTGGTTCACCATCTGGCATTCGGTCATGGTGATCTCGCCGATATCGATGGCGAAGCCGAGCTCGGGCGGTTCGATCTCGACCGCGACCTCGCCGACCCGGATCTCGCCCACGAAGGGATGCGTGCCACCCCAGCCGCGCTGCGTCGCGTAGCCGAGCGCGAGCAGGAAGCCCTCGTCGCCGCGCGCCAGCGCCTGGAGGCGCAGGTCGCGCCCGGCCGGAAAGGCGAGCGGCTCGCGCGTCAGATCGCCCGGCTGGCCGTCCGCGGCCCCCTCGCCCTCGATCAGGCCCTCGTGCGCGAGGATGGCCGAGACGCGGTTCATCCGCCCCGCCGCCGCCCCCTCCGCCGCCGCTCCTTCGGCAGGTGCCGGTCGCGGCGGACCATCCGCGGGCGGAGGATCGCCCTCCGCCAGCCGGAAGTCGAGCAGCCGGAAGTCGAGCAGCCGATGGGTATAGTCGTAGGTCGGGCCGAGCACCTGGCCGCCCGGCAAATCCTTGTAGATCGCCGAGATGCGGCGGCGGACCTGCATCGCATCGGTATCGACGGCGCGCGCCGCGGCGAAGCGGGGGAGCGTGGTCCGATAGGCGCGGAGCAGGAAGGCGGCTTCGATCAGGTCGCCCTGCGCCTGCTTGACGGCCAGGGCGGCGAGCCCCGGGTCATAACAGGAACCCTCCGCCATCACCCGATCCACGGCCCGGCCGAGCTGTTCGGCGATCTGCGCGGTCGCGATCTCGGGCAGGCTGGGATCCCCGCGCCGCTCCTCGGCAAGCCAGGCATGGGCGGCGTCGATCGCCTGCTCGCCCCCTTTTACCGCGACATAGGCCATGGCGCTCAATCCGTCCCGAGTTGCACGCTGCGCGGCAGGCAGCAGAACCGCGCGCCGGCGCAGAGCACGAGATCGATCCCGCGCGGATAGAGGGCGTGGTTTGTCGCCCATTGCGCGGGAAAATCCGCCGGCAGGCCCGCGGCCCGAAGCGGCGCCGGCGCGCGAAGCCCCGGACCTGAGACCCGGTAGGCCCGGCCCGTGCCGAGTGCGGGCAGCTGGACGACGAGGGTTGTGGAGTCCTCGGGCGCCGCGTCGCTCCCGGTGTTGAAGAGGCCGAGCGGCTTCATCCCGACGGCAGCCGCAAAGGCGGAAGCGGCCGGATCGTCGGTCAGAGGCGCGCCGCAGTGGAAGACGAGCCATGCGCGCGCCGCCATGCAGGCCCCGTCGAGCCAGAGCGGCGTGTCGGCATCGACGAGGGTGAGCAGCACGGCAGCGGCCGCGGGGCCGAGCGGCGCCGGGGGGGTCAGCTCGGCGATGAGCTCGGCCACGTCATGCAGCGTGCCCGGGCGGGCCATGGCATCGAGCAGCGCGCGAAAGGCGGCCTGCGCGCCGCCCACGGGATCGGCAAAGCCGGGAAGCGCCAGTCCGGTCTTCGGCGCATGTGTCATCAGCGCATGCTCGCCATGGTGAAGAACTGCACGCGGGTCGCGGCGGCCTTGCGGGCGGAAGCGGCGCGCGCGGCCTCCTGCGCAGCGGCGAGCGGCGCGATCACCGTCCGCTCGAGCGCGTCGTGCCGGGCGGAATCCTGCAGCGCCGCGTCGAGCGCGGCGGCCAGTTCGGCATGCCGAAGGTCGCGGCCGGCGACATAGGCGTGGCCGACGCGGCCTTCGGCATCGCGCACGGTGCAGCGCGCGACCGTCATCTCGCCGAGGTTGAACGGGGCCCCGGCGCCGCCGGCGCGGCCGCGCACCATGACCAGCCCGATCTCGGGCCCGCGCAGACGGATGTGCGCAGGCGGCGGCCCGGCCGCGGCGGACGTCTCGGCCACGGCGAGCCGCGCCTCGATCTCCGCGGCACTCGCCCGCGCCAGCACCGCCATCCAGCGCCGGCGCCTCGCGTTCGGATCGGGCTCTGTCACGTCGGCCTTTGCCCCCGGGGGATTTTTGGTCTATCGGGAATTGATCTATTCATCTAGACAACTCGATGAGGCTTTCCTGTAAATGAGGCTCCCGGACCCGTCAACCCCGATGATCGCCGATCGCGCCGCGGCGTGGACGAAGTTTCGATGACACCGGCGGGTGGTGCTGCGGCGACGCTGCTGGTCCGCGACGGCGTCGCGCTCTGGCGGCGGATCGCCGAGACGCTTCAGCGCGAGATCCTCGGCGGCGCGCTTCCGGCCGGCGGCCGGCTGCCCACCGAGGCCGGGCTCGCGGCGCGGTTCGGCGTCAACCGCCACACCGTGCGCCGCGCGCTCGAGGAATTGTCGCGCGCCGGCCTGATCCGCGTCGAACAGGGGCGCGGTTCCTTCGTCGCCGAGGACGTGCTCGATTACATCGTCGGACCGCGCACGCGCTTCTCGGAATGGATCCGCCGCCACAACCGCGAACCCTCCGGCCGGGTGCTCGATCTCCGCGAACAGGAGGCGGACAGCAGGGTGGCCGCCGGGCTCGGGGTGCGCAGCGGCGCGAAAGTGGTGCTGTTCGAGCATCTCGGGCTCGCCGACGGGCGGCCCATCTCGTTTGCCAGCCATTATTTCCCCCCCGCGCGCCTGCGCGGCATCCTCGAGGCGCTGCGCGCGGAAGGGGCCGTCACCCGGGCGCTCGCCCGGGTGGGGGTTGCGGATTATCTGCGCCAATCCACCCGCGTGACGGCGCGGATGCCGACGCCGGCGGAGGCGGAACTGCTGGAGACGCCGCGCTCGCGGCCGCTGCTCTGTTGCGAGAACGTCAATGTCGACCGCGCCGGCACCATCGTCGAATTCGGCATCGCCCGCTACCCGACGCCCAGGGTGCAGGTCGTCTTCGAGCCGTGACCGCTTGCGTCACGACGCGAACGGAAGGCGCGCGGCGAGACGGAATGCGGCGCCGGGCGAAGGCTCGACGAAGACCGCAAGCTCCCCCACGCGCCGCTCGCGCTCGAGCACGGGGGCGAAATGCCGCATGGCGGCGGCGAGCAGGGACGGCGTCGCCGCGCCGGTGTCGCTGAGCGTCATGTGGAAGCGCCATTCGTCGAGCACGAACGGATAGCCCCAGCGGGCAAGGTACGCAGCCTGGGCGGGCGTTCGCCCGAGGCTGCGGCGGGCCTGTTCTTCCTGCGCCTCCGGTAGGCGATGGTGGTCGAGCGCCGTGACGACCGAGGCGGCGAGTGCCGTAAGCTCGGGGCTCTCCGCGGTCGGGCAGAGGGCGGCGAAGCCGTCGAGCGCGCGGACCGCGAGCGCGGGGAGGCGCGCCGGCCTCAGCGTCCGCGCCAGTGCCTGCGCGTCGGCGAGAAATTCCTCGAACCTGCCGGCAAGGGTGATCGGCGCCTTGAGGGTGGCGTGGAAGCCGTAGCGGCGCGGGCTTGCGGTGAGCGCGGCAAGGCCGGGCACGTCAGGCTGCGGCACCGGGAGGCCGGTTTCGCTGTCGCGGCCGAGCCAGGCCGAGCCCAGGGCCCAGAGGAAATCGGCGTCGGGATCGGCGTGCGGATCGGCGGCGGGCGGAGCCCAATAGACAGCGACGCGCATGGCGGATCGGACATCCTTCCCACCCCATAACGCGACGGAGCGGCCAAGCGGTTCACGTGGTTGCGACTGGATTTGTGGAGACCTAGGGTGTATCGTCAGTTGAGTCGGATGACTGCGGCGACGAGGTGGATGGCTCCGAGGAAGTTCCTGGTTTTGTCGTAGCGCGAAGCGATGGTGCGGAACTGCTTGAGCCTGGCGAATAAGCTCTCGATCCGATGGCCGGCTATGCAGAGCTCCCCATCGTAGTTCCGGCTGACCAGGCCATTGGCCTTGGGCGGGATCACAAGCGTCCTGCCGGCTGCGGTGAGCAGCTCGATGACCCACTTGTCGGCGCCGCAGGCCTGGTCGGCAGTCAGCGTGCCGGCGATCATGCTCGGGAGCAAGTGATCCGCCCCGACCAGATCATAGGTCTCGCCGCCGGTCAGCAAGAAGCGGACGGGCTTGCGCAGCGCATCGGCCATGGCGTGGATCTTGCTGGTCAATCCGCCGTCCGATCGCCTGATCTTCGCCAACTTTGTTCGGCGCCGGCGCTGTGCTGATGGGCGCGCACGGTGGTGCCGTCAATCATCGCGTATTCGTTGTCGGCATCTGCTGGTAAGTGATTGACAAGCTTCTCCTAAGCCCCCCTGCTCGACCATTGGCTGAAGCGGCTGCGCACGGTCTTCCGGTCCCCGAAGCGCTCCGGCAGGTCACGCCACGGGATCCCAGCGCGATAGCGATAGAACACGGCCGCGACGAATAGGCGACCGTGCGCCGCAGTCGCCCCGACATGACCCTCACGCCCTGGCAGCCGGTCTCAAATACGTTCCCATTGCTCATCGCGAAGGCGGCAGCGTCGCATCGGTCAGCTCCCCACTCGCTGACCCCCTATCAGCCTGCTTCGTCGCCTTGTCCTGCACGCACAGTACCTGTTCCCCCCTGATAGTGTTCGGCTGTCACCGTGGCGCCCCGCAGGACGCGAGGCCGTCCGCCGGCTCCGGCCCAGGCCCAGGCCCAGGCCCAGGCCATGGCCATGGCGCTGCGCGTTTCGCCATGCGCGGCGGTCACCGCAATGTTGCCGCGGAAGCGGATAGCGTACGCGAACTTCGGCTCCTCGGTCGGGACCCGGTAGAGCTTCTTCGCGGAACCCACGATCGGCCACGTAGGCCACGTCGGCCACGATAGACACCGCGATGTCCGCCGACAGGGCATCGGCCAGCCGCACCGGTACCTGATATTGGTACTCGTTGCGGTGATCCTTGAGGGTGGCGGTATCGACCGTCAGCCATTCCAGTGGGGTAGCGCGGCGGTGGCGGGTCAACCGCGACAGTATGATGGTGGCTTGACCGTCAACCTCGAACGAGGTCCAGTCCATGGTCACGTTGATGCCGGTGCGAGGCTCCACCACGCAGGAGACCCAGTGGCGCGGGGCGACGTCGCTGTCGATCCCCTGATTGGAAAGCAACCGATCCGCCTGCTTGATGGCATGCCTGATCACGCGGCCGCGCGCCAGGGCAAGGCCGTGGCCGGCCGTATTGACCGCCAGGGATGCAGTCCTGACGACGCCCAGGGTGGCATTGGCCAGCGACAACATACGCTTTGCGTGCAGATCACCATCGAACAGGCGACCCAGGAAGCCATGCACTTCCATCAAGCCGGAAGTCCGGTTCAGTGCCGTCGCATGCCTCGAGACTCGTGCTGCATGCGAAGAAATTCTCAAGTTTCCGGCATCCCGCAACCGACCCATAATGGGCGGAAGAGCGCCAATCCACGCAGGCCCATCTTGATTCTTTCGGGAACGTCCGGCCGCCCCGCCGGATTCTTTGGTTACTCGACACCCTCAGTCAGGAAATGAGGGGATGGTTGAGGTCCCGCCGCCCAGCAGGGAATGAAACAGCAGATCGGCGGCAAGTCGCGGAAAGCGGAACCAGGCATGCCGCCCGTCACGCGTGGGCAGCGAGGAGACGGCGCAATTGCCAATTGCCGCGAGACCGAGTTTCGAGATTACGATCCGGTGGAGCTCAGTGCCCGGACTCCGCCGCCGCAAAGTCGGGCGGCGCAACACCTGACGCGACAAGCTCGGTGACGATAGCCGCTTTCAGCCGATCAAGACCCGCTTCGTCCTTAGCCTCGGCGCGGGCGACAAGAACCGCTTGTGTGTTCGAGGCGCGAAGCAACCACCATCCATCCGGTGTTGTGACGCGCACGCCATCGATGTCGGCGAGGTTGGCACCGCGCGCACGCAGGCGCCCCGCCAATTCCTCGACGATCGCGAACTTGCGATCGTCAGGGCAGGGGAAGCGCAGCTCCGGCGTGTTGACGACCTGCGGCAGTGCCCGCCGCAGGGTCGAGAGAGGGTGGCTGTCGCGGGCGAGCACGCCGAGAAAGCGAATCCCGGCATAGAGTGCATCGTCAAACCCGTACCAGCGTTCAGCAAAAAAAATATGCCCGGACATTTCGCCGGCAAGCGGCGCGCCAATCTCTGCCATTTTTGCCTTAATAAGCGAATGACCGGTGCGCCACATCAGCGGCCGGCCACCCGCGCGCGCGATCTCGTCGAAGAGGACTTGGCTGGCCTTCACGTCGGCGATGATTGGCGCGCCGGGATTGCGGTTCAACACGTCGCGCGAGAGAAGCACCATAAGCTGGTCGCCGAACAGAATAACGCCCGTGTCGTCGACGACGCCGATCCGGTCGGCGTCGCCGTCGACCGCGATACCGGCGTCGGCACCGCGTGCACGAACCTCGGCCACGAGCTGCTCGAGGTTCTTCGGCACGGTCGGGTCTGGGTGATGAGCAGGGAAGCGCCCGTCTATCGTTCCGTTGAGTAGCACATGGTTTCCGGGGAGACGCTCGAGCAGCATCGCGAGGACGTCGCCCGCCGCGCCGTTGCCATTGTCCCACACCACGGAAAGCCGGCGATCCCCACCATCCCAGCCCTCGATCAGGCGTGAGACATAGGCCGCCTTCATCTCCAAAACGCGCTCGCCGCCCGCTGCCTCGGCAACAACATCGCCCGTGGCGGCCACGCGCCCGAGGGCGCGGATGGCTTCGCCGTAGTAAGGCTTCGCTCCAAGCATCATCTTGAAGCCGTTATGATCTGGCGGGTTGTGGCTCCCCGTCACCATCACGGCTCCGTCTGCGGCCTCCACGCTCGACGCATAATAGAGCATTGGCGTCGGCCCGCATCCAATGCGGAGGACGGTGACGCCACTCGCCTTGAGCCCTGCGACGACCGCCGGTTCGAGTGCCGGCGAGGAAAGCCGCCCGTCGGAGCCGACCACCACGGAGCTGCCGCCGCCGCGGGCAACGACGCTGCCGAAGCAGCGGCCAACGGCGAAAGCATCCGCTGGGTTGAGCGTCTCGCCGACGATGCCGCGGATGTCATACTCACGCAGCACCGAAGGGTGGAAGTGATGCGAAAAGATCATGCGGTTCCGCTCAGCCATGATTAGGACGCGATATAATGGGGAAGGAACGACCGCACCATTGGCCCAAGATCCGGGCGCTTGAGTGCGAAAGCGATCTGCGCCTCGAGAAAGCCGGCTTTGTCCCCGCAGTCGAAGCGGCGCCCCTCGAAGCGCAACCCATGAACTGGGCTCTCGCCGATCATTCTCGCAATCGCATCTGTAAGCTGGATCTCTCCGCCGGCGCCCCGCTCGAGATTCGCGAGGTGCCGCAGCACGGAAGGCAACAGCACGTAGCGACCGATGATCGAGAGCGTCGACGGCGCCTTCGCCGGCTCCGGCTTCTCCACTAGGCCCTTCACCTCGACCAGGCGGCCATCGTCGCCGCCGACCGCCAGCACGCCGTAGCGCTGGGTGTGCTCGCGCGGCACATCCTCGACAGCGACTACGTTCCCACCGGTTTCGTAATATGCGTCGGCAAGCTGCTTAAGGCAGGGCGTCCGGGAAAGCACGAGATCATCTGGGAGGAGAATGGCGAAGGGATCGCCCCCGATGAAGGCCCGGGCGCACCAAATGGCATGACCGAGGCCGAGTGGGACCTGCTGACGGACCGTTACCATGGTTCCCGGCGCAGTCGAGCTGTCGCGCAACGCTTCCAGTGCGTCGCGCTTGCCTCGTTCGCGCAGCGTCGCCTCCAGTTCGTACGCAACGTCGAAGTATTCGACGAGCTCGGTCTTTCCGCGGCCTGTAACCATGCAGAAGAGCTCGATGCCCGCGGCGCGTGCCTCGTCGACGGAATATTGGATGAGCGGCCGGTCAACCACAGGAAGCATCTCCTTGGCCATCGCCTTCGTGGCCGGCAGGAAGCGAGTTCCGAGGCCGGCAACCGGCAGCACGGCTTTGCGCAACGGCTTGATCACGATCTCTGCCTCCGGATCTTCAAGATGCAGGGCCAACGTGCCCGGGAAGGCCCACCGATTGGTCGCACGCCCTGGCCGCCGCTCGCAAGCGCGTTGTCGTGGATCCCCGACCTTCGTCACCTGCGGCGTCCCCTACCGGGTGCCCTCGGCGGCGTGCCTGATCCGATACGTCGGTGAACCCGGCCACGCCGCATTTCCCACCAAAGTCGGTTCTGGCGAGACCATCGGCGACCTCGGCTTGGTGCGTCGACGCTGTCAAGCATGTCCGATAACGAGCAACCCTTATACTCTCAACGACCCGCCATGAAGCGGCTTATCCTTCGCCATCGCGGTGAAAAGGCGGCCTTGCATCTCATTCAATGTCGCTTCCGGCGGGATCGCGGAGGGATTCCGGTCAAGGCAGATTTGCTCCTTCACCCATTTTCGCAATCGGGTGACTGGTAAAGCGTGAGCCCTTCGCGCGCCTTCCTGTCCCGCTCGTCCGCGACGCCGAGCAATAGAGTCACTTGGTCGCCCGGCCGCCTGTCGACTGTTCGCCGCCGGCACGCCGGTCGGACGCGGCGGCTCGAGGCAGGGTTGGTATTGGAGAACCCCGATATCCCGCGGAACCCAAGGCCAAGGCGTGCGCGGTGCCGCCTGCTGTCCCTCCGCCAATCGAGAGGATTCTCCTACTCGCCGCTGTCGCCCACGCACGCGCACGCCTGGCGACGGGCCGCCCCTCCCAGTGGCCGCTGCGCGCTACCGTGAGCCGCCCACCAGCTCACACCACCCGCTGGAACTGCATTGCCCACTGGTCGACCTGCAGCCGTATGGCATGGTTGCCGTCAATCAGCCGGGCATGCTGCTCGGCGAGGCCCTCCGCGACCGCGATCGCGGCACGGAGAGCCTTCAGCCGCTCGTCGCTTCGCTCCGTGAAAGCGAGCGGCCGGCCGCGATAGGCGATCGGGTCGTCGATCCATTCCTTGCCCGGTGGCGGCAAGGCACCGAAATTTTGCGCAACACCCAGCTTTTCAGGTGCATCCCGCAGCATCTCGTATGTCTCACGATAGTGCACACCGCGGTTCTGCGCGCGCTCCTGCTGGGCTGAAGCCAGCACTTTGAGCTGTCCGATCACCGCCCGTCCCAGCCACCGCCAACGACCCCTGTCAGAAAAATGAGCCAGCGCGACGCGCTTGTCGGCGACGCACACGACCTCCTTGCCGTGGAACATCGCATTGTGGTTGCCCGCATCGACGACGACGGCCCATGAAGGAAGGAGCCGGCGGAGCAAGATCTTGCTCGAACTCGCAGCCGTCGGCTCACGCAGCCGAATACGACGGATCGCCAGGATGTCGTCCGGGTCGTCCGCGGCCGTGGCATGATAGTTGATCATCGGCAGCCGCAATCCGGGGGCATCTGCGGGCAGATCCGCCAGACGCCGGCGCAGGGCAACGCCCATCCGCCGGAGGTCAAGGAATTCGTCGGCGTCGAGGAACAGGATCCCGTCGGCACGCTGCTCTTCCACCGCGTAACGATAGAGGAACGTGTTGAAGGTCGTTTCCGCAAACATCGGGTTACGGTTCGAAAATACCGTAATCGGCAGACCTGCCCCCGCCAGCTTCGTGAGGATCTCCACCGTACGGTCGATGCTACCGTTGTCCAGCAGCACGTGGTGGTCGACCAGCGGCGCATGGTGGCGGACAAATGCCTCGATGATATCGTCTTCGTTGAGAACGCGCGAAACCGCCACCAGCCGCATGGAACTCCTCTCCTGCCCGGCGGAACGGCGGCTACGCCGCGCGCGCCGCGGCGAGCGCTCTCCATACCCGTTCGGGCGTCGCCGGCATGTCGAGATGGCGCACGCCGCGACTGCCCAGCGCATCGACGATGGCGTTAATCACCGCGGGCGGGCTGCCGACCGCCCCCGCCTCGCCGGCACCCTTGGCGCCAAGGGGATTGGCCAGACAAGGAATTTCAATGAGTTCGACCTCGATCTCCGGCACGCTGTCCGCCCGCGGCAGCGCGTAGTCCATGAAACTACCCGAGAGCAGCTGCCCGGATTCGGGATCGTACGCTGTACGCTCGAGGATGGCCTGTCCGATTCCCTGCGCGACGCCGCCTTGGACCTGACCCCGCACGATGAGCGGGTTCACGATCGTCCCGAAATCGTCACAAACCAGGTAGCGTACGACCTCAACTATGCCCGTGTCCGGATCGATCTCGACCTCGGCCACATGGCAGCCGTTGGGGAAGGTATGGCGGTCGATGTCCGCGATTTCGGCAGCGTCGAGCGTCGTGGCGGCCTCGCCGGCGGCCACCCGCGTGCGCTGACGCGCCGCGAGATCGAGGATATCGACGGCGCGGTCCGTCCCGACGATCGAGAACCGGCCTGCGACGAAGGCAATGTCCGCAACCGCGGCTTCGAGCGCTTCCGAGGCCGCCCGCCTTCCCTTTTCGATCACGCTGTCAGCAGCAACCAGGATCGCTTGGCCCTCGGAATACAGGCTGCGCGCGCCGCCGGTTCCCCCGCCGGTCGGGATCGCGTCACTATCGCCCTGGTGGATCCGCACATTTTCGCCCGGCACGCCGAGCCGATCGGCGATGATCTGGACATAAGCGGTCTCGTGCCCCTGCCCGGTCGACTGCGTGCCGACCAAGACGTCCACGAATCCATCGGCAGAGAAGCGAATCTCGGCGCGCTCGCTCGGCGCCCCTCCGGTGGCCTCGAGATAATAGGCAAGCCCGATGCCACGCATTCTGGCGCGCCTTTCCGCCGCCAACCGGCGGGCCGGAAAGCCGGCCCAGCCGATCCTCTCGAGTGCGGTCTCGAGCACGCGAGGGAAATCACCCGAATCGTATTTCTGGCCCATCGCGGTGGTGTAGGGCATCGCGGTCGACGAGACCATGTTCCGCCGCCGGATCTCGGCCCGGTCGAGCCCCAGCTCACGCGCCGCGGCATCGACCAGACGTTCGACCAGATAGTTGCTTTCGGGGCGCCCGGCGCCACGATAAGCATCGACCGGAACCGTGTTCGTAAAGACGCCGACGACGTTCGCATAAATTGCCTGGAAGCCGTAGACGCTCGCCAGAACCTTCGTCCCGGCCATCGTCGGGATGAATGGTGCGAAGGTCGAGAGATAGGCGCCCATGTTGGCGAGGTTGCGGGTGCGCAGGGCAAGAAATCTCCCCTCCTTGTCAAGCGCAAGCTCCGCATCGGTTATGTTGTCGCGGCCGTGGGTGTCGGAGAGGAATGCCTCCGACCGCTCGGAGGTCCAGGTCACGGGGCGGCCGAGCTTGCGCGCCGCGTAGCAGACCAGAACATGCTCGGCGTAGAGGAAGAGCTTCATTCCGAAGCCGCCGCCCACGTCCGGCGTGATCACCCGAAACTTCTCTTCCGGCATCCGGAATATGGCCTTGGCGAGCTGCTCCTTGAGCAGCCAGACGCCCTGCGTGTTGGTGGTAAGGGTGAAGCGGCCCGAACCGGGGTCATATTCGCCGACCGCCGCCCGCGCTTCCATGCTCGAGACGACGATCCGGTTGTTCACCAGCGTAAGCTTGGTGACGTGTGCCGCCGCGGCAAGGAGCGCCTCGACCCGCGCCCGGTCGCCGACCTCCCAGTCGAAGCAGACGTTGTTTCTCGCACCCCGCCAGACCTCGGGCTGGCCCGCGTCCATCGCGTGCCCGAGGTCCGTCACCGAGGGGAGCACATCATACTCCACCGCCACCGCCTCCGCCCCGTCGCGCGCCGCCAGCGCGGTCTCGCCGACGACAAAGGCCACGGGATCACCGACATGCCGCACCATGCCCTCAGCGAGCACCGGGTGTGCCGGATCGAAACGGGACGTGCCGTCGCGGTTCCTGATCGGCACGAGGCAGGGCAACCCGCCGATCTCATCCGCCTTGAGCTCGGCCGAGGTATAGACGCCCAGAACGCCGGGCACGTTCCGGGCGGCCGCGGCATCGACCGACACAACGCGCGCCGCCGCATGCGGGCTGCGCAACACCATCCCGACGGCCGCGCGGCCGGGCCGGATGTCGTCCGTATAGAGGCCGCGGCCGATCAGCAGACGCGGGTCCTCCACACGGCGGACCGGCTGGGCAAGACCGAACTTCGTCATGAGGGTCTCCGAGGCTGCTCCGAAAGGGCTTTAGCATGAACGCACGAGGCGCCGAACACTAGTGCCCGATCGCAGCGTTTCGTCGCTCGCGTAGCGATCACGAAACGCCGCGTCAATCGGGCACCTGGACAAACACCGACGCGTCAGCTGTCCATGAAAGCTGGCACCAGGGCGCGGCGGCACGCAGGATCAACCTGGCCGCGCTGCCCTGCGGCGCAGTTTCGTTCTTTCCCGCAAGGTCTGGAAGGTCACGTAAAGCATCGGTATCAGGAAAATCCCGATCAGGCTCGCCATCAGCATGCCGGCGAAGACCGCGGTTCCCACGTCCCGCCGGCTGACCGATGCGGCCCCCTGGGCGGTGACCAGCGGCAGGAGCCCCATGCAAAAGGCAAGCGATGTCATCATCACAGCGCGGAACCGGATCCGGGCGCCAAGCGTCGCCGCCTCGCGGATCGGGCTCCCTGCCTCGCGCTGCTTCTTCGCAAACTCGACAATCAGGATACCATTCTTCGCGGCAACCGCAATCAGCACCACCAGCCCGATCTGGGCGTAGAGGTCCATCGTCAGCCCAGCCACCATGACGCCGAGGTAGGCGCCGAACACACCGACCGTCACCGCGAGCAGCACCGCGACCGGGATCACCCAGCTCTCGTAGAGCGCGACCAGGAACAGGTAAGCAAACAGGACGGAAAGACCGAGAATCACGCCGGTATTGCCGCTCGCCGCCTTCTCCTGGAACGAAGTTCCGGTCCAGTCGTAGCTGAAGCCTGCGGGCAACGTCTTGCCGGAGATCGCCTCCATCGCCGCCAGTGCCCGGCTCGATGCGACACCCGGCGCCGGTGAGCCGTTGATCGGGACCGCTTCGGTGTCGTTGTAGCGGGTGATGTAGGCCGGTCCGAGCACGATATGCGCCGTCGCGAGCGCCCGCAACGGCACCATCGCCCCGGTGTTCGAGCGCACGTAGATCTTCCAGATCGCGCTGATATCGTTGCGGTCCCGCGGCAAGCCCTCGATGTTGACCTGCCAGACCCTGCCAAAGAGGTTGAAATCATTAACGAAATAGCCACCGAGCGTGGCCTGGAGCGAGGTGAAGATGTTGCTGATCGAAACCCCGAGCGCCTGAGCCTTGGTGCGGTCGATATCGAGATAGACCGCGGGCGTGCTTGCCGAGAAGGTGGTGAATACGCGCGCGAGGTTCGGGCTCTGGTTCGCCGCCACGATCAGCGCGTTGGCCACGCTCGTCAAGTCGGATGTGCTGGCGCCCTGGAGGTTCTCGAGCATGTACTGGAACCCGCCATTGGTCGAAAGCCCGATGATCGGCGGCAGATTGAACGGGATGATCGTGGCGGCCAGGACCTGCTGGCCGAGCGCGAACACGTGCCCGATCACCGCATCGACGCCGTTGCGCATGCCCGGCCGCGCGGCGAACGGCTTCAGCCTGACGACCAGGAAGGCGGCGTTCGATTCCGAGATGCTGTCGAGCAGCGAATAGCCGACGATGGCGATGACGTCCTCCACCTGCGGCAGCGCCTTGAGCTTGGGATAGAACTGATCGACCGCGGCTTGCGTGCGCGCCAGCGACGCCCCCTGCGGAAGCTGCATCTGGATGAAGAAGGCACCCTGATCCTCGTCCGGCAGGAACCCACCCGGCACGCGCGCGGAAAGCACATAAACGCCGCCGGCGAAGAGGCCGATGGCGAGCAGCGCGAGCCCGGCCCTGCGCACCAGCCGCGCCACCGTCGCGGCGTAGCCCCGCTGCGCCGCATCGATGCAGCGCAGCACCGGTGCCATGAGACTTCGCCGGCGGTCGGCCGGCCTGAGGAAGATGGCGCAGAGCGCCGGAGAGAGGATGAGCGCGTTGCTCGCCGAGATCAGCATGGCGATGCTGACGGTCATGGCGAATTGGCTGAACAGAAGGCCGGAAAGGCCGGGAATGAACGCGACAGGCACGAAGACGGAGAGGAGAACCAGCGAAATCGCGATGATCGGTGCCGTGATCTGCTGCATCGCCTTCTTTGTTGCGACCGCCGCCGGAAGGTCCGGCTCCTCCTCCATCACCCGCTCGACGTTCTCGACGACGACGATCGCGTCGTCGACAACGATGCCAACCGCGACGACGAGCGCCAGAAGATTGATCGTGTTGGCGGATTGCCCGAGCGCCAGCAGCACCGCGAAGGTGCCGATCAGGCTCACCGGCACCACCACGGTCGGCACGATCACGGCGCGCAGATTGCCAAGGAAGAGGAACATGACCAGCACGACGAGCAGGAATGCCTCGCCGAGCGTGATCGCGACCTCGCGGATCGTGTCCGAGACGAAGCTTGCGGAATCGTAGACGGTTGCGACCTTGAGGCCGGACGGAAAGCGTTGGCTGAGACGTTCCAGAGCCTGGTGCACCGCAGTCGACGTTGCCACCGCGTTGGCGCCCGGGGTGAGGAAGATGCCCATGCCGACGCCGGGATTGCCGTCGAACTCGTCCTGGGTGGTCAACTGCTGGGCGCCCAGTTCCACCTGGGCCACATCCCTGAGGCGAAGGACCGAGCCGTCCGGGTTGGCGCGGATCACGATGTTGCCGAACTGGGCCGGGGTGACGAGCCGCCCCTGGGTCTGGACACTCATCTGGTACTGCTGGTCCCGGCCGATCGGCCGCGCTCCGATCGTGCCCACCGGGGCCTGCACGTTCTGCGAGTTGATCGCATTGATGATGTCCGAGGGCGTGAGGCCGAGCTCGGTCAGGCGGCTGGCGCTGAACCATACCCGCATGGAATAGTTCTGCGCCCCGAAGATGAAGGCCTGGCCGACCCCGGGAACGCGTGCCAGCGTGTCGAGATCGTTAACGGTCACATAGTTGCTGACCTGCAGGGGCGAAAGTTTGCCGCCGGGACTGTAGAAGAAGATGAACGCCAACACCGACGAGCTGCGCTTGCGTACCGTGAGCCCTTCCTGCTGCACCTGCTGGGGCAGCTGCGAGAGCGCCGACTGTACCGCGTTGTTGACATTGACCGTATCGATATTGGGGTCGCTGCCCAGCTGGAAGCTGACGGTCAGATTGTAGCTGCCGTCGTTGCCGCTGGTGGACTGCATGTAGAGTTCGTTCTCGACACCGTTAATCTGCTCTTCCAGCGGCTGGGCCACCGTCTGTTCGATCACCGCAGCGGAAGCACCGGGGTAGGTCGTCGTGACCTGCACCTGCGGGGGCACGATATTCGGGAACTGTGCGACCGGAATGCGGGTGAGCGCCAGGAGGCCGGCGAGCGTGACGATCAGCGCGATGACGACCGCGAAGCGCGGTCGGTCGATGAAGATTCCTGATATCATGCGGTCAGGATTTGCCGGTCGGAGCCGGCATGCCGGGAACCTGAATTTCCTGGGCGTCGACCTTGAGCCCGGGCCGAACCCGCTGGATGCCTTCGATGATGACCCGCTCTCCGCTCGCGAGCCCGCTCGCGATCACCGCCGTAGCGGGGGTGGTCTGGCCGAGGGTCACGGGACGCCGCTCGACGACCGACCGCGCATCGACGACGAGGACGTAGGTGCCGAGCTGGTCGTTCAGCACGGCCTGGCGTGGCACCACGACTGCCTGCTCGGGCTTGAGGCCGCGCAGGATCACGGTCACGAACTCCCCGTCCGTCAGTTCGCGGTTGCCCACCCCCCGGCTTGCCGGACCCGGCAATGGCGGATTGGCGATCGTGCCGCGCACCAGGATCGTGTCCGTGCTGCTGGAGACGGTGTTGCTCATGAACTGGACCTGGCCCGTCCGGCTGTAGGTTTGCCCGTCGGGCAGGACGATGCGTATGCCCAGCGCGGCCAGGCCGCCCTGGGAGCGATAGCGGTCATTCAGACTGAGGGCATCGACCATCGGCATCTCGAAGGCGACGTACATCGGGTCCTGACTGACGATCGTCGCGAGCGTTCCGGAAGATGGTCCGACGACGTTGCCCTCGGAGATATTGGTGATGCCGATGCGGCCGGCGATCGGGGCCCGGATCTCGGTATAGCCCAGATTGATGTTCGCGGTCTCAAGCTGCGCCCGAGCCGAGGCAAGCTGGGCGGCGTCGGAGAGCTGCGTCGCGCGGTCGTTATCGACGGTCGATTGCTGGCCGGCCGGGGTATGCAGGAGCTGCAGCTCACGGTTGAGGGTCGTGATGGCGTTCGCGAGCTGTGCCCCGGCTTCCGCCACCGCTGCCTGGCTCTGCGCCACCGCCGCCTGGTAGGGCGGCTGCTCAATGACATAGAGTAGCTGCCCCACGGCGACATCGCTGCCCTGCCGGAACCGCCGCTGCTCCAGAAAGCCGGTCACCCGCGCCACCAGCCGGACCGTCTTCTCCGCGAGGATCCGCCCGACGTACTGGCTCGTCTGGTACACCGGCTCGATCTCGGCCGTGACGACACCAACGGCCGGCGGCGCGGCCGCCGCCGGTTGGGCAAGGGCCTGGGGCGCAAGGCAGAACAGCGCGGCTGCAAGCAGGCCCGTGGCCCGACGCAGGATCATGAGGGGTCGTTCTCCCGAACGCGCGACATGGGCGACTCTCCAGACCCGGGCAGGGCCGCACGGCCGGACGGAGGCGCCCGACCAATTAGCGGCCGAGCGCCCCGGGGGTCAATCGCGGGGGCCAAATTGCCCCCGTCCGCTTGCCCGCGGTGTCATCAGGTCGCAGGGTGCGGGGATGCGATTATCGCCCCCGCCGGCCTGTCCGACGCGCTTTTCCCCGCGGCTGCCGCACCGCTTCCGCAGGGGTTGGCGTTCTGCCGGGCGGCATGCTGCACGAGCGAGCCGTGGCCTGCCATCTCCGCGGACCGTGCTTCGACCACGCCGGACGCCCCCCGTGACGGCGGGGTTGCTCGGGGCGGGACAACGCCGGGCCGCGGTTCCCCCGCATCGGCAGCGGGCGCCCGTCACGCCCGGCCCGCGGGCCGGCTCCACTCTTGCCGCGAAGGCTCCACCGCCATGAATGCCAGCGCGACTACCGAGACCAAGACGAAAATCGTCATCTGCGAAGTCGGGCCGCGAGACGGTCTGCAAATGGCCAAGGCCGTCATGCCGACCGGGATCAAGGCGCGCTGGATCGAGGCGATGGCGGCCGCGGGCGTGCCCGAGATCGAGGTCGGGAGCTTCGTTCCCCCGAAGCTGGTTCCGCAGATGGCCGATACGGATACGATCGTCCGCCACGCCGTGACCGTCCCTGGCCTCACCGTCGTTGCGCTGGCCCCGAACCTGCGCGGAGCGCAGAACGCCCATGCCGCGGGCACCCACCGCGTGAGCATTCCCGTCTCGGTGAGCGAAGGGCACAGCCGCGCCAATCTCAACCGCACACCAGCCGAGCAGGTCGCGGAGGTGGGCCGTATCGTCGCCTGGGCGCGGAGCCAGACGCGGCGAATGGCGGTGGCGGCGGGCTGCTCCACGGCCTTCGGCTGCTCGATCGACGGGATTGTGCCGATCCGCGACGTGGTCGCGATCGCGACCGGCCTTGCCGAGGCGGGGGTTGATTCCATCGCGCTGGCGGACACTGTCGGCTACGCGCACCCGGCGCAGGTTCACGAGACCGTCCGCGCGGTGCGCGCCGCGGTCGGCGAGACGCTCGAAGGGCTGCACCTGCACGATACCATGGGGTTGGGCCTCGCCAACGCGCTCGCCGGCCTGGAGGAGGGCATCCGCAACTTCGATGCCGCCCTTGCCGGGCTCGGCGGCTGCCCCTTTGCCCCAGGCGCCTCGGGCAACATCGTTACCGAGGACCTTGTCTTCATGCTCGAAAGCATGGGCTTCACGACCGGCATCGATCTCGGCAAGCTGATCGCCGCGCGCAAGCTCCTGCATGAGGGGCTGCCGGGCGAAACGCTGCACGGACAGGTGCCGAAGGCCGGCATCCCGAAGACCTTCCGCGCCGCGGCCTGACCCCGTGCCGCCTGCCCCGCTCGCCGGACTGAAGGTCGTCGAGTTCGTCCATATGGTGATGGGGCCGACCGCCGGCCTTGTCCTCGGCGACCTTGGCGCCGACGTGATCAAGGTCGAGCCGCGACCGGTCGGCGACAACACGCGCCGCCTCACCGGCTCAGGCGCCGGCTTCTTCGTCATGTTCAACCGCAACAAGCGGAGCCTCGCGGTCGATCTCAAGCGGCCGGAAGGCATGGAACTGGTGCGGAAGCTGCTCGCCACATCGGACGTGCTGATTGAGAACTTCCGCCCAGGAGCGATGGAAAAGCTCGGCCTCGGCTATGCCGCGCTCGCGGCGGCCAATCCCCGCCTGATCTATTGCTCCTGCAAGGGATTCCTACCCGGCCCCTACGAGCATCGCACGGCGCTCGACGAAGTGGTGCAGATGATGGGCGGGCTCGCCTACATGACGGGATTGCCCGGCCGGCCACTGCGCGCGGGGACCTCCGTCAACGACATCATGGGGGGCATGTTCGGCGTCATCGCCATACTGGCCGCGCTTCACGAACGCCACGCGTGCGGCCGTGGCCGGCACGTGCAAACGGCGCTGTTCGAGAATACTGCCCTGCTTATGGGCCAGCACATGGCCCAGATCGCGGTGACCGGCAAGGTCCCCGCGCCGATGAGCCAGCGCAATCCGGCCTGGCCGGTCTATGACGTGTTCGAGACCGCAGACGGCGGGCAGATCTTCGTCGGCGCCGTCACGGACGGCCAGTGGCAGGTGCTGTGTAGGGCCTTCTCTCTGGATGATCTCGCGCGCGACCCCGCGCTTGTGACGCAGGCCGCACGGGTCGCCGAACGGGCGCGTACGCTGCCCCGGATCGCGGACGCCTTCCGCCGGCATACACGTGCCGAGCTGATGCAGCGGTGCGAGGAACTCGGCCTTCCCTTTGCCCCGATCGGCACGCCCGCCGACCTCTTCGACGACCCTCACCTCAATGCCTCGGGCGGACTCTTGCGCACGCGGCTACCCGACGGATCGTGGACCAAGCTGCCGGCTTTGCCGATCGCCATGGACGGCGAGCATTGCCGGCTCAGACGCGACCCGCCGCGGCCAGGCGAGCACGACACGGAAATCGCACGCGAGCTTGGCCTTGGGGACGCGGAGATCGATGCCCTGCGCTGCTCAGGCGTCATCACCTGAGAGGCGCGGCCCGCGCTTACGTGAGATCGGAGCTGTAATGCGCGTGCATGGTAAGGCAGCGCGAGACCCGCCATTCCACCTTCCGTCCGTCGATCGCGCGTGCGAGACGGTCGATTGCCAGCGCCGGAGTGCCTGGAGCCGCGCCAAGCAATACAGCATCGGCGGGCGTAAGAGCGATCGCCTTGAGCCGTTCCGACGCACGGGCGATGCCGATCCCGTACTCCTCGGCATAGAGCCCATAGAGATTGTTGGGCAGCGTACAGGTTGGCCAAACCTGGGAAGAGCGCCTCCGGCAGGGCAATCGATTCGGCAATGCAGGCACGCCCCCCAACCGTGCGGACCCTGCTGATGCGCACCACCCGGGCACGCGGGGCAAGGGCGAGCCGCGTCCGCTCCTCGGCGCTTGCCTTCGCCACGGATACGCCCAGTACGCGACTTTCCGGAAACTGGCGCTCGCCTGCATCGGGGACCAGGCGGAAGAACTGGAAAAGGATACGGCGCTCATCGTGCAGAGCCACGAATGTACCGCGGCCCTGGCGACGCACGAGCAGGTTCTCCGCCACCAGCGCATCGAGCGCCTTGCGCACCGTCCCCTGGCTTACCCCGAGCTCCACCGCCAGCACCTGCTCGCTCGGCAACATCGCGCCGGCCGGCCAGGCGCCTTCGCCGAGCCGCCGTAGCAGCCGGTCGCGCACCTGACGGTAAAGCGGATGGAAGCCGATCCTCCCTGGCCCTCCGCGCCCGCTCGTCCCGATCCGCAGCATAGGCGACATGCCGGGTTGACGCTACCGGAGGGATTGGGTCTTATACAAGACTATCGCGCCGAACGAGGCCGGCGCGCACGGCGAGAGGAGCGTCATGGAAATCCCGCAATTGCTGGTGCACAGCCCCAGGGACAATGTCGGGGTCGTCGTCATCGAGGGCCTCAAAGCGGGCACCGATATGCTCTGCGTGATTACCGAAGACAATTCCTCCTTTCGCCTGGCCGCCACGGCCGACGTGCCGATCGGCCACAAGGTTGCGCTCAAAGAGCTCAAGTCGGGCGACACCGCTATCAAGTACGGCGAGGATATCGGGCGGATGATCGGCGCTGCGCCAAAGGGCAGCCATGTGCACGTCCACAACCTCAAGACGAAGCGCTGGTAGGGGGCAGAGCGATGGCCGCAACAGGTGATCTCCGCTTCTCCGGCTGGAGACGCAAGGACGGGCGCGCGGGCGTTCGCAACCACGTGGCGATCCTGCCGCTCGATGACCTTTCCAATGCCGCCTGCGAAGCCGTCGCCAACAACATCAAGGGCACGCTCGCCTTGCCCCACGCGTACGGACGCCTGCAGTTCGGGGCGGATCTCGATCTCTTCTTCCGCACGATCATCGGCTCCGGCGCCAACCCCAACGTCGCCTCGGTCGTGGTCATCGGAATCGAGCCGGGCTGGACCGGACGTGTTGTCGAGGGCATCGCCAGGACCGGCAAGCAGGTCGAGGGCTTTGCCATCGAACAGCACGGCGATATCAACACCATTGCCGCCGCCTCCCGCCGGGCGAAGGATTTCGTCCAGGCGGCCTCGGAAATGAAGAAGGAAGAATGCGACATCTCCGAGCTTTGGGTCTCCACCAAGTGCGGGGAAAGCGATACGACCACAGGGCTCGCCTCTTGCCCCACGGTCGGCAACATGTACGACCGGCTTCTCCCGCGCGGCATCTACGGCGTGTTCGGCGAAACCTCGGAGATCACAGGCGCCGAGCATATCTGCAAGGCGCGCGCGGCATCGCCCGAGGTCGGGGAGAAGTTCTATGCGACCTGGAAGGCCTATCAGGACGAGGTTATCGAACCTTACAAGGTCGATGATCTCTCGGAGTCGCAACCGACCAAGGGGAACATCGAGGGCGGCCTGACGACAATTGAGGAAAAGGCGTTCGGCAATCTCGAAAAGATCGGCCGCACCTCCCGCTATATCGACGTGCTCGAGCCGGCGGAGGCGCCGGCCAAAGGCCCCGGCCTCTACTACATGGACACCTCCTCGGCCGCAGCCGAGTGCGTGACGCTGATGGCCGCCGCCGGCTACGTCGTCCACACCTTTCCCACCGGCCAGGGCAACATCATCGGGAATCCAATCGTTCCGGTGATCAAGATCTCCGGGAACCCGCGCACGGTGCGCACGATGTCCGAGCACATCGATCTCGATGTCTCGGGGATCCTGCGCCGGCAGATGACGGTCCCGGATGCGGGCGACGCGCTGATCGACATGATCCTGCGCACCGCGAACGGCCGGCTCACCGCGAGCGAGGCGCTGGGTCATCGCGAATTCGTGCTGACCAAGCTCTACCGCAGCTCGTAAGCCGGCTTCAGAGGTCGGCGAGCCCGCGCCACTCCTCTTCATCGATCGTGCGTACGCCGAGTTCTTTGGCCTTGCGCGCCTTGGAGCCGGAATCTGCCCCGGCGACGACGAAGTCGGTGCCGCGCGAGACGCTGTCCGCCACCTTCGCGCCGAGCGTTTCGGCGCGGGCCTTGGCTTCCGCACGTGTCATGCTCGCCAGCGTGCCGGTGAAGACGATCGTCTTGCCGGAAAGGGGCGAAGATCCGCTTGGCGCCGGATCCGCGTCCTCGATGGTGACCGCGCGCTCCAGCGCTTCGAGAGTAGCGCGGTTGCGCGGCTCGGCGAAGAACGCGACCAGCTCTTCGACGATCGCCGGGCCAATCCCGAGGATCGAGTTCGAGCGTCTGGCGCGCGGGCGAATCGGGATCGGCGGCCGCCTGCATGGCCGCAGCGAAGTGCCGGTAGGAACCAAAGTGGCGGGCGAGGAGGCGGGCATTCGCTTCGCCGATGCGCCGGATGCCAAGGGCATAGATGAAGCGGGCGAGCGGGATTCGCCGCCGCTCCGCGATGGCCTTCGAGAGGTTCCGTGCCGAGGTTTCGCCCCAGCCTTCGCGCCTGGCAATCTCGACCTCGCGAACGGGAAGAGAGAAGATGTCCACCGGGCTCTGCAGCAGGCCATCGGCGGAGAACTCGGCAATCGTCTTTTCGCCGAGCCCCTCGATATCGAAGGCGCCGCGCGAGACGAAGTGGCGCAGCCGCTCGACCACCTGGGCCGGGCAGGTAAGCCCGCCGGTGCAGCGACGCACCGCCTCGCCGGTTTCGCGCACCGCCCGGCTGGCGCAGACAGGGCAGGTCTCGGGGAAGATGAAGGGTTCTGCGTCCTTGGGCCGGCGGGATAGAACGACACCGAGTATTTGCGGGATCACATCGCCGGCGCGTTGGATCCGTACCCAGTCGCCGATGCGGATGTCCTTGCGCGCGATCTCGTCCTCATTGTGCAGGCTGGCGCGGGAGACCAGCACGCCGCCCACATTGACCGGCGTGAGCTGCGCCACCGGGGTGAGTGCGCCGGTGCGGCCGACCTGGATGAGAATATCCTCGAGCTTCGTGATCGCCTGCTCGGCGGGGAATTTCCACGCAACGGCCCATCGCGGGGCGCGGCCGACCGCGCCCAGACGGCGCTGCAAGGCAAGATCGTCGGCCTTGTAAACCACGCCGTCGATGTCGTAGCCGAGCGTTGCGCGCTCACCGGTCATCTTTTCCTGGAAGACGGCGGCTTCGCTCTCGTCGCGCACGTGGCGGGAGAGCGGATTGACGGTAAAGCCCCAGCCGCGAAGCCGTTCGAGGTAACCCCAATGTGTGTCCGCCACCGCTTCGCTCGCCGCGCCCATCGCGTAGGCGAAGAGGGAAAGGCGGCGCGAGGCGGTGATCGACGGATCGAGCTGGCGGAGGCTGCCGGCGGCAGCGTTGCGCGGATTGGCGAAGGCTTTCTCTCCCGCTTTTTCCTGGGCGTTGTTGAGCGCGAGGAAGTCGGTCTTCATCATGTAGACCTCGCCGCGGATCTCGATGAACGAAGGGGCCTGGCCATGCAGGCGTTGCGGCACCGCCTTCATCGTTTTCAGATTCGCGGTAACGTCTTCTCCCTCGATGCCGTCGCCGCGCGTGGCGCCGGCGACGAACCGGCCTTGCTCATAGGTAAGGGAGATGGACAGTCCGTCGATCTTCGGCTCCCCGACCATGAGCAGGGAGCGCGAGGGATCGAAGCCGAGGAAACGTCGGGCGCGGGCGACGAACTCGGAGAACTCGTCCGGGGTAAGAACATTGTCCAGCGAGATCATGGGCTCGCGGTGACGAAGCTTGCGAAAGCCGCCGGCGGGCGCGGCACCGACCCGGCGGGCCGGAGAGTCGGGCCGGGCGAGAGCCGGGAAGCGCCCCTCGATCGCTTCGTTCCGGGTGCGCAGCCGGTCGTATTCGGCATCCGTCATCACCGGAGCATCGGCCTCGTAGTAGGCACGGTCGGCGTCGCCGATTTGCGCCGCGAGACGTCCGAGTTCGGCCGCGGCCTCCCTCTCGTCCAGATCTTCGACCGGGACTTCGGCGGGCTTCTTCATGAGCCCGCCCGCAGGCGGCGGTTGCTGGCGGAGACGGGCCGGGGACCGGCGAGCAGGCTGGCGGCCGCGGCGCGGGCCGCATCGGTCACCGTGGCGCCGGCCAGCATCCGGGCAATCTCCTCCTGGCGGAGCAAGCCGTCGAGTTCGGCCACACGCGTCGTGGTGCGGCCGCGCGCAACCTCCTTGGTGATGCGGAAATGCTGGCGGCCATGCACGGCGACTTGCGGACTGTGGGTAACCACCAGCACCTGCACGCGCTCCGCAATCCGCGCGAGCCGCTCGCCCACCGCCGCCGCGGCGGCGCCGCCGATGCCGGCATCCACCTCGTCGAAGATCAGGGTGCCCGGATTGCGGGCGCCCACCAGGACCACCTTGAGCGCGAGCATCAGACGCGCGCGCTCGCCCCCGGATGCCGCGCGGGCAAGCGGTGCCGGTTCCTGCCCGGGATTTGCGGCGAGCAGGAAGGATACGGCATCGCTCCCCTCAGGTCCCCATTCCGATTCGGGCAGAGGGGTGAGGCGGCAGTGGAAGCGGGCCTTTTCCAGTCGGAGTGGCGGCAATTCGCTCGCCAGCGCGGCTTCAAGCCGCTTGGCGCCTTCCGCGCGGGCCGCGGCAAGCCGGCTCGCCGCCTCAACATAGGCGCTGCGGGCTGCCTCGGCGCGGCGGGTGCAGACGGCGGCGGCAGCGGCCCCGTTCTCGATCGCCGCAAGCTCGCCATTAAGGCGGGCGTGCAACTCGGGCAATTCGGAGACCGTCACAGCGTGCTTGCGAGCGGCGGCACGCAGCGCAAAGAGACGGGTTTCGGCCTGTTCCAGGCGGCCGGGATCGTCCATTTCGACCCCGGCGAGGCGCTCGAGGAGCGTCTCGGCCTCGCCGAGCGCCTCCTCCGCTCGTTCGAGCGCGGCCAGCGCCTCCGTCATCGGCGGGACGAGGCGGGAAAGAGCGCGGGAAGCCGCCCGGACCGCGGCGGCAGGAGAGGAGCCGGAGCGGCCCCGCGGGGCGAGTTCGGCGAGCGAAGCGGCCAGCGCCTCCGCCCGCCGCTCGCCCTCCTGAAGGGTCTGGCGTTGCGCCACGAGGCGCGGTTCCTCGTCCGGCCCGGGGGCGAGCGCATCGAGTTCCTGGACGACATGGGCAAGCCATTCGGCGTTCCGCTCCGTTCGCTTCCCTGCCGCGACGGCCTCCGCGGCGGCGCGGGCAGCCATGCGCCAGGCGGAATAGGTCGCGTCGACGGCCCCGGACATCTTCGGGTCAACCGCGAAGCCATCGAGCAGGGCACGTTGGACGGACGGGTCCGCCAGCCCGATCTGCGCGTTTTGGGACTGCATCTCGACCAGCGCGATGCCGGCGCGGCGCAGAAGTCCGACACTCACGGGGTGGTCGTTGATGAACGCACGTGAGCGCCCGTCTCGAGCGAGGATACGGCGGAGCAGGACCTCGTCGTCACCATCGATCCCCTGCTCGGCGAGCAAGCCCCGCACGGGGTGATCGGGGGGCGGAGCGAAGCAGGCGACCGCAGTTGCCTCGGCGGCATCCCGGGCGACCAGGGCAGCCTCGGCGCGAGCGCCGAGAGCGAGGCCGAGGCCATCCAGCAGAATCGACTTCCCGGCGCCGGTTTCGCCGGTAAGGACGCCGAGCCCGGGGCCGAAAGCGATATCGAGCCGATCGATCAGAACCACGTCGCGGAGGCAGAGAGCCGTCAGCATCTCCGTCCGCCCGGGATCAGAAGATCGCGCCCCAGATGCCGGCGAAGAATCCCGGGCTGCCGGCCGTCTGCGGTACACTGGCCGTGACGATGCCGGCCTCGTGCAGCCGCGCATAAGCGTCACGATACCAGACGCTGCCGGGATAGTTGTACCCGAGCACCGCGCCGGCGTGCGCCGCTTCGGTCTTCATCCCGAGCTTGAGGTAGCATTCGACGAGACGCTCCAGCGCCTCGGGGACGTGGTTGGTGGTCTGATACTCCTGGATCACGGTCTGATAGCGGCCGATGGCCGCGATATAGTCGCTCTGGCGTTCGTAGTAGCGCCCGATCACCATCTCGTGGCCGGCGAGATGGTCACGGCAGAGATCGATCTTCAGGCGCGCGTCGTTGGCGTAGGCGCTCCCCGGAAAGCGGCTGACCACCTCTTGAAGCGCGCTGATCGCTTCCCGTGTCGTCTGCTGATCACGCAGGATGTCCGAGATCTGCTCGTAATAGCAGAGCGCACGGAGGTAATAGGCGTAGGCGATGTCGGGATTGGCCGGGTGGAGCTGGATGAAGCGCTCGAGCGCGTCGATCGCACCCGTGTAATCCTGCTGCAGATAGGACGCGTAGCCGTGCATCAACTGGGCATTCGTCGCCCAGGGCGAGAAGGGGAAATCCTCCTCGACCTGATCGAAGTCACTGATGGCGTGCGTGTAGTCCTGGGCGTTCATCCGCGCGACGCCGCTCTGGTAGAGGCCCTCGGCGGTCGCCGGCGCGGCTGTTTTCTTGACGGTCGGCCCCCCCCCAAAGAGGCCGCAGCCCCCGAGAAGGAGTGGCAGAAGGAGGAACGCGAAGGCTATGCGAGGACGCATCCAGGGGATCCCGAACAGGCGGCGGGCTTATAGCACAACGGGTCGGCGGGCGGCGAAACGGGCGAGGGTGTAGGCTGGATCGAGTCCGGCGCCGTGGCGAATCGCGGCCGCGGTCAGGCGGCCGATGACCGGCCCGAGCGTATAGGCGTTGGCGGCCAGGGCGTTGAAGAAGCCGGGAAAGCCGGGAGCCTCGCCGAGCAGGGGCGCGGCGTCGATCTCGGGGGCCATGCCGGTCCAGGCGCGGACCGCGGAGAGCCCGGCGAGGGCAGGCAGGGCGCGGCCGGCGACCCAAAGATTGGCCTCGATGTTGCGGCGAAGGGGCTGCGTCGCGCCGGACGCCGCGTCGTACCCGCCGAACCAGCCGCCGCCGACGAGGAAACTGCCATTGGCCTGTTGTTTGAGGGAGAGGTGGCGCTCGGCAAGCAGCACGAGATGACGCGTGAGGGGGGGGACGGGCACCGTGACGATCACCTGCTGCACGGTGCCGCTGACGGGCACCGCGAGCCCGGCCATCGCGGCGATGTGGCGAGCATAGGGACCGGCGGCATTCACCACGCGGCCGGCGCGAATCTGGCCACGGCCGGACCCCGCGTGCCAGGCGCTGCCGACGCGGGCGAGGGAGGTCACCGCGACGCCCGGGAGAAGTCGGGCGCCGCTTTGTTCCGCGAGGCGGCGGAGGGCGAAACTGCCGCGGAGCGGGTCGCCATAGCCTTCGCCGGGGCAGAAATCCCCACCAACGAGCGTGGGCGAGAGCGCCGGCGCGAGGGCGCGAAGCTCGGCCGCGCCGATCAGACGGCTTGGGATGCCATGGCGGTTCTCCATCGCGACTTTGGCAGCGAGCCAGCCCATGGCCCGCTCGTTCTCGGCGACCATGAGGCCGCCCTCGGTGACGATGCCAAGTGGTTCCCCGGCCTCCGCGGCGATCTCCTTCCAGAGGGCGATGCTTTGCGGGCCGAGGGGCAGGGTGGCGGCCGCCGGCCCGCCATCGGGCGGGCCGGTTTCGGAAAAATCATAGGCGAGGAGCTGGACGTGCAGGCTCCCCGCATTGGCGGTGCTGGCGGCCATGGCGAAATCCGGCTCGCGTTCGGCGACGAGGACGTCGATTCCCTCGCGGGCAAGGTAAAGAGCCGTGGCGAGGCCAACGATGCCCCCCCCGATAACCAGGACGTCCGCAGTTTGGGGCAGGACGGCCGCCCGAGCAGCGGGACGATGCGCGGGGAGTGCCGGCTCCGGAATATGCTCGGCCGCAAATTCGGGACCGGGGAACATCAGCGGGGCAATCGGCACGGGGCGGATCGGCGGGCGGGGAAAGGCGAAAGCGAGCGGTTCCGGGCGCCCCGGACAAAGACGGGCGACGGTCGCGGCGCAGAAGCGGCCCTGGCAGGGGCCCATGCCGGCTCGCGTCGCTTTTTTGAGTGCGGCGAGAGAGCTCGCGCCTTGGGCGATTTCGGCGCGGAGATGGCCGGCCGTGACCTCCTCGCAGCGGCAGACGATGGTCGAATCGGCAAGGGCCGCCGCATCGAACCGGGGCGGCGAATAGATCCGCCACAGCGCCCGCTGAAAGATCTCCGCCCGGGAGAGCGCCGCGCGGGCCGATTGGCCCGAGGGCGCGTGGAGGCCGAGGTCGCGGGCGGCGGCCAGGCCGGCAAGGCGGCCGCGGGCGGCGGCGACCCGGGCGCCGCCAAACTCCGCCCCATCACCAACGGCAAAGACCGCGGGGAGGCTCGTCCGGCCCTCATCGTCGGTGATTGTCGCGAGATGGCCGAGCCCGGCATCGATGAAGCGGTGCGCCGCGCCGAGCGCGCGGGCGAGCCCGGTTTCCGGCTGAAAGCCCGCGTTGAGCGCGACGAGCCCGGCCGCAACGCGCCGCTCGCGGGCGGACGTCGCGATGCGGACGGCGGAAGGGCGATCCTTGCCCTCGATTGCCGCGATCGCGCTGGACCAGAAGACAGGCACGCCGGCACGCCGCAGGCGAAGGAGGTACGACAAGCCTGACCGGAGGAGATCGGGCGCGCTCCGGGCGAGCGCCAGGATCTCGGCGAGAGCGGCGGCGCCGGGGCGCGGCGCCGCCTCGACCACGGCGGCGAGGCGGACACCCGAGGCGACCAGTTCGGCGGCGAGCTGAAAATTGAGCGGACCGCTGCCGGCGATGACCACAGGCTCTGCGGGGCAGACGCGAGCCGCGCGGACGAGGGTTTGGAGGCCGCCCGTGGTCATCACGCCCGGGAGCGTCCAGCCGGGCAGGGGAACCGGGCGCTCATGCGCGCCGGGGGCGAGGATGAGGCGCCGCGGACGAAAGACGGTCTCACGGTCGCGGACGACCGCGGCGATCTCGTCCGGGGCGAAAGCGCCCCAGGCCAGCGCCCCGGTCTCGATCGTGACGCCGGCCGCCGCGGCGGCGGCACGGAGCGCGTCGCCCTCGCGAAACTGGGCGTCCGGCGCGGCATTGGTGCGGCCAGCGTAAGCGTGGCTCGCGGCCAGCGGCTTCAGATACTGGCCGCCCGCCTTGTCCCGCTCGTCGAGGAGAACGACCGAGGCACCCGCCTCGCGGGCGGCGATCGCCGCCGAGAGGCCGGCCGGACCGGCGCCGACGACGAGCACATCGGGGAGGCGCTCCTCGGGCTCGAGGCGCGTCGGCGCCCGGCCAAGAGGCGCGAAGGATGGCGGGGCGCTCCCGCTCACCTCCATGCCGCCGGCCGCGGGGATGAGGCAGGCGCGCTGGCCGGCGCGATCATCGATGGTGACCAGGCAGTCAAAGCAGGCGCCGATGCCGCAATGGAGGCCGCGCGGCGCCCCGGATCGGGTGCGCCGAAGGCCGAGAACGCCGGCCGCGGAAAGCGCGGCGGCCACGGTCTCGCCCTCGAGGGCAGCGATCTCCTTTCCTTCGAAGCGGAAGGTGATCGGCCGGCCGACGGCCAGGATTGCGGCGTGGCGAAGGCGCATGGGGTGTGTCGCGTTGGGTCCGTGGCGGGCCGGCAAACTGGCAGAGCGGCGGGCAAGCGCAAGCGGTGGGCAAGCGCAAGCGGTGGGATGGGCGGGCATCACGAAGGATCACGCGCCCGGGACGCCGGCTCGCGCGCCCGGCCTACAATTCGCGAGCGGAAGCTCGGCCGCGGATGGTCCTCAGCGCGTCGCGACGATGAAGAGGCGCGGGAACGGGAGCAAGACCGTCCCGTCCGGGAGCGCCGGATAGGCCTCCGCCACGAGTTCCCGATAGCGGCCGAGATAGGCGGCGCGCCGGGATGGGTCGAGCGGGCTGAGAAAGGGCCGCAATCCGGTGCCCTTGAGCCATTCCACCACCCCGTCCGCACCGCCGGCGAGCGGATGGTGATAGGTCGTCCGCCAGACATCGACCCGGCGGCAGAGCCGGCGCAGCAACCGGTAGTACCATTCGGCGCCGGGCAGGGCGGTTCGCGCCGCGGCAGCGCCGGCGAGCGTTCCGGCCCAGAGCGGCTCGGCGGCAAGCGCGCGCATCAATCTGTGCGCCGGCTCGTCGAGATTGTCCGGCATCTGCACGGCCAGACTGCCGCCCTTCGCCAGCCGGCCGACGAGGCCGGGAAGCAGCCTCGCGTGAGCGGGCAGCCATTGCAGGACAGCATTGGCCAGCACCACGTCCCAGGGCCCCGCGTCCTCCCATGTCTCGATGCCGGCGAGCGCGAACCGCACCGCCGGCAGGCGGCGCCGCGCGGCCTCGATCATGTCCGGAGAGCTGTCGATTCCGTCGATCTCGGCTGCGGGGAAGGCAGCGGCGAGCAGCGCGGTCGAGTTTCCCGGGCCACAGCCGAGATCGACGGCGCGGCTGACGGCGCCCTCCGGCAGCGCGACGAGCAGGTCGCGCACCGGCCTTGTCCGTTCACCCTCGAATTTCACGTATTGCCGGGCGGACCAGTCCATCGTTCGTCTCCGTAACGGATCGGGCAGTCAGGGCGAAGCGGATGGCGGCGCGCGACGCTCCGCCCTGGACAGATGCTTTCTGCCCCGCGGCGTAAGAACGACCCGCACGCCGGCCTGGTTCGGGGCGCCCGCGAGCACGAGGCGCACGAGCCCGTCTGCCGTTGCGTCCTCCCAGACGGAAAGTCGCGGGCAGGAGGTGCGCCAGGCCTCCATGGTCTCGGCGTAGGTCCGCGGGCGGGCGGCGAGCCATGAGAGGAGATGCAGCAGCGGCGCGGCAACGGCCGGCTCCGTGCCGGCAACGCCGCGCGGTTTCGATCCTCTTGCGGTTGATGGGGCCTGCTCGGGCACGCGTCCCCAATGCGCGGATGAGAGCTGTCACTCAATGCATGATTGGAGCTAAGTTCATACCTTTGAGGTATCTCATGATCGACCTCCGTTCCCTTCGCGCCTTCATTGCCGTCGCCGAGGAGGAACACATCACCCGTGCCGCCGAAAGGCTCGGCATGGAGCAGCCCCCGCTCAGCCGCCTGATCCGGAAGATGGAGGCCGAACTCGGCGTCCTTCTCCTCCGCCGCTTGCCGCGCGGCGTGCGGCCCACGGACGCCGGCCGCGCCCTGCTCGAGGAAGCGCGCGCCGTTCTCGCCCGCGCCGAGGGCATGAACGCAGCGATACAGCGCGCGGCGCGCGGCGAGCATGGGCGCCTCGCCGTCGGCTTCACGAGTTCCGCGGCACTCCATCCCTTCGTGCCGGGTGCCTTGCGTGCGTTCCGTGAATCGCTGCCGGGGGTTGCCGTGCTGCTGGAAGAGGCCGGCACGATGGAATTGCTGGAGGGATTGCTGCACGGTCGGCTCGACGCCGCATTCGTCCGTTCAACCGTGGGCAGGACGCCGGGCCTGGTGGTCGATCCGGTGCTTGAAGAGCCGATGCTGGCCGTGCTGCCGACCGGACATCGGCTGGTGGCGGACCTGCCGGGTTCCCTTCCGCTGGCCGCACTGGCGGGAGAGACGTTCATTCTCTACCGGCGCCCGGCTGGCCCGGGTCTCCATGACACGATCATCGCTGCCTGCCGTGCCGCCGGCTTTACTCCGGTCGTGAGCCAGGAGGCGCCGCGTCTGCCCTCGACCCTCAGCCTGGTGGCGGCGGGCATGGGGATCTCGATCGTGCCGGCCTCGATGCGCCGCCTCGGCCTGGCCGGCATCGGGTATCTGCCTCTGACTGGCTGTCCCGGCCTCCTGGCCCCGATTCACCTGGTGACGCGACGCTCGGCCAACTCGTCTGCCCTCGCGCAACGGTTCCGCGGCGAGATCATCCGGATGACGAGGACGACGGGCGGCAGTGCAGACCCTGCGGCCGAGACGCGTGCCCCGACGCAACGCAATCCCGCGCCTCGCACCCGGCGCAACCGTGCCCGGAGCGTCACTCTCGTCTGACCGCGGCGATGTCGTAACCCACCGCGGCGCTCGCCGGGCCGCCCACCTGGGCCGCTCACTGGGCCGTCGATCCCGCGGCCAGGGCTCGTCCCTCGGCGGGCGCAAGTGTCTGCGCGACGCCGTTCGGCCGAACGGTCAGCCAACCCGCCTGCCGCAGCATCCCGATCTCTTCCGCGGGCAGGGGCACCGAGAGGTAGTAGCCCTGCACTTCGTCGCAATCCTCCTCGGCGAGATGACGCAACTGGTCCGCGGTTTCCACCCCCTCAGCCAGCGCCTGCGCGCCGAGGCTATGGGCGAGATTGATAATTGCCCGCACGATTGCCGCGTCCGCCCGGCTCGTGGTCAGCGGTCCAACGAAGCTCTGGTCGATCTTCAGCCGGTGCACCGGAAACATCTTGAGATAGGTCAACGAGGAGTAACCGGTACCAAAGTCGTCGATTGCCAGCCGGACTCCGAGGTCGTGGAGCTGGCGCAGCTCCCGGGCCATCGTCTCGACGTTTGCCATGACCACGCGTTCCGTCAGCTCCAGCTCCAGATTCGCGGGATCGAGGCCGGTCTCATCCAGAACCGAGAGTATCAGGTCCCTGACGTTCTGCTTGCGGAACTGCTCGGCCGACAGATTAACCGCGACGCGCAATGGGGCGCCATCGGTCCCGGTCCAAGCGCGCGCCTGCATGCACGATTCGCGGAGCACCCACTCGTTGATCGGCACGATCAGTCCGGACTCTTCGGCCAGCGAAAGAAATTCGCTCGGCAGGACGAGGCCATGTCCGGGTCTCTTCCAGCGCAGCAACGACTCCACCCCGACAATGCGCCGCGTTCCGATCTCGACCTGCGGCTGGTAATAGAGCACGAACTCCTCTCTCTGGAGAGCCAGGTGCAGCTCGGACTCGAGCGCCATCATTCCTGCCGCCCGGCGGCGCATCTCATCGGCAAAGCAGCAATATGCATCCCGTCCGCTGCTTTTCGCCCGATACATTGCCAGATCGGCATTGCGCAGCAAATCATCAGCCGTCGTCGCATCACGCGGACAGATCGTGATCCCGACACTTGCCGTCGCCTTCAATTCGTGCCGCTCGAAGAAGAACGGCTGGCGCATTGCGTCGATCACACGTCGGGCGAGCGCGATCGCGTCCTCCTCGCTCGTGATGTTCGGCTGGACGATCGCGAACTCGTCGCCACCCAGACGTGCGACGATATCACTGGCCCTGACCGATGCACTCAGCCGTGTGGCCACCACCTTCAGGAATTGATCACCAACATGATGGCCAAAAGCATCGTTAACGGCCTTGAACCGATCGAGATCGATGAAGTGGAGTGCGAGCATGCCGCCCTCGGCTTCGACACGCGCAAGCTCCGCATCGAGCCGTTCACTGAGAAGCGTCCGGTTGGGCAGGTTGATCAGCGTGTCGTAATGGGCAAGATAATGCAGCCGTTCCTCGGCGCGCTTGCGATCGGTGATGTCAAGCGAGGTCGTCAGGACTCCGCTCACGCTGCCGTCGGCGTTGCGCAACGGCGATTTCGTGGTGATGAAGAAGCGCCGCCGTCCATTATAGTCGACCAGCTCCTCCTCGAATTCGGGCGTCGCTTCCCCGATCGCCAGCACCTCCGCGTCGAGCTCGCGGTTGCGCTGAGCGTGGGCCTCGCCGAAGAGGACGCAGAACTCCCGGCCCGCCAGCGTTGCGGGATCGGAGCCCGCAAATCGTGCCAGGCAGACATTGGTGAAGATCAGCCGCCCCTCGGCATCGGACGCGCTGATCATCGCCGGCACGGTGTCGATGACCTGGATCAACCTCTCGTGATTGTCACGGAGCATCTGTACCTTGGCCTGCTCGCTCGACTGCAGCCGGCGCTCGAGCGCCCGCGCCCAGCGGCGCAAGACCACCTGCTGGCGCCGCAGCTTGAGCAGATTCTTGGCCCGCGTGAGAAATTCGACATGGTCAACCGGGCTGAGCAGGAAGTCGGTGGCTCCCGACCGGAGCGCGAGTATACGAAAATCATAGTCGTCATGGACCGTGATGATGATGACCGGGACTTCGCCGCCATCGGGCAGAAGACGCAGCGCCCGCGTCATTTCAGCGCCGTCCATCAACGGCATTTTGAAATCGGCAATCACAAGATCCGGCATGCTCTTTTCCGCCTCGGCGAGTGCCTGCGCGGGGTCAGAGAAGGACATCACCTTGCAATGCGCGCCGATCGACTGCGCCAAGCGTGAATAGATGCGGCGGTTGGTCGAAAGGTCATCGACGATGAAGATCAGCGGCATGGGCCCCGGTACCCGATCTTGCAGCATGACAGGCTCCGCCGCCAACGCCCTGGCGAGGGCAGCGGGGCGCCATAACCAGTGCTGTCATAGCTTTACGGGGAGTAAATATCTATCATTTGGTTAGCGAGGCACAATGCTCCGGCTTCGTGCGCAACCGGACGTTGTCCGATGGCCACCGAGGCGCCCACCGTCCGCCGCAACGCAGGGAACAGGGGGCGTAACGTCGGTGGCCGCCGATAGGCTCGCTTTTCCAAGGGCGGCGGCGCCTGAGCGGGCTCATCTCGCCCGTTGCCTCTCCCACGACCAAGTCCCGAGATAGAGTGCGGCGCGGGACGGTCGGCGGCTTTGGGCATCAAAGCTTGTCTCAAATCACGAGACACCGGCTGAGCCGCGCCTTCACGAGGCATTCCGGCGAGGTCTTGAGGCACGCCCCGCTTTGCCCGGCGAGCCGGCCGGCACCGGGACGCCGGCGGGAAGGCACGCTCACGGGGTCTGCGCGCCCTGCACGTTCACATAGAGTGAATAGAGCGAGGTGCTTGCGGCCATGAAGAGCCGATTTCGTTTCTTCCCCCCAAAGCAGAGATTGGCGCATACCTCCGGAAGGTGCACCTTGCCGATCAGTTCGCCCGCCGGCGCGTAGCAGCGCACGCCATCCTCGGCCGGATCGCCCCAACCCATGCTGCACCAGACATTGCCCTCGATATCGACCCGGACCCCATCGCTCATGCCTGGGGCGAAATTGTCGGCAAAGACGCGGCCGCCGGAAAGCCGCCCCGCGTCCACGGCGAAGCGGCGGATATGCGATGGCCCGCCATGCGTGATGCCAGTATCGACAACATAGAGCAGCTTGCCGTCCGGCGAGAACGCAATCCCGTTGGGTCGCACGAAATCGTCGGCCACCACCGCAAGCGCTCCTGACGCCGGATCGCAGCGATAGACGTTGCCCGGAAGCTCGAAGGTGTCCTTGTGGCCTTCATACTCGCCATCGATCCCATAGCCGGGGTCGGTAAACCAGATCGTGCCGTCGGCGGCCACGACCACGTCATTCGGCGCGTTCAGCCTCTTGCCCTGGAAGCGCTCGGCCAGGACCGTGACCCGCCCGTCGGGCTCCGTGCGGGTGACGCGCCGCAGATCGTGCTCGCAGGTCACGAGTCGCCCTTCGCGGTCGCGTGTATTGCCGTTCGCGTGGTTCGACGGCGCGCGAAAGATGCTTACGTGCCCGTCCTCGTCAAGCCAGCGCATGATCCGGTTGTTCGGGATGTCGCTCCACAGGAGATAGCCGCTGTCGCGAAAATAGACCGGGCCCTCGGCCCAGCGGAACCCGGTCGCGATGCGTTCGATCGCGGCGTTTCCCTGGCGAGGAAATCTCTTGTCCAGAACCTCGATCCGAGCATCCGGGTAGCGCGTTCCAGGCAGATTGCCCAGCGGCAGGCCGGCCTCTTCGTCCAACATGGTTCCTCCCTTCGTTCAGCGGACGGAAGGGTACGCCAAGTTGAGCGCGGTTGGTAGGCCGCGACCCTGCGACCGCCTATAATCGCCCGGCGCGGAGGCTGGTCGGGGGCGCATCTCCGCGCCTACGCGCTATGCCTGCAACGTGCGCCCGAGGAGAGGTGGCTTGCTGCCGACGAGACTACAGCGCTTCCTCAAGCTCGAAGCCGCCGGTGGGATAATCATCTGCGTCGCCGGAGCTCTTGCCCTTGTCCTTGCGAACTCTCCGCTCGGGCCCCTCTACGCCCGGCTCCTCGATCTTCCCGTCGCCATCCAGCTCGGCCACCTCGTCATCGCCAAACCGCTCGTCCACTGGGTCAATGATGGGCTGATGGCCGTCTTCTTCATGCTGGTTGGCCTCGAGCTCAAACGCGAGGTACTCCAAGGTGAATTGTCGAAGGTGTCGAACGCAATGCTGCCGGCTCTGGCCGCCGTCGGCGGAATGGCCGGTCCGGCACTGACGTTTCTTGCCGTGACCGCCGGCAATCCCGATACCGCACGCGGCTGGGCGGTCCCCACCGCGACGGACATCGCCTTCGCCCTCGGCGTCCTTGCGCTCCTCGGGCCGCGCGTGCCGGCTTCGCTCAAGACGTTCCTACTGGCGCTCGCGATCATCGACGATCTCGGTGCGATCATCATCATCGCTGCGTTCTATTCGGGGCATCTTTCCGCAGTCGCGCTGGCCCTCGCCGGCATCGGCGTCGCCGCACTCATCGCCTTCAACCTCGCCGGCGTGTCCCGCCTCGCACCCTACATGGTCCTCGGGACCTGGCTCTGGGTAAGCGTGCTCAAATCGGGCATCCACGCGACCCTTGCCGGGGTCGTCGTCGGGCTCGCGATCCCGTTGCGGGCGGCCGACGAATCCCCCCTCCAGCGCCTTGAACATCAGCTCCAGCCGTGGGTCACCTTCGGCGTGCTGCCGGCCTTCGCCTTCGCCAACGCGGGCGTCGACCTCGCCGATGTCAGCCTCAAGGCTCTCGCCAACCCGGTGCAGCTTGGCATCGGGCTCGGCCTCCTCGTCGGCAAGCAGTGTGGTGTCCTCGCCGTGGTCTGGGCGGTCGTGCGCCTCGGCTTCGGCGCGCTACCCGAAGGGGCAAGCTGGCGACAGATGCACGGCGTGGCTTTGCTGACCGGGATCGGCTTCACGATGAGCCTCTTCATCGGCGCGCTGGCCTTCCCGGCGGACGGCTACAACCCCGATGTCCGCCTCGCCGTGCTGCTCGGCTCGCTGATCTCGGGCACTGCCGGCTACCTGGTTCTGCGCGGCGCCAGGCCGGCCCGCCATTCGGGGGCGCCCCGCTGATCCGCTGGAGCGGTCAGGTTCCGTTCCAATCTCCGGTCCTGAGCGAAATCGCCGCCCCACCGCCCAGCGCTCGCTAATCCCAGCGCGCCGCGGCCGCCGCGTCCGTATCGCGTGCATCGACCCAGGCCTCCGAGCCGTCGGCGAAGTGTTCCTTCTTCCAGAACGGCGCCTTGGTCTTGAGCCAATCGATCAGGAATCCGGTCGCCGCCAATGCTGGCGCCCGGTGCAAGGCGGCAGCCAGCACGAGCACGATTCGCTCGCCGGGCGCGAGCCGTCCGACGCGATGCACCACGCTCACCCAGCACGGCTGCCAGCGCCTCTCCGCCTCCTCGGCGATCGTCCGCAGGGCCCGCTCGGTCATGCCCGGGTAGTGCTCGAGGGTCATTGCGGCGATCGGACGCCCGCCCGCTTCGCCGCGCACCACGCCTATGAAGCAGCCGATCCCGCCCATGCCGCCGGCCCGTGCGGCAAGCCTTTCGATCTCGCCTCCCGGGTCGAAGTCCGCTTCCTGCACCGCCACGTACGCCATCACCCCCCCGTCACCGGCGGGAAGAACGCCACCTCGTCACCCGCGGCCAGCTCGGTCTCGGGCCCCACGAATTCCTGGTTCACCGCCGCACGGATCAGCAGCGGCCGCGCAAAGGCCGCTCCGTGCCCAGCGTCGCGCGCGGCAAGCCAGCCCATCAGCTCGCCCACGGTGCGTACCGTGGACGGCGGCGCCACTTCCTCCTCGGCGCGCCCGACCCGCTCCCTCAGCCACGCGAAATAAAGAAGCCGCAGCATCTCTAGTGCGGCGCAGGCACGGTCTCCACCGATCCGTCCGGCCGGATGATGGTGCTGGTCCCGTTGCCGTTCGGCACCATGATGCCCGCGTACTGCCCGTCGGGTGAGGTCAGGGTGAGGAAGTTGCCCGTCCCTCCGGACACGACCTCGGGGCCGCGGGAAGTGTGGATCGTCGTCCCTCTCGGCAAGGTCGGCGCGTTCTGCGCATTGGGGGACGTTGCGGGCGGCGGCGCCACTGTCGAGGGCGGTGCCGTGTAGATCGGCACGGAGCTGCGCGGCGGCATCTCCGGGCTGGCGGGCACGTTGGGCAGGAGCGGCACGCCCTGGGCTTCCGGCAGCGTCTTGGCGATATCCGCGAGCGAGGGCAGCGGCTGAATCGGCCCTGGCCAGACATTGCCGGCCTGCACCTCGATCGGCGTCGATATCGGCTGCCCACCATTCGCCCGCTGCACGTTCTCGGCCGTCGTGACCGGCCGGGCGGGATCCCCGTGAAGGCTGAAGGTGTCGTCGAGGAAGCCGCCAAACCCGTTGCAGCCGGACAGCAGCAGCAGAATACCGAAAACGGTGACGCGCCGCATGCTCAGGGCTCCTTCGTTCGGCCACCGCCGCGACCGCCCTGCGGCACGGAGGTCATCGGCACCCCCGCCGCCGGCGGCATCACGTGGCTCAATCCGGCCGCAACATAACCCCAGCCGGTGACCAGCGTCAGCCCTGCCGCGATCCATAGCATCACGCACCCGACCGCGGTGACGTGCAGGAACCCGACCCCGAGCAACCGGGCCCCCGGATCCCCCGCCAGCAGCAAGCCGAGCGCGCCCATCTGGAAGCCGGTCTTCCACTTGGCGAGCGGGGTCACCGGCAACCCGGCGCGCACCCCTGCCAGGTATTCGCGCAGCCCGCTCACCAGGATCTCGCGCAGCATGATCACGATCGCGGGAAACAGGCTGAACAGGGGACCGAGCCGGCTCTCGCCGGCTAGCGCCATCAGCGTCGCGCCAACCAGGAGCTTGTCCGCGATCGGGTCGAGCATCCGCCCGAAATCCGAGAACTGGCCGCGATACCGGGCGATCCTGCCGTCGAAATAGTCGGTGATCGCGGCGGCGCTGAAGACGAGGCAGGCGGCAAGGTCCGCGCCCGGCCGCCCGAGCACGGCGAGAGCCACGACCAGCGGCACCGCGGCGATCCGCGAAAGCGTGAGGAGGTTCGGAAGGTCCGTCAGCATGCACGGCCAAGACTAGTGCCCCGCGGGCCCTCAGGGAATGTCCGCGAGGCGCGCTCCCGGATGAAAATATGCATATACGTGTCGCGCGGTTTCGCGCGACACGCCGGGTGTCGCTTCGAGATCGGCCAGCCCGGCGCCCTTGATCCCCCGCGTCGAGCCGAAATGGTTGAGCAGCGCCCGCCGCCGCGCCGGCCCGACGCCCGCGATTTCGTCGAGCTCGCTGCGCCTGAGCCCGCGCGCCCGCCCGCTCCGATGGCTGGTGATGGCGAAACGGTGCGCCTCGTCGCGCAGACGCTGGAGGTAGTAGAGCACCGGGCCGGTCGGCGGCAGCTGGAACGGCTCCCGCCCCGCAAGGTGCAGCCACTCCCGCCCGGCGTTGCGGTCCGGACCTTTGGCGATCGCCGCGACCTGTAGCGTGGCCAATCCGAGGCGCTCCAGGACTTCGCTCGCCACCTTGAGCTGGCCGGCGCCACCGTCGATCAGCACCAAATCCGGCGCCGGCGACGTCTCGCCCGCCCCCTGCTCGGCCGCCAGCCGGCCGAAGCGCCGTTCGAACACCTCGCGCAGCATCGCATAGTCATCGCCTGGCGTGATCGGCCCGCGAATCAGGAACTTGCGATAGGCCGCCTTCTCGAAACCCTCCGCGCCCGCGACCACCATCACCCCATAGGGATGCGCCCCCATGATATGGCTGTTGTCATAAACCTCGATCCGCGCCGGCGGCGCCGGAAGGCCGAAGAGGCTCGCCGCCTCGGCAAGCAGCTTCGCCTGCCCCGCCGTCTCGGCGAGCTTCCGCTCGAGCGCCTCGCGCGCGTTCGCCTCGGCATGCTGCACCACCGCCCGCTTCTCGCCGCGCTGCGGCACCATCACCGCGACGCGCCGGCTCGCCTTCAGCGTCAGCGCCTCGGCGATCAGCGCCCGTTCGGGCGGCTCATGGCTCAGCAGCACCCGTGGCGGCGGCGGCTTGTCGTCGTAGAACTGGCCGATGAAGGCCCCCAGCACCTCGCCCGCCGTCTCGCCCTTCGCATGGATCGGGAAGAACGCGCGGTTGCCGTTGTTGTGCCCGCCACGGATGAAGAAGACCTCCACGGCCGTCTGCCCGGCCGCCTGCCAGGCCGCGATCACATCCGCGTCCCCGAGGCTCGCCGGGTTGACCACGCCGCTTCCCTGCACATGCGTGAGGCCGCGGATGCGATCGCGTAGCCGCGCCGCCTGCTCGAAATTGAGCGCGGCCGCGGCCCGCTCCATCTCCGCCGCCATCTCCTTCTGGACCGCCGCCCCGCGCCCGGCCATGAAGGCCTCTGCCTGGGCGACCAGCGTCGCGTACTCCCCAGCGCCGATGTGGCCGACGCAAGGCGCCGAGCAGCGGCGGATCTGGTAGAGCAGGCAAGGCCGCGTCCGGTTGGCGAATACGGTGTCCGCGCAGGAGCGGAGGAGGAAGACCCGCTGCATGGCGGTCACCGTCTGGTTCACCGCCCAGGCCGACGCGAACGGCCCCCAGTAATCGCCCTTCCGAACCTGGGCACCGCGGTGCTTGGTGATCTGCGGGAATTCGTGATCCTTGGTCAGCAGCAGCCATGGGTAGGACTTGTCGTCGCGGAGGACGATGTTGAACCAGGGCTTCAGCCGCTTGATGAGATTGGCCTCGAGCAGCAGCGCCTCGGCCTCGGTGTGGGTGGTGACGATTTCCACCCCCGCCGTCTCGGCAACCATGCGCCGGAGCCGCTCGGGAAGCCGGCCCGGCTGGGTATAGGCGGCAACGCGCTTCCTCAGGTCGCGCGCCTTGCCGACATAGAGGACGGTACCGCGGCGATCGAGCATACGGTACACGCCAGGCACGGCGGGCATGGTCGTGAGCGCCGCCGCGATCATCTCCGCTCCTGAGGTGGTCCCTATTTCCGTCATGTATCCAATTTTCGGTCCGGCTCGGCCCCACCTCAAGGGGCGGGGCCATCGACCCCGTGCTGCCCGCCTGCTACCGGCTCGACCCTGTGGACAAAGCTGTGGGCGAAGCCGGCCTGGGCCACTGTCGCCCGGCCTTTGGCACTCGGTGCACAACCAGAGCCCATCTCTGCGTAAACGCCTTAATGCATTGAGTTGTTTGTATTTTTTTGTGTCAGCCGCGTGACAGCTTCAAGAACGAGACCCACCCGCCTCAATCCGCGCGAGCTTTTCCATGCGGGGGACAAACCGCACCGTTGCGGCAGCGCGATCAAAGGATTTTCTTGATCAGATTATCGCCAAGCCCGAAGCCCAGGCACATCTCCATGGTCCGCCCAAACCCGGAGTTGAGAAAGCGGCTCAGCATTCCACCCGCTCCGCCACCCATCGGCGCGCCTGCGTCGCCGCCGTGATAGCCCGCTTCCTGCGCTGGCGGACCACCCCTGGAACCCTATTGGGGCACCTGCGCAGGCCGCTGCCCCTGATTGGCGACGAACCCATGCAAGGCCTGAAGCGGAAATCCAACCCGATGCTGCCCGGCCTGAATGGCAAGGGCGACGGAGTTGAGGTCGAGCAGCCGTTCCCTCGTGTTCTGGTTTTCCCCTTTCGCCGCGTCGGAGAGCTTTCCGGCGAGATCGCGAAACTCAGCGATCGTCTGCTGCGCCGGTGTTTGCAAGCTGCTCGCATTGCTGGTCGATGGTCGCAATGCCCATGCTGATCCCCCCGGCTGGTTCCCTGGATTTCCTCGCCGCCGGTTCTCGGCTAGCACCTCCTGTATCGGTCGCGCGAGGTGCAAGATGAAGGCCGTTGCCTATACCCACGCCCGCCCCGTCGGGCACGAGGAGGCGCTCCTCGACGTGGAACTGCCCGACCCCGCACCGCGGCACCATGATATCCTGGTGGAGGTTAAGGCGGTCTCGGTCAACCCGGTGGATACCAAGGTCCGCCGGCGCTCGGACCCGGTGGGTGAGCCGCGGGTGCTTGGGTTCGACGCCGCCGGTGTCGTCAGCGCCATCGGGCCGGAGGTGACGCTTTTCGGCGTCGGCGACGCCGTTTGGTATGCCGGCAGCATCGCCCGGCCCGGCAGCAACAGCGAGCTGCACCTGGTGGACGAGCGCATCGTCGGCCGCAAGCCGGCCTCCCTCTCCTTCGCCGAGGCGGCGGCGCTGCCGCTGACCACGATCACCGCCTGGGAGATGCTCTTCGAGCGGCTGCGGGTCCCGCTGAGCCCCCACCGTGAGGGCGTGCTCCTCATCATCGGCGGCGCCGGCGGCGTCGGCTCGATCGCGATCCAGCTCGCCCGCCAGCTCACCGGCGTCACGGTGATCGCGACCGCGAGTCGCCCGGAGACGCGCGAATGGTGCCTTTCGCTGGGCGCCCACGAAGTGCTCGACCACGCGGCCGACCTCGCGGCCGAGCTCAGGCGCGTAGGCGTGGACGATGCCGAGTATATCTTCTCGACCAACGCCACCGACCGGCATTGGCAGGCGATCATCGAGGCCGTCGCTCCGCAGGGCAGGGTCGGGTTGATCGACGATCCGGACCCGATCGACGTCCGCGCGCTGAAACAGAAATCTGCGTCGCTTCACTGGGAACTGATGTTCACGCGCCCGCTGTTCGGGACCCCCGATATGATCGAGCAGCACCGGCTGCTTGAGGCGGTGGCGCATCTCGTCAACCAAGGGCGCATCCGGACGACGCTCGCCGAGCATTTCGGCCGTATCGATGCCAACAATCTCAGGCGCGCGCACACTCTGATCGAGAGTGGCCGGGCACGGGGGAAGATCGTGCTCGAAGGGTTCTGAGCCTCCGGCCATGGCGGCGCGCCGCGCCCGTGCGATCGGCGGCCGCACCGAAGCGGGTGCGGCCCGCGGCCAGGTGGGGGAAGCCCTTCCGCTCTTCGGCCTTGCCGTTCTGGTCGTCATCTGGGGCCTTTCCGTGCCGGCGATGAAGCTCGGCCTCGAATCCCTTCCGCCGTTCACGCTCGCGGCGATGCGCTACCTCGTCGCCGCTCCTTGCTTTGTCCTCTTCCTCCTTGGCCGGCCCTTGCCGCCGCCCCGTCTTCTCCGCGCCATGATCGCGCTCGGTGCGCTCGGTGTCGATTTAGGCCAGGCGACGCAAATTCTCGGCGTCGCGCGGACCTCCGCCGCGCTCGCGGCGGTGATCACGGCCACGATCCCGCTCTTCACCGTCATCCTCGCCGCGCTCAAGCTCGGCCAGAAGCTCGCGCCGCGGCACGTGCTCGGCCTCGCGCTTGCGCTCGGCGGCGTTGGCTGCGCGGCCCTCGGCCCGCCCGAGGCGTTTGCCTCGGGCGGGCTCGCCGGCGACGCACTCTTGCTGGTCTGCTCGGTCAGCATCGCAAGCTATTACGTGCTCGGCACCGCGCTCGCGATTCGCAGCACCGCACTGGACGTCGCCGCCTGGAGCTCGCTCGCCGGCCTGCCCGGCCTGGTTCTGCTGTCCGGGATCGAGCTTCTCCACGCCCCTTTCCATCCCTCGGCGAGCGGGATCGCGGTGGTCCTCTATCTCGGCCTGCTCACGACGGTTGCCGGGATGTGGCTCTGGCTCACCGGAATGCGGCGCCTGCCGGCACGCATCGCCGCGAGCACGCAATACCTCCAGCCGCTGGTGGGCGTCGCCGCTTCGGCGGCTCTGTTCGGGGACCGCATCGGTCTCGTCTTCGGATTCGGGACCGCGCTCGTGCTCGGCGGCATTGCGCTCGCGTCGCTCCCGGCCCGGGCGTAAAGGCCGCATCATCCCGCGCGGTTCGGCCGGCGCCGCACGCCCGACGCGCCGTTCCCGACTATACAAGTGCAAGATTTGTCGCGGTACACTGCCAAATCATCGAAGCTTCACACCTCCGTCATTCGCGTGCCGCGACGCCCCTCTACCGTGAAGGCGCGGTCGGCACTTCCGCGGGGGATCACGATGTCTCAGGCTTCTGCCTTTTCGGCCATCGACGAGCAGAAATTCAAACCGTTTCACTGGCGCGCGATTGTCACCACCGGACTCGGGGTGTTCTGCGACGGCTACGACCTCTCCTCGATCGGCATCGTCCTGCCGCTGGTGCTCGCCTCCTTCGGCATCGCGAAGATCGGCGGCATCGAGGCCGGTCTGCTCGCCGGCTCGGCGCTGGTCGGCGCGGCGGCGGGCGCGCTGATCTTCGGCGTGCTCGGCCAGAAGGGGCGCAAGCGGTTCTACGGCCTCGATGTTGCGCTGATGGGCGTCATGGCGATCGTCCAGGCCTTCGCGCCGAACCTCGAGTGGCTGATCGCCATCCGCTTCGTGCTCGGCATCGGCATCGGCGCCGACTATGTACTTTCGCCCACGATCATGGCGGAGCACGCCAACCGTGCCGATCGCGGCCGGACGCTCGGCATCGGCTTCGGGGTGATGTGGCCGCTCGGCGCCTTCACCGCCGCCGTGCTGAACCTAATCCTCGCCGGCCTCGGATTGTCGCACGACCTGCAGTGGCGCATCGTGCTCGCGGCGGGCGCGGTCCCCGCCTTTTCGGTCCTCTACCTCCGTCGCCGCATGCCGGAAACGGCCCGCTATCTCGCCCGCCTCGCCGCCGATCCGGGTGCGGCGGTCGAGGTCATGCGCACGATCAGCGGCCGCACGGTCGCCGCACCCGCCGAGGATACACGGCCGTTCGGCGAAGTCTTCGCCCAGCACGCGCGGCTCATCTTCTCCGCGGCCCTGCTCTGGCTCGTCTTCGATGTCGTCGTCTATTCGAGCATCCTGTTCGGGCCGTCGCTGATCGCGAAGGGCCTCGGGATGGGGCCGATCAAATTCGCGCTCCTGACCCAGGCGATCTTCGTCATCCCGAGCTGCGTCTTCTACGCCCTATACGTGCTCGACAAGGTGGGTCGGAAGCCGCTGCAGGTCTGGGGTTTCATCGGCGCCGCGATCATGCTCGTCATCTTTGCGATGATGAAGCAGTCCCTTGTCGCGCTGCCGGTTCTCGGCTTCATCGTCTTCGGCCTCTATAACGCGGCGATCAATGGCCCCTCGGCGGTGAGCGGCGCGGGCATCCTCGGCGTCGAGCTCAGCCCGACCCGCATCCGCACCGTCGGTCAAAGCATCACGGTGGCGGGCGGGCGCATCGGTGCCTCGATCAGCGCCTTCCTCTTCCCGGTGCTCTTCACGCGCCTCGGCGAGGTCGGCGTGATCATACTGCTGGCAGTGCTCTCGCTGCTCGGCGCCGTGCTGACACAGACGCTCGTTCCCGAGACCGCGGGTATCTCGCTCGAGACCTTGAACGGCGACGATCTGGTTCGTGCGCCCGCCGTCGGCGATTGAGGGCCGGCACACATGCGGTCTTACACCAGCCACGCCATCCGCGTTGTAGCGATGCGCCCAGTCGCGCAGTGTCTGCCGATCCATCCCGCTGAGCCGTGCCGCTTGCTCGCGGGGATGGCCCTCCCGGATCAGCGCTATTCCCAACAGATGCCGCATCACCGCACCGTCGTGCGTCGTTGCCGCCAGCTCCCCCAGCGCGGTCGCTGACTGCTCATAACGGGCGATCTCGACCGGCCTGCCCATCCGGTGCTCCTCCCTGCAAATCGCCGCGACGCGCAGAGAGAATCGTCACTCAAGCCGATTCGCGAACCGCCCTCCCCAAGAGCCAATCCTTTCCACGGCTGGTATAAGAAACCAACCCCGGTGGCCCCACGGACGAGGTCCACTTCACTCGCTGGACTGCCGGGCGGCGTCAATCCTCGCTTACGCTCCCCCGCGCGGCACACTCGCGCGCGCGACAGGAATCCGAGGCCACATCCATGGACAAGGGGAGACGGCTCGGCTCACTCAGGCGGCTCGCGGTTCTGTCAGGGTGCACGCGCGGGCGATCGCCTGGCGGAGTTGTGCCTCGTCGAAGGGCTTTTCCAGCCACACCACCCCCGGGTCGTTGATAACGCGCGCCTCGCGACCTGAGACAATGATCGTCGGCAACTCGGGTCTCTCTCTAAGGAACTCAGAAACCAGCAGTGCACCGTCCGCGTCCGGCAAGCCGGCATCGGCGATCACCAGATCGGCGTCGCTTGCGACCTGCCGCGCCTCGGCTGCCGAACCTGCGGCCCGCACGCTGTGTCCCATGGCCCCGAGCAGCTCAGCAGTGGTCTCGCGCACCAGCGGCTCATCCTCGACGAGCAACACCCGCAGCCGCCGAATGGGCGGCTGCCGTACCCTTTCGGTCGGTGCTGTCCGGAGTGCCTGGCGGATGGCATCGGCCAGAGCCGATCGGGTCCATGGCTTGCGAAGCAGCTTGGCCCCTGGCTCCAGAAGCTCAGCCGAGAGTTGTGGATTGTCGGTGTACCCGGTCGTGAACAGCACGGCGATCCAAGGCAGCATCGAGCGTGCCGCATGTGCCAGTTCGGTTGCCCCGAGGCAGCCAGGCATCACCACGTCAGTGAACAATACGTCGGGACGTACGCCCCGCGCAGGAGCTCGAGCGCGTCGTCTGCGTTTTCGGCTTCAAGGGTACGGTACCCGAGATCGTGCAGGCTGCTTACCGCCACAGCTCGCACCGGGAGATCGTCCTCCACTACCAAAACGAGCTCGTTGGCAGCGAGCGTCGTCTGCAGCGGGCGCGTCGGCACGGTCAGCGGGGCGTAGGTCCTGGGAATGTATAGCCTGACGGTGGTTCCCTCACCCGGCGCACTGTCGATGTGCAGATGGCCACCGCTTTGGCGCACCAAGCCGTACACCATTGAGAGGCCCAGTCCCGTTCCCCGCCCGGGTACTCTTGGTCGTGTAGAACGGTTCCACCGCGTGCGCAATTTGCTCCGCGTCCATACCCTTGCCGGTATCCGCCACCGCAATCATTACGTACTGGCCTGGTGTCACTTCGGAATGATGGGTGGCGTATCTGTCATCGAGAACCCGGTTGGTGGCGATGATCACCAACCGTCCGCCCGTCGGCATGGCATCCCGAGCATTGAGCGCAAGATTGAGGACCGCATTCTCAAGCTGTTGGGGGTCCGTACGGATGGCCCAAAGTGTCTCACGTTCGTCAAGCGCGAGACGGACCTCGTACATCTCGCCGAGTGTGCGGCGCAGGAGCTCTGCCGTGCCGTGCACGAGTTCTCCGGGAGCGATGACTTCGCTTGCAAGCGGCTGGCGGCGCGCGAAGGCGAGCAGGTGCCGGGTCAGGTTTGCGCCACGCGCGACGCCTGCCATCGCCGATTCGAGCCGCGTGCGCAGCCCACCTTCCGCCGGCAGTCCGGTGGCGAGCTGTTCAAGATTGGCCGATATGACTTGCAGGAGGTTGTTCATGTCGTGTGCGATGCCGCCTGTGAGCTGGCCCAGCGCGTCCATCTTCTGCGCCTGGCGGGCCATCTGCTCGGCCTCGACACGCTTGCTGATGTCGGCCACGGCGAGAATCTGGCCGCCGTCGGGAAGCGCGCTTCGCCAGACCTCGAGGACGCGTCCCTGCCGATGCATCTCCGCCACGACCGGTTCGGCTCGCGGTCGCGGCTCGTCGAGGAGCGGGGGAAACCAGTCGGCAGCGGCGGCCGCGAAGCGCGCGAATCTCGTGCCCGCCTTGCCTAGCTCGGACGCCAGGCCGGTCGTTGGAAAGAAGGCACTATTCCAGAGCACCAACCTGTCCTCGGAATCAAACACTGCCACGCCGTCACGAATGTGGTTCGCCGTCGCCGCGAGCCGTTCGCCTTCGCGTCGCAACGTGCTCTGCACTGCGATCCTTTGCCGATGGCTGATCAGGAAGCCAAGCGCGGCAACGCCGAGTAGCAAGGTGCCAGCCACCGCTGCAATCGTCAGTCCCAATACCACCTGCCGCCGACCGCGCTCCAAGGTGGCGATGTCTCCTTGCCGCAGCACTGCGGCTTCGTTGGCGATCTCCGCGATCGCGGCGTGGATAGCGGCCGAATCGGCTTGGCCGGCTGCGATTGCAGCGGGCGTTGTGGGCGGTGTCGAACGCGCCTCGACCGAAAATCGCCGGGCGACCGCCTCGAGCGTCGCCAGGCGCATCTGAACCAGCAGCGAGAGCAGCCCGAGCCGTGGACCAAGCCAGCCAATCTGTGGCGCGTCGGCCGCCAGGGTGTCGAGAGCGGCCCGGGCCCGCGCTTCGGCGGTGTCGAAGCGCATGAAATCGGCTGCAGCGCCGGTGAGGAGAAGATCCCGCTGCTCCAGCTCCGCCTCTAGCATTGCCGCAGACAGCGCCTGCGTTGCATCGTAAACTCTGCGCGCATCTTGGGCGTGGACAAGCTCGGATTTCAGTCCTTCGGCCGAGATGACAGCGAGTCCGCCACAAACAAAGAGCGCGGCCCCGATAACGAGTCCGATCATGATCCCGACGGGCCGCATCTGCAATCTAAGCGTCCAAAATCTCAGTCATCCCGCCATAGCGGCGCCTTGAGGCGCGCGACAAACGCGGCGTGCCGCGCTTGTTCGGCGGCATTGGGCACGATGCGGCGCGGCGTATGATCGCGGGTACCGGTGACGTGCGCCGGCGGCGCACCCACGGCGCGCTTGAGCGCAAGTCCCCGCTGCCGCCCCCCCGTGAGCTCGATATAGACCGCAGCCAGGAGCCGACAATCGAGCAATGCGTTGTGGTTGCTGCGCTCTGCAAGATTGATCGCAAACCGCCGGCAGAGCGCATCAAGCGTGTTCGTCGTACCCGGGAAGAGGGACTTGGCAAGCGCGAGCGTGTCGACCATGCGCCTGCGGTCGAGCGGGGCCTCGCCGCAGCGCGCAAGCTCGGCATCAAGGAAGGCGAAGTCGAACGGCGCGTTGTGGGCGATGATCGGATCCGGACCGAGAAAAGCGAGGAATTCCGATGCCACATCCGCAAAGCGCGGCTTGCCGGCGAGATCCGCGTCCCGCAAGCCGTGGATCGCCGTCGCCTCTGCCGGCACCGGGCGTCCGGGGTCGAGCAGGCGATGGAAGAACTGCCCGGTCGGCAGATCGTTGCCGAGTTCGATTGCTGCGACCTCGATCACGCGGTGCCCCAGCGCCGGATCAAGGCCTGTCGTTTCGGTATCGAGCAGCACAGACCTCGTCACCCGAGCAGCCTCCCGATCAGGCGGCGGAGCACGCGCTGCCCGTGATGCCGCGAGAGCCCCGTCGGCACCACCTGATCGGCCTGCAGGCGCTTCTCCCGATCCGGCATCTGGCGGGCGAGTATGGCGGAAAGTTCGCCTGGTTGCATCCGTCCACGCCGCTTGAGGCGTGCCCGCTGCACGGAGAGCGGGGCCGAGACCACCACCACCGTGTCCACTCGCCGCTCGGCTCCGGTTTCAAGGAGGAGAGGAATATCGAGCACGGCGAGGCGTCGCCCCTCGCGCCGCGCACGGGCAAGGAAGGCCTCCTCCGCATCGCGTACCAGCGGATGCAGGATGGCCTCGAGCCGGGCAAGCGCCGCCGGATCCGCAACGACCCGAGCGCGCAGACGGGCCCGGTCCACGGCGCCCGCCTTGACGACCCCGGGAAATGCGGCGGCGATCGGCTTGACCGCCCGGCCGCCGCGTCTCTCGAGGGCATGTACGGCACGATCGGCATCGAACACCGGAATGCGGGCACGGCGGAAGACGTCGGCAGCATTCGACTTGCCCATCCCCATGCCCCCGGTGAGCCCGACTATGCGCATCCGGGCAAACCTATCAGCTTTCCGCGCGGCCGAGTGCGTGGTCTCGGCCGCCTCCGCTCCCGCCTCAGGCGTCTCGCCGGCACGTCGCTACCCGCTGGCAAGGTCGCGGGCGACGCATTCGAACACCTCTCGATCCACGGCGGGGAGGACGTCGAACCAGGCGGCGAAGCCGCCTACGGCCTGGTGCAGCAGCATGCCGAGGCCGCACACGGTGCGCAGGCCCCTGGCGCGGGCCTCGGCAAGGAACGGCGTGACCAGCGGCACATAGACGATGTCCGCGACGACGAGCGAAGCCGGTGCCCGGGAGAGGTCGATCTCGATCGCCGGCCGGCCCGCCATGCCGGCCGACGTCGTATTCACCAGCAGCGCGCGATCGGCGAGCGCCGCCGAGCGATGTTCCCACGCGATGACGGCGATCCCGGGGAGCAGGTCCAACAGGGCGGCGGCGCGCTCGGGAGTACGGTTGGTCACGGCGACCTCCGCCCCGGCGTCCAGCAGCGCGGCAGCGATGTCGCGCGCTGCGCCGCCGGCACCGATCAGGAGCGTCGGGCCGGTGGTGGGATCCACGCCGTGGTCGCGGAGATTGGCGAGGAATCCGGCCCCGTCGGTGCTGCTGCCGTGAACTCTGCCGTCGCGGAACAGCAGCGTGTTCACCGCGCGCACGCGCCGCGCCGAATCCGCGACCGTGTCGCAGAGCGCATAGGCGGCCTCCTTGTGCGGGATCGTCACGTTGCAGCCGCGGAAGCCGCAGGCCAGCAGCCCGCGCACGCCGAGGCCGAGCGAGTCCGGGGGTACGGCGAGTGGGACATAGGCCCCGTCGATCCGATATCGCTCGAGCCAGAATCCGTGCAGCCGGGGTGAGCGCGAATGGGCGACCGGCCAGCCGAGGAGCCCAGCCAGCCGCGCTTGACCGGAGAGAAGCGGCATCTGCCACACCAAACACTGGCGAGCCGATCCTGGCAACCACCGAGAGAAAAGGGCCCACCGCGGATCGCGCTGTCCACCCCCCGCAGCCTGCTGGCGCACCGCCCCGGCGGCGATCGGCTCCTAGGTTTCCTGCCGCCGCGGCGAGAACTCCACATCACGGTGAACTTGGACCGAGAGCAGCACGCCGAACGCCACCATCGTCGTCAGCAGAGCGGAGCCACCATATGAGACGAGGGGCAGCGGCACGCCTCCCACCGGGATGACGCCCATCACCATGGCAACGTTCACAAAGGTATAGAGAAAGAAATTCACCCCGAGGCCGAACGCCACAAGGCGCCCGAACTGATGCCGCGAGGCGAGGCCGATCGCGATCGCCGTAAACACGATCAGGGCGATCAGGGCGAGCAGGGCGAGGCTGCCGACGAAGCCGAACTGCTCCGCAAAGAGCGTGAAGATGAAGTCGGTCTGTTTCTCGGGCAGGAAATTGAGGCTGCCCTGCGAGGCATGCATGAACCCCTGGCCCCAGAGGCCGCCCGAGCCGAGGGCGATCTTCGACTGGAGGATATTGTACCCGGTGCCGAGCGGGTCGCGCGCCGGATCAAGAAAGGTAAGGATCCGCGCCTTCTGGTAGCCGTGCAGATGGGCGTAGGCGATCGGTGCTGCGACCGCGAGCAGCACCGCGGCGAGGCCGAAGTTCCACAGCCTCACTCCGGCGGCGAAGAAGACCGCCACGCCGATCGCCAGCACGATCACCGCTGTACCGAGATTGGGCTCCTTCAGGATCAGCGCGACCGGGACCAGGATCGCAAGCGTCGGCGGGAGGAGAAAGGCCGGGTTCCCCACCCGTTCCCACGAGGCGCGATGAAACCAGTGCGCGAGCGCCAGCACGAGCGCAAGCTTCATCAGCTCGCTCGGTTGGACGGCGATGCCGCCGAAGGCCAGCCAGCGCTCGGCGCCGAGCCCGACCGAGCCGAACCGCAGGACGAGCGCCAGCATCGCCAGCGCCGCGAAATAGAGTGGCCAGGCGATGCGCGCGATCAAGCGGATATCGACGAGCGCGATTGCCAGCATCATGGCGAAGCCGACCGCGAAGCGGATCAGCTGGGGCTTCGCATAGGGCGTGAAGGCGCCGGCCGCGGAATAGAGCGAAAGCGCGCCGACGCCGGCGAGGATGACGACCAGCAGCACCAGGAACCAGTTGACGCCGGCGAGCTTGCGCGTGAGATCGAACGCCGCGGCGCGCAGGAGCCGCCCTTCGGCGGTGATCACGAGCGGGGCTCGCCGGTGGCGGCGCCTCCCGGGGAGCCCCCCGGGGAGATCGTCCGGTTCGCGGGATCGCGGGCGAGCACGGCCTCCATCAGGTCGCGCGCGATCGGCGCCGCGGCATCCGCCCCTTCGTTGCCGTGCTCGACCACCACCGAGAGCGCGTAGCGCGGCGCCCCCACGGGGGCGAAAGCGATGAAGAGCGCGTTCGGCCGGAGCTTCCACGGCAGCGATGCGGTGTCCTCGCTCTGCGGGCCGTCGAACACCTGCGCGGTGCCGGTCTTGCCGGCCATCTCGACGTTCGGGTCGGGAAGGCGCGACGCGTAGCCGGTGCCCATCGGCGTGTTGACGGCCTCGCGCATGCCCTGCCGCACCAGGGCGAGATAGGGCTCGGGCACGCCGAGGTCGGGCGCCGGCCCGGGGGCCACCGTCTCGGTCCCGATCGCGGCGGTGACGCGTGGCGAGATCGCCCGCCCGGTCGCCACCCGCGCCACCATCAGGGCCAGCGTGAAGGGTGTCGCCTGGACGAAGCCCTGACCGATGCCCTGGATCACCGTGTCGCCGAGCGTCCACGGCTTGCCCTGGCCGGCCCGCCATTCCCGGGTCGGCACGAAGCCGGTGCCGAAGCCGGGCAGGTCGATCGGCGGCGGCACGCCGATCCCGAGGCGGTGCGCCATCGCGGCGATCCGGTCGATCCCGGTGGCCAGGGCCGTGTGATAGAAAAAAACGTCGCAGCTCTGGCAGAGGGCGCTGGTGACGTCGAGCGAGCCGTGGCCACCATGGTCCCAGCACCAGAACCGGTGATCGCCGAGCTCGAGATAGCCGGGGCAGAAGAAGTGCGTGCCGGGGTTGATCGCGCCCGAGGTGAGGGCGGCGAGGGCCACCACGGGCTTGAAGGTCGAGCCGGGCGCGTAGAGCCCGGCGCCCGCCTTGTCGAGCAGCGGCGAACGCTGGTTCGTGACCCATTCCTTCCATTGGCGCGCCGGGACGCCGGTGTCGAAAAGGGTGGGGTCGAAGGAGGGCGTGCTGCCCATCGCCATCACCGCGCCGCTGCCGAGATCGAGCACCACGGCACTGGCGCTACGCTCCTTCCCGAGCCGCGCGGCCATCATCCGCTGCAGCCCGGCATCGACACTGAGCCGCACCGTCTCGCCCGGCATGCCGGGTTCGCGGGAAAGGTCGCGGATCACCCGCCCGAGCGCGTTTACCTCAAGCCGCACCAGGCCCGGCTGACCGGTGAGCGGTTGGTTCCGATCCAGCTCCACACCGCTCTTGCCGACCCGCATGCCCGGGAGGTTGAGCGCCGGCGCGCCGGCGAGCTGGCCGGGCGCCGGCGGCCCGACATAGCCGACGAGGTGCGCGAAGTCCGGCCCGAAGGGGTAGAAGCGGGTCGTCCCGACATCGACGAGGATACCGGGCAGTCCCGGCGCATTCACCGCGAGCCGCGCCATCTCGTCCCAGCTCAGGTAGTCACGCAGGAGGACGGGAATGAAGGGCTGGTGGACCGCGATCGCATGCGCGATGCGCCGCTGCTCGCCAGGATCGAGCGGGATCAGCCGGGCGAAGGCGGCGAGGCTGGCCGCCGCGTCGGCGGTCTCCTCGATCATCAGCAGCGCCCGCCAGTGCGGCTTGTTCCCGGCGAGCAGCGCGCCGTAGCGGTCGTGGATCTCGCCGCGCGGCGGCGCCACCAGCCGTGCGCTCACACGATTGTCGGCCGCGAGCGTCGCGTAGCGCGCGCCGTCGGTCACCTGCATCCGGTAGAGGCGGAGTCCGAGCACGCCGAAAAGGCCAGCCTGCCCGAGGGCGGCGAGCAGCGCGCGGCGGGTGAAGACGCTGAGCCGCTTCCTCTCCCGCCGCATCTTATGCCCGCTCCCAGGCGGCGATGCCGCGATGCGCCTGGATGAGTAGCGCGGCGAGAGGCGGGTAGAGCCCGGCGGTCAGCACGAACTCGAAGATCGCAGGCGCCGGCGGCAGCAGCCGCAGCAGGAGCATCGAATCGCACGCCCACTCCAACGCCGCCGCACCGCCCGCGACGGCAACGAACAGCAGCCAGACGAGCAAGAAGGGCTGGTTCGCGAGCCGCCGCCGCCAGCTGACCGCAAGGCCGTGCACCAGGAGGAGGATCAGGACCATCACCCCGAGCGGCGCGAAGCCGAGCAGGTCCGCCAGCAGCCCGAGCGCGAAGACGACCGGAGGCGGCATCGCGGCCGGGCGGAACACCGACCAGAAGAAGACCGAGGCAAGCGCGAAGCCCGGCAGCAGCTCGGCCTGGCCGGGCAAACCGAGCGGAGCCGCAGCGAGCAGCATCCCCATCGCCGTACCAGCCGCAGGGACGCTTTGCCGCCCGAGCGTGTCCACCCGGCGCCAAAGGCTCGGCGAGGGCCGAATCCCCGGAGTCCGGTCAATCTCCATGTCCGCCTCCGACCTGCCGATCGGCGGTCGTGGCCGGCTCCACGGTCTCCGGCGAAACGATCCCGTGCAGCCGATAATCGAACAGGCGCAAGAAGCTGAGCTGGCCGAGCCCGGCCATCGGGACCACCACGACGGTCCCGTCCGGCGCATAGTGCACGGTGCCGACCGGCAGGCCGGGCGGGAAGGCGTTCGCGACGCCGCTCGTGACCACCTGCTCGCCCTCGGCCGGCGTCGTCCCCGGCGCCCAATAGAGCAGCTCGGGGTCAGGGCCGTTGGTGCCGGCAACGATGGCCCGCGTGCCGGTCTCCACCAATCGCACCGGGATCCGGCTGTTGAGATCGGTGATCAGCAGCACGCGGGCGCTCTCTTCACCCACCTCGGTTACCCGCCCGACCAATCCATGGGCGTCGAGTGCGATCTCACCGACATGCACGACGACCCCCGGCGCGAGCGCCACGAGCACGGCGCGGTCATAGAGGCCGCCGGCATCCGCAACCGCGCGCACGGTGATGAAGGGCACCGCCGGGTCCGGAACCCAATGCAGCTCGGACTTGAGGCCCGTGTTCTCTGCCTCCAGCGCCAGCGCGACCGCCTGCCAGCGCTTGAGCTCGGCATTCTCCGCCCGCAGCCGGTCGTTCTCGGCCTGCAGATCCCAGAGGTACTGTATTTCCTCGATCGCCGATCGCGCCCGTGCATAGGGGCCCGTGAGGCCGGAATAAATCGGCGTCAGGGCATCGGCGAGTGCCATCCGCGCGCGATCCGCAAACCTCTCATCGACCCGCCCCGCCAGCATGAGCCCGATTGCCGCCGCCATCAGAACCGGGAGGCTGAGCTTCTCGAGCCCCTCGCGCATCGAGATGGAAAGCCGGATCACGCCCCCTTCTCTCCTCCGTCAGAACCCCCGGACACCCGGGGAACCGCAAACCAGCCACGCATCGGCCGGCGCGCCCCCCGGCCAAGAATAGCGCCACTCAGTACATCGTGGTAAGGACGTTGCGAAGCCGTTTCATCTCCTCGAGCGCCCGCCCGGTGCCGAGGGCGACGCACTGAAGCGGGTCCTCGGCGACCACGACGGAGAGCCCGGTGGCCTCGCGCAGCACCTGGTCGAGCCGGTGGAGCAGCGCGCCACCGCCGGTGAGCACGATGCCCTTGTCGACAATGTCCGCGGCGAGTTCGGGCGGGGTGTTCTCCAGCGCCACCTTCACCGCTTCGACGATTGCGCTGACCGGCTCGGCCAGGCTCTCGGAGATCTGGCGCTGGCTGACGACGACCTCGCGCGGCACGCCGTTCATCAGGTCCCGGCCGCGGACCTCGCGCAGCGGCCCCTCGTCCCCCTCGTCGGGCGGCATCGCGGCGCCGATGTCGATCTTGATCCGCTCGGACGAGCCCTCGCCGATCAGAAGGTTATGATTGCGCCGGATATAGCTGATGATCGCCTCGTCCATCTTGTCCCCGCCGACGCGGACGCTGCGCGAATAGACGATGCCGCCGAGAGAGATGACGGCCACCTCGGTGGTGCCGCCGCCGACATCGATGACCATGCTCCCTGACGGCTCGGTCACCGGCAGGCCGGCGCCGATCGCCGCGGCCATCGGCTCCTCGATCAGGAGGACGCGGCGCGCGCCGGCGCTCTCGGCGCTTTCCTGGATGGCGCGGCGCTCGACGGCGGTCGATCCGGAAGGGACGCAGACAATGATCAGCGGGCTCGCGAGGATGCGACGATTGTGCACCTTGCGGATGAAATGCTTGATCATTTCCTCCGCTACCTCGAAATCCGCGATGACGCCGTCGCGCAGCGGCCGGATGGCGGAGATGTTTCCCGGGGTGCGGCCGAGCATCTGCTTGGCCTCTTCGCCCACCGCCAGCACCTGCTTGCGGCCCCGCACATCGGCGATCGCCACCACGGAGGGTTCGGCGAGGACGATGCCGCGCCCCTTGACATAGACCAGCGTATTGGCGGTGCCGAGGTCGATGGCCATGTCGGCGGACATGAACCCGAGCAGCCGTGAGAACATCGAGGAGCCCTATGCAGGAGCGGTGGTGCGGCTTAGCGGCAGCGCCGGGCCGCCACAAGAGGGCCTTGGTACGGCTCCGTGACGGCTCGTGACCCCCTGGCGCGCGGTGTTCCTCCGCGGGGAAAGCCCGACCGGGGAACGCCCGATAGCGGCCAGCCCGGGGGACTAGCCCGGGGGACCAGCCCGGGGCATCGGCCCCACGGATCAGGCGGCGCGGCGGGGCGGCAAGGCGCGCACGCGGGCGGCGAGGCCGCGGCGGAGCCGGCCGAGCGCGGCGAGCGTTGCGAGCCGGCGATCGAAGAAGGCCAGTGTTGCCTCCCCCTGCTCGCTCTCGTCGGCAAGCCAGTAGAGGAGCGTCGCCGCATAGATCGCGGCAAGGCTCGCCCGCTTGGTGTACCAGCTGAAATCGGTCGCGCGCTCGCCCGCGGCGTCCCAGATGCCGTCCACCGCGCGAGCCATGATGCGCGCTGCCACCGGGAGCCGGCCGGCCGCCGCGAGGAGAGCCAGCCCGCGCCTCAGCGCCTCCCGGTGCGGCCGCAGCTGGCGGAGCCTCAGCGCCACCAGCGCGCGCACGCGGGCGGCGAGGCCGAGGCTCTCCCCAAGGCCATCCGGGCCGCCGGCGGCGAGCGCCATCTCGCGATCGGCGAGGTCGCACCAGGCCTCGAACATGCCGACAGGCCCGTCCGGAAAAAGATTGCGACCGGCCTCGGGCGGCTCGCCGAGCGTGGCGAGCCCGGCCGAAAGCGCCCGCGCCGTCCAGCCGTCGAGCGGCACGTGCGGCAGTATCGCCCGGATCGCCGCGTCCCGCTCGGGGCTCCGTTCCGGCACCGCGATCATCGCCCCTCCTCCTTCGGTTCCGCCCGGATCAGCTCCTCGGTGAAGCCGAAGAGCGAAAGATCCCGCATCCGCATCGGGTAGAGGATCCCGTCCAGGTGGTCGTATTCGTGCTGCACGACATTGGCATGGAAGCCGCTTGCGAACGCCCCCACCGTCCGGCCCTCGCAATCCACCCCGGCATAGCGGATGCGCGGGGCGCGCGGAACCGCGCCGCGCAGGCCGGGGATCGAGAGGCAGCCTTCCCAGCGCAGTTCGCGCTCCTCGCTCAGGAGTTCGAGCGCCGGGTTGATCACCACGGTGATTGGCATCGGGCCATCCTCCGCGCCGCTCCCCGCCCGCTCCGGCGTGACGCGGAAGACGAAGATGCGGAGCGGCACGTGGACTTGCGGCGCGGCGAGCCCGGCGCCGCCGGCGTCGAGCATGGTCTCGAGCATGTCGGCGACCAGCCGGCGCGTCTCGCCGGAGCCGGGATCGCTGACCGGCGCGGCCCTGCGGGTCAGGATCGGGTGGCCCATGCGGGCGATCTTGAGGATGGCCATGACGGAACCAAGATTGTTTGAAGGCGGGGGTTTTGCGAGGCGCGGCGGGGTGTTATAGGGCGCGCCTTCCGGTGCTCCGGATCGGCCGGGGCGCGGGCAACGGGACAAGGAGAAGGCGGCCAAGTGCAGGTATTGGTGCGTGACAACAATGTCGATCAGGCGTTGAAGGCGCTCAAGAAGAAGATGCAGCGGGAGGGTATATTCCGCGAGATGAAGCTCCGACGGCATTACGAGAAGCCATCCGAACGGCGCGCCCGCGAGGCGGCCGAGGCAGTGCGCCGGGCGCGCAAGCTCGAGCGCAAGCGGCTCGAGCGCGAGGGCTTCTGAGCGGATTTTCTCCGCGCGCCGCCGGCGCGCGGGTTGCTGCCCGATGTGAGCGGAGAGGGCAGGCCCTTGGCGTCGCCCGCTTCCCCCGATCCGGGCGGCCGTGTCAGGGGCCCGGGCGGCCGATGCCCAGCATCGCCAGCCCGAAAATCGCGGCGGCCAGGGTCGCCACGCCGATCAGCAGCCTAAGCCGCGCGCCGAGCCCGGCCGCCTCCTGCTCGAAGCGCGCCCGGACCCGCGCGCGCTCGCGGGCGACCCGTTCGGGGACCGTGCCGGGCCCGCTCAGCACCGCCGCCGCACTCTCGCCGAGCGCCGGGCGCAGCGCGGCGAGCCGCGCCGCTGCGTCCGGAGCCGCCGCGGCGGCGAGGACCTGATCTAGCGCCGCCTCGCGGACGAGCGCGCGGCCGAGCGGCACCGGCGCGGCGTAGGTGGCGAAAATGCCGGCGAGGCCGACGATCACGAACGCCATCGCCAGGAAGCCCGCCGCACTGAAGCTCGGTCTGCCGGCCACCCCCGCTCCGTCCTCCGCTTCCGACGAGGGGCCGCAATCGACCCTTGTCCCCGGCCTCTGTCAACCAGACCCTTCCGCGGCGGCTTGACAGGACCGGGTCCGCCCCCTACGTCGCCCCCTCCGCTCCCGGCCGGTGCCTGGGGCGCGGGTGGCGGTGGGAAGCCTCGTGTCATGAAGATCCGCAACAGCCTCCGGTCGGCCAAGGCGCGCGACAAGAATTGCCGGCTCGTCCGCCGGCATGGCCGGGTCTATGTCATCAACAAGAAGAACCCCCGCATGAAGGCCCGGCAGGGCTAGTGCCCGATCGCGGAGTTCCGTGATCGCTACGCGGGTAACGAAACGCCGCGTCAATCGGGCACTCGGACAAGCGCCTGCTTGCCGCGGAAGGCGGGGCGGCCCATCTTTCAGGGAGTCATTCGCCAACCCTGAAAAGGAGGTTGCGCGTGACCGTCCAGCCTGAACCGAAAGCTGCGGTGCTCGCCCGGCGCGGGGAGATCATCGCCGCCCTCAGGGAACTGGCGGGGGCAGACGCTGTGATCGGCGAGCCGATCCTGCTGCGGGCCTATGAGACCGACGGGTTGGCGGCCTATCGCCAGCCGCCGCTCGCGGTGGTGCTGCCGGAGACGACCGAGCAGGTCGCCGCCATCCTCCGCTTCTGCCAGGCCAACGGCGTCCGCGTCGTGCCGCGCGGCGCCGGCACCAGCCTCTCGGGCGGCGCGCTGCCGTTGGCCGATGCCGTCGTCGTTGGCCTGATGCGCATGAACCGCATCCTCGCCATCGACTATGCCGACCGGATCGCGACGGTCCAGGCCGGCGTCACCAACCTCGCGATCACCGATGCGGTGGGGCGGCGGGGCTTCTTCTACGCCCCCGACCCCTCGAGCCAGCTCGCCTGCATGATCGGCGGCAACATCGCGATGAACTCGGGCGGCGCCCATTGCCTGAAATACGGCGTCACCGCCAACAACGTGCTCGGCCTGACGATCGTGACGATGGCAGGCGAGATCGTCACCCTCGGCGGGGCGCACCTCGATGCGGCGGGCTATGACTGGCTCGGCATCCTCATCGGCAGCGAGGGCCAGCTCGCCATCGTCACCGAGGTGACGGTGCGGATCCTCCGCAGCCCCGAGGGCACGCGCGCGATGCTTGCCGCCTTCGCCTCGAACGAGGTCGCCGGGGCGGCGGTCGCGGCGATCATCGGCTCGGGCGTCATCCCCGTCGCGCTCGAGTTCATGGACAAGCCCGCCATTCACGCCTGCGAGGCTTTCGCCCATGCGGGCTACCCGCTCGAGGCCGAGGCGATGCTGATCGTCGAGGTCGAGGGCAGCGAGGCCGAGCAGGACGACCTGCTCGGGCGGCTCGCGGCGATCATCCGGCGCTTCGATCCGCTCAGCCTGAAAGTCGCGGCGACGGCCGAGGAATCGGCGGCGATCTGGAAGGGCCGCAAGGGCGCGTTCGGCGCGGTCGGGCGGATCAGCCCGGACTATCTCTGCATGGACGGCGTCATCCCCACCTCCGAGCTGCCCGCGGTCCTGCGGCGGATCGGCGCGATGAGCCGCGAGTACGGGCTCGCTGTCGCCAACATCTTCCACGCCGGGGATGGCAATCTGCACCCGCTCGTGATGTTCGACGCCAACGATGCGGGCAGCATGGCGAAGGCGGAGGAATTCGGCGCCGAGATCCTCAAGCTCTGCGTCGCGGTCGGCGGCTGCCTCACCGGCGAGCACGGAGTCGGGATCGAGAAGCGGGACCTGATGCCGGTCCAGTTCTCCGCCACCGACCTCGACCAGCAGCGGCGCGTCAAGTCGGCCTTCGATCCCGACTGGCTTCTCAACCCGAGCAAGGTCTTCCCGCTCGGCGCGCCGCCGCCGATCCTCCAGGCGGCATGAGCGAGGCCGAAACGCCCGGCGATGACGCCGGGATCGTCGCTGCCATCGTCGCCGCGGCGGCGGCGCGCGCGCCGCTCTGCGTATCCGGCAACGGCGGCAAGCGGGCGATGCTGCGCCCGGTGCAGGCGGCGCGCGGCCTCTCGACGCGCAACCTTTCCGGCATCACGCTCCACTCGCCGGCGGAGCTCGTCCTGTCCGCCCGCGCCGGGACGCCGCTGCCCGTGATCGAGGCCGCGCTCGCCGAACACGGCCAGCACCTGATCGCCGAGCCGCCGGACCTCGGCCCGCTGCTCGGCGCCGCCACCCCGCCCACGCTCGGCGGCACGGTCGCGGCCAACCTCTCCGGCCCGCGCCGCATCGCCGCAGGCGCGACGCGCGACCATGTGCTCGGCGTCCGCGCCGTGAACGGCGAGGGGGCCATCATCCATTCCGGCGGCCGCGTGCTCAAGAACGTCACCGGCCTCGATCTCTGCAAGCTGCTCGCCGGCAGCCATGGCACGCTCGCGGTGATGACCGAGATCACGCTCAAGGTCCTGCCGGCGCCCGAGAGCACGACCACGCTCGCGATCCCGGGGCTCGACGCCGCCCAGGGAGTGGCAGCGCTCGCCGCTTCGCTCGGCTCGCCCTTCGGGGTCTCGGGCGCGGCCTATCTGCCGGCGGCGGCCGCCGCCCGCGTGCCGGAGCTCGGCGCCGTCGGCCGGGGTATCGCCCTCGCGCGGCTCGAGAACTTCGCCCAGAGTGTGGCCTACCGCGCCGGGCGCCTCGCCGCCGAGCTCGCCCGCTTCGGCCCGCCCCGGCAGGTGGAGGACGCCGAAAGCCGCGCGATCTGGCGGGCGATCCGGGATGCGGCGCCGCTGCCGGCCGCCGCGGCGGACGCGATCTGGCGCGTCTCCGTCCGCCCGTCCGCGGCACCGGCGCTGGTGGGCGCGCTCGCCGCGACGGGCGCGGCCTGGTTCCTCGACTGGGGCGGCGGGCTGGTGTGGATCGCGGCCCCTGCCGAGGCCGCCACCCACCGGGCCATCACCGCGGCGGCGGCCGCCGCGGGGGGCGCGTGGACGCTGCTCCGCGCGCCCGAGGCGCTGCGCGCCGGCCTCGACGTCCTGCCGCCACCGCCGCCGGTGCTCGCCCGCCTCACCCGCCGGGTGAAGGCCGCCTTCGACCCGCACGGCATCCTCAACCCAGGGCGCATGTACGCCGGGATCTGAGCACCACCGATGACGCTCATCTCCTGGCCGATCATCCTCGCCCTGATGGCCGGCTTCGGCTGCGACGTCGCCGCGCTCTATCGCGTGCGCCGGGACAACACGCCGCTCGCCCGCGTGCTCATCGCGTTCTCCCTCCTCACGCTCGCGCTGCTGCTGGTCTATGCGTACGCCGTCAACCCCTACCCGCAGAAGCCGATCGTCACCTACGGCTTCCTCGGCGCTGCCGTCCTGCTCCTGGCGATCGGCGCCGCCTTCGCCAGGTTCGCCCCGAGCGCGACAGCCAACCGGCTGTCGCCGCAAGCCGTCCGCTCGCTTCTGCCGGAGAGCATCACCGAGTTGACGCCCGAGCAGATCCGCGCCCTGGTGCCGGCGGGCCTTCGCAAGCATGCCGACCACGAGCTGCGGATGATGATGCTGATGTACCTCAGCCGCTCTTCTCCCGGAACGATCCGCAGTCTGACACCGGAGAGCCTGCGGATGCTGCTGCGCCGCGAGATCCCGCGTTCCATTCTTGATCCGAATTGATCCATGCAGACCAAGTTCAGCGCCGCCCAACTCGCCGACCCTGATCTCGCCGCCTGCAACGAGGTGCTGCGCCGCTGCGTCCATTGCGGCTTCTGCACCGCGACCTGCCCGACCTTCGTCCTCCTCGGCGACGAGCTCGACAGCCCGCGCGGGCGCATCTACCTGATGCAGGACATGCTGGAGCAAGGCCGGCCGGCGAGCCCGGAGGTGGTGCAGCATGTCGACCGCTGCCTCTCCTGCCTCGCCTGCATGACGACCTGCCCTTCGGGCGTGAATTACATGCACCTCGTCGATCACGCCCGCACATATATCGAGCGCACCTATCGCCGCCCGGCCGCGGAGCGGACGCTGCGCGCGCTGCTCGCCGCGATCCTGCCGCGGCCGCGCCGGCTGCGGGTGGCGCTGCGCGCGGCGCGGTTGGTGCGGCCGTTCCGCGCCCTGCTCCCCGCGCGCGGCCCGCTCGCGGCGCGGCTCCGGGCGATGCTCGACCTCGTTCCCCAGCGCCTGCCGCTGCCCGGTGCCGCGGATGCCCCGCGCACGCATAAGGCCGAGGGGGCGCGGCGCGCCCGGGTGGCGCTGCTCGCCGGGTGCGCGCAGCAGGTGCTCGGGCCCGAGATCAACGCGGCGACGATCCGGCTGCTGACACGGCTCGGCGTCGAGGTGGTGGTGGCCAAGGGCGCCGGCTGCTGCGGGGCGCTCGTCCACCACATGGGCCGGCACGCCGCGGCGGTCGCCGCGGCGCGCGCCAATATCCGCGCCTGGCAGGCCGAGATCGCAGGCGTTGGGCTCGACGCGATCATCGTCACCGCCTCCGGCTGCGGCACGATGCTCAAGGATTACGGCTTCCTGCTGCGCACCTCGCCCGAGCGCGAGGCGGCGGAACGGATCGCCGCACTCAGCATGGATATCAGCGAGTTCCTGCACCGTTTCGGCTATGAGCCGAGCCGGCCGGCGCCCGGCATCCGGCTCGCCTATCACGCCGCCTGCAGCCTCCAGCACGGCCAGGGCGTCACCGCCGAGCCGAAAGCGCTGCTCGCACGCGCGGGCTTTACGCTCGTCGAGCCGCGCGAGGCGCATCTCTGCTGCGGCTCGGCCGGCACCTACAACCTGCTCCAGCCCGAGATCGCCGGGAAGCTTCGGGCGCGGAAGCTCGCGAACCTCGAGGAGACCGGCGCCGTGGCGATCGCCGCGGGCAATATCGGCTGCATCACCCAGCTTGCCGCGGGGCGCCTGCCGGTCGTCCATCCGGTCGAGCTGCTCGACTGGATGGCCGGTGGGCCGAAGCCCGCTGCACTCGCGCAGATTCACTCAGCGGGCTGAATCAGCCGTAGCGCTCCTCGAGCCAGGGATCGGCGTTGTTGTGATAGCCCCGGACCTCCCAGAAGCCGGGGCGGTCGGCGGCGGCGAACTCGATCCGCCGGATCCATTTCGCCGATTTCCAGAGATAGAGCCTCGGGATGAGGATGCGCAGCGGGCCGCCGTGCTGGCGCGGGATCGGCTTGCCTTCCCATTGATGCACGAGGAAGACATCCGGCTGGTCGAACTGGTCGAGTCGGACATTGGTCGTGTATCCGTCGTGGGCGTGGAAGACCACGTGCCGCACCGCGGCCGTCGGTTCCACGAGTGCGATGAGGGTGCGCGCCGCCACGCCCTTCCAGTGATTGTCGTAGCGCGACCATTGGGTCACGCAATGGATGTCCGAGACGCTCTCGGCCTGCGGCAGGGCGAGGAACGCCTCCCAGGAGAGGCGTGCCTTGTTGGCGACGGCGCCGTCGAGATCGAGGCGGAAGTGGGACAGCGGCACATTCGGCTGGACGCCGAGATCGAGCACCGGCCAGTCGCTGACGAGCCGCTGGCCGGGCGGCAGGCGCTGCCCGGGCGGGGCCGAGGTGCCGGTGAGGAGCCGCCCCTCGCGCGCCCATTCCTGCTTGCGCTCGATCAGCTTCTCCTTGATCCGGCCGAGGAGCGTCGCTTTCGGATCGCAGCTGGCCTCGACCATCACCGCCTCGCTCATTCCCGCGGCGCTGAGACGGGGCGGGAAGCCGGGGCGGCAAGCGATGCGGCGGCGCCCCGGCGCGGCTTGCCCGCGCCGCGGTTCTGCGCCGGCTGGCGGCGCGACTTCGCGGGGGGCTTCGGCGCCTTGGCCGCGGCGCGCAGGTTGGCGATGGTCGCCCGCGTGGTGATCTGCTCGGGATTGGTGACGAGCTCGATCACGGCCGGCCGGCCGCTCTCGACGGCGCGGCGGAAGGCAGGCGCGAAGCCCGCCGTCTCCGTCACCACCTCGCCATGCCCGCCGAACGCCTCAATGAAGCGCGCGAAGTCGGGGTTGGTGAGCGCCGTTCCCGAGATCCGGGCCGGGAAATGCCGCTCCTGGTGCATCCGGATCGTGCCGTACATCTGGTTGTTGAAGACGAGCACGATCGGTGCGACGCCGTGATGGAAGGCGGTTGCGATCTCCTGGCCGGTCATCAGGAAGCCGCCGTCACCGACCGTCGCCACCACCATGCGCTCGGGGAAGGCGATCTTCGCGCCGACCGCGGCCGGCACCGCATAGCCCATCGCGCCGTTGCACGGGCCGATATAGCGCTGCTGCTCCCCGAAATTGATGAAGCGCGGCGCCCAGGTCGCGAAATTGCCGGCATCCGTCGTGACGATCGCGTCCGGCGTGAGCAGCGTCTCGAGCTCGCGCATCACCGTGGCGAGATTGAGCGGGCCGGGATAGTCCGGCACCGCCCGCCCGGCCTCGCGCAGCGCGCGCAGCGTGCGTGTCCATTCGCGCCAGGCGATGCGCGGCGGCTCGAGCGCCGCGGCGGCCGCGGCAAATGCATTCAGTTCCGAAACGATTCCGAGGGCCGGACGGAACACGCGGCCGATCTCGCCGCCCTCCGGGTAGACCTGAACGATCGGCACGCCGTCCGCCGGTTCGAAGAGCGTGTAGCCCTGCGTGGTGGCCTCGCCGAGCCGCGTGCCGATCGCCAGCACGAGGTCCGCCTCCTTCGCCTTGCCAACCAGCGCCGGATCGGCGCCGACGCCGAGATCGCCCGCGAAATTGTCGAGCGTTCCGTCGTAGAGCGCCTGGCGGCGGAACCCCACCGTCACCGGCAGTTCGTGGCGCGTGAGGAAGCTGCGGATCGCCGCCCGCCCGGCCGCGCTCCAGCGCGAGCCGCCGATCAGCGCGAGCGGCTTGCGGGCGCGGGCGAGCAGCGCCGAGAGCCGGGCGAGCGCGCCCGCATCGGGCCACGGTGGCAGGGTCGCGGCCGGACCGATATCCGGCACTTCGACGACCTGGCGCTGCATGTCCTCCGGCAGCGCGATCACCACCGGCCCCGGCCGGCCGGAAATCGCGACATCCACCGCATGCGCCACGATCTCGGGAATCCGCGCCGCATGGTCGATCTGGGTGACCCATTTCGCGATCGGCCCGAACATGCGGCGATAGTCGATCTCCTGGAACGCCTCGCGGTCGGTCTGGTCCGTCGGGATCTGGCCGATGAAGAGAAGGAGCGGGGTGGAATCCTGCATCGCGATGTGAACGCCGATCGCGCCGTGGCAGGCGCCCGGCCCGCGCGTCACCATCGCCGCGGCCGGACGGCCCGTGAGCTTGCCGAATGCCTCGGCCATGTTCACGGCACCCGCCTCGAAGCGGCAGGTGATGAGCTGGAGCTTGTCGCGCACGGAATAGAGGCCGTCGAGCACGTCGAGATAGCTCTCGCCCGGCACCTCGAAAACATGGTCGATGCCCTGCGCCGCCAGCGCATCGGCAAGGATCCGGCCGCCCGGGCGGGGTACCAAGCGCGCCTTGCGCGCCTTCGCCAGCTCCATGGTCTCCTCCGCCTCGCAGATTTCTCCGCAGGCGAGCATAGGCGGCCCGCGCGCGATCGTCACGTCCCTGGGCACCTGGGCAGCGTGGCGGCCGTCGTGGCATGCTCGGGAGCGGAACAGGAGAAGCGCGATGCATGCGATTTTCGTGCAGATCAAATGCGCGATGGGAACGGCCTATCGCGTGGCCGCGCGCGCCGCGGACGAGATCGAGGAACTTTCGGAGCTCTACTCGACGTCCGGCCAGTACGACCTGCTCGGCAAGTTCTATCTCGATCCGGATGCCGATATCGGCCGCTTCGTCACCGAGCGCATCCAGGCCATCCCGGGCGTGAAGGACACCTATACGCTGATCACGTTCAATGCCTTCGGGGGCCGCCGCGCGGGTTGACCGGCGGCGCGGACCTCAGTCGAACCCGAGGAAGCCGGGGCTTTCGCAAAGCGGCGGCGCGGCCGCGAGGCGCTCGATATCCGGCACCGGGCGTGCCGTTCGCGGATCGCCCGCCAGCATCGCCTCGAGCGCGGCCGCGACCGCGAGAACCCTGGCATCTCCCCCGCGCGGGCCGACGATCTGCAGCCCGAACGGCATCCCGGCCCGATCGCGCCCGACCGGCAGCGAGATCGCCGGATGCCCGGCCAGCGTCACCGCATAGGCGAGCGCCAGCCAATGAAAATAGCTTTTCGTCTTCTTCCCGTCGATTTCCACCGGGTAGAGCTCGTTCCACGGCCGCGGGCTGATGGTGATCGCCGGCGAGAGCAGCACGTCATAGTCGCGGAAGAAATCCTGCCAGCGCCGGTAGAGCGCCGTCTGCAGCGTCCCGGCGCGCGCCACGTCGGTGGCCGAATAGCCGAGGCCCTCCTCGACATTGGCGATCACGTTCGGCCCCACCTCGCTCCGCCGTCCGCGCACCTTGTCGAGATGCGATGTGAGGAAGCCGACCGAACGCAGCACCGCGAACGCCTCGTCCGCGCCGGTGCAATCGGGCGTCGCGTCATCGCCGTGGGCGAAGACATGACGGAAGAGGCCGGTCTTCTCGGCGAACGTCCCGGCGATCTGACGTTCGGTCGGCGCGAAGCCGAAATCGGGCGTGAGCGCGACCTTCAGCCCGGAAAGATCGACGCCCGGCAGCGGAAAGAAATCCTCCGGCCGGCGGACGGCGCGGCCATGGATGGTGGTCGCGAGCGGGTCGGCCGCATCGTCGCTCGCCATCACGGAAAGGAGAAGAGCGAGATCCGCCACCGTGCGGGCCATCGGCCCGGTCACCGGCAGCGAGGACCAGCCGAGCGGCCGCTTCTCGTTCGCGACGAGCCCGGGGCTCGGGCGGAAGCCAACGATGCCGCAGAAGGCGGCGGGGTTGCGCAGGCTGCCCCCCGTATCGGAGCCCGATGCGAGCGGAACCATGCCGGCCGCGAGTGCCACCGCCGAGCCGCCCGACGACCCGGCCGCCGATCTCTGCGGGTCGAACGGATTGCCGGTGGCACCGTACACCGCATTGCGCGTGTTGGCGCCGGCGCCGAACTCCGGCGTGTTGGTCTTGCCGAGGATGATGCCGCCGGCGGCGCGGATCGCGCGCACCACGCGCTCGTCCTTCGCCGGCACGTTATTGGCGAAGATCGGGCTGCCGAAAGTGGTGACGAGCCCCTCGGTATCCTCGAGATCCTTGATCCCGACCGGTAGCCCGGCGATCGCGCCGAGCGCCTCGCCCCGGCTCGCGGCCCGGTCCACCGCCGCCGCCGCTTCGCGGGCGCGGGCGAAATCGGTGGCGACGATCGCGTTCACCGCGGGATTGACCCGCGCGATCCGGCGGATGCAGCTTTCGAGAAGCTCGCTTGCGGAAAGCTGCTTGCGGCCGATCCGCGCGCGCGCCTCGAGGGCGGTGAGGTCACAGGGCTCGGTCATCGCTCAGTACCCCAGCGCCAGGCCGTCCTTGCGCGGATCGGAGCCGCCGCAAAGCACGCCCCGCGCGCGGTCGATCCAGATCGCCTGGCCGCCGCCATGCGGTCGCTCCACCACCACCGGCTCGTGCCCGAGGCGCGCCAGCCGCTCGAGCGTGGCGGCGGAGAGGCCGCGCTCGATCTCGAGCCTGCCCTGATAGGGGAAGACCCGCGGGGCATCCAGGGCCTCCTGGATATCGAGCCCGTACTCGAGGAAATTGGTGAGGAAGAGCGTCTGGCCCATCGGCTGGAAATGGCCGCCCATCACGCCGAACGGCATGATCGCCTCGCCGTCCCTGCTCAGCATGCCGGGGATGATCGTATGCATCGGCCGCTTCCCCGGGGCGATGCAGTTCGGATGCCCGCGCTCGAGGCGGAAGCCGAAGCCGCGATTCTGCAGCATGACCCCCGACTTCTCGGCCAAGATGCCGCTGCCAAAGCCCTGGAAGAGGGAGTTGATGAAGCTTGCCGCATTGCCGTCGCGATCGACGACGCAGAGATAGACCGTGTCCGCGTGCACCGGCATCGCCGCCTCGCCGGCGGGAGGCAGCGTCCGCATCGCTCGCTCATCGTCGATCATCCGGCGCAGCCCGGCGAGATAGCCCGGGCTCGTCAGGCGCTCGACCGGCACCGAAACTTGCGCCGGATCGGCGAGGAACGCATCGCGGTCCCGATAGACCAGGCGCGCCGCCTCGGCATGCCGGTGCAGGCGCAGCGCGCTCATCGGGCCATCGGGCGCGCTCGGCATCCCGCCGAGAATGCCGAGCATCATCAGCACCAGCAGCCCCGCGCCGTTCGGCGGACACTGCCACACCTCGAAGCCGCGCCAGGTGGTGCGGATCGGCGGCACGAACTCGGCCCCCGTCCGTCCGGCGGCGAAATCCGCCTCGGTGTGCAGCCCGCCGCGCGCCCGCAGCGCTGCCACCATGTCCGCCGCGATCGGCCCTTCATAGAAAGCGCGGGCACCTCCTTTCGCGATCGCCCTGAGCGTGGCCGCGAGATTCGGAGGCACGAACCGCTCGCCGGCAACCGGCGCGCGGCCATGCGGAAGAAACGCCGCGGCATCGTTCTTGCGGAGCTTGTCCGCGAGCAGCGCCCAATCGAAAGCAAGGCGCGGAGGCACCACGAAACCTTCCTCGGCATAACGGATCGCCGGGCGCAGAAGCTCGTCGAGCCCCCTGGTGCCATGCGCCGCGAGCAGCGTCTCCCACGCGGAAACAGCGCCGGGAACGGTCACGCTGTGAGCGGAGGTATTCTCGAGCGCCCGCAGCCCGCGGCTTTCGAACCACTCGATGCTCGCCGCCGCGGGCGCGCGACCCGAACCGTTCAATGCCACGACCTTGCCGCTGCCCGCCGGCGCATAGAGGCAGAAGCAATCTCCGCCGATCCCGGTCGATTGCGGCTCGACCACGCACTGCACCGCCACCGCCGCGACCGCCGCATCGAGCGCATTGCCGCCGGCACGCAGCACATCGAGCGCGGCCAGCGTCGCCGCCGGCATCGAGCTTGCCGCCATGCCGCCGGTCGCGAATGCGGGACTCCGGCCCGGCAGATGGAAATCGCGCATGCCCCCTCTCTCTCCCGTCTCTGCCGCCGACGCTGGCACGGGACCCGCCGATTGGCAATTGAACCACCCCTGGCGTCATAATGACGCGACCTACCCCGGAGAGGGCTCCATGAGCGCCACGATCGAGGACTTCGAGCGCGTCGAGATCCGCGTCGGCACCGTCGTCGAGGCCACGCCCTTCCCGGAAGCGCGCAAACCCGCCCTCAAGCTCGTGATCGACTTCGGGCCGGGCCTCGGCCGGCGGAAATCATCGGCGCAAATCACCGAACACTATCCGCCCGACCGACTGATCGGCCGCCAGGTCTGCGCCGTGGTCAACCTCCCGCCACGCCGCATCGGCCCGTTCACCTCGGAAGTGCTCACCCTCGGCATGCCGGACGAGGACGGCGCCGTCGTGCTCGTCAGGCCGGACTTCAAGGTCCCGGACGGGGGACGGATGTTCTGATAGAAAGGCCGCGGGGGCAAGCGCCCCCGGTCTTCCGAACGGGAGGAACGCGTGGCGCTCGGGCGGTTCGATTATGTGATTGTCGGTGCCGGCAGTGCGGGGTGTGTGCTGGCCAACCGGTTGTCGGCCGACCCGCGGTTTTCCGTGCTTCTGCTCGAAGCGGGCGGGCGCGACAGCTATATCTGGATCCACATTCCGATCGGTTATCTCTACACCCAGAACAATCCGCGCACGGACTGGTGTTTCAGGACCGAGGCCGAGGCGGGGCTGGGTGGTCGTGTGCTCTCCTATCCGCGCGGGCGGGTGTTGGGCGGCTGTTCGTCGATCAACGGCATGATCTACATGCGTGGCCAGGCGCGCGATTATGATCAGTGGCGCCAGCTCGGCAATGTCGGCTGGTCGTGGGATGATGTGCTGCCCTATTTCCGCCGGTCGGAGGATCAGGTGCGCGGCGCCGACGCGGTGCACGGCGTGGGCGGCGAGTGGCGGGTCGAGGAGATGCGGCTCTCGTGGGAGATCCTTGACGCCTTCCGTGCCGCCGCGGCCGAGATCGGCATTCCCCCGACCGATGATTTCAATCGCGGCGACAATGAGGGCTGCGGCTATTTCCAGGTCAACCAGCGGCGTGGCGTGCGGGTCAATACCGCCAAGGCGTTCCTTCGTCCGGCGCGGGGCCGGCCCAATCTCACGGTGCTCACGGGGGCCGAGGCGCGGGCCGTTCTTTTCGCCGGAAGGCGGGCGCGGGGCGTTGCCTTTGCGCGCCGCGGCGTGGCCGAGGAGGTCGAGGCGGGCGAGGTCATTCTCGCGGCCGGCGCGATCGGCTCGCCGCACCTGCTCGAGCTTTCCGGGATCGGGCAGGGCGTGCTGCTCAAGCAACGCGGGATCGCGGTGCGGCACGAGCTGCCGGGCGTCGGCGAGAATCTGCAGGATCATCTGCAGATCCGCATGGCCTACAAGGTGCATCACACGCGGACGCTGAACGAGCGTGCGAACAGCCTGCTCGGGCGGATCGGTATGGGGCTCGAGTATGCGCTCTTCCGGCGCGGCCCGCTGACGATGGCGCCGAGCCAGCTCGGCTGCTTCACAAGGAGCGATGCGTCGCGCGAGACCCCCGACCTCGAGTATCATGTCCAGCCGCTCAGCCTCGATCGCTTCGATGCCCCGCCGCACGCCTTCCCTGCCTTCACCGTCTCGGTCTGCAATCTCCGCCCGGAGAGCCGCGGGTCGGTGCATCTGAAGGGACCGGAGCCCGGGAAGGCGCCGGCGATCCGGCCCAACTATCTCGCCGCCGAGGCCGATCGTCGTGTCGCGGTCGCGGCGATGCGGCTGACGCGGCGGATCGCGGCGGCGAAGGCGCTCGCGCGCTTCGCGCCGGAGGAGTTCCGCCCCGGGCCCGCCGCCGCCAGCGATGCGGACCTCGTGCGCGCGGCAGGCGAGATCGGCACCACCATCTTCCATCCCGTCGGCACCTGCCGGATGGGCGAGGATCCGCAGGCGGTGGTCGATGCGCGGCTCCGCGTGCACGGGTTGGGCGGCCTGCGCGTCGCCGATGCCTCGGTGATGCCCGCCATCACGTCGGGCAATACCAATGCGCCGACGATCATGATCGCCGAGAAGGCGGCGGACATGATCCGCGCCGATCGCGCGGCCCAGGGGTAGCGCGATTGGCATCGCCGGCCGCGCTCCGCAGGAATTGTCCTGGCCTGGGATGGCCAACCCCATGCTTGCTGATCAACCGCCCGGGATTGCGCCCGCGCCCGGCGGCACGGACGCCGGCCGCCACCCGATCCCGCCGCGCTTTCCGGTGATGGCGGAGGCCTGAGGGATGGCGGGACTGTTCTTCGAGGATCTCGCGGCCGGCCGGGTCGTCGATGCCGAGTGGACGCGCACCGTCACCGAGGCCGACAACGTGTTCTTCTGTTCGCTCACAATGAACGTGCAGAAGCTCCATCTCGACGCCGAGTACGCGAAGGGAACGGAATTCGGCCGCCCGCTCGTGAACTCGCTCTTTACCCTCGGGTTGATGATCGGGATGAGCGTGCACAACACCACCCAGGGCACGACCATCGCCAATCTCGGCATGAGCGACGTGCGCTTTCCCGCGCCGGTCTTCGCCGGCGACACGCTCAGGGTCGAGACCACCGTGCTCGCGGCGCGGCCGAGCCGCTCTCGCCCCGATGCCGGCATCGTCACCTTCCGCCACCAGGCGTTCAACCAGGCGGGCGTGCTCGTCGCCAGTTGCGAGCGGGCGGCGCTGATGCAAAAGCGGCCCGGGGCGGCGTGATGCGGCTGCGCAGCCTGCTGTTCGCGCCCGGCGATTCGGAACGCAAGATCGCCAAGGCGCTCGCGGGCGAGGCCGACGCCGTCATTCTCGACCTTGAGGACGCGGTGGCGCCGACGGGCAAGGAGGCGGCGCGCGCCGGGGTTGCGGCGCTGCTGGCGGGGCTTTCGCGCCCGGGCGTGATCGTGCGGGTCAATCCCGAGGAGACCCCCTGGCACCTCGGGGATCTCGCGGCGGTGGTGCCGGGCCGGCCGGCGGGGGTTCTGCTGCCGAAATGCGCCGGGCCGGAGGCGCTGCTCCGGCTCGATCAGCGCCTCGGCGGGCTCGAGGCGGCGGCGGGACTGGCGCCCGGCGCCGTCGCGGTGATCGCGCTGGTCACCGAGACCGCCGCCTCCGTCCAGGCGCTCGGACGCTACGGGCCCGGCCTGCCGCGGCTTCTCGCGCTCTCCTTCGGCGCCGAGGACCTCTCCGCCGATCTCGGCATCAGCCCGCGCCTGGCAAGCGGCCGCTTCGCCGAGCCACTCGGCGTGGCCCGCGGGCTCACGCTGATCGCCGCGGCGGCGGCCGGCGTGCCCGCGATCGACACGCCCTTCCCCGACCCGCGCGATCCGGCGGGCTTCGCGGCCGAGGCGGCAGCAGCGGCGGCCGACGGCTTCTGCGGCAAATACCTGATCCATCCCGACCAGATCGCCCCGGCGCACGCCGCCTTCACCCCCACGCCCGACCGCCTGCGCTGGGCGCGCGCGGTCGCCGGGCTTTTCGCCGCCAATCCGGGGGCCGGGGTGCTGACGCTCGACGGGCAGATGATCGACCGCCCGCACCACCGGCTGGCGCTGCGCATCCTCGCCGCCGCCGACTGACGATGCACGCGCGCCGGCTGCGCCGCGTGGCCATCCTCAACGGCTTCGGCATGACGCTCGGCGACGGCGTGATCGGCCTCTCCGCGCTTGCCGCGGCCCTTGCCGCCGGCCGGTTCGCCGGGAGGCGGCCGCTCCTGGTGCGCAAGCCGCTCTTCGGCCGCCGGCTCGTCGATGCCGTCCATGCCGCCGCGCCGTTCGCGGACGTAACGTGGTTCCCCTACCGCGCAGCGGCGCCGGCGCCCTTCGAGGTGCGGATCGATATCCGCGAATTCGCCTTCGATCCCTCCTTCCGCGGCACCTCCATGGTCGATTATTTCCTCACCCGCCTCGGCGCCGACGCGGCCGCCATTCCCGCCGGCGAGAAGCGCAACACCTGGCTTGCCGCTTCACTCCGCCCGCGCCGGCCGGCGGGCCTGCCGGGGAAGTACGTGCTGGTCTGTCCGCGCGCGGCGATGGCTTTGCGCACGATGCCGGCTGGCGTGCATGCGCGTCTGCTCGCGGCACTCCTCGCGCTGCAGCGGCTGCCCATCGTCACGCAGGGCAGGCCTGCGGAACCGCATCCGCGGATCGTCTACCGCCCGGCGGTCGCCTCGCTCGCCGAGCTGGCCGGGCTGGTGGCCGGCGCCGCGCTGATCGCTTCCACCGATACCGCGATGGTTCACCTCGCCGACGCCTGGAGCGTGCCCACGCTTGCGTTCTTCATCACCCATCGCCCGGAATGGCGCGTGCGCGATTATCCTTTCTGCACTTCAGTCCACCTGCCTGCTTCCCTTCCCCCGGCGCTCGAATTCGCCCGCAACGCTGCCGATATCGCCGCAGCAGAGGGCGCGTGGTCGGCCGGCGGGGCGGATCTGCCATGGCTCGAACCGGCGCTCGCCGCGGTCTCAGCGGCCAGTACCCGCTTGACTTTCCCGCCGTCTTCATCACATACGGACCCGAGCTCCGGGCAGCGAGCCCATGCGCCTCCTGCGCTTGCCGCGTGGCCCGATGCATCCCCTGTGCGAACGGAACTCCATCGCTTGTCCGAAACCATTGTCAGCACGGCGGAGCCGGCCGCGCACGCCACCGAACCGCCTGCCGAGGCGCCGCTCTTCTCTGCCCTCGGCCTCTCGGATGCGATCCTGCGGGCGATCACCGAGAAGGGCTATCGCCACCCGACACCGATCCAGGCCCAGGCGATCCCGGTCGTGCTCATGGGCCGCGACGTGCTCGGCTGCGCCGAGACCGGAACGGGCAAGACCGCCGGCTTCACCCTGCCGATGATCGACATCCTGAGCGGTTCGCGCGGACGGGCGCGCATGCCGCGCAGCCTGATCCTCGAGCCGACGCGCGAGCTTGCCCTCCAGGTCGCCGAGAATTTCGTCCAGTACGGCAAGTATCAGAAGCTGACGCACGCGCTGCTGATTGGCGGCGAGAGCGTGAGCGACCAGCGCGAAGTGCTGGCGCGCGGCGTGGACGTACTGATCGCGACGCCGGGCCGCCTGCTCGACCTCTTCGAACGCGGCGGCCTCCTCCTCACCGATACCCATATCCTGGTCATCGACGAGGCGGACCGCATGCTCGACATGGGCTTCATTCCGGATGTCGAGCGTATCGTGAACCTCCTGCCGCGCCGGCGGCAGACGCTGCTCTTCAGCGCCACCCTCGCCCCGGAGATCCGCCGCCTCGCCGATGCCTTCCTCGACAACCCGAAGGAAATCACGGTCGCCAGGCCGGCCTCGGTCGCCGCGACCATCACCGAGCGGATGGCCCTGGTCGCCGAGCAGGACAAGCGCGAGGCGCTGCGCCGCCTGGTCCGGGTCGAGCAGGTGCAGAACGCGCTCATTTTCTGCAACCGCAAGCGCGATGTCGATATCCTGCTCCGCTCGCTCATGCGCCACCATTTCGGTGCCGGCGCCTTGCACGGCGATATGGCGCAGTCGGTGCGCTTCGCGACGCTCGAGAAGTTCCGTGCCGGAGAGACCCGCCTGTTGGTGTGCAGCGACGTTGCCGCGCGCGGCCTCGACATCGGCGGGCTCTCCCATGTCTTCAACTTTGACGTGCCCCACCACGCTGAGGATTACGTTCACCGCATCGGCCGCACCGGACGGGCCGGGCGCGAGGGCCGCGCCTTCACGCTCGCCACGCCGGCGGATCGGCTTGCCGTCGAGGCGATCGAGCGGCTAACCGGCCATGCGATCCCCCGCCTTCAGGTCGAGGGCCTCGACCCGGTCGAGTGGGCCGCCGACGAGGGAAGGGCGCGCGGCCGTCGCGGCGGGCGTTCGGCGCGAACCGCCCCGCCCCGCCCCGTGAGCGAGCCCCGCCCCGTGAGCGAGCCCCGCCCCGTGAGCGAGCCCCGCCCTGCCGCACCCGCACCCGCACCCGCTCGGGCACGGGCGCCGAGGCCAGCGCCCAAGCCCGCGTCCGCGCCGTCACCCCGCCCTCTGGCGTCCGCGTCCCGCCCCGTCAGCCGCCGCGCTCCGGATCCGGCGCCACGCGAGCCGGCCCCGCCGGGGCCCGCCCGGCCGGTCGTCGGCTTCGGCGCCGACGTGCCCGCTTTCATGCGCGTCGACGCACGCGGGCTCAGCCCCTCCGAGAGCGAGCCATAACCGCGATCCCGCGATGAGCCCGGAAGCGCCCACCCCACGGCCAGGTGCCACCGCTAGGCACGGTTTCGCCCCTTTCACCTGGGACGACCCGCTTCGCCTCGACGCGCAGTTGACCCCCGAAGAGCGGCAGATCCGCGACGCCGCCCATGACTACTGCCAGAAGAAGCTTCTTCCGCGCGTCATCGAGGCGAACCGGCACGAGCGTTTCGACCGCGCCATCCTCGACGAGATGGGCGAGATGGGCTTTCTCGGCGCCACCCTCGAGGGCTATGGCTGCGCCGGCATCGGCACCGTCGCCTACGGCCTGATCGCGCGCGAGGTCGAGCGCGTCGACTCCGGCTATCGCAGCGCCTTCTCGGTGCAATCGTCGCTCGTCATGTTCCCGATCGATGCCTTCGGCTCGGCGGCGCAGAAGGAGCGCTTCCTGCCGGGGCTCAGGACCGCCGCCTTGGCCGGCTGCTTCGGCCTCACCGAGCCCGATGCCGGCTCCGATCCCGCAGCGATGCGCACGCGGGCGCGTCGCGCCGATGGCGGATATGTTCTCAACGGCACGAAGACCTGGATCACCAACGCGCCGATCGCCGATGTCTTCCTCGTCTGGGCCAAGGATGATGGCGGGGAGATCCGCGGGTTCCTCCTGGAGAAGGGCTTTCCCGGACTGACGGCTCCGAAGATAGAGGGGAAATTCTCGCTCCGCGCGAGCACGACCGGTATGATCATGATGCAGGACGTATTCGTTCCGGAAGAGAATCTCCTCCCCGGCGTGAAAGGCCTCAAAGGCCCGTTCTCCTGTCTCAACAACGCCCGCTACGGCATTGCCTGGGGTGCCCTGGGTGCGGCCGAGTTCTGTTGGCATGCGGCGCGGTCATACACGCTCGGGCGGCAGATGTTCGGCCGCCCGCTCGCCGCGACGCAGCTCGTCCAGAAAAAGCTCGCGGACATGCAGACGGAAATCGCGCTCGGGCTGCAGGCGGTGCTGCGGCTCGGGCGGCTGATGGACGAGGGGCAGGCGGCGCCGGAGATGATCAGCCTCTGCAAGCGCAACTCCTGCGGCAAGGCGCTGGAGATCGCCCGCCTCGCCCGCGACATGCACGGCGCCAACGGCATCGCTGACGAGTATCACGTGATTCGCCACGTGATGAACCTCGAGACGGTCAATACCTACGAGGGCACGCACGACGTGCATGCGCTGATCCTCGGCCGCGCCCAGACGGGCCTCTCGGCGTTCGGGAACTAGAGCGGATCGCGCCTGACTGGAATCACGAAGCGATCCAGGGGCGCGTGAATCGCGCGCAAAGCCTCAATCCCGCCCGGCCTGTCGGCGGGCAGGCTCAGGCGGCGCGGCGTGCCACCTCTTCGGGCGGCAGGCGGACCAGCGCCTCGAAGTCCCGATGAAGGGTCTCGGTGATCCGCCCGGGCGTGTAGCTATGGGGGCCGATCCGGCGCACCGGCGTCACCTCCGCGGCGGTGCCGGCGAGCAGCACCTCGCTCGCATTCCCGAGTTCCTCGGGCAGGATCGCCCGCTCGACGACCTGGATCTGCCGGTGCCGCGCCAGGCTCATCACCGTGCGGCGGGTGATGCCGTCCAGGAAGCCTTCCGGGGCAGGCGTGTGCAGCGCGCCGTCGATGACGAAGAAGACGTTGGCTCCGGTGGCTTCGGCAACGCGGCCCCGCCAGTCATACATCAGCGCGTCGTCGAATCCCGCCGCCTCCGCCTCGTGCTTGGCGAGCGTCCCGATCATGTAGAGCCCGGCCGCCTTCGAAGCGGTGGGCGCGGTCTCCGGCGATGGCCGCTTCCAGCGTGCGATGCCGAGCGTGACGCCCTTGAGCCGTTCGGCGCCGAACAGGTTGGGCCACGGCCAGGCGGCGATCGTGAGGTGAATCCGGGTCTGCTGCGCCGCCACGGCAAGCTGCTCGGACCCGCGCCAGGCGATCGGCCGCACATAGGCGTCCGAGAGGGCGTTGGCCCGCAGCACGGCATTGCAGGCCGCGTCGATCTCCTCGGCACTCCAGGGAATCGCGAAGCCGAGCAGCCGGCCGGAGTCCAGCAGCCGCTCGGTGTGGGCGCGCAGGCGGAAGATCGTGCCGCCATAGGCCCTTTCGCCCTCGAACACCGCGCTCGCATAATGCAGCCCGTGGGAGAGGACGTGCAGCTTGGCATCCCGCCAGGGGATCAGGGCGCCGTCCCACCAGATGGTGCCGTCACGGTCGTCGAAAGGAACGAGCGTCATGGACCAGTTTCCAGCAATATTGTTGCTCTGACTTGCGGGACGGTAAAAGCCGGAGCATAATAAGTCAACGAACCTGCCATAATATTTCGGGTATGCCTGCCATGTCCGACCGGAAAGGCGATCCGCCCGCCCGTCCGCCCGCCCTTTCGCCCGCCGCGGCCGCGGTGCCGGCGGCAGGGGCCAATCTCCTTTTCCTTCGCGAGGAGGAGATGCGGCTTGCCCAGGATTTGCTGTTTTTTGCCTATCGCGACTTCACGAACGCCGCCGACCTGGTGCTTGCGGAGCTGGGTCTCGGGCGCGCGCACCATCGGGCGCTGCACTTCATCGGCCGCAATCCCGGCATCAGCGTGAGCGAGCTCCTGGCTATCCTTCGCATCACCAAGCAGTCGCTGGGCCGCGTGCTCTCGCTTCTCGTCACCCGCGGCTATGTGATGCAGACTCCCGGCCGGGCGGACCGGCGGCAGCGCCGCCTTTCGCTGACGCCGCCGGGGATGGCGCTCGAGCGGCAGCTGTTCGAGCGGCAGCGCGAGCGCCTCGCCTGCGCCTACCGCGAGGCCGGAGGCGCTGCGGTGGAGGGGTTTCGCCGGGTCATGCGGGGGATCATGGACGAGCTGGCACGCGCCTACATGGACGGCGCCGAGCAGGCGGCGCGCGAGCCGCGCGCCCGTCCTGCCTGAACGCCGGGCCGGGGCCGGGCGGCCGTGGCGGACGATGCCCACATCCTGGTCGTGGATGACGACGCACGGCTGCGCGGGTTGCTCTCGCGTTACCTCACCGAGCATGGATTTCGCGTGACGGTGGCGGAGAACGCGGCCGAGGCGCGGGAGAAGCTCGGCTTTCTCAGGCCCGATCTGATGGTGCTCGATGTCATGATGCCGGGGGAATCGGGCCTTCAGCTTGCCGAGTTGCTGCACCGGGACCACGCTCGCGAGCTGCCGGTCCTGCTGCTCAGCGCCCGCGGCGGACCGGATGATCGCGTCGCCGGGTTCGAGGCCGGGGCCGACGACTACCTGCCGAAGCCCTTTGACCCGCGCGAACTCGTGCTGCGCATCCGGGCTCTCCTCCGGCGGACAGCTCAGGGCGAGCCGTCGGCCGGGCCGTTGCCGCTCGGGGACGCCGTATTCGACCTCGAGCGCGCCGAGCTCACGACCGACGCCGGCACGATCCGCTTGACCGGGGGAGAGGCGGCGCTGCTCACCGCACTCGCCCGCAAGCCGAACGAGGTGCTCTCGCGCGAGGAGATTGCCGCCGCGCTCGGCATGGAGGATGCGAGCGAGCGGGCGATCGATGTCCAGGTGACGCGGCTGCGCCGCAAGATCGAGGCCGATCCACGGGAGCCGCGCTTCCTGCACACCGTGCGTGGGCGCGGCTACGTGCTGAAGCCGGGCATCTGATGCGGATCGCCCTGCCGGTGCCCGAACGGCTGCTGCGCCGCGTGCTGCCGCGTTCGCTGCTCGGGCGCAGTCTCCTGATGATCCTGCTGCCGCTCGTCCTGCTCGAGGCGGTCACGCTGCAGATCTTCTACGGCAGCCATCTCAGCCTGATCTCGCGGCGGCTGACCGGCGCGGTCGCCGGCGAAGTGGCGCTCGCGGCCCGCATGTTCGAGCACCGGACAGATCCGTCAGACCGCGCGGCCGTCTTGCGTTTCGCGCGTGAGAACCTCGAGCTTGCGATGAGCTTCGAGCCGGGGGCGCGGCTCGCGCCGCGGCCTGCGCCCAACGTGCTGGGGCCGATCGACAACGACCTCGCGGGCGCCATGCAGCAGCTTGTGCACCGGCCCTTCACCATGGTTTGGGCGGCCAATCCGAAGCCGGTGACCCTGCGTGTGCAGCTTCCGGACGGCGTGCTCAGGATCTCGGTGCCGCACAAGCGGCTCTACGCCGGCACGATCTATGTGTTCCTCGCCTGGGTGGTCGGCACCTCGGTGCTGCTGTTCGGTATTGCCTCTCTTTTCATGCGCAACCAGGTGCGCGCGATCCGCCGCCTTGCGGCGGCGGCGGAAGCCTTCGGCATGGGGCGCGACCAGGGTGCGATCAAGCCCGAGGGGGCGATCGAGGTACGCCGCGCCGCCTCGGCCTTCAATCGGATGCAGGAACGGATTCGCCGCTTTCTTGCCCAGCGCACCGAGCTTCTGGCCGGGGTTTCGCACGATCTGCGCACGCCGCTCACCCGCCTGCGCCTGGCGCTGGCGATGCTGCCGCCGCGACCGGAGCTGGCCTCGGATATCGCTGCGATGACCGCCGATCTCGAGGAGATGGAGCGGCTGGTCGAAGGCTATCTCGCCTTCGCCCGCGGCGAGGGGATCGAGCAGGTACGCCCGGTCGATCTCTCGCGGATGCTTGAGGAGGTCGCCGCCGGCGCCCGGCGCACCGGTGCAAATGTCCGCCTCGAGACGCCGCGTGATCTTACCCTTCCCCTGCGTCCGGACGCCCTACGCCGCGCCATCACCAACCTGGTCGACAACGCGCAGCGCCATGCGCGCCGGATCACGCTCTCCGCCGCCCGGCTTTCGACCCGCAGCGTTCAGGTGACGGTGGATGATGACGGGCCAGGCATCGCGCCCGAGCGGCGCGAGGTCATGTTCCGCCCCTTCCAGAGCGGCGCCGCGGGCGGCACCGGCCTCGGCCTGGCCATCGCCCGCGACATCGTCCGCGCCCATGGCGGCGAGATAATGCTTGAGGAAAGCCCGCTCGGGGGGTTGCGCGCGCGCATCCGCCTGCCGGCGTGAGCCGGCCGGATGATGCGGCTCAGCGGGTGATCGGGCGATAGCGCAGCCGGTGCGGCTCGATCGCCTCCGGCCCGAGGCGGCGGCACTTGTCCGCCTCGTAGTCCTGAAAATTGCCGGCAAACCATTCGACATGGCTATCACCCTCGAAGGCGAGGATGTGCGTGGCCAGCCGGTCGAGGAACCAGCGGTCGTGGCTGACGATCACCGCCGAGCCCGCGAACGCGATCAGCGCCTCCTCGAGCGCGCGGAGCGTCTCCACATCGAGATCGTTGGTCGGCTCGTCGAGCAGGATCACATTGGCGCCCGACTTGAGGATCTTCGCGAGGTGCACCCGGTTGCGCTCCCCGCCCGAGAGGTCTCCCACCCGCTTCTGCTGGTCGGCGCCGCGGAAATTGAACGCGCTCACATAGGCGCGCGAGGGCATCGAGCGCTTGCCGAGCGCCACGACATCCGCGCCGCCGCTGATCTCTTCCCACACCGTCTTCGCCGGATCGAGCGATTCGCGCGACTGGTCCACGTAGCCGAGGCGCACGGTCTCGCCGAGCGTGAGGCTGCCCTGATCCGGCTTCTCCTCGCCGACGATCATCCGGAAGAGCGTGGTCTTGCCGGCGCCGTTCGGACCGATCACCCCGACGATGCCACCCGGCGGCAGGCTGAAGGAGAGATCCTCGATCAGCATCCGCTCGCCGAGCGATTTGGTGAGGTTTGCCGCCTCGATCACCGTCGCGCCGAGCCGGGGTCCGGGCGGGATCGTGATCTCCGCGCCGTTCGTCACGCGCGCCTCCGATTGCGCCACCATCACCTCGTACTGCGCGATGCGCGCCTTCGATTTCGCCTGTCGTGCCCGCGGCGAGGCGGAGATCCACTCGCGCTCGGCCGCCAGCGCCCGGGCCCGCGCGCTCTCCTCCTTCTCTTCCTGGAGCAGCCGCGCCCGCTTCTGCCCGAGCCAGGCCGAGTAGTTGCCCTCGAACGGGATACCGCGCCCGCGTTCGATCTCGAGGATCCAGCCGGTGACATTGTCGAGGAAATAGCGGTCGTGCGTCACCACGAGAACGGTGCCCGTATAGGTGCGGAGCGTGCGCTCGAGCCAGGCCACGCTCTCGGCGTCGAGATGGTTGGTCGGCTCGTCGAGCAGCAGCAGGTCCGGCTTCTCGAGGAGCAGCCGGCAGAGCGCCACCCGCCGTCGCTCGCCGCCCGAGAGCGTCTCCACCTTCTGCCCGGCCGGCGGGCAGCGCAGCGCGTCGAGCGCGATCTCGATGCGCCGGTCGAGCTCCCAGCCGTCCTCGGCGTCGATCCGCTCCTGCAGGTTCGCCTGCTCGGCGAGGAGAGCGTTCATCTCCTCCTCGTCGAGCGGCTCGGCGAAGCGCTCGGAGACGGCGTTGAAGCGATCGAGCGCCTGCTTGAGCGGGCCGAAGGCCGCGGCGACCGTTTCGCCGACGGTGCGCTCGGGATCGAGCACCGGCTCCTGCGGCAGATAGCCGACCCGCGCCGCCTCCGCTGCCCAGGCCTCGCCGCCGAAGTCGCGATCGAGGCCTGCCATGATGCGGAGCAGCGTGGACTTGCCGGCGCCGTTGGCGCCGAGCACGCCGATCTTCACCCCCGGCAGGAAGGAGAGGGTGATGCCGCGGAAGACCTCCCGGCCGCCGGGATAGGCCTTGGTCAGCTCGCGCATCACATAGACGTACTGATAGCTCGGCATCCGCGTTCGCTCCGCCGCCCAGGGTCGGCACTGGTGAAAGGGGGGTAGGCCGCAACATTGTGCCGCTGCGCCGTTTTGCAAAGATCTACCCCTCAGGGGAGGGGGCCGGCAGGCTTGGGAAGAGAAGAAAATCTTTCAAATCGATGGAACCTGACGGAAACTCGAGAGGCGATTGGTAAAATGAATTGACAACTCGCCCCGGCTTGTCCTAGTTTCTCCACGCCGGCACGCCAATGGCGCGAGCTCGGCGCCAACGCATCAAGAATAGCAAGGGCGTGCGCCGCCCGAGGTCGGGAGGATTCAATCATGGAATTTCATGGCATGTCGCGACGGGCGCTGCTCGGGACCGCGGCCGCCGCAGCACTCGCTGACCAGGCGAGCGCTGCCACCGCGCCGCCGCTGCCGAAAAGCCCCGTGGCGCTCAACATTGTCGATGTCGCCGGCAATCTGGCGCTGACCCAACCGGCGCTCCAAGCCTATGCGCGCCAGAAGCCGCACCTGGTCTCGCATATGAGCTTCAACCAGGCCCCCGCCCCTGAGCTTCCGGGCAAGCTCAAGGCGGAGCAATCGGCCGGCCGGCTTGACATCGATCTCGTCCTCACGGGCATCGATGCGCTCTCTGCCGGGATCGCGCAGGGGGTCTGGCTCGAGCTTCTCCCGGCCTACGCGGGGGCGCTGCCCGATCCCGCCAAGATATATCTTCCCATGGCGCTGAAGATGCAGGGCATCGCTGCAGGCCACGGCCTCTGCGTCACCTTCTGCCCGGCCGGTCCCCTCCTCGAATACAACCCCGCCAAGGTCCCCAATCCGCCGACGAGCCCGGCGGAGCTTCTGGCGTGGGCGAAGGCCAATCCGAAGAAATTCATCTACGCCCGGCCGGCCAATTCCGGACCGGCGCGCATCTTCATGATGGGTCTGCCCTATCTTCTTGGCGATTCCGGTCCGATGGACCCTGAGAAGGGCTGGAGCAAGACGTGGGCCTACCTCGCGGAGCTCGGCAGGACCATCGAGTATTATCCCGCCGGCACTGCGGTGACGATGCGTGAGTTCGGCTCCGGCCTGCGCGATATGACGCCGACCCAGCTCGGCTGGGACATCAATCCGCGCGCGATCGGCGTGGTACCGAAGGCGTACCAGGTCTCCGTGTTCAAGGGGTTCCGCATGGTTACGGACGCGCATTACATGTGCGTGCCCAAAGGGACCGCCGCACGCAAGCTCGCCGTCATCCTCGACCTCATGAACTTCATGCTGGAGCCCAGACAACAGGCGGTGACCTACGATGCCGGCTACTTTTATCCCGGGCCTGCCGTGCAGGGCGTGACATTGTCCATGGCGCCCCAGAAAAGCCAGGACGTCATCCGGGAGTTTGGCCGGCCGTTCTACGACCAGCTGATCGCGACGACGCCCGAGGTCCTGCCGCTGCCGGCCGATCGCCTTGTCTATGCGTTCGGGCGCTGGGACCGCGAGATCGGCAAGATCACCGCCGGATAGCCAAGCCCAACAGGCGATGGCCTTCTCCGCAAAGGACTTCCAGGAGCTCCGCCTGGAGGGAGTGCGGCGGGAGTTCGGGGCGCTTCATGCGCTCCGCGACATCACGCTCACCATCCGGCGGGGCGAGTTCATCGCCCTGCTCGGCCCCTCCGGCTGCGGGAAATCGACCGCGCTCAACTGCCTGGCGGGCCTCCTTGCCCTTTCCGGCGGCAGCATCTGGCTTGACCGCACGCGCATCGATCATTTGAAGCCGGAGGCGCGCGGATTCGGGATGGTGTTCCAGAACTACGCGCTTTTCCCGCACATGACACTCCGCGGAAACATTGCCTTCGGCCTCAGGATGAAGGGTGGCGCACGGGCCGAGATCGCGGCCAAGGTCGAGGAGGCGTTGGCACTCGTCCGGCTGACCGCGCACGGCGACAAACTACCCGGCCAGATCTCCGGCGGCCAGCAGCAGCGCGTGGCGATCGCGCGTGCGATCGTCGTCGAACCACCGCTCGTATTGATGGACGAGCCGCTCTCGAATCTCGACGCCAAGCTCAGGCTCGAGATGCGGGGCGAGATCCGGCGCATCCACAATATGCTCGGCTCCTCGACCATCTATGTCACGCATGACCACGACGAGGCGCTTTCGTTGGCCGATCGCATCGTGGTTCTGCACGACGGGCTGGTCCGCCAGGTGGGTGCGCCGGAAGAGCTGTACGCCCGCCCCGCGCACGCGGACGTCGCCGAATTCATGGGTTACCGCAACATCATTACCGGCCCCGCCGAGCCGGCCGCCGGCGGACTGCTCAGGCTCCGCGTCGGCGGAGTCTGGCTTGAGGGAACGCCGATCGAGCCCATGAGCGCGGGAGAGGCGCTCGCCGCGATTCGTCCCGAAGATCTGGTGGCCGCCGCTGACGGCCCGCTCACGGCCGCCGTCACGGCCTGCGAGTTTCGCGGCCGGGACTTTTACGCCGCTGGCCGGACTGCGGAGGGAGAGGATCTCTTCTTCCGTTCGGATCGCCGCCTTGCCGCGGGCGAAACCGTGCGGCTCTCCGCTTCGGCCGAGCGCGTGCTGGTCTATGCCGGATCGCCGGCATGAGCGGTCTTGCCCGCCCCGCTCCCGCCTGGTCCGCGCCGAGCCTTCGCCTCAGGCTCGCCGCTCGCGGCCTCGACGGCACGACGCTCCTGATCGTCCCGGCCCTCGTCTTCACACTCGCGCTCTTCGTCTATCCCGCGCTCTACGGGCTGTGGCTCTCGCTCAGGCCGATGAAGGGCGGCTGGCTTGCCAACTACCAGCGCTTCTTCGCCGATCCCTTCCTATACGACACCGTCTTCACGACGCTGGAGATCGCGATCCCGGTGACCCTGCTCAACGTGGTCGTCGCCGTGCCGCTCGCCCTCGAAGTGCGGCATTTTCGCTGGCAGCGGGCGCTGACGACGATCCTCGTCATCCCGATCACGCTCGGCACCGTGCTCACCGCCGAGGGCATGCTGAACTATCTCGGCCCGCTCGGTTGGCTCAACCGCGGGCTCGAGTTGCTCGGGATCATCGGCGAACCGCTCCGCCTCCTGCACAACTACTGGGGGCTCTTCATCTCGCAGGCGATTCTCGGGTTTCCGTTCGCCTTTCTGCTCACGCTCTCCTACGTCACCGGCATCGACCCCTCGCTCGAGAATGCTGCCGCGGTACTGGGGGCGGGGCCGCGGCAGCGCTTCCAAGCCATTCTTCTGCCGCTGCTCGCCTCCGGGCTCGCGACCACCTTTTGCCTTTCGTTCGTGCAGGTCTTCTCCGTCTATCCGTCCGCGGTGCTGGTCGGTGCGCCCTCCGGAGCCACTCGGGTGATGGCGATCGCCGCCTATCATGCCGCGTACGAGGAGTACGACTATTCGATGGGCTCGGCGATCGCGATCATCATGGCGCTGGTGCAGGTCGTGATCGTCGTTCTGATCCTGAAGGGGCAGAACCGGCTCTACCGCGGCCCGGCGGCAGCCGGAAAGGGCTGACCCCAATGGGCGGCGCCGCGACCCATGCCACGGACCGGCAGCGCGCGATCGGCGCCATCGTCTGGCGGTCGCTCGTCTGGCTGCTGAGCGGCCTCTTCATTCTCAACCTCATCCTTCTGGTCGCCAGCGTGGTGCTCGATTCGCTGGCGCAGCGCTGGCTCGGCACCTGGCTTCCGGTGGGCTATACGGCCGACTGGTACGCCTCGGCCTGGAATGAATTCCAGCTCCCCGACGTCCTCATCGTTACCCTCGAGATCGTCGTCGCAGTGCTGCTCGCGTCGGCGGCGCTCGGCGTGCCCGCCGCCTATGCGCTGGCCCGGCGAAATTTCCCCGGCAAGCGGTTGGCGCTGTTCGTCTTCCTCCTGCCGCTGATCGTGCCGCCTTTCACCTACGGAATCCCGCTTGCCTCCGTGCTCTACCAGTTCGGGCTCGGCGGCACGCTGACGGGCGTGGTCCTCGCCAATCTCGTTCCCGCGGTGCCGTTCGTGATCTTCGTGCTCGTTCCTTTCGTCGAGCAGATCGATCCGCGCGTCGAGGCGGCGGCCCGCGTCCTCGGGGCACGGACCGGGCCGCTCTTCCGCCACATCCTTTTGCCTTTGCTCGCGCCCGGGATCCTTGCCTCCCTGGTGCTCGTGCTCGTACGCACGATCGGGCTCTTCGATCTGACCTTCCTCACCTCGGGGCCGGGCACCCAAACTCTGGTCGTTGCCCTCTATTACGCGGTCTTCGCTCCGGGGGTGCGCGCCAACCAGTCGATCGACGCGATGGCGGTGGTCTATATGCTCGCCAGCCTGTTCTGCCTCCTGGTGGCACTCCGCTTCGTCGATCCGACACAGATCGTGGGCCGTGCGACGCGACGCGCCCGCTGACGAAAGCGGGGCCGGGCCGGAGGCCGGCACCGCTCTGGTGCTCGGGCGGCGCCAGCGGCTCGGCGACCAGCTCTACGGCCAGATCTTCGAGCAGATCGTCTCCGGCCGTCTCCGCGAGGGCGTCCGCCTCCCGCCCGAGAAGGAGATCTGCCGGATGTTTGGGGTCTCCCGCCCGGTCGTGCGCGAGGCCCTGCAGCGCCTGGGCGCCGACGGACTCGTGCGCGCCCGGCAGGGTTCGGGCACCTACGTCATGGCGCGGCCGGTCGCGCGGGTGGCCGACTTTGTCGACCCCGGCGAGATCGCCGGATATCTCCGCTGCCTTGAGGTCCGGATTGTGCTCGAGGCGGCCGCCGCCCGCTATGCCGCCGAGCGCCGCACCGGGCCCGAGCTCGAGCGCATCGTCGCCGCCCATCGTGCCTTCGCGGCCGAAGCCATTGCCGGCGCGATCGCGCCCGCCAGCGACCTCGCCTTTCACCACCACATCGCCGCGGCAAGCGGCAACGAGTTCTTTGCGGCGACGCTCGCCGTGCTCGAGGACAGGCTCATCGGATTCGTCAGCCTCGGCCTCAGGCTCACGCAGACGGGCTCGAAAAGTCGGGCCGAACGCGCGCTCGACGAGCACGCTGTCATTCTCGAGGCCATTATCGCACAGGACCCCGATGCCGCGGAGACCGCGATGCGCTTCCATCTCGGCCAGTCGCGCCGGCGGCTGATCGACCGCAACCGCGATCGCTGACAGCGGCAAACTGCGCCCGGCAGGGCTCGAACCTGCAACCAGGCCGTTATGAGCGGCCAGCTCTGACCAATTGAGCTACGGGCGCCAACCGGCCGTTCTCTGGGCCGGTCGCGCGGGCTTGGCAAGCAACGCCGACGGGGGCGGCAAGGGGGGCCGTCATGTTGCCTCGGCAATCCGCTTCTGGCATGGTCCGCCGGCCTCGACCGGCCGTCCCGGCCGCTTTCCGTCAGGCCAAGTCTTCCCGCCCGTTCGCCCGCTGCAGCAAGGGATCTTTCCGGCATGATTCTCCTGGGCATCGTCGTCGTCCTCTGCGGGGCCCTCGCGCTCGCCTACGGCTTTCGCACCAGCCGCGAGGTCCTCGCGGCGGATGCCGGCACCGCGCGGATGCAGGAGATCGCCGCCGCCGTCCAGGAAGGCGCGCGTGCCTATCTCAACCGCCAGTACCGGACGATCGCCATCGTTGGCGTGGTCATCCTCATCGTGCTGGCGGTCGCGCTCGGCATTCGCGTCGCCATCGGCTTCCTGATCGGCGCCACGCTCTCGGGCGCGGCCGGCTATATCGGCATGAACGTTTCGGTGCGTGCCAACGTCCGTACTGCCGAGGCCGCGCGCCGCGGCCTCGATGCCGGGCTCGGCATCGCCTTCAAGGCCGGCGCGGTCACCGGACTCCTGGTGGTCGGGCTCGGCCTGCTTGGCGTCGCCATCTACTACTTCATCCTGCGGGCGATCACGCCGGTCGCCGATCTCCGCCAGGTCCTCGAGGCGATGGTGGGATTAAGCTTCGGCGCCTCGCTGATCTCGATCTTCGCCCGTCTCGGCGGCGGCATCTTCACCAAGGGGGCCGATGTTGGCGCCGACCTCGTCGGCAAGGTGGAGGCCGGCATCCCCGAGGATGATCCCCGCAACCCGGCGGTGATCGCCGACAACGTGGGCGACAATGTCGGCGACTGCGCCGGCATGGCCGCGGACCTCTTCGAGACCTACGCGGTCACCCTGGTCGCCACGATGCTGCTCGCCGCGGCCTTCTTCACCGGTCCCGTTCGCAATGCGCTCCTGATGCTGCCGCTCGGCATCGGCGGCGTCTGCATCATCGCCTCGGTGATCGGAACCTACTTCGTGCGCATCGGGCCCGACCAGGGGATCATGCGGGCGCTCTATAAGGGTCTCCTGGTGACCGGCCTGATCTCGATGGTCGCGATCTTCCTGCTGATGGCGGCACTCCTCGGCATCACCGCGCCGATCGTGATGACCACCGGCCAGGCGGTGAACGGCTTCACGCTTTTCCTCTGCTCGGTGGTCGGTCTCGGCGTCACCGGGCTCATCGTCTGGATCACCGAGTACTACACCGGAACCAACTTCCGGCCGGTGCAGAGCATCGCCCGCAGCTCGACCACCGGCCACGGCACCAACGTGATCCAGGGACTTGCCGTGTCGATGGAATCGACCGCGGCGCCGGTGGTCGTCATTTGCATCGGCATCGGCCTTTCCTATGCGCTGGCCGGCCTGTTCGGAATCGCGGTCGCGGCAACGACGATGCTGGCGCTGGCCGGGATGATCGTGGCGCTCGACGCCTACGGGCCGGTCACCGACAATGCCGGCGGCATCGCCGAGATGGCGGACCTGCCGAAGGAGGTTCGGCGGACCACCGATGCCCTCGATGCGGTCGGCAACACCACCAAGGCAGTGACGAAGGGCTACGCGATCGGTTCGGCGGGACTTGCCTCGCTGGTGCTGTTCGCCGCCTACACCGAGGAGTTGCATCACGATTTTCCGAACCTCGCGGTGAGCTTCGTGCTGCAGAATCCGTACGTGGTGATCGGGCTCTTCATCGGCGGCATGATGCCCTATCTGTTCGCCTCGCTTGGGATGACCGCGGTCGGCCGCGCCGCCGGATCGGTCGTGGTCGAGGTGCGTCGGCAGTTCCGCGAGATCCCCGGCATCATGGAAGGCACCGCCAAGCCCGATTACGGCCGCGCCGTGGATCTGCTGACGCGCGCCGCAATCCGCGAGATGATCGTGCCTTCGCTCTTGCCCGTGCTCGCGCCGATCGTCCTCTATCTCGTGATCTGGGCGGCGGCCGGCCGGAGTGCCGCGTTCGCCGCGCTCGGCGCGATGCTGCTCGGCACCATTGTCACCGGTCTCTTCGTCGCGATCTCGATGACCTCGGGCGGCGGCGCCTGGGACAACGCCAAGAAATACATCGAGGAGGGCAATTACGGCGGCAAGGGCTCCGAGGCGCACAAGGCCGCCGTCACCGGCGACACCGTGGGCGACCCCTACAAGGACACGGCCGGACCGGCGGTGAACCCGATGATCAAGATCACCAATATCGTGGCGCTGCTGCTGCTTGCCGCGCTGGCGGCGGCCGGCTGAGCCGGGGGCAGCTTACAGCAGGAAATACGCCATCAGGATAAGGAGCACGACGAGGCAGGCCGCGACGGTCCAGACAAAATGGTAGAAGCCGCTCCAGAAGTGCTGGCGATCATCGAGAAACTCGTCCGGCGTGATGACGGCGGGAGAATGGGCGGCAAATTCGGCCATTGGGGCGCCTCGGTCCCTTTCCTTCGCGCGGAACGCGCGAACGTGATTGGCGCCTTTTTATGACCCCATCCCGGCCGCCGGCAAGGGGTTCAGAAGCACGGCTCCGGCAGCGGCAGGCACCGCGCTGCCGCCGGCGATGAGCCGCAGCGCCAGCGGATAGATTTGATGCTCCTGCGCAAGCACCCGGGCGGCGAGGGTTTCCGACGTGTCGCCGGGTATCACAGGCACGGCAGCCTGCGCGAGAATGGGGCCGTCATCGAGCTGTTCACCGACGAGGTGCACCGTGCAGCCATGGAGCTTGACCCCGGCGGCGAGCGCCCTGGCGTGCGTGTCGAGCCCGGGGAAAGCCGGCAGCAGGCTCGGGTGGATATTGAGCATCCGCCCCTGCCAACGCCGGACCAGGAAGGGCGAGAGGATGCGCAGATATCCCGCGAGGCAAACCAGCGCGATCTCGTGATGCCGCAGCGCCGCATCGATCGCCGCCTCATGGCTTTCCCGCGTCGCGCCGTGCCGCTCGACCACCTCCGTCGCGATCCCCGCCGCATCTGCGAGTGCCAGTCCGGGGGCCGCCGCTTGGTTCGAGAGGACGAGGGCGATGTCGGCCGGAAAGGCTGGATCGGCGGCGGCGCGGGCCAGCGCCTGCATGTTGCTGCCCCGTCCGCTGATGAGGACGGCGGTCCGGCGCCTCATCCCGGCCAGCCGGCCGCCGGCGTGATCACGACCGCAGCCGGCCCTGCGCCGGCGACGATCTCGCCGATGCGAAAGACGTGCTCGCCGGCCGCCGCGAGCCTTGCCGCCGCCGCCGCCGCCGCCGCCGGCCCGACCACCAGCGCCATGCCAATCCCACAGTTGAACACGCGGAGCATTTCCGCCGCCTCCACCCCGCCGGTCCGGGCGAGCCAGCGGAACACCGGGGGCACCTCCCAGGCGGCCGGGTCGAGCCGGGCGGCGGCGCCCTCGGGCAGCACCCGCGGCAGATTGCCGGGAAGACCGCCGCCGGTGATATGGGCCGCCGCCTTGAGCAGGCCCAGGCGGGCGAGTGCCAGCACCGGGGCGACATAGAGACGGGTCGGCGTGAGCAGCGCCTCGCCCAAAGTCTGCCCTGCGGCGAACGGGGCGGGCCGGTCCCAGCCGAGCCCGGCCTCGGCGACGATGCGGCGGACCAGGGAGAAGCCGTTCGAATGCACGCCGCTGGCGCCGAGCCCCAGCACGATGTCGCCTTCGGCCACGCCACGGGGCAGCAATTGTCCCCGCTCGACGGCGCCGACCGCGAAGCCGGCCAGGTCGTATTCGCCGGCGGCGTACATGCCCGGCATCTCCGCGGTCTCGCCGCCGACGAGCGCGCACCCGGCCTCCCGGCAACCTGCGGCGATGCCCCCGATGACCGCCGCCGCCTCGTTGGGGAGAAGGTGGCCGGTCGCGAAATAGTCGAGGAAGAACAGCGGCTCAGCCCCCTGCACGACGAGGTCGTTCACGCACATCGCCACGAGATCCCGCCCGACCGTGTCGTGCCTGCGGCAGGCATGGGCGAGCGCGAGCTTGGTGCCGACCCCGTCGGTGGTTGCAAGGAGGATCGGGTCGGCATAACCGGCGGCGCGCGTGTCGAAGGCGGCGGCGAAGCCGCCGATCCCGCCGAGCACGCCCGGCCGGGCCGTGGCGGCCGCCAGCTTACCGATCGCCCCGACCAGGGCGTCGCCGGCCGCGATGTCCACGCCGGCGCTGCGATAGGTGATGCCGTTCCCCATGGTCTCCGTTAGGCTATGGCGCGATGGCAGGCCGCGGCCGCCGGCATCGACCGGATACCCGGCCCGGCAAAAAAATGCCACCGTGGCGCCGAACATGGTGAACCTGGATTTCCGTCGGAAGGCAGGATGCCGGGATGGCTGACGGCTCGCGCGCCGCAGGCGTTCCGCTCGGGCTTGTCACCCTGCCCAATGCGATCACGTTCGCGCGCCTCTGCGCCGTGCCGCTCGCGGTCTGGCTGGTGCTGCGCCACGACCTCGGCGCCGCCTTCGGGTTCTTCGTGGCGGCGGGGGCGAGCGACGCCGTGGACGGCTGGCTCGCCCGCCACGGGCGGGCCAGCGCCGTCGGCGCGGTGCTCGACCCGGTCGCCGACAAGGTCCTGCTGGTCAGCATGTACGTGACGCTGGCGGCGATCGGCGTGCTGCCGGACTGGATCGCCATCCTGGTGGTCTTCCGCGACCTTCTCATCGTCGGCGGGGTGCTGCTGCTCGGGGTGGTGGGCCAGCCGGTGCCGATCCGGCCGCTCTTCATCTCCAAGGTGAACACTGCCCTGCAGATCCTGCTGGTGGCCGCGGCACTCCTGCTCACGGCACTCGGCATGCCGGCGCGCGGGCTGATCGACCCGCTCCTCTGGGTGGTCGCCGCCACCACCCTCGTCTCGGGCGCGGCCTATGTCCGCCGCACGGCATGGCTGCGGTGAACCCGCCTTCCATGCCGGAAGAGGAGCCGCAGGCAACCCGGCTGCAACGCTGGGCGCTGATGGGCGGCCTCGCCATCGGCGCCTGGCTCGCGCTGTCGCTCTTCTCCTCGATCCTGCTGCCTTTCGTTGCCGCCGCCGGGATCGCCTATTTCCTCGATCCGCTGGTACGCCAGCTGTCCCGCCTCGGCCTCTCCCGTGCGGTGGCCGCGTTCGTCCTGATCATCGGCCTGATCGCGGTCGGGCTGATGGTGGTGCTGCTCCTCTATCCGCTGGTCGTGCAGCAGGTCGGCGTGCTCGGCGCGCGCCTACCCGACTACGTGGTGGGCCTGCGCGGCTTCGCCACGAAGATCGTCGCGGACCTGCAGGCGAGCCTCGGTCCGGACTATGTCAACGGCAAGCTTCAGGACCTGATCACCAGCCAGGCCGGCGCCATCCTGAGCTTCGTCGCCCAGGCGCTGACGCGGCTGATCACCGGGGGCGTGGCGCTGTTCAACGTCCTCTCGCTCGCCGTGGTGACGCCGGTGGTCGCCTTCTACCTGCTGCGTGACTGGCCCAAGGTGGTGGCGCGCATCGATTCCTGGCTGCCGCGCCGCTACGCCGCGGTGCTGCGGGCGCAGGCGAACGAGGTCGACCGGATCCTCTCCGCCTGGCTCCGCGGCCAGCTTCTATGCTGCCTGTTCCTCGCCCTCTTTTACGCCGCCGGCCTGTCGCTGATCGGGCTCGATCTCGGCCTGATCGTCGGGCTCTCGGCCGGGCTGCTCTCGTTCATCCCCTATGTCGGCACGATCACCGGGGCGGTCGTGTCGGTCGGGCTGGCGCTGGCCCAGTTCCCGCTCTGGTCCGGCCTGATCCGGGTCGGCGCGGTGTTCGTGGTCGGCAATCTCATCGAGAGCTATGTGATCTATCCGCGTTTCCTTGGCGATCGGGTGGAACTGCACGCGGTCTGGGTGATTTTCGCGCTGTTCGCCGGCGGGGCGGCGTTCGGCTTCCTCGGCGTGCTGCTCGCCGTGCCGGTGAGCGCGGTGATCGGCGTGCTTGCCCGCTTCTGGCTGCGCCGCTATCTCCAGAGCCCGCTCTATCTCGACCCGCCCGCGGCGCCGGAGCATTAGGGCCCTGCGCCAGCTGCCGCTGCCCTTCCCGTACGCGCCGGAATTCGCCGCCGCCGATTTCATCGCGGCGCCGGCCAACGAAGCGGCGCGACGGTGGCTGGCGCGGCCCGCGGACTGGCCGCAAGGGCGGCTCGCGCTGTGGGGCGAGGCGGGGGTGGGGAAGTCGCACCTCCTGCGCATCTGGGCGCAGAACGCGGGGGCGGCGGTGCTGGCCGGGCCGGAGCTGCGCGGTCTGCCGCCGGCGCCGCAACTAGCCATGGCGGTCGACGATGCCGACCTCGCGGCCGAGGAGACCTCCCTCCTCCATCTCCTCAACGCCGCCCGCGAGGCCGGCCTTCACGTTCTGCTGGCCGGCCGCGAGCCGCCGGCGCGCTGGGACGTCCGGCTTGCCGACCTGGCGAGCCGGCTCGCCTCCGTCCACGCCGTGGCCGTGAAGGGACCGGACGAGGCGCTGCTCGGCGTGCTCTTCGCCCGCCTCCTCTCCGCCCGCCAGCTTATGGTGGCGCCCGCGCTGCAGGACTGGCTGCTGGCGCGGCTCCCGCGGCATCCGGGCGCTCTCGGCGATGCGGTTGCCCGGCTTGACCGCGCCTCGCTCGCGGCCGGGCGCCGTGTTGGGCGGCGGATGGCGATCGCAACCCTCGCCCCGCTTCTGAAAGATGACGATTTGGTGCCTGCCTCCCCAGAAACCCCCTCGCTCCTGTAGGATCGGCGCCTCAGGTGACGGGAATCCCATGAGCAGCGCCCCATCCCGCGAACTCCATGAGCCGAAATCGGCGCCCGGCTGGGCGCCGCCCCCCGAAATTGCGCTTGCGGCGGGGCCTTCAGCCCACCCCGCCATCGACCGTGCGAGCCCGGAGCGGTTCATCAACCGCGAGCTTTCCTGGCTCGACTTCAACCGCCGCGTCGTCGAGGAAGCGGAAAACCGGCGCCATCCGCTGCTCGAGCGGCTGCGCTTCGTCTCGATCAGCGCGTCCAACCTCGACGAGTTCTTTTCGGTGCGTGTCGCCGGACTGATCGGCCAGGCCAAGGCGGGCGTGGCCGCGCCCTCGCCCGACGGTCGCACCCCGGCCCAGCAGCTCGCCGAGATCGGGGTACGCGCGCGGGCGCTGATGGTCGAGCAGAACCGCGTTTGGTCGGGCCTTCGCGAGGAGCTCGAGGCCGCCGGCCTCACCGTCCTGGAGGCGGGGCAGCTCTCGGCGGCCGATCGCGGCTGGCTCGAGACCTGGTTCATGGAGCGGGTCTTCCCGGTGCTGACGCCGCTCGCGATCGACCCGGCCCATCCCTTTCCGTTCATCCCCAACATGGGCCTCGTGCTGGCCTTCCGGCTGGTGCGCGACGCCGACCAGCACGGCATGCGCGCGCTCGTTCCGATGCCGGCCCAGATCGAGCGCTTCGTGCGTCTGCCCTCCGCCGCGGGCGAGCCGATCCGCTTCATCATGCTCGAGGAGCTGGTCGATCTCTTCCTCGATCGCCTCTTTCCCGGCTTCCGGCGCCTCGGCAGCGGGCTCTTCCGGCTGATCCGCGACACCGACGTGGAATTCGAGGAGGAGGCCGAGGATCTGGTGCGCTCGTACGAGAGCGCGCTCAAGCGTCGCCGGCGCGGCGTCGCCATCCATCTCTCGGTGGCCTCGGCGATGCCGGACGATCTGCGCGCGCTGGTCGCCGACGCCCTCGCCGTGCCGGAAGAAGACGTCTTCGTGCAGCCCGGCATGCTCGGGCTCGCCGATCTGCGCGCGCTCATCGTCGACGACCGGCCGGATCTCCAGTTCCCGCCCTTCACGCCGCGCTTTCCCGAACGCATCCGCGACTTCGGCGGGGACTGCTTCGCCGCGATCCGGGCCAAGGACATCATCGTCCACCATCCGTTCGAAAGCTTCGACGTGGTGGTCCAGTTCCTGCGCGAGGCGGCCGCGGACCCCAACGTGATCGCGGTCAAGCAGACCCTCTACCGCACGACGTGGGACAGCCCGATCGTCAAGGCGCTGATCGAGGCGGCGGAGTCCGGCAAGTCGGTCACCGCGATGGTCGAACTGCGTGCCCGCTTCGACGAAGAGGTGAACATCCGCCTTGCGCGCAGCCTGGAGGCGGCGGGCGTGCAGGTCGTCTTCGGCATGCCCGGCCGGAAGACACACGCCAAGCTCTCCTTCGTGGTGCGGCGCGAGGGCGGCGGCGTGCGCGCCTACGCGCATTTCGGCACCGGCAACTATCACCCCATCACCGCGCGCATCTATACCGACCTCAGCTTCTTCACCTGCGAGCCGGATCTCACGCGCGACGCAGCCAGGCTCTTCAACTACATGACCGGCTACGCGGAGCCGGAGCGGATGGACGCGCTCGCCTTCTCCCCGCTCACCATCCGCTCCCGGCTCGATGATCTGATCGAGCGCGAGATCGCCTTTGCCCGCGAGGGCAAGCCGGCCGGCATCTGGCTCAAATTGAACAGCCTGGTGGACGAGAAGCTGATCGACCGGCTCTACGCCGCCTCCACCGCCGGGGTAAAGGTGATGGCGGTCGTCCGCGGCATCTGTTGCCTGCGCCCCGGCGTCGCGGGGCTTTCCGAGAACATCCGGGTGAAGTCGATCGTCGGGCGGTTCCTCGAACATGCGCGGATCTGCGTCTTCGGCAGCGGCCATCCGCTGCCCTCGCGCCGGGCGCTCGTCTTCATCAGCAGCGCCGACTGGATGACGCGCAACATGGAATGGCGGATCGAGACGCTGGTGCCGATCCACAACCCGACCGTCCACGCGCAGGTGCTCGACCAGATCATGGTGGTGAATCTGCGCGACAACATGCAGTCCTGGGAGCTGGGCCCGGATGCCGCCTGGCGGCGGCTCGATCCGGGCCGCAAGCCGGTTTCGGCGCACGAATACTTCATGACCAACCCCTCGCTTTCCGGGCGCGGCTCGGCGCTGCACGGACCGCTCACGCATGCATCGCCTTCGCCGGCGCGCCGGCCGGACCGGATCAGCCAGGACTGAACGATGCCCGCGCGCCTCGACGAAAGAGCTTCGTCCGGCGCGGCCGGACTGCTTGCCGATGTCGATGGCGCCCCGTCGCTGCGCCTCGAGCGTGACGCCCACTCGCGCATGGCGGTGGTCGATCTCGGCTCGAATTCCGTGCGGCTCGTGGTGTTCCAGGGACGCGGGCGCAATCCGCTCGGGATCGTCAACGAGAAGGCGGTGATCCGCCTCGGGCGCGGGCTCGAGGCGAGCGGCAGGCTCGAATCCGGCGCGATGGCCCAGGCGATGACCGTGATGCATCGCTACCACGCGATCGTCGTCGCGATGGGCGCCGCACCGTTCGAGGTCCTGGCGACCTCGGCGGTGCGCGACGCCGAGAACGGGCGGGAGCTCGTGGCCCGGCTCGCCGCGCGGATGCCGGGCGTGCCGATCCGCATCCTCTCCGGGGAGGAGGAGGCAGCACTTTCCGCCGCAGGCGTGCTGTGCGGCATCCCCGCCGCCGATGGTGTGCTCGCCGATGTCGGCGGCGGCTCGCTCGAGCTGGTGCGGCTCGATCACGGGCGGGCGGGCGAGGCCGCGACGCTGCCGCTGGGCGTGATCCGGCTCGCGGAGCGCGCCCGGGGCGACGCTCTGCGCGCGCGCAGCATCGTGGACGGAGACCTCACCGGCGTTCGTTGGCTCGCGGAGGGCGCCGGCCGCGACCTCTATCTGGTGGGCGGCACGTTCCGCGCACTGGCCCGGATCCACATCGCACAGACGAGCTATCCGCTCGCCGTGGTGCACCACTACACGCTCGGCCGCGACGAGGCGCGCGACCTCACCGGCGTGATCGCCGCAGCCTCGCAGCGCTCGCTCGAGCGGCTTCCGGGCGCCCCTCGCCGCCGGCTCGAGGACCTGCCCTTCGCCGCGGTGACGCTGCGGCGCCTGCTGCGCGTGACCGCCGCGGCGCGGGTCGTGTTCTCGGCCAACGGCCTGCGCGAAGGCTGGTTCATGCGCCATGTCCCCGAAAACGTCCGAGCCGAGGATCCGCTGCTCGCGGCGGCGCGCGAATTCGGCGATCGGCTCGGGCGCGACCCCCGGCTCGCGCCGGCGCTGATGGCCTGGACCCGGCCGCTCTTTCCCGGTGAAACGTCCGAAGCCACGCGGCTGCGCGAGGCGGCCTGCTGGATGAGCGATATCGGCAGCCGCGAGCACCCGGAATACCGCGCCGAACAGACGTTCCTTCGCGTGCTGCGCCAGCCCGGCATCGGGCTCGACCACCACGCGCGCGCCTTCCTCGCCCTCGTCGTCGCGCTCCGCTACGAGGCGGACCGCGGCGCGAGCTTCCTCGCCCCCGTGCGCTCGCTGCTCGACATGGCCGCGGCGAACCGTGCCGAGGCGCTCGGCATCGCGCTTCGCCTCGCCTACACGCTCTCGGCCGGCACGCCCGCGCTGCTCGCGGGCACCTTCCTCTCGCTCGAAGGCTCGCGCCTCGTGCTTCGGCTTTCCGAGAGCACCGGCGTCTTTGCCGGCGAGGGCGTGCTGCGGCGGCTCGACCGGCTGGCGCAGGTCCTCGGGCGCGAGGCGATCACCGACGTGGTGCGCTGACCAGGGGCTGGGCCCCTGGACCCCCTAAGCGCTGCGCGGCACAAAAGGGACGGGACCATGGGGCGCGGGCGCGAAGACCGCCATGGCCACGCCCCATCGCGCCCTGGAGAAACCACCGGATGCGCCTCTTCTCGGCTACGCTCGCGACCGAAACCAATACCTTCTCCCCGTTGCCCACCAGCCTGGCCGCGTACAAGGAAAGCGTTTTCCTCCGCCCCGGCGAGCACCCCGACGCCACGCCGCTGATGTGCACCGCGCCGCTCTGGGTCGCCCGGCGCCGCGCGGTCGCGGAGAAATTCACGCTGGTCGAGGGAAGCTGCTTCGCCGCGAGTCCGGCCGGCCTGACCAACCGCGCGGACTATGAGTTCATGCGCGATACCATTCTCGCCGAGCTCAAGGCGGCCCTGCCGGTGGACGGCGTGCTGCTCGGCCTCCACGGGGCGATGGTCGCGCACGGCTATGACGATGTCGAAGGGGACATCATCGAGCGCGTGCGCGACCTCGTGGGTTCGCGCACCGTCATCGGCGTCGAGCTCGATCCGCACTGCCATCTCACGCTGAGGCGGGTGCGCCTCTCCGATATCATCGTGCTCTACAAGGAATTCCCGCATACGGACGTAGTGGAGCGGGCCGAAGACCTGCTCGCCCTCGTGCTCCGCACCCTGCGCGGCGAGATCCGGCCGGTGATGTCGCTCTACGATTGCCGGCAGATCGGCAGCTACCCGACCACGCTGCCGCTGATGCGCGGGTTCGTCGATCGCATCACCGCACTCGAGAACAGGGACGGCATCCTCTCGGTTTCGATCGGCCACTGCTTTCCCTATGCCGACGTGCCGGAGCTCTCCGGGCGGGTGCTGGTGGTGGCGGACGGGGACAAGGAGACGGCGGACCGGGTGGCCAGCCGGATCGGCGCCGAGTTCGTGGCGATGCGCGGCCGGACCGCACCCGACTATCTCTCGCCCGATGCCGCGATCGACGCCGCCCTGGCCGCGGTCGGCGAACCCGTCGTGCTCGCCGACCCGGCGGACAATGCCGGCGGCGGCGCCCCCTCCGACAACACGACGATCCTGAGGCGACTGCTCGAGCGGGGCGTGGAGCGGGCTGCGGTCGGGCCGATCTGGGACCCGATCGCCGTAAGGCTCTGCTTCGATGCGGGCGTCGGCGCGCGCCTCCCGCTCCGCTTCGGCGGCAAGACAGGCCCCGCATCCGGAACACCGATCGACGCCACGGCGGAAATCCTTGCGCTCAAGCGCGACTGCTGGCAGAGCTTCGGCCCGACACAGGTCCCGCTCGGCGATTGCGCGGCGATCCGGGTTGCGGGCGTCGAGGTGGTGCTGATCGAGAAGCGCACCCAGGCGCTCGGCCTCGAGCTTTTTTCCAATCTCGGCATCCATCCGCTCGGCCGCAAAATCCTCGTCGTCAAATCCACCAACCACTTCATGGCCGCATTCGGCCCCATCGCGCACAAAGTGCTCTATGTCGAGGCCGACGGCCCGCTCGACCGCAACTACGCGCGCATCCCCTATCGGCGGGTCGCACGACCGATCTGGCCGCTCGACGAGCAGACCGCGCCCGGCCTCATCGCCTGAGCGGCCCGCCGGCGGCATGCACGATATTGCGACCCGGCAGGGCGGGTGTTAGCGTCCGCCAAGGGACGGCAAACCTGACCAACGGCCACAAACGGCGGCACCACCGGCAGAGACGCCGCGGAGCGGAATACAAGGGGGACGGATATGGCGATTTCCCGCAGGACGATACTGCGGAGCGGCGTGGCCGCGGGCGCGATGGCGGGAGCCGCCGCAGCCGGAGGCCCGGCCATCCGGCGGGCCCGCGCCGCCTCCGCCCCTACCACATTGAACGCCGTGATGCAGGGCGATCTCCGCTCCTTCGATCCCATTTGGACCACCGCGAACATCACCGCCTATTACGGCGCGATGGTCTACGACACCCTGTTCGCGCTCGATGCGAACTTCCAGCCCCAGCCCGAGATGGTGGGCAAGTGGGACCTGAGCGAGGACAAGCGCACTTACACCTTCGCGCTCCGTGACGGCTTGAGCTGGCAGGACAACACCCCGGTCACGGCGGCCGATTGCGTCGCCTCGATCCGGCGCTGGGCGGTGCGCAACAGCGGCGGCCAGCTGATCATGCAGTACGCGAAGGACCTCTCGGCCAAGGACGACAAGACCTTCGTGCTCGCGCTCAAGGAGCCGCTCGGCCTCGTCATCCCCGCGCTCGCCGCCACCAATACCCCCGACTGCTTCATGATGCGCAAGAAGGACGCCGAAACCGACCCCTTCCAGCAGGTCAAGGAACGCATCGGCTCGGGTCCCTTCGTCTTCAACCAGGCCGAGACCCGCCCGGGCAACCGCTACGTCTTCGACAAGTTCACCAAATACGTGCCACGCTCCGAACCCGCCTCGGGGCTCGCCGGCGGAAAAGTCGTAAAGCTCGACCGGGTGATCTGGCAGAACATCACCGACGATCAGACCGCGCTCGCCGCCCTCGAGTCAGGCGAGATCGACTTCTTCGAGCTGCCGCCGCTCGATCTCCTGCCGCAGCTCCAATCAAATCCCGACATCAAGATCCAGGTGCTCGACAAGTCCGGCAATGTCGGCATGCTGCGCCTCAACTACCTGCATCCGCCCTTCGACAATCCGAAGGCCCGGCAGGCGATGCTCTACCTGATCGACCAGAGCGCCATCCTCAAGGCCACCTTCGGCAACCCGAAATTCTACAACAAGGTCGATTCGCTCTTCGGCTACGGCACGCCGATGACGAACGATGCCAATATCGGCTGGTTCAAGGCGGCCCCGGACCTCGCCAAGGCCAAACAGCTCTTCCAGGAATCCGGGTACAAGGGCGAGAAGGTCATCGTCCTGCAGGCGACGGACTTCGACTTCATGAACAACTCGGCGCAGCTCGTCGCCGGCTGGCTCAAGGAAATCGGCGTCAATGTCGAGCTCGCGGCTTCGACCTGGGGCGGCGTGGTCACCCGGCGTGCGGTCGAGGCCCCGGACGACAAGGGCGGCTGGGACATCTTCATTACCTACGGCTCGAGCTATGATTTCGGCAACCCGATCACCGCGACCCCCCTCCTCGCCAACGGCAAGAAGGGCTGGTTCGGCTGGCCTGAGAACGCTCAATACGAGGCGCTGCGGATGAAGTGGGCGCGCGTCGCCACGCTCGCCGAGCAGCAGGCGATCGCCCGGCAGATGCAGGCGATCGCCTGGGACTTCGTGCCGATGGTCCTGCTCGGCCAATGGGTGAGCCCGGCGGCGATGCGCAAGACCGTGAACGGCATGATCGGCATGCCGGACATCATCCCGTTCTGGAACGTCTCGAAGAGCTGAGACGGAAGCAGCCGCGCGCGGATGGCCGGATACATCGTCCGCCGCCTGCTTTCGACCATCCTCGTGATGGTTCTGGTCGGTGTCTTCGTCTTCCTCCTCCTCCACATCGCCCCGGGTGACCCGGCGGCGATCATCGCCGGGGACAACGCGACGCCGGCCGAGATCGTGGCGATCCGCCATCAGCTCGGCCTCGCCGATCCGCTGAGCGTGCAGTTCGTCCGCTGGTTCTGGCACCTCCTCCAGGGCAATTTCGGCATCTCGATCTTTTCCGACACGCCGGTGATCACGCTGATCGGCCAGCGCCTGCCGGCCACGCTCTCGCTCACCGCGCTGACCATCGGCTTCGCCGTCATCATCGCGCTCGCCGCCGGCGTGCTCGCCGCCTGGCGGGCGGGCGGCTGGCTCGACGGATTCCTGATGGGCTTCGCCGCCCTCGGCTTCTCGACCCCGGTCTTCGTCGTCGGTTACTTCCTCATCTATCTCTTCGCGATCCGCCTGCACTGGCTGCCGGTGGAGGGCTACGTCCCGCTCCGGCAGGGCGTCTGGCCCTGGCTCTCCCACCTGATCCTGCCCGCCATCGCGCTCGGCCTCGCCTACGTGGCGCTGATCGCGCGCATCACCCGCGCGAGCATGCTCGAGGTCCTCGCGGAGGATTATATCCGCACCGCGCGCGCCAAGGGCGCCTCGAGCAGCTCCGTGCTGTTCCACCACGCGCTCAAGAACGCCGGCGTGCCGATCGTGACGGTGATCGGCATCGGCGTCGCGCTGTTGATCAGCGGCGTGGTGGTCACCGAGACCGTGTTCAACATCCCCGGCATCGGCCGCCTCGCGGTCGACGCGATCACCAACCGCGACTACCCGATCATCCAAGGCGTAATGGTGATCTTCTCCGGCGCGTACGTGATCATCAACCTGCTGGTCGATCTCAGCTACGCGCTGATCGACCCGCGCGTGCATTACTAGAGCGTGATGACTCCCGGTGATCACGCTCCAGCCTCTGCTTGGCGGTCATTTTCATGGCTTGCCCCTGGGCTTTGGCGGATCGCCCCGCGCCGGGGTCCCCGCGAACGAGTTCGCGGGGTGCCCCGATTCCGCCAGAAGCCATATTGATCCGGTAGCCCGATGTCGGACGCGCTGATCGCCGCCGCTCCCACCCGCCGCCCGCTCGGTATGGCCCGCTTCCTCCGCCGCAATGTCAGGATCGCGATCGGCGGGGGAATCGTCCTGCTGATGGTCGTGCTCGCCGCCGCCGCCCCGCTGATCGCCGGCGATCCGAACACGATGAACCCGATGATACGGCTCGAGGCGCCCTCCGCCCAGTACTGGTTCGGGACCGACAATCTCGGCCGCGACGTGTTCGCCCGCACGCTCTACGGCGCGCAGGTCTCGCTCGCGATCGGCTTCTCGGTGGCGATCCTCGCGATCGCGGGCGGCATCCTCGTCGGACTGCCCGCCGGCTATTACCGCCGCTTCGACGCCGTGATCATGCGCGTGATGGACGGGCTGATGTCGATCCCGGCGATCCTGCTGGCGATCGCGCTGGTGGCGCTCACCCGCGGCGGGGTCGGCATCGTCATCATCGCCATCCTGCTACCGGAGCTCCCGCGCGAAGTGCGGCTCGTGCGCGCCATCGTGCTCTCGACGCGCGAACGTCCGTACGTCGAGGCGGCGATCGCCGGCGGCGCGCGCACGCGCAAGGTCCTGATCCGCCATATCCTTCCCAGCACCTTCGCGCCGCTCACGGTGCAGGGAACCTATGTCTGCGCCTCCTCGATCCTGGTCGAAGCGGCGCTCTCCTTCCTCGGCGCGGGCGTGCCGCCTTCGATCCCGACCTGGGGCAACATGATCGCCGCCTCGCAGCTCTATCTCGGCATCGCGCCCTGGACGATCTTCTTCCCCGGGGTCGCGCTCGCCGTCCTCGTTCTCGCGGTGAACCTGCTGGGGGACGGGCTGCGCGACTGGCTCGACCCCCGACTCTCGCGCCGCCAATGACCGCCCTCGAATGACCACCGCCGCGCCGCTGCTCGCGGTCGAGGACCTGCGGACGCACTTCTTCACCAGCGAAGGCACGGTGCGCGCGCTGGACGGCGTCAGCTTTGCGATCGCGCCGGGGGAAACGCTCGGCATCGTCGGCGAATCCGGCTGCGGCAAGAGCGTCACTGCCCTCTCGGTCCTGAGGCTCCTGCCCCGCAAGGGTGCCCGCGTGGTGGGCGGCCGGGTGTTGTTCGAGGGCCGCGACCTGCTGGCGCTCTCGGAAGCCGAGATGCGCAAGATCCGCGGCAACCGCATCGCGATGATCTTCCAGGAACCGATGACCAGCCTCAACCCCGTGTACACCATCGGCGCGCAGATCGCCGAGGCGGTGCGCATCCACCAGCGCCTCTCGCCCGCCGCCGCGCGGGCGCGCGCCGCCGACATGCTGCGCCTCGTGCACATCCCGGACGCGCCGCACCGCCTCGCCGACTACCCGCACCAGTTCTCCGGCGGGATGCGCCAGCGCGCGATGATCGCCATGGCGCTCGCCTGCAACCCCAAGCTCCTGATCGCCGACGAGCCGACCACCGCCCTCGACGTCACGATCCAGGCGCAGATCCTGCGGCTGATGCTCGAACTAAAGGAACGCATCGGCGCGGCGATCATGCTGATCACGCACGACCTCGGCGTCGTCGCCGAGACCTGCCAGCGCATCATCGTGATGTACGCGGGTCGCACCGTGGAAGAGGCCCCGGTCCTCGAGCTCTTCGATCGCCCGGCCCATCCCTATACGCGCGGGCTGCTGGCCTCGATCCCCCATCGCTCGGCCGCCAACCGGCGGCTGGCGGAAATCCCGGGCACCGTGCCCTCGCTCCGCGAACCGGTCATGGGCTGCGCCTTCGCCCCGCGCTGCCCGATCGTGATCGATCGCTGCCGCACCGAAGCCCCGCCCATGCTCGCCCTTGCGCCCGGCCACCACGCCGCCTGCTTCCGGGCCGCCGAGACCATCTCATGACCGCGCCGGTGCTCGATGTGCAGGGCCTCACCAAGCGCTTTGCCATCCTCGGCGGACTGCTCAACCGCACGCGCGCCGAGGTGCACGCCGTCGAGGACGTCTCCTTCACCCTCGCCTCCGGCGAAACGCTCTGCGTGGTCGGCGAATCGGGCTGCGGCAAATCGACCGTCGGCAAGCTCGTCCTGCGGCTGATCGAGCCCACCGCCGGCCGGATCCTGATCGAAGGCACCGACGTCACGACACTTGGCGCTGCCGCGATGCGCCCGCTCCGCCGGCGCGCGCAAATGGTCTTCCAGGACCCCTCCGCCTCGCTCAATCCGCGCCTTACCGCCGAACAGATCGTAACCGAGTCGGTCGAGAACTACGAGCGACTCTCGCGCGCCGCCCGTCGCGAACGCGCCATCTCCCTCCTCCAACGCGTCGGGCTGGGCAAGGACGCGCTCGACAAATACTCCTTCGAATTCTCCGGCGGACAGCGCCAGCGCCTGGGCATCGCCCGCGCGCTCAGCCTCCGCCCGACCCTGATCGTCGCCGACGAGCCGACGAGCGCACTCGACGTCTCGGTTCAGGCACAAGTGCTCAACCTGCTCCTCGATCTGCAGGAGGAGTTCGGCCTCGCCTACCTCTTCATCTCGCACGACCTCGGCGTGGTCGAACACATCGCCCACCGCGTCGCGGTGATGTACCTCGGCCGCATCGTCGAGCTCGCCGACCGCGAAACCCTCTTCGCCGCCCCCGAACACCCCTACACGGAAGCACTCCTCGCTGCCGCGCCCCTGCCCGACCCGCACGCCCGACAGGACCGGCCAATCATCGAAGGCGAAGTGCCAAGCCCGATCAACCCGCCCACCGGCTGCGCGTTCCACCCACGCTGCCCCTACGCCATCCCGCGCTGCCGCAGCGAACGCCCCGAACTCCACCCCACCGCCACCGGCCACCTGGTCGCCTGCCACCTGCGCCCGTGAGAAAGGCCAGGCCAGGGGATTTGCCCCCTGGCCCCCTCCTGCTCACTGGGCGAGCAGCAGACGCAGGGCGCTGGCGCCGCGGGTGTATTCGGCCTCGATTGCGCTCATCAGGCTCGGTTCGGGGTTGCCGTCGCGGGTTGCCGTCGCGAGGTCACGGGCGAGGGCCGCCAGCCGCGTCAGCCCGTAGGTGACGGCGGTGCCGCCGATCGTGTGGGTGATGGTGGCGACCTCGCCGGTCCGGCCACCCTCGAGGGCGGCGCGGAGTTTTGGCAGCCGGCCGGCGAGATCGGCGAGGCATTGTTCCGCGAGCGGGTTCAGCAGTCCGGGCGGGAGCTCGCGGCGGAGCGTCGCGATCCGGTCCGGATCGATGCTCGCCGGCGGGGTCGGGGGCGCGGCTGGCGTGCGGCGTCGGCCGCTTGGCGGCTGGAGCTGTCCGGCCAGGGTTCGCGCGAGCTCGGCGTTGGTCACCGGCTTGCCGAGCACGTCGTCCATCCCCGCCTCCAGGCAGCGGGCCTGGCTGTCGGCCGAGGTCGAGGCGGTCAGGCCGACCAGGCGCATGGTTGCGGCGGGGCCGGGAAGTGCCCGGACTCGCCGCGCGGTTTCGAGCCCGTTGATGCCGGGAAGGTGGAGGTCGAGGAAGGCGATGTCGTAGGGCGCGCGCTCGAGCGCGTCGAGTGCCGCTTCGCCGCTCGCGGCGATGTCGACGAGGTGGCCGTCGCGACGGAGCGTGGTGGCGAGGATGAGCTGGTTCGCCGGCACGTCCTCGACCACCAGCACGCGGGCGCGCGGCAGGCGCCGGTGCCTGGCGACGGGCTCGGCGGGTGGGGACGATTCGCTCGCCCCGAGTGCCGGCGTCAGGGGAATGGCGAGCCAGAAGCGGTTTCCCCCGCCTGCCGCCTCGCAGCCGATCGCCCCACCCATCAGCACGGCGAGCCGCTGCGAGATCGCAAGCCCGAGCCCGCTGCCCGGAAGCTGGCTCGCGCGCGCGTTCTCGAGCCGCTGGAATGGATGGAACAGGCGGGCGCGGTCGGCCGCGCCGATCGCGGGGCCCGGATCGCTGACGCTGAGCACGAGGCGGCGGAACGATCCGTCCCGCGCCGGCGCGGCGCCCAGCGCGATGGTCCCGGGCGAGGAGAATTTGACGGCGTTGCTGAGGAAGTTGAGCAGGACCTGGCGCAGCCGGCGCGGATCGGCGTGCAGGCGCTCGGGCAGATCCGGCGCGAGGTTGAGCGTGATCGCGAGGCCCCGTGCCTGGGCTGCGGAGTGGAACATCCCGGTGATCGCGTGCAGCAGCGGGCAGAGCGCGAAATCCTCGGGCGCCAGGTGGAACTGGCCGGCATCGATGCGCGCGATGTCGAGCAGGTCGGTAATCAGCGTGCGCAGCGCGTCTCCCGCCCCGCGCGCCGCCTCCGCGAGTTTGCGTTGGGCGGAGGGAAGGCCGGACGCGGCCAGGAGGTCGAGGCTGTTGATCACCGCGTTCAGCGGGGAGCGGATCTCGTGGGTGACGGTGGCGACGAATTCCGCCTTGGCGGCAACCGCCGCTTCGGCCGCCTCGTTGGCAAGGCGCCGGGCCGCCTCGGCTTCCCGGCGTGCGGTGACATCGGCGTAGAGCGTAACGAAGCCGCCGTCGGGCATCAGGCTGCGGCGCAGCTCGATCGTCATTCCGTTCGGTCGCAGCCGCTCCCTCACCCCGGCATGTGAGAGGTCGCGTACGCGGGTCATGCGCAGCGCGACCTCCTGCTCGACATCGCCAGGCCCGAACTCGCCGAGGCGGGCCTGTATCCGGAGGATCTCCTCGATCGTCATGCCGGCGCGCAGCTGCTCCTGGGGCACGCCGGTGCGCTCGAAGAAGAGCGCGTTCCACTGCCGGATCCGGAACTCCGCGTCGAACAGCGAGACGCCGTCCGACATGTTGGCCAGCATTCCTTCGAGCTGCGCCGTCTTCGCCTCCGCCTCGGCCTTGGCAGCGGCGAGCCGGGCGTTCGCCTCCTTGAGCTCGGCCTGCTCGCGCGCGAGGGCCGCCGAGCGGCGGCGGACCGTGGCGAGGAAGGTGAGCGACACGGCGGCCAGGAGGGCGAAAAGCAGTGTGAGGATGCCGGCGATGGCCAGCAGCGACCCGCGGCCGGTGTCCGCCGCAGCGAGTGCCTCACGCCGGTCGATGCCGACGACGAGGACCAGCGGCAATCCGGGGAGCGCGCGCTCGGCATAGATCCGCGCGCGGCCGTCGGGCGCCGGCGCGAGCCACACGGAAAGCCTGGCATGGGCGGCGATGCCCTCGCGCGCCATGGCGTCGAGCGCCGCCGCGGGCTCGAGCCCGGTGCGGCCGAACACGGCGACGGGCGCGCCGTTCAGGGTGGTCAGCGCCGCCACCTCGCGCGGACGGAGCCCTGCGTCGGCGAGCAGAGGCGCGACGAGGCGGGCAAGATCGATGACGGCGACGAGGAAGCGGTGCTGGCTGTCCGGACGCGGCCGGAGGAGGACGATTTCCGGCCTGCCGTCGGGGCCGGCGCCGGCCCCGCCGATCAGCGGCTCGCCCGCCGCGGGCGGCATCCGGCCTGCCTGCGGCATCCGGCCTGCCTGCGGCGCTGGGCCTCCCTGCGGCGCTGGGCCCGCGGCGAGCGCGGCGGCGGCGAGCGCGGAGGCGCCCGGGTCCGGCGAAGTGCCGCTGATCCAGTCGCCGTGAGAATCGACCAGCAGCAGCCGGCGCAGGAGCCCGTGCCGCGGCATCGCCCGGGCGGCCCCAAGCGCCGTCCCAAGCGCCGTGCCGAGAGTGCCGGACGCGAGCGGCGGCGTCGGTAGCCCACCGAGCTCGGCGCGCACGACGCCGACGACGTTGTTGATGCCGTCGAGGTCCGCCTCGGCGTCGCCCGCCAGCCGCCCGGCGAGCGCGGCGGCCGCGGCGCGTGCCTCCGCCACCCCGCGCCGCTGCTCGCGGCGGACGGCGCCGTAGGTGCCAAGTGCCACCAGAGCGATCACGGCAAGCGTGGCGAGGACGATGACAGCCGGTATCAGCCCCGGCTCGGGCCGGAACCGTTTCAATCGCCGCGCGGACTTGGCGGATCGGGACTTTGCGGTTCAATCGTCACGAGGCACCCTCGTCCGGAACAGATGTCTTCGCTTGAAGCGCCCGAGATTAGCCTTTGGCCGGGCCAGGCACAATCTGAGGTCAGGGAAGGCAATAGAGGCGGCGCGGAGGCTTGCCGCGCCGGGCCGCCGATGCGAAGGTCCGAGCCGCGCTGGCGTCACGGCGGCGGCGCAGCCCCAGTGAGCAGCCCCAGCGAGCAGCCCGGTCATTCGCTCGCATTCATCCGCGCGGACAAGGACGACATGCAGAAGATCAAGGTCAAGACCCCGCTGGTCGAACTCGACGGGGACGAGATGACGCGAATCATCTGGGGCTTCATCAAGCAGAAGCTCATCCTTCCCTACCTCGATATCGAGCTCGAATATTTCGATCTCGGCATGGAGAGCCGCGACCGCAGCGATGACCAGATCACCATCGACGCGGCGCACGCAATCCGCGAGTACGGCGTCGGCGTGAAGTGCGCCACCATCACGCCCGACGAGGCGCGCGTCGCCGAGTTCAACCTCAAGAAGATGTGGCGCAGCCCGAACGGCACGCTGCGCAACATCCTCGACGGCACAATCTTCCGCGAGCCGATCATCTGCAGCAACGTGCCGCGCCTGGTTCCGCACTGGACCAAGCCGATCGTCATTGGGCGCCATGCCTATGGCGACGTATACCGGGCGACCGACCTGAAAATCCCCGGGCCGGGCAAGGTCACGCTGACCTACCAGCCCGCAGGCGGCGGCCCGGCCGAGGTTTTCGACGTGCACGATTTCAAGGGCGAAGGCGGCGGCGTGGTGCTCGGGATGCACAACACCCGCACCTCGATCGAAGGCTTTGCCCGCGCGAGCTTCCACTACGCGCTGGCGCGCAAATATCCGATGTACCTCTCGACCAAGAACACGATCCTCAAAGCCTATGACGGGTTCTTCAAGGATGTGTTCGCCGAGATCTACGAGAATGAGTTCAAGGCGGACTTCGAGAAGGACGGCCTCACCTACGAGCACCGGCTGATCGACGACATGGTGGCCGCGTCGCTGAAATGGTCGGGCGGCTATCTCTGGGCCTGCAAGAATTACGACGGCGACGTGCAGAGCGACACCGTGGCGCAGGGCTTCGGCTCGCTCGGCCTGATGACGAGCGTGCTGATGAGCCCGGACGGCAAGACGGTCGAGGCGGAGGCGGCGCACGGCACCGTCACCCGCCATTTCCGCGAGTACCAGAAAGGCCGCGAGACCTCGACCAATCCGATCGCTTCGATCTTCGCCTGGACGCGCGGACTCGCCTATCGCGGCCGCTTCGACAACACGCCAGAGGTGACGCGCTTCGCCGAGACGCTCGAGCGGGTGTGCATCGCGACGGTGGAGTCGGGGGCGATGACCAAGGACCTCGCGATCCTGATCGGCAAGGACCAGCCCTGGCTCAACACCGAGGCATTCCTCGCCAGGATCGACGAGAATCTCGGCCGCGCGATGGCCGGCGGCTGAGCCGGCAGAGCGCCCGGCCCGGCGCGTGAGCGAGCCCGCCGGTCCGCCCGCGCGCACTGCCGAGACCGTCTATGCGGCGAGCACGCTCGCGCGCGTGCACTCCTTCGCCTTCGTCGGCATCGAGGCGATCCCGGTGCAGGTGCAGGTGCAGATCTCCTCGGGCCTGCCGGCCTTCCTGATCGTCGGGCTCGCCGACAAAGCGGTGGCGGAGTCGCGCGAGCGGGTGCGCGCGGCGCTGACGGCGATGGGCCTCGCGGTGCCGCCGCGGCGGGTCCTCGTCAACCTCGCGCCCGCGGATCTCCTCAAGGAGGGAAGCCATTTCGACCTGCCGATCGCGCTCGCTCTCCTGGCGGCGATGGGCGTGCTGCCGATCGAGGAGATCGCGGGCTTCGCCGCCATGGGCGAGCTCGCGCTCGATGGCGGGCTCGCCCCGGTCGGCGGCGTGCTGTCCGCGGCCCTCGGCGCCTCGGCGCGCGATCTCGGGCTGATCTGCCCCGCGGCGCAGGGCGGCGAGGCGGCCTGGGCGGGGCGGATCGAAGTGCTGGCGGCAGGGGACCTCGTTTCGCTGGTCAACCATTTCAAGGGCAGCCAGGTCCTCAGCCCGCCCGAGCCGGCCGGCGTGCTTGAGGCCGTCAACGTCCCGGACCTCGCCGAGGTGAAGGGGATGGAATCGGCGCGGCGCGCGCTCGAGATCGCCGCCGCGGGCGGGCACAACCTTCTGCTCATCGGCCCACCGGGCGCGGGCAAGTCGATGCTCGCCGCGCGCCTGCCCGGGCTCCTGCCGGACCTGACGCCCGGGCAGGCGCTCGAGGTCAGCATGGTCCACAGCCTGGCGCGGATGCTCGAGGGCGGGCGGCTGATCATGCGGCCGCCCTTTCGCGAGCCGCACCATTCCGCGAGCCAGGCGGCACTCGCCGGCGGCGGCAACCGCGCCAGCCCCGGCGAGATCAGCCTCGCCCATTGCGGCGTTTTGTTCCTCGACGAGCTGCCCGAATTTCCGCGCCAGGCGCTGGACGGCCTGCGCCAGCCGATGGAAACCGGGCGCACCACCGTCGCCCGCGCCGCGGCGCATCTCACCTATCCCGCGCGATTCCAGCTGGTCGCGGCGATGAATCCCTGCCGCTGCGGCTATCTCGGCGATGCCGGCCGCGAATGCGGCCGCGCGCCCCGCTGCGGCGAGGACTACCAGACGCGGCTCAGCGGCCCCTTGCTCGACCGGATCGACCTCACCGTGGAGGTGCAGCCGGTGCCGCCCTCGGTGCTCTCGCGCCCGCCCGCCGGCGAATCGAGCGCGACCGTCGCCGCCCGCGTCGCGGCCGCGCGCGCCGCACAGAAGGCGCGCGACCCCGCAGCGGGGCGGCTCAACGCCACCGCGGACCCGGACAAGCTCGCGATCACGCCGGACGCGCGGCGCTTCGTCGAAGAAGCCTCGGAGAAGCTTGGCTTTTCCGCGCGCGGCTATACGCGCGTGCTGCGCGTCGCCCGCACCATCGCCGATCTCGCCGGCCTGGGGACGGTGGAGCGCGCGCACGCAGCCGAGGCGTTTCGCTTCCGCCATCGCATTCCCGGCCGTCAGGGGCTCCGCCCCTGAACCCCGCCAATGCCCCCGGCCCCCCCTGACTTCAGGCGGGGACTTCAAGCCGCCCGCAGAACCCGCCCCGCCACCCCGTCGAGCTTCGCGATCAGCTCCGGATCGCGCATCGCCGGCGCGGTGATGATCGCATGCTCGAGCGCGCGCTGGCAGCCCGCGGCGCAGAGCGGGCGCGGCTTCGCGAGGTGCGGCAGGACGGCGCGCAGCAGCGCCTGGGCACGTGCCGCGTTCTCGTTGAGCGTGCGCACCACGGCCTCGACCGTGACATGCTCATGCTCCGGGTGCCAGCAATCATAATCGGTGACCATGGCGATCGTCGCGTAGCAAAGCTCGGCCTCGCGGGCGAGCTTGGCCTCGGGCATGTTGGTCATCCCGATCACCGACGCGCCCCAGGAGCGGTAGAGCATGCTTTCGGCGCGCGTCGAGAATTGCGGCCCTTCCATCACCAGGTAGGTCCCGCCGCGCGTGAAGGGAAGGCCGATGGCGCCGGCGGCTTCGGCGAGCGCATCGCCAAGCCGCGTGCAGACCGGGTCGGCCATCGAGACATGGGCGACGCAGCCCTTGCCGAAGAAGCTCTTCTCGCGCGCGAAGCTGCGGTCGATGAACTGATCGACGATGACGAAATGGCCGGGTGCGAGCTCTTCCTTCAGGCTGCCCACCGCCGAAAGCGAGATGATCTCGGTCACGCCGACGCGCTTGAGCACGTGGATATTGGCCTGGTAGTTGAGATGCGTGGGCGAGAGCGGGTGGCCGCGGCCGTGCCGCGCCAGGAACACGCAGGCGTACCCGTCGAGCTCGCCGAAGAGCAGCGCGTCCGACGGCGCGCCCCAGGGCGTATGCAGACGCTCCCAGCGCTTCTTCTCAAGCCCTTCGATATCGTAGAGGCCGGAACCGCCGATGATCCCGATCAGCGGCGCGGCTTCGTCGCCCATCAATGCTCCACGTCGGACCAGACCTTGCGCTTGAGGGCATAGGTCAGGCCGGTGAGGAAGACAAGGAAGAGAACCACGCGCACGCCGATCCGCTTGCGCGCCTCCATGTGCGGGTTGGAGACGAAATAGAGGAAGGTCGCGACATCGTGCGCCATCTGCTCGACGCTCGCCGGCGTGCCGTCGGCGTACTGCACGAGGCCGTCATGGAGCGGCGGCGGCATGGCGATGAAATTGCCCGGAAAATAGAGGTTGTAGTACCGCCCGGGCGGCACGCTCACACCGGTCGGCGGATTCCGGAAGCCGTTGAGGATCGCGTAGATGAAGCTCGGCCCGCCGACGAAGCCATTGGCCATCAGCGACATGTCCGGCGGCGCGGCGCCGTTGAAGACCGCCTGCGCGGCCGCCAACGAGGGAAAGGGCGAGGGGAAGGCGTCGGCCGGCTTGCCCGGCTTGCCATCCACCATCACCGAGGCGGCGATCGCCGCGATCTCCGCGTCGTTGAAGCCGATGCCCGAAAGGTCGCGGAAATGCATCTGGCTCATCGAATGGCAGGCCGCGCAGACCTGCTTGTAAACTTGGTAGCCGCGCTGCGCCGCGGCGCGATCGAAGGTGCCGAACGGCCCCGCGAAGCTCCAGTAGACATGGGGCAGCGGCGGCGCCTCCTGGGCGCGCGCGGGCATCAGGCCGAGCCAGCCGAGGAAGGCCGTGAGAAGGGCGGCGCGGGCGAGGGCGCGCATCACGCCTTCTCCATCGGCTGGGCCGCGGCCCCGGCGGGCAGCGCGCCCCCTCCCAGCACGCGCTTGCTGATGCTTTCGGGCAGCGTCAGCGGCCGCTCGGTCAGGCCGAGCACCGGCAGCAGCACGAGGAAATGGATGAAGTAGTAGGCGGTCGCGAAGCGGCCGAGCAGGATGAAGATGCCGATCGGCTGGTTCGAGCCGACATAGCCGAGCAGGAACACGTCGGCGACGAGCAGCACCATGCACCAGCGATAGACGGGGCGGAAACGGCAGCTCCGGACCGGGCTCGTATCGAGCCAGGGCAGCACGAACAGGATCAGGATCGAGCCGAACAGCAGCGTCACGCCGCCGAGCTTGTTCGGCACCGAGCGCAGGATCGCATAGAAGGGCAGGAAGTACCATTCCGGCACGATGTCGGAGGGCGTCTGCAACGGATCGGCCTGGATGTCGTTGTTCGGGTCGGCGAGGAGGTGGGGCAGGAAGAAGATGAGGATGGCGAGCACGATGAGATAGACGCAGACGCCGACACTGTCCTTCACCGTGTAGTAGGGATGGAACGGAACCGTGTCCTGCGGCCCCTGGACATCGATGCCGAGGGGATTGTTCGAGCCCACCGTGTGCAGCGCCATGACGTGCAGGACGACCATGCCGACGATGACGAAGGGCAGAAGGTAGTGCAGGGCGTAGAAGCGGTTCAGCGTCGGGTTGGCGACCGCGAAGCCGCCCCACAGCCAGGTGACGACGCCGTGGCCGACGACCGGGATCGCGGAGAAGAGGTTGGTGATGACGGTCGCGCCCCAGAACGACATCTGCCCCCAGGGCAGCACGTAGCCCATGAAGGCGGTCGCCATCATCAGCAGCAGGATCACGACGCCGATCATCCAGATCAGCTCGCGCGGTTTCTTGTAGGAGCCGTAATAGAGGCCGCGGAAGATGTGGACATAGACGATGACGAAGAAGAGCGAGGCGGCGTTCATGTGGAGGTAGCGGATCAGCCAGCCCCAGTTCACGTCGCGCATGATGCGATGGACCGATGAGAAGGCGCCGCCGGTGCTCGGGTCGTAGTTCATCGCGAGGAACACGCCGCTCGCGATCATGATCGCGAGGTTGACCGTCGCCAGCGCACCGAAATTCCAGAAATAGTTGAAGTTCTTCGGCGTCGGGAAGGCGCGGTATTCCTTCTGCATCGCCGTGAAGATCGGGAGCCTGGCATCGATCCAGTGCACCACCGGATTCGTGAACTCGTTGTTCTTGAGACCCAGTTCGGCCATTGTTTTCTCGCTTCTTCCCTCGCCCGGGCGACACGAACGACGGGCCCGCTCGCTCCCGTCCTGGCCGACGGTGCCCCGCGATGGGGCGACCGAGGGGGCCGGCTGGCACGTCAGGCAACCGCACGTCACCGCGCGGCAGGGTCGCCCCGGCCGCAGGCTCCGGGCATATTAGGTGGCCGCCCTGGCTCCTGCAACACGCCCCCTTGGGTGTTGTCGGGGCGGGCGCGGGCAAGGAAATCGAGGCGCTTATGGAACCGATCGGAAGTGCAGAGCCGGCGCCGCACGCGGCGCTCAAGGACGAGGCGATCGCGTGGTTCCGCTCGCTGCAAGGCCGGATCATTGCCGCGTTCGAGGCGATCGAGGACGAGGAGGGCAGCGCGCTTTCCGAGCGCGCGCCGGGTCGTTTCGTCCGCACCGCCTGGACGCGGCCCGCGCTCGAAGGCGGGGGCGAGATGGCGGTGATGCACGGGCGCGTCTTCGAGAAGGTCGGCGTCAACGTCTCCGCCGTCGCCGGCAGCTTCACCGAGGAGCTCCGCCGCCAGGTCCCGGGCGCCGAGGCCGACCCGCGCTTCGCCGCGATGGGCATCAGCCTGGTTGCGCACATGCAGAGCCCGCACGTGCCCGCCGTCCACATGAACACCCGCCTCGTGATCACCGGCAGCGGCTGGTTCGGCGGCGGGGCGGACCTCACGCCGATGCGCCCCGACGCGCCCGACTCGCAGGCCGACGCGGCGATCTTCCACGCCGCGTTCCGCGCCGCCTGCAACCGCCACGACCCCGCCTACTATCCGCGCTTCAAGGAATGGTGCGACCGCTACTTCTTCCTCCCCCACCGGGGCGAACCCCGCGGCGCGGGCGGCATCTTCTTCGATTATCTCGCGAACGCCGACCCCGCCGCCGATTTCGCCTTCGTCCGCGATGTCGGGCTCGCCTTCCTCGATGTCTATCCGCGCCTCGTCCGCGCCCGCATGGCCCGCCCCTGGAGCGCGGAGGACCGCGCCCACCAGCTCGTCCGCCGCGGCCGCTATGTGGAGTTCAACCTGCTCTACGACCGCGGCACCGCCTTCGGCCTCAAGACCGGCGGCAATCCCGACGCGATCCTGATGAGCATGCCGCCCGAGGCGCGCTGGCCCTGATCCGGCGCCCCGCCGCCTACTGCACGAGCGCCTGGCTGCGGACGAGCCGGGCGTAAAGCCCGTCCTCGGCGAGCAGGCTGGCATGCGTCCCCTGCTCCACGTCGCGGCCTTCGGCCATCGCAACGACGAGGTCGGCATCGCGCACGGTCGAGAGCCGGTGCGCGATCACGATCGTCGTCCGCCCCTGCCGCAACCGCGCGAGCGCCACCTGCACCGCCGCCTCGCTCTCGGTGTCGAGCGCGCTCGTCGCCTCGTCGAGCAGCAGGATGCGCGGGTTGCGCAGCAGCGCCCGCGCCAGCGCCACCCGCTGGCGCTGGCCGCCGGAGAGCCGCTGCCCCCCCGGCCCCACCCGGGTCGCATACCCCTCGGGCAGGGCGGCGATGAAATCGCCCGCCGCCGCCTCCGCCGCCGCCTCGATCGCCGCGTCCGTTGCCCCCGGCCGGCCCATCCGGATGTTGGCCGCGATCGTGTCGTCGAAGAGCAGCGTGTCCTGCCCGACATAGGCGATCGCGTCGCGCAGGCTGGCCAGCGTGAGCTGGCGGGCATCGACCCCGTCGATCACGATGCGTCCCCCCGTCGCGTCGTGGAGCCGCGGAATGAGCGCGATCGCGGTCGATTTCCCCGCCCCCGAAGGCCCCACCAGCGCCAGCGTGCATCCCGGGTCCGCCTCGAAGCTGAGGTCGATCAGCCCATCGCGGCCGTCCGGGTAGACGAAGCGCGCATGCTCGAACCGTACCCGCCCCGCCCCCGGCGGCAGGGCGATCGCGTCCGGCCGATCGACGATCGTCGGCCGCTCGTCGACGATCGCAAAGATCCGCACCAGCCCCGCCAGCCCCTCCTGGAGCGAGGCGTTGAGCGAGCCCAGCGAGCGCAGCGGCCGCGAGGCGATCAGCAGGGCGGCCACAAACCCGGAGAAATTGCCGAGCGTGTGGCCGCCCAGCGCGGCGCGCCAGCCGGCGAAGCCGATCACCAGCGCGACCGCCGTCCCCCCCAGCACCTCCAGCACCGGATCGACCCGCGCCCGGTTCCGCGCCATCCGGTAGAGCGCCTGGTAGAGGCGGTCGAAGGCGACGCCGGCGCGCGCCCGCTCCTCCTCCTCGAGCCGATAGGCCCGCACGGTGCGCGCCTGGGCGAAGCTTTCGTTGAGCATCGCCGCCGCCTCGCCGGTCCGCTCCTGCATGCCGCTCGAGGCGCGCCGGATCCGCGCCCCCAGCCTGAGGATCGGCAGCCCCGCCAGCGGATAAAGCACAGCGGCGATCAAGGTCAGCTCCCAGTCGAGCCAGAGCATCGAGGCGATCAGCCCGACCACCGTGAAGATGTCGGCCAGGCCGTTGACCGCGCGCGCGAGCGCCTCGCGGATCACCGTCGCATCGGTGGTGAAGCGCGCCGCGAACTGCGCCGGCGCCTCGCGCTCCACCCGCGCCAGGTCGGCGTACACCAGATGGTCGAACATCCGCCCCTGGAGCGCGCGCACCACCCGCAGCACCAGCTTCTGCACCATCACGCTCTGGCCGTACTGGGCGGCCGCCTTGAGTGCGGAGATGATCACTACGATCACCGGCACCTGGTAGAGGATGCGCGGATCTTTGTCGGTGAACATCGTGAAGGCGTGGTCGATGATCACCGGGTAGAGGGCGGTGGTCCCGGCCATCAGCAGGGTGAGCAGCAGGATCGGCGCGAAGAGCGCCCGCTCGGGCAGGATATACTCGCGCCACAGCCTGGCGACGAGCGCGCGGGTCGAATCCCTGGGCGGCTTTAGCATCGGCGGGCTTTATCAGCCGGGGCGGTTTCTTAGAAGCTCGGCCCGGCAGGCATCCGCGTCGGCCGCGCACCCTCCCGCCAGCCACCAGGCGCGCGCCGCGCCGAGCGCCGCCCCCACCGCCGGTCCCGGCGCCATCCCGAGCGCCAGCGCATCGCGCCCGCCGAGCGGAAAGACCGGGCGGGGGAGGGTGGCGAGCCGGGCGCGCAGCCGCCCGCCCGCCGCGCCGCCGATCCCCGCGAGCAGGCTCCGCGCGATCAGGATCTCCGCCGGCTCGTCCGCCAGCTTCCGCCGCAGGCCCGCCATATCCTCATCCGCCGCCGGCACCTTCCCCCGCCGCAGCTCGCAAAACCGCTCGGCCTCGGCGCCCGACAGCTTCAGCCGCTCCGCCAGCGTCCCCGCCTCGCCCCGCACCAGCGCCGCGAGCCGCAGCAACGGGTCCGCCGGTGCCCCGAGCGCTGCCAGCCGGTCCATCCCCGCGAGCCCTCCCGCCTCGGGCAAAATCGCCGCAAGCACCCCGAGCCGGCGCATCAAAGCGAGCGCCGGCCGCGGCTCCGGGGCGGCGAGCAGGCGCTTCAATTCGCTCCACACGCGCTCGGCCGAAAGCCGCCCGAGATCCGTGGCCGCCGCCTCCAGCGCCGCGAGCGTCGCCGCGTCGGGCTCCGTTCGCGCGTAAACGGCCGAGAAGCGGAAGAACCGCAAGGTGCGCAGCCGATCCTCGGTCAGCCTCTGCGCCGGCGGCCCGACGAACCGCACCCGCCCGGCCGTCAGGTCGGCGATCCCGCCGAAAGGGTCGAACACCCATCCCTCGCGGGTGAGCGAGAGCGCGTTGAGGGTAAAATCCCGCCGCGCCGCGTCGGCCAGCCAGCTCGTCGTGAAGGCGACCTCGGCATGCCGGCCGTCGGTCGCGACATCGGCCCGCAGCGTCGTGATCTCGAATGTCCGTCCGTCCGCCAGCGCGCTCACCGTGCCGTGCGCGAGCCCCGTGGGCAGCGCCCTGAGCCCCGCCCCCGCCAGCGCCGCCGCCACCGCCTCGGGTCGCCGCGCCGTGGCGAGGTCGATATCCCCCACCCGGCGCGCCAGCAGCGTGTCGCGCACCGCCCCGCCCACCACCCGCGCCTCCGGCAGCGCGGCGAGCACCGCCTTCAGTTCAGGCTCGGCGAGGAAGTCCGGCGGGGCGATCCTCAGCGCCGGGGTCGGGTCGGGGGACAGCTTGCGGCCTCCTGGCAATCGGCGGTCCCGCTTATCACAGGCGCCGTCCCCGGTGGACAGAGGCGCCTTCCTGCCCACATGAATGGCGTCAGGGGTTCCGCCCGGCGGGGGGGATGATGGTCGGCCAGGAGATGTTCCGCGAGGCGATGGCGCGGCTCGGCGCGGCGGTGACCGTGGTCACCACGGACGGCCCCGCCGGGCGCGGCGGCTGCACGGCTTCGGCCGTCTGCAGCGTCACCGACGATCCGCCGACCCTGCTCGTCTGCCTCA
>CAWIZE010000011.1:0-199854 GCA_963840545.1 uncultured Pseudomonadota bacterium | reverse complement strand
ACCGCGGCAGCGAGATGCACCGGCTCGTCGCGGCGAACGGCGTGGTCTGCGTCAACACGCTGGCCGCCGCGCAGGAGGCGCTCTCGCCGCTCTTCGCCGGCACGACCGGCCTCAAGGTGGCCGAGCGCTTCACCGACGGAGCGTGGCATGCGCTCGAGACCGGCGCCCCGGTGCTCGAGGGCGCCGTCGTGAGCTTCGACTGCGTGGTCTCGCAGGTGACCGATGTCGGCACCCACGGCGTCTTTTTCTGCGCCGTCGCCGCGCTCGCGCTCGGCTCGCCGCACGACGAGGCGCTGATCTATTTTCGCCGCGGCTACCACCGCACCGCCTCCACGATCGCCGGCCGCCGCGCCTGAGGCGCGCTACCTTCACAGGGCGGACCCCGCTTGCTATGAGCCCGCCGGGTGGGGGCGCATAGCTCAGTTGGTAGAGCAGCTGACTCTTAATCAGCGGGCCGTAGGTTCGAGTCCTACTGCGCCCACCACAAAATCAAACACTTAAGAAGCGGCGCCCGGAAATTCCCTGGAAGTCCGCACCGGGACCGCTGGCCAAGGGTCCAAGGCAGGAAGAAGGGCAAGCCCCGTCGCCAGGGCTGGCGAGCTATGCCGCAAATTGGGTGATGCCGTGATCAGGCGGCGTTCTGTGCGGGCGCGTTGGTGACCTCGATGCCGTTGGTGAATGTGACGCCCTGGAAGACCTTCGGCAACTGGTTTTCGCCCTTGAGGCGACGCCAGGTTCTCGCGGCGGCGGTGACCAGCTTGAACACCATCAGCCGAGCGGTGTCCTGCGACAGCGCGCCTTTGGTACGGATGGTACGGTGCCTGACGGTAGCGAACACACTCTCGATCCGGTTCGACGTGCGCAGGTGATCCCAGTGCTCGGCGGGAAACTCGTAGAAGGTCAGCAGTGCATCACGATCCTTCACCAGGCAGGTGACTGCCTTGTCGGATTCGGCTGCATATTTCTCGGCGAACGTCGCGATCGCCGTCTCGGCCATGGCACGGTCTGGCGCCGTCCAGATCTCGCGCAGGTCGGATTTGGCCGCCGGCTGGACAGACTTGGGCAACTTGTCGAGCACATTGGCGGTCTTGTGGACCGTGCAGCGCTGATGCCGGGTGGTCGGCGACACCTCGTCCAACGCCTTCCAGAAGCCGAGTGCCCCATCGCCGGTCGCCAGCTCCGGCGCGATGGCCAGACCTCGTCCCTTGAGATCTATCAGCAGTTCGCGCCAGCTCTGCCAACTTTCCCGGATGCCCACCTGGAAGCCGACCAGCTCCTTCTTGCCCTCGGGCGTTGCCCCGATCAGCACCAGCATGCACTCGGCCTGCGGCTCCATGCGCGCCTCGAGATAGACGCCGTCGGCCCAGATGTAGACGTATCGTCGGGCTGCAAGGTCGCGCCGCTGCCAGCGTGCGTAGTCGGCCTCCCGCTCCCCGCGTAGCCGCGCAATCACCGACGGGGACAGGTTCGGGGCATCGCGGCCCAGCAATGCTGCAAGCGCCTCCTGGATGTCGCCCATCGAGACCCCGCGCAGGTAGAGGATCGGCAGCAGCGCATCCAGGCTCGGCGTGCGCCTGGCCCAGCGCGGCAGAATGGCCGAGGTGAAGCGAATACGTCCGCCGTTCGCGTCAGCGCCGCGGTCGCGCAGCTTGACCCGCCGCACTTCGACCGGGCCAATCCCGCTCTGCACCTGGCGTTCCGGGCCCTGGCCGTGGCGAACCAGGCGGTCGTGCCCCTCCGGCAGCCGGAGGCCTTTCATCATGGCAAGGAATGAGTTGGCTTCCGCTTCGATGGCCTGCGCCAACAGCCGGCGGGCCCCGCTCCTCAGAACCGCTGTCAGCGGGTCGTCCCTCTCCTCAGGCTGACGAAGAGGGATAATGCTGCTATCGCTCGTCATGGGCGTATCGCTCCTCCAGGAGGTCCAGGCAGGCTTCCACCCGCCTCGATGCGCCGCCTTTCTCAAACCGCCATCACCCAGTTTCGGCCATAGCTCGGCACGGGCGCGGATGGGGTCCAGGGCCCCAGGCCCTGGCGGGGTGCAGGGGCAGAGCCCCTGGCTTCAGTCGCCCGCCTTTGCCTTGAGCCGCGCGACCGTCGCGGTGGTGGAGTGGCCGGGAAGCAGCTCGGCGAGCATCACCCGCCCGCCCCAGCGCCGCATGTCTCCGGCGCCGACGACGGTATCGAGCGTATAATCCGCGCCCTTGACGAGGAGGTCGGGGCGCAGCTCCGACATCAGCGCGAGGGGCGTGTCCTCCTCGAAGATGCAGACGAGATCGACGGCGGCGAGGCTGGCGAGCACGGCGGCGCGCGCCGCCTCTGGCTGCACCGGCCGCCCGGAGCCCTTGAGGCGGCGGACGCTGGCGTCGCTGTTGAGCCCGACGACCAGCCGGTCGCACGCGCCGCGGGCCTGCTCGAGCAGGTGGACATGGCCGGGATGGAGCAGATCGAAGCAGCCGTTGGTGAAGCCGAGGCGCCAGCCCTTGCGGCGCCAGCGCTCGACCTGCTCGATCGCGGCCTCGCGCGTGAGGATCTTGCGCAGGCAGCTCCCCTCGGCGCTGAGGGCGGCGAGCAGCTCCTCGGGCCGCGCCGCCGCGGTGCCGACCTTGCCGACGACGATGCCGGCAGCGATGTTGGCGAGGCGGGCGGCGGCGGGAAGGTCGAGCCCGGAGGCGAGGCCCGCGGCGAGGGTGGCCACCACCGTATCGCCGGCGCCCGAGACGTCGAAGACCTCGGCCGCCTCGGCCGGGAAATGCTGCGGGCCGGAGCAGTCGAGCAGGGTCATCCCGTCCTCGGCCCGGGTCACCAGCACGGCGCCGAAGCCGTGCTCCGCGCGCAAGCTGGCGGCGGCGGCCAGCAGCTCCGCCTCGGTCTCGACCGGCATGCCGGTGGCGTCCGCCAGCTCCCGGCGGTTCGGGGTGACGATGTCGGCGCCGGCATAGCGGCGATAGTCGGTGCCCTTGGGATCGACGACGATGGTGCGGCCGAGCGCGCGCGCCGCGCGCACCAGTGCTGCGGCGGTGTCGCCGCCGAGGACGCCCTTCGCATAATCGGAGAGGATGGTGACGCTGGTCGCGGCCATCGCGTCGGTGGCGATGCGGACGAGGCGCTCCGCGAGCCGATCGGGGATCGGCGCGGTCTCCTCGTGGTCGGCGCGCAAAAGCTGCTGGCCGTTCGCGATATAGCGCACCTTGAGCGTGGTGATGCGCCCGCCCTCGACCAGCAGCCACGGCTCGACCCCAAGCTGGCCGCCGATGAGACCGGTGATCTCGGCGCCCGCTGCGTCATCGCCGACGACCGAGATGAGCGCCGTGGCGACGCCGAGCGCAATCAGGTTGCGCATGACGTTGCCGGCTCCGCCTGGCATCGCGGTCTCGCGCTCGACCGCGAGGATCGGCACGGGCGCCTCCGGGCTGATGCGCCGGACGGTGCCGTAGACATAACGGTCGAGCATGATGTCGCCGATCACGGTGACGTTCCCGCGGGCGAGCCGGGGCACCGCGGCGGCGAGATCGGCGACCGTCGGCGTCGGACGAGGAAGAGGCGTGCGCCCGCTTTCCATACAGAATCTGACTAGCCGTTCGCGGCCCCGCAACGCAAGCACCGAGAGCCGGCCGCTGGCATATCCGCGGGCGCCCGCCCGACCCCTTCAGAGCAGGCAGAGGGAGGCAAGCTCGCGCCGCAGCTTCTCCGGCAGCCGGGCGGCGTCGCGCGCGCGGCTCTGCGCGATATCGGCCGGGGCGGAAGCCGGCTCGAGATAGCGCCAGCCCTGGAACGGCTTCATCAGCCGCGCCTCGACCGGCACCAGCCTCGGATCGAGGATCAGCAGCGTCGCGCGGCCGGCATCCGGCGCGCGGGTCTCGGTGATGTCGAGCAGGCGCTGGCGCACCAGCATCGCGCCGCCGATCACCCAGTAGAGCGAGCCACCGTCGAGCAGCTCCCCCGCGCGGCGGGGGAAGCTCCGCGTGCGGTGGCGGACGGGCGGGTCGGAGCGCAGCCGCGCCTCCTGAAGCCGCCGGAGATGGGCGACGTCGGTGACGCCGACGCAAAGCTTCATCAGGTGGAGCACGGCTCCCTCTAACGCGGCCGGCGGCGGAGAAGGAAGCGGGGCTGTCGTGCGGCCAGGGCATGGATCGGGGCACGGAGCAGGGCGGGTGCCGCGGGCAAGTCTGCCGGCAATCCTCCGCGCCACGACCCCGGCGCCGAAGAATCGTGGCGGCGGGGGGCGAAAACAGGCTGGCCGATCCGGCGAGACGAAGCGGGCGCGCACTGCTTGGCGGATTGCGCGCGCCTCCCACTCGCCCCACGCCGGGCCCCGCCGCCGCGGCGCGGTATCGGCGCCGATTACTGACGAGCGCCGGCCATTTTATTGAAGAGACGGGACCTTTTACCTGGATATCTTGGGACGAGGGCGTAACGTCCGGCGCCGGGGCGGCCCGGAGAACAGTGAGAAAACAGTGGAACGGCGGAAAGAGTTCTGCATTGACTTCGCCCGCGGCCGAATCCGTCAGCCGGGGCGCCGCCCGCATCTTCCCTCCACCCGGCGCCAGGGCGAAAACTGCGGCGCCGGCCAACGCCCAAGGACAAACGCCCGAGGACAAACAATGGACACCAACGTCAGACCCGCCCCGGCCGCGCCGGAAGAGTCCGCCGCCGCCGAGACCGAGGCGGCGGAACCTCCGGAGCCTCCATCCGGAATTGGGCCGCGCCTCTTTCCGGCCCGCCTTTTTCCGGCCACAGCCAAGGAAAGGGAGCGCGGCGCGAGTTTTCCCCAGTCCGAGCGCTCGCGCGCCTTCCGCCGCCGCTTCTTCCCCACCGCCACCGCCGCCCTCTGGAACGACTGGCGCTGGCAGGTGCAGCACCGCGTCCGCGACCTCGCCGAGCTGGCGCGGATCATCCGCCTCTCGGCGGAGGAGCGCGCGGCCGTGGCGCGGCATACCGGGCCGCTGCCGGTCGGGATCACGCCCTATTACGCGAGCCTCCTTTCGGAGACAGACCCCGCGCAGCCGCTCCGGCGCACGCACATCCCGGCGGAGGGGGAATATCTCCGATCCCCGGGCGAATCGGACGACCCGCTCGGCGAGGACCATGACGCGGCCGTGCCCGGCCTCGTCCACCGCTACCCGGACCGGGTCCTGTTCCTCGCCACCGGCTTCTGCAGCACCTACTGCCGCTACTGCACGCGCAGCCGGATGGTGGGTGGCGAAGTGAGCTTCAGCCTGCGCCAATGGGAGCGGGCGATCGCCTATATCGAAGCACACGGCGAAATCCGCGACGTGCTGCTCTCGGGCGGCGACCCACTGACGATCGCGACCGAGAAGCTCGAATGGCTGCTGGCGCGGCTGCGGGCCATCCGCCATGTCGAGTTCCTGCGCATCGGCACGAAAGTCCCGGTGGTGCTGCCGCAACGGATCACGCGCGACCTCACGCGGATGCTGCGGCGCTACCATCCGCTCTGGATGAGCCTGCACTTCACCCACCCGGACGAGCTGACCCCGGAGGTGGCGGAGAGCACGGCGAGGCTCGCGGATGCCGGAATCCCGCTCGGCAGCCAGACCGTTCTGCTCAAGGGCATCAACGATTCGCTGCCGGTGATGCGCACGCTGATGCACGGGCTGCTCAGGCTGCGCGTCAAGCCGTACTACCTCTATCAGTGCGATCCGATCACCGGCTCGGCCCATTTCCGCACCAGCGTGGCCAAGGGCCTCGAGATCATCGAAGGATTGCGCGGGCACACCACCGGCTACGCCGTGCCGCACTTCGTGATCGACGCACCGGGCGGCGGGGGAAAAATCCCGCTGCTGCCCGACTATCTCGCCGGACGCGAGGAGGGCGCCGTGGTGCTGCGCAACTACGAAGGCAAGATCTACCGTTATCCGGACACCTGAGGACACGGCGATGCGCATCGGCCTGACCTACGATCTCGCCCTGGACTGGGCGGAGGAGGGCCTCGACGCCGAGGACCTCGCCGAGTTCGACGCCCCCGAAACGATCGATACGGTGGCCGATTGCGTGTGCCGCGCCGGCCACCGCTTGGAGCGCATCGGGCGAGCGCAGGCGCTGGTGAAGCTGCTCGCCGGTGGCGAACGCTGGGACCTCGTCTTCAATATCTGCGAGGGCGCGCGCGGCGCCGGACGGGAGGCGCTGGTGCCGGCGCTGCTCGATGCCTATGCCATCCCCTACACTTTCAGCGACCCTGTCGTGCTCGCGATCGCGCTGCACAAAGGCCACACCAAGAGAATCCTGCGCGATGCCGGATTGCCGACCGCGCCCTTCGCGGTGCTCGGCAAGGATTCCGACCCCCCCGACCTTGCGTTCCCCCTCTTCGTCAAGCCGATCGCCGAAGGCACGGGCAAGGGGATCGACGGGGCGAGCCTCTGCCGCGACGCGGTCGAGCTCGCAGCCACGGCCACCCGCCTCGCGGCGCGCTTCGGCCAGGACGTGCTCGCGGAAGCCTATCTGCCGGGACGCGAATTCACCGTCGGCGTCCTCGGCGCCGGCGCCGAGGCCCGCATCATCGGCGTGATGGAGATCCTCGCCGGCACGACCTACGGCTTCGCCACCAAGAAGCACTATCTTGGCCGTGTCGCGTACAAGCTGGCGCACGATTCCGAGGCAATGGCCGCCGGCGAGGCCGCGCTCGCGGCCTGGCGCGTGCTCGGGGGCCGCGACGCCGGGCGCATCGACCTCAAGAGCGACACGCAAAGCCGACCCATGCTCCTCGAGGTCAACCCGCTCGCCGGACTGCATCCGGTCGATTCCGACCTCGTGATCCTTGCGCGCCTCGCCGGCCACACGCACGAATGGCTGCTCGAGCAGATTCTTGCCACGGCGTGCGACCGCCTCGGTCTGAGGCAGCGGGGCTCTGCCCCTCTGCCGCCGCCAAATGGATGGGCTCCAGGACCCCTGGCCCTGGCGGGGGATCCAAGGGAGCCCTGCCCCCTTGGTCTTAGCGGCCGAAGCGGCGGTGGCGGCCCTGGTAGGAGCGGATCGCGCGCAGGAGGTCGATCTTGCGGAAGTTCGGCCAGTAGATATCGGTGAAGTAGAACTCGCTGTATGCGCTTTGCCAGAGGAGGAAGCCGGAGAGGCGGATTTCGCCGCTGGTGCGGATGATGAGGTCCGGGTCGGGGGCGTGCGGCATGTAGAGATATTGCCGCAATGTCTCGGGGGTGATGCGGGCGATCAGTTCCTGGGGTGTGCAGTCGTTCGCGTGCTCGGAGAGCAGCGCCCGCACCGCGTCGATGATTTCCTCGCGCCCGCCATAGCCGATGGCGATGGTGAGCAGCAGGTTGCCGTAGCCCTGGGTTGCCTGTTTGGCCTCGGCGATCGCCTCGAGGGTGGCGGGCGGCAGCAGGTCGAGCCGGCCGATGGCGTCGACCCGGACCCGGCGGGCGTGGATGCGCGGGTCGGTGGTGATCGATCGCAGCTTGGCTTCGACGGTGGCGAGGATGCCCGAGACCTGGTCGGGCGAGCGGGCGAGGTTGTCGGTCGAGCAAACCCAGAGGGTGACGGCCGGGATGGCGAGGTCGCTGCACCAGTCGAGCACGTCGTCGAGCTTGTTGGCTCCCGGCGCGTAGAGCTGGCGCGGGTCGGTGATGCCGTTTTCGCGGCCGTGCCGGCGGTTGCCGTCGAGGATGATGCCGACATGCTGCGGCAGCGGGCCGGTCGCGATCTCGGCCAGCAGCCGTCGCTCGTAGAGGCGGTAGAGCGGGCGGCGCAGGAAATCCGTGGGGGCGGCCATGATCGGAGCCGACACATGGGCCCGGGAGGGCATGGGAGGCAAGGGGCCGGCATCAGCCGGGGTTGAGCAATCCGGGCGATCGGCCGACACTCGCGCGGTTGCCAGGAACGGGGACTGCTCATGCCGGAAAGCCCGACTGATCCGCGCCAGGCAGGAGAGACGCATCTGCCGCTCGGCGATCTCACCGTGCTCGACCTCACGCTCGCCCGGGCCGGGCCGACCTGCGTGCGTCATCTCGCGGACTGGGGGGCGAAGGTGATCCGGATCGAGCCGCCGACGGTCGGCTCGGAGGACATCGCCGGGGACCGTGACGGGCCGGATTTCCAGAACCTCCACCGCAACAAGCGGATGGTCCAGCTCAATCTCAAATCGCCCGAGGGCCACGCGGCCTTCATGCGGCTCGCCGCGCACGCAGACGTGATCGTCGAGAACATGCGCGCCGCGGTGAAGCACCGGCTGAACATCGCCTACGCGGACGTGCGGGCGATCAATCCCCGCATCGTCTATGCCAGCATCAGCGGTTTCGGCCAGGACGGACCCTACGCCAAGCGCGCCGGCGTGGACCAGATCGCGCAGGGCCTCGGCGGGCTGATGTCGATCACCGGCCTGCCGGGTCAGGGGCCGGTCCGGGTCGGCATCCCGATCGCCGACCTCACGGCGGGCAATCTGCTGGCGCTTGGCGTCATGATGGCGCTCTACGACCGCGAGCGCACGGGCGTCGGGCGCTGGGTCCAGACCAGCCTGCTCGAGGCGCAGGTCTTCATGCTCGACTTCCAGGCGACGCGCTGGCTGATGCGCCATGAGGTGCCGAAGCAGGCGGGCAACGACCATCCGACCGGGATTCCGACCGGGGTCTTCCCGACCGCGGACGGAATGATCAACATCGCCGCCTCCTCGGCGCGCCTCTGGGAGCGGTTCTGCGATGCGATCGGCCGGCCCGCGTGGAAGGCTGCGGAGGCGTGGAAGACGCAGAAGGGCCGCAGTGCGGCGCGGGCCGAGATCAACGAAGCGATCGCCGCGGTGACGCGCGAGAAGCCCGCCGCCCACTGGGTGGAGCTCTTCGAGGAGGCGGGCATTCCCTGCGGGCCGATCAACACGATCGACAAGGTGTTCGCCGATCCGCAGGTGCAATACATGAAGATCGCGCGGCCCGTGGTGCATCCCCGGCTCGGCGAGATCGATCTCGTCGGCTCGGCGATCACGCTCTCGGGATACCCCAAGGACATCCGCACGCCCACGCCCGAGCCGGGCGAGCACACCGAGGCGGTGCTGGGCGAGGTCGGATACAGCGCCGCCGAGATTGCCGAGATGCGTGCGAAAGGAGCGATCTGAATGGAGTATGCCGGCGGAAAGATGCTGGCCGAGGTCGGCGAGGCCGTCGGGCTCGTCACCTTCAACCAGCCCGAGAAGCGCAATGCCATGTCGGTCGAGATGTGGGAGGGGCTGGAGGCGATCCTCGATCGCTTCGCCGCCGATCCGGCGGTGCGGGTGCTGGTGCTGGCGGGCGCCGGCGGCAAGGCGTTCGTCTCGGGCGCGGATATCAGCCAGTTCGAGAAGAACCGCGCCAACGCCGACGCGCAGGTGGAGTACGACCGGCTGACGAGCGCCGGGCGGCGCAAGCTCGGCGCATTCCCCAAGCCGGTGATCGCGCGCATCCGCGGCTTCTGCCTGGGCGGGGGCCTGGGGATTGCGATGCAGGCGGATCTGCGCATCGCGTCGGCGGATTCGCAGTTCGGCATCCCGGCGGCAAGGCTCGGGATCGCCTACGGGTTCGAGATGGTGCGCACTCTGGTTTCGCTGGTCGGGCCGGCGCATGCGCGGATGATCCTCTATAGCGGCGGGCGGATCGACGCCGCGGAGGCGATGCGGATCGGGCTGGTCAATCGCGTGGTGGCGCCCGAGCTCTTGGAGCGGGACGTGGCAGGGCTTGCGCGCCAGCTCGCGGAGAACGCCCCACTTTCGCTCGCCGCCTCGAAGCGCGCGGTGGCGGCTTCGCTGCAGGACCCGGTCGATCGCGATTTCGAGGGGCTGCTGGCGGCCTCGCAGGCCTGCTTCGACAGCGCCGATTATCGCGAGGGGCGCACTGCCTTCATGGAGAAGCGCCGGCCGCAGTTTGTCGGCAGATAAGGATTGACGATCGACGAGGAGGGGCTTCCTGCGGGGCGACGGCGGCTGGCGCTGGCGACCGTCTTCATGGCGATCTCGATGGCGGTGCTCGACGGCGCGATCGCCAATGTCGCCCTGCCGACGATCGCGCGCGACGTGCATGCGAGCCCGGCTTCGTCGATCTGGGTGGTGAACGCCTATCAGCTCGCCGTCACGGTCTCGCTCCTTCCCTTGGCCTCGCTTGGCGAGATCTACGGCTATCGGCGGGTCTATCAGGGCGGGCTCTTCCTCTTCACCCTCGCCTCCCTGGCGTGCGCGCTCTCGACCTCGCTGCCGATGCTCGCCGCGGTCCGCGTGGTCCAGGGGTTCGGCGCCTCCGGCATCATGAGCGTGAATGCGGCGCTGGTGCGCTTCATCATGCCGCGCCGGCTGCTCGGCCGCGGCATCGGGATGAATGCGCTGGTGGTGGCGGTTGCCTCGGCGGTGGGACCCACGGTCGCCTCGACGATCCTCTCGGTGGCGTCCTGGCCGTGGCTCTTCGCGGTCAATGTGCCGATCGGGATCGTGGCCCAGCTCGTGGCCCTCGGCTCGCTGCCGGCGACGCCGCGCTCCCCGCACCCCTTCGACTGGGCGGCGGCGGGGCTGAGCGCTGCCATGTTCGGCCTCCTGATCGTGGCGATCGACGGCGTCGGGCATGGGGAGGACCTGAGCGTGCCGATCGTCGCACTCGCGGGCGCGGCGCTCGCCGCCGTGCTCCTGGTGCGGCGCACGCTCGGCCAGGCCGCGCCGATGCTGCCGCTCGACCTCTTCCGCCGGCCGATCTTTGCCCTCTCCTCGGCAACCGCGGTCTGCTCGTTTGCGGCGCAGAGCCTGGCCTATGTGTCGCTGCCGTTCTATTTCCAGGACGTGCTCGGCCGGACGCAGGTGGCGACGGGATTCCTCATGACCCCCTGGCCGCTGACCGTTGCGGTCGCGGCACCGATCGCGGGCCGGCTCGCCGATCGCTATCCCGCCGGCATCCTGGGCGGGATCGGGCTCGCGGTGCTCGCGGCGGGCCTTGTGCTGCTGGCACTGCTGCCGGCCCATCCCGCCGATTTCGACATCGCCTGGCGGATGACGGTCTGCGGCGCCGGGTTCGGCTTCTTCCAGTCGCCGAACGGCAAGGCGCTGATCGAAAGCGCGCCGCGCGAGCGGACGGGCGGGGCGAGTGGGATCATGTCCACCTCGCGGCTGCTCGGGCAGACGATGGGTGCTGCGCTGGTGGCGCTCGCCTTCAGCCTCGCCGGTGCCGCGGGGACGACGACCGCGGTCATGATGGCCGCGTCCTTCTCAGGGATCGCCAGCATCGTCAGCATGATGCGGCTGATGAACACGGTGGCGGCGCGGTGAGCTATCGGGTTGGGGTGCGGACTTCTGCCCCGATCATCTCGAGGACGGCCTCGGCGGCGGCCTCCGAGGGCGTGCCCGCCGCCGGCGCCAGGCTCGCCAGCACCGGGCCGAAGGCAGCACGCTGGGCGGCCGCAGCGTGCGGATCGCCGAGCACCGCCCCGAGCGCCGCGGTGAGCCGCGCCGCGGTGCAGTGCTCCTGGAGGAGCTCCGGCACCACCTCGCGTCCCGCCAGCAGGTTGACGAGCGAAGCGTACGGGACCTTGGCGAGGCGCCGGGCGAGGAAGCCGGTCACCGGGTTGAAGCGGTAGGCGATGACCATCGGCACGCCGGCAAGGGCGAGCTCGAGCGCGGAGGTGCCGGACTTGCAGAGCGCGGCGGACGCGGCGGCGTAGGCATCGGGCCTCGAAGCCGCGGTCTCGAGGATGATCGGCGCCACCTTCCAGCCCGCCACCGCCTCGCCCAGCATGGCGCGCACCGCCGGCGCGGCGGGCACCACCACGCGCAGGCCGGGATGGGCGGGCAGGAGGGCGGCGAGCGTGGCGCCGAAGATGCACGCATGCCGGGCGACCTCGCCGCGGCGGCTGCCCGGCAGCACCAGCAGAATGGGCGCTTCGGGAGAGATCCCGTGCGCGGCGCGAAAACGGCGGCCATCGCCGCCGGCGAGGCCCGATTCGAGCACGGGATGGCCGACGAACGTCGCGGCCAGCCCATGGCGGGCGAAGAACGCGGGCTCGAACGGCAGCAGGCAGAGCAGGCGCTCCCAGAGCCCGGGGAAGTGCCGGACGCGGCCCTCGCGCCAGGCCCAGGCCTGCGGCGCGACATAGTGGGCGCGCGGCACGCCGAGCGGGCGGATCGCCCTGAGCAGGCGGAGCGCGAAGCCCGGGCTGTCGATCGTCACCACCGCCGCCGGACGCCGCGCGGCGATGTCCGCGGCGGCGCGCTTGAGCAGGCCGCGCAGGCGGAAGAGGCGCGGCACCACCTCGACGAGGCCCATGACCGAGAGCTCCTCCATCGGGAAGAGGCTCTCGAGGCCCTGCGCCTGCATCAGTGTCCCGCCGACGCCGGCGAATTCGGTGCCGGGCGCGAGGCGGGCGAGTGCGGCCATCAGCCGGGCGCCGAGGATGTCGCCGCTCGCCTCGCCGGCGAGCAGCCAGATCACTCCCCCCCATGGGCCCCTCGGCCCATGTCACGCCGAACGCTCGTGCTGAGCGCCGCCCGAGGGTTCCTCCGGGGCGCGCATCGCCTCGGCCTCGTTGCGCAGGCGATGGAAGCTGCGCCGGCTGAACGGCAGCATCGCGAGATAGACGAGCGCCATGATCGCCAGCGCCCCCCAGGCATCGGCGACCAGGAAGGCGGCGAAGGCCGCGGTGCCGACCATCAGCGGCAGCACGTATTCCGCCGGGACCTTGAAATTCTTGAAGCTCCAGACCGGCAGGGTGGATACCAGGAGGCTGGCGGTCCCGATCAGCACGAAGGCGTCGAAGAGCGGAAAGCGGGCGGCCGCGACCAGCCACGGCCAGCCGAGCGATTGCCCCTCGAGCCCGACGAAGAGGGGGAAGAGTGCCAGGCCCGCGCCGGCCGGTGCCGGGACGCCGGTGAAGAAGTTGTAGGCGTAGGCCGGCGCCGGCGCGGCATCGAGCGAGGCGTTGAAGCGGGCAAGGCGCAAGGCCATGCAGATCGCGAACAGCAGGGGCGGGACGAAGCCGAAGCCGCGCCACTCGGCGAGCGACCAGAGATAGATCGTGAAGGCCGGCACCACGCCGAAGCAGAGGAAATCGGCGAGGCTGTCGAACTCGGCGCCGAAGCGCGTGGTGGCCTTGAGCAGGCGGGCGAGCCGGCCGTCCAGGCCGTCGATCCCGCCGGAGACGACGATCGCCACCGCCGCCCACCCGTAATGCTGCTCGATCGCGAAGCGCAGCCCGGTGAGCCCGGCGCAGAGGCCGAGCATCGTCATGATGCTCGGCACCACGCGGTTGAAGGAGGGCCCCTTGAAGCGCGGGCGGGTGCGCGGCCTGAGCCGGCCCGAGAGGCGGCGGATCGGCGAGATCTTCCCGACGTCGGGGCCGGAACCGCTCATGATCTCAGGCGTGCGACGACGGTCTCGCCGCCGATCATCGTTTGCCCCTCCGCGGCCAGCGGCGCCACGCCCTCCGGCAGATAGAGATCGGTGCGGCTGCCGAAGCGGATGATGCCGAAGCGCTCGCCGGCCGCGACGGCATCGCCTTCGCGCACGGCGCAGACGATGCGCCGCGCGATCATCCCCGCGATCTGCACCACCGCGATCTCGCGCCCGTCCGGCAGGCGGATGGCGATTGCGTTGCGCTCGTTGCGCTCGCCGGCCTCGGGGGTGGCGGCATTGAGGAATCCGCCGTGCCGGTAGGCGATCCGCGTCACCGTGCCGGGCCCGGGAATCCGGTTCACGTGCACGTCGAGGATCGAGAGGAAGGTCGCGATCCGCCAGCGCGGCGCCGCGCCGAGGCCAAGCTCCGCCGGCGGGCTGGCCAGCGCCACCTCGAGGACACGCCCATCGGCCGGAGCGAGCAGGACATCCGGGGCCCCAGGGGAGATGTCCGGCGCCACGCGCTCAGGGTCGCGGAAGAAATAGAGGCAGAGGAGGATGAAGAGGAAGGCGAGCCAGGCGAGCCAGTGGCCGATCAGCAGGCCGAGCAGGAAGATGACCGCGCCCGCGATCAGGAACGGGCGCGCGGCTGGATGCGGCGGGGCGAAGCGCAGCGTGTTGGCGATGGCCATCCGGCGCGGTTATGGGGGCTCGGTATCGACGCGGCAAGGCTTGCGCGCTTTTGCTCCGCGCGTCGGAGTTGCGCTGCCTTTCGCGCCCGCTCCGCGCCCCGCGAAACTCCGCGCTCCGATGCTCTCAGCCAGGCTTGCCCGCCGCGGCAGGAGGGGCGGGCAGGGTGAAGACCTGGCCCGGATAGATCAGGTCGGGATTGCGGATCTGGTCGTGGTTGGCCTGGAAGACCAGCGTGTAGCGCACGCCGTTCCCATAGGCGTGCTCGGCGATCACCCAGAGGCACTGGCCCGGCCGGACCACCACCACCCGGCCGGCGGCCGCCGCCGGCGGCGCCGGCGCGGACGCCGGGCGGTCGAACGGCACGGCCATGCGGGCGACGACCGCGCCTGCGGGCGAGATCTGATCGAGGCGGATCCGGTGCGCCCCGGGGGCTATCGCCCGCGCGAGGCTGAGCGACCAGTGGCCGGCGGCGTCGGCGGGCGTCTCGCCGACCAGGCGATCGTCGAGATAGATCCGCACATCGGCATTCGGGGGCGCACGGCCGGCCAGCCGCAACCTGCCGTGCTGCCCGTATTGCAGGAGGTCGAGCGCGACCGGGGACGCACCGCCCGTTTCGGACGGCGCCTCGATCAGCCGGGGCGTTCCCGTCGGCTCGCTCAGCAGGGCGACCGGCGGCGCCTCGCCCGGATGGTTGGGCACGGCGACCACCACCCGGTCGGGGCTGGTGAGGCTCTGGCCGTGCGGGAGCCGGGCCGAGAGCGTGAGCGTAGCCACCCCGCCGGGCAGCGGCCGGTCAGGCACAAGGACCCACTGGCCCTCGGGATCGCTCTCGGTCGTCCCGATCACTTTACTGCCCATGCGGCTGCCCAGGGGGCCGCCCACGGTGACCGTGACCTGCGACCCGGCGGGAGCGCGGCCCGCCATGACGGCACGGCCCGAGGGGTCGATGCGGACCACGTCGAAGCTCGGAGGCGCCGGCGCGGCAGGCGCGCCCGAGCGCGGATGGACGAAGGGCGGGGTGGGCCGAGTGCCGAGCGCGGCCGTCGGTACACCCTCCGGGGCGGCCCCGGGAGAGGCCGGCGGCCCGACAAGCCCGTTCCATCGCACCACCGCCACCGCCGCGGCAACGCCGAACAGCATCACCGCCGCCAGAAGCAGAGGCCGCCGCCCGGCATGCCGGGCGAGCTGGGTTTGACCCTCTGCCATGCCATGAATCCTAGCCCCTTCCCTTCGCAGCCGCAATGATCGCCGGCGCCGGACCCGCCCCAAGCTTCCCCTGACGGCTCGCGCTTTACCCCCGGAGGCGACCTGGCGAATGATGCGCCGCATGCCTCCGCCGCGATCCTCGCCGACCGCCGCCGCCGGGACACGGCGGGTCGCGGTGTGGGACCTGCCGACGCGCCTCTTCCATTGGGCCGCCGTGGCCCTCGTCATCGCGCTCTACGCGAGCGAGCGCCTCGATCGGATGGGCCTTCACGCCTTCGCCGGCGAGACGCTGCTGGCAGCACTGATCTTTCGCATCCTCTGGGGCTTCTGCGGCGCCGAGACCGCGCGCTTCCGCAACTTCGCAGCCTCGCCCGCAAGCGCGGTCCGCCACCTCCTTCACCTCGCCCGGCGCGAGCCGGACCGGACGGTCGGGCACAACCCGGCCGGCGCGTGGATGGTGCTCGTCCTGCTCGGCCTCTTGGTCGGCGAAACCCTTTCGGGGCTCTACACCAACAACGATGTCGCAAACGAAGGACCGTTCACCGAGATCGTGCCGGCGCCGATCGCGAACGCGATCACGGACCTGCACACGATCCTCTGGGACGCGCTGCTCGGCGCGATCGCGCTCCACCTGCTGGCGATCGCGGCCTACGCGCTTCTCAAGCGCCAGAACCTCGTCGGCCCGATGCTGACCGGAGCGAAGCGCCTGCCCCCCGAGGTGCCGCCGCCGCGCTTCGCGCGCCCGGTGCTGGCACTCCTTCTCGCCGGCGCCTCGGCGGGCGCGGCGGCGCTGATCGCGACCCTGCTCTGAAAAACCCGCCCCTCCCACCCCCAATCGCTGCATAAGCGGCGGGTTTACAGGCGGAATCGGCTGCGCTATCGAGATTGCAGGGAGGTAACGATCATGCCCGCTCTTCCGCCCGAACGGCGGCCACGAACTCACCCGCTGCGCCTTCTCCTGCTGGTGCCGTTCGCCGCGATGCTGTGGGTCTCGAGCTACAATTCGCTCACCCCCACGCTCGGCGGCATCCCCTTCTATTACTGGTACCAGCTCCTCTGGGTCGTGATTGCCGCGGTGCTCACGCTCTTCATCTATCTCGTCGAGCGATAGACCGGCGTAGCCGCGGGAGAACGAGCATGAGATGGACCGTCCTCGTCGTCTGCGTGGCGCTCTTCGCGCTGATCACCGTGATGGGCTTCATGGCAGCGCGTTGGCGCCGCGGCGATCTCAGCCAGCTCCATGAATGGGGCCTCGGCGGCCGCCGCTTCGGCACCTTCGTCGCCTGGTTCCTGATCGGCGGCGACCTCTATACCGCCTACACCTTCATCGCCATTCCCGCCCTGGTCTACGGCGCCGGCGCGATCGGCTTCTTCGCCGTGCCCTACACCATCCTCATCTACCCGATCCTCTACGTCGTGTTTCCGCGCCTCTGGGCGGTCTGCAACCGGCACGGCTACGTCACCACCGCCGACTTCGTGCGCGGCCGGTTCGGCAATGGCTGGCTGGCACTCGCCGTCGCCGTCACCGGCATCGTCGCGACGATGCCCTACATCGCGCTCCAGCTCGTCGGCATCCAGGTCGTCATCGGCGCGATGGGCATCGGCGGCCACGGCCTGCTGCACGACCTGCCGCTGATCATTGCCTTCGTGATCCTCGCCGCCTTCACCTATACGAGCGGGCTGCGCGCGCCGGCGATGATCGCCGTGGTCAAGGACGTGCTGATCTATATCGCCGTTATCGCCGCGGTCATCGTGGTCCCGATCGAGCTCGGTGGCTACGGCAAGATCTTCGCGGCGATTCCCGCCGCCAAGCTCATCCTCCCCGCCCCCAAGGGCCCCACCATGGGCTTCTACAGCGCCTACGCCACGCTGGCGCTCGGCTCGGCCCTCGCGCTCTTCCTCTATCCGCATTCGACCACCGGAATCCTGAGCGTGCGAACCGGCGGCGTCATCCGCCGCAACGCGGCGATGCTGCCGGCGTACTCCTTCCTCCTCGGCCTCTTGGCGCTGCTCGGCTTCATGGCGGTCGCGGCCGGCGTCGCGAAGAGCCCGGAATTCGCCGGCGGCTTCAAGCAATACGGGCCGAGCTTCGCGGTGCCCGCCCTCTTCCTCGCCTCCTTCCCAGCCTGGTTCGCCGGCATCGCCTTCGCCGCGATCGCCATCGGCGCGCTGGTTCCGGCGGCGATCATGTCGATCGCCACCGCCAACCTCTTCACCCGGAACATCTACAAGGAATTCATCAAGCCCGACTGCACCGACCGCGAGGAGACCGAGATGGCGAAAGTCATCTCCCTCATCGTCAAGCTCGGCGCGCTCTTCTTCGTGATCTTCCTGCCGCTGACCTACGCCGTGCAGCTCCAGCTCCTCGGCGGCATCTGGATCATCCAGACGCTGCCGGCCGTGATGATCGCCCTCTATACCCGCTTCCTCAACGGCTGGGCGCTCCTCATCGGCTGGATCTGCGGCATTGTGAGCGGCACCTGGATGGCCGCGAGCCTGCACTTCGCCGGATCGATCTACGCGATCCACCTCTTCGGCACGATCGTCCCCGGCTACGCCGCGCTGTGGTCCGTGGCGATCAACATCGTCGTCTCGTTCGTGCTCTCCGCGCTCTTCAACGCCGTCGCCTCGGACCGCCACAAGGACGCAACCCGAGCAGAGGATTACGTTTAATCAAACATTGAATCGGAACAGCATGACGTCGCCGTCCTCCACCACGTAATCCCGCCCCTCGACCCGCATCCGCCCCTTCTCGCGCGCGCCTGCCTCGCCGCCGCACGCCACATAATCCACATACGAGATCGTCTCGGCGGCGATGAACCCGCGCTCGAAATCGCCGTGAATGACGCCGGCCGCCCGCGGCGCCGGCGTGCCGCGCTCGATCGTCCAGGCACGCGCCTCCTTCGGCCCCGCGGTGAAGAAGGTGATCAGCCGCAACAAATCGTAGCCGGCGCGGATGACCCGATCGAGCCCGGCATCGGCGAGACCGAGCCCCGCCAAAAAATCTCCCCGCTCGGCTGTCGGCAAACGGCTGATCTCGGCCTCGATCGCCGCGGAAACGACGATCGCCCGCGCCCCTTCCTTCTCAGCCAGCGCCGCTACGCGCTCGGAGAATTCATTGCCGCCGGCCGCCGCCGCCTCCTCGACATTGCAGACATAAACGACCGGCTTCGCCGTCAGGAGCTGCAGCCGCCGCACGACCTCGGCCTCCAGCCCCGCCACGCTCCGCCCCGGCCGGCCGGCGCGCAACGCCTCCAAAAGCGGGCCGATCACCGCAAGCTGCGCCTGGCTCTCCCGATCGCCCCCCCGTGCCCGCTTCTCGAGCCCGGAAAGCCGCCGCTCGAGGCTGTCGAGGTCGGCCAGCATCAGCTCCGTCTCGACGATCTCGGCATCGCGCAACGGATCGATCCCACCCTCGACATGCGTCACGTCAGGATCCTCGAAGCAACGCAGCACATGCACGATCGCATCGACCTCGCGGATATGCGCGAGGAACTGGTTGCCGAGCCCTTCGCCCTTGGACGCACCCCGCACCAGCCCGGCAATATCGACGAACTCCAGGCTCGTCGGCACGATCCGTGCCGATTTCGCGATGGCCGCCAATACGTCAAGCCGTGGATCCGGCACCGCCACCCGGCCGATGTTCGGCTCGATGGTGCAGAACGGATAATTCGCCGCCGCCGCAGCCTGGGTCTCGGCGAGCGCGTTGAAAAGCGTCGATTTGCCGACATTGGGCAAACCGACGATGCCGCAACGAAAACCCATCAGGCCGGCCCCCGCAGCGCCACCGCCACCTTGGACATGAAATCTTCCGCCCGCCCCGCGACCAGCAACGGCGCCTGCTCCGCCATCGCCCCGAGCAACGCCTCGAGCCAATCCTCGCGATCCTGGCGCGAGAAATCGCCGAGCACATGGCCGAGCACCCGCTCCTTCTCCCCGGGATGGCCAACCCCGAGCCGCACCCGCCAATAGCCGCGATCACCCAAGGACCGGTCGATGCTGCGCACGCCATTATGCCCGGCGGCGCCACCATCCAACTTCACGCGCACCTTTCCGGGAGCGAGATCGATGTCGTCCTGGAATACCGTGATCGCCCCCACGGACAGCTTGTAAAATCCCGCCGCCGCCTGCACCGCTTCGCCCGATAGGTTCATGTAGGTGAGCGGCTTCAAGGCCAACACCTTGTCGCCACCGATCACCCCCTCGGCAACCAACCCACGAAACCGCTTCCGCCAGTCGGAGAAACCATGACGCGCGGCAATCACATCAAGCGCCATGAAGCCAATGTTATGCCGATTGAGCACCATGCCAGGCTCGGGATTCCCGAGCCCGACCCAAAGGAGCACAGGCTATGCCGACGAAGCCGGCATTACTCCTTCTTCGCCGGGCCGGCGGGCGTGGCTGCGGTTGCGGCGGGGGTTGCCGTCGCTGTGGGGGTCTCGGCGGCGGCCTCGGTCATTTTCGTGGGTGGCGCGACGGAGGCGACGACGAAGTCGCGGTCGGCGATGATGGGGTGTGTGTCCTCGGTGAATTTGAGGCTCGACCACCGCACGGTATCGTTGATGTCGAGGCCGCCGAGGTCGGCTTCGAAGTGGTCCGGCACTTTTTCCGGGTCGCAGTAAACATCGACGCTATGGCGCACGATGTTGAGCACCCCGCCGCGTTTCAGGCCCGGGCTTGCGAGCTCGTTGGTGAACAGCACGTCGACCGAGACGCGGATCGGCTGGCCGGCGGTGAGGCGCTGGAAGTCCACGTGTTCGGGCAGGTCGCTCACCGGGTGGACCTGGACCTCGCGCAGCAGGGTGCGGGTGGTGGTCCCGTTGAGCGTGAGCTCGTAGATGCGCGAGCGCCAGCCGCTGCGGTGGATTTCGCGCAGCACGGCCCGCGGGTCGAGCGCGATCAGCTCGGGCGGGCGGTCCGCGCCGTACACCACGCCGGGGACCTTGCCGGCGCGTCGCGTCGCGCGGGCGGGCCCCTTGCCGCCGCCGCTGCGGCTTTCGGCTTCGATCGTCACCAGGTTGGCCATGACAGCCCCTATCAAAACATCATGCTCTGGACGCCAGCGCGGCGGACGATCTACCCGATCGTCCGGTGCGGCGCAACGATCACCCGCTGACCCCGGGCGCGCCGACCAGGGAAAGGGTGCCGCCCGCCCGGAGCGACCAGGGGCTTTCGGGTGCGGCGGGCGGCGGCGGGTCGCAGAAAATCGGCACGGCGTTCGGGGTGCGGATGTCCACGGGCAGCCCCATCACCGCGCGGAGCGCGCGGAAGAGCGCGCCGTGGGAGACGATCAGGACGGGGGCGGGCAGGGCCAGCGCCCGGCTCACCGCCCGTTTGGCGCGGGCCCCCAGCTCGGCGAAGGATTCGGCGCCGGCGGGGGTTGCGGTCCCGGCGACCCACTCATCGAACCAGCCGCCGAGCGGCTGGCCTTCCCGTCCGGCGAAGGCGACCTCGCGGAGTTCCGGGTCGAAGGCGATGGGGAGGCCAAGCGCCGCCGCCGCCGTCTCGGCGGTGCTGCGCGCCCGCGAGAGCGGCGAGGCGACGATGGTAGCGATCCCGGTCCCCTTCAGGAGCTCGGCGGCGCGGACCGCCTGGGCCTCGCCGTTCGCATTGAGCGGCACATCCGCCGCTCCCTGGGAAAGCCCCTTGGCGTTCCAGTCGGTCTCGCCGTGGCGGAGGAACCAGAATCCGATGGCCGGCAGCATTCAGAGGGTGATCCCTTCCTGGGTGAGCGCCCGGGCGACGGCCGGGCGTGCCTGCATGCGCGCGTAATGGGCGGCGCAGTTGGCCGGAAGCGCGATATTGGCACGGGTCGCTGCCCAGAACTCGGTGTAGAAGAGGGCCGCGTCGGCGATCGAGAACGGGCCGACGACGTAGTCTTGGCCGGCGAGGGCCTTGTCCATGAGGGCGAGCCCTTTCTCGAAGATTTCCCGGCCGCGTGCCTGCGCCTTCTCCTCGCCGGCGGGCTCCGGGGAAAAATTCGCCGGCCGGAAGATGCGGCCGAACCCCTGCATGTGCATGGTGGCGACGACGTAGTCGATCGCCTCGAGCGCGCGTGCCTGGCCTTCGGCGTCCGGCGGCAGCAGGTGCGATTCGGGGTTGGTCCGGGCGAGCCAGAAGGCGATCGCCGGGAACTCGGTCAGCACCGAGCCGTCGTCGCGGACCAGCGTCGGCACCTTCGATTTCGGGTTGACCGCGGTGAACTCGGGCTTGAACTGCGCGCCCTCGCGGAGGGCGAGCGGGGTGAGCTCATAGGGCTTGCCGATCTCCTCGAGCAGGACATGGATCCCGAGGGAGCAGGCGCCGGGCGCATAGAAGAGCTTCATGGACGTGGGTCCTCCTTGTTTAGTTGAAGAGCGAGCTCACCGAGGTTTCCTCGCTGATCCGCCGCATCGCCTCGGCCATCAGCGGTGCGATGGTGATCTGGCGGATGTTGCCGGCGAGGCGGACGGCCTCGGTCGCGAGGATCGAATCGGTGATCGCCAGCATCTCGATCGGCGAGGAGGCGATGCGCGCGACCGCGCCGCCCGAAAGCACGCCGTGTGTGACATAGACGCTGACCGAGCTTGCCCCGCCCTCGATCAGCGCCGTCGCCGCGTTGACCAGCGTGCCGCCGGAATCGACGATGTCGTCCACCAGGATGCAGTCGCGCCCGGCGACGTCGCCGATGACGTTCATCACCTCCGAGACGCCGGCGCGCTCGCGCCGCTTGTCGATGATCGCGAGATCGCCGTTGAGCCGGGTCGCGATCAGCCGGGCGCGAACGACGCCGCCGACATCCGGCGAGACGATGACGATGCTGCGCCCGGCGAAGCGTTCCTGGATGTCGCGGCTGAACAGCGGCTCGGCGTAGAGATTGTCCACCGGGATGTCGAAGAAGCCCTGGATCTGGCCGGCGTGCAGATCCATCGTGAGCACGCGGTTGGCGCCGGCCTCGGTGATGAGGTTGGCGACCAGCTTGGCGCTGATCGGCGCGCGCGGGCCGGATTTGCGGTCCTGGCGGGCGTAGCCGAAATAGGGGATCACGGCGGTGATGCGCCGCGCCGAGCTGCGGCGCAGCGCATCGAGCGTGATCAGCAGCTCCATCAGGTTGTCGTTGGCCGGGTAGGAGGTGGACTGGATGACGAAAACGTCCTCGCCGCGGATGTTCTCGTGGATCTCGACGAACACCTCCATGTCCGCGAAGCGGCGGATGGCGGCGCGGGTGAGCGGCAGGGTGAGCTTGGCGGCAACGGCCTCGGCCAGGGGGCGGTTGCTGTTGGCGGCGACGATCTTCATGCGCACGGAGTCCGGTTGGGAACGCGCCCGTTGGGAACGCGCCGATAGGGGTGCGCGGCCGCCGGCCTTCTAGCAATGCGTCTCCAGGCTGTCCATGAGACCCCGGGCTTCCGGGGGCCGGTGCGAGTCGTCATGGGGCCTCGCGGGCCTTCTGGATCAGTTCCCGCAGGCCCGAAGCGGCCTGTTCGGTGATCGTCGGCGCGACCGCGCCCCAGCTCGGGTCGATGGTCTTGAGCGGCACGTCGTTGAGCTGGACCACGCGGCCGCGTTCCCGCCCGCGCGCGTCGGTCACAATCCATTGCAGCTCGACCCGGACCTGGCCGGGCTGTGGCGCCGGCGCGACCTTGACCTGGCCCGCCACCGAGAAGTCGGCGCCGGTCTTGCTCGCCTGGAGCGGGACGCCGAGCGCCGGCAGGTCGGCGCGGAGCGTCCGGGCGAGCACGAAGTCGCCGTCATAGGGCGCGTTCACCACCCCGGCGAAAAAGACCCTCGCCGGGCGGTTCATCAGGCTCGTGGGATTGCTGCGCTTGATCCTGGCGTCGATGTCGGTGAGCAGGGTGGCGATCGCCGGCGCGTCCGCGTTCGCTGCCTCCTTGAGCGCGGCCGGATCGGCGTTCGCCCAGGCGTTCGCCGGGACAGGCTTGCCGGCGATCGAGCCCTGCGTGTGCCTGGTCGGGTCGATCACGGTGTAGCGCGGGATCACCTGGCCCTTGTCGAGCGAAGCGCTGATCGCGAGTTGCCAGTCGCCGGGTCGGGCCGCTGCCGCGACGGCTGGCACGGTGCGGTCGGCGAGCGCGGTTGCGACGTCGGAGGCAAAATTCCGGCTCGCGGCGTCGGCGAGCAGCGCGGTGGGCGGCGGCGGCACGGCGAGCAGGGGCGGGGGCGGCACGGCGAGGCGCAGCGCCGCCGCCCCCGGGTTGCCCTGGAAAGGTCGGGGAAAATCGCCGCAGCCCGCGAGGGCGAACGCCAGGAGCAGCAGCAGCCAGGCCCTCATGAGGCCGGCAGCATGATGAGCGAGATCTGGTGTCCGATCGGGCCGCCGCCGGCAAGCGTCCGGCGGCGGTGGCTGAAGAAGCGTTCGGCGTCGGCGACGGTATCCGCCTCGAGCGTGGTGATGCTCGTGAGCCCGGCGGCGGCGAGGCGGGCGGCGCAATAGCCCGGCAGGTCAAATTGCCAGCGCTCCTCGCGCCGGCCGGGGGTGAAGAACCGCCCGTCGCCGGGGCCGTTGCCGAGCACCGCCGCGCGCAGGTCGGGTCCGACCTCGTAGGAGGGCTGGCGGATCGTGGGCCCGATCGCGGCCTGGATGCGCGCCGCGGCGGCGCCGAGGGATTGCATCGCGGCGAGGGTCGCCTCGAGCACGCCCGCGGCGGCGCCGCGCCAGCCGGCATGGGCGGCACCGATCACGCCGGCCTTCGCGTCGGCGAGCAGCACCGGCGCGCAATCGGCGGTGACGATCCCCAGTACCTATGTCGGGCCGCTTCGTGACCATGGCATCCGCGTCCGGCCCTGTCCCAGCTTCCCATGCATCGCCGCCGACAGGCACCACGGCGGTGCCGTGCACCTGCTTCAGCACGAAGAGCCGCCCCGGGTCGGCGCCGATCGCCCGCGCCGTCCGCGCCCGGTTCTCGATCACCGCCTCGCGCCTATCGCCGGTCGCCAGCCCGCAATTGAGCGTCGCGTACGGGCCGGTGGAGACGCCGCCCTGACGCGTGAAGAAGCCGTGCGGCACGCCCAGGGACTCGACGACAAGCGCAGGGACCTCGTCTGTCATGGGGAAAAACCCGGGAGTTCGGGCGCGCCCGGGTGGGCGAGGCCGAGCACCTTGAAGAGCCGGCCCATCGCGTCCGGCTCGACCAGCCGGCGCCCGGCGGCGAGCAGCGCCGCCGCCTGGGCCGGGCTACGGCCGTGCGCGAGCCTGTCAAGGCGCTGAAAGAGCCCGAGCCGCGTGAGGAAGAGGCCCTGCGGCACTGGCCCCGAGACGGTCGCGCCTTGCGCCCGCGCGGCCGCCGCGAAGGACTGGAAATCGACATGCGCGGAGAGATCGGCGGTGCCGGGATCGGCCAGCGGGTCGGCCGGCCGGCCGCCACGCAGCGCCTGGAGGCTCTCGCCCGCCGCACTCGCCGCCGGCCCGTAATCGATGAAGAGCGCGGCGCCCGGCGTTGTCCTGAGTCGCGCGCCGAGCAGCGATGCGAGCCAGAGCGCGGGCTCGCACCGCTCGATCACCCCGCCCTCCGGCGCCTCGCGGCCGGGCGCCCCGGCCGGGCGCTCGATGAACCGTCCGCCGGCGCCGACGAAGCGCTCCATCCAGCCGGCCGGGCGATGGACGAACTGGCGGATCGGCAGGGCGTCGAGGAACTCGTTGGCAAGGAGAAGAAACGGCCCGAACGGGATCTCCTCGAACGTCTCGTGCCAATGACCGGTTTCAATTCGGGCTTGCTGGACCGCGCGCAGGCCGGGCGAGGTCTCGACGAGATGCAGGCGGAGCGCGGCGCGGAATTCCGGTGCCACGCTGGCCACGGCGCGCAGCGCGTCCGCCATCAGCGTGCCGCGGCCCGGCCCGAGCTCGACCAACTTCACCGGGTCGGGGCGGCCGATCCCGTCCCAGACGGTTGCCGCCCAAAGCCCGACGATCTCGCCAAAAGCCTGGCTGATCTCGGGCGCGGTCGCGAATTCGCGGAACGGATCGCCCGCCGCGTAATAGCGCGCGTTCGCCGCCGCCATGAACCGGTCGAGCCGCTGCATCCGGGAATACGTTGGGCGAAGAGAGGCGAACCGGGCCTTCCGCTCAGGGCGTCCGATGGGCCGATTTCGCCATCATGCCCTTGATATCGTCCATCGCCTCGGCGAAGCGCTGGTTGAGGAGCTGAATCGCCTCGTTGTTCGAGCGCTGGATCAGGTCGCCGAGCTCTTTCATGTTGGTCACGGTGTGCTCGTAGGCGTGCTTGATCATCTCGACCTGGCGGGCCGCCTTGGCCTGCGGCGTGCCGGGCTCGGCCAACGCCTGGAACGACTGGGTCAGCTCCGCCAGGCCCTGCTGGACGATCTCCATCTGGCGCCTGGCGTAGGCCTGCGCTCCTTCGAGCGCGACGCGGTTGGCGCCGGTCAGCGCTTCGAGGTTGCGCTGATGGGCGCGGAGCAGGGGCTCGATGTCGGTGAGCGCAGGAAGCTTGAGGTTGGCGAATAGGCTGGTGAAGTCCGGGATGCCGGTCCCGGCCGGTTTGCCTTGCGATCCTTCGGGCTTTGCCGCCATGGCGCCATCTCCTCTGCCTCGGCCTCTCTGCGGTGATTTAGCCCAGTTGGCGGCGGGCGGACAGGGCGTCGTGCCCGTGCTACGCAGGCGCCGGGCCTTCCTCCCCTCCACCTTCCTCCTCGCCGCTCTCCTTTGCCTCCTTCGCCGCCGGCGCCTCCTCGGCGTGCCCCTTGGGCGTCGGGCGGCCGAAGGGCCGGGAGGCGAGCCACCCGGCCGCGCGCTCGGCCCGCCCGAGCGCGGCATCGAGGGCAGCCATGGTCGGCGCGAGGTCCATCGTCTGGTCGCGCTGCCAGGCGCGCAGCGTCCAGACCCAGACGGCGGTGAGCCCCTTGATCCTGAGCCGTCCGGCCAAGCCGGCCGTGCCGACGCCCGCGGCGCCGAGGAGCCAGCTCATGCTGGCCTCGGTCAGCGCGGCCAGCAGTAGGGCGGTGCGGGGCCGGAAGGGGAGGCCCTCGAGGAGCGCCAGAACGCCCTCGCGATTGGCCTGGAACAGGTCGAGCCGCCGCATTAGCATCGCGAACAGGCGGCCGCGGACGCTCTCCTCGACACTCGCCTCGGCGAGCGCCGCCGCGTCGGCCATCCGGCCGAATCGGACCAGCAAAATCGTCCGGTTGGGGAAGCGCAGCCGCGCGCGGGCGAGCGGCAGGCCCGCCGCGCGCGCCGCTTGCGCGATGCGGAGGTTGCGCCATCCCTCCGTCGCGGCGAGGCGGAAGGCAGCCTGGATCAGCGCCTCGTCGAAAGCCTGGTCGTTGGTCGGCACGGGCGGCGGATGTGAATCGGACATCGCTTCTACCCCGCAAGGGCGCGCGAGCGCTGGGTGGCGGCGGCGAGGGCCCGCGAGACGCTGTCCGGCCAGGCATCCTCCTCCATCAGGATCGCCAGCGCCCGCTCGGTCGTGCCGCCCGGGCTGGTGACGGCGGCGCGGAGCGAAGCGGCGTCGTCGGGGCTGGCATCGAGCAGGGCGCCGGCGCCTGAGATCGTCCGGCGCGCGAGCAGCCGGGCAAGGTCGGCGGGAAGCCCCTGCTCCACGCCCGCGCGCTCGAGAAGCTCGGCGAGGAGGAAGACATAGGCCGGGCCGCTGCCCGAAAGCGCGGTGACAGGATCGAGCAGGCCCTCCTCGCTCACCCAGGCGACCGTTCCTACGGCGCCGAGCAGCCTCCCGCAGAGCTCTCTCTGTGCCGCGCGGACGCCCGGCCCGGCGCAGGCAACGCTCGTGCCGGCGCGGATCGAAGCCGGCGTGTTCGGCATCGCCCGCACCACCGAGGCTTTCGGGCCGAGCAAGGGCCGCATGCCGGCGATCGTTCGCCCCGCCATGATCGAGAGAAACACCGCCGAGCCGGCAAACCGGGCGAACCGGGGCAGCACGGACGCCGCCTGCTGCGGCTTGATCGCGAGCACCACCGCGGCCGGCGCGAAACCGGCCGGCACCTCGTCCGCCTTGTCGACGACCGTCACCACCTCGCCCCCGTCCGGCAGGCGCGGCGCCGGATCGACCAGGACCGACGGCGAGAGGCCGCGCTCGAGCCAGGCCCCGAGCATCGCGCCGCCCATCCGCCCGCAGCCGACGAGCAGAACCGGCGGGAGGAGTCCGGTCATGGATTGGCCGGAATCACGCCTCGCCGGCGCATTCCAGCATCGCCGCGGCGAGGGACTCGGCGGCCGGCTTGCCGCCCCAAAGGGTGAGCTGGAAGGCGGGGAAGAACCGCTCGCACTCGGTCAGCGCGATATCGACCATGTCCTCGAGGCTCTCCGAGGACGCGCCGGCCGCGCCGCGCAGCAGGACCGAGTGGTGGAAGGCCGGCGCGCCGTCGTCGCTGTCCATCCCGAAATAGCCGACCCACAGCCGCTCGTTGGCCAGCGCCAGCAGCTCGTAGAGGGCCCCACGACGCCGCTCCGGCACCTTGAGGTCGAACGCGCAGGTGAAGTGCATCGCGCTCATCTCGGTCGACCAGTTGAAATAGAGCACGTAGTCGGACCATTGGCCGGGAGCCTTGGCCGCGATTTCGCACTCGCCCCGGCGATCGAACGACCAGTCGTTCGAGGCCACGATCTGTTCGATTGTGTCGAGGGGATTGGCGACGGGGTCCGTCGTGTCGGCATAGGCGGTGGGGGGCATCGGGACCTCCCTCTGAAGTAAGGCGCGCCGGGCGGGCGGCTGCTCGGAGCTGCTCACGCGGCCCCGGGGACACTGCATCATGGCGCTGCACCATAACGACGCGCCATGCCGTGCCGCAAGCGGGCCCTCGATCAGGCCTCCGGCGAGGCCGCCGAATTCGGCGGCTGCTCGAGCGCCGCAATCCGCGCCCCGAGGGCTTCGATCTGCGCCTCGAGCCGCGCGGCCAGCGCCTCCAGCCGTGCCGCGACCTCCTCCGAGGCGATGCGGCCATTGGCGGCCAGCTCCTTCACCGCCTCGAGATCGGGCCGGCTCGCAAGGTCCAGCCGGCGCACGAACTCGTCGCGGCGGGAGCGCAGCGCCGCCTCGGTCTCCTCGCGGATGCCGACCAGCGCCGAAAAGGCGCCGCCGGCCACCCCGGCGATATCGTCGAACAGCCTCGGCCGTTCCCCCATAGCTCCCCCTCCCGCATCGTCCGACCCCACATCTTCCAGCAGGGTCGGCCCGCTCCTATAAGGCGCCGCCATGATCCTGCTCACCGGCGGCGCCGGCTGTATCGGCTCGAACCTGCACGCCGTGCTCGCCGCGCGCGGTCTGGAGGTGGTGATTGTCGATCGCCTGCGCCACGGGGGCAAGTGGCGCAATCTCGGCAGCCACCCGCCGGCCCAGATCCTGCCGCCCTCCGACCTCGCCGACTTCCTCGATGGGCACCCGCCCATCGAGGTGGTCTTCCACCTCGGCGCCGTGACCGACACCACCAGCCGCGACGGCGATCTCGTCTGGCAGAGCAACGTCGCGCTTTCGCTCATGCTGTGGGAATGGTGCGTGCTGCGCGGCGTCCGCTTCATCTACGCCTCCTCCGCGGCGACCTACGGCAACGGTGCGGCCGGCTTCGAGGACGATCCCGACCCGGTCTCCCTCGCCCGCCTCAGGCCGCTCAACCTCTATGGCTGGAGCAAGCACGCCTTCGACCTCCAGGTCGCGCGCAACTGCGCCGGCGGCGCCGCGCGCCCCCCGCAATGCGTCGGGCTCAAATTCTTCAACGTCTATGGGCCGAACGAGTACCACAAGGGCGCGATGATCTCGGTCGTCAAGGTGAAGTTCGACGAGCTGATGGCGGACGGCGTGATGCGCCTCTTCCGCTCGGGGCGGCCGGACATAAGCGACGGCGAGCAGCGGCGGGACTTCATCTGGGTGGGCGACGTCGTCGACGTGCTGCTCTGGGCGATGGACCGGCCGGAGGTGAACGGGCTCTACAATCTCGGCACCGGACAGTCGGCAACGTACGTCTCCCTCGCCGAGGCGGTCGCGGCGGCGGCCGGCAAGCCCGCGGAAATTGAATTCGTCGACATGCCGGCAACGCTCGCCGGACAGTACCAGTACCGCACCGAGGCGCCGATGCAGCGGCTGCGCGCCGCCGGCTACACCCAAGCATTCCTGCCGGTCGCCGAAGGCGTGCGGCGCTACGTTCACGAATTCCTCCGCACCGACGATCCCTACCGATGATGTCCGCTCTGGTCTTCCCGAACTTCAATCCGGTCGCGGTCCATCTCGGCCCCTTCGCGATCCGCTGGTACGCGCTCGCCTATATCGCAGCCCTCCTGCTCGCCTGGCGGCTCCTGCTGCGCCTGGTGCGCGAAGCCCCTGCCGTCGCGACCGCGCTGCAGGTGGACGATTTCCTGAGTTGGGCCACGCTCGGCGTGGTCCTCGGCGGTCGGCTCGGCTACGTGCTCTTCTACCAGCCGGGCTTTTATTTCACGCACCCGCTGATGATGGCCGCCGTCTGGGACGGCGGGATGAGCTTCCATGGCGGCCTTATCGGCGTCGCGGCGGCCACCGCCTGGTTCTGCCGCCGCAACGGGATCGCCATCCTCGGCTTCGCCGACCGCGTCGCGGTGACCGCGCCGATCGGGCTTTTCCTCGGTCGCATCGCCAATTTCATCAACGGCGAGCTCTGGGGCCGCGCGGCGCCGCGCTGGTGGCCGCTGGCGGTCATCTATCCGCGCGCCGGACCGATCCCACGCTATCCGAGCGAACTCTACGAAGCCCTCCTCGAGGGGGTCGTCCTCTTCATTGTCATGTACCGCCTCTCGCGACGGGAAACGCTCCGCCGCCGCGCCGGCTTCCTCACCGGCAGCTTCCTCCTCGGCTACGCGATCGCACGCATCACCGGCGAATGCTTCCGCCAGCCCGATTGGTTCCTCGGCTACCTCTTCTTCGGCGTGACGATGGGCCAGCTGCTCTCCCTGCCGCTCATCCCGATCGGCGCCTGGCTGATCACCCGCAGCCGCCATCACCCGGCACGCTGAAGGCCAAGGCCAGGGGACAGAGCCCCTTGCCGCTACCTTGCGGTGCGCAGCCGCTCGACCGCGGCGACGAGGGCGCGGCGGATCCCGGGTTCGAGGGCCGAGTGCCCGGCGTCCGGGATGATCGTGAGGCGTGCCGTTGGCCAGGCCGCCGCGAGGTCGAAGGCGGTGCGCGCCGGGCAGACCATGTCGTAGCGGCCCTGCACGATTTCCGCCGGGATCCGTGCGATCCGCGCCATTCCGCCGAGCAGGCCTTCGGGCGGGAGGAAGAGCCCGTGCGCGAAGTAATGCGCCTCGATCCGCGCCAGGCCCAGGGCGGTGCGGTCCTGCGAGAAGGAGGCGACCGTTTCGGGGCTCGGCAGGAGGGTGCTGCATGAGCCCTCGTAGATCGACCAGGCCCGTGCCGCCGGCAGGTGGACGGCCGGGTCGGGATCGGTGAGGCGGACGAGGTAGGCGTCGAGCAGGCTGCCGCGCTCGGCCTCCGGCAGGAAGCCGGCGAAATTGGCGTGGGCGTCGGGGAAGATGTGGGCGAGCCCGTGCAGGAACCACGCCACCTCCTGCGGGCGGCCGAGGAACACGCCGCGCAGCACGCAGCCGCTGACCCGTTCCGGGTGGGCCTGCGCGTAGGCGAGTGCGAGCGTCGAGCCCCACGAGCCTCCGAACAGCAGCCACCGTTCGATGCCGAGATGCCGGCGCAGCCTTTCGATGTCCTCGACAAGGTCGGGCGTCGTGTTCTGCGCCAGGCTGCCGAGCGGCCGCGAGCGCCCGGCGCCGCGCTGGTCGAAGATCACGGTGCGCCAATAGCCAGGATCGAAGAAGCGCCGATGAACGGCGCCCGCCCCGGCGCCGGGGCCGCCATGGAGGAAGAGCGCGGACTGGCCGCGCGGATTGCCGACCTGCTCCCAATACATCACGTGGCCGCCGGCGAGCGGCAGGTAACCGGTTTCGAAAGGTCCGATTTCGGGGAACAGGTCACCGCGCGGCATGGCCAGCTTTTTCTACAATGCGGCCGCCTCCGGTCAAACAGGAGCGGGCGCCGGGTGGCGGGTTTGACAGGGCGCGGGCAGGGTCTCTAAGGTCCCGCGCCTTTCTGTTGCAGGTGCGAATAGAGGCGCCTCCCCGGGCAGGCAATTTCCGGATATGGCATGGCATGACGATGAAAATCCTCGTCCCGGTCAAACGGGTGGTCGATTACAACGTCAAGGTGAGGGTGAAGGCGGACGGCTCGGGGGTCGAGACGGCCGGGGTGAAGATGTCGATGAACCCCTTCGACGAGATCGCCGTCGAGGAGGCGATCCGGCTCAAGGAGAAGGGCCTCGCCGGCGAGATCGTGGCGGTCTCGCTCGGCCCGGCGGCGGCGGCGGAGACGCTGCGCACCGCGCTGGCGATGGGCGCCGATCGCGCCATCCTGGTCGAGACCGACGCCGCGCTGGAGCCGCTGGCCGTGGCCAAGCTGCTCAAGGCGATCGCCATGCGCGAGTCCCCGGCCTGATCATCCTCGGCAAGCAGGCGATCGACGACGACATGAACGCGACCGGCCAGATGCTCGCCGCGCTGCTCGACTGGCCCCAGGGCACCTTCGCCTCGCGGCTGGTGATCGCGGGCGAGACGGCGAGCGTGACGCGCGAGGTCGATGGCGGCCTCGAGACGGTGGCGCTGACGCTGCCGGCGGTGGTGACCACCGATCTCCGCCTGAACGAGCCGCGCTATGCGAGCCTGCCCAACATCATGAAGGCGCGGCGCAAGCCGATCGAGACGCTGACGCCCGGCGATCTCGGCGTCGATCCGGCGCCGCGCCTCACCCTCGTGCGGGTGGCCGAGCCGCCGCGCCGCCAGGCGGGGGTGAGGGTGGGCTCGGTCGCGGAGCTGGTGCAGAAGCTCAGAACCGAGGCGAAGGTGATCTGATGACGGTCCTGGTTCTCCTCGAGCACGAGGGCGGCGCGATCAAGCAGCCCTCGCGGAGCGCGGTTGCGGCGGCGGCGGCGCTCGGCGAGGTGCACGCGCTGGTGGCCGGCGAGACGGCGATGGCGGCCGCGGCAGCGGCGAAGCTGCCGGGGGTCGCGAAAGTGCTGGTCGCGGAGGACGCGTCGCTCGCCCATGGGCTGGCGGAGCCGCTGGCGGCGCTGCTGGTCGCGCTCGCGCCCTCCTACACCCACCTCCTCGCCGCCTCGACCGCGGCGGGGAAGAACGTGATGCCGCGGGCCGCGGCACTGCTCGACGTGCAGCCGATCAGCGATATTGCGGGCGTGGTCGATGCGGATACCTTCATCCGCCCGATCTATGCCGGCAACGCGCTCGCCACCGTACGCTCGGCGGATGCGAAGAAGGTGCTCACGGTGCGCGCGGCGAGCTTCGATCCGGTGGCGGCGGAGGGCGGCGCGGCGCCGATCGAGAGGGTTTCCGTGCCCGCCGCGGGTGCGGCGTCGCGCTTCGTCTCGGCCGAGCTCTCGAAGAACGAGCGCCCGGAGCTGACCGCCGCGCGGGTCGTGATCTCGGGCGGGCGGGGGATGCAGAGCGGGGACAATTTCAAGCTCCTCGAGCCGATCGCCGATCGGCTGGGCGCGGCCATCGGTGCCTCGCGCGCCGCCGTCGATGCCGGCTTCGTGCCGAACGATTTCCAGGTCGGCCAGACCGGCAAGGTGGTGGCGCCCGACCTCTACATCGCCGTCGGCATTTCCGGCGCCATCCAGCACCTCGCCGGCATGAAGGACAGCAAGGTGATCGTCGCCATCAACAAGGATGGGGAAGCGCCGATCTTCCAGGTGGCCGATTACGGCTTGGTCGCCGATCTCTTCGCCGCCTTGCCCGAACTCGCCCGCGAGCTGGAGAAGAGACCATGAACCTCGAACGCGAGCCCACCGCCTCCATAGCCGATATCGGGCTCGAGATGCCGGCCATTACCTCCATGGGGGTGATCGGCGCCGGCCAGATGGGCAACGGGATCGCCCATGTCGCGGCGCTGGCCGGCCTTGCCGTGACGCTGCTCGACGTCAACGCCGCCGCGCTGGAAAAGGCGATGGCGACGATCGCGCGCAATCTCGACCGCCAGGTCGCGCGCAAGATCATCACCGCCGAGGAGAAGGATGCCGCATTCGCCCGCATCCAGACCGCGACCGATTACGCCGCCTTCGAGGCGTGCGACCTCGTCATCGAGGCGGCGACCGAGAAGGAAGAGATCAAGCGCGCCATCCTGAAAAGCCTCACGCCGCACCTCAAGCCGGGCTGCGTGATCGCCTCCAACACCTCCTCGATCTCGATCACCCGCCTCGCCGCCGCGACCGATCGGCCGGAAAAATTCATCGGCATGCACTTCATGAACCCGGTGCCGGTGATGAAGCTTGTCGAGCTGATCCGCGGCATCGCGACCGACGAGCCGACCTTCCAGGCGATCCAGGCGCTCGCCGTGCGGCTCGGCAAGACGACGGCGGTGGCCGAGGATTATCCCGCGTTTATCGTCAACCGCATCCTGGTGCCGATGATCAACGAGGCGGTCTACGCGGTCTATGAGGGCGTGGGCTCGGTTGCCGCGATCGACACCGCGATGCGGCTCGGCGCCAACCACCCGATGGGTCCGCTCGAGCTGGCCGACCTGGTCGGGCTCGATACCTGCCTCTCTGTGATGCAGGTGCTCCACGAGGGTCTCGCGGATACCAAGTACCGCCCCTGCCCGCTGCTCGTGAAATATGTCGAGGCCGGCTGGCTCGGCCGCAAGACCGGCCGCGGCTTTTACGACTATTCGCAGACCCCACCTCGCCCGACGAGGTGAGAGACATGCCGACGCCGCCTGCCACCGTTCGTCCGCTCGCCCCGCCCCGTCCCTGGGCGCTGCCCGCCGGCATCGTCCTTGCCAGCGCCGTCTTCGTTCTCTCTGCCAAGACCGAGGTCCCGTTCTGGCCGGTCCCGATGACGCTCGAGACGCTCGCGGCGATCGGCCTCGCCGGCCTGTTCGGCGCCCGCCTCGCCGGCGGCGCCGCCTTGCTCTGGCTCGCCGAGGGTGCCGCGGGCCTGCCGGTGTTCGCCGGCGCCGCGGCCGGGCCCGCCTATTTTCTGGGGCCGACCGCAGGCTACCTCGTGGGCTTCGTCCTCGCCGCCCTCCTCGTCGGCTATGCCGCCGATCGCGGCCTCCGTGCCCGCCCGCTGCTCCTCTTTGCGGCGATGCTCGGTGGCGTCGCCGTGATCTATCTCTGCGGCGTTGCATGGCTCGCCCACCTGGTCGGCTGGCAGCGAAGCGTCCAGCTCGGCCTCGTGCCGTTCATCCCTGCCGACCTCACCAAGGCCGCGCTCGCCACCTGCCTGGTCGCCGCCGCCCGGCGGCTCGGTTTCCGCCGGGGGTGAGCCCAAAGGGGTGAGCGATATCGGCTTCTACCATTTGAGCCGCACCGGCCCCGACCAGGCACTGCCGAAGCTGCTCGGCCGCACCCTCGCCGCCGGCGAGCGGGCGCTCGTCCTCTGCGCCAACCCCGAGCGGGTCGAGGCGCTCGACACCGGGCTCTGGCTCTCCGCGGATCCCGTCTGGCTGCCGCACGGCAGCGAGCGCACGAACGAAGCCGATCTGCAGCCGATCTGGCTCGCCACCGCCCTGCCCGAAGGCGCCGATCCGCCCAACGGCGCCCGTTTTCTCTTCGTGATCGACGGCGCCCCGTACCCCGACCTCGTGCGCTTTGCCCGCGTGTTCGACCTCTTCGACGGCGCCGCCGAGACGGCCGTCAACGCCGCCCGCGAGCGCTGGGCCGCCGCCATGGCCGCCGGCCATATGCTCGCCTACTGGCAGCAGGGCCCCCGGGGGTGGGAGCGGAAGAGCTGATCGGGCAGTCTCGCGGCGTTACTGTTGGGGGGAAACAATGCGCGGCGTGGTCTTCACCGGCGGGCGCGAGCTCGAGCTCCGCGATTTCCCCGATCCTACGCCCGGTCCGGGCGAAGTGGTGATCGAGATCAAGGCCTCCGGCATGTGTGGCAGCGACCTCAAAACCTATCGTACGCCCAAGGGCGGGTCGAGCGCCGCCCTCGGGCTGGCCCCCTGGGATCAAGCCAGCGGCGAGCCCGTGATCGCCGGCCACGAGCCCTGCGGCCTGGTGGCCGCCATCGGCCCCGGCGTCGATGAGCGCCAGGCCCATCTCGGCAAGCGCGTCATGGTCCACCATTACAGCGGCTGCGGCGTCTGCCCGTATTGCCGCACCGGCTGGACCCAGATGTGCGACGCCGGCTCGACCGTCTACGGCGTCACCGGGAACGGCGCGCATGCGGGTTACATGAAGGTGCCGGCAAGCACCCTGGTTCCGCTCCCCGACGCGCTCTCCTTCGCCACCGGCGCCGCGATTTCCTGCGGCACCGGCACGGCCTATGGCGCGCTCCGCCGCGTCGGCCTCTCCGGCAACGACACCATCGCGATCTTCGGCCAAGGACCGGTCGGGCTCTCCGCGACCCAGCTCGCCCACGCCATGGGCGCCCGGGTCATCGCCCTCGACCCTTCGGCCGAGCGCCTCGCGCGGGCCCGCGAATTCGGCGCCGACGCGCTGGTCGATCCCGGCGCCAATGCCCCGGCCGCCGCCGTGCGCGATCTCACGGGCGGGCGCGGCGCCGACATCACGCTCGACGGCTCGGGCACCGCGGAGGGCCGCAGCGGCGCCGTTCGCGCCGCGCGCAAATGGGGCACGACCTGCTTCGTCGGCGAGGGCGGGTCGGTGACGATCGAGGTCAGTCCCGAAATCCTCCGCAAGCAGCTCACGATCGTCGGCTCCTGGACGTTTTCCACGGTGGGACAGGCCGAATGCGCGCGCTTCGTCGCCGAGCGGGGGATAGCGGTTGACGATCTCTTCACCGATCGCTGGTCGCTCGACCAGGCGGCGGAGGCCTACCGTCTGTTCGACACGCAGACCACCGGCAAGGGCGTGTTTCTCATGTGACCGAGACGCCCGCCCCGACCTCTGTCTCCTGGGGGTTGCCCCGGGGTGCCCCTGGGGGGAACCCGTCTAAAGGCGCGCGCCGATCCTTGCGATCCGAGGCAATCCCCGCCACAGCCCACCACCACGGACCCTCACATGCCGGCGAGCCGCACCTTCTCGATCATCAAGCCCGACGCCACGCGCCGCAACCTCACCGGCGCGATCAACGCCGCGCTCGAGGAGGCGGGCCTCAGCATCGTCGCCCAGAAGCGCGTGCGCCTCACCCGCAAGCAGGCCGAGGAATTCTACGCCGTGCACAGGGAGCGGCCTTTCTTCGCCGACCTCGTCACCTTCATGAGCTCGGGCCCCGTCGTGGTGCAGGTGCTCGAGGGCGAGGACGCGGTCGCGCACAACCGCGCCGTGATGGGCGCGACCGACCCCGCCAAGGCCGCGCCAGGGACCATCCGCGCGCGCTTCGGCGAGAGCATCGAGGCGAACTCCATCCACGGCTCGGATTCCCCCGAGACCGCCGCCGCCGAAATTTCCTTCTTCTTCACCCCGGCCGAAATCACCGGCTGATCCGCGGGCGCTGCCATGCCTGAGGCCATGCTCGGCACGCGTGACTGGATCCCCCCCGCCTCCGACCGCCTCGTCCGCACCATCGCGGCGCGCGTCGCCGCCGCGGACGCGAACGAGATCGCCGCCGAGATCACGGCGCTGATCGCCGAGAGCCGCGCCATCCACGAGCGCTGCTGCGTCAATCTCAACCCCGCGACCAACGTGATGAACCCTGAAGCCGAGGCGGCGCTCGCCCAGGGGCTCGGCACCCGCGCCTCGCTCGGCTATCCCGGCGACAAATACGAGATGGGCCTCGAGGCGATCGAGAAAATCGAAGCGATCGCCGCCGAGCTTGCTGCCGAAACCTTTGGCGCCCGTTTTGCCGAGATCCGCGTGCCCTCGGGTGCCATCGCCAACCTCATCGTCTTCATGGCGACCGCGAAGCCGGGCGACACGATTATCGCCCCGCCGCCCGAGATCGGCGGCCACGTGACGCACCACCACGCCGGCGCCGCCGGCTGTTACGGCCTCGCCACCATCGCGGCGCCCGTCGATTCCACCCGCTACACGGTCGATATCGCGGCCCTGCGCGCCGCGGCGCTGCGCACGAAGCCGAAGCTCATCACCATCGGCGGCAGCCTCAATCTCTTCCCCCATCCGGTGCGGGAAATCCGCGCCATCGCCGACGAAATCGGCGCCTTCGTCCTCTTCGACGCCGCCCATCTCTCCGGAATGATCGCCGGCCGCGCCTGGCCGCCGCCCCTCGAGGAGGGCGCGCACGTCATGACGATGAGCACCTACAAATCCTTGGGCGGGCCGCCCTCTGGCCTGATCCTCACCAACGAGCCCGCGCTCGCCCGGCGCATCGACGCGATCGCCTATCCCGGCCTCACCGCCAATTTCGACGTCGCGAAATCCGCCTCGCTCGCACTCGCGCTGCTCGACTGGAAACGAAACGGCCCGGCTTACGCCGCCGCCATGGCGGAGACCGCGCACGCCCTCGCCGCCGCTCTCGCCGCCCACAACCTTCCGCTCTTCGTCACCGTGCGCGGCATGACCCGCTCGCACCAGTTCGCCCTTCAAGCGGCGCGCTGGGGCGGCGGTCAGGCGGCGGCCAAAATCCTCCGCCGGGCCAACATTCTTACCTCCGGAATCGGCCTGCCGATCACCCCCGTCGCCGGCGACATCAACGGCCTCCGCCTCGGCACGCCGGAGATCGTGCGCTGGGGCATGGGGCCGGCGGACATGCCCGAGCTCGCTGGCTACATCGCGCGCGCGCTCGAAAACCCCGAAGCGGCCGGCGAAATCGCGCCCGAAATCACCGAATTCCGTCGCCGCTTCACCACCCTCCACTTCGTCGGCTGAAGCGCCGCTTCGTCCTCACGCCACCGCGCCCGTCCGGCGCTCCCGCTCGCGGATGAAGCGCTTGATCGCCGGCGCCACCTGCTCGCGAAACCGCCGCCCGCTGAAGAGCCCGAAATGCCCCGCCCGCGGCTGCTCGCGATGCAGCCGCAGCCGCTCGTCCAGATTCCGGCAGAGCGCGTGCGCCGCGCGCGTCTGGCCGAGCCCCGAAATATCGTCGCGCTCGCCCTCGATCGTGAAAAGCGCGGTGCGCTCGATCGCCCCGGGATCGACGCGCCGCCCGCGCCAGCCGAGCTTCCCGCGCGGCAGCAAATGCTTCTGGAACACCACGGAGACGGTCTCGAGGTAGAATTCCGCCGGCAGATCCATCACCGCGAAATATTCCTCGTAGAAGCGCTGCTTGGCCGCCAGCGGCTCGTGCTCCTCTGCCAGCCGGTGGACGAACATCTGCCAGTGCGCCTCGAAATGGCGCCCCGGGTTCATCGCCATGAAGCCCGAGAGCTGGAGGAAGCCCGGATAGACGCGGCGCATGAAGCCCGGATGCCCGAACGGCACGGGGTGGATCACGTGGTGGCGGAACCAATCGAGCGGCCGCGTCTCGGCGAAGCGCGTCACCGCGGTGGGCCCGGCCCGCGTGTCGATCGGGCCCCCGATCAGCGTCATGCTGGCCGGCGGGTCGCCATCCTCGCTCATCAGCGCCACCGCCGCGAGCACCGGCACGGCCGGCTGGCAGACCGCGATCACGTGCGTCTGCGGCCCGAGGAGGCGGAGGAAATCCACCACGTGGCTCACGTAATCATCGAAGCCGAAGCCCGGCTCGCTCACCCGCACGTCCCGCGCGTTGCGCCATTCGGTGATGAAGACCTCGTGGTCGGGCAGGAACGCCGCCACCGTCTCGCGGAGCAAGGTCGCATGATGGCCCGAGAGCGGGGCGACCAGCAGCACCTGCGAATCCGCCGGCCTCTCGGCGTCGCGGCGGAAATGCGTGAGCGCGCACCACGTCCCCTGCCAGACGATCTCTTCCTCGACCGCGACCCGCTCGCCATCGATTACCGTGCTCTCGAGGCCGAAATCCGGACGGTCGAACCGTCGCAGCGGGTGCTCGAAGCTCGCCAGCGCCGCCGCGGCCAGCCGGCTCGCCGGCATGTTGCTCAGCATCCTGGGCGCCATTTCAAAAAGCGAACGGGCGCCGCCGGCGAAGACCCGCGCAGGCAGGAACGCAAGGCGCTGCATCTCGTATGCGTGGTAGAGCATGCTTCCCCCAACGAACGGCCGGAGGCTGCCCCGCCGACGCGGCCGATCATGACGGGACTTGCGCCGGGGCGCGAGAGCGCTGAGCGCAATGTTGCCAAAATATGTCGGCATGGCCCTGCCCGCTCGGTGCCATGATCCCCCCATGCTGCGAACGCTCTTCGACCTCTCCGGCCGCGTCGCGCTGATCTCCGGCGGATCGCGCGGGCTCGGGCTGCAGATCGCCGAAGCGCTCGGCGAGTTCGGAGCCACCCTCGCCCTCATCGCCCGCCGCGAGGAAGCGCTCGCCGCCGCGGTCGCGCACCTCGCCGGCCAGGACATCCCCGCCGTCCCGATCGTGGCCGACCTCGCCGACCCCGAAGCCGCCGCGTCGATCACTGCCCAGGCGCTCGCCATCGCCGGCCGCATCGACATCCTCGTCAACAATGCCGGCGCCGCCTGGGGCGCGCCCGCCGAAACCCATCCCCTCGACGCCTGGCGCAAGGTGATCGACCTCAACCTGACCGGAACCTTCCTCCTGACCCAGGCGGTCGGCCGCGCGGCGATGCTCCCCGCCGGCGCCGGCCGCATCCTCAACATCGCCTCGATCGAGGGAATGCGCGGCCGCCCGCCCGGCATGCCCGGCATCATCGCCTATGCCACGAGCAAGGGCGGAATGATCAGCTTCACCCGCGCGCTCGCCGCCGAATGGGGCCCGCGCGGCATCACCGTCAATGCCATCGCGCCCGGCTTCTTCCCCTCGCGGATGAGCCGCGGCACGCTCGATCGCTTCGGCCCCGAGCTTGCCGCCCGCACCCCGCTCGGCAAGCTCGGCGGCCCGCACGACCTCAAGGGCGCCGCCCTGCTCTTCGCCTCCGACGCCGGCGGCCACATCACCGGCCAGGTACTGGCCGTCGACGGCGGTGCCACGGCAGTTTAACGAGACTAGGCCGAACTTTTCACTGTTCGAACTGATAAGCCATTGACGAAGAATCGGTATTGGCTGATTTGGGCGTTTGGGCGTAGTCATGCATTAGTCTGATGGATTGGCTTTACGGGCTGATTCCGCTGTGATTCGATGTGCCATGCACATTGAGTCAGTGCCGAACCGCAAGTCGCACCCGACCATTCTGCTGCGAGAGAGCTACCGCGCGGAGGGCAAGGTCAGGAAGCGCACCATCGCCAATCTGACGGACTGGCCGGATCAGCTGGTGGAGGGCTTGCGCACGCTGCTGCGTGGCGGCGTGGCGCTGGCGAGCGCGGATGAGGCGCTGACCATCAGCCGTTCGCTGCCCCATGGTCATGTCGCGGCGGTGCTCGGCACGGCGGAGCGGATCGGCTTGCCGAAGCTCTTGACCGAACGCTACGGCGGGCCGGACGGCCGGCGCTATCGCGATCTGGTCATGGCGCTGATCGTCAACCGCGTGATCGCGCCGGCCTCCAAGCTGGCGACGGTGCGGGCGCTGAACCCAGAGACGGCGGCGTCGAGCCTCGGCGAGCGGCTGGGCTTGGGCGAGGTGCGGGAGAGCGAGATTTATGCATCGCTTGATTGGCTGCTCGCGCAGCAGGAGCGGATCGAGAAGGGCCTGGCCAGGCGCCATCCGGCCGGCGGCACGCTTACCCTCTACGACGTCAGCTCCTCCTATCTCGAAGGCCGCTGCTGCGAACTGGCACAGCACGGCTACAGCCGCGATCATCGCGCCGACCGGCCGCAGATCGTCTATGGCCTGCTCTGCAACCGCGAAGGCTGCCCCGTAGCCATCGAGGTGTTCGCGGGCAACACCGCCGACCCGATGACGGTGAGCAGCCAGGTGGACAAGCTCAAGCGGCGCTTCGGCTTGGATCGCGTCGTCGTGGTCGGCGATCGCGGCATGATCACCAGCGCCCGCATCCGCGAGGATCTCGAGCCGGCTGGGCTCGATTGGATCACCGCCTTGCGCGCCCCGAAGATCCAGGAACCGGCCGCCGGCGGGCCGCTGCAATTATCGCTGTTCGATGCGCGCGGCCTGGCCGAGATCACCTCCCCCGCTTATCCGGGCGAGCGGCTGATCGTCTGCCGCAACCCGCTGCTGGCGGCCGAACGTCGACGCAAGCGTGCCGAGCTGCTGGCCGCGACCGAGCGCGACCTCAGCCGCATCACGCTGGCGGTCGAGCGCCAGCGTGCGCCGTTGCGTGGCAAGGCCGAGATCGGCCTGGAGGTCGGCACCGTGCTCGATAAGCACAAGATGGGCAAGCACTACGACCTGACCATCACCGATACCAGCTTCGCCTGCCGTCGCCGCGAAGCAGCCATCGCCGCCGAGGCGCGGCTCGATGGTATCTATGTGATCCGCACCAATGTTCCGGCGACCGCCCTCACAGCGGAGCAGACGGTCGGCGTCTATAAATCCCTCGCCCGGGTCGAGCGGGCCTTTCGCTCCCTGAAGACCGTCGATCTGGAAATCCGCCCGGTCTTCCATTGGACGGCGCCGCGGGTACGCGCTCACGTCCTGTTATGCATGCTCGCCTATTACGTCGAATTCCACATGCGAAGCCGCCTGGCACCGATCCTGTTCGACGACCATGACCGCGCCGCGGCCGAAGTCGAACGCAAATCGATCGTCGCCCCGGCGGAAATCTCACCCGCCGCCAGGCGCAAAGCGACCACGCGACGCACCGACGACGGATTGCCGGTGCACAGCTTCCGCAGCCTGCTCAATGATCTCGCCCCCCTCTGCCTCAACAAGGTCAGCCTGCCCGGCAATCAGAAATACCGCTTCGATCTGCCGACCAAGCCGACGCCCCTCCAAGCCCGCACCTTCGAACTTCTCGGCGTCGGGTTCGGAATGTAGTCAGTACGCAACCATCGGCAGTCCGGCTTTGTTGAGCCAATTCAGCGACCTGCTGATGTCCATAATGAAAAGTTCGGGCTAGCTTGGAAAATGCTCGACATGGGTCTCGGCGGTTCGCCCGATATAAAGTGCCCGGCGGCCGGAGAAGGAGACGATGTAGCCCGCACAGCCGGCCGCTGCGACCTTCCTGCGGAAACCCCTATAGGTATAGCCGGGCACCAGTTGCTGCGCTTCCTTGATGGCGGCTTGAATGGGCGCCGCGTCGAAGGTCGCAACGATGGGAACATCGATCTTGTGCGTCGACAGCTCGACGCTCTCGCCGTCGGGCAGATAGTAAGTCGCAGTCCCGCGGCGGAAGTCGATCGCGTAGCTTTCAAAACCTTCCCGCATCAGCGTTCCGACGATTTGCGGAAAGGTCATCGTGCTGCCCTCCGCGCCTTCGAGGCAGGTCTTGGCAACAGACTTCTTGTGATCGTCCATGTGCATTCTCCATTGTGGGTTGAATTGAGCTCATTCGATCGGCACCGCGGTCATCCGGCAGTGCTCGACCATTCGCTTCAGAAGCCGCTCCAGGGTCTCGCGCTCGGCTGCCGACAGGTGATCGAAGAATTCCGCGTCGTTCCGGTCGGCAAGCGCGGCCAGCTCCGGCACCAGATCCGTCCCCCGCGGCGTCAGGGCGAGCGTCTGCGCACGACGGTCCTCGCGACTGGCCTTCCGAACGATCAGCGACTTGCCGATCAGGCGGTCGGCGAGCTTCGTGATCGCCCCTCGCGTCATGCCCATTTCCTCTGCGAGGCGGCTGGGCGCCATCGGGTCCTTGCCGTAGAGCGCACGCATCATGACCCACTCGGCAACCGTCACGCCCTTGGCGACGAGCTTGCCGGCGAAGGCATAAGAGACGTGGTTGGACACGGTGCGCAGCCAGAATCCCAGATGCGCGGTCAGGTCCGATGGGGGGCATGGTGAAAACACGGCCGCTCCTTAGTTGACTAGGAATCTATAGCCTTGAGATTGCCTTGTCAAGTATCGGCTAGCGCCCCCGGCCCTGGTCCACCTGGGTTCCCCGCCCGATCTTGCGATCCAGTCGGGCCGCTACGCGCCCGGCCAGGCGCTGCGGCAGACGCAGCTCATGGCCGATCTCGGCCTCGGCTCGACACCCGTGCGCGAGGCGGTCCTGGAGCTTCTCGCGCGCGGCGTGCTCGTCCAGGAAAGCCACCATAGCGTCCGCGTCGCCGCGCTGGACCTGCCGCGGCTTCGCAACGTGTACCGCGTGCGATGCCTACTCGAGACCGAGGCCGCGCCGCTCGGAACCGCAAAGCTGCCCGAAGTGGGGCTCGCCACGATGAAGGCTCCGCTGCGCCGGATGGAAGCCGGCAGGCGCGCCGGCGACACGGCCGAGGCCGCGCGGGCCGACCTCGCGTTCCGCCGCACGCTTTACGCCGCCTCCGACAATCCCATCCTGCTCGACTTCATCGACCAGGCCTGGCTCAGCTCCCCCTTCAGCATCCTCTACGCCATCCCGGGCCGGCTGGCGCAGTCGATCGGGGAGCATCGTCAGATCCTGGATGCCGTCGGGCGGCGCGACCCGACCGAGGCGGGCTTGTGCTTGCAGAAGCACCTGCTGGCCGCGCTCGAGGTGCTCGAAGACTATGTCAGGCGATTCGGCAACCGCCCGACCGGCGCGCGTTCGGCCGCCTGACGCGCCGACCGCCGATCCAACCCGTTCATCAAAGGGACCGCCCCATGAAGCCCGCGCTCCGCGACGCCGCGAGGGATTACCTGGTCCGCTACGGGGGCGAAATGTTCCCCAATCTCTTCGTCGCGGCGAGCGGGACGATCGTGCGCGACGACACCGGGCGCGAGATCCTCGATTTCACCTCGGGCCAGATGTGCGCGACCACTGGGCATAACCACCCCGCCGTCGTCGCCGCCGTCCACGCCGCCGGCAGGAAGGCATTCCACCTGTCAGCGGCATGATTGCGGAGGTGGTGGCCGAGCTGGGGCAGAGCCTGGCCGAGGATTGGATGCCGCCCGGCCTCTCAAAGTCGCTCTTCGTCAACACCGGCGCCGAAAGCAACGAGGCGGCGCTGCGCACGGCCAAGCTCCACACCGGCGGATACGAGGTGCTGGCGGTCGGCGGCTCCTGGCACGGTCTGACCGGGGGTGCGAGCGCGGTATCCTTCGCCAGCGACCGCAAGGGCTACGGCGTGCCCATGCCCGGCGTGTTCGTAATGCCGGAGCCGAACGCCTACCGCCCGTACATCGGGGCCGGCTCTGAAGAGGCATCCGCGCTTGCCTGCCTCGCGCTCGGGCTCCGGATGTTCGACATGCAGTCGTCCCGCCGCCCCGCCGCGATCATCATCGACCCGATCATCAGCGCCGGCGGCGTTCTGGTGCCTCCCAGGGCCTACATGCAGTCGCTGCGGCGGGCCGCGGACGAGCGCGGAATGCCGTTGATCTTCGACGAGGCGCAGACCGCGTTCGGCCGCATCGGGCACAAGACGGGATCCGAGTTCTTCGGCGTGGCGCCGGATATCATGAGCGCGTCGAAAACCCTTGGCGGCGGCCTGCCTCTCGCGCGAACGATCACGACCCCGGCGATCGAGGACAGCGTCCACCGCAAGGGCTTCAGCCTCTACACCAGCCACGTCTCCGATCCCTTGGAAGCCGAGGTCGCGCTCGCCGTGTTGCGCGTCATCGCCGAGGAGCACCTGGTCGAGCGGGCGAGGACGGTTGGCGCCTATCTCAGCGGGCGACTGGAGGAGCTGCAGCAGCGCTACGAGGCGATCGGCGACGTGCGCGGCGAGGGCCCGCTGCTGGGCGCCGAGTTGGTGCAGGATCGCGAATCGCGCAAGCCGAACCACGAGCTGGGCGGGCGCACGACCAGAAAATGCTTTGAAATGGGCTTGAGCATGAACATTCGCCGGCGCCCGGAGCGGGGCTCGGTATGGCGGATCGCGCCGCCATTGACCGTATCGACGGAGGAGATCGATCGCGCGGTCGCGATCCTCGATCAGGCCCTGCGCGAGAGTCTCGACGAGATGGCGGTGGGCCGCGCGGCTTGAGGGACATAACAAGCGTGCGTCCAAGGGGCCCAGCCCCTGCCGGTTAGCACATCGCTGCGGCAAACCGCCGCGTCGGGCGCATGAACTCCTCCTGCGCGGCGACGATCGCCAGCTCGCGCGTGCCCGACTCGGCTGTTCTTTGGATCAGCCCGAACAACGAAGACGCCGCCGCTTCGAGCGCCGGCGCCGCGGCGCCGCTTGCAAGACGGTGGAAGAGAAAAAGTGCAGCGAGCACGTCGCCCGCGCCGTTGACCGCGATCGGAACGAGCGGCGTGCGCAGCAGATGGAATAGACCGTCCTCGCCCACCAGCAGGTCGAGCGTGTCTGCCGGCGTCGCCTCGGTGCGAAGCCCGCTCACCAGCACGGTGCGCGGCCCCATCGCCTGCAGCCGCGCGACCGCGCGCTTCGCCTCCGCGAGCGTGCCGCATGGCATGCCGGTGAGCAGGGCAAGCTCGAACGGGTTGGGCAGCGCGATATCCGAAGCCGGCAGTGCCCGCGCGCGGAGGAATTCCGGGATCCCGGCCGCGACATAGATCCCGCGGCCGGAATCGCCGATCACCGGATCGCAGCAATAGAGGGCGCGCGGATTGGCCGCCTTCGCCCTATCGACCGAAGAGAGGACTGCCTCGCCGATCGCGGCCCCGCCGAGATAGCCGGAGAGCACCGCGTCGCAGCGGGCGAAGGCGCCGCGCCGTGCGATCCCTTCGACCAGGGCGAGTATCGTTTCTGGTTCGAAAATCTCCCCGGTCCACTCGCCATAGCCGGTGTGGTTGGAGAACTGCACCGTGTGCACCGCCCAGACCTCCGCGCCGAGGCGCTGGAGCGGAAAGACCGCGGCGGCATTGCCGACATGGCCGTAGGCGACCCAGGATTGCAGCGAGAGGATGTTCACCACAAACAGGCGGTTCAGGCGCAGCGGCCGCCATCGACAGGCAGCAGGATTCCAGTGATGAACGATGATGCGTCCTCGGCGAGCCAGAGGCACGCATTGGCGATGTCCGCCGGCGTGCTCATCCGGCCGAGCGGGATGCCGGCCAGGAATTTCTGGCGGTTCTCCGCGGTGTTCGCCAGCCCCATGAATTCCTCGACGAGGCCGGTCTCGCCGATCACCGGGCAGACCGAATTGACGCGGATATTGTCCGAAGCCAGCTCGCTCGCCATGCACATGCTCATCACGTTCACCGCTGCCTTGCTGCCGCTGTACCAGACGAGGCCCGGGCGCGGGCGGATGCCGGCGGTGCTGCCGATATTAATGATCGATCCGCCGCGCCCCTGCGCGCGCAACACCGGCACCGCGGCGCGCGCCATCCAGTAGAGCGATTTCACGTTGACGTCATAGACGCGGTCGAAGGTTTCCTCGTCCACCTCGAGCATCGGGCGGTTGCGATGCGTCGTGCCGGCATTGTTCACCACGATGTCGAGGCCGCCGAAGCGCGCGAGCGCCGCCGCCACGATCGCCTCGACATCGGGCCCGCGGCTTACGTCCGCCGCGATGGCAATCGCCGCCGGCCCGATCTCCCCCGCGAGCCGCACAGCACCAGCCGCGTCGAGATCGGCGAGCACCAGGAGCGCGCCCTCGCGGGCGAAGGCGCGGGCGATGCCCTCGCCGAACCCGCGCGCCGCGCCGGTTACGATCGCGATTTTTCCGGCCAGTCGCATCGTTCCGCTCGCAAGCCCTTCCCCCGCGACAGTGGCAGCGTCCCCCAGCCTTGCCAAGCCGGAGGCCTGGCCCTATCCGCGCCGGCACAGGATCACGCCCCGATCGCGAGGATTTCTTCCCCGATGGCCGAACCGCCGCTGCTCTTCCAGCCGATCACCTTCCGTTCGGTCACCGCCCGCAACCGCATCGTGGTCGCACCGATGTGCCAATACAGCGCGGTCGATGGCCTGGGCGACGACTGGCACGTGCAGCATCTCGGCGCCAAGGCGATGGGCGGCGCCGGCATCGTCTTCACCGAGGCGACGCACGTCTCGGCCCGCGGGCGCATCACCGCGCACTGCCTCGGCCTCTGGGCCGAAGAGCATCGCGACTTCCTCAAGCGCGTCGCAGCGATCATCCGCCGCGGCGGCGCCGTGCCCGGCATCCAGCTCGCCCATGCCGGGCGCAAGGCGAGCGTCGCCCGCCCCTGGGAGGGCGGCAAGCCCGTCCCGCCGGAGGCCGGCGGCTGGGTTGGGGTCGGGCCGAGCGCGGTCCCCTTCGACGCGGGATACTCCGTCCCCGAGGCGCTGAGCACGGCCGGCATCGCCGAGATCGCCGCCCAGTTCGCCGAGACCGCGCGGATGGCCCTGGGGGCCGGCTTCGAGGTGCTCGAGATCCACGCCGCCCACGGCTATCTCCTGAGCTCCTTCCTCTCGCCGATCGCCAACCGGCGGAACGATTCTTATGGCGGGGACCTCGCCGGCCGCGCCCGCTTTCTCTTGGAGACCATCGACGCGGTGCGCGGGGTCTGGCCGGCCGAGTTTCCCCTCTTTGTCCGCATCTCCTGCTCCGACTGGGCGCCCGGCGGCTTCACCGCCGACGAGGCCGTGGGCGTGGCTAAGCTGCTGGCCGCGCGCGGCGATGTCGACCTGATAGACTGCTCCTCGGGCGGCAATTCGCCCGCCCAGGCGGTGCCGACCCATCCCGGCTACCAGGTCCCCTTCGCCGAGCGCGTGCGCAAGGAGGCGGGCATCGCCACCGGCGCGGTCGGCCTGATCCGCACCCCCGACCACGCGGCCGAGATCCTGGCCAATGGCCGCGCCGACCTCATCCTGCTCGCCCGCGCCCTGCTCGCCGACCCGGCCTGGCCGATGCGCGCCGCCAGCGCCCTCGGTTTTCCACTGCCTTGGCCGCCGCAATACGCCCGCGGCACGCTCACCTAGAACGGGATGGGATCGCTTGCGCTCCCCCACCCCGCTCTCGGCCGTTGTTTTGTCGCGTGATTCACGCTTCCGGCGATTCCGCCTTCAGCGATCACGCTCTAGAACGGAATGGGATCGCTTGCGCTCCCCCACCCCGCTCTCGGCCATTGTTTTGTCGCGTGATTCACGCTTCCGGCGATTCCGCCTTCAGCGATCACGCTCCGAAGCCTTGCTCCGGCCGGCGCCTGACGCTAAAGAGCCCGCCTTCCGGCATCCTCCATTCGGTACAGCGTCATGAAATCCGGCATCCATCCCGAATACCACTCGATCAACGTCGTGATGACCGACGGCACCAGCTTCACCACCCGCTCCTGCTGGGGGAGCGCGGGCGACACGCTGCATCTCGACGTCGATCCGAAATCCCACCCCGCCTGGACCGGCCAGCACCGGATCATCGATTCCGGCGGCCAGGTGGCGAAGTTCAACCGCCGCTTCGCCGGGCTCGGCCTGACCAACCAGGGTGGGGCCCAGGGGGGGACAATGACCGAGGGGAAGAAATAGCCGGCTTGAACGAAGCCGCCTTCGTTTCCATGTTTCTCCTGCGCGCGGCGCCCTGAGCGGGCTGCGCGGCAAAGTCCGGGCCGACCCATCCGGGTGGCCCCATCAGACCTTGCTGATATGCAGGAGGTTACCCATGACCAGCTACGATTTTGCTCCGTTGTTCCGTACCGCCATCGGCTTCGATCGGCTGGCGCGGCTGGCGAACGCCGCGGCCTCCGAGGGGCCGGGCTATCCCCCGTACAACATCGAGAAGACCGGTGAGGATTCCTACCGCCTGACCATGGCGGTGGCGGGCTTCGCACCGGGTGATATCGACGTCACGGTCCAGGACAATGCCCTGACCGTCACCGGCCGTGCCGCCAATGAGGGCGTGGAGGCAAAGCTGCTCTACCGTGGCATTGCCGGCCGTGCCTTCGAGCGACGCTTCGCGCTCGCCGACCATATCGTCGTCGAGAGCGCCGGCCTCGAGAACGGCCTGCTGCATGTCGGCCTGAAGCGCGTCGTGCCCGAGCAGCTCAAGCCACGGCGGATCGCCGTGCAGAGCCCTGGGCCGGCGATCGCCTCGGGGGTCGCCAACGACGCGGGGCAGCCTTCCGTCGCCGCGTAATTCTTCTCCCCCCTTCCTGATCCTGGACTGCCGGCCCGGACGGACCTCCGTCCGGGCCGGAACTCATGAATCGGATCATGAGTCCCCGCCCGCCGGGCCGGCGGCCATCTCGTTCACGCAGACCACCCGCCAGGCATGCGGATGGCGCTCGAGGCGGGTGAGCGAGAGGTTCTGCACCGCGAGCGAGAGGGCCGCCTCGCCGCCGATGCCGAGCGCGTGGGCGACCGCCGCGCGGATCGCCCCACCATGGCCGACCACCACGACATCCGCGCCCGGGTGCCGCGCGGCCAGCCGCTCGAACGCCGCGCCCACCCGCTCGATCATGTCGGCCACACTCTCCCCGCCCGGCGGCCGCTCCGCGGGCCCGAGCGGCCAGAAGGCGTGCGCCGGGCCTTGCAGCCGCTCGGGCAGCGCCGCGTGGGCGAGCCCCTGCCATTCCCCGAGCGACTGCTCGATGACGCCTGGCTCGACGACCGGCGTCACGTCCGGGTACCCCGCGGCGAAGATCGCCTCGGCCGTGAGCCGCGTGCGGCTGAGCGGCGAGACCACCCACGCGGCCGGCCGCGGCAGCCGCTCGGCGAGCGCGCGGCAGAGCGGCAGCGCCGCCTTGAGGCTCGCCGGGCAGAGCCCGACATCCATCGTCCCGTACAGTATCGCCCGCGCCGCATCATCCACCGGCGCGTGCCGCACCAGCCAGAACCGCGTCGGGCTCATTCCCCGATCGATATCAGCGCCCCGCGCACCCGTGCCGCGCGGAACTGCCGCGCGAACAGCACCATCGCGGCGGCCGTCCAGATCACGTTGAGCCCGATCGCCCATCCCATCTCACCCCATTGCACCGCGCCGTGCAGCAACACCGCGCGCATCCCCTCGAACACGTGCGAGGACGGCAGGGCCAGCGCCACCGGCCGGAGCGCCGCCGGCAGCACCGAGACCGGATAGAACACCGCCGAGAACGGCGTCAGCCCGAACAGCACCGCCCAGGCCATCGTCTCGGCGCCTGCGCCGTGGCGCAGGATCAGCGCCACCACCGCGAGCGCCACCCACCAGCCCATCACCATCAGATTGGCGAAGAAGAGCACCAGCACCGGCCCCATCCGGAAGAGATCGAACGCATAGAGGAACCAGGCGAGCGCGATCGCCGGAATGAGGCCCACCAACATCCTGAGGGTGGAGACGGCGATCAGCCCGGCCACCAGCTCCGCAGGCCGCAAGGGGCTGACGAAGAGATGGCCGAGATTGCGCGACCAGATCTCCTCGAGGAAGCTCACCGCCACGCCCATCTGGCTCCGGAGCGCCACCTCCCAGAGCAGCACGCCGCCGATCAGCAGGCTGCCCGCGAGCGTGAAGGCGGTCGCGGGGCTCCTCGCGATGAAACGCGCGGTGAAGCCCCAGATCAGCATCTGCAGGACCGGGTAATAGATCAGCTCGGCGACCCGCGGCCATGAGTGCCGGTAGAGGGCGAGATGCCGGTAGAGCAGCGCCCAGACGCGGCGCCCGGACCCCATCATGCACGCCCCGCTCATGCGCCGATCCGGGCGGCGTGCCGGCCGCGCGCGATATCGAGGAACACCTCCTCGAGGTCCTCGCGGCCGTAAGCGGCGATCAGCGCCGTGGGACTCCCGCGGTCGACCAAGCGGCCCTTCTTCAGCACCAGCACGTCCGAGCAGAGGCGCTCGACCTCGCCCATGTTGTGCGAGGCGAGCAGGATCGCGCAGCGCCGCTCGGCGCGATAACGCTCGAGCCAGCCGCGCACCCAGTCGGCGCTGTCGGGGTCGAGGCTCGCCGTGGGCTCGTCGAGCAGCAGCACTTCCGGGCGGTTTATCAATGCCTTGGCGAGCGCCACACGGGTCTTTTGCCCGGCCGAGAGCTCGCCCGCCGGGCGGGCGAGGAATTCGCCGAGGTCGAGCTCTTCCGCCAGCTCCGCGATCCGGCGCTCGAGCCCGCCCACGCCGTAGAGATGTCCATAGACACGAAGGTTCTCGCCCACCGTCAGCCGCTGCGGCAAGGCGACGTAGGGGGATGAAAAATTCATCCGCGCGAGAGCGGGAAAGCGGTCCTTCGCCATGTCGTGGCCGAGGATGGTGATGCGCCCGGCGGTCGGGATCAGCAGGCCGAGCAGGAGGGCGAGCGTCGTCGTCTTGCCCGCGCCGTTGCCGCCGAGGAGCCCGACCGTGACGCCCTCGGGCACACGGAAATCGATGCCGTCCACGGCCAGCGTGCCGCGGCCGTACCGCTTGACCAGCCCCTCGACGACGATGGCGTCCCCAGGCACGTCCATTCGGGCGGGATAGGCCGATCCCCCTCCCCCGCCAAGGGCGCCAGGAGCCTACGGCTCGGGGGCTGCCATGCAGCCCTCGAAGAGTCTGAGGCCCTGGGCCTCGCCCCAGGCGAGCGCGTCCTCGCTGTCGACGCGGGAGAGCACGACCCGGTCGGGCTCCTCGATGGGGCCGGGGAGCCGGGTCAGGGCTTGGGAGAATTGGATTTCGAGAAAATCGAGGCCGAGCCGGGCGAGCGAGATCGCCGGCAGGAGGGCGGCCGAGACCCCGCGCACCAGGAGCCGATAGCCGCGGCCGCGCGCGAAATCGCGGGCGAAGAGGAAGGAGGCGGCGTCGGCCAGGATATCGGCGGGCAGCAGGGCGAGCAGGATCTTTCCCCGCAGGCTGGCCGGCAGGGCGGCGTCAAAGGACAGAAAAGCGGGCGAGAGGATGCTCTCGACGTTGAGATCGACGGCAAAGGGCGGCGCCCGACCGATTTCGCCCGGGGCGGCGAGGAGGGCCAGCATGCGCCGATCCAAGGTGCGGGCGAGGCGGCGGAAGAGCCAGGGATCGGCGTGCAGGTCGTGCTCGGGGGCGAGGGTTTCCGCCAGTTCGCCGATCGAGAGCAGGCGCTGTTCCCACGCGAGCCGCCAATGGCCCCGCGCGTCCTGGCGGCAGACCGGGTGGCGGCGGGCGAAGCTGGACAGGTCGGCCGAGGCGAGCGAGCGCTCGATGCGGCCGAGCTCGGGCAGGTCGAGGGGAGGGCGCGGCCGCGGCGCGGGCGGCGGAGCGGCGGCCTCGCCGGCGAGGCAGGCGGCCAAAGCGGCGGCGTCGCGGGGGAGCAGGAAGCGGCGCACCAGCGCCCGGAAGGGCGGGAGGTCGGCCACGGCGCCGGCGAAGAGCGTGGCGAGCGCCTCCAGGGCCTCCGGCTCGGCCGCCGCCTCCCCGCGCCAGGCGACGGCGAGGTCGTTGCCGGGCAGGCGGTAGAGATGGGCACGATCGGCGCGCGCCAGGCCCTCGAGCGCGCTCTCGGCGAGCCTGCCATGGTGCGGGCGGTAATAGTCCGAGGGCAGGAGGGAGAGGCGGAGCAGCAGCACATGCCGTTCGACGCCCGCGCGCCGGCATTCGACCGCCAGCGCCCGGAGCGCCGCACCCTCCGCCGCGGCGCGCGCCGGCGTCATGGCGGGCCCTCCCCGGGGGCGGCGGCATCGAGCAACGCGAGATTGCGGCAGGCGCGACGGCCCGCCGCCGTGGCCGCCCCGGCGCGCTCGGCGCATTGGCCGAGCGTGCAGCCGGCCGCCCCCGGGCAGGAGGCCATGCGCGCCGCGCCCAGCATCACGTCCACGTGGCGTCCCTGGAAGCGCGTGATGCCGTGGGCGAGGCCCCAGAGCACCGCATTCTCGGCGTCGGCGCGCTGGAGCACGACCCGCTCCGGCCCGATGGCGGCGAGCGAGGCCGCGAAGGCCCGATCCTCCGCCGCGCCGAGGGCGGCGAGGCGCTCGGACCATTCGAGCTTGAGCAGGTCGGGCGCCAGCGCCTCGGGCCGGCAGAGCGGCAATGCGAGGTGGGAGACGCCGTCCAGCACCAGCCGGAACCCCGCCTGCCCGAGCGTGGCGCGGGCGTGGGCGAAGGACTCGGCGTCCGCGGCCGCCTCGATCAGGGCGATCTCGACGCCCAAGCTGACGCCGAGCGCCCGGCAGATCGCGGCGAAACGGTCGAAGACGGGTCCGAGCACGGTGCCTAGGGTAAGGTTGAGATGGAGGGCCAAGCCGGAAGGCGCGCCCCGTGTCCATAAAGGTTCATTTGCTCGCTCATAAGATGATCCTTGCGAGAGGTCCGCGGCCGGCAGCGTCGCCTCCAGCAGCGCCAGCATCCGCTGGTCGAGATGGAAGGCGAGATGGCGGAAGAGAAAAGGATCGGCCCGCGCGTCGCGCGCCGGGGCAAAGCGGGCGGCGAGCGCGGGCAGCCGGAAGCCCAGCTCGCGGAAGAGCGGGCGGAGCCGGGGCTGACGCCCACCGGCGGCGCGGACGATCAGCGCCGCGGTTTGGCGCTCCACCAGCTCGGCGAACCCCGGGGCGGCGGCGAGCACGGCGAGCCCGTCCATCCGCGGCTCGTCGGGCGGGGCGAATGCGGGCGCCTCGCCGGCCCCGCCCGCCGCCGGCAGGGCCGTGTCCAGCCGCTCCGCGGCATAGGCGAGGAAGGGCTCGGCGTGCTCGGCCAGGCGCCAGAGGGAGACGATGGCGGCCGGATCGGCGGTCTCGGCGCTGAAGAGCGCTGCCAGGGCCCGCGGCAGCTTCAGCGGATCGTCGGCGCGGGACGCGGTGCCGACGAGGTTCTCCGGACGGCGGCAGAGCAGCACGAGATCGCCGTTGGCGAGCGGGAAGAGCTGCCCGCCATGCCGTTCGGCTGCCTCATGGAGGAGGGCGCGGGCGATGCGGCGGTGGTGGGGGTGGGGCGCCGGCGGGGCCAGCCGCCCGAGATGGAGGGCGAGTGCGAGCCACTCCTCGGGGGCGCGGAGCGCCCGGCGCGCGGCCTCGAACAGGAGGTGCTCGGCCCCGGCACGGCGGGGCGGCGCTCCCCCGACGGCCCCGGCCACGGCCGTAAAGGGCGCCTCTGCCCATTCTGGAACGATGGCGTCTCGGAGCGGATGCACGGAGCTGCTAGCCTCGCCCGCGATGGTTACCCTCGAGTTAGCGCCGGCGACGCTGCCGCCCGGCCGGCGCGTCTATGCGATCGGCGACGTGCATGGGTGCGACCGCCAGCTCGCCGCGCTGCACCGGGCGATCGCAGCCGACCTCGTCGAACGCCCCGTCGCGAGACCCCTGCTGCTCCATATCGGCGATTACCTGGATCGTGGGCCGGCGAGCGCCGCCGTGCTGGCGCGCCTCGCGGCCGACCCGCCCCTGGAGGGGATCGAGACCGTCAACCTGCGCGGCAACCATGAGGCGATGGCGCTCGCCGTGCTCGGCGGCGGGGACGGCGAGTCGGCTTCGCTCTGGCTGCTCAACGGCGCCGCCGCCACGCTCGCGAGCTGGAACATCGATCCGGGCGAGCCGGCGCCTTCGTGGGCCGCGCGCGTGCCTGCTTCACAGCTCCGCTTCCTTCAGGGTCTCGCCGTGAGCCATCGCGAGGGCGGCTATTTCTTCGCCCATGCCGGGGTCCGCCCCGGGGTGCCTCTGGCAAACCAGGACCCGGCGGATCTGCTCTGGATCCGCGAGCCTTTTCTTTCCTATGCGGGCGATCTCGGCGCGGTGGTGGTGCACGGGCACACGCCGGGGCACAAGGTGGTGATACGGGCCAACCGGATCGGCATCGACACGGGCGCGGTCTATGGCGGGCGGCTCACCGCGATCGTGCTCGAAGATGACCGGATGGGCTTCCTCCAGGCGTGAACGCGGGTGTCAAGGAGGCGGGCCGGCAGTAGGGTTTTGGCAACTCCGGGCGGGCATGCTTGGCGGGCCACCGTCCCGGCCGGATGCAGCCTATGTGCGGAATCGCCGTCGCCATCGACTGGCCTGACGCGGACGCGACCGTGCGCTCGCTGATCGCGGGCATCCGTCATCGCGGCGATGTCACCGATCCCGTCTTCGCGCCGTGGCCGGGCGCGGCCCCGGGGATTGTTCCGGGGACTGTCCCGGGGACCGTCATGTGCACGCGCCGGCTCAGAATCGTGGACGGCGCACGCGCGATCCAGCCCCAGATCTCGTTCGACGGGCGGCTGGCCGTCTCGTTCAACGGCGAGATCTACAATCATGCCGAGCTGAGGCGCGCGCTGGAGGGGCTCGGCATCCCTTTCCGCACGTCGTCCGACACGGAGGTTTTGGCCAACGCGCTCAGGATCTGGGGGCATCGGGCGCTCGCGCGCATGGTCGGCATGTATGCGTTCGTCGCCGTCGATATTGCGTGCGGCGAGTTCCTGGCGGCCCGCGACCCGTTCGGGGTGAAGCCGCTCTATACCATCCAGTCGGGCGATCGCTTCCTTTTCTGCTCCGAGATCCAGCCGCTGCTCGATGCGACCGAAGCCGGCGATGTGATGCTGATCCCGCCCGGCTACCTGCTGACGCGCAAATTGTGCGCTCCCTTCAAATCGCCGCTCACCGAACCGGTGGCGAGCGTCTCGCGAGGCTCGGCCGCGAGGCTCGACGGGATCCTCAGCGAAGCCGTGCGCACGCGCCTGCCGCCCGACCTGCCGTTCGCCATGATGTTCAGCGGCGGCATCGACAGCACCCTGATCGCCCACTACGCGCGGCGATTTCGTCCCGAGGCGCCCGGCTATTTTCTTGGAAATACGCAAGCTCCGGACTACGAATATGCATCCGAATACGCGGCTCTTACCGGCTTCGACCTGCGGCTGGTAAATTTCGATGCCGAGAGCGAGGAAGTTTTCTCGCTCATCGGAGAGGTCGTGCAGATCTCGGAATCATTCGACCCGAACTGCATTCGCGGCGCGGTATGCTCGCTGGCGGTGGCCCGGCGCATGCGCGACGACGGCTACCGTGTGGCGCTCTGCGGCGAGGGGGCCGACGAGCTGTTCTGCGGATATGCACCGCTCGAGCTTGCGTTTCACGAGGGCAATGACGCGGGCCGGCCGATGCGCGATGAGTTCCTGGGTCTGATGCATCGGGTGAGCCTGCAACGGGTCGATCGATGCTCGATGCGGTTTCAGCTCGAGACCCGCGAGCCGTTCCTCGACCCCGCGATGGTGCGATACGCGCTCGGCCTCGATCGGGCCGCGCTGGTCCGCGAGACCGGCGGATGGCCAAGGGGCAAGGCCGCCCTTCGCGATCTTTACGACCTCTATCCCGGAGAATTGCCGAGACGCATTCGCGATCGCCAGAAAATGCCGTTCGGCGAGGGCAGCGGCCTCGATGTGAGCCCGGCGGGCTCGTCCTGGAAGAGGCGGTTCGACAGCCTGATATCGGACGGCGATTTGCGCGACGCAGCGCGGGAATTCGCGGGCTTCGATGTCCGCAGCAAGGAAGAGCTCTACTATCTGAGAAAGCTCTCGCAGAGGATGGACGTGCACCGCGTTCCCCACCTGCGCGGCCGCGCCCAGGTTTCGTTCAAGCTGACGCAGCACCTGGAAAAGCTGAAGGAATACGCGCTCTGACCAGGGGCTGGGCCCCTGGACCCCCCAGGCGCTGCGCGGCACAAGAAGATGAAGATAAGGGTCGCGCAGCGCGGAGGGACTGCAAAGGCCCTGGCCTTTGGCGGCTCAGCGCCGGGCCGGTGGATCGCGGCCCATCAGGGCCTCCTTGCTGGTCTCGAACAGATCGATGATGAAGAGGGTGACGGCCTTGACTCGCGGGCTGTTGCGAAGGCGGTCGTTGACGAAGAAAAAAAGATCGAGGAACCCCACCTCCCCGGGCGAGAAGACCTGCCGGAGACGGGGCTGATTGTCGCCGATGAGGCAGGGCAAGAGCACGCACCCGTGGCCTGCGTTGGCGGCGGCGATGCGCGCGCTGAGGCTGTTGCTGCGGAAAGACACATTGGCGCCCCGTCCGCCCCGGTGCAGCCACCGCTGGGGAGCGACGTGTCCGGCGGAATCGTCAAACGCAATCAGGCTATGGCCATCGAACCGATCGATGGCAGCGGGCGGCCCGTGCAGCCCGAGGTACGGATGGGATGCGTAGACCCCAAATCCGACCGCGAACCGCTGCTCGACCACGAAGTCTCCGTGTGGCGTGCCATCGTAGCGGAGCGCGATGTCGGTCTCGCGCCGGGACAGGCCTGCCGTGGGATTGCCGGTGATCAGCTCGATCCGCAGTTCCGGATGGCGGGCACGAATGCGATGGAGATTTGCGGGCAGAAGCGCGCTTGCGACGAGCTCGGGAGCCGTCACCCGCACCTCGCCTTCAACGCGATCGACCACGCCGGAGATCGTCTCCCGGGCGCGATAAACCTCGCCTTCGATGCGCCGGGCGGTCTCGAGCAGCCGTTCGCCCGCCGCGGAAAGCATGTAGCCGGTCTTCCGGTCCTCGAACAGGCGAACCTGGAGGGTCCGCTCGAGCTGGCCGACATGGCGCCAGACGGTCACCGGCGAGACACCAAGAGTCCGCGCCGCCGCGGCCAGGCCGCCGCCGGTTGCCACCGCCAGGAAGAACCGCAGATCGCCCCAATCCATCGGTTTTCATATTTGAAATGTTGGCGTTCATATTTTGCCGGTTCGCAGACCAACGTGCAACGACTAGATTGCCCGGGCGGCGACGATCGCAGACCATAGGGGCGAAATCCGCGAGGGGGTGAGGTGCGGACGTTCGTCAGCCATCTCGAGTGCAGCCTGACCGGAGCGAGATATCCGGCGGATCAGGTGAGCACCCTCTCCGACGCCGGCCGGCCTCTGCTCGTCCGCTACGATCTCGCGGCGCTCGGGCGGGCGCTGACCAAGACCGCCCTCGCGGCGCGTGCACCGGACATGTGGCGGTATCGGGAATTCCTGCCGGTGCGGCGGGCGGAGAGCATCGTTTCGCTCGGCGAGATGATGACGCCCGTTCTCGCCGCGCCGCGCACGGCGCGCCAGTTCGGCGGCAGGAAGCTGTTCGTCAAGGATGAAGGCCGCCTGCCGACCGGGTCCTTCAAGGCGCGCGGGCTCGCCGTCGCGGTTTCCATGGCGGGCGAGCTTGGGGTCAGGCGCATCGCCATGCCGACGGCCGGCAACGCCGGTGCGGCGCTGGCGGCGTACTGCGCGCGCGCGGGCATCGCGTGCTTCGTCTTCTGTCCGGACGACGCGCCGGAGATCACGGTCGCCGAGATCGGTCTCTTCACCCAACACGTCTGGCGCGTCAACGGCATCATCACCGAGCTCGCGCCGATCCTGCAGGGCGGCAAGTCGGAGCTGGGCTGGTTCGACATGTCGACCTTCAAGGAACCCTATCGGGTCGAGGGAAAGAAGACCATGGGCCTCGAGCTCGCCGAGCAATTCTCCTGGGAATTGCCCGATGCGATCTTCTACCCGACGGGCGGCGGCACCGGCTTGGTCGGCATGTGGAAGGGCTTCGACGAGCTCGAAGCGATCGGCTGGCTCGGGAAGAAGCGTCCGCGCATGGTTGCCGTGCAGTCCCGGACCTGCGCGCCGATCGTTCGCGCGTTCGACCGGGGCCTCGAATCTGCCGAGCCATGGCCCGATCCGCGAACGAATATCCCGGGCGTGCGCGTGCCGGCGACGATCGGCGATCGACTGGTTCTTCGGGTTCTTCGGGAAAGCGGAGGATTTGGCGCCGCGATCGCCGACGAGGACGTTGAATCCGCGCGTCTGCAGATGGCGCGGCTGGACGGAATTCACGTTTGTCCGGAAGGTGCGGCGACGCTCCTGGCCTACCGGGACGCCTTGGCGCAGGGCCGGATCGGCAAGCACGACCGGGTGGTCCTGTTCAACTGTGCCAGCGAACTCGAGTACCCGATGCCGGGCGTCTCCGGCATGCTCGATCGGCACCAGCCGGTCGATTACGGCGCGCTTTAGACGACGCCAGGTGGCGGTGGCAGGAGACCAACGACGCCGAACGATGCCACTGCGCAAAACAAGAAAGGGCGAGGCCACGTGAGCACGGAAGCAACGGAGACGGAGCTCGATTCCCGGCAGGCGACGAAGCTTCAGCTTGCCAAGACGCTCGGCGTCCTTGCCATGGCGTCATCCGCGCTCAGTCACGAGTACGGCGCGACCATCAACTATGCGGCGACCGCCAGCCTCGGGGTCTATCCCGGCATCCAGGGACTTGTTCCCTGGGCAATGCTCGCGGCCGGCCTGGCGCTCATTCCGAAGGTATTCCTCTACATGCGATTTTCGAGCGTCATGCCGCGCGCCGGCTCGATCTATGTCTGGATCGGCCGCTCGCTGAGCCTGCCTCTCAGCTTCGTTCTTTGCTTTCTCGATTGGATCGGGCTGGTCGCCGCGATGGGGTTTATCGCGTTTGCGTTCGGGACGTTTCTCGCTCAGGCACTGATCGGCGCCGGCATCCCTGCCGGGGGGGCCTGCTGACCCCGATCGGCCACCTGGTGGCCGGTGCCGCTCTGTTGTGGAGCTTCTATGGCGTTCATGTCTCGGGCGTGCATATCTACGGACGGCTGGTGATCGCGCTTGCGGCCCTGATCGTCGCGACCGTCATCGTCATCGTTGCCTATGGCTTCGCGACCAGCCCGGCGAGCTTCGTGCATCTCGCCGAGGCCAGGACGCACCTCCAGCTTCGGCCCCCGGCGGGCGCAGGCGGGCCGACGGTATCGGCGTTCGTTGCGGTGACTTTTCTTTTCATCGCCGCCTATGGCGGGCTGACCGGCGCGCCGGCACTCGGCGGTGAGGCGCGAGACGCGCGGAGGACCGTGCCGCGGGCCCTTCTTCTCGGCTGGCTCTCCGCGCTCGTTCTCTATACGGCCGTAGCCGCTTCGCTGTTTCACGCGGTGCCGTGGTGGGTGACGCTGGGTCTGATCAAGGGCAAGGCGACCGGGCTCGCAACGGCGCCGGGGCTCATCAGTGTCGTTGCCTCGAGCCTTGTCGGAACGACCCTGAACGTGGTCGTCGCGGTCATCGTCGGGAAGACCGCGATGGCGCAGATGGTGGTGGCTTCCCGGCTGATCTTCGGGTTCGCCCAGGACCATTTGCTGCCGGCCACATTCGCCCGCACGTCGGCGAGGAAGACGCCCGACCAGGCCTTGCTTCTGACTGCGGCGGTGGCGACGGCCTTCCTCGTGCAGTCGGTGTTCGGCGGATGGGCGATCGGGATCGTCATCCGCTCGTTCACCGTCCTTTTGATGCTGGCCTTCGTCGCACTCGGGGCGCTGAACATGCGCTTCAACCCGCGGTTCCGCGGAACCCCCTGGGCCGAAACCATTGGCCGCGGGCCGCTGCTCGTGGTGATGGCGATCCTTGCCGTCGTGGTCGCCGTGGTTCTCCTCTATGGCGGGCTCATCGTGCCGCGCACACCGTGGTTTCTGCAGCCGCTGTTCCAAGGCGCGGTCGCGGCCTGTGTCGCGGTCTGGATCTACGCGGGCGCCCGGCGGAGGGCGCTTGCGAACGGGGTCATGCTGTCGGAGGTCGCCGCAAGCCCGCCGCCCGAATGACCATCGGGCGGCGGGCGGACCGTGGCGCGGCATTCCGCGCGGTTCATTCCAGCCGGCGGCGGGGCCGCGGCGCGGGATAGCGGCCCATCCGGGAATTCCAGTAGGCCCAGGAGCGTGGGTCGATGATGCCGGGCGGGACCTTGTCGAGCGCCTCGCGGAAATCCTCGTCCGACACATAGCGGCGCAGGAGCTTCATATCCTCGTGCGTGGCCGAAGCCATGGCGTACGCCATGAAGCGGATCGGGTCGGCCAGGGCGGCGGCCGGCTCCTCGAACCACACCACGGGCCGCGCCACCGGCTCCGTCTCATGGTTGAGCGGGATCGGTTTCATCGCGGCGCCGCGCCGGCGATCGCGGGTAGCCGGTCGAGGTCAACCTCGCGCGCCGCCTTGGCGAGGCGGTCCTTCACCGCGGCCGGAAGGCGTGGCAGATCGCCATCCTGGAAATAGGTGAGCGCCTTGAGGCTGATCTGCGGATTGAATTGCGCTCCATAGATCGCGCGCGCCGCCGCCAATGCGGTCGGGAGGTTGACGCGGCCATCCTGGAGAATGGCGTCGATTTCGATTTAGTCCCGCGCCTCGGCGCGAAGCTGCACGACGGACGCCTTGGTTCCGGCAAGGTCAAGCAGCGAGGCCACCTGGAGCCCGTTGCCGGGCGCGATGTGCGGCGGGGCGAGGCGCGGCAGCGCGGGCAGGCCGAAAAAGGAAAGCCGGACCGGCCCGCAGCGATCGACGATTGCGCTCAGCGTATTTGGTGCCTGCTGCGTGATGCTCGCCGATGCCAGGAGGGGAATGGAGGAAGTCAGCGCAGTGGGGTCGAAGGCCTGGTTTGCGGAAAAGTCGAAATCGATGGATTGGCGATGCGCGAGATGGAGCGCAATGGCGGTGCCGCCATCAAGCGCGAAATCCGCCGGCAGGGCGGCAAGCTCGTCCCAGAGAAGCCGTTGCGGGGGCGGCAGGATGTCCAGGCGGGGCGAGAAACGGTCGGTCATGCGACCTCGAATATAGCACGGATCCGAGGTCTGGCCCTGGCGCGCCGATCGGCGCCGGCGGCAGCGTTATCGCCGTTCCGCGGCGAGGCGGAGGCCAAGACCGATCAGCACCGTTCCGCTCACCGCCTCGATGGAGCGGCGGATGAACGGGCGGCGCAACGCATCCCCGATCCTGGCGACGATGGTTGCGTACAAGGCGAGCCAGGCGAAGGTCATGGCGGCGAAGACCAGGCCGCGCAGCATGAGCGCCGAAAACGCCTCTGCGCCGGGCGGCGCGAATTGCGGCAGCAGGCTGGCGAAGAAGACAGCCATCTTCGGATTGCCGAGATCGCTGATCAGGCCTTGGCGAAAGGCGGAGAGCGGCGGCAGGTGTCCGGCGGGCCGCGGCGCGGACAGGTCGCCTCGCATCGCGCCCGCGGGCCGGATCGCCGCGCGGAGGGCCTGGATGCCGAGGAAGACGAGGTAGGCCGCGCCGGCATATTTGACGGCGAGGAAGAGCGGTTCGGAGGCGATCAACAGCGCAACGATGCCGATGCTCGTGGCCAGCGCCCAGATCGTCTGGCCGGAGGCGATTCCAAGCGCGGTGAAGAGACCGCCGGCGCGGCCGCCGAAGAGGGTGTTGCGGATCGTCATGGCCGTGTCCGGCCCCGGTGTGACGATCACGACGACCGAGACGACGAGGAATGCCGGGAACATGCTCATTTCGTGTTCTACTCCTTTCCGCTCGGTGCGATCAGGCCGGGCGGCGCAAGCTGCCCGAGGCCCAGCTCCCCGAGGCGATGATGGGCGCGGAGGCGACGCGGGTGCGTTCGACGACGTAGGCCCAGGCGAGGCGCGCGCGGCCGGATACGTCCGTGACGGTGACGATGGTGCGGCGGTAGGGACCGCCGGGGGCGCAGCCCGGGCGCGCCTCCTCGATGCGGTCGAGCATGGGGAGGGCCACGGCGGGATCGGCGAAGGTCAGCAGCTCGCCTTGCACCGGGCGGCCGGTATCGGCGCTCTCGAGCGCCATGCCGGGATAGGCGCCGAAATCATGGAGCCGGCCGCTCGTGCGGGCGGGCGTCACCGAGACGAGCCCAGTGCGCACGGCGGGCGGGTGCAAAGCCTCGCCCCGCATGAGCGTGCCATAGGCGAAGACGTCCGCAAGCACGTGGCCGCCCTCCCCATCCCGCGCGGCGGCCACGAGCGGGGCGGCGTCGATGAAGTGGGACGCGAGGAAGCGGCGGACGGCGTCGACGTACTTATCGCTGGGCGGGACAAACGTGCCAGGGTCGGTTTCAGCGAGCTCGTGGACGATTGCCGCGACGGCGGCGCCGCTCGGCAGGATGACGGTTCGGGAGACGCGCCGGTAGGAGCCGTGGGCGCCTTCCTTGCTGTCGAGCGCGTCCCGCCCGGCACGCAACAGCACGCCCTGCACATAACCGCCGATGCGCGCGCGGACATTGAGCACGCCGCCGCGCCTCACGGGGGCAGAGTCGAAGGCAAGGCACCGATCGGGCAGAAGCGCCGTGCCGAGGCGCGAAATACCGTCCGGATCGACGGAGTTCCGCCCGCCCCGGTCCACGGTATCGGTGGTCGTGCCGTACGCGAAGCAGAGATCGGTCGTCATTTTGGAAGGTTAGCGGAGCCTGCCGCGAAGGTCAGCGCGGGGTCCCGGCCCAGCCGCCCTTGATTGCGTCGCCGGCTTGGGCTGTTCCCGTCCACCTCCGCGCCCGGTGACCCGAGGCCCCCTGAGAAAAGGGGTGCTCGCTTGGAGGCGGACCACCAAGGGCGATATCGCACGACTTCGCCCCTATCCGATTGGGGCCTGTCCCCGCTGCCCGCGGTCATTCCGCCTTCGCGTCAAAAGACAGTGTCGCCGCCTGTAGAGGCGGCCCTTCGCCGGCACTCGGATGCCCACGGCAGTTCCCCAGCGATTTTGACAGGTACCCTCCGCCGGGGCAGAAACTCGGGATAGCCGGATCTTGCGACGAATGTTGATGGACGGATGTACCGATGATCGCAGCGGCCTTTGCGTGGTTCGCGGCCGTCATTGCGCCGCTTACACTTCCGCTGACGTTGAAGCTCTTCCCTGGGCCGCTGGGCGATGTGGTAATCAGGGAACTTGAACCGCCCCGGATTTGCCGGAGGCCGTTTGGTTTGAGTCACGCAGCCATGGCTGGCTCTTGTAGCATAGCGTAGTAGCGTTGTTCGGCTTCTGCCGGCGAGATATTGCCGATGGGCTCCAGCAGCCGGCGGTGGTTGAACCAGTCCACCCATTCCAGTGTGGCGAACTCGACGGCCTCGAACGACCGCCATGGCCCACGCCGATGGATGACCTCGGCCTTGTAGAGGCCGTTGATGGTCTCGGCGAGGGCGTTGTCGTAGCTGTCGCCGACGCTGCCCACGGACGGCTCGATACCGGCTTCGGCGAGACGCTCGGTGTATTTGATCGAGACGTATTGGCTACCCCGGTCGCTATGGTGCACCAGCCTCCCCTGACACCGCGGCCGCCGGTCATGTAGGGCCTGCTCGAGAGCATCGAGCACGAAGCTCGCATGTGCCGTTCGCGAAACACGCCAGCCGACATCGTCGGCATAGGTATCGATGACAAAGGCGACATAGACGAAGCCCGCCCAGGTCGCGACATAGGTGAAATCCGCGACCCAGAGCGCATTCGGCCGCGGGGCCTTGAACTGGCGGTTGACGTGGTCCAGCGGGCATGGTGCCGCCTTGTCGCCGATCGTGGTTCTCACCGGCTTGCCGCGGATAGCACCGTGCACACCCATGGCTTGCATCAGGCGCTCCACGGTGCAGCGGGCGACTTCCTGGCCTTCGCGTTTCAGCTGCCGCCAACCTTCCGCACGCCATAAACCTGGAAGTTCTCATCGAACACGCGCGCGATCTCCGGCTCCAGCCTGGCATCGCGCTTGGCCCGTGCCGGTAGCCGCGACGGGTCGGCCCGCCTGGCAGCATAGACGTGAAGGTCGATGGGCGATCGGCAGCACTTCGCAGATCGGCTCGACCCCATACGCCCCGCGTGATCGTCGATAACGCAATCATAGCTTTGTCGGCGGTCGAGCTCCGCCTGCAAATCGCCGATGCCTTGCGCAGGATCTCATTGGCCTGCCGCAGTTCCCGGTTCTCCCGCTCCAGGCCTTACCTCGCCCATCTCCTCTCACCCCCCCCCCGCTTCACCTCCCCTCTCACCACTCTTCATCTCCCTCGCCTCTTGCCGGCAATCGAGGTGATCGTTGCCCAACGCGACGGGTGCTCCCGCTCGTGATCCAGCACCATCCGAACCGCGCGATCACGCACCTCTGGCGAAAACTTGTTCATTGTCTTGCTTGTCATCGCTCCACCTTCTCAGGAGTTGAAGCCTCCGGCGAACCCGGGGCGGTTCATGCTGTCTACGGGAGAGCCTCCTTTTTGTTGGAGCGGTCCTTTGCCTCTAAGAGTTCGTCCGGGACTTCATGAAGGATTACAGAGCTTTCTGAGCATGAGGCGGATGGAGGCGAGGCGGAGGAAGGCGAGCGCGTTGTGGTTGCGGTTCTCCCAGTCCTTGGCGAGGCGGCGGCAGCGGCCGAGCCAGCCGATGGTGCGCTCGACGATCCAGCGCTTGGGTTCCGACGACGAAGCCTTTGGCGTGATCGGAACGTCTGACGATTTCGATCACCAGGCTCCGCATGGCGTTGGCGACGCCGTCCTGGAAGATCGGTCCTGCATAGGCGCTGTCGGCAAACAGCCTCCGCAGGAACGGGAACTGCCCGAACAAGGTGGACAACAGCAGCATACCGCCGTCGCGATCCTGAACGTCGGCGGCAGTCACCAGCGCGTGCAGCACCAGAGCCCAGCGTATCGACCAGGACGTGGCGCTTCTTGCCCTTGATCAGCTTGCCGGCATCGAACCCGTGCGGATCGATGCCAGAGCCCCCTTTTTCTGCGCTCTTCACGCTCTGGCTGTCGATGATGCAGGCGGTCGGGCTGGCTTCGCGCTCGGCCTGTTCACGGCATTTCACGTAGAGCGCGTGGTGCATCTTCTCCAGCGTGCCGTCCCAGCCCCACAGAGCAGAAGTAGCCGTTCACCGTGCTGCGCGGCGGCAGGTCCTTCGGGATGTAGCGCCACTGGCAGCCGGTGCTCAGGACATACATCACGCCGTTGACCACTTCGCGCATGTTGACAGTGCGCTTGCCGCCGCCACGCTTGGCCGGCGGGATCAGCGGCTCGATATGCCGCCACTCCGCATCTGTCAGATCGCTCGGATAGCGCAACCTGTCACGGTCGTAGCGGTGACGGTTCTCGGTCGTCCACATCGGCGCACCTCACGAATCGATACCGCTCATCGAATCACACGTGCTTCACCCGATTCAAGCTGCAATCTCGCCAACCGCTAACCGATTCAAATGACTCCGGAAGTCTCAGGACGGACACTTACTATCTTGGAAAGGAAATGCCGATGGACGACACTCACCTTCAGCAAGTCTTGGAAGGCATCTGCGCCGCGGCCGTTGACGCTTTGATAGTCTACAACAGGATCGCGGCCAAAACCCCAGACGTCGGGAGCATGCCGGGTCTTTGCAGCCTCGAAGGCATTCGAGACGGTTGGTGATCAGCTTGCAGCTGAAGAAATGGCTTTAGGAATGGAAGTTCCCGTTGAAAGCCTGCTCATTGACACTGCCAGCAGCAAGCTCGGGATCGGCGACAGACAAGTCGATCTGGGGTTGAGGCGACAAAAGGTCTACATGGTGATATTTATCACAGACCAGAGTGTGCATTGGAGACCATCGATACTCGTAGAATTCAAGTTTGCGCTTGCTCATCGCCTCATCGCCGATCGGGACAAATTGATGAGGATACTTGAGAGACTTGATACCGGAGCTTGGGGTGTCTTTTGTGGCTGATTGGTGATGCGCTGACTGCCCGGTGGTACAACAAGAAAAAAAGCGGCAGAGGAAAGAGGCGACCTTTGGTCCGGAAGCAAATCGACTGCCGCCGATCGCAGGCCGCTGTCCCATCTGGTCCGCCTGCGCCATTGCCTTTTCGGCGGCCACCTCGTAGCCGATCCAATACTCGCGAAGTCTTCACGGACATTAAGAACACCGTGATTGCGCACCGACAAGTTTTTCGATATAATACTGCCAGGCGCGTTGACAATTTGTGTTTCGCGCGCAGTCGCCGAACGCTGATGGACTGCGTTTTATGGTAGCCAGCATTGAGCAGAATTTTTCAGAGAAGCCAGAATGTCGATTTCGCGGACCGCTGTCGCCAGAATGTCCCAAGCGCAACGGCTCTGCTCGTAAAAAAAACCCAGCCAGGTCCGCAGCGACACCCTCCGAAAGCGTGTCACCGACGGCGTTAAAGCATTAGAACACCTCTCCAGAACCCTTGCCCCCCGCACCTCGGTCCTCTTGGCGATCCGCTTGGCACGGCTTCAGTCCTTCGCCCGCTGAGTTCAACGCGCCGGCCAGCGCCCCATAATAGCTGATCTCACCCGTGCCTGCCCGCGTGGCATGGATGCGCGCGATTTCCCCGAGATAGCCGGACAGAATGGGGCGGGTCATGCCGGACGGTCCTCTTCGAGCGCGCCGCGCTCCCGCAGCCGCGCCTTTCGGGTTATTCTGCCGCCATGTCCCGACTCGCCGTCCAACCCGACCTCTTCGTTCCGGCCGAGCCGGTCTCGCCCGCGGCTTCCGATCCGATGGCCGAACTCGCCGCTCTGCTCGCCCGGCTGCGCGCCGCCACCGCGTCGCCCTGGCCCGACGCCGCGGCGGCAATGGCTGACAAGCATCGCGTCCTCGGCCTCGCCCGCCAAGCCGGCGCCAGCGGTGGCTCGCTTGCCGTGGCAATACTGGAGGAGACAGAGCGGCTGCTCTCTGCGGCTGACGGGATGGGGTCCGGCCAGGCGGGCGCATCCGGCCGTCCGCTTCGATAGGCGATCGGCACCGCCCCCCTTTGCCGGCAGCAGGATCCGCGTATCATTTGGCGGGGCGCAAACCGGCGGCGTTTTCCGGAGGTGGCGCCGCCCGGCTTTCGGCCCCCAAGCCTTCTGACCGACACGCCTGGGCCATGCTGCAACGCAGCAACTCCTGCGCCCTTCCAAAATTCAGGCGCGGCCCCACCGCGGATTGAAATTGTGGTCTATCCGCTCGATGCGAGAATTCTTCGCCATGGCTTCAGGCCGCCCGCGGCTTTGGCGGGGTGGCCGACTGTAGCGCTCGCTCGACGCCCTCGGGATCGCCGGCAATGGCCTTGAGATAGGCGCGCGCGGGCTGATCCGGTTCCGCTCGCGCCTGCTCCCAATCGCGCAGCGTGCCGAGTGGAATCTGGTAGCGCGCCGCAAATTCCTCCTGTGTCAGCCTGAGCGCGCGACGCAACGTCTTCACGCGCGGCACACGACGCATGCGGGCGGTATCCGATTCGGTCAGCGGCCGGGCGTCGGGATCGCTCAACGCCGCGGCGCGAACCTCCTCGTCGTTCATCTCCCGCAACCGCTGCCAGTCCGTCTTGTCGTCAAGAGGCTTGGTCGCACCGTCGGGCATCACTTGAACGAGCGTCCCGTCACTCCGTCGCCTGACTCTGATAATATTCCCTTTGCTCATGCCTCGTCGCTTTTCTTGCCGAGATGATGCGAATTCGCGCGCCCCGCTCCGTATAGACAACCGTCAGAAGGACGCCGTTCGCCATTGCCGTAACGATATACCTGACCTCGCCCCCACCGCCGGCATCATCGAGCCGGTCGAGCGCAAAGACGTCATCGAACACAAGCCGCGCGGCTTGGAAGCTGACGCCGTGCTTCGCAAGATTGCGGCGGGCCTTGTCCGCGCCCCATTCGAATTCGTCCTGCGGCATAATCTACTGTTTACCCGTAGTTCTGTCAATCGGCTGGCGATAATCCTTGTGGGACAATCCGCAATTCCTCTCCTGAAATCAGGGAGGTAGGACGTGGGGGTGCTGACCTCGGTCCCTTGAGAGCGCGTCCGCTTGCTTTGAGACCGTCCGTGCCTTGCCTGCCTCTCCCCCCGCCGCCTCGTCGGCACCTCCCTCACTCCTCGACGATCTCGGCGGCGCGAAAACCCTGGGCGAAGAGGGCGGCACGGAGATCGCAAAAATCGATGCGTGCGCGGGCCGATGCGGCGACCACCGGTTTGGCGTGGAAGGCGATGCCGAGGCCGGCGGCGAGCAGCATCGGCAGGTCGTTCGCCCCGTCGCCGACGGCCAGCGTTGCGGAAAGGAGGAGACCGGCGGCGGCGGCCAGCTCCTCGAGAGCGGCGAGCTTGGCATCGCGATCGAGGATCGGCTCTTCGACCCTCCCGCTCAGCACGAGATGGTCGTGGATCAGCACGTTGGCGCGGTGGTGATCGAAGCCGAACCTCTCAGCGACCCGGCCGGTGAAAAAGGAAAAGCCGCCGGAGACGAGCGCTGTCGTCGCACCGTGCGCGCGCATGGTCGAAACCAGGGCCTGGGCGCCCGGGGTGAAGCCGAGCGCCCGCCAGGTCTCCTCGAGGGCGGCGACGGAAAGCCCCTTGAGCATGGCGACGCGCCGGCGCAGACCCTCGCGGAAGTCGATCTCGCCGTTCATGCCGGCGCGGGTGATTTCCGCGACCTCCGCCCTGAGCCCGGCATGGGCGGCGAGCTCGTCGAGCGTTTCGGCGGTGACGATGGTGCTGTCCATGTCCGCGAGCAGGAGCTTCTTGCGCCGGCCGGCCGCCTTGGTCGCGATCGCGTCGACCGGTGCCCCCTCGAGGGCGGCGCGGACGGCGGCGAGGTCGGGCGGTGCGGCGCAGGCGATCTCGACCGCCTCGCCCGGCGAGAGCACCGCGGGCGCGCCGCCGCCGATGGCCTCGCGCGCGCGCGCGACCGCGGCCCCCGAGAGGAGGGAGGCGCGGCGGTCGGCGATCAGGGTGAGCATATGAGCCATCTGGAGCCCTCGATCGAATCCCCGGGGGCGCGGACCGTGGCAGCGGGGTCGGAACGAAGCAAGGCGGCGGCAGGACTTCGCGAGGCGCTGATCGTCGCCGGGCCGACGGCTTCGGGCAAATCGGCGCTCGCCGTGGCACTCGCCGAGCGGCTCGGCGGGACCATCATCAATGCCGACGCGATGCAGCTCTATCGCGAGCTCCGCGTGCTCACCGCCCGGCCGACGGCTGCGGAGGAGGCGCTCGTGCCGCACCGCCTTTATGGCGTGCGGCCGGCCGCTGAGCCTGCCTCCGCCGCCTGGTGGCGTAGGGCGGCGCTGGCGGCGATGGAGGAGGCGGCGGGCGCCGGGCGCCTGCCGATCCTTTGCGGCGGGAGCGGGCTCTATCTCGCCGCGCTGATCGAGGGACTTTCGGAGATTCCCGTGCCGTCCGTGACGGCGCGGGCCGAGGCGCGCGCGCTGCTCGCCGCAATCGGCCCGGCCGGGCTGCATGCGCGGCTCGCCGCGGTCGATCCCGAGACGGCGGCGCGGCTGCGCCCGAGCGATTCCCAGCGTCTGGCACGGGCTTTCGAGGTCTGGCTTTCGACCGGGCGGGGGCTGGCGTCATGGCACGGGGGGGCCGGCGCGGCTGCCGCGAGCTTCAGGTTCACGGCGGTCCTGCTCGATCCGCCGCGCGCGGGCTTGCGGGCGGAGATCGCCCGGCGGTTCGATTCCATGCTCGCGGGGGGCGCGCTCGATGAGGTGCGGGCGTTGCGCGCCCAGGGGCTCGATCCCAGCCTGCCGGCGCTGCGCGCCCATGGCGTGCCCGAGCTTGCGGCCTATCTGGCGGGCGAGATGGATCTCAGGGAAGCCGCCGCGCGCGCGGTGCTGGTCACCGGCCAGTACGCGAAGCGCCAGAGCACCTGGTTCCGCCACCACAGGCTGGCCGACCCGGCACGAACGCATATGATCCATGCGCGAATCGCAGGCGGAACGCAATTTTCGCAAATAGATTTTTCCGCCCTGATCACTTTCATTCAAAACGCGGGTTGACGGGCCGGGATGCGCGGGGCCTAATGATGCCGGCTCCGGGTCCCGCCCGCGCCTTCGCGGCAGTGGGCGGATCGGTGTGACGTATCCCGCGCGCCGCCTCGTGAACCGGGCGGCGCCCGGGTGGAAATCGCTTGAGGAAAGACGGGCATGTCGGCACCACCAGAGCAATCGGGGGCGGAAGTCCTGCTTCAGGCGCTCAAGGCGCAGGGCGTCGAGGTCATTTTCGGCTATCCGGGCGGCGCCGTGCTCCCGATCTATGACGCGCTCTTCCAGCAGAACGCGATCCGCCATGTGCTGGTGCGCCACGAGCAGGGCGCGGTGCATGCGGCCGAGGGCTATGCGCGCTCGACGGGGCGGGTCGGCGTCGTGCTCGTCACCAGCGGCCCGGGGGCGACCAATGCCGTGACGGGGCTGGTCGATGCGCTGATGGATTCGATCCCGGTGGTTTGCCTCACCGGCCAGGTGCCGACGCACCTCATCGGCAACGACGCCTTCCAGGAAGCTGACACCACCGGCATCACCCGCCCGGCGACCAAGCACAACTACCTCGTCAAGCGGGCGTGCGATCTCGCCCGCGTCGTGCACGAGGCCTTCCTGGTGGCGCGCTCCGGACGGCCCGGGCCGGTGGTGATCGACCTGCCGAAGGACATCATGATCAACCGGGCGCCGTATGCGCCTCCGCCGGCGGACGGCCATCCGAGCTACCGCCCGCGCACCGAGCCCGATCCGGCGGCGATCGCGCGCGCCGTCGCCATCCTCAAGGCGGCGAAGCGGCCGATCGTCTATAGCGGCGGCGGTGTCATCAACAGCGGCGACGAGGCCTCGGCGCTGCTGACCCGATTCGTCCGCCTCACCGGCTTTCCCTGCACCTCGACGCTGATGGGGCTCGGCGCATTTCCGGCCGCCGATCCGCGCTTCCTCGGCATGCTCGGCATGCACGGCACCTACGAGGCCAATCTCGCGATGCACGGGGCGGACGCGATGCTGGCGATCGGCGCGCGGTTCGACGACCGGGTAACGGGGCGTCTCAACGCCTTCAGCCCCGGGTCGCGAAAGATCCACGCCGATATCGACCCCTCAAGCATCAACAAGAACGTGCCCGTGGAGGTGCCGGTGATCGGCGATGCGGGGCGCGTGCTGGCGGCGCTGATCGCGGCCTGGGAGGCGGACCGCAGGGCGCCCGATCGCGAGGCGCTGGCCGATTGGTGGCGCGAGATCGATTGCTGGCGGGCGAAGGAGTGCCTCCATTTCACGCAGGACCCCGCCAAGGGCGCGGTGATCAAGCCGCAGCACGCGATCAGCCGCCTCTACGAGATGACGCGGGGGCTCGGGCGCGACGTCTTCATCACCACCGAGGTCGGCCAGCACCAGATGTGGGCCGCGCAGCATTTCCGCTTCGAGGCGCCGCGCCACTGGATGACCTCGGGCGGCCTCGGCACCATGGGCTATGGCCTGCCGGCGGCGATCGGCGTGCAGATCGCGCACCCGGAGGGGCTCGTCATCGATATCGCCGGCGAGGCGAGCATCCTGATGAACATCCAGGAGATGGCGACCGCTTCGCAGTACCGGCTGCCGGTGAAGATCTTCATCCTCAACAACCAGTACATGGGCATGGTGCGGCAGTGGCAGGAGCTGCTGCATGGCGGGCGCTATGCCGAGAGCTACATGGAGGCGCTGCCGGATTTCGTGAAGCTCGCCGAGAGTTTTCACGGCACAGGCCTGCGCGCCGAGAGCGTCGATCAGCTCGACGACGTGATCCGCGCGATGCTCGCCGCCGAGGGGCCGGTGATCGCCGATATCGCGGTCGATCAGAAGGAGAACTGCTTCCCGATGATCCCCTCGGGTGCCGCGCACAACGACATGATCCTCTCGGCGGCGACCGAGGGCCGCGCCGCCGGCATCACCGATCCGGGGCTGGTGCTGGTCTGAGCGCATGGCGGGCAATGAAGGCCTTCGCACCGCGACCATTTCCGTGCTCGTCGAGAACGAGCCCGGGATCCTGGCGCGCGTCGTCGGGCTTTTTTCCGGCCGCGGCTACAATATCGACAGCCTCACCGTCGCCCCGGTGGACGAGACCGGGCGGCAGAGCCGGATCAACATCGTCACCTCCGGCACCGAGATGGTCATCGAACAGATCAAGGCGCAGCTCGATCGGCTGGTGCCGGTCTATCGCCTCGCCGACCTCAGCCGGGAGGGCCCGCACATCGCCCGCGAGATGGCGCTGATCAAGGTCGTCGGCACCGGTGAGGCGCGCGCCGAAAGCTTGCGCATCGCCGAGGCTTTTCGCGCCCGCGTGATCGATGCGACCACCGAGAACTTCATCTTCGAGCTGACCGGCGCCACCGACAAGCTCGATGCCTTCCTCGCCCTGATGCGCCCGCTCGGCTTGGCCGAGGTCTCGCGCACCGGCATTGCCGCCATCATCCGCGGCACCAGAACCATCTGACGCTCTCCAACCGAAAAGGGATCAACTCATGCGGGTCTATTACGACCGCGACGCCGACGTGAACCTGATCAAAGGCAAAAAAGTCGCTGTGGTCGGCTATGGCAGCCAGGGCCACGCCCATGCCAACAACCTCAAGGATTCGGGTGTCGAGGACGTCGTCGTCGGCTTGCGCAGGGGCTCGGTGGGGGTCGCGAAAGCCGAAGCCGCGGGGCTGAAGGTTCTGGGCGCGGCGGAGGCGGCGAAATGGGCGGACGTGGTGATGGTGCTGACGCCCGACGAAGGCCAGGGCGATCTCTACCGCGAGCATCTCGGCCCCAACATGCGCGCCGGCGCCGCACTCGCCTTCGCCCACGGGCTCAACATCCACTTCAACCTGATCGAGCCCAGGGCCGACATCGACGTCTTCATGATCGCGCCGAAGGGCCCGGGCCATACCGTGCGCAGCGAATATGAGCGCGGCGGCGGCGTGCCCTGCCTGGTCGCGGTCTCGCAGAACCCATCGGGCAACGCGCTCGAGGTCGCGCTCTCCTATGCCTCCGCGATCGGCGGCGGGCGTGCGGGGATCATCGAGACGAGCTTCAAGGAAGAGTGCGAGACCGATCTCTTCGGCGAGCAGACTGTGCTGTGCGGCGGCCTCGTCGAGCTGATGAAGGCCGGGTACGAGACGCTCGTCGCCGCAGGCTACGCGCCCGAGATGGCCTATTTCGAATGCGTGCACGAGGTCAAGCTGATCGTCGACCTCATCTATGAGGGCGGCATCGCCAACATGAACTATTCCGTCTCCAACACCGCCGAATACGGCGAATATGTCTCCGGCCCGCGGGTGATCGATTCCGGCGTGCGCGAGGCGATGCAGGAGGTGCTGGCGGATATCCAGTCCGGCCGTTTCGCGCGCAACTGGATGCTCGAGAACAAGGTCAACCAGACGAGCTTCAAGGCGATGCGCCGGCAGATGGGCGAGCATCCGATCGAGCAGATCGGGGAAAAACTGCGGGCGATGATGCCCTGGATCGCCAAGAACCGCCTGGTGGACAAGAGCAGGAACTAGCCGCGCGCGGAGAGGGGCCATGCGGATCGGCGTGCCGAAGGAGATCAAGACGCGCGAGTACCGCGTCGGCATGGTCCCCGCGAGCGTGCGCGAGGCGGTGCGCCACGGCCATGAGGTGCTGGTGCAGGCGGGCGCCGGCGCCGGCATCGGCTATGCGGACACCGCCTACCGCGCGGCGGGTGCGAGGATCCTCCCCGACGCGGCTTCGGTGTTTGCCGGGGCCGGGCTGATCGTCAAGGTGAAGGAGCCGCAAGCGGCGGAGATCGCGATGCTGCGGCCGGGCCAGGTGCTCTTCACCTACCTCCACCTCGCCGCCGACAAGCCCCAGGCCGAAGGGCTGATGCGCGCCGGCGCCACCGCGATCGCCTACGAGACGGTGACGGACCGCGACGGGAGGCTGCCGCTGCTCGCGCCGATGAGCGAGGTCGCAGGACGGATGTCCGTCCATGTCGGCGCGCATTGCCTCGAGAAGGAGCAGGGCGGCGAGGGCATCCTGCTCGGCGGTGTCCCGGGCGTGGCGGCCGCGCGGGTGGTGGTGCTCGGCGGCGGGGTCTCGGGCACCAATGCCGCGCGGGTCGCCGCGGGCATGGAGGCGCAGGTCACGGTCATCGACCGCTCGCTGGCGCGCCTGCAGGACCTCGACCTCCTGTTCGGCGCGCGCATCCAGACGCTGTTCGCGACAGCCGACGCGATCGAGGCCGAGGTCGCCGGCGCCGACCTCGTGATCGGCGCGGTGCTGGTGCCGGGCGCGGCGGCGCCGAAGCTTGTCTCGAAGGCGCTGGTGGGGCAGATGCGGCCGGGCGCGGTGATCGTCGATATCGCGATCGACCAGGGCGGCTGCTGCGAGACCTCGCACGCGACGACGCACGACGTGCCGACCTACCTCGCCGAGGGCGTCGTGCATTATTGCGTCGCCAACATGCCGGGCGCGGTCGCGCGCACCGCCGCGGCGGCGCTCAACAACGCGACCCTGCCCGCGATCCTCGCCATTGCCGACAAGGGCTGGCGGACGGCGCTCCGCGAGGACTCGCACCTCGCCGCCGGGCTCAATGTCCACGACGGATACCTCACCCACGAGGCCGTCGCCCGCGATCTCGGCTTCACGCCCGTCAATCTGGAGCGCGCGCTCGCCTGAGGCCAGCGGACGCTGTCCCCCTGGCTGGGGTCACCCCCCCGGTGCACCCTCGGTGTTGACGAAGAGCGAATAGACCGAGTGGCTCGCCGCCATCAGCAGCCGGTTGCGGTAGCGGCCGCCGAAGCAGAGATTGGCGCAACGCTCGGGCAGGTGGATATGGCCGATCGGCTTGCCTTCGGGGTTGAAGATGCGCACCCCGTCGAGTGCCGCCGTCATTCCCCAGCCGGCCCAGATATTGCCGTCCACGTCGCAGCGCATACCGTCCGGCGTGCCCTCGGGCCCGGCATCGATGAGGATGCGCTTGTTGGCGAGCCGGGTGCCGTCCGCGCTCACGTCGAAGGCGAGGATGTGGCGCGGGCTGGTGCGCGATTCGACGACATAGAGGATGTTTTCGTCGGGCGAGAAGCAGAGCCCGTTCGGCCCGACCACGTCGCCGACGGCGACCGTCGCGTCGCCTGTTCCCGGGTCGAGTCGGTAGAGGTTGGTCGGCAGCTCCTGTGCGGCGCGATGGCCCTCGTAATAGCCGGAGATGCCGAAGGGCGGGTCGGTGAACCAGACCGAGCCGTCCGACTTGACGACGACGTCGTTCGGAGAGTTGAGCGTCTTGCCCTCGAAGCGGTCCATCAGCACGGTGATCGCGCCGTCATATTCGGTGCGCGTCACGCGCCGCGCATCATGCTCGCAGGTGACGAGCCTGCCGTGGCGGTCGCGCGTGTTGCCGTTGGCGTTGTCGGAGGGCTTGCGGAAGACACTGACCGCGCCGGTCTCCTCCTCCCACTTCATGATGCGGTTGTTGGGGAGGTCGCTCCACAGAAGGTAGCGCCCGTCGCCGAACCAGACGGGCCCCTCGGACCAGCGGCATCCCGTGGCGAGCTGCTCGACCGAGGCGAGCGGGAGGCGGTATTTCGCGAATGACGGATCGAGGATTTCGACGGCGGCGTCGGGGTAGCGCTGGTTCGGTTCCCACATGGCGTTTCCTCCGTGTTCTTCAGTGGATCTCGCCGGAGCGCTGCACCGCTTCGCGCAAGCGGGCGGGCGTGAAGCCGGGGGCGGTGCAGACATCGAGGATCACCTTCTCGCGCCGCGCGACGAGCGCGATCGCCTCGGGCAGCTTCCGCACCGCCGCCGCCGGGATCACCACCGCGCCGTGGAAGTCGGCATGGATGACGTCGTCATGCCCCGCTTGCATCCCGCAGACATTCACCGGCTTGCCGAAATCGACGAGGTGGACATGGGCGTGGCTCGGGCCGATGCGGCTGCCGACGATCTGGAAGCCGGGGGCGAGCATGTCGCAATCGCGGAACGAGCCATTGGTGACGCAGCCGAGCGCGCCGAGCGCCTTGTGCACGGTGGAGTGAACCTCGCCCCAGAAGGCGCCGTAGCCCGGGCGGTCGTCGAGGTCCTGCAGCAGCACGACCGTCGGCAGGTCCGCGTCGGCGACATAGTCGTACCAGTCGACGCGGGTCGCGACCTTCCCGCGCGGCGGCTCCTTGGCGCGGATCGTGCCGACGCGGGCGAGGCCGACGATCGGGGGCAGCGCGCGGTCCGCCGCCACCATCGGCTCGACGGTGAAGCCGATCGCGCGGCGCTCCGGCACCACCAGCTCAAGCCCGTTGCAGATGGTCGGCGTGTCCCATTCCTTGAGCCGCTCGAGATCCTCGCGCGTGAATTCTCTCTCCGCCATGGCAGTTCCCCCAATGCGGTGCAGCGGCTAGCATCGCAGCCGCCAGGAGCCTGGACAACCTTGGGGGCCGTGGAATGGACACGCATCTGCCGCAACCGAGCCGTGCGATCGCCAACGGAGGAAAATCCGTCTATGGCGCGCCGCTCGGCATCCTCATGCTCGAGACGCGCTTCGCCCGCGTTCCGGGCGATATCGGGCACGCCGGCACCTGGCCGTTCCCGGTGCTCTATCGCGTCGTGCGCGGGGCGAGCCCCGAGCGGGTGGTGCTGCACGCGGCCGAGGGGCTGCTGCCGCTCTTCCTCGAGGCGGCGAAGGAGCTGGTCGAGCTCGGCGCGCGGGCGATCACCACGAGCTGCGGCTTTCTTTCCCTTTTCCAGCGCGAGCTTGCCGCCCATGTCGGCGTGCCGGTCGCGGCGAGCTCGCTGATGCAGATCCCCTGGGTCCAGGCGAGCCTGCCGCCGGGAAAGCGCGTTGGTGTCGTCACCGTCTCGGCCGGTTCGCTGACGCAAGCCCATCTCGAGGCTGTCGGGGCGCCGGCGGACACCCCGCTCGCCGGCACCGAGAACGGGGCGGAGATCTTCCGCGTCCTGGTGCGCGGGGAGAAGGAGGATCTCGACGTGGCGCTGGCCGCCCGCGACATCATCGAGGCCGGGCGGGACCTCGTGGCGCGGCACCCCGAGGTCGGCGCGATCGTGCTCGAATGCACCAACATGCCGCCCTATGCCGCGGTGCTGGCCGAGGCGGTCGGGCTGCCGGTTTTCGACATCACCACGTTGGTGCGGTTTCTGTGCGCGGGCCTCGCGCCCGTCGGCTACGGCCCGCCTTCGGACCGCGCCACGCTGCTCGGGCTCTGAGCCGACGCCCCGGCCGTCGAGCCACGCAGCACGAGCGCCACGGGCAGTTCGCGCCGTGCCTGGACGGCGGCGCCGGAGAGGCGTGCCAGCACGTGCTCGGCGGCGAGCGCGCCGAGCTGCGCGGTCGGCAGGTGGACGGTGGTGAGCGGCGGGGCGAGATGCGCGGCGATGTCGAGATTGTCGATCCCGACGAGGGAAAGCCGCTCGGGGACGGAGATGCGGCGCGCGGCGGCCTCGAACAGCGCGCCGGCGGCGAGCAGGTCGTTGCCGCAGACGATCGCGCTCGGCGCCTCGGTCAGCGCCAGAAGCTCGGCGAGCGCGGCACGCCCGCCGGCGAGGCTGAAGGGCTGCTCGACCACGCACCAGTCCGGCAAAGCGAGGCCGGCCGCGGCGAGCGCCCGGCTCACGCCGAGGCGGCGCAGCCGGGCCCGGTCGTTCTGCTCGGTGAGGCCGGAGATCATGCCGATGCACCGATGCCCGAGTGCCACGAGATGCTCGGCGGCGATCCTGCCCGCTGCCTCGTTGTCGAAGCCGATGCAGTCGAAATCGGCGTCGAATGACCAAGTGATCAGCACCGGCACCTCTGCGGCCTTGAGGAGGAGGCGCGTCTCCTGCGCCCGGTCGGCGCCGACCAGCACGAGCGCATCGACCTGGTGGCCGAGCATCGCTCGCACCGCCGAGGATTCCGCCGCGAGCGAGTAGTCGTGCGCGGCGACCAGCAGCTGGTAGCCGGCCTCCGCCAGCCGCCGCTGCAGGCCCTGGATCGCACGCGAGAAGATGGCGGCATCGAGCGTCGGCACGATCACGCCGACGGTCCGGCTGACGCCCGAGACCAACGCCCGGCCGGCGCCGTTCGGCAGGTAGCCGAGGCGGCGGGCGACGGCCTCGACCCGCTGGCGCGTCCCGGCCTCGACGAGGTACGGGCGCGCGAGCGCGCGCGAGACGGTGGCGATCGAGATCCCCGCCTCACGGGCGACATCGCGCTGCGTTGGGCGGGCGGGACGCGGCATTCCTTGTTCCCCTGCCGCACCATGCCGCCTTGCAAATATTTTTGCAATCGCTGCACACCGGAGTTCGCGAGAAAGGCGACAGCTATGGGCGGAGTCTCTTGACGCGCACCGGACGTATGTGAAAACGTTTGCTGGCAACGTCCAGACCGCCAAGCGGCAAATTTCGGGGAGGACCGATCGTCATGCCGGCTCGGCGCGGCCTCATCGCCGCCGCAAGCCTGCTTGGGCTCCTGGCCCTCTGGGCCTGGGCGACCGGCCCGCTCGGCCCGGTCTCTCCTGCCCGCTTCCCCTCGCCGCCGCTGGTCGCCGCCGCCTTCGTGCAGATCACGACCGTCGGGTTCGGCGGCGCCACCCTCTGGCGGCACGTCGTGACGAGCCTTGGCCTTGTCGTCGAGGGATTCCTGATCGCCGCCTCCACCGGCACCGCGCTCGGCCTCGCCATGGGCGTGAGCCCGGTGACCGCCGCCTTCGTCAACCCCGTCTTCCAGCTGCTCCGCCCGATCCCGCCGCTCGCCTGGATCCCGCTCGTCATCCTCTGGCTCGGACTCGGCAATGCCGCCAAGGTGCTGGTCATCTGGTTCGCCGCCTTCGTGCCCGCGGTGATCAATGCCGAGACCGGCGTGCGCGAGATCGCGCCCCCTCTGCTCGAGGCCGCGCGCATGCTCGGCACGCCCCGCCGGCGCATGCTCGCCGAGGTGATCGTGCCGGCGGCGGGACCGATGATCTTCACCGGACTCCGCCTCTCCCTGCAGGCGTGCTGGACGACCCTGGTCGCGGCCGAGTTGGTGGGGTCCTTCTACGGCCTCGGCCACGTGTTGAACGAAGCCCAGCAAGACATCGACCCGGGCATGATCTTCGTCGGCATGGCGATGGTCGGAATCTGCGGCTGGCTCACCGCCACAATCCTCGCCGCGATCGAGCGGCACCTGCTCGCCTGGCACGCGAGCGTCCGAGCGACGGCCCGTGCCTGAGCGGCCGGGTGTCCTCGGTCCCGGTCGCGCCCTCGCGCTCGGCCTCGCCGGGCTTCTCGCCTTCCTGGCGATCTGGGAGGGCTGCGGCGCGCTCGGACTGGTCTCGGCCACATTCCTGCCGGGACCGGCTGCGGTCTTCGCCGAGTTTCTCCGCCTGCTGAGCCACCCTTATGCCGGCGCCACCCTGCCGCAGCACCTCGCCGCGAGCCTCCACCGCTACGCCGCCGGGGTCTTGCTCGCGGCCCTGGTCGGCCTGCCGCTCGGCCTGGCGATGGGCTGGTTCCGTCTCCTCGACACCGTCATCACGCCGATCTTCGACGGGCTTCGCTTCGTCCCACCGATCGCCTGGGTGCCCTTCGCGGCGCTCTGGTTCGGCACCGGCATCGGCGGCCCGGTACTGGTTATCTTCACCGGCGCCTTTCCACCGGTGCTGATCGGCACCTATCGCGGCGCGCGCATGATCGAGCCGCAATTGATCGAGGCGGCGCGCATGCTGGGCACCTCGCACCGCCGCATGCTGACCGAGATCCTGCTGCCCGGCGCGGTTCCCTCGATCGTCGCCGGCCTGCGCGTCGCCGCCGGGCTCGGCTGGCAATCGCTGATCGGAGCCGAGCTGATCGTCGTCTCCTCGGGCGTCGGCTACATGATGGTGCAGGGCGAGGCGGCGGCGGCGACCGACACGGTGATGGCCGGGATCATCGCGGTTGGCCTCGTCGGCAGCGCGCTCGATCTCGGCTTGCGCGCCGCCGAGCGGGCGGTCCGCCGTCGCTACGGCCTCGCCGGCGCGACGCCCAGGAGCCCACGATGAGCGCCATCGTCTTCGCCGCGGTGGAGCGGGTGTTCGAGCTGCCCGCGCGCCGCGTCGTCGCGCTCGAAGCCTTCGATCTCGCGATCGCCGAGAAGGAGTTCGTGGCCATCGTAGGACCGTCCGGCTGTGGCAAGACCACCTGCCTCCGCCTCGCCGCCGGCTTCGATGCCCCGACCTCGGGCGAGGTGCGGGTGGGCGGACGCAAGGTGAGCGGCCCGGGCCCCGACCGCGCTGTCGTCTTCCAGCACTTCGCGCTCTTCCCGTGGAAGAACGTGCACGACAACATAGCACTCGGCCTGCGCAACGCGGGCATCCCGACCGCGGAGCGCGAGCGGCGCATCGGCGCGGCGCTGCGGCTCATGAACCTAGAAGGCGCGGCGCGCGCCTTCCCCCACCAGCTCTCAGGCGGCATGCAGCAGCGCGTCGCGATCGCGCGGGCAACCGTGCTCGAGCCCGCGGTGCTGCTGATGGACGAGCCGTTTGGAGCCCTCGATGCGCAGACGCGCGTGGCGATGCAGGAGGAGCTGGTGCGGCTCGCGCGCGTCACGCCGCGCACGGTCCTTTTCATCACGCATTCGGTCGAGGAGGCGATCTACCTCGCCGACCGTGTCGTCGTCATGACGCGCAGCCCCGGCCGCATCGACGAGATCATCGCGGTGAAGGCGCTGCGTGAGAAGGAGGGCTGGGACCAACTGGCGAGGATCGAGGAGGTCATGGACCAGCCCTCCTTCGTCCGGATGCGGACGCATGTCTGGCGCCGACTGCGCGAGGCGCAGGCGGCGCCGGGATGACGACGACAAAGGATAACCACGGGAGAAACCCCATGCGACGACTGATCCTGTCTGCCGCCGCCGCGTTCGGCCTCGCCGCGTCCGGCATCGCTGCCTCGGGCGTCGCCCGCGCGCAGGCGCCGGTCCGCATCAGCTACCAGCCGACCAACTACTGGGCGCTTCCCTTCTACGTCGCCACCGTGAAGCACTGGTGGGCGGAGGTCGGGCTCGAGCCGAAGTTCGTGCTCTTCCCGGCCGGCGCACCGCAGATGGCGGCGGCTGCCGCCGGCTCCTGGGATGTCGGCGCCACCGGCTCGGTGCCGGCCGTGCTCGGCGCCGCGCGCTTCAACATCCTCACCATCGGCATCGACAACGACGAATCGGCGACCAACGTCCTTCTGGCGAGCGCAAAGGCGTACGCGAAGTTCGCCGCCGATCCGAAATCCATTGCCGGCCAGCGCATCCTGCTCACCACCATCTCGACCGGCGACTACGCCGTGCGGAGCTGCCTCGCGCACTGGGGCGTGGCGGCGGGTTCGGTCTCGCTCGTCAATCTCGGCCAGGCGCCGATCGTGACCGCCGTCATTTCCGGCAACGCCGGTCTCGCCGGTCTTTGGGCGCCCTACAGCTATCAGGCGATGCAGAAGGCCGGCGCCAAGGTGCTCTGCTCGGGGGCGAGCGCCGGCGTCGTCATCCCGGGCGTTCTGGTGGTACGCGCCTCCTATGCCAAGGCGCATCCGGACCGGGTGGCCGCGTTCCTCGCGGTCTATGTGCATGCCTGGGCGTGGGCCAAGGCGCACCCGCAGGACGCGGCCGCGATGCTCGAGGCCGCCGACGAGCAGGGCGGGGTTCCGCTGACGCCGTTCGGCCTGACCGAGGAGTTCAAGCGCCCGACCTTCTCGCTCGAGCAGGAGCTGGCGCTGATGGACGCGCGCGATGGCCCCTCGAAGCTCGACGGCTGGATGAATGCGATCGGCGCCTTCCTCAAGCAGACGGGGGCGGTGGCGAACCCGCCGGCAGCTTCGTCCTACGTCACCGACGCCTTCATGAAGCGGGTTGCTGCGGATCCGAAGCTCAGCGCCTTCGCCAACGCGACGAACTGAAGAGCCGGGCCGCGATGACCTATCTCAAGAGGGCGGCGAAGACCGCGCAGAGCGAGACCGGGACCGCGCAGGGCGTCGCCGAGCGGATGCTCGCGGACATCGCGGCGGGCGGGGAGGCGGGCGGGGAGGCGGCGGCGCGCGCCTATGCGCGGACGCTCGATGACTGGGACGGGCCGATCCTCGTGGAGGCGGCGGAGATCGCCCGCGCGAGTGCCGCGGTGCCGGAGGCGGTGAAGGAGGACATCGCCTTCGCCATCGCCAATGTGCGCCGCTTTGCCGAGGCGCAGCGCGCCTCGATCCTCGACTTCACGATCGAGCCCGTGCCCGGGATGCTTCTCGGCCAGAAGCTGGTGCCGTGCAACGTCGCGGGCTGCTACGTGCCGACGGGACGGTACGTGCACATCGCCTCGGCCTACATGTCGATCGCCACCGCCAAGGCTGCCGGAGTTCCGACGGTGATCGCCTGCGCCACACCCTGGCGCGGCCAGGGAATCCACCCAGCCGTGCTCCACGCCATGCACGCGGCGGGCGCGGATGCCGTCCTCACCCTTGGCGGGGTGCAGGCGATCGCCGCCCTGGCCTACGGGTTATTCACCGGCAAGCCCGCCGACATCATCGTCGGGCCCGGCAACAAGTTCGTCGCCGAGGCGAAGCGCCTCCTCTTCGGCCGCGTCGGCATCGACGTCTTCGCCGGCCCCTCGGAGATCGCCGTCCTGGCCGATGGGAGCGCCGATGCCGAGCTGGTCGCCGCGGACCTTGTGGGCCAGGCCGAGCACGGCGCCGAGAGCCCTGCCTGGCTCATCACCTCCTCCGAGACGCTGGCGCGCGCGGTGCTCGCCTCTGTGGCCGAGCGGATTGCAGCGCTCCCCGGCGGCGCGCTCGAGGCGGCCGCTTCGGCCTGGCGGGACTACGGCGAGATCGTGCTCTGCGCGACGCGCGAGGAGATGCTCGCCGCCTCCGACGCCTATGCGCCCGAGCATCTCGAGGTGCACTGCGCCGATCCGGAATGGTGGCTGCAGCGGCTCACCAATTACGGCTCGCTTTTTCTCGGGCCGGAGACGACGGTCGCGTTCGGCGACAAAGCCGCGGGGCCGAACCATGTCCTGCCCACCAAGTTCGCGGCACGCTATTCCGCCGGCCTTTCCGTGCACAAGTTCCTCAAGCCCCTGACGTGGCAGCGGATGAGCCCGGAGGCCGCGGTGGCGATTGGCGCGGTCACGGCGCGGATCTCCCGCCTCGAGGGGATGGAAGCGCATGCACGCACCGCCGATCTCAGGCTCGCGCGCTTTCGGCCCGGCCACAATCTCGATCTCGGCCGGCCAATGGGAGAATAGGGTGGGGGAATAGGGTGACGGAGGCGCGGATGGCCGGGCGGCTCGATCGCCTGTTCTCGCTCGGGGGACGAACCGCGCTCATCACCGGCGGCAGCTCCGGCATCGGGCTCGCGATCGCCCGCGCGCTTGGGCTGCAAGGTGCTGCGATCGTGCTCGCCGCGCGCGGGACGCGGGCGCTCGCCCAGGCCGCCGGGACCCTGCACGCGGAAAAGATCGCCGCCCGGACCCTCACGGCCGACCTCGCGCTGGAAAATGACGTGGACGGGCTGGCCGCGGCCCTCGGGGACACGGCAATCGACATCCTGGTGCATGCGGCGGGCATGAACCTGAGAAGGCCTTTTGCATCGGTCACGGCGGGCGAGTTCGATGTCACGCTTGCCGTGCACCTGCGGGCGCCCTTTCTCCTCGCCCAGCGCTTCGCCCCGGGCATGGCCGGGCGCGGCTGGGGACGCATCGTGCTGATCGCGTCCCTGCAATCGGCGCGGGCCTTTCCCGATTCCGCGCCCTACGGCGCGGCCAAGGGCGGCATCGTCCAGCTCGCGCGGGCGATCGCCGAAGCCTGGTCGCGTCACGGCGTCACTTGCAACGCGATTGCTCCAGGCTTCTTTCCGACCCGGCTCACGGCGCCAGTCTTCGCCGATGCCGAGCGCGTGCGCCGCCTCGCCGAGCAGACCGCGATCGGGCGGAACGGCGCGCTTGCCGACCTCTATGGTGCCGCGATCTTCCTAGCCTCCGAGGCTTCTGCCTATATCACCGGACAGACGCTCTATGTCGACGGTGGCTTCACCGCGAAATAGCAGAGGGAAACGAGGCGATGGAGATGCGCCCTTTCGGCCGCACCGGGCTCCGGCTTTCGACTTTGGGCTTCGGCTGCGGAGCCGTCGGTGGGCTGATGGTGCGCGGCTCGCCGGCCGGGCAGGAACGCGCGATCGCCCGTGCGCTCGAGGCCGGGGTCAATTATTTCGACACGGCGGTGCAGTACGGCGACGGCCAGTCGGAAAAAAATCTCGGCCGGATCCTCCAACGACTCGCGCCCGCCGATGTGGTCGTCGGCACCAAGGTGAGGCTCCGCTCGGGCGATTTCTCCCGCATCGGCGCCGTCGTCGCGGACTCGCTCGAAGGCAGCCTCCGCCGCCTCGGGCGCCCGGCGGTCGACCTCTTCCATCTGCACAATGCGATCACACTGGCAGGCGGCGGCGAAGCGCTAAGCGTGGCGCAGGTGCTGGGCGAGGTCGTGCCTGCCTTCGAGCGGCTGCGCGGGGCGGGCAAGCTCCGCTTCCTCGGGCTGACAGGGGTGGGCGAGACGGCGGCACTGCACCAGGTGATCGATTCCGGCGTGTTCGCGAGCGCGCAGGTGAGCTACAATATGCTCAACCCCTCGGCGGCGGCCGCGCTGCCGCCCGGATATCCGGCGCAGGACTACGCAAGGCTCCTCGAGCGCCTCGCGGCGGTCGGGGCCGGGGCCATCGGTATCCGGGTGCTCGCCGGCGGCGCGCTCTCGGGGAGCGAGGCGCGCCACCCGATCGCAAGCCCGCCGCCCACGCCGATCGGCTCGGGGGCGAGCTACGAGGCCGACCTCGCCCGGGCGCGGTGGTTCGAGTCGCTGGTCGCGGAGGGGTTCGCCGGCAGCCTCGCCGAGGCGGCGATCCGCTTCGTCGTCGGCGAACCCGGGATCGGCGTCCTTCTCGTCGGCATGGCGAGCCCGGAGGAGTTCGAATTCGCGCTCGCCGCCATCGGCAAAGGGCCCCTGCCGGGGCCGGCACTGGACCGGATCGCCGCATTGCAACAAGATTTCGTCGGCGAGGAACGCTGAGACGCCGGCGCGTGTGCCGGCGGCCTCCCAAAGGACTCCCATAAGGAGCGAACGAGCCCATGGACGCACCCGTCAATCCGCTCGAAGCCGGCTTCGAGAAATACGCGATCGGCCAGCCGGTCTCGCGCAAGGAGGATCCGACCCTGCTCCGCGGCCGCGGCCGCTACTCGGACGACCTCAATCTCCCGGGCCAGGCCTATGCCGTGATGGTCCGCTCGCGCTTCGCCCACGGCGTGATCCGCTCGATCGACACCGCCGTAGCCCGCATCATGCCGGGCGTGATCGCGCTCTATACCGGCGCCGACCTGCTCGCGGCCGGGCTCGGGCTGATGCCCGCGGGGATGTCGTTCAAGAACCGCGACGGCTCGGAGATGGCGAAGCCGAAGCAGCCGCCGCTCACCACCGACAAGGTGCGCTTCGTGGGCGACCCGTTCGCCGTGCTGATCGCGGCGAGCCCGAAGCAGGCCAAAGATGCGGCCGAGGCCGTCATCGCCGAGATCGACCCGCTGCCCGCCATCACCACCGCGCGGGAGGCGGATGCGCCGGGCGCGCCGCTGGTGCATGAGGGGACGGCGGGGAACCTCATCCTCGATTTCCATCACGGCGATAGCGCGAAGGTGGCCGAAGCCTTCGCCCGCGCCGCGCACGTGACGCGGATGAAGATCCGCAACAGCCGCGTCGTCGTCTGCCCGATGGAGCCGCGCTCGGCGATCGGCGAATACGATCAAGCGAGCGAACGCTTCACGCTGCGCCTCGGCTGCCAGGGCGTCTTTCCGATGCGCCAGCTTTTGACCGGGCCGCTGAAAACCACGGTCGAGAAGGTCCGCGTGCTGACCGGCAATGTCGGCGGCAGCTTCGGGATGAAATCCTCCTGCTACCCCGAATATATCGCCATCCTGCACGCCGCGCGGGCACTTGGCCGGCCGGTAAAGTGGACCGACGAGCGCTCGGAGAGTTTTCTTTCCGACAGCCACGGCCGCGACCACGACATGGAGCAGGAAATGGCGTTCGACGCGGAGGGGCGGATCCTCGCACTCCGTGTCACGGGCTATGGGAATGTCGGCGCGTATCTTTCCAACGGCACGGTGCTGCAGCCGACCGGCAATGTCGTGAAGAACACGATCGGCGTGTACGCCACGCCGCTGCAGGAGGTGACGTCACGGGTGATGTTCACCAACACCTCGCCCGTCGGCCCCTATCGCGGCGCCGGGCGGCCCGAAAGCAACTACTATCTCGAGCGGCTGCTCGATACGGCGGCGCGCGAGATCGGGATCGACCGGGTGGACATCCGCCGCCGCAACCACATTCCCACCGATGCCTTCCCCTACAAGACGCCGGGCGGCACGGTCTATGACAGCGGCGATTTTCCCGCGCTGCTCGAGCAGGCGCTCGAGCTCGCCGATTGGGACGGGTTCGCGGCGCGGCGCGCGGAGAGCCGGACACGGGGTTGCTTGCGCGGGCGCGGGATCGGGCAATATCTCGAGGTCACCGGCCCGCCTTCCAAGGAGATGGGCGGCATCCGCTTCGAGCCCGACGGCACGGTGACGATCATCACCGGCACGCTCGATTACGGCCAGGGCCACGCGACGCCCTTCGCCCAGGTGCTGGCGAGCCGGCTCGGCATCCCGTTCGAGAAAATTTCCCTTCTCCAGGGCGATTCCGACGAGATGCTGGCGGGCGGCGGCACCGGGGGATCGAAATCGATGATGGCAAGCGGCACCGCTATCGTCGAGGCGGGTGCGCTGGTGATCGAGAACGGCAAGAAGATCGCAGCCCATGTGCTGGAGGCCGCGGTCGCGGATATCGAGTTCGAAATCGGGCCGGCGGGCGGCGGATTCCGCATCGCCGGCACCGACCGCGCGATCGGGATCATGGAGCTTGCCGCGCAGCTGCGCTCGGGCCTCCGCTTGCCGGCCGACCTGCCGCACACCCTCTCGGTGAGCCACGTCGCCGAGGGCCCGCCTTTCTCCTATCCCAACGGCTGCCACGTCGCCGAGGTCGAGATCGAGCCGGAGACCGGGATCGTCACGCTCGCGCGCTACGCGATGGTCAACGATTTCGGCACCGTCATCAACCCGCTGCTCGTCGAGGGCCAGGCGCATGGCGGGGTGGTGCAGGGGCTCGGGCAGACGCTGCTCGAGCACGTCGTCTATGACGAGGCGGGCCAGCCGCTTGCCGGCTCGTTCATGGATTACGCGCTGCCACGCGCCGATGCAGCGCCCAACTTCACCATTGCCTATCATCCGGTGCCGGCGAAGACGAACGTGCTCGGCGTCAAGGGCTGCGGCGAGGCGGGATGCGCCGGAGCGATGCCTTCGATCATGAACGCGATCGTCGATGCGCTGGCGGAATTCGGCGTCACGCATATCGACATGCCGGCGACGCCCGAGCGGGTCTGGCGGGCCATCAACGGGCGCGCGAAGGATGCGGGCGGCAACCTATCTGTCAGCGCGTGAAGCGCCGGCCGCCGCCGCTCAATCCGCCGGCCCCGGCCTCCCGGCCGAGCCGATCCTGCTGGAGCTGCTGGTAGCTGCCGGAAGAGATCATGCCGGAATTGCCGCCGCGGGCGGGCGGCTGCACGGACGACCAGCCGCCATTGTTCCATTTCGACCAGCCGCTGTCGGTGTGCTGATAGACGTTGCCGTCGCGCCCGGCATAGACATCGCCGTTGGCGCCCTGGACCACGGCGCCGCTGCTGCCGGTTGCGCGGTTGTGATAGCCGGCACCTTGCGCCCCCGTCGATGAGCTGAAGCTGCCCGCCGTGCCCTGGGCGTTGCCGCGGCTTTGCGTGCTCACGGTCTTGTTCGGCCCGCTGAGCGTGCTCGAGCCCCAGCGCCCGTAGGGATCGGCGTTCTGGTCGGTCGTGCCGGAGACGCCGTATCGCGGGTTGTAGAAACTGGCATTGGCGGTGCCGCTGCCGCCGCCCCAGGCGGCGCTGTCGTGGGCATAGGTCCCCGTGTGCGGGTTTTAGGCGGACCAGGCGCCGGCGCCGCCATAGGGCCCGTAGATCGCGGCGCCCTGGGCCCAGCCACCCGTTGCGGGATTGTAATATCGCCCGGCCGAGGCGGCGCCGTACGGGCCCCAGACGGTGCCGCCGCGCGCCCACGCGGCGGTGGCCGGGTTGTACCAGACATTCGCCGCGTAGGTGTACGGGTAGGGATAGAAGATCGGGACCGGACCGGGCAGGATCACCGGCGGGTAGTAATACCCGGTGCCATGGACCAGCACGCCGGTGCTTACGAACCCCAGCAAGTAGCCGGCGGTATAGCCGTAGGTCACCGTCGTCGGGGTGGCGGAATAGACCTGCACATGGGTCACATCATAGAGCGGGCTCGCCGGCGGAATGCTCGCGCTCGCCGGCGGCAGGCTGTCCGCCAGCGCCCAGGGTCCCGCCGGCACGGCGGCGACGAACCGGGCGCCGCCCTCGCAGGCGTAGTCCCGCTCGCCGGGATCGCGGAAAAGTCCGGCGGCAACTTACCCGTGGCGAAGCTCCAGGGCCCGTCGAGCCCGGCCGCAGCGAACCAACGGCCGGAGAAGAGCACGTAGAAGCGGCCCTGGGCCGGGTCGAAGAAGAGGGTGTTGGCGGTGTTGGTGACCCGCAGCAGGCCAGTGCCGGAGACCGGCGCGAACTGCGGCTGGCCGGAAATGACGATGATCTCCGCGGGCTTCGTGCTGACGAAGATCCGTGGCGCCTGCTCGGCCGGGGGCGGCGCATGCGGCGGCACATATTTGCGCACCGCGCTGAAGCTCGCGTCATCCGCCAGCACGTTGAAGGCGGTGGGGAGTGCGGCGAGCAGAGTATAGGGGCCGGCGGCGGCGGGGGCCAAGAACCAGACGCCGTTGTTCAGCAGGTACCAGGCGCCCTGGTCGGCGAAGACGTCCCAGTTGGTGTTCACCGCGAAGGTGAGTCCGGTCTTGCCAACCGGCGCCATCACCGGTGCGCCATCGAACACGACCAGGCTCGCCGGGCGGTTGGCATAGACGATCACCGGCGGGTCGTTGTTCACGGCCACTTCGCTCGCCGGAAGCCGGCCGAGGCTGAGCAGCACCGCATCGAGCGGCACCGGACGCGTCACGAAATGGGGAAGTGCGACGCCGATCTTGGCCTGCAGCGCCGCCGCCTGCTGCGTATCGAGCGCCGGGAAATGCGTGGCGAGGAGTTTGGGGTCGGAGAGCGCGACGATGCCCGCCTTCGCGTCGGTGCGGGTGGCGAGAGAGACCTCGATGATGCCGAGGATCGGCTTGGCCCGGCCCCCAGGGATTCCGGTCGGCGTGATCGCGATCGCGGCGGGCGCCGTCAGTCTCTTTTGATCCGGCCATGAAATCGCCTGCGGCTGATAGACGATGACGCTCGCCCCCGGCTCCGCAATCGTATGCGGCCAGCGCGCGGCCGCTGCTGGCCCGGTTTGCGCCCGCGCCGGAAGCGCGGCCAGCGACAGAGCCGCCAGCGCTCACGCCGCGATCCCGAGACCGGAAACCCGCATGACACCCCTCCTCCGCCCTGGCCCGGTAGCGAAGCGGATAGCCCCGCCGGCGCACGATCGCAAATGGGACGGTTTCCGCTGCGGCCAGATTTTCCCGGTCGCGCCCGCGCCTTGCCAACCCGGCTATCGGCGATTATGGCGGGCATTCAACGAACAGGCGGGGCGACGAAATGGCGACTCTGCTGGCCAAGGGCGCGCAGCTCGTCGTGACGATGGATGGCGACCGGCGCGAATTGCGCGACGCCGGTCTTTTCGCCCGGGACGGGTTCATCGAACAGGTGGCGCCGACGGCGGAGCTTCCGAAGAGCGCCGATATCGGTACTCGATCTCGCCGGACAGATCCTCCTGCCCGGGCTGATCAATTGCCACCACCACCTGGACCAGGTGTTGACGCGCAACATACCGGCCGGCCAGGACATCAATCTCTTCCCTTGGCTGCGCGCGCATTACCGCATCTGGGGGAGCCGGAACCCGGAAGCCTCCCGCACCGCGACGCTCGTGGGCATCGCCGAGCTCGCGCTTTCGGGCTGCACGACCGTCTTCGACCATGCCTATGTCTTCCAGAACGGTTGCCGCGTCGATGACCAGATCGGCGCGGCCCGGGAGATCGGCGTGCGCTTCGTCGTCTCGCGCGGCAGCATGTCGCTCGGCGAATCCAAGGGCGGACTGCCGCCGGACGATTGCGTGGAATCCGAAGAGGCGATCCTTGCCGATTCGCTCCGGGTGATCGAGCGCTATCACGACGCCGCTGCCGGCTCGATGCTGCAGATCGCGCTGGCGCCTTGCTCGCCTTTCTCGGTCAGCGCGGACCTGATGCGCGAGTCGGCGCGGCTCGCGCGGCAATACGGGGTCCGGTTGCACACCCATCTCTGCGAGACGCTCGACGAGGAGCGCTATACGCTCGCGCACCACGGGCTCCGCCCGGTCGATTATATCAGGTCCCTGGACTGGCTGGCCGAGGACGCCTGGTACGCGCATGCGGTGCATGTGAACGACGCCGAGATCCGCCTCTTCGCCCAATGCGGCGCCGGCGTGTGCCACTGCCCCTCTTCCAACATGCGGCTCGCCTCGGGCATCGCTCCGGTGAAGAAATATCTGGCGGCCGGCGTCAAGGTGGGACTGGGCGTTGATGGTTCGGCAAGCAACGATGGGTGCAACCTGCTGCTGGAGGTGCGCCAGGCGATGCTGCTGGCACGGCTGCAGATGGGTCTCAGGCCGCCCGAAGGACCGGAGACAGTGCTCTCCACGTCGGACCCGCTGCGGGCCAAGGAATGGATGACAGCCCGCGAGGCGCTGGAGATCGGGACCCGCGGCGGCGCTGCGGTGCTGGGACGATCCGATATCGGCGCGCTCGAGCCGGGCAAATGCGCCGATTTCTTCACCCTGGACCTCGGCAGCATCGATTACGCGGGCGGTCTCGGCGATCCGGCGGCCGCAATCGTGTTCTGCGCGCCGACCACGGCGCGACACACCGTCGTCGGCGGACGCCTCGTCGTCGAGAACGGCAGGATCGCGACGCTCGATATGATGCCGGTGATCGCCGAACATAACCGGCATGCGAGCCGACTCCTGGCTGCGGCGGTGTAGAGCCAGCGGAGGCTGTCCCCCGGACGGGTCCCTTGGCCTGTCCCACCAACGATATCGTGATCCCCCGCTTCGGAAGCATCATTGTGTTGGCAGTGCAATGCTGGCATAGGTCGCGCGTTGGGGTGGACCGCGCGTCGCTAAGGTTGGGTCCCGTCGATGGTCCAAGTGAACAACACGCTTTTCAAGAATGATTCATCGGAAAAATTTCGTGGAACAGTTTTCTGTCATCTCCGTAACGATGTGCCGGGGCGTTCCATCATGAGCCTCAATCGAGCCTCAATGCGGCGAGGGCTGTCCGCCGGCCCGCATCCGCGGCAGAGATCGGGCATTGGCGTGACGGCTATGCCTGGCTTGCCGGCGGCGCTTGGCTGTTCCCGGAGCCGCAGCCTGCGATCGATACGCTGATCGATCTCGAGCAGCTTGGCTGGCCGGCGGGGAGCCGCGGGAGGCGCCGGCTGTCGCGCTCGTGACCGGCAATCAGGCAAACATGCTGGCATCCCCGGAGCTCTTGAGAAACATCCATCTGTCCGCTTCAGCGCTCAAAAGAGCGGTTCGCGGTGCGCCGGTTTCGGCTCTGCGAGGTGGTTGCTCTCATGCAAGAATAATGCGATTGATCTTCATCTTTCGCGATCTGAGCGTGGACTGGGTGGAAACGCGTCCATTGTGTCCCGATCGCTATGCGTCACCTCACCAGTCGATCGCAGGAGAAATTATTTGCCCCAGGAGTCCGCCACATCTGCCAACGCATGTTGCCGGGGTGCGCTGCTCGCGGCCCTGATACTGCCGGCTGTCTGCGGCACCGGTCATGCCGCCGGGCTTCCTTCCTACCTGGAGCCCATCAGCGGGCCGACCGCTTCGACACCGGCCGAAACGGCGACGAACAACGTGCTCGCCCTGAATACGGCGATGTTCGAATTGTACGAGAGCGCCGGACTCATCATCCGGAAAAACATTCTCGCGCAGCACCCGGTCATCCTTGCCCTTTTTTCGGGAGCGGGCGGGCGCTTCATCCTCTACCGGCCGGGCATGGCACCGCTCGAGGCGCCTGCGGTGCCGGTTGTCTATCAGCTCCTGAAGTCCGTCAGCCATAGCACGATGGCACTCGCCGAAATCGTCACCCCATACCTCGGAAACCCGGCCGATCAGGCCTGGCGCGCTCCCCTGCTCGCCTATCGCAGCCGGATGCAGTCCGCGCTCGCAGGACTTGACGCGACCGACATGCCGAAGGATTGGCTGGCGACAAACCGGGCCGTCCTGAAGACCAACATCGCCTTCATGGATGCCTGCGCGAGCAAGGGTTCCATATCCGTGGCGGATCTGCAGGCTTTTGCCAGGCAGCAGGCGCCGCTCCTGCGGGAGAACATTGCCTGGGCGGCGGAGACGCAGGTTCGCCACTGGATGAGCGTGGTCGGCGGTTGGAAGAAGATGCTGGGAAGCGCCTGGGACAGCACCTATGCGGCCAGCAACACCATCTACGTGACCCGACAGAACAACATTCTATTCAGCGTGCTCGCGCAGTTCTTCGGCCCCGATGCCATCAACTCGCGCCTGATGCTGATCGAGACGATCTCCTTCACGACGACCCCGGGCGACATGCTGGAATCGCTCACCCGGATCATCGCCGACCGCTCCGTCGGCGCGCTCTTCTTCGGCAATTACTACCTCATGGATTACGAACTGATGGGCGGGAACGCGCGCGTAGCAATCACCGACGAGGACAAGAAGCTCGGGATGACGCCGTTCCTGCCACCCGCGGTGGCGTTCGGCTCGCATCAATGGCCGGCCCTGACGACCCCCGCCCAAAGCCCGGCCTCGCTCGCCGACCTGCCGCAATGAAAGGGACCCGGTCATCATGAACCTCAATACGGTGACGGCCGTTCGTCAGCCCGCGTCCGCGGCGGAGATCGGGCATTGGCGTGACGGTTATGCCTGGCTTGCCGGCGGTACCTGGCTTTTCTCGGAGCCGCAGCCTGCGGTCGATACGCTGATCGACCTCGAGCGGCTGGGCTGGCCGGCGCTGGAGGCCAATGCCGCCGGGCTCGAGATCGCGGCGACCTGCCGCATCGCCGAGCTTTACCATTTCGCGGCGCCGAAGGAGTGGACCGCCGCGCCCTTGATCCGGACGTGCTGCGAGGGGCTGCTCGCGTCTTTCAAGATCTGGAACGCCGCCACCGTCGGGGGGAATGTCTGCATGTCCCTGCCGGCCGGCGCGATGATCTCGCTCGTGGTCGGGTTGGAGGGAACCTGCACGCTCTGGCCGCGCGGCGGGGAGCCGCGGGAGGTGCCGGCGGTCTCGTTCGTGACCGGCAATCACGCAAACGTTCTGGCGCCTGGAGAGTTGTTGAGAAAAATCCAATTACCCGTTTCGGCGCTCAAAAAGCGGTTCGCGGTGCGCCGGGCATCGCTGACGCATCTCGGCCGCTCGGCCGCGCTGCTGATCGGCACAAGGGGCGTCGAGGGCGGATGGCTGCTGACGATCACGGCGGCGACTCCGCGGCCGGTGCAGATCCGCTTCGCGGAGGACCCGTCCACGGCGGCCCTGCACGCGGCGATCGACGCCGCCATTCCGCAGACGGGGTATTTCAACGACGTGCACGGCAGCGCCGCCTACAAACGCCACCTCACCTATCACTTCGCAGAAGAGATCCGGGCCGAGCTGGCGCGGACGGGAGCCGCGCGATGAACGACGACATGCGCCGGCCGGACCAGGCGGCCGGGAGCCTTGAATTCAGCGTCAACGGGCGTCGCTTCGCGGCCACGCCCGAACCGGGCCAGTGCCTGCGCACCTTCCTCCGCGAGCACGGTTGCTTCGGCGTGAAGAAGGGGTGCGACGCCGGAGATTGCGGTGCCTGTACGGTCTGGCTGGACGGCACGCCGGTGCATTCCTGCCTGTTCCCGGCCTTCCGCGCCGAGGGACGCGCGGTGACGACCATCGAAGGCCTCGCGAACGGCGAGGGCATGCACCCGACGCAAAAGGCCTTCCTGGATGCCCAGGCGTTCCAGTGCGGGTTCTGCGCGGCGGGGATGATCATGACCGTGGCCGCGCTCGACGACGCGCAGCGGGCCGATCTGCCGCGCGCGCTCAAGGGCAATCTCTGCCGCTGCACGGGCTATCGCTCTATCGCGGATGCGATCCATGGCGTGCGCGAGGTGGAGGAGGATGTGGCGGGCCATGCCTGCGGCGCGAGCCTTGCCAATCCCTTCGCCGAGGGGATCGTGACCGGGCACGCCCGGTACACGATGGATGTCGCGGTGGATCATTTGCTGCACCTCAAGGTGCTGCGCTCGCCGCATGCGCATGCGCGGATCTGCCGCATCGGGCGCGCGCGCGCGGAGGCGGTGCCGGGCGTCGTCGCCATCTTCACCTGGGAAGACGTGCCGCGGCGGCTCTACAGCTCCGCGACCCATGAGGACCACCTCGTCGATCCGGACGATTGCTACCTGCTCGACGACGTGGCGCGCTTCTTCGGCCAGCGCGTCGCGGCGGTCGTTGCCGAGAGCGAAGGCGCGGCGGAGGCGGCCTGCCGGCTGCTCGAGGTGGATTACGAGGTCCTGCCGGCGGTGTTCGACCCCGAGGCGGCGATGCTTCCCGGGGCGCCGATCCTGCACGAGGGCGGGATCGCGGCGTACGGGAACGTGTTCGTCGATATCCACGGCGAGGTCGGGAGCACCGCGGCAGGATTCGCGGCGGCCGACATCGTCCATGAGGAGACCTATTCGACATCGCGCGCGCAGCACGCGCATCTCGAGACGCATGGCTCCATCGCCTGGAAGGATCCCGACGGGCGCGTCCATGTCCGCACCAGCTCGCAGGCGCCGTTCATCGTTCAGCAGAAGCTCTGCCACATCTTCGGGCTGCGCGCGCACGACGTTCATGTCTTCACCGAGCGCGTGGGCGGGGGTTTCGGCGGCAAGCAGGAGATGCTTTCCGAGGACCTCTGCGTCCTCGCCACGCTCAAGACGGGGCGGCCGGTGAAATGGGAGTTCACGCGCGAGGAGGAATTCATCGGCGCGACGACCCGCCACCAGATGACGACGGAGGTGCGGCTCGGGGCGCGGCGCGACGGCACGCTCACCGCGATCCAGGTTCGCGTCGTCTCCAACACCGGCGCCTATGGCGGGCATGGCGGCGAGACGCTCGGGGCCGCGCTTGCCAGTCCGATCGCTGCCTATCGCTGCGCGAACAAGAAGGCGGACGGCTATGCCGTCTATACCAACGTGATGCCGGGCGGAGGGTTTCGCGGCTACGGCGCCTCGCAGACGACGTTCGCGATCGAAAGCGCGATGGACGATCTCGCCAAGAAGCTCGGCCTCGACCCGTTCGCGATCCGCCGGCACAACATGATCGGCCCCGAGGACTGGATCGAATCGATCTGGGGCGAGGCCTCGGATGTCGATTTCGGCAGCTACGGGCTCGACCAGTGCATGGACCTCGTGGAGCAGGCGCTTCGCAGCGGGCGCGGCGCGCCGAAGCCGGAGGGCGAGGAGTGGCTGGAGGGCACGGGCGCGGCGCTGGCCATGCTGGAGTCCGGCCCGCCGACGGAGCACCGCTCGGGCGCCGAAATGCAGCTCCTGGCCGACGGAAGCTATCACCTCGCGGTCGGCTCGACGGAGATGGGCAATGGCTCGGTCACGTCGCACCGGCAGATCGCCGCGGAAATCCTCGGGACGCGGGCGGGCGGGATCGCGATCGTCAATGCCGATACGGATCTTACGCCCTACGATACCGGAACCTTCGCGAGCACCGGGACCGTGGTCGCCGGCCGTGCGGTGGCGCTGGCCGCGGCGGCACTGCGCGACAACATCCTGGAATATGCCAGCCGCAATTCGGGTGTGGCGGCGACGGCATGCCGCATCGAGGACGACGTCGTGGTCGCAGGGACGCGGCGCATCCCGCTTGTCGAACTGCACGCGGCCGGCACCGGCGAGCGGCACCGGTTCGAGGCGCGGCGCAAGGCCTATCTCTCGCCACGCACGGTTGGCTTCAACGTCCATGGGGTCCGCGTGGCGGTCAACCGCGTGACGGCGGAGATCCGCATCCTGCAGAGCGTGCATGCCGCGGATATCGGACGGCGGATCAATCCGATGCAGTGCCGGGGGCAGATCGATGGCGCGGTCTCGATGGGTGTCGGCTGGGCGCTCTACGAGCACATGGTGCACGACGAAAGCGGGGTGATGATCAACCCGAGCTTCCGCAACTGCCGGATCCCGACCTTTGCCGATGCGCCGCCGAGCGAGGTCTTCTTCGCCGACACGCATGACAGGATCGGCCCGCTCGGCGCCAAGGCGCAGGGCGAGTGCGCCATCAACCCGGTCGCGCCGGCGATCGCCAATGCCGTCGCCAATGCCACCGGGGTCCGCTTTGCCCACCTGCCGCTGACGCCGGACAGGATCTTCGCGGCACTCGGCGGCACAGGACCGTGAACGACACCGCGACGCCGGGTGCCGGCCCGGTTACCCCCGGCCCAGTTGCCTCCGGCCCAGTTGCCGCCGGCTCTGTCACCGTGGTCACCCAGACCTGCGCGCGCGAGGGCATGGCGGAGGAATTCGGGCGCTGGCAGCAGAAGATCGGGGCCGCAGCGGCGGAGTTTCCCGGCTTCCTCGAGCAGAGCGTGATCCCGCCGACCCCGCCCGTGCAGTCGGACTGGGTGATCGTGCAGCGTTTCGCCAGTGCCGAAACCGCCTCCGCCTGGCTGCGGTCGGATCGGCGAACGCGGCTTTTGAACGAAGCCCAGCCGTTGCTGGTGGGGCGGGACGACGTGCATCTGGTGCGGGACAATAGTGGGGGCGTGCGCCCGGCCCCGGTTTCGGCGGTGATTTCGACGCGCATCAAGCCCGGCCAGGAAATTGCGTACCGCGGCTGGGAACAGCGCATCGCGGCCGCGCAGGCGCACTCGCCGGGCTTCCAGGGCTATCGGTTCGAGCCGCCCATCGCGGGCGTGCAGGACGACTGGCTGGCGATCCTGCGCTTCGACACCGAGACCAACCTCCAGGCATGGCTCGATTCGGCGGAACGGAAGAAGCTCCTGGAGGAAGCAGCGCCGTTCGTCGAGGAATACCACGCCCGCGTGGTGCGTACCGGATTCGAGCAATGGTTTCCCCCGCCCGGGGACGGCGCCGCGCGGCCGGCCGCGTGGAAGCAGAACATGATCGTCCTGCTGCTGCTCTACCCGGTCGTGTTCCTCTTCGGCCTCGCCGTGCAGACGCCATTGCTGATGCGATTGGCCGGGCTGCCGTTCTGGCTCGCGCTCTTCATCGGCAATGTCGTGAGCGTGGTGCTGCTCAACTGGCTGGTGCCCTGGATGAGCGGCTATTTCGGGTGGTGGCTCGCGCCCCCGGGCAGGGCGGGCAGGAGGATCGATCTCGCGGGGACGGCGCTGGTCCTCGCGCTCTACGCCGTGCTGCTGTTCGTCTTTTCGAAGGTTTCGTGAAGGAACGCTCGGCGGCCGCTGCGTGCTTTCGCGCGGTTTCGCCTTGCCAACGCCTGGGCGTCCGGGCACCCTCGGCCGTCACAACCACGTTCCGGGGAAGCCCGGTCGGGAGGATCCGATGGACGATCCCAACCCTTTGGCGGTACCGCCTCCGACGGATGCCCAGGAAGAGATCCTGGCCGAGGTCCTCGCCCGCTTCGCGCGCACGCCGGATCCGCGGCTTCGCCAGCTCGTCTTCGGACTGATCCGCCACCTCCATGCCTTCGTGCGGGAAAACCGCGTGAGCTGGCAGGAATGGGAGGCGGCGATGGCTTTCCTCGCCAAGGCGGCCTCGGTCACCGGCAACGGACGCAACGAGTTCATCGCCCTTTCGGATTCGATCGGGCTCAGCATGCAGGTGCTGGCGACCTCGCAGCCCAAGCCGCTCGGCGCCACCATTCCAACGCTGATCGGCCCGTTCTTCATCACCGACGCCCCGGTCGTCCCCTCCGGGTCCGACATCTCCGGCGGCGCACGCGGCGAGCCGCTCTTCGTCCGCGGGAAGGTCCTCGACACCGCGGGCAGCCCCGTGCCGGATGCGATCCTCAATGTCTGGCACTCAGACGAGCGCGGCCTCTACGACGTGCAGGACGATTTCGACCCGTCGCGGATGTGGGGACGCGGGCGCATCCGCGGCGACGCAGAGGGCCAGTATTCGTTCTGGAGCGTGCTGCCGACGCCCTACCCGGCACCGATGGATGCGGCGCTCGGCGATTTCATCATGAACACCACCCGAAGCTTCTGGCGCCCGGCGCACCTGCATTTCGCCGTCGAGGCGCCGGACGCGGATCAGCTGATGACTCACCTCTTCGTGCGCGGCAGCCCGCATATCGAGGAGGACGTCGCGTTCGGGGTACGCCCCTCGCTCATCGTCGACTTCGTCGCGCACGACGCCGGCCTCGCCCCGGACGGGCGGCAGATGGAGCGGCCCTTCCGTACGCTCGATTACGACTTCGTTCTCACGCGCGACGGGAGATAGACGGCGCCCTGCTGACGCCCTGAGCAAGACTGGGCAAAAACCAGGCAGATGTTCAAAGCGCGCGCAGCGCGCGGCCGCCGGAAAGACTGACCCATTGACGGCCAGGGGCGGCTTGCCCCTGGTCTTCGGTGGGCCGGTCTCTCCGCCGGATTGGCACAAGGATTGCTGGTGAGTTCCCGGAAACGCTCACTGAGCCAGGCTGGAGACTCCGGACTTAAGGAGCTCGGCGGGCCTCGGTTGAGCGTTTGTTCGTATCGTGAGTTGGACGTCCGTGGACGCCCGAGCCCGGAGTCCGGCGCCGCGCGCTGGGGCCAGGCGGCCGCGTGGCGCGGCATCAGGACAGGAGAACATGACGCATGGTTGATATCGGACGGAGATCCCTGCTCAGCGCGGCGGCGGCCGGAGCGCTGGTCGTACCGGCGCGGGCGGCAGCACCTGCGGATATCGTGATCGGTGCCGTCTATCCGCTGAGCGGGAATTCCGCCCCGATCGGGCACGATGCGCAGATTGCGCTTGAGCTCGAGGCCGACATCATCAACGGCCATTACGACGTCCCGATGCTGCTCGGCCAGGGCGGCGGCCTGCCGGCGCTCGGCGGGGCGAAGATCAAGCTGGTGTTCGCCGACAGCCAGAACAGCCCGCAGATCGCGCGCACGGAGGCGGAGCGGCTGATCACGGGGGAGCATGTCGTCGCGATCGTCGGCAGCTACACGAGTGCGACGGCGGTCACGATCAGCCAGATCTGCGACCGCTACGAGATCCCCTATATCTCGGCGGAGAACTCCGCCCCGAGCCTCAGCCAGCAGGGCCTCACCTGGTTCTTTCGCCCCTCGCCCACCGATGTCGGGTTCACGCAGTCGATGTTCGACTTCTTCGCCGGCATCGGCAAGCAAACCGGGCGGCCCGTGCACAGTGTGGCGATCATCCACGAGAACTCGGTGTTCGGCACCGGCAGCGCACAGATCCAGGAGAGCCTGGCCAGGAAGGCGGGCATCAAGGTGCTCGCCGATATCTCCTACCAGGCGAGCAGCCCTTCGCTCTCCGTCGAGGCGGAGCGGCTGCGCGCGGCGAATGCGGACGTGGTGATGCCCTCGTCCTACACGAGCGACGCCATCCTGCTGGTGCGCTCGATGCACGACGCAGGCTACACGCCGAAGGCAATCCTCGCCCAGGACGCGGGCTTTATCGATCCCGCCTTTCTCAAGGCGGTCGGGCCGCTCGCCGAGGGGGTGATGAGCCGCTCGAGCTTTGCGATCGACGCAACCAAGGCGCGCCCCGCCATTCCCAAGATGAACGCCATGTTCAAGGCGCGGGACGCCGGCAAGGACCTGAACGACCTCACGGCCCGCGAGGTGACGGCGCTGCAGGTGCTTGCCGACGCGATCAACCGGGCAGGATCGACCAAGAACACGGCTCTTCAGGCCGCGCTCAAGGCGACCGATATTCCCGGGAACCAGACCATCATGCCGTGGGTCGGCATCAAGTTCGACGCGACCGGACAGAACATCGAGGGCAATCCGGTCATCCAGCAATACCAGCACGGAGTGTGGCATACGATCTTCCCGTTCGATGTCGCGACCGCACCGGCGGTCTGGAATGTCGGGAAATGAGGGCCGAGATCGTCCCGGGAGACTGACGAGGGCAGGCCGATGAGGATTGGCCAATGAGGATTGGCCGATGACTGCGGCGATCGTCATTCAGATCGTGCTCGGCGGCCTCTTGATGGGGCTTGTCTACGCGCTCGTTGCCGCGGGCCTCTCGCTGATCTTCGGGCTGATGGACGTCGTGAACTTCGCGCATGGCGAGCTGCTCATGCTCGCCATGTACGCAGCCTTCGTGATCCACGAGAATCTCGGCCTCGATCCGCTGGTGCAGCTGCCGCTGGTCGCGGCACTGCTGTTTGGAATCGGCGTTGCGATCTATCGCGGCCTGATCGCCCGCGCGCTCAGCGTGCGCTTCAACACCGGGATGGTGCAGATCTTCGTCACGTTCGGGCTCTCGATCTTCCTCGTGGGTGCCGCTCAGCTTGCCTTCGGCAGCGATTTCCGCGTCATCAGCGACGGGTTGCTCAGCAACCGGACGATCGCGATGGGAGCGATCGTGCTGCCGCTCGCGCAGGTGGCGGCGGGTCTCGTCTGCCTGCTCGCCTTCGCCGCACTGGTGGCGATCTCGCGAACCGAGTTCGGCCGCGCGCTCGAGGCGACGCGCGAGGATCGCGACGCGGTGGCGCTGATCGGCATCGACCGCGACAAGGTGTTCAGCATCGGCTGGGGCATCGGGGCCGCAACGGTCGGGATCGCCGGGGTGATGCTCGCGAGCTTCTACTATATTTCCCCGACGGTGGGCAGCAATTTCGCGCTGATCGCCTATGTCACGGTCGCGCTCGGCGGCTTCGGCTCGCTGGTGGGCGCGCTGGTCGCGGGCATCCTGGTCGGCCTCGTCGAGGCGCTGACGGCGCTGCTCGTCGATCCCTCGCTCAAGCAGGTCGGGATCTTCGCGATCTACGTCCTCGTCCTCATGGTCCGGCCGCGCGGCCTGTTCGGCCGCCTATGAGCGTGGAGATGCGGCCGAATGCGATCACCAGGCGGCGTCGGCGCGAGCTGATCGGCGGGGCCGTTCTGCTGATCCTGCTCGCGGCTCTGCCGCTGCCGATCGCCAACGTCTATCTGCGCGGGCTGATCGTTCTGACGCTGCTGTACGCGGGCCTCTCCCAGGGATGGAACATCCTCGGCGGGTATTGCGGGCAGATCTCGCTCGGCCACGCGCTCTATTTCGGCATCGGCGCTTATACGTCGGCCATCCTCTTCACGCGCTATGGCGTTCCGCCCACCCTTGGGATGTTCGCGGGCGGTGGGCTCGGCGCGCTCGCCGCCCTGCTCGTGGGCTGGCCGTGCTTCCGGCTGAGCGGCCACTATTATGCGATCGCGACGCTCGTCGTCGGGATGATGGTGCTGCTCCTCGTTCAGAACTGGGGATTCGTCAACGCGGCGATGGGGATCACGATTCCGTTCCGCATGCGGAGCTGGGCGGATCTCGAGTTTCGCGTCGCCGTGCTGCCGTTTCACTATGTGATGCTCGCCTACGCCGCGATCGTCTGGCTGATCGCCTGGGTCGTGGAGGGCTCGCGCTGGGGATTCTATTGGCGCGCGGTGAAAGACGACGTGGCGGCCGCGCAGAGCCTCGCCGTGCGCGTGTTCCCGAGCAAGATGGCGGCGGCCGCGATCAGCGGGGGAATCACGGCCGTGGGCGGTGCGCTCTATGCGCAGTATATCGGCTTCGTCGATCCTGACAGCACGCTCGGGCTCTCGCTCTCGGTGCTGATCGCGCTGCCGGCGGTGGTCGGCGGCGTCGGCACGCTCTGGGGGCCGCTGCTCGGCGCGGCGGTCCTGATCCCGGTGCAGCAATTGTCCGTGGCCTGGCTCGGCGGCGCCGGAAACGGGGTGGACCTCATGATCTACGGCGCGCTGATCGTCGGCCTTGCGCTGGCGCGGCCGCAGGGACTGGTCAGCCTGTTCGGAATCCGCAGCCAGGCGGGCGGGGAGGTGGTGGACCGTGCCTGACCCGGTGCTGCAGATCCGCTCGGTCAGCAAATCCTTCGGCAGCGTCGCCGCCAATATCGACGTGACGTTCGATGTCGAGCGCGGCGAGATCCTCGGGCTGATCGGGCCGAACGGCGCGGGCAAGAGCAGCCTCTTCAACAGTATTGCGGGGGCGGATACGCCGGACCGGGGGGAGATCCTGCTCGACGGGCGGCGGATCTCCGGCCTCGGCGCGGTTGCCTGCACGCGGCTCGGGATCGGCCGGACTTTTCAGGTGGTGCGCAGCTTCGATTCCATGACGGTGCTGGAGAACGTGATGGTCGGCGCCTTCGCGCGCGTGGGGCGGGCGCGGCAGGCGATGGCGCGGGCGCTCGAGGTGATCGTCTTTTGCGGCCTGGGCGGGCGCGCCGACGTGCCTGCCCATTCGCTGACGCCGCCGGAGAAGCGCCGGCTGGAGGTCGCGCGCGCGCTGGCGACCGCGCCGCACGTGCTGCTGCTGGACGAGATGCTGACCGGGCTCACGCCCACGGAGGCGCAAGCGGGGATGCAGCTGATCCGCGACGTGCGGGCGCGGGGAATCACCGTCGTCATGGTCGAACATGTGATGGAGGTGCTGCTGCCGCTGATCGATCGTGCGGTCGTCCTGCATCTTGGCCGCAAGCTCACCGCCGGGAGCCCGGCCGAGGTGGTGCGGAACCCGGACGTGATCCGCGCCTATCTCGGGGACCGCTATGTCTCTTGAGCCGGCGCTGCTGAGCGTGCCCCTGCTTAGCGTGCGTGACCTGACCGCATCCTATCGCGGCCTCAGTGCGCTGCACGGCATCGCGCTCGATGTGGCGGCGGGCGAGATCGTCGCCGTGGTCGGTGCGAACGGCGCGGGCAAGAGCACCCTTCTGCGCGCCATCGCGGGGCAGATGCAGACCGGCGGCAGCATCGTCTTCGACGGCACGCCGTTGCGGCGGGTGCCGGCCCATAAGATCAACCGGATGGGTGTCGGGCTGGTGCCCGAGGGCCGCAGGCTGTTCATGCGTCTCTCGGTCGAGGACAATTTGCGGCTGGGCGCCTACGCGAAGCGCGGACCGGACCGGTTTCGCCCCCTTGAGCTCGTCTACGAGCTCTTTCCGCGGCTGCGGGAGCGGCTGGCGCAGCGCGCCGGGACGCTTTCCGGCGGCGAGCAGCAGATGCTGGCGATCGGCCGGGCGCTGATGACCGCCCCGCGGCTGCTGATGCTCGACGAGCCGAGCCAGGGCATCATGCCGCGTCTCGTGGACGATATCCTCGCCGCGGTCGAGCGGATCCGCAAACTCGGGGTCACGATCCTGATCGTGGAGCAGCGCCTGGTCGAGACGCTGGCGATTGCCGATCGCGCGTACGTCCTGCAGACCGGGCGCGTCGTCATGAGCGGACCGGCGCACGAGATCGCGGACGACGCTGAGGTGCGCCGCGCCTATCTCGGGATGTAGCGGCCGCCCGGGCTGGTGTTACGGCAAGCCCGGCCGAGTCTTCCGCGCCCGGAGCATCGCCACGTTATCCGGCCGCGCGCGTGGGGGCTCCGGCTCGGCGCCCCAGAGAGTGGCGCGCAAGGCCGGATTGGCGATCAGGTCCTCGGCCAGCGACTTGCAGAGCGGCAGGGCGCCGCTCTTCGCGTGGGCGACCGCGATCGCCTTGGCATAGATGCCGGCGCCGGTCGTGGCGCGCAGCTTGCCGGCGTCGCGGAGCAAGGCGTCGAGATGCTGGATCTCCTTGGCAGAGGCGTCGTGCAGCGCGTCGGCGCGTGGGCCGCTGCACCAGGGAGTCCGGCCGCCCTCGGCGAAGCGCCGCCAAGCTGCGTCGGTTACCTTCCTCTGATGGGCGATCTCCGCGCAGAGGTCGAGCAGCCTGGCATCCGGATGCGGCGGCCCGTCATCGTCGAGCAGGCGATGATCACCGGGCGCGGCGGCAATCCGGCGCAGCCGAACGATCGTCGGTGACACCTTGGGCATGGGCTTGGTGCGTACCGTTTTCCACATGGACGACTCCCGTCTGCCGGGTCGAGCCCAGCTTCTTTATCCGCGAGTCGGGAGGTTGCCCGCCCGCGGCGAACCCGGGAACGTTGCGCCGCCGGGTCAGCCGGCGTCAAGCACCAGCCAGGGGCTGGGCCCCTGGCCCCCCCAAGTGCTGCGCGGCACAAAAAAGGGATGGGGTCCAGGGCTGCGCGACCCGAGACATAGGTGACATCTCGCTCCGGACACTTGGGTAACACTTTCCGTCTTTTGACGGGAGGTGTTGATGCCGTGGAAAGCGTGTTCGGCCATGGAAGAGCGCCTTCGCTTCGTCGCCCGTCTCCTCGAAGGAGAAGCGATGACCGGCGTCTGTCGCGAGTTCGGCATCTCGCGCAAAACCGGCTACACGATGCTCGATCGCTACAGGGACGAGGGCAGCGCCGCGCTGACCGACCGATCCCGCCGGCCGGTCCGCTACGCCAACCAGCTGCCGCCGCCGATCGAAGGGCTCATCATCAGCCTCAAGTGCGATAAACCGCACTGGGGGGCCCGTAAAATCCGCGAACTGCTGGTCCGCCGACTGCCCGGCGACCGGCGCGTCCCAGCCCAAAGCACCATCCACGCCGTGCTCGATCGCCACGGCCTGGTCAGCCGCTTGGGCCACCGCCGCAATCGTGCCCAGGGAACGCCGCTCTCCACCGGAGATCGCCCCAACGACCTCTGGTGCGCTGATTTCAAGGGCGAGTTCCGCCTCGGCAATAGCCACTATTGCTACCCGCTCACCGTCACCGACCACGCCTCGCGCTTCCTGCTGCTTTGCGAGGCTCTCGATTCGGTGCGCGAAGCGCCGGCGATCGCCGCCTTCCAGCAGCTGTTCGCCGAACGCGGTCTGCCTGACGCCATCCGCTCCGACAACGGCGTCCCCTTCGCCAGCCCCACTACCCTCTTCAACCTCTCCAAGCTGTCGGTCTGGTGGCTGCGCCTCGGTATCGCCATCGAGCGCATGCATCTGACACTAAAGCGGGAGACAACCCGACCGCCAGGAATGAACAGCCTCCAGCAGCAGGCCCGCTTCGATGAGTTCGTCAAAGAATTCAACACCGAACGGCCGCACGAAGCGCTCGAGATGAAGCGTCCGGCCGATCTCTATACACTCTCGAGCAAACCTTACCTCGGTCTGCACGACCTCGAATACCCGCTGCGTGACCGCGAATACGTCGTCACCGCCTGCGGACGAATCTGCATGCACCACAAGAAAATCAACATCTCAACCGTCCTCGCCGGACAGAAGCTCGGATTGAAGGAGGTCGACGGCGGCATTTGGCTGCTCAGCTTCATGCACTACGATCTGGGATATATCGACCTGGAAAAAAAACCTGCAACCCATCGACAACCCGTTCGGCACGCGGTTGTTGCCCATGTCTCCGGGTCGGACGCCACGGAGCCCTGGTAGCGGCGGAGGGATTTGAACCCCCGACCAAGGGATTATGATTCCCCTGCTCTACCGCTGAGCTACGCCGCTATCGGTTGCCGGGTGGGCCACCATCTCCTCCACCGCACGGGGCAAGTCAACCGCGCGGCGGATGAAGCCCCCGCCGAGCACCCGGCTCCCATTGTAAAAGACGCAGGCTTGGCCCGGCGCCGGCAAGGCGGGCGCATCGAGGAGCACTTCGGCCTCGTCCGCGAAGAGGGTCGCGGGCTGCGGGACCTCGCGGGCGCGGAGCTTTACCACAGCGCGCAGGGGACGGGAGGGTGGAGCCATCAGCCAGTTGACCTCGGTGAGCGCGATCCGGCGCGTGCCCGCCTGCCGGGGGCCCACGATGACGCGCCGGCGGTCGGCATCGAGCGCCACCACCACCTGCCGTTCGCCGTTGGAGATGGCGGCGCGGCCGAGCCGCTTGCCCTGGCCCACCGTGTAGCGGGCGATGCCGCGATGCTGCTCGAGCACACGCCCGTCGGCGGCAACGATCTCGCCGGGCGCCAGCGCCTCGGGGCTGAGCCGGCCGACGACGGCCGCGTAATCGCCATCGGGCGCGAAACAGAGGTCCTGGCTGTCCGGCTTCTCGGCGACCGGCAATCCGAGCCGCGCGGCGGCCGCGCGGACGGTGGCCTTGTCCGGCATATCGCCGAGCGGGAAGCGGCAGAATTCGAGCTGGGCGCGGGTGAGGGCGAAGAGGAACCAGCTCTGGTCGCGGGCCGGGTCTCGCGCGCGATGGAGCTCGGGCCCGTCGGGGCCGTCAATGCGGCGCACGTAATGGCCGCTCGCCAGCGCCTCGGCGCCAAGATCGCGGGCAAGGGCGAGCAGATCGGTGAACTTGACGCTCTGGTTGCAGCGCACGCAGGGCACGGGGGTTTCGCCGCGGGCGTAGGTGGCGGCGAAATCATCGAGCACGGCAGCGCGGAAGCGGGCCTCGGCGTCGATCACGTAATGGGGGATGCGGAGATGGTCGGCGACACGGCGGGCATCGTGGATATCCTCGCCCGCGCAGCAGGTACGGAAGCGACGATCCGGCCCATTCATCGCGTATAACTGGAGGGTGACGCCGATCACCTCATGGCCGGATTCGGCCAGAATTCCGGCCGTCGCGGCGCTGTCGACGCCGCCCGACATGGCGACGACGATGCGCATCTCAGGCCTCGCTCAAGAGGTTGCGGCTGCCCGCGGGCAACCGGACGACCAGCCCGTCCAACGCCTCGGTCATTACGATCTGGCAACCAAGGCGCGAGGTCTCCTCGAGCCCGAAAGCGAGGTCGAGCATGTCCTCCTCGTCCTCGGTGGGGGTCTCGAGCTTGCGGAACCAGGCGCCGTCAACGATGACGTGGCAGGTCGAGCAGGCAAGCGAGCCCTCGCAGGCGCCCTCGATATCCACCCCATGCCGGTGCGCGATCTCGAGGACCGAGAGCCCGAGCGGGGCCTCGACCTCGCGGCGCGCGCCGTCGCGCTCGATGAAGGTCATACGCGGCATCCGGGGTTCCTCACGCCGCCAGCGCGGCCGAATGGGCCGCCGCAAGGGCGGCGGCGGCGAAATCGATATCGGCGGCGGAGGTAAATCGTCCGATACCGATGCGCAAGGTCCGTCCCGCCTGCGTATCGGTCAGGCCCATGGCACGAAGGACGTAGGAGGGCTCGATCGCGGCCGAGGAGCAGGCCGAGCCGGTGGAGACGCAGAGATCGGGCGCGGCCGCCATCAGCTGCGCGGCGGTGGCGGCGGGGAAGGTGAGGTTGAGGTTGCCGGCGATCCGCGCGGTCGGGGAGCCGTTGAGCCGGATTTTTGGAACAGAAGCCTGGAGGGAAGAGAAGAGGCGGGTGCGAAGGGAGGAAATGCGGGCCTCGTCCGCCTCGCGCTCGGCGAGCGCCAGGCGGGCGGCGGCGGCGAAGCCGACGATCAGGGGGGCGGGGAGGGTGCCCGAGCGCAGGCCACGCTCCTGCCCGCCGCCGGAAAGGAGGGGAAAAAGGCGGATGCGCGGGCGGCGGCGGACGAAAAGGGCGCCGATTCCCTTCGGCCCATACATCTTGTGGCTGCTGAGGGAGAGGAGATCGACGTCCCAGGCGCGGACATCGATCGGGATTTTTCCTCCCGCCTGGGCCGCATCGGTGTGGAAGAGGGCGCCGGCCTGGTGGGCAAGGGCGGCGAGTTGGGGGATGTCCTGGATGACGCCGGTTTCGTTGTTCACGGCCATGACGCTGACCAGGAGGGTCGGCTCGGAAAGCGCCTCGGCGAGGGTGTCTGGGAGAAAAATTCCGTCCGGGCGGACGGGGAGGAAAATCGGGGAAAAATTTTCCGCTCGGAGGTCGGCGGCCGATTCGAGGACGCATTTGTGCTCGGTCGCGACCGTGACGATGCGCTGACGGAGGTTGGGGCGCGGATCGCCCATCGCGCGGGCGAAGCGGGCGGCGCCCTTGATCGCGAGGTTGTTGCTCTCGGTCGCGCCCGAGGTGAAGACGATCTCGGCCGGAACGGCGTTGATCAGGGCGGCGATGGCGGCGCGGGACTCCTCGACGGCGGCCTCGGCGTCACGGCCCAAGGCGTGCTCGACGCTCGCGGGGTTGCCGAAGCGCTCGGTGAACCAGGGGAGCATCGCCGCGAGGACCCGTGGGTCGCACGGCGTGGTTGCCTGGTTGTCGAGATAGACCGGACGATTCGGGCGTTGCATGGACGGAAGGTGGGGTCAGGCGGCGCGGCGCAGAAGGCGTGCGGCCATCTCCGCATAGGCGGTCGCGAAATGCCGCACATCCGCGATGGTCGCGTTCCAGGGCAGCGAGACGCGGACCGCCTGGCCGGCGAGGGGGCCGGCGCCCATCGCCCTCAGCACATGGCTCTCGGCGACTTTTCCGGAGCTGCAGGCAGCGCCCGCGGAGACGGCGACGCCGGCGAGGTCGAGCGCGATGACCTGGGTCTCGGCCTTGACGCCGGGCAGGGCGAGCGAGGTGGTGTTCGCCAGGCGGGGGGCGCCGGCGCCGAGGACGATGGCGCCGGCGGCGCGGGCGGCGTTTTCGGCGAAATCGCGGAGGGCGGAGAGGGCGGGTGGGTCGGCGAGCGCGGCGCGGGCGGCGGCGGCAAAACCGGCGATGGCGGCGACCGGCTGGGTGCCGCCGCGGCGGCCGCGCTCCTGCCCGCCGCCGGCGATCAGCGGCTGGAAGTTCCGGGCCGCCCCGGGGGCGAGGATGAGGACGCCGGCGCCCGCGGGGCCGCCGAGCTTGTGGGAGGAAAGGGCGAGGCTGGTCGCGCCGAGGGCGGCAAAGTCGATTGGCATGCGGCCGGCGGCCTGGACGGCGTCAACATGGAAAAAAGCGGAAAAACGGCGGCAGATTTCGGCGGCCTCGGCGATCGGGTGCAAGACGCCGGTTTCGTTGTTGGCGAGCATCAGGGCGACGAGCGCGGGCGGGCCGGAGGCGAGCATGGTTTCGAGGGCGGCGAGGTCGGCGAGGCCCGCACGATCGACGGAAAGAATTTCCGCCCCAAGGGAAGCATCCTGGGCGGCGGCGTGGGCGGCGGCGCGGACGGCGTCGTGCTCGGTCGCGCCGACGATCACCCGGCGGCCGGATGAGAGGGTGTGCAAGGCGAGCGCGTCGGCTTCGGTGCCGCCGGAGGTGAAGACGAGGTCGGCGGGGCGGGCGCCGAAGAGGTGGGAAATAATTTCCCGGGCGTCCTCGAGGATGCGGCGGGCGGCGCGGCCGGGCCCATGCACCGAGGAGGGGTTGCCGACCTGCTCGAGCGCCTCGAGCAGGGCGGCGCGGGCGGCCGGGCGGAGCGGCTCGGCGGCGTTGGCGTCGAGATAGGTCACGCTGCCGCTTCCTCCGGCTCCGCGAGGCGCTGGGCGAGCACGTCGGCGAGGGTGACGGAGGTGAGGAAGCGCTCGATCTCGCGGCCGAGCGCCGCCCAGAGGTCGTGGGTCCGGCAGGGTCCATTCGGCTCGCCTGGAGGGGCCTTCATGCAGGGTTCGCCGCCCGGGGTGCAGCGGGTGGTGCGGATCGGCTCGCCGGCGCCGCGGATGATCGCGATGATCGGGATCTCGGCGGCCGGGCGGGCGAGGCGATAGCCGCCGCCCGGGCCGCGGACCGCGGAGACCAGGCCGGCCTGGCGCAGGCGGCAAAAGATCTGCTCGAGGAAGGCCGCGCTGATGCCCTGCCGCACCGCGATCTCGCTCATCGTCACGGCGCGCACGGCGCCGTCCGGAGCGGCGCAGCCGGCGAGGTCCACCATGGCCATGACCGCATAGCGCCCGCGGGCGGTGATCTGCACCCTACCCGGCCCTAATCCCCTGCCGGCTCGCGGCGGCGCGCGGCGAGCCGGGCGACGCGGGCCTCGACCTCGGAAAGCTCGGCGCGCAGGGACTCGACATCCTTGAGCAGCGGATCGAGCTCGCCGTCGCAGGGGGTGCCGTAGGCGGCGCCGCGCACCGCGTCGCGCGCCGCCCGGCGATCCACCGGCCGGGCCGGGACGCCGACCACGGTGGCGCCGGCGGGCACCGGCTGCACCACCACCGCATTGGCGCCCACCCGTGCATCGTCGCCGACCGTGATCGGGCCCAGCACTTTCGCCCCGGCGCCGATGATCACGCGGTTGCCGACGGTCGGGTGGCGCTTCGCCTTGACGGAGGATGTGCCGCCCAGTGTCACCTGGTGGTAGAAATAGCAATCGTCGCCGACCTCGGCGGTCTCGCCGATCACGACGCCCATGCCGTGATCGATCACCAGCCGGCGGCCGAGCCTTGCCGCCGGATGGATTTCGATCCCCGTAAGCCAGCGGCCGAGATGGGCGACGAATCGCCCGGGAAGATAGAGGTGCCATCGCCACAGCGCCTGGGCCATCCGGTGCCACAGGACGGCATGCAACCCCGGGTAGCAGAGCAGCACTTCGAGATCCGACCGCGCCGCCGGATCGCGTTCGCGATAAGCGCGGATGGTCTCACGCAGGAACATGAAGGCCATGCGACAATTCCGTTATGAAAGCCCCTATGCCCACCCTATAATGAGCCTGCCCTGGATTTCGAGCCCGACCGGGGCCCTGTTACGGATCGGCGGGAGCAAAAGGAGGCAAGGCAGACAGCAGTCAGGCTGGGCAACAGGCGTTGCTGCTGTCGCAGAGGCTATTTTTCCCGACCCAAATGGTCAAGAATTCATTTGCCGGGGGATGTCCTGAGCGTGGCCTGCTCCTATCTTCCTTGTTTCCGGTGTGCCTTGTTTCGGGCGGCACCGGGTCCGCCGATCCGCACACGAGTTGACACACCGGGCCGTATCGGATCGGGGATGTCTGGCGATGGCCGCGGGGCTTGCCCTGAGGCCGGGCCGGCACAGGGAACGGAAGTCGGAACGCCATGCCAGAGGTGATGTTTGCCGGCCCCGACGGCCGGTTGGAAGGCCGCTACCATCATTCGCGCGATCGCGGTGCGCCGCTCGCGCTGGTTCTGCATCCGCATCCGCTGCACGGCGGAACGATGAACAACCGCGTCACCTTCACGCTGTACCAGACGTTCCAGAAGCTCGGCTTCTCCGTGATGCGGTTCAATTTCCGCGGCGTCGGGCGCAGCCAGGGCCGCTATGACGGCGGCGTGGGCGAGATCAGCGACGCCGCGGCGGCGCTCGACTGGATGCAGATGGTGAACCCGAATTCCGGCGGCCTGTGGATCGCCGGCTATTCCTTCGGCGCCTTCGTCGGCATGCAGCTGCTGATGCGCCGGCCGGAAATCTCGGGCTGGATCAGCATCGCCCCGCCCGCCAACCACTACGATTTCGGCTTCCTCGCCCCCTGCCCCGGCGGCGGGCTGATGCTGCACGGCGACGCCGACGAGCTGGTTCCCGAGCCCGCGGTCGCCAAGCTGGTCGAGAAGCTCAATACCCAGAAGGGCGTGCGCGTCGATTACCGGGTGCTGCGCGGCGCCGACCACGTGTTCGCCGAGCATGCCGGGCAGATCGCCGCGGCGGCCGAGGACTACGTGACCAAGGTGATGGCGCCGAGCCGCATGGCGCTCGCCGCGGACTGACCGACGGGCGGCCGACGAGGGCAGCTTCGTCCCGCGCGATTGTTTCCGCCGACCCGCCGCGCTATCCGGGCGGCATGGAACTGGCGCCGAAACGGACCCGACTGACACCCTGGCGGCACGTGGTGCCGGTGCGGCCGCTCGCCGCCCGGCGAAGCCGGGTGCGCCGCTGGGTTCGCGTCATCGGCCGCGGCCTCGCGGTGACGCTCTGGACCTTCTTCTCCGTGCCCGTGCAGGCGATCCTGATCACCCTGCCGGGCCGCCGCGGACGGGTCGCGTTCGCGCGTATCTACTGGCACAATTTCTGCCGCCTGATGGGCCTCAAAGTGCGCGTCCTGGGCACCTCGGCCCAACAAGGCAGCCAACGGGGCAACGGACGGCGCGTGGTTTACGTCTCGAACCACTCCTCCTGGCTCGACATCCCGGTGCTCGGCGGGACGCTCGAGGCCTGCTTCATCGCCAAGGCGGAGGTCGGCGCCTGGCCGCTGGTCCGCACCATCGCCCGGCTCGGGCGGACCATCTTCGTCAGCCGCCGCAAGAGCCGGACCGGGCTCGAGGCCGCGGCCATCCGCGAGCGGCTCGCCGCGGGCGACGACCTCATCCTCTTCCCCGAGGGAACCACCTCCGACGGCGCCCGGGTGCTGCCCTTCCGCTCGAGCTTCTTCGCGCTCGCCGAGGTCGAGAACCCGCCGATCCTCCAGCCGGTTTCGGTGGTGTATGACCGGCTCGACGGGCTGCCGGCGCTCAGGAGCACGCGGCCGCTGTTCGCCTGGTACGGCGATATGGAGATCGGGCCGCATTTCTGGCGGCTCGCCCAGCACCACGGGCTCCGGGCGAGCGTGGTGCTGCACGAGCCGGTGGACCCGCTCGCCTGCCCCGACCGCAAGCTGCTGGCGCGCGCGCTCTGGCAGGTGGTCGCGGACGGCGCGGCGAGCTTGCGCCAGAACCGCCCCGCCGCGCCGCTGCCCGCGCCTGAGCTGCCAGGGCCTGAGCTGCCAGGGCCTGAGCTGCCAGGGCCTGAGCTGCCAGGGCCCGAGCTGCCAGTGCCCGAGCTGCCAGTGCCTGAGCTGCCAGCGCCCGCAAACGGTCGCTTGACACCGACCACGTCCGATCTGCCAAACTCGGGGCCAAAGCCGGAGGTTGCATCGCAGCCCTTGCTTCGGAGCATCGCAGCGTCTTCGTCGTCGCATTCCCCCCCCGCTTCTCCCCCTGGGTCGACCCCGGCGGGGGGCATCCTGTGAGCATTGGGGGCGTGGGCGTGGGGAGGAGACCGATCGCCACCACCGAGGCCGATGCCGGGCCAAGCTGTGCCAGGCGGCGCGTGCACGTGATCACCTGGGGCTGCCAGATGAACGTGCACGACAGCGAGCGGATGACCGACGTGCTCGCCACCGCCGGATACGACCCGGCGGCCAGCGCGGCCGAGGCCGACCTCGTCATCCTCAACACCTGCCATATCCGTGAGCGCGCCGCCGAAAAACTCTTCTCCGAGCTCGGAAGGCTGAAAAAGCTCAAGGCGGCGCGGGCCGCCGAGGGCGGACGGCTCCGGCTCGCGGTCGCGGGCTGCGTCGCCCAGGCGGAGGGCGCGGAAATCCTCGCCCGGGCGCCCTTCGTCGATCTCGTGTTCGGGCCGCAGACCTACCACCGGCTGCCGGCGCTGCTGGCGCGGGCCGAGGCGGAGGGCACGGCGATCGACACCGAGTTCCCGGCCGTGGGAAAGTTCGACTTCCTGCCCGAGCCGCGGGCGGCGGGCGGCGGGCCGGTCGCGTTCCTCGCGATCCAGGAAGGCTGCGACAAGTTCTGCAGCTTCTGCGTCGTGCCCTATACGCGCGGGGCGGAGCAGAGCCGGCCCGCCGCGGCCATTCTCGCCGAGGCGCGGCACCTCGTCGCCGATGGGGGGCGGGAGATCACGCTGCTCGGCCAGAACGTGAATGCGTGGCGGGACGGCGAGTGGGGCCTGGCCAGGTTGCTCCACGCGCTGGCCGAAATCCCGGGCCTGCTCAGGCTCCGCTACACCACCTCCCACCCGCGCGACATGACGCCCGAGCTCATCGCGGCGCATGGAAAAATCCCGGCGCTGATGCCGTTCCTCCATCTGCCCGTGCAGTCCGGCTCCGACGCGGTGCTCGGGCGGATGAACCGGCGCCACCGCGCGGCGGACTATCTCCGGATCGTCGAGCGGCTGCGGGCGGCGCGGCCGGATATCGCCCTGTCCTCGGACTTCATCGTCGGCCACCCCGGCGAGAGCGCGGCCGATTTCGCCGCGACCCTCGCCCTCGTCGGCGAGGTGGGCTTCGCCCAGGCCTACAGCTTCAAATACTCGCCCCGCCCCGGCACGCCGGCGGCAGCGGCGCCCGACCAGATCCCCGAGGCGGAAAAATCCGTGCGCCTCGCCGAGCTGCAGGCCCTGCTCCGCGCCCAGCAGGCCCGATTCAACCTGGCGATGGTCGGGCGGGCGCTGCCGGTGCTCTTCAGCGGCCCCGGACGGCACCCGGGCCAGATGGCAGGACGCTCCCCCTACCTCCAGCCGGTGCACCTCGCCGCCCCGGAGGAATGGCGCGGCAGCATCCGGACCGTGAGAATCCTCGCCGCACACCCCAATTCTCTTGCCGCCAGCCTCGAGCCAGAGGAGCACGCCGCCGCTTGAGCAACCTCACCCCCGCCCTCGCCCATCCGCCCGGAAAAACCCTCACGCTGCATTTTTCCGACAACGCCCTCCTCGCCCTCCTGCTCGGAGAGCACGACCGACATTTGGTCCGGCTCGAACAGGCCTTCGGCGTGCGGCTTGCCTGCCGCGGCAACCGCATGGCGATCAGCGGCGAGCCGGAACGGACGGCGGCGGCCGAAATCGCGCTCACGGGGCTCTACCGGCGGCTCGAACAAGGCGAGCCGATGAGCGGCAGCGCCCTCGAGACCGCCATTCGCCTGGCCGACCTCGAGGCCGACCCGCGCCTGCCGCTCTCCGACCTGCCGGCCATCCGCACGCGGCGCGGCGCGGTCGCGGCGCAAAGCCGCGGCCAGGCCGCCTATATGGAAATGCTGGCGACGACAGAGATGGTCTTCGCGGTCGGGCCGGCCGGGACCGGCAAGACCTACCTCGCGGTGGCCCAGGCCGTGGCCATGCTGCAGAGCGGACGGGTGGACCGGATCATCCTCTCCCGCCCGGCCGTCGAGGCGGGCGAACGGCTCGGCTTCCTGCCCGGGGATTTGAAGGAAAAGGTCGATCCCTATCTCCGCCCGCTCTACGACGCGCTCAACGAGATGATGCCGGCGGAACAGGTGATAAGACGGATGGCGACCGGCGAGATCGAGGTGGCGCCGCTGGCTTTCATGCGCGGACGGACGCTGGCGCACGCCTTCGCCATCCTCGACGAGGCGCAGAACACCACCCCGGTGCAGATGAAGATGTTCCTCACCCGGATGGGCGAGGGCACGCACATGGTGGTGACGGGCGACCTCTCGCAGGTGGACCTGCCGCAGGGCACGACCTCCGGGCTCGCCGACGCGCTGGCGACCGTCGAGGACGTGCCGGGGATCGCGATCGCGCGGCTCGAGCCGCGCGACGGGGTGCGCCACCCGCTGGTCGGGCGGATCGTCGCCGCCTACGAGGCACGCGCGGCCAACCGGCGACGGGAGAGCCGGGCCAGGGAGGCAACGCGCGAGAACGGTGGAACCGGGAAGTAGCAGCCCCGCGCAGGCGGGGCGTCATTCACGGCAACCGGCGGTCATCGTGGCGGATCCGGCCTGGCGGCGGCGCGTGCCGCGGGCCGAGCGGATTGCGGGGCGCATCGCGGCGCGGGCGGCGGCGCTCGCCGGGCGGCAGCCCGTGAGCATTATCCTGGCCTCCGACCGCGCGGTGCACCGCCTCAACGCCCGCCATCGCGGGCGCAACCGGCCGACCAACGTGCTGAGCTTTCCCGGCTCGGGCGAAATCGTGCTGGCGCTCGGGGTGGTCTGCCGCGAGGCCGCCGCCGCGGGCCAGGCGCCCGGCGCGCACCTCGCGCACCTCGTCGTCCACGGCACCCTGCATCTCGGCGGCCACGACCACCACCACGCGGGCGAAGCGCGCCGGATGGAGATGGCCGAGGCACGGCTGCTGCGCCGGCTCGGCTTCGCCAACCCGTGGAAACGCGGATGAACGGCTCCAGCCTCCTGCACCGGATCGGGAGCCGCTTCGGGTGGTGGCAGGAACCGTCGCTCCGCTCGGCCATCGCCGAGCTGATGGAGGAGGCGGCCGAGCCGCCGGAACCTGGCCGGCTGCCCGAGCTCGACAGCCACGAACGGGCGCTGATCGCCAACGTGCTGCGCCTGCGCGGCACCACCGCGGACGATGTGATGGTGCCGCGCGCCGATATCGTCGCGATCGCGGTCGATTCGACGTTCGAGGCCGCGATCGACCTGATCCGGCGCGACGGACATTCGCGCCTGCCGGTCTACCGCGCACAGCTCGACGATATCGTCGGCATGGTCCACATCAAGGACGTGTTCGGCTACGTGGGAAAGCCCGAGGCCTTCCGCCTCGAGGACATCCTGCGCAAGCCGCTGATGGTCGCGCCGCAAATCCCCGTGCTCGACCTCCTGCTCCAGATGCGTCAGGCGCGCACCCACCTCGCCCTCGTCGTGGACGAATATGGCGGCATCGACGGGCTGGTGACGATCGAGGACCTGCTGGAGACGATCATCGGCGATATCGCGGACGAACACGACGAGGCCGAGGGCTCGCTGATCACGGAACGACCGGACGGCACGCTCGACGCCGACGCACGCCTGCCGCTCGAGGCGCTGGAGGCGCGGCTCGGCCCGGTGCTCACACCGGAAGAACGCGGGGCCGATCTCGACACCGTGGGTGGGCTCGTCGTCACGCTGGCTGGACGCGTGCCGGCACGCGGGGAAGTGCTGAGCCACCCGTCGGGGCTCGAGTTCCGCGTGCTCGAGGCGGACGCGCGGCGGCTGAAGCGGCTCAGGATTCGGAGGGCTAGCCAACCGAGGGCGTAGGCTAAGGCCGCGGTTTTGGCCGCTGTCGCGGTTGATGGGAGCGACGCCGAGCAGTGCCGCGAGACGCCGGCAGCCCGCTCCCCTCGCCTATAGGTAATCATGAGCGGGATGGTTCTCGTTCGCGCGTTCGCTCATTGACTGTCGTGAGCAGAAGTCGTGGCTTCGAAGGTTGCACCGTGGGATATTCGGGACGATCTGGCCATCTCGCCCCGCTTGGCACAGTCCTTCGGCGGCTGAAAAGCTCGGCACGATACCGAGAACGAGAGCGCGCGAGGCCGACCTCGACACCGGGCGGGCTCGTCGTCACGCTGGTGAGGTGCGTGCCGGCACGCGGCGAAGTGCCGAGCCATCCGTCGGGGATCGAGTTCCGCGTGCTCGAGGCGGATGCGGATTCGGGGGACGGCCTTGATCTGATTCTCGCGCGTGATCGCGGCGGCAGCGTCCGACACGCTCGTAGAAGGCCAGCTTGTCGAGGTTATAGCGGCTGGAAAAGCCTGGGACCGTTCCTCTGCGATGCTCAGCGATGCGGCGTGAGAGATTGCTGGCAACGCCAGTGTAGAGCACGGCATTATGATGGTTGGTCAGGATGTAGACGAAATATTGGCGCTCCATGGGCAGGAGATTGCTTCGTCGCTGCGCTCCTCGCAATGACAGTGGGGCGGTGACGGCGGGGCGGTGACGGTCGATCCGTAGCAGCTTCGGTCCGCGGGATGGAGATTGCTTCGTCGCTTCGCTCCTCGCAATGACATCGGAGGGTGGAGGTCCGTGCAGTGGGTCGGGGCCTCAAGGTGCCGGCGCGATGGGAGCCCCGATCCCCGCCAACGGATGGGGTCCAGGGGACAGCGTCCCCCTGGCCTTACGCTTCGGCTTCGGGTGGCTCGTCGTCGGTTTCCGGGGGGGGAGGAGCTCGCCTCGATACCGACAACGAGAGAACGCGAGGCCGACCTCGACACCGGGCGGGCTCGTCGTCACGCTGGTGGGGTGCGTGCCGGCACGCGGGGAAGTGCTGAGCCATCCGTCGGGGATCGAGTTCCGCGTGCTCGAGGCGGATGCGGATTCGGGGGACGGCCTTGATCTGATTCTCGCGCGTGATCGCGGCGGCAGCGTCCGACACGCGCTCGTAGAAGGCCAGCTTGTCGAGGTTATAGCGGCTGGAAAAGCCTGGGACCGTTCCTCTGCGATGCTCAGCGATGCGGCGTGAGAGATTGCTGGCAACGCCAGTGTAGAACACGGCATTATGATGGTTGGTCAGGATGTAGACGAAATATTGGCGCTCCATGGGCAGGAGATTGCTTCGTCGCTGCGCTCCTCGCAATGACAGCGGGGCGGTGACGGCGGGGCGGTGACGGTCGATCCGTAGCAGCTTCGGTCCGCGGGATGGAGATTGCTTCGTCGCTTCGCTCCTCGCAATGACATCGGAGGGTGGAGGTCCGTGCAGTGGGTCGGGGCCTCAAGGTGCCGGCGCGATGGGAGCCCCGATCCCCGCCAACGGATGGGGTCCAGGGGACAGCGTCCCCCTGGCCTTACGCTTCGCCTTCGGGTGGCTCGTCGTCGGTTTCCGGGGGGGAGGAGCTCGCCTCGATACCGACAACGAGAGAACGCGAGGCCGACCTCGACACCGGGCGGGCTCGTCGTCACGCTGGTGGGGTGCGTGCCGGCACGCGGGGAAGTGCTGAGCCATCCGTCGGGGATCGAGTTCCGCGTGCTCGAGGCGGATGCGGATTTGGGGGACGGCCTTGATCTGATTCTCGCGCGTGATCGCGGCGGCAGCGTCCGACACGCGTCGTAGAAGGCCAGCTTGTCGAGGTTATAGCGGCGGGAAAAGCCTGGGACCGTTCCTCTGCGATGCTCAGCGATGCGGCGTGAGAGATTGCTGGCAACGCCAGTGTAGAACACGGCATTATGATGGTTGGTCAGGATGTAGACGAAATATTGGCGCTCCATGGGCAGGAGATTGCTTCGTCGCTGCGCTCCTCGCAATGACATCGGAGGGTGGAGGTCCGTGCAGTGGGTCGGGGCCTCAAGGTGCCGGCGCGATGGGAGCCCCGATCCCCGCCAACGGATGGGGTCCAGAGGACGGCGTCCCCTGCCCTTACGCTTCGCCTTCGGCTGGCTCGTCCTCCGTGTCGGGGGGGAGGAGCTCGGTGTCGGCGATTTCGACGTCACGGAGCTTGCGGCCGACCGCGCGGGTGCGGCGGCGGGCCATGTCGATCGTGCTCGACATGCGGCCGGCCTGGCCGGCGAGGCGTTCCAGCACCTCGTCCATTTTTATCATTTCGATCTTGGTGGCGCCGAGGAGCTGGCGCACCTCGTCCGCCTTCTGTTCGAGGGCGAGGGTGACGAAGCCGAGCTGGATGGTGCGCAGCAGGGCGGGGAAGAGGCTGGGGCCGAGGACGAGGACCTTGTGGACGCGGCCGAGCTCCTCGATCAGGCCGGGGATGCGGGCGACCTCGGTGTAGAGGCCGTCGGTGGTGAGGTAGAGGACCGCGAATTCCACGGTGCGTGGGGGGCGGATATATTTCTCGGCGATCTTGCGCGCCTCGTCGCGGACGCGCCGCTCGATGCCGCGGCGGGCCGCGCGTTCGGCCTCGATATCGCCCGCCTCGACCGCCTGGAGGAGCCGTTCGTAGTCCTCGAGCGGGAATTTCGCGTCCACCGGCAGCAGCGGCTTTTCGCCGCCGCGAACGGGCATGTGGATGGCGAAGTCCACCGCCTCGTCATTCTCGGGGCCGAGCTTGCAGTTGGCGTCGTAGGCGCCGGGGGGCAAAAGATCGTCGAGCATGACGCGGAGCTGGGTCTCGCCCCAGCCGCCGCGCGTTTTCACGTTGGCGAAGATGCGCTTGATGTCGCCGATCTCGGCCGTGACGGCCTGGACTTCGCCCATGGCTTTTTGGACGGCGGCGAACTGCTCGATGACGCGGGAAAAACTTTCTTCCATGCGTTTCTGCACGTTCGCCTGGAGGTCCTCGTTCACGGTTTTTTGGATCTCGGCGAGCTTGGCTTCGTTGCCGAGGCGGAGCTCGCCGAGCTTTTCCTCGGTCATGACGCGCAGGCGCTCGAAGCGTTCAGCCTGTTCGCGGCCGACGCGCTCGGCGGCTTCGGCGAGGTGGAGGCGGAGCTTGCCCTGCTCCTCGGCGAGCGCGGTGCGCATTTCGCCGAGGCTGACGGCAAGCTGGGTGCGCAGGCCCTCCTGGCGTTCGACGACCAGGGCGGTGAGCGCGCGTTCGGCGTCGGCGAGGCCGCCGCGGCCGCCTTCGGTGGCGGTGAGGATCTGCCGGGCGAGGGCGTGGAGGCCGGCGAGCGCCCGGCCCTGCCAGGCGAGGAGGAGCAGGCATGCGAGCAGCGCAAGGCCCAGCACGAGGGGAAGAAGCAGCGTGGACATCGGCTCACTCCGGGCGGATCGCGGCCCGATTATCGCGCCCGAGCGGGTGGGGGCGCGAGCGGGCGGGTGGGTGGGCAGCTTGGTTGGCGAGGGGTAAGGACGGGGCGGCATCCGGCCGGCCGGAGGAGGGATGATGGATCAGGTTGCCACCCGCGTCGAACATGACAGCCTGGGCGAGGTGCGCGTGCCCGCCGCGGTCTATTGGGGGGCCCAGACCGCGCGCGCGATCGTCAATTTCCCGATCTCGGGGGTGCGGCTCTCGCACTACCCGCATCTGCTGGAAGCGCTGGCGATGGTCAAGGCGGCCGCGGCGGAGGCCAATGCGGCGCTCGGCAAGCTCGGGGCGGAGAAATGCCGCGTCATTGTCGCGGCGGCGGAGGAGGTGATCGGCGGCCGGTGGGAAGAGCAGTTCCCGATCGACGTGATCCAGGGCGGGGCGGGCACCTCGACCAACATGAACATGAACGAGGTGCTGGCCAATCGCGGGCTCGAGCTGCTCGGCCGGCCGCGCGGGGATTATGCGGCGCTGCATCCGAACGACGATGTCAATATGTCGCAATCGACCAACGACGCCTATCCGACGGCGGTGCGGGTGGCGATTTTGCTCTCGACCCGGGCGCTGCAGGCCGCACTCGAGGCTCTGGCCGTGGCCTTCGCGCGCAAGGCGGGCGAGTTCGCGCATGTTCTCAAGCTCGGGCGGACGCAAATGCAGGACGCCGTGCCGATGACGCTCGGCGAGGAGCTGGGCGCCTTCGCGGTGACCGTGCGCGAGGACAAGCAGCGGCTTTTCGAGGCGGCGCGGCTGCTGCACGAGGTCAATCTCGGCGGCACCGCGATCGGCACCGGGATCAACGCCGATCCCGAGTACGCGGGGCGCGCGATCGCCGAGCTTTCCGCCATCTCCGGATTTCCGCTGGTGCAGTCGGCGAACCTCGTCGAGGCGAGCTGGGACATGGGCGCCTTCGTGCTGTTCTCGGGGGTGCTCAAGCGGGTGGCGACGAAGCTTTCGAAGATCGGCAACGATTTGCGGCTGCTCTCCTCGGGCCCGCGCGGCGGATTGGGAGAAATCCGGCTGCCGGCCGTGCAGCCGGGCTCCTCGATCATGCCGGGGAAGGTCAATCCGGTGATCGCCGAGGTGTTGACGCAGGTCTGCTTCCAGGTGATCGGCAACGATCTCGCGGTGACGATGGCCGCCGAGGCCGGGCAGCTCCAGCTCAATCCCTTCGAGCCGCTGATCGCCTACAATATCCAGGAATCGGTGATGCTGCTGACCAACGTCATCAATACCTTCACGGAGCGCTGCGTCCAGGGGATCGAGGCGCGGGAGGAGAATTGCACGCGCCATGTCGAGGCGAGCGTGGGCATCGTCACCGCACTCGTGCCGGCGATCGGGTACGAGCGCGCGGCGCTTCTGGCCGGCGAGGCGCTGGCCTCGGGGCGGACGGTGCGGGAGCTGGCGCTCGGGCAGAATTTGTTGCCCGAGGCGGAGCTCGACCGGCTGCTCGACCCGCGGCGGGTGGCCGAGGTGCACCGGTGAAGGCGCCGTTCTTCTATGAGGATTTCGTGCCCGGGCAGCGTTTCGTCGGGCCGGCGGGGCATCGGATCGAGGCCGCCGCGATCAAGGAGTTCGCGACGCAGTACGATCCGCAGCCGATGCATATCGACGAGGCGGCGGCGAGGGCGGGGCGCTATGGCGGGCTGATCGCGAGCGGCTGGCAGACCGCCGCGGTGACGATGCGGTTGCTGATGGGCGGGGGGCTGCCGCCGATTGCGGGCGGCAGCGTCGGCGCCGGGGTGGAGGGGCTCAATTGGCCGCGGCCGGTGCGGCCGGGCGATGTGCTCTCGGTCGAGACCGAGGTGCTGGAGGCGCGGGTTTCGCGCTCGCGGCCGGAATTCGGGCTGGTGAAGTTTCGCGCGCGGACGCTCAACCAGGCCGGCGCGGTGGTCCAGGAGATGACCAGCACGCTGTTCGTGCCGCGGCGCGCGGCGCAGATATAGTACGGGTTGGCGAGAGGGAGGAAGTTCATGGAAGCGCGTGGCGGACCGCCGGAGCTGAAATTCGATGCACCGCTGCGCGGTCGCATTTACGACAGCATCGCCGAGACGATCGGGAACACCCCGCTGGTGCGCATCCCGCGCCTCTGCCGCGAGGAAGGGATCACGGCGGATATCTGCCTCAAGCTCGAGTTCTTCAATCCGATCGCGAGCGTGAAGGACCGGATCGGGGTGAGCATGATGCTCGCGCTCGAGGAGGCGGGGAAGCTCGGGCCGGATTCGATGCCCGGGGCCGTCATCGTCGAGCCGACCTCGGGGAACACGGGGATCGGGCTTGCGTTCGTGGCGGCGGCGCGGGGCTATCGGCTGATCCTGACGATGCCCGAGTCGGTCTCGATCGAGCGGCGCAAGATGCTGCGCTTTCTCGGCGCCGAGGTGGTGCTGACGCCGCGCGAGAAGGGGATGGCGGGCGCGATCGCGCGGGCCGAGGAGATCGTGGCGGCGACGCCGGGCGCGGTGATGCCGAACCAGTTCGCCAACCCGGCCAATCCGGCGATCCATCGCCGCACCACGGCCGAGGAGATCTGGCACGACACGGACGGGCGCGTCGATGCGATCGTCTCGGGGATCGGCACCGGCGGGACGCTCACCGGCTGCGGCGAGGTGCTGAAGAAGCGGCTGCCGGGGCTTCGGATGATCGCGGTCGAGCCGGAGGCGAGCCCGGTGCTTTCGGGGGGCGCGCCGGGGCCGCACCCGATCCAGGGGATCGGGGCGGGGTTCGTGCCGGAGATCCTGGATCGGAGCCTGATCGACGAGATCATCCAGGTCGGCAACGAGGAGAGCCTTGCGACCGCGCTGCGGCTGGCGCGGAGCGAGGGGATTCCGGGCGGAATTTCGTCGGGCGCGGCGCTGGCGGCGACGCTGAAGCTGGCGCGGCGGGCGGAGATGGCGGGCAAGCGGATCGTCACGATCATTCCCGACTTCGCCGAACGCTATATGACGACCGCGCTTTTCGAGGGGATGGAGGGCTGAGGCTGGACGGCTGAGCGGGCGTGTTGATCCAGATCAAGGCGGGGCGGCGGGCGGGGCGGTATTTTCCGCGCATCGTGCATCCCCCGCACGAATAGATATCCCAGACTTGGCCCCGCGGGCTTCGGTTCGCGGGGCCGTATTTTCGCGTGGGTCCGGTCAGGCGGGATGGGCGCCGGCTTCGAAGCGGTAGGGGCTCGTGGCGGTGGTCAGCGGATCGAGGGCGAGGCGGTGCTCGAGCGGGGGAAAGGCGCGGCTGCGGCAGTCGGGTCGCTCGCAGAGGCGGCAGGAGAGCCCGATGCCGACGCGGGCGCGGGCGAGATCGAGGCCGTCGGCGTAGACGATGTCGGCGGCATGGGCGAGCGCGCAGCCGAGCGCGACCACGTGGGTGGGGCGCGGATCGCCCCAGTGCGCAGCCGGCGCATCGAGCGCGCGGGCGACGCAGAGGAAGGCCGCGCCGTCGGGCAATTCGGAGATCTGGACGCCGATCTCGCCGGGATGGGCGAAGGCGGTGTGCACCACCCAGCGCGGGCAGGAGCCGCCATGGCGGGGGAAGGGAAAGCCGGCGGCCGAGAACCGCTTCGAGACGTTGCCGGCGGGATCGACGCGGAGGAAGAAGAAGGGGATGCCGCGCTCGCCGGGCCGCTGGAGCGAGGAGAGGCGCTGGCAGGCCTGCTCGTAGGAGACGCCGAAGCGGGCGGCGAGGGCGGGCACGTCGTGGCGGAGCGCGCGGGCGCTTTCGAGGAAGGGCGAATAGGGCATCAGGAGCGCGGCGGCGACGTAGTTGAGCAGGCCGATGCGGATCAGCATCGCGGCCTCGGGGGACGAGGAAGCGGCCTGGGCGATGGTCGCTTCGAGCGCGTCGCGCGCCTCGAGGAGCGCGAGCTGGAACGCCATCTGGAAGCCGCGGCTTTCGCGCGGCAGGGCCTCGGATAAGGCGAGGCTGCGGGCGGCGGGGTCGTAGCGGCGGAGCGCGCCGGCGAGCGGGCGCACCGTGACGGCGAGGCCGTGGGCGCGGCGGAGGCGCTCGGCGATCGCGTGGTTCATCTCGTGCGGCGAGGCCGCGAGATTGGCGGCGATCGCCTCGGCCGCCGCTTCGAGCCGGGGGAAATGATTGGCGTGCTCGTCGAAGACGTCGCGCGCCTCCTCGTTCGGCAGCATCAGGCGGCGGCCGGAGGGCAGTGCGATGCCGCCGGCATCCTCGCGCGCGACGCGCCAGGCGCGATAGAGGGCGAGGATGGCGCGCGCGGCATTGGGCGCCGCGCCGGCGAGCTCGAGGATTTCTTCGGGCGGCACGGCGTCCGCGCCGAGCAGCGGATCGGCGAAGACCTCGCGCAGGCCGGCGGCGAGCTTGCGCTCGGCGCCGCCGGAGAGCTGGCCGAGATCGACCTCGAGCGTCTCGGCGAGCTTGATGAGGAGGGAGGCGGTGACGCCGCGCTGGTCGTGCTCGATGAGGTTGAGATAGCTCGCGGAGATGCCGAGGCGGGCGGCGAGCGCCGCTTGGGTGAGCGCGCGTTCGGCGCGCAGGCGCCGGACGGTGCGGCCGATCAGTGCGCGGGGCATTTTTATGACCTCTATTTACTACCTTTACTGGTGCGGGATGATGGGGGTGAAGCGAGCGACGTGTTTGCGCATGGGATTGCAGGATGGGGGATGGTCATCGCCAACGCAATGTCAATTATTGACGGAGACGGAACCCGAGCAGGAGTGTCTCCGATGCGTCTTTCCCCTCCCCTCCCCCGCGCCCCCGACGGGCATCCGAGCTTCCTTGCCGAGGGCGAGCGTTTCGCCGGCATCAGGCGCGATTACGGGCCGGCGGAGGTCGCGCGGCTGGCCGGATCGTTCCGCATCCGTCACACTTTGGCGGAGATGGGCGCGGCGCGGCTCTGGCATCTGCTGCGCACGGAGCCTTATGTGGCCACACTTGGCGCGCTCACCGGCAACCAGGCTTTGCAGCAGGTGAAGGCCGGCCTCAAGGCGATCTATCTTTCGGGCTGGCAGGTGGCGGCGGATGCCAATACTGCCGGGCAGATGTATCCGGACCAGTCGCTCTATCCGGTCGATTCCGTGCCGGGCGTGGTACGGCGGATCAATGCGGCGCTGCGGCGGGCCGACCAGATCGCGGTGAGCGAGGGGGGTGGCGAGGGCACGGCGTGGATGGCGCCGGTCGTCGCCGATGCCGAGGCCGGATTCGGCGGGCCGCTCAACGCCTATGAGCTGATGCGGGCGATGATCGAGGCGGGCGCGGCGGGCGTGCATTTCGAGGACCAGCTGGCGAGCGAGAAGAAGTGCGGGCATCTCGGCGGCAAGGTGCTGGTGCCGATCGCGCAGCATATCCGGACTTTGAATGCGGCGCGGCTGGCGGCCGATGTGGAGGGGGTGGCGACGGTGCTGCTCTGCCGCACCGATGCGCACTCGGCGCAGCTTCTGACGAGCGATGTCGATGAGCGGGACCGGGCGTTCATCGGGGCCGAGCGGACGGCGGAGGGGTTCTTCCGCATTCGGGCGGACGCGGGTGTTGCCTATGCGATCGCGCGGAGCCTCGCCTATGCGCCGTATGCGGATTTGCTGTGGTGGGAGACGAGCGCGCCCGATCTTGCCGAGGCCGAGCGTTTCGCGGAGGCGATTCATCGTCGGTTCCCGGGCAAGATGCTCGCCTACAATTGCTCGCCGAGCTTCAACTGGGCATCGCGGCTGCCGGCGGGGCGGATTGCCTCCTTCCAGCGGGACATCGCGGCGATGGGCTATCGGTTCCAGTTCGTCACGCTGGCCGGGTTCCATACGCTGAACCATGCGATGTTCAGTTTGGCGCGGGATTATCGCGAGCGGGGCATGGCGGCCTATTCGGAGCTGCAGCAGGCCGAGCTTGCGTCCGAGACCGTGGGCTACACGGCGAGCCGGCATCAGCGCGAGGTTGGTGTCGGGTATTTCGACGCGGTGGCGATGGCGGTGTCGGGCGGCCGGTCCTCGACGACGGCGCTTTCGGGCAGCACCGAGGCGGCGCAGTTCCGGCCGGTGGCGCCGGAGCCCTATGATGAGGGCCTGGTTCACGGGCATGAATGGGCGGCGAGCGGAAATTGAAAAGTTCTTTGGTTCTTTCTTTCAAGAAAGAACCGCTTGCTTTCTCTGGTCCCCGCTTCGCCTGCATGCCAGCCTCCCGCGCGCCAATGGGTGATTGACGGGCGGGGCGGGCCGCACCGACTTTACGGAGATGCTGAAATGGGTTGAAGGCCTGCTGGACCCGACGGCGCGAGCGCCGAGCGAGCCGCCGAGCGAGGGCTTGGGACGGTTCTACTGGCATTTCGTGCGCCAGGCGGGTTGGCCGATCGCGGCATTGTTCGCGGCCGGCCTGTTCGTCGCCCTGTTGGACGTGACCATCCCGCTCTTCATCGGCCGGGTGGTGAGCCTGGTGGCCGCCCATCGGCCCGAGCGTCTGTTGGCCGAGGCGGGCCCGGAGCTCGCGGGGATGGCGCTGGTGCTGCTGGTGGCGCGGCCGGCGGCGCTGCTCGCGCAGAGCATCGTCACCAACCAGGTGATCAGCCCCGGCGTGACGAACATGATCCGCTGGCAGAACCACTGGCACGTGGTGCGCCAGAGCTGGACGTTCTTTCAGAACGACTTCGCCGGCCGGATCGCCAACCGGGTGATCCAGACCGGCCCGGCGCTCAGGGAGAGCATCGTCAACGGGACCAACGCCGTCTGGTACATCCTGGTCTATGGATCGAGCGCCGTTGCCCTGCTCTCGGCGGCCGATTGGCGGCTCACGATCCCGATCCTCTGCTGGTTCGCGGCTTATGCGGTGCTGCTCGGGACCTTCGTCCCGCGCATGCGCGAGCGCTCGCGCGCGGTTTCGGAGGCGCGCTCGACGCTGACGGGGCGGGTGGTGGACAGCTACACGAACATCCTCACCGTGAAGCTGTTCGCCCGCGCGCGCGACGAGGACGCGTTCGTGCGCGACGCGGTGGATGGCCACACCGGCGCGATGCGCCGGCAGACGCGGATGGCGACCGGCTTCACCTTCGCGCTCGCCCTGATGAACGCGGCGATGGTGGTGGGAACCGGGTTTTTCGCGATCTTGCTGTTCCGCGAGGGGAAGATCGCCGTGGGCATGGTGGCGACGGTGCTGCCGATGGCCTGGCAGATCGCCAACATGGCCGGATGGGTGGCGCAGAACGTCACCGGGATTTTCGAGAATCTCGGCATCGTGCAGGACGGCATGCGCTCGATCGCCGTGCCGCGGCAGATGCCGGATCCGCCGGGCGCGCGGGAGCTCGCCGTCACGGGTGGGGAGATCCGCTTCGAGGACGTGCATTTCGATTACGGACGTGCCGATTCCGGGAAAAGTCGGCGCATGCCGGTGCTGCACGGGATCGATTTCACCGTGGCGGCGGGCGAGCGCGTCGGGCTGGTCGGGCCGTCGGGGGCGGGGAAGTCCACGCTGGTGAATTTGCTGCTGCATTTCTACGAGCCGGCGCGGGGAAGAATCCTGATCGACGGGCAGGACATCGCCACCGTTTCGCAGGAGAGCCTGCGCGGCGAGATCGCGGTGGTGACGCAGGATACCTCGCTCCTGCATCGCTCGATCCGCGATAACATTCGTTATGGCCGGCCCGGGGCGAGCCAGGCGATGATCGAGGATGCGGCGCGGCGGGCCGAGGCGCACGAGTTCATCACCGGCCTCGAGGACTGGCACGGCAGGCAGGGCTATGACGCCGAGGTGGGCGAGCGGGGGGTGAAGCTCTCCGGCGGCCAGCGCCAGCGGGTGGCGATCGCGCGGGTGATCCTGAAGGACGCGCCGATCCTGGTGCTGGACGAGGCGACCTCGGCGCTCGATTCCGAGGCCGAGGCGGCGATCCAGGACCGGCTCGACGCGCTGATGGACGGACGGACGGTGATCGCCATCGCGCACCGGCTCTCGACGATCGCGCGGATGGACCGGCTGGTGGTGCTCGACCAGGGGCGCATCCGCGAGGTCGGCACGCATGCGGAGCTGCTGGCGGCGGGCGGGCTCTATGCGCGGCTGTGGCGGCGGCAGTCGGGCGGGTTCCTCGCGGAGACGGGCATGCAGGCGGCGTGATCGAGCGTGCCGGTCAGGCGCTGCTGGCGGGAACCAGGGGAGCGGTGTGCGCGTCCTCCGGGCCGCCCGGCTGGAGGTCCGCCTCGGTGAGCATGCGCCAGTTGCCGCAGGCGAGCACCTCGCTCGGGCGGAAGCTCGCCTTGTAGGCCATCTTGCGGCTCTCGCCGACCCAGTAGCCGAGATAGACGTAAGGCAGCCCGAGCTCGCGCGTGCGCGCGATCAGCCAGAGGATCGCGAAGGTGCCGAGGCTCTGGCGGTGCAGCTCGGGGGCGAAGAAGCTGTAGACGGCGGAGAGCCCGTCGCCGAGGCGATCGGTGAGGCAGGCGCCGAGCAGGCGGTCATGCGTGTCGCGGAATTCGACGACGAAGGTCTCGATCGGCGTGTCCTCGACCATGGCGCGATAGTCGTAGAGGCTCATCGTTGCCATGTCGCCGTCGCCGTGGCGGGCCCGCTGGTAGCGCTGGAAGAGCTGGAACTGCTCGGGCGTGGCGCGGGCCGGCACCTCGAAGCCGTCCACGGCGGCATTGGCGCGGAGCACGCGGCGCTGCGTGCGGTCAGGCTGGAAGGTGGCGACGGGGATGCGGATCGGCACGCAGGCATTGCAGCCGGGGCAGACCGGGGCGTAGGCGATGTTGTGGCTGCGCCGGAAGCCGGCGCGCGACAGCCGGTCGTGCAGTGATTCCGCGTCCGGGCTGGTGATCTCGGTGACGACCTTGCGCTCGATCCGGCCGGCCACGTACGGACAGGGCAGAGGGGCGGTGGTGTAGAAGAACTGCGGACGGCGCGGCGGCTTGTAGGTCATGCGATGGACGCTCCGCCTAGAGCGTGACGATAGAAAATGATCACGCTCTAGTCCCTTGTTCGGCGATCAATTTCATGGCTTCGGCGGATCGTTCTGCGCTTCCGCCGGAGCCATATTGATCTAGCATGTTCCCGGACCGCTCGCCGCCGGTCAACGGGCGAGCGCGGGGGGCCGGGGACGAACCGCGGCGCGGTGGGACAAGAAATCGTGCGGGGTGCGGCGGCCGCGGGGTCATGGCGTGAGGCGGATGGTGGCGCGGACGCGGTCGGGGTTCGGGCCGAGCGTGAAGGTGGCGCCGTCGCGCCAGGGGCGGACGAGGTCGCAGGCATGGGGCGCGAAGGGATCGCCGGCCTGGCCCGGGGCCATCATGAAGCGACTCCGATCGAGCTTTCCGAGATCATAGTCCGCCCGATACTCTGCGCCCTGGACATTTCTGAAACCCTGCCGCGCGAGGCCGCCGCGGTCGAGCGTGGTGCCGTCGCCGGGGCTGGCGATGCGGCAGGCGGTGAGCCAGCCGAGCAGCGGGAGGCGGGCGAACACCGGATCGACGAAGGTTGCGGGGTGGGCACGGCCCCAGCGCCAGGCCGCCGGGTCGGACCCGTAGCGGGATGCTAGCTCGGCAACGGCCTCAGCGAGGGCGGTGGCGAGGAGGGGCGCGCAGTCGCCGCGGGTGGCGTCGGAGCTGGCGGGATCGGGGCCGCACCAGGAAGAGCTTCCGTGGTGGGCGAGCACGCCGGCGAGGAACTCGGGGCCGGGCGCGGCGCCGTTGTCGGGCACGCCGAGGCGGGCGAAGACGAGGGCGCGGAAGCGGCGGAGCCAGGCGTTGAAGATCAGCGGCTGGGGCAGGCCGCGGGACATCGCGCCGTTCCAGTGACGGAGGAGATCAAGGGCGGCGGTGGGCGCCCCGGGTGAGGGCGTGATGCCGAGGAGCACCGGCAGGAGCTGCTGGGCGTAGGTGCTGACGGGGTCGGCCTGCATCGCGGCGAAGGCGATGGGGGTTCCGCGCGGATCGGCGGCGAGCATCCGGCGGATGCGCCGCGCCCGCCAGGGCCCGGGCCAGTCGCGGCTGAGGAAGATCGGGAAGCCGGGCAGGACGATCCGGTTGTTGGCGTTGACCAGCCGGCCGGAGGGCGGATCGACGATATGGGGTAGGGCGGCGCCCGAGGCGAAGCCCGTCCAGTCATAGGCGCCGCTGGCGCCGGGCTCCGGCATCGCCCCGTCGCCGGCGCGGCGGATCGGGACGCGGCCGGTGATGAAATAGGCGATGTGGGCGCGGTCGGCGACCAGGAGGTTGAGGACCGGGGCCGAGATCTCCGCCGCGGCCTTGCCCGCCGCCGCGATCGTCTGCGCGCGGTCGAGCGCGAGGAGGCCGGCGGCGGCGGTGTCGTCCGGGGCGAGGCCGGCCATCGATAGCGCGAGCACGGGGCCGCCCTTGGACCCCTTGCCGCCGGTGAGATCGCTGACCACCGGCCCGTGGCGCGTCGTGCGCACGGTGAGGACCACGTCCGGATGGCCATGAACCCGGATGCGCTCCTTCCGCACCCCGAAGGGACGCGGGCCGTCGGGCGTGAGGTAGCGTCCGTCGGGCAGCACGGTCTCGACGAAGAGGTCTTGGGTGTCGGCGCCGGTGTCGGTGAAGGTCCAGGCGATGTGGCGGTTGTGGCCGAGCACGACGAAGGGGACGCCGGGCGCGCTCGCGCCCACCAGCGTCGTGTGCGGGGTCTCGATGCGCACGAGATACCAGAGCGAGGGAAAATCGAGCCCGAGATGCGGATCGCCCGAAAGGAGCGGGGCGCCGGTGGCGCTCCAGCGGCCCGAGACCGCCCATTCGTTCGAGGCCTCCGAGGGCTCGGTGAAGGGGGCGGGAAAACGCGGCAGCAGGCCGAGGAGAGCGGCGGCGAAGCGCGGGGCGCCCGAGAAGATGGATGGGAGCGCGGCGTCGATCGGCATGGTCTCGTGGGAGGGCGGCCACAAGGCGAGGATGCGGTCGGGCGGAAGATGGCCGAGGAGGGCGAAACGGGCGAGCTCGCGGCGCCAGTTGCCGGAGAGCGAGAGGCTCATCGTCTCGCCCCAGAGAAGCGAATCGACCGGCGTCCAGCGGCGCGGGGCGCCGAAGAAGACGAACTGGAGCGCTGCAAAACGGCCGCGCGCCGCGATCCAGGCATTCACGCCGCGCGCGTACGCGGCGAGCATCGTCCGGGTTTCGGGAGGGAGCGTGGCCAGGGTCTCGCGCGCGTGCCGGGCGAGGCCGAGGGTGCGCATGAACTCGTCGGAGGGCAGCGCCGCCGGGCCGAACAATGCGGCGAGACGGCCGGAGACGACGCGCCGCATCAGATCCATCTGGAACATGCGATCGCGGGCATGCAGGTAGCCGAGCGCGGTCGCCGCGTCCTCGAGCGTCGCGGCATGGATGAACGGCACGCCATGGCGATCGATGCGGATCACGACCGGGGCCGAGAGGCCGGCGATGGCGAGCGTCTGCGAGCCTGGCGGCAGGGTGAGCCAGACCAGCCCGCCCGCCCCGGCGAGCAGCAGGACGAGGAGCAAAAGCACGCAGGCAAGCGCCAGCCGAATGGGGCGCAGGAAGCGGCGCACGAGGGGACGGGATTCAGGCGATCGGCGGAAGATCGACGCGGACGATATCCGGATGGCCGGGCAGCGCAGGGAAGCGCGCGAGGACGAGCGGATCATGGCCGGGAATGATGTGGTCGGGCCCGTCCGCCAGGGCTTCGAGGATGCCGAAGCCCTCCATCATGCGCGCCACATCCACCACCAGGGGAAACGGATTCCGCTGGTGGATATTGGCCCAGAAATGGGTGGCGTCGGAGGCAAGGACGACCCACCCGCGGGCGGTCCGGACGCGCACCGATTGCAGGCCGCCGGAATGCCCGCCGATCAGATGCAGCGTGACGCCGGGCGCGATCTCGTCGGTTCCGTCATGGAAAGCGACGCGCCCGGCGAAGACGTTGCGCACCGCGTCCAGCACATTCTCGACCTCCATCGCGCGGCGGAAGATGCCGTGGCACATGCAGCGGCCGGTGGAATAGGCCATCTCGGCGTCCTGGAGATGGAACCGCGCTTTCGGGAACATCTGCCAGTTGCCGGCGTGATCCCAATGCAGGTGGGAAAGGACGATGTCGGGCACCGCGGCGGGCTCGATCCCGGCGGCCCTGAGCGCTGCGTCGGGCGAATGGAGGAGCCGACGGCCGCGGGCTGCGCCGGATTCGGGACTGAAGCCGGTATCGACGACGATCGTGCGGCCGTTGCCGCGGATCGCCCAGACGAAATAGTCGATCGGCATGGGGGCGGCGTGATCGTCAGGGAAGATGAAGTTGTCCCCCTGCGTGCGGGCCGCGAGCGTGGCGTAACGGAGCGCGAAAACCTCGTACGTGGGCGTGGTCATGGCATCTGCTCCTCCCCAGGTGCCGCCAGTCAAGCAGCTTGCCGCCCTGCCGGCCAGCCACTACCCTCCCGGCGAAAATCCGGGAGGAAAGAGGACGATGGCGCAGCATCCAGATCATCCGGAATATGCGAGCGCGCTCTTCAAGAAGGGGCTCGCGGTGCGGCGCGAGGTGCTGGGCGCCGATTATGTGGACAGCTCGCTCGCCAATGCCGACGAGTTCTTCCGCGCGTTTCAGAAGATCACGACCGAGATGGCGTGGGGCGAGATCTGGACCCGGCCGGGACTCGACCGCAAACAGCGCAGCATGCTCAATCTCGGCATGCTGACGGCGCTCAATCGGCCGAACGAGCTCAAGCTGCATATGCGCGCGGCGCTCACCAACGGCGTCACGCGCGACGAGATCAAGGAGGTCCTGCTGCAGGCCTGCGTCTATTGCGGGATTCCGGCCGGGCTCGACGCCTTCAAGACGGCGATCGAGGTCTTCAAGGAGGTCGATCAAAAGAAGAAGGCGTAGGCGCACCCCCGTTATCGCTCATCCCGAAGACACAAGGCGACAGCGTCCCTTGGCCCTCTACCGCGCCTGGGCGCTTGCCTCGCTGCGCACGGCGCCGACGCGGGCGGCGAGTGCGGCGCCCATGAAAGCATCGAGATCGCCGTCGAGCACGGCGGCCGGGTTGCCCTTTTCGATCCCGGTGCGGAGGTCCTTCACCATCTGGTAGGGCGCCAGGACGTAGCTGCGAATTTGGTGGCCCCAGCCGATATCGGTCTTTTGGGCGGCCGCGGCGGCGGCGGCCTCCTCGCGCTTCTGCAGTTCGCGTTCGTAGAGCCGCGCGCGCAGCATCTGCATGGCGATCGCCCGGTTGCGGTGCTGGCTGCGGTCGGTCTGGCAGGCGACGACGATCCCGCTTGGCATGTGGGTGATGCGGATGGCGCTCTCGGTCTTGTTGACGTGCTGGCCGCCGGCGCCCGAGGAGCGGTAGGTGTCCACCTTGAGGTCCGCCTCGTTGATGTCGATCTCGATCGTCTCGTCGACCACCGGATAGACCCAGACGCTGGCGAAGCTTGTCTGGCGGCGCGCGTTGGCGTCGAACGGGCTGATGCGGACCAGGCGGTGCACGCCGGCCTCGGTCTTGAGCCAGCCATAGGCGAAGGGGCCCGAGACCTGCAGCGTCGCCGACTTGATCCCCGCCTGCTCGCCCTGGTTCTCGTCGAGGAGCTGGACCTTGTAGCCGTGCTGCTCGGCCCAGCGGGAATACATGCGCATCAGCATTTCGGCCCAGTCCTGGGCTTCGGTCCCGCCGGCGCCGGCATTGATCTCGACATAGGCGTCGTTGTTGTCCGCCTCACCGGCGAGCAGGCTCTCGGCTTCCCGCCGCTTCGCCTCGCCGGCGAGGGTTTCGAGCGCCGCCAACCCCTCGGCCGCCACCGCCGCGTCGCCTTCGGCCTCGGCAAGCCCGATCAGCTCCATCGCCTCGGCCGCCTCGGCCTCGAGCCGGCGCACCGCCGCGATCCCGGAGGCGAGGCGGTTGCGTTCGCGCATGAGGGCCTGGGCGGCGGTGGCATTGTCCCAGAGCGCGGGGTCCTCCGCCCGGGCGTTCAGCTCGGCGAGGCGGGTGGTCGCGGCATCCCAGTCAAAGATGCCTCCTCAGCAGGACCAGCGACTGCCGGACCTGCTCGTGCACTGTGTCGGCTTCGGCGGACATGACGGAGGTGATGCTCGGAAATCGGTCGTCAGGTCAATAGAGCCCGCTGCTCATCCCGGCGTCGATATTGGCCGCACCGTTGGTGCTCGCGGCCTGGGCGGCCGGGCTGCCGGGGGTGGGGCCGGACGGCGCGCCTTGCCCGGCGACCTCGGTCCCCGGAGTCTGGCCGGTCTTGAAGGCGTCGGTCGCCGTCCCGTCGACGGTATCGAAGCTCTCCATCGTCAGGCCCGGCGGCATCGTCCAATCGCGCACCGGGCGGTCCTTGAGCGCGAACTTCATGAACTGGTTCCAGATCGGGCCCGCGGTGGTGGCGCCGACGGAGGTCGGGCCGAGGCTGCGCGGGTCATCGAAGCCGACCCAGACGATGGTGACGAGATTGGGCGTGAAGCCGTTGAACCAGGCGTCGTTCTCGTTGTCGGTGGTGCCCGTCTTGCCGGCGACCGGCCGGTTGATCCCCTGGCCGGCGATCGTGCCGGTGCCGCGCGCGACCACGCCGCGCAGCATGGTGACAAGCTGGAAGGTACTCGCCGCGTCGGCGATGCGCGGCTGATTGCTGACGATCGTGGGCGGATCGTTCGGGCTGCCGCTCACGCAGTCGGCGCAGCTCACATCCGGGGCGCGCCAGATCACCTTGCCCTCGGGGTCCGAAATCGTGTCGATCAGGGTCGGCGTCACCTTGCGGCCAAGCTCGTCGAACGAGGCATAGGCGCCGGCCATGCGCAGCACCGTGGTGTCGAGCGCGCCGAGGATCGCCGGATAATAGAGCGGGAACTTGTCCACCACCCCGAAAGCCTCGGCGGTCTTGCCGACATTGCGCAGCCCGACCGCCTCGGCCACCCGCAGGGTGGCGAGATTGACCGATTGCTCGAGCGCCACCTGCATCGAGATCGGCCCCATGAAGTCGGGGTCGAAATCGCTCGGCCGCCACAGCCCGTTCTCTCCCGGCATGACGATCGGCGCGTCGAGGAATTGCTGGCTCGGCGGGATCCCCTGCTCGAGCGCGGTGAGGTAGGTGAACGGCTTGAAGCCGCTGCCCGGCTGGCGCTGGGCGTCGACCGCGCGGTTGAACTGGCTCTGATCGAAGCTCCAGCCGCCGACCATGGCGAGCACCCGTCCGGTGCGCGGATCGAGCGAGACGAGCGCGCCTTGCACCTTCGGGATCTGCATCAGCGCCAGCGACCCCGGCTTGCCGCCCGGCGCGACCATCACGACGTCGCCGGAACCGACGATCTGGCCCATGCCAGCGGGTGTCGGGCCGAAGCCGCCGGGCACGACCGCGCGCGCCCAGGCGAGGCCGGCGAAGGGCAGCACGCCCGTCCGCGGCGTGCCGGGCGGCTCCGGGCCGACGGGCGGGGGATTGGCCGGCGGCTCGAGCCAGCCGATCTTCGCTTCCGCCGGCGTCTGCGAGAGCACGACGCCGAGCCGCCAGCCCGGCAGCATGCCGGGCGGCTTGGCGAGCGCGGCAAGGCGGGTGGCCCAATCCGGACCGACCGGGATCTTCGCGACCGGACCGCGCCAGCCGCCATGCGCGCGGTCATAGGCCATCAGCCCATCGCGCACCGCCGTCTCGGCCGCCCGCTGCAGGCGGGGGTCGAGCGAGGTGCGCACGATCAGCCCGCCGGCGGTCGCCCGCTTGAGCCCGAACCGGCCGATCAGCTCCTGGCGCACCGCCGCGGTGAAATAGGCCGCGCCCGCCAAGGGCGCCGGCGCCGGCCCGGCCGCCCGCGGCACCAGCGGCGTGGCCTTGGCCGCCGCCGCCGCCGCGGCACCGATATCCCCGTCATCGACCATCCGGTCGAGCACCCAGTTGCGCCGCTCCAGCGCGCCGGCCGGATTGGTGAAAGGGTTATAGGTGCTGGGCGCCTTCGGCAGCCCGCCGAGAAAGGCCGCCTCGGCCAGCGAAAGCTGGTCGAGCGGCTTGTCGAAATAGGCCTGGGCGGCAGCCGCGACCCCGTAGGTGCCGAGCCCGAGATAGATCTGGTTGAGATAGATCTGGAGGATCTGCTTCTTGTCCAGCACCTGCTCCAGCCGGACCGCGAGGATCGCCTCCTGGATCTTGAGATCGACCGTCATCGGCTGGTCGAGCAGGATGTTCTTCACCACCTGCTGGGTGATGGTCGAGGCGCCAAGCGGGCGCCGCCCGCTGCCGACATGCAGCGCATCCCACACCCCGGCACGCACGATCGCCAGCGGGTTGATCCCCGGATGATACCAGAAGGTCCGATCCTCGGCGGCGATGAAGGCCTGGCGCACCCGCGGCGGGATCTCGGCATAGGGCACGTAGATCCGCCGCTCGGCGGCAAGGTCCGCGATCAGCCGGCCGTTGGCGGCGAAGACGCGGCTCATCACCGGCGGGTGGTAGTGGCGCAGCGCATCGACGCTCGGCAGCCCGGAGGCGAAGCGAAGATAGAGGGCATAGAGCGTGCCGCCGCCGAGGACGGCCAGCACCGTCAGGACGAGGACGAAGCCCGAGAGCCAGCGCCGGGCCGCGCGCGCGCCCGACCGTCCTCCACCGGACGGCGGCCGCCCGCCAGACGTGGCCGTCCGCCAGCCTTGCGGGGCGGCTTTCCCGGTGGTCTCTCCGGGGGCTTGCCAGGGGGTCGGCGCGGCGGCTCACGATGCCCGTTCCCGCGTTGGGGCGGGAGCAGCGGCTCGCCGGCGGTCAGAGGCGGGCTCATGGCCTCATATATCCGTCTCCACGCGGAGCGGAACAAGGGATTGCCGATTGCCGATCTCGCAGGTCGATCCTCCGCGGCCGTGGCCCGTGCCCGTGCTGTTGCAGGCTAGTATGTTAGGCATTAGCATGCCTCCCGAATGCGCCGCGCTTAACCGGGCAAAGGGAGAAAACGACCTTGCGAAGCCACCGGATGGGCCGGTTGCCATTGCAAATCGCCGATCACGAGAACGCCCCGGCAACGCCTTCCCTCCGCCGCCGGCCCTCCCGCTCGGGCATCATCGCCGCACCCGCCCGCAAGCGCGGATACCGCCGCCCGTCGGGCCGCAAATCGATCTCCATGTACCGGCTCATCCTGCCGATGATGGGCTTCCTGGCCGCGATGATCGGCCTGCCCACCCTCTATGCCGTCTGGCTGAGCTTCACCCGCTTCCACTTCGGCAGCCAGCCCGTCTTCATCGGACTGCAGAACTACGGCAAAATGCTGGTTGACCCGCTCTTCTGGTCGGGTCTGCGCCTCACCTTCGAGCTCTATGTCCTCTCGCTCGCGCTGGAGATGGTCTTCGGCGTCTGGCTCGGGCTTCTGCTCGACCGCATCACCGTGATGCGCCGCGTGGTCAGGACCATCCTCCTCTCGCCCTTCGTCATGCCGCCCGTGGTGGTCGCCATGATGTGGGTCATCATCCTCGATCCCAGCCTCGGCGCCGCCAACTACGTGCTCCAGAGCCTCGGCCTGCCGCCGTCGAACTGGCTGGCCTCGCCACGCCTCGTCGTTCCCGTCTTCGCCCTGCTCGACACCTGGCAGGCGACGCCGCTGGTGGCGCTGCTCGTCCTCGGCGGACTGCAGACGATGCCGGAGAGCGTCTACGAGGCGGCGCGCATCGACGGCGCCCGCGGCGCGACGCTCTTCCGCCACATCACCCTGCCGCTGCTGATGCCGACCCTGGTCAGCGTCGCCGTGCTGCGCAGCGTCGACCTGCTGCGCTTCTTCGACCTGATCTACGTCATGACGCAGGGCGGACCGGGCAACGCCTCGACGACGCTCAATATCTACGCCTTCCGCCTCGGCCTGCAATTCTTCGACATGGGGTACGCGAACACCCTGATGATCGCGCTCTCCATGCTGGTGCTCGGCGTCGTGCTCTGCCTCGTCTACCTCCGCCGCGCCTGCGCGTGGTGAAGCCATGAAGACCAGGCGCCTGTCCAAATCCGTGCTCGTTCTGCAGATCATGGCGGCCTGCATCGTCTTCCTCGCGCCGATGCTGTGGATGCTGATGGCGAGCTTCAAATCCTCGAACGCGGTGACCGCCTATCCCCCGACCCTCCTCTTTCGCCCGACGCTCGACAATTTCCGCGCGCTCTTCTCGACCGTCCCGTTCTTCGCCTATCTCTGGAACAGCATCATCGTCGCCGGCGGCTCGACCGCGCTCGGCCTGCTGCTGGCGCTGCCGGCCGCCTTCGCGATCTCGTGGCATCGGGTCAACTGGCCCGCCAGCCTCGTGCTCTTCACGCGAATGGCGCCGGCGACGCTGTTCGTGCTGCCCTGGTTCGTGCTCTTCACGGATGTCGGGCTGATCGGCACCCATGCCGTGCTGGTGCTGACCCACACCGTCGTCACGATGCCGCTGATCCTCTGGGTCCTGATGCCCTATTTCGACACCGTCCCCCGCAGCCTGTTCGAGAGCGCCTTCATCGACGGCTGCCGCCCGCTCGGCTGCCTTCTGCGGATCGGCGTGCCGGTCGTCATGCCGGGCATCGCCGTCGCGGCGATCTTCGCCTTCATCGCCTCCTGGAATTTCTTCCTCTTCGCGCTCGTGCTCGGCGGCGTCGATACGACGACGCTGATCGTGCTTTCGTTCAACTTCGTCGGCGAAGGCTCGACGAACTGGGGCCAGCTCATGGCCGCCGCAGTGCTGATCGCGGCGCCACCCATCCTGCTCATGTTCGCGATCCAGCGCGGGCTCATCGGCGGCCTGACGAGCGGCTCGGTCAAGGACTAGATCCGGGGCCAGGTCCGGGGCCAGGGCCAGGGCCAGGGGCTGGGCCAGGGGCTGGGCCCCTGGACCCCCCAGGCGCTGCGCGGCACAAAAGGGATGGGGGTCTGGGGCCTCCCATACTTGGACCCCTGGGCCCCAGTGGTCGGGTTCCCATCGCGCTTGCGCGATGGGGCCCGGTCCGCGGGCAAAGCCCCTGGAATACTCTAAAGATTGGCGGTCAGCCCGCCATCGACCGCCATCACGATCCCGGTCACGAACTTCGCCTGGTCCGAGGCGAGGAAGAGCGCCGGCCCGACGAGGTCGTCCGGCTGTCCCCAGCGCGCCATCGGCGTCCGGTTGAGCACGCGATTGTAATGGGCGGGATCGGCGCGCCCCCGCACCGTCTGCTCGGTCGTGATGAAGCCGGGCGCGATCGCGTTCACCCGCACCTTCTCCCCGGCCCAGGCGATCGCCATCGACTGGGTGAGCTGGGCGAGGCCCGCCTTGCTCGCCCCGTAGGCCGGGATGAGCGGGCTTCCCATCAGCGAATACATCGAGGCGATGGCGATGACCGCGCCTTCGCTCGCCACCAGTTGCGGCTTGAATGCATTCGCGAGGTTGAGCATCCCGACCAGGTTGACGTCGAGGACGCGCTTGAAGCCGGCATTCGTCCATTCGATCTCGCGCCGGGCCATGCCGGCGCAGTTGACCAGCACGTGAAGCTCGGAAAAATCCTCCGCGAGCCGCGTGACCGCCGCCTCGTCCGCGACGTCGAGCTGCCGATAGGGATAGCGCTCGCGATAGGCTTCGATCGGCGCCTCCTCCAGCCCGGTGATCGTGACATGGCCGCCGGCGGCGGCGAACCCATCGGCGATGGCCGCCCCGATCCCCGCCCGGCTCGCGCCGACGACGAGGACGCGCTGGTTGGAAAAATCGAATGCGCCCTGCACCATGTTTGTCTCCTCTCTCAGGCCGCCCGGTCGGGGTAGCTCTTCATGAAGGCCTCGCCGCCCGTCTCCAGCGGCGGCGGCTCGCCCTGCCAGCAGGGATGACGGTCCCACGGCACCGCGCTCTCATCGACCAGCGCATTGACTTTGCGCAGATAGGCGAGGCCCTCGTCGTGCAGGATGCAGCGCATCGCCGCGCGATCGGGATAATCGTGCAAGGCCCGCTGCCAGAGCGCCCGCCCGGCCAGGTAGCCGCTGGCGCCCGCCTTGCAGGCGTAGGCGAGGAGGCCCAGGAATTCGGCATCCGACACGCCGGCCGAGAGGAGCACCCAGGGGCGCGCGCAGGCGCGCGCCAGCGCCGCGAAGGCGCGCTCCGCGCGGCCGACGGCGTCGGCGTCCGAGGGATCGGGCGTCTTGCGGACCGGTGCCGGCATCTTGAAGATATCGACGCCGAACTTCGGATCCGCGAAGATTTCGACGCTGCCGGTGAGGCGCCCGCCATAGCCCGCGTCGGCGGCGGCCTGATCCCGGGCGTCGGCGGCAAGCGGATAGTCGAGGATTTCGAGGACGAAGACGACGTCGTGCGCCGCGCAGTCCGCGCCGATGCGGCGCACCAGCTCCTCCTGGTGCCGACGCGCCGCGGCCGGCGCGTCCGGCCGATAGAACACCAGCAGCTTGATCGCGTCGCTGCCTGCGCGCACCGCCTTGCCGACGCTCCAGTCCGGGTTCGCATGATTGAAGAGCGCGCCCTCGCGCCGCTCCGGCGGCGCATCCTCCGCCGTCATCAGCAGCCCGCAGCGTGGCGGCATCGCACCGATCGCGCCGGGATAGCCGTAATAGGGATCGAGCAGCAGCGCGGAGACGTCCGCGGCCAGGCTTTCGACGACGAGCCGCTTGAAATCGGCCACGTCCTGATGGCCGGCCAGGACCTGGCCCAGCTTCTCCGCGATCGGGCCCGCGATCGCCAGCCGCTGGTCGATCGCCATCATCTTGTAGAGGCCTTTCCCGTCGGCCAGGCGGCGCATCCTCCAGTATTTCCCCGCGGACAATCCCGCCATCACACCTTCTCCCCCATGAGCCGCTCCACCGCGGCACGATCCGGCATTCCGTTCCAGCCATCGCCCATCCGGCATTTCAGCGCGGCGGCCGCGGTCGCGAACCGGGCGGCGGCCGCAACGTCGTAGTCGAGCGCGAGGGCCACGGCGAAGGCGCCGTGAAAGACATCGCCGGCGCCGGTGGTGTCGCGCACGCTCACGGCAATCGCCGCGACATGGCGCACCGCGCCGTCGATGAACCACCAGGACCCGCGGCTGCCGCCGGTCACTGCCGGCACCGCGCCCGTGCGCGCGTGGATCGCGCGCATGGCCTCTGCGTCCGGCGCGTCGAGGCCGGTCAGGACGTGCCAGCCGACCTCCGAATAGATCGCGAAATCCGCCAGCGCGGAAAGACGCTCGAGAACGCGCGGATCGCCGTGGCCGAGATCGCCGTCGAGCACGCTCGGGACGCGGCGCGCGCGCGCCGCCTGGAACAATGCCGCGGCGCCGTCCGGCCATGAGGCGTCCGCCAGCGCCGCGCCCGCCTGCCCAACCTCGTCCGCGAGCGGACGCAACGGAGCGTCGTCCGCGAGCGGGCGCAACGAAGCGTCGTCCGCCGCCGAGCCGTTGGCGGGATGGCCGACGATGAGCCGTTCGCCCGCGGGATCGACGAGGACGACCGCCTGCGATGTCTTGCCCCCGACGAGCACGTGCGTGTGCGCGATATCGACCCCCTTCGCGGCGAGGAGGCGAAGCGTCATCTCGCCTTCCGGGTCGTCCCCGACACGGCTCCAGAGGGCCGCGCGCACCCCGAGCGCGACGGCGCAGACGGCGGCGGTCGCGGCCGGGCCGCCGCCGCGATGTTCCCAGCGCGAGGCGCGGATCTTGATGCCCGAGACGGGAAATCTCTCGATCGAGAGGACCCGGTCGAAGACTGTCGCCCCGAGGCAGATGATGGCCGGATCAGGCACGGCCTATCCTGCGTTGACCATCATCGGCTTCAGGCTCTCGCCGCGATGGAAGGCGGCGAACAGCTCGGGCAGCGCGTCGAGCGAGGACTCGGCATCGACCAGGCGGCGGAACGCATCCTGGTGGGCGACCAGCATCCGCTCGTTCTCGTGGTATTCGGCGATGGGAAAATAGAAGGACCGGACGAGGAAGAAATCCTTGAGCTTGATCTCCCGGTTCTCCTCGATGCTCCACGCATCGGTGCTCTCGCCGAGGAAGACCGAGGCGCCGCCCGGGGCCGTCGCCTCGAGCGCCGCCTGCCGTCCGGCACGGCTGCCGCTTGCCTCGATGACCAGATCGAACCGCGTCTTCTCGGAAGGATCCCAGGCCAGGGCTCCGAATTCGACCGCCTTGCCCAGCCGATAGGGCCTGGGCTCGGCGCAATGGAGCCGGCTCGCGCCCATGGCCTGCAGCACCAGGACCGCGCCGAGGCCGATCGGGCCGGCGCCGATCACCAGGGCCTCTTCGATCCCGGTCACGCGCCGCGCGAGGCGGATGCCGTGGCCGGTGGTGCCGATCGCGTCGAGCAGCAGGGGTGCGAGATCCGCCGGCACGTCGTCCGCGACGGGCAGAAGACATGTCTCGGGAACGGCCAGGCGCTCCGCATAGCCACCGGGCGTACCCCAGCCGATGAGCAGGCGCTCGGCCTCGCAGATATGCGTGTTGCCGCGGCGGCACTGGGCGCAGCGGCCGCACCACACCGGGATATAGACCGCGCACCGCCTGCCATCGAGCCGATGGCCCGGCTGGCGGACGCGGCCGACGATCTCGTGGCCGGGCGTGCGCGGCCAGCCCGCCTTGTAGATCTTGAAATCGCTGCCGCAGAGCGCGCAGCGCTCCACCTCCAGCAGCACCTCGCCGGGCCCCGGAGAGGGTTCCGGCCCGTCGGTGATCTCGATGCGCTGGTTGCCGGAAAATCGTGCCTGCTTCATGCTGACCTCGACCAACGCCCCTCGCCGCCGCGGCGGCACCGATCGCTACGCGGCAAGTGCCGCTCCGTGCGCCCGCAGGCCTTCTTCATTGACCTCGACGCCCCATCCCGGCCCGGTGGGGACGACATAATCCCCGTCTTCGATGATCGGTGGAGATTTCACGAAGTCGTCGCGCCAGCGCACGCTGTCGATATCGATTTCCATGATCCGGAAATTCGTGATCGCGGCGCAGAACTGGGCGCTGATGGCGCTGGCGAGATGGCCGTAGAAATTGTGCGGAGCGACATTCACCTCGTAGACATCGGCCATCGCCGCGATCTTGAGCGATTCGAGGAATCCGTTCCAGATGACGTTGACGATCGCTACGTCCATCGCGTAGCTCTCGAAATAGGGGCGGAAATCGCGGCGCTCGAGCAGGGTCTCGCCGGAGGCCAGCGGGCAGGCGAGATCGCGGCGCAGGAGCTGGAGGGAGAGCGGATCGTAGATGTCGAGCTCGAGCCAGGCAAGCTCGGAGGAGGCCAGGGCGTCGGCGATCCGCCGGTATCCTTCGGTCCGGAAATGGAAATTGAGGTCGAGCATGATGCCGACATCCGGGCCGCATCCGGAACGGAATGCCTGCACCGTTTCCGCCGCCGCCCGGGCGATCCGCCGGTCCCAGTTGCGCTCGGGGAAGCCGCGCCCGACAACGAAGCCAGGCCGATAGGCGGTGAGCTGGCCATCGACCTCGAGCGCGATATTGGTCTTCAGCGCCTTGAACCCGCGCGCCCGCACCTCCTCGCCCAGCCGCGTGAAGTCCGCGTAGCGGCGGATGGCCGGGGTGCCGACGAGATCCGGATTGCGCATGCGATAGGAGCCGCAGTGCGACCAATAGACGGGGATGCGCTCGCGCACCGCACCGCCGAAGAGCTCATAGACCGGAACGCCGAGCGCCTTGCCCTTGATATCGAGAAGGGCGTTCTCGATCGCGCCGATCGCCTGGCGGACCACCCCGCCGCGCGACTGCGTGGACTTGGTGTTGAGAACCGCGTTGATCAGCTCGATCCGCATCGGGTTCATGCCGATCACGTCGGGCATCAGGGTGCGGATCGCGCTCGAGAGGCCGGGGCTGCCGAAGCTCTCGTTATATTCCGACCAGCCGGTTATCCCCTCGTCCGTCGTCAGCTTGAGAAAGGAGAATGTCCGCCATCCCGCGTCGCATCGGAAGACTTCGAACGCCTTGATCTTCATCGCAGCCCTCTGTGAGCAGTGTCCCTGGGCCCGGCCTGCCGAACCGCCGCGGTGCGAGCCGGAGGGCGACGAATGTCCGATCGCGCAGGCGCGGCGAACGCGATCCTATCCGCGCCTCCGTGCCGGTCAAGCGCGGGCGTCATGCGAAAATGTGCGGCGGGCGCGGGAAATCTCTCTTTACTCCGCAAGCTGCGTGCGGTTTGTCTGGCGGCCGCGTTGCGCTCTCGATTCCGGAGGAAGCCATGAAGATCGTCGATGTCGCGGCCTTTCCCCTCACCGTTCCGGTGCCGCCGGAGCGTCAGGTCAGCCTCGGCATCGGGCGGATGGTCAAGCGCGACACGGTGGTGGTGAAGGTCATCACCGATGACGGATTGATCGGGTGGGGAGAATCCCATCACGGCCGCGCCCATCTCGCGATCGCCGCGCTGATCAACACGACGCTGAAGCAGCTGGTTCTCGGGATGCAGGCGACCGACGTGAACGGCGTCTGGGCGCGCATCTACAAGTTCCAGCTCGGGAGCCACGGCATGGGCGCCGCCGCGGCGATGGCCATGAGCGGCATCGACATCGCGCTCTGGGATATCCGCGGCAAGGCGGCGGGCTGGCCGATATACAAGCTCATCGGCGGCGCATCCCGCGCCATTCCCGCCTATGCGGGCGGGATCGCGCTCGGCTATCAGCCGGCGGAGGATCTCGTTCGCGAGGCAAGCGGCTTCGTCGCCAAGGGATTTGGCGCGGTCAAGCTGCGCATCGGCGACACGCCGGAGGCCGACATCGCGCGGGTGCGGGCGGTGCGGCGGGAATGGGGGGACGGGCTCGAGATTCTCACCGACGCGAACGCAGCCTATAGCCTCAAGGATGCGCGGCGGGTCCTGCCCGCGCTCGAGGAGTGCGGCGTGGGCTGGCTCGAGGAGCCGTTCCCGAGCCAGGCCGAGCGCTCCTACGCGGAGGCGAAGCTGATTTCGCGCGTGCCGTTCGCCGCCGGCGAGAATCATTTCACGCGCTTCGAGTTCAACCGGCTGATCCAGCTTCAGGCGGTGACCATCCTCCAGCCCGACATTTCCAAGACCGGCGGGATCACGGAGACGCTGCGCATCGCCGCCATGGCATCGGCGCACGGACTCCCGATCCATTGCCATTCGAGCATGGGGATCAACATGGCGGCGACGGCGCACGTCATGAGCGCGATCGACAATGAAGGTTATTTCGAGGCCGATTGCTCGCTCGAAAACCCCCTGCGCGATGCGCTGGTCGATCCGCCGATCCGCATCGGCGCCGACGGAACGATACGGCCCAATGACGGCCCGGGTCTCGGGATCGCGGTGAACGAGGAGCTGATCCGCCATTACGCCGGCGTCGCGGGGCCCGGGTATGTCTAGTGCCCGAGCGCAGAGTTTCGTGGTTCGCGCAGCGATCACGAAACGCCGCGTTGCTCGGGCACTTGAACCGAGACCTGCGTGCCGGCTTGCCATGAAAGCCGGCACCAGGATGCAAGACAACCGCGCGGGCGGGGAAGGCGGGAGCGCGTGGCTGACCGGCATCAGGAGCCTTCCTCCGGGGTGGCCGCTTCTCCCGACGGGCGGGAAGAGGCGGCCGCGCTCGCCGCGGTCATCGCCAGGAGCCGGTGATAGCTGTTGTAGACGTGGCGGATGAGGATCTCCTCGGCGACTTCGTCCTGCCCCGCCGCGGCGGCGCGCACGATATCGCCGTGATCGCGCCGCGAGGCGGTGATCTGCAGCGGCGAGCGCGTCAACCGGTGGCGGATCGCCTGGATCCGCCCGGAAATCCGGCTATAGGCCTCGACCAGCTCGTTGTTGTTGGCGCTCGCCACGAGCGCATTGTGAAATTCCGTGTCGAATGGCTGGTACGCCCGGGGATCGAGCTCGCCCACCCGCTCGGCCGCGGCGATCTGGACCCTCAGGGCCTCGAGGAATTGCCGGCGATGATGCTTGAGCGCGATCCGCAGCGCGCCGGTTTCGAGAACCTCGCGCAGCTCGCAGATCTCGCGCAGCTCCGTCGCGTCGTACTGGAAGACGAAGGTGCCGCGCTGCGGCCGCACCTCGACCAGCCGCTCGGCCTGCAGCCGGACGAACGCGTCGCGGACCGGGGAGCGGCTGACGCCGAGCAGCAGGGCGAGCGTGTTCTCCGAGAGCGGCTCTCCGAGGGCGAAATGCTCGGTGATGATCCGCTCGCGGATCTGGTTGACGACGATATCCGCCAGGGAACGCGGCCTCTGGATGCGCGTCACCTCGAGATCGTCCCTCATCGTCCGTCTGTCATGGCATGGCTCGCTCGGCTCTCCATATCGGGCCGTTCGGCACGACCGGGAAGGCACCGCGCAGGGAAGGCGCCGCTGCCCGCAGGGGAAGCGGCGCCTTCGCCGGCGGCAGGCGAGGTGCCATCACCCGCCGGGCCGGCCTATGGGCCCAGCAGCTTGGCGATGCCGTCGTCGATCTGGCAACCCGCCTGCGCGGCGCTTGCCTGGCCGAGCATCACCGATTGCACGCCCGCGCCCATGACGTCCTGCGCCCGCGGGACCTGGACGACCGCGGCCGGAACTTCCGTATCGACACCCTTGGCGGCCAGCGTGTTCAGGGCCGCGATCCACTCCGCGCGGATCGGCTGCTCGGCGACCCATTTGGCCGTTTCGGGGCTTCCCAGGACCGATCGGCGCGGCGAGGCGATGCCCTTGAGCATCAGGCGCTGGTCCATCTCCTGCGAGGTCGCCCATTGCACGAAGTACCAGGCCGGGCCGGGATTCTTGGAGAAGGCTGAGATCGCGATGCCCCAGTCGATCACCAGCGGCTTCTGGACATGGCTCTCCGCGCCGGGCGGCAAGGGCAGGATGCCGATATCCTGGGCGCGGTGGGGATAGGCCATCAGCTTGCCGAACTCGTTGCTCGAGGTGAAGGCGAAGGCGGCGCGTCCCTGACCAAGCAGGTCGGTGATCTGGTAGAACGTGTAGTTCGAAACGCCCGGCGGCCCGTACTTGTCGAGCAGATCGGTGTAATAGGCGATGGTCTTGGCGCCGATCGGGCTGCAATAATCCTGCTTCTCCGCCGCCTTGTCGTTGCTCCCGCCGAGATTGTAGTAGAAGGGAACGAAGGTGTACGGAAGGGCGTCGCGCAGGCCGCGCGACACCCAGGCGGCGAGGTCGGGCCGGCAGGCCTTGAGCCTGGCGGCGATGGGCTCGATCTCCTCCATCGTCCGCGGCGGCTGGAGGTGGCAGGCCGCAAAGACATCCTTCCGATATTCGATCACCGGTCCTTCGAAATTGAGCGGGATCGTGACCACCTCACCCTTGTAGGCGGAGCGTCCGACGAGGTTGGCCGGGAAATCGGCGAAGTCGTAGCCCGGCGCCGTCATCGTCGGATCGTTGATCATCGGCCAGAGATCCCGGTACCAGCCGGAGGTGAAATAGAGCTGGCCCTCATGCTCCTTGAGCGACATGTACACGTCGATGTCGGGAGAATGCTCCTGGAGCAGGAGGCCCAGCCGCTGCTCCGACTGGTCCTCGTTGAAGGTCTGGATGCGGACATTGATGCCGGTCAGCTTCTTGAACTCGTCGAGATAGGGCAGGACAGCGCTCGGCCAGGGGTGGTTCTCGGAGAGAAACGTGATCGTGCTGCCCGCGTAGCGCCGCCAGTTGAACTGCGGCTGCTGGGCGGGGGCGGGCACGGCGGCAGTCATCATGAGGGCGGTCACCGCCCCAAGGAACATCGCACCGAACCGTCTCATCCCTAAGGTCTCCGTTGTTGCTTTTTGGCCCGCGCCGGCGGCCGGCCGTTCGGCCATCCGCTCCCGCACCGACCGACCACCATGCTAACCCCTAACATACTAGTTGGCAACATGGCGCATGAACCGGCCCCGCGGGAGGGCGGGCGGGGACGGGTGGGGAAAGGGCGGGCGGACAAGGGGGCCGGAGGCGACGCCCGGCCGGATCGGGGCGGCGACTCTACGGTCGGGGGGAAGCGGCGGCGCCCAAGTGAGGGCGGACGGGGACGGGGCGGGGGCGGGGGCGGGGGCGGGAAAAGGCCCGGCTAGCCGGCCCGGGTCAGCCCGCCATGCGCGCGACGTGGTCGGCGGCGAAATAGGCGTCCACCGCGCGCTCCATCGCCGCGGCGATCACCGTGCGGTGCTGGGGGGTGCAGAGCGCGGCCTCGTCGTTGCGGTTGGACATGAAGCCCATCTCGACCAGCACGCTCGGGATGCTCGCCGAATCGAGGACGACGAAATTGGCGTGGCGGGCCGGGTTGGTGAGCAGCCCGACCGAGCGGCCGAGCGAGCCCACCATGTTGTTCTGGAGCCGCGCGGACTCGAACTCGGTCTCGCGGCTCACCAGGCCGGCGAGGATCTCGGCCACGGCCGGGGAGACCTTCTTGAAGCGCGGGTCGGTCACGAAGCGGTCGGAGCTGTTCTCGCTCGCCGCGATCGCCGCCGCCTGGGGGTCGGAGGCGGTGGCCGAGAGGCGGTAGACGCTGGCGCCCCGCACCTCATGATCGAGGATCGAATCGGCGTGCATCGAGACGAAGAGGTGCGCGCGGTTCTCGTGCGCGAGCTGGACCCGGGTCTCGAGCGGGATGAAGACGTCCTGCCAGCGGGTCATCACCACCCGGTAGCGTCCGCTCGCCTCCAGCCGGCTTTTGAGGTCGTAGGCGGCGAGCAGGGCGATGTGCTTCTCGTAGGTGCCGGCGACCCCGATCGCGCCGGGATCGCGCCCGCCATGCCCGGGATCGAGCATCACCAGCGGCGGCTGGCTGCCGGGCGGCGGGATCGGCGGCAGGGGGAGCCGCTGTCCCGGCCGGCTGGCGCGGGCCAGGGCCGGGGCCATGGCCGCCGGCAGAAGGAAGCTGGCTGCCAGCCCATGACCCAAAAGCATGCGACGTTCGATGGCCATGGGGCGATCTTAACACAGGACATCCGGAATGGCACATTTCTTATTGATGACTCGTGTGCAACATTGCCCGCCCGCCGGCCTCCCGCGGCACGCCCTGCCCAAATGCGCCGCTTGCCCGCAGACGGGGTTTGCTGCATGGTCGCCCGGTCGGCGGCGTGCCGGTCGCCGGGCGCGCCCCAGCCGGGGTTCCGGCGGGAAGCCGCAACCGATCCCGTACCATCTGCCTCCCCGAGGAATTTCCCCGTTGTCGGGCTTCCCGGGGCTTCCTATGTGATTTTGTGATGGCGGTGTCGCTATGGGCGCCCGCCTGCCCGTCTCCCGGGGACCGATGAGTTTCGACCGCTCCACGTTATCGCGCGAAGAAAGCCAGCCTTTCAATGACCGGATCGGATCCGTGCGCTTCGTCGTCCGCCGGGCGGGCGCAAGCGGTGGCTTGGCTTTGATGCCCGCGCAGCCGGGCTCGCGCGGCAGCAGGAAAACCGCGGTCCTTCCCCGCCGGCTTCCATTGCCATTCCCCCCATCCGGCCCCGGCGAGCGCGCGCGAGACGTGCGCCGTCCGGCGGCTTACCGGAGTTCCCGTTCGCATGACCAAACGTATGCTGATCGACGCCACCCACGCGGAAGAGACCCGCGTGGTGGTCTTGGATGCTAACCGCCTCGAAGATTACGACGTCGAGACCGCGACCAAGAGACAGCTCAAGGGCAATATCTACCTCGCCAAGGTGGTGCGGGTAGAGCCGAGCCTCCAGGCCGCCTTCGTCGAGTACGGCGGCAACCGCCACGGCTTCCTCGCCTTCGCCGAGATCCACCCCGATTACTACCAGATCCCGATCGCCGATCGGCAGAGGCTGGTGGCGATGCAGGAGGAGGAGGCGCGTGCCGCCGAGGCGGCGGAAGAGGCGGAGGAGGCCGCCGCCGCGCCGGGACCGGCGGAAGCGGCCGGCGGCCAGTCTGCCGGCGGCCAGTCTGCCGGCGACCAGTCTGCCGGCGAGCCAGTCTGCCGCGGCGGCAGGGGCGGGGGACGAGAGCCCAGAGGAGCTGAGCCCAGAGGAACTGAGCCCAGAGGAACTGAGCCCAGAGGAACTGAGCCCAGAGGAGCTGGGCTCCGAGGAGCTGGCCTTCGAGGAATCGGGGCCCGGGGATTCGCGTTCCGCGGAATTGAGGTTCGAGGAAGCGAGCGCCGAGGAAGGCGGGCCCGAGGCCGAGGCGCCGCCGCCCGAGACCGTGGGCGGCGAGGGCGAGGGCGGCGAGGATCTCCGGCCGCAGCGCATGCCCGCCCAGTTCCTCCGCCACTACAAGATCCAGGAGGTGGTCCACCGCCGGCAGATCCTGCTGGTCCAGGTCGTCAAGGAGGAGCGGGGCGCGAAGGGTGCCGCGCTCACCACCTATATCTCGCTCGCCGGGCGCTATTGCGTGCTGATGCCGAACTCGCCCCGCGGCGGCGGCATCTCCCGCAAGATCACCTCCCCGGCCGACCGCCGGCGCCTCAAGGAGGCGGTCGCCGAGCTCGCGATGCCGTCCGGCATGGGCCTGATCGTGCGCACCGCGGGCGCCAACCGCCCCAAGCCCGAGATCCGGCGCGACTGCGAATACCTCCTCCGGCTCTGGGACGAGATCCGCGACACCGTCATGAAGTCGGTCGCGCCGGCGCTGATCTATGAAGAGGCGAGCCTGATCAAGCGCGCGATCCGCGATGTCTATTCGCGCGACATCGAGGAAGTGCTGGTCGACGGCGAGGCCGGCTGGCAGGCGGCACGGGACTTCATGCGGATGCTGATGCCGACCCATGCGCGCAAGGTGCAGCTCTGGAAAGACCAAGCCGGGCGCAGCCTTTTCTCGCACGAGCACGTGGAGGCCGAGCTCGACGCCGTGCTCAGCCCGACCGTGCCGCTGCGCTCCGGGGGCTCGCTGGTGATCAACCAGACCGAGGCGCTGGTCGCGATCGACGTCAACTCGGGCCGCTCGACGCGCGAGCGCAACATCGAGGAGACGGCGCTGCGCACCAATCTCGAGGCGGCCGAGGAGGCGACGCGCCAGCTCCGCCTGCGCGACCTCGCCGGGCTGATCGTGATCGACTTCATCGACATGGAGAGCCGCAAGCACAACGGCATGGTCGAGCGCCGGCTCAAGGAGGCGCTGAAGAGCGATCGGGCGCGCGTCCAGGTCGGGCATATCAGCCATTTCGGCCTGCTCGAGATGAGCCGCCAGCGGCTCCGGCCTTCGCTCGCCGAGACCAGCTTCCTGCCCTGCCCGCATTGCGACGGCACCGGCCATGTCCGCAGCGTCGAGAGCGCCGCGATCCGGCTCCTGCGGCTGATCGAGGACGATGCCTCGCGCCGGCGCGCCGGCGAGCTGCTGGTGCACGCCTCGGGCCCCGTGGCGCTCTATGTCTTCAACCACAAGCGCGCCTGGCTGATCGAGATCGAGGGGCGCCACGGCGTGACCATCCGCTTCGCGGTCGATGAGCACCAGCCGGTCTCCTTCATGCGGATCGAGCGCCCGCGCGCCGCTGCCCCGGCCGCCGAGCCGGTGACGACCTCGGGAGCCGCAGCGCCGGGCGCCCCGATCGGCGCCCCGGTGGCGGCCCCGGTGGCGGCCCCGGTGGCCAGGGCGCCGCAGCCTGTCGCCGCGGCGGCAGCCGAGGACGAGAAAGCCACGGCGGCTTCCGCCGAAGAGGCCGCTGCGGAAGCGCCGGCCGGCGAAGAGACCGCCGAGGAGGGGGACCGCCGCCGCCGCCGCCGCCGCCGCCGCCGGCGCCATCGCGACGACGCGGTGCCGGCGGCCGCGGCAATGTCTGCCGCCCCGTTGGACGCCGCCCCGTCGGACGCCGCCCCGTTCGACGCCGCCCCGTTCGACGCCCCCCGGTTCGACGCCAACCCCGTGCCGCCCGAGCAGGCCGAGCAGCCCGAGATCGCGGCCGAGCCGGAGCGGCGGGCCGAGGTCCGCCAACCCCGCCGGCGCGGCCCGCGCGAGGGCGGCCGTGACGGACGCGGGGGCCGCGGCGCGCGCACGCCCACCGCCCCCGCCGAGAGCAGGCCGGCGCGGCCGCACCCGATCGGCCCGACGCCGGCCGATCCCTTCGCCGACGCCGCCCTCGATTTCCTCGACTTGCTCGAGGCCGCGGCCGAGAGCGCGGTCGCGCCGCCCGCTTCTTCCTATCCGGCGGAACCGGCCCCGCTTGCCCCGCTTGCCCCGCTTGCCCCACCGGAGCCGGTGGCGGCGGCGGCGGCGGCTGAGACCGACGACCGCCCACCGGAGCCGGCGGTCAAGCCGATCGTGATCGGCGCGGACGAGGCGGAGGCGCTGCCGAAGAAGCGCGGCTGGTGGCGGCACTGAAATGCGTTCAGCCGGGCTCGGCCTCCAGCCAGCGCGCCAGCCAGCCTGCAAGCAGCCCCCCCAGGATAGGCGCCAGCCAGAACAGCCAGAGCTGGCCGATATACGCGCCGCCGGCGAAGAGCGCGGGCCCCGTGCTGCGCGCGGGGTTGACCGAGGTGTTGGTCACCGGGATCGAGATCAGGTGGATCAGCGTCAACGCCAGCCCGATCGCGATTCCCGCGAAGCCTTGCGGCGCCCGGGAGGAGGTCGCGCCCAGGATCACGGTGAGGAAGAAGAACGTGCACACCACTTCGCACACCAGGCACGAGAGCAGCGGGTACTTCCCGGGGCTCAGCGCGCCGTAGCCGTCCGCCGCGAAGCGGCCCGCGACGAAGCCCGGCTCGCCGCTGGCGATGAGATAGAGCACGGCGGCCGCGACAATCGCGCCGATCACCTGGGCGAGCACGTAAGGGCCGATGTCGCCGGCGCGGAACCGCCCGCCGGCCCACAGCCCGATCGTCACCGCCGGATTGAAGTGCCCGCCGGAAATATGGCCGACGGCGTAGACCATCGTCAGCACCGTGAGCCCGAAGGCGAGGGCGACACCGGCGAAGCCGATGCCAAGTCCGGGGAAGGCCGCGCTCAGCACGGCGCTGCCGCAGCCGCCGAAGACCAGCCAGAAGGTGCCGAAGAATTCCGCGCCCGCGCGATGCGACATCGACGCCATCGTTCCCTCCTCGCCAAGCCGCGCCCGAACTGTTGGCGGAGCGTGACGGCATCGGCGCATATCCGGCCGGCAGAGGCAAGCGCGGCCGCCCATCCAGGCCGATGACGCGTCCCCGCCGGGTGGCTTGGCGCCCCCCGGACCCCATCGATTTGGGGCCCCGTCGCTTCGGCGGGGACGGCGGCAGGGCCCCCTCCGGCCTTACGCCCTCGCCTCCTCCGCGACGCCGAGCTCGGCCTGCATGCGTTCGCGCATGACGAATTTCTGCACCTTGCCCGTCACCGTCATCGGGAAGGAATCGACGAAGCGCACATAGCGCGGGATCTTGTAGTGCGCGATCCGGCCGCGGCAGAAATCGCTCAGCTCCTCCGCGGTCATGCTTTCGCCCGCGCGCAGGCGCACCCAGACGCAGAGCTCCTCGCCGAGACGCGGGTCCGGCACCCCGAAGGCCTGCACGTCCTCGATCTTGGGGTGGCGGTAGAGGAATTCCTCCACTTCGCGCGGATAGACGTTCTCGCCGCCGCGGATCACCATGTCCTTGATGCGCCCGACGATCTTGCAATAGCCCTCGGCGTCGATCGTCGCCAGATCGCCGGTGTGCATCCAGCGCGCGGCATCGATCGCCTCCGCCGTCCGCGCCGGATCGTCCCAGTAGCCGAGCATCACGGAATAGCCGCGCGTGCAGAGCTCTCCGGGCGTGCCGCGCGGCACGATCCTGCCCTCGGCGTCGACGATCTTCACCTCGACATGCGGATGGACGCGCCCGACGGACGCGACCCGTTTCTCGAGCGGATCGTCGATGGCGGTCTGGAAGCTCACCGGGCTCGTCTCGGTCATTCCGTAGGCGATCGTGATCTCCGAGAGGTGCATCGTCTCGGCGACCCGGCGCATCACCGCGATCGGGCAGGGCGAGCCCGCCATGATCCCGGTGCGCAGGCTGGAGAGATCGAAGCTCGCAAAATCCGGATGCTCCATCTCGGCGATGAACATCGTCGGCACGCCGTGCAGCGCCGTGCAGCGCTCCTCGGCGACCGCGCCGAGCGTCGCCAGCGCGTCGAACCCGCGGCCGGGAAAGACCATCGCGGCACCATGCGTCACCGCTGCGAACACGCCGAGGACCATGCCGAAGCAGTGATAGAGCGGCACCGGAATGCAGAGCGAGTTGGCAGCGGAGAGCCGCATCGCCCGGCCGACGAAGAATCCATTGTTGAGGATGTTGTGGTGGGTGAGCGTCGCCCCCTTGGGCGAGCCGGTCGTTCCGCTGGTGAACTGGATATTCGCGGCGGCATCGAACTGGAGCCGCCGGGCGATGTCGGCCAGGCGCGCCCGCTCCGCCGCACCGCCGGCCGCGGCCACGTCGGCGAAAGCCAGGCAGCCGGGCGCGGTCTCGCCCTCGATCTGGATCACCGCCCGGAGTGCGGGCAGCCGTCGCGCCGCGAGCGCGCCGGGCCGGCTCGTCGCGAGCTCGGGCAGAAGCTCGTTCAGCATGCCGACATGATCGCTGGTCTTGAAGCGGCCGGCCGTCAGCACCGCAGCGCAGCCCACCTTGGCCAGCGCATATTCCAGCTCCGTCACCCGGTAGGCCGGGTTGATGTTGACCAGGATCAGGCCGGCGCGGGCGGTCGCGAACTGCGCCAGCACCCATTCGGCGCAGTTGAGCGACCAGATCCCGACGCGCTCGCCCGGCGCGAGGCCGAGCGCCAGGAGCCCGGCGGCGAGGCGGTCCACCGCGGCGGCGAGCTCTTCATAGGTCCAGCGGATCCCCTGCTCGCGCACGACGAGCGCCGGGCGCGAGGCATGGAGCGCGGCGATCCGGCAAAAATTCTCGCCGATCGTCTCGCCGAGCAGCTTCACGGCGCTCGCGCCATGGACGTAGCTTCGCAATTCCTCCCCCATCCGTTCCCTCCCCGTCCTCGCCCGCCGGCGCCCGGCCATCGAGAAGCGCCGTCAGCATATTGGCGCGGGCCGGATTGCCGAGCGGCGCGGCAACCTCCGCGATCGCCGGAGCGGTGGCGCGCATGTTGGGGAAAATAGGCCGCGGCCCGGCCGGTGTCATCGCCGGACGGTCCGGGATCGTCCACAGCGATCGCGCCCGGCGGGGTTGGCCGGCGAAAAATGTCTATCCGGCGCCGGCCGGCAACACCTACCATGTCGGCCCAGCCTCGGAGCTCATCCATGCCGGTCCCGGCTCCCGCCGCGCGGCGCCATGGCTGACGAAGACGCCGCTCCGGGAACCCCCCCGGATGGTCCGCGGCACGTTGCGCGCCTCCGCCGACCCGGCTTGGGAGCCCTCACCGGCATCGTCATTGCCGCGGTGACGATTGCCGCACTCGATTTCGGCAGGAACGTGCTCATCCCCATCACCCTCGCGGTGATGCTGAGTTTCGTGCTGAGCCCGCTGATGGCGATTCTGCGCCGGCTAAGGATCGGCCGGGTCGCGGCGGCGCTGCTCGCCGTTACGCTCGCGATCGGCGTCATCCTTGGGGTGGGCGGGATCATCGGCACCCAGATCGCCGGTCTGGTCGGACAGGTTCCGCAGTACCAGACGACGATCAGCGCGAAGGCCGCTTCGCTGCAAAGGCTGATCGGCACCGTCCTGCCGGGCCGCATCGGCGCGATGGTGCAAAGGATCGAAAGCGTGGGCGTGCCGGGGCCGGCGGCGCCGATCCCTGAGGCCGCGCGATCGAGCGCCGCGGCGCAGAGCGCGGCGCCGGTGCGCGTGATCATCACCGAATCCTCCGCCTCTTCGGCGCTCGATCTGGGCGAACGGATCCTGACGCCGGTCCTGCATCCGATCCTGTCGCTTGGGATCATCCTGGTGGTCACGGTCTTCGTCCTGCTGCAGAAGGACGATGTGCGGGACCGGCTGATCCGCCTGCTCGCGGCGGGCGATCTCCATCGCGCCACCGCGGCGATCAACGATGCGGGCCGGCGGCTGACCCGGTACTTCCTCACCCAGCTCGCCATCAATTGCAGTTTCGGCGTGATTATCGGCATCGGGCTCTTCCTGATCGGCGTGCCGAGCCCGGTGTTGTGGGGCGTGCTCGCCGCGCTGCTGCGCTTCCTGCCCTATATCGGCTCCTATATCGCGGCGGCGCTGCCGGTGCTTCTGGCCGCGGCGGTAGGCCACGGCTGGCTGATGGTGTTCTGGACGGTGATGCTCTACGGCGTCACCGAGCTGATCATCGCCAACGCCGTGGAACCGACGATGTACAGCCACAGCACCGGGCTCTCGCCGCTCGCGGTGATCATTGCCGCCATATTCTGGACCTGGCTCTGGGGGCCGATCGGCCTCATCCTCTCGACGCCGCTCACCTTGTGCCTGGTCGTGCTCGGCCGGCATATCGATCAGCTCGAGTTCCTCGACGTCCTGCTCGGCGACCGGCCGGCCTTGTCGCCGGTCGAGAACTTCTATCAGCGCATCCTCGCCGGCGACCCCGACGAAGCCGAAGAGCTCGCCGAGCGCTTCCTCGAGCAGCACTCCCTGTCCGAGTATTACGACCAGGTCGCCCTGGAGGGCCTGCAGCTCGCGACGGCCGACGCCAACCGGGGCGTGCTGGCTCCGGAACAGATCGCGCGGATCATGCATGCGGTCGCGGAGCTGGTGCACGACCTGGCCGGACGCAGCGATGCGGACCCGCGGCCGGCGAGGCAAGATGAGACAGCCATCGGCCGGGCGCCCGGCCATGCGCGGAACGAAGAACGCCCCGGCGCGCCGCCATCGGACGCGAAGCCGCCCGCAACCGATGCGCTGCGGCCCGAATGGCAGACCGCGGCGCCCGTCCTTTGCATTCCCGGCCGCGGACCGCTCGACGAAGCGGTCTCATCGATGCTCGCCCAGCTTTTGCAAAAGCACGACATCGGCAGCCGGTCGATCCCCCACGAGGCCGTCTCGCGCGCACGCATCGCGGGGCTCGATGCCCCCGACGTGGCGATGGTGTGCATTCTCTATCTCGATATCGCGGGCAACCCGGCTCACCTCCGCTTCCTCGTCCGACGGATCAGGGAGCGGCTTCCGAAGGTACCGGTTCTCGTCGGCATCTGGTCCGCGGCGGACCCGTTCCTCAAGGACCAGGCTGCGCAGGAAGCGGTGGGGGCCGATTACTACGTCAGCGCGCTCGGAAAGGCGTTGAACGCTTGCCTGCGAGCCGCACGTCCCGACGCCGATCCGACGATCCCGCGTCAGCCGCGCACCGCGCCGCGGACCGTCCCCGACCCGATGATTGCCGGGGGCATGCGCGGGAACCCGCGGCCGAACTGATCGGGACGTGGCATTGCGGGCGGGCGCGCCGGTCTGCCATGGCGGGCGGCCGCCGGGCGCGAAACGCCGCGTGAATCGGGCCCTAGGTCAATGCGGCTTGCCGGTTCTGGCGCTGCGTCGCCTCGGCGCGCGGCAGGCGCACGACGAAACGCGCGCCGAGGATCCGGCCGTCGGCGCCGCGCCGGTTCTCGGCACTGATCCGCCCGTCGAACATCTCGACGATCTGGCGGCTGATCGAAAGCCCGAGCCCTGAATGGCGGCCGAATTCCTCGCCCTCCGGCCGCTCGGAATAGAAGCGGTCGAAGATATGATCGAGCCTGGCCTCCGGGATCCCCGGCCCCTCGTCCTCCACCGCCACCTCGACCATGTTGCCGGTGAGCCGCCCGGCGAGGCGGATCCGGCCTTGGCGTGGGCTGAAGGAAGCCGCGTTGCCGATCAGGTTGCGCAGCACCTGGACGAGCCGCCCCTCCACCCCCTCGACCACCAGCCCGCCCGCCGGCGCCTCGACCACCACCAGCGGATCGCCCTCCTGGCGCGTCGTCTCGTGCAGCTCGGCAAGCGTGGCGAGCATCGGCGCCAGGTCGACCGGCTCGGTCGAGGTGCGCGACATTTCCGCATCCAGCCGCGACGCCTCGGAAATATCGCTGATCAGCCGGTCGAGCCGCCCGACATCTTCGGCCATGATGGCGAAGAGCCGCCGCTGCTGCTCGCGATCGGAGATGCGGGGCATGGTCTCGATCGCGCTGCGGATCGAGGAGAGCGGGTTCTTGATCTCGTGGGCGACGTCGGCGGCGAAATGCTCGATCGCATCGAGCCGGGCCCAGAGCGCCGCGGCCGAATCGGCCACCGCCTCGGCGAGCACGCCGATCTCGTCGCGCCGCTCGCGTAGAGATCGCGGCACCGCTCCGGTCCGCCCCCGCCCCTCGCGCATCCGCTCGGCGGCCAATGCCAGGCGCAGGATCGGCCGGGCGATCGTGCGCGAGAGATAGACCGACATGATCACCGTGAGCGCCAGCGCGAGCGAGAAGAACTCGAGGATGGAAAGGCGCACGGCGAAGAGCGAGTTCACCACCTCCTCCGCCTCGCGGGTCAGCAGCACGATCCCGATCACCTGGCGGCCGCGCAGCACCGGCTCGGCCACCGTCACCAGCATCCGGTCGTCCGCGGTCCGCCGGACATAGGGCGGCAGCTCGCTCTTGCCCGCCGCCGCGATGAGCGCCGCGGCGGCCTTGAAGTCGGGCGCCCAGTCGAGCCCGCCGGCGCCCGGCCCCGCCTCCACCACCGGCGTGGTGGCGGCGTGCGGCAGGAGCGCCTGGAGATGGTCGTAGAGCCAGCCGACGAGCTCGAGCAGCGGGCCGCGGACCACGGGCGGCGGCAGCGGCGTGGTGACGATCGCCCCGCCCGGACCCTCCTGCACCCGGCTGTCGGTGAGGAGCTGCCCGTCGGGCGCATAGAGCCGCGCGTCCAGGTTCGGTGTCGGCGCCGCGAGCTGATGGAGGAGCGGCCCCGCCAGGTCGGCCACCAGCGTCGGCTGGTCGGGGGTCGTCTCCTTCACGGCGCTCTGCTCGAGCGCCGCGGCAAAGACGCGTGCCTGCTGGCGCAGCGCCTGCACCTCCGCCTGCATGAGGCCGCTCTGATACTGGTCGAGATAGAGGAGTGCGGCGACCAGCAGGAGCAGCGGCACGATGTTGACGAGCAGGATGCGCTTGAGCAGCGGCGAGACCGCGCGCCGGCGCGCCGCGCCCACCCGCGTGAACGAGGATGTGCCGGCGAGAGCGCCGCTTTCCGGCATCGCACGAGCCCGCCGGGCGCCCCGGCGCGGCTTACGCCTCCTTGTAGCGGTAGCCGATGCCGTAGAGCGTCTCGATCTGGTTGAACTCGTCGTCCGTGGCCCGGAACTTCTTGCGGATGCGCTTGACGTGGCTGTCGATCGTGCGGTCGTCGACATAGATGTTCTCGCCGTAGGCGGCGTCGATCAGCTGGTCGCGGGACTTGACCAGGCCCGGGCGCGCCGCCAGCGCCTTCACCAGCAGGAACTCGGTCACGGTGAGCTGGATGTCCTGGCCCTTCCACAGGCACTGGTGCTTGTTCTCGTCGAGCCCGAGCTCGCCGCGGACCATCACCCCCGTGGACGCCGCCCCGGAGCCCTCCGCGCGCCCCGCCTCGTTGCGCCGGAGCAGCGCCCGGATGCGCTCGATCAGCAGGCGCTGGCTGAAGGGCTTGCGGATATAGTCGTCCGCGCCGAGCCTGAGACCCATCAGCTCGTCCACCTCCTCGTCCTTGCTGGTGAGGAAGATCACCGGCAGGCTGGTGCGCGAGCGCAGCCGCTGGAGCAGCTCCATCCCGTCCATCCGCGGCATCTTGATATCCAGCACCGCGAGATCGACGGGGCGGGCGCTGATGCCCTGCAGCGCGCTCTCGCCGTCGGTATAGGTCCGGACCTGGAACCCTTCCTGCTCGAGCGTCATGGCGACGCTGGTCAGGATGTTGCGGTCGTCATCGACCAGGGCAATGGTGTGTTTCATATCGCCGTCCCCAATGGGTCCCGTTCCCAGCCTGTTCCCCAGCCTGGTCCATCATGAGCGGGATGCCGTTCTATTGTGGCGCAAGCGCGCCGGGAGGGAAACCGAACGATGGCAGAGCCCACTCCGGCCGCCGCCGCCCGGAGGCTGATCCGCCACGCCCGCTCCGGCGTGCTCGCCACCGTGACCCCGGACGGCGCCCCATTCGCGAGCCTGGTGACGCCGGCCACGGCGCCCGACCTCTCGCCCCTGCTCTGGCTCTCGCGGCTCGCCCGGCACACGCAAAACCTCGCCGCCGACCCGCGCTGCTCGCTCCTCCTCGCCGGGCCCGCCGCGGGCCCCAACCCGCAAACCGCGCCGCGCGTCACCATTCTCGGCACCGCCGCGCCGGTGGCCGACGAGCCGGTGGCCGACGAGCCGGTGATGGCGGTGCTTCGCGCGCGCTGGCTGGCGCTCCACCCCTACGCGCTGCCCTACACCCAACTCCGGGATTTTGCGCTCTGGCGGCTGACGATCGCCGCCGCACACTTCGTCGCCGGCTTCGCCGCCACGGCGCGCCTGACGGCAGCCGAGCTGCTGGCCGAGCCGCGCTCGGCAGCCGACCTCGCCGCGGCGGAGCCCGGCATCCTCGCCCATTGCAACGCCGAGCACGGCGACGCCCTCAACGCGATCGCCCTCAACGCGATCGCCGGGGCGGCGGGCGGCGTGGGCACGTCCTGGCGGCTGGTCAGCGTCGACGTCGATGGCTGCCACCTCGCCCAGGGCGAGGCGGTGCTCCGGATCGATTTCGCCGGCCCGCTCACCGGCCCCGGAGGCGTCCGGGCGGAGCTCGTCCGCCTCGCCCGCGCCGCGCGCGAGTCCGCTCGACCCGATTAGGCCACGCGGCTCGGCGTCCGCGTTTCCTTGAGAGCCGTCTTGCCGTCGCCCTCAGGAGCGCCGTTGGCGATCGCCGCCGCGTCGAACAGGCATTCGAAGAACTCGTCGTTGATCTTGCGCACCGCCGAGACCGTGCGCTCGAACCGTTCGTGGGCGGCCGACAATTGTGCCCCCGCGTCCACCGCGCCGGCGATCGCACCTGAGAACATCTTGGGATCCACGACGTTTTCGGCCATCAACCGCTGGCCAAGCTCCATCTCATGCTGCCAGACCGAGAGCATGCCGCGCATCAGCCGGGCATTGGCCGCGCTGAGCGACTTCCAGCGCTGCTCGGACCCGGTTGCGAAGGCCGGCCACTGGCCGGTGAGAAACGATGACTCGTTGTCCATGCTGGCTCCTCCGCCCGTGATGAATGACGAACCGTACTTCACGCAAGCCTACGCGCCGCGGGATCGGGCTTCATTGATTTATGTCAGGGATTTATGTCAGCCACAGGCTGGATCCCCGCGCCCTTGCCAACCTATCGTGTCGTCTAGAGCTCATGCACATACCGCCCGGGCGCCGCCTCGCCGGCCGGGAATCCCGCCGCCGGATTGCCGAGCGGAGGTGGCGCGGCCGGCGCGCCGGAGCGCTCGGCCAGCCACGCGGCCCATGCCGGCCACCACGATCCTTCGTGCCCTGCGGCGCGCTCGCGCCATTCGTCCGGACCGACATAGGGTTCACCGGGCGTGCTGCGGCGAATGCGGAAATGCCGGTGCGGGTGGCCGGGCTCGCTGATGACGCCGGCATTGTGCCCGCCGCTCGTCAGCACGAACGTCACCTCGCCCGGGTTGAGCAAATGGAGCTTGTGGACCGAGCGCCAGGGCGCCACGTGGTCGGTCTCGGTGCCGACGACGAAGAACGGCGCGCGGATATCGGCGATCGCGACCGGCCGCCCATCGACCGGGAACTTCCCCTCCGCGAGGTCGTTGTCGAGGAAGAGCCGGCGGAGATACTCCGCGTGCATGCGGTAGGGCATCCGCGTCGCGTCGGCATTCCACGCCATGAGGTCGTTCGGATGCTCGCGCTCGCCGAGGAAATAGCCCTTGATGATGCGCGACCAGACGAGGTCGTTCGCCCGCAGCATCTGGAACGCTCCGGCCATCTGCCGGCTGTCGAGATAGCCCTGCTGCCACATCAGGTCCTCGAGGAAGGCGAGCTGGCTTTCGGTGATGAAGAGCTGCAGCTCGCCGGCCTCGACGAAATCGGTCTGCGCGCAGAACAGCGTGATGCTCCGCAGCCGCTCGTCGGCCTCGCGCGCCATCGCCGCCGCCGCGATCGCAAGCAGCGTGCCGCCGATGCAGTAGCCGGTGGCGTGGACCTTGGCCGATCCGGTGATGGCCGTGACGGCATCGAGCGCCGCCATCACCCCCCGGCTTCGGTAATCGTCGAAGCCGACGCCGCGATCCTCCGCGGTCGGATTGTGCCAGGAGATGCAGAAGACCGTGTACCCCTCGGCGAGCAGATAGCCGATCAGCGAATTGTGCGCCGAGAGATCGAGGATGTAGTATTTCATGATCCAGGCCGGAACGATCAGCACCGGCTCGGGTCGGACGAGCGCGGTCCGGGGCGTGTACTGGATCAGTTCCATCAGCCCGTTGCGCAGCACCACCTGTCCCGGCGTCGCCGCGACGTCCCGGCCGACCGCGAGCGGCAGGCTCGTCCGCCCCGAGAGCGCCTCGCTCGCGTCGGCGATCGCATTGCCGAGCCCGTTGAGGAAGTTCCTGCCCCCGGAGCGGACGGTGGCCTCGATCACCTCGGGATTGAGCCAAGGCACGTTGGAGGGCGAGACGGTGTCGAGCGCCTGGCGGGTCATGAAGCGGACGATGCGCTCGGCAGGCTGGCCCACGCCCCTGGTGCCGGCCGCCGCCTCCGCCCCCCACCGCTCCGCGCGGAGGAAACCCTGGGCTGCGGAGCGGAATGGCTCCTGCTGCCAGCCCGGATGGGTGAAGCGGTGGTCCGTCGGCCCCGGCACCGCGTCGGTTGCGTTCACGCCGGTCAGGAACTCCAGCCATTCCTGCCAGGCGCGGTGCGCGAGCGCGAGCCGCCGCGCCGGCTGGTTGGCGAGGTGGACCGCCCAATCGAGGAACGCCCCGCCGAGCGCCACCGGCGAAAGCCCGCTCGTCAGCCGCGCCTCGGCGGCGTGCAGCATCCGGTCGAACGGCTCCTCGGTGGGCGCTGCCCCGGCCTCTTCGGCCGGAGGCGCCGCGTCCGCCGGCGTCGCGGCCCGGTTTCCGGAGACGTATGTCATTCCCCTGCTCCCCGATGCGGTTCGGACAGGTGCCCGACCGAGCATATGCGCAAGTCAGCCGCAGCCTGCGATGGCGCCACGATGACATCATCGTGCCACGGTGCCTTGGGCCGCGACCTGTTCCTGATCCTCACCAGACCCCAATCCGGGTGAGCCGGCGTTGATCCTTGTCAAAGCGCGCGGCCCGCTTCCGTGGCAGATGCGGGCCGTCGTTCCCGAGGCCGGCCCCGCATATCGGCCGGGCGTCTTGCGGGTCGCACATTGAAGAGGAGGCACGGATGACGCTGCAAAAGGCCCTCGGCCTGTTCAACCTGACCGGCGAAAACCCCAATGCCGCCCGGCAGGTGAGCGCGAGTTCGTTCGACTGGCTGCGGATCGCTTTCGGGCTGATCCTTCTCTACGATTCCTGGACGTCGCTCGCGCTCGCCGACAAGACCGAGGTCGCCCAGCTCATGGGCCTGCCGATGTCTTCCGGCATCCTCCACCTCACCGTCATCCTCCTCACCTTCGTCAAGATCGCGCTCGCGGCCTCGCTGCTGACCGGCCGCGGGCTCAAGGTGATGGGGTGGGTCGGCGTCGCCTACAGCCTGGCGGTCTGGCTCGTCGTCCAGCATGGCGGCGATTTCGGCCCCGACGGAACCGACCCCGGCGCCGGCGCCGCCTATCTCGTCGCCTTCCTCTTCGTGCTGGCGGCCGAGCGGGCGGAGGAGGTGGACATCACGAAAAACGAGATGTTCAGCCTGGCCCGCGTCGGCTTCGGCATCCTTTGGGCCTATGACGCACTCTACAAGTTCCAGCCCTACTTCCTCACCCATTACATGGACTTCCTGAACGGGGCGAAGGGCGATGTCACGGGCTGGCGCGCCGGCTACGACCAGCTCTGGATCAGCCTCAGCCTGCTGATCGGGCCCGCGATCATGCCCTGGCTGGTGGCGATCTTCGAGGCCGTGACCGCCTTCGGCCTGCTCGCCGGCCACCGCGCATTGCGGGCGCTGGCGCCGATCGGGTTCCTTCTCGCCTTCCTGATCTGGAGCGTTCCCGAGGAATTCGGCGGACCCTATCGTCTCGGCGTCAGCGACGGACCGCTGCACATGTTCGGCACGGCCGTCATCTACATGCTGTCCCTCGGCTACGTCATGGTCGTCTACAGCCCGCTCGACCTGCTGCCCGCCTCGCTGCGCTATCCGCGGCCGCACCCCGAGGGCGGGCAGGGCGAGCCGCAGTCGGCGAAATGATCCGAACCCGGAAGGAGTGTCCGCAATGAACGCCGCCGATGTCATGACCGCCGAGCCCGTCACCGTCCGGCCCGAGACGACGCTCGGCGCGGCCGTTGCCCTCTTCGTCGAGAAGGGCGTCAGCGGGCTGCCGGTGCTCGACGCAACCGGCCGCCTGGTCGGCATCCTGACCGAGGGCGACCTCATCCGCCGCGCCGAGACCGGCACCGAGCGCCGGCCGCGGTGGTTCGAGGTGCTTTTCGCGCAGCCGCGCCTCGCCGGCGAGTACGTCCATACCCATGCCCAGACCGTCGGCGACGTGATGACGCGCGGCGTCGTGAGCGTGACCGCGGGGACCAGGCTCACCGAGGCCGTCCGCCTGATGGAGGAGCGCCAGGTGCGGCGCCTGCCCGTCCTCGACCGCCGCGGAGGCGCGCTGGTCGGCATCATCAGCCGCGCCGATCTCATCAAGGCACTCGCCCGCGCGCTTGCGGAGCGGCCGGCGCCGCCGGCGAGCGACGATGCCATCCGCGCCCGCATCCTGGCCGAAATCGCAGCCCAGTCCTGGGCGCCCTCGCTCCGCGACATCGGCATCGCCGTCGCCGACGGGACGGTCACGCTCACCGGGGCCATCCTCCACGACGAGCAGCGCAAGGCCCTCAACGTGCTGGTCGCCGGCGTGCCGGGGGTCAAGGCGGTGCGCGACGAGCTCGCATTTTTCGAGCCGACCACCGGCGGGCTCATTCCAGGCTAGCCTTCGACCAGCGTTCCTCCGGGGTTGCGCGACGCGGAGCGGTTTGGCCATGGTCGCCCGCGATGGACAATTCCGAATCCGAGACCCTGACGCTCCCGGGCGGCGAGACCCGCGTGCTGTGGCGGCGCAGCAGCCGGGCCCGGCGGGTCAGCCTGCGCATCGAGCCCAAGCGCGGCCTGGTCGTCGTCACCCTGCCCCCGCGCGCCGGGCGCCGGGCCGGCCTCGCCCTGCTCACCGCCCATGCGCGCTGGGTCGCCGCCCACCTAGCCGCCCTGCCCGGCGCCGTCGCCTTCGTGCCGGGCGCGCTCGTTCCGCTCGGCGGCGTCGAGCAGCCGATCCGCCATGTGCCGGAGGGCCGCCGTGGCGTCTGGGTGGAGGAGGGCGAGATCCGCGTCTCCGGCGACGTCGCGTTCCTGCCGCGGCGGGTGCGCGATTTCCTGCGCGCGGAGGCGAAGCAGCGCCTCTCCGTCCTGGTCGCCGAAAAGGCCGCCCTGCTCGGCGCCGCGGTCCGCCGGGTCCGCGTGCGCGACACGCGAAGCCGCTGGGGGAGCTGCGGCGCCGACGGCTCGCTTGCCTTCTCCTGGCGGCTGGTCATGGCGCCACCGTTCGTCCAGGACTATGTCGCCGCCCATGAGGTCGCGCATCTGCGCCACATGAACCACGGTCCCCGCTTCTGGGCCCTGGTGCGCACCCTCAGCCCCCACACCGATGAAGCCGTCGCCTGGCTGCGCCACGAAGGCACGCGGCTGATCCGCATCGGCTGATGAGAATCCGATGAACCTTTCCCGCCTCCTCGCCCGCCGGCTCGAAGCGAAGGGCGCCATCGGGGTCGGGCTGATCGGGGCGGGAAAATTCGGCGCGATGTTCCTCGCCCAGATGCCGGGCGCTCGGGGAATAACGGTCGCTTGCATCGCCGATCTGGCGCCCGAGCGCGCCCGCGCCGCCTGCCGCGCCGTCGGCTGGGACGAGGCGCGCATCGCCGCGACCGCGATCACCGACGACGCGCGATCCCTGATCGCCCGCCCCGACATCGAGGTGGTGGTCGAGGCGACCGGCCACCCCGCCGCCGGCATCGCCCACGCCCGCGCCGCGATCGCAGCCGGCAAGCACATCGTCATGGTGAATGTCGAGGCGGACGCGCTCGCCGGCCCGCTGCTCGCCCGCGAGGCCGCCGCTGCCGGCGTGGTCTATTCGCTCGCCTATGGCGATCAGCCGGCGCTGATCTGCGAGCTGGTGGACTGGGCCCGCGCCGCCGGCTTTCCGGTGCTTGCCGCTGGCAAGGGGACGAAATACCTCCCCGCCTACCACGCCTCCACGCCCGATACAGTCTGGGAGCATTACGGGCTCACCAGGGAGCAGGCGGCGCGCGGCGGGATGAACCCGAAAATGTTCAACTCCTTCCTCGACGGGACCAAATCGGCGATCGAGATGGCCGCCGTTTCCAACGCGACCGGGCTGGCCGTGCCGGCAGGCGGGCTCGGCTTCCCGCCCGCCGGCGCCTCCGAGCTCGCCGCCGTGCTCGGCGGCGCGGAGGGTGTGGTCGAGGTCGTCTCCAGCCTCCATCGCAATGGCGAGGCGGTGGCCAACGACCTCCGCTGGGGCGTCTATGTCGTCTTCGCCGCGCCCAACGCCTACACCGCGCGCTGCTTCGGCGAATACGGGATCGCGACCGACGCGAGCGGCACCCGCGCCGCCCTCTGGCGGCCCTTCCACCTGATCGGCCTCGAGCTCGGCATCTCCATCCTCTCCGCGGTGCTGCGCGCCGAGCCCACCGGCGCCCCCGACGCCTTCCGCGCCGACGTCGTCGCCACCGCCAAGCGCGCGCTGCCCGCCGGCGCCGTCCTCGACGGCGAGGGCGGCGCCATGGTCTGGGGCAAGCTCATGCCGGCCGCCGCAAGCCTCGCCATGGGCGGGCTGCCGATCGGGCTCGCCGGCGGGGCAGCACTCCGCCGCCCGGTCCCGGCCGGCCAGGCGCTCACCTGGGACGACGTCATGCTCGACCAGGCGGACGCGGCCTACCGCTATCGGCGCCGCATGGAAGCCGCGTGCGGCTTGTGATTCAACGGACGATGCCCGCATGATGACCCCCGCCTGATCACTCCCGGGGCCTCATGCACGGTAAATCCCTTGCGGCCGAAGCGCTGAAAGAGGCGCGCGGCGCGCACGCCTGGCTCACCGCCGTCGCGCGCTCGGTTGACGACGCGATCATCGGCAAGGACCTCGACGGCATCGTCATCTTCTGGAACCGGGCGGCCGAGGTCCTGTTCGGCTATGCCGCCGACGAGATCGTCGGCCAGCCGATCAGCCGGATCATCCCGCCCGAGCGGATCGCGGAGGAAGCCACGGTCCTCGCCCGCGTCCGCGGCGGGGAAAGGCTCGCCCATTTGGAGACAAGGCGCCAGCGCAAGGACGGGACGGTCATCCCCGTGGCGCTCACCATCTCCCCGATCCGCGACGAGCAGGATCGGGTCATTGCGGTGTGCAAGATCGCGCGTGACCTCAGCGACACGGCGCGCGCCCACCGGGAGCTCGAGCGCGGCGAAGCGCTGCTCCGTTCGATCCTTGAGACGATTCCCGACGCCCTGGTGGTGATCGACGAGCGCGGACGGATCCACTCCTTCAGCACGGCGGCGGAGCGGCTCTTCGGCTGGACGGCGGCCGAAGCGATCGGCCGGAACGTGAGCCTCCTGATGCCGTCTCCCTACCGCGAGGACCACGATTCCTATCTCGGGCGCTACCTGGCGACCGGCGAGCGGCACATCATCGGCATCGGCCGCATCGTCGCCGGCCAGCGCCGGGACGGCAGCATCTTCCCGATGGAGCTCGCGGTGGGCGAGGTCGTGCTGCCCGGGGCGCGTCTCTTCACCGGCTTCGTGCGCGACCTCACCGAGCGCCGGGAGCGCGAACGCCGGCTCGCCGAGCTGCGATCGGAGCTGATCCATGTCTCGCGCCTCACCGAGCTCGGCCAGATGGTCTCAGCACTCGCCCACGAGGTGAACCAGCCGCTCACCGCGATGGCCAATTACCTGAGCGGGGCCCGGCGCCTCTTCGCCGCCGGCAACCTGGAGGGCGGGCTCGCGGCGATGGAGCGGATCGCCGAGCAGTCCGAGCGGGCGCGGCAGATCATCCGGCGCCTGCGCGACTTCGCATCCAAGCGGGAGACGGAACGCCGGGTCGAGAATCTTGCCAAGACCATCGAAGAGGCGAGCGCGCTCGCCCTGGTGGGCGCCGGCTCGGGCCTGCGGCTCGAGATCCGCATCGCCGAGGACGCGACCGAAGCCGTCATCGACAAGGTCCAGATCCAGCAGGTGCTGTTCAACCTGATGCGCAACGCGCTGGAGGCGATGGCAGGATCGGAGCGGCGCGAGCTTACGATCAGCACCAGCCGGGACGGCGGGATGGTCGCAATCCGGGTTGCCGATACCGGGCCCGGCCTGCCGGATACCGTGCGCGCCCGGCTCTTCCAGCCGTTCGTGACGACCAAGCCGACGGGGATGGGGGTCGGCCTCTCGGTCTGCCGCACCATCGTCGAGGCGCATGGCGGGGATCTCCACGCCGAAGACAGAGACGGTGGCGGAACGGTCTTCGCGCTCACGCTGCGCCGCCCCGAGGCGGTGGCTCCGCCTCCGCCTCCGCTTCCTGGCTGATCTGGGTCAATGCGCGGCCTCAGGGCCCGCGAGATGCTGACGGTCGGTGATTTTTCTTGACGATCTTCCCCTGTCGCCGGGCCGCTTCTGGGCATAAGAGATGGTAACCAACAACAACGGCGCCGTGGCGGTCATCGATGATGACCCGGCGGTTCTCGACTCGCTGAAATTCCTGCTCGAGCTGGCCGGTCATCTGGTGAGGACTTACGCCTCGGCGGGTGCCTTCCTCGACGATTGCAGGGCGGACCCGGCCTGCCTGATCCTCGACCATCATATGCCGATGATGACCGGGCTCGAGCTTGCCGCGCGGCTGCGCGACGACGGCGTCGCGATCCCGATGCTGCTGATCACCGGATCGCCCTCGCCGGCCATCCTCGCCCGAGCTCTGGCGCTCGGCGTCGAAAAGGTGCTCGAGAAGCCGCCGGGCGCCGACGATCTGTTGGATTTCGTCAGCATGCATGGCGGCAGGGAGAGCGGGATGGCCACCACCGAAGAGGATCGCGAGCGGCGGATCGGCGCCCGGGCACGATTTCTGTGGCGTGCCGAGGGCGCGCCGAAGGGCCGCGAGGCCGAATACCTCGAACGGGCCCGCGAGCTGCAGGCGATCGACGACAACCCGACCGCGGGGCAGCTGCCCAACCCGATGACGCTGCACCATGGCGAGGTGCCGCCCGCGGAACCTGTCGAGGAGGCGGAGATCGAGGAGAATCTCGGCGAGTTCCCCGGCCGGCTCACCGACCAGGGCGAGCGGATCCCGACCCCGATGACGCGCAAGAAGGCGCGCCGCGTCCTCCGCGAAGAATAAGCCGGGATCGGACCTGGCGTGCGGCGATATAAGACCGGCTTATAAAGAGAGCCCGCTGCGCGCGGCCCGTTCCTCGATCGCGTCGAGCGCGGCGTCGGCCGCCAGGCGCGGCAGGCGGCGGAGCAGCCCGCGCGGGCGCGGGCGGAAGACGCGCGGGCGGGCCTTTTCGCCGCCCAATATGCGCACCAGGCTGTCGATATCGGCGAATCCGTCGATCAAGCCCCTGGTGAGCGCCCGCGATGCAAGCATCGCCGCGCCGTCGAAAATTTCCGCCTCCGGACCTGAGAGTTTGCCTGCCCGGCGGACGCGCACCCAGTCCTTGAAGCGCCCATGGAGATCGTCGAGCAGGTCCTGAACATAAGCGATATCATCGGGTTGCTCGGGGCGGAACGGATCGAGGCGGGCCTTGTGGGCGCCCGCGATGTAGAGCCGGCGCTCGATCCCGATGCGCGCGATCAGGTCGGCAAAGCCGAACCCGCCGCCGCGGACGCCGATCGAGGCGACCAGGCTCATCGGGTTGGCGTGGATCTTGTCGGCCGCGCAGGCGATCCAGTAGCCGCCCGAGGCCCCGACATCGCCGATCACGGCATGGACTTCGACCTTGGCCTTCTCGGCGCGCCTTCGGATCAGGCTCGCGATCAGGTCGGACTGCACCGGCGAGCCGCCCGGGCTGTCGATATCGAGGATCACCGGGCGGCCGCGGGTCGAGGAAAAACCCTTCTCGATGAGCGGCGCGGCGGAGGCGAGGCTGAGCCCGCCCGCCCGCGAGGCGATCATCCCGTGCAGCACGATCACGTTGATCCGCGGCTTGCGCCAAAAGAAAAACCCGCTCATTGCATTGCCAGCCGCGCCGCCCTCTCTCCGCTCTCCCAGGCTCCGCCGAGCGTGCCCGCCAGCCCTTCGTGGCAGGCTTCGCCGGCAAAGATCAACCTCCCGCCTGCGAGCGGCTCGGCGAGCCGCGCCCGCGCCGCCGCCCCACCCGGGCGGGCATAGGCATAGGCCCCGCGCACCCAGGGGTCGGCCTCCCAATGGGTGAGCACCGATGCCGGGCCGAACAGGCGATCGACCCGGCCGCCGAAGAGGCGGCGAAGCTCCGCCCGGGCAAAATCCGCGGCCGCCTGGTCCCCTGCGCGGGCCAGCGCCCAGGCCGGTCCGCCGCCGATCCAACCCTGCACGTAATCGCGGCCGAACGGCCAGCACTGGAAGATCATCATGGGCGCGGCGCCGCGCTCGACCCGGTGATCGACCAGGCAGTGGCGGGGCAGGTCGAGCCGGTCGGGGCCTTGGGCGCGGAGGACGATCTTCATCGCCAGCCCCATCGGCAGGGCGGCAAGGCATTCCTCGACGACGGCCGGAAGCTTTGGCGCGAAGGCGATGGCGCCGGCGGCCAGCACGCCGGTCGAGACGGTGACGATGCAACGCTCCGCCCGCACCGCGCCCGCGTCGGTTTCCACGCGGACGCCTCGATCCCAGGCAATGCGGCGGACGGGCGCGTTGCGGCGGATGTCCAAGCCGGCGCCAAGACGGCGGGTGACGAAGGCGCCGATCCCGCCATCCGGAACAAGATTGCTGCCGGTGAGCGCGTTGGCCCGCCAGTCCGCGAGGCTGAAATCGGCGGCGTCGGCGGCGCAGATCACCGGGCCTTCCCAGGCCTCCACCGTCAGCGCCCAGGAATCGTCCGGGAGGGCCTCGGCGACCGCGGCGAGCGGCGGATCGGGCAGGCCGGGTGCCAGGAGTTCGTCCGCCTTGGCGGCGAAACGGGTCCAGGCGGCTTCGCAGTCGGCAAGCTCCGCCGGATCGACGGGGCGGGTGCCGATGAAGGTCCGCTCCTGGCGCATCTCATCCGCCCGCAGCAGCGTCTCGCCCGCCTGCCGGGCGATGGCGGCGAGCGGGTTGCGCTCCGCCGCGTGCAGCCAGATCGCACCCATGTCGAACCAGGCGCCGCCGAGCGCCTCGGGATGGACGGTCCAGGCGCGGCCGCCGATCCGCCCGCTCGCTTCGAGCACGAGCGTGGCTTTGCCCGCTTCCTTCAGCGTGGTGGCGGCCGCGAGGCCGGCGACGCCGGCGCCGACCACCACCACGTCAAAGTCTGTTGTCATGGGTGGGGGCCCGGGCTAGCCGGCGATGCGGGCGAGCAACGCCAGCGCCGCGACGACGCTCGCGGCGCGGACCGAGGTGCGATCGCCAGAGAAGAAATGCCGCTCGCTCCGCACCGCCCCGCCGCGCCGCGCGCCGCCGAGCCAAACCAGGCCCACGGGCTTTTCCGCACTGCCCCCGCCCGGGCCGGCGACGCCGGTGACGGCGACGGCGAGGTCGGCGGCGGAATTGCGGATCGCGCCCAAGGCCATCTCGCGGGCGACCTTCTCGCTCACCGCGCCCTCGGCTTCGATCAGCGCCCCGGGCACGCCGAGCAGCGCTTCCTTGGCCGCGTTGGAGTAGGTCACGAAGCCGCGCTCGAAGACGTCCGAGGAGCCGGCGATCGCGGTGAGCGCCGCGGCGACCAGGCCGCCGGTGCAGCTCTCGGCGGTCGCCAGCATCAGCCCCCGCGTGCGGCAGAGCGCGAGCAGGGCTGCCGCCTCGTCGAGCGTCGCCTGGTTCAGCATGAGAGGGGGCTCAGGCCGCCATCTCCGCCGCCGCCGCCCGCAGCGCCGCGACGGCCTCCTCGACCCCGGCGCGGTCGACATCGAGATGGAGGCAGGCCCGGCCGCGGAATTTTCCCATGGTCGAGATGCGCACGCCCTGGCGGCGGGCGCGCGCGGCCAGCAGGTCGGCCGTCATGGCGGTTCCGGAGGTGTCGAAGAAGACGAGGTTCGTCTCCGGGAGCTCGACCGTGATGCCGGGGATCTGGGCGAGCCCGCGCGCCAGCGCCTGCGCGTTCTCGTGGTCCTGGGCGAGGCGCTCGACATGGTGGTCGAGCGCGTAGAGGCAGGCCGCCGCGCAGATGCCGGCCTGGCGCAGCGATCCGCCGAGCCGCTGCTTCCACCGCCAGGCGGCGCCGATGAATTCGGCCGAGCCGGCGAGCACGGCGCCCACCGGCGCGCCCAGCCCCTTGGTGAAATCGAGCCAGACGCTGTCGTAGCCCACGGCCATCTCGTGCGCGGGAACGCCGCTCGCGACCACGGCGTTCATCAGCCGGGCGCCATCCATGTGGGTGGCGAGGCCGGCCTCATGGGCCGCATCGGCGACCGCGTCGAGCGCGGCGAGCGGCCAGACCGCGCCGCCGCCGAGATTCGAGGTCTGCTCGACCGCGACCAGGGCCTGCGGCGGGGCATAACGGGTGCGGGGCAGGAACGCGGCGGCGAGGGTGGCGACGTCGAAAATGCCGCGCGGGCCTTCGAGCGGCGCCACGCGCACACCGGCGAGCGCCCAGGGCGCGCCGCCCTCGGCGATGGCGATATGCGCGGTCTTGTGGGCGAGGATCTCGTCGCCGGGGCGGCAATGGGTAAGGATGGCGACCTCGTTGCACATCGTCCCGCTGGGGAGGAAGACGGCGGCCTCCTTGCCGAGCAGGCCCGCCATCCGCTCGCAAAGAAGGTTCACCGTCGGGTCGAGGCCCCCCTGCTCGTCGCCGACCTCGGCCGCCGCGATCGCCGCGCGCATCGGGGGCGTCGGCTTCGTCTGGGTGTCGGAATAGAGGTTCACCCGGAGCGGCGGCAGCGACGGATCCGGCGGCGGCGGCGCGAAGCCCATGGCATCATCCCTTTCGTTTCGTGGCGGCGCGTTCGGTCAGCGCGTGAGAATTTTCGACGGCGCCACCACGGCGAGCGCGGCCGGCGGCGGCCCGTAGACCTCGCCGGCCCGCTTGCGGAAGGCGTTCACCATCCGCCGCACCGCCTCGCCGAAGACGACGCCCACGGCTTTCTGGAGGAGGCGGTTGCGGAACTCGAAGGCGACGAAGAAATCGACCTCGCAGCCCCCGGGGCAGCCCTGGGGATCGGGCAGGAACACCCATTCGTTGTTGAGGAAGCGGAACGGCCCGTTCTCGTAGGCGACGCAGATGCGCCCCGGCCGATCGAGGGCGACGCGGCTGGTGAAGCTCTCGCGGAACGGGCCGAAACCGATGGTGAGGTCGGCCACCAGCGCGCGCTCGTTGCGGCTGCGCACCCTTGCCCCCACGCACCAGGGCAGGAAGCGGGGATATTCCGCGACATCGGCCACCAGGTCGAAAAGCTGGTCCGCCCGATAGGGAACCAGCGTGCGTTCGGCGTATGTCGGCATCCCGCGCGCCCTACGAGACCACCACGACCTCTTTCGCCCGCGCCGCGCGGAGCGAGGCAAAATCGTCGTCGGCGTGATAGGAGCTGCGGGTGAGCGGCGAGGCGCTGACGAGGAGAAACCCTTTTCCCCGGGCCAGCGCCGCATATTCGGCGAACTCCTCGGGCGGGACGAAACGGGCCACGGCGGCGTGCTTCACGCTCGGCTGGAGATACTGGCCGATGGTGAGGAAATCGACGCCGGCGATGCGCAGATCGTCCATCACCTGGAGGATTTCTCCCCGCTCCTCGCCGAGCCCCACCATCAGCCCCGACTTCGTAAAGATGGTGGGGTCGAGCGTCTTCGCCCGATCGAGCAGCCGGAGCGACTGGTAGTAGCGCGCGCCGGGCCGGATGGTCGGGTAGAGGCGCGGCACGGTCTCGAGATTGTGATTGAAGATTTCCGGCCGCGCCGCGATGACGCGCTCGAGCGCGCCCGGCTTGCGCAGGAAGTCGGGGGTCAGCACCTCGATCGAGGTGCCGGGCGCCTGGGCACGGAGCGCGCGGATCACGGCGGCGAAATGACCCGCCCCGCCGTCGGGCAGGTCGTCGCGATCGACCGAGGTGATGACCACGTGCTTGAGGCCGAGCCGGGCCACCGCGTCGGCGAGCCGGGCCGGCTCGTCGGCGTCGAGCGGGCGGGGCAGGCCGGTCGCGACGTTGCAGAAGCCGCAGGCGCGCGTGCAGACATCGCCCATGATCATCATGGTGGCGTGGCGCTGCGCCCAGCACTCGCCGATGTTCGGGCAGGCGGCCTCCTCGCAGACCGTGACGAGCCGGTTCTCCCGCATCAGCCGGCGGGTTTCGTGGTAGACCGGGTGCGTCGGCGCCTTGACGCGGATCCAGTCCGGCTTGCGCTGGATCGGGTTGTCGGGGCGATGCGCCTTCTCGGGATGGCGCGGGAGCCCCACCTCGCGGTGGTCGACAACGATGCGCGTGCTCATCCCTTCATCCCGCTTGGGCCGCTGGGCGGCCCTTCAAGGCTGGAGAAGTGGCGAGCCGGACGGGGGCCGTCAAGCATGCGCCCGGCCATGGCCGGCTCCGCTCAAAAGTGGATCGCCTTGCCGTATGCATCGAGGACCGCCTCGTGCATGGTCTCGCTCACGGTCGGATGGGGAAAAATGGTCTCCATCAGCTCGGCCTCGGTGCTCTCCAGCGTCCGGGCAATCGCAAAACCCTGGATCAGCTCGGTCACCTCGGCGCCGACCATGTGCGCGCCGAGCAATTCGCCGGTTTTGGCGTCGAACACCGTTTTCACCATTCCCTCCGGCTCGCCCAAGGCGATCGCCTTGCCGTTGCCGATGAAGGGGAAATGCCCGACCCGCACTTCGTGGCCGCGGCGCTTCGCCTCGGCCTCGGTGAGGCCGACCGAGGCGACCTGGGGCCGGCAATAGGTGCAGCCGGGAACATTGGTGGTATCGAGCGGGTGCACATCGTTCAACCCCGCGATCTTCTCGACGCAGAGCACCCCCTCGTGGCTCGCCTTGTGGGCGAGCCAGGGCGGGCCGACGAGGTCGCCGATCGCGTAGACGCCGGGCTCGCCGGTGCGGCAGAATTCATCGATGACGACGTGGGTGCGATCGACCTTCACGCCCGTGCCCTCGATGCCGATCCCCTCGACATTGCCGACGATGCCGATCGCGGAGATCACCCGATCGACGGTGAGCTCCCGCTTCTTCCCGGCCCCCTCGATCACCGCCGTGACGCTGTCCGCGCCTTTGCGCACTTCGTTCACTGCGGCGCCCGTCATGATCTCGATCCCCTGCTTCTCGAGCGATTTGCGGACGAAGGCGCTGACCTCCTCGTCCTCGACAGGCAGGATGCGATCCAGCACCTCGACCACGGTAACGGTGGCGCCCATGTCGTGATAGAAGCTCGCGAACTCGATGCCGATCGCGCCCGAGCCGATCACCAGCAGCGATTTCGGCATGGCAGGCGGGATCATCGCCTGCTTGTAGGTCCAGATCAGCTTGCCGTCCGCCTCGATCCCCGGCAGCTCGCGCGCCCGGGCCCCCGTCGCGAGGACGATGTGCGGGGCGGTGATCGGCGGCAGCGCCGCGCCGTTCTTCGCCAGCGCGAGTTTTCCCGCTCCGGCGAGCTTGCCCGCGGCGTCGAACACCGTGACCTTATTCTTCTTCAGCAGAAAACCGACACCGGAGGAGAGCTGCTTGGCGACCGCGCGCGAGCGCTTCACGACTTTTTCGATGTCGAAGCGCGGGTTCTCGGCGGCGAAGCCGAACTCGTCGAGATGGTGGAGGATATGGTTGATCTCGCTGGTGCGGAGCAGCGCCTTGGTCGGGATGCAGCCCCAGTTGAGGCAGATGCCGCCGAGATGCTCGCGCTCGACGACCGCCGCCTTCATGCCGAGCTGGGCGGCGCGGATCGCCGCGACATAGCCGCCCGGGCCGGCGCCGAGCACGATCAGGTCGAAGGATGTCTCGGCCATGGTCCTTCCTCTCCGCCGGCCAGCGCCGCGAGCGCGGGCCCGCTCAGACGCTGCACCGTCCACTCCGCCAACGGCTGGGCGCCGAGGCTCGCATAGAAGCCGACCGCCGGCTCGTTCCAGTCGAGCACCGCCCACTCGAGCCGCGTGCAGCCCTCGGCGAGCGCCCGCGCGGCGAGATGGCGGAAGATCGCGCGCCCGATCCCGCGACCGCGATACTCCGGCAGGACATAGATATCTTCGAGATAGAGTCCGGCGCGGCCGGTAAAAGTGCTGAAGGTGTAGAACCAGAGCGCAAAGCCGACCTCCACGCCCGCACTTTCGGCGATCAGCGCCGAGGCGCGCCGAGGTGCTTCGAACAAAGCCGCCTCGAGGTCCGCCTCGCTCGCGCGCACCTCGTGCAGCAGCCGCTCGTACTCGGCGAGCGCGCGGACGAGCCGGAGCAGCGCCGGTACGTCCTCGGGCAGCGCCGGACGGAGCGCGAATTGCTCCCCGCTCACAGCATCAGGCTCGGTTCATAGCATGAGGCTCAGCGGGTCCTCGACGATCGCCCTGAAGGCCGCGAGCCACTCGGCGCCGAGCGCGCCGTCGATCACGCGGTGATCGACCGAGAGCGTGCAGGTCATCATCGTCGCGATCCCGAGCGCGCCGTCCTTGACCACCGGCCGCTGCTCGCCGGCGCCCACCGCGAGGATCGCCGCTTGCGGCGGGTTGATCACCGCGAGGAACTCGCGCACGCCGTACATGCCGAGGTTGGAGATCGAGAAGCCGCCGCCCTGGAACTCCTCCGGCTTGAGTTTTCCCGACTTTGCCCGGGCCGCGAGGTCTCTCATCTCGTTGCTGATCGCGACGAGGCCCTTGCGATCCGCCTGGCGGACGATCGGGGTGATCAACCCGTCCGGGATCGCCACGGCGACGCTGATATCGATGTTTTCGTACTCGACGATCCCTTCCTCGGTGTAGCTCGCATTGACCCGTGGCACGCGGGCCATGGCGATCGCCACGGCCTTGATGATGAGGTCGTTGACCGAGAGCTTGAAGGCGGTCGGCCCCTCCTTGGGAGAGCGGGAATTCAGCTCGCCGCGCAGCTTGAGAGCCGCATCGATCGCGATCTCCGCCGAGAGGTAGAAATGCGGGATGGTCTGCTTGCTCTCGCTGAGGCGCCGCGCGATCACCCGGCGCATCGTGGTGTGCGGGATGAGCCGGTGCGGGGCGGTGATGGGTGGTTGGGGGGCCGGAGCCGACTTTGCGGCCGGTGGTGGGAGGGCCGCGGGAGCCGCCGGCTGCGCCGGAGCGGGCGCGGGGGCGCGGGCGAGCGCGGCCTCGATGTCGGCGCGGACGACCCGCCCGTTGGGCCCGCTGCCCTTGAGCGCGGCGAGCTCGAGCCCGGATTGCGCCGCCATCCGCCGCGCCAGCGGCGAGGCGAAGATGCGACCGGCCGGCGGGGGGGCTGCCGGCGGGGCGCCGTTGCCGCCACGGACGGCCGGCGGCAGGGCCGCGGCTGGGACTGCCGTTGGGGCGGGAGCGGGCGGTGGAGAAGCGGTCGGGGGCGGAGCAGCGGGCGCTTTTGGCGCATCCACGCCCGATCCTTCCTTCAGCGTCTCGCCTTCGTCGAGCAGGACCGCGATCGGCGCATTCACCGCGACGCCCGCGGTGCCGTCGGGGACGATGATCTTGCCGAGCACCCCTTCATCGACCGCCTCGACCTCCATCGTCGCCTTGTCGGTCTCGATCTCGGCGATCACGTCGCCGGCCTTGACCGGATCGCCTTCCTTCTTGAGCCAGCGCGCGAGCGTGCCCTCGGTCATCGTCGGGCTCAGCGCCGGCATCAGGATGTTGGTGGACATCGTGCTCTCCCGCCCGGCTAGACGATCTTCCGCACCGCCTCGACAACCCACCCGGGCTGCGGCAGGGCGAGTTTTTCGAGGTTCGCGGCATAGGGAAGCGGAACATCGGCGCCATGCACCCGGACCGGCGGGGCGTCCAGCCAGTCGAACGCGTTCTCGATCACCTGCATCGCCACCTCGGTGCCGATGCCGGCATAGGGCCAGCCCTCCTCGACCGTCACCAGACGGCTGGTACGCTTCACGCTCTCGACGATGGTCGCGGTGTCGAGTGGGCGCAGCGTGCGCAGATTGACCACCTCGGCCTCGATCCCCTGGGCCGCGAGCGTCTCGGCGGCCGCCATCGCCACGCCGACCATGATGCCGAAGGCTATGATGGTGACGCGATCGCCCGCCCGCTCGATTTTCGCGCGGCCGAGCGGCAGGACGAAATCCTCGGCCACGGGGCAATCGAAGCTGTGGCCGTAGAGGATCTCGTTCTCGAGGAAGACGACAGGATTGGGATCGCGGATCGCGGCGCGCAGCAGGCCTTTCGCGTCCGCCGCCGACCACGGGGCGGCGACCTTGAGGCCCGGCACGTGCGCATACCAGGATGCGTAGCACTGGCTGTGCTGGGCGGCGACGCGCGACGCCGCCCCGTTGGGCCCGCGGAAGACGATCGGGCAGCCCATCTGCCCGCCGGACATGTAGAGCGTCTTGGCGGCGGAATTGATGATCTGGTCCATCGCCTGCATGGCGAAATTGAAGGTCATGTATTCGACGATCGGGCGCAGCCCGTTGAGCGCCGCGCCGACGGCGAGCCCGGTGAAGCCGTGCTCGGTGATCGGCGTGTCGATGACGCGGCGGGGACCGAACTCCTCGAGCATCCCCTGGCTGATCTTGTAGGCGCCCTGGTACTGCGCGACCTCCTCGCCCATCAGGAAGACGCGCTCGTCGGCGCGCATCTCGGCGATCATCGCCTCGCGCAGCGCCTCGCGCACGGTGATGTGCTTGACCTCGCCCCACTCCTTCTCCGCCGCCGGGGCGGGGGCCGGCGCGGGAGCGGGGGGCGCGGCGGGGGTGGACGCGGCGGGGGCGGGCGGGCGCGCCATGGGCGGCGCGGCGGGCGCTTGCGCCTTCGGGGCCGGAGGAGTGGCGGCCTCGCCGTCGCCGGCGAGCACCGCGATCGGCGTGTTCACCGCCACCCCCTCGGTGCCTTCGGGGACCAGGATCTCGGCAATGCGGCCCTCGTCCACAGCCTCCACCTCCATCGTCGCCTTGTCGGTCTCGATCTCGGCGATCACGTCCCCCGAGCGGATCGGATCGCCCTCCTTCTTGAGCCAGCGCGCGAGCTTGCCCTCCGTCATGGTCGGCGAGAGGGCGGGCATGAGGATCTGCGTCGTCATCGGTCTCACGCCTCCAGCAGGACGTCCGCGTAGAGCTCGGCGGGATCGGGCTCGGGACTCGACTGGGAGAAATCGGCCGCGTCCTGAACGATTTTTTTCACCTCGTCGTCGATCTGCTTGAGCGATGCCTCGTCGTAGTCGAGCGCCATCAGTTTCGCCCGCACGCTTTCGATGCAGTCATGCTCGGTGCGCATCTGCTGCACCTCCTCGCGCGTGCGGTAGCGCGCCGGGTCCGACATCGAATGGCCGCGATAGCGGTAGGTCTTGACCTCGAGCAGGTACGGCCCCTTGCCGGAACGGCAATGCGCGACCGCGGCGTCCGCCGCCTCCTTGACCGCCACCACGTCCATCCCGTCCGCCTGGCTGCCCGGAATTCCCCACGGCGCGCCGTTGCGCGAAAGATCCCTGGATGTGGTTGCGCGATCGACGCTGGTGCCCATGCTGTACTTGTTGTTCTCGATCACATAGACCACCGGCAGCTTGGACAGCGCGGCCATGTTGAAGCTCTCGTACACCTGGCCCTGGTTGGCCGCACCCTCGCCGAAGAACGTGAGGCAGATACGATCGTTGCCGCGATACCAGTCGCTGAAGGCGAGCCCGGTGCCGAGGCTTACCTGGGAGCCGACGATCCCGTGGCCGCCGAAGAAGTTGCGCGCTTTGCTGAACATGTGCATCGAGCCGCCCTTGCCGTGCGAATAGCCGGCCTGGCGGCCCGTGAGCTCGGCCATGACGCCCCGCGGCTCCATTCCGGTGGCGAGCATGTGGCCGTGGTCGCGATAGGAGGTGATCACCTGGTCGCCCTCGCCGATGGCGCTCAGCATGCCGACCACCACCGCTTCCTGGCCGATATAGAGGTGGCAGAACCCGCCGATCAGGCCCATGCCGTAGAGCTGGCCCGCCTTCTCCTCGAAGCGGCGGATCAGCAGCATGTCCCGGTACGCCTTCAGGAGCTGCTCGCGCGGGAGCCCCTGCTCGCGGGGCCTGGCCCGCTTCCGGCTATCGACCGCCTGTGCCATCGAGCACCCTCCCCCGCCTCGTCGCTCTCAGGGGAAAACTAGCCTCCGCCTCACCCGCTCAACAAGGTGCGGTGAGCAAGAAACCATTATGTTGCAACGCGATGCCTGTTGTTAACCGGAATTCGGTTAATCCATTGGCGCTGCCCTCTCTTGAGCCCGGGACGTGACAAATTCGCACGCCCCACCGGACTTGCGAACAATTTCATTGCCCTGCCCAGCGCGCTTTCGCAAAAGGATTGCCGCCCGCGGACGGAACCGGGTCAGTCGGCGCGGGCCATTTCGACCCGGTTCCGCCCGTCGCGCTTGGCGCAATAGAGCGCCCGGTCCGCCACCTGGAGCAGCGCCTCGGGGGTGACGCTGGTGCCGGCGCTCGCCGCCACGCCGATGCTCACCGTCATCCGGTGCGGCGCGCCCCGGCCATCGGGCTGGAAGCGCATCTGCGCCACCGCGTCGCGCAGCCGCTCGCCCGCCCCGGTCGCCTCGCCGAGGCTCACGCCCGGCATCACCACCACGAACTCCTCCCCGCCATAGCGGGCCAGCGTGTCGAAGACGCGGAGATTCGCGCGCAGCGTCTCCGCCACCGCCTTCAGCGCCCGATCGCCCATCGGGTGGCCGTAGCTGTCGTTGATGCGCTTGAAATGATCGACGTCGATCATCAGCACGGCCAGGCTGTGCCCGGGCGCGGCGCCGAGCAGGTTGCGCAGGTGGTGCATGACGTAGCGCTGGTTGTAGAGGCCGGTGAGCGGATCGCTGAGCGCCAGCGCCAGCGCCTGGTCGAGGGTGGCGCGCAGGCGCTGCTGGTAGAGCTTGCGGCGGATCTGGTTCCGCGCCCGCGCCCGGAGCTCGTTCTCGTCCACCGGCCGCAGCAGCCAGTCATTCGCCCCGAGATCGAAGCCGCGGACGATGCGCTCGCGGTTCTCGGGCTCGGCCACCAGCAGCAGCGGGACGTCCTGGGTCCGCTCGCTGGCCCTGAGACGCGAGGCGAGCGCCAGCGCATCGCCGCTGGACAGCGACAGGCTGATGACGATGAGGTCGAAGCTCGCAGCCGTGGTCGCCGCCAGCATCTCCTCCTCGCCGCGGCCGATGGTGGCGAGGAGCTCCTCGCGCGCGAGGCAGTCCTGGAGGAACCGCGCCTCGAGGTCCCAGTCATCGACCACCAGCACCCGCGCCCCGGCGATGGAAGGCGGATCGGCGAACCCGCCGGCCAGGCCGAGGACGCGCGCCGTCTCGCCGCGCGCCCGCCACTCGTCGAGCAGGCGCTTGAGCCGCACCAGGCCGCGCACGCGCGCGAGCAGGGTGTCGAACTCGATCGGCTTGCTCAGGAAATCGTCGGCGCCGACCTCGAGCCCGCGGACCTTCTCGGCAGGCTCGCCAAGCGCCGTCACCATCACCACGGGAATGTGGCTGAGCGCCGGATCCGCCTTCAGCCTGCGACAGACCTCGAACCCGTCCATCCCGGGCATCATCACGTCGAGCAGGATGATGTCGGGGCGCCACTCGCGGCTGAGCTTCAGCGCCTCGGGCCCGTTCTCGGCGCTCGCCACCTGGTAATATTCGGCGGCCAGCCGGGCCTCGAGGAGGCGGGCATTGGCAGGCACGTCATCGACCACCAGCACCCGGGCGGTCATTGCCGGCCGGGCCGTGCCCGCGCCTGACCGCCGGCCTGGCCCGCGCCTCCCGGCACGAAGCCGCGTTCCCTGACCACCGACACCGTCATTGGCTGGCGATCGCCATTCTCCAAGCGGTCCTTGCCTTCATCGCCGAAATCCGGCCGATTCGGGCTCGGCCGTGACGGCATTGGATGCAGAGGCGCGTCAATGCTCCGTGAACGCCCCCCTCCACCGATGCCGCAAGGCCACTCTAGCGCGGGCTGCCTCCGTCACCTCGCCGCGAACTGGCGCGCGCCGAACAAATTCTCGCGCTCGGCATCGCTGATCTGCCCGCGCCGCTGGCGCTCGGAGAGCACCTCGACCCCGCGCTCGACCGCCGGGCGGGCGGCGATCGCGTCATGCCAGCGTCGGACGGCGGGATAATCCGCGAGATCGATCCCCCGCCGGTCGGGATTGCGGATCCAGGGGAAGGTCGCGATATCGGCGATCGAGTATTCCGGCCCCGCAAGATATTCGCACACGGAGAGGCGCTTCTCGAGCACCCGGTGCAGCCGGGCAACCTCGTTGGCGTAGCGCTGGATCGCGTAAGCCAGCGTCTCCGGGGCGTAGGCCGCGAAATGGTTGTACTGGCCGAACATCGGGCCGACACCGCCGATCTGGAACATCAGCCATTGCAGGCAGGCATAGCGTTGCGCGGGGTCGGCCGGGATCAGCCGCCCGGCCTTCTCGGCGAGGTAGATCAGGATCGCCCCGGATTCGAAGAGGCGGAGCGGCGCCCCGCCCGGGCCGTCGGGATCGACGATCGCCGGGATGCGGTGGTTGGGCGTGATCGCCAGGAACTCCAGGCCGAACTGCTCGCCGGCGCCGATATTCACCGGAATTACGGTGTACGGCAGGCCGAGCTCCTCGAGCGCGATATGCACCTTGTGGCCGTTCGGGGTCGGCCAGGTCCAAACCCCGATCGTCCGCGCCATTTTCCTTCCCTCCCGTCCTCGTTCGATCAGTCTCTGCCGGCGAGATAGTCGAGCGCTGCCTGCACGCCACCGGCGTGGTGCGGCACGCCCGTGACCGCCAGCCCCATCTCGACGCCGCCGAGCGTGCCGATCAGCTCGAGATCGCCGAAATTCCCGAGATGGCCGATCCGGAACACGCGATCCTTGAGGATCCCGAGGCCGTTGCCGAGGCTCATGTTGAAGCGCTCCAGGATCACCGCCCGGAGCGCATCCGCGCTGGCGCCCTCCGGCAACCGCACCGCGGTGAGCGAAGAGGAAAAGAATTTCGGGTCGGCGCACTGGACTTCGAGCCCCCAGGCGCGGACCGCCCGCCGCGTCGCCTCGGCATGGCGGTCATGGCGGGCAAAGACGGATTCGAGCCCTTCCTCGAACAGCATGTCGAGCGCGGCGGAGAGACCGAACAGCAGGTTGGTGGCCGGGGTGAAGGGGAAAAAACCCTCCGCGTTCGGCTTCAGCATCGCCCGCCAGTCCCAGTAGCTGCGCGGCAGGCGGGCGGCGGCGGCGGCGGCGAGCGCCTTCTCGCTGATGGCGTTGAAGGAGAGGCCCGGCGGCAGCATCAGGCCCTTCTGCGAGCCCGCGATCGTCACGTCGACACCCCATTCGTCGTGGCGGTAGTCGATGCTGGCGAGCGAGGAGATGGTGTCCACCAGCAGCAGCGCCGGATGGCAGGCGCCGTCGATCGCCGCGCGCACCTCGTCGATGCGGCTGGTGCAGCCGGTCGAGGTTTCGTTATGGACGACGCAGACCGCCTTGATGCGGTGCTCCCGGTCGGCGGCGAGTGCCTCGCCGATCGCCGCCGCGTCGGCGCCGCGGCGCCAGTCAGTCTCGATGAAGAGCGGCTCGAGGCCGAGCCGCTCCGCCATCTCCTGCCAGAGCTCGGCGAACCAGCCGGTGCGGCACATCAGCACCCGATCGCCGGGGGAGAGGGTATTGACGAGTGCGGCCTCCCAGGCGCCGGTGCCCGAGGCGGGGTAGATCACCACCGGCCCGGCCGTGCGGAAGACCTGCCTGAGCCTGGCCAGGGTCTCGCGGCCGAGCTGGCCGAATTCCGGGCCGCGATGGTCGATCGTCGGGCTGTCGATCGCGCGCAGCACGCGGTCGGGCACGTTGGTGGGCCCCGGGATCTGCAGGAAATGCCGCCCCGGACGATAGCGCGGTGCGTTGCTGCTGGACGCCACTCTATTTTCCCCCTGGCCGCAAGCGGCCCTTCGACCCATCCGCCGTCGCGACGGACACCGCGCGCCGGAAATCTAGCACGACTGCGGAAAACCGCGCGATGCGGGCGGGACGCCCCGAGCCAAGGTCAGATCAGCCCCAATGGCCGCGCACCCAGCCCCCGTAAGGGCCGTAGTGACCCGGAACCCACACCGCGCCCGGGCGCGGCGGCGGCCCCTGATAGACCACGCAGCCACCCAGCGGCGCCGCCAGCACGAAGGCCAGCAGCAGAAGCTTCAAACGCGCCATCCCGACCCCTCCATCCGTGCGCGAAATTGGTCCGCCCGCCACGGCAAAACCATGGCCAGGGCCTGGGTTCCCTGGACCTTACGTCCGGCCTCTGGCCGCGAGGCGGCGTTCGTACAGGCGCACCACGATCGTGCTCGGCAGCAGCAGGGCGAAATAGATCAGCGCCACCGCCGTATAGACCTCGAGCGGGCGGTAGGTGGCGCCGGTCACCAGCTCGCCCTGGTAGAGCACGTCGGGCACCGCGATCACCGAGACGAGAGAGGTGTTCTTGAGCTGGGTGATCGATTGGTTCATGAACGGCGGGATCATTCTTCGCACCGCCTGCGGCAAAATCACGAGCCGCATCATCTTCCACCAGGAAAGGCCGAGCGCGCGCGCCGCGTCCCACTGACCGCGCTCGATCGAGACGATCCCGCCGCGGAAGATCTCGGAATAGAAGACGCCCGTGTAGCAGGAGAGCGTGATCGTCGCCGCCGCGGTCGCGGAGAGCGTGATGTGCAGCAGGACCGGCAGTGCGTAGTAGATCCAGATCAGCTGCACGAGCAGCGGCGTGCAGCGGAAGAGCTCGGTGAAGGCGACCAGCGGCGCGTTGAGCAGCTTCGAATCGGTGAGCCGCCCCATCCCGAGTGCCAAGCCGATCATCAGCCCGAGCAGCACCGTGCCGATCGTGTAGGCGATGGTGACGGCCGCGCCGAGGACGAACAGCCGCTCGTAATGTTCCAGGAAGCCGAAGCTCCACTGATAGTGCATCCGCTTCCGGTCCGCCTTTCTCGAGTGCCCGCGCTCGCCGGCCCCTGGTCGCCGCGGCGACCAGGGGGAAAAATCCGGATCGGAAGATGAGCCGGGTCAGAAGGTGAGGTTGTCGGGCAGCTGGTCCGCCTTGACCCCTTCCAGCGCCAGCCCCTGGATCACCCATTGCCGGATCTGGCCGACGCCGCCGTTATAGTCGATCCAGGCATTGAGCACGTCGCGGAACCGCGTGTCCGTCTGGCGCTGGATGCCCATGCTGCTCGGCAGCGCGATGATCGGGCCGGCCAGTATTCCGTAGCTGCCGAGCGTGGGGTTCTTGCCGATCGCGGCGAGGCCGGGAATCGCCGCCAGCAGCACGATATCGGCGCGCCCCGACTGGTAGGCGAGGATGCAGGCATCGGAGCTCGTCAGCCCGACGCTGGTCGCCTTGGGCGCGTATTGCTTGGCAAGCGTCTGGTAGAGCGAGCCCACGGAGACGGCGATCTTGAGGCCGGGCTTGTCGATATCCGCCCATTTGCTCGGCGTGAAGCCGGGTTTCGCGATGCAGCCGAACGGGTGGACGAAGAGCGGCTCGGTGAAGCCGATGGCGAGCGCGCGCTGGGGTGTCGGGTTGAGCGCGAACGAGAGGTTGACCTTGTTCGATTGCAGATCGAGCACCGAGGTGCCCCAGGTGGCATCGACATAGACCAGCTCGGCGCCGAAGACCTTGGCGATATCGATCGCCATCGCATCGGCGAAGCCGGTCCATTTGCCGCTGACCAGGTCCTTGTCGAAATAGGGCAATTCCCCGGAGAGCGCGGACACGCGCAGCTTCTTGGTGCGCATCACCCGCTCGAAGGTGCTCTCGCCGTCCCCGGTGGCGGCCGCCGCCGGTGTCACCAGGGCCGCCGCCGGCAAGAGCGCCGCCGCGCCCGCCAAGCCACGGCGGCTCCAGCGGTTCCTTGTCTCGTCTGTCATCTGTCCCCCTTCCTTCTCTCGCCCCGGATCATGCGCCCTTCGAAGAGAGGGCTTGAAGGGCGAACGATCGCGCAGCGCGGGCAAAGCTGCAACAGGTTCCGCGATCCTCCGGGTCAGGCCGCGGCTTCCGCGATCGCCCGTGCCCCGGCGAGGTCCGCCGGCGTATTGACGTTGAGGAACGGATCGTGCGGCGCGGCGGGGAATGCGACGACGCGGGGGCCGAGCGTTGCGGCGAAGGCGGCGACCGCGCGGGGGCCGGGCGCGGCGAGGCGGGCGGCGAGGGCGGTCCGTGCGGCGACCGGCCAGAGCGCGACCAGGTGGTGGCGCCGGCCGCCGCTCGCCGCGACCGCGGGCGCCGGCGCGAGCCGCGCGGCGAGGCCCGGGGGCAGGAACGGCGTGTCGCCCGGCAGGCTGAGGAGCTCCGTGGCGCCGCGCGCGGATGCCCAGTCGAGCCCGGCGAGCAGCCCCGCGAGCGGGCCAAGGCCCGCGAAGGGTCCGTCCGGCAGGACGGGGAGGCCGAAGCGGGAAAAGCGCGCCGGATCGCCGTTGGCGCTGAGCGCCACCCAAGCGATATCGTCGGCCAGCGCGGCGAGGATCCGCTCGAGGATGGTCAGCCCGCCGATCCGGATGAGCGGCTTCTCCGTCCCGCCCAGCCGTTCGGCGTGCCCGCCCGCCAGGATCAGGGCTGCCGGGCGCTCCATGATCCGGCCCATATGGGGGCGCGAATGGGGCGAGCGACGGGACTTGAACCCGTGACATCCAGAACCACAATCTGGCGCTCTACCACCTGAGCTACGCCCGCCGCGGCCCCGCCGTGTAGGACGGTCAACCGGCGGCCGTCAATGAGAGCGCAGCGGGCCCTCCGCGCGCGGCGCCGAAGTGCCGGGCGAGGCGGGCGAGCGCTTCCGCCAGCACCGCCTCGCGCTTGCAGAAGGCGAAGCGGGCGTAATGCGCGGGCGCGCCAGAGTCCAGGCCAGAGTCCACGCCAAACTCATAGAACGCCGAAACCGGGATCGCCGCGACGCCTGCCGCCGCCGTGATATGGCGGCAGAAGGCGAAATCGTCGGCCCCGAAGCCGAGCGGGGCGAAATCGGCGATGAGGAAGTAGCTCCCCTGGCAGGCCAGCACCTCCATGCCGAGCGAAACGAGACCCGTGGCGAGCTGATCGCGCCGCGCGGCGAGGCCGGCGGCGAGGCCGGCGAAATAGGCATCGTCCTTGGCGAGGCCCACCGCCACCGCCCGTTGGAGGTTGGGCGGCGTCGTGAAAATGAGGGTCTGGTGCGCCTTGGCGACGACCCCGGCGAGCTCGGAAGGCGCCGTGACGTAGCCCACCTTCCACCCGGTGAGCGAAAAGGCCTTCCCCGCGCTGCCGATGCGCAAGGTGCGGGGCCGGAGCCCGGGCAGCGTCATCAACGGGATGTGCCGCCAACCGTCATAGGTGAGGTGCTCGTAGACCTCGTCGCAGATCGCGTAGGCGTCATGGCGCTGCAGCAGCTCGCCGATGAAGGCGAGCTCGGCGGCGGTGAAGACCTTGCCGGTCGGGTTCATCGGCGTGTTGAGCAGCAGCGCCTTGGTGCGTGGGCCGAAGGCGGCGGCGAGCTCGGCCCGCGGCAGCTCCCAGCGCGGCGGGGCGAGGCGGACCAGCCGCGGCACCGCGCCGAGCATTTTCACGACCGGCAGATAGGTGTCGTAGAGCGGTTCGATCAGCACCACCTCGTCGCCCGGGTCGAGCAGCGCCATCAGGCAGGCGGCGAGCGCCTCGGTCGCCCCCGAGGTCACCACCACCTCGCGGTCCGGATCGACCTCGAGCCCGTAGAAGCGCCGATTGGCGGCGGCGACGGCGACGCGGAGCTCGGGCACGCCGGTCATCGGCGGATATTGGTTGCGCCCGTCCATCAGCGCCGCGGCGGCGGCGGCGAGCATGTCCTGCGGGCCGTCGGTGTCCGGGAACCCCTGGCCGAGATTGATCGCCTGGTGCTGCGCGGCCAGCACCGACATCACCGTGAAGATCGTGGTGCCGGTCGCGGCGAGCAGGCTGTTCGCGGGCTTCACTGTCTTCCTCCGGGCGCCGGGCGCTGCAAAATGGGAGAAAAGTATGGTGTGCGGGCGCCGGGCGGGCAACCTCGGCGCGGGGATTGACCGGCGGCCAGCCCTGGTTCCCCCTGTCGGGCGGAACGGAGGTGCAGCGCATGACGGCGATCACGCAAGGGGACTCCCGCCTGGCGCTTCGCCTCAGGCGGGCAGTGGCTGGGGACGTCCTGTTCGATGCGGCGAGCCGCGGGCGCTACGCGACCGATGCCTCGATCTACCAGGTGGTCCCGCTCGGCGTGGTCGTGCCCGAGCGGATCGAGGATGTGGCGGCGACGCTGGCGATCGCCCGCGAGGAGGGTGTCGCGGTGCTGCCGCGCGGCGGCGGCACGAGCCAGTGCGGGCAGACGGTCAACCGGGCGATCGTCATCGACTGCTCGCGCCATCTCCGCCGCGTCCTCGCGGTCGATGCGGAGGCGCGCAGCGCGACCGTCGAGCCCGGGCTCGTGCTCGGCGCGCTCAACGAAGCGCTCAAGCCCCACGAGCTGTTCTTCCCGGTCGATCCCTCGACCCATGCGCGGGCGACGATCGGCGGCATGGCGGGGAACAATTCCTGCGGCTCGAAATCGATCCGCTACGGGCTGATGGCGGACAACGTGATCGCGATCGACGCCCTGCTCGCCGACGGGACGCGCCATGAGTTCGGCCCGGTTTCCGACAATATCAGCCCCGAGACGCCGCCCGCGATCGCGCGGCTGATCCAATCCCTGCGCGCGCTGGGTGCGGCCGAGGCCGCCGAGATCGCCGCCCGCTTCCCCCGCCAGCTCCGCCGCGTCGGCGGCTACAATATCGACGTGCTAACCCCGCAGGCGCGCGCCGCGGGGCGGGAAAACCTCGCCCGGCTGCTGGTCGGCTCCGAGGGCACGCTCGCCTTCTCGGCAGCACTCACGCTCAGGCTGGCGCCGGTCAAACCGCGCAAGGCGGTCGGCATCTGCCAGTTCGCATCCTTCCGCGAGGCGATGCGGGCGACCCGGCGGCTGGTCGGGCTCGATCCCGAGGCGGTCGAGCTGGTGGACAGCACGATGATCGCGCTCGGCCTCTCGATCCCGCTCTATCGCCCGACGATCGAACGGATGCTCATCGGCCGACCCGGCAGCCTCCTCCTCGTCGAGTTCCACGGCGAGGAGGACGGCAAGCTCGCCCGCCGGCTCGATACGCTCGACGAGGCGATGGCAGATCTCGGCCACCCGGATTGCCTCGTCCGCGCCACCGACCCCGCCTTCCAGGCCGAGATCGCCGCCGTGCGCGAGGCCGGGCTCAACATCATGATGTCGATGAAGGGGGACGGGAAGCCGGTTTCGTTCATCGAGGATTGCGCGGTCGATCTCGCCGACCTCGACGCCTACACCGAGCGGCTCAACGAAGTGTTCGCCCGCCACGGCGTGAAGGGCACCTGGTACGCCCACGCCTCGGTCGGCTGCCTGCATGTCCGCCCGGTGCTCAACCTCAAGGACCCGGCGGACGTTGCGACGATGCGCGCGGTCGCCGAGGAATGTTTTTCCCTGGTTCGCGAATACAAGGGCAGCCACAGCGGCGAGCACGGCGACGGCATCGCGCGGAGCGAGTTCCACGCGGCGATGTTCGGGCCGCGGATCACAGCGGCGTTCGGGGCGGTGAAGCAGGCTTTCGACCCAGGCACGCTCTTCAACCCGCACCGCATCGTCGATCCGCCGCGGATCGATGAGCGGAGCCTCTTCCGCTACGGCCCCGACTATGCGCCGGCGGAGGGCTTCGCCCCGGTGCTCGACTGGTCCGCCAATCCCGGGCCGCTCGGCGGCTTCCTCGGCACGGTCGAGATGTGCAACAACAACGGCGCCTGCCGCGCCTTCGACGCCGGCGTGATGTGCCCGAGCTTCCGCGCGACGCGCGAGGAGAAGCACGTCACCCGCGGGCGGGCCAACACGCTCCGCCTGGCGCTCACCGGCCAGCTCGGCCCCGATGCGATGGCCTCGGACGCGCTCGCCGAGGCGATGGCGCTCTGCGTCTCGTGCAAGGCCTGCCGGCGCGAGTGCCCGACCGGGGTGGACATGGCGCGGATGAAGATCGAGGTGCTGGCGGCGCGGGCCGCGCGCCATGGCGTCGGGCGGCGGGAGCGGCTGATCGCCGCCCTACCCCGCTATGCCCCGGTGGCCGCGCGGCTCGCCCCGCTCGCCAACCTCCGCAACCGCTTTTCCTTCGTTGCCCGGCAGGGCGAACGCTTCCTCGGGATCGCCGCGCGACGGAAGCTGCCCGAATTCCGCCGCGATTTTTTTCGCGATTCCGAGGCGCGCGGTGCCCCGCCGGCACCACGGGGCGAGGTTCTGCTGCTCGCCGATTGCTTCAACCGCTATTTCGAGCCGGCGAACCTGCGCGCGGCGCGCCGCGTGCTGGCGGCGGCCGGCTACCGCGCCGTCCTGCCCGCCGCGCCCGGCCGGGCGCTCTGCTGCGGCCGCACCTACCTCGCCGCCGGCCTGGTCAATCAGGCGCGCGAAGAGGCAGGCCGCATGCTGCGCGCCTGCGCGGGCGGGCGCGCGGTGATCGGGCTCGAGCCCTCCTGCCTGCTCACGCTCCGCGACGAGATCCCCGCCCTGCTGCCCGGGCCCGAGGCGCGCGGGCTGGCAGAGCGCGCCATGCTGCTCACCGAGTTCCTGGATCGGGAAAACCCGCCGCTGGCGCTCACCCCCCGGCCCGGCACGGCGCACGTCCACGGCCACTGCCACCAGAAGGCGTTCGGCGCTTTTCCGGCCACGCTCGCGGCGCTCAAGCGCATCCCAGGGCTCGCGGTGCGCCCGATCGCGGCGACCTGCTGCGGCATGGCCGGGTCGTTCGGCTACCAGGCGGAGACCGAGCCGGTTTCGCGGGCGATCGCGGCGGCGGGGCTCCTGCCCGCGCTCGGCCAGACGGCCCCGGAGGACCTGATCGTCGCCGACGGCACCTCCTGCCGCCACCAGATCGCCGATCTCGCCGGCAGGCGGGCGCTCCATTCGGTGCAGGTGCTGGCCGAACAGCTCGATGACTTCACCACCCGGTAATTCCTGCCCGCCAGACTACGGACCGGGATCGGGAGACGACGCGGTGGCCGCCGAGGAGACGATGTCCGCCCTGCGGCAGAGCCCGCTGCCGGGCCGCACGCTCGACCTGCGGGTCGGGCTGGCGACGGAGCGGCGGCTCGAGCGGGACCTCAGGATGGCCGCCGGCGGAGGCGGGCTCACGCTCTATTACCAGCCGCGCCTCGCGCTCGCCTCGGGCGCCATCGCCGCCGCCGAGGCCTTGCTGCGCTGGCCGCATCCGCGGCTCGGGCTGATCTCGCCCGCGAGCTTCATCCCGCTCGCCGAGCGGACCGGCCTGATCGTCGAGATCGGCGGCATCGCTCTCCGCGGCGCCTGCCGGGAGGCGGCGCGGTGGCGCGCGCCCGTTCCGGACGGCGCGGCCCCCATTGTCTCGGTCAACGTCTCGGCGCGGCAGATCACCGGCGGCACCCTGCTCGACCAGCTCGCCCTGGCCCTGGAGGAATCCGGCCTGCCGCCGGAGCGGCTGGAGCTCGAGCTCACGGAAAGCACGGTGATCGAGGCCGACATCGAAACCATGCTGACCCTGGCGGCGATCCGCGATCTCGGGGTCGGAGTCGCGCTCGACGATTTCGGGACCGGCTATGCGAGCCTGGCGGCGCTGAAGCACCTGCCGCTCACGGTGGTGAAGCTCGACCGGTCGCTGATCCGGAGCCTGCCCGAGGATCGCGAGGATGCGGCAATCGTGCAGGCGCTGGTCGCCACCGGCCACGCGCTCGACCTTAGGGTGGTCGCCGAGGGGATCGAGACCGAGGCGCAGCGCGCCTTCCTCGCCGGCATCGGCTGCGACGAGGGCCAGGGCTTCTTCTTCAGCCACCCCCAGCCGCCGGCGGCCTTCGCCACCCGGCTGATGCTCGCCGCCGAGGTCTGACCGCCCGCCGCCCAGGCCTGGCAGCCTGCCGCGCCGAGGGACGGGGTGAAGCGGCGGTAACTTGCCCGGGACGGCCGAGTGGGCCAGCTTCCGGACCATGACGAGCCCTCCGCCGCCCCCCAACGAGGTAAAGTAGAGCGCATGCGCGGTCTTGGTCCGTTCCTGAGCGATGCCTGGCGGCTTGCCCGGCCCTATTTCCATTCCGAGGAGCGCTGGATCGCGCGGCTGCTCCTGTTCTCGATCATCGTCCTCAACCTGATGATGGTCGGGATGAACGTGGTGCTGAACTTCTGGAACGGCGCCTTCTACGATTCGCTCCAGAGCAAGGACTGGAACGCGTTCTTCGGCCTGCTTTTCCTCTATCGCCGCACGCCGGGTGGGATCATGCCCGGGTTCTGCCTGATCGCGGTCCTCTACATCCTGGTCGCGGTCTACAGCACCTACCTCACCCAGTGGCTGCAGATCCGCTGGCGCCACTGGCTGACCGAGCGCTATCTCGGCGAGTGGCTGGCCGACCGCGCCTATTACCGCATCAGCCTCACGACCAAGGCGGGCGAGGGCCCCGACAACCCCGACCAGCGCATCGCCGACGACCTCAACAGCTTCGCCGGCAGCTCGCTCTCGCTCTCGCTCGACCTGCTTTCCAACGTCGTCACGCTGGCGAGCTTCATCGGCATCCTCTGGAGCCTCTCGGGACCGCTGCTGATCTTCGGCCTCGACATCCCGGGCTACATGGTCTGGGTCGCGCTGGTCTATGCCGTGCTCGGCACCTGGGTGACGCACCTGGTCGGCAGGCCGCTGGTCTGGCTCAATTTCCGCCAGCAGCGCGTCGAGGCCGATTTCCGCTTCTCGCTCGCCCGGATGCGCGAGAACGTCGAAGGCGTCGCGCTCTATGGCGGCGAGGCCGAGGAGAAGCACGGGTTTCTCCATGTGTTCGGCTTCGTGGTCGAGAACTGGTACCGCATCATGGACCGGACCAAGCTGCTCAACGCGCTCACCACCGGCTACTCGCAGATCGCGATCGTCTTTCCGATCGTCGTCGCCGCGCCGCGCTATTTCTCGGGAAAAATCCCGCTCGGCGGCCTGACGCGAACGGCGAGCGCCTTCGGCCAGGTGCAGGGCGCGCTCTCCTGGTTCGTCGGCGCCTACGCCTCGCTGGCCGCGTGGCGGGCCACGGTCGAACGGTTGACGAGCTTCCATCGCGCGATCGAGACGGCCAGGGCGGCGGCGGCGAGCACGGCCCTGGTGGCCGGCCCCGGGCCGGGGGAGGCGCTCAGGCTGCGCGACCTCACCCTCAAGCTGCCGGACGGGGAGACGCTGATCGCCGGCGTCGACCTCACCATCACGGCGCACCATTCGGTGGTGATCACCGGGCGGACGGGATCGGGCAAGTCCACGCTCTTCCGCGCGATCGCCGGCATCTGGCCGTTCGGCGCCGGGCGCGTCGAATGGCCGGCCGGGCGCGCGCTCTTCCTGCCGCAGCGGCCCTATTTGCCGCTCGGCGCGCTGCGCAAGGCCGTGACCTATCCCGAGGAGCCCGACCGCTACGACGACGCGACGATCCGCACCGCCCTGACCGAAGCGGGGCTGGCGAACCTGCTGCCGCGCCTCGACGAGGAGGCCTCCTGGGGCCAGGTCCTCTCGGGCGGCGAGCAGCAGCGGCTGGCGCTGGCGCGGGCGCTGCTGCTGCGCCCCGACTGGCTGTTCCTCGACGAGGCCACGGCGAGCCTCGATAGCGAGTCAGAGGCCGGGCTCTACCGGACGCTCCATGAGAGGCTGCCCGGGACCACCATCGTCTCGATCACCCACAGCGAGAGCGTCGCCGCGCTGCATGAGCGCCGGCTCGAGCTGGTCCGCGAGGAGGGCGGCGGGCGGCTCGCCGAGCCGGCGGAACTCGCGGCCTAAGGTGGCGCTCAGGACCCGCCGATCGTGATGACGACGCGGCGGCTCTCCTGCGAGGTGAGCTGATAGGGGACCTTGCCGGCGGCGCGCTGGCGGATCCGCGCGGGGGTGACGCCGTCGGTGGCCAGCTGGTCGGTGACCACCTGGGCGCGGGTCTCGGTGAGATAGATATTGGCCTGGACGCTGCCGAGCGGATCGGCATAGCCCGTGACGGTGATGGTGGCGCCGGGCTCCTTGCCGGCCTCGGCGGCGGCGGCGGCGATCGTTGCGAGCGCCGGGGCGTCGAACGCGGCGCACCATTCCTGGAAGAAGACGATGTAGGTGCGCCCCGCGGGGGTGCCGGTTGGTGGCGCGCCGGGGGGCGTGGTGGCCACTTGCATGCTGGCGGTTTGGGGAGCGGCGGCGGCGCAGCCGGCCAGGCCGAGCACGACGAAGAGCAGCACGGCACGGCGCATGGCCCGAATCCCCCGGCACTGGACGTGCGATATTGGTGCCGGGTCGGATAGCCAGCGTCAATGCCGAGACCTATCGTGGTTTCCCCGGCCGGCAACCCCGGCCGACGACGAAGAGAGGCCCGATGTCCCGCACCCTGACGGTTGCCGCCGCCCAGCTCGGGCCGATCCAGATGGCGGAGCCGCGCGCCGCCGCGATCGAGCGGATGCTGCGCCTGCTCGGGCGGGCCAAGGCGCGCGGCGCCGAGCTCGTCGTCTTTCCCGAGCTGGCGCTGACCACCTTCTTCCCGCGCCATGACTACGCGACGATCGAGGAGGCCGACCGCTGGTTCGAGACGGCGATGCCCTCGAACGAGACGGCGCCGCTGTTCGCCGCGGCGCGCGAGTGGGGCATCGGGTTTCATCTCGGCTATGCCGAGATCGCCGAGGAGCCGGACGAGACCGGGCGGGTGCGGCGGCGGCGGTTCAACACTGCGATCCTGGTCGGGCCCGAAGGCGACATCCTGCTCAAATATCGAAAAATCCACCTGCCCGGGCACGCCGCGTTCGACCCGAAGCGCAAGGTCCAGCACCTGGAAAAGCGCTATTTCGAGGTCGGCAATCTCGGCTTCCCGGTGATCCGCGCGCCGATGGGCGGGCTTGTGGGGGTCAATATGGGCCTGATGATCTGCAACGACCGGCGCTGGCCCGAAGCCTGGCGCGTGCTGGGCTTGCAGAAGGTCGAGCTCGTCATGCTCGGCTACAACACGCCGAGCCTCAACCAGGAGGGCCGCGGCTTCGAGGCGCATCATCTGCGGGTGTTCCACAGCCATCTCTCGATCCAGGCCGGCGCCTACCAGAATTCCTGCTTTGCGGTCGCCACGGCCAAGGCGGGCGTGGAGGACGGGTGCGAGCTGTTCGGGCATTCGATCATCGTCGATCCGCAGGGCGAGATCATCGCCATGGCGACGAGCTGGGACGACGAGCTGATCACCGCGGACCTGAACCTCGAGCTATGCGGGCTCGGGCGCTCGAGCGTGTTCGCCTTCGAGAAGCACCGCAGGCCCGAGCATTACGGGCGGATCACGAGCCAGGTGGGCGCGGTCGACCCTCCCGTGTGGGAGAGGAAGGCGGCGGAGTAGGCGGGGGCGGGTACGCAATCCTGGTCTGCCCTGACATGAGCGCAACGAACGGGCGGGAGGACCACATGGGGCGCCAGGTGCCGATAGACGGTGGTGCCGATAGACGACGATGACGGCATAAAGGAATTCGCCCGTGTCCGAGCAGATCCCGGTCCGCTGGCAGTCCGCGGCAAGAACGGCCGGCGCACATCCGTGGCCCAATCCGCCGATGGTCACCCAGATCGGCCGCGGGCTCGCTGGAAGGTGCCCGGCCTGCGGGGTGGGAAAGATCTTCGCGGGCTATCTCCGCGTGGTGCCCGCCTGCGCCCATTGCGGCGCCCCGCTCGGCCGGCTCCGCTCGGACGACGCGCCGCCCTACATCACCATCCTGATCGTCGGGCATATCGTCATCGGCCTGCTGGTGGTGATGGAGACGAATTTCTCGCTGCCGCTCTGGGTCGAGGCGGCGATCCTGCTGCCGCTGACGCTGGTGCTCACGCTTGGGCTGCTGCGGCCGGTGAAGGGCGCGACGGTCGGGCTGATGCTTAGGCTCGGCATCATCGCTCCGCCGGACTAGGCGGCGCGGCGCGGGCGGGGGGAGGAAAAAGATCGTGCCCGAGGAACCGCCCGCCGTCCGCTGGGAGCCCGCCCGCACACCGGCGCCGCCGCCGTGGCCCTCCCCGCCGCTGCTGACCGCGATGGGCCGCGGGGCGGTGGGGCGATGCCCGGCCTGCGGGCGGACGCGGCTGTTCACGGGGTATCTGAGGGTGGCGGAGGCGTGCGGCGAATGCGGCGCGCCGCTCGGCCAGGTGCCCGCGGATGACGGGCCGCCGATCTTCACCATCCTGATCGCGGGGGCCGCGGTGGTGACGCTGCTGGTGGTGATGGAAAGCTCGATGAGCCTCTCGATCTGGACCGAGGTTGCGATCCTGGTGCCGCTGACGCTGGTGCTGGCGCTGGGGCTGCTGCGGCCGATAAAGGGGGCGACGCTGGGGCTGATGCTGCGACTTGGGATCGTCCGGCCGCCGTCTCACTGACGGGGCGAAACGCGTTGGATTCGCTCCGGTTTTGCGCGCCCGGCGGAAACAAAAGTGGGCAAAGTGGGCAGAGCGGGGGTGGTTTTTGAGCGAAATATTGTTTATTATCAGGTTATTAGGAGTGGGGCACGGGGGCGTGGGCAGCGGTTTCGGGCAAAAACGGAGGAAAATCAGGGGGAAGCGATGGCAGGGGCCTCACGGCAGGGAACGGCGATAAGGCAGGGAACGGCGATGCGGGCCATCGCCCTCGAGGAACATTTTGTCAGCCCGGGATTCCTCGACGGTCCCGGGCGCGCGCTCAGGGAGAAGGCGCTGCAGTTCGGCGCGCGCGGCGCCAGGCTTTTCGAGCAGCGCGGCGACGTCGGCGAAGGAAGGATCGCGGAGATGGACGAAGCCGGGATCGATGTGCAGGTCCTGTCGCGGTCATCGACGGCCACAACCGGGGGCGCTACCTGGACGAGGCGTTCTTCCGGGCGATCCTCGAACGGGTCCGGGCTGGGGGTGGCACCTCGCAACGGCGGTTCATGTCATCCGTCTCATCCTCGGGGGCGCGTTCGAGCGCTATCCGAGGCTGCAGATCGTGATCGGCCACCTGGGCGAGAGGCTGCCGTTCATGCTGGAGAGGCTCGACGTCATGCCGATGGCGATGACGGGGCTCAACCGGCCGACCATCCCTACGGCTCGATGGCGCGGGCGCGCGGCTTTCTGGACCAGCTTCCTCTCAGCGCCGCGGACAAGGAGCGGATCGCGCACGGCAATGCGGAGCAGCTTTTCCGGCTATAGGCGTTGAGGCGCGGGCCGGGCGGTGAAACGGCGGGTGCAAGAGGGGGATGGGCGGTGGCGGAGTTTTCCGGGCTGGCGGTGCGGTCGAGGATTACGTCCGGCGGGGCGCTGGAGCTGTGGCTCGAGGAGGTGACGGCGCCGGAGCCGGCCGCGGACGAGGTGGTGGTGCGGGTCGAGGCGGCGCCGATCAACCCCTCGGATATCGGCGTGCTGCTGGGGCCGGCGGATGTCGAGAGCATTCGGGCGGGCGGGAGCGCGGCGCGGCCGATTGTGACGGCGCGCGTTCCGGAGGCGCGGCTGGCGGGGGTGGCGGGGCGGCTCGACGCGGCCATGCCGGTCGGGAACGAGGGCGCGGGGGTGGTGGTGGCGGCGGGGGCGGAGGCGCGGGGGCTGGTCGGGCGGGTGGTCGCAGCACTCGGCGGGGGGATGTATGCGCAGTATCGCGTGCTCAAGGCGGCCGATTGCCTGGTGCTGCCGGAAGGAACCGCGCCGCGGGCGGGAGCGGCGGCGTTCGTCAACCCGCTGACCGCGCTCGGCATGGTGGAGACGATGCGGCGCGAGGGGCATGGGGCGCTGGTGCATACCGCGGCGGCGTCGAATCTCGGGCAGATGCTGGTGCGGATCTGCCGGGCCGACGGGATCCCGCTGGTCAACGTGGTGCGGAGCGCGGAGCAGGCGAGCCTGCTGCGCGGGATGGGCGCGCAACACGTGCTCGACAGCACGGGGGCGGGGTTCAAGGGGGAGCTTACGGAGGCGCTGGCGGAGACCGGGGCGACGCTGGCGTTCGACGCGATCGGCGGGGGGACGATGGCGGGGACGATCCTGGCGGGCATGGAAGCGGCGCTGAGCCGGACGCTTGCGAGCTACAGCCGCTATGGCTCGCCGGTGCAGAAGCAGGTCTACATCTATGGCTCGCTCGACCCGGGGCCCAGGATCATCGCGGGCAATGTGGGGATGGCGTGGAGCGTCGGCGGGTGGCTGGTGACCTGGTTCCTCCAGAGGATCGGGCCGGAGGCGGCGGGGCGGCTCCGGGCGCGGGTGGCGGCCGAGCTCGCGACGATTTTCGCCCAGCATTACACGGCGGAGATCTCGCTGGCGGAGGCGCTGCGGCCGGAGGTGATCGCGGCGTATGGGCGGCGGGCGACGGGGGAGAAGTATCTGGTCAATCCGGCGAAGGGATGAGGCGGGGGGCAGGGCGCTTCTTGCGGGCCGCATCCTGTTTCAAAAAATCCCGTGCGGTCTGGCCCGGCTTTGACTCGAATTTCTCTTCGCGCGTCGCGAACGCCGACATCCGATCGATGCGGAACACACGAAATGCCTTACGCAGTTCACACCACGCGGCGAGCAGCCAAACGGGGCCGTAGAACGCCATGATCAAGGGACGAACCACGCGCTCGGTCGATCGGCCATCGAGGTCCTGATACGTGAAGCTCACCTTGCGTTGGTCCGGTATGGCATGGCGAAGCGCCGCCTGGTCGATGGTGATGGTTTCGCACGCGTGATCGGCCGGCGCCCACAGCCGGGCCAAATCGAGGTGGTGACGCAACGATTCCGGCGAGACCGCGCCTATCTTGTCCATCGCGGCAACCGCCGCGTCGGCCAGCTCGGAATCGGCCCACGACTGGACGATGCGCGCCCCCAGCAGCAAGGCTTCGATCTCGTTCTCATTGAACATGAGCGGAGGCAGATCGAAGCCCGGCCGCAGGATGTATCCGACCCCCGCTTCACCCTCGATCGGGACACCTCTTGCGGCCATGTCGCTGATGTCCCGGTAGATCGTCCGCTCGGAAACCTCCAGGAGAGCGGCAAGATCGGCCGCTCTCGTCGCCTTCTTCCGGCGCAAGATCCGGATGATTTCGAACAGGTGATCAGCTCGGCGCATGAAAGGTTCTACGGTGTCTCGATGACGTCAAACTCTGGTCGCGGATAAGCGCATCGGACGCCTCCGCCGGGGGGAAGCTCACTTGATGGGCGGTGGGCTCGTCCAATGCTCCTGCGCGACGGCATCCGTCCACGCCGAGCCTGGTGGCATCATTGCCAGCCATGTTTCCGCGAGCTTGCCGCCCTCGATCCGGTAGGACTGCATGCCTGCCCGACTGTGTGCCTCGCCGGTCCTTGGATCAGACCACTTGAACGCGAAACGGAACCACGCACGGTCGCCGTGGAACGTGTGGTCGTAGACAACGACACGGATACCTGGTCGCTCGGCCTGGATCTTGGCGATTTCCTTCGCGTATGCGTCTCGTGTCACCGTGCGGTCGCCGCTTTCATCATGCCGGATGTAGTTTTCCGCTACACAGCTCGGCACCAGGTCGAACCGGCCCTCATGCCACACCCGCTCCCAGCGATCGAACAGGTCATTCATTGCAATTTCGTCTGACATCGACAAAGTGTTTCCTTCCGTTGGTGCAGCCGACGTTGGCGTCCTGGCGCTCGCGCGAGAGAAAGCACCGATTGTTCCCAAATTAGAGCCTATACGCACGAGGCAGGATCCGCGGTTCATTCGACCTCCTTATACCAAGGCCCTGAAGGTGTGACTCTTTGGAGCTT
>CAWIZE010000010.1:0-482832 GCA_963840545.1 uncultured Pseudomonadota bacterium | reverse complement strand
CGCGGGGTTGCTTGGTATCATTGCTGGCATCAGGGCTGGCGAGCTACCGCCGCAGCGGCATCCGCCCGCAGCGGATGCCCTACAGCGCGGTGCGGACGCGGTGTACGTTCACATCACTGAAAGCGGGAAGAGCAGTCAATTCGAGCATTGCGATCTGGAACGACAGTTCCCCGAAACCAAGTTCCTCCCCCGGCTGCAACCGCCTCCCCCATCTCAAAAGAGAAACTGCAACTGTAATGCTAGGACGGCTCGTCGCAAGGGTCCAATGGAATTTCAGCGAATGCTATCCGTGCGTCGGCTTCATCGTGATCAACATGGGCCGCCCAGGGCAAGAACGTCGGGGCTCGCTACAACAAGCGCGTGACCTTGCCGCCAACTGGTTCCCGTTCATCGCCAGAATTCGTTTTGGTTGTGGCCCGTCCCGCATCGGGCTGCGCACTCGCTTGGGGCGAGCCGGCGCCAGACGACACAAGGGAGCAGCGTCCCCAGGCCTTTCTGCGGTTGGTATCATCGCCACAACCAAGCCCGACACTCGCCGCCATCCGCAACCTTCAATGGGTTGGCGCCGCATCAGCCATCATTTTTCGAGAAATTCGGCGAAGCACTCGTCAACCCCAACGCGCCGCCCGATGATGCCCGCGGTGAAGGCCAGCTCGTTGAAGAGCGCGAGCTGGTCGCGATTGCGCTCCAGCCCGTTGGCGTGGAATTCCGTGCCCATCAGGGCGGTGGTTTCGTCGAGCTCCGCCTCCAACCAGGGCAGAGCGTACGGAAAGCCGCGCTGGGAGGCGGCGAACGCTTCATTGCAGCGGTCGAAGGCTTCCGTCAGGGTGCGGGCAATCCAGCGATTGGCTTCCCAGACATCCCGCCGCAGCACGAGGAAATGCAGGGGCGGATAGACGCGCGTCTTGCGGAAATAGGCTGCTTCCGTCTCGCGCATATCAGGGAAGAGCCGGACTATCGGGCCCTGCGCCGGATGAAAGAGCCTGGGCCGCGGCGGGCTCCACATCGCGTCGATGTCTCCCGCAACCAGCATTTCCGCGAGAAAGCGGCCGTGAGGAGTCGGATGGACGCCCTCCGGCAGCGTCACCACGTGAGAGGTCTCTCCCGCCGCCTCGATATCGCCGACCCACCATTCGACCGCGTCGAGCGGCACGCCGATATGGCGTTGAAAATGCCGGTACCACACCGATCCGCTGGCAACCCAGCTGTAGAGGCCCATGCGCTTGCCGCGAAGATCCGCGGGCCTCTTCACCGGCCCGTCCTTGCGGACGTAGAGGTCCCGGGCCGTGAAGCCGCGCAGGATGAAGACCGGCAGCGCCACGAAGCGGCGGTCCCCCTCCGCGATCCGGCGCACATGGCCGCCGATCGAGCTTTCTCCGCCGTCGATTGCCGGGTCGCTGAGGACCCTTCGCAGCAGCTCGGCGCGCAGTGGCCAGGAGCCGGACGAGCCGAGCGCGAATTTGAGGTCGATCCCCTCCACGGCAATCTCGCCGGTGAAGAACGGCATGAGGCGGGAATAGTCCGCCGCGGCGATGGTCAGTGGGAGAGGGGGCATGCTGGGGTTCCTTCTGGCGATTGCGTCAGGCGTCTGGCGATACGATCAGGCGGAACGGGAGGACGACATCCGGCGGCGGCGGCGCGTCCTCGGTCCAGAGCGCGTTCAGCACGTCGGCAACCGCCGGGCCGAACTCGTCGTACGGCACGCTGACCGTCGTCAGCCATGGAGCGAGGTAGGCGTTGAGCGGGCTGCCGTCGAAGCCCACGACCTCGATGTCGTCCGGGATCCGCAGCCCGTGTTCCCGGCAGCATTTCGCAACCCCGTAGGCGATCTCGTCCGTGGTGCAGAAGACGGCCTCCGGCGGACGCCGTCCGGCGAGCAGGCGCGCCATCTTCTCGTAGCCTTCGCGCTTGCGGTCGCCCGCATCCAGCGCCAGGCGCGTGCAGCGCGCTCCCTTCGCCCTCTTCCCGTATTCCGCGACGAAGCCGCTGACGCGGTCGCGTGTTGCCGATGAGCCGAGCGGCCCATGCAGGAGACAGACGTCGCGATGCCCCCGCCCGGCGAGGTGGCGGGCCACTTCCCGGCCGGCAAGGACATTGTCGATCCCGACGAACGGGCCCCTCAGCCCCGCCGGCGATCGCCGGTTGACGAACACCACCGGCATGCGGGCGCCGAGGCACGCCTCCAGCTCGGCGCTCTTGACCGCGCCGAGCATGACGATGCCGGCCACCTGCAGCGAGCGCATTTCGCGCAGCAGGCTGTCCTGCACCGCGGCCGACTCGCCGGTGTTGCCGAGCACCATGACCTTGCCCTGCTCGCGGAGCACCTGCTCGACCGCGGCGGTGACCGAGGCGTTATAGGCGCTGCCGGCGTCGGGAATCAGCACGCCCACGAGATGACTGCGGCCGCGGCGGAGAATGCTGCCCGCGCGCGAGGGACGATAGTCCGAGCTCTCGATCGCCCGCAGAACGCGGCGGCGGGTGGTCTCGGAAACCTTCTCGGTGATGCCGTTCATCACGCGCGAGACGGTCGCCTTCGAGACGCCGGCCAGGCGGGACACCGTCTCGATCGAGGCGGGCGCATCGATCGCGGCGGGCGGAACGGCGGCGGGTCGTGTCCGGGAGCGCTTTCTCGGCATGTCTCACATTAGCACATATTCGATATTGGCATTGACGGGCGAACGCCTGCTCCTGTAGCATTTAGGAAATCGGTTTCCTAGCCACGATCGCGGGGCAGAGTTGGACGCCACCGAGCTTGCGGACATCGCCGCGATCCAGCGGCTGAAGGCTTATTATGCGCGCTGCGCGGACGAGAAATACTCGGACGGCCACGAGCGAAAGCCGCAGGTGGAGATCGACGTCATCGCCCGGCGGCAGGCTTCGGTGTTCACCGACGAGGCGCTGTGGGACGGCGGCCCTTTCGGCGTGCTGCACGGGCGTCAGGCGATCTACGAGAGCCTGCGGGCGGGCCCGTGGCGCTTCGCGCTGCATTATTACCTGAGCCCGCTGATCGACATCGATGGCGATCGCGCGCACGGACGATGGATGCTGTGGCAGACGGGCACGCTGGCCAAGGAAGAAACGCCGGTGCTGCTCGCGGCGATCACGGAGGACGACTATGTCCGCACGCCCGACGGCTGGCGGATGAACCGCATGGTGCAAACTTTGAAGTTCATGACGCGGTTCGACGTGCCGTGGTCGGTCAACCGCAACCTGTCGCTGGTGCCGTAGGCCCCGGCACATCATGGCGCGCATCGTTGCCGAGAGAAGGAATAACGGAATGAGAAGGAGAACCTTCCTCACCCTGGCGGGAACCGCGGCGGGATCGCTGGCGGCGCCGGGCCTGGCGAGGGCGCAGGGCTCACGGGTGCTGCGCTTCATTCCCCAGGCCGACCTGAATTCCCTCGACCCGATGTGGATCCCGGCGATCAACGTGCGCACGCACGGCTACATGGTGTTCGACACGCTCTACGGGATCGACTCGCAGTATCGCGCCGTGCCGCAGATGGTCGAGGGCGCGACGACCGAGAATGACGGCAAGCTCTGGTTGCTCACCCTGCGCCCGGGCCTCGTTTTCCATGATGGAACGCCCGTGCTGGCGCGGGACGCCGTCGCCAGCATCCGGCGCTTCTGCGTGCGCGACCCGTTCGGCCAGGCGCTGGCGGCCGTCACGGACGAGATCGCGGCGCCCGACGATCGGACGATCCGGTTTCGTCTGAAGCGGCCATTCTCCCTGCTGGCGGATGTGCTGGGCAGCACGCCGCTGTTCATGCCCGCGATCATGCCGGAGCGCCTGGCAAAGACCGATCCGTGGAAGCAGGTAACGGAGATGATCGGCAGCGGGCCTTTCCGGTTCCTTAGCGACGAGGAGGTGAGCGGCTCCCGCTACGCCTACGCGCGCTTCGAGAAATATCAGCCGCGCGCGAACGGCGCCCTGGGCTGGACGTCCGGCCCGAAGCTCGTTCATCTCGACCGGGTCGAGTGGCATGTGATTACGGATCCCTCCACCGCCTTCGGCGCCATGCAGTCGGGCGAGACGGATTGGTGGGAATACGCGGACCTCAATCTTCTCGACGCGATCCAGGCGGTGCCGGGCCTGAAGGTGGAGATCACCGATCCGACGGGCCTCATCGCCGATCTGCGCATGAATCAGGCGATCCCGCCGTTCGACAACCCGGAGATCCGGCGCGCCCTCCTGCCCGCGATCGTGCAGAAGGACTATTGCGAGGCTATGGCCGGAACCAATCCTTCCCGCTGGCGCTGGCCGGTCGGGTTCTTCGTCCCGGGCTGCCCGATGGCGAGCGATGTCGGGCTCGATCTGATGACCAGCCCGCGCGATCCGGCGGGTGCCGCGCGGGCTATCAAGGCGGCGGGATACAAGGGCGAAAAGGTCGTCATCCTCTCCGCCTCCAACCTCCCCACCGCCAAGGCGGCCTCGCTCGTCGCCGCGGACATGCTGCATCGGGTGGGGATGAACGTGGACTATCAGGAAATGGATTGGGGCACGGTCGCAACCCGGCGCATGAGCAAGAAGCCCGCCGACGAGGGCGGCTGGAGCATCTGGATCAATCCCGGCCCCGGCCTCAGCCAGTTCAACCCAGTCGACAACACGCTTCTCCGCACCGGTCCGCAGGCGTATTTCGGCTGGCCGCAGGGCGATCGCCTGGAAGAGCTGCGGAATGCCTGGCTTGTGGCGCCTGACCAGGCAGGCGAGCAGAAGATCGCGCGCGAGATCCAGCGCCAGGCTTTCATCGATCTCCCGATGATTCCGCTTGGCATGTATTTCCAGCCGACGGCGTATCGCACCAACGTCACCGGCATCCTCCCGGGCTTCGCGACGTTCTGGAACGTGCGCAAGAGCTGAGCGCAGCCGCACGAGCGCGACAGCGAAGGAATGCTCCGGATGTCCGTTCTCGCCGCCGCCCTCGATGCTCTCGGCCGGGACGAGGAGGCGGCGCTTGACCGCCTGTTCGAGATCGTGCGGATCCCGAGCATTTCGACCCAGAAAAGTCACGAGGCGGATTGCCGGGTTGCTGCCGACTGGTTTGCCGCCGAGCTTCGGCGTCTCGGGTTCAGCGCCGCCGTGCACCGGACGGCGGGGCAGCCGATCGTCGTCGGCCACTCGGTGGAGGCAGGCAGCGCCGCGCCGCATCTGCTCTATTACGGGCACTACGATGTCCAGCCCGCAGACCCCGAGGCACTTTGGAAGACGCCGGCATTTTCGCCCGTGCTGACCGAGGGTCCGCACGGGCCGCGCATCGTCGGCCGTGGCGCGGTTGACGACAAGGGCCAGGTGGTCATGTGGCTGGAGGCGTTCCGGGCCTGGCGGGCGGTTGCGGGCAAGCTTCCCGCTCGCGTGACCGTGCTGCTGGAAGGCGAGGAGGAGACCGGAAGCCCGAGCCTCAACGATTTCCTCATCGCCCATGCGCCGGAGCTGAAGGCGGATGTGGCGGTCATCAGCGACGGCAATATGTGGGATATCGATACGCCGTCCATTACCACGCGGCTGCGCGGCACCACCTACATGGAGCTCGCGCTGCGCACGGCAGCCTCCGATCTGCATTCGGGCCTGTTCGGGGGCTCGGCGCGCAACGCGCTCCATGCGATGGTGGAGCTCCTTGCCAGGCTGCACGACGCGGACGGGCGGATTTGCCTGCCGGGCTTCTACGACGATGTTCCGGCCCTGCCGCCCGCGACCGCGAAGCAATGGGCGGATATCGGCTTCGACGAGGCCACCTTTCTCAGGAAGTTCGGCCTGTCCACCCCGGCCGGGGAGCGCGGGTTCAGCGCTCTGGAGCGGCTTTGGGCGCGACCCACCGCCGAGATCCACGGGATCTGGGGCGGCTATATGGAGCACGGGCGAAAGACGGTGATTCCTGCTGAGGCTCATGCGAAATTGTCATTCCGCATCGTGCCGGGACAGAGCCCGGAGCGGGCCGTCGCTTCGCTGCGCCGGTTTCTCGAGGAGAGTCGGCCGGCGGACGCCACGATCGAGCTCTCGGTCCTCGGGGCCGAGGGCGGTATCGAGATTCCCACCGACAGCGCCTGGATGCTGGCGGTCCGCAGGGCATTGGAAGCCGAGTACGGCACTCCGCCGTTGCTTGCCGGGTGCGGCGGCTCGCTTCCCGTCGTTGCCAGCCTGAAGCGTCTGCTCGGCATGGATACATTGCTCTTCAGTTTTGGGCTCGATGACGATCAGGTGCATGGCCCCAACGAGAAGTTCGAGCTGACCTGCTTTCACCGCGGCGGAAGGTCCCATCTCCGCCTGCTCGCCGAGCTTGCGGCGCTCCGGGTGGGAGCCTGACGCGTACTAGGCGCGCACCCCTCGTCTCCGGGCGACTATCGCCGGAAAAGCCCTCATTCAGGCTGGTCCAGCAAATCGAGAGGGGATCAAAGGACCAGACTCCAGTTCAACCCGGATCAAACAGAACGGGCGACGCCACACGCGCCGCTTGATCAGACCCGCCACCACCGCAGAAGAGCAAATATCCTGAACACTACCCCCCAACCCAGGGCTGTTCAACGCTCTCAATTGAATTTCCGCTCGAGCAACGCATCGATCCCGGCGAGCGCGGCGGCATATCGGTCCTGGCTGAGCGTTGAAGGCTGTTTACGGCGCAGGATGTTGTAGGCGAACGACCGCAGCCTGGCAAAGACACCTGGTTTGTGACGGATGCGGGACTGGTCCTCCTGGAAGGCAACGTCGCGTGTGTAGTGCAGCCGGTTCTCGATGTACCAGTGGCATCGGATCGCGGCTGCGGCGTGGCCTGCCGAGGTGGAAGAATTGACCACGTAGTATGCGACCTCGGAGGTGCTGCTCCACAGACCGGTCTTGGCATCGCGGTGCAGGACATCGCGGGTGGCGCGGATGATACTCTTGATCAGGGGCTGCCACTCGGTACCGGCAACGGCGCGAGTGGCGCTGAATGCGTCGACTGTCCTGGTTTCATGCCGACTGTGCTCGGCGGTGACCGTGGTGTCGCTGCTGGCGGGTTGGCGGCAGGCGCAGGCGGCTTCGACATTCTGCAGCAGCGTCGGCTGATTGTCCTTCAGCGGAACGATGAGCCGGGCTTCGGCCTGTGCGGCGGCCTCGAACGGTTTTTTCGCAGTGCATGGCATCGAGCGTGGAGATGCAGGGCTCGACCTGCTGTTCTCCGAGCAACTGCTGCGCGGCAGGGATCTCGTTGGACTTTTCTTCGATATCGATATGGGCCGGAACCATGCCGGCTTCGATCTCCAAAGCGTGCAGGACCTGCGCCGCTTTGCGGTCGTTGAAACTGTCGAAACCGCGCCGGAGCGTCTTCCCATCGAGCACGATGCCGCGTCGCGACGGACCAGTTGCAGCGTCCCGCAGACCAGCAGCGTGGCGGCGAAAGACCTGCTCGACCGCCTGCGGATCGAGGCCCTGGAGGATGTAGCGAATGGCGGTATGGACCGGTGCACGCTTCCAATGCAGGCCGAAGGCGGCGTTCAGCCGGCGGCGGTGCACTCTGAGGAAAGTTTCGACGGAACGGAAGGAATTGCCAGCGGTGACCACGGCGAGGATGGAGAACGGCAGAACATGGGGCAGCTTGTAGAGCTTGCCTTCGGCTCGACATGGGTCGGGGATCTCGCTGAGCACGGTGAGAAACTGATCGAACGACCGCATGGCAACCTGCTGGCAGTTCGGCTGCCCGACATGGATTCCAAAATTTCACCGCGCCGGAATCCTGCAATTGGGGTCGGTGCACATATTCTGTCCGACTGTTGCTCCAAGGACTCGCCCTTGCCGCACAGATGTATAGAGGGTTGAGCAGCCCTGCGTTCTGCCCCGAGTGTGAGAAATGCGCGCTCAGGCGCGGCGGCGGGAGCGTTTCGGCGCCTCGGTGACGGCAAGCAGCGGCGCGAGAAACCGCCCGGTATAGCTTTCGGGGGTGGCGGCGATGGCCTCGGGCGTGCCGGCGGCGACGATGCGGCCGCCGCCGTCGCCGCCCTCGGGGCCGAGATCGAGGATCCAGTCGGCGGTCTTGATGACCTCGAGGTTGTGCTCGATGACGACGACCGTGTTGCCCTGGTCGACGAGGGCGTGCAGCACCTCGAGGAGTTTCCGCACATCCTCGAAATGCAGGCCCGTGGTCGGCTCGTCGAGGATGTAGAGCGTGCGGCCGGTGGCGCGGCGGCCGAGCTCTTTTGCCAGCTTGATGCGCTGCGCCTCGCCGCCCGAGAGCGTCGTCGCCTGCTGGCCTAAGCTGATATAGCCGAGCCCGACGCGCTGGAGGACGGCGAGCCGGTCGGCGATGCGCGTCTGCACGGCGAAGAAGGGCAGCGCCTCGTCGACCGTCATCGCCAGGATATCGGCGATCGATTTGCCGCGGTACTTCACCTCGAGCGTTTCGCGGTTGTAACGTTGTCCCTTGCAGGTATCGCAGGTGACGAAGATGTCCGGCAGGAAGTGCATTTCTATCTTCAGCACCCCGTCGCCCTGGCAGGCCTCGCAGCGGCCGCCCTTGACGTTGAAGCTGAAGCGGCCGGGCTTGTAGCCGCGGGCGCGGGCTTCGGGCAGTTCGGCGAACCAGTCGCGGATCGGGGCGAAGAGGTCGGTGTAGGTCGCGGGGTTGGAGCGCGGGGTGCGACCGATCGGGGACTGGTCGATATCGATGATCTTGTCGATGAGCTCGAGCCCCTCGATGCGCTCGTGTGGCGCGGGCACGGTGCCGGCGCCCATCAGGCGGCGCGCGGCGGCCTTGTAGAGCGTATCGACGACGAGCGTCGATTTGCCGCCGCCCGAGACGCCGGTGACGGCGGTGAAGGTGCCGATCGGGAAGGCGGCGGTGAGGGTCTTGAGGTTGTGGCCGCGGGCTCCGACGATGCGGAGCGCGCGGTCCTTCTGGGCCGGCCGGCGCCGGGCCGGCACTTCGATGCGCCGACGGCCGGAGAGATAGTCCCCGGTGAGGGAGTGGGGATCGGCCTCCACCTCCGCGGGCGTGCCGGCGGCGACGACGGTGCCGCCGGCGAGGCCGGCGCCCGGCCCCATGTCGATGAGGTGGTCGGCGGCGCGCATCGCCTCCTCGTCGTGCTCGACGACGAGCACGGTGTTGCCGAGGCCGCGGAGGCGGCGGAGCGTCGCGAGCAGGCGGGCGTTGTCGCGCTGGTGCAGGCCGATCGAGGGCTCGTCGAGCACGTAGAGGACGCCGGTGAGGCCGGAGCCGATCTGGCTCGCGAGCCGGATGCGCTGGCTCTCGCCGCCCGAGAGCGTGGCGGAGCCGCGGGCGAGGGTGAGGTAGTCGAGCCCGACATCGACGAGGAACTGCAGCCGCTCGGCGATCTCGCGTAAGATTCGCCGCGCGATCTCCAGGCGTTGCGCAGTCAGCGTCGGGCCGACATTCGCAAACCAGTCATGCGCGGCGCGGATGGAAAGCTCCGAGGCCTCGGCGATGGTCTTGCCGCCGACCTTGACCGCCAGCGCCTCCGGCTTGAGGCGCGCGCCGTGGCAGACGGCGCAGGGTTTCTCGGCCTGGTAGCGGGAGAGCTCCTCGCGCACCCAGGCGCTGTCGGTCTCGGCGAAGCGCCGCTCGAGATTGCGGATCACGCCCTCGAAGGGTTTTCGAACCGTGTACGAGCGGACATTGTCCTTGTAGGCGAAGGAGACGGGTTCCTCGCCGGTGCCGAAGAGGATGGCCTGGCGCGCCCGCTCGGGAAGGTCCTGCCAGGCGGTCTTCGTGCTGATCTTGAGGTGGCGGGCGAGGCTCTGCAGCGTCTGGTCGTAATAGGGGGAATGGGCGCCGCCGGCCCACGGCGCGATGGCGCCGCCGGCGAGGCTCTGGCGCTCGTCCGGGACGACCAGCTCGGGGTCGAAGAAGCTCTCGGTGCCGAGCCCGTCGCAGGCGGGGCAGGCGCCGTGCGGGCTGTTGAAGCTGAAGAGGCGGGGCTCGATCTCGGCGATGGTGAAGCCGCTCACCGGGCAGGCGAAGCGGCTCGAGAAGATGGTGCGCTCGGCGTTCTCGGCGTTCTCGGCGATGACGATGCCGTCGGCGAGGGCGAGCGCGGTCTCGAAGCTGTCGGCGAGGCGGGATTCGAGGCCGGGGCGGACGACGATGCGGTCGACCACCGCCGCGATGTCGTGGTTGAGCTTGCGGTTGAGCGGCGGCACCTCGGCGATCTCGTAGAGCGTGCCGTCCACCTTGGCGCGGGTGAAGCCCTTGCGCGCGAGTTCGGCGAGCTCCTTGCGGTATTCGCCCTTGCGCCCGCGCACGATCGGAGCAAGCAGCAGGAGCCGGGTGGCCTCGGGCATCGCCAGCACGCGATCGACCATCTGGCTCACCGTCTGCGCCTCGATCGGCAGGCCCGTCGCGGGCGAATAGGGCACGCCGACCCGGGCCCAGAGCAGGCGCATATAGTCGTGGATCTCGGTGACCGTGCCGACCGTGGAGCGCGGATTGTGGCTGGTGGTTTTCTGCTCGATCGAGATCGCCGGCGAGAGCCCCTCGATCTGGTCGACGTCCGGCTTGCCGGCGAGCTCGAGGAACTGCCGCGCATAGGCGGAGAGGCTCTCGACATAGCGGCGCTGGCCCTCGGCGTAGATCGTGTCGAAGGCCAGCGAGGATTTGCCCGAGCCCGAGATGCCGGTGATCACGGTCAGCCGATCGCGCGGGATCGCGACATCCACGTTCTTGAGGTTGTGCTCGCGGGCGCCGCGAACGTGGATGAAGCCGGCCATGGGGCCCCCGAAATCAGAGCGACAGTTGGAGCGACAGTCAGGGCGACGATGTTCTTGAGTTGTTCGCCTGTCTATGGCAAAGCGAGCCGCTTGGGAAGGGCCCCGCCGGCCGACCGCTGGTCCTGGCGCCGGCGCGCCTGTATGCTGGGCCGATTGCCGACAGGTCGATGAGGATCGAGGGGAATGGCGGGGAGTGTCAACAAGGTGATTCTGGTCGGCAATCTCGGCCGGGACCCGGAGGTTCGCAACACCCAGGGCGGCCAGAAGATCGTGCAGCTCTCGCTGGCGACCAGCGAGAGCTGGAACGACAAGGCCACGGGCGAGCGCAAGGAGCGCACCGAGTGGCACCGGGTGGTCATCTTCAACGACCGGCTGGCGGACGTGGCCGAGCGGTTCCTGCGCAAGGGGCGCAAGGTCTATGTCGAGGGGGAGTTGCGGACGCGCAAATGGACCGACCCGTCCGGCCAGGAGAAATATACGACCGAGGTGGTGATCGATCGGTTCCGCGGCGACCTCACGCTCCTCAACTCGGCGGGCGGCGGGGAAGCGGGCGGCGGCCCGCCGCGCGCGGACCGGGCGCCACGCGCCTCCGGAGCCCCCTCCGGCGGCCCCGCCGCCGGCTCGTCCGGGGGCGCTTCCGGGCAGTCCTGGGAAGGCGGCAAGTCGGGCTCCGATCTTGACGACGACATCCCATTTTAGGCGTCTGGCCGTTTTCAGTGTCTGGCCGTTTTCAGTGTCTGGCCGTTTTCAGTGTCTGGCCGTTTTGGGCGTCTGGTCGTTTTCAGTGTCCGGCCGTTTTGGGCGTCTGCTTCCACCGTTTGATTCCATCTCTCCGAGGCCTGCTTGAGCGATAGTCCTGAGGACGGGGCGCCGCCGCCCTCCAATCTGCTGCCGGTGACGCTCGAGGAGGAGATGCGGCGCTCCTACCTCGACTATGCGATGTCGGTCATCGTCGCGCGCGCGCTGCCGGACGCGCGCGACGGGCTCAAGCCCGTGCATCGCCGCATCCTCTTCGCGATGGAGGAGGGCGGGTACGGGGCGGATCGGCCGTACCGCAAATCCGCGCGCGTGGTCGGCGACGTGATGGGCAAGTACCATCCGCACGGCGACGCCGCGATCTACGACGCCATGGTGCGGATGGCGCAATCCTTCTCGATGCGCGTGAAGCTGATCGACGGGCAGGGCAATTTCGGCTCGGTGGATGGCGATCCGCCGGCGGCGATGCGCTACACGGAGGTTAGGCTCGCCCGCGCGGCAAGCCTCATGCTTGCCGATATCGACCGCGACACGGTCGATTTCCAGCCGAACTACGACGAGAGCACCGAAGAGCCGCGGGTGCTGCCGGCGAGTTTTCCGAACCTCCTGATCAACGGCGCGAGCGGCATCGCGGTCGGGATGGCGACGAACATCCCGACGCACAATCCGGGCGAGATCGTCGATGCCGCGCTCGCCATGCTCGCCGATCCGGCGATCCCGCTCGATGCGCTGCTCGCGCTCGTGCCGGGGCCGGATTTCCCGACCGGCGGGCTGATCCTCGGCCGCGGCGGCATCCGGGCGGCGTACGAAACGGGGCGTGGCTCGATCATCATTCGCGCCCGGGCCGAGATCGAGGAGATCCGGCACGACCGGTACGCGATCGTGGTGAGCGAGATCCCCTACCAGGTGAACAAGGCGAGCCTGCTCGAGCGCATCGCCGACCTCGTGCGGGCCAAGACGGTCGAAGGCATCTCCGATCTCCGCGACGAGAGCGACCGCGACGGGCTCAGGATCGTGATCGAGCTCAAGCGTGACGCCACGGGCGAGGTGGTGCTGAACCAGCTTTTCCGCTTCACCCAGCTGCAGACGAGCTTCGGCGTGAACATGCTGGCGCTGGACCACGGCCAGCCGCGGCTGATGGGCCTCGCCGAGGCGCTCCGCCTCTTCCTCGCCTTCCGCGAGGAGGTGGTGCTGAGGCGGAGCCGGTTCGAGCTGACGCGCGCGCGCGAGCGTGGGCACCTCTTGATCGGGCTGGCGATCGCGATCGGCGATATCGACGCGGTGATCGCGCTGATCCGCGCCTCCCGCGACGCGGCCACGGCGCGCGCGTCGCTGATGGCGCGCGCCTGGCCGGCCGCCGGGCTCGAGGCGATCCTCTCGCTGATCGAGGACGCCGGCAACGCGGTCGCGGCGGACGGAACGGTGCGGCTGACGGAGGCGCAGGCGCGCGGCATCCTGGAGCTGCGCCTGCAGCGCCTGACGGGGCTCGAGCGCGAAAAGATCCAGGAGGAGCTTGGGGAAGTTTCTGCGCGGATCGCCGAGCTGCTGGCGATCATCGCCTCGCGGCCCCGGCGGCTCGAGGTGGTGCGCGAGGAGCTTGCCGCCGTGCGCGCCGAGATCGCGGCGCCGCGGATGACGGCGATCGTCGAGGCGGAGGCGGATGCCGACGACGAAAGCCTGATCGAGCCCGGCCAGATGGTGGTGACGATCACGCGCGACGGATTCATCAAGCGCACCCCGCTCGAGGCCTTCCGGGCGCAGAATCGCGGCGGGCGCGGGCGCTCGGCGGCGGCGACGCGCGGGGACGATATCGTCACCCGCAGCTTCAACGCGCATACCCATCAATGGGTGCTGTTCTTCTCGAGCGGGGGCAAGGTTTTCCGCGAGAAGGTGTGGCGCCTGCCGGAGGCGGGGCCGGGGGCGAAGGGGCGGGCGCTCGTCAACCTGCTGCCGGAGCTCGGCGCCGACGGGGTGACGGCGGTGCTGCCGCTGCCGCAGGAGGAGGCGCTCTGGGACAGCCTCCATCTCGTGTTCGCGACCGCGCGGGGCAATGTGCGGCGCAACCGGCTTTCGGATTTCCGCAATGTGCGGGCGAGCGGGCTGATCGCGATGAAGCTCGATGCGGACGACCGGCTGATCGGCGTTGCGACCTGCGGCGGGGCGAAGGATCTTTTGCTCGCGAGCCGGCTCGGCCGCTGCGTGCGCTTCCCGATCACCGAGGAGACGCTGCGCGTCTTCGCGGGACGGGAGAGCGCGGGCGTGCGGGGCATCCGCCTGGGCGAGGGCGACGAGGCGATGAGCCTTTCGGTGCTTCGCCATGTCGCGGTGGAGAACGACGAGCGGGCGGCCTATCTGCGCATGGCGGCGAGCCGGCGGCACGCGGGAGCGGGAGGGCCGGTCGGAGCCACAGAGCCCGCGGAAGCCACGGAGGAGGAATCCGGCGAGGCCGAGGAGGGGGCGCGCGAGATCGCGTTTTCGCCCGAGCGGTTCGCCGCGCTCGCGGAGGCGGAAGAATTCCTGCTCACGGTCACCGACACTGGGTTCGGCAAGCGGACCTCGGCCTACGAGTACCGCGCCACCGGGCGGGGCGGGCAGGGGATCGTCAATATCGCGCTTTCGGAGCGCAGCGGCCGCGCGGTCGCGGCGAGCTTCCCGGTCAGGGAGGGCGAGCACGTGATGCTGGTGACCGACGCCGGCCGGCTGATCCGCGTGCCGGCGGACCAGGTGCGCATCACCGGGCGGGCGGCGATGGGCGTGCGATTGTTCCGGCTCGAGAACGGCGAGCGCGTGACCAGCGTTTTCCCGGTGGTCGAGGCCGGTCCCGAAGAGACGGGCGATGCCTGAGCCGGACGCGATCGGCAGGGCCGGCGTCTATCCCGGCACCTTCGATCCGGTGACCAACGGGCATATCGACATCATCGCCCGCGCGGCGCGCATCCTGCCGCGCCTCGTCGTGGGCGTGGCGACGAATGTCGGCAAGACGCCAATCTTTCCGCTCGAGGAGCGGGCGGAGCTGGTGCGTGCGGAGACCGACGCGATCGCGCGGCGGACGGGTGCGCAGGATCGAGGTCTGCCCGTTCGACGGGCTGCTGGTCGCCTTCGTGCGCGCCATGCATGCGAGCGTGATCGTGCGCGGACTGCGCGTGGTCGCCGACTTCGATTACGAGTTCCAGATGGCCGGGATGAATTCCCGCCTTGATTCCGGCATCGAGACGGTGTTCCTGATGGCGAGCGAGCGCCACCAGTTCATCTCGTCACGCTTCGTCCGTGAAATTGCCGTATTGGGCGGCGATATTTCCTCCTTTGTTCCTCCGCTCGTGCTCGAGCGCATGCTCGAGCGGCTGCGGGGAAAGCACCCATCATCGCGGAACGAGGGACCATGCAGCGACGCACGCTGATTTTTGCAACAATTCTTGGGGGCCCCATGATCGCCAGCACGGAAGCTGCGGCGCAACCTGATCTCGCCAACACCGTGTACATGGACCTGAAATACGGCAGGGTGGTGATCGAGCTCCGGCCGGATCTCGCGCCCAAGAACGTGGCACAGGTGGAGACGCTGGTGCGCCAGCACTTCTACGACGGCACGCCGTTCTGGCGGGTGATCGCAGGCTTCATGGCCCAGGGCGGCGACCCGACCGGGCTCGGCACCGGCGGCAGCAGGCTGCCCGATTTGCCGGGCGAATTCACCGATAGCGCCGAGTTCCTCCGCGGCACGGTGGGGATGGCGCGCAGCAGCGATCCGGACAGCGCGAACAGCCAGTTCTTCATCTGCCTGGCGCCGGCGACCTTCCTCGACGGCAAATACACGATCATCGGCGAGGTCGTGCAGGGCATGCAGTACGTGGACGAGATCAAGAAGGGCACGGGGTCCAACGGCGCGGTGAGCGATCCGGACCGCATCATCCACATGACGATGGCGAGCGCCGCGAAGAACTGACCCCGGGCCGCGCCGGGCCTCCGAACGCGTCCCGATGAATTTATAGTGAAGGCTCCACATTCATATGCTAGGCGCAGACCGACTGATGCGCGTGAGTGGGTGGGGGAAGTGGGGTGCGAGGCCGGTCCAAGGCGCGTCGGGTTGCGGTGGACAAGGGGTTGGCCGAGGAACCGGTGCATGCCCAGCGTTTCGGGCTCGCCCGGTCTGCGCGGTCGAGCGCGCTGCTGGAGGACTATACCGAGCTGATCTCCGACCTCTTGGCGGAGCATGGCGAGGCGCGCACGACGGACATCGCGCGGCATCTCGGGGTCGCGCATCCGACGGCGACGAAGACGATCGGGCGGCTGAAGCGGGAGGGGTTGGCGACCGCGCGGCCCTATCGCGGCGTGTTTCTGACCGAGTCGGGGCAGGCGATGGCGGCACGGGCTCGCGCCCGCCATCGGCTGGTGGTGGAGGTGCTGGAGGCGATCGGGGTGCCGCCGGAGGCGGCCGAGGCGGATGCCGAGGGGATCGAGCACTATGTGTCGGATGCGACACTGGCGGCGTTCGATCGGTTTCTTCGCCGCCAGCGCGCTTGACGCTGGCGCCCGCGCGTCGTTGAAGGCAAAGGGGAGCCCGTAGCTCAGGCGGTAGAGCACGAGACTTTTAATCTTGGGGCCGTGGGTTCGAATCCCACCGGGCTCACCAGCCTTTATCAAATACTTATCGGAGAATCGGGCGGCGCGATCAGGGGCCATCCCCGCGCGCCGCCGGGCATCGCGCCATTCCCCCGTCTCGCCGCGCCAGTCGGACGCAAAATGCTTATAGTGCCCGACGCGGCATCAGCGTCAGCAAGGGACTGACCGCGCGAAAGAGGCCCCCGTCGTGTCATTGCCGATCCTTTCTCCCCTTGCCGCCCGCTTCGTCCGTCCCCTCGACCCCGATACGATTCTGGTGCACGGGAGGGATCAGCCCCTTGGCGATGCTTTCCTGCAGGCCGAATTCTTCCACGCCCTGCGGTGCCGCTTCCCCGGGGCGAAAATCACCTTCGCGATATCCATCGGCGGCAGTCCCTATGCCGACAGCATGCGGGGCGTGATGGCTCCTTTCATCGATGAAGTGCTGACGGAGCAAGCTCTGTGCCTGGACCGCAGCCAGATGTGGCGCTCGGCGCCGCGCCCCATGGATGGGCGCCGCTTCGATCTGATCCTGGATATGGAAAAGCTTTGGTGGCGTTGCCTGGCGATCCGCCGCATACGCCATCGGGTCTACATTTCCGCCTCGAAGCATTTCCTGTTCTCCGGCCGCTGGCCGCGCTCCTGGCAAAAGCCCGCCCATCTCAGCCGGCAATACAACATGCTGCTCGATGCCGCCGGGATGCCCGTCCGCGCGTCGCTGCCCCCTCCCAATTTTCGTGACCCCGAGGCCGATCGGCGAGCCGCCGAGCTGCTGCCCGGCGGCCGAACCTATGTCGGGCTCGTCCCGGGCGCCGGCAACCGCGCCAAATGTTGGCCCCTGGATCGCTTCATGGCCCTGGCACGGGATTGTCTCGCGGCAGGCCAGGTGCCTGTGATGTTGCTGGGACCGAATGAAGCCGACTGGCTGGACTTGGTTCGCAGCGATTGTCCTCAAGCCCTGTTGCCGGCATGGGCTGGCAACGAAATGCGGCCGGAGTTCCGCTCGCCGTTGCAGACCGTGGCGGTGGGCGGCCGGCTGACGGCCGCGGTCACCAATGACTGTGGCGTTGCCCATATCCTGGCTGCCGCCGCCACGCCGCTGATATCGCTGTTTGGTTCCACCAATCCCATCAAGTACGTTCCGCTGACGCCGTGGGTGACAGTCTTGACTGCCCGCGAATACGGATCGGATTCGCTGGACGCCATTCCCCACGACGCCGTGCACGCCGCATTGGTCAGCTTGATCTCTTCGGCGCCGCCCCCCCACCGGCGTCATGGTCACTCCTCGTCCGGTTGATGGTCATGTCCGCCGCGCGCGCCCCACCGCGCGGCGCTTTCCGCAGGCCGGCCTTACGGCCGCGCCGGCTCGCTGACAGAGGCCGGGCCGCGGCCGCGCTTGAAGGGATCGAATGCCGATGCTGACAATCTGGGGCCGGAAGACCTCTTCCAATGTCCAGGCATTGATGTGGGGCATCGGCGAGCTCGCGCTCCCGTATGAACGCCACGATGTCGGGCACCGCCACGGCGGCACCGACACGCCTTCGTTCCTCGCCATGAACCCGAACGGCACCGTGCCCGTCCTGCGCGACGGCGAGGGCGAGCCGCTTTGGGAGACCGGCGCCGTCCTGCGCTATCTGGCGGCCCGCTACGGGAGCGCGCGGCGCCCGGACCCGGCGGAACGGCCGGACAGCACGCTCGACCCCGATGCGATCGCGGAGGCGTATCTCGCGACGCTTGCGCAGAAACGCAGCGCCTGGGCGTTCGAGGTGGCGGTGAGGCCGTGGGTCGAGAAGTTCTGACCTTACGCGTGATGATTTTAAGGGTATCCATATTCTGAGTTCTTGAAGTGGTTGGCGCACCCGGCTGGGGAATAGGCGCTGAGGAGCTGGCCGATGGCGGTGCAGACGGCCTCGCGGGAGCGGGCCGCGGTCTTGCGCAGCAGGTGCCTGAGCTTGGCGAAGACCTGTTCGATCGGGTTCGAGTTGGGGGAGAATTTTGGCAACAGGAGAAGCTTGGCGCCGGCTTTCCCGATCGCCCGGCGCGCGCCGGCGGCGCGCGACCTGCTCGCGCCGTTTTCCCCCGCCAACCGGCAGCGTCTGCTACCTCGGCGCAGGGATGCTGACCGGTTGAACGGGGCGGACCGCTGAATGCTGACCTCCCGCTGCCCATAGAGAATGCCCACAAAGAATGCCCACAGAGAATGCCCACGAAGAATGCCCACGGAGAACACGTACGGCGGAATACCAGCGCAAGATCCGGAGTGCCGAGCCGCGCCAACGTCGATACTTTTCCTGTCCAGCCGAAGGGGACGGGTTCGATGGCGGACAGAATCGCACCGGCGCCCGCGATGGGATATCGAGAGTGGGTCATGCTGCTGGCCCTCGCCGTGCTGTGGGGCGGGTCGTTCTTTTTCTTCAAGGTGCTGGTTGCCGAGTTGCCGCCCTTCACCGTGGTGCTTGGGCGCGTGGGCCTGGCCGCCGTCATCCTGAACCTGTGGCTCTGGCTACGACGCGACTTCATGCCGGCCTCGCCCCGGCTTTGGGCCGACTTCATCGTCATGGGCGTGCTCAACAACGTCGTTCCCTTTTCGCTGATCGTGTTCGGCGAAACGCGGATCTCGAGCGGGCTCGCGTCTATCCTCAACGCCACCACGCCGATGTTCACCGTGCTCGTCGCGCACATGCTGACCGCGAACGAGAAGCTTACCCGAGGCAAGCTCGCCGGCGTGATGGTCGGCTTCGCCGGCGTCGCCGTTCTCGTTGGGCCGGGCGCCCTGGCGGCTATAGGCAGGGAGGACATTATCGGCGAGGTCGCGTGCCTGGGGGCGGCGCTCACCTACGCCTTCGCCGGCATCTATGGCCGGCGGTTCAAAGGGATCCCGCCAATCAAGGTGGCGACGGGCCAGGTTACCGCCAGCACGCTCGTGCTGATCCCGGTGGTCGCCCTCGCCGATCGCCCTTGGACCTTGCCGGCGCCGGACGTGGCGACCTGGGGTGCACTGATCGGCATTGCGCTGTTGTGCACGGTGCTTGCCTACATCCTCTATTTCCGCATTCTTGCCGCGGCGGGGGCAACCAATCTGCTGCTTGTCACGTTCCTGATTCCGGTCAGCGCGATCATGCTCGGCTCGTTTCTGCTGGGCGAGGCGCTGGTGGTCCGAGAGTTCTTAGGGATGGCCTTGATCGGCGCTGGCCTGGCCTTCATCGATGGCAGGTTGCTCGCGGCTTTCTTCCCCCGCCCGCAGAGCCTCGCCGCCCATACCCCGTCATCCCCACCACCCTGTCATTGCGAGGAGCGCAGCGACGAAGCAATCCCCCGCCCCCGGAGCCTCGCTGCTTCCCACCCTCGCCATCCCCCGAAAGGGACACGTAGGGAGGAATAGCGAAGCGCATTCCGCCATCGCCCCCGCGCTTGCCCGCCGCGACGATGTCTGCCACGCCTCATCGCCGAACCTTGTACGCCCGGAGAGATGGCATGCCGATGCTGACAATCTGGGGTCGCAAGACCTCTTCCAATGTCCAGGCATTGATGTGGTGCGTCGGCGAGCTCGCGCTCTCCTATGAACGCCACGATGTCGGGCACCGCTACGGCGGCACCGACCCGCCTTCGTTCCTCGCCATGAACCCGAACGGCACCGTGCCTGTCCTGCGCGATGGCGACGGCGAGCCGCTCTGGGAAACCGGCGCCATCCTGCGCTATCTGGCGGCCCGCTACGGGCGCGCGCCCTTCTGGCCGGCGGACGGCCCGGCCCGCGCGCGCATCGACAAATGGGCCGAGTGGGCGAAGATCAACGTCACCCTGAGCTTCACGGAACCGGTCTTCTGGCGGGTCGTGCGGACCGCACCGGCGAAGCAGGACCAAGCGGCCATCGCCCGGGCGATCGGCCACCTGGACAGGATCCTCGCTATCGCCGAGGCGCAGGTCGCGCAAAACACATTCCTGGCCGGGGACGATTTTACCCTGGCGGACATCCAATTCGGCCACGTGCTTTTCCGCTATTTCGACATTCCCATCGCCCGGCCGGACCGCTCGGCGCTGCGCCGCTACTACGATGCCCTGACAACGCGCCCTGCCTTCCGCGAGCACGTCATTGTGTCCTACGAGGAATTACGGGTCCTCGATTAGTCCTGCATCCACACCCCGGCCCGGCTCCGCCGGGCAGCCGCTCGCCGACCGCGCCGACAATGCCGCCGCCCAGCCGCATCTTTCCCGCCCTCCCCTGCGCTTCGGCGGGAGAGGGCGCCGAGCGAAGCAAGCCGGGTGAGGGTGCAACCATGAAAATCGTACGGCAGCCGCTGGCCGGCTCCCCGTACCGGGTCGTCCCCCCAACCCTGTCATTGCGAGAAGCCGCCGCAGGCGGCGACGAAGCAATCTCGGTCCCGCCCGGCTCCGCTGCTCCCACCCCGCCATTTCCCGAAACCCACGCGTCATCAGCGGCCGGCCTGCCGCCCGTTGCTCCGCCGCCCACCCGCACCGAACCTCTTGGGGCCTGACGTCTTCAACGGTATCCGAGATTTGTGTACCAAACTTACGCTTATTGATCCGATGGGCTTTTTCTGGCGAAGAAGTTCGGTGTATAATTGCCTTTGGTCAGAGGCCGCCTGGTCCGGCAAGGAAGGCGTCGTGAATCGCGAGGACATCATCGCCAGGCTGCGGGAGAACGAGCCGGCGCTGCGCATGCGCGGCGTGGTCCATGCCGCGCTATTCGGATCGCGCGCGCGGGAATGCTCGTCCCGAGAGTGACACCGATATCCTGATCGAAATCGACCCGGAGGCTCACATCGGAGCGTGGGGCTACGCGGGGTTGAAAGAGTATATCGCCGGGCTGTTCGACGGCCCGGTCGATGTCGTGGATCGCGAAGCGCTCAAACCGTATGTCGCCCCGGCGGCGACCGCCGATGCGGTCTATGCCTTTTGACCTCGGGAAGACCGAGCGCTGGCTTCGGGACATTCAGTATCATAGTGCTCTTGCCGAAAGCTTCGTGGCGGGCACGAGCGACGAGGCGTTCAAGGATGACCTCCTACGGCTCTATGCCGTGACACGCTGTCTTGAGATCATCTCGGAAGCCTCGCGCCGGTTGCCGGACGATCTGAAACCGCGGCATCCCGCCATTGCATGGCGGGACATAGCGGCCTCGGGAAACATCTGTCGGCACGAATATGAAGACGTTGCGGGGCGGCGCGTCTGGGACACCTTCGCCCATCACCTGCCGCCTTTGCGGGCCGTGATCCTGGCTGAACTGGCCGCCTTCGACGGCACATCATGATCTACGGCTAAACCCGCGTCTCGACCGACGGCCAGAGCGTTGACGCGCAGGTCCGGACCCTGCGCGCGGCCGCCGCGCGCCACGTATTCCGCGAGACCGCGAGCCGAGCCAGCTCCGCCACCACCGCATCCTTCCTGCCCTTTCCCACGCTTGGCGGGAGAGGGCGGCGAGCGAAGCGAGCCGGGTGAGGGTTCAACCAAGAAAATCACACGCAGCCACCGGCCGGCTCACCGCACCGTCCCCGGCCAACCGGTCATTGCGAGAAGCCGCCGCTGGCGGCGACGAAGCAATCTCGGTCCCGCCCGGCTCCGCCGCCCCGCACCCCCGCCATTCGCCCTCGACGGACATCGTCAGCGGCGGTCGAGTTTTGGCATCAATCAGGAACGCCGCGATCCCGTCCGCATAGACGTCGAACCCCAGAGTGTCCTTGCTGACCGACCCCTCGCTAAACCCTGAGGCATCGACAACTAGCGATGGCCTGACGGGGGCAGCACTCGGCCCGGACCCGGACATCTCAACCACTTCCCTCCGGAACGACCGGCGGCAACAAAGCTAAAGCAAGTCACCGCGAGTTGGCACCGAATTTCGGGAGCGCGCAACGCGGTCCGCAGAAATCCGACAGATGGATTCGGGTTTCGCGAGACGCCGGTCGAAGGCGCGGAAATACCCGATCCGACCAAACAAGCCGCCGCTTCGGACCCGGCACTGCTCGTCCGCCTTGAGCGCTTCGGGCGTGCCGTCCTGACCGTTCCCGCCCCCGACGCGGCGCTAGCTCCCCGACCAATCAGGCTCAGCAAGCATTGGGGCGTGTCAACCGTGGCATAGCCGCGACTGGCAGCCTTCACTTCACCAAAGCCGGCCGATCGCAGCCAAATCGTACCCAGATCTGCCGAGCGCTCGACCAGCCTGTCGTAAGCAAAGTGCCGAAGGTGACGGCCATACGAAGGGCACCACGCTGTGCAATACGCATGAATGCCCTGTTCTACTCATTGACAGTGCTTTCGATGGTCGTAACAATGTCGGCATAAAATGCACGGATTTGGGGATCACTCATTAAGACCGCCAAGATATCGTCCTTCCGCCGAATGTGAAAGAACACCCCCGCTTGTCCGGAAGCGGGCACGTCATGCCGTACCGTCAGAAGCTCGTGCCTCGCAAGGATGTGACGTAGCGTTTCCCAATACGGGTCTTGCAGAATGCGCCGAGTCGCTCTCTCCTCGCCATCACGCATCCAGAAAGGTCGGTACCGGCACGCACGCCCAATAAGGTCAATAATCTCGTGATTGCGCACGCGCTCTGGCAACCCGGTCGAGGTATCCTCCTCGGACTGGCCGAATGCAACAGCCAGCCACTCCAGAATATCCGCTGGGTCAGTCAGGACCTTACCAGGCAGCTGGATACGCTGCGGCAATGGGAAGCTCTGCGGAAGAGCAGTACGAGCGTCCGCCATCAACGAGAACACGTGGCATTCCGAGTCGAAGCAAAAGGCGCGAATGTCAGCCCCGCGCGCGTCAAGCTGCGCGATTACCACCCCCCTGAGGGCAAGAGAACTCACAGTTTCAACGACTAGCGCCTCGTCGATTGAAACGTCGGACATGGAAAGGGCCAAGTCACGATCTAGGACACCCATGGCCAGAATGACGAAAGTACCGAGATTGCGTCGAGAGCGGTCGAGGTCGCCCAGCTCGGCAATGCGCGTAACGGCCGTCCTAACGAAGGACGAAATTCTGTCCTCATCGATGTGACCAAGAACATCGGCAAAGCTAACAAGAAAATCGGCGCCAAAAATGTTCCGACGAACATATTTCGGCACCTCGCCACCGACCAAGGCGTCGATCGTGATCCTGCTGAGAAAATGGTTGAGGAGATGTGCGTGGGAGAAACGCTTGTAGCCCGGACGATCGTCGTCCGCCAGGAAGGCCACGACCCCAACGCGGTTCTTTAGGATTCCCATTAAATCCTGGGGTAATGAATCGGGAGCAGAGACCTCTGCGAGCCAAGCGAGAGAATCGCCTGCGATCGCCTCCGTCTGATTCTCCGCAAGATCGCGTGCAACCTCGCCAAGGAATCTCTGCAGGAAGCTGCGCCTGTCCCTTTCGGTGGTAGCGGCCTCGACGCCGGTGCCAAACTTGGTAGCCTCGCGGTTGATCATCGTCTCGACTAAAAACCAAGTGAGATCATCGACGGCGCCAGACTCCACCTGCTCTGGTACGCCCTCGCGAGCCAGCTCAAATAAAAAGAAGGGGCGCAAGGCATAGGAACCGGGCTCGAAAAGCGGCTGCACGTTGTCTCGCTCAAAAATCGCGTCGGTCCATCCGTGTTCTCGGAGCCAGCCTTTGGCCGTGTTCGGTGAAATCGGCTGGATGGTGTAGGTAGCGAGCTGGTCAATGTCTCTTCGAAAAGCCTTGAGGGCCGTAACAAGTCGATCACGCCCAATAAAGGTCTCCCGTCCTGCCAAGAGCAGCGAACCGCGACCGCGGATCGTGATGACGAGATCGTTGACCTGCGCCCAAGCGAATTCATATCCATTTGGGTCAGCCAGTTCATCGAAGCCATCGATCGCGAGTGTCACGAGCCCATGCCGAACCAACACCGGAATTTGGTCGTAGGTAACATTGAGTTGGAGAATTCTGAAGGCTAAAAGCCATAAGATCCATGATATTCTGAAGCATCCGCCCCCGACTCTCTACGTGTAGGATAAGGGGACGGCCACTTAGCCTATATCCGGTAGCTCGCTTATGTGCGAGCGCACGAACGAGGCTTGTCTTGCCAATACCTGCCGGGCCATCGACCAAGAGGATATGCAAACGTGGGATACCTGCGTTATCCGGCGGAATGATGGCCGCGTCCACGCGCTCCATGCCAACTGGCGGGGCGTCCGCCGACAGCGAACCCTGAATAGGTATATTCTCGCGCGCTATTCGCGCTGATAGAAAAACCTTCTGCGCGTCGGCCCAACGGCCAAGATCACCAAAGTTTGGCGAGGCCAGGAGCGCTCGGGCGTCTACATGCCTTCGCGGGCCTTCGTCAGTGCGCTCCTGGATGACGCCGTCCGGATGCAAGACGAGTTCAATCTCACGGCCGTTCCGGACCAGACGCACCACATCGCTCCGCCCGCTCGAAGCTAAACGAGGTGGCGTGGTCCCGAGATCCGCAAACAAAGCAAGATCGTCAAGAGTTAGGGATTGCTGTTGTGTCATGGCACTTCCAAAATACCGTCCAGCTTTAGGAACGGTCCTCCTGCGCGCTTTCTGAGGAAGAGAACACGCCCGTTGCCTGCGCCACGGATTGCCTCCGCGGCAAAGAGGGGCGGCACGAGATCGTCGTCGTCCCCCACAACTAGAATCCATCGCTCCGGCTCGCGATGGGCAACGTCCACTACATCGCTCGCGATCGCAGTGTCGACCATCTTCTCCTCAAGATCGTTCGTCCTCGGTCTGCGGCGCAAGGTATTTGGAAGGTGTATGCTGAGGCGCGTATGCAGCCTTATATCGAGAGCCGACATGAGCCGATCGCCATATGAGAACTCGGGCCTAATCTGTACGTTCGGTCTCATTGATAATGCCAAGAAATCTGCGGCAGAGGCGGCAGCAGCAAGGGCTCTACGGTTGTCGGTTGGCTCGAAGCCTTTATACCAACCGTGATAAAGTCGCAGCGAAACGTCAAATCGCGCGAGCGGATCGACAGTGGCTAACACCGTGCCGATCGTGCGGCCGAGGTGACTCAGCGTCCGGGTCGCAACGGTCGAACAATCAGCAGTCTGCGGATTTGCACTGTAAATCTCGCAGTTCCAGTCGACAAACGCCGTAACAGGGATCGGACGGACGCTGGGCACGGGCAAGTGGCCGACTTACGGACGAACGCGATCGTAGGACCGAATAGGCGAGCGGGCGAGCCACCCACTAATCATCCAACGACGCGTTACGGGGGATGCAACGGAAGACATCCGAACCTCGCCCTGGGATTCCCATGATTGGCAGCCACCGTCACCCTCGGCTGGGCCAGAACAATCTTAGACCTTCGGCAGTCTGATGAACATTCCCATCCTCTGCCCTGTCATCCGCAGCGGCGCCCGGCAGCGGGTCCGCCAACCCCCTTAAAATAAGGGCTCCCAGCCCAGAGTGGCTTAACCCACCCCACGCCCTACCCCTGCGCGGCCTCCGCATTGAACACGAACTCCGGCGGCATGTCCGGCCCCCACAGATAGAAGGAATCCTCCGCCGGATGATCGAGCGATTCCCACTCGGCCCGCGCCGGGATGTAGTCGATGTTGAAGGAAAACTCCGAAAAACTCCCCCACGGGTCGCGCACATAATGAAAATAGTTCGAGCCCAGAACGTGCCGCCCAAGCCCCCAGCCCATCTTGTAGCCCCGCTCGGCCATCGCCATCGCCCCCACGCCCACGGAATCGAGCGTCGGCATGTCCCAGCTCAGATGGTGCAGCCCCGGCGCCTCTGAGCGCGCGAAGGCCAGCACATGATGATCGCTGCCATGGATCGCGTGCATGAAGGCGATGTTGCTGCCCGAGCGGTCCGAAAGCCTGAGCCCCAGCGCCCGCGAATAGAACCCGACCATCCGCTCCACGTCCGGCGTGAAGCGCAGGATATGACTGAGCCGCCGCGGCCGCGCGCGCCCAGCCAGCCGCCGGTAGGGCGCGCACCGCGCCGCCGCCTCGGCGTCGAACGGCGCCGGCGCCGCCTTGCTGTCGGGCGAGGTCTTCGGCCCGACCCGGATCTCGATCCGCAGCCCATCCGGATCCTCGATCCAGAGCCCATTGCTGTCGAACCCGCGCGGCGCCGCCATCAGCCGGATTCCCCCAGCCTCGAGTTGGCTCCGGAACCGCGGCAGATCCTCATCGAAGCAGTGGAAGGCGACATGGTGCATCGCCTTGCGCGGCCCGCCCACCACGCGCCCCCACCGATACCCGTCCGCAGTCGCGAGCCCGATCTCCGCCCCGGCCTCGTGCACATCCAGCCCGAACGCGCCGTAGAAATCCGCCGCCCGCTCAGGCGCCGGCACCGCGAGCACGAACTCGCCGATCGAATGCACCCCAAGCCCGCCGCTGCCCGGGCTCGGCGCCTGGAACCCGCCGATGGCCGTCATGAGTTTCTCTCCCTCGTCCCGAGTTTCCGCCGGAACCGGGGAAAATCCTACCAGCCGGGCGGCCCCTCCGCCACCATCCGGCCGCCGCCCTACTCCGCTGGCGCCCCCACGCCCGCCGGCACCCGCCCCGCCAGCTCCTCCACCAGGACCCGCACGTTCTCCCCGTAATCGATCGGCGTCACCACCAGATGCACCCCGCCCGCGCGAAACGCCGCATCCAAGGTCGGCGCCAGCGCCTCGGTCGCCGCCACCCGCGCCCCTCGCGCCCCATACGCCTCGGCGTACTTCACGAAATCCGGGTTGCCGAACGTGAGCCCCCAGTCGGAAAAATGGTCCACCGCCTGCTTCCAGCGGATCATGCCGTACGCGTGGTCCTCGAACACCAGCACCACCAGGTTGAGCCCGAGCCGCACCGCCGTCTCGAGCTCCTGGCTGTTCATCATGAACCCGCCATCGCCGCACACCGCGAGCACCCGCCGCTCGGGATAGAGAATCGCCGCCATCATCGCCGAAGGCAGCCCCGCGCCCATCGTCGCCAGCGCATTGTCGAGCAAGAGCGTGTTCGCCATCCGCGTGCGATAGTTCCGCGCGAACCAGATCTTGTACATCCCGTTGTCGAGCGCGACGATCCCGTCCTCCGGCATCACCTCGCGAACGTCGTGCACGATCCTCTGCGGCGTCGGCGGAAATCTTCTTTCCGTCGCTCCCTCCCCGACATGGGCGAGAATTTCCCCGCGCAGCTTCAACAACCGTTGCGCGCGCGGCAGCCGCCCCTCCAGCCGCTCGGCGAGCAGTGCCAAGCTCGCGCCGACATCGCCCACAACCTCCGCCTGGGGGAAAAAAACCTGCTCGACGCTCGCCGGCACGAACCCGACATGGATCACCTTCGGCCCGCCCGGCCCCATCAGGAACGGCGGCTTCTCCACCGTATCGTGCCCGATCGCGAGAATGAGGTCGGCGCGGTCGATCGCCATGTGCACATAGTCGCGCTCCGAAAGCGCCGCCGTGCCCATGTAAAGATTCGAGCCGCCCGAAACCGCGCCCTTGCCCATCTGCGTGTTGAAGAACGGGATCCCCACCCGCCGCACGAAATCCGAAAGCGCCTCCGCCAGAAGCGGCCGGCTCGCCGCCGCGCCCAGCATCACCAGCGGCCGCTCCGCCGCCAGGATCATCGCGGCCGCCCGCTCGAGCGCCGCCGCCCGCGCGACAGGCCGCTCCATCGGATGCGGCGCCACCAGCGCCACCGCCGCCTCCTCGGCCGCGATATCCTCCGGCAGCTCCAGATGCACCGGCCCCGGCCGCTCCTCCGCCGCCACCCGGAACGCATCGCGCACGATCGTCGGGATGCTCGCCGCGCTCACGATCTGCCGCGCCGACTTGGTGAGCGGGCGCATCGTCGCGACCACGTCGACGATCTGAAACCCCGCCTGCCGGCTCGAGCGGATCGCCTTCTGCCCCGTGATTGCGATCATCGGCATCGCCCCGAGATGCGCATAGGCAACCCCCGTCGCGAGGTTGAGCGCCCCCGGCCCGAGCGTGCTGAGGCACACCCCCGGCCGCCCCGTCAGCCGCCCATAGGTCGCCGCCATGAACGCGGCAGGCTGCTCGTGCCGCGTCACCACGAGCGTGATCGAGGAGCGCCGCAGCGCCTCGATCACCGCGAGATTTTCTTCCCCAGGCACCCCGAAAACCCGCTCCACGCCCTCGTTCTCGAGCGCGGCGACGAGCAGCTTCGCCCCATTCGGCATCAAACGAAGCCCCTCAGTTCCAGTAGGGCGGCCAGGGCGACTGGTTGCCCTCGTATTCCAAAAGCCGCAGCATCGCCGGCCATTCGAGCACGCCATACGGCCGCCGCGTGCCCGGCTGGTAGAGATGCGCCGTCCTCTCCAGCACCTCTTCCGTCGGCAGATCGAGCTCGGCGCGCATCGCCATCGCATCCACCTGCGTCCGGCAGGAAAGCTCGAGATGGTACATCGTATTGAACGCCTGCTGCACCGTCGCCCCGCAGCTCAGCAGCCCGTGCGCGCGCAGGATCATCGCCTCGTGCGGCCCGAGATCGCCGACCAGCCGCTCGCGCTCCGCCGTGTCGATCGCCGGCCCCTCGTAATCATGGTACGCGAGATGGTTATGGAACCGGATGGCGGTCTGGTTGAGCGGCAGCAGCCCGCATTTCATCGAGGAGACCGCCATGCCCGCCCTTGTGTGCGTGTGGATGACGCTGGTCACGTCCTGGCGCGCGCGATGGATCGCGCCATGGATCACGTAGCCCGCCTTGTTGATCCCATAGTCGGTGTCCGGCTTCCAGACGATATTCCCGTCGAGATCGATCTTCACCAGGCTCGAGGCGGTGATCTCCTTGTAGAGCAGGCCGTAGAGATTGATCAGCAGGTTTCCTTCCTCGCCCGGCACCGCGAGCGTGATGTGGTTGTAGATGAGATCGGTCATGCCGTACCAGTCGACCAGGCGATAGCAGGCGGCGAGATCCAGCCGCGCCTGCCACTCCTCCGGGCCCACATCGTCACGCACGGACTTGAATTGCGATCGGTAGTTCATTTTCGTCTCTTCCCTCGCTTCCTCGGCAGCGTCTTCCGCTTTAGCCCAAACTTCCCGAACCGTCAGCCCGCCCGCTGCTCCGTTTGCTCACCCGGATCGACCAGCCCGCGGATCGTGGCGATCGCCGCCTTCGTGTTCCACTGGACAGGACCTTCGACATGGCCGGCGATTCGCCCGCCGCGGGTGATGAGGAAGCTCGTCGGGATGCCCTCGATCTTGAAGGCGCGCGCGACGTCGCTGTCCGGATCGAGCAGGATCGGCAGGTGGGCGATGCCGTTCGCGCCGTAGAACCGCTTCACCGCCGGCAGTCCCTGCGCATCGATCGAGATCGGCAGCACCAGGATGCCGAACCGCGCCGCGCTCGCCGCGAGCTGGTCGAGCGCGGGCATCTCGGCAATGCAGGGCCCGCACCAGGTTGCCCAGATATTGAGCACGATTCCCTTGCCGCGATAATCGGCGAGCGTCTGCCGCGCGCCCGCCGCGGTCTGGAACGAGAAGGCAGGGGGTGCTGCCGGCGGGCTCACCTCCACCAGCGCGCCGGCGAGGCTGTCGAGCGCCTCGGCCCGCGCCCTCCGCGCCAACGCGACCGCGCCCAAACCACCGAGGAGGAGTCCGCGCCGTCCGACCATGAAGCTCTTCCTCACCATTATCGACGACCCTCACCGCCCCGCCGCGCGATCGAGCGCGCGAAGAACCTCGCCCGAGGTCACGAGATCGGGCAGCACGATCCCGCCGGGCGACCCGGGGCCATAAACGACATCGAGCGGTACGCCGTAGCGCCCGAAGCTCTGCAGGTAGCGGGTGATCGCCGGATCGGGCCGGGTCCAGTCGGCGCGCAACATGACGACGTCAGGGGCGGCCAGCGCCGCCGCGACCGGCGCCCGTTGGAGCACCGTCGCCGCGTTCACCTGGCAGACGAGGCACCAGGCGGCCGTGACATCCACCATCACGACCTTGCCCGCTGCCAGCCCACCATCGAGTGCTGCGCGCGTGAAAGGCCGCCACGCCGCTCCCGGTTCTGCCGGAGCCAGGGGCGCGGTTGCCGCAACTCCTGATACCATGATCGCCGCCACTGACACCAGGCTCGCGGCCGCCAAGGAGAACCGGCTTCGCCCGATTTTGTGCCGCCAGCCGAGCAAGCCCAGCAGCAGCGCGGCCAGCGCCGCCACAGCACCCGCCGCGACCGGCCCGCCCGCCTGGAACAGCACGAACAGCAGCCAGAGCGCGGTCCCGAGCAGGAAAAACCCGAACACACGCGCCAGCACGACCATCCACCGTCCGGGCCGCGGCAGCAGCGTGACCAGCCCGGGGGCGGCAGCGCCGAGCAGGTAGGGCGCGGCGAGCCCGAGCCCCATGGCGAGGAAAATCGCAAAAATCTGCGCCGGGCCGCGCGCCAGGGCGAAGCCCACCGCGGTGCCGACGAACGGCACCGAGCAGGAGGTCGCGAGCAGGGTGGCGAAGGCGCCGGCGAAGCCCTGAGGCAGGGTGATCGTGATCCAGCCCCAGAGATCGGCCGCGAAGACCACCATCACCATCGTCATCGCCGCCAGGAACCAGGGCTGCTGGAACTGGATGCCCCAGCCGACCGCGGTGCCGGCGGCCTTCAGCGCCATCAGCCCGCCCGCCAGCACCGCGAAGCCGGCGAGGACCCCGCCGGCGGTGGTCAGCAGCGCACGCCTTGCGACCCGCCGCTCGGCCCCCCCAAGCCCGGCCAGCGCCATGAGCTTGAGCGCGAGCACGGGCAGCACGCAGGGCATCACGTTGAGGATGAGCCCGCCGAGAAAGGCGATCGCGAGCACCTCAATCGGAATGAGCCCCGCCGCCGCCAGGACCGGTCGCGCCTCGAACGTCGCTGCACGATATGGCCCATCGGTGAGCGTGAAGGTCAGGTTGGTTCCGGCGAGCACGGCGGCCGGCGCCTCGATTCCGTGCAGAATCAAGCGGTTGCCGACGATTTCCGGCGGCCCCGGCGCGCCGCGCGCCAGCCCCTCGACGAAAAGGTCCGGATGAACGAGCGCCGCCACCCGCCCGGTGAGCCCGAGCACCAGGTCCGATCGCTCGGCGCCCGCCGGGACCAGTTCGGCCCTGGCGAGCATGACCCCGAGCCGCGCGAGATCGCCGGGCACCCGCGCCCGCGCCGCTGCGATCAGCGCCGCTTCGGGGCCGGGCAGCGCGATCCCGGGCGGCAATGCGAGGTCGAGCACCGCTCGATAGGGAACGCAGATATTCCGGCAGGCCGTGTAATCGACCGTGGCCCGAAGCACGAGCGGTGCGCCCGGGCGGTCGAGCCGCACGGCGATCGGCAGGACCACAATGCCCTCGTAGCCGTAGCTTTGCAGCCCATCGAGCGCGTAGCGGTGGGGCGCCGGCCAGGAAATTCGTGCCCCGCCCAGGTTCTGCGAGCCCTGCCAGGCAATCGCGGGCGGCAGCCCGGCGGCGCCGGGCGTGCGCCAATAGACGTGCCATCCGGCAGCGAGGCGGATCTCGAGTCCGGCATCGATCGTCCCGCCCGAGCCGGTCGCCTCCTCGGCGGTGATCAGGCGCGCCGCGGCGCGCGGCCCGCCCACCCATCCGCTCGCGGCGGCGCGGGCCGGCGCCGGCGCCAACAGGCAGAGCGCCAGGACGGCGAGCGCCAAGACGGGGAGCGCCAGGACGGGGAGCAGGTGCCAAAGCCGGCGGGGCGAGCTCGGCAATTGTTCTCGGCAGGTCATCAGCGCGTCTTCACACCGGCTCGGGATCCCGGCTCCGATCCTGTTCGTCGATGACTTGCATATAGGCATGCCGGGCGCTCGGCCAGCCGGCCCCGGCGGAGGCGCAAAAAAGAACCGCCGTGCGGGGGGGAAGCCTCCGCACGGCGGCAGGGGGGAGGGAACTCGGTCCCGGGCTTTGGCCCGTTAGTCGCCGGCGGCCTTCGCGGCGATCTCGTCGTGGTCGTCGAAGGCGTGGTCGGCGAAGATCGCGTACGCCTCCTCGCCATGCACGGCGTCGTCGCCGACGGCGAGCATCCGCTCGTCCATCCTGAGCGGCACGAAGATGCTCACGATCTTGAGCAGGATGAAGGTGCCGATCACGTTGACGACGATGATGAAGACCGCGCCGTAGATCTGGAGGATAAGCTGGTGGAAGTTGCCGTAGAGCCAGCCCGTGACGTTGACGCCGGGCGCGTCCTTCTCGGTGCCGACATAGACGATCATTTTCGGGTCGGCGAGGATGCCGGTCAGCAGGCCGCCGACGATCGCGGCGCAGCCATGGGTGTGGATCACGCCGAGCGCGTCATCGACCTTTTGCATGAACGACATCTTGCCGAGCTTGTTCATGCTGAGCCACGGGATGATCCCGGCGCAGATGCCGATGATCAGGGCGCCGTAGCCGTTGACGTAGCCGGCCGCCGGCGTGATCCCGACGAGGCCCGCGATCATGCCGTTGACCGCGCCGAGCACCGACGGCTTGCCGAAGTTGCTGGTGTCCATGATCGTCCACATCAGCACCGCCGTGCACGCCGCGATGTTGGTGTTGAGCACGGCCGCGCCTGCGTCGGCATTGGCGAAGTACGGGTCGCCGCCGTTGAAGCCGTTCCAGCCGAGCCAGAGGATTCCGGCGCCGGCCAGGGTCATGAGCAGGCTGTTCGGCTGGAAGTTCTCGCGGTCGGACTTGAGCCGTGGCCCGACCAGCCAGGCGGCGACGAAGCCCGAGCTGGCGGCCGCGAGATGGATGACGTAGCCGCCCGAGAAGTCGACCACCCCCATGCTGGCGAGCCAGCCGCCGCCCCACAGGCTGAAGGCGCCGACGGTGTACATGAAGGTCATCCAGAGCGGCACGAAGATCATCCAGGCGGAGAAGCGCATTCGCCCGACAACCGCGCCGGCGAGGATGATCACCGTGATCGCGGCGAACACGAACTGGAAGTAGATCAGCGTCGCCATCGGGAAGGCCATCGCCGGCATGCCCGAGGCGGCGGCGGGAATGGTTGCCTGGCCGGTCTCGGTGAGCGCCGCCATCACCGGCCCCGGCATTCCGAGGAAGGGAAAGAGCTGGGGCCCGAACGCCATCTTGTAGGCCCAGAGCACCCAGACCACCATCACCGCGGCGAAGGCGTAGATCGCCATGAACGCCGAATTGATGGCCCATTTCTTCTTGACGAGGCCGCCATAGAGGATGACGAGGCCGGGAACGCTCTGCAGGGCGACGAATGTGCCGGCGGCGAGCTGCCAGGCGTTGTCACCCGTGTCGAGCCACTTTGGACTGGGTAGCAGCATGTGTTTCCCTCCAACCGATGGGGCGCGAACCCCCTACTGCTGGTCTGCAAGGAGCGTGCCACAAACCCGCGACTCGTTGCGCTTTCGCGCCCCCGGGAGGCGACAGGGGCCGGAAGCCGTATCGGGCGTATCGAATTTGAGATGATGGAGGGGAAGCTGACGGCAAAATGACAAAATGTTTGCCTAGTTTGTAGGCATCAGGCCGAATAACAGGCGCAACCACGACAACGAGGAGATTTCATGGCCGACAGTCCCGCCGGTGATGCCGTATCGCCGCCTCTCCGACCGCTTTTCGACGCGGCCTCCATCCGCAAGATGGTCCTTGCGCTCGGCCGCGCCGCGGCGGCCTCGCTCGCCTCGGGCATCACCATCTCGACCGGCGAGCCGCAGAGCGTGGAGGCGACGCTGAGGATCCAGCGGGCGGTCTATGCCGCCTTCACCAGCCTCGCCTATCGCGATCCCGCAATGCCCGCGGTCGGGGCGCTCGCCGACGAGGAGCCGGTGACCAAGGTGCTCTCGGCCATCAACCGCTTCAGCGCCGCGACCGTCGCCGCCGGCGTCATCGGCTCGAGCGGCCAGCGCCAGAGCATCGGGGATGCGATGCGCACCTACTGGCACGTCATCCAGACGATGTGGCCCGAGGGCGCCCCTGGCGAGGCGCCGGGCGAGGCGCCGGGCCTGGGCGAGGGTCGGGACTGAGCCTGCTCTCCGTCACCGGCCTCTCCGTCCGCTTCCGGACCGAAGCCGGCCCGGCCGAGGCGGTCGCCGGCCTCTCCTTCGCCATCGCCGAGGGCGAGACGCTGGCGCTCGTGGGCGAGTCGGGCTCGGGAAAATCGGTCTCCGCGCTCGCCATCATGGGGCTGGTGCCGTGCCCGCCCGGAGAGGTCACCGCGGGGCGCATCCTTTTCCGCGGCCGTGACGGGGCCGAGGAGGATTTGCTCAGGGTGCGCCCGGCGCGCCTGCGCCAGCTCCGCGGCAACGAGATCGCGATGATCTTCCAGGAGCCGCTCGCCGCCTTGAGCCCGGTCTTCAGCATCGGCGAGCAGATCGCCGAGACCGTGCGGCTGCACCAACGCAAGGACCGGGCGGAGGCGATGCGGGTCGCCGTCCGGATGCTCGGCGCGCTCGGCATCCCCGCGCCCGAGATACGCGCGAAAAGCTATCCGCACCAGATTTCCGGGGGCATGGCGCAGCGGGTGATGATCGCCATGGCGCTCGCCTGCCGGCCGCGCCTCTTGATCGCCGACGAGCCGACCACGGCGCTCGACGTGACGATCCAGGCCGAGATTCTCGATGTCATCGGGCGGATGAAGCGCGAGATCGGGATGGCCGTGCTCTTCATCACCCACAATCTCGGCGTCGTCGCCGAGATCGCCGACCGGGTCGCGGTGATGTATGCCGGGCGGCTGGTCGAGGAGGGGCCGACGGACGCGATCTTCGCCGCCCCGCGGATGCCCTACACCGCGGGACTGCTCGCCTCGGTGCCGCGGCTGGTGACCGACGATTCCCCGCTGCGGCTGACCGCGATCCCAGGCGAGCCGCCGAGCCCGCTCGCCCATCCCGCCGGCTGCGCCTTCCATCCCCGCTGCCCGCACGCGCGGCCCGGGCTCTGCGACGCCGCGCCGCCGGGCTTGCGGGCGCTGGGCGGGGGGCACCGGGCGCGGTGCCTGCGCATCGACGAGATCTTTGGCGTTCCGGCGTGAGCGCCGCGCCGCTCGTCGAGGCCGAGGCGCTGCAAGTGTGGTTCCCGGTGAAGCCGCGGAAACAGCTCCGGGCGGTGGACGGCGTCAGCCTCGCGGTGCAACGGGGCGAGATCCTCGGCCTGGTCGGCGAATCCGGTTCGGGCAAGACGAGCTTCGGGCGGAGCCTGCTCCGCGCGATCGAGCCCACGGGGGGAAGCATCCGCTTCGACGGGACCGACATCACGCATCTCTCCCGGCGCGCGATGAAGCCCTTCCGACGGCGGATGCAGCTCGTCTTCCAGGACCCGACCTCCTCGCTCAACCCGCGGCTCAGGATCGGCGAGGCTATCGCCGAGCCGCTGCTGATCCATGGGCTCGGCGCGGACGCGGCGCGGCGGGCGCGGGTGGCGGCGCTGCTGGCGATGGTCGGGCTGCCCGCGGAGGCGATGGGCCGCTATCCGCACGAGTTCTCGGGCGGGCAGCGCCAGCGCATCGGGATCGCGCGGGCGCTCGCGCCGGGGCCGGAATTCCTGCTCGCCGACGAGCCGGTCTCGGCGCTCGACGTCTCGATCCAGGCGCAGGTCGTCAACCTGCTGCTCGATATCCGCGCCCGGCTCGGGCTGACCATGCTCGTCATCGCCCACGACCTCGCGGTGGTCGAGCATCTCGCGGACCGCATCGCGGTGATGTATCTCGGGCGGATCGTCGAGCTCGCCGAGAGCCGCGCGCTCTGCCGCGGGCCGCGCCACCCCTACACCGCCGCCCTTCTTTCCGCCGTGCCGGTGCCGGACCCGCACGCGCGGCGCGCGCGCATCGCGCTTGCCGGCGAGCCGCCGAGCCCCATCGATCCGCCCTCCGGCTGCGCCTTCCGCACCCGCTGCCGCCACGCGCTCGCCGCCTGTAGCGCGAGCCGCCCAGAATTGCGCGAGGTCGCGCCGGGACATTGGAGCGCCTGCATCCGCCCGGATCTTTTTGCAAATTGACCATCCTTTTTGCGAATTGACGTTCTTTTTTGCGAATTGACAGGACGGGCGCACTCCTGTTCGGTGCCGGCCGGGAGCAATGCGGGAGGCGGCGATGACGCTCGGTCGGAGGGATCTCTCGCGCGGGCTGGCGGGCACGGCGTTGCTGCTCGGCACGGGCGCGCGCGCGGCGGCGGCAACCGGCGATAGCGCCGCCCGGCCGCTGGTGCTCGCCTTCGACGGCGGGGCGACGACGCTCGATCCGATCATGCGGAGCGAGACGACGACGATCTCGTGGCAGCGCCAGATCTTCGACGGCATCACGATGCTCGCCCCGGACGGCACGCCGCAGCCGCGGATCGCCGTGGCGTGGAAGAGCCTCTCGCCGACCGCCTGGCAGCTCGGCCTGCGCACAGGCGTGCGCTTCCATGACGGCGCGGCGATGACGCCCGACGATGTCGGACGCTCGATCCTCGACACGCGCGACAACCCGAAATCGCAGTTCCGCGAATACGCGAGCGGCGTGAGCGGCTACAAGGTGATCGACGGGGCGACGATCGTGGTCTCCTTCACCGCGCCGAACCCGCTCTTTCCGACCTATCTTTCGCAGATCCCGGTGATGCCGGAGGCGCTGATCGCCAAGGGCGGGCGGGATGCCTTCGCGCGCCATCCGATCGGCACCGGGCCCTACCGGTTCGTCTCCTGGCTGGCGCAGGATCATCTCGTGCTCGAGGCCGCGAGCGGCTTCTGGGGCGAGCCTCCGGTCTTCCGCCATGCGCGCCTCGAGAGCGTTCCCGAGGGGGCGACGCGGGTCGCGGCCCTGCTTTCAGGCCAGGCGCAGTTCGCCGAGAAGCTCGACCCGACCGACTTCGCACGCGTGCGCGCAAGCGCGCGGGCCTATCTCAGCCTGGTTCCCGGCCTCAGGACGATGTATCTCGGGCTCGATGTCTGGCGGGCGGAGAACTCCGCCGGCATGGCGCCGGGCACGAAGAACCCGTTCATGGATATCCGCGTGCGCGAGGCGGTCGCGGCGGCGATCGACGTGCCCCTGATCCGCGACAAGATCTTCGACGGCGCGGCGGAGGTCGCGGCGCAATTCACCTCGCCCGGGCTCGAGGCCTACGATCCCGCGATCAAGCCCACGCCCTACGACCCCGCCCGTGCGCGGAGGCTGCTCGCCGAGGCCGGTTACCCGAAGGGGTTCTCCGTCCGGCTCGATGCGACCAACGACCGCTATCTCGAGGACAGCCTGGTCGCGCAGGCGATCGGCGGCCTGCTCGGCGAGGTCGGGATCACGGTCGCGGTGAACGCGATCCCGAAGGCGATTTTCTTCCCGCAGACCGACAAGGGCGATTTCAGCATGTACATGGCCGGGTGGAGCGGCACCGACCCGATCTCGACCTGGAATTCGATCTTCCATTGCCGCGATCCCAAGGCCGGACTCGGGCATGTGAACCGCGCCCATTATTGCAACCCGGCGGCGGACGCGCTGATCGCCAAGGCGGGCGCCGACTTCGCCGACGCGCCGCGGATCGCGCTCGAGCGCGCGGCCTACGCCATGGCCGAGAAGGATCGCGCCTACATCCCGCTCTACTACCAGGACGAGGTCGCGGGCGTGGCCGCGGACGTCGCCTGGCAGGAGCGGCCGGACGGGCTCGTCCTGGTCTGGCAGATGAAGCGCAAATAGCGGATGACGGCATTCCTGCTCGGCAGGTTTGCCCGCGCCCTTCTCACCCTCTGGGCCGTGCTGACGCTGGTCTTCGTGCTGATCCATGCGACCGGCGATCCGATCGCGGTGCTGGCGCCGGAACAGATGAACGCGGCCGAGCGGGCAGCGCTCGCCGCGGCGCTCGGGCTCAACCGGCCGCTGCCGGCGCAGTATCTCCGCTTCTTCGCCGGCGTGCTGCACGGCAATCTCGGGATCTCCTACTACAGCGATGCGCCGGCGCTGCCGCTCATCCTCTCGCGCGTGCCGGTGACGCTGGAGCTGGTGGGGCTGGCGATCGCCATCGCGGTTGCGATCGGCGTGCCGCTCGGCATCGTCGCGGCGGTGCGCCCCGCGAGCTTCACCGATCGTGCGCTCCGCGCCCTCTCGGTGCTCGGCGCCTCGGTGCCGACCTTCTTCCTTGGCATCGTGCTGATCTTCGTCTTCAGCGTGCTCACCAACCTGCTGCCGGCCTCCGGCGGCGGCGGCCTTACGCATTTCATCATGCCGGCCTTCACGCTTGCCTTCTTCCGCATCGCCTTCTTCACCCGCCTGGTGCGGAGCGCGCTCCTCGAACAGCTCTCGCAGCCCTATGTGCGGACCGCGCGCGCGAAAGGCCTGAGCGAGGCAGTGGTCGTGCTGAAGCACGCGCTCCGGCCGGCGGCCCTCCCGCTCGTCACCGTGTTCGGCCTGCAGTTCGGCCAGCTCTTCGCGGGCACCGTCATCACCGAGACGATCTTCGCCCTGCCGGGGATGAACCGGATGGCGCTCGAGGCGCTCTTCCGCCTCGATTATCCGGTCATCCTCTCCTACGTGCTGGTCGCCGCGGCGATGTTCGTCGCGATCAACCTCGCGACCGACCTGCTCTACGGCCTGATCGATCCGCGCGTGCGCCATGGCGCTTAGACTGCAATCGGCGCCGAAGCTGCCGCTGGCGATCTTCCTCGTGCTGCTCGGCGCGGCGGCGCTGGCGGGCTGGATCGCCCCGCACGACCCCGGCCAGCAGGACCTGTTCGCCCGGCTTACGCCGCCCGTCTGGCTCGCCGGCGGACGCTGGCGCTATCTTCTCGGCACCGACGGGCTCGGGCGCGACATCGCCTCCAACGTGCTTTACGGGCTCCGCGTCTCGCTGCTCGTCGGCTTCGTTTCGGTCGCGATCAGCGTTGCGCTCGGCGCGACGAGCGGGCTGATCGCCGGCTATCGCAGCGGCGGCTGGTTCGACACGGTGGTGATGCCGCTGGTCGATCTCCAGCTCTCGATCCCGGCGGTGCTGATCGCGCTTGCGGTGATGGCGGTGAGCGGCCGCGGCCTCTGGAAGCTGATCCTCGTCATCGGCATCGTCGGCTGGGCGCCCTATGCGCGGCTGATGCGCGCGAGCGTGCTCGCCGAACGCGGGCGCGATTATATCACCGCGGCGCGGCTGATCGGCGCCTCGGAGGCGCGCGTGCTGTTCCGCCACCTGCTGCCGAACGTGCTCAGCGCGCTGCTGGTCCAGGCCTCCGTCGACGTGCCGCGCGCGGTCGAGCTGGAGGCTTCGCTCTCCTTTCTCGGGCTCGGCGTGGCGGTGACCACCCCCTCGCTTGGCCTCAGGGTCGCGCAAGGCTACCAGTATCTCTTCGGCGGCGCCTGGTGGCCGTCGGTCGTTCCGGGGCTGGCGCTGGTTCTCCTGGTCCTGGCCGAGAACCTGATCGGGGACTGGGCGCGCGACGCGCTCGACCCGCATTTTCTCGCCCGTGGCGCCCCGGCCGGCGCCCCGGCCGGCACCCCGGCCGGCACCCTGGCCGGCAAATGAGTTTGGGTGGATGAAGCGGCGATTCCTGGCGAAGGACGGCAGAGCATGACCTTCTCCCCTCCGGCTGATCTCCTTGCGGCCGCCGCCCGGCGGGCGGTGGCGCTCAGGCGCGACCTGCACCGGCATCCCGAGCTCGGGCTGACCGAGTTCCGCACCGCGAGCCTGGTCGCCGCACGCCTCACCGAGCTCGGGCTCGCGGTCAGGCTCGGGCGGGACGTCATGGATTCCGCCAGCCGCGTCGGCCTGCCGGACGAGGAGGAGCTCGACCGGTGCTATCGCCGCGCCGAGGCCGAAGGCGCGCCCGCTTCCTTCCTGCCCGCGCTCGCCGGCGGCCATACCGCCGTGGTGGGCACGCTCGCCGGCACCCGGCCGGGGCCGGTGGTCGCGCTCCGCGTCGACATGGACGCGCTGCCGATCCGCGAGGACATGACCCAGGCGCATCTGCCCGCGCGCGAGGGCTTCGTCTCCGCCCATCCCGGCGTGATGCATGCCTGCGGCCACGACGTGCACACCGCGCTCGGCCTCGCCGCGGCGGAAGTGCTGAGCGGGCTCCGCGAGCGCCTCAAGGGAACCGTGAAATTCGTCTTCCAGCCGGCCGAGGAAGGCGGGCGCGGCGCCGCCCCGATGGTCAAGGCGGGCGTGGTGGACGATGTCGATCGGTTCGTGGCGATCCATGTCGGGACCGGGGTCGCGAGCCGCAGCGCCTGCGCCGCGGTGGACGGGCACCTCGCCAGCGTCAAGCTGGACGCCACCTATCTCGGGCGGGCCGCGCACGCCGGCGGCCAGCCCGACCAGGGCCGCAACGCGCTGCTCGCGGCGGCCGAGGCGGTGCAGGCGCTCTACGGCATCTCGCGCCACCATGCCGGCCGCTCGCGGGTCAATGTCGGGACGCTCAACGCCGGCTCGGGCCGCAACGTGATCGCCGACCGCGCCTTCATGCAGATCGAGGTGCGGGGCGAGAGCGAGGAGATCGCCGACACCATGCTGCGCCGCGCCGAGGCGATCCTGCGTGGGGCCGCGGCCATGCAGGAGGTGACGGTCGAGATCAAGACCGTGGGCCGCACCACCACCGCCCACTCCGATCCCGAGCTGGCGCGGCTGATCGCCGAGGCCGGCAGCGAGATCCCGGGAATCGCGATCTGCACGGAGACGCACCTCGCGGGGGGCAGCGAAGACGCGACCTACTTCATGCGCCGGGTGCAGGAGCGGGGAGGGAAGGCGGCCTACGCCGTCATCGGCTCGGACCTCGCCTCGGGCCACCATACGCCGCGCTTCGATATCGACGAGGCGGATATCCCCTGGGGCATCGAATTCCTCGCCCGCACCCTGCTCCGCCTGGGCGAGGGATAAATTTGGCGCTGCATTTCACCACCGGGGAATTCGCCGAGCGCCGGCGGCGGGCGGAGGCGGCGATGGAGGCGCGTGGGCTCACCGGGCTGCTGATGTTCCAGCAGGAGAGCATGTACTACCTCACCGGCTATGACAGCTTCGGCTTCTGCTTCTTCCAGTGCCTCTATCTCGGGCTGGACGGGCGGCTCGCGCTGATCACCCGCTCGGCCGATCTCCGCCAGGCCGAACGCACCTCGATCATCGGCGATATCCGGATCTGGACCGACGAGGAGGGCGCCGATCCGGCCGTGCAGCTCCGCGCCATGCTCGTGGATCTCGGGGCGGGCGGATGCCGGCTCGGCATCGAGACCGCGAGCTACGGGCTCACCCACGCCAACGGGCGCAAGGTCGAGGCGGCGCTCGCCGGGTTCTGCGCGCTCGAGCCGGCGGACGGGCTGATCGACCGGCTGCGCGCGGTCAAGTCCGCGGCCGAGCTCGCCTATGTGCGGCGCGCCGGGGAATTGGCCGATGCGGCGCTCGCCGCCGGCCTTGCCGAGGCCGGGCCCGGTGCCGACGAGGGGCGGATCCTGGCGGCGATGCAGGGGGCGATCTTCGCCGGCGGCGGGGACTATCCCGCCAACGAGTTCATCATCGGCTCGGGCGAGGATGCGCTGCTCTGCCGCTACCATTCGGGCCGCCGGCATCTCGCGGCAAACGACCAGCTCACGCTCGAGTTCGCCGGCGTCTTCCGCCATTACCACGCGGCGCTGATGCGCACGGTGGCGATCGGCCAGCCACGCCCCGAGCACGAACGCATGCACACCGCCTGCGCCGAGGCGCTCGCCGCCTGCGAGGCGGTGCTGCGACCCAGCCATAGCGCAGGCGAGGTGTTCGCTGCCCATGCGCGCGTGATGGACGCGCACGGGATGGCGGCGGCGCGGCTCAATGCCTGCGGCTATAGCCTCGGCGCCAAGTTCACGCCAAGCTGGATGGACCCGCCGATGCTCTATCGCGGCAATAGCGAGACACTGGTCCCGGGCATGGTGATGTTCCTGCACATGATCCTGATGGACAGCCCCTCGGGCACGGCAATGACGCTCGGCCGAAGCTACATCGTGACCACAGGCGCCCCGGAGCCCCTCTCGCAGGCGCCGCTCGATCTGTTGCGGTGCTGAAGGCGGGGGCCCGCGGCCCCAAATCTCGCATCTTTTTGTGCCGCGCAGCGTTTTGGGGGGTCCAGGGGCCCAGCCCCTGGTTTGACAGGGGGCGAGGAGGCCGTGCATATCAGCCAAGCGCGTTCTGAATAGCAATAAAGGGGGCTTGCAATGCGTCGCAACGGAATGCGGGGAGCGGGCGGTCTTGCGGCACTCGCTCTCGCCGTCACCATGGCGGGCGGGCCGCGGCCGGCGGGCGCGGCGGAGCCGATCAAGGTCGGCGTCCCGGGCCCGCTCTCCGGCCCGTACGCCAACGCGGGGATCGACATCGTCAACGCGGCCAAGCTCGCCGCCGATCAGATCAACGCCGCGGGCGGCGTTCTCGGCCGACCCCTCGAGATCGTGCCGGAGGACGATGCCTGCGACGCGCAGACCGCCGTCCAGGCCGCGCAGAAGATGATCGACAGCGGCGTCGTCGCGGTCGCCGGCGGCTATTGCTCGGGCGCAGCACTTCCCGAGCTCTCGACGCTGCACCGGCGGGACATTCCCTACGTCCTCGACGCCTCGACCAACCCGCAGCTCACCGAGATGGGCTACAAGGACGTGTTCCGCACGATCGGGCGGGATGACGAGCAGGGGCCGTTCGCCGCCAGCTTCATGGCCAATGTGCTGCACGCCAAGCGTGCGGCGGTGATCAACGACAACACCACCTATGCCAAGGGCCTCGCGGTCGCGACGGTCGCCGCGCTCAAGAAGCTCGGCGTCGATGTCGTCTACGACAATGCCATCACGCCCGGCCAGATGGACTATTCGCCGGTGCTCACGCGCGTCGCGTCGCTCAATCCGGACGTCATCTACTTCACCGGGTATTTCGCCGAAGGCGGGCTGATGGTGAAGGAGGCGCGCGAGCTTCATTTGAAGCCGGTGTTCATGGGCGGTGACGGCAACAACGACCCGACGCTGCTCAAGACCGCTGGGCCCGCGGCCGACGGGATGTTCGTCACCTGCGCGCCGCTGCCGCAGTTCCTCTCCGGCGCCAAGGGCTTCGTCGATGGCTACACGCAGAAGTTCGGCCATCCGCCGGGACCCTATTCGGCCTACGAGTACGACGCGATCGGCGTGCTGGCGAAGGCGATCGATGCGGCGAAGGCGACCACGCCGGCGGCGCTGAACGCAGCCCTTGCCGCGACCAAGAACTATCCGGGCATCACCGGCAATATCAGCTTCAATGCCAAGGGCGACCGGGCGATCGCCGTCTATGTCGTCATCACCGTCAAGAACGACGAGTTCGCCCCGTATATGCGGCTCGACGCCGCCGGCAAGTGGGTGGCGATGAAGTAGCCGTACTGGGTCAGCCGCACCGGGTCAGCGGTACCGGGTTGGCCGTATTGGGTCGGGGGGAGCCGGGAGAGGCCGTGATCCCTCCGTTCTTTCGCTGAAGAGGCCGGGCGGTGCAGGCGTTCTTCCAGTACACCGTCGAGGGGCTCACGATCGGCGCGTTCTACGCCCTGGTGGCCCTCGGCTACACCATGGTCTACGGCATCATCCGCCTGATCAACTTCGCCCATGGCGACATCTTCATGGTCGGCGCCTTCGCCGGCTGGACCGTGCTGATCACGCTCGCCGGCACGCACCTGCCGATGGCCGCCGCACTCATCGTCGCCTTCGCCGCCGCGCTCCTCTTCAGCGGCGGGCTCGGGGTGGTGATCGACCGGGTCGCCTATCAGCCGCTGCTCGCCGCGCCACGGCTTTCCATTTTGATCACCGCGCTCGGCGTCTCGCTGGCGCTCGAGAACGGGGTTCTGCTGGTCTACGGCCCCGGCTTCCTCACCTACCCGCATCTCATGAGCACGGCGGGATTCGCGATCGGCGGCGTCCAGATCAGCTACGCGCAGACCGCCATGTTCGTCATCAGCCTGGCTCTGATGTTCGCGCTCTATCTGTTCGTCCACCGCACCTTCATCGGCACCGCGATGCGGGCGCTCGCGGTCGATCAGGACGCGGCGCGGCTGATGGGGATCGATGTCGAGCGGATCATCCAGCTCACCTTCTTCGTCGGCTCCGCCCTCGCCGCGGCGGCCGGCGTGATGGAGGGCCTCTACTACACGCAGATCTCGTTCTACATGGGCTTCCTGGTGGGCCTGCGCGCCTTCACCGCGGCCGTGCTCGGCGGCATCGGCAACATCCCCGGCGCGATGGCGGGCGGCCTGCTGATCGGCCTGCTGGAATCCTACGGCGCGGGCTACCTCTCCTCGCGCTGGACCGACGTGTTCGTGTTCCTCGTGCTGATCGGCGTGCTCGTCGTCAAGCCGACGGGCCTGTTCGGGGAACGCGTCGTGGAACGGATGTAGCGGGCATGGCGGATCGGGCCGATCCGGCGGTGCGGGCCGCGACCTCTAGGATGCTCATGGTCGCCGTCGCCGCCGGCGCCGTCGTCCTGCCGCTGGTGGCGGACGACTATGTGATCGATGTCGCGATCAGCATCGTCACCTTCGGCATCCTCGGCCTCGGGCTCAACATCGTCGTCGGCTATGCCGGGCTGCTCGATCTCGGCTATGCCGCGTTCTTCGCCATCGGCGCCTATACCACAGCACTCCTCGAGACGCTGCTCCACTTCTCCTTCTGGGAGACCCTGCCGGCGAGCCTTGCCTTCACCGCCCTCTCCGGCGTCATCATCGGCTACCCGACGCTCAGGTTGCGCAGCGACTATCTGGCGATCGTGACGCTCGGCTTCGGCGAGATCGTCCGCGTCATCGCGACCAACCTCGACATCACCGGCGGGCCGAACGGGATCTACGGGATCGACCCGCCCGTCCTGTTCGGCATCGAGCTCAGCTCGCCCGCGGCGATCTATGGCGTCGCCTGGGTTTTTCTCCTCGTCGTGATCCTCTTCACGCGGCGGCTCTCGGCCTCCCGGCTTGGCCGCGCCTGGATCAGCATCCGCGAGGACGAGACGGCGGCCGAGGCGATCGGCGTGCCGACGCTCAGGGTGAAGCTGCTGGCCTACGTGATGGGCGCGCTGGTCGGCGGCCTGGGCGGCAGTCTTTTCGCGACCCGCTTCGGCGCCATCGATCCCACCGGATTCACCTATCTCCAGTCGATCAATTTCCTCATCGTCGTCGTGCTCGGCGGCATGGGCAGCACCCCGGGCGTGCTGCTCGGCGCGGTGATCGTGGCCGGGCTGCCCGAGGCGCTCCGCTTCCTCGCCCTCTGGCGCGAGTTCGGCTTCGCGGTCGGCCTCATCATCCTCATGCTCGTCCGGCCGCAGGGGCTGTGGCCCGCGCGCGTGGCCAGGCGTGTCCGGCTTCCCGAGGACGAAGGCGGGGATCCCGTCTTTGCCGGCCCCGTCTTTGCGGACCCCGTCTTTGCAGACCCCGTCTTTGCAGACCCCGTCTTTAGCGGAGCTGACGCGGCGCGCGGCGAGACGCTGCTCGAGGTCAGGGGCTTGAGCCGCGATTTCGGCGGCGTGCACGCGGTGAGCGGGCTGAGCTTCAGCGTCCGTCGCGGCGAGATCCTCAGCATCATCGGTCCCAACGGAGCGGGGAAGACGACCGTCTTCAACTGCCTCACCGGCGTGACGCGGCCGAGCGGCGGCGAGGTCCGGTTCCGCGGCGCGCGGATCGGGCGCCTCGCGCCGCACCGTATCGTCGCCCTCGGGCTTTCGCGCACCTTCCAGGGGATCAGGCTTTTTCCCAACATGACGGCGTACGAGAACGTGCTGGTGGGGATGGATCCGCACCATCGCGTCTCGCTCGCCGGCGAGATCTTCGGCCTGCCCTCGGCCAGGCGCGATGCGCGCGAGCATCTCGGCACCTGCCGCCGGCTGCTGCGGTTCGTCGGGCTCGAGGCGGCGGCGGGCCAGCGGGCGGGCGATCTTGCCTATGGCGATCAGCGGCGGCTCGAGATCGCCCGCGCGCTCGGCGCCAAGCCCGAGATCCTGCTGCTCGACGAGCCGGCCGCGGGGATGAACCCGACGGAAAAGACCGAGCTGATGGGCCTCATCCGCCGCATCCGCGATCGCGGCGTGACGGTGGTGCTGATCGAGCACGACATGATGCTGGTGATGGGCGTTTCCGACCGCGTGCTGGTGATGGACCACGGCACGCTCATCGCCGCGGGCGAGCCCGCGGAGGTGCAGCGCGATCCGCGGGTGATCGACGCCTATCTCGGCAACGAGTCGGACGCGGACGAAGCCGAGGGCGCGACCGAGGAGGCGGCCCTTTGGGACTCCTAGAGGTCGCGGACCTGCACGTCGCCTACGGCAAGGTGGAAGTGCTGCGCGGTGTCAGCCTCGAGGTCGCGGAAGGCGAGATCGTCGCCCTGCTCGGGGCCAACGGCGCGGGCAAGACGACGTCCTTGCGCACCATCTCCGGCCTGGTGCGCGGCCGCCAGGGGCGCATCGTGCTGGCCGGCGCCGATATCACCCGGCTCCGCGCCCACGAGATCGTCGCCCGCGGCCTTGGCCATGTGCCGGAGGGGCGGCGCATCTTCGGCCCGCTTTCGGTCGAGGAAAATCTCCGTCTCGGCGGCTACCTGCTGCGCCGCGACCGGGCCGAGGTGGAGCGGCGGATCGCAGCCAGCTATGCGCTCTTTCCCCGCCTTGCCGAGCGGCAGGGCCAGCTCGCCGGCACGCTCAGCGGCGGCGAGCAGCAGATGCTGGCGATCGGGCGCGCGCTGATGCTGGAGCCGCGCCTGCTGGTGCTGGACGAGCCCTCGATGGGGCTCGCGCCCAAGCTCGTGCGGGCGATCTTCGCGATCATCCAGCGCATCCGCGCCCAGGGCACCTCGGTGCTGCTGGTCGAGCAGAACGCGCGCCAGGCGCTGCGCATCGCCGATCGCGCCTATGTGCTCGAGAGCGGACGGATCGCGCTCGCCGGGCCGGCGGGGGAACTGGCCGCCGACCCGCGGGTGCGCGCGGCCTATCTCGGCGGCGCCGCCGGCGCCTGAGAAGAAAGACCAGGGGCGGCTTGCCCCTGGACCCCATCCCTGGATCAGGGGGGGAGCAGGGCCGCGAGTTCCCGACCCGGCACGGCGCCGTCGATCGCTGCCTGCAAATCGCCGGCCCGCAACGCCTCGGCCGCGGACACCAGCCCGGCGAGGGCACGCCGATAGAGCGCGCCACCGAGGCTCACGCGGCAGACGCCGAGCGCAGCAAGCTCCTGCACGCTGAGGCCGGGGCCGATCAGCACATTCACCGGCTTCGGAGCGACGGCTCGCACGACAGCACGGATGGCTTCCATGTCCGGCAGGCCAGGCGCGTAAAGCACGTCGGCTCCAACCTCCGCGAACGCGACGAGACGGCGGACGACGTCCTCGAGGTCCGAGCGGCCTTGCAGGAAGTTGTCGGTGCGGCCGGTCAGCACGATGCGTCCCCGCGCGGCACGGGCCGCGGCGCGGATGCGAGCGACGGCGACGTCGAATTCATGGATCGGTCGGCCCGGGTCGGCCGTGGTGTCCTCGATTCCCAACCCGGCAAGACCGCCCTCGATGGCCGCCTCCACCGTGGCGGCGCAATCCTCCGGTGCGGAACCGTAACCGTCCTCGAGGTCGCCGTTCACGGGCAACCCGGTCAGGCGCCATAGCATGGTGGCATTGGCGATGGAGTCCGCCCGGCTGACGGCGTGCCAGCCGTCCTGCCGCCCCAGGGCGGCAGCGATCGCAAAGGAGGAGCTGCCGAGCGCCGCGAACCCGGCCTGCTTGAGCAGCACGGCCGACCCGCCATCCCAGGCATTGGGCATCACAAAGGCGCCCGGCCGTTCGTGCAAGCCGCGGAAGCGTTCGTACGCGAGTGCCTGGCTCATAGGATGCTCGTCCTGCCTATACGCGCGGAAAGCAACCGGCGGTCAAGGCCGCACCAGGGGTGCGTGCGGCGAGGAGGCGAGGCGGAGGAAAATCCGATCCTCCTTGAAAATGAAGCGCTCGCGCCTGGCGAACTCGTAATTCTGCCGGCCCATAGGGTCTTCATGAAGGCGGGCACGGTAGGCCTCGTAAGCCGCAAGGTCGGGAATGGTGTATAGCCCATAGGCTGTCGTGCTGGACCCCTCGTGCGGCGCGAAGTAGCCGATCAGGTCGGCCCCGCACCGCGGGATCGCCTGTCCCCAGTTGCGTGCATACTCGTCGAAGGCTGCCACGTTGAACGGATCGATCTCATAACGGATGCAGCAGGTGATCATGGCGCATCGTCTCGCTTCGATGTTGGCAACCACGGCATCCTGCCGCGGCGGCGTTGCCGGATGCTTCGGTCCCGGCCGAAGCATTTGCACCCGATGATGGGGCAGAAGCGCTGACCGGCGCGTGAGGGGGAGCCATGCTGACCACATCCGGTTTCGCTGCCACGGCAGCCCTCGTGGGCGACCCCGCCCGGGCCGCCATGCTGAGCGTTCTGATGGACGGCCGTGCCCTGACGGCGACGGAGCTGGCGTGCGCCGCCGGAATTACCCCGCAAACGGCCAGCGGCCATCTGGCTCGGATGACGGACGCCGGCCTGCTGGCGATGGAACGGCAGGGGCGGCACCGATACCATCGCGTTGCATCCGGGACCGTGGCCCGGATGCTCGAGGGCATCATGGCGGTGGCAGCCGAGCGTGCCGCTCGGCCCGAGGCTCGCCCGGTCGGCGCGGTTTTCGTCGGTCCGCGCGACAAGGCGCTGCGCCTTGCCCGGACCTGCTACGACCACCTCGCCGGGCAGGTCGCCGTCGCCATGGCGGACCGGATGGTGGAGCGCGGACACGTCGAGCTTTCACCGGATGGCGGGGCGGTGACTGAGGCCGGTGCGATGTTCCTGCAAGGCCTTGGCGTGGATCTCGGCGCCGCGAGGGGCCGAGCGGCCCGACGCAATGGAGGCAAGCTGTTTTGCCGGCCTTGCCTGGACTGGAGCGAACGGCGTCCACACCTTGCGGGCGCGCTGGGGGCCGCCCTGTGCAACGCCTGCCTCGCCAATGGGTGGATGCGCCGGACAGGCGGCACGCGCGCTTTGGCGATCACGCCGGCCGGGCAGCGCGCATTGCGCAAGGCGTTCGATCTGCCCGCCGATGCGTAGCCGCGATGCCTCCGCCGGGGGTCAAGCCCGGCGGCCGGCAGGTGGCCTTCCTTCTCACGCCAGCGGCCGGGCTCACGCCAGCGGCCGGGCGACGTGGCCGCGGTAGGGCGCGCGGGCGAGCAGCCGATCGTACCAGGCGCGGAGATGGGGCAAGGGCGGGCGCTCGAATTCCATCGTGAACCAGCGATGCACGTGCACGCCGAGCGGGATGTCGGCCAGGGTGAAGGCCGCGCCGCCGACATAGGCGTGCCGGGCGAGCACCGCCTCGAGCACGCCCCAGATGCGCGTCAAGTCCTTGATTGCGGCAGCGATCGCCACCTGGTCGCGCTGCTCCGGCGGGGTCCGCACGAGGCCCCAGAAAACCACCCCGATCGGCCGGCCGAGCGTCGTCTGCTGCCAGTCCATCCAGCGGTCGATGTTCGCCCGCGCCCGCGGCTCGGCGGGCCAGAGCGGTGCGTCCGGCGCATGGGCGGCGCAGAGATAGCGGCAGATCGCGTTGCTCTCCCAGAGGATAAAACCGTCCTCCTCGAGCGTCGGCACCAGCCCGTTCGGGTTCATCGCCCGGTATTCGGGCGTGTCGGTCTTGCCGAAGCTGCCGCCGACATCGCGCCGCTCATAGGGCAGGCCCAGCTCCTCGAGCAGCCACACCACCTTCATCACGTTGCTCGACGTGGCCCGGCCCCAGATCCGTCGCATCCGCCCCTCCCTACACGCTTCGGCCGAGGCTAGTGCGCGGCCGTGCGCCCAGCAATCCGCCCGCCTTGCCGCCCGCCTTGCCGCCCGCCTTGCCGCCCTGGCGGGAAGCGTTCATACGGCCTGCCATGCAGCGCATCGATCACCGCACGGCGGGCCTCGCCGTCGCCATCGCGGCCGCGCTGGCGCTGATCGTCGCCGAGGGCTCGGAGTTCTGGCTCGGCCTCGTTCCCTGCGCGCTCTGCCTGCTCGAGCGCTGGCCGTGGCGGGTGGCGGCCGTCCTCGGCGTCCTCGCCGCGTTCGCCCGCCCGCGGCCGGCGGGCAGGGGCCTGCTGATGCTGCTGGCGCTCAGCCTGCTCGCGGCGGCCGGGCTCGCCTTCGTCCATGTCGGCGTCGAGCAGGGCCTCTGGCCGAGCCCGCTGCCGGAATGCGCCGCGCCCGAGATCCACGGGACCAGCCTCGCCCAGCTCCTCGCCTCGATGCCGGCGCATGCGAGCAAGCCCTGCGACGCGCCGAGCTTCCTGATCCCCGGCCTGCCGCTCTCGATGGCGGCGATGAACCTGCTCTATGCGCTGGTGGTTCTCGCCCTCCTCGTGGCCTACCTGGTGCGGAGCCGGGAGGCGGGGCGATGAGCGTGGGTGGGACCGATCCGGTGGTGGCGCGGATGATCCGCGTCGACCACGCCGGCGAATACGGGGCGGTGCGCATCTATGCCGGCCAGCGCGCGGTGCTCGGGCGTGGGCCGAAGGCGGCGCTGCTTCAGCACATGCAGGAGCAGGAGGAGGCGCATCTCGCCTCGTTCTCCGAGGTGATGGCACGGCGGCGGGTGCGCCCGACCGCGCTGCTGCCGCTCTGGCACCTCGCCGGATTCGCGCTGGGCGCGGCGACGGCGGCCTTGGGCGAGCGCGCGGCGATGGCCTGCACCGTCGCGGTCGAGGAAGCGATCGACGCGCATTATGCCGGGCAGGAGGCCGAGCTTCCCGAGGCGGAGGCAGCGCTCGCGGCGCTGATCGCCAAGGCGCGGGCGGAGGAGCGCGAGCACCGCGATATCGGGCTCGCCAACGAGGCCGAGCGGGCGCCCGGCTACCGCCTGCTCTCGGCGGCGATCAAGACCGGCTGCCGGGTCGCGATCGCGCTCAGCGAGCGGATCTAGCCCGCCCGCCTCAGGCTGACCGGCGCAGCGCCCGCAGGGCGCGGCTACCAGGCGACGGCGATCCCGTCGAGGCGCGGATCGGAGGCGCCGCACAGGGATTCCCCTGCGATGGCGATGGCCTGGGCGCTGCCCTCGAAAGATCTCATGAAATCGTGGGGAAGCAGCCAATCCGCGGGGATTTCCTCGCCCGCGACGATTTCGTGCCCGAGGGCGGCGAGCGCGCCGGCGAGGTCCGAACCGGGATGCGGCTCGACCGAGATCCGCCTTCCATCGAGCGCGCGGACGCGCGGGGCATCGATGGCCTGCTGAAGGTTCATTCCCCGATCGAGGATATTGACGACGATCTGAACCTGCCCCTGGGGCTGCATATTGGCGCCCATGCAGCCGAAGCAGAGCTTCAGCGAACCGTCGGGCGCCAGCATCATCGCGGGAATGATCGTATGGCGCACGCGCTTGCCGGGCGCGGCATGGTTCGGATGGGCCGCGTCCATCGCGAAATCGGCGCCGCGGTTGTGGAGGATGATCCCGGTTCCGGGAACGATGATGCCGGCGCCGAAGACGTCGGAAATGCTCGTGATCAGGGAAACGGCATTGCGATCGCGATCGACGACCGCGAGGTACGTCGTGTCGCCATGGACCCGGCCCGCTGAAGGATTGTCGAGCGCATGGTCGCGGCGGATCAAGGCGCGGCGTCCGCCGAGATACTCCGCCGAGAGGAGGCGCGCCACTTGGGTTTCGGCAAAGCGAGGATCGGCGACATATCGTTCCGCATCGGCGAAGCAGAGCTTGATGGCCTCGAGGATCAGGTGGCTCGCCTGAGCTTCGTCCTCTCGGAAAAGCCCCGGCAGATCGAAGCCCTCGAGAATGCCCAAGGCCATCAGCGCGACGATGCCCTGGCCATTGGGCGGGAGCTCGAGGATGGTGTGGCCACGATAGGAGGCGTGGATCGGCGCGACCCACTCGGCCTGCACCGCGTCGAAATCCTTGGCTTCCAAAAAGCCGCCGTCCTTGCGCAACACATCGAGGATGCGCTCCCGCACCTCGCCCGCGTAGAACGCGGCGCGGCCCTCCTTGCCGATCGCGCGCCAGGTTCTCGCAAGCTCCGGCTGGCGGAAGATCTGTCCCGCGTTCGGCGGCTCGCCCCCCGGCAGATAGGCGCCCGGGTCGGGTGAGAAGCGCCGCAGCTTCGCGGCACCCCAACGCCACGCCTGGCTGATCTTGGCGCCAACCGCGAAGCCATCCTCGGCATAGGCGGAAGCCGGCTCGACAAGGGCGGAAAGCCCCATGGAGCCGAACCGCTCGTGCAGCGCGAGATAGCCATCGAGCGCCCCGGGCACCGTGACCGTCGCCGCGCCGGCCTTGGGCATCGCGGAAAAGCCCGCGGCACGAAGAGTGTCGATGCTCAGGCGGGACCCCGAACGCCCGCTGCCGTTGAGGCCGAAGAACTCGCCGTTCCAATGCACCAGCACCATGCAATCGCCGCCGAGCCCGTTCATCATCGGCTCCGTGACGTTGACCATCGCGGCCATGGCGATCGCCGCATCCGCGGCGTTCCCTCCGGCCTTGAGGATGTCCCTGCCCACCGCGGCCGCGAGGGGCTGGCTGGAGCATGCCATGCCGTTCTTCGCGAAAACCGGGGCGCGCCGGGAATCGAATGGCTTCATGCCGGTCGGCGGCCTCGGCTGGAGGATCGGCAATGGGCTATTTCGTCAGAAAGACGTCCTTGCGCGGAAATTTTTCGAAGATCGCCGCGTCCTGCGAGAAGTTGGTGGCGAGGATGTCGGTCGGGTTCCCGGCGATCCACTGCGAGAGGTCGATGGTCTGATAGTGGCCGCTGTTGAAGACGATGAGGATGCGCGCCTTCCCGGCCCCGATGTTCTCGATCGAGTGCCCGAAGCCCTGCGGGATATAGCCGACATCTCCCGTGCCGAGCGTCGCCTCGCGCCAGCGCCCGTGCGATCCGAAAAGGGTCACGCTGAGATCGCCGCTCAGCACATAGTGCCACTCGGCGGCATTCGGATGCCAATGCAGCTCGCGCAGGCTGCGGGGCTCCATCTCCAGCACGACACCCGTCATGGTCGTGGAAATGGCGAACTGGGAGCCATCCACGCGCCATTCGACGCCCCCCTTGAAGGTCTCGAACGGCGCCTGGGAGAGGAGGCTGTATTTGTGGCTCAGCGCCGGCGTCTTCCAGCCCCGCAAGGGAGCGGAGGGGATCGCGGGCGGCTTTTTCCCCTTGGCGAAATAGACTTCCGATTTCGGGAAATTCTCGAAGGTGGCGGCGGGGAGGCCGAAATTCTTGGCGAGCAGCTCCGGCGGCGCATGGCCCAGCCAGTCGGTGATGCTGAAGGTGCCGAACTCGGAGAAATAGCCGTTGTCGAAGACGAGGATGAAGTGGCACGGCGCCTCGCCCAAGGTCTCGATGACATGGCCGTGGCCGCGCGGGAAATACCAGATATCGCCCGGCTCGAAATCGTTGGTCTCGGAGCAGCCGCTGGGGTCGATGACCGTGGTCCGCACCCGGCCCTCGGTGACGAAGGCCCACTCCGCCGCCGTGGCATGCCAATGCAGCTCGCGCATCACCCCCGGCTCCATGCGCATCGAGACCCCCGCAAGGCCCTTGGATATCGGCAGCTGGACGACGGTGGCCTCCTTGCCATAGCTGCCGCCCATCACCCGCCCCGCGGATTTCTCCAAGGCGAAGGTGAAGGCCGGAAGCTCGTTCCCGGACGTCACGGGGTCCGGGACATTGTTCTGGAAGCTGGCGTGACCGCCTTCGGAGCTGATCGGGGTGGTCGATGAGAACATCAACGTCTCCTGCCCTGCGTCGCCGGGCGAATCGCATCCCATGAGAAATCATCTCTGCCACAGGGCCACGCCACGGGCCACCGCGGGCGAGGGGATTTCGGCCCCTGCCACGCCAGCCCCTTGACCGAGGGAAGCGCTCTGCAACACCACCTGACATGTCAGAGCGATCCCCATGGCCGTAATGTCTGGCCGCGGCGGAAACGAAGGAGATAACAATTGGACAGGGCGCTGGTGGACAGGGCGCGGGAAATCCGGGAGGCCGGCTTGGCGGCGGCAGCGCCGCGCCCGTCGCCTCGGGTCCGCCGGATGCAGGTCCCGACGCTGATGGCGGCGGGGATCGGCGATCGCCTATGCCTGATCGTGCGGGGCCGGTCACCGCGGCCGCGCTCATGGCCGGCGGATGAGGCTTGGAGACTTCAACCAATCTGGAAAATTCGGCTCATAAGACCTGGTAGATAAAAAATATCGATCGCGGCCATGCGCCCGACCGGTCCTGAGATCGCGGCCGCGCCCACCTCCGTGCAGTTCATGTAGATCGATATCTCCATCGCTCGGAGGCGTGCGATCACGAGAAAAAAGACGAAGGCCGCATCGCCAGGGCGGCGCCGGCGCCCATCGCCAGATAGCCCGCGAGCATTCCGATCCGGCCGGCATAGAGCGCCTGCCGCGGCGAGCCGCCGAGCGCGCGAGCCAGCGCGATGCCAAGTCCGCTCGGCAGGGCGGAGCTCAGGAAGAGGAGCGTGAGCCATCCCGAGCCGAATGTCGGCCGGGAGAGGCCGGAGCGCCCTGCGATCATGCGGCCGGCGCTCGCGATGGCGGCGAGCGCCGGGGCGCGAACGATCTCCCTGATGGCGCGGATCTGGGCGACCTCCGCGTCACCCGCCGATGCCAGCCACCATGTGCGGACGCGATGATCCCTGGCGGGTAGAACATCTGGAGATGAAGGCTCGCTTCGGATCGGTTGAGGCCGAGGCCGGCATGTTTCGAATGCTGGCCGGAACGGCGTCGCAGCAGGCGGGAGCTTTCCTTCGGCAGGAAGCCGAGCGTCCGCCGCCCGGTGCCGGCCAGTCGTTCCCGTCTCCGCCTGGCCCCGTCATCATCGCCGCGAGCTTCGGGATTCCCGAGGCAGGGTAGCCCAACAGGCGACGCCGGATACGACCCAGGTCGAAATAGACCACGGGCATGGTGTGGAGCGTGAGCACCTGGCTCGCTACAAGTCCGCCGACCATGACAAAGCCGAGCGGCTTTCGCAACTCGGATCCCGCCCGGTCCTCCGGCATCACGAGGGCGGCGTCGACAACGAACCCGACCGCGACGGTCAGTCTTTTCAGCGAGAGATTGTCCGGGCTGAACCCGCGGAGATAGATCGTGCCGAGCGTGCCGAGCAGCGTGAGCGGGATCGTCACGCTCGGGATGATGGTGGCCCAGACGGTCCCCGGAAAGAGAAGGATGACCGCCCCCACGCGCTCGTCGCCAGGGCGTGCTCAACCTGGTTGAACGCGCGCCAGACGCCGGGCAAAAGAGAAAAAGCCCGGATCGATTGCGTAGGGCGCCGGCCCGTCGAGCCAGGCAACGCTCGCCTGCCGCCCGGCCACGAAGCCGCGCCAGAAGGGCAGGGCGAGCGCCTGCGCGTTGGCCAGCGAGCGCGCTGCGATGGCATCGAGCGGGCCGTTCCCCGACGGCGCGATGCCGGCCAGGGTCAGGTGCGTGCTGTCGCGCGCGATGCCGAGATATTTGTGCCCGGGGGGCGAGAGCTCGTACGCGGCGAGGCGTTCGCGGTAGCTCGCCGCGCCCGGGCCGCCGTCGCGCGTGCCGTCGATCAGCAGCAGCGGGCGCGCGAGGGTGCTGAAGGAATTCCGTGCGAGGCCCTGGAACGGATGGCGCGCGTCGGCTCCGCTCGGCACCGCCGGGGCGGCGAGGAGGAAAAGGGCGGCCGGCCGGGGATCGGCGAAGCTTTTCTCCGCGCCGCCGGGGAGGAAGACGCGGGCGCCGCCGATCACCGCAGCCGTCCAGGCGCCGAAGGAATGGCCGCCGAGCCCGACCCGACCGGCCGCGATGCCCACCCCGGCCTCCCCTGCGAGATCGGCCAGCGCGGTCAGGATCGCGTCGATGTCCGCGATCCTGAGCTCGGCATAGCGTTCGAGGTCGGAAAAGCTCGGCCAGCGCGGCGCGCCGCGGGTGGACGAATCGAGATGCTCGGGCAGGAGGAGAAGAAACCCGGCGGCGACCCAGGGCGCGACGAGGCGGATGAAGCCCTCGGGCCGGCCGGCATAGCCGTGCGAGAAGATGACGGCGGGGTGCGGGCCCGGGCCGTTCCCGGGCGGCAGGATCAGGATCGGGAGCCCGCCCGCGGGGCGCCCGGGAAGGCGGGTCCAGAGGAGGCGCGGGGCGGCGAGGGCAGGGCTCGCGCCCGCCACCCCGGCCGCCCCTACGGCCGCCCCTGCGGCAGCAACGACGCTTGCCGCGGCGCCGAGCAAGGTCCGTCGGTTCATTCTCCGGTGCTCCGGTCAAGGCATCGGATCGCAGGGTATTTTCCGGTTGCGCGTCTAGCCTGCCGCGGCAGGCCTGTCACCCGCTTGAATTCGGTTCAGGTCGCGGCCAGGCTCCAGCGCATGATCGAGCCGAAGGCCAGGCTGCCGCCGTTCGCCGCGCTGCGCGCATTCCACGCCGCCGCCATCCATGAACGGTTCCGTGACGCGGCCGCGAGCCTCGGCGTGACCGAGTCCGCGATCAGCCACCAGGTGCGCCGCCTCGAGGATTTCCTGCGCACCGCGCTCTTCGAGCGCACCGGTTCCGGTGCGCGCCTGACCGAAGCCGGACGGCGCTATCTCGAGCAGGTCGATCCGGCGATCCGCCAGCTCCAAGCGGCGACCGCGGCGATGATCCGCCCCGGGGGGCGCGCTCTGGTGCGGCTGACCGCGCCGCCCTCGCTCGCCGCGACCTGGCTCATCCCCTATCTCGGCGATTTCGAGCGCGAATGCCCCGGCGTCGAGCTGGCGCTGGTGCCGACCACGCGGGTGCTCGAGCTCAGGCGCGACCAGGTCGATCTCGCCGTACGCCACGGCAAGGGCACCTGGCCCGGCATCGAGGCCGCCTTCCTGCTCGCCGAGACCGCGCTGCCGGTTGCCGCGCCCGGCTATCTCGCACTCACGCCGGGCGAGCCTCCGCTCGCCGCGCTGCAGCGCGCCCGGCTCATCGTCAATGCCCGCTTTCCCAACGAGTGGGAGGAATGGGCGCGCGCCCGCGGCCTCGCCCCGCCGGCGCTGGCGGGCGCGATCGCGCTCGATGGGCTCGAGCAGGTGCTGGCGGTGGCCGAGAGCGGCCACGGGCTCGCCATCGGCCGCCGCCCGATGGTCGATGGCCGGCTCGCCCGGGGCAGGCTGGTCGCGCCCTTCGGCGCCGGCGATCCGACCGGCGCCGCCTACTACCTCTGCCGACCCGCCGGCGCCGCGCCGAGCGCCGCGGTGCGGCGGGTTGCGGACTGGCTGGGCGCGCGGGCCACCGCGACTTGAATTCTCCTCAACCCGGCCTGAAGCGAACTCGCTCGCGGCGCGGCCGCGCCCCACCCATTTCTCTCGTCGCTGCCAGCCAAGCTCAGGAGCCAAGCCGTGACCCAGGCTGTCCTTGATAGCGTCCGTCCCGCAACCGAGATCCGCGCCGCGCTCACCTTCATCACGCCCCAGGCAACCAAGCCGGTGTTCGAGAGCTCGGCCTACACCGGCGGCGTGCCGCGCGTGCTCTTCGCGACCGAGCGCCACACGGTCCCGATCCGCGACATGCGTCCGTTCGTCGCCGGGTTCTCGCTCGATCGCGAGGGGTTCGCGCTCCGCCGGTCGAAGACCGCGGTCGCCGACCTCTATGACGATGCGGCGGTCGAGCACGAGTATTACCCCGAGATCGAAGCGCTGCTGCGCGCCGCGATGGGTGCTGACCGCGTCGTCGTCTTCGACGCGACGCGCCGCTCCGATGCCGGGGCCGGCGCGGCCAACCCCGACGGGGTGCGCGGCCCGGCGAGCCGCGTCCATGTCGATTACACGGAGAAGAGCGGCCCGCAGCGCGTGCGGGACTTCTTCGGCCCGGACGAGGCAGCGCGCCTCGCCGCCGCCGGCGCCCGCATCGTCCAGATCAATGTCTGGCGGCCGATCCGCGGCCCGGTGCGGCGTTCGCCCCTTGCGCTCGCCGATGCCGCCAGCATCCGTCCCACGGACCTGGTCGCGACCGACCAGATTTTTCCTGACCGCACCGGCGAAATCTACCACCTCGCCTACAACCCGGCGCAGCGCTGGTATTACGCGCCCGGAATGGAAGCCGACGAGGTGCTGCTGATCAAGGGCTGGGACAGCCGCGCGGATGGCCGCGCCCGCTTCACCCCACACGGCGCCTTCGAGCTGCCGGATACGCCCGAAGGTGCCGCGCCGCGCGAAAGCATCGAGGTGCGGACGCTGGTGGTGATCGAGGGCGATACTTAAGGCCAAGAGCCAGTGCCGGCTTTCCGTGAAAGCTGGCACCGGCCCTCCCGCGCGCTTGTTGCCGCCCCGCTTCCGGCCATAGCATCGGCCTTGACGGGGAAGGGAACGGACATGCGCTCGGGATTGTTCATGATGCCGCTGCATCCGCCGCACCGGCCGCTCGCCGAGACGGCGGCCGAGGACGCGGACAAGATCGTGCTCGCCGAGCAGCTCGGCATGGACGAGGCCTGGGTCGGCGAGCATTTCTCGGCCGGCTCCGAGCCGCTCGCCTCGCCGCTGATGTTCCTCGCCTCGCTGCTGCCGCGGACGCGGCGAATCATCTTCGGCACCGGCGTGATCGGGCTCGGCTACCACCATCCCGCGATGGTCGCCGCCGAGGTCGCGCAGTTCGACCACATGAGCGGCGGGCGGCTGATCCTCGGCATCGGCGCCGGCGGGCTGGCGAGCGACGCCGAGCTCTTCGGCCAGCCGGACGTGAAGCTGCGCGGGGAGCGGATGCGCGAGGCGATCGACATGATTCTTGCGCTGTGGTCCGGCGATCCGCCCTACCGGCTCGAAGGGAAGCACTGGCGGATAAGCCTCGAGAACGCGGTGATGCCGGAATTCGGCGTCGGCTTCATGCAGAAGCCGTATCAGAAGCCGCATCCGCCGATCGCGCTCTCGGTGGTGAGCGCCAACTCGGTGGCGATGAAGGTCGCGGCGCTGCGCGGCTGGATCGCCGTCAGCGCCAACTTCATCCCGACCTGGAGCCTGCTCACGCACTGGCCGACCTATCTCGAGGGCTGCGAAGCGGCCGGCCGGGCGCCCGACCCGGAGGCCTGGCGCGTCGCGCGCAACGTGATCGTCGCCGAAACGGACGCGGAGGCGCGCGAGCACGCCTTCGATCCGGAAGGGGCGAGCTGGTATTATTTCGACTATCTCTGGCAGCTCCTGCACCGCCGCGGCCTTGGCGCCGGAATGAAGCCGGACGCGGCGGTGCCGGACGATGAGGTGACGCCGGAGATGCTGATCGGGGAGATGGTGATCCACGGCAGCCCGGCGACGGTGACGGAGAAGCTGCTCGCACTTCGCGAGCGCATCGGCCCGTTCGGCACCCTGCTGCTCGCAGCGCTCGACGGGTCGGGCGTCAATGCGGCCCGCGAGAGCCGCTCGCTCACCCTGATGGCGGAGGAGGTGCTGCCGCGGCTCCGCGCCGCCGTGGGGAAGGTCGAGGCGGCTTAGATCTGGACGACGTCGTTGAGCGACCAGAGCTGGTTCGGCGGGTTCTCGCCGATCCGCACCGTCGCGTCGTTGAGGAAGTTGTAGGGCGGCACCGGAAGGTTGTAGGGCGCGGGCACGAATTTCCACACCCGCCCGGCAAGATCGTATTTCGAGCCGTGGCAGGGGCAGAGATAGCCACCCGGCCAGTCCGCGACCGGGGTCGCGCTGCTCGGGTTGGGCCAATAGCCCGGGAGGCAGCCGAGATGGGTGCAGATCCCGACCAGGATCGCATATTCCGGCTTGACCGAGCGATGCCAGTTCTCGGCATAGGGCGGCTGCTGATCGACCTTCGAATTGGGATCGCTGAGCCGGTCGATCATCGCCTTGTCCTGCAGCGCCGTGAGCGCCGCCGGCGTGCGATTGACGATCAGGATCGGCTTCTCGCGCCACAGCACGACGACCTGCTGGCCGGGCTGGATGTGGCTGAGGTCGACATCGATCGGCGAGCCGGCCGCGATCGTGTCGGCCGCCGGGTCCATCGAATCGATGAAGGGCCAGGCGACGGCGGCGACGCCGACGGCGGCAGTGGCGAGGGTGACGAGCGTGAGAAAATCGCGCCGCTTCGTGCCTTCCGCCGCATCGCTCCCCGCGCCGTTCGCCGTTGCCTCCGATGCTGGCATCGCTGTTTCCTTCCGCGTTCGGGCCCAGCGGCCCGTTGCCCGTTATCTAGCGCCGGGGCGCGGATCGCGCCATCCCCCGAGCGCCCATCCCCCGAGCGCCCATTGCCCGAGCGCCGACGCAGGAGATCCCCCCCGCGATCGCGATTTCAAGCCTTTCCATCCCGCCCGTCCGGCCTATGTGCAGGGTGGACTCGGCAGCCATTTGTCCTGCGAGCAAAGAGGAGAACAGCGATGCCCGGGCTGAACGCCGCCGCTTCCGGCCAATTCGCCATCGCCGGCGAGACCAAGGTCAACCGCCTCGGATTCGGGGCGATGCGCATCACCGGCCCCGGAATCTGGGGCGAGCCCGAGGACCGCACCGCGGCGCTGGCCACGCTCCGCGCCCTCCCGGAGCTCGGCGTGAACTTCATCGACACGGCCGACAGCTACGGGCCCTATGTCAGCGAAATGCTGATCCGCGAGGCGCTCCACCCCTATCGCGGCGCCTTTGGCGGCCCCAATGGCGGCCCCAATGGCGGCATGGTGATCGCGACCAAGGGCGGCCTTGTCCGTCCCGGGCCCGGGCAATGGGTCCCGCTCGGCCGGCCGGAGTACCTGCGCCAGGAGGTGCAGATGAGCCTCCGCCGGCTCGGGGTCGAGCGCATCGACCTCTGGCAGCTCCACCGGATCGACCCGCGCGTGCCGCGCGACGAGCAGTTCGACGCGATCCGCGCCATGCGCGCCGAGGGCCTGATCCGCGACGCCGGCCTGAGCGAGGTGAGCATCGCCGAGATCGAGGCCGCGCAGAAATTCTTCCCGGTGGCCACGGTGCAGAACCATTACAACCTCGTCGATCGCACCCACGAGGCGGTGCTCGAGCACTGCGCCCGCCACAATATCGGCTTCATCCCCTTTTTCCCGCTCGCCGCCGGTGACTTGGCGCGCTCCGGCTCGGTGCTGGAGGAGGCGGCCCGCCGGCACGGCGTCCGCCCGGCCACCATCGCGCTCGCCTGGGTGCTGCGACGGAGCCCGGTGATGCTGCCGATCCCCGGCACCGGGAAGCGCGCCCATCTCGAGGAGAATGTCGCCGCCGCGGCGATCCGGCTCACCGACGCGGAATTCTCCGCGCTCGACCGCCAGGGAAGCGCGGCGGCGGGCGCCGCCTCCTGAGCCGTCCCGTCAGAGCTCGAGGAGCTAGATCTCGAGCACGAGGTACTCGGCCTCGATCGTCACCGGAAACGTCTCGGCCTGGTACGGCCCCTTGACCAGCGCCGCCCCGGGCTCGACCGAGACCGGGTAGGTGCGCACGCGCGTCCGCCGCGGGTCGCACCAGGATTGCCCGGTGCGGATGTCGAACTCCCAGCCGTGCCAGGGGCAGCGCAGCATCTCGCCCGGCCTGGTGTAGCGATAGACGCCCGGCTCCTCGGAGAGCACCAGCCCGACGCGCGCGCCGAGGCAGAGGCTGCCGCCCTGGTGCGGGCAGCGGTTGAGCAGGGCGAAGAATTCGCCCCCGACATTGAAGACGCCGATCGACCGCCCCCCGACCGCGACGAGCTTGCGCCCGCCCGGCGGAATCTCGCCCAACCGGGCGACCACGTGACGCGCCGTCGCGGGCGCCGTCATGCGAGCCCGCAGGCGGCGCGCGCCCCGTAAGCTGCATATGCATTGTCGCGAAACACCGCCCGCGTCTCCGCCTCGCCAAGCGCGATTTTGAACGCGAGCCGCGCGTCGTCCATGTCCCAGTGCGGATAGTCGGAGGCGAAAACCATCCGGTCCCAGCCGATCCAGTCGATCAACGCGCGGAGATCGCCCCGCTCCGCCGGCTCCTCGACCGGCTGGGTCGCGAACCACACCTGGCGGCGGATATAGTGCGAGGGCGGGTGCTTCACGTGCGGCACTTCGCTGCGCATGCGCGCCCAGTGCTGATCGAGCCGCCAGCCGAGCGCCGGCGCCCAGCCGAACCCGCCCTCGATCATCACCACCCGAAGCTCCGGGAATGCCTCGAACACGCCCTCGAGCACCAGGCTCGCGAGCAGCGGCTGCATCGCCAGCGCATCGGCGAAATGATCCTCGAAATAAAACGAGGGCCAGCCCGCCGGGGTCTTCGCGATCCCGTTGCTGCCGCCGGTATGGATGCCGAGCGGCAGGCCGTGGCGGACGGCCGCGGCGAAGATCGGCCAGTAGCGCCGGCGCCCGAGCGGCTCCGTCGTGCGCGTCGAGATGAAGATCGAGACGAAGTCGCGGCGCCCGGCGCAGCGCGCGATCTCGGCCACCGACGCCTCCGCGTCCTCGGCCGGGATGATGATCGAGGCCTTCAGGCGCGGCTCGGGCGCCGTCCATTCCGCCACCTGCCACTCGTTGAGCGCAGCACAGAGGGCGGCGCCGAAACCCGGATTGCGCTGGTCCTTCCCGCTCGGGATCAGCACCTGGAGGATGCCCGTCTCGATCCCGTAAGGATCGAGGTGCTGGGCGCGCATGAAGGCGAGGTCCGAGCCGGGCGGCCCGCCCGCCGGCGGCCAGGTATCGCGGCGCGAGAGCGCCGGCGTCGCCTTCGGCACCGCATAGCTCGCAACGAACGGGTTCCGCGTGCGGAGCCCGCTCGTCGCGAGCTCCTCGCGCCAGCGCGGCGAGAGATAGGGCAGCAGCGCCTTCTCCGAGCGCAGCATCGGATGGATGTCGCAATCGACGATGCCGAGCCGCGTCTCGTTCTGCCGCGTGTTCTCGGGCGTGCGTTCCAGCAGCTGTTCGCTCATCGCGCCCCTTCTTTCATCGCGATATCGCCTCGATCGGAATCTTGAGCCTCGGAAAAGTCTCGAGCGGGTTCTCGACGGCGATGCGTTCGAGGAGGCCCACCGGCAGGCCCACCGGCAGCACCGCTTCGCCGTCCCACTGCCAATGGGGAAAATCGGTCGAGAAGAGGAGCAGGCGCTCGGCGCCGAGCTGGTCCATCACCCGCGCGAGATCGCCCGGCCCGGGCGGCGCGTCGGCGGGCTGCAGCGTCACCCGCACATGCTCGCGCACGATCTCCGCCGGCGAGCGATCGACCCACGGCACCTCCGAGCGCAGCGCGCGCCACTCCTTGCCCGCGCGCCAGACGAAGGCGGGCAGCCAGGTGAAGCCCGATTCGATCAGCACCACCTTGAGCTCCGGGAACTTGGTGAAGACGCCCTCGCCGATCAGGCTGAGCAGCTGGTGCTGGAAGATCGTCGCCTGGTCGACGTAATCCTCGACCAGGTAGCTCGGCCATCCGACGCTGGTGATCGGGTGGTGACAGGCGCTGCCGGCGTGGATGCCGATCGGCAGGCCGAGCCGCTCGGCCGCCGCGTAGATCGGCCAGTGCCCCCGCCGCCCGAGCGGCGCCTCGCCGCCGGCCAGCAGCAGCACCGCGACGAAGCGGGGGTCGGCCGCGCGCCGCTCGATCTCGGCGGCCGCGAGCTCGGGGCTGCGCGGGCAGACGAGGATCGAGGCGCGGAGCCGCGGTTCGCGGTCGAGCCATTCCGCTGCGACCCAGTCGTTCACCGCCCGCGCCAGCGCGGCCCCCATATCCTCGCTGAACATCGCCGCCGCGCCGTGGAGGCAGTGGCAGATCGCGAACCGCGTGTTCCAGGGCGCCAGCGCCTCGCGCCGCAGCATCTCCAGATCCCCCCCGGGCCTGCCGTCCGGCCCACGCCAGTCCGGCCGCGCCGAGAGGATCGCGCCCGGCGGATAGCTCGAGAGCCCGAGCCCATCGATGCCGCGCGAGACCATGACCTCGCGCCAGTGATCGTCGAGGTAGGGCAGCAGCTCGGCCATCGCCGGCGCCGGCAGGTGGATGTCGCAATCGATCGGCCCCAATGCTCGCAACGCCGGCAGTGCTCGCAGCACCGGCAGCGCTCGCAGCACCGGCAGCGCCGCGGCGCCCGGTTCGGCCTCGCTCATATCGTCCGCGTCTGGCCCCGGCGCGCTCATGGCCGGCTGTTTCCCCCTCCGCCCTTGGGCGGGCACGAAAGGGGAGGGTGCCCGAGAGACCGGGCGGAGGCAATGGTGACGGGTCGCGACTCGGCCCGAAGGCGCGATCGGCCCCCGGCGCTCTTCAATCGCAGATGGCGTACTTCCGGCCTAACTCTCCCTGTGCCGCTGGTTCGCAGAAACGGCGCGCATTCCCTCCTGCGGGAGCACGGATTGCCGCGGACGGTTTCCTGCCACGCCATGAATTGCAAGAGAGTTTGTGTATCATATGTTCACCATGTGATGAAAGTACGACTGTCCGATACGGAGAGAATGAAACTATCGTTTCAAATCGGTATACAAGCCTTTGAGCGAGAATTCTGGGGAATCGCTCTCCTGTGTTTCCGAGTCAACGCGTCTCGCCGCACGCCTTGTACGTTTTATATTTACATAGTGCACATCGTCACATCCAACATTCTGAAGGATGGGAGCCGAAGCGATAAAGGCTCTTGCACACGGTGTCGTGCGTCACGATGATGTCATGCGATGTCCCTCAGGCGCGACGAAATGCTTTTGGAGGAGAACGGCCGCGACCTGATCGAGCAGAGCGTAGCGCTCGGTCGTGCGTCGGGGTCGAGCGAAGTTGACCGGCGGGCCCGCTTCGACGCCATGCTCGACGTGATCGATCGGCGTATGGAATCTCCAGTTGTACTCTGCGATTTTGGCTGCGGAACCGGTAACCTTCTCGCCCATATCCGTCACTGCGGGGTGCGAAACATCACCTATGTCGGCGCCGACCGATCGGCGCACGCTCTTGCCGTCGCGCGTGCCAGATTTCCCGACGCGACCTTCGTGAAGATCGACATCAACGCGCCCGGCGCCGCTCTTGATGCGATCGCATGCGACTATCTGGTGGCGAGCGATCTCTTTACGCTGCGGCACGGGCTGGGCCACGGGGCAATGTGGTCCTTCATCGTCTTGGCGATCGAGCGGCTATGGCCGCACGTGCGCCGCGGGCTGGCGTTCAACGTGATGTCGGAGATCGTGCCCCGGGAGGGCGGGGATCTCTTCTACCTGCCGATGGACGATGCCGCCCGCCTGCTGCACCGCCTGGCCGGACCTCGGGTGCGCATACGCGCCGACTACGGCCTTTCCGAGTACATCGCCGTTGCGTACCGTGACGCGCCGCAAGGGCGGGCGGCGGCCACGCAGCCCGGCCTGCTGCCGCCCGCATCCCGGCAAGGGGAGGGGGATGCACCGGTACCGGTGCTGCGCCCGCTTCTGCCCACGGCGGATCGCCTCATCCCCTATCTGCGTCGCATCGACGCGGCCCGGATCTACACGAATTACGGCCCGCTCGTGTGCGATCTTCGAGCGGCGGCTGGCCGAGCATCTGGCGGTGCCGGCCGGATGCGTCGCGTCGGCAGGTTCCGGTACCGCGGCGCTGACGGGCGCCATTCTCGCCTCTGCCGGCCGGGCCACGCGCGGGCGGCCGCTTGCGCTCATGCCGGCCTTCACCTTCGTGGCAACCGCCGTTGCCGCGGAGCATTGCGGCTACCAGCCCTATCTCGCCGACATCGACGCCGAGACCTGGATGCTCGACCCTGACCGCCTTGCCGGGCACCCCGCTCTGGCGGAGGTCGGGGTCGTGATTCCGGTGGCGCCGTTCGGTCGGCCGGTTCCGCAGCGTCCGTGGCGGGAGTTTCGTGATCGGACGGGGATTCCCGTGGTCATCGACGGGGCCGCCATGTTCGATGCGGGGCGTGCGCCGCCGGGACATTTTTTCGGCGCGATCCCGGTTGCCCTCAGTCTGCACGCCACCAAGGGCTACGGAACCGGCGAGGGTGGCGCCGTGGTGTGGGCGGACCCCGACCGTGTGCTACGCGTCGCGCAGGTGCTGAACTTCGGCTTCTTCGACAGCCGGGATTTGCGCACGCCCAGCACCAACGGCAAGATGAGCGAGTACCACGCCGCGGTCGGCCTTGCCGGCCTAGATGACTGGGCAGGGAGGCGCGCGGAATTCCTCGGCGTGGCCGAACGCTATCGGCAGGCGATGGCGGATGCCGGGCTTGGCGACCGTTCCTTCGCAGCGCCCGACATCGGGTTCAGCTACGCCCTCTTGCAATGCCGAAGCGGCGCGGAAGCGGTGCGCGCCCAGGAGGAGCTTCAGCGAGGCCGTGTGGGTTGGCGGCTCTGGTATGGCGGCGGCCTGCACCGCCAGAGCTATTTCGCGACCGTCCCGCGCGAGCGGCTCGACACGACCGATGAGGTGGCGCCGGCACTCCTCGGCCTGCCCATGGCGCCTGACCTGAGAGAAGACCAGATCGCGCGCGTCGTCGCCCTGGTTGCCGCAGCGATCCGCCGCTCGAACTGACCGCGTGGGCCCTGCGAAGCTCCGCGAGGCGAGGGCCCCAAAGTCGCCATAGTCGCACGGGACGCTGCTTCCGTACCGGTTCGTGTCGGCGTGTGCCGTACTGGGATGCCGTCGAACGGCCGCTCGGCGGCACGGCGCGGGACCCCACTCAGAAAGTCAGGCAACGACCGTGATGGCCAATGACGGACCGCGCACAAGGCCTATCGGGGGCGTTTTCGGGTTGGGCACGACCATCGTTCACGCCGACCGTAGCCGGCCACGTTTCCTTGATGCGGACAACCTGTTTCTTGTCAACGGAACGTCGGCACTGGCCCTCCTGATCCGTTGTCTTGCGCCGCCGCAGGTTTGGCTCCCGTCCTATTCATGCATCGCATTGCCGCTCGCCGCACGGCATGGCGGAGGCGCCACGCGCTTCTACCCGATCGGCTACGACCTGGAACTGCAATGCCTTTCGTGGCTCGACGAAGTCACGCCCGGGGACGCAGTGGTGATGATCCATTATTTCGGATTCCCCATCAGCGCCAGGTGCGTCGATCTGGCAAGGGCGCACGGCGCCGTGGTGATCGAGGACGCAACCCAGGCATTGCTCAGCGATGACGCCGGCCGACAAGGTGACTTTGCAATCTTCAGCCCGCGAAAATTCCTTGGAGTCCCGGATGGCGGGGTCCTCCTTCTCAATCGACCGCTTGATGTCTCCGATACTGCTCTGGTGCCTCCTCCAGCCAATTGGTGGCTGAAGGCATTCAGCGCCACCGCTCTCAGACGAGAGTTCGACATTCACGGGGGCAGCCGCGACTGGTTCAGGCTATTCCAGGACGCTGAGACCCACGCCCCCGTTGGAAATTTTCGTATGAGCGAGCTGTCACGAACGCTACTTGCCAACTGCTTCGACTACGACTTAATCCGCCGCCGCAGACAGGAGAATTTTGACGTGCTGTCTGTTCGACCTCTCTGACCTTTCCCTTTTCCCTGACCGCCCTTCGGCAGTTACGCCGCTCGCTTTTCCAATCCGGGTCAGGGATCGCGACCACCTCAGGAAAACGCTGTTCTCGCACAATATCTACCCGCCGGTTCATTGGGACCTGAAGGGCGTCGTCCCGGCGGCCTTCGCGGACAGTCATCGCCTTTCTCGCGACATTCTGAGCTTGCCCTGTGATCAGCGCTACGATGGCCGGGACATGGCACGGATGATTGCCGCCGTCCACGCGGCCACCGGGGCGTAGGGCTGAAGGATAGTCGGGATGAACTGGGAAAAATACTGGAACTCGTATCCAACCCGATTTGCGGAGACGGAATACCTTCAACAGGTCAAGAACACCGTCGCTGGCCAACCCGTGCCTTTTTCTCGAGTTCTCGAGTCGATCGCCACGATCTGTTCTCGCCTCGAGCTGAAACCGGATGACACGCTTCTGGATCTCTGTTGTGGTAACGGATTGATCTCAAACGCGCTTGCCGGGAAGTGCGGTAGTATCGTCGGCGTGGACTTTTCTCAACCACTGATCCGTGTCGCGAACAAGGCTCACTATCAATCGAATGTCACTTATCTCTGCATGAACGCCCTTGGATTTCCCGGAAAGCACCAGACCGTGCCGGCGGCCTTTTCAAAAATCCTGATGAACGGAGGCCTTCAGCACTTCAAGCCAAGGGAGCTTCCGCAAGTCCTCCGCGTCATCTCAGGATGCTTGTCCACATGCGGCATCGCCCTCCTCACGGAAATTCCCGACCGTGAGCGTCTGCCAGCATTCTACAATTCACGGCGCCGCCGATGGCAACGCGTATGGCAGCAGATCCTTGGGACGGATCAAATGGGGACGTGGTGGGACAAAGGAGAGATCGAAATTGCGTGCCTCGACCACGAACTGAAATGCGAGTTCATGAATGCCAGCCAAGCAGGCCAACATTATCGATTCGACGTCAGGATTACGCGAGGAAAAACCGTGGAACTGTCGCGGACAGCCCGCCCCATCGGTTGACGATACGGATCCGCGGGGGGCGTCCTGGCCCCCGAGAAAGGTGAATAACCGGCTACCGAAGACGCGAACGAAAGCAGCACTGCCAGTCTGCTTGGCGCCCTGATTAATGAAATATCCTCAGGTCAGCCGAACTCACCCTGCCGGTACGCGGGAAAATAGTCGCTGGTGCCAGCTCCCCGGGCTGCGGCAATGCGTTCATATCTCTCCGGCTGAAAGGTTCGACCGCAGATGTAGACAGCTCGCGTGCCGGTGGACCACCCCCTCTTGAACAATGCAAGGTCGCCTTGGGCAGCCTTGGCAGCGCCGACGTCGCCTCCCCAGTTCAGCCAACGCATCCTCCCTGCGAAGTAACGAATTTCCTCGTGGTAAAGCGCATAATCGGCGCTGAGACTTCGGGCAACCGGGCCGGAGGCCGCCAGATGCGCGTAAACCACGTCCTTGTGGGCAAGCCAAATATGCGCGCTGACCGCCTCACCTTTGTGGCGCGCTATCGAGAGGAAGGCGCCCGGCAGGGACAATTGCTGGCGGAGCGACTCTCGCGAATAGGCACGAATTCCGGCTAATCCGAAACGCCGCACGGAGAACTCAAAGAGTCTGAGCCACTCGTCAAGATGAGAGAGCGGCTCCGTGTGGAACTCAACCTCTACCTTCCGCAGAGCGTTTTCTGCATGCTTGCGATGGTGCGGAGAGATAATCTCGTCCGCCGGGCGAGTGAGGTCGGCAATAAAATGGTCCTTGAAAAAGACCGGCTCTCGCCGGAATGCGCACTGAAGGTCAGCCAATGTATGGTCCCCGAACGGGTTCTGGAACCGCTGCGAAGCTGACGATGTCGCCAGCCAGCGCGTCCAAATCGGCCGCCAGTGCCGACCAATCCTGGCACGCCATGAGCGGATAGCAGCCCATGCCATCGAAGGCGCGGCATCCCGGTATAGCGCGCCGAAGGAACCAGCCGCCGCTGCGCGGCAGTTCCGTTAACAAGCCGAACTCTGACAGAGACCGCGCATATCCAGGGTGGAGGTACCCGCTTACAGACATTGGCATTTCCCGGATATGCTAGCGGACAACCGCAATGGGCGGCCCACGTGAGGCGCGAGGACGTGGATGGGCCGGCTTCTCGCGGCGCCAGGGTTTCCACGCGTGCGGCCGGGGTGCAGCGCTGCCAAGCCGGCGGGTCCGCACCGTTTGGCAACCGTCCCTCCCGGATAGGGGGCTGTCGGTAACAAGCCGCCAGCGGTCGGCTTGATCGAGGTTCCACAAGGTGTTGTTATGGGCCAAGGGAACACTCGCGTGCGGCCAGCGGCCGACAGGAGAAGCTTGATGATCGACGGGGCCGTCGCGCCAGGGGGCGTGGAACGCGGAGACGAGCCCCGAGCACGCGCTTCCAGCGATGCGAGTTCCGAAACCGAGACGCTGAATGACGGCGCAGCGACCGAGATAGCCAGCCTCAAGGAGGCTGTGCGGAACCTTCAGGGTCAACTCGGCACCATTCAATCGCTGCTTGGGCAGGAGCGCCATCGCGTGGACATCTTGCTCGCGGGCTATGAAGGCATCCTCAAGGAGGTTAACGCATTTCACGATATCCGCCGGTCGGAGAGCTATCAGAAAGCCTTCACCAGCAGCAAGCCTCTCGTCACCATTATCGTTGGCACGATGAACAGACCAGACCTGCTCATCGATCGGTGCATCCGGTCGATACAGGCTCAGAGCTACGACAACCTTCAGGTAATCGTGATCGGCGACCATTGCACGGACGACACCGAGAAGCGCCTTGCGGAACTTCGCGACAGTCGGATCTCCTTCACAAATCTTCCCCAGCGAGGCCCGTACCCGCGTCCTGGAAAGGACAGGTGGATGGTTGCAGGAACCCATCCAGGGAACGAAGCGCTCAAGCTTGTCGAAGGCGATTTCGTTACCTTCCTGGATGACGACGACGCCTATGCCATCGAGCGGATTGAAATCCTCGCCGAGGCGGCGCAGAGAGAAAAGGCGGATTTCCTCTGGCATCCCTTCTTCTGGAGACAGGCAGACGAAGACTGGATTGTTCACGGTGACGGAACGCTTGAGCATGCGCAAGTCGGACTTTGCATGACGATGTATCATGCCTATCTCCGAAGAATTCATTTCGATGTCCACGCGTACAGACTGAATGAGCCCGGCGACTGGAATCTCATCCGTAAACTGAAGGCGCTGCGCCCGCGCATGCACTTCGTGAACAGGCCGCTGACCTACTACTTCAAGGACTACACCGAGGCGCCGTTCATAGAGCAGCCAGGCGAGGAATTCATCGAATAGCCGCGACGCCCGGGACGAGCCTACCCCCCGGCCGGCACCCGCCGCCCGCGCCCGAGGGTCCGCTCGAAATAGCCGATCGTCCGCTCGAGCCCCGCGTCCAGCCCCACCGTCGGCTCCCAGCCCAGCAGCCGCCGCGCCAGCCCGATATCCGGGCAGCGCTGCGTCGGGTCGTCCGCCGGCAGCGCCCGGCGCACGATGCGCGAACGCGTGCCCGTAAGCCGAATAATCCGCTCGGCCAGCGCCCGCACCGGGATCTCGTGCGGATTGCCGAGATTGACCGGCCCGGTCTCCGCATCCGCCGTCCCCATCATGCCCACCAGCCCCCCCACCAGGTCGTCCACATAGCAGAACGCGCGCGTCTGGCTGCCGTCGCCGTAGATCGTGATGTCCTCTCCGCGCAGCGCCTGGACGATGAAGTTGGAAACCACGCGGCCGTCGTTCGGGTGCATGCGCGGCCCGTAGGTGTTGAAGATGCGCACCACCTTGATGCGCGTTCCGTGCTGGCGGTGATAGTCGAAGAAAAGCGTCTCGGCGCATCGCTTTCCTTCGTCGTAGCAGGCGCGCGGCCCGAGCGGGTTGACGTTGCCGCGATACTGCTCCGTCTGCGGATGCACCTCCGGGTCGCCGTACACCTCGCTCGTCGAGGCCTGCAGCACCTTCGCTTTCGTCCGTTTCGCCAGGCCCAGCACGTTGATCGCGCCCACCACGCTTGTTTTCGTCGTCTGCACCGGGTCGAACTGGTAGTGGATGGGCGAGGCGGGGCAGGCGAGGTTGTAGATCTCGTCCACCTCGACATAGAGCGGAAAGGTCACGTCGTGGCGCATCGCCTCGAAGCGCGGGTTGCCGAGCAGCTCGGCCAGATTGTCCTTCCGTCCCGTGAAATAATTGTCGACGCAGAGCACGTCGTGGCCATCGCGCACCAGCCGCTCGCAAAGATGCGAGCCGATGAACCCCGCGCCGCCGGTCACCAGGATGCGCCGCGTGATCGCGCCCGCTTCACTCTTCCCGCCCGGCAACGCGCGCTCCTGCATCCGGCTCCCCCCTCATAGTACGCGACCAACCGCCCGCCACGCCCCCGCCGGCCCAACCCCATGGGGCGGGCCGGCTGCGGGTTGCCTGCATAACCCGAATCCCCCATCTTGCCACCCGGATTCGCGACCGCCGGGCCCCGCCGGCCCGACCCCATTTCTTCCCTTCCTCCCCTCGCGTGACCGACGCGGATGGCCCCATGCTCCTCTCTGTCGTGATTCCCTGCTACAACGAGCGCGAGACGATCGCAGCGGTCGTCGCGGCGGTGCGCGCCGCACCGCCCGCCGACAAGGAGATCATCGTCGTCGATGATTGCTCGAAGGACGGCACGCGCGAGCTGCTGCGCAGCGAAATCGAAACCCTCGTCGATCGCGTCCTCTATCACGAGGCCAACCAGGGCAAGGGTGCGGCGCTCCGCACCGGCATCCGCGCCGCGCGCGGCGACATCGTGCTGATCCAGGACGCCGACCTCGAATACGACCCGGCCGAATACCTCAATCTCATCAAGCCCATCCTGGAGGGAAAGGCGGATGTCGTGTTCGGCTCCCGCTTCCTCGGCGGCCAGCCGCATCGCGTGCTCTATTTCTGGCACCGGGTCGGCAACGGCCTGCTGACGCTCCTCTCCAACATCTTCACCAACCTCAACCTCACGGATATGGAAACCTGCTACAAGGTCTTCCGCCGCGAGATCGTCCAGGCGATCGAGATCGAGGAGAACCGCTTCGGCTTCGAGCCCGAGATCACCGCCAAAGTCGCAAAATCCCACTGCCGCGTCTACGAAGTCGGGATCTCCTACTACGGGCGGACCTACGAGCAGGGAAAAAAGATCGGCTGGAAGGACGGCGTCCGCGCGCTCTGGTGCATCGTCAAATACAACCTCTTCCGATGACCGCCCGTCTCCCCATCGCCGGCCCGGCGGCCGCCGCGACCGCCGCGTGCGCCTCCACCCGCGCCGCCTGACGGCATACGGCGGATGCGTGACATGGATGCGTGAAGCGGGGCTCTCATCCGCGGGGCGGGCAGCGCCGCGCCGTGCTCCGCCCTGGCCCCTGGATTTTTTCGCCGCGGCCCTCTTTCTTGCCCTCGGCATCTGGCTCGTCCTCCACCCCTACGCCAGCGGCCGCGAGCTGCCGGGCGATCTCGGCGACTCGCGCTTCAATCTTGCGCTGCTCGAGTTCTTCTTCCGCACGCTGATCGCCGCCCTGCATTTCCGCCCGGCGAACTTCGCCGATGCGCCGTTCTTCTACCCCTGGCCGCGCGTCACGAACTTCTCCGATACGTTCTGGGGCGATGGCGAAATCTATGCGCTCCTCCGCGCCCTGGGCATCGGCGCGCTCGCCTCCTTCCAGGCCTGGTTCGTCGCCGGCTTCGCGCTCACCTACGCCGCCGCCTTCGCGAGCCTCCGCATGCTCGGCCTGCGCACCTGGGGCGCCGCCGCCGGCGCCTTCCTCTTCGCCTTCCCCCTGCCGATGGCCGCCCAGTTCGATCACGTGCAGCTCGTCTATCGGCTCTGGGTGCCGCCCGCGATCCTGGCATTGGACCGCTTTCTCACGCGCGGAAGCCTGCGCGCCGGCGCCGCCTGCGTCCTGCTCGCGGCCCTCCAGCTCGCCGCCAGCATCTATCTCGGCCTCTTCCTCTGCCTGCTCCTCGCCTCCTACGCCGCTTCGCTCGGCCTCCTCGCGCGCAGCCGTCTGGCCCCGCCCCGATGGGCCGCGCTCCATTCCGCCCCCGCCGAGCTCGCCACCGCTTGCATTCTGCTCGCGGCCGGCCTCGTCGTGCTCGCCATCGTCGGCATTCCCTATTTCGACGTGCAGTCGGTGTACGGCTTCACGCGCTCCTGGCACGATGTGGCGCAAGGATTGCCGCGCCCCGCATCCTACCTGCTCGCCGGCGCGTCCCTTCTATGGCCGAACCTCTCGAACGCATTTCCGGTCCCCGGCCCGGTCGAGCAGCAGATCTTTCCCGGGCTTGCCGCCATCATCCCGCTCGCCTGGTTCCTCGCCTCCCCCCGCGCCCGCGCGCGCCATCCGCTCGCCGCGCCGATGCTCGCCTCCACAGCGATCCTCGTCGTCCTCACCCTCGATCTCGGCGGCCACACGCTCTATCGTTTGATCTATCCGCTCCCGGGCTTCTCCGCCGTCCGTGCGGTGGCGCGAATCATCTTCGTGATGATGCTGCCGCTCGCAGCACTCCTCGGCATGCTGATCGACGATCTCGCCGCCGCGGGCGCGTACCGCCTGCCGCGCCGCCTCGCCGCCGTCGCGCTCTCAGCCTTCCTGGTGGCGGAATGTTCCATGGTCGGCCATGACGGCTCGGCCCCGGCCGCCTGGCGCGCGCGCCTCGCGGCGCTCGAAGCCCGCCTGCCCGCAAGGCTGCCCCCGCACGCCGTCCTCGCGATCGCGACGCCCCCCCTCGGCCCGGGAACCGACTGGCCGTGGATCCTGCCCCAGGTTGACGCGGACGTCGCCGCCGCCACCCTCGGCATCGTCACGCTGGACGGCTATTCCGGCAATGATCCGCCGACCTGGCGAACCATGACGACGTGCGGCGAAATCGCCGACAATCTCCGCGCCGGGCGCCACTTCCTCGCCGAGCACGGGCTGCCCGCCCCCGATATCGCGCCCACCCGCCTCGTGCTCGTGGGCTTCGGCTCCTGCGCGCCCGTCCCGCTCGCCCGCGATCCGCCCCTCGCGCTCGGCCGCACCTACCGTTTCGCCCGAGGCGCCGCGGGCAACGGTTTCGCAGCCGACGGCTTCTCCCATCCCGAAAGCTGGGGCCGCTGGACCGACGGCAGGAACGCCTTTCTCTTTTTTACGCTCGCCGCCGCGCCGGCGCGGCCGATTTCCGTCGCGGTCGACGCCGAATCGCTCTCCCGGGCCGCGGACCGGCGCCAGGTCGCGAGCATCCTCGCCAACGGCCACCCCTGCGGCCGGCTCGTGGTCACCGCAACCCACCCGCGCGCCGAAATCACCTGCCCGGCGGGCGCGCTCCGCGCCGGCGACAACGTGCTCCGCCTGCGCATCGCGCACCCCACGCGCCCGATCGATCTCGGCGTCAACACCGATCGCCGCCATCTCGGCCTCGGGCTGAAAACGCTGACCCTGACGCCGAAAACGTAGCTCCCGCCGGCGGCTCACTCGTTCCGCAGCAGCTCGTGCAGCGCGCGCGCCGATGCGACGCGCACCGGGGCCGATTGGCGGAGCCCCACAAGATCGCCATCGCCTGAGACCAGAAAATCGACCTTGGCGGCAAGGGCGAGCGTGACGAAAATGGCATCGTCGCGGTCACGGCATGCGAGCGGCAACGCGGAGCCGGAATCCGGCAGCATATCGGGCACCACATCCGGCAGTACGGCGACTTCGGCGTAGGGCAGATAGTCCGCGAGCAGGCTCTCGCGTTCCAGCCTGTCCAGGCGGAACTTCGGATAGCCAAGAACCCTGACCAGCTCGGCCGCCGTCTCGTGGCATATGACGGGCCTGAGGGCGCCGTGCGCTCAGGAGATGCGCAGCCACGCGAGTTTGCGGCCGAAGACGAGCGCCGACACGACCACGTTGGTATCGAAGACGACGCGCAGGGGGGCACGGCGGGGCAGGCGGGTCAGCGCGTTTTCCGGGCCCACGCCACGGCATCGGCGACGTCCGTCTCCGTCACGCCGAGCTCGGCGAGTTTCCGCCGTACCGCGCGCGCCGCGTCGATGCGGGCGGGCGTCAGCCCGGCCGCCCCAGCCGTTGCCCACCCCGCCCCTCGTGCGCGGGAGGCTCCCATCTCGGCGCCCACGGCGGCACTGCGCGATCCCGCCGCGCCGCGGCGGGACCGGGGGCCTGGAAGCGCGCGCGGATGACGGGCCTGTGGTCAGCTTGAGGGTGGGTAGACTTGAACGCCCTTCATTGTCGATTTATCATTCGATGATAAACGGAGAGATCCATGCCGAGCAGCTATTCCCTCGGGAAGCACTACGAGGCCTTTGTGCAGGCCCAGCTTGCCGGCGGGCGCTACAACAACGCGAGCGAGGTCGTGCGCGACGCCCTACGGCTGCTTGAGGAGCGCGAGCGCCGCCTTGCCGCTCTTGATGCCGCCATTGAGCGGGGGGCGGCAGATGCCCGAACGGGCCGCGTCACGCCAGTGGAAGAAGCGTTTGACGAACTGGAAGCCCGGTATGCGCGGATGAGCGCCGAGCCCGGGAAGGCGTGAAAATTCTCCTCTCCGAGGCCGCGAAAGCCGACCTGGCCGCGATCGGGGACGACATCGCCAACGACAACCCGGCGCGAGCCCGGACATTCATCCGCGAATTGCGCCGGGCCGCCGCGCGGCTGGGCGACACGCCGAAAGCGTTCCCGCTTGTGCCTCGCTACGCGCATCTCGGGATCCGCCGGCGCCCTTTTCGCAACGATCTGATTTTCTACCAGATCGAATCTGGTCAGCGGGTGATCGTGCACATTGTGCACGGCGCGCGCGACTATGAGTTGCTGCTTTTCCCCGAGCCATGAGCCCCAGGCCATAAGCCATAAGCATTGACGGGCTCTTCCCGGCCTCCCTGCTCGCAGGACCGGCCGGCGGCCCGCCGCCATCTCGGCCTCGGGCTGAAAACACCGGCCCTGACGCCGAAAACGTAACCCCGCCGGCGCGGCGGGCCTCGCCGCCACCTGCGGGGAGGGCGAGGATGGCGCCTCGCGAAATGTTCTGCTCCAATCGCGCCCCGCGCCGTCTCACGCCCTTCGCTCGGGGCAGCGCGGCCCCTGGAGTGCGCCGATGCCCTTCCGCGTCGCCGTCTTGATCCCCTGCTACAACGAGGCCGTCACGATCGGAAAGGTCGTGGCGGATTTCCGCGCCGCCCTGCCGAACGCCGAAATCTACGTCTTCGACAACAATTCCAACGACGCCACGGCGGAGGCGGCGCGCCGTGCCGGCGCCCTGGTGCGCGACGAACGGCTCCAGGGCAAGGGCCACGTCGTGCGCAGGATGTTCGCCGATATCGAGGCGGATGCATACGTGCTGGTTGACGGCGATGGCACCTACGACGCTGCCGCCGCGCCCGCCATGCTCCGTCTCCTGGTCGATGAGCGGCTCGACATGGTCACCGGGCTGCGCACGGGCGAGGCGGCGGACGCCTTCCGGCGCGGCCACCGCTTCGGCAACCAGGTCCTCACCGGACTCGTCCGCCTCCTCTTCGGCAACCGCACGAGCGACATGCTCTCCGGCTACCGCGTGTTCTCGCGCCGCTTCGTGAAATCCTTTCCGGCCTTGGTCGGCGGCTTCGAGACCGAGACCGAGCTCACCGTCCATGCCCTCGCCTTGCAGATGCCGGTCGGCGAAACGCCGACCCTGTACCGGGGGCGGCCCGCGGGATCGGAATCCAAGCTCAGCACCTGGTCCGACGGGGTCCGGATTCTCCGGACCATTCTGCTCCTGGTGAAGGAGGAAAAGCCTTTTCTCCTCTTTTCGACCATCGCCGCCGTGCTGTTCCTCGCCGGCCTCGCGCTTGGCGCCCCGGTGGTCATCAATTTCTGGGAGACGGGACTCGTCCCGCGACTCCCCACCGCCGTGCTCGCCTCCGGGTTGATGGTGCTCGCCTTCCTCTCCTTCACCTCGGGCGTGATCCTCGGCTCGGTCGCGCGCGGCCGGCGCGAATTCAAGCGCCTCGCTTACCTCGCCCAACCCGCGGCGCCGGCTGACGCGCAGGCAGAGGCGTCAACCGGCCCCGGTTTCCGCGCAGCCGGCCGTCCCTCGGAATAGACGGACGGATCTGCCCTATGCAGGCGCGGCCAGATGCCGATCATGACCACCGATGACCCACGAGAACGACGAGACCCTGGTTCGTGACGCGGCGGGGCCGTGCCCCCGCGCACGCCAACCCGGTCCTGTCTGAGCGGCACGTTGCCCAGTGGACCGATCGGCGGTGCAGTGCTTCATTCGTGCGGCCCGCCCCAAAGGAGTTCCTAAAGTGACCCCCTATGAACCGCCCCGGGTTCGCCGGAGGCTCCAACTCCTGAGAAGGTGGAGCGATGACAAGCAAGACAATGAACAAGTTTTCGCCAGAGGTGCGTGATCGCGCGGTTCGGATGGTGCTGGATCACGAGCGGGAGCACCCGTCGCGTTGGGCAACGATCACCTCGATTGCCGGCAAGGTCGGCTGCACCGGGCAGACACTGAACGAGTGGCTGAAGAAGGCGGAGCGTGACAGCGGACGGGCGCCCGGGGTGACGACGGAGATGGCCGCGAGGCTCAAGGCCCTGGAGCGGGAGAACCGGGAACTGCGGCAGGCCAATGAGATCCTGCGCAAGGCATCGGCGTATTTTGCCCAGGCGGAGCTCGACCGCCGACAAAAGCCATGATTGCGTTCATCGACGATCACCGCGGGGCGTATGGGGTCGAGCCGATCTGCGAAGTGCTGCCGATCGCCCCATCGACCTATCACGTCCATGCTGCCAGGCGGGCCGACCCGTCGCGGCTACCGGCACGGGCCAAGCGCGATGCCAGGCTGGAGCCGGAGATCGCGCGCGTGTTCGATGAGAACTTCCAGGTTTATGGCGTGCGGAAGGTTTGGCGGCAGCTGAAACGCGAAGGCCAGGAAGTCGCCCGCTGCACCGTGGAGCGCCTGATGCAAGCCATGGGTGTGCACGGTGCTATCCGCGGCAAGCCGGTGAGAACCACGATCGGCGACAAGGCGGCACCATGCCCGCTGGACCACGTCAACCGCCAGTTCAAGGCCCCGCGGCCGAATGCGCTCTGGGTCGCGGATTTCACCTATGTCGCGACCTGGGCGGGCTTCGTCTATGTCGCCTTTGTCATCGATACCTATGCCCGACGCATCGTCGGCTGGCGTGTTTCGCGAACGGCACATGCGAGCTTCGTGCTCGATGCTCTCGAGCAGGCCCTACATGACCGGCGGCCGCGGTGTCAGGGGAGGCTGGTGCACCATAGCGACCGGGGTAGCCAATACGTCTCGATCAAATACACCGAGCGTCTCGCCGAAGCCGGTATCGAGCCGTCCGTGGGCAGCGTCGGCGACAGCTACGACAACGCCCTCGCCGAGACCATCAACGGCCTCTACAAGGCCGAGGTCATCCATCGGCGTGGGCCATGGCGGTCGTTCGAGGCCGTCGAGTTCGCCACACTGGAATGGGTGGACTGGTTCAACCACCGCCGGCTGCTGGAGCCCATCGGCAATATCCCGCCGGCAGAAGCCGAACAACGCTACTACGCTATGCTACAAGAGCCAGCCATGGCAGCGTGACTCAAACCAAACGGCTTCCGGCAAATCCGGGGCGGTTCACTATAATGAACGGCGGTGGCCAGTACTCAACGAGCTCGCAACCGATAAGATCGGCGCTGGCTTCGCAGCGAACATAACGGCTTTCTGCAGCAGCCATCGCGTGAATTTCATTCTGATGGGCCCCGACACCCCGGTTCCGTTGGAATCGGGAATCGATGCTTTAGGCTGGCCCCGGCACGTTGACCGAGGCGTCGTAATCGTTCAGGTTCCGGTCAGCCCCTGGTCAAACTAAGGTCCTCAGGGCAACGGCCGGGTCCGCGATCCAAGCCGCGGTAGCCCGAAGTCCGTCGAACCAGTCTGTCCGCGGCGACCACGCGGTCTCTCGCCTTATCAGCGTAATGTCAAGGACATTCATGGGCACGTCCGCTGCCCGACCTGGTTTATAGGCAACCGCCAATTTTCCACGGTCCAACACCCGCTCGACGTCGGAAACGACCTCGTTGACCGACCGCCCAATCCCGGAGCCGACGTTAAACACGCGGTGCGGTCCCTCATGCTCCGCCATTTCCAACAAAGCGCCCACGACGTCGTCTACGTAAATGAAGTCGCGAACCACCTCGCCCGTTCCCCAGATTTCAAAAGTCTTTCCACTGAATGCCTTCTCGATCAATGCGCCTACGATCCCCTGCTTCCGCCGCCCGGTCTGAAAAGGGCCGTACGGATTGGCGATTCTCAGAACACGGTAATCAAGACCGTACAAATGATTGTAAAGTCCCAGGTACTTCTCCATCGCAAGCTTGCTGATGCCATACGCAGAAATCGGGTCCGTTGGCGCGTCCTCTGGGATGGGCACCCGCGTAGGAATTCCATAAACCGTTCCCCCGGACGAAGCAAAAACGATCCTCCGGACACCTGCCGCACGACACATGTCCAAAAGATGAAGCGATTGCAGCGTGCCTGTAGCTAGGTCCGCCGCCGGCGCCTCGTTGGAACTCTCGGGAACACTGCTTCCCAAGACATGGAAAACAACGTCCCGTCCCTGCACTGCTTGCGCTACAGCCGAGCGATCGGAAAAATCGCCCTGTACCCAAGAAACACCTCGAAGCGCCTCCGAAAAGCGACTTGAACGGCCGAACGCGTGAACCTTTGCCCCGGTACGGACAAGCTTCCGGCAGAGATTCGTCCCGATAAATCCGCCGCCACCGAGCACCAGGAAGTCTGGGCACCCGCTTCCGCTCATTTCCCCGTACCCTTTCGCATGATCTCGTTGTCAGAGCTATCCTAGGCGAGGCGGCAATGGATCGCGACGGAGCGCAGCCTGCTCAAGGCAGCGCTCGATGCCGTCAATCATCCGCACGAACGTAAACTTGCTGGCTACCTTGCGCGCAGCATTCGATACCGACTGACGCAAATCCCCATTGCGCAGCAGCGCCTCCACCTCGTGAACAAGAGCTGCGGAATTGCCCTTGGGGAACAGCATGCCAGTCCGCCGATGTCGAACGATCTCTGTATTCCCCCCTGCATCGGACGCGACGGTCGGGATCCCCGCGGCGAGGGCGTGAATCAGCGTCAACGAAAACGGCTCATAAAGCGAAGGGAAAACATAGATGTCATGCCTCTGAAAAAGGGAAAAGAGCTCGCATTCCTCAACGGGTGGGGCAAACTGCACGACGTCTCCACTACAAGTCGCCTCGATTAGGTCTGTAAGTCGTCGTAGGGTACTGCGCGTCGCCTGCCTCACCGACGACGGTAAGCCTCACCCGAGTAGAGCCAAGTCTCTCTCGGAGGAGAGGCAGAGCCTCAACGACCGTATGCACGCCCTTCAGGTCAACAACGCGCCCCGCAAATAGGAGCCGAACCTCCGAGGGATCACAGAGATGTCTTCGGCTCACAAACGCACTGCTGGCTTGCTTGCGAATTTTTACACCATGGTGGATAACCGTGCTGGATGCGAAGGAGATTCCAGCCGCCGAGTAAAGCGAGCGTACGAAGTGAGCCCCAAAGAGCGCTCTGCCCGGGATTGGGAATCTGGCGGCCGATTTTGTATCGCCGCCAAAAACCACGCGGATCCAACGAAGTGCTGCCGATCTGCCGCCATGCACGCCCGCCTTGAAGCGCAAATCGCCAAAGACGTGCTCCCTGAAAAAGCGGCCAATGAACTCGCCATCCAGCGCAGCAACGAGCCAATTGTCGGTGAGCATAAAGACGACGTCACAGGAGACGCAATTGAGGTCCTCCAGGAACGAGCGATCCAAGAAAAAAAGATTCCACGCGAATACAATGTTCTGGCTTCTCGTCCATCAGCACCCGCCCAAGCTCCCCCTTGTTGTGGGAGTTAATCTCCTCACTCTCTTCCGCGCTCATCGTTGGGGGTGCGTAGATGTTTGCTGCGTTTACCAGCAGCCGCAGGGACCGAAGGACAATCTGGCCCGGGTATGTCTCTGACCGGCCGCCGTAGTTGCTTGTCAGTACCGAAAACGTCGTGCCCCTTCTCGGCGAAAGCGGACGCGACTTCATGGCAAAGCCGCTCGTAGCCACCGACAGCGTTGGGCGGATAAAGATTACTGAGGAATAGGATTTTCATTGCAGGCTTTGGGCAATAAAGGAGCGAAATGCCACGTCTTCGTGGAATGGGTTGAGTTCCATTGTGTCGGTCGGGTTCTGTCGAAAATAGGCCATGCAAAGCTGTACCGGCCTTGTCAGGGTATGGCGGTCGAGCAACGCGGTCAGGTTGGCTGCTTGGTGCCAGTTCATCAGGCCGCGGTCGCGCCGATCCCAGAGACAGGTCAGGAAAAACGCCGTCGCCGCGGCCCACTCGATCTTCACCTTAAGCGGGCCCTCCGCAATGGTATTCGCAGCATGTATGCGATAGGCAAGCAACCGGCGATCGAGCAGTCGGAAATTCCGGCCCTTGGCGACCAGGCGCAAAAAGAAGTCGAGGTCGTGCGCATAGCGCAAAGGACTAAAGCCGCCAATTTCATTGAATAGCCCGCGCCTTGCGACGACATTCGAAGTGGTCATAAAGATGTTGCCGTTGACAAGCGTTAACGCAAAATCATTCGTGTCACGATGGAACGCCATGGCGTCCTCGTACCACCGATTTGCGATCCCACGCCCATCAGTGTCGATGAAGTCTAGGCCCGTCATTACCGCATCAAGACCAGGGTTATCCCTGAATTCTCGCAACGCGACCGAGAGCCGCTCGGGATGGTACACGTCATCGGAGTTAAGAATAGCGACCAGATCGCCCGTCGCCCTGTGTATCCCGGCATTGATAGCGCTGTGGGCGCCGCCATTCGGCTTCGACCAAAACACAACCTGAAGATGACGCGCGGCGACGCCAGCCACGACCCCGAGCGAGCCGTCGGACGAGCCGTCGTTGACGACGATGATCTCATGCACGCCGATAGATTGAGAAAGGATGCTCTGCAACGCCGTTTCGATGTATCGTTCGTGGTTGTACGACGGAACGACCACCGAAATGCGATGCGACAACAGTGGGTCGATCATTGGAGGCGTGCCACCGTTTCCGCAAACGTCATATCTTGCGGGCGACAAAAAGGAATTGCTCGATTCCGAGATAGGCTAGTTCCCGAGACCAGAAGAAGTAGCCAGCGGCGTCTTGGAAGCCGCGGGACCGAAGGTTATCTAGAAGCTCCCATCCGAAGTCGTGATAGCAGAGGATTCCGCCGGACCCAATTGGGTCACCGTGGTACTCGGGGGCCAGCAGATGCTCGATCTGGTCGTCAGGCAAACGGCGCGCCCGAAGAGAGTTTTTAGACGACCTTAGGTCGAACGGAACACTGAGGAGAAGGGTTCCGCCCTGTTTGAGGCAGCGCCAACACTCGCGCAACGCTTGGTCATAATCAGGCACATGCTCGAGCACATCAAAGGTAAGAATTGCATCGAACATTTCGTCGGGGAATGTGAGGCACGTTATGTCTTCGTTCCGTATGCCGTGCTCGTCTCGACAGCCGAGCGGCAGCTTGTTTTGCAGGTACTCACTTCCGGCGCTGTTCGGGTAGAGCCGACTGGTATTCCGGAAGAAGGGCGTAACCTGCTCGGTCAAATAGATGTGGCTGGCCCTGGTCAAGCCAAGTTTAGCGTTTAAGAAATGGAACGCTGCACGCGATCGACTGTTGAGCGTACACCGGCGACAGCTAAGGCGTTCGCGCCAGTTCGGCGCCTTTCGGCCGCCCTCGAGCACGTGTGCATACTCGAAATCGACGTGAAAGGTGCTGGGAGTCCCACAGACGACACAAAATCCCGAAATCTCGAATTCCTGCCCGCTGACGAGACCAAGTTCGAGCTCTTGCCGTTCTCGATAGACATCTTGCATTGCGGCCGCGTGCCGCTCGTAATCGGCGAACGTCGCAATCCTGGTGGTGGAGAGCTGGGGCGGCCGCTCGGGTCCACCGAGCCCCGCACCTCCGCGGGTCACCAACTCCGACCTCCAGGCGGCTTCTCCCGCTTGCAACGCGATCTCGATCGAGGAACGCATCGCCGAGGGTGAGAAGCGCCAGCGCGCAAAGTCAGCTTGCGCGTTAGAGCGGTCGATCCACGCTGCTTCGTCGGTGAGCAACAGTTTGAGCGCGGTGACGAATTCGGAGGTCCCGTCGCAGATAGGGATTACTGTCTCTAGTCCCTCAATCCCTTGTGCGCCGATGGATGTGGTCACCAGGGGCAGCCCGTGACTGAGGGCCTCGACCACTTTGCCTTTGACACCAGCGCCGAAGCGCAACGGTACCACGGACGCCCGGCAGGTATCGTAGAGCCGCTGGAGTTCCTCATCAGGGACATAGCCGGTCACATGAATCGCGGGGCCAGCCAGCTCCCGCACCGCATTCGTGGGGTTGGAGCCCGCGAGAATGAGCTGGACGTCGGGTATGTCCTTCCGGAGCAGCGGGAGCACCTCCTGGACAAAATAGCGCGCTGCATCGACGTTGGGAGCGTGCGAGAATCCCCCGACGAATAGCAAGGTGCGATTCTTTGGCGGCCGGGTACGCGCCGGTAGTGTGTCGAAGCAGAACGGCACGATGGCGCGAACCACGGCCTGCGGTGAGAGTGCGCGAACGGCGCTTGCCTCCTCTTCCGACGGGTAGATCACGACGTGGAAATGCCGCCAGACACGCCGCTCCATGCGCTCCATAAGGGTGGCTTGTTGCAGCAGTACGGCATCGCCGGTCAGTCCATACTGGCGGTTCATTCGCGCGAAATGGAGGTCAACGCCATAGTAGCTCAGGACTGCGGCTGTACCCTCGGGTCACCTCCGGCAAAACCGCCTCGGCAATCTCTGGCCGCATCAGCATGACGTGATCGAGCTCACCGCCGTGTCCGCGCATCCACGTCCCGAGATCGCCCGGCCAACGTTGGTCGAGCACCTCGACCCCGAGAGCCTCGAGCGGCGGTGTGTAGCTCGGGTTGTAGGCACGATTATAGGGCCAGAGCTTCACGACCCATCCTGCATCTACGAGGCTGCGCAGGATCCCCATAGAGCTCCGTGATCCGGCATCTCGATCCGGCTCCGGCACCATGTGATCGACAATGAGAATGACCTTGCGATCCCAGCCGCGGTCGCGCGCGCGCAGTTCGTGTTCATGGGGCGCAAAGTGCTCCCTTGACAGGACGTTGCTCCAGCGATCCAAAAAGCGTGCGGCATCCCCCGGCTGGTCAACACCCAGATCTCTCGTCGCGCCGGGGCGGCTGAAGAAGTCCTCATGGCAGATCACGACAGACAGGGGTTCGAAAAGGACACTCAACCCTTTCGCGCGGACGCGGAAGGCGAGGTCGGCGTCTTGAAGGAACCCCGGCGACAAGCCGTCGTCGAACCCGTCCACGGACTCGAACACCGACCGTCGAACCATGATGGAGACGCAGGAGCAATAATCAACCTCGCGAACGTAGTTGTGCTCCGGCCGACCGGGATCGTCCCCTTGACCGCAGTCCGTCCCCGACGCGTCGTCCCAAACAATTCCGCCCGCTTGCCGCATACGACCCCTTGGGGCAAGTAGCTTGGAGCCGGCCATGCCGGCTTTCGGGCGCGCCTCCAAAAGATCCACCAGGGCGTCGAGCGCTCCGGGCGCGACTTCCGCCATATCGCCCAGAAAATGCAGAAACTCGCCGCGGGCGATGCGCGCCGCCAAGACGCGACCGGGCACACGGCCTTCGGCAACGTCGTTGCGGATGAGCCGAATGCCCTGGACGCGCGCAAGCGCGTTGACATCGTTCGGCCCCAGGCGGGCGTCGTTCACAACAATAACCTCGACGGGCGAGCGCGGCGGATGCGCGGCAATCGAGGCGAGGCACCGCCACGTCGAATTGACGTCGTCAACCGGCGCAATGATCACCGACACAAGAGGCGCTTCCGAACACGCCAGAGTGATCGGCGCCCGCAGCGGTGGCGGGCCACCGTCGCCAGTGGGTGGCGCAGCCTCCGCCGGCGCACCGAGCCGCGCGGGCGCCGCAGATCGCGGAGCCGGGCCCCTTGCTCCCCGCCACGCACGATACCTCCGGGGCAACTGCAACGTGAGTGTCCACCAGGCGAGCTTGACACCCCGCCGCGCGTAGCGCGCGAGGGTCGGGCTGCGTGACCCAGCACGACGGAGCGGCGCCGTCATGCGCCAGCTGGTCGAGCGAAAGACTGCCTGCAGGTTCTCCTCGGCATGCGTAGCGCCTGCCGCGACGCTCGCGAGTTCTTCCTCCTTCCGGCCGATAGCCGCTTGATGGGCGCTCTCGCGGACGGAATGCTCAGCGGCGACGGAAGCCCCCTGCCGCTCCAACTCCGCAATTCTCCGCTCCGCACGTTCTGCCCGGGCAGCGGCGGCGCGGGCGCCCTGCCGCGCAGCGGCCGCTTCATTCCTGGCCACCGCCGCCTGCTCCTGCGCGGCGCTCAGTCGATGGCCGGCCTCCGCGGCGGACCGCTCCGCCTCGGCCCTCGCGGTCTCGGCCTGCGCCTTGGCTTCGGCCCGCGCGGCTTCGCCCCCTGACTTCTCCGCGTCGACAGCGGACCTCGCCGCTTCGGCCCGCGCCTCCGCATCGGCCCTCGCGGCCTCAGCAGCGCCCAATCGCATTTCTGCATCCGCGCGGCCGCGCATATCGGTGTCGAGGTCGCTGCGATGGATGTACACGCTGACAGGCAGCGGCTGCAGATCGCCGTCCGAGGCCAGCCCAAGCAGGTAGGGCGCACGGGGCAGATGGTCGTCCGCCTCAATATGCGTATCGCCGCGCCTTTCGAAGAAGCGCGAGGCTACCGCCCCGTGCGCGCCTATGACGACCGAGCCGATCAGCGGGCGTTGCATGGCGAATACGGCGTGCGCGAAGTGCCGGCGCAGCAACACCTCGAACTCGGCCCGCGTTAGTTCGAGCACATGATAGGGGTTCGGCGGCATGCCGGCCGCGGAATAGACATCCCGGTCCGGCGTGCTCATCACCAGCAGCCCGCCGGGCCGAAGCACGCGGCGCAGCTCGCCGATGAAGACGTCCTGCTCGAGGATATGCTCCAGCGTCTCGAAGGACACGACGACATCGACGCTGGCATCAGGAAGCGGCAGCGCCCGCGCGTCCCCCTGCTCATAGCGGAGGTTCGGCCTCGCGAACTCTGCCCGTGCCGCCGCCACCACCGCGGGATCGATTTCAACCCCGACGGCGGAGCGTGCCACCTGCGCCAGCAGCGCCGTCCCATAGCCCTCGCCGGAGGCGACGTCCAAAACGTCCCGGTCGCGGCAGAAATCGCGCGCGAGCAGGTACCGATGATAATGCTCGATCTCGACCTGATGACCCGCGACGGCCGCGGTCAACCGCTCGCCGCTGAACGGCAGCGGCGCGGATGCCGCTTCGCGACGTATCAGTTCACCCATCCTTCACTCGTCTCCACGGTTCTCTGAAATCGCCGGCGACACGAGACATGTCCGCTTCCGAGAGCGACGGAAGCGCGCAAGCCAACGCGAACGGAACGCCGCGCCCCCGCCGCCGGCTCGCAAGCAAGCCAGCCATGACTATCCGCTCTCGCATTCCATCTCAAGCCGGACCCGCGCCGCGAGATCGCTACCGCCCGCCCCGCATCGCGCCCCTCAGCCCCGCCGGCAGCCAGCGCGCCGCGGCGCGGAGCGGCGCGGTGATCCTCCAGGAGGTCGATCGAACCAGAGCATCGCGCTCACGCGTCATATCGGCAAGCTCGGCCCGGATGCGGCAAGCCCCCGCCTCAGCCTCCTCCGCCTGCGCGCGCCGCTCGCTCGCCTCGCGCCGCGCGAGACCCGCCCGCCGCGCCGCCTCGGCCGCGCGCAAAGCCGCCGCATCCCGCTCGCGCTCCGCCACCTTGCGGCGCGCGATCTCCTCGTCCCGCGCCGCCTCGGCCTCGAGAGCCTGCGCCATGCCGTCCTCGGCACGCCCTTCCCTCGCCAGGGCGCTGGGCGCTTCAGACTGGCTCATCGCACCCATCGCCATCGCCGGGCCCTCGCCGCCGCGATCCCGGCCGCCCGGCCCATCCGCGAGGCCGCGATCCCAGGCCAACAGGCCGAAATCCATCCAAATTAGCTAAATAACTCCGCAGAGTTTCGCAACGGAATTCCCAATCCCGCGGGAATCTATTGTGATGTTCTTCATTTCCGTTATTTCCTGGAAACTGTCAACATTGCAACAATATCTGTTAAACACGCCTCGCCCCGCCGTGAAACCTCGCACGAACTCTGCCGGCCCGCGCCCCAGGCCGCCCGCCGCAAGCCCCGAAACCCCTCGCGCCTCTCGGGCTCACCTCTCCAAAAATCAGCGCACTATCTCAGAAAGGCGCAAAAGGGGACAGACATAATCTGCAACTGTCTTGATGTTTCACGTGAAACATGAATGAAAACAAAATGCTAAAAATTTCCTGCCCTACTTTTGAGCAGAATCCCGGCCCGCCTGACGCCGACGCCTATCCACGGTCGGCCGCGATCTCCCGAAGCCCCGCAACCCGCGGTTGTCGCGGCGGCGCCGCCAGCGCCAACGTCTCCCCACCCTGGAGGAGGTTCGGGTTGTGGTAGGGGTCGGCGTCCGACAGCGTTCCCCAGATCGCCCCGAAGGACCTTTCCTCCCCCCGAGAGAAGGCGATCTTCTCCGGCGTGTCGTCGTAGCCGCGCGTGCGGCTCTCGAAGTGAGTGAGCTCCGCGAACGGCGTCCACACGATCCGGTACCCGTAATCGCCGATGCGCAGGCAGAAATCGATGTCGCTGTACGTTATCGCGAAATCGCTCTCGTTCATCCCGCCGACCTCGAAATAGACCGCCCGCCGCACGGCCAGGCACGCCCCGGTCACCGCCGAAACCGTGCGCGCGAGCGCACACTCGCCCTGCGCCCCGGGGTCGTGGCGGCTGGCGAAGCGGAACTGGTGGCTCACCGCCGGCCCGGGGCCAAGCACGATGCCCGCATGCTGCACGCGCCCGTCCGGATAAAGGAGCTTCGCGCCCACCGCGCCCACCTCCGGCCGCACCGCCTGGCTGACCAGCTCCGCCAGCCAGCCGCGCCCGATCGCATCGATATCGTTGTTGAGCAGCACGAGGATATCGCCGCGCGCCGCGCGCGCCGCGTGGTTGCAGATCGCCGCGAAGTTGAACGTCCCCGGCCAGTCGAGCACCCGCACCCGCTGGTCCGCCGCAAGCGCGCTGAGCAGCGCCCGCGCCTCCGGCTCGCGGCTGGCATTGTCGATCAGCACCAGCTCGATTGCCGGATAGTCCGTCCGCGCCAGCACCGCCTCGGCCGCGCGCGCCAGCAGGTCCGCGCGATCGCGCGTCGGCATCAGGATCGAGACCAGCGGGGCAGGCGAGGGAAGCGGCCGGACGACCCGGCTCCAAAGCGGGGCGAGCGGCGCCGGCACGACGCGCCCCGTCTCGCCGCGTTCGTCGAGATGGCGGCGAACGGCGGCGCGCGCCGCCTCCGCGTCCCACCCCGCCACGGAGGCCCCGCGCCGATGGCAGAGGATCGCCGCGAGATGCCGGATCCGCCCCGGCATCGCGGCGAACCCGGCGCACAAGGAAATCTCGTAGAGCAGCGCCTCCGCGGGCATGGCCGAGCCCCTCGCGCCGCCGATCGCCCGGAGAAAGCTCCGCCGATAGGCCGCGAGCAGCCCCACCGCGTCGCGCCCCAGCGCCAGCTCGGGGTCCCACGCGGTCTTGAACCAGGGCAGGCAGCGGCTGCCGCCCGCATCCAGCCGATCCTCGTCGCTGTAAAGAAGATCGACATCCGGGTCTTCGTTGATCGCCGCCGCCAGCGCATAGAGCGCATGCTCGGCGAGCACCGCGCCCGGCGGCAGCGGCAGCACGAACGCCCCGCGCGCCTGCGCGAGCCCGGCCGCGAAAACCGCGCCCGCCGAGCCGCCCGCCCCGGGAAGCCTCCGCACCCGCGCCTCGTCCTGCCCCACCGCCCCCGGCGCGACCCATAGCTCCCATTCGGGATAGAGCTGCCCGCGGAGTGCGGCGAGGCTCGCCTCGATATCCGGCGAGGGCCCGCCGGCATCGAGCAGCACGAGCGAAAAGAGCGGCCGCGCCACCAGCCCCGCCGCGCGCGCCCGGATCGCCTCGCGCGCCGCCTCGTCGCGCGTGTCGTAGCTCCGCACCCATTCGAGATAGCCGGGAAAATCGCCGTACGCGGACACCGTCCCGGCCTCTAGCATGGATGGCCCCACGGCGAGGAGCCCCGGCCCCCAATCCTCGCGATACGAAATCCGTGCTACACCAACCGCATGGTGGCGCTGGCGCAGATCCCCGTCCGGATGTCGGTCGAGGAGTTCCTCAACTGGGAGTCGGCGGACGGGCTCCGATACGAGCTCGTCGATGGCGAGCCGCGCGCCATGGCGCCGGCCGGCGCCGTCCACGGCTTCCTCCAGAACCAGCTCGGCCGGCTGATCGGCAACCACCTGCGCGAGCGCGGCAGCAGCTTGGAGGCCCTCGCCAATCCCGGCATAATTCCGCACCTCCTCTCCGCCCACAACGTCCGGATCCCCGCCCTCGCCGTCACCTGCTCACCGCGCTCTACGCGCGCATCCCGCTCGCCGGCTGACCGTCCCGCATGCCTGTGCTGGTGACCGGCGGCGCCGGCTATATCGGCAGCCATTTCGTCCTCGCACTCGCCGATCGCGGCGAGGAGGTCGTCGTGCTCGACGATCTCTCGGACGGCAGTGCCGAGCTGGTGCCCGGAACTGCCCGCCTGGTCGTCGGCGATGTCGGGGACGAGGCGCTCCTCGCCGAGGTTTTTGCCCGGCACCGCATCGACGCGATCGCCCATTTCGCCGCCCACATCGCGCCCGCCGAATTGGTCCGCCGCCCGCTTTTCTACTATCGCGAGAACACCGCCAAATCCCTCTCCCTCATCGAAGCGGCCGTCGCCGCCGGCGTCGCGCACGTCCTCTTCTCCTCGACCGCCGCGATCTATGGCGAGCCCGAACACGTCCCGATCCCCGAGGAGGCGCCCAAGCAGCCGGTCTCGCCCTATGGCACCTCGAAGCTGATGGTCGAGACGATGCTCGCCGACGCCGCCGCCGCGCACGGGCTCCGCTATGCGGCACTGCGCTATTTCAACGTCGCCGGCGCCGATCCCGCCCTGCGCTCGGGCGAGGCGAGCAACCATGCCGGGCACCTCATCAAGCTCGCCGCCGAAGCGGCGCTCGGCAAGCGCCCGGAGCTCACCGTCCACGGCACCGACTACGCAACGCCGGACGGCTCGTGCCTGCGCGACTATGTCCATGTGAGTGACGTCGCCTCCGCCCATCTCGCCGCCCTCGACCATCTCCGCAGCGGCGGCGGGAACGAAGCGCTCAATATCGGCTATGGCCACGGCACCTCGGTGCTCGAAGTCATCGCCGCGGTGAAGGCGGCCTCGGGGCGGGATTTTCCGGTCCGGATCGGCCCGCGCCGGCCGGGCGACCCGGCCCGGCTCGTCGCCGCCGCCGGGCGCATCCGCGCGGTCCTCGGCTGGCAGCCGCGCCACGACGACCTCCTCGCCATCGTCGGCCATGCGCTCGCCTGGGAGCGGCACCTCGAGAACGCCTGAGCGGGTCCCAGACCCGTTCCCTTTGGCCCCCGAAAAGCTCTAGCCTCGGCGCCAAGAGACGGGAGGAAGGACAATGGCAGACGGCCAATCGGACGGCACCCAATCGGACGGCACCCAATCGAACGGCACCCACCATGCGCCGCGCGTCGCGGCCCTGATCGGGCCCTTGGGCGCCGGCAAGAGCACCCTCTTCGAGGCCCTGATGGCGGCGGCCGGCGCGCCCCTCCGCCGCCCGGGCGAGGCCCGCGTGCGCCAGACCACCACCGAGGCCAGGCTCGCCCATGCGGGCTTTCTCGGCGATTCCTGGTCGCTCCTCGATTGCCCGGGCTCGGTCGAGTTCGCCTTCGAGACGCGCGCCGCGCTCACGGTGGCCGATATCGCGGTGGTCGTCGCCGACCCCGCGCCCGCCCGCGCCCCCGCCTTGCGCCCGATCTTCCGCCTGCTCGAGGAGGAGGGCATCCCTTTCCTCGTCTTCCTCAACAAGATCGATACCCTCGCCGTCCCGCTCCCCGAGTGCCTCGCCGCCCTCCAGGCCGAGGCCACCCGCCCGCTCGTGCTGCGCCAGGTGCCCATCCGCGATCCCGAAACCGTGAGCGCCCCAACGATCACAGGTTATGTCGATCTCGCCTCCGAGCGCGCCTATCGCTACCGCCCGGGCGAGGTTTCCGAGCTCATCCGCATTCCGTCCGCGGACACCGCCTCCGAGAAGCAGGCGCACGAGGCCCTGCTCGAGACGCTCGCCGATCATGACGACGCGCTTCTCGAGAAGATGCTGGAAGGGATCGAGCCGAGTGCCGCGGAGGTCTATGGGCGGCTGCAGAAGGACATCGCCGCCGGGGCGATCGCCGGCGTCCTGCTCGGCGGCGCCGAGCGCAACCACGGCGTGGCGCGGCTCTGGAAGGCGCTCCGCCACGACACGCCCGATCCGGCCGAGACCGCGGCGGCGCGGCTCGCGATCGAGCCCGACGGCCCGCCGATCCTGCAAATCTTCAAGACCAGCTACGCCGGGCATGCGGGCAAGCTCTCCTACGCCCGGATCTGGCGCGGCGCCGTCCGCGATGGCGCCAGCTTCGAGCAGGGCCGGATCGGCGGCATCCTCCGCTTCCCCGGACCCGAGGGGCAGAAGGTCCCCGAGGCCGTGGCCGGCGAGCTCGTGGCGCTGGGCCGGCTCGACCAGGTGGCGACCGGTGCGACGATCGGAGGCGAGACGCTGCCGTTCCCCGCGCCGCCGCCGCCGGTCTATGCGCTCGCCATCGCCGCCGCCGAGCGCAAGGACGAGGTGAAGCTCTCCGGCGCGCTCGCCCGCCTGCTCGAGGAGGACCCCTCCCTCCGCCTCACCCACGAGCCGGAAACCGGCGAGACGGTGCTCGCCGGACAGGGAGAAATCCATCTCAACGCCGCGCTCGAGCGGCTCTCCCGCTTCTCCGGCCTCCGCATCGCGACCGCCAAGCCGCAGGTTCATTTCCGCGAGACCATCCGCCGCCAGGTCCACCAGCACGCAAGGCTCAAGCGCCAGACCGGCGGGCACGGGCAGTTCGCCGACGTCAAGCTCGACATCTCCCCGCGCCCTGCGGGCGAGGGGTTCCAGTTCATCGACCGGATCGTCGGCGGCTCGGTGCCCCGCCAATACATCCCCGCCGTCGCCGAGGCGGCCGAGGAGGCGACGAAGAAGGGCCCGTTCGGCTTTCCGGTCGTCGATGTCGGTGTCGCGCTGGTCGATGGCGGCTTCCACTCGGTGGACAGCTCCGACATGGCCTTCAAGACGGCGACCCGCATCGGCATGAGCGAGGGGTTGGCAAAGGCCGACCCGGTCCTGCTCGAGCCGATCGACAAGGTGACGGTGAGCGCGCCCAACCTCTACACCGCCAATGTCCAGCGGGTGCTTTCCGGGCGGCGCGGGCGGATCCTCGGCTATCACGAGCGCGAGGGCTGGCCGGGCTGGGACGAGACCGAGGCGCAGGTACCCGCGGCGGAACTTCAGGATTTGATCATCGAACTCCGCTCCCAGACCATGGGACTGGGCAGCTTCACCCGCAGCTTCGACCATCTCGCCGAGGCCCATGCAAGACTGGTCGAGCGGGTGCAGCGCGAGGCTGCGGCGGCCGGGCATTAGGGAAGCTCAGCTTTTTGAAAGCCGTGCGCCGATGTAAGGTCGTCCTATGCCGGCTTAAGCAGCCCGATGGGCGTCGAGCGCGGTCTGGAGCATGAGCGCGGCGGCGACGCGGTCGGTCACCGCGGCGCGGCGCTTGCGCGAGAGGTCCGCCTGCTCGATCAGCATCCTGAGCGCCGCGGCGGTGGTCAGCCGCTCGTCCCAGAGCGTCGCCGGCAGCCCGGTTGCGCCGGCGAGCGCGGCTGCCCAGTCGCGCGCCGACTGGGCGGCCCGTCCTTCCGTGCCGTTCATCGCGAGCGGCCAGCCGACCACCAGCCCGCCCACCCCTTCTTTCGTGGCCAGCGCGGTGATCTCGGCGGCATTCTCGGCGAGCTTGCGCCGCTCGAGGCTGCCATAGGGGCTGGCGAGCAGGAGCGAGACGTCCGAGAGCGCGAGACCGATCCGCCTGGCCCCCGGATCGATCCCGAGGAGGCGGGCGGCCGGGGCAAGCCGGGCGCACAGCTCCGCCAGGTTGAAGAGCTGCATCGCGGTGGTTATGGTCCCCGCCCTCCGCGCCCGGCAAGGCTCCTTTTGCAAATGAATATTTTCCCCCGATGACGCTTGATCCCGCGACCGTCCGGCGCATCGCGCGCCTCGCCCGGCTGCGCCTGGAAGAGGCGGAGGTGGCGCGGTTCGAGCATGAGCTCGGCAGCATCCTCGCCTGGGTCGAGCAATTGGGCAAAGTCGATGTTTCCCAAGTCGCACCGATGACCGGCGCCGTCGCGATGGCGCTGACGATGCGCGAGGACGTGGTGAGCGAGGGCGGGGATGCGGAGATCGTGCTCGGCAACGCGCCCGAGCGCGTCGGGGATTTTTTCGCTGTCCCCAAGGTCGTGGAATGAGCCTCACCGATCTCGGCATCGCCGCCGCGCGCACTGGGCTCGGGCGGCGGGATTTCTCCGCCCGTGAGCTCACGCTCGCCCATATCGAAGCGATCGAGGCCCTCAACCCGCGCCTCAACGCCTTCATCACCGTTACGCCTGAGCAGGCGCTGGCCGCCGCCGAGGCAGCGGATGCGCGGCTGGCCAAGGGCGAGGGCGGGACGCTCGCCGGCATTCCGTTGGCGATCAAGGATATTTTCTGCACCCGCGGGGTGCGCACGACCGCCGGGAGCCGCATCCTCGGGCCCTTCGTGCCGCCTTACGAGAGCACGGTGACGGGGAACCTGCTGCGCGACGGCGCGGTCTTCCTCGGCAAGACCAACCTCGACGAGTTCGCGATGGGCTCCTCGACCACCAGCTCGGCCTATGGTTCGACCGAGAACCCGTGGAAACGGCGGCAGAATCCCGAGGCCCGCCTGGTTCCCGGCGGCTCTTCCGGCGGCTCGGCCGCCGCGGTTGCGGCCAGGCTCGCGCTCGGCGCCACGGGCACCGACACCGGCGGCTCGATCCGCCAGCCGGCCTCCTTCTGCGGCATCACCGGGATCAAGCCCACCTATGGCCGCTGCAGCCGCTGGGGCGTGGTTGCCTTCGCCTCCTCGCTCGACCATCCGGGGCCCTTCGGGCGCAGCGTCGAGGATTGCGCGATCCTGCTCGGCTCCATGGCGGGGCACGATCCGCGCGATTCGACCAGCGTCGACCGCCCGGTGCCCGACTATGCGGCCGCCTGCCGCCGCTCGGTGAAAGGGCTTCGGATCGGCGTGCCGCGGGAATACCGCGTCTCCGGCATGGCGACCGAGATCGAGGAGATGTGGCGGGCCGGCGAGGCGTGGCTGCGCGAGGCGGGCGCGGAATTGGTGGAGGTTTCGCTCCCACACACGGAATACGGGCTTCCCACCTACTATATCATCGCCCCGGCCGAGGCCTCCTCGAACCTCGCGCGCTATGACGGCATCCGCTATGGCCTGCGCCGCGACGGCGAGGACCTGATCGACCTCTATGAGCGGACGCGGGGCGAGGGGTTCGGAGCGGAGGTGAAGCGGCGCATCCTGATGGGGACCTATGTCCTCTCGGCGGGCTATTACGACGCCTATTACCTCAAGGCGCAGAAGGTGAGGGCGCTGATCTTCAAGGATTTTTCGGACGCTTTTGAGAAAGTGGACGCGCTCTTGGCCCCGACCGCGCCCTCGGCTGCCTTCGCCGAGGGCGAGAAGACCGAAGATCCGGTGATGATGTATCTGAACGACGTCTTCACCGTGCCGGCGGATCTCGCCGGCGTGCCGGCGATCTCGGTGCCGGGCGGGCTCGATGCGGACGGGCTGCCGCTCGGGCTTCAGGTGATCGGCCCGCCCTTCGGCGAGGAGGTGGTCTTCACCGTCGGCGCCGCGCTCGAACGTGCCGCCGCCTTCACGTCGCTGCCCGCAATCCGCGCCGGAAGCCCCTCCCCATGACCTACCGGATCGAGGGCCGCGAGGGGACCTGGGAAGTCGTTGTCGGGCTCGAGGTCCACGCCCAGGTCATCAGCAATTCCAAGCTCTTCAGCGGTGCGGCGACCGCATTCGGCGCCCCGCCCAACAGCCAGGTGAGCCTGGTCGATGCGGCCTTCCCCGGCATGCTCCCGGTCATCAACCGCGAATGCGTGGCCCAGGCGGTGCGCACCGGGCTCGGGCTCGCGGCAAAGATCCATCTCTGGAGCCGGTTCGATCGGAAGAATTATTTCTACGCCGATCTCCCCGCCGGGTACCAGATCAGCCAGTACGCGCACCCGATTGTTGGTGAAGGAAGTCTCGCGATCGAGCTTCCCGACGGCAGCAGCAAGGAGATCGGCATCACAAGGCTGCATCTCGAGCAGGATGCGGGAAAATCGCTGCACGACCAGCATCCCACGAAATCCTATATCGACCTCAACCGCGCCGGCGTACCCCTGATGGAGATCGTGAGCGAGCCGGACATCAGCAGCCCCGAGGAGGCCGGCGCCTATTTGCGCAAGCTCAGGACGATCCTGCGCTATCTCGGCACCTGCGACGGCAACATGGAGGAGGGCTCGCTCCGCGCCGACGTCAACGTTTCGGTGCGCCGTCCGGGCGAGGGCTTCCGCACGCGCTGCGAGGTCAAGAACGTCAATTCGGTGCGCTTCGTCATGCTGGCGGTGGAGGCCGAGGCGCGGCGGCAGGTGGGCGTGTGGGAGGATGGCGGCACGGTCGAGCAGGAGACGCGGCTCTTCGATCCCGCGCGCGGCGAAACCCGCGGCATGCGGAGCAAGGAGGAGGCGCATGATTATCGCTACTTCCCCGACCCCGACCTCGTCCCGCTGGTGCTCGAGGAAGCCTGGATCGCGGCCCTGAAGGAAAAGCTCCCGGAGCTTCCGGATGCGAAGAAGGCGCGGTTCATGGCCGATTACGACCTCGCCGCCTACGATGCGGCGCTGCTCGTCGCCGAGGCCGGCACTGCCGATTATTTCGAGGCTCTGGCTGAAGGACGGCGGGCCAAGACGGTCGCCAACTTCATGCTCGGCGATCTCTCGGCGGCGCTGAACCGCGTGGGCGAGACGTTCTCGACGGCCTCGACTTTCTCGGCGCCGGTGAGCGGCGCGCTCCTCGACCTGATCGAGGACGGCACGATCAACGCGCGCATCGCGAAGGACGTGATCGAGGAGATGGAGCGGAGCGGAGAGGGGCCGCGCGCCGTGGTGGAGCGCCTCGGGCTGCGCCAGGTGACCGACACGGGGGCGATCGAGCAGGCGGTGGACGCGGTGCTCGCGCGCGAGGCGGGCAAGGTGGCCGAATACAAGGCAGGGAAAGAAAAACTCTTTGGCTTCTTCGTCGGCCAGGTGATGAAGGCGATGGCCGGCAAGGGCAACCCGGCGCTCGTCAATGACGTTCTGAAAAAGAAACTGTCGTAAGGGGATCCGGATGCCGATCGAGCTTTTTACTTTCGATACGCCGAACGGCCGCAAGATCAGCGTCGCATTGGAGGAGATGGGCCTCCCCTACACCGTCAAGGTGGTCGATATCACCAAGGATCAGCAGTTCGATCCGGCCTTTCTCAAGATCAGCCCGAACAACAAGATCCCCGCGATCATCGATCCCGACGGCCCCGGCGGGAAGCCGATCAGCGTCTTCGAATCGGGGGCGATCCTCATCTATCTCGGCGCGAAGAGCGGAAAATTCTGGCCCGCGGACCTCGGCGGCCAGGTGCCGGTGCTTGAGTGGCTGATGTTCCAGATGGGCAGCTTCGGGCCCTTCCCCGGGCAGGTGCATCATTTCCTCCAGGTCGAGAACGCGGCCGACCGCGCTTACGGGCTCGCGCGCTACATGAAGGAGACGCGGCGGCTCTATGCGGTGATGGAGCGCCGGCTCGCGGAGGTGCCCTATTTCGCGGGCGAGCTCTCGATCGCCGATTTCGCGATCCTCGGCTGGGCCTGGCGGCATGAGCGGCACAAGGTCGATTTTGCCGACTTCCCCAATGTCGGGGGCTGGTACGCCAGGATGACGGCGCGGCCGGGCGTGGCGCGGGGCCTCGCGGTCGCGCTCCGCTGACCACGGGGCTGGGCCCCTGGACCCCCCAAATGCGCTGCGCGGCACAAAGCACGGGGGTCCGAGGCCTGGCGGGGATGGGGACCCGGGCAAGGGGCGGAGCCCCTTGCAGATTGACATGACCTTGCTTGGCTGATGGCGGGGACGCTCTGGATCGAGGTCGATGACCTCTTCGACTATGCGACGCATGCGCGCCGGCCGAGCGGCATCCAGCGCGTCGCCTTCGAGATCGGCCGCGCGCTGGACGCCGGGTATGGGAGCGGCGGCCGGGTCCGCTTCGTCCGCTACGGCTCCGCGCGCGAGCCGGTCGAGATCGTGCCCTTCGCCGCGGTCGCCGACCTGTTCGACCGCCTGAGCCGAACCCCGCGTCCTGCCGGCGGAGTTCCCAGCTCCGAACCTGTCCTCCCGCCGACGAGCGCGCCGCGCCGGGCGCTGCATCGCCTGCTGCGCCACGTCCCGCGCGAGGTCCGCGAGGGCGTGCTCGGCCTCGCCCGCGCCGAGCGGGACGCGCTGGTGGCTTTTCGCGCGCTCGCCGGTTCGCTCGCCGGTTCGCTCGCCGGTTCCTCGCCGGTTCGCTCGCCGTCGTGGCGCCGCGCCGCGGAGCCCGAAGGCGGCGCCGCCGGTTCGCGAAGGCTCGCCCGCGTTCCGCTCCCTGCTCGCGCCCGGCGATGTCTTCCTGGTGCTCGGCTCGCCCTGGTACCGCGCCGACTACGCCGCCTTCATCGACGGGCTCCGCCGGCGCCACGGCGTGCGGCTCGCGGTCCTGATGCATGACGTCATGCCGCTCCAGCACCCGGAATGGTGCGCGCGCATCGTGATCGAGACGTTTCGCGCCTGGTTCGCCTCGGTGCTCCCACTTGCGGAGGTGGTTTTTGCAACCTGCGGCGCGACCGCCGGCGATGTCGAGGCCGAGGCCGCGCGCATGGGGGTTCGCCTGGCCGCGCCCGTGCGGCCGATCCCGCTCGGCACCGGATTCGGCGCGACGCCGGCGGATGCGCCCGCACCGGGGAACCTTCCCGCGCCCGGCAGCTACGCCCTCGTCGTCTCGACGCTCGAGCCGCGCAAGAACCATTTCCTCCTCGTTCGCGTCTGGGCCAGGATGCTCGCGGATAGCCCCGCCGAGGGGGTGCCGACGCTCGTCTTCGCGGGAAGGGTCGGCTGGATGGTCGGCGATCTGATCCAGCAGCTCGTCAACGCCGACTGGCTGGGCGGAAAAGTCCGGCTGATCGAGGACCCGACCGACGAAGAGGTCGCCGCCCTCTATCGCGGCGCCCGCTTCACGCTGCTACCCTCCTTTGCCGAGGGCTGGGGCCTGCCGGTGAGCGAGAGCCTCGCCTTCGGCAAGCCCTGCCTCGCCGCGGATCGCCCCTCCCTGCGCGAGGCGGGCGGGGCGCTCGCGCGCTATTTCGACCCCGACAACCTTCACGACGCCTATCGGGCGATCCGGGCGACGATCGAGGACCCGCCAGGGCTTGCGGCTTGGGCCGGGCGGGTGGGGCGCGAGTTCCGCCCCGTGCCGTGGCTGGTGAGCGCGCAGGCGATCGTCGCCGGACTGGGCGCCGGACTGGGCGCCGGACCCTGGCGCGGGGATCGGCTGGGATGGCTGAGCGCGTCGTCGGCTTCCGCGTCGGCGCGCGGCGCCTGACCCTGCGCGGCGCCCACGATCCCTATCTCGACCCGATCGCCGGCAGGGACTTCGCCTCCGATCCGCTCGCCCGGCTGGCGGGCGCCTTGCCGCCCGAGGCGACCATCCTCGATGTCGGGGCGAATGTCGGGCTGACGACGCTGATCCTCGCGACGATCTGTCCGCGGGCGCGCATCGTCGCGTTCGAGCCCATGGCCGAGAATGTAAGGCTGCTCGAGCGGAACCTCCGCGAGAACGGCGTTGGGACCTGCACCGTGGTAGGTGCCGCGGTGGGGGATGGCGCGGGGACGGTGGCGATGACCGCCGATGGCCCCTGGTCCCTCGTGAGCGCTGCCGGAGCCGCGGTGCCGCTCGTCACGCTCGATGACTGGTGCGCGCGGAGCCTGCCCGAGGCGCGCATCGAGCTCGTCAAGATCGACGTCGAGGGCTATGAGCCGAACGTGCTCGCCGGCGCCCGCGCGCTCGTCCGGCGCTGGAATCCGACGATCCTGCTCGAGTTCAATTCCTGGACCCTCCTCCTCCAGGGCCACAACCCGCTGGCCTTCGCCGCCTTCCTCTGGAGCGCCTTCGCGGTCTCGGGCGCGGGCGGGGAGGCGTTTTCCGATGCCCGCGAGTTCGTTTTCGGCAACCTGATGGAGCGGCGCTGCGTCGATGACCTCGTGCTCCGGCCGCGTCCGGCCCCCGAGAGCTCCTCGGCGGAGGCTATTTGGCACGGGCTCGCATCGACGCCCTTCCCCCGCGGGATCGCGGGCCCTGGGCTGCCTGGGGAGGCGCGGGGAATCGTTTCGTGGCTCCGGCGGAGGCTGCGCCCCTCGTAATGGCAGTGCTGCCCGGAGCCCGGACAATCGCGCGGCGGGTGCCATGAAAATGCCCGAGCCGTGCGCGCATCTGGCCCGGCACCACGAAACCTTGGCGTCGGGTTCCAGGTCGGGGTATCGGTGAGGGCCGCCCTTCGCGACCGGACCGGGATTTGCGAACCATGACGATAGAACGCCGGCATGCCCGGGCGGACCGCGACACGTGGTCCGCCGGGCGCGATGTGACCGAGGAGAAAGAGTGAATCGCCTCTCGCGCGACGTGGCGCTGAAGCCGGTGGCGAACGGCGACTCCGCCCCGGGCTCGCTTTCGGCTGAGCCGCATTTGGCTGGGTCGCTTTCGGCTGGGCCGCGTTCGGCTGGGCCGCCACCTTCCGGATCTCTTCCTCCCGTGCCGCGGCCACCCGCGTGGCGGCGGTTCCTGCGCCGCGCCCTGGCCGCGGTGAGACCGTTTTTGCGCGCGCCGGCGCGCCGCACCCGCGCCTTCCTCACCATCGAGCTCCGCAACGCGCTCGAGGAGATCGCCAAGGCGCAGGCCTTTGCCGCCGAGGAGGTCCGCCAGGCCCTGCGGCGCGGCTTCGACAGCGTCGGCACCGCGAGCCGCCCGGCGGCCGGCGCGGCGCCGCAAGCTCCCTGGCGGCGAACGGTCCATCAGTTCCATTCCGGCTCCGCCCCCGGCGACGGCGTCACCAACGCCATGTTGCTGCTGCGCCGGGTGCTGCGCGATCTCGGCTATCGGAGCGAGATCTTCGTCGAGTTCCGCGACCCCGCGCTCGAAGGCGAGCTGCGCACGATCGACGACCTGCCGATAAGCGAGGACTATGTGCTCGTCGTCCATCATTCGATGGGACACGACGCCTTCGCCCGCCTCGCGGCACTTCCGGCGCCGAAAATCCTCGTCTATCACAACATCACTCCGCCGGCGCTGCTCGCCGATGTGCCCTGGGCGCAGGCTTATGCGGCGAAGGGCCGCGAGCAGCTCGGGCTCTGGCGCCCGCACATCGCGGCGGCGCTTGCCGACAGCGCCTTCAACCTGCTTGATCTCAAGGCGGAAGGATACGGCGTCGCGGTGGAATGCCCGATCCTTTTCGACGTGACGGCGCTGGAGCGCCGCGCCGCCGCCCAGGCCGTGCCGGCATGTGCCGGAAAGCCCTTCACGATCCTCTTCGTCGGACGGGTCGTCGCGGCGAAGGGCCAGGCCGACCTGGTCGATGCCTTTGCCGCGTTTCGGACGAATTTCGCCGCCCCCTGCCGGCTCGTCCTGGTCGGACGCTGCGAGCCGGGCGGCGAGGGCTACACCGCGGAGGTCCAGGCGCGCATCGCGCGGCACCGGCTGGGCGATGCGGTGGTGCTGAGCGGCTGGCTCGAGGACGCGGCGCTCGACGCCTGGTACGCGGAGGCCGACCTCTATGTCTCGCTCAGCGCCCATGAGGGGTTCGGCATCCCGCTGGTCGAGGCGATGGCCTTCGGCGTCCCGGTGCTCGCCTGGCCCGCCGGCGCCGTGCCCTACACGCTCGGCACGGCGGGAAGGCTGCTCGCCGAGCGCTCGGCGCCCGAGGTGGCGGCGGCGATGCTGCATCTCGCCCGCGATCCGGGGGCGCGGCGGGAGCAGGCGGCGCGCCAGAAGGCGGCACTCGGGCGGTTCCGGCTCGAACGCGCCCTGCCCCGGCTTGTCGCGGCACTTGCCGCCGCGGGCGCCCGCCCGCCGGTGGACGTCGACACGCAGAGCCTGGTCGCGGCGCATCTCCGCTTCGCGGTGAGCGGCCATATCAACAAGACCTACAGCCTCGCTGCGATCAATCGCACGCTGGCCCTGGCCATCGAGGAGGCGCGGCCCGGCGCGGTGCGCGTGCTGGCGGTGGAAGGCGTCCCGACCGGCCGGCTGGACGAGGTTCCCGCCATCGAGCGGGAGGCGATGGTCCGGCTCGCCGCGCGCCCGGCGCCGCCGAGCGGGCCCGAGGTCGCGATCAGCCAGCATTTTCCGATCCATGTCCCGGCGGGCGATTTCGATCTCCGCCTCGGGCTCGTGTTCTGGGAGGAGACACTGTTGCCGCCGGCGATGATCGCGACGCTGGTCGGCGGGTTCCAGGGCGTGCTCGCGCCGAGCCGCTTCGTCGCCAAGGCGCTCATCGATTCCGGCCTTTCCATCCCGGTGCGGACGGTGGGCGCGGCCCCCGACATCGCCCGGTTCGCCGCACTCGGCGCGGACCGCGTGGCCGGGCCGCCGCGCGCGGCGGGGACGACGACCTTCCTCCATGTCTCGTCGTGCTTCCCGCGCAAGGGCGCGGACCTGCTGCTCGCTTCCTACGCGCGCGCCTTCCGGCTGACTGACCCGGTGCGGCTCGTCATCAAGACATTCCCCAACCCTCACCACGAGATCGAGCGGCAGATCGCCGATCTCCGCGCCCGCGTTCCCGAGTGCCCGGAGATCGTGCTGATCAACCGCGACGTGGCGGAGGAGGAGATGCTGGCGCTCTACGCGGAGGCGGACGCGATGGTGCTGCCGACGCGCGGGGAGGGGTTCAACCTGCCCGCGCTCGAAGCGATGGCGGCCGGGATTCCGCTGATCGTGACGGGCTTCGGGGGCCACCAGGATTTCTGCGGCGGGGCGGAGGCGCGGCTGATCTCCTGGCGCTTCGGCCCCGCCGCGAGCCACGTTTCGGTGCCGCACGGGCTCTGGGCCGAGCCGGACGAGGACGACCTGGTGGCCGCACTCCGCGAGATCCGCGATCCGGCCTGCCGCGAAGCGATCGCGCGCCGGACCGCCGCCGCGCGCCGGGCGGCGGCGCGGGCCGCCGACCGCGCCGCCTGGACCGACCGCATCGCCGCGGCCGCGACCGCGCTCTTGCTCGATCCCGGACCTTACCGCTTCCGCACGGCCTGGGTGAGCAGCTGGGACGTGCCTTGCGGGATCGCCGCCTATTCCGAAAGCCTGCTCCAGCGCAGCCGGTTCTGGTCCGAGGATACCGTCATCCTCTGCGACGATCGCACGCCGGTCGCGGTGCCCGGGCGCGGCCGGCCGGGCGTGCGCATCGCCTGGCGGGCCGGGGTCGCGGAGAGCATGGCCGAGCTTGCCCGCGCAATCTCCCGCGAGGATCCCGAGGCGGTGTTCGTCAGCCACCAGCCCGGCCTGATCTCGTGGCCGGCGCTCCGTGCCCTGCTCACGGACCCCAGGCTCGGCGGGCGCACGGTCGTGGTCCTGCTGCACAGCCTCGAGGACTTCTTCAGCCTCCCCGAGGCGGAGCTGGCGGGGCTCATCGCGGCGCTTGCGGGTGCCGCGCGCGTGCTGGTGCATCGGCTCTCGGACATGAACCGGCTCGGCGCCGGCGCGCGGCGTCTTGAGAATCTCGCGCTGCTGCCGCTCGGGGCGGACGCGCCGGACGCCGCGCCGTTTGCGCGGGCGCTCGCGCCGGGCGACGACGTGTTGATCGGCTGCCATGGATTCTTCCTGCCGCACAAGGGAATCGCCGATCTGATCGCCGCCTCGGCACGGCTCGCCGAGGGCTGGCCCGGGCTCAGGCTTCGCCTCGTCAATGCGCGCTATCCGAACCCCGAGTCCGCTTCCGAGATCGTGCGCTGCCGCGCGCTCGCCGAGGAGCTCGGCGTCGCCGGGCGGATCGAGTGGCTGACGGATTTCCTGCCGCGCGAGCGCATCGGCGCGCTGTTGCGCGGCTGCGACCTGATCGCTCTGCCCTACCGGCAGAGCGAGGATTCGGCGAGCGCCGCGCTCCGCGTCGCGCTCGCCTCGCTGGTGCCGGTCGCGGCGACGCGGGTGCCGCTCTTCGAGGAGGCGGGAGGCGCGGTCGGCTGGCTCACGCCCGAGGATCCGGCGCGGCTCGCCGATGAGCTTGCCGCCCTGCTCGGCGCGACGGAGCGGCGCCGCCTTCTCCAGGCCGCCGCCGCCGAGTGGCTCGCGGCGCGCGACAGGGGCCGCACCGCCGAGCGCCTGCACGGGATGATCGGTGGGCTGGTGGCGGAGCGCTCCGCTCGTTCCGCCTGACGGCGCAGCGATCCGGCGGCAGGACGGGAAAAGCAAGGCCAAGGGCTTCACCCATGGACCCCACCAGGGCCTGGAGGCCCTGGACCCGATCCCTTTTTGTGCCGCACAGCGCTTAGGGGGTTCAGGGGCCCAGCCCCTGGTGGGGGCCCAGCCCCTGGTGGGGGCCCAGCCCCTGGTGGCGGGCGAACTGGAGCGGGGTCACGCCGTAGCAGCGCTTGAAGTGGCGGGAGAGCGCGCTCTGGTCGTAGAAGCCGGAGGTGAGCGCCGTGTCGGCGATCGGCAGGCCGTGGGCGAGGCAGTCCCGGGCGCGGTCGAGGCGGAGCTGCGTGATGTAGGCGTGCGGCGTCAGGCCCGTGGTGCGCTTGAAGAGGCCGATGAGCTGGAACTCGGTGAGCCCGAGGGCGGCGGCGAGCGTGCCGAGCGAGAGCTTCCCGCCGAGCCCGGCGCGAATGATCTCGGTGGCGGTGCGCAGGCGGGCGCCATCGCGCGTTGCGGGCGCGATGCGCCCACCGCCGCTGCCGTGGCGGCGGAAGAGCGCGCCGAAGCTGGCGATCAGCAGCTCGCGTTCGCGCAACCCGTCCCGGCCGGCCGCGCCAGCGAGACGACTTTCGATCGTCACGCTCTCGTCTTTGTTTTGCCGATCGATTTCATGGCTTTGGCGGGCAGCGAAGCGATGCCGCCAGAAGCCATGTTGATCCAGGGCGCGGTGCAGCGCGAGGAAGGCTGCCATGAGGTCGGCATCGACGAAGCGGTTGCGCGTGAAATAGGGCAGGGCCTCGATGCCGAGGCCGGCGGCGAGCGCGGCGAGCGCGTCCTCATCGAGATAGAAGGCCCGGTAGCGCCAGCGCGGGCTCGCGCCCATCCGGCCGGAATGCGGCTCGGCGGGATTGAAGACGAAGAGGCTCGCCGTGTCCGCCTCGGTGATGACGCCGCGGCTGCGGATGACGGAGCCGCCGAGCTCGGTCGCGGCGACGACGAGCGCCTCGTGGCGGTGCGGGGCGTATTCCTGCGTCCGGAAATCCGCGTGCATCAGGCTGAGGCCGCGCGTGGCGCGGTCCTGCCAGAGGCGCGCGCTGTTCAGCGGATCGGGGCGAGGCATGGCGGGCCGGCGTTCACGCCCGCGTGCGGCGCCCCGACCGATCCGGTGTCACCAGTTGATGAATTTGCGGAAGCCGCGGAAGCCATCGCGCCAGATGGCGAATTCGTCGTTGAGAATCTCATAGGTGCCGCCGGGGCTGAGATCGACGTCCATTTCGATCCAGGGGTCGTTGGTGTTGTCGACGTAGGCGCGGGTCCAGCGGTTCTTGCTGTTCCAGTCGTTCATCTTCTGGGCGTTCCAGGCGCCCTTGGTGTTGAAGCCGGCGTAGAACTCGAGCGAAGCGCAGCGCGGTCCGCCATTGCAATCGTACATCTGGACGTGGAACTGCGAACCGTCGGAAGAGCTCACGACCGACTTGCTGCCGTCATTCTCCGTCATGACATTGGCCGGGTAGCCGGCTCCCTGGAGCCAGCTTACAACGTCATCGATGGTCATCCCGCCGGCAGGCAGGTCGGCCGCCACGGCGAGGGCGGGCGCGAGGGCGAGGGCGAGGGCGAAGATCGTCGCGGAGGTGAGAAGGGCACGTCTCATTTGGCGCGTCTCCCGATGGAGGGGCCAGGATGTTCCCGGACCGGTCCGGACTCAAGGGAATCACGCGGCCTGGTGCGCTGCAAGCGCGGGCCCGGCGGATCGCGGGTCGGGGCGAGGACGCGAAGGAGAAGGGCGGTGCGGCGGCTGATTCTCGGGATCGGGGCGGCGGTGCTGGCGTTCGGGCCTGGTCTCTCGGCTGCGTTCGCTCAAGGAGATGTGACCCAATATCACGGCGATGCGGCGCGGAGCGGGCGCTTTCTGGCGCCGGCGATGACGCCCACGCGGGTTCAGGGGATGGCGCCGGCGCCGCTCTGGCGTGGGCGCGTGGATGGGCCCGTTTACGCCCAGCCGCTGCTCTGGACCGCGCCGGATGGGCGGCGGCTCGTCATCGTCGCGACCGAGCAGGACGAGGTCGCGGCGCTGGACGCGGCGAGCGGGCGGATGGTGTGGACGAAGAGCCTAGGCGCGCCGGCGCCGCCATCGGCGCTGCCGTGCGGGGATATCGATCCGATGGGGATCACGGGGACGCCGGTGATCGCGGCGGGCGTGCTCTATCTCGACGCGATGGTGCGGGAGGGTGGTGGCGCGCCGCGACATCTGATCTTCGCCCTGAACGCGGACGACGGCAGCGTGCGGGCCGGATGGCCCGTGGACGTCCAGGCGGCACTCGCGGCCCGAGGGGCAACGTCGGGCCAGGGGTTCGTCGCGGCGGACCAGGGCGAGCGTGGCGCGCTGGCGGCGGTGGGGGGCAAGATTTTCGTGCCCTATGCGGGGCATTTCGGCGATTGCGCGTTCTACCATGGCTGGGTGGTGGGGATCGTGATGCAGGACCCGGGCGCGCTCGGGGCGTGGGCGACGCGGGCGCGGGGCGGGGGGATCTGGGCGCCGGGCGGGATCGTCGGCGACGGAGGGGCGCTCTATGTCGCGACCGGCAACACGATCGGCGCGGATGGGCGGTTCGGCGATGGCGAGGCGGTGATCCGGCTCGGGTTCGGTCCGGATTTCTCGGGCCGCGCGAAGGATTTCTTCGCCCCGCGCGACTGGCAGGCGCTCGATGACGCGGATCTCGATCTTGGGGCGACGAACCCGGTTTTGGCGGGCCGGTTCGTCGTGGCGCTCGGCAAGGACGGCAATGCCTATCTGCTCGATCGCCGCGATCTCGGCGGCATCGGCGGCGCGCGGGCGGTGCGGGCGGTCTCCTCGGTCCCGATCCGGACCGCGCCGGCAAGCTATGAGGCGGGCGGGGCGCGCATGATCGTGTTCCAGGGGCAGGGGGTCGGCTGCCCGGGCGGAGGGCAGGGCGATCTCGTCGCGCTCAGGATCGCGGCGGGGCCGCCGGCTTCGTTCGCCGTTGCCTGGTGCGCGGAGGAGGACGGGCTGGGCGCGCCGATCGTGACGGTGGACGCGGCGGGCGATCCGATCGTCTGGGCGGTGGGCGCGGAGGGGGATGAGCGGCTCCGGGCATTCCGCGGCAGCGACGGCAAGGGTCTCTTCACCAGCGCGACGATGGGCCTCGTGCGGCGCTACGCGACGCCGATCGCGGCCGGTGGGCGGATCTACGTCGCCGCGGACCGGGCCGTCTACGCCTTCGGGCTCTGAGCGTGGGGCGAGAATTCGCGTCCGATGCGGCGGTGCTGATCGGGCGGTTCCAGCCGCTGCATCTCGGCCATCTCGCGGCGATGCGCCAGGGCCTCGCGCGGGCGGAAGACCTCGTCGTGCTTTCCGCCGCGGCGCGGCAGCCGAGGAGCACGCGGGTGCCGCTTCGCTTCGCGGAGGTGCGGGAGAACATTCTTGGCGCGCTCGCGACGGAGGAGCGGGGGCGTGTGCGCGTGGCCCCGCTGATCGATCGGTATGACGAGGCGGGATGGCGCGAGGAGCTCGCCCGGGTGGTGGGCGATGGGAAACGGGTAGTGCTGATCGGCGCGGCGGGGGAGGCAGCGCGGATCGGGCGGTTTTTCCCGGGTTGGGAAGAAGCGGCGATCGGCGTGGAAGTCGCGGCGAGGACGAGGGAGATCCGGGAGGCGTATCTCGCGGATGCCGCGACGGCGCTCGCGCGATGGGCCCCGGCGCTGCCCGCCAACGTCGAAGAATTCCTGCGCCGGTTCGCCGGCAGCGCCGATTACGCCGAGCTGGCCGCGGAGGCGGCGTACTTCGCCGAGTACCGCGCGCTCTGGGCGGGTGCGCCGTGGCCGCCGATTTTCGTGACGGTCGATGCGGTCGTGCTCGCCGCGGGGCACGTGCTGCTGGTGGAGCGCGGCGGCCGGCCCGGGCGTGGGCTCTGGGCGCTGCCGGGCGGCTTCGTCGAAGCGACGGAGCGGATCGAGGCGGCGATGCGGCGCGAGCTTGCCGAGGAGACGGGGCTCCTGCTGCCGGCGAGCGCGATCGAAGGGTGGGTGAAGGGTTCGCGTGTGTTCGACGCGCCCTGCCGGAGCGCGCGGGGGCGGACGATCACGCATGCGTTCCTGATCGTGCTGCCCGCGGAGGCGGGGCTGGCGGATGTCGCCGGCGGCGACGACGCGGCGCGGGCGTTCTGGCAGCCGATCGAGGCGATCGACCCCGAGCGGATGTTCGAGGATCACGGCCAGATCATTGCCGCGTTCCTGGCGGAAAGTCGCACGAAACCGAGCTGCTTGTGAAAGAAAATCAGCGGGCCAGGGCGGCGAGGCGCGGGGCGAGGGCCTGGGGGTCGCCGAGGATGGAAAAAAGCTTGTCGCGGGAGGTCTTGCCGGCGAGGAGGGTGATGGCGCCCGAGGGGACGGCAAGCGCGCCGGCGAGGGCGGCGACGGCGGCCGCATTGGCGCGGCCGGCCTCGGGCGGTTCGGTCACGGCGAGGCCGAGGCGGGCAGGCGGCCAGAAGCGGGCGGGGGCGGCCGGAGCGGTCCCGAGGAAGGCGGTGCGGCGCGCGCCGGGGCGGAGCTTGATCGCGACGCGAAGCCCGCCTGCGCAAGGCTCGGCGAAGCCGGGAAGGGTCTCTGAAGGACTCATCGTCGATCGCCTCCTCGGACGGCATGGATAGAAGGGGAGGCGGGCCGTGGGAATGGCTGCGATGCCGGGCCATGACTTGATGCAGCTGCCATCTCGATCTTGATACGAATCAATGAAGCGGAAACCGGGGCGGTCCAGTTTTGCGGGTCAGGCTCAGGGTTCCGGCGGCGGAGGCGGCAAATCATGGCGAGGGGCGTGAATTCCATGCGCGAGGAGGGATCATGTTGATCGTCAGCCTCGATCGGTGGCCGGGCGGCGTGGTGCGGATCGCCTGGCGCCACCCGGAGGAAGGGGTGCATGTGCTGGTCGTCGAGCCGGGGCGGGGCATGTCGTTCTGCGGGCGCGCCGACGCGGCACGGGTGCCCTACGTGGTGCGGGACATCGCGGAGACGGTGCGCCTGGGCGGGGGGATCGGCGCGATCGGTGCGATCGGCCCGATTCTGTGCGACGGAGGCCATCGGAGCGGTCGGCGGTGTGGTGGGCGGAGCGGGCGGGGGATGGTGGGCGGCGGCGTGCCAGGCGGCGCGGCACGGGGTCGAACCCGAGGCGTTCCCGAGGGTGGCGGAGAATTGGGCCGTTCCGCCGTCGCCACGGCCATTTGCCCGGCTTATGGATTGGCTGTCGCGGCTGTCGGGCGGGCGGTCCGCGGGTCAGACGGCCGCGAATCGAGATCGCGGCGCATCAGGGTGACGGGATCGCCCCCGCATCGCGCGTCGCCGGCGGGGCGCCAGCCGAGCGGGGCATAGAGGCGCTCAGCCGTGCGCGTGTAGAGCCAGAGGGTCGGGATGGCGGCGCCCTGGGCGGCCGCCTCGACGGTGGCGACGAGGCGGCGCGCGTGGCCGCGGCCGCGAAATTCTGGCGCGACGAAGACATTGGTGAGCCAGGGCGTGAGGTCGGGGCGGGCGTGGAGGCCGCGACGGGTGAGGCTCGCGGTACCGAGGGGGAGGCCCCCAGGGATCAGCCCGGCGAGGAGGATGAAGCACTGCTCGGCCCCGAGCGGCGCGGTGCGGCCCGCGATGCCGGCGGCGAAGCGCGCCAGCGGCTCGTGCGGGGCGTGATGGTCGCGCAGCCACCGCGCGAGGATCGGCAGGAGGTCGGGCCGCTCGGCGAGGGTGACGATGTGGACGACTTGGCTGGGAGGCGAGGCAAGGGAAGAGGACATCTCGGATCTCGGGGCGGGACTCGATGGGGCAGGAAAAACCCCGCCGGCTGGTGCGGGCGGGGTTCCGGATGCGACTTCGGAGGGGCGCTCGGGCTGTGCGGGGCTATCCGCTTCGAGCGCGTCGATCCTCGCGAGACGAGCCGGAACCGCCGCGGAGAGCGCGGCGTCGGCGTCGTTCGGGGATGCGGAGGATCGCCATCACGGGCGCAAAGCTGACGCAGGCGTGCCGCGGCGTCAAGCGCCGTGGGGGCGGTGACGAGCGCGTCCGGCGCGCATTGCGGGAAGGAGGCTAACGCCGGGCGATCGAGGCGCGCGCCGCGGATGGGCCATAGCCCACGCTGTTGCAGACCGTTTCGGTGGCGTGAGTTTTTCCGCCGCTGCTCCGGGTCCATGTGAGCTGGTCGGAGCGGCGCGTGTCGTAGGTGGGACGGCCGGCCGGGTTGACCCGGAACTCCGCCCATTCGTCGGCGTCGGCCCCGGAGGCGTCGGCCCCGGAGGCGTCGGCCCCGGAGGCGTCGGCGGAGTCCACGTTGGGCGCGTTCCCGTTTGGAACCTCCGCATTGACCACATTTGCGGAGGCCACATTTGCGGAGGCCACATCAGCGGAAGGCACATCCGCGCTGGGCGCATCGGTCAGGGCGGCCTGTCGGGGATGCTTGCGCGCATGCATCTGCCCGATGAGGGACGCGAGCTCGTCGACGCGGCGCAGCCCCTCCGGCAACGACACCGCCGGCTGATAGCGGCCGGTGAACGGATTCCAGACGTCGAAGGCGAAATCCCCGGCGACGCCGGCATTGCCGTGACGGGTGATTCTCAGGGTCGGACTGGCTGCGCGTGCAGCATCCATGCGCGGGTCTCCTCTCCGAAGAGCACGATGTCGGCCGGTCGGGCCGTCCGGTCGGTGTGGAAATCGAATGGTTGCGATGCCGGACAGCCGGGTGCGGGCCGCCGAACCTACGAAGCCGGACTGGAAAGCCGGACTGGAAAGCCGGACCCGGAACCCGGGCTTGGGGGGATCGCTTCGCTGATCCCGTCAGGCGTGATCTTCTTTAGCTGAAAGATTCCGCTTTAGCTGAAGATTCCGCCGCTTGCGGTCAGCTGGCCTTCGAGGACGACGCGCTCGTGGCCGTCGACGGTGTGCTTCACGCGATACTGGAACTCCCGGCGTTCGGCCGGAAGGAGACGTTGCACCTTGTATCGGCCGCGGGGGATGCCCCCGTCACGTGAGCCGGGCAGAAACTCGACCGTCTGCCCGACGGTGAACTTGTGGCTGGACATGCCATTCCTCCATCGAACCGGTGCTGCCCGGGAGGGCAGCACCGGCGTTGAGGTCAGGCGGCCTGTAGGTTGGTCGCCGCGAGCTTGCCCTGCTGGCCACGCTCGATATCGAATGTGACCTTCTGGCCTTCGTTCAGGCTACCGAGACCAGCGCGCTCGACGGCCGAAATATGGACGAAGACGTCCTTCGATCCGTCATCCGGCTGGATGAAGCCGTAGCCCTTTTGGGCATTGAACCATTTGACCGTGCCTTGCGACATCGTGTCACTCCACGCAACCCGGCGGCCCGCAACATGCGGACCGAAATGCTTTTCACATTGGGGAGGCACCGGATGCGACGAGGTCGCACGAAGAGGTACAAACAACCCAGACCGAAAAGTGCCGGACCCCCAACATGGTGCTTTCGGCGCCAAATTGCAAATCCAATCTCCGCCCCAAAGCCGGGCGCCAGGCCCGGGCGCGAGGCTGGGTGCGGGGCCCGGGCGGCCGGCGGGCGCCGCGGGAGGCGGGTGAGAAGGGGCGGATCAGCTTGGGTGGATGGGCGCGGCGAGACTTGCGAGGCCGGCCCCGCGGGCGGATAATTGGGGCAGAAAACGAGGAGGGGACCGACATGCTGAAAACGGAGATCGGCACGGAGACTCCAAGCGAACCCGCGGGCGCCGGCACCACCGGCACGAGCCCGGCGATGCCCTTCGACCGGCATCGGCTCGACCGGCTGATGGAGGAGGCGGGGATCGATGTCATGCTCGTGACATCGAAGCACAATGTGCGCTACCTGCTCGGCGGGCATCGGGCGCAGTTCTTCAGCTACATGGATGCCATGGGCATCAGCCGCTACCTGCCGGTGCTGGTGTATCCGAAGGGCCAACCCGAGAAGGCGGCCTATATCGGGCATCGGCTCGAGCGGCACCAGCTGGCGGTGCGCCCGTTCTGGCTGGCCGACATGCGCGCGGCCTCGTCGGGCAGCGTCGATGCGATGGAGTTCGCGCTCGAACATGTGCGGCGGCTCGGGTTTGCCGCGGGGCGGATCGGCGTCGAGCGGCCGTTCCTGCCGATGGATGCGGCGGAGGCGCTGCGCGCCGGGCTGCCGAATGCGAGGATCGTCGAAGGGCTGGTCGTGCTCGAACGCTTGCGCGCGATCAAAAGCCCCGAGGAGCTGGCCAAGCTCCGGGAGGCTTCCGAGCGTATCATCGATTCGATGCTCGCGGTGATCGCGCGGTTCGGGCCGGGTGCGACCAAGCGCGAGATCGCCGCGGCGCTGCAGCGCGAAGAGGCGAGCCGCGGGCTCGATTTCGAGTATTGCCTGATCACCGCGGGGGCAAGCCTCAACCGCGCGCCTGCGGATCAGCCGTGGCTCGAAGGCGAGCCGCTCTCGCTCGATTCGGGCGGCAATTACGAAGGCTATATCGGCGATCTTACCCGCATGGCGGTGCAGGGCGAGCCCGATGGCGAGCTGGAGGAACTGCTCGGAAAAGTGGAAGAGATCCAGCAGCTCGCGTTCCGCACGATCGAGCCGGGGCGGCCGGGCGGAGAGGTGTTCGCGACCGCGCAGGCGGCCCTGCAGGCGAGCCCCGAGCACAACCACATGCACTTCATGGCGCATGGGATGGGCATCATCAGCCACGAGGCGCCGCGGCTGCCGACCAACGGGCAGATGTCCTATCCGGCGGTGGATGCCGAGCGGCCGCTCGAGCCGGGAATGGTGCTCTCGGTCGAGACGACGCTCGAGCATCCGCGGCGCGGCTTCATCAAGCTCGAGGATACGGTGGCGGTGACGCCGGGCGGGCGCGAGATCCTCGGCGTGCGCGCGCGCGGCTGGAACCGCGGCGGAACGGCCCTCGCTTAGCCGACGCCGCCGGCGTTCGGTGAGCGGGCGTTCGGTGAAATTGGGGCGGAACGGACATGCCCGAGCTCCCGGATGTCGAGATCTTCCGGCGGCTGGCCGAGCGTCACGGCGCGGGCAAAATCATTGCCCGGGTGAGCGTCTCCGATCCCGCGATGGTGCAAGGCGCGGGCGCGGACGAACTGCGGCGGCGGCTCGAGGGAAAGCGCATCGACGCCTGCCGGCGCCACGGCAAGCTGCTGTTCGTGGCGGTGGCGCCAGACGGGGCGGCGAGCGGCGCCTTGGCGCTGCACTTCGGCACCAACGGATCGCTGCGGCATGTGGCGCGCGGTGAGGAAGAGCCAGCCTATGCGCGGGTGACGCTTGGCTTGGCGGCGGGCGATCGGCTCGCCTACCTCAATCCGCGCCGCATCGGCGAGGTGCGGCTGGTGGAGAGCGTGGAGCGGTTCATCGCCGATGCCGGGCTCGGCCCCGATGCGCTCGACCCCGCGTTCGATCGGGCGGCGTTCGCGGCGGCCCTCGGTGATGGCAGGCAGGCGATCAAGGCGATCCTGATGGACCAGGCGCGGATCGCCGGGATCGGCAACATCTATTCCGACGAGATCCTGTTCCAGGCGCGGCTGCACCCCGCGCTCGCCGCAGCCGCGCTGGCGGCGGAGGCGCGGAGGCGGCTCTATGGCGCGATGCGGCATGCGCTCGAGACCGCGATCGCCTGCGGCGCCGGGGCGGAGAATTTCACCGAGCGCCTGCCGAAGGATTTCCTGATCCGCGAGCGCCATGCGGGCGGACGCTGCCCACGCTGCGGTGCGGCGATCGGCGTCTACAAGCGGGGCGGCCGCACCGGCTATTACTGCCCGAACTGCCAGAAGGAGTCGTGAGCCCGACGCATCAGGGCCCCCGCGGAATCGCTGGACGGGGACGGAGGCCGCAAGCGGCAGGAAGCCCGAGTTCCGCCCTGACCAGCGACCAATGCGCGAGCGGCCTTACGCCGCAAGCGGCGCCGCGGCGTCGCTGACCGCACGCAGCAAGGTAAGGAGCGCACGATTGAGCGGCGTGGCGATCGCGTGCCGCGCGCCCGCCGCCACGATCGCGCCGGTCAGCGCCTCGATTTCCAGGGGCCGCCCGGCCAGACAGTCGAAATACATCGAGGTCCCCGCTTCGGCCGGATAGGTGAGGAGCGTCGAGAGCGTCCGCTCGGCCTCGTCGTCGCTCACGCGGGCCCCGTCGGCACGGGCGACCGCCACCGCTTCGTCGAGCACCGCGAGACAGAGCGCGCGCACGTCCTCGCGCCGCAACACCGCCTGCCGCTGGCGGGTGAGCGCGGTGACCGGATTGGCCACCGTGTTGATCAGCAGCTTCCGCCACATGAGCGTGGTGAGGTCGGCGCTCCGCAGGACCCGCAGCTTGGTGCCGCCGAGAAGTTCTGCGAAGCCTTGGCCCGCCGCATCGTCCGCGACGGCCAGATCATGCTCGGTGACACGGCGCAACCGGACATGATCCGCCGCTATCCGCTCGCCGTTGTAATAGACGATGGCCGGCACGACCCTCGCCCCGGCGACGAACGGCGCGACGCGCGCCGCATGGTCGATCCCGTTCTGCAGGACGGCGATCCGGGTCTCCGGCCGGCAGAGCCGCGCGAGCCATGGGGCGGTCGATGCCGTCTCATGCGCCTTGGTGCATAGCAGCACCCAGTCCACCGGCCCGGCCTCCATGGGGTCTGTCAGGGTGCGGAGCGATACCTCGACGGTCCCCTCAGGCCGCTCGAGGGTGAGACGCTCGATCGGTCGGCGGGCGCAGACGACGACATCGTGCCGGTCGGCATGCCGCAGGCAGCCCGCGGCGACGCCGCCGATGCTCCCGAGGCCGATCACGGCGACCGTTCCCTTCATCGGGGGCTGCGCCGCGGAATGGCCGGCGTCCGATCCTCTGTCATCGCCAATTCCTCTTGCAAGCCGGACGCCCGCCGCCCGCGCGACGGTCCCCGACACTCCGGCAATTTCGTCCGGCCGTATTGGCTGAAATTGCGGCCCGATGACGATGGCCGGCCGCGGCCGCCGCGACGATGGTGAGGTGAATTGGGTGTGAGGTGAATCGGGCGCCTGGACAAAGACCCGGGCCGGCTGGCCGATCTGGACGCACGGACGCCAGGGGAAGCTGTAAGAATTTCAACCAGTTGTCGCACTGCGCTCGACAAGCTCCGCATCCTGCTCTCGGCGCCCGCCGCAAGCCGCCCCCCCCGACCGCTTCGCGGTGTCGAAGGTCGCGTCCCCCCGAGCAGTGGTGGAGCGGGGGATGAGCGGTCCGCCGGAGCGGCCGCCGGGAGTCTGAACGCCCGGATCGCCGGAGCCGCACACAGATCGAGGATGATCCACCGAAATCGCGGGTGAGACCCCAAGTCCGCGATATGAATCCGCATCAAGGGTCGGCGGAACGCAGAACCTGGGCCAGGAATCCGCGGGTGCGCTGGTCGCGCGGGCTGCCGAACAGCAGCTGCGGTGGGCCGTGTTCGACGATTGCCCCTTGATCGACGAAATAGACCTGATCGGCGATCGCGCGCGCAAACCCCATTTCGTGGGTCACCAGCATGCAGGTCATCCCCTCGGCGACCAGCTCTTCGATGGCCAGCAGCACCTCGCCCACCATCTCGGGATCGAGCGCCGCCGTGACCTCGTCGAACAGCATCACGTCCGGATGCATCGCCAGCGAACGCGCGATCGCCACCAGCTGCTGCTGGCCGCCCGACAGCTCCCCCGGGTAGCGCCGCTCCTTGCCGGAGAGGTGCACCTTGGCAAGCAGCCGATAGGCCTCCGCCTCCGCTTCCCTGCGGTTGCGGCGCAGGACCTTGATCGGCGCCATCATCACGTTCTGCAGCGCCGTCCAATGCGGGAACAGGTTGTACTGCTGGAAAACCATCCCGACATGGCGGCAGAGCCGCAGCCGGTCGCACGCAGGGTCGCCGACATCGATTCCCATCACGCGGATCGTGCCCGCCTGGAAATCGGTCAGCGCATTCACGCAGCGCAGCAGCGTCGATTTCCCCGAGCCCGAGCGGCCGATGATGCAGGCCACCGTCCCCTTCGCGACGCAGAGGCTGACGCCCCCCAGCACCTCGACGGTGCCGTAGGACTTGTGGAGTTCCTCGATCACGACGGCGGGTTCGCCCACCTCCGATCCGGCGGCGCCCGCGGCACCGGCGGCGCGTCCTGCCACCGCTCCTTCCCGACGCGCGGTCAGCGGCGCACCGCATATCGGCGCTCGAGCAGCAGCGTCAAGCGCGCGATCGGGTAGCAGTAGAGGAAGAACATCAGCAGGATATAGCCGTAGAGCGGGGCCATGAGATCGGTTCGCCCGCCCGCGGCGGCAAGAACCTGGCCCGCCAGCGTCAGCACCTCGTTGACGCCGACGATCGAAGCCAGGGTCGTCGACATGGTCAGGATGGCATAGAGGTTCATCCACGGCGGCAGCATCCGCTTGACCGCCTGCGGCAGGACCACGAGAAACAGCTGCTGGTGGCGCCGCAATCCGAGCGAGATGGCCGATTCCCACTGGCCGCGATCGATCGAGAGCACCCCGCCGCGCACGATCTCGGCCATGTTCGCCATCACCGGCAGGCTCAGGCCGATCACCGCCTTGAACCATCCCGGGAGCGGCACGTCCCAGTATCCGAGCCGGAGCCGGAACGGCAGCAGGAAGGTCATGAAAAAGAGGAGGACGAGCCAGGGCGCGTTCCGGAAGAACTGCGTCACGGCCCAGCTCGCGCCGCGCGCGGGCGCGCTCCGGGACATCAGCAGAAGGCCGAGGCCGAAGCCGAGGACGGTGCCGATCGTCATCGCCAGTGTGCTGATGAGGATGTTGAAGGCGAAGCCGCGCCAGAGGAGGGGCGACCATTGCAGCAGCACGGCAAGAACGCCCGGCCGCCCCGGCGGCGCGCTGACCGCGGCGGACGCCTCCGCCGAAACGAGGATCGCCGCGCCAAGCGTGAAGCCGTGCCACGCGCTGAGGCGCACCGGCGCGAACCCGGCGGGCTCAGCGGGCGCGGCGCGCCGGGGCGGGAGCATCACCGGCAAGGGCCGGCCCGGCGCGTGGGCGCCGCGATCGTCGGTCATGCTCCGATGCCCGGGCGGCGCAAGGATCGTTCCAGGCAATTCATGCCCCACACCAGGAGTCCCACCAGAACCAGGTACACCACGAGCAGAACCGCCATCATCTCAGGCAGGTTGGCATTGTCCGACCAGATCTGGTTCGACGCATAGAGCAGCTCCGGGACCGCGATCGCGTAGGCAAGCGTGGTCGTCTTGACCAGATTGACGAGATTGTTGCTCAATGCGGGCAGCGAGATGCGGGTCGCGAGCGGCAGGACCACGTGCCAGAAAATCTGCAGGCGCGCATAGCCGAGCGAGCGCGCCGCCTCGATCGTGACGCCCGGCACCGCCTCGATCCCGGCGCGAAATATCTCGACGTTGAAGGCACCCGCGAACAGGGTGAGGGAGACGATGGCCCAGTCGAGGCCGCTGAGCAGCGGGGAGGGAACGCCGAACGCTCCCTTCACTTCCGGCAACAGGGCGCTCAGGCCGAAATAGAAGAAGTAGAGCTGAACGAGCGGCGGGGTGTTGCGGAAGAGGTGCACATAGCCGTGCACGGCCTGCCGTGTCCAAGGCCGGTGCGAGCCTTCCAGCCATGCGCCGAGGACCCCGACGGCGAGCGAACCCGCCAGGCAGATGAGGGAAAGCGCGATCGTGACCGCGAATCCCCGGGCGAAGGCGTGCGCGTCGAACGGATCGTAGAAGATCGAGAAATTGATGCCCGTCCGCTGATAGAGCTGACGGAACCACGCCGCCACCGCTCCCGCCAGGATCTGAGCCACGGCGCCGCCTAGCGGGAAGGGATGAGCGGCAGCCTGAATGCCGCTTCGTTCCCGGAGCCCAGCCGGCCGGCGCTAGTGCCGGCCTTCATGGCAAGCGGACACGTAGGCGTTCGTCCAAGTGCCCGATTTACGCGGCGTTTCGTGATCGCGACCCGAGTGGCGAAGCTCTGCGATCGGGCATTAGCCGCCGTACTTCTTATGCATCTCCGCCACATAGGCGCTATGCGGGAGGTGCCATTTGGTCTCGAGGTCAATGATGAATCCCGTGCGGTGCCATTGCGTGATCACGTCCGTCATGAACTTGGCGAAATCCGGTTCGCCGGGCTTGATCGCGATGCCCCACGGCACCGCGTCGAGGATCGGGAGTGGCATCCCGTACCCCGGCCATTGGCCACTCTGCAACTGGGCCTCGATCTCGGTGTTGTCGAAGAGGAAGGCCACGCAGCGCCCCTGCTTCAACGCGGTCAGGGCCTGGACGACGCCGGTGAAGGCAACGACATTGACGCCGAATTGCTCCGCGGCGGACTTGTTGTAGTAGGCGCCCTGGATGCCGCAGACGGGGCGGTTCCTGAGCTGGGTCCAGTCCGTCAGGTGCAGCGCATCCGAGGCCAGCACGCTATATCCCGAAGCGTAGTAGTCGGGATGGATGATATCGACGATTTTTGCGCGCTCCGGCGTGTCGCCCATGGTCGCGATCAGGAGATCGATCTTGCCCTGGTCGAGGAACTGCATCCGGTTCGACCCCGTGACCGGCACGAATTCCACCTTCACGCCGAGGCGCTTCGCCACGTCCGCCGCAAGGTCCGGCTCGAGGCCCTCGATCGCTCCGTTCGGGGCGCGGAACCCGAACGGCGGGTAATCGGCCTTGACGCCCACGACCAGCGTCCCGCGCTGCTTGATCATCTGGATGGTGTTCGGGTCGGCCCGCGCCGGCCCGGCCGTCGCCAGCATGGCGGCGAGCACGAGACCGGTCAGAATGGCGGTGATTTTCATTGCGCCCCCCATCGCTTCGCGCGCGACATCCGCGGCTGCGGTGCAGCCCTGTCAAGCGCCGACTTTAGCAGTCCCGGGGCGGCCGGACGTGACCGGAGGCGACATCGCAGCGCTGGGAAGCGACACTGCCGCACGCCCCTCCGCTCGCTCGGTGACCGGCGAGCGCCCGAACAATTGGCGGTAGGCACGCGAGAAGTGGCTCGCGCTGGCGAAGCCGCACGCCGCGGCCACCTCGACCACCGGAAGCGCGCTCTGGCGGATGAGGAGCCGCGCCTGGTACAGCCGGAGCCGGCTGTAGTAGTGACCGGGCGCGCAGCCGAGATGCAGGCGGAACAGCCGCTCGAGCTGCCGCGGTGAAACGCCGGCGCTGGCGGCAAGCTCGGCCCGGCTGACCGGCGCCTCGATGTTCGCCTCCATGCAGCCGACCGCCGTCAGGGTCGGTTGGTTTCTGACGCCGAGCCGGTGGGAGAGGGCCATGCGCTGCGGGTGGCTGTTCTCACGGATGTCGGTCTGCAGGAACCAGTCGCTGACCATCATCGCGAGCGCCGGGCCGTGCTCGCGCGCCAGGAACGCGTGCATCATGTCGAGCGCCGCCGTGCCGCCGCTCGCCGTCAGGCGGTCGCGATCGACCTCGAAGAGCGTCCGCCGGAGGTCGAGATCGGGGAATTCCTCGGTCAGCGCCCGCGCATACTCCCAGTGCAGCGTGAAGCGGTAGCCGCGCAGCAATCCCGCGCGCGCCAGCACGTACGATCCGCCGCCCACGCCGCCGATCGGGCGCTTCAGGCGGCCAAACCGGCGCAACTGGTCGAAGGTGGCCGGATCGCGGAACGAGGCCGGATTGCCGCCGGCACAGACCAGGAGCGCATCCACTTCCGCGGCGGCATGCTCCAGCAGCACGTCCGGAACGATCCGCACGCCGTTCGAAGCCGCGACCGGCCCGCCGTCCGGCGAGAGATGCCGCCAGCGATAAAGCGGTCGTCCCGAAAGCACGTTGGCGGCACGCAACGGCTCGATCGCCGAGGCATAGGCGAGCAATCCGAAGTCGGGGATCAACAGAAAGCCGAAGGTCCGCGGCCCGTCGCGCCTTCTCTCGTCGCCGCAAGACCATCTCACGTCGCCTCCGGTCATGCACGAGGCGGCCTTTTTGCTACGTTGGCGGGAGTGTGAGGATATCGGGAGCGAGCCGTCAAGCGGCGGACCGGCGATCGGATCATCGGATGACCTATTCATTCCTGAGGCTTGCCAGGGAAGCGCTGCGCGGAAATTCCGGCTGGCGGCCCGCCTGGCGCAGCCCCGAGCCAAAACCCGCCTACGATGTGGTGATCGTCGGCGGCGGCGGGCACGGCCTCGCCAGCGCGTACTATCTCGCCAGGGAGCACGGGATCGCCAACGTTGCCGTCCTGGAAAAATCCTCGATCGGCCTCGGCAACGCCGGGCGCAACACGACGATCATCCGCTCCAACTACCTGCTGCCCGGAAACCTGCCATTCTACGAGCACTCGATGAAGCTGTGGGAGGGGCTGGAGCAGGAGCTGAACTACAACGCCATGGTAAGCCAGCGCGGCGTCCTGAACCTCTTTCATTCCGATGCGCAACACGACGCGGCGGTGCGGCGAGGCAATGGGATGCGCCTGCACGGCATCGATGCCGAGCTGCTCGATAAAGCTGCGGTGCGGGCGATGGTGCCCGGCCTCGATTTCGAGAATGCCCGCTTTCCTGTCCGCGGCGGCCTCCTGCAGAGGCGCGGCGGAACGGCGCGGCACGACGCCGTGGTCTGGGGATTTGCGCGCGCCGCCGACAGGCGCGGCGTCGACATCATCGAGAACTGCGAGGTGACCGGCATCGAGCGCGCCGGCGGCCGGGTCACGGGCGTTGCAACGACGCGCGGGCGCATCGGCGCGACCAAGATCGGCCTCGCCGCCGCAGGCAACTCCTCGCGCGTGGCGGCGATGGCCGGGCTGCGCCTGCCGATCGAAAGCCACGTGCTGCAGGCGTTCGTCTCCGAGGCCGTCAAGCCGATGCTCGACGGGGTGGTGACTTTCGGCGCCGCGCACTTCTACATCAGCCAGTCCGACAAGGGTGGCCTCGTCTTCGGCGGCGATATCGACGGCTACAACTCCTATGCGGCGCGCGGCAGCCTCCCGGTGGTCGAGGACGTCATGCAGTGCTGCATGGCGGTGCTGCCGCGGACCGGCCGGCTCCGCGTGTTGCGCTCGTGGGGCGGCATCATGGACATGTCGATGGACGGCTCGCCGATCATCGACCGCACGCCGGTCGCGGGGCTCTATCTCAACGCCGGCTGGTGCTACGGCGGCTTCAAGGCGACGCCCGCCTCGGGCTGGTGCTTCGCCTGGACCATTGCCAAGGACGCGCCGCACGCCCTCAACGGGGCGATGCGGCTCGACCGCTTCGCGACCGGCGCGCTGCTCGACGAGAACGGCGGCGGCGCGCAACCGAACCGCCATTGAGGGGCCGATGCGCATCCACTGCCCGCATTGCGGCGAACGCGGCAACGAGGAATTCGCCTATCTCGGAGCCGCCCGCCGCCGGCCCCCGCCGCCGGCCGCCGCGGCGCCCGCCTGGCACGACTACGTCTACCTGCGGGACAATCCCGCCGGCCCGCATCGCGAATTCTGGCAGCACGTGCATGGCTGCCGCCGCTGGCTGGTGGTGACCCGCGATACGCGCACGCACGGCGTCCAGACGGTCGTGGACGCAGCGGTTTGGCGCGAGGAAGAGCCCTCGTGAGCACGACCGCGCATCGGCTGGCGGAGGGCGGGCTGATCGACCGCACGCTGCCGGTGGAGTTTCGCTTCGACGGCCGGCGCTATAGCGGATTCGCCGGCGATACCCTGGCCTCGGCGCTGCTTGCCAACGGCGTGCGACTGTTCGGCCGCTCGTTCAAGTACCACCGCCCGCGCGGCGTGCTCTCGGCCGGGCCGGAGGAGCCGAACGCCTTGGTGGAGCTCGGCCGCGGGGCGTGGCGCGAGCCCAACACCCCGGCAAGCACGATCGAGCTCTATGCCGGGCTCGAGGCGGCGAGCCAGAACCGCCTGCCGTCGCTCCGCTGCGACCTGCTCGCGGCATCCGGCCGGCTCGCCCCGCTGTTCGCCGCCGGCTTCTACTACAAGACCTTCATGTGGCCCGCGCGTTTCTGGGAGCGCGTCTACGAGCCGCTCATCCGCCGTGCCGCCGGCCTCGGCCGCGCCGCCGCGGCGCCCGACCCGGACAGCTACGAGAAATCGCACCTCTTTTGCGACGTGCTGGTGATCGGCGGGGGCCCGGCCGGCTTGGCCGCCGCACTCGCCGCCGGACGGTCCGGCGCGCGCGTGGTGCTCTGCGAAAGGGATGCGCGGCTCGGCGGGCGGCTGCTCGCCGAGGCGGAGACGGTGGATGGTCGGCCGGGGGCGGCGTGGGCGGAAGCAGCCGCCTCCGAGCTGGCCAGCCTTCCCGAAACGCGCGTGCTCCGCCGCGCGAGCGTGTTCGGCGCCTATGACCATGGCACCTACGCGGTGCTCGAGCGGGTGGCGGATCACCGGGCAAGCCCGCCAGCCGGCGCGGTGCGCCAACGCTATTGGCGCATCGTCGCGCGGCGTGCCGTGCTGGCCGCCGGCGCCGTCGAGCGGGCGCTGGTCTTCAACGGCAACGACCGGCCGGGCGTGATGCTGGCCGGGGCCGTGCGCACCTATCTCAACCGCTTCGCGGTGGCGCCGGGCCGGAGCGTGGTGGTGCTCACGGCCGGCGACGATGGCTGGCGCACGGTCGCCGACTGTGCCCGCCTCGGGATCGGGCTCGCCGCCGTTGTCGATCGCCGGGCGGAGGTGCCGTCACGACAGGTCGATCTTGCCCGCCTCGTCCACGCCCGCCTCTTTCCGGCCGGGAGCGTCGTCGGCACCGGGGGCGCGCTCGGGCTCCGTTCGGTCGGCATCCGCGACGCCGCTGGCCGGGTGCACCGGGTGGCTGCCGATCTCCTGGCGATGGCCGGGGGCTGGAACCCGGCCATCGGCCTTGCCTGCCATCTCGGCGACCGGCCGGTCTGGAACCCGACGGCCAATGCGTTCGTCGCCGGCGCCCTGCCCGCGGGCATGGCCCTTGCCGGGGCAGCCGGTGGGCAGGCGGCGCTACCGGCCGCGCTGGCGAGCGGCGCCAAGGCGGGCGCGGAGGCGGCGTTCGATTGCGGCTTCGCCGGCGCGGATCGGAGCCCGCCATGCGCCGCGCTGGCGGAGCGCGAGGCCCCCGCCCCGATCTGGCTTCCCGCCGGGGCGCCGGCGAAGGCGTTCGTCGACTTCCAGCACGACGTCACGGCGGCCGATATCGCGCTTGCCCACCGCGAAGGCTTCCGCTCGGCCGAGCACCTCAAGCGCTACACCACGCTTGGGATGGCAACGGAGCAGGGCAGGACCGGCGGCACCATGGGGCTCGCGATCATGGCGGCGCTCACCGGCCGCTCGCTTGCCGAGACCGGCGCCCCGATATCCCGCCCGCCGGACACGCCGGTCGCGATCGCCGCCTTGGCCGCGGAACACCGTGGCCGCGAATTCCGCCCGACGCGCCTGCCGCCGGCGCACGGTTGGGCGGCGGAGAGCGGCGCCCGGTTCGCCGAAGCCGGCGCATGGATGCGCGCGCAGGGCTTTCCCCGCCCGGACGAGAGGGCGTGGCGGGCGACGGTCACCCGCGAAGTCACCGCGGTACGCCAGGCGGTCGGGGTGTGCGACGTTTCCACGCTCGGCAAGATCGAGCTCACCGGCCCGGATGCCGGCATTTTCCTCGACCGGCTGTACGTCAATCGTTTCTCGAATCTCAGGCCGGGGCGCGTGCGCTACGGGCTGATGCTGCGCGAGGACGGCTTCGTGCTCGATGACGGCACGACCGCCCGGCTTGGCCCCGAGCGGTTTGTCATGACGACGACGACCTCGGGCGCCGAGCGGGTTCTGAGCCACATGGAATTCTGCCACCAGGTCCTATGGCCGGATCTCGACGTCCACTTCCTCCCGGTCGGCGACGGATGGGCACAGTTCGCGCTTTCGGGCCCGCGCGCGCGGGCCGTGCTGCTGAAGTTGCTAGACCCTGGCCAGGACGTTTCCAATGCGGCGTTTCCCCACATGGGCGCCGCCGAGCTCGGCGCGATCGGCGGCGTCGCGGCGCGTGTCTTCCGCATTTCGTTCTCCGGCGAGCTGGCCTACGAGATCGCGGTGCCGGCACGGCACGGCGAAGCCTGCATACGGCGGATCATGGCCGAGGGGGCCGCGCACGGCATCGTGGCTTATGGCACGGACGCGCTTGGCGTTCTCAGGATCGAAAAGGGGCATCCGGCCGGGGCCGAGCTCAATGGGCAGACGACGGTGCGCGATCTCGGCCTCACGCGGATGGTGTCCACGACGAAGGACTTCATCGGGCGCGCCATGTCCGAGCGACCGGCACTGGTGGCGGCGCAACGCCCGACGCTGGTCGGGCTGCGCGCGGTCGATCCGTCACGGCGCTTACACGCCGGCGCGCACCTGCTGACGTCGGGCGCGGCGCCAACGGCGGCGAACGATCACGGGTGGGTCAGTTCCGCTTCCTTCTCGCCGACGTTCGGCCGGTGGATCGGCTTGGGCTTCCTCGCCGGCGGGGCAAGCCGCATCGGCGAAGTCGTGACGGCCTGCAATCCCCTGCGCGGAGAGTCCCTCCAGGTCGAAGCGGTCGCGCGCTGTCAGTACGATCCCGCGGGGGATCGCCTGCATGCCTGAGGCCGCGCCCGGATCCACACCTTGGGTCACCCAACGGGAGGGGCTGTCGCTCGTTTCGGTGGCGGCCCGGCCACGGCTTGCGCCCCTTCTCGCGGCGGCGATCGAACGGCTCTACCGGATTGCGCTGCCCGATCCGGGGCATTGGGAACAGGAGGAGGATCTCGCCTTCGTCTGGTCAGCTCCCGGCCAGTGGATCGCCCTCGCCGGCCGGCGCGATCTCTACGATCAACTCCTGCATGCGCTTGCCGGCGTGGCCGGCGTGATCGACCTTACCGATTTGGCGTTTGTGCTGCGACTTTCGGGAAGCGGAGCGCGTGAGGTGCTCCAAAAAGGCACCCCGATCGATATGCATCCGCGCGCCATGCGGCCCGGTACAGCGGCATCGACGGTGATCGCGCATATCGGCGTTCTGATCTGGCAGGTGGACGAGGCGCCCACCTACGACATCGCCTGTATGGGAAGCTATGCCGCGAGCCTTCGCCGATGGGTGGCAGGGGCGGTCCAGCGGCAAACCTTGAAGTGATGGTCGGTCCCCCGCCCCACGGTTGAACGAGACACCTCGGCCTTGCCCGCGTGTTCATACGACAGCGTGCTGCGGCGGCCGGCGTTGGCCCACCGAGCCCGACTTGCCGGTGGCTCAGAAATAGACTATGAAATCAATTTGTTACGGATAGAGCCGCCGCGACCTGCGGGGCCCAGCTTCGGGCTACTCGGCAAGGCGTCCGGCGGCCCGGCAGTGTCTCGGCGTCGAGCCGCAGGACGCGCCTCCGCCCGACATGGGCGCATGGCCGGTCGGCTGACCCAAATCGAAAACGACGGCACGCGGCGCGAGCCGCCCTACTGCCGTCATTCCGACGCCGCGGCCACGGCAACAGAAAGCTGTGCTTCGGCCTCGGCGAGCAGCCTGCGCACCTGGTCATACGTATAATCCTTGCTGCGAAGCTTCAAAAGCTCCTGGTAATGCCGGATGTTGAGTTGGATGATCTCCGGATCTTCCATCGTGGTCGCCCCCGCTATGGACGATCGAGGTTAACGAGGCAGGGGCGCATGACGGAACGCTCGGAATGTACCGACGGGCCGCCCGGGAGGGACGGGACATCGCCAGGACCGCCGCAGCCCGCCGTTGGAGCCCCGGGCCGGCCCGCAACTCTCTGATTTCCCGATCGTCTTGCTGCGTCAAGCGTTTGGCCGCGGGTTGGCTGGGGGACTTGGATTCGAACCAAGGTTGCCCGGTCCAGAGCCGGGAGTTCTACCGCTAAACTATCCCCCAGCAGTCGCCACGACTGCCCAATGAATGCGCCGCAGGGCTGGCCGGCCCTAGTTAATCGCCCGCGCGCGGGGCGGCAAGACCGATCGCCCGGCAAGCGCCTTCCCGAAGCCCGGCGGCCCGGGCAAATCTCTCTTGCCGCTCAGACGGTTGGGAGAGAACTATGCGGCTCCCTCTGGCACCAGCCCATGGCCGAGACCGTCGCTGCCACCCGCCCGCCGCCCACCATCGCTCGCCCCGTCGGGCAGGCCCCCGTCGGGCAAGCCCCCGTCGGGCAGCCCCCTCGCAGCCCCCTCGGCAAGCCCCCGTCGGGCAAGCCTTCGCCGCCCTCGATCTCGGCACCAACAATTGCCGCCTGCTCGTCGGCGCGCCCGCCGGCGGCGGATTCGCCGTGCTCGATCGCTTCAGCCGCATGGTCTGCCTCGGCGAGGACCTCGAACGGACCGGCATGCTCGGCGCCGCCGCCATGGATCGCGCGCTCGTGGCACTCGCCGCCTGCGCCGCCCGGCTTTCCGCCCGGAAGCTTGACGGGCTCGCGGCGGTCGCCACCGAAGCCTGCCGCCGTGCCGCCAACGGCCACGAATTCCTCGCCCGTGTGCAGCGCGAGACGGGGCTCGGCTTCACCGTGATCTCGCCGCGCGAAGAAGCGGAGCTCGCGATCGAGAGCTGCGCGCCGCTGCTTGCGCGCCGCCACGATGCGCCGCCGGCGCGCCGCGCGCTCCTCTTCGATATCGGCGGCGGCTCGACCGAGCTTGCCTGGCTCCGGCTCGACGCCGAGGGCCGCCCGAGCCTGGTGGGCTGCGCCTCGCTGCCCGTGGGCGTCGTCACCCTCGCCGAGCGCTACGGCGCCGCCTGCTTCACCGCCTCGGGCTTCGCCGCCATGGTCCGCGACGTCGCTTCCCTGCTCGCGCCGTTCGACGCCGTCCATTGCATCGCCCGCGAGATCCGCGAGGCGCGCCCGGACGCCGGCGTGCGCCTGCTCGGCACCAGCGGCACCGCGACCACCGTGGCCGCCCTGGCGCTCGCCCTGCCGCGCTACGACCGCCGGGCGATCGACGGCGCCGTGCTGACGCGCGCGGCCGCCGGCCAGGCGCTCGCCACCCTCTGCGGCCTCGGGCGCGGCGCGCTCGAAGAGCATCACTGCATCGGGCCCGAGCGCATCTTCTACGTCCGGCCGGGGGCCGCGATCTTCGCCGCCCTGATGCAGACCTGGGCCGCGCCGACGATGATCGTGGCCGACCGCGGCTTGCGCGAGGGCATGCTGCTGCGGCTGATCCGCGCCGCGCGGCACCCCGCCCGCCACGCGCGCGACGCATGAGCCGGAAGCCGCCCACGCCCACCGCACTTCCTTCCCGCACGGCGCGCGTCGCGGTCGCCAAGACGGCAGGGCGTTCATCGTCGTCGCACCGCTGGCTCACCCGCCAGCTCAACGACCCCTATGTGCAGGCCGCGCGTGCCTCGGGCTTCCGCTCGCGCTCGGCGTACAAGCTGCTGGAACTGAACCAGCGCTTCCGCTTCCTGCGCAAGGGCGCCCGGGTGCTCGATCTCGGCGCCGCACCGGGCGGGTGGATGCAGGCAGCGCTCGCCGCCGGGGTCGATGCCGTGGTCGGGATCGACCTCCTGCCGATCGCGCCGCTCGCCGGCGCCCGGACGCTGCTCGGCGATGCGACGGCGCCGGAGATCGCCGGGCGCCTGCGCGAACTCCTCGGCGGGCAAGCGGACCTCGTCCTTTCCGACATGGCCCCGCCCACGACCGGACATGCCGCGACCGACCATGCGCGGGTCATGGTGCTCGCCGATGAGGCCTTCGCGCTTGCGGCCGGGCTGCTCGCCCCGGGCGGAACCTTCGTCGTCAAGCTCTTCCAGGGCGGGGCGGAAGCCTCCCTGCTGATCCCCCTCAAGCAGCGCTTCGCCACCGTCCGCCACGCCAAGCCGCCGGCGAGCCGGGCCGAGTTGCGGGAGCTCTATTTGGTCGCGACCGGCTTCCGCCCGGCGGCGGAGACCCAATAAGCCGAGCGGCTTGCGGCGCGGACTGAACGCCACGGTTGCGAAGCCGCGCGCGGCCCACTATGTGGAGCCGCCAAGGTTGCGGATGAAAGGTCCGGCCATGGCTCCTGACATCACCCCGATGCCCGCCGCAGCGGAGACCTACGCCCGCCTCGAGGAGGCGCTCGCCTTCGACGATGTGCTGGTGGTGCCCGCCTACTCCCAGGTGCTCCCCTCCGCGACCGATACGACCACGAGGCTGACGCGCTCGATCCCGCTCAACATCCCGATCATCGCCGCGGCGATGGACACCGTGACCGAAGCGCCGATGGCGATCGCCATGGCCCAGCTTGGCGGGATCGGCGTGGTCCACAAGAACCTCTCGATCTCGGAGCAGGCGGCCGCCGTCCGCCAGGTGAAGAAGTTCGAATCGGGGATGGTGGTGAACCCGCTCACCATCCACCCGGACCAGACGCTGGCCGATGCACGGGCCCTGATGAACACCTACCGCATCAGCGGCGTCCCGGTGGTGGAACGGGAGACGGGCCGGCTGGTCGGCATCCTCACCAACCGCGACGTCCGGTTCGCGACTGATCCGAACCTCCGGGTCGACGAGTTGATGACCCGTGAAAACCTCATCACCGTGCCCGCCGACGTCTCGCCCGAAGGCGCCCGCCAGCTTCTCCACCGGCACCGCATCGAGAAGCTGCTCGTGGTGGACGAGGCCTATCGCTGTGTCGGCCTCATCACCGTCAAGGACATGGACAAGGCGGAGAAGCATCCGCTCGCCAACAAGGACGCGCTCGGGCGGCTGCGCGTCGCCGCCGCCACCGGCGTGGGCGAGGCCGGCGAGGACCGCGCGCGCGCACTCGTCGCCGCCGACGTGGATGTCATCGTCGTCGATACCGCGCACGGCCACTCGGCCGCGGTGCTCACCGCCATCGACCGCATCAAGCGGCTCTCCAACTCGGTGCAGCTCATGGCCGGCAATGTCGCGACACCCGAGGGCGCGCGCGCGCTGATCGCCGCCGGCGCGGACGCGGTGAAGATCGGCATCGGACCGGGCAGCATCTGCACCACGCGGGTCATCGCCGGCGTCGGCATGCCGCAATTCACCGCCGTCCTCGAAACCGCGGCACTCTGCCGCGAACACGGCGTCCCCGCGATCGCCGACGGCGGCGTGCGCACCTCGGGGGACATCGTCAAGGCGATCGCCGCCGGCGCCGACTGCGTCATGATCGGCAGCCTGCTCGCCGGCACGGACGAAGCGCCGGGAGAAGTCTTTCTTTATCAAGGACGCAGCTATAAATCCTACCGTGGCATGGGAAGCCTCTCCGCGATGGCTCGCGGCTCGGCGGACCGCTATTTCCAGCAGGAGATCAACGACCAGCTCAAGCTCGTCCCGGAAGGGATCGAAGGCCGCGTCGGCTACAAAGGCCCGGTGTCCACGGTCGTCCACCAGCTCGTCGGGGGCCTGCGCGCCGGCATGGGCTATACCGGATCGGCCTCGATCTCCGAACTCCAGCGCACGACCCGCTTCCGCCGCGTCACCGGCGCGGGCCTGCGCGAAAGCCACGTCCACGACGTCTCGATCACCCGCGAAGCCCCCAATTATCGCCAGGACTAAGCAACGCCAGCGGACGCCGTCCCCCGCCCATGACACCGGCGGCATGACACCGGCGGCATGACACCGGCGGCGCGGGTCGAGGCGGCGGTTGCGTTGCTTGGCGAGATCCTGGCAGCGCCCAGGGCGCCGGCCGATGCGTTGGCGAGCGCCTTCTTCCGGGGCCGGCGGTATATTGGGGCGGGGGATCGGCGGGCGGTTTCCGAGCTTGTCTGGCAGGTGTTGCGCACTCGGCGCCGGCTTCGCTGGTGGCTCGACCCGGCGGGCGAGACGGCGCGGCTGCTGGTGGCGGCGTCTCTTGTGCTTTCAGGAACTTCGATTGAGGCGCTCTTCAGCGGCGTGCGGTTTGGGCCGGCACCGCTGGAGGGGCGGGAGCGGGCGGCGCTGCGGCGGCTGGAGGGCCAGGGGCTGGTGGATCCGGCGATGCCGGGTGCCGTGCGGTTCGAGCTGCCGGACTGGCTGTTGCCACGGCTCGAGGCGCGGTTCGGGGCGGCGCTTGCCGAGGAGATGGCGGCGCTCGGGCGGCCGGCGCCGCTCGATCTCAGGGTCAATTTGTTGCGTGGCACGCGGGAGGCGGCGCGGGCGGCGCTGGCGGGGGAGGGGATTGCGGCGGAGCCGACGAGTTTTTCCCCGTGGGGGCTGCGGGTGGCCGGGCGGAGCCCGCTGGTTGGGGGAGCGGCGTTCCGCAGCGGGCTGGTCGAGATCCAGGACGAGGGCAGCCAGCTTGTCGCGCTGCTTGCGGGTGCGGCGCCCGGGATGCGGGTGGCCGATCTTTGTGCGGGGGCGGGCGGCAAAACGCTCGCCATGGCGATGGCGATGGACAATCGCGGCCATCTCGTTGCCTGCGACGTCTCGCAGACCCGGCTCGATGCCGCGGTGAAGCGGTTGCGCCGCGCCGGCGTACACAATGCCGAGCGGCATCTGCTGATCCCCGGGGACAAATGGGCGAAGCGGCAACGGGAAAAATTCGATGCCGTGCTGGTCGACGCGCCATGCACCGGCACCGGCACCTGGCGCCGCCATCCGGACGCGCGCGCCCGTCTTGCGCCGGCTGACCTCGACGAATTGCTGATCCGGCAATCCGGCATCCTGGATATTGCCGCCGGGCTTGTTCGCAAGGGCGGCCGGCTGGTCTACGCTACCTGTTCCATGCTCGTGGAGGAGAACGAGGCGCAAGTGTCCGCGTTTCTTGCGCGCCATCCCGGCTTCGCTCCGCTGCCGTTCGCCGCCGCCTGGCCCGCGGCGGCCGGACCGGTGCCGGGGGACGGGCCTTTCCTCATCCTCACGCCGCACCGCCACGGCACCGACGGGTTCTTCGCCGCGGTGCTCGAGCGAGGAGCAGGATGATCGGCATCCGCCGCGCCCGGCCGACCGATGCGCCGGCGATTGCCGCCGTGCATGTGGCGGCCTGGCAGAGCACTTATCCCGGCATCCTGCCGGAAGCCTATCTCGCGCGGCTATCGGCGATCCGCCACGCCGCGCACTACGACCAGGCGATCCGCGCGGAGGGTGGGGTGTTCGTCGCCGCCGCCTGGGGCGCGGACCTGCCGCCAGGCAGCCCGGCGCGCATCGTCGGCTTCACCACCGCCGGCCCGGCGCGTGCCTCGGGCATCGCCGAGGGCGAGATCGAGACGCTCTACGTGCTGGACGACTGGCGCGATCGCGGCCTCGGCCGACGGCTGATGCGCGCCGCCGCCGGCTACCTGCAGTCGCGCGGTTGCCATTCGGTCTTTCTCTGGGTGCTCCGCGACAACCCGAGCCGATGGTTCTACACCCATCTTGGCGGCCGCCCGGTGGCCGAAGCGGTCGTCCGCGTCGCCGGCCGTCCGGTCGCCCAGACCGCGTTCCTCTGGGACCCGATCGAGCGGCTGCTGCAGACATCCCCTCAGGTGGGGTGACCTGCGCTTTCCGATCTTGCCCCTGCGGTGGTCCCGTGCTGCAACCGGCGCCAGCCAGGAAGCCTCAAGTCGCGATGTCCGAGTCCGCCCCCGAGCGCGTTCTGATCCTCGATTTCGGCAGCCAGTTCACGCAGTTGATCGCCCGGCGGGTGCGCGAGAGCGGCGTCTATTGCGAGATCTGGCCCTACAACGCCGATCCGGCGCGCATCGCTGCGTTCGGCGCCCGCGCGATCATCCTTTCCGGCGGCCCGGCCAGCGTCCTCGAGGGGGACGCGCCGCGCGTGCCTGGCGTCGTGTTCGAGGCGGGCGTGCCGGTGCTCGGCATCTGCTATGGCGAGCAGGCGATGTGCGCTTCCCTCGGCGGCGACGTGGAGGCCGGGCACGCCCGCGAGTTCGGGCGCGCGGAGCTCACGGTCACGGGCGCGTGCGCGCTCTTCCGCGGCGTCTGGGAGCCCGGCACGCGCGCCGAGGTCTGGATGAGCCATGGGGACCGGGTCACTCGCCTGCCGCCCGGCTTCCGCGCGGTCGGCGTGAGCGAGGGCGCGCCCTTTGCCGTCATCGCCGACGAGGCGCGCCGCTATTACGGCCTGATGTTCCATCCCGAAGTGGTGCACACCGCGAACGGCGCGGCGCTCTTGCGCAACTTCACCCACGATATCGCCGGCTGCCGCGGCAGCTGGACGATGGCCGGCTTCGCCGAGACGGCGATCGCGCGGATCCGCGCCGAGGTCGGCGGGGAGAGGGTGGTCTGCGGCCTTTCGGGCGGGGTGGACTCGGCGGTGGCGGCGGCGCTGGTGCATCGCGCGATCGGCGAGCGGCTTACGTGCATCTTCGTCGATCACGGGCTGCTGCGCGCCGGCGAGGCGGAGGAGGTCGTCGCGACCTTCGCCGGCCGCTTCAACATCCCCCTCGTCCACCGCGATGCGAGCGCTCTCTTTCTTGAGGCGCTCGCCGGCGTCACCGATCCCGAGGAGAAGCGCAAGACGATCGGCCGGCTCTTCGTCGCGGTGTTCGAGGAGGAGGCGCGGACGCTGGGGGGGGCGGCATTCCTCGCCCAGGGCACCCTCTACCCGGACGTGATCGAGAGCGTGAGCCCGGCGGGCGGGCCGAGCGTCACCATCAAGTCGCACCACAATGTGGGCGGCCTGCCCGAGCGGATGGGCTTCCGGCTCGTCGAGCCGCTGCGCGCGCTCTTCAAGGACGAGGTGCGGGCGCTCGGGCGGGCCCTTGGGCTGCCCGAGGCGATCATCGGCCGGCATCCGTTTCCCGGCCCGGGGCTGGCCATCCGCATCCCGGGCGCGGTGGACGGGGGGAAGCTGGCCGTGCTTCGGCGGGCGGATGCGATCTTCATCGAGGAGATCCGCGCCGCCAATCTTTACAATGCGATATGGCAGGCTTTCGCCGTGCTGCTTCCGGTCCGCACCGTCGGCGTGATGGGGGACGGGCGGAGCTACGACTATGCGCTGGCGCTCCGGGCGGTGACCTCGACGGACGGGATGACGGCGGACGCCTATCCCTTTCCGGCCGCTTTCCTCGCGCGCGTGGCGGGCCGCATCGTCAACGAAGTCCCGGGCATCAACCGCGTCACCTACGACGTCACCAGCAAGCCCCCCGGCACCATCGAGTGGGAATGACCCGCTCGCGTCTCCCGAAGGAGGAAGCATTCGTGCAGCAGAAACCGCGTGGCCGCCAGTTCTTCGCCAATCCCGGGCCGACCAACATCCCCGACAGCGTGCTGCATGCGGTGGCGCACGCGAGCATCGATTTCAACGATCCCGCCTTCCTCGAGGTCTACGATGCCTGCGTCGAGGGGCTGAAGCGCGTGCTCGGCACGCGGCAGGATCTGTTCCTTTACGCCGCGTCCGGCCACGGCGCGTGGGAGGCAACGCTCGTCAATCTCTGCACGCCGGGCGATCGCCTGCTGATGCTGGAATTGGGCTATTTCTCGCAATCCTGGAGCGCGCTTGCCCGCAAGCACGGGCTCGAGGTGGAGACGGTCGCGGCCGACTGGCGGCGTGGCGTGGAGCTGGCGGAGCTGCGCCGGGCGCTCGCCCAAGACAAGGCGCATCGCTTCCACGCCGTCTGCGTCGTGCACAACGAGACATCGACCGGCGTGCGCTTTCCGATCGAAGCCGTGCGCGCGGCGCTCGACGAGGCGGGCCATCCCGCGCTGCTGTTGGCGGACACGATTTCCTCGCTCGCCTCGATGGATTTCCGCATGGACGAATGGGGCGTCGATGGCGTGGTCGGCGGCAGCCAGAAGGGCCTGATGCTGCCGGCAGGATTGAGCTTCACGGCGGCGAGCGAGAAGGCGATGGGGGCGCACCGGCAGGCGCGCCTGCCGCGCTTCTATTTCGACTGGTCGGAGATGATCGCGCGCCGGCACAAGAGCTTCGTGGGCACGGTGCCGATCAGCTTCTTCTACGGGATGCAGGAATTGATCCGGCTGCTCGAGGACGAAGGGCTGGCACAGGTCTTTGCCCGCCATCACCGTCTTGCCGAGGGGGTGCGGCGGGCGGTGCATGCCTGGGGCGGCAATGCCGGCCCGCAGCTTTTCTGCACCGACCCGGCCCGGCATTCCGCTTCCGTGACGGCCGTGCTCATGCCCGAGGGGTTCGATGCCGACGCGGTCCGGCGAACCGCGCTGGCGCGCTTCAACGTCTCGCTCGGCGGCGGGCTCGGGCCGCTCGGGGGCAAGGTCTTCCGCATCGGCCATCTCGGCGATCTCAACGAGCCGATGGTCATCGGTGCGCTCGGGGCGGTGGAGATGAGCCTCAAGGTCAACCGCGTGCCGCACAGCGCGGGTGGGGTCGATGCGGCGATGAACTGGTACGCCGAGGCCGCGTGATGGCACCGAAATTCCTCACCGAGCCCGTTCCCGAGCGTGGCGTGCCGCTGGCGGTCGTTCCCGGTGTCTGGCGGGTGGTTGCCGACAATCCCGGACCGATGACCTATCACGGCACCAATACGTACCTGATCGAGGACGAGGACGGCATGAGCGTTCTCGATCCGGGCCCCGACGATCCGGCGCATGTCGAGGCGGTGCTCGCCGCGGCGGGAGGGCGCATCGCCCGCATTCTGCTCTCCCATGGCCATCGCGATCACACCGGTGCGGTGGCACGGCTTCGCGCCGCAACCGGCGCGCCGGTGGTCGGGTTCAGCCCAAGCGTGAACGAGGATGTGGCGATCGACCAACCGCTCGCGGACGGCGATACGGTGGGCCGGCTGACGGCGCTCCACACCCCGGGTCATGCCGCGGACCATCTCTGCTACGCAACGGCCAACGGGACCCTTTTCACGGGCGATCACGTGATGACCTGGTCGACGAGCATCGTCAGTCCGCCGCACGGCGACATGGCGGCCTATTTCGCGAGCCTCGAGCGCCTCGCCGCGCGCGCCGACCGCACTTATCTTCCCGGCCACGGGCCGCTGCTCGGGCGGACCGGCGGCTTTGCCCAGACGCTGCTCGCGCACCGCAAGGCGCGCGAAGAGGCGGTTGCGGCGACGCTCAAGGAGGCGCCCGTCGCGATCGCCGAGCTCACGGCGGAGGCCTATCGCGGGATCGATCCCGGGCTGCAGCGCGCGGCCGAGCGCAACATGCTGGCGCATCTCCTCAAGCTCGCCGCCGAGGGTCGTGCGCGCCAGGTGGACGGGCTTTGGTCTGCGGCGTGAGCCGGCCGCATCATCGCGGCGGCGGCGCTCGCGCGATCATCTGATCGACCGCCTCGAGCGCCTTGGCGGCGTACATGACCGAGGGACCGGCGCCCATGTAGATCGCCATCGCCAGGGTCTCCGCGACGGCCTCGCGCGAGGCGCCTTCTCTGACCGCGGCCGCCGCGTGATAGGCGATGCAGGGTGCGCAGCGGATGGCGACGCCGATGCCGAGCGCCACCAGCTCCTTGGTCTTCTGGTCGAGCGCATCGCGGCCATGCGCCGCCCGCGCCATCTCCGAGAAGCTCTTCATCACCTCCGGCGCAACCTGCCGGAGATCGCGCACGGCGCCGTTCATGGCATCGATCATGGCGCTCCAGTTTTCGGCCATTCTCTGTTCCTCACCTGGTTCGATTGTCGCCGGGCGCAGCAGGATCCCGCCCGCTCCTCTCAGCCTGGCGACCCAACGGGGGTGGCCCGGGAGGCGCGGTAGGCGTGCAGCGTCTTGATGTAGTTGGCCCGCTCGAAGGCCGCGGGATCGCTGACGTGGCGCTGGCTCATGCGCCCCCGGATCGCATCCACCTGGTCGAGCCCGCGCGCGGCGAGCCAGGCCTTCAACCCGTCGAGCAGGTCCTTCATGTGCCCGATGCCGTGCCGCAGGAGCGACGAGGTGGTCATCACGACATCGGCGCCGGCGAGGAGGTATTTGAGCACCTCGTCGGCGCCTTCGACCCCCGTGCTCGCGGCCAATGATGCCTTCACGCGTCCGGACAGAAGGCTGATCCAGAGCAGCGGCAGCCGGATCTCGTAGGCGCGGCTGAGTTCGAGGCTGGAGGTGAGCGCAAGCTTCGCCAGCTCGATATCCGGCTGGTAGAAGCGATTGAAGAGCACGAGGCCGTCCGCGCCTGCCTGATCGAGAAGCTGCGCCATATGCCCGGGCGCGCTGAAATAGGGGCCGATCTTGACCGCGATCGGGATCGTGACGGAACTCCGCACGGCCTTGACGATGTCGAGAGCGCGTTGCTCGACGTCATGTCCGGTAAGCGCGGGATCGGAGGGAATGAAATAGATATTGAGCTCGATCGCGCGCGCCCCGGCCTCCTCGATCCGCCGCGCGTAATCGATCCAGCCATGGTCGGTGACGCCGTTGAGGCTCGCGATGACCGGGATATCGACGGCCTGGCTCGCGCGGCGGACAAAATCCAGGGCGCGCCCGGGGTCCATGGCGTAAGCGGCCGGCGCGGGGAAATAGCTGAGCGCCTCGCTATAGCTGTCGATCCCGGCAGTCATCAGCGCCTCGATCAGACGCTCCTCGCGCTCGATCTGCTCCTCGAAGATCGAGGGCAACACGACCGCCCCGGCGCCGTAATCCTCGAGGCGCCTGATATTGTCGAGCTCGCCGGTGAGAGGCCCCGCGCCCGCAACGACGGGGCTGGGGAGGCTGAGGCCGAGATAGCGTGTGGTGAGGTCCATCGCCCTCGCGCTCCGTTCTGCCTCTGCGGGTCTCAGCCGTTGCCGACGCCGAGCGCCGCCTGCGCCGGCCCCGGACCGGAAGCCGCTTGCGCGAAATTCTCGTAAGTCCGGTATTTCTCGACCACGTTCTCCTGCGCCTGACGGAGAAGTGCTGCCGCCGCCTCGGGACGCATCGCGGCAAGCGCGCGATAGCGCAGCTCGTTATAGGCATAATCCTTGAGCGGGATGGTCGGGCGCGGCGAATCGAGCCGGAACGGCGCCTCGCCGACCGCGCGCATCGCCGGGTTGTAGCGGAAAAGCGGCCAATAGGCGCTGGCCGCGGCGAGGCGCTGCTGCTCCATGCCGAAGCGAAGATCGAACCCGTGCGCGATGCAGTGGCTATAGGCGAGAATGAGCGAGGGCCCCGGATAGGCCTCGGCCTCGCGAAAAGCCTGCAAGGTCTGCTGCGGGTTGGCGCCCATCGCGACCTGGGCGACATAGACATTGCCATAGGCGATCGCCTGCAGCGCCAGGTCCTTCCGCGCGACGCGCTTGCCGGCGGCGGCGAACTTGGCGATCGCGCCGAGCGGCGTCGCCTTCGAAGCCTGGCCGCCGGTGTTGGAATATACTTCCGTGTCCAGCACGAGAACATTGACGTCGCGCGCGCTCGCCAGCACATGGTCGAGGCCACCATAGCCGATATCATAGGCCCAGCCGTCGCCACCGACGATCCAGATGCTGCGGCGGACCAGATGGTCGACGACCGAGAGCAGGTCGCGCGCCGCCTCGCTCCGTTCCGCAAGCGCTGCAAGTTTTTCCTTCAGCTCCGCCACGCGGATCCGCTGCGCGCGGATGTCTGACTCCCGGATCTGGGGCGCCGCCAGGATCGCCTCGACGAAGTTTTCTCCGAGCTCCGCGGACAGGGTTTTAAGACGGCTGGTCGCAAGCGCGAGATGCTTGTCGGCCGCGAGCCGAAAGCCGAGGCCGAACTCCGCATTGTCCTCGAAGAGCGAGTTCGACCAGGCCGGGCCGCGTCCCTCTCCGTTCTTGCTCCAGGGCGTCACGGGAAGGTTGGCGCCATAGATCGAGGAGCAGCCGGTCGCATTCGCGACCATCATCCGATCCCCGAAGAGCTGGGACAGCAGCTTGAGATAGGGCGTCTCGCCGCAGCCCGCGCAGGCGCCCGGGAACTCGAAGAGCGGCTCGAGGAACTGCACCCCGCGGACATTCGAAAAATCCACCCGCGCGCGGTCGTTGATCGGGAGTTGCTCGAAGAATTGGATATTGGCGCGCTCCGCAGCGACGATCGGCGCCTTGCGCTCGAGATTGATCGCCTTGATCCCGGGCTCGACCGGGCTATGGGCCGGGCAGGCCTCGATGCAGAGACCGCATCCCGTGCAGTCCTCGACATAGAATTGCAGCGTGAAGCGAATATCGGGATAGCCGCGGGCATTGACCGGCGCCGCCTTGAAGTTTTTCGGCGAGCCCTCGAGTCGCGACGCGTCGTAGTATTTCGCCCGGATGACGCTGTGCGGGCAGACGAAGCTGCACTGGCCGCACTGCACACAGAGATCGGCGCGCCACACGGGCACTTCCTCGGCGATATTCCTTTTTTCCCAGATCGACGTGCCGGAGGGAAAGGTGCCGTCCACCGGCATCAGGCTCACCTTGATCTCATCGCCGCGCCCCTCGAACATCCGTGCGGTGACCTCGCGGACGAACTTGGGCGCGGCCGCGGGAACCGGCGGCGGGCGGTCGAACGCGCTCGTCGCTTCTGCGGGAATCTTCACCTCGTGCAACCGGGAAAGCGTGTCGTCCACCGCCTTGAAATTCTGCTGGACGATTTTTTCGCCCTTCGCGCCGTACGTCTTGCGGATCGCGTTCTTGATCGCGGCGATCGCCGCATCGCGCGCCAGCACGCCCGAGAGCGCGAAGAAGCAGGTCTGGAGCACCGTGTTGGTGCGCCCGCGCAGCCCTACCGCCGCGGCGACCGCGCTCGCATCGATCACGAAGAAGCGGAGCCTCTTCCCGATGATCGCTTTCTGAGCCGAGCGCGGCAGCTCGTCCCAGACGTCATCCGGCCCGTAGGGGCAGTTGAGGAGAAAAATGGCGCCGGGCGCGGCCAGGCGCAGGACGTCCTGCCGCTCGAGGAACTGGAACTGGTGGCAGCCGACGAAATTCGCGGCCTCGATCAGATAGGGCGCGCGGATCGGCTGCGGCCCGAAGCGGAGGTGCGAGACCGTCTGGGCCCCGGATTTGTGGGAATCATAGACGAAGTACCCTTGGGCGAAGAGCCCGGAATCCTCGGCGATGATCTTCACGCTGTTCTTGTTGGCGCCCACGGTGCCGTCCGCGCCGAGCCCGTAGAAGACGGCGCGCACCACTTCAGCCGGCTCGATCGAATAGTTCCTGTCCACCGCGAGGCTCGAATGCGAAACGTCGTCCGTGATGCCGACGGTGAAGCTGTTGCTCGGGTCGGGTTTCTTGAGCTCGTCGAACACCGCCTTGGCCATCGCCGGGGTGAAATCCTTCGAGGAGAGCCCGTAGCGGCCGCCGATCACCATCGGCATGGATTGTCGCGCCCGCCGTGAGACGGCTTGGGCGAGCGTCGTCACGACATCGAGATAGAGCGGCTCGCCGGCCCCCGGCTCCTTCGTCCGCTCGAGGACCGCGATCGCGCGGCAGGTCTCGGGCAGGGCCGCCAGGAAGTGCGCGGCGGAGAAGGGACGATAGAGGCGCACCTGCATCACGCCCACCTTCTCGCCGGCGGCGCCCACCTTCTCGCCGGTGGCGTGGAGGGCAGCGGCGGTCTCGCGCGCGGTCTCGGCGCTGGAGCCCATGAGGACGAGAACGCGCTCGGCGTCCACTGGGCCGTCATACTCGAAGAGACGATAGTGCCGGCCGGTGAGCTTCGAGAAATCGTCCATCGCCGACTGGGCGATGTCCGGCAGCCTGGCATAGAACGGGTTCACGGCCTCCCGTCCCTGGAAGAACGTGTCGGGGTTCTGCGCCGTGCCGCGGATGAAGGGGTGCTCGGGGTTGAGCGCACGCGCCCGATGCGCGCGCACGAGGGAATCGTCGATCATCGCGCGGATCTGCCCATCGCTGAGCAGGTTCAGCGTGTTGAGCTCGTGCGAAGTTCGAAAGCCGTCGAAGAAATGGAGAAAGGGCACGCGGGATTTGAGGCTCGCCGCCTGGGCGATGAGGGCCGAATCGTGCGCCTCCTGGACCGAGCCCGAAGCGAGCAGGGCAAAGCCCGTCGGGCGCACCGCCATCACATCGGAGTGGTCGCCAAAAATCGAAAGCGCATGGGTCGCGACCGCGCGCGCGGCAACGTGAAAGACGGTGGACGTGAGCTCCCCCGCGATCTTGAACATATTGGGGATCATCAGCATCAGGCCCTGGGAGGCCGTGAAGGTCGTCGTCAGGGCACCCGCCTGAAGCGCGCCGTGCAGCGTGCCGGCCGCACCCCCTTCGCTCTGCATCTCCTGGATGACGGGAATATTGCCCCAGATGTTCGCAATTCCCATGGAGGCCCATTCGTCCGCCAGCTCCGCCATGGTCGAGGATGGGGTGATGGGGAAGATCGCGCATACCTCGTTGACGCGGTAGGCGACGTAAGCGACGGCGGTGTTGCCGTCCATCGTCGCGACCTCGTTTTTTCCCTCAGCCATTTGCCGCGGGCTCCGGTTCCATCTCGATGGCGTGGCACGGGCATTGCTCGAAGCAGACGGCGCATCCCGTGCATTTTTCGTAGTCGTAGCGATAGCGCCTCCCGGGGCCGAGCTTGACGATCGCATCCTCGGGGCAGGCGGCGTAGCAATTGTCGCATTCGAAGCAGTTGCCGCAGGAAAGGCATCGCTCCGCTTCGTAACGCGCCTCCCTCTCCGAGAAGCCGGCCACGACCTCGTCGAAGCCGCGCGCCCGATCGTCGAGGCCGAGGGTTCTCTGCGGGCGCGGATCGGCATCGCTATAGACCGGCAGATGCAGCGTCTGGAACGTCGCCGGAGGGTGCTTCGGCGCCGGCTCGAAGCGCGCGTTGCCGAGCCAGGCGTCGATGTGCCGGGCGGCGCGCTTGCCGTGGCCGACGGAGATGGTGACCGACTGCTCGCCCGCAACCATATCGCCGCCGGCGAAGATGCCGGGATGGCCGGTCATCATGTCGGGACCCACCGCGACCGCGTTGTCCGCGGCGAATGTGATGCCCGGCACCTTGCGCAGAAAATTGCTGTCGGTCTCCTGGCCGAGCGCAAGCACGATCGCATCGGCCTTGAGCGTCTCGAACCGTCCCGTGGGATGCGGCCGGCCTTTGGCGTCAAGCTCCATCATCTCGACCGTGAGGTCAGGCCCGACGATCTCCTTGATGGTCGTCAGCCACTTGATTTTTACACCCTCCTCGATCGCCTCGTCCGCCTCGAATCCGTGCGCGGGCATATGCGCGCGATCGCGGCGATAGACGATGAGGGCCTCTTCGGCGCCCAGGCGTTTCGCGGTTCGCGCGGCGTCCATTGCCGTGTTGCCGCCGCCATAGACGATCACCCGGCGCCCGAGGCGCGGCGCCTCGCCGGTGGTGACGTCGTGCAGAAGCGAGACCGCGTCGAGCACGCGCACGGCGTCGCACGCCGGAATCTCGACATGTTTTCCGACGCCGGCGCCGATCGCGATGAACACGGCAGCGAAGCCGCCCGCCTCCTTCTCGGCCAGAACATCCTCGACCTTATGGTTGGTGATGATCCTCACCCCCATTTCCTCGATGCGCGCGATCTCGCCGAGCAGCTCCGCCCGCGGCAGGCGGTACGAGGGGATGCCGAAATGCATCATGCCCCCGGGAAGCGGGCCCGCCTCGCGGATTTCGACGTCATGGCCGAGGCGGGCGAGGTGGTAGGCGGCCGAAAGGCCGCTCGGCCCGGCGCCGATGATCAGAACATGCTGGCCCGTCGGCGGAGCGGCAGGCGCAAACGCCCAGCCTTGCCGCGCGGCGAGATCGCCGAGATATCGTTCGACCGCATGGATGCCGACCGCGGCATCGAGCTCGGCGCGATTGCAGGCGGTTTCGCACGGGTGGTAGCAGACGCGGCCGTGCACCCCGGGCATTGGGTTGTCGCGAACCAGCGCCTCCCAGGCCTCGCGGGTGCGGCCCGCCTGCGCGAGGTCGAGCCAGGCCTGGATGTTCTCGCCGGCCGGGCAGGCATGGTTGCAGGGCGGCAGAAGATCGACATAGACCGGCCGCCGAACCCGCACCGGGCCGGTTCCCTTCTCGTGGGTGAGGTCCACGATCGGGGTCATGTCGCGGCGCTTCGTCGTGCCCATGGGCGGCGTCTCCATCGCTGTCCCCCGGCCAAAGGGCGGAAGGGCCAGCGGCGGCGATGCCGGGCATGAGACGCGCTGTCCTGGCCGAGCTTCCTTGATTCAGGTCAATCCGGATGAGCCGGGGAGGGACAATGATTTCTCCCACTGTCAACGACCAGGCGCACTTGCTTGATCTCGAGCCTGAAATGCCGCTGCTCCGGGTCCCGGGCGCGGGGCGGGCAGGCGAGTTCGGCGGCGCTCTCACGCAAGGCCGAGATAAGCCTCGCGCACCCGCGGGTCCTCGCGCAGCGCCGCCGCCGGCCCCTCGAGCACCACGCGCCCGGTCTCCAGCAGCACCGCGCGGTCGGCCAGGCCAAGCGCCATCGCCGCGCTTTGCTCGGCGAGCAGGAGGGTAATGCCCTGGCGGCGCAACGCCGCGATCGCCTGGTAGATCACCTGCACGAGGATCGGCGAAAGGCCGAGCGAGGGCTCGTCCATCACCAGCAGGCGAGGCCTGCGCATCAGGGCGCGGCCGATCGCGAGCATCTGCTGCTCGCCGCCGGAGAGCGTGCCCGCGAGTTGCCGCCGGCGCTCGGCAAGCCGTGGAAAGAGCGCCTCCACCTCCACCAGCCGCCGCTTCGTTCCCGCGGGCTCGAGATAGGCGCCGATCGTCAGGTTCTCCAGCACCGTGAGATCGGCAAACACGCGCCTTCCTTCCGGCACCAGCGCCATGCCGAGGGCGGCGCGCCGGTCGGAGGGAAGCTCGCCCGCTTGCTTCCCGTCGAGCAGGATCTGCCCCGCTGCGCACGGCACGAGCCCCGTCACTGCTTTCACGATCGAGCTCTTGCCCGCGCCATTGGCGCCGAGGATCGCCACGGTCTCGCCCTCGTGCACCAGGAAATCGACGCCCGCCACGGCCTGCACCTTGCCATAGCGGACGCCGAGACCCACCACCGCGAGCACGGGGTCAGCCGGCATCGGCGACCGGGCTGCTGCCGAAATAAGCGGCGATCACCGCCGGATCGCGCGCCACCTGCTCCGGAGCCCCTTGGGCAATGACCTCGCCATGATCGAGCACGACAATGCGCGAGCAGAGCTGCATGACGAGCCGCATGTCATGCTCGACCAGGGCCACCGCGACGCCCCGGCCGCGGATCGCGCCGATCAGCGCCCGCATCTCGAGCCGTTCGGCCGGGTTGAGGCCGGCGGCGGGCTCGTCGAGCAGCAGGAGCTTCGGTGCGAGGGCGAGCGCGCGGGCAATCTCGAGCCGGTTTTGCTGGCCGTACGCCAGCGAACGCGCGGGCTCGGCGGCAAGGGCTGCGAGGCCGACGGACTCGATCAGCGCGAAGGCGGCGCGCCGTGCCGCCTGCCGCCCCGATCTTGCCCTTCGCAAGCCTGCGAGATCGCCGAAGAAACCGCCCGCCTCGGTCCGCAGCGCCGCCACCTCGACGTTCTCCATGACCGTAAGCGAGCCGAACAGCCGTTTGTTCTGATAGGTGCGCGCAAGGCCCTGCGCGGCGATCGCCCGCGGGCTGGCGCCGGTGATCGTCCGGCCGAGGAAGCGAACCCTGCCTTGCTCGGGCGCATAGATGCCGCTGATCACGTTGAAGAGGGTCGATTTTCCCGAGCCGTTGGGCCCGATGATGCCGAGCGTTTCGCCCGGCCCGATGGCGAGGCTGACGCCGGCGAGCGCACGGATGCCGTGGAAGGAGAGGCGGACATCCTCGACCGCGAGCACCGTCCGCTCAGGTGCGCGGTCCCGGCACGGCCAGCCGGCCGCGCCAGGTGTCGGGGATGATCGCGGCGATGCCACGCGGGAAGAACATCATCGCGAGCAGCAGCAGCGCGCCGTACGCGACCAGGCGGAACTCCCCGAAGGGCCGAAGATATTCGCTCGCGGAGCCGAGAATCGCGGTTGCCACCAGCATTCCCTCCAGCGAGCGGCGGCCGCCGAAGCACGCCATGGTGAGCAGCACCACCGAGAAATCGAGGGTGAACATGTCGGGATGCACGAAGCGGATGTAGTAGGTCTGGAGGAAGCCGGCGAGCCCGGCCCAGCCGGCCGATAGCGCGAGCGCGAGGAGCTTCGTCGGCACCACGGCAACCCCGCTCGTCGCCGCCGCAAGCTCGTCGTCCGCGAGCGCACGGAGGAAGACCCCGAAGCGGCTGGCGATGACGCGCCGCGCGAGGAGGTAGGAGACGGCGGCGGCGGCGAGGGCCACGTAATAGTACCGGCCGGGGGAGGCGAAGGCGTATCCGGCGATGGAAAAGGCCGGGATGTCGCGCACGCCCTGCGGCCCGTGGGTGAGGTCTGACCAGTTCATCAGCACGATCCAGACGATTTCCTGCAGCCCGATCGTGGACATCACGAAATAGAGCCCGGAAAGGCGGATCGCGGGGCCGACGAGCACGAGCGCGACCAGGGTCGCGGCCAGGATCGCAGGCAGCAGGCCGGCGAGGGGCGGGAGATGGAGCGTGGTCGCGAAGAGGGCGGCGGTATAGGCGCCGACGCCGATCAAGGCGCCCTGGGCGAGCGAGATGCGGTCGGCGAAGCCGGTGAGGAAGCCGAGCCCGATCACCGCAACCGACTGGAGGAAGACAAAAATGCCGATATCCTCGATATAGGCGTTGCCCGCGAGCGGGACGAGGATGAGCAGCAGGAGCGAGGCGAGGCCCAGTCCGTGCCGCGTCATCCTACACCTTCGTCGGCGGGGCGCGGCCGAGCAGGCCCTGGGGCCGGACAGCGATCATCACCATCAGGACGGCGAAGGCGAGAAGATCCTGGTAGCGCGAAGAGACATAGAATGCACCGAAGGATTCCGCGAGCCCGAGCACCAGCCCGCCGATGATGGTGCCGATGACGCTGTTGATGCCGCCCAGCACCGCCGCGCTGAAGGCCTTCAGGCCGACGAGATCGCCCATGCCGGGCGAGACGAAATAGAGCGGCCCGATCAGGACTCCGGCGACGGCGGCGACGGCGAAGGAAAGCCCGAAGGTGAAGCCGATCGCGCGCGGCACGGCAACCCCGAGCGTGCCTGCGATCTCCGCGTCCGCGGCGACCGCGCGCAGGCTGAGGCCGGTCCGCGTGCGGCTGAAGAGGAGGTGCAGGGCCGCCACGAGAATGAGGGTGATGACGAGGATCCAGAGATAGGTCTTCTGGAACAGCGCCCCCGAGACGTGATAGACGCCGACGCCGAAGATCTTCGGAAACGGCATCGCCTCCGGATAGGCCATGCGGAAGCCGTTCTCGAGCATCACGCCGAGCCCGATCGCGCCCACGACGAAGACCTCGTGGCTCGCATAGAGCCGGCGGAAGACGAACCGCTCGAGCACCAGGCCGGCGAGAAAGCTGATCGCGGCGACCGCAAGCAGGAGCGGCACGGCCGAAAGCCCGAGAGCCTGCTCGAGCACGAGGCCGACGAAGGTGCCCGCCATGAAGATCTGGCCCTGGGCGAAATTGACCATCGAAAGCGTGCGGTAGACGAGGGTGAAGCCGAGCCCGACCAGGGCATAGATGCAGCCCGTGCCGAGCCCGCCCATCAGCAGCTGAGTGAGCACGCCGCGCCCGCGCCGATGCGCTTTACGGCGCGCCCGCGAACGGCACGAACGCCTTGCCCTTGATGGTGATGAAGAGCACCGGGACGATGAGCTGGTTGGTCGCGTCGAAATGCGCCTCGACCGGCGGCAGGCCGAAGATCTTTCCATGCCAGCTCTTGAGGCAGAGCCGGAACGCGTCCTTGTCGGCTCCCGCCTCGGCGAGGCAGGGGGCGGCGATCAGCTTCACCGCGCGGTAGCCCCAGGCGGCCTGCGAGGGGCGCGGGGGCTGCGCGGCATGGGCGAACTCCTTGACGTATTCTGCCTGCCAGGCCACCGCCGCCGGGTCGATCGGCATGAAATAGGCGGTTGCGAGCGTGCCCTGCGAGGCCTCGGGCGCGAGCACCATCACCGCCTCGTTGCCGAGGCCCGCGGCGCCCATGAAACGCGCCGCGATCCCCATGTCGCGCGCCTGGTTCATGATCGCCGCGGCCGCCGGCAGCGTGCCGAGGATGGCGAGCCCGTCCGGCCCTGCGGCGAGGATGTGCGTGAGCTGGGCGGTGAAGTCCTTGGCGTTCGTCGCGTAGGACTCGTCCGCCACCGGCTTGACGCCGAGCTTCGCGAGCTCTGCCGTCATGATGTCGCGCAGGCCGACCCCGTAATCATTGGTGTCGTCGATCAGCGCGATCCGCTTGAGATGCAGCGTCCGGACGGCGAGATCGGCCAGCTCCCTGGCCTGGGTGCCGTCGTTGGTGAGCACGCGGAAGGTCCATTTGTTACGCGCGGTGGTGATCCGCGGGTTGCTCGCTCCGATCACGATGTAGGGCATGCCCGCGCGTTCCGCGGGCGCCATGTCGGCGAGCACCTGGCTCGATCCCCAGCCGCCGACGACGAGATCGACATGGTCGTTGATCAGCCGCTGCATCGCCAGCACGGATTGCGCCGGATCGCTGTCGTCGTCGGCGATCTCGAGCACGATCCTTTCGCCCTTGATGCCGCCGGCCGCATTGATCTCGTCGACCGCCATGCGGATCCCTTGCAGCAGGCTCTGCCCGTACGAGGCGCCGCCGCCGGAAAGCCCGAGCAGCACGCCCATGGTGATGTCCGCCGCGCGGGCCGGCGCGGCCGCGAGCAGGCAGGCGGCGAGCCCGGCCGCCGCGGATAGGAATGTCCGGTTACGCATCGCCGTCTCCCGTTTGTCCGTCGCGCGCGGCCCGTTCCCGCCGCGTCGCTTCCCGCTCAGGCGTTCCGTCCGTGGCCAGGACGACGCCGAACGCGCGCCTGGCTGCCGCGGCGGACACGAGTTCGTCTTGCACGTCCTGTGCCACCCGCGCGGGATCGCGCCCGAGCGGATCGCCAAATCCGCCGCCGCCCGGCATCTCGACGATCAGCCGCTCGCCCGCCGGCACGCTGATATGCCCCTTGCCTGCTCGTTCGCCGCCGGCGCGAAGCCGCACGCGGCCGCAGGCGCCCGCGGCGCCGCCCGCGGCGCCGCGCGGGGGAAAGCGCACGCGGTCGAAGGTCGCGGCGATCGCAAAGGGCATGTCCTCCGCGCTCTCGATCTCCATCACCTGGCCGAGCCCGCCGCGGAAGGTTCCGGGGCCGCCGCTATCGATACGGTATTCCTTGCGCCATACCAGCACCGGCGCCAGCTGTTCGGTGATCTCGACCGGGACATTGCGCACGCCGGAGGGAAAGGCGGTGGCGGAGAGGCCGTCCTGGCGCGGCCGCGCGCCGGCGCCGCCGGAATGAAAGCTCGTCACGTTGAACGGACGCGCGCGCGCGAGCACGGCCGGATCGCCGTCGACGCGGCCGAGCCCGCCCATCAGGCGCACGTTCCAGAGGCACGATGTCCCTTCCGCGGGCACCCGCCCGGGCAGCGCCTGGCGGAGGCAGCCGAAGACGAGATCGGGCAGCATCTGGCCAAGGATCGAACGGGCCTGCACCGGGGCCGGATCGGGCGCGTTCAGGATCGAGCCCGCGGGCGCGCTGACGCGGATCGGCTTGAGCGAGGCGGTGTTGTTCGGGATTTCCGGGGCGACGATGCACTTCACACCGAAGCTCGTGTAGGCTTCGGTGTAGCAGATCGGGACGTTGATCCCCTGCCGCGCCAGGCCGGGGCTGCCCGCGAAATCGACGTCGATCCCGCTTTCGCCGATCGAGAGCGCGGCCAGCATGGTGAGTGGCGCGTCGATCCCGTCCACCGTCATGCTGCTGCGCCAGGTGCCGAAGGGAAGCCTGCGGATCAAGGCCAGCGTTGCCGCCTCGGAGGCCGCGAGGATATGGCGCGCGAGCTCGTCGATCGCCGCGAGGCCGAACTCGTCCATCATCGCCAGCAGGCGGCGGCAGCCGATCTCGTTGCAGGCGACCTCGGAATAAACGTCGCCCACCACCTCGACGGGCTCGCGCACATTGGCGCGGATCAGCGCGAGCAGCCCCTCGTCCATCGCGCCGGCCCGCGCGAGGTGCATCAGAGGGATGCGCAGGCCCTCCTCGAAGACCTGCCGCGCCTCGCCCGGGATGCCGCGCCCACCGATATCCACGACATGCAGCGTGCAGGCGAAGAAGGCGACGGGGCGGGCGCCGCGGAACGCCGGCGTCACCACCACGATGTCGTTGAGATGCCCGGTGCCGAGCCAGGGATCGTTGGTGACGAAGACGTCGCCCGGCCGCATCTCGGGCACGGAGAACCTCGCGAGCACGTGGCCGACCGACTTGGCCATCGAGTTCACGTGCCCCGGGGTGCCGGTGACCGCCTGGGCGAGCATGTTCCCCTCGGTGTCGTAGACGCCGGCGGAAAGATCGCCCGCCTCGCGCGTCGGCGTGCCGAAGGCGGTGCGGACGAGCGCCTGCGCCTGCTCCTCCACCACCGAGATCAGGCGGTCCCACATCGCGGCGAGTGCGATCGCGCGCGCTCCGCTGTTGCTCATGCTGCGCCCTTCCGTTCGAGCAGGATCGCCCCGCTCGGCGCGACGCCGGCCACGAAGCCGGCCGTGACCAGCGTCGTGGTCTCCACTTCGACGATCACCGCCGGGCCCGGGACATGCGATCCGGGCCCAAGCGCGCTTCTCTGGTAGACGGGGATATCGCGCCAGCGTCGCGGATTCGCCTTCGTAGAGCCGGCGCCGGCCGGCGGCGCCATGGCCGCGTGGCGGAACGGCGGGCGTTCGCGGCGCCGGCGGGGGAGGGGCCGTCGCGGCGAGAGACCAGGTCATGATCTCGATATCGAGCCCGGGAATGGCGCGGCCGAAGAGCCGCGCATATTCCGCCTCGAAGGCGGCGCGGAGCCGCGCGGCCTCGTCGCTCCCGAAAGGACGCGAGGGGAGCCCGACCGCGATCTCATGGCCCTGCCCGGCATAGCGCATCTCGGCGCTGCGCCGCTCGGTGATCGTGGCGTCCGGCGCGCCAAGCCGCACCGCGGCGAGCGCCTCGGCCGCCATCTCGTCGAGCAGCGCATTGGCGGCTGCCGGATCGAAGGCGGACAGGCGCATGAAGCGGCTCCGCACGACCTCGAAGGCGATCGGCGCGCGCAGGAAGCCGATCGCGGAGCCGACGCCGGCGCCGCGCGGGGATCAGACACGCGCGCGATCCCGAGCTTTTCCGCCAGCCGCGCCGCGTGCAGCGGGGCGGCGCCGCCGAAGGCGATCAGCGTGCGCCCGGCGAGCTCCTTGCCGCGCTCGGCGGCGTGCACCCGCGCAGCGTTCGCCATGTTCTCCTCGACGATCTCCGCAACGCCGAATGCGGCGAGCGGCGGATCGAGGCCGAGCGGCGTGGCAATGTGCGCGGCCACCGCCTCGCTTGCCGCCGCCCGGCCCGAGCGTGATGCGCCCGCCGGCAAAACCCTCCGGATCGATCCGGCCGAGCAGGAGATCGGCATCCGTCACGGTGCGGCGCGGTGCCACCCTGCCCGTAGCAGGCCGGCCCGGGTGCGGCGCCCGCGCTCTCCGGCCCGACCGCGATCCGTCCCAGTGCGTCCACCGCCGCAATCGAGCCCCCGCCCGCGCCGATCTCGACCATCTCGACCACCGGCACCCGGACCGGCAAGCCCGCTTCCCTTGAGGAAGCGGTAGCGGCGGTCCACCTCGAAGTGCCGCACGCGCGTGCGGCTCGCCATCGTCGATCAGGCAGATCTTCGCCGTCGTGCCGCCCATATCGAAGGACAGCACGCGCGCGTGCCCCTCGCGGGCGGCAATATCGGCGGCAAGGATCGCGCCGCCCGCGGGGCCGCTCTCGACCAGCCGGATCGGGAAAGCGGATGGCGGTCGCGACGGTCGCGAGGCCGCCGCCCGAGGTGATCGAGAAGGAGGGGGCAGGCGAACCCGCCAGCCTCCAGCAGCGCGGCGAGCGCGCCGAGATAAGAGGCGATGCGCGGTTGCACATAGGCGTTGGCGCAGGCGGTGGAGAAGCGTTCGTATTCGCGCACCTCCGGGCAGACCTCGGCCGAAAGCGTCATCGCCACGCCCGGCATCAGGGCCGCCAGCACCGCGCGCGCCCGCAGCTCATGCGCGGGATTGCGGTAGCTGTGGAGGAACCCGACGGCGATGCTCTCGACGCCGTGGCCCCGGAGCGCAGGCGCGAGCGCCAGGAGCGCCGCCTCGTCGAGCGGGATGCGGACGGCGCCTTGCGCGTCCATCCGTTCCGGCACGGTGAAGCGGAGGTGGCGGGGCACCAGCGGCGCCGGCCGGTCCATGAAGACGTCGTACTGCGTCGAACCGGTTCTCGTAGCGCCATCTCCACGCTGTCGCGGAACCCTGCGGTCGTGATCAGCGCGGTGCGCACACCCTTGCGCTCGATGATGGCGTTGGTGGCGAGCGTGGTTCCGTGGACGATGATGCCGATCTCGCCGGGCTCGTGCCCGGTGCGCCCGAGCAGGAGCTGAAGCCCCCGCATCACGGCCTCCTCGGGTCGTTCCGGCGTCGTCAGGATTTTCGCGCTGGCCCGGCGATCGCCCTGCTCGAGGACGAGATCGGTGAAGGTGCCGCCGATATCGACGGCCACCCTGGCCTTGCCCCCAACCCCCATCGAGCCTCCATCGCTGCCACGATCAGCCTTTCGGCGGATGGACGCCCCCGGTCCCTTTTGTGGCAGCATAACCGCCTCGCGCGCAACGACAATCCCCAATCGCGCTCCGCCATCCGCGGGGCGGAGAGGGGCCCCGGTTCGTCGCCGCATTCGTCTGCCCAGTTAATCTTTCCAGAATTTTTCTGGACCTCTTGATCGTCGGGCTGCACTCTCCGAAGTCTACCCGGTCTGCGCAAGACGACGGACGTACGTCTTGGCCAACAGGGAAGGAGGTCCCCATGTGCGACTATTCGCTTGAAATGTATGGTACGCGGCCCGCCCGTGAGGGCGAGCGCTATGTCACGACCCGCTTCAGGAGCGGGACGGTGGGACTTGCTCTTGCCGGAGGCAATCCGTCCGGAGAGGGGGAGACGCCGGTCTGCGTTCAATGCGACACGCGCCTGACGCTCGAGGGCATTCCTGCCGAATTGCAGCGGAAGCTCGGCGTCGGCCCGGCGGAGGACGTGACCTTCATCCGCCTGGATCAGGGATTCTGGCGCGACGGGGTCAGGTTCGGCAATGGCAGGGAGGCTTCTCTCCAGGAGCTCTCGAGCGGTATCGGCGTCCTCGTCACGATGTTGCTCGAGAATGCGCCACGCGCATGGGACCTGACCGAAGCCCTGTGAGCGGTGCATAATTCCAGCGCGCGTCACGGACGTCGCGCGCGGGTTGAGGACGTAGGCGCGCTGCCCGGAGCGGCGGGGCATGCCTGAGGGACGCCGACCCTCCGGCGCAGCCCTTCGGCACGCTTCTCGCTCCGGCAGGCTTGTCCGACAACGCCGTCTCGGCGCACGGAAGGCGGTCTTGCCTGTTGCGCGCCGCAAGCGTCAGGCCGAAGGCACGGCCTCCTCGGATTTGCCCGCCTCCCGCGCAGACCGCACCAGGGCTGCGAACCGATAGAGCCCGTGGACGAATTTTCCATAAGGCATGGTGACGAAGAGAGAAAGCACGAGCCCGAGATGGATGGCCAGCAGCGGCCCCATCGCCGGCGTCGCCCGAAATAGAAGAAGTGCGAGGCCGGTGCCGCCCGCGAGCAAGAGCATGGCGAGGAACGCGAGGTCCATGCCGAGCGTTTCCGGCTCGCGCAGCTCCGGGGCGCGCCGGAGCTTGGCCGCGAGCAGGCCGGCCGGTCCGACGACGAGGCCGATGCCGCCCGCCGTGCCGAGCAGGACCGGAGCGCTGTCCCACGGATAGGGCGCTTCGCGGCCGAGCGCGTAATGATAGAGCGTCGCCACGCAGGTCGCGGCGAAGCACAGCAGGAAGCCGTAAAAAGTGAAGTGGTGAAAGAGCGCGCGGCGATCTTTTTTCTCCGCGTCCTCGTTCATGCAACCAATGTCGCCGCCCCCACTGGCGCCGCCATCCAGATAGCGCAGCCGCGCCGCATCCCTGATTGCCCGCAGCAGCGCGCGCGGCGTCGTGCGCCTCTGCTTCTCGGCGTCCGTCGCCCGCCAGAATCGCGCGAGGCCCGCCGCCAGTGCCGCGAGTGCTGCCGCGAACGCCACGCCGAAGACGAGCACCATCGCTTCGTGCGGCATGAGCGCATAGAAGGCGCCTTCGCCTTCATGGCGGGTCACGAACGAAACACCGTCGAAAAGCGCGAATCCGGAAAAAAGAGAAAAATACCGATCGCGGCCGCCGCGGAGACCGCGCGCCCGTTGCGGGCAAAGAGGAAGGAAAGGGCTGCGGGCCATGCATAGCGCGCATAGGACTGGGCGCGGAGGCGGGCGAAAACGCGCGGCACATCGACATTGAATTCGTGCGGCGGGGAGAACTGGCAATCGTAATAGCAGGCGCCGCAGCCGTGGCAGAGATTGGCGAGATAGTCGAGCTCGCCGTCGGGGAAGGCGCGGCGCAGCTCCATCGCGGGGAAGACCGCGCAAAGCCCCTCGCAATAGCGGCAGGAGTTGCAGACCGTCATGATCCGGTCGGCTTCGGCAAGATCGCTAGTTGCGTGCATTGCGGGCCGCCTCCCTGCCTGCGACGCGCCCGAAGACGCTGCCGATGGTCATCCCCACGCCGGCGGCGTAGCCGCGGCCGAGCACGTTGCCGGCCATGATCTCGCCGGCGGCGAACATGTTGGACGCGCTCGCGCCCGAGCGCATCACCATGCGCGCGTCGCGGTCCACGCGGGTGCCGAGATAGGTGAAGGTGATGCCCGGCCGCACCGGATAGGCATAGAAGGGCGGGGTCTCGATCCGCCGCGCCCAATGGGTCTTGGGCGGAGCGATCCCCTCGGTGCGGCAGTCATCGAGCTCGGTCGGGTTGAACCGGCCGGGGCGCACCGCGGCGTTGAAGCCGGCAACCGTCTCTTCGAGCGCGCCGGCATCGAGCCCGAGCGCGCCCGCCAGTGTGCGGATCGTGGGCGCCGCGATCGGCGGAAAGAGCGAGGGCATGAAGAGCGTGAGCGAGGCGGCGTCGAAAATGATATAGGCGATCTGGCCGGGCTGGCCGGCGACCAGGCGGCCCCAGATCGCATAGCGCTTGGGCCAGACATCCTCGCCCTCGTCGTAGAATCTTTTTGCCCCATTGTTGACGACGATCCCGAAGACGATGCAGTCGAGCCGGGTGATGATGCCGCCATCGAAGCGCGGCGCGCGGGCATCGATCGCGACCGCGTGGCATTGCGTCGGGTCGCCGACCTCCTGGACGCCTTTCTCGAGCAGGAGCTTGAGAACCGTCCCGCGATTATAGGGGCTGCCGCGGATGAGGAAGTTCTCGGCCGCCTCGCCCCAGTATTCCTTGAGCCAGGGGATGTTCGCCTCGAACCCGCCGGCGGCGGCGACCAGCGACGCGGATTCGACACAGTGCGCCTGGCCGCCCTCGGTAAAGGTCGCGGAGCGGAAATGCCCGTCCTCGATCTCGAGCGCGGTGATCTCGGCCTCGTAGCGCACCGCGACCCCGAGCGCGTGGGCGGTGCGGTAGAGCGCGTTCAGCATCGCCCGGCCGCCGCCGAGGAAGAAGGAATTGGTGCGGCCGAGGCTGAGCGTGCCGCCGAGCGAGGGCTGGAAGCGCACCCCCTGCGCGGCGATCCAGTGCAGCATGTCCTTCGATTCGTGGATCATGAAGCGGGCGAGCTCCTCGTCCGTCTGCCCGCCCGTGACGCGCTTCAGATCCTCCCAGAATTCCTCCTCGCTGTAGGGGCCCGTCAGCGTCTCCGTCGCGGTGTCGTGGGCGAGGCGCATGTTGCGGGTATGGCGGGAGTTGCCGCCGCGGAAGAATTTCGGCGCCGCCTCGAGCACGAGGACCGAGGCCCCGGCGCGGCGGGCGCTGATGGCGGCGCAGAGCGCGGCATTGCCGCCGCCGGCGACGAGCACGTCGTAACGTCTTGCGGAATTGGACATGCCGGCAGAGTGGCGGAAGTACGGCTCTTGTCCAGGACGGATCGGGCTCAGGGCACGGCGAGGCTTTCGATCCCCGCCGCCGCCAGCGCCGCCCGCTCGCGCCCGTCCTCGTCGGCGGCGGCCCGGACCCGCACCACCAGCTTGCCCGCCCGCGCCAGCGCCACCAGCCGGTCCGCGACATCGGGGCCGGCCGCGATCCGATCCGCGTCACGACGGGCCATATCGACCATATCGGCACCGACCCCCGCCCCGTACACCACCGCATCCGCCGCACCGAGCAGGCGGGCGGCGCGGAGGGTGAGGAGATCCGGCTCCGCGGCGCGGACGAAGAAGACCGCCGCTTGCGGACCCGGCGCTGCCCGCGCGAGCAGCGCCCGGAACTCCGCCTCGGCGCCCTGCTCGTCGCCGGCGAACACGCGCTCGGCAACCGTGCCCATGAACGCCCGCTCCAGCATGCGCCGGCGCGTGCCGGGGTCGGGCAGGCGCCGGACCGTCTCCCCGCGGAGCCGCGCGGCGAGTGCGGCGAGCCTGCCGATCCGGGGCGAGAGCATGGCCTCGATCCGCGAGCGGATCAGCCGCGCGAGCACCGGCGCGGCGCCGCCCGAGGAGATCGCCACGGTGATCGGCGCCCGATCGACGATCGCGGGCATGATCGCGGTGCAGAGCTCGGGTCGGTCGACGATATTCACCGGGATCCCTCGGTCGGCCGCCGCGGCGGCGAGTGCGTCGAGATCGCCCAAATCCGCTTCCGCGCCGATCGCCAGCGCGGCGCCATCGAGCAGGGCAGGGGAGAAGGCTCTCGCCGCCCGCACCTCCGCCCCGGCGCGCCGCACCAGCGCCGCCTTGCGCGCCGTGACCGGCCCCTCGCCCAGCACCAGCACCAGGCGGCCGCGGAGATCGAGGAAAAGGGGGAAAAAATCCACGCGCGCCGGTCAGTCCGGCCGAAGCCGTTCGCGCAGCACGAATTTCTGGATTTTTCCGGTGGAGGTCTTCGGCAACGGGCCGAAAATCACACTCGTCGGCGCCTTGAAATGGGCCATGTTGGCTCGGCAGAACCCAATAATGTCGGCCTCGCTGGCTTCCGAGCCCTCCTTCAGGGTCACGAACGCGCAAGGGCTTTCGCCCCATTGCGGGTCCGGCCGGGCGACCACGGCGGCCTCCAGGACGGCAGGATGGCGATAGAGCACGCTTTCGACCTCGATCGTGGAGATGTTCTCGCCGCCGGAGATGATGATGTCCTTGGCGCGATCTTTGAGCTCGATATACCCATCCGCGTCGCAGACGCCGAGATCGCCGGTGTGGAACCAGCCCCCGGCGAAGGCTTTCCGGGTTGCCTCGGGGTCCTTGAGATAGCCGCGCATGACGATATTGCCGCGCATGAAGACCTCGCCCATGGTCGCGCCGTCGCGCGGCACCGGGGCGAGCGTCGCCGGGTCGGCGACCATCATGCCCTCGAGGACATGATAGGGAACCCCCTGGCGCGCCTTGAGCCGGGCCTGCTCGGAGGCAGAGAATTCGTCCCACTCATCGTGCCAGGCGCAGACGGTGGCCGGGCCGTAGGTCTCGGTGAGGCCGTAGACATGGGTGACGTCGAAGCCCATCCGCTGCATGCCCTCGAGGACGGCGGCGGGCGGCGCCGCGCCGGCGGTGGTCATGGCGATCCGGCGGGGGCCGAAATCGCGCCGGAGCTGCGCGGGTGCGTTGAGCAGCATGGTCATGACCACCGGCGCGCCCGAGAGATGGGTCACGCCGTGATCGGCGATGGCGGCGAAGATGGCGCCGGTTTCGACCCGGCGGAGGCAGACATGGGTGCCGGCGAGCGCGGTCACCGTCCAGGGGAAGCACCAGCCATTGCAGTGGAACATCGGCAGCGTCCAGAGATAGATCGGATGCCGGGTCATGCCCCAGACGAGCGCATTGCCGATGGCGTTCAGATAGGCGCCGCGGTGATGGTAGAGGACGCCCTTGGGCCGCGCGGTCGTGCCGGAGGTGTAGTTGAGGCTGATCGAGCTCCATTCGTCCGCGGGCGGGCTCCAGGCGAAGGCCGGATCACCGCCGGCGAGGAAGGCTTCGTAGCCATCGTCGATCTCGACCACGAAGGGCCGCGAAGCGGGCGGCAGCGCGGCGAGTGCAGCGGCGACGAGCGGGGCGAACTCGCGATCGGCGAGCAGCAGCCTCGCTTCGCCGTGGCCGAGGATATAGGCGAGGCTCGGGGCGTCGAGGCGGATGTTGATGGCGTTGAGGACGCAACCGGCCATGGCGACGCCGAAATGCGCCTCCAGCGCCGCCGGGACGTTCGGGGCGAGCAGCGCCACGGTCTCGCCGGGACGAACGCCATGAGCGCGGAGCGCCGAGGCGAGCCGGTGGCAGCGGGCTTCGGTCTCGCGCCAGGTGAAGCTTCGGGCGCCGTCGACGACCGAGGTCCGGTCGGGATAGACGGATGCGGTCCAGGCGAGAAAGCTCAAGGGCGTGAGCGGCGCGTAGTTCGCCGAGCCGGGCGCCAAGTGCGACGTTTCCCTGTCCATGTCGATTCTCCGAAGGCCAGCGTTGGCAAGGGATTTTGCCGAAAACTGGGCGATTTGGACAGGCTGGAGGCTGTTCGCGCCCGTTTCTTTCCATAATATATCTTCTGCGACAAAAGGAGCGCACGTGGCCACAAGAGGAACGCACGTGACCAACAGCCAAGACACTGACGCAGAGACGCCGGCCAAGTCCCTCGCCGAACAGCAGATTGCCCGGCTCATGGCCGTCATGGCCGCGCTCCGCGACCCGGACACCGGCTGCCCCTGGGACCGCGTCCAGGATTGCTCGACCATCGCGCCCTATGCGATCGAGGAAGCCTACGAGGTCGCGGATGCGATCCGGCGCGAGGATCGTGTCGGACTTGAAGACGAATTGGGCGACCTGCTGCTCCAGGTCGTCTATCACGCAAGGCTCGCCGAGGAGCGCGGCTGGTTCAATTTCGGCGACGTTGCGCGCGGGATCGCGGACAAGATGGTCCGCCGCCATCCCCATGTTTTTGCGGGAACAATGCCCGAGCCAGGCGCCTGGGAGCTGGCCAAATCGGCCGAGCGCCGGGCGGCGGGCCTGGGCGGCACGCTGGCCGGGGTTCCGGTTGCCCTGCCCGCCCTGATCCGGGCCCGGACGCTCACCGCACGGGCCGCGCGGGTCGGCTTCGACTGGCCGGACGCGGAAGCGGTGCTCGGAAAGCTCGAGGAAGAAATTTCCGAGGTTCGGGCCGAACTGCCGGCCAGCGATCCGGCGCGGCTCGCGGACGAGGTCGGGGATATGCTCTTCGTGCTGGCCAACCTCGCGCGGAAGCTCGGGCTCGACGCCGAGACGTGCCTGCGCGCGGCCAACCATAAGTTCGAGCGACGATTCGGGTACGTCGAGCAAAGACTTTCTTATGGGGGAAAAACCCCCGCGGAGGCGACGCTCGACGAGATGGAGGCGCACTGGCAGGCGGTGAAGGCGGAGGAGGGCGGGGAGTTGCTCACCTAGGATGTCGGCGCCGCCTTCCAGACCCCTGAGTGTTTGAGATCCGCTCCGAGCTCGAGGATCATGCGCCGGACCTCCTCGCAGGCCGGAGTCCCGCCCGGGAGCGCCGAGGCGGCGAGCGAGACGGAACGGGACACGTTCGGCTTGACGATCCGGAGCGCCCGCAGCCGGCCGGCGGCGATGTCCTCATGCACGGCCCCTTCCGCGAGGATGGCGAAGGCGGTGCCGGCGCGGGCGAGGCGCACCACCACGGTCCGCGAATCGACCTCGTAGGCGATGTCGAGCCGGACGCCATGGCTGCGCGCCATCGTCTCGAGGAGCCGGCGCAGAGAATGGGAAGGGCCGGGCAGTACCAACTTGTAGCGCCCGAGCCTGGCGAAGGGGATCGCGCGCATGCCGGCCGGGAACGCGCCGGCCGCGCCGACCAGGCACAATTCCTCGACCAGCATGGGATCGAGGCGATGGTTGGGGCTCGGCTCGGCGTCGAAGAGGATGGCGAGGTCCAGCCGGCGCGTCTGGACCCACTCGTTGAGATAGCCGCTCAGCGATTCGATGAGGTGGATGCGCACGCCGGGCACGCGCTGCCTGGCGCGGGCGAGGAGCGGGATCGAGAGGATCGGGCTCGCGGATGAGGGCAGCCCGACGGTGACGAGGCCGGTGATCGGCTGGTCGAGGTCCTTGACGACGGCGGCCACCTGCTCGACCTGGCGGAGGATGCTGAGGCCATAGCGGAAGAGGCGCTCCCCGGGCGCGGTGATGGCGATGCCGCGCGGCGAGCGCACCAAGAGCCGCGTTCCGAACTGGGTCTCCAGCGCCTTGATGTGGCGGCTGAGCGCGGGCTGGGCGACGTTGAGATAGCGTGCGGCGGCGGAGAAGCTGCCGAGCTCGGCGATCGTGACGAAGTACCGGAGCGGCCTTATGTCCATCGCTCCCCCGCTCCCCCCATGCCATTCCGGTATACCCCCCTCCCCTCAAATTGTCTTTCCACCGTCCCGCCGCGCCGTGGGACCCTCCGGTCCTAGAGGTGCGCGGGTCAGAGGCACCGAGAGGAATCGCGCCAGGACATGCCCTCGACGATCGAGCGTCCGCCGTCTGCCGCCGCGCCTTGGGGCGGCGGTAAGAGCGCGGCCGCCATGCGGCTCGCCTGATGTCCCCGACCTCGATGACCCGCGCCCGGCAGCCTCGCTGCCCGGGTGGCTGCCCGGGCGTTCGCGACGACGGCAAGGGAAGGGAAAACGTCTGATGGTATCTTCACTTTCACGCCGGCGGCTGGTTGGCGGCGCGGCCGCGCTGGGGATCGCTCCCTTAGGGCTCGCCGCACTTGCGCCGCGTGCGGCGCGCGCCGCGACCTACCGGTTCCGGCTCGGCTGCGACATCCCCCCGGATCATCCGATCGGCACGCATCTCGTCGCGGCGGCGAAGAGCGTCGCGAGCGCGACGAACGGGCAGGTCCGGATCGACGTCTTCCTGAACAACCAGCTCGGCGACGATACCCACATGCTGGCCGAGCTTCGCTCCGGGGCGATCGAGTTCATGGCCGTCGGGGACAACATCCTGGCCGAGCTCGTCCCCAGCGTCGCGATCGACAACATCGGATTCGCGTTCAAGGACGCAACCACCGCGTTTGCCGCGCTCGATGGCGGGGTCGGCGATATCGTCCGGGCCGACATGACCAAGACCGGCCTGCACGCGATGCCGAAGATCTGGGACGAGGGCTTCCGCCAGGTCACCTCCAGCACGCGGCCGATCGACACGCCGCAGGACCTCCATGGGTTCAAGATCCGCGTGCCCCCTGCCCCGATCTCGCTTTCCATCTTCAAGGATCTCGGGGCGTCGCCGCTGACGCTCAATGCCACCCAGCTCTACACCGCCCTGCAGACCCACCTCGCGGACGGCCAGGAGAATCCGCTGGGGACGATCGAGAGCAATAAATACTACGAGGTCCAGAAATACTGTTCGCTCACCAACCATATGTGGGTCGGCTATTGGGTGGTGGCCAACCTCCGGGCCTGGAGCCGCCTTCCGCCGAACCTGCAGGGGATCATCGAGAACGCGTTCGACGCCGAGGTGCCGGCGCAGCGCCAGGAGACCGAGACGCTCAACAATTCGCTCGTCCCGAAGCTCCGCGCGCAGGGGCTCACCTTCAACCAGCCCGATCTCGCGCTGTTCCGCCAGGCGCTCGTCGAGGCGGGATTCTACAAGCACTGGCAGGGCAGGTTCGGAACCACGCTCTGGTCGGCGCTTGAGAAATACAGCGGACCGATCGCCTAGCCGGGAAAAAATAGGGAAGCTTTACCGGATGACGGACGAAGAGCGCCATGCCGCCGGCATGGCGGTGCGGAGAGAGATTCTCGGTGCCGCGTGGGTCGATCGCGCGACCGCGGACACGCGACCGTACAACAGGGATTTCCAGGATTTCCTCACGCGCTGCGGCTGGGCGGAGATCTGGACGCGGCCCGGCCTCACGCACCACGCGCGAAGGCTGCTCGTCCTCGGGACGATGGTCGCGCTCGGCAAATGGGACGAGTTTCGGATGCACGCCCGGCCGGCCCTGCTGAGCGGCGGGCTGACGCTTGCCGAGATCACCGAGGTTCTGCTCCAGCAGGCGATCTATTGCGGCCTGCCCGCCGCCAACACGGCGTTCCATGAACTGGCGAAGGTGCTTGGTGAACTGGAGCGTGAGGGAATTGTCCTGCCGGAAGCGAGGGAGTGAGCGGCGATGGCTTTTTCCCTCTCGCGCAGGCGGTTTGTGGGCGGCGGCGCCGTGGGCGCCCTCGCCCTCTCGCGCCGGGCGGCGCATGCGGCGTCCTACACGCTCAATCTCGGCGTTGACGTGCCGGCCGACCACCCGATCGGCGTGCATCTGCTGACGGTCGCGAAAAATGTCGCGGAGGCGACGAAGGGCGAGGCCAGGATCGCCGTGTTCGTCAACAACGCGCTCGGCGACGACACCCATATGCTCGCCCAGCTCCGCTCCGGATCCCTGGCGATGATGGCGATCGGCGACAACATTCTGGCCGAGCTCGTGCCGAGTGCCGCGATCTCCAATATCGGGTTCGCGTTCAGGGATGCCGACACCGCCTTCGCGGCGATGGACGGCGCGGTGGGAGGCATCGTCCGACCCGCCATCCGCAAGGCCGGCCTCGCACCGATGGCGAAGATCTGGGACCTCGGATTCCGCGAGATCACCTCCGGAACGAGACCCATCGCCAGCCCGGCGGATATGCGCGGGTTCCGCATCCGCGTGCCGCCCGCCCCGATCTCCCTCTCCCTCTTCAAGGGGCTCGGCGCATCGCCGCTGACGCTCAATGTCGCGGAGCTGTACACCGCCCTGCAGACCCGGCTCGCCGACGGCCAGGAGACGCCGCTCGACACGATCGAGGTCAACAAATACTACGAGGTCCAGAAATACGGCTCGCTCACCAACCACATGTGGACCGGCTACTGGGTGGTTGCGGGTGCCGGGGCGTGGAACCGCCTGCCACCGCGCCTCAGGGAGATCGTGGAGGGCGCGTTCAACGACGAGGCGCCGGCGCAGCGGCGCGCGAGCGAGGCACTGAACAATTCGCTGGTCCCGAAGCTTCGCGCGCAGGGGCTGATCATCAACGCGCCGGACCCGGCGCCGTTCCGGGCGGCGCTGGCAATGTCGGGGTTTTATAAGTATTGGCGGGGGAAGTTCGGGACCGCTCTGTGGTCGGCGCTCGAGACATACAGCGGGCCGATTGCGTGACCCTCACCCGGCTCGCTCCGCTCGCCACCCTCTTCCGCAGGCGCGGGCGAGGGGAAGGAAGCCGGCGCGCTCAGGGCAGCGCCCGGGGGAGAGCCCTGGGCATCGCTCGTAAGCATTTTGCCCAAGGCGTGTGATGCGGGGGCGCCCGACGCTCAGCAGAGTACTGACGTGGGTGACAGAGATTCCGGCCGCCGCCCTCGTCGTGGTCGAAGTCGGGATCCTGTTCGCGGGCGTGATCTGGCGCTACGTCCTCGACAGCCCCCTCGTCTGGAGCGACGAGCTCGCCGGAATGCTGTTCCTGTGGCTGGCGATGCTGGGCGCGGTGATCGCGCTCCGCCGGCGGGAGCATATGCGCATGACCGCGATCATCGTGGCACTTTCGCCGCGATGGCAGCGCTTTTCCGCGGCCCTCGTGGCGCTGGTGGTCGCGGCCTTCGTGGCCGAGCTCCTGCCGCAGGCCGTTTCGTACATGGTCTCGGTCGATGCGATCACCTCGCCAACGCTCGGGATTCCGGATTCCTGGCGGGTTGCGGGGCTGGTGGTCGCACTCGCGCTGCTGCTGCTCGCCGCCCTCCAGCAGCTCCTCGGCGAGCTGCCGTGGCGGGATCTGGCGGCGGCGGTCGTGATCGTCGCGGTGCTGGGGCTCGGCTTCTGGAGCGTGAAGCCCGAGCTGCTCGCCGCGGGGACCGCGAGTCTCGTGATCTTCTTCGTCGGGCTGGTAAGCCTCTGCATTGCCGCCGGCGTCCCGATCGCGTTCAGCTTCGGCATCACGACGATTGCATATATCGCCTTTGCGACCCAGGTCCCGCTTTCGATCGTCGTCGATCAGATGGACCAGGGCATGGCCTCGATCGAGCTGCTCGCGGTCCCGATGTTCGTCCTGCTCGGGCTGCTCCTGGAGATGAGCGGGATCGCCCGGGCGCTCGTTGCGCTGATGAGCGCGCTCGTCGGCCACCGGCGCGGCGGGCTTTCCTACGTCCTCTTGGGGGCGATGTACCTGATCTCGGGCATCTCCGGATCGAAGGCGGCCGACCAGGCGGCGGTGGCGCCGGTGCTGTTCCCGGAGATGAAGCGCCGCGGCGCGCACCCGGGGGAGTTGGTCGCCCAGCTCGCGGCGGCGGCGGCCATGTCGGAGACGATCCCGCCGAGCCTCGTGCTGATCATCGTGGGATCGGTCACGGGCGTCTCCATCTCTGCCCTCTTCACCGGCGGGCTGCTGCCGGCGACGGTGGCGGCGGTCGCGCTCGTCGCGGTGATCGCGTGGCGCTCGCGCGGCGATGTGCCGAGCGGCAGGCGGGCGCCGGCGGCGGAGATCGCACGGGCCTTCGTCGTCGCGATCCCGGCGCTCGTCCTGCCGTTCCTGATCCGCTTCGTCGTGCTGGAAGGGATCGCGACGGCGACCGAGGTGGCGACGGTCGGGGTGGTCTACGCGGTCGTGGTCGGGCTGGTGGTGTACCGCTGCTTCGACTGGCGCCGGGTCGTGCCGATCCTGGTCGAGACCGCATCCCTGTCCGGCGCGATCCTGCTGATCATCGGCACCGCGACGGCGATGGCATGGGCGCTGACGCAGGCGGGCTTTGCCCAATCGCTCGCCGCGATGATGACGAGCATGCCCGGCGGGCGGGTCGGGTTCCTTGCCGTGTCGATCGTCGTTTTCGTCATCCTGGGGAGTGTGCTCGAGGGCCTGCCGGCTATGGTGCTGTTCGGCCCACTGCTTTTTCCGGTCGCGCGGAGCCTCGGGATCAATGATGTGCACTATGCGATCGTCGCCATCCTGGCGATGGGGATCGGCCTCTTCTCGCCGCCGTTCGGCGTCGGATTCTACCAGACCTGCCTGATCGGACGCACCTCCAGCGACGAGGCGCTCGGCAGGATCTGGCCGTACATGGGTGCGCTCGGACTCGCGCTTGCGGTGGTTGCGGCGGTGCCGTGGCTCTCGACCGGCTTCGTGCACTAAGACCGAGACCAGGACTTTAAAGAATCCAGAAATACAATGGGAAACGTCGATGAGCATGACTGAAGGGATCGCCGTCCCGGATCAATTCTCCGTCGCGGCGCGGATCAATCGCCTGCCGATCACGTCCTTCCATCGCCGGCTGGTCGCGGCCTGCGCGGTCGGGCTTTTCTTCGACATCTTCGATCTCTACATGGCGGGCTATATCGGGGCCCGGCTGCTGAAATCCGGCTTCTTCACGCCGAACGAACTCTATCTCTTCTTCGCCGCGGCGTTTGCCGGGATGTTCTTCGGCGCGATCGTCATCGGCTATGCGGGCGATGCGCTCGGGCGGCGCGCAATGTTCGTGCTCGGGCTGATCGGCTATTCCGTGCTCATGGTGCTCGCGGCTTTCGCGCCGTCGGCCGGCTGGCTGATCGCCGCGCGGTTCGTCGCCGGGCTCGGGCTCGGCGCCGAGTACATCGTCGCGGATACCTATCTCGGGGAGATGCTGCCGCGGCAATCGCGGGCGCGCTATATCGGCTTCGCCTATGCCGCGGCGACCGTGGGCTCGCCGGTGGTGGCCTTCCTTGCAACCTTCATGGTTCCGCGCGCGTTCGCCGGCATCGATGGCTGGCGCCTGCTCATGCTGCTCGGCGGCATCGGCGCCTTCGCGGGCTGGTGGGTGCGCATCGCGATGGTCGAATCACCGCGCTGGCTCGAGGCGAAGGGGCGGCACGCGGAGGCTGCGAGCGTTCTCGCCGCGATCGAGCGCGAGGTCGCGGCGGAGAGCGGCCGGGCGCTGCCGCCGCCCGCGGCGGAAGCCACGGTCGTGCCGAGCCCGCACGTGCCGCTCTCGGAGCTTTTCAAGGGCGCCTATCGCGGCAGGTTGGCGCTGATGGTCGCGTTCCAGTTCCTCCAGACCTTCGGCTATTTCGGCTTCCTGATCTGGGCGCCGACGATCCTGCTCAAGGAGGGCTTCGCGCTCGTGCACGCCTTCCTCTACGTGTCGCTGACGATGGTGCTGGGCCCCATTGGCTGCCTGCTCGGCGCCCTCATGGTCGAGCGGTGGGAGCGCAAATGGGCGATCGCGACGCTCGCCATCGGCATCGCGGTGTTCGGCCTCGCCTTCGCCTTCTCGCGCAGCCCCGTGCTGATCGTGCTCAACGGCGGCATCGTCACCCTGCTCAGCAACTGGTTCGTCGTCTCGTTCCATCCCTACCAGGCGGAGATTTTTCCGACGCGCCTGCGCGCGAGCGCGAGCGGATTCGCCTATGCCTGGAGCCGCTTCAGCGTCGCCGTCTCGGCGCCGATCATCGGCTTCATCCTGACGCGGGTCGGCATCGTCGGCGTCTTCACCGTGATCGCCGCGGCGATGCTGCTAATCACGATCATCATTGGCACGTTCGGGCCGCGGACCAACAGCCTGACGCTCGAGGCGATCGCGGAATAGCGGACCGGGGCGTGCCGCTTCGGAAGAGGGGAAAGAACGGGAATGGATGCAGCATCGGCATGCCACGTCGTCGAGCGGTTCGTCCGCCCGCGCTCGGTCGCAGTCGTCGGCGCCTCGGACCGGATGGATTACGGCGGACGGCTGCTGCGCAATTTGCGCGAGGGCGGCTTCACGGGCCCGATCTATCCCGTCAACCCGCGGCGCGCGGAGGTGCAGGGGATGCGCGCCTGGGCCGATGTGCGCGACATTCCCGAGGCGGCGGACCTCGCCGTCATCGTCGTTCCCGGCCACGCCATCGCCGGCGTGATCGAGGCCTGCGGAGCACGGGGCATCGGCGCCTGCGCGATCATCACCGCCGGCTTCGGCGAGCGCGGCGTGGACGGGGAGCGCGAGCAGGAGGCGCTGGTGCGCACGGCACGACAGGCGGGCGTGCGCCTCTCAGGCCCCAACAGCCTCGGTATTGCCAACATCGCCGAGCGCATTTTTGCCACCGCCTCGTCGAGCGTGAGCTGGGGGCAAGCGGGCGTGCGGCCGGCCGGCATCAGCGTCATCTCGCAGAGCGGCGCGCTCTCCTTCAACCCGGTGCCGAGCCGCGCCGCGGCGCGCGGGATCGGGCTGCGGGCGATCGTTTCGGTCGGCAACCAGGCCGACCTCACAGTCGTTGACTTCCTCGAATATTTTGTCGAACGGGACGACGGGACGAAGGTCGTGGCGCTCTTCCTCGAGGGCCTACCGGCGGACGAAGGTCGGCGGCTGCTCGCGGTGGCGCGGCGCGCGCGGATGCGGGGAAAGCCGATCCTCGCGGTCAAGGTGGGACGGAGTCCGGGGACGGCGGCTGTCGCGCGCTCGCACACCGCCGCGCTCACCGGCGACGATGCGGTCTATGAGGGCGCGTTCCGCGCCACGGGGATCGTCCGCGTCGACGATCTCGACGATCTCTGGGAGGCGGGCGCGCTGTTCACGGCGACCGCCGGGCTCGCGCCGGCGGGCGGCACGACGGGTGGCGCCGGCTTTCTCTCCAATTCCGGCGGTTTGAACTCCCTTTTCTCCGACCTCTGCGGCGTCCGCGGAGCACCGCTCGCGAGCCTCGGCGCCGCCAGCCTCGCCGGCATCGAGACGGTGCTTGCGGGCTTCGGCGCGGCCGGCAATCCGGCGGACGTGACCGGCAACTTCGCCCGCCCCGCGCTCGTCGACCTGCTCGATCTCTTCGCCGCCGACCCCGCCGTCGACCTCCTCGTCGCCGGCACCACCTCGGCCGCGACCGGGCAGCGCTCGCGCGACATCGCCGGCAATATCCTGACGGCGCGCACACACACGAAGAAGCCGTTCGTTGTTCTGTGGTTCGCTCCGCCGCCGACGGAGGACGATTCGGGGTTGATTGCGCTGAGGGAGGCCGGGCTGCCGATCTTTCACGAGCCGGCCAAATGCGCACGCGCGCTCGGCTGGCTCTACGCATACCACCGGCACGGTGTCGGTGGGGCGGAGGCAGGACCGGGGATTCCGGCAGACGTGGCGAGAACGGACTGGAAGGAAACGCAAGGAGACGCGCTTGCCCTGCTCGCGGCCGGCGGAATGCCGGTCGCCGAAGTTTTCCCCTCCGCCAGCGCGGCGGAGGCCGCCGCGCTGGCGGAGAAAATCGGCTTTCCGCTGGTGCTGAAGATCGAGGCGCCGGGGCTCAGGCACAAGACGGAGCTCGGCGGCGTGCGCGTCGGTATCGCCGATCCGGTGGCGCTGGCGCGGGCGTGGGACGCGCTGTGGCGGGAGACGGCCTCGCTCGGCCCGGCGCGGCGCGTGCTCCTTCAGAAGCAGATCACGGGCGGGCTCGAGATTCTGCTCGGTGGGCGCATCGATCCGGTGTTCGGGCCGGTGGTGGGGCTCGGCGCCGGCGGCACCGAAGTCGAGATCGAGCGTGACATCACGTTCCGCCCGACCCCGCTCGATGCAGCCGCCGTGCGCGAGATGCTGGGCGAATTGCGGATCGGCGGGCGCCTTGGCGGCGTGCGCGGCGGTCCGCCCCGCGATGTCGAGGCGTTGGTTGCGGCGGTCGTGCGGTTCGGCGCGCTGATGGAGGAATTGGCGAAGAGGCGGACGGAGATCGAGATCAATCCGCTGCTGTTGCTGGCGGCCGGCGCAGGCGTTCGCGCGGTCGATGCGCGGATCACGCTGAGCGATGACAAGGGGAGCCTGAATTGATGAGTTCGCAAGGCCGGGAGCTGCCGTTCTGGCGCTCGATGATGTTCGTTCCCGTCAATGTTGCGAAATACGTGGAGAAGGCGCACACGCGCGGTGCCGATGCGATCGTCCTCGATCTCGAGGACAGCATCGCTCCCGACGACAAGGACGCGGCGCGCAAGCTGGTGGCGGAGGCCGCGCCGATCTGCGCCAAGGGGGGCGCGGACATCCTGGTCCGGATCAACCGGCCGATCGAGCTTGCGGTGCGCGACATCGAGACCGTCGTCTCGCCGATCGTGAAGGGGCTGAAGCTCCCGAAGATCGAGAGCGCGAGCCATGTCCGCCTGCTCGCCGAGCTGGTCGAGACGGTGGAGCGGCGGCGCGGCATGACGATCGGGCAGACGATGTTCCTGCCGGCGATCGAAACCGCGGCGGCCTTCTTTCGCGCCGAGGAGATCGCCGCGGCGCATCCGCGCAACGTTTCGCTCACGCTCGGATCCGAGGATTTCACGGCCTCGATCGGCGCCGCGCCCGATCCGGAGGTGATGGCCTATCCCAAGCAGCACGCGCTGATCGCCACGCGCGCCGCCGGTCTGCGCGCCTTCGGCGTGATCGGCTCGGCCGCCAATTTTCGCGACCAGGACGCATTCCGGGATATGATCCGGAGGTCACGCCGGTTCGGTTTCCAGGGCAGCACCTGTATCCATCCCGCGATCGTGCCGCTGCTCAACGAAGGGTTCAGCCCGTCTCCGGAGGAGATCGCCTACGCCGGGCGGGTGGTGGAGAGCTACCACCGGGCGGTTGCGGAGCGACGAGGCTCGTTCAGCATCGACGGCAAGATGATCGACATCCCGATCGTCCAGCGTGCCGAGGAGCTGCTGGCGATCGCCCGCCGCTTCCCCGCGCCCGCGTGAACGCGGGCATCCGAGCTCCCTCACCTTCCAGGAACGGAAAGAACGAATGGAAACGGAAGATCTGCCGCCGGTCGAGCCGCCGCCGCACGGTGCCTGCGATTGCCACGCCCATGTCTACGGGCCGCCCGAGCGCTATCCTTTCCAGGCATCGCCCCGCTACGCGCCGCCTGCGCTCTATTATGCCGATTATCAAAAAATGCTCGATCGGCTCGGCGTCGAGCGCGCGGTGGTCGTGCAGCCGACCGTCTATCAGACCAATGCGGTGAGCGAGGACGCGCTCGCCGCGTCCGCGGGCGCCTGGCGCGGCGTCGCCAAATTCACCGACGCGCGCATGGTGGACGATATCGAGCGCCTGAACGGCGCCGGCTTCCGCGGCGTGCGCCTGCACGCCGTCGGCGGGGCGGGCGATCTTGCCCATCTCGAGGAGGTGGCGCGGCGGATCGCCCCGTTCGGCTGGCATATCCAGCTCCACATCGACAGTCACTTCCTGGCGGAGACGGAGGCACGGATCGCGGCGCTGCCGGTGCCGGTGGTGCACGATCATTTCGCCAAGCTCGATCCGGCGGAAGGCGTCGCCGGCGCGCCGATGCAGGTGCTGCTCCGCCTGCTCGCGCGCGGGCGCTCGTGGGTGAAGCTCTCCGGGTCCTATCTGGTGAGCAGGCAGCCCTTGCCCCATCCGGACCTTGTGCCGATCGCCCGGGCGCTGGTCGCGGCGCGGCCGGACAGGATGCTCTGGGGGACGGACTGGCCGCACCCGTCGCATACGGGACCCAGGCTGGACGATGCGGATTTTCTTCGCCTCCTCGCGCTCTGGGTTCCCGAGCGGGCAACGCGGAACGCAATCCTCGTCGCCAACCCGGAGGCGCTCTACGGGTTCGAGCCGCAGGCGGGGTGAGCGGGCGAACCGGCGCGGCTCGCGGGAGGACCGTGCCGGACGAGGGCCGGGCGAACCAGCCGCAACCAGGCGCAAATGGATCGACCGCGGCGGGCCAAGGGCCTATCATGAGTTCGGCCGCCCTCCGGGACTCCGATCATAGGAGGTGCGCGGACTTTCCATCCCGGCCCCGCGACAGCACCGCGGACTCCCGAAGATCCCTCGGCGTTGCGTGAGGGCGGACGTTCGTCGTCTCTCTGGCCTCTCCCCGACATCCCTCCGGGCCCACCCTCACGCGGTCCGTGCGAACTGGCTTGGGCTGATTAGGAAAAAACGACATGAAACAGCTCACCGGCGTGGGCAATCCCCGCTTCTTCGCCCGCACCGGGCCGCATCGCCTTGCGGCGGTGGCCGCGGCCGTGGGCTGCACATCCCCGCCCTCCGACGTCCTGCTCACGGGCCTCGCCGCGCTCGACGCCGCCGGACCGGACGAGGTGAGCTTCCTCGGCACGCCGCGCCATGCCGCCGAGCTCGAGCGGACGCGCGCCGGCGCGGTGCTCGTGCACCCGGACATGCAGGCGCATGTCCCCGCCGGCGCCAGCATGCTCGTCACCCCCGACCCGGTGGCGGGCTGGGCGCAGGTCGCGGCGCTCTTCCACCCGATGCCGTGCGTCACCCCCGGCATCCATCCCTCCGCCGTGGTGGCCGCGGATGCCGCGGTCCATGCCACGGCCGAGATCTGCGCCCAGGCGGTGATCGGGGCGCGGGCGGAGATCGGGCCGCGTTGCAGGATCGGCCCCGGCGCCATCATCGGCGAGGGCGTCGTGCTTGGGCCGGAGTGCCGGATCGGCCCGCATGTCAGCATCAGCCACGCCCTGCTGGGGGCGCGGGTCTATGTCTATCCCGGGGCGCGGATCGGCCAGGAAGGCTTCGGCTTCACCATCGCCGCCCACGGCTTCCAGACCATCCCGCAGCTCGGCTGCGTGATCCTGGAGGACGATGTCGAGGTCGGGGCCAATACGACGATCGATCGCGGGTGCCTGCGCGACACCGTGATCGGCGCCGGCACGCGGCTCGATAACCTGGTGCAGGTCGCGCACAATGTGCAGATCGGGCGGCATTGCGCGATCGCGGCGCTGGTCGGCATCTCGGGCTCGGTGGAGATCGGCGATTTTGTCGTCATCGCCGGCCAGGCCGGGCTCGCCGACCATGTCCGCGTCGGCGCGCGGGCGCAGGTGGGCGCGCAGGCGGGCGTGATGTCGGCGATCGCGGCCGGCGCGGTGGTGGTGGGCAGCCCGGCGCGGCCGGCGCACGACGTGTTCCGCGAGATCGCGACGCTGAAGAGGATCGCGCGCGAGACGATGGCGCGCGAGAAGATTGGCCGGGAGAGGTCGGCTCCCGACGGTGAGAAGCCGGCTCCCAACGGGCGGGGGTGACGGCGCCCTGAGGTAGCCTCCGCGGGCGGCGGCGGTATAGTCGGGGCATGAGCCGTCCCTTGATTGCCGTCACCATGGGCGATGCCGCCGGCATCGGTCCCGAGGTGATCATGAAGGCCCTCGCGCACGCGGAGGTTCAGGAGCGCGCACGGCCCCTGGTGATCGGGGACGCGGCGCGGCTCGCGCAAGCGGGACGGATCGTGGGCAGTGCGCTCGAGGTGCGCGCGGTTGCGCCTGACGGGATCGCGGTGGCGGAATTCGCCGGCGGGATCGTCAATTGCGTCGATCTCGGGCTGATCCCGGCGGAGCTGCCCTGGGGCAGGCTTTCCGCGACGGCAGGCGAGGCCGCGTTCCGCTATATCGAGACGGCGGCGGAGCTGGCGATGTCGCGCCGCGTCGATGCGATCTGCACGGCGCCGATCAACAAGGAGGCGCTGCACGCGGCGGGGCGCCGCTATCCCGGCCATACCGAGATGCTGGCCGCGCTGACGGGCGTGCCCGAGGTCTCGATGATGCTGACCGCGCCGGGGCTCAGGGTGATCCACGTCACCACGCATATCGGGCTGATCGATGCGATCGCGCGGATCGAGCCCGGGCTCGTCGAGCGCACGATCGCGCGCGGGCGGATGGTGCTCGAGACTGCCGGGCTCGCCCGCCGGCGCATCGGGGTCTGCGGGATCAACCCGCATGCCGGCGAGAACGGATTGTTCGGGCACGGCGAAGAGGAGGAAAAAATCGCCCCCGCGATCGCAAGCTGCCGCGCCAGGGGCTGGGACGTCACGGGGCCGTTGCCGGCGGATACGCTGTTTTTCCGTGCCGGGCGGGGCGATTTCGACATGGTGGTCGCGATGTACCACGACCAGGGCCATGGGCCGATCAAAGTGCTCGGCATCGAGACCGGCGTGAACATCACGGTCGGGCTTCCCGTTATTCGCACCTCGGTCGATCACGGCACCGCCTTCGATATCGCGGGGACCGGCGTCGCGGACGAGCGCAGCATGATCGAGGCGCTGCGCCAGGCGGTGGCGCTCGCTGGAGGGAGCCTCATGCCGAGGGGGTCGTGATTTCGGCAAGCAGGCTCTCGGCCCCGAAGGCGCCCGACTTCGAGATCACGCGGATTCGGTCCCAGCGTCCGCCGCGGAGCAGGGAGTGCGGAACGCCGGGCATGAGCTGGCCCTCGACCTCGAGATGGCTCGCGTCGAGCGCGGTGCAGACGGCGCGCAGGGTTTCGCCGCCGCTCACGAGAAGGGTGGCGGGACGGGCGATCCCGGCGAGCAGTGCGGCGGCCGCACGGGCGATCCGTTCGCCGGCGGCGGCGCGGGAGAGGCCGGGCGGCAGGGAAAAGGAGACCAAGGCAATGCCGGTGGTGGCGAGGCGGGCATCGACGGCGGCGGCCGCCGTGGCCGCGCCGTCATCCGCAAGCGCGAGGTGATGCGGGCCCGCTTCGCGAAGCTGGACGACGGTGACGGCGTGGTCGGAGCCGAAGAGGCCGAGCAGAGGGCGGGCGAGACCGATGAGGCTCGGCGTGCCGAGCGGCGCACCGGCGAGCGCGCCGGCGAGGCCGGCGCTGCCGCACCAGAGCACGGGGCCGCCAAGGGCGAGGCCGGCGGCGGCGATGCGGGAGAGGTCGGCATCGGTCCCGGCGTCCCAGAAGCTGACGCCGTCGGGGACGGGATCGCCGGGGCGGGCAAGAGAGACGGCGATGCCGTGGGCGGCGAGCGCGGCGGGGAGATCCTCGCCGGTGGGCGACCAGCCGTTCGCGTTTGGCGCGTATTGGAGGCCGCCCTCTGTCATGCGGCGCTGGAACGGGAAGGCGGGAGCGATGACGCAGTGGCGCGGGGCGAGCGCGTGAAGAATCGCTGCGAGTGCGAGGGAGGGGTGGCCGCGCAGCAGGCTGTCGAGCTTGAAATAGGAGACCGTGCCGGGCACGGGTGCGAGCAGGGATGCGAGCCGGGCGGTCGCCAGGGCGGCGACGGCCGCGCCCTCCTCGCGCGTACCGGCGTCGATCGCCGCGCTCGGGGGCAAGCAGTTGGGAATCCGGCCGGGCCAGAAGACCGGCAGCGGGCCGATGCGGGCGGCGAACTGCGCGGCCGTGTCGAGCGCCCCCGTGAGATCGTCGGCGATCAGGCGAAGATGCTTCATGGGGAACGATCAGAAAGCCCTGCTCACACGCCCAGATTGCGGGGTCTAATCCATCGTGGCAACCGCCGGTTGGCAAGGACGGAGATGCCAGGGAAATGCCGAGGGACAGTGTGATCCAGATCACACCGGAAACGCCGGATCAGGAGGATGTCCGGCATCTGCTGCGGGAGGCCGACGCGCGCTCCGCCGCACTCTATCCGGCCGAGAGTCGCCATGGGCTCAGGGCAGAGGCACTGGCGGGCCTCGCCGCCGTGTTCTTCGTCGCACGTCGCGACGGGCATGCCGTCGGCTGCGGCGGGTTCGTGCCGGGCGGGGACGGAGAGGCGGAACTGAAGCGGATGTTCGTCCGCGAGAGCGTGCGGGGGCGCGGGATCGGCAGATCGATACTGCGGACCATCGAGGCCGCGGCGACCGCGCGGGGCATGCATCTGATGCAGCTCGAGACCGGAATGCTATCCGTGGAGGCCCTCGGATTGTATCGAGCCTTCGGGTATCGCGAGCGCGGGCCTTTCGGGGCCTATCGCCCCGATCCGCTCAGCGTATTCATGGAGAAAAGGCTGGCGGGGTGAGCCGCCGGAGAACGGAGGAAATGATGCCGGTCGTCAATCTCGAGACAAAATTTTCTATGTTTTCCGAGCACTGGTCGCCGAAGATCGTCGCCTCCTTCAACGGCCACGATGTCATGGTGGTCAAGCTCCGGGGGGAGTTCGTCTGGCACGCCCACCCCGAAACCGATGACTTTTTCCTCGTGCTCAAGGGCAATCTGACGATCGAGCTCCGGGACGGCGATGTCCATCTCGGCCCGGGCGAGCTTTACGTCGTTCCGAAGGGCGTCGAGCATCGTCCTGTCGCTGCCGAAGAGGTCCATCTGCTGCTCATCGAGCCGCTCGGCACGCCGAATACCGGGGACGAGGCGACCGTTGCCGCAAAGCAAGCCATATGACGCCAACCGCCGGTAAGGCCGAGGAGCGAGATCCCGAAATCGAAGTGCACGCGCGGGGCTCCGCCCATCCCTCGGCAAGGCGCAAAATCCTGTGGTATGAAAGCCGTGCCGGGCGGTGCTTCGGCGTCTCTTCGCCGGTGCGTTCGGCCGCCGGCGAGCGGGGCAGAAACCCCAAGTTTTCGCGGGACCTCGACCGGGCTCTGGTGCAGATGAACGATATGACGCAGTCGATTCGCGCGCTGTTCGACTTCCCGACGAAGTGCCCCACCTCATCGATCCGCGGCCGCGGCGGATGGGGACGGCGCAAGCTCGTGCTGGCGCTGGGGGTGAGCGTCGCGGGGCTCGCGGCCGGCTGCGCCTCGCCCAGCCCGACGCTCTATACGCTGGCCCCCCTCCCCGGCCCTGCCCTCGGCGCGCCCCGGCGGGTCATCCTCGTGCGCGAGGTGAGCCTCGCCCGCTATCTCCAGCGGCCAGGGATCGTCCTCTCCTCGGCCGACTACCGGCTCGACGTCTCGGCCAATGACTGGTGGGGCGAGCCGCTCAGCGCGATGCTCGGCCGGGTGCTCGTCGCCGACCTCACCGCGCGCCTGCCGGCGAGCACGGTGCTCGCCGAGAGTGTCGCAATCACCGTCGATCCGGACATTTCGGTGGAGGTCTCGATCCAGCGCTTCGACGAGGACGCCACGGGCCAGGTGGTGCTCGCGGCGGCGTTCGTGCTCGCCGGACGACGCGGCGCGAGCGCGCCGCGGACGTTCAAGGTCACCGTGCCGGCGGGCGCCGGCCGGGCGGCGGCGGGGACCCCATCGGTCGCGGCCCAGGTGGCGGCGATGAGCGCGGCGCTGGCCCAGCTCTCGGACTCGATTGCAGTCGCCATCGCCGCGCTTCCGGGCAACGGACGGTGAGCGGCGCGCGTCGTTGACCGCGGCAGGATAAACGATAAGTTCGTCCCGCCCGTGCCGCTGCGGCGCGGGGGCGAACGGCCGGGGGCAAATCTCCATGAGCACAGCGATTTCCCGCAAGACATTCCTGGCCGGCGCCACTGCCGCGGCGGGGGTCACCGCCTTGGGCGGGCGCCCGGCCCGGGCGGCGCAGAAATACGTGATGAAATTCGGCATCGACCTCGCCGCCGACCACCCGACGACCGTGCACGTGGCGGCGGCGGCGGCGGCGGTGAAAGCGGCGACCGGCGGGGCGGTGGAAATCGGCGTCTTTCCGAACAGCGAGCTCGGCGACGACACGCACATGCTCTCCGACCTCCGCGCCGGCGCGATCGAGATGATGGGGATCGGGGACAATATCCTGGCCACCCTGGTGCCGAGTGCGGCGATCGACAATGTCGGCTTCGCCTTCAAGGATTCCGGCACGGCCTGGGCGGCTCTCGACGGTACGGTCGGCGACGCTGTGCGCGCGGACATCGCCAGGACCGGCCTGGTGCCGATGCACGCGATCTGGGACGAGGGCTTCCGCGAGGTCACTTCGAGCAGCAGGCCGATCGTCACCCCGGCGGATCTGGACGGATTCAAGATCCGGGTGCCTCCGAGCCCGATCTCGCTCTCGCTCTTCAAGGGGCTCGGCGCGGCGCCGGAGACGCTCAACGTCGCCGAGCTCTACACCGCGCTGCAGACCCGCGTCGTCGACGGGCAGGAGAACCCGCTCGGGATCATCGAGACGCAGAAATTCTACCAGGTGCAGAAATACTGCTCGCTCACCAACCATATGTGGGTCGGGTACTGGATGCTGGTCAGCGGATCCTTCTGGCGGCGGCTGCCGGCGAACTACCAGAAGATCGTGGCCGACGCCTTCGCCGCCCAGGCGCCGCAGCAGCGGCTCGCCAACGATGCGCTCAATGCCTCCCTGCAGGCCAAGCTCACCCAGCAGGGCCTGATCTTCAACGCGCCGGATATCGCGCCGTTCCGTGCCAAGCTGGTGGCATCGGGCTTCTACAAGCAGTGGCAGGGCAAGTTCGGCGCGTCGCTGTGGTCGGCGCTCGAGAAATACACCGGGCCGCTCGCCTGACCGGCTGCCCGATCGGCTGCCCAACCGGCTGCCCGACCGGCTGAATGACCACGCGCGCGGCGGGGGCGGCGAGGCATTTGCGGCGGCTCGACCGCGCGATCGACGCGATCGTCGAGGGGGCGGCCGCCATCCTCGTCCTGGTCGAGATCGGCATCCTGCTCGCCGGCGTGATCTGGCGCTATGCGCTCGACAGCCCGCTGGTCTGGGTGGGCGAGCTCGGCGAGATGCTGTTCCTCTGGCTGGTGAGCCTCGGCGCGGTGATCGCGCTGCGCCGGAGCGAGCATATGCGGATGACGGTGCTGGTCGGGCGGCTCGCGCCGGCGGCGCGGGCATTCTTCGCCCGGCTCTCGGCGCTGGTGGCGATCATCTTCATCCTCGGGATCATCGTTCCCGGCTATGGCTACATGGTGCAGCAGGCGGCGATCACCACGCCGACGCTGCAGCTCCCGGGCTCGTGGGAGATCGCGGGCGAGCTCGTGGCCTTCGTGCTGCTGCTCGTCACCGCGCTCGGCCAGCTCTTCGCGGGCGCCGGCTGGCGCGAGCTGCTCGCGGCCTTCGCCGTCGCGCTCGCCATCGGGCTCGGGCTCTGGGCGCTGGAGCCGGTGCTCGGGGCGATCGGCAATGCCGACCTCGTGATCTTCTTCGTCGTCATGGTCGGCGCCGGCATCGTCTGCGGCGTGCCGATCGCCTTCAGCTTCGGCATCTCGACGATGGCCTACATGTTCTTCACGACGACGATCCCGCTCTCGGTGGTGATCAGCCAGATGGACCAGGGGATGTCGTCGATCGAGCTGCTCGCGGTGCCGATGTTCGTCGCCCTCGGCCTGCTGCTCGAGATGACCGGGATCGCGCGCGCGCTGGTCAATTTCCTGAGCGCGCTGGTCGGGCATCTCCGCGGCGGGCTGTCCTATTCGCTGATCGGGGCGATGTACCTGATCTCGGGCATCTCGGGCTCGAAGGCGGCAGACCAGGCGGCGATCGCGCCGGTGCTCCTGCCGGAGATGCGGCGGCGCGGCGCCGATCCGGGCGAGCTGGTGGCACAGCTCGCGGCCTCGGCGGCGATGTCCGAGACGATCCCGCCCAGCCTCGTGCTGATCATCGTCGGCGCGGTCACGGGTGTTTCGACCTCGGCGCTCTTCACCGGCGGGCTGCCGCCGGCCGCGGTCGCGGCACTGGCGCTGATCGTGCTGATCTTCTTCCGCAGCAGGCGGGACCGCCCGAGCGGGGAGCGGCCGCCGATCCGCGAGGTCGGGCGCGTGTTCGTGGTGGCGATCCCGGCGCTGGTGCTGCCCTTCCTGATCCGCTACGCGGTGCTCGGCGGCATCGCGACCGCGACCGAGGTGGCGACCATCGGCGTCGCCTATTCGGTGCTGGTCGGGATCTTCGTCTATCGCCGTTTCGACTGGCGCCGGGTGTTCCCGATCCTGGTCGAGACGGCCGCCCTCTCGGGCGCCATCCTGCTGATCATCGGCGCCGCCTCGGCGATGGCGTGGGCGCTGACCCAGGCAGGGTTCGCGCAGTCGCTCGCGGCGCTGATGAGCGGGATCCCGGGCGGGCGGGCCGGCTTCCTCGCGGTTTCGATCGTCGTCTTCATCGTCCTCGGCAGCGTGCTCGAGGGGCTGCCGGCGATGGTGCTGTTCGGCCCCCTGCTCTTCCCCATAGCCCAGCAGGTCGGGATCAATGTCGTGCAGTACGCGATCGTCGCGATCCTGGCGATGGGGATCGGGCTGTTCTCGCCGCCCTTCGGGGTGGGCTTCTATCAGAGCTGCGCGATCGGCCGGGTGAGCAGCGACCAGGCTCTCGGAAAAATCTGGCCCTATATGGCGAGCCTTGTCGTGGCACTCGCGGTGGTCGCTGCGGTGCCGTGGCTGACGACCGCGTTCATCCGCTGAGGGGCCGACTCAGCAGCAATCTTGGCCGCTCCAGGCCTCCCTGCCCTCCTTGACGAGCAGCCAGACGATCGCGAGCGAGGTCGCCGCGTCGACCCACCAGGCGCCGCTCAGCGCCTCGATGGCGAGCCCGGCCACGACCACGAGCGAGAGCCAGCCGCAGGTCACGCTCTCGATCGCGTCCGCGCGCATCGCGCGGCTGCCGAGGGCGGAGGCGAGCGCGATCTTGCCGCGGGCGAGGCCGGCCATCACCGGCATCGCGAGCAGGGCGACGATCAGTCCGGGCCAGGAGAAGCTCTGCCCGGTGTGCGTCCAGAGCTTCCAGGCGGCAGCGGCCACCACCCAGGCGGCGAGCGCAAGGAGCAGTCCGCCGGCGATGCGGCTCGCCCGCCGCTCCGCCGCCTCGGCGAAGGTGCGGCCCTGGCGGAGCTCGACGGCGAGTCGCCAGATGAGCACGCCGGCCGAGGCGATCTCGATCAGGCTGTCGATGCCGAAGGCGAGCAGGGAGACGCTGCCGGCGCGGAGGCCGCTCGCGATCGCCACGGCGGCCTCGATCAGCATCCACCCGACCGTCGCGTATTCGAGCGCAAAGGCACGGCGGATCAGCGCCGCGCGCTCGGGGTCGGCCGCCATCGCGGCGGGGGGGGCGGCGCAGCACGCGTCGTCGCAGCAGGATTTGCTGACGCCGGTCGGCGGCGGAGTGGGAGTGGCGTAAAGCGCCAGATCGTCCATCGCGTGCCTCGACAGGCTTGAATTGCGCCCAACGTGGACACCAAGGGCGCGCCAGGGTCAAGCGGCCTGGATGGCCTCGCGGCGCCCGGTGCTGCCAGCCCGACGATTAACCCTCTTGTCATTGATGTAGATTAGGCTACATTTGTGACCGGTAGCTAGGTCGAAGTGCCGGAGCGGGGCCATGAGCGGACACAGCACCACTATGAGCGATCAAACGACCGCGGCCATTCGCGAGGTGCTGGCCGGGCGGCGGCGCGGGCCGCGAGCGGCGCTGCTGTTCGCGGGGCCGGCGGTGATCGCCTCGATCGCCTATATGGATCCCGGCAATTTCGCGACCAACATCCAGGCCGGCGCGGGGTTCGGCTATACGCTGCTCTGGGTTGTCGTGGTGGCGAACCTCATCGCCATGCTGTTCCAGGGGCTTTCCGCCAAGCTCGGCATCGTCACCGAGCGCAACCTCGCCGAGCTCTGCCGCGAGCAGTTCCCGCGCAAGACCGTCTACGCGATGTGGGCGGCGAGCGAGGTGGCGGCGATGGCGACCGACCTCGCCGAGTTCCTGGGCGGCGCGATCGGCCTGGCGCTGCTGTTCCGTATGCCTCTGCTCGCCGGCATGGCGGTCACCGCAATCGTCACCTACGGGATCCTGCTCGTCGACAAGCACGGCTTCCGGCCGATGGAGATCATCATCGGCGCGCTGGTGAGCGTCATCGGGCTTTGCTATGTGATCGAGATGTTCATCGCCCCGGTCGCGTGGGGCCAGGCGGGGCTGCATTCGGTCCTGCCCTCGCTGCCGAACGCCGCGGCACTTACGCTCTCGGTCGGCATCGTCGGCGCGACGGTGATGCCGCACGCGATCTACCTGCATTCCGGGCTGACCCAGGGCCGCGTGCTGCCGCGCAATCCCAACGAGCGAAGGGGGCTGCTCCGGTTCTCGAACCGCGAGACCGTGATCGCGCTCTCGATCGCCGGATTGGTCAACATGGCGATGGTGATCATGGCGTCGGCGGCATTTCACGCCGGCCACAGCGATGTGGCGGAGATCGAGACCGCGTACCACACGCTGACGCCGCTGCTCGGCGCCGGGGCGGCGGGCGTGTTCCTGGTCTCGCTGATGGCTTCGGGCATTTCGAGCTCGGCCGTGGGCACCATGGCCGGGCAGATGATCATGCAGGGCTTCGTCGGCTTCCGCATCCCCGTCTGGGTGCGGCGGCTGGCGACGATGCTGCCGGCGCTGGTGGTCGTCTACCTCGGCGTCAATGCGACGATGGCGCTGGTGGTCAGCCAGGTTATTCTTTCCTTTGTGCTGCCGATCCCGATGATCGCCCTGGTCCTGTTCACGCGCCGGCGCGACATCATGGGTGCCTTCGCCAACACCAGGCTGACGGATGTCGCGGCGATCGCGGGCACCGTGATCGTGCTGGCCCTCAACGCCGTGCTGCTGCTCCAGATGTTCGGGGTGAGCATTCCCGGCCTGCCGGCGGGCTAGATCGTCACTCTTCTCGTTATTTTTGGATCACCGATCGCACTTCGGCACAAAAAACAAACATACTATACACTGTTTCGCGAAATGGCCGTACGGTAGCAGACGTGAGCGCGGTTTTGCTGCGTTTGCGTAGCAACCGTCCGGCCGTGGCGTCGGGCCCCGCGCGAGGGGGAGATGGCCGATGCGGACAGGTTCGGGCGACCGGGTGAAACCGGGTTATGTCGTCGGCTCCGGCTGGCGGCGCGGCTTTCTCCTCGCGACCACGATGCTCTCCGGCCTCGCCGTTCCGGCCATGACGCCGGCTTTCGGGCAGACGCTGCCGACGGGCGGGCAATATGTGGCCGGCTCGGGCGGCATCGGCACCGCCGGGGCGGCGATGACGGTCACGCAGTCGACGGGCCGCGGCATCATCGACTGGCAGGGATTCGCGATCGGTGCTGCCAACAAGGTGCAGTTCGACAACGGCAGCGGCGCCACGCTGAACCGGGTGACGGGCGGCAATCTCTCGACGATCGCCGGGCAGTTGGACGCCACCGGCTCGGTCTATTTCGTCAATCCCAATGGCGTGGTGGTGGGTCCGGGCGGGCAGGTGCTCACGGGGGGAAGCTTCGTCGCCAGCACGCGCGATGTGCCGAACGCCGCGTTCATGGCCGGCGGCACGCTCACCTTCTCGGGCACGTCGGGCGGGATGGTCGGCAATGGCGGGAGCATCACCTCGCAGAACGGAGACGTGGTGCTGATCGGTGCCGCGGTGGGCAATGCCGGGACGATCGCCGCGCCGAAGGGCACGGCGGCGCTGGCGGCGGGCAACCAAGTGCTGCTTGCGCCAGTGGGCGGGCCGGCGGGGATCTCCGTGGCGCCGGACGTGGGGGCGAAGGGAGATGTTATCAACGCCGGAACGATCCGCGCGGCGGCGGCGATGCTGGCCGCGGCAGGCGGCAATGTCTATGCGCTAGCCGGCAATCGCGGCGGGCTGATCCAGGCGACCGGGACGAAAACCATCGCCGGAGAGGTATGGTTGACCGCACCGAATGGCACGGTGAGCGTTTCGGGCACGGTGACGGCGCTGAACGCGAACCTCTCAGGGGGGACGATCGTCGCCGACGGGCACGATGTCGCAGTGGGCGCGAATGCGGTGCTTGCGGCGTAGGGCACGCGCGGGGGGACGGTGCTGGTGGGTATCGCGCCGGGCGGCCAGAACGAGGCGGCGAGCACCAGCATCGCCTCGGGCGCGCGTATCCTCGCCGCCGGCCTCGGCCGCCTGGGCGGGGCCATCGAGACCTCGGGCAGGACGCTCTCGCTCGGGGCCGCCACGATCGATGCCGGCGCGGGCGGCTCCTGGGTGCTCGACCCGACCGAGCTCACGATCGACGCCGCGGCGGCGAGCGCCATCGATTCCAGCCTCGATGCGCGCAGCAACGTCACCCAGCAGACGAGCGGCGGCGCCGGCTCGGGGGCCGGGGACATCGATGTCGATGCGGCGATTAGCTGGGATAGTTCGGCGACCCTGACGCTTTCGGCCTTCCACAGCGTCAACGTCAACGCCGCGATCACCGCCACCGGCAACGGCACGCTCGACATCGTCACCGACAATAATGTCGGCGGTGCCAGCAGCGGCGGCAGCTTCACCATCGCCACGGGCACGGGCGGCATCCAGTTCACCACGCCGAACGAGGGCGCGCTCACCGTCAACGGCAATCCTTACACGCTGATCTGGACCGTTCCCGAGCTCCAAGGCGTCGGCAGCAGCGGCGATTACGCCCTGGCGACAAACCTCGACGCCGCCGGATTCTCCGGGTTCACGCCGATCGACGAGACCACCGCCTTCGCCGGCACCTTCAATGGCCTCGGTAACAAAATTAGAAACCTGACGATCGATTCGACCGACCCCTATGTCGGCGTGTTCGGACAAATCGGCAGTGGCGGCATGGTCGAGAATATCGGCCTCGTCGGCGGCGCGGTCAGTGGCGCCTATGAGGACTACGCAACCTCCATTGCCCAGTTGGCGGGCTTGAATGACGGCGCGATCAACAACGCCTATGCGACGGGAGGGGTCAGCGGCGGCTACTCTGTCGGCGGGCTGGTCGGGGAGAACAACGGCTGAGCTGCCCCCGATTTCTCTGGACACGGTATTGTCGAGAGAAGAGGGAGCAGAGGAATGGCTTTGATCAAGGAAGCGAATGTGAGGGCGCCGGTTGATGGGCCTGTGGAAAGCGAGGGCGGGCGTAGCCCGTCCATGCTATCCACAGGCCGGGCCGCGGAGCCGATGCCGGTGACGGGACCGTTGGCCCCTGGTCAGCGCTGGAGCGTCGCGCGCAAGCGTGAGGTGGTGTTGAGGTTGATGCGTGGCGAGCCGGCCGAGCTGCTCTCCCGGGAGCTCGGCGTGCCGCTGTATCGGCTGGAACGCTGGCGCGAACGGGCCCAAGCGGCGATCGACGCGGCGCTGAAGGAGCGTGAGACCGACAGCGAGAACACAGAACTGGCCGCCGCCATGCACCGGATCGGCGAACTTTCGATGGAGAACGAGCTGCTCCGCGCGCGGATCGGTCATTCCGGCCCTTTGGTCCGTCGGAGGTCGCGGTGACGGCCGCCGCGATCTCCCCGGCGACCGGCCGCACCTATGGTGTCGAACGGACCTGCGCGGTGTTCGGGGTGTCGCACTCGTCCTTCTACGCCTGGCGTTCGACGCGACAGGATCTGGCACCAGCGACGACAGCGGGTCGGCGCGGTCCGAAGCCCGCGCTCTCGGATGCCGATCTGCTGGCGGCGATAAGAGCCGATCTCGCCCGCTCGCCCTGGCATGGCGAAGGCCACCGCAAGGTTTGGGCAAGGCTGCGCGTGCTCGACGGCATCCGGGTCAGCCGCACCCGAATCCTGCGGGTGATGGGCGAGAACAATCTGCTCTCGCCGCATCGCCGGCCAAGCGGTCCACCGAACGAGCATGATGGCCGGATCATCACTGACGCGCCGAACGTCATGTGGGCGACGGATGCGACCCAGATTCCGACCGTCGAAGACGGCAAGGTCTGGCTGTTCGGCGTCGTCGAACATTGGAACGGCGAAGCTCTGGGCTGGAACGTCAGCAAGCGCGGCGACCGCTACGCCGCCGCAGAGGCCGTTGGCACGGCGGTCAAGACCATCAGCGGTCATCTCAGCGCCTCGGCCGCTCGCGGCATCGCACTCCGCCACGATCACGGCAGCAACTTCATGGCCGACCATTTCCAGAAACAGATCCGGTTCTGGGGCATGACCCCGAGCTACGCCTTTGTCGGCGAACCGGAGACCAACGGGGTCGCCGAGCGGTTCTTCCGGACCCTCAAGGAACAGATCGTCCATGGCCGGATCTTCCAGACCATCGACGAAGTCCGCGCCGCGGTGCGCGGTTTCATCGCCCAGTACAACGCCTCCTGGCTGCTCGAGAAGAACCGCTTCCTGAGCCCTTCAGCAGCCAGAGCCGCCTGGAACCAGGCCAATCTCAGGATGGCCGCTTAGTCGTGTCTTGTGTCCAAGAAACCGGGTGCGGTACACTGGGTACAGAGGATATCAATCAGATAGCTGGCTTTTTGTGAGGCTATCAGATCTGAGCTCGTCGTCAACCGGTGGGACCCATCGCCAATTTCTTGTCTGGCTGCACCCAGCAACTGGCTACCTTTTCGCCTCTTTTTGATGAGAAGCAGCGATATATCAATGGCTTGATGTAACGGCATAGAAGGAACTTCGGTCTAACCACTACCAAGCCGTTGATTGGGCTCGCAAGATGACGAGGGATCGCCTTTAAAGGTAGACATGTAATAGAGAATTTAGGGCTTGTACTCCAGCGCGCGGAGTGCTTATGCTCCACCATGTATATTGAAGCGGTCCCCAACCGGAGCTCACCCCCTGCCGTGCTCCTGCGCGAGAGCTACCGCGAGGGTGGCAAGGTCCGTAAGCGCACGCTCTGCAACCTCTCGAACTGGCCCGCCGCCCACATCGAAGGTCTGCGCGGCGTGCTCAAAGGGGGGACCGTCATCCCCGCCGGGCGCGAGGCATTCACTGTCATCCGCAGTTTGCCGCACGGCCACGTTGCCGCCGCTCTCGGCACCGCCCGGAGGATCGGCCTTGACCGCATCCTCGGCCCCGACGGCAATCGTTGTCGCGATCTCGTCCTTGCGCTGGTGGTCGGCCGGATCCTCGAACCCGCATCCAAGCTTGCCGCCGCCCGTGCGCTCTCCCCTGCAACGGCCGCCTCGAGCCTTGGCGAGGTGCTCGGGCTCGGTGCGGTCGACGAGGACGAACTCTACGCCGCGCTGGACTGGCTGCTCGAGCGCCAGCCCGCCATCGAGACCGCCCTGGCCAAACGCCATCTGACCAACGGCACGCTCGTGCTCTACGACGTCTCGTCGAGCTACCTGGAGGGGCGCTGCTGCCCGCTTGCCAAGCGCGGCTACAGTCGCGACGGCCGCAAGGGCACGCTGCAGATCATCTACGGCCTGCTCTGCGCCCCCGATGGCTGCCCGGTCGCCATTGAGGTCTTTGATGGCAACACAGCCGACCCGATGACGCTGGCGAGACAGGTCGAGAAGCTCAAGCAGCGCTTTCACCTCGACCATGTGGTCCTGGTCGGCGATCGCGGCATGATCACTCAGGCGCGGATCACCGAGGACATCAAGGCGGCAGGCCTGGACTGGATCACCGCGCTACGCGCGCCGGCGATCAAGGCGCTGCTGGCGGCCGGGGCCTTGCAGCTCTCGCTGTTCGACCAGCGCGACATGGCCAGCATCACCGCCCCCGACTTTCCCGGCGAACGGCTGATCGTCTGCCGCAACCCCGATCTCGCCGCCGAGCGCACCCGCAAACGCCAAGACCTGCTCGCCGCCACCGAGCGCGACCTCGCCCGCATCCGGGCGGCGGTGGCACGCAAGCACCATCCCCTGCGCGGGGCTACCAACATCGCCCTCGCGGTCGGCGCAGTGCTCGACAAGCACAAGATGGCCAAGCATTTCGAGCTCGCCATCACCGATACCGCCTTCGGCTTCGCCCGCAAGACCGCCGCGATCGCCGCGATCGCCGCGATCGCCGCCGAGGCCGCGAGCGACGGCATCTACGTCGTCCGCACCAGCCTGCCCGCGGCAGCGCTCGACGACGCCGCGACCGTGCACAGCTATAAATCCCTGAGCCTGGTGGAGCGGGCGTTCCGTTGCCTGAAGACGGTCGATCTCCAGGTGCGACCCGTGCATCACTGGGTGGCGGATCGGGTGCGCGCCCATGTCTGCCTCTGCATGCTCGCCTACTATCTCGAATGGCATATGCGCCAGCGCCTGGCGCCGATGCTGTTCGATGACACCGACAAGCAGGCCGCCGAAGCCCTGCGCCCGAGCGTGGTAGCCCAGGCCCAGCGCTCGCCGGCCGCCGTCACCAAACAGACGACGGGTCTCACCCCCGACGGCCTGCCGGTGCACAGCTTCCGCTCTCTCCTCGCAGATCTCGCCACCGTGGCGCGCAACACCATCGTCACCGCAATCACGCCCGACTATCCGCTCACCGTCGTCACCAGGCCAACCCCGATCCAGCACAAGGCACTCACCCTCCTCGGCGTCGGATGTAGCCAGTAACGCACGGCCCCGGCGGCAGTTTGTCATAGCAACTCAGGGCTTTGCGCGTTTTCAAAGAAGGAAGCTCGGTTTAGGCGGCGGGCGAGATGGGGCCGGTGCCCGCCCCGCTCGCTGCGACCGCGGCGGCGATTTCTTCCATGTCCTCGGGGTCGAGCTCGAGCATCGCCGCGCCGATCCAGCCATCCACTTGCAGCGAACCGCGCGCGCCGACGATCGCGCCCGTGACGCCCGGCCAGGCGAGCGCCCAGGCGATGGCGAGCGCGGCCACGGTGGTGTGGCGGCGATCGGCGATCGGCTTCAGCGCGGCGGCGAGCCTGAGGTTGCGCACCAGCTTTTCGCCCGTGAACTCGGCGCTGCGCGAGCGCCAGTCGTCCTTGGGGAGCGCACGGGCGCGCTCGATCGTGAAATCTCCGGTGAGCAGGAAGGACTGCATCGGGCTGTAGACGATGACGCCGGTCTCGTGGCCGGCGCACCAGGGCAGCTCGGCGGCGGCGACGGCGCGGCGGATCAGGGAGAAGGGCGGCTGGAGCGTATCGACATGCCCGCGGCGCTCGGCCTCCTCGAGCTGCGCGGAGTTGTGGTTGGAGAGGCCGACGGCCCGGACCTTGCCCTCGTGCCGGAGGTCGAGCAGAGTACCCCAATACTCAGAGAGCGGCGTGCCGTCCGCCGCGGGCCAGTGCATCTGGTAGAGGTCGATGCGCTCGAGCCCGAGGCGGGTGAGCGAGGCCTCGACCTCGCGGCGGATGCTGGCGGGCGCGCCCACCTGGCGCGGCGGCGCCTTGCGGTCGTTCTCATCCCACGCCAGCCCGCATTTGGTGAAGACATAGGGCCGTTCCGAAGGCGGGATGCCGGCCAGCGCCATGCGGACCACCTCCTCGGAATGGCCGAGGCCGTAGACCGCGGCGGTGTCGATCCAGTTGATGCCGCGGGCGACGGCGTGGCGGATCGCCGCGATCGAATCCCGATCGTCCTGGGCGCCCCAGCCGACGGCCCAGTCGGCGCCGCCGATCGCCCAGGCGCCGAACCCGACGCGGGTGATCTGCATCTCGGTGCGGCCGAGCCGGCGGGTCGGGAGCGCCGTGGCGCGCGCGCTTTCCGTGACGATCGTGTCCATGGCGATGCTCCTGGGCGATGCTTCTTGCCGCAGCGCCACGTAGGGCGTCGTGGGCGGGCTTCCAGGGCGATATCAATATAGAGATATGTCGCGGGCGGCGGCGCGTTCGGCACGCAGCCAGTCATACCAGGCGGGGAGCCCCTCGCCCGTGCGGGCGGAGAGGCGGAGCGTCGCGATGGCGGGATTGAGCGCGCGCGCATGGGCGAGGCAGCCCGCCTCGTCGAAATCGACATGCGGGAGGAGATCGATCTTGCTCAGGATCATGAGCCGGGCGGCGGCGAAGATGTGGGGATATTTGAGCGGCTTGTCGTCGCCTTCGGTGACCGAGAGGATGACGATCTTCGCCCGTTCGCCGAGATCGAACAGCGCCGGGCACACGAGGTTGCCCACGTTCTCGATCATCAGGACGGAGCCGGGCGCGGGGTGGAGCTCCGGCACGGCGCGGGCTATCATTTCGGAATCGAGATGACATCCGGTCGCGGTGTTGAGCTGGATCGCGGGGGCGCCGGCGGCGCGGATGCGCTCGCCGTCGGCCGCACTCGCCTGGTCGCCCTCGATGACCGAGAGGGAAAGCTCGGGCCCGAGATCGCCGCCAAGGTCGCGGCCAAGGTCGCGAATGGTGCGCTCGAGCAGGGTTGTCTTGCCGGCGCCCGGGGCGCTGATGAGATTGAGCGCCAGGATCTCGCGGCCGGCGAACCAGGCGCGGTTTTGCGCGGCGCGCGCGTCGTTCTTGGCGAGGACGCGGGATTCGAGGACGACGAGGGAGTTGTCGGGGTGCGGGTGGTCGTGATCGAGTGCGACCGAATGGCCGGTCTGGAGGTTGAGCAGCGTCGGCGACGCGCCCTCGCCGCAGCCGCAGGTCTCGCACATCAGGCCGCCTCCGCCAGTTCCATCGCCCTGACCGTCAGCTCCTCTCCGGCCAGCCGCACCAAATGGTGCGAGCCGCAGGCGCAGGGGGTGAAGAGAGCCTCGGTCGCGAACTCGGCGCCGCAATCGAGGCAGCGGGCGCGCCCTTCGATTTCGCAAATTTCGAGCCGCGCGCCCTCGAGCGCCGTGCCCTGGCAGATTGCGTCGAAGCAGAATTCGATCGCTTCCGGCATCACGCAGGCGAGTTTTCCGACTTCGAGCATGACGCGTTGGACGCGGCGGCCGGCGGCCGCGTTGCTGACGATCGCGACGATGTTGCGGGTGATGCCGAGCTCGTGCATGGGTGGGCGCTCAGCAGATGCGCGGGAGCTGCTCGCCGACCAGCATGTCGACGATGCGGGTTCCGCCGAAGATTGTGCGCATGGTGACGCGGCCGGGTTCGCCGGAGGAAACCGTGCCGATCAGGCGGGAAGCCGCGCCGAGCGGATGCGCGCGCAGCGCGGCGAGCGCCGCCGAGGCCTGCTCGGGCGGGACGATGGCGACGATCTTGCCCTCGTTGGCGAGGTAGAGCGGATCGAGGCCGAGGATCTCGCAGAACGCCTTGACGTCCTCGCGGATGGGCGTTTCCGCCTCGTCGATCTCGATCGCTGCGCGCGAGGCTTGGGCGATCTCGTTGAGCACGGTCGCGACGCCGCCGCGTGTCGGATCGCGGAGCGCGCTCGTGCCGGGCGCGGCGTGGAGCAGCGCGCCGATCAATCCGTGCAGCGCGGCGCAGTCGCTGGTGACGGGCGTTTCGAGCGCCATGTCGCCGCGGGCGGCGAGGATCGCCGCCCCGTGCTCGCCGAGGGCGCCGTTCACCAGGACGACATCGCCGGGTTGCGCACGGTGCGCGCCGAGCTCGCGGCCGGCGGGGATCGCGCCGATGCCCGTGGTGGTGACGAAGAGCTTGTCGCAGGCGCCTTTGGCGACGACTTTCGTGTCGCCGGTGACGATCGAGACGCCGGCGGCGCGCGCCGCCGCCGCCATCGAGCCCGCGACGCGGCGGAGAAGATCGACGGCCACACCTTCCTCGATGATGACGGCGCAGGAGAGATAGAGCGGGACCGCGCCGCCCACGGCGAGATCGTTGATGGTGCCGCAGACCGCGAGCGTGCCGATATCGCCGCCGGGGAAGAAGAGGGGATCGACGACGAAGGAGTTGGTGGTGAAGGCGAGACGGTCGCCGTGCGCGGCAAGCGGGGCGAGAGCGAGGCGCGCCTGGTCCTCGAGCGGGGCGGCGGCGCCGGCGAATGCGCTGATGAACACATCGTCGATCAGGTCCTTCATCGCCTTGCCGCCGCCGCCATGGGCCAGCGTCACGGTCGGGACCTGAACGCGGCCGAGACGGCGCGGTTGGGCAAGGATGTTCATGCGGCGCCTGCCGGCTGGGCGCGGCCGCCATATTGGTGATAGGCGGCGCAGGCGCCCTCGGAGGAGACCATGAGCGCGCCGAGAGGGGTTTCGGGCGTGCATGCGGAGCCGAACAGGCGGCATTGCCAGGGCTTGATCATGCCCTTGAGGACCTCGCCGCACTGGCAGGCGCTGGGATCGGCGATTTTCACGTTGGGGACTGGGAATTTCCGCTCGGCGTCGAAGCGGGCGTAAGAGTTGCGGAGGCGCACGCCGGAATGATCGATGGAGCCCAGGCCGCGCCATTCGAAGAATTCGCGGAGCTCATAGACGCGCGCGACGGCGTTCAATGCGGCCTCATTCCCGGCCTCGGAGACGATGCGGGAATACTGGTTCTCTATCTCGGCGCGGCCGTCCTTGATCTGCCTCAAGACCATCCAGATGGCCTGCAATACGTCGAGCGGCTCGAAGCCCGCGATCACCATCGGCTTGCGGTAGAAGCGGGCGATGAACTCATAGGGCGCGGTGCCGATCACCATCGAGACATGGCCGGGGCCGAGGAACCCGTCGAGCTGGAGGTCGGGGCTCTCGAGGATTGCCCTGATCGTCGGCACGATGGTGATGTGGTTGCAGAAGACGGAAAAATTGGTGATGCCGTCGCCTTCGGCCTGGAGGATGGTGAGCGCAGTCGAGGGCATCGTGGTCTCGAAGCCGAGCCCGAAGAAGACGGTTTCACGCGCGGGGTTGGCGCGGGCGATCGCGAGCGCGTCGAGCGGCGAATAGACCATGCGGATGTCCGCGCCCTCGGCCTTGGCCTGCATCAGGCTTTTGCGCGAGCCGGGGACGCGCATCGCATCGCCGAAGGTGGTGAAGATCACGCCGGGCTGCTCGGCGATGCTGAGGCAATCATCGACGCGGCCGATCGGCAGCACGCAGACCGGGCATCCCGGCCCGTGGACCAGCTCGATCGCCTCGGGCAGCATCCCTTCGACCCCGTAGCGGAAGATCGCATGCGTGTGGCCGCCGCAGACCTCCATGATGTGGAGCGGACGCGCGTCCGGGCGCTCGATCGCGGCGACGAGGGCTTCGATCTCGCGGACCAGGATCGCGGCCTTCGCGCGATCGCGGAACTCGTCGACATATTTCATGCGGCCGCTCCCTTGGCGGCGTCGGCCAGGCGCATCGCTTCCATCTCCGCCTGCGCCTCGCCGAGCTCATGGAGGATTTGCAGCGTGGCGGCGGCTTCCTGCTCGTCGATCCGGCTCATCGCGAAGCCGACATGGATCAGCACCCACTCGCCGACGCAGGACGCGACCGGATGCCCCTCGTCGACGATGCAGATGATGTTGATCTGGCGGCGGACGCCGCCGACATCGACGGTGGCCAGCATGTCGGCCGCGTTGTCGATCCTTACGATGCGGCCTGGGATTCCGAGGCACATCCCTGGGTCCCTTCCTCTTCGCGCCCGGCGATCAGGCGCGCCGCGGCGACGGCGGCCTGCCCGAGCGCGATGCCCCCGTCATTGGCCGGAATCTCGCCGTGGGCAAGTACGGAAAACCCCTCACCCAAGAGGCGACGGAGCGTCTCTTCCAGAAGGACGCGATTCTGGAAGCATCCGCCCGAGAGCGCAATGGCGGCGAAGCGCGGGCCGCCCTCCCCGCCCCGGAGCCGCGCCGCCATCGCGGCGATGGCAAGCGCCAGGCCCTTGTGGAAGCGGGCCGCGATCACCGGCGCGGGGGTGTTGCGCGCGAGGTCGCCGAGGAGGGCGTTCCACATGGGCGCGGGATCGATGAGCGGCGGGGTCGCGGCGGCCGGGGTCGCGGCACGCAAGGTCGCGATATCGAGCCTGTACGCGAGAGCGTCGCTTTCGTGGCGAAGGGTGGCGTCGTCTACGATCGCCTCCAGCATGGAGGCCGCCTGGCCCTCATAGGCCTGGCGCTCGGGGCAGAGGCCGAGGGCGGCGGCGACCGCATCGAACAGCCGGCCGCAGGAGGATGCGAGCGGGGCGTTGATGCCGGTGCGCGTCATCGTGTCCAGCACGGCGCGCGGCCGGCGGGCAAGATCCTCGTGCAGAGCGAGCGCGGAAAAGCGTGCGGCAAAGGCCGTCCAGCCCATCCCGGCCATGAGATGCGCATAGAGGTTGCGCCAGGGCTCGCGCACCGCGGCTGCGCCGCCCGGCATGGCGACGGGCTTGAAGCAGCCCAGCCGCTCATAGCCACGGTAATCGGCCAGCAGGAACTCGCCGCCCCAGAGCCTGCCGTCAGCGCCCCAGCCGAGCCCGTCGAGGACGATGCCGAGGACCGGCGGCCCGTCGAGCGGATAGGAATTCTCCGCGAGGCATGCGGCGAGATGGGCGTGGTGGTGCTGCACCTCGATGAGCGGGATCGCCTCGGCCTCGGCGCGCGCGCGGGCGAGCTTCGAGGAGAGATACTCGGGGTGGCAGTCGGCGGCGAGCGCGGCGGGGCGGTGATCGAAGAGCGCGGCATAGAGACGCAGATTGCGGCGATAATCGTCGGACGTTCCGGCGTCCTCGAGATCGCCCTGGTGCTGGGAGAGAATTGCGGCGCCGTCTTGCAGGAGGCAGAAGGTCGCCTTGAGCTCGGCGCCGAAGGCCAGCAGCGACGGCGCGGCCGCGAAGCCTTGCGGCAGGCGGATGGGGGCCGGGGCGAAGCCGCGGGCGCGGCGGAGGACGCGGGGCCGGCCGGCCATGACGCGGACCACCGAATCATCCACGCGATTGGCGATCTCGCGGTCGTGGACCAGCGCGTAGCGCGCGATTCCGCTGAGCCTTTCCTTGGCCTCCCCATCGGCGGTGGCTTGCGGCTCATCGGAGAGGTTGCCGCTGGTCATGACGAGGGGCGCGTCCATCCCACGGAGGATCAAAAGATGCAGCGGCGTCGTCGGCAGCATGAAGCCGAGCGTCCGCAGTCCCGGCGCGACGGCATCGGGCAGGCGTTCCTGCCCGGCGGCTTCGAGCAGAACGATCGGCGCCGCCGGGCCGCCGAGAAGACACGCTTCCTCCGCGCCGAGGCGGCAGTAGCGACGGATCACGTCGAGATCGCGCGCCATCAGGGCGAAGGGCTTGGCGTCGCGACGCTTGAGCCGGCGCAGCCGCGCGACGACGTCGGCGCGCGTGGCGGCGCAGGCGAGCTGGTATCCGCCGAGGCCCTTGATCGCGACGATCTCGCCCGCGGCGATGAGGCGCGCGGCGTGGTCGACGCAATCGGACGAGGCATCGATCGCCCGCCCGTCGAGGCGCACCAGGATTGCGCGCGGGCCGCAGGCCGGGCAGGCGATCGCTTCGGCGTGGAAGCGGCGATCGGCAGGGTCGTGGTACTCGGCCGCGCAGGCGGCGCACATGGCGAACGGGGCCATGGTCGTGCGGGCGCGGTCGTAGGGAATGGAGCGGACGATGCTGAGCCGCGGGCCGCAATGGGTGCAGTTGGCGAAGGGGTAGCGGTGGCGGCGTTGTGAGGGATCGGCGATTTCGGCGGCGCAGTCCGGGCAGATGGCGGCGTCGGGCGTGACTTCGGTGCGCGCGGCGCCGCCGACGCTTTCGGCGATGCGAAATTCGGGGGGCAGATCGGCCGCGAAGGGGCGTGTCTCGATGCGATCGATCCGGCTGAGCGGCGGCGGCTCGCGTTCGATGCGGGCGATGAAGGCGGCGATTGCCTCTTCGGTGCCGCCGATGCGGATGAGCACGCCTTCGGCGTCGTTCAGCACCTCGCCGGCAAGGCCGAGCGCGCGCGCGAGGCGCCAGACGGTCGGGCGGAAGCCGACGCCCTGCACGCGCCCGCGCACGCGGATTTCGACCGCTTGCGCCGAAACGGATGGGGTCCAGGGCCTCAGGCCCTGGCAGGGTTCCAAGGGGCAGAGCCCCTTGGTCATGTGGAGTAGTCCGAGAAGGCTGCGCCGCCGTAGCGGGCGCGGTAATCGGTGCGCACATTGACGAGCGCCACCATGCCTTCGTCGACTTTGTGTTGGGCGCGTTCGAGTGCGGGGCGGATCTCTTCCGCCCGTTCGACATATTCGCCGTGGCAGCCGAGCGCTTCGGCAATTCTATCGAAGCGGGTATAGCCGAGGTCACGGCCGGGTTTCTCGCGTTTCGGGTCCGCCGTCCAGCCGCCGTTGAGGCTGATGACGACGAGGATCGGCACATGGTGTCGCGCGGCGGTGTCGAGCTCCATGGCGTTGAGGCCGAAGGAGCCGTCGCCGTGCACGACGATCACCTGCGTGTCGGGCTTGGCGATTTTCGCGCCGATGCCGAACGGCAGGCCGACGCCCATGGTGCCGAAGGGGCCTGAGTTGAGGCGGTGGCCCGGCACGAAGGTGGGCATGGTCTGACGCCCGAAATTCAGCGTTTCCTGGCCGTCGACGCAGAGGATCGCGTCGCGGCGGGCGAAGTCGCGGATCTCCTCGAGGAGGCGGACGGGGTGGATCTCGCCGTTCTCCTGGGGGCGGTTGGCGCCGGCGGAGGCGCGTTTGGCCGCTTCGCCCTGGCCAAGAGTTTCGCGCCAGGATCTGTAGGTCTCGGGCGTGATGCGGTTGCCGATGCCTGTGATGAGCTGCTCGAGCACCATGCGGCAATCGCCGACGATGGGGATATCGACGGTGCGGGCGGGGGTTGCCATCTCCTCGGGGTCGATATCGATGCGCGCGATGGTCGCGGTGGCCGAGAAGCGCGGCGGCGCGGCGTGGCCGATGATGTAGTTCATCCGCGTGCCGAGGATGACGATGAGGTCGGCGTCGCGGAAGGCGGTGCTGCGCATCGCGAGGTAGGAGTACGGGTGATCGTCGGGGACGACGCCGCGGCCTTGCGGCGTGGTGTAGAAGGGGATGCCGATTTTTTCCACGAGCGCCTGCATTTCGCCGGAGGCGCGCGACCAGATGACGCCGCTGCCCGAGACGAGGAGCGGTCTTTCCGCCCTCGCCAGGGCGTCGATCAATCTGGTGATCTGGCGCGGCTCGCCGAGCGGGCGGGAATCGAGCAAGGGGCGGCCGCAGAAGCTCCAATCGACGGCGCTTTCGTCGATCTTCTGGTAGAGGATGTCGCCCGGGAAATCGAGATAGACGGGACCGGGCTTGCCGGCCATGGATTTTTGCAGGGCGAAATTGACCTGCTGCGGGATGCGCTTGAGGCTGTGCACGCGGTCGACATGTTTCGTGCAGCCGCGCATGAGTGCCAACTGGTCGATCTCCTGGAAGACCTGGCGGCCGAACTGGCTGATCGGGCTCGAGCCGCCGATCGCCACCACCGGCGCGCAATCGACCAGCGCGTTGGCGAGGCCGGTGACGAGGTTCGCCACACCCGGGCCGCTCGCCGCCATGCAGATGCCGGGCCGCTGGAGGAGCCGGCTGTAGGCCTGCGCCATGAAGGCGGCCGCCTGCTCGTGGCGGACGTCGATCATGCGGATGCCCTCCTTGATGCAGGTCGCCTCGGCGAGCAGCATCGGCCCGCCCATGAGGAAGAAAAGATTTTCCGTTTTTTCTTTCTTGAGGCAACGGGCGAGGATTTCCGAACCCGTGAGCTCCGCCATGGTTTCCTCCTTTGTCTTCAGCTGCCGGTGCGCGCGGGTTCTTCGGCCATGCCGAGCCACTCCGACAGCACTTGGTCGGTATGCTCGCCGAGCAGGGGCGCTGAGCGCACCGTGGGCGGGCGGCCGGAAAACCGCACCGGCCAGGCGGGCATTTTGTAGGCGCCCGCGGTCGGGTGCGCCATCGTCTGGACGATGCCGCGCGCGGCGAAGCTGGGGTCGTGCAGGAGCTCCGCGGGGTCGAGCACCGCGCCGGCAGGGATGCCGGCCTCGCCCAGGATGCGCATCGCCGCGTGCTTGTCGTGGAGGCGGGTCCAGGCGGCGACCATCTCGTTCACCTCCGACTCGCGTTCGGCCCGCGCGGCGGGCGTCGCGTAGCGCGGATCGTGGGCGAGCTCGTCGCGGCCGATGACGCCGAGCAGCCGCCGCCAATGCTCGGGATTGGCCCGGCTGGTATAGACATAGACGTAATCGTTCGCGCCCCCGCCCTGGCACGGATAGGTGCCCATGGGCGGATTGAGCGCGAGCACGCTGCCGGCGCCGGCGCGTGCCGGCGGCCGGCCGGTGCGGGTGAGGCTCGCGAAGGCGCCGCGGATATACTGGAACATCGCGTCCTGCATCGCGACCTCGAGGTGCTCGCCCTCGCCGGTCCGGGTGCGCCGGTAGAGGGCGGCAAGGATCGAGACCGCGAGCAGCATGCCGGTGCCGGTATCGCCGAGCGTCGGGCCCGGCTTGAGCGGCGGCCCCTCGCGCTCGCCGGTGATGCTCATGGTGCCGCCGCAGGCCTGCGCGATCATGTCGAAGGCGAGATTGCGCTCGTAGGGCGAGCCGGTGCCGAATCCCTTGACCTGCGCGTAGATGATCGCTGGGTTGCGTGCGCGGACGATGTCGGGGCCGAGCCCGAGCCGCTCGATCGCGCCGGGCGCGAAGTTCTCGACGAAGACGTCGGCGCGGGCGGCAAGCTCCTTCGCCAGGGCGAGGCCCTGCGCCGATTTGAGATCGATCGCGATCGATTTCTTGTTGGCGTTGTATTGCAGGAAATAATGCGCGTCGCCCTCGGGCGGCGGGCTGAGAGAGCGGCCGGGATCGCCGAGGCGCGGGTTCTCGACCTTCACCACCTCGGCGCCGAGCCAGGCGAGCGCCTCCGTGCAGGAGGGTCCGGCCTCGAACTGGGTGAGGTCGAGAACGCGCACGCCGGCCAGGCAGTCTTCCCCGCTCATGGACGTTTTTTCCTGTTTCCCTGTCCGCCAGCTTGATCGCCGTGGCGGCACCCTGTCCAGCCGGCCGCCTTCCCCCTCGCCCGGAACGGCAGTAAAAGCGGCGGCGCCGAGGGTGCCATGTCCGAAGAATTTCACCGAATCCGCCGCCTGCCCCCTTATGTGTTCGCGGAAGTGAACACCGCCAAGGCGCGGGCGCGTGCCGGCGGCGAGGACATCATCGACCTCGGCATGGGCAACCCGGACAGCGCCACGCCGCCGCATATCGTGGCCAAGCTCGTGGAGGCGGTGCACGACTCGCGCACCCACCGCTATTCGGTGAGCAAGGGGATCCCCGGGCTCCGCCGGGCGCTCGCCGCCTATTACCGGCGCCGGTTCGACGTTGGGCTCGACCCCGAGACCGAGGTGATCGCGACCCTCGGCTCGAAGGAGGGGCTGGCCAACCTCGCCTCGGCCATCACCTCGCCGGGCGACACGATCCTGGTGCCCAACCCGTCCTATCCCATCCACCAGTTCGGCTTCATCATCGCCGGCGCCGCCGTCCGTTCCGTGCCCGCAGCGCCGGACGAGGAGATGCTGCGCGCGCTCGATCGCGCGGTGCGCCACTCGGTCCCCAAGCCGACCGCGCTGATCGTCAATTTTCCCTCGAACCCCACCGCCTTCCTCGCCGATCTCGATTTCTACCGCGAGATCGTCTCCTTCGCGCGGCGGCACGAGATCTGGGTGATGTCGGATCTCGCCTATGCCGAGATCTATTTCGGTGAGAAGGCGCCGCCGTCGCTCCTCCAGATTCCCGGGGCGAAGGAGATTGCGGTCGAGTTCACGAGCCTTTCCAAGACCTACTCGATGCCCGGCTGGCGGATGGGATTTGCGGCCGGCAATCCGCGGCTGATCGCCGCACTCGCGCGGATGAAGTCCTATCTCGACTATGGCGCCTTCACGCCCATCCAGGTGGCCGCCACGGCGGCGCTGAACGGGCCGCAAGAGTGCGTCGCAGAGATCAGGGCGCTCTACAAGGAACGGCGGGACGTGCTGATCCGCGGCCTCGCCGCTTCCGGTTGGGAGGTGCCCGCGCCCGAAGGCTCGATGTTCGCCTGGGCGCCGATCCCGCCGCGCTACGCCTCGCTCGGCAGCCTCGAATTCAGCAAGCTCCTGCTCGAGCGCGCGAAGGTCGCCGTGGCGCCGGGGATCGGCTTCGGCGAGCATGGGGAGGGTTACGTCCGCATTGCGCTGGTCGAGAACGGGCACCGCCTGCGCCAGGCCTGCCGCTCGATCCGCGCCTTCCTCCAGGCCGGCTCGAACCAGGCCGAGCCCGCCCTTACGCCCGCGTCCGCCTGAACGGTCCCGGCGTCGAGGTTTTCGCGCCGGCATTCCCGGGAGAGGCTCGCATGGCGAATCCGGACGCCGCGCTTACGCTGGCAAGAGAAACCTTCCTCACCATCGGCCGCGCCGCCCGTCTTGCAACCCAGGAACGACGAAACACTGCGATCGCGCGCCGGAGCGGGATGAGATCGCTTGCGCCCATCCATCCCGCTCTCGGTCATTGTTTTATCGCGTGAGTGAGACCTGCGGTCATTCCACCTTCGGTCATCACGCTCTAGCGCGCGGACGGAACGCCCTGGTCCGTGCGCAACAAGCCCATCGCCTGAAGAATCCGCCGCCCCGAGTCCCGCAACCGCTCCGTCTTTTCCGCCAGATCCTCCACCAGCAGCCGCCCGCCGCGCTTCCTCCATCGCCCCGCCACCATCACGCTGTCGATATTGGCGAGGCTCGCTTGCATCACCACAGCAGAGACCGGGTCGTGCAGCGGCTGCATGTTGAGCGCCCCGGCCGCGATCATCACCAGGTCCGCCTGCTTGCCCGGCGCGATGGATCCGATCCGGTCCTCCATGCACAGCATGCGCGCGCCCTCGATCGTCACCCAGGCGAGCGCCTCGCGCGCGGTGACCGTCGTGGTTTCGGGAATGCTGCCGATCGCCTCGCGGTGCGCATGATTGTCGAGCGCCCGCTGCATCCCGAGTGCGACCCGCGCCTGCACGAACATCTCGCCCGAGATCACCGACTCCAGATCGACGCCGAGCGACGGCGCACGCCCAAGCCTCAGCAGGCGGCCGGTGATCGGGAATCCGTGGCCCTGGGTCATCTCGTTCTCGGCCGCGACCGAAAAGCTCATTCCGAGCGCGCAGAACCGCGCGAGCTGATCGTCGCTCAGATTGTTGCCGTGGACGATGTTGGTGCGCCGGCCCAAAAGATTCTCGGCTTCCAGCCGCGCCCATCCTTCGGGCGTGCGCGCCGCGCCGCCGCCCTGGTGCATGGAGGCGACGATCCCCAGTTCCTTCGCCATCCGGAAATCGTGCAGCGTCACGTCCAGCGTCGCGTAGTGCGGACCGAGGATCGCGGCGCCCACGCTGACCAGCCCGCCGGCGCGATCTTTAAGCAACCGCTCCAGCTCCGCGCGCGGATGGGGAATTTGCCAAAAACCCGGCTCGCCCGGCTTGGGATCGGGCTTCGGCGTGCCGTGGAAGAACGCCGCGCGGATGCCCGATTCGAACAGCGCATCGATCGCCGCATCGTCGTGCGCCGGCGTCGGGTTGTTGTGGCACCAATCGACCAGCGTGGTCGTGCCGCAATCGAGCTGGTTCAGCGCCCCCATGAGGGTCGCGATATGGAGATCCTCCGGCCGAAACAGCGTCGCAAGGCCCGCATGCATTTTCCGGAAATATTCGAGCAGCGTCCAGTTCGCGGCAATCCCGCGCAAGCCCGTCTGCCAGGTATGCATGTGCGCGTTGACGAGCCCGGGGATGACGATGAAGCCGCGGGCGTCAACGATCTCGGCGTCCACGGCGCCGGGATCCCCGACCGCGGCGATTCTCTCGCCTTCGATCAGCAGGTCGGCTCGGGAGAAATCGCCGAGTTGGTCGTCCATCGTGATGATCGTCGCATTGCGGATGAGCAGACACCCTGTCATGCTTCAAGGCCGTCGCTCAATGCAACGTTCTCCGGCTTGGGCTCGAGCCCGGAATTGCGCGCGATTTCCATCAGCAGCACGGCGAAATCGACGTTCTCATGCCCGCGCCCGGTCATCGCCGCGATCGCTTCGCGGGTCGTGGCCGCGCACGGCATCGCGACCCCGTGCGCGTGCGCGGCGCCGAGGCCGAGATCCATGTCCTTGAGCAAAAGCTTCGGCGTGAACGTCACCTGATCGAAGGTCAGGTTGACGAGCGTTGGCGTCTTGTAGCGCGTGTACATGGAGCCGAGCACGCTGCTGTTGATCGATTCGAGGAACACGTGCCGCGGGATGCCCGCCTTTTCCGCCAGCACCGTGATCTCGCAGAGGCTTTGGATGATGACGCCGAAGAAGGTGTTGTGGGCGATCTTCCACACCCGGGCAAGCTCGCCCTCCCCCACCCAGAGCGTGCTGCGCCCGAGTGCGGCAAGCCAGGGCAGTGCCTGGTCATAGAGGGATTTCGGTCCCGATGCGACGACCGAGAGCTTGCCCCCCCGGCAGACTTTCGCATTGCCCGATACCGGCGCGCAGAGATACCCGATTCCCGCCGCTTCCAGCCGCGCGCGGATTTCCGCCGAGCCTTCCTGAGAAATGGACGAACAGTCGATGACGAATTTTGGACGAGCCTCCGCGCTTGCCAGCCCGGCGGGTCCGAACAGCACCTCCTTAAGATCGTCCGTCGTCGAGATCGTGGTGAAGATTGCGGCGCAGGCGGCGAGCTCGCGCTTGTCCGCGGCGACCCGCGCGCCGGCCGCGCGCAGCGCTTCGGCCTTGCCGGCGGTGCGGTTCCACACCGTGACTTCGTGGCCGGCCGCCAGCAGCCGCCGCACCATCGCCTCTCCCATCCGGCCGAGACCGATCCACCCAATGTCTGCCATCATTGTTTTCCCTCCATCTCGGCCCTGTGGCCTCTCAGCTCACCCAGCCGCAGCCCAGCGCCGCGGCCGTGACGACGATGATGGCGATGCGGGCCCTGCGCCGGGGCGCGACCATGACGGCATAACCCAGGTTGTGGGCCATCGCCGGCCAGAGCGGCAGGTAGTAGCGGAACGAGGCGGCAGGCAGGCTGTAGCCGAGCCGGGTGGCCGCGAACCAGAAATGCACCAACAGCACCATGGCGAGGGCGAGCGGCACGGCTATGGCAACGGCGGCATCGGGGGCATAAGGCCGCCGCCCGGCATACCGGGCGGCCAACAGGACGCACAACACCACCGGCCAGAAGGCCGCGATGCTGAACCATTCGCGCCGGCTCGTGATCGGCCATCCCGTTCTATGAAAAAAGCCCCAGTCATGGCCAAGATTGAGCAGGAAGGCCGGAACATAAGTCCAGAAATCGGCGACGTGGCGGACATGGCCGAAGCTTTCCGCGGTGAGCGGGACGATCGTGCCGTACCGCGCGACGATAAAGGCATAGGGGACGAAGCCGATGAGCCCACCGACAGCTGCGCCGAGAAGCAGCTTCGCCCGCGGAAGACGCGTGAAGCCGATCACCAGTGCCACGAAGAGGCCGACTCCGAGGCCGGCGCTCGCCTTCGCCCATAGCGCCAACAGCAATCCGACGCCGATGGCGAGTGCGGCCCCGCGACGGGCCGGCGCACTTGCGCCCCAATAGGCGAGCGCGCCTCCGAGCAGGGCAAGCGAGTCGTTCGTGACTTGCTTCGACACCGAAAGGATCTCCGGACCAAGGGCAAGAGCCGTGCAGAAGACCAGCAAGGCCGGAGCGTCATCTTCAAAGCAACGGAACCCGGCAATGAGTGCCACCGCTACGCCGAGGCCGAGCAGCGCGAGCGAAGCCAGACGAAGCGGGATCACCGCCTGGGCGGGCGGCAGCGAGCGGTTCAGGAACAGGCTCTCGAACAGGTAGAAGGGTGATGGATGCCCGAGATAGTTCGGACGCGGGTCCCAACGGCCGAAATCGTCCTGGTTCAGCGTGTACTGCTCATGGAAGCGTGGCAGAAGCCGGCCGCTCTGCTGGAGGTAAGCCGCGTAGGAGACGTGCTGCAGCTCATCCGGCGCGGGAAAGTTGGTGATCGCGATGAGATGGAGCGCGATCGCTGCGAAGAGCAGGAACGCCACGATCGGCACTGACCATCGGGCAGGACCTGCGCGAGAAGGCCCACGATGCGCGGGCAAGACAGCGACGGCCAGAGCCGGTTCGTGAAGCTGCCGATCTCCCGGATAGGAGGGAAGCTGCCCCGATAGCCCCAAGGTTCGCCGCCGCAGGTGCGGCCTGAACCTGAGCAGCGCCATGACACCGTCTCCTTGAAGAAAGCAGGCCCGGCGAGACCATATCCGCTGGAGGGCGGCCACGGAAACCGGCTGCGCCAACTCCCGGTCTGATCCGGCATTTCCCGGCACGCTCGGGTCAAGCCGGCGGGCCGCCCCTGGATCGAGGAGCGGGCCGCCGATCGCCGCGGCACAATCGCGAACCCTTCGTTCACGTCGAGGCTTCAGGTCCGCGATGCTCTTCCGTCGCGGCCGAAGCGTGCCGTTCGGACTCAGGGGAAGGACACGGTTCCACCCAGGGTTGCAAACGCTCGTCCCCCAGCCTTGACCGAAGGCCCGGGTGAAACAGGGGCACCGTGCCCATCACGGCGCCACACGGGCCGGGTCAGCCGAGCCGCAACGGCTTTCGCGCCCGATGGTCCGGCGCCGGGCGCCAGGACCAACCGGTCACTTCCCCCACACCGAAGCGTCGTAGGTCACCGCAGCCGTCTTCGCCCCGCTCAGCCTGGCGAAGCTCTGCATCGCCGCGAATTGCTCCGCGGTGATCGCCGTCCCCGTCGGATAGCCCCCGCCATTGCCGACCGCCGCAATCTGCACCGCAAGCGGAATGTTCGGCTGCCACTCATGGGCAAGCCCGGCCGCGCCGGCGAGATTCGCATGCAGATAATCCATCGCGTCCTGAAGTGCGGCCTGCATCGCCGCGACCGTCGCGGCGTGCGCCCGGCCCCATTTCTCCGCAACCGACATCAGCTCGAACGGGGTTCCGCGCACGCTCGGCACCTCGCCGCCCCACACGTTGGCGATCATCACGCCGAACCCTTCCGCAACCGCGGTCTGCCCGAACGGCACCGCCGGCGCGATCACGTCGATCGCGCCGCGCTGGAGTGCGGCGAGCTCGGCCGAATAGGGCGCGATCCCGACCACCGGCACCGTGCTCGGGTCGATCCCGTTCGAGGACAGAACCACCTCCAGCGTGTATTGCAGCCCGCCGCCGACATCGAGGACGCCGACATTGCGCCCGCGCAGCGCGTCGAGCCGTGTCGCCAGCGGCGTTTCCGCCGTGATGCCGAGCTTGTCGGCGAGCGCCTTGCGCATCACGATCTGCTGCGGGTAGGTGCTGAGCGGCGAGATGATCCGGATATTGCCGCCCTTCGCGTTCGCCACCAGCGCCGGCGTCGCCGTCATGATCGCGAACCGCACGCTTCCCGAAACCAGCGCCGGAATGCTGCCCGCATCCCCGTTCACCTGGACGATCGTCACGTCAAGCCCGTGCTTGGCATAGAAGCCCTTTTTAAGCGCGATCCACGGCAGCACGAGCTGCACCCCGGTCGAGGTGTTGGCGATCGTCACTCTCTCGGGCGCGGCGGCGCGCGCCGGGCGTGAAGCTGCGCCGGCGAGGGACAGCGCGGCCAGGAGCGCCAGCGCGGCGCGCGGAAGAAACCTCATCGGGACGCTCCTTTTTTGGTTGCAGCCTTGTTGACGATGGCGTTGAGGCTCAAGGAAAGAACGGTGAGCACGATCAGCCCCGCGAAGACGCCGGCCGTGTCCAGCTGCGCGGTCGCGTACTGGATCGCATAGCCGATGCCGCGGCTCGAGGAGACGAACTCGCCGACGATCGCGCCGACCAGCGCCTCCGGCACGCCGAGCTTGAGGCCGAGAAAGATCGAGGCCCGGGCTCCCGGAAAAATGACGTAGCGACGGAGCTGCAGCGGCCGCGCGCCCATCAGCCGCACGGCGTTGATCGTCGCCGGATCGACGCTGCGCATCCCCTGGTAGGTCGCGAAGAAGACGAGGAAGAACGTCATCAGCGCGGCGAGCGCGACCTTCGGCGCCAGGTTGATGCCGAACCAGACGACGAGCAGAGGGCCCAAGGCGATCTTCGGAATCCCGTAGAGCCCGATGATGAAAGGATCGAGCAGGCCGGCCAGGAATTCGCTGCTGGCGAGGACCGCGCCGGCCGCGACGCCCACCCCGGCGCCGAGGAGATAGCCGAGCACCACCTCCTCGAGCGTGACGGCAAGGTCGCGCGCGAGCGCCCCGCTCCGCGCCAGCGCAACGAGCGCCTGGAACACAGCGACCGGCGAGCTCGCGACGATCTGGCCCAACCGCGGCCCGAAGAATTGCCACGCCCCGAGCACGACGAGCAGGAGGAGGAGCCGGCTGCCATGCAGCGCGAGCCGCGCCCGCCGCCCGCGCCGCGCCGCCACCGCGTCGATCCCCCGCACCACCCCCTCGGCCAGGCCGAGCCCCGCCTCGCTCGCATCGGTCATGAGGGCGCGCCCCCGGCGGCTGTGCGCCCGGTGGGCTTCGCCAGCCCCGCCGGCGGCGCATTCTCCGGCGGGTCGAGCTGGCTCCAGATGCGCTCGTAGAGCGCGTGGAACTCGGGCGCGAATCGCACCGTCACCGGATCGCGCGGGCGCGGCAGGGTGATCGGGACGATGTCGCGCACGCGGCCCGGGCGGCGGCTCATGATCACCACCTGGTCCGAGAGCGCGATCGCCTCCTCGATGTCGTGCGTGACGAAGACGATCGTCCGCCGCTCTTCGCTCCAGATGCTCAGGAGCTCGGCCTGCATCAGCAGGCGCATCTGGAAGTCGAGCGCGCCGAAGGGCTCGTCCATCAGCACCGTCTCGCCCGCATAGACGAGCGTCTGGGCGAGTGCCGCGCGCTTGCGCATCCCGCCCGAAAGCTCGTCCGGCAGATGGCGCTCGAACCCCTTGAGGCCGACCAGGTTCACCGCCCAGGCGACGCGCGCCTTCGCCGCCGCATCCGTCCGCCGCCCGCGCAGCCGGTCGAGGCCACGCGCTGCGATATCGAGCGGCAGCCGCACATTCTCCTCGACCGTGCGCCAGGGCAGAAGCGTGTCGTGCTGCGTCAGGTACCCGGTGCCGACGCAGAGGCCCGCCACCTTCCCGCCGTCGCAGTAAACCTGGCCTTCGCTTGGCGTTTCCGTCCCGACGACGAGATCGAGGATGGTTGATTTGCCGCAGCCGCTGGGTCCGACGATGGAGACGAAGGAGCCGCGCGCGACATGGAACGACACCGATGCCAGCGCGGTGATGCGGGTGCCACCCTTGTAGAAATATTTGGTGACGTCGTGGAGCGAAATGGCAGACGCGCCGGAAGAAGCGGCCACCGCGAAACTCCCCTCGTCCGCACGCCGCCCCTGCCGCAAATCGCCCCTCCCCTCGCCCGGTTTTTCTGTTTCGGCCCGCTTCGGGCGCGCAAGCGATGGTTCCGGCTATCATCCGGGCCGGAGCGGGTCAATCACGGCCGCGACCTCCGCGGGCCGCGCCTCCTCGTCCTCGCGGGCGCCGCTTTCGCCGCCGGGCCAGACGACTGCCAGCGGCTGATCGGGCAAGCCCGCTCCGTTGCGGGCGAAAAGGCGGGCCGTTTGAGGCAGACGATCGCCCCCGGCGTCGCCCCATGGAGCGCGCGCCCGGCGGTGCCCATCGGCACCAACGGGGGCAGGAAGAACCCGCCTATTCCAGCCCGTGCCAGCGCCGGAACCAGGCGACGAAGCGGGGGATCCCCTCGGCGAGCGGCGTCGCGGGCCGGAAGCCGGTCAGCGCCACGATCGCCTCGGTCGCGGCGAAGGTCTCCACCACCTCCGAGGCCGGCCGCTCGGCGCAGCGTATCACCGCCTTCCGCCCCAGCGCCTCCTCGAGCAGCGCGACGAGGGTGGCCACCGCCTCGCTCCGGTGGTTGCCGATATTGAGCACGCGGGCCGGTGGGCCGCGGGAACCGGTCGTGTCCGGCGGCCGGTCGAGGCAGCCGACGACCCCGGCCACGATATCGTCGATATAGGTGAAGTCGCGCCGCAGCTTTCCCTCGTCGTAGAGCGTGATCGGGGTCCGTTCGACGATCGCCCGGGCGAAGCTGTAATAGGCCATGTCCGGCCGTCCCCACGGCCCATAGACCGTGAAGAAGCGGAGCCCGGTCTGCGGCAGCGCGAACTGGTGGGCATAGGCGTAGGAGATCAGCTCGCCCGCCCGCTTGGTCGCCGCATAGAGCGAGACCGGGTGGTCGACACGGTCCCCCTCGGCGAAGGGCAGCGCGGTGTTTGCGCCATAGACCGAGGACGAGCTCGCATAGACGAGATGACGCAGATCCTTGAGCCGCCGCGCCGCCTCGAGGATCACGAGGTGGCCCGCGACATTGCTCGCCGGATAGGAATAGGGATCGACCAGCGCATAGCGCACCCCCGCCTGGGCCGCGAGATGCACGACGTGGCGCGCCGCCCCTTCGGCTGTGAAGAGCGAAAGGATCGCATCGCGGTCGGTGATGTCGAGGCGATGAAAGACGAAGCCCGGCGCGCGCGCGAGCTGGGCGAGACGGGCTTCCTTCAGCCGGACGTCGTAATAGGGGTTGCAGTCGTCGATCCCGACCACCCGCTCGCCGCGGGCGAGCAGTGCGCCGGCCACGTGATAGCCGATGAACCCGGCGGCGCCGGTGAGCAGGACGGTCATGACCCGGTCATGAGAGGGGCATCATGACAGGGGCCGCGCCAGCAGCCGGTCCTCCAGGAGCTCGAGCACCGCGTGGCCGAGCGTGATGTGGCATTCCTGGATGCGCGCCGTCTCGAAATCGGGGACGAGCAGCACGTGGGAGCAGAGGCCGGCGGCCTCGCCGCCGTCGCCGCCGAGCAGCCCCACCGTCACGATCCCCATCTCGGCGGCCGCCCTGAGCGCCGCCAGCACGTTCGCCGAGCGACCCGAGGTGGTGATGCCGAAGAGCACGTCGCCGGCGCGCCCGAGGCCGCGCAGCGGCCGCTCGAAGATCCGGGCGAACCCGTAATCGTTGCCGCAGGCGGTGAGCGCCGCCGGATCGAGCGTCAGCGCCAGCGCGGCGTAGGACGGCCGCTCGTGCTCCGAGCGCAGCCGGATCAGGAACTCGGTCGCGAGGTGCTGGGCGTCGGCGGCCGAGCCGCCATTGCCGCAGAAGAGGAGTTTTCCACCCCCGCGCAGGCTCGCCTCGCAGGCCCCGACCACCCCCAGCACCGGGGCCGCGAGCTCGGTTGCGATCTGCCGCTTGAGCGAAGCCGCGCGCTCCATGATGGCGCGGAACCGCCGAGCCTCATCCGTCACGATCCCCTGGGCCATCGCCTTCGCTGAAGGGGTCAGCCGAGCGCGGCCTCGGCGGTGCGCACCGCCTGCAGGGGCAGCGCCGCCCGCCCGACGACCCGCCCGCCGATGCAGGCCAGCCAGTCCGCCCCGTCCTCGGGCGGCCCGGGCCGGAGTTCGATCACCCGCCCGTCCTCGTCGAGCGCCACCGCCCGGTAGAGCCGCCAGCCCTCGGAGAGCGGACCGCGCACCCGCACCACCCGTGCCACAGCCTGACCCCTCTCGTCGCACCCGATCCACTCGACGGCGCGGCTGGCCGTCTGGCCCTCGCCCCTTCGCCCGCGCATCCAATGCAGCCGGGAGGGTTGCATTGGCCCGTTGGCTCAGGCCGTCTTCGCCATGATCTCGTCCGCGATCTGCCGCGGCACCGGATCGTAGTGGTGGAACTGCATGGTGAAGGAGGCGCGGCCCTTGGTCATGCTCCGAAGATCGGAAATGTAGCCGAACATCTCCTTGAGGGGAACATGGGCGCGGACGATGATCGTCGAGCCCGAGCTGTCCTGGCTCTGGATCACCCCCCGCCGCCGGCTGAGGTCGCCCACCACGTCGCCCACATGATCCTGCGGCGTCGTGACCTCGACGTCCATGATCGGCTCGAGGATGATCGGCGCCGCCTTCTTCATCCCCTCGCGGAAGCAGGCCTTGGCCGCGATCTCGAAGGCGAGCGCCGACGAATCGACGTCGTGGTACTTGCCGTCGAGCAGGGTGTAGCGGAAATCCACCGTCGGGAAGCCGGCGAGCACGCCGGTATCGGCCTGCATGCGGATGCCCTTCTCCACCGCCGGGATATATTCCCGCGGCACGGTGCCGCCGACCACCTTGTTCTCGAAGACGACGCCGCCGTTCCGCTCGAGCGGCTCGAAGAGGATTTTCACCTCGGCGTACTGGCCGGCGCCGCCGGTCTGCTTCTTGTGGGTGTAGGTCTCGGTGTGGGGGCGGCTGATCGTCTCGCGATAGGCGACCTGAGGGGCGCCGATATCCGCCTCCACCCCGTATTCGCGCTTGAGCCGGTCGATGATGATCTCGAGATGCAGCTCGCCCATCCCGGAGAGGATCGTCTGCCCGCTTTCCTGGTCGGTGCGCAGCCGCAAGGAGGGGTCCTCGCCGGCGAGCTTCTGAAGCCCGAGCGTCATCTTCTCGACGCCCTCCTTGGTCCGCGGCTCGACCGAGATGTCGATCACCGGCACCGGGAAGGCCATGCGCTCGAGCACCACCGGGTCCGCCGACGAGGCCAGCGTATCGCCCGTGGCAGTGTCCTTGAGTTCCGACGAAGGCAACGATATCGCCGGCAGAGACCTCCTTGATCTCCGCCCGCTTGTCGGCGTGCATCTGGAACATCCGCCCGATCCGCTCGCGGTGCCCCTTGGTCGTGTTGAGCACCATCTCGCCCGAGCGGGCGGTCCCGGCATAGACGCGCACGAAGGTGAGCGTGCCGTATTTGTCGTTGATGATCTTGAAGGCGAGCCCGGCGAAGGGCGCACTCGGGTCGGCCCGGATCACCCGCTGCTCGCGGCCGGCCTCCTCCTCGCCCTCGTCGGCGGCAATCTTGATGCCCGGCACGTCCACCGGCGAGGGCAGGTAGTCCACCACCGCGTCGAGCAGCGGCTGCACGCCCTTGTTCTTGAAGGCGGTGCCGCAGAGCACCGGGCGGAAGACGCCGCTGATCGTGCCGGCCTTGATACAGCGCTTCAAGGTCGCGACGGAAACGTCTCCCTTCTCGAAATATTCTTCCATCGCCGCGTCATCGACCGAGAGCGCGGTGTCGAGCAGGAGCTGGCGGTATTCGCGCGCCTGCTCGGCCAGCTCCGCCGGGATCGGCGCGTCATGATACTTGGCGCCGAGCTCGCCGCCCTCCCAGATCACCGCCTTCATCTCGACCAGGTCGACGATGCCCTGGAACTTGTCCTCGATCCCGATCGGCAGCTGCAGCGGCAGCGCCACGATGTCAAGCTTTTCCTTGAGCGTCGCCGTGGCGCGGAAGAAATCGGCGCCGGTGCGGTCGAGCTTGTTGATGAAGATGATGCGGGGAACGTTGTAGCGGTCGGCGAGCCGCCAGTTGGTCTCCGACTGCGGCTGCACCCCGGCCACGCCCTCGATGATGAAGATCGCCCCGTCCAGCACGCGCAGGCTGCGGTTGACCTCGATGTTGAAGTCGATATGGCCGGGGGTGTCGATGATGTTGATCCGATGGCCTTCCCACTCGCAGGTGACGGCGGCGGAGGTGATGGTGATCCCGCGCTCGCGCTCCTGCTCCATGTAGTCGGTCGTGGTCGTGCCCTCGTGCACCTCGCCGATCTTGTACGACACACCCGTGTAATAAAGGATGCGCTCGGTCGTGGTTGTCTTGCCCGCGTCGATATGCGCGGTGATGCCGATATTGCGGATCTTATCAAGCGGCGTGCCGGGCACGGCGGACCTCCATCACGGCGGGCAAACCACAACGGGCGCGGCGAGAGGTTCCCGCGCGCCCGCTTGCTACCGGCCGGATGATGGCCGGGCCCGTCCTCAAGGGGAGAGAGATGCACACGCCCCGCCGTTTTTGCAAGCGCCGCGCATCCCGCGGGCGCGGGCCCCTCCGGCGCAACCGCGCTTCCCCCGGGTCCCGATCCGCTGTTTGATCGCCCCTCACAATGACGGGAGGAGCCCATGGAGATCATCCCAGGCGGCACGCTCGGCGCGCGCGTCGCCCGCCTCGACCTGGCCGTTCCCCTGACGGAGGCGGATTTCCGCGCCCTGCTTGTCGCGCTCGGCCGCCACGGCGTGCTCTGCTTCCCCGCCCAAACGCTGGGGGTCCCCGAATTCGCTGCCTTCGGCCGCCGCTTCGGCGCGCTCGAGGTGAACGTCGCCAACACCCACCACGCGCCCGGGTTCCCGGAGGTGATGATCCTCTCCAACGTCCGCCGCGACGGGAAGCCCACGGGCCTCGCCGATGCCGGCCAGGGCTGGCACACGGATATGTCCTATAGCCGCGAGATCGCGCTCGCCAACATCCTCCACGCGCTCGAGGTGCCGCGCCGCGACGGGCGCCCGCTCGGCGACACCCAGTTCCGCAACATGCACGCCGCCTATGAAGGCCTGCCCGCCGAGCTCAAGCGGGCGCTCGCCGGTCGCACCGCCACCCACGATTTCGAAAAATTCTGGGACATGATGCGCGCCCGCCCCGGCTCCGCCCGCGCTCCCCTCACGGCCGAGCAGCGGGCGAAGAAACCGCCCGTCTCGCAGCCTCTTTTCCGCCGCCACCCGATCACCGGGCGGACGGTCCTCTACGCCAACCCCGGCTACACGGTGCGGATCGACGAAATGGCGGAGGCCGAGAGCGCCGAGATCCTCGAGCGCCTGTTCCGCCATCAGGAACGGCCGGACTATCTCCACGCGCATCACTGGACCGCGGGCGACGTGCTGATGTGGGACAATATCGGCACCACCCACAACGCCGTCGCCGATTATGGCCCGGACGAGAAGCGCACCATGCGCCGCGTGCAGGTGATGGCGACGCTCGATTACGGGGCGCTTCTCGCCGCATGAGCGGCGCCAAATGAGCAAATGGGATCCGCGCCCCATCATCCTCGATTGCGATCCGGGCACCGAAGACGCGCTGGCGATCCTGCTGGCGCTGGCCTCGCCGGAGCTCGAGGTGCGGGCGATCACGGTTGCCGGCGGCAACGCGCCGCTCGCCCGGACGCTGGCGAACGCGCGCGCACTCGTGGCGCTGGCCGGGGCGCTGGCCGGGGCGGAAGCGCCTGTCCACGCCGGCGCCGAACGCGCCCTCCTTGGCCCCTTTCCGCCCGGCTGGGCGGGCCATGGCGCGGACGGCATGGCCGGCGTGGCGCTTCCGGCCGGCCCAGCCGCGGCGCCCGGGATCGCCGCGGACGCCATCCGCGCCGCCCTTCGGATGACACCGGTCCCCCTCACCCTGGTCGGGATCGCCCCCGCGACGAACCTCGCCCTGGCGCTGGCGACCGAGCCGGCGCTCGCCGCCGCGGTCGCCGAGATCGTGCTCATGAGCGGCGCCCGCGGCTCGATGAATGATGCCTGCGGCGCCGGCAACGCCACTCCCTTTGCCGAGTTCAACGCCCATGCCGATCCCGAGGCGCTGGCGATCCTCGCCGCCGCCGGCGCCCCGCTCACCCTCGTCCCCCTCGAGGCCGGGCGCGCCGTGCGGGCGACATCGTCGCGGATCGCCGCCTTCGCCACCGCCGGCTCCGGCCACGCGCTCGGCGCCGCCGCCGCCATCCTCGCCGCGCTCCGTCCCGGCGATTCCGGCGCCCCGCTCTTCGATCCGCTGGCCATCGCCTGGCTCATCCGCCCGGCCCTCTTCCGCGCCCAGCCCATCTCGCTGAGAGTCGATCTGGCCCATGGTACGGCCCGCGGCCGCACCGTGATCGCCCCCGCCGCCACGCCGGCCCACACCATCCTCCTCGAGCCGATCGACCCGGACGGCGTCTTCGCCCTCCTCGCCGAACGCCTCGCCCGCCTGCCCTGAGCCGCTTCTGCAAGCGAGCCGCCGGGTCTATAGACAGACCTCGCCGAACGCACCCGACACGGCGCGCAAGAACAATTCTCGCTCTCGGGAGGGGCGGACCATGTGCCGGATTTTCGCCAACCAGGATCCGAAATCCTACGCCTTCGCAACGCGTTCGGTGCGGCTCGCCGGTCATTCCACGAGCCTGAGGCTGGAGCGCCAGTTCTGGGACATCCTGGCCGAGATTGCCGCACGGCAGGGCATGACCCTGCCGCGCTTTTTGTCCCAGCTCCATGACGAGGTGCTCGAGGCGCGCGGAGAGGTGGGCAACTTCGCCTCGCTCCTGCGCAACGCCTGCGTCGTCTACCTCAAGCACGGAGACGGCCTGCCGCGCCCCGCTTTGCCCCACGCCACGCCCCAAGCGGCCCCGGTCGTGCCGCTGCGCCGCGCCGGGTAGCGCGAATTGTAGTAGACAGCTACCACCACGGCCCCGGCCGCGCCGCATAGGATGTTTCAAATGCGTTGCGGCGCGGAAGAGCCTCATGGGCAAGCCAATTCATACGATGATCCGGGTGCTCGACCTGGATCGCTCGATCGCGTTCTACGAAGATGCGTTCGGCTTCGCGGTCGCCGACCGTTATGATTTTTCCGACTTTGCGCTGGTCTATCTGCGCACGGCGGAGAGCGAATTCGAGCTCGAGCTCACGCTCAACAAGGGGCGCACCGAGCCCTACGGCCACGCCGACGGCTACGGCCATCTCGCGGTCGCGGTCGAGGAGGTCGCCGCGGAGCATGCCCGCTTCACAGCGCTCGGCCTCGCGCCGAACCCGGTCAAGGAGTTCCATCGCGACGGCGCGCTGATGGCCCGCTTCTTCTTCGTCCAGGATCCCGACGGCTACAAAATCGAGGTCCTGGAGCGGCACGGCCGCTACCGCTGAGTCCATCCCCGCCAGGCAAGCACAAGAACAGAACCCGAGAGGAGTGAGGACATGATCAGGAAAGGCATCTACCGGCGCCAGTTCGTGCAATCCGGCGGCGTTGCGGCCGTCGGCATCGCCGCCGGCGCGTCCGGCGCCGTGCTCGGCACGCCCACGGTCGCACGCGCCATGACGCTCGCCACGCTCGATGCGCACGACGGCGAGACGCTCCTGGTGATGAGCCGGCAGATTTTTCCCCATCCTGCGCTCGGCGATATGTACTACGCGACGGTCGTCACCGATCTCGACCAGAAGGCCGCCGCCGACGCCAGCATCGCCGCGCAGCTCAAGGACGGCGTCGCGGGGCTCGACAAGGCCATGGGCATTCCCTGGATCGCGCTCTCCCCCGGCAATCAGCTCGCGGTGCTGACGGCGATCCAGACCACGCCCTTCTTCCAGACCGTGCGCGGCACCGCCGTAGTCTCGCTCTACAACAACCCGCTCGTCTGGCGGTATTTCGGCTACGAAGGGGCGTCCTTCCCCTATGGCGGCTACATCCATCGCGGCTTCAACGACATCGCCTGGCTGCCGCAGCCGCCCCAGGCTGCCAGCCCCGCGGCCGGCTGAAGCGAAGGGAGGGAGAGATGGCCAAGTACGAACTCAGCGACGATTCCGTCGTCGTCATCATCGGCTCGGGCGCCGGCGGCGGCACGCTCGCCAACGAGCTCTGCCAGAAGGGCATCAAAGTGGTGGTGCTCGAGGCCGGGGCCCGCCATACGATCAGCGATTTCGTCAACAACGAGTGGGCGGCGTTCAGCATGCTCGCCTGGACCGACAAGCGCACGGCTTCGGGAAGCTGGCGCGTGGCGCAGGATTTTCCCAACCTGCCGGCCTGGATCTGCAAGACCGTCGGCGGCACCACCGTTCACTGGGCGGGGGCGAGCCTCCGCCTCCAGGATTACGAGTTCCGCGCCCGCTCCACCTATGGCGCAATCCCCGGCACCAGCCTGCTCGACTGGCCGATCACGCTCGCCGACCTCGCCCCCTACTACGCCAAGGCAGAGGACAAGATGGGCGTGACGCGCACCAACGACATCCCCGGCCTGCCGGGCAACAACAATTTCACGGTGATGTACTGGGGCGCCACGCGCGCCGGCTATGCCGGCGTCAGCACCGGGCGCATGGCGATCAACAGCCGCGTGCGCGCCGGCCGCAGCAGCTGCTGGCAAATGGGCTTCTGCTTCGAGGGCTGCAAATCGGGCGCGAAATGGTCGACCCTCTATACCGAGATCCCGGCGGCCGAGGCGACCGGCCGGCTCGATCTCCGGGCCCAGTCGATGGCGCTGCAGATCCAGCACGATTCCGCCGGCAAGGTGAACGGCGTGCTCTATGCCGACGCCGCCGGCGCGCAGCACGTCCAGAAGGCCCGCGCGATCTGCGTCGCGGGCAACTCGATCGAGACCCCGCGCCTGCTGCTCAACTCCCACTCCGCGCGCTATCCGGACGGGCTGGCCAATTCCTCGGGCGAGGTCGGGCGGAACTACATGCGCCACATGACCGGCTCGGTCTTCGCGATCTTCAATGAGCCCGTGCACATGTATCGCGGCACCACCATGGCCGGCATCGTCATGGACGAGGCGCGCAACGATCCCGCCCGCGGCTTCGTCGGCGGCTACCACATGGAGACGATCTCGCTCGGCGTCCCCTTCCTCGCCGCCTTCCTCAACCCGGGCGCCTGGGGCCGCGACTACACGAGCCTGCTCGAAGGCTACTCGAACATGGCCGGCATGTGGCTGGTCGGCGAGGACATGCCGCGCCCGACCAACCGCGTCACGCTCAATGCAAGCATGAAAGACACGTTCGGGCTGCCGATCCCGGATGTGCATTACGACGACCATGAGAACGACATCGCCATGCGCAACCACGCCTACAAGCAGGGCGATGCGGTCTACCAGGCCGTCGAGGCGGTCCAGACGATCGAGGTGCCGCCCTACCCCTCGACCCACAATCTCGGCACCTGCCGGATGAGCGCCGATCCCCGCGACGGCGTCTGCAACAGGTTCGGCCAGACCCACGACATCGCCAACCTCTTCATCTCCGACGGCAGCCAGTTCACGACCAGCGCCGCCGAGAACCCGACGCTCACGATCGTGACGCTGGCGATCCGCCAGGCCGACCACATCGCCGAGCAGATGGCGAAAAAGCAGATCTGAACCCGGCGCTCTCCCCTCTTTTGTCGGCGGCCCGCGGACGAACGAAAGGGGGCGGCGAGGATCAGGATGGGTGAGCGCGCCGTCGCTGCCGGGCGAAGAGCCCGGTGGCGGCTTTCTCCAGAAGCGGGCACTAGAGGGCACCGGCGGCCCGGTGGAGGAGGTGCTCGCGCAGTGTCCCGGCTATCCGTTCCCCCCGATCCCCGCCGGCGAAAAGGCCATGGCGGCGATCGCCGTGCCCGGCGCGCAACGAGCGGACCGGCCGATCGGAGCGCGGAAGCGCCGATCGCCGAGCGCATACTCCGCGACTACGATTCCCTCACGCGAAGCGAGCGGCGGCTCGCCGACCACATCCTGGCAAGCCCTGGGAGCCTCCGCGCGAACGGCGCGGCGGCGCTGGCCGAGGCGGTCGGGGTCTCGAAGGCGACGATCGCCCGCTTCCTCCAGCGGCTCGGCTATGGCGGGCTCCGGGCCGCACGGCTCTCGGGCCGCGGCGGCGACGCGGCCGGCAAGGCGCGCACGCCCGGCACGGCGGCGGCAGCGCCGTGGGGCGGCCTGACGCTTGCCGGCCATCTCGCTTCGGAGGTGCAGAACCTCGTCCGTTCGACCGAGGCGCTGCGCTCCGACCTGATCGCGGTGGCCGTCCAGGCTCTGGCCCGGGCGGACAAGCTCTGGGTGGTCGGCTTCGGCGACAATTATCCGCTCGCGCACATGGCCCGCGCGCTCCTGATCCAGGTGCGGCCCGATATCCGGATGATCCCGATCGGCGGGTTCTCGGTCCCGGAGGAGTTCGCCTCGATCTCCAACGAGGACGCGCTGCTGGCGCTCGGGGTCGGGCGGCGCACCCGCGCGCTGCGCGCCGTCATGCGCTCCGCAGTGCGCTCGGGCGCGCGGGTGATCTACGTGACCAACCAGACGAGCCCGGCCTCGCCGGACGTGGCAGAAGTGACGCTGCGCTGCCGGACCGGCGGGGCGGGGATGTTCGATTCGGTGGTGGCGCCGGTGAGCCTGCTCTCCTTCCTCTGCTCGGCCCTCGCGCTGCAGATCGGCGAGGCGGCGATCGAGCGGCTCAAGCGGATCGAGGATATTCACGCCGACTGGGGCGAGATCCTGCCGGGCGATTTATGACACGCAAGACGAATCAGAATTGATGAGTTGTCTCGCGTGCCCGGTTGCAAACGGCGCAAGCCTGAGAAAAATTTGGCGCTTCTCACAATTCGTTTGACTCTTTCGTGCTCCCGCGACGGATCATCGGCCAGACATCGCCGGGCCCGGCGCCCGCGCCTCGGAAGGAACAGAAGAGATGGCCGTGATTCCCCGCCTGCTCGCCGCAGCCGCGCTGGCGAGCACCCTCGCGCTCGGCCTCGCCCGGCCCGCCGCGGCCAGGGACGACATCGTCTGGGCGCGCTACGGCGATATCGACACGCTCGATCCGCAGCGTGCGACGAGCACCCTCTCGCTGCAGGTCTGGAGCCTGATCTACGATACGCTGCTCGCCACCGACGCCAACGGACGGCCGGTGCCGAACCTCGCGAAATCATACGCGATGTCTCCGGACGGACGGCAGTACACGTTCCAGCTCCATGCCGGCGTGACGTGCAGCGACGGCTCGACCCTCGACGCCAACGACGTGAAATACACCGTCGAGCGCGCGCTCGATCCGAAGAGCCCGAGCGTCACCAAGGCGGCATGGGGACCGATCACCCGGGTGGACGTGCTCGGCCCCCAAACCGTGCGCTTCGATCTCGCGACGCCCTTCGTCGCCCTCCCCTCCTTCCTCGCCGACAGCTTCTCCTCGATCATCTGCAAGTCGAACGCCGGGCATGCCGGCTTCGGCACCACCTCGGCGATCGGCTCGGGACCATGGAAGTTCGTGAGCTGGACCAAGGGTGAGCGCATCGTGCTCGAACGCAACCCGGCCTACCGGAATTTCGGCAAGCTCGCCGAGAACAAGGGCCCGCCCTATATGCAGCGGCTCGTCATCACCGTGGTGCCGGAGCCCGAGGCGCGCCTCGCCGCGCTGCGCACCGGGGCGGCCGATATCGCCGAGCCGCCGCTTGAGGACGTGCCCGCGCTCGAGAAGAGCAAGAAGCTGCAGATCATCGTCGCCAGCAACACCGGCCAGGACGTCTTCTTCGAGTTCGCCGCCCACAAGCCGCCCTTCAATGACGAGCGCGCCCGGCAGGCGGTCGCCTACGCGACCGATCCCGAGGCGGCGATCAAGCTGATCTACGGCAATCTTTCCGAGCGCGAATGGTGCCCGATCGCCCGCGGCGTGTTCGGCAACGACGAGGCCTTCTGCGAGAAGCACGGCTATCCCTACGATCCGGCCAAGGCCAAGGCGCTGCTCGCCGAGATGGGCTACGGGCCGCAGCATCCGCTCGAAGTGACCTTCATCGGCTGGACGGGCGGCGAGCGCGACAAGCTGATGGAGATCTTCCAGGCCCAGCTCGCCGCAGGTCGGCATCAAGGCCGACATCCAGATCATGGATATCGGGTCGATGAACGCGCGCGTCCGCCAGGAGAACGAGAGCCCGACCACCCAGGGCAGCTTCGACATGATGACCTGGTCCTGGTTCGATCCGGACATCCTCTATTCGCTCTGGCACTCGCCCGGCGCCTATCGCGGCTTCACCTCGCCCGCCCTCGACAAGATGCTGGAGCAGACGCGCCTGCTGACCGACCCGGCGGCGCGGCTGGCCAAGGTCCACGAGGTGATCGCCTACCTGATGGACCACGCGATCGATCTCGGGCTCTATACGCCGGGCTGGGAATGGGTGTTCGCGGTCCGCCCCGAGGTCAGCGGCTTCCACGTCGCCCCGTTCGTCTACCCGATCTTCAACGACGTAAGGATCCAATGAGGACTCTCCCACGCGCGAGGCCGGGCGGCTGAGGCATGCTGCGCTTCATCGCCCGGCGCCTCGGTCTCGGGCTTGCCACCATCTTCGTTGCAACCATCGCGGTGACCCTGCTGATCCACGCGGTGCCGGGCGACCCGGTGCGGATCATGTACGCGCAGAGCCAGGGCACGACGGACGCCGACATCGCGGCGATCCGCCACCGGCTCGGGTTCGACCGGCCGGTGATCGTGCAGTACGGGATGTTCCTCGAACGCCTCGCGCACGGCAATCTCGGGCGGACGGTGCGCGGAAACCAGCCGGTGCTGCCGCTTCTGCTCGCGCGGCTGCCGAACACGCTGCTGCTCGCCTGCGCCGCGATGCTGATCGCGAGCCTGCTCGGAACCGCAATGGGCTTCCTCGCCGCGTGGCATGAAGGGGGCCTCATCGACGCCGGGCTGATGGCGGTCGCGATCGGTGGCGTGGCCGTGCCGCAGTTCTGGCTCGGCCTGATCCTGATGCTCGTCTTCAGCGTGCGCCTGGCCTGGCTGCCGGTGGGCGGAACCGGCCTTGCCAACCTCGTGCTGCCGGCATTGACGCTCGGGCTCGCCAACGCCGCGATCGTCGCGCGCCTGTGCCGGGCGGCGATGCTCGAGGCGATGCAGCAGGAGTTCGTGCGCACGGCGCGGGCAAAGGGCCTGCCGAAATTGCTGGTGATGACACGGCACGTGCTGCGACCCGGGCTCGTGCCGGTGGCGACGATGATGGGAATGCAGTTCGCCTACATGATGGGCGGCGCGATCGTGGTCGAGAACATCTTCTCCTGGAACGGTATCGGGCGCCTGGCGATCGCGGCGATCTTCGAACGGGACTACCCGACGATCCAGGGCTTCATCCTCGTCTTCGCAACCGTGGTGGTGCTCGTCTCGTTCGCGATCGACCTCGTGCAGCTCGCGCTCGACCCGAGGCTTCGCCGCGGATGAGCGCCGCCGCGGAGGCCGCCGTTCCGGAGCGCGCCGCGCGCTTTCGGGCGCTGCGGGTGCTGCGATCGCCCGCCGGTGCGATCGGGGCGGCGATCATCGGCGGCGTCGTGCTGCTCGCGCTCTTCGCCGACCGGCTCGCCCGCTATGCGCCGACGCGCATGGGCGCCGGCCAGCCGCTGCTCGCGCCGTGCCTCGCCTATCCGCTCGGCACCGACGAATTCGGCCGCGACGAGCTCTCCCGGATTCTCTTCGGAACCCGGCTCACGCTGATGGTCGGCGCCGTCGCGGTCGGCCTCTCGCTGACCGTCGGGCTCACGGTTGCAGTGCTCGCCGGGCTCAGCCGCGGCTGGCGGGAAAATGCCATCATGCGGCTGGTGGACGTGCTGTTCTCGTTCACCGACACGCTGATCGCCCTGGCCTGCGTCACCGTGCTCGGAGCGAGCCTCGGGAACGCGGTGATCGCGGTCGGCATCGCGGCAATTCCGTTCTATGCGCGCACCGGCCACGCCGCGATCATCGTCGAACGGAGCCGGCCCTATTACGAGGCGGCGGAGGCAGCCGGCGCCGGCCCGTTCCGGCTGGCGTTCCGCCATCTCCTTCCCAACATCGCCCCGACAATGATCGTGGTCGCGACCCTCGGCGTCTCGACTGCGATTCTCGCCACGGCAGCGCTGAGCTTCCTCGGCCTTGGCGCCGAGCCGCCGGCGCCGGAATGGGGGCTGATGCTTTCCGGCGCGCGTTCGTACATGGACCGCGCGCCGTGGCTGATGCTCGCGCCCGGCCTCGCGATCGCGCTCACGGTCCTCGGCTTCAACCTTTTCGGCGACGCGCTCCGCGACGCGTTCGATCCACGGCGTTCGGCGCGGTGAACCCGGCCGCGGATCCCCTCCTCGCCGTCGCCGGGCTGCGGGTGGAGAGCCCGACCGGCCACCCGCTCGTCGATGGCGTGAATTTCAGCCTCCGCGCCGGCAAGACGCTGGCGATCGTGGGCGAATCCGGGTCCGGCAAGACGCTGACCGCGCTCTCCCTCGTCGGGCTGCTGTCGCCTGGGCTGCGGGTCACGGCCGGGTGGGCCGGGTTCGCGGGCCGCGACCTGCTCGGGCTCGACGAGGAAGCGCTGCGGCGCGTGCGCGGCGCGGCGATCGGGATGGTGTTCCAGGAACCGATGAGCGCGCTCAACCCGGTGGTGACGATCGCCACCCAGATGACCGAGGCGCTCCGCGTGCATCGCGGCCTCGACCGGGGCCAGGCGGAGGCGGCCGCCGTGCGCGCGCTCGACCTCGTGCGCCTGCCCCGGCCGCGCGAGCTGCTGCGCCGCTATCCGCACGAACTTTCGGGCGGGATGCGCCAGCGGGTGATGATCGCCGCGGCGATGGCGCTCGCGCCGCCGCTGCTGATCGCCGACGAGCCGACCACGGCGCTCGACGTGACGGTACAGGCGGAGATCCTGACCCTGCTCGAGGAGGTCAAGACGGCGCTCGGCACCGCGCTTCTGCTGATCACGCACGACATGGGCGTGGTCGCGGAGATCGCCGACGACGTGCTCGTGCTGCGCCAGGGGCGGGTCGAGGAGACCGACGACGTGGCGGCGATCTTCCGCGCCCCGCGCGCTGCCTATACGCGCGCGCTCCTCGCCGCCGTGCCCCGGGCGGAGGCCGCCGTGCCCCGGGCGGAGGCCGCCTGCCCGGCGGCCCGCCGCACGGCGCCGGCCGTGCTCGCGCTCGAGACCGTCACGAAGAGCTTTCCCGCAGGCAGCCTCTTCAACCGGACGGAACGCAAGGTCGTGGACGACGTCAGCTTCGAGATCGCCGCCGGCGAGACCCTGGCCCTCGTCGGCGAAAGCGGCTCGGGCAAGTCCACCATCGGTCGGGCCGTGGTCGGGTTGGTCACGGTCGATCGCGGGCGGGTCCTGCTCGCGGGAAAGGATCTCGCCCGAGCGCGCGGCGCAGCGCTCCGGGCCATGCGCCAGACGGCGCAGATCGTGTTCCAGGATCCCTACGCGTCGCTCGATCCGCGGATGACCGTGGGCGAGGCGATCGCCGAGCCGCTGATCATCCAGGGGCTGGCGCGGGGCCGTGCCGCCCGCGAGCGGAGCCGCGCCCTGCTCGAGGAGGTCGGGCTCGCGGCGGCGCTCGCGGCCCGCTATCCCCACGAGCTTTCGGGCGGACAGCGCCAGCGTGTCGCGATCGCGCGCGCGATCGGCGTCGGGCCGCAGCTTCTCGTCGCCGACGAGCCGACCTCCGCGCTCGACGTCTCCGTCCAGGCGCGCGTCCTGGAGCTGGTGGCTGCGCTGCAGGAACGCCTCTGCCTCGCCATCCTCTTCATCACCCACGATCTTGCGGTGGTGCGCCGCATCGCGCACCGGGTCGCCGTGATGCGCGCGGGGCGGATCCTCGAGCTCGGGCCGGCGCGCTCCCTGCTCGGCGCGCCGCAGCACCCCTATACGCGGGCGCTGATCGACGCGGCGCCGATCCCCGACCCGGTGCAGGCACGCCAACGGCGCCGGGCCAGGGACGCGGAGGCGGCGATGGCCCCCTGCCCGGCCGCTCCGTGACGATCGGCATCGCCGCGTTCGGACCGCGGGCGGGGCAGGCGATCCTCGCCGGACTCGCCGCCGCGGAGCGCATCGGAGCGGGGGCGATCGGCGGGTTCGCGAGCTTCGCCGCGCTCTCGGCCGACGGCCGCCTCGCGCGCGCCGCGACGCAGACACGCGGCACCGGCGGCCTCGGCGAGCTCCCCGAGGAGATGCTGACAGCGCCGATCGCGGCGCTGATGTCGAGCGCCGCCAACCGCCCGGAGCCGCTCACGCAATTCGTGGCGGGTGCCGCCGGGGTCGGCCTCGTGACGGGACATCGATTCCCGAACATGCCGGGTCGCTCGGGCCTGCCGCTCAATCGGGAAATCCTGGCGCGCATGGAAGCGGGCGCTTCTCCGGCCGCCTCGGTCGCGGCGCTGCTCGCGGAGAACCCCGAGGCCGATGCCGGCGCGATCGCGATCGGCGCCGACGGCAGGCTGGGCAGCGCGGACGCACGGCTGCTGGAACGGCTGGAAGACCGGGGCAGCGCCAGGCTCGGCTCGCGCCGCGCCGGCGCGCTGGTCGCGGTGCGGCATAACGGCATCCGGCCGGCGCGCGGGCTGGCCTGGCTTGTCGCCGAGGTCGCGCTTGCGGTGATCCGCGGCGAGAACGCACCCGACGGTTGGATCGAGCTTCGCGCCGGAACGCCCGTGCTGACCGCGGCGGCCGACCGGATCGTCGTCGATGAGCAGGGATGCACGACGCGCCTCGAGGTGAGCGGCGGGCTCGGCGAGGGCACGCGGCACATCGGGATGGGCGCGCGCGTTCCCGTGTTCAACGGACGAACCGCGCTCGGCTTCTCGACCTATGAGCCGTTCCTCATCGTGCATGACAGACGGCTGATTTCCGCGGATGGCGAGCCGCGCAAGCGCGTGCCGCTGCGCGCGCCCGGGGCCCGCCTCGCCTAACCCGCCAGCGGCGCGTCCGGCTGATGCACCGGCCCGGTCGCGGCGAATGCCGGCAGCGCCATGCACGCCTCGTAGATGCGCGCCACCGTCGGATACGCGGAAATATCCGCGTCGTAGAGCATCCGCGCCGTCGTCACATGCGGCACCAGGCAAAGATCGGCGAGCGTCGGCGCATCGCCCACGCAGAACCGCCCGGTGCGCGGATCGCGCGCGAGCAGCGCCTCGAGCGTCTCGGTGCCGAGATCGAGCCAGTGGCGGATCCATTTCTTCACCACCGGCTCGCCGAGCCCGAGCTCATGCATCAGGTAATGCCGCACACGCGGCACGACGAGCGGGTGCGCATCCATCGCCACCACCTGGCCGAGCGCCCGCACATGCGCCCGCGCGCGGGCCTCCTTCGGCAGCAGCGGCGGCTCGGGATAGGTTTCCTCGAGAAATTCGAGGATGGCGAGCGACTGGGTCAGCGGCGGCCCCTCGCCTTCGATCAGCGTCGGCACCGCCGCCTCGGGATTGAGCGCGCGATACTCCGCCGCGAACTGATCGCCCTTGATGAGGTCGAGCGTCTCGATCTCCGCCACGAGCCCTTTCAGCGCGAGCGCGATCCGCACCCGATAGGTCGCCTGCGAGCGCCAGTACCGAATAGAGTTTCCTTCCCGCCACCGCATCCCCCCAGGCCCGTCCAGGCCCGCCGAGACTAATTCCGCCGATCGCCGATTGCCAGCACGGCGCCGCGGCACCACCCTCACCCCCGCCGACACCCCGCCGGCGGACGGCGCCGCACAGGAGCCAAGCCATGCTCGAAGGCTTCGAAAAACGCATCATCGGCACCTCCGGCGCCGAAATCGTCACCCTGACCGGCGGCAGCGGGCCGCCGCTGCTCCTGCTGCACGGCAACCCCTTCAACCACCTCTCCTGGCACAAGATCGCCCCGCGCCTGACGCAGGACTTCACGATCGTCTGCACGGATCTCCGCGGCTACGGGGACAGCGGGAAGCCGCCCGACGGCCCCAACCACGCGAACTATTCCTTCCGCGCCATGGGCGAGGACCAGTTCGAGCTCATGCAGGCGCTCGGCTTCGAGCGCTTCCACGCCGCCGGGCATGACCGCGGCGCGCGCGTGCTGCACCGCATGTGCCTCGACCGCCCGGAGCGCATCCTGCGCGCGGCCTTCCTCGACATGCTGCCGCAGCATCATCTGCTCAACAACGTCACGCGCCAGTGGGCGACGTTCTCCTGGCACTGGTTCTTCATGATCCAGCCGAGCCCGATGCCGGAGCGCATGATCGGCGCCGATCCCGAGTTCTTCATCCGCCGCAAGCTCGCCAAGACCGACCAGGGGACCAGCTTCTTCGGCCCCGAGGCGCTGGCCGACTATATCCGCTGCATCCGCAACCCCGAGACCATCCACGCGATGTGCGAGGATTATCGCGCCACCGTCGCGGTCGACCTGCCGATGGACACGGAGGATTTCGCCTCCGGCCGCCGCGTCGCCTGTCCCGCGCTCATCCTCTGGGGGAAGAAGGGCGGCGTCGGGCGCAATCACGACGCGGCGGCGATCTGGGCGCGCTACGCGAGCGACATCGTCGCCGCGGCCACTGTCCCCTCGGGCCATTACCTCCAGGAGGAGTGCCCCGACGAAACCTTGGCCGCGCTCTACGAATTCTTCGCCCCCGCGCTCCGCGAGGCCCGCGCCGCGCAATAGCCGCCTGACCGGGCCGGGCTACACCGCCGGCGCGTTGCTGCCGGCGAGCGCCTCGCACACCGCCCGCGTGACCTCCACGGTCCGCGCCGTGCCGCCGAGATCCGGCGTCAGAATCCCGGCCGCGCACACCTGCTCGACCGCCGTCATCAGCCGCGCCGCCGCCGCGCGCAGGCCGAGATGCTCGAGCATGAGCGAGGCGGTCCAGAAGCTCGCCACCGGGTTGGCGATTCCCTTGCCCGTGATATCGAAGGCGCTGCCGTGGATCGGCTCGAACATGCTCGGCGCCCGCCGCTCGGGATCGACATTGGCGGTGGGCGCGATCCCGAGCGAGCCCGCCAGCGCGGCGGCGAGGTCCGAAAGGATGTCCGCGTGCAGGTTCGTCGCAACGATCGTATCGAGGCTCTGCGGCGCGCGCACCATGCGCACGGTCATCGCATCGACCAGCTCCTTGTCCCACGCCACATCCGGATAGTCGGCCGCGACCATCGCCGCCATCTCGTCCCAGAACACCATCCCGAAGCGCTGCGCATTGCTCTTCGTCACCACCGTGAGGTGCCGGCGCGGCCGCGCCCGGGCGCAGTCGAACGCGTAGCGCATGATCCGTTCCACCCCGCGGCGGGTGAAGATCGCGGTCTCCGTCGCCACCTCCTCGGGCAGGCCGCGATGCGCCCGCCCGCCATGCCCGGCATACTCGCCCTCGCTGTTCTCGCGGATGATCAGCCAATCGAGCCCGCCCGGCGCCAGGTCGCGGAGCGGGCTCCGAACGCCCGGCAGCACGCGCGTCGGGCGGACATTGGCGTACTGGTCGAATCCCTGGCAGATCGGCAGGCGCAGGCCCCAGAGGCTGACATGGTCCGGCACCTCGGGGGCGCCGACGGCGCCGAAGAGGATCGCGTCGTGCGCGCGCAGCTGCCGCAGCCCGTCCTCGGGCATGTAGCTGCCCGTGCGATGATAGCGCGCGCTGCCCCAGTCGAAGCGCTCCACCGCGAGGCGGAACCCGCCATCCGCCGCAGCCAGGGCCGCCAGCGCCTCGAGCGCGGCCTCCACCACCTCGGGGCCGATGCCGTCGGCGGGAATGGCCGCGATCCTCAAGGTGCGAAGCGTCATCTCTTTCACATCCGCGCTCAGAGTCTCAGCGCCGCGGTCAGAAGGCGGACATCCGCGACCTTGTCCAGCTCCTCGACCATCGCGATCACCGCGTGCGCCCGGCCCGCCGGCAGGCCGCCATACGCCACGCATTCGCGGAACTTCGCCGCAACCTCGTCCCAGCGCATCGGGTTGGCCGGGCTGCCCTTGCCGAAATCCGCCCGGCCGGCGAGCCGCCTGCCGTCCGCGAGCACGATCTCGACCAGGCTCGTCATGCGATCGTACCCGGCCTGCTCCGCCTCCGGATCGACGTAGAAATCGACCTTTCCCATCATCGCCCGCAGCTCCGGCCGATGGACCGTCTCGGCGGTGAACTCCCCGAGCCCGGCGCGGCGGCGCAGCACCAGGATCGCAGCACAGAACTCCATGCTGAACTTGGCCTCGAGCTCGGTCTGCGGGTCGTGGTGCAGCAGCGTCGTCGGCATATGGCGGTTGGTGCCCACCCGGATCCGCGCGACATCCTCCGGCCGCACGTCATGGCGCTCGACCAGTTCGAGAACCACCGCCATCGCCGGATGGGTGAGCGAGCCTGAAGGGTGCGGCTTGATCGAGATCCCGGGGCTGGCGAAGGTCCAGGGGTTGCCGAGCCTGCCGCGGATCGCCGTCTCGTCGCAGCCGCCGCAGGCGGCGTGGTAGAAGCCGCGCTCAGCCTCGAGGATGTTGCGGGTGGCGGAGAACCCGCGCTGCACGAGATCGGCGGCGAGCACCGCGCTCTCCGCGGCGCGCCCGGGATGGAACGGCTTCGTCATGGTGCCGAAATTCTCGCGCAGGCCCGCCGCCTGGCTGCCCGCGAGCCCGAGCACGGCAGCGACGTCCGCGATCCCGAGACGGAGCAGGCTGGCGACGCCCGCCGCCGCGCCGAAGGTGCCGCAGGTTCCGGTGGTGTGGAACCCGTCCTGGTAATGCCGCGGATTTGCCGCCTCGGCGATCTTGCAGCACACCTCGACGCCGACGTGATAGGCCGCCTCCAGCGCCGCGCCCGAACAATGCTCCCGCTCCGCGACCGCGAGCACCCCGGCGAGCACGGGGGCCGTCGGATGCATCAGCAGCCCATAGACGCGGTCCTTCGCCGCCGCGAGCTGCGTATCGTCGAAATCATGGGCATGGATGGCGATGCCGTTGGCAAAGGCCGCGAACCGCGCCGGCGCGCGCGACGCGGTGCCGAGCACGCTCGCCCCGCCATCCGTGCCGCCGAGGTCGCGGAGATATGCGGTGACGATCCGCCCGGCCTCGCTCGCCGCCCCCGCCACCGCTTGTCCGAGCCCGTCGAGGATCGATTTCCGCCCCGCTGCGATCACCGCCTCGGGAATCGTCCCCTCATGCGCGTCGGCGACGAACCCGGCGACATGATTTGTGAGCCCTGGCGCCGCCTCGCCCGAACCCTCGCCGGCCGCGCCGTTCACGCCCGCCGGCTCCGCGCGATTCTTCCTTGTCCGACCATCCCGGCCCTTCCGTCGATGCCGGCGCCGAGCGTCCGCCGGGCGGCGCGGCCTGTCAACGAACCCCGCCTCGCCGCCCATCCTCGACGATGATCGATCTTCGATGTTCTCCCAACCGCTTCGCCGCCGCCGCCAACCGGTGCAGACTGCGCCGATGCCCACGCCAGCTCCCCCCGCCGCGCCCCGACAGCCCCCTTGGCACGCCCTTTGGCACGCGCTCCGGGCCCGCCCGCTCCTCCTCGGCAGCGCCGCGGCGGGCGTCCTTGCCTGGTTCCTCCTGCCGCACCCCCTCGGCGCGCTCACCCGCGCGATCATCGCCTGGGACATCGGCGTCCTGCTCTTCCTCCTTTCCAGCGCCGCCCGCTTCGCGCTCGCCGATCCCGCCCGCATGCCCAGCTACGCGGCGGTGCAGGAGGAAGGCGAATGGACCATCTTCACCTTCACCGTCGCCGGCATCGCCTTCAGCTTCGCCGCCATCCTCGGCGAGTTCTCGACGATCGGGCCAACCGGCAAGGGCTTCCACCCGCTCCACCTCGCGCTGGTGGTCGCGACCCTCCTCGCCTCCTGGCTGATGACGCACCTCACCTTCACTTATCGTTACGCTCATGAATATTATGCCCTGAGCCCGGGCCGCACCGAGGTCGATGGCGGCCTCCAGTTCCCCGGCGAGAACGAGCCCGACTACTGGGATTTCCTCTATTTCTCGCTCGTCCTCGGGATGACCTTCCAGGTCTCCGACGTCGAGGTCACCTCGCGCAAGCTCCGCCGGCTCGCCACCGTGCACGGTTTTCTCTCCTTCCTCTTCAACACGGTGATCCTCGCCCTCTCGGTCAATCTCGCCGCCGGCCTCCTCTGACACGCCCCGCAGGCACGGCGGATCAACCCACCGGGCCTGCGCGCTCCTACCACGCCACCTGCACCCCAAGGCTCCCGCCCACCAGCTGTCCTTCCCCCGACAGGTCCGCGCCAAAGGCGGCAAACAGCGCCAGCCGCGGCCCGCGCGCGAAATAGACGGCATCGGTCAGCACCGCCGAATTGCTCGCCGCCGGCGCGCCGAGCACGAAAAAGCTTGCGGTCGGGCTCGCCTCGAAACTCGCGGTCAGGCTCCGCTCGGTATCGAACTCGCGCGCCCAGGAAGCGCGCACCGAATTCTCGAGCGTCCAGCGTCCCCTCAGCGGCACGCTGCGGTCGAGCTGCACACCGAGAAAGCTCTGCTGGGACGTCGTGGTCTGCCCATCCACCGCGAGCCCCACCGGCACGGCGCCGCCCGCGACGCTCTCGGAAAAACCGGGCTCCCACAGCGCCGATCCCTCATAGGCCACGAAGGGTGTCACATTGATGCGGCCAGCCTTGAACACATAGCCGCTCTCGATACGCCCGGTGAGCGCGCCCTCGTCGAAGCTGCTGTTGGCCACCGCCCCCAGCCCCAGAACGGAGATGTCGCGCGACGAAACGACATGGTAGCGACCATAGGCAAGGGTTCCCGAGGCGTAGAACCGATGCCACCTTCCGAGCGCGTAAATCCCGGCTTCGGCGCCGGGAATGGTGCCGCTGGTGCCGAGCCCGTCCACCGAATAGGTGGATGACGAGCCGCCCACCGCCGCGCCGACGAGGAAATCGGAATTGGGCTGATACTCGAGGCCGGCGACGAGGCCCCAGGAATTCATCGAGAGCGACTGCGTGCCCGCCCCCGGATCCCCGTCGAGCTGGCCGCCGCCGCCCATCCCCTCGCTCCAGGCGCGCCACGAGCCTGGCCCCGCCTGCCCCGCGCCCGCAAGCCAGAGCGATCCTTCGCGGCGGATCGCCTCGACGAAATCCGAGTTGGCGTCAATTGTCGTCTGCTGGATCCCGGTGAGGCCCGCGCCGCTCAGCGCGTCGTAGCCGGCGGGAACCTCCGCCGGGTCCGCCGGCGCCGCCAGCAGACCCCCGAACAGCTCGGTGCCCCCGCCCGTGCTTCCCCCGCCCGTGCTTCCCCCGCCCGTGCTTCCCCCGCCGTTCAGCGCCGCCTGGTAATCCGCCTCCAGCGCCGCGCCGATCGCCCCCTGGTTTGGCGTGAGGCCCGGGAATGCGTCGAACGGAACCCGCGTCAGCGCGGCGCCGATGCTGTCCGTGCCCGGGCTCACGCTCACGCGAAAGAACGGCGAGGACGAATCGACCGTGCCGAAGCTCCCCCACAGCGCGTCGCCCGCCGTGACGAGATCCGGAAAATCCGTCTGCGCGGCATATAGACCACGCTCGGTCTCGAGCGTCAGGGTGCCCGCGAGCTGGCCCGAGCCGGTGATCTGCAACGCGTCATGGCCGCCATCCGCGCCCACCCGGAGCGCCAGCGTGCCGGAATCCGTCTGCGCGAAGGTCCCCTCGATCACATGCGTCGTCCCCGTGCCCGGGGCGCTGATGCCGAGCCAGCCGCTGTTCTCGAAGCGCGCCTCGGCGCCGGCGAGGAAATCCACCGGCCCGTCGATCGTCCCGTCATTGACGACGATGCTGCCCGACGCCGTCGCCCCGGTCGCGATCGCGTACCCGTCCGGTCCCGCGCGCAGCAGGCCCGCGTTGAGCAGCGTCCCCTCGAGTCCGTTCATCTCCACCGCTTCACTTCCCGCGCCGCTCACGATCACCGCGCCGTTGTTGGTGACGACGCCGTAGGTGTCGGTCGCGATGCCCGGGCTGCGCGCGCCGCTGGTCGTGATCAGCCCGTCATTGAGCACGTCGTCGCCGGGCGCGGCCGTGATCCCCACCGCGCCCGGCGCATTCGTGGCGATCGTCCCGCTGTTCTCGATCGGGTTGTAGATGCCCGGCACCTCGGCCGTAAAACCCTGCACCATGCCGCTGGAATTGACATAGACCCCGATGACCTCGCCCTCATAGATCGAGTTCGCCGAGGTCACCAGCGCGCCGGGCACGGCGAGGTTGTACCAGGTCGCGTTCCCCGCCGCATCGATATGCAGCACCGCGGCGTGCGCGCCGCCCTCTGCATCGACCCAATCGACGGCGAGATTGTACGTTCCCGCCTGCCCGCCACCGGTGATGCCCTCGAAATGGGTCTCGACCGCACCGGGATAGTCATACGTCGTCCAGACGCCGGTCGCCTCGTCGTAGATATAGGCGTGCCCCGGTCCCGGCCCGCCGCCCGGGCCAGCCTCCGTATAGCCGCCGGCGATCAGCGCGCCCCAGATGCCGTAGGCCGTGGTGCTGACGGCGCCCGGCTTGTCGTTGGTCGTGTAGGTGCCGGTGGAAATATCATAGATGAAGGCGTTGCCGGTCGCCAGCCGCGTGTCGTAGTTGCCAACCGCCTGCTCGCCGAATGTGCTGTGGGCGATGGTGAAGAGCGTCGTGTCGCCCGATGGGTTCGGGTATTGCAGCGTCGTGACGTTCTCGCCGGGCGGGGCCGCGGAATCGTAGAGATAGCCGAGTCCGTACGGCGACGAAGCGGAGGTCTGGTCGCTGCCGACGACGCGCAGGATCCCGCCCAAGGAGCCGAAGCTCGGCCCGTAGGGGGTATTGTCGATGGCGCCCGGGAAATTGACCCCGTTGGCCGTCGCCTCGGGAAAAGCCGTCCACGTCGCGGTCGAGCTCGTATAGATCAGGCCGCCATTCGCGCCGCTGCCCGGAATGACGTACTGGCCGGTGAGCGTGTCGCCGCGGATTCCCGTCAGAAAGGTGCCCGTGCTGCCGTAGTCGAGGGGCGTATAATCGAGCGTGACCGTCTCGATCGTCCCCGTATCCACCGTAAATCTATCCACCGCTTGGGCGAATGCGGGCGCGCCGAAGGCCGCGGCCATCACCGCGGCGAGAGGCGCCCGGCCGGCCAGGCGGCACCGCCGCAACGAACCGCGATCGCCCTTGTTGCGGCGCACCGGCATTTCCCTCGCTCCCACCCAATTCCCGAGCAGAACCTTAGGTTGGGTCTGTGGACATAGCCTTAAGGGTGTGGATCCTTTCGCGCGCGCCGCCCCTCAGAGCGTCAGCACCGGCGCCGTCGCCGCCGGATCGGTGATGCTCGGGCGTCCCGTCTCGACATGCCCCGAGAGCCGCGTCGTCTCGCCGTCCGGCCCCGCGACGACGACATCGTACCAATGCCCGCTGGCCGCCACGCTCCAAACCTCACGCACCGTCGCCCCGGCGCCGAGCGCGATCGCCCGCGCCGCAGCGCCATAGGCGGCATCCCGAAGCGTCACCCGCGCCGCCCGCACCCCGTCATTGACGAGCGTCAGCACCAGCGCCTCCGCCGCCCCATCGGCGCGCGCCGCGACCCGCAGGATCGTCGCGCCGCCGCGGCGGTAACGCCGCACGAACCCGTTCGGCCCGGCCACGGCGATCACCTGCGCCCCGGCTCCCTCCAGCCGCCAGGTATCCTCCAGCGCCGCGCCGGCGCCCACCGTGTAGCGCCGCGGCATTTCCTCGCTTCCTTCCCGATACACATAAAAGCACGCGCCCACGGCGCCGAAGCTCGCGAACCGCAAGGCGAGCACGCCCGCCCCGCCCGCGATCTCGTCCACCGCGAGATCGTACGGCAACGGCCGCGCCGGCCGCACGCCCGGCTCCTGCGCGTGGACATCCGTGACCGCGCTCTGCGCCGGCACCACCGGATCGGGCAGCCGGCAGGATGCATCCGCCGCCGCGATGTAGCCGGCCGTATCCGGCAGCGCCGGCCATCCCTCCCGCGCCGCCGCGAAGTCGAAGGCCGAGGCGAGGTCGCCGCACACCGCCCGCCGCCATGCGGTGATGTTCGGCTCGGCGACGCCGAAGCGCCGCTCGATGAAACGGATCACCGAGGTATGGTCGAACACCTCCGAGCAGACGAACCCGCCTTTGCTCCAGGGCGAGACCACGATCATCCCGACCCTCGGCCCGAGCCCGTACGGCAGATTGTCGGCATGGAACTTCCGCGCATCGAACGGGCTCACATAATCGTGGATCTCGCCCGCGGTGCTCACCGTGCTCTTGCCGGGCCGCACCGGCGTCGGCGGCTGCGGCGGCACGAGATGGTCGAAATACCCGTCATTCTCGTCGTACATGATGAAGAGCGCCGTCCGGCTCCAAACCATCGGATCGGCGGTCAGCGCATCGAGGATCCGCGCGATGTAGGCGGCGCCGTAGCCGGGCGTCCAGCGCGGATGCTCCGAATAGGCCGCCGGCGGCAGCAGCCACGAGACCTGCGGCAGCCGGCCGCCGCGCACATCCGCCGCGAGATCCTCGAGCGTGCGCACGCTCATCCCCCGCCGCTGCAGGGCCGAGCCCTCGGGCGCCGCGATGAACTGGTGAAAATTCATCAGCACGTTGGTGCCGAAATTGCCGCCGAGCGCGTCGCCCGGGTCGAGCCCCTGCTGATAGACCTGCCACGAGATTCCCGCCCGCTCCAGCCGCTCCGGATAGGTCGTCCAGGTGAAGGGCGGCGGCACGCGCGGATAGTATTTTCTGTCCACGTAATCGATGTTGTCGAGCAGCGGGCCGCCGCCCGCGCCGGTCGGATCGAGCATGCCGGTCATCAGGTACATCCGGTTCGGATGCGTCTGGGTCGGGGTCGCGCAGAAATAATTGTCGCAGATGGTGAAGGCTCCCGCGAGCGCGTAATGGAACGGAATGTCCGCGCGGAGGTAATAGCCCATCGTGAGATCGCTCTTGTGGGCGGGCCAGCGGTCGTTGCGCCCCGCCGCCAACGCCGCCTGCGTCGGATACCAGTTGTGGTCGAGGTCGAGCACGCACTCCGCACTCGTGACTTTGGTGCGCAGATGGAACGGCAGCACGACCGCGTCCGCATCGCCCTTCCGCGGCTGGTTCCACACTGTCCTGCCGTCGGCGCGCCGCACCGGATGGCGGTCGTTATAGCCGCGCACCCCGCTCAGATGCCCGAAATAATGGTCGAAGGAGCGGTTCTCCTGCATGAAGACGACGATATGCTCGACATCCTCGATCGTCCCGCTCCGCCGGCCCGCCGGCAGCGTGAGCGCGCGCCGGATCGCGGGCGGCAGCAAGGAAGCGGAGGCCGCGCCCATGCCGAGCCGCAGGAAATCCCGCCGGCCCGCCCCGCCAGCCGGGCCCGCCCCGCGCGCACCGGAACCCGCGGCACCCTCTTCATCCGCCGCCATCGATGCCCATCCTTTCTCCGTTCTCCCCATCCTTACCACCGCCGCGGCCGATCCCGTCGCGGCCGATCCCGTCGCGGAGCCACGGCGAAGGAGCCCCCGGCCACCAGCAGATCGGCGATCCGCCGCCTGCGCTCAAGCCGCGTCGAGGTTGTCGCAAGCCCTGCGGGCGCGATAGAGCAGCCCCGGCCGCGGTCAGCCCGGCAGACCTTGCGCCGCACCCGGAACCTCCTCCCGGAATCCCGAACCCGCCGCCGGTGGGCGCCTGGCCCGCCGATGGCAGGCCGCTCCGTCACCAGTGCCGGCTTTGATAGAAAGCTGACACGCAGGCCTTTGTCCAAGTGCCCGATTCACGCGGCGTCTCGTGATCGCTACGCGAGTGACGAAACTCTGCGATCGGGCACCAGGTCGCGATACCGGCGCGCGCGAGTCGCCCGCGCGAGCTCGTGGAAGATCGCCGGCGGCGCCATGCCTTCAGCCCGTTGACAGGAACGCGAGGGAGCAGTCGAGCAGGGCAGGGTCGATCGCGCGTTCCATCGGCTCGAACATGCTGTCGGCGAAATCGATCAGCCGGTCCGCCGCGATCACCGCCGCCTCGGCGTTCCCGCTTGCCACCGCATCGAGAATGGCGAGATGGCAATCGACCGTCGGATAAAGCCCGGCCTCGGCGGCAACCCAGTTGTGATAGATCCAGCCGATGCGCCGCGAGATGGTGTGCAGCGGCCGCAGCGTGTGCTCGAGGAACGGCTCGCCGGACGCCGCGATCATCAGCCGGTCGATGCGCCGGTCGAGCTGATTGAACTCGCGGATCGTCATCCGCTCCCGCCCCTGGCGCAAGGTGCGGGTCATGTGCAGGAGCTGGTTGCGCTGCGACGGCCCGGCGCGCTCCGCCGCCAGCCGGGTCACGAAGCGCTCGATGTCGCGCCGCAGCCGCAGCAGCACCCGCTCGCGCGCGAGGTCCACGGGCGCGATCTGCAGGCCGTGCCGCGGCCGGACGATCACCAGCGTATCGCCGGCGAGCCGGCTCACCGCCTGGTGCACCGGGGTGCGGCCAAGCCCCGTCATCTCCTGCAATTCCTGCATCGCGAGCGACCGGCCGGGCTGGAGCTCGCAGGTGACGGTCATCTCCTCGAGCCGCCCATAGGCGAGCGCGAACAGGTTCTCGCGGTTGCGGCGCGGCCGGGGCGGCGCGGTCCGGGCGCCGTCGGCCGCGAGCAGAGGCGGCCCGGACGTCCGTCTTGCAGCCATGTCTCTCTCCTCCGGCGCCTGGCGGGCCGCCCGCCAGGATGCGCCAAATCGGGACGAGCTAAAAACATATTGTGATATTTTACCACCTGGGATAGCCTCCGGCCGACGCCCGGGCCAGCAGCAGTCAAGGCCCGGGCCCGCTTCAGTCAAGCAACACGGCCGCGCAACGTGGCCAGCCGAGGAAGGGGAGACGTCGGTGAAGATCACCGCGATCGAAACGCTGCGCACCGAGGAATTCGCCAATGTCCTCTGGGTCCGCGTGCACACCGATGCGGGGTTGATCGGACTGGGCGAGACCTTCTACGGCGCCGGCGCGGTCGAGGCCCATATCCACGACACCCTCGCCCCGCGCCTGCTCGGCCGGTCCGCGCTCCGGATCGAGGCGATCCACCGCGACATGCTCAACCTGCCGATGGCCCAATCCTCGACCGGCGTCGAGTACCGCGCCGCCTCGGCATTGGACATCGCGCTCTGGGACCTCTTCGGCAAGCTCTGCGGCCAGCCCGTGCACCAGATGCTGGGCGGCCTCTGCCGCGAGCGCCAGCGCGTCTACAACACCTGCGCGGGCTACGGCTATGTCCGCTCGAACAATATCCGCCCCGTGGCCAACTGGAGCCTCGGCGCGGCCGGCGGTCCCTACGAGGATCTCGAAGGCTTCATGACGCGCGCCGACGAACTGGCCGAAAGCCTGCTCGAAAGCGGCATCACGGCGATGAAGATCTGGCCGTTCGACCCGGCGGCGCAGGAGAACGAAGGTGCCTTCATCACCGCCGCGCAGATGAAGAAGGCGATCGAGCCGTTCGAGAAGATCCGCCGCGCCGTCGGGCGAGGCCATCGAGATCATGGTCGAGTTCCATTCGCTCTGGAACCTGCCGGCCGCCAAGACGATCGCCCGGGCGCTCGAACCCTACAAGCCGACCTGGTTCGAGGACCCGATCCGCATGAACTCGCCCCAGGCGCTCGCCGAGTACGCGCGCGCCACCGATGTCTGGGTCTGCGCCAGCGAGACGCTGGGCTCGCGCTTTCCCTACAAGGACATGCTCGAGCGCGACGCGATGTCGGTGGTGATGGTCGATCTCTGCTGGAGCGGCGGGCTGACCGAGGGCCGCAAGATCGCCGCCCTGGCCGAGACCTGGCACCGCCCCTTCGCCCCGCATGACTGCACCGGGCCGGTGGGCTTTGCCGCCGCCGTGCACGCCTCCCTGAGCCAGCCGAACACGCTGATCCAGGAATCGGTGCGCGCCTTCTACACCGGCTGGTACAAGGAGCTGGTCACCGAAGTGCCGGTGATCAAAAACGGCTACGTGCTGCCGATGGAGGGGCCCGGCCTCGGCACCGAGCTGCAGCCTGCGGTCTTCGCGCGTCCCGATCTCATCGCCCGCCGCTCGGTGAGCTGAGGTCGGGCCGATGTCGGCGCATCTGTTCGATCTCTCGGGCCGCACCGCGCTCATCACCGGCTCCTCGCGTGGCCTCGGCCACGCGATGGCCGAGGGGCTCGGCCGCGCCGGGGCCGCGCTCGTCCTCAACGGCTCCGATCCCGGCCGGCTCCTCGCCGCCGCGGATCGGCTGCGCGAAGAGGGCCTCAGCGTCCACGAGGCGGCCTTCGACGTCACCGACGAAGCCTCCGTCCTCGCCGCATTCGCCCGCCTCGACGAACAGGGCATCGCGGTCGAGGTGCTGGTCAACAACGCCGGAATCCAGCTCCGCAAGCCGATCCTCGACGTCACCGCCGCCGATTGGCGCCGCGTGATCGAAACCAACCTCACCAGCGCATTCCTGGTCGGGCGCGAGGCGGCGCGGCGCATGATCGCCAGCGGCCGCGGCGGCAAGGTGATCAATATCGGCTCGCTCACCAGCGCGGTGGCCCGCGCGACCACGGCGCCCTACACCGCGGCCAAGGGCGGCATCAAGATGCTGACCCAGGCGATGGCCGCGGAATGGGCCGAGCACGGCATCCAGGCCAACGCGATCGGCCCCGGCTACATGCTGACCGAAATGACCCGCCCGCTCGCCGACGATCCGCGCTTCAATTCCTGGGTCAAGTCCCGCACTCCCGCGCGCCGCTGGGGCACGCCGGAGGACCTCATCGGCACCGCGATCTACCTCGCCTCGTCCGCCTCCGACTACGTCAACGGCCAGATCATCTACGTCGATGGCGGCATGCTCGCGGTGCTCTGAAAGGGTTGCTCCGAGCGGGGCGCCGCCCTCGCGCGAAACCGAAGACTCTCGCCTCCACCCAGGGCCTGTTCTCCAACAAGGGAAGGAAAGAACCATGAAGACACCGATCATCTCCCGGCGCACTCTGTTCGGCGCCGCCGCTTCCCTCGCGGCACCCGCGCTCATCGGCCGCGCCGAGGCGGCGACCACGCTCCGCATCTCGACATCGTTCCCCAACGATCCGCAATTCTCAACGGGACGCATCTGGTACGATTTCTTCGTCGTCCGGCTCAAGGCCGCGACCGACGGCAAGATCACGACCCAGTTCTTCCCCGACAACCAGCTCGGCCAGGAAGCGGACGTCGCCAACCAGGTGAAGCTCGGCGTCGTCGATGCGCAGCTCGTCGGCACCTCGATCTACACCAACCTCGTGCCGGAATTCGGCGCCTTCGATCTCGGCTATGTCTTCGAGGATTTCGATCATATCCGGCGCGCGACGGCGACCCAAGCCGGTGTCGCCCTCGGCGAGCTCCTGGTGCGCGAGACGAGCACGCGCCTGCCGGCCTGGGGGCGCAATCTCGGCGCCCGCAACTTCCTGACCAAGTTCGCCTTCACCGATCCCGCCGGGCTCGCCGGACGCAAGATCCGCAGCCTGCCCAGCCCGCTGGTGACGGCGACGGTCCGGCTGATGGGCGCCGCCGCCACCCCGATGGCGTTCGGCGAGATCTACACCGCCCTGCAGGCCGGCGTGATCGACGGGCTGGAGCACGATGCGCCGACCGTCCTCTCCGCGAAATTCTACGAAGCCGCCAAGCATTTCACCCTGACGCGCCACATCTACACGCCGTTCGGCGCCTTCTTCAGCGAGAAGACGCTTCAGCGCATGCAGCCCAGCCTCCGCGACGCCCTGCTGCTGGCGGTCGACCAGGCGACCGCGGACCATTTCCAGCGCGCCGCCGAGGTCGAGGCGGCCGCCATGGCGGAGCTCGGCAAGCGCGGCGTCACCATTGCGCAATGCGACCGCGCCGCCTTCCGCGCCCGCGTGCTGCCGCTGCATGCGAGCTTCGTCAAAGCGACCCCCGGCGCGAAGGCCTTCCTGGAGGCCGTGCAGCAGACAGCGAAAGCCTGAACAACCGTGACGGACTCCGAGGCCGGCGCCGGCAGCGGCAACAGGCTGCCGGCAGCCCTCGATAATTTCCTCGTGCGGCCCTTGCTGCGCATTGTCGAGTTCACCGCGGCGGCGCTCCTGCTCGCCGATCTCGGCGTGGTCACCGCGTCGGTCCTGGCCCGCTCGCTCTTCGACCTGCCGCTGGTGTGGAGCGACGACGTGGCGCGCGCGCTCCTGCTCGGCTTGAGCTTCCTCGGCGCGGCGGCGGCGCTGGCGCGCGGGGACAATGTCGGCATCTCCTTCTTCGTCGAGCGCCTGGCCCCGTCCGCGCGCCGGCGGGTGGAGGCGATGGTCGCAATCGTCATCGTCTGCGTCGCCGCCGCGCTCTCCTGGTACTCGGCAGCACTCCTCGGCGTCTCCGCCGGTCAGACCGTCGGCTCCGGCGTGCCGGAAGACTGGTTCTTCGCGCCCATGGCGCTCGGGATCCTGGCGATGGTCGTCTTCGGCCTCTGCGGGCTGGCCCGCTTCCGCCTCGCGGAGCTCGCAGCGGGCATCGGCTTCGTCGCCGTCACCGCCGGCCTCTTCATCGCCTGGAACGCACTTCTCCCCGTGAGCGTCCCGGATCCGCCCTGGCTGATGCTGGCCGCGTTCATAGCCACGCTGGCCGCCGGCGTGCCGATCGCCTTCGTGCTGGCGCTCTCGGCCCTGGTCTTCGTCTGGGCCGGAGGCTTCCTGCCGGGCTCCATCCTCGCCCAGCAGATGGCCCGCGGCATCGACAATTTCGTGCTCCTGGCGGTCCCCTTCTTCATCCTGGTCGGCTACCTGATGGAGGCGAACGGCATGTCCGTGCGCCTGATCGCGCTCCTTCAGCGTGGCGTCGGGCGCATGCGGGGCGGGCTGAACGTCGTGATGGTGCTCAGCATGGTGATCTTCTCCGGCATCTCCGGCTCGAAGATGGCCGACGTCGCCGCCATCGGCACGGTCCTCATCCCGGCGGCGCGCAAGTCCCGGCAGAACCCGGGCGAAGCGGTGGCGCTGCTCGCCGCCTCCGCGGTCATGGCGGAGACCATCCCGCCCTGCATCAACCTCATCATCCTCGGCTTCGTCACCAACCTCTCGATCGGCGGCCTGTTCGTCGCCGGCCTGGTGCCGGCCGGTCTGATGGCCGTCGCGCTGATGATCGCCGCCATCGTCTTCGGCAGCCGCACGCCGGCAGCGCGGATCGACGAGGGCGAGGCGCGCAGCCTGCCCGCCCTGATCGGCAGCGCCGTCGTGGTGTTCGGGCTGATCTTCATCGTCTTCGTCGGCTTCCGCAGCGGCTTCGCGACCGCGACCGAGATCTCCGCCTTCGCCGTGATCTACGCCGCGATCGTCGGCGGGCTCGCATTCCGCGAGCTGACCTGGCGCCGCTCCGGGCGCGTGCTCGCCCACGCCGCCTCGCGCGCCGGCATGGTGCTCTTCATCGTCGCGACCGCCCAGAGCCTCGCCTACGTCCTGACCCTCCAGCAGATCCCGCACGCGCTGGCCGCGCTGATGGTGAGCCTCTCCACCGACCACGGCTCATGGCTCTTCCTGCTCGCCTCGATCGTCATCCTGATCGTCATGGGCTCGGTGCTCGAAGGGGCCGCGGCGCTCATCATCTTCGGCCCGCTGCTGATGCCCGTCGCCCGCCAGCTCGGCATCGATCCGCTGCACTATGGCGTCGTGCTCGTGGTCGGCATGGGCATCGGCCTCTTCGCCCCGCCGCTGGGGCTCGGGCTCTACAGCTCCTGCCTGATCGGCCGCGTCCGGCTGGAAGACACGGTCGGGCCGATCCTGAAATATCTCGGCGTGCTCTTCCTCTGCCTCCTCCTGATCGCCTTCGTTCCGATCATCACGACGGCCCTGCCGCGCGCCGCCGGCTACTGAGGCGCGGCCGCCCGGGGATACGGCCGAAGGCCTGCATCCAAGCCTCGCGCACGAGCGTGCGGGAGCGCAGCATCGCATACCGGATCGGGATTTCCGGCTCGACCGCCCGCTCGGCCACGCTCTCCGGAACGGTCCGGCGGCGGCCACGCTCTCCATCACCGTGCGGTAGCTGCTCTGCATGGCGATGGTGACGATTCCCACCACCATCGGCACGATCGGCAGCGCGGTGATGATCTTGGAGATCTCGCCCAAGCCGAAGATCAGGATGATGAGCGGCCGAGCGGCAGGCCGGCCGAGGCGCCGAGCAGGCTGCCGATAAAGAAGCCCCGGAACGTGTTCCTGGGCGTCGCCCAGGTCTGCACCCAAGGATTGTCGTCATTGTTCAGCAGGCAGGAAACGAACTGGCCATGCGCGCCGATCAGCCCGTCCCAGCGCGCCCTGTCCGTCACGTCGAAGATGCACTGCCCCCATTTGTTGTCTTCCGTCTCGAGCACGCCGTCGGGCGCGCTCATGATCCCATCGCGCCGCTTCGCCGCGAGCCCCGCAAGCAGGCTGAAGCTGGCGCCGCCCGCAACCCACTCGATCGCATGCGGCCAGCTTCGCGAGGCTGCCGATGCCGCGGTCATCGAGGTCCTGGCGGACGATGAGTTTGGCGTAGGGCGCGACCTCCGCGGTGCTCATCAGGATCTTCGTCGGGATTCCCTTCCCGGTGAGCTGCAGCGGCAGGGTGGTGTCGCCGTGCGCGAACTGCGCTTCCTCGGCGGCCGCCGTCGTCCGCGATTGCGGCCCCCCGTCGGTGATCCGGAGCGTCAAGGCGAGCCCGGTGGCGGCGATCCCGCGCTCGGCGGCGACGATGTTCGGCAGATAGGCGAGGTCGATCGCGCCGAACGTCGCGACGACCGGCTTGATCGCGGCGGCGCGGGCGCGGCCGATGAACGCCACCGCCAGCGACGCGCCGAGCGCACCCGGCGCCAGGCGCTCGGGCAGCCGGAAGATTCGGATCCGCCGTCCCAGGCCCCCGGCCTCGATCACCCGGTCCGCAAGCCCGATCTCGCGTATCGGGATCACCGCCGATGCCGGCCCGGTGGCGAGGCGAGCTCCCCGATGGCGACGCTGCTCCAGGCGAGCCGGGAGCCGCCCTCCTGCCGCAGCGGCAGGTTCGCATTGAGGAAATTCACGGCGGCCGCGCGCGTGAAGCGGTTGCCGCGCAGCTCCGCTGTGCCGTCCCAGACCGTCCGGCGCCCGCGGCTCGGCGCTGCCGGGAAGAGCGCCGGATCCTCCGCGAACCGCTCGGCATCCTCGGCGAGCCTGACCGCCCGTTCGAGCCGCCCGTCATGCCCGGCCGTGAGATCCGCATAGCGCCTGCCGACATGCGCGACCACCACCGCGTCCCCCCGCAGTGCTGCGAACAGCTCGCCCACGGTGTGGCGGTCCCGCTCCTCCTCCGGCAGATCGACGAGCACGCGCGAGGAGCGGAAGATCGGCTCGCCCTCCCGCGCGTAAAGGACGTTGCGGTCGCCGCCCATGCCGGTGTTGCCGGATCATTCGCAGCCGGGCAGCGTCACGAAGCGTCCCGGCGCATCGCACCGCGCGGCGAGCTCGTTCAGCTCCCGCCAGAACGAAGGCGTGATCTGGAAATCGTTGCCCTGGTGGCCGACGATATCGAGGAAGGCCCGGGGCGGGCCGATGCGCAGCGGGTTCGAGCGGGCCAGCACCGAGCCCGCCTCGTCGGTGAGCGCGAGCGTGACATCGCCGCTCTCCCGCGCGAGCAGGTCCTCGATCACCAGCGGCGCCGCTCGTCCCGCCGTCGCCAGCAGCTCCGGCAGGCCGGGTGAATTGCGGCTTGCCGATATCGCTCGTGCCGCGAAAGCAGATCTTGATCCCGCCGGTATCGTCGATGCCGAATTTTCCCACGGTATAGACACAAGTGGGCGCGCAGTACGATCCGGCCTCGACCGCGCCTTCCTCCGCGAGCGTCGCGGTCCCCATCTCATCGGGCAGGTAGCTCGGATGCGGCATGTGGCACCTCCTCGGGAGCCACGCCCCTCAGCGTCCCCCATCCACCGCCAGCACCTGGCCGTTGACGAAGCCGGCGAGGTCGGAGGCGAAGAAGATCACCGCATTGGCGATATCGTCCGCGGTCCCGAGCCGCCGCAGCGCGATCCGCTCGATCAGCGCCTGCTGCCCCGCACGCCCGTAGCTCTCCCACTGAAGCTCGCTCGCCGCGTTGCTGCGGATGAAGCCGGGCGCGACGCTGTTCACCGTGATCCCGAAGGGGCCGAGCTCGTGCGCGAGCTGCCGGGTCAGGCCCACCAGCGCGTGCTTGGCGCTGCAATAGGCCTGGATGCCCGTCAGCGAAGGCCCGAGCCCCGCTCCCGAGCTGATGGTGACGATCCGCCCGCGCCCGGCACGCTGCATCGCCGGAGCCGCGGCGCGCGCCAGCGCGAAGCCGGCATGAACGTTGATCGCGAAGATCACGTCCCACTCTTCGTCCGTCACCTCGCCCACGGGCTTCGCGGCCTGCCCGGCGACACCCCCCGCATTGCTCACCAGCACGTCGATCGCCCCGCCCGTCCGCTGCTCGATGGCGCCGATCCACCTTGCCGCCGCGGCGCGGTCCCTGAGATCCGCCACTGCGGTCTCGATCGGTCCCGTCCCCGCCGTCCCCGCCGTTTCCGCGAGCTCGTCTTCGGAAATGTCGGTGGCGAAGACGCGCGCGTCGAGGCTGGCGAAAAGCCGCGCGATCGCCCGGCCGAAGCCGTGGCCCGCGCCGGTGACGGCGATCGTCTTCCCATCGAACCGGATTTCCATCCTCAGCCTCTCCCCGGTGCCCGCCCGGACGGTCGTCCCTGGCCGAGCCGCCGCTCGAGCCTGCGCACGCCGCGGCTCGCCGGATAGCTGATCGCCAGGTAGATGACAAAAATGATGCTGTAGACCTGGAGGTATTTGAAGCTGTCGGCGGCGATCAGCTGCCCGGTGAAGATCAGCTCGGGGATCGAGATCGTCGAGACGAGCGCCGTGTCCTTGAAGAGCGAGATGAAATAATTGCCGATCGGCGGGATGACGATCCTGACCGCCTGCGGCAGCACGACGAGGCGGAGTGCGAGCGGCCGGCTCAAGCCGAGCGCGCCGGCGGCCTCCCACTGCCCCTTGTCCACCGCCTCGATCCCGGCGCGGAACACCTCGCTGAGATAGGCCCCGTAATTGACCGCGAGCCCGATGATCCCCGCCTCGAATTTATTGAGGCGCAGCCCGAAGAACGGAAAGACGTAGAAGATGTAGAAGAGCTGGAGCAAGAGCGGGCTGCCGCGGATCACCTCGACGAAGGCGGCGGCCCCAACCGCCAGCGCCCGCCGCTCCGAGAGCCGTGCCAGAGCGAGTGCCAGTCCGAAGACCAGCGCCACCGCCATGCTGGCGATGGTGAGCAGGACGGTGATCTTGGTTCCCGCCCAGAGATCGGGCGCCCAGGCGGCGAGGTCGTGGAAAAACCCGTTCACCGATCCTCGCCGCGTCCTACGCCAGCGCCGGTCTCTTACGGCTTGAGGAAGAAGTCGGTCGGCTCGAGTCCCCATTTGGCAAAAATCTTCGCCGCCGTCCCGTCCTTCAGCATGGCGGCGTAGGTCGTGTTGAACGCGGCAAGGAAGTCCGGGCTGCCCTTGGCGATGGCGAAGGCGCAATCGGAGCTGCCCTTGCTCTCCGGCTTGTAGTCCGCCACCAGCTCGAAGCCGAGCGCCGGATTCTCCTTGATCGCATAGGCCGAGAGCGAGGCGTCCACCACCGCCGCGTCGAGCCGCCCGGCATTGAGGTCGGCGAAGACGTCCTGGATCGTCGGATATTGCTGGAGGTCGATCCGCTTGCCGGCGGGGCAGGCGGCGCTCGCGCTCTTCAGCAGATCGACATAGGTCGTGCCCTCGTAGGTCCCGGCGGCGTGGCCGCAGAGATCGGCCAGCGTGTGCAGGTTCTTCGGGTTGCCCTTCGGCACGTCGAGCGATTCGGGGTTGTAGAAGACAATGTCGGAAAAATCGACGATCTTGGCCCGCGCCGGGCGGATATACATCGCATCGCCCATCAGCTCGATCCGCCCGCTCTCGAGCGCCGGCAGCAGGCTCGCGAACGGCATCGCCGTCACCTCGATCCGCGCGTCGATCCCCTCCCGCCGGAGGAACTCCCGCAGCACGTCGGGCAGGGCCCCGAGCGCCTGGTTGTCGGTCGGCGAAACGTACGAGAGCGGCGCGTCGTTCGAGGTGCCGATGATCAGCACCTTCTGCGCCTTGAGCGTGGCCAGCAGATCCGCCGCGCGCGCCGGCACGGCAAGCGAAATGACAAGAACCGCCGCCGCCAATGCCGCCGCCGCCCCCTGCAGCGTCACCCGATGCAACGTCATGAAGCCCCCTTTTTTTCCTGCAAGTGTACGCAGCATTGACTCCAGGCGTTGCGCCGCTTCTTGTCAAGCACGACTCCCTGGCCGATGATGCGGCAATGATGCGCGCCCAAGGCCATGAGATCCTGCGCGCCGGGCATGGCGGCGCCTTCCGCCTCGCCGCCGGCGCCGCACTCGAGATCGTCAATCCCGAAGGCACCCAGGTGGTCGATAGCTGGGCCTTCGCTTTCGCCCCCGGGGGCGGGTTCGAGTTCCTGGCGATGGACCAGACGCGCTCGGTCAACAGCACGATCTTCGTCCGCCGCGGCCAGACGCTGGTGAGCGACCGGCGCCGGCCGATGCTCCGCCTCGTCGAGGACACCTCGCCCGGCGTCCACGACACGCTGCTCTGCGCCTGCAACGAGGCGATCTACCGCGAGCTCGGCTGCCCGCCCGGCCACCGGAGCTGTTCGGGGAACCTGCACGAGGCGCTCGCCGGACTCGGGCTTTCGGTGCCCTTCACCCCGGCCCCCTTCAACCTCTTCATGAACGTCCCCGTCGCCGCCGACGGCAGCCTCGATCGCCTTCCCCCGGCGGCCCGCCCCGGCGACCGCGCCGTCTTCGAGGCGGCGATGGACCTCGTGCTCGTGCTCTCGGCCTGCCCGCAGGACGTGACTCCGGTCAATGGCGCGGCCCGCCGGCCGACCGACATCCTGGTCGGCCGCATCTGAATTTTTCGCCTTTTTCTCAAAAATAGAGACGGGCGGGCTCGAATCCGCCCCCGCACTGCCCACATCGCCCGGTTTCGGCTCTAGCGCCTTGATCTAGAACAGTTGATGTCCGGGCGCATACATCACGACGATGTCGGCGGGATTGACCAGATTGAGCATTGCCCGCGCCCGTTCATCGAGCGCGTCGGCGTCGAGATGGTCGGTCCGCAAGGCCGCGACCTCGGTCTCCCAGCGGTCACGCACGCCGCTCACCTGGCTCAGTTCCTGCCGGGCGGCGGCGAGCGCCTTCTGGTCCCTGGCATAGGCGAGCAGCCCGTGCGGCCCCTCGACCGCGTTGAGGACGAAGTAGCCGGTCAGGGCCAGGAACACGAGCGGTGCCACCGCCCCCCGCGTCCGCCGCTTCCACTCCGCCATCCCCGACTCCCCAACGCCCATCACATTTGATCGCCTGCCGCGATCCTGCCCGTATCCTGCCACGAACCGGGGCTCCTGTGAGCGCAAATTCAGCCGTGCCCGAGAGGATCGAAGGAGCTTCGCCATGAGGTCGCTTCCGCTGATTGCCGCCGGCGCAGTGACGGCGCTGGCAATGGCCGCATCCCCCGCCCATGCCGACGGCTGGCATGGCGGGTGGGGCGGGCATGGTGGCTGGGGCCACGACGGCGGATGGCACGGCGCCCCCGGCTGGGGATGGGCCCCCGGCTGGCATGGCCCGGTTGGCATGGGCCGGGCTGGCATGGGCCGGGCTGGGGCGTCGGCGTCGTAGTCGCGCCGCCGGTCGTCTACGCGCCGCCGCCGGTGGTCTATGCCTATCCCTATCCTCCGCCGCCCCCGCCGGTCGTCTACGCGCCCCCGCCGGTGGTCTATGCGCCGCCGCCCGTCTATGTCGCCCCGCCCGGGATCTCGGTCGGCATCAACATCCCCTGACGGCCCCGGCCCACGGCTCGCTCCTGAGGATGGTCCGGCCGGCATAGCGCGCCGCCGGACCGAGCGCCTGCTCGATCCGGATGAGCTGGTTGTATTTCGCCACCCGCTCGCTCCGCGCCAGGCTCCCGGTCTTGATCTGCCCGCAATTGGTCGCGACCGCGAGGTCGGCCACCGTCGTGTCCTCGGTTTCCCCCGAGCGGTGGCTGACCACCGTCGCGTAGCCGGCCCGATGCGCGATCTCCATCGTTTCCAGCGTCTCCGAGAGCGTGCCGATCTGGTTGAGCTTGATCAGGATGGCATTGGCCGCCGCCGCCTCGATCCCCCGCCGCAGCCGTTCCGGATTTGTCACGAAGATATCGTCCCCGACAATCCCGAGCCGCCTTCCGAGCGTCGCGGTGAGCAGCGTCCAGCCCTCCCAGTCGTCCTCGGCGCAGCCATCCTCGATCGAGACGATCGGATAGCGCGCCGCAAGCTCCTCGAAATACCGGACCAGGCCCTCGGCATCGAGCGTGCGGCCCTCGCCGGCGAGAACATATTTGCCGTCGCGGAAGAACTCGCTCGCCGCCGGATCGAGCGCGAAGGTGACATCGAGTCCCGGCGTGTAGCCGGCCGCCTCGCAGGCCCGCGCGATGAAGGCGAGCGCCGCATCGGCCGAGGCGAGGTTGGGCGCGAATCCGCCCTCGTCCCCGACATTGGTGTTGTGCCCCGCGGCGGCGAGCGCCTTCTTGAGCGCCATGAAGATCTCGGAGCCCATCCGCACCGCCTCGGCGATCGTGCCCGCGCCCACCGGCTGGATCATGAATTCCTGGAAGTCGATCGGGTTGTCGGCGTGCCGCCCGCCGTTCAGGATGTTCATCATCGGCACCGGCAGCGTGCGTGCCCCCGCCCCGCCGATATAGCGGAAGAGCGGCAGGCCGAGATCGGACGCCGCCGCCTTGGCGAGCGCGAGCGAGACCCCGAGGATCGCATTCGCGCCCAGCCGGGACTTGTTCGGCGTGCCGTCGAGATCGACCAGCAGCGCGTCGATGCGCACCTGCTCGCCCGCGTCCATTCCCGAGATGGCGTCGAAGATCTCGCCTTCGACATTCTCGATCGCCCGCCGCACCCCCTTGCCGCCGAACCGCGCCGGATCGCCGTCCCGCAGCTCCACCGCCTCGTGCGTTCCCGTCGAAGCGCCGGAGGGCACCGCCGCCCGCCCGAGGGCCCCCGAATCGAGCAGGACATCGACCTCGATGGTCGGGTTGCCGCGCGAATCCAGGATCTCGCGCGCAGAGATATCCGCTATCGCAGCCATGGGGCTCCTCCGGAATGGCGGGCGGATAAAGCGCGGGTCTAGCCCGCGCGGCAAGAGGCGCTGCCGAGTTCCGCCAGGACCGCCTCGTGCAAATGCCGCTCGGCCTCGCTGAACAGCACGAACCGGATCAGCCGCACCGAGGCGAGCGAGGCCAGGCGCGCCAGGACGGTTCCCCAGGCAACGCGCGCCGCCGCCTCCGCCGGATAGCCGAAGATCCCCGTCGAGATCGCGGGAAACCCGATCGAGCGGATGGCGCGCTCTTCCGCCAGCGCGAGCGCGCGCGCGTAGCAGGCGCCGAGCAGCGCGGCTTCGGGCACGTCCTCGCCGAAGACCGGCCCGAGGCAATGGATCACGCAGCGGTTGGGAAGCCCGTGCCCGCCCGTGATCACCGCCTCGCCCGGGCGGATCGGGGCGAGCTTGCGGCATTCCGCGTAGAGCCCGGGGCCGGCCGCGCGATGGATCGCCCCGGCGACGCCGCCACCCGGGGCCAGCGCCGCATTGGCCGCGTTGACGATCGCCTCGAGATCCGGCTGATCCGCGATGTCGCCGCGCCGGATCTCGAGTGCTACGCCATGGTGGACGACGTCGCTCACCCCGATATGGCCGCAGCCGGCGCCGCCGCCGCAGCCGGGGATGGCGTCGGCGCCGGCGCGCCCAGCCGCTCGATCGTTTCGGCGGTGCGGCGCGTGTTCGCCTCGATGTCGAAGAACACCTCGATGATCTCGCCGTAGAGCACGGAGATGAGGCCGGCGACGACGAGGCCGGCGCCCCCGCCCAGCATGTCCCGCGCCGCGATCATGGCGGCGAAATCGCCCGACGTGCCCATCATGTTGACGAGCCCGACGACGAACAGGATGAGGCCCGCGACGACCCCCACCCAGCCGACGATGCGCAGGATCAGCGAGAAGGCGCGGAGCACGAGATAGCGTCGCTTCATCGGTTTTCCCTCCCCGCGCCGGAGCGGCGCGGCCAATCGCCGGATCGTCATGAGGCGGCAACGAAATCCTAGCGCCTCGCGCGCCGCGCGGGAAGCCGGCTCAGCCCGCTTCCTTCGCCAGCCGGTCGAAGGCGCGAAGGCGCGCGATCAGCGCCGGCATCGCGCGGAGCGGGATCATGTTCGGCCCGTCCGAGGGCGCATGGTCGGGGTCGGGATGGGTTTCGATGAAGAGCGCCGCGACGCCCACCGCCAGGGCCGCACGGGCGAGGATGGGCGCGAAGCGCCGCTCGCCGCCCGAGCTTGTCCCCCGCCCGCCCGGCTGCTGCACCGAGTGCGTGGCGTCGAAGACAACCGGATAGCCGGTCTCGGCCATGATCGGCAGCGCCCGGAAATCCGTGACCAGCGTGTTGTAGCCGAAGCTCGCCCCGCGCTCGGTGAGCAGGATCCTCTCGTTCCCCGTGCTCGCGATCTTCGCCGCGACGTTCGCCATGTCCCACGGTGCGAGGAACTGGCCCTTCTTCACGTTCACCGCGCGGCCCGTCTCGCCGGCGGCCAGCAGCAGATCGGTCTGGCGGCAGAGGAAGGCCGGGATCTGCAGCACGTCCACCGCCTCCGCCGCCGGGGCGCATTGCTCCGCGCTGTGCACGTCCGTCAGCACGGGCATGGAAAAACGCGCGCGCACGTCAGCCAGGATCGCCAGGCCCTGCGCCATCCCGACGCCCCGCGCGCCGGCGAGGCTGGTGCGGTTGGCCTTGTCGAAGCTCGATTTGTAGATCAGCGCAACGCCCGCCGCCCGCGCCATCGCGGCCAGCGCCTCGGCCACCTCGAGCGCGTGGGCGCGCGATTCGATCTGGCACGGCCCCGCGATCAGCACCATCGGCAGATGGTTGCCGAGCGTGACCGCGCCCACGCTGACGTTACGCAAATCAGACAAGGCGGGCCTGCGCCACCGCCGCGCGGACGAAGCCGTGAAACAAAGGATGCGGGGCAAAAGGCTTCGATTTCAGCTCCGGATGATACTGCACGCCGACGAACCAGGGATGATCCGGATACTCGACGGTCTCGGGCAGCACGCCGTCGGGCGAGATGCCGGAGAAGCGCAGGCCCGCGCCCTCGAGCACCTCGCGATAGCGGATGTTCACCTCGTAGCGGTGCCGGTGGCGCTCCGAGATCCGTTCCGCCCCGCCATAGATCCGGCGCACCAGCGACCCCTCCGAAAGCAGGGCCGGAAAGGCGCCGAGCCGCATCGTGCCGCCGAGATTGCCCCCCGCGACGCGGCGCTCGATCTCGTTGCCGCGCGCCCATTCGGTGAGCAAGCCCACCACCGGCGCCTCGCACGGCCCGAACTCCGTCGAGGAGGCGCCGCCCAGCCCGGCGAGGTTCCGCGCCGCCTCGATCACCGCCATCTGCATCCCGAAGCAGATGCCGAAGAAGGGCACGTTCCGCTCGCGCGCGAACTGCACCGCCGCGATTTTTCCCTCGGTGCCGCGTTCCCCGAAGCCGCCCGGAACGAGAATGCCGTGCACGCCTTCGAGCTGGGCCACCGCGTTCGGCCGCTCGAACACCTGGCTGTCCACCCAGTCGAGCTCGACGCGCACGCGATTGGCGATGCCGCCATGGGCGAGCGCCTCGGCGAGCGATTTGTAGCTGTCGAGCAGGTTCGTATATTTGCCGACCACCGCGATCTTGACCGCGCCCTCCGGCGCCTGCACCGCGGCGACGATCCGCTCCCAGCGCGAGAGATCGAGCCCCCGGTCCGCCGGCAGCCCGAAATGCCGCAGCAGCTCGCGATCCATCCCCTCGGCGTGATAGTTGAGCGGCACCGCGTAGATCGTCTCGGCATCGAGCGCCGGGATCACCGCCTGGGGATGGATATTGCAGAACAGCGCGATCTTGCGCCGCTCCGCCGGCGGGATCGGCCGGTCGCAGCGGCAGAGCAGCATGTGCGGCTGGATGCCGACATTGAGCAGCTCCTTGACCGAATGCTGCGTCGGCTTGGTCTTGAGCTCGCCCGACGAGGGGATGAACGGCACCAGCGTCAGGTGGACGATCATCGCGCCCGCGGGCCCGAGCTCGTTGCCGAGCTGGCGGATCGCCTCGAGGAACGGCAGGCTCTCGATATCGCCGACCGTCCCGCCGATCTCGACCAGCGCGAAATCGACGCCCTCGGTGTCGCGGAGGATGGTCTCCTTGATCGCGTCCGTGATGTGCGGGATCACCTGCACGGTGGCGCCGAGATAATCGCCCCGCCGCTCGCGCGCGATGACCTCGGAATAGATCCGCCCGGTGGTCGCATTGTCGGCGCGGCCGGCGGCGACGCCGGTGAAGCGCTCGTAATGGCCGAGATCGAGGTCGGTCTCCGCCCCATCGTCGGTGACGTACACCTCGCCGTGCTGATAGGGGCTCATCGTCCCCGGATCGACATTGAGATAGGGGTCGAGCTTGCGCAGGCGCACCGAATAGCCGCGCGCCTGGAGGAGTGCCCCGAGCGCCGCCGTGGCGATGCCCTTGCCAAGCGAGGAGACCACGCCGCCGGTAACGAACACGAACCGCGTCATGGGCCGCCATCATACACATGCAGGCCGAGTCCGGTGAACCCGTCTCGCCGCAGGTCGGACCCGCCTATTTCGTCGGCCCCTACTTCGTCGGCACGCTCGGCCCGGCCGGCAGGCCCGGCGCCGGGACAGGCCCGGGAACCGCCCCGGGGGAAGGCAGGGAGCCGGGCCGCAGCGGCGCCTGGCTCCCCGGAGCGGCGGGCAGCGCGGCGCCCGGCGCGGTGGTCGTCGGCGCCGGCGGGGCATTCAGGATCGATCCCGCCCCCCCGCCCCGATTGAGGACCCCGAGCGCCAGCGCGAGCGCCATGAAAATGGTCGCCAGGATGGCGGTGGTGCGGGTGAGCAGGTTGGCCGTGCCGCGCCCGCTCATGAAGCTGCCCATGCCCTGGGAGCCGCCGATGCCCAGGCCTCCGCCCTCGCTGCGCTGGATCAGGACGATGCCGATCAGCGCCAGCGTCACAAAAAGCTCGACGATCAGAAGAATGGTCGTCATCACCCCTATCTCGTGCCCCGGGCTCGTGCGCTCGTGCCCCGGTCTCGTGCCCCGGGCTCGCGCCCCGCCGGACGGCTTCTAGTCGAGTGCGCCGGGGCTGGAAAGTGCGGGCAACTCGGCTACGTCCCGGGCGCGGCCGCGGCGATCGCCAGGAACTCGGCGGCGACGAGGCTTGCCCCGCCGATCAGCCCGCCGCCCACCTCGGCCAGGCCGAGAATGTGGCAGGCATTGTCCGGCTTGACCGAGCCGCCATAGAGGATGGGCACGCTCCTCCCGGCCGGCCCGAAGGCGGCGAGGAGCCGGGCGCGGATCAGGGCGTGCATGGCCACGATCTCGTCCGCCTCCGGTGTGTGCCCCGAGCCGATCGCCCAGATCGGCTCATAGGCGACAACCCCGGAAAAATCCTCCGGCAGGCTGCCGGCGAGCTGGCCCGCCACCGTCCCCTCCGCCCGCCCCGCCGCGCGCTCGGCTTCGTCCTCGCCGACGCAGACAATCGGCGTGAGGCCCGCCCGCGCCGCGGCCTGCGCCTTCGCCCGCACCAGCGCGTCGGTCTCGCCATAGGCGGCGCGGCGCTCGGAATGGCCGAGGATCACGAAGCCGGCGCCGGCGTCGCGCAGCATCGGCGCCGAGATGTCCCCGGTATGCGGCCCCGCCGGCTCAGGGTGGCAGTCCTGGCCGCCGATCCCGACCGCGGAATCCGCGAGGATGGCAGCCACGGCGGCGATCCGGGTGAAGGGCGGGCAGACCACGAGAACCGCGTGCGCGCCCCCCGCCCCCGCCCTCACCTCCCGGGCCAGCGCGGCCGCCTCTGCGCCGAGGCCGTGCATCTTCCAGTTCCCCACCACCAGCATCGGCATCCGCCTTCTCCTTCTTCCCAACCGGCTTCCCATCGGGACCGAGCGGGGATACTGACAAACCGGACCGCGTCTCCCTATGGTGGGGGGCCCGGCTCCCTGGCTCCGGGAGGACCATGCTTTCCTTCATCCGCCATCATCTCGGCAACTGGTTCGCGCGCATCCTCTTCGGGGTGCTGGTGGTCGCGTTCATGGGCTGGGGCGTCGGCGACATGCTGCGCAATGTCGGCACCGACACCGCGATCGCCCATGTCGCCGGACAGCGGATCGAGCCGGCGGCCGCAGAGGACGCGTACCAGCGCGAGCTCGAGCGGGTGAGCCAGGCGATGCCCAACGGCCAGCAGCCGAGCGCGCAGATGCGCTCCCTCATCGCCCAGCAGGTCGTGGAGCGCCTGATCACCCAGGCGGCGATCGGCGCGGAGGTCGACCGGCTCGGCCTCGTCGTCCCGGACCCCGCCCTCCGCCAGGCAGTCTTCGCGATGCCGGCCTTCCAGGGCCCCAACGGCGCCTTCGACCATGCCCGCTTCCAGCAGCTGCTGGCCGCGAACAGCCTGAGCGAGGGACAGTTCCTCTCGCTGATGCGCCAGGACCTCGGCCAGAGCCAGCTGCTCGACGCGATCGGCGTCGGCGCCGACGCGCCCGCCACCCTGACCGCGCCGCTCTTCGCCTTCCAGGGCGAGACGCGCACCGCCGCCGCCGTTTTTCTCCCGTTCGCCGCCGCCCCCGCGCCGAACCCCCCGGACGAGGCCGTCCTGAAGCGCTGGTGGGCGAACAACCCGGCCACCTTCAGCACCCCGGAATACCGCCGGATCCGCCTCGTGGTCCTCTCGCCCGACATGCTCGCCAAGAGCCAGACGGTGCCCCTATCGGCGCTCCAGGCCGCCTACGCCCAGCGCCAGGCGGACTACAACAAGCCCGAGCGCCGCTCGGCCGAGATCCTCCTGGCGCCCGACCAGGCGAAAGCGGCAGCGCTCGCCGCGCGCTGGCGGACGGGGGCGAGCTGGGCGGAGATGCAGCAGGCCGCGACCGACGCCGGCGCCTCCGCCGTCTCGCTCGCCGATGCCCTGCCCGCGGAGTTCCCGGACCCGGCACTCGCCAAGGCCGTGTTCGCCGCCCCGCCGGACAGCGTCACCGGCCCGCTCCAGACCCCGCTCGGCTGGCACGTGCTCGAAGTCACCGCCATCACCCCGGGCGCGAACGTGAGCTTTGCCGAGGCCGAGCCGGCGCTGGAACAGGCCCTCGCCCGCCAGCAAGCGGTCGGCCTGGTCTTCAAGCGCGTCACCGGCTTCGAGGACGCGGTCGCCGCCGAGCCAAACCTCGAGAAGCTGCCCGGCGATCTCGGCCTCGTCGGGCTCACCGGCACGCTCGATGCGGCGGAACTCACGGAGGCGGGCAATCCCGCCCCCATCCCCGGCTCGGACGCGCTCCGCAAGGCCGTCATCAAGGCGGCGTTCGCGCAGGCGCCGAACCAGGTGGCGAGCGTCGTGCAGGGCCCGGACAATTCCTACTACGCGCTCCAGGTGCAAACGGTCACCAAGCCGCACGTCCAGCCCTATGACGCCGTCAAGGACAAGGTCCTGGCGGACTGGACCGCGCAGGCGCAGCGGACCGAGCAGAACCGGATGGCGACGCAGCTGATGGTGGCGGCGAACCAGGGCACGCCGCTCGCCGACGCGGCCGCCGCCGAGGGTCTCTCGGCAACCATCCTGCCGCCCACCCGGCGCGACGCGCCGGCCCCCGGCGTGCCCGCGCAGCTTCTCGGCCCGCTCTTCCAGCTCGCGCTCCACAAGGCGACGATGGTCGAGACGGCGGACGGCTTCGTCACCGCCGAGCTGATGGCGATCGCCGACCCGACCGCCGCCTCCGACCCGATCGGCTACGGCCAGATGCGCGACCAGCTCGCGCGCAGCATCGCCTCCGACCTCGAGCAGGGGCTGCTCGCCGCCTTGCGCGCCCGCGCCCACCCGCGCATCAACGTCGCCGCCGTCCAGCAGCTCGCCCAGCCATGAGAAACCAAGGAGCCTCCCGCCGATGAACGTGCTCGCCCCGCCGGGCTTCGCCGCTTTCCATGCGGCCTACGCCGAAGGTCGGGGCACGCTCGTCTGGTCGCGCGGCGTCGCCGATCTCGAAACCCCGGTCGCCGCCTTCCTCAAGCTCGCGCACGGAAAGCCCTTTTCCTTCCTGCTCGAAAGCATCGAGGGCGGCGCCGCGCGCGGCCGCTATTCGATCATCGGCATGCGCCCCGACCTGATCTGGCGCTGCCGCGACGGCACGGCCGAGATCAACCGCCACGCCAGCGCCGCGCCGCACGCCTTTGAGCCCGATCCGCGCCCCGCGCTCGAATCCCTGCGCGCGCTGATCGCCGAGACCCGCCTCGAGGTGCCGCCGCACCTGCCGCCGATGACCGGCGGCCTCGTCGGCTATCTCGGCTACGACATGGTGCGGCTGATGGAGCGGCTGCCGGCGAAGAACGCGGACCGGCTCGGCCTGCCCCAGGCCCTCCTCGTCCGCCCGACCCTCTTCGCCATCTTCGACAACGTCAACGCCGACCTCACCCTCGCCGCGCCCGTCTATCCCGACCCCGACATCTCATCCGATGCCGCCTGGGAAAACGCCCACGCCCTGCTGGCCGAAGCCGCCTCTGCCCTCGAACGGCCCCTCCCGCATCCCGATCCACCCGTCTCCCTCCCGCCACCCCCTGCCCCAACCTCGAACCTGTCGAAGGAGGAATTCCTTTCCGTCGTCCGGCGGATGAAGGAATACATCTACGCCGGCGACGCCTTCCAGATCGTCCCGAGCCAGCGCTTTTCCCTTCCCTTCGCGCTGCCCCCCTTCGCCTTCTACCGCGCGCTCCGCCGCATCAACCCCTCCCCGTTCCTCTTCTTCCTCGACTTCGGCAGCTTCGCCGTCGCCGGCTCGAGCCCGGAAATCCTCGTCCGCCTGCGCGAGGGCATGGTGACGCTCCGCCCGCTCGCCGGCACCCGCCCGCGCGGCGCCACGCGCGAGGAAGACCTCCGCCTCGAGGCCGAGCTTCTCGGCGATCCCAAGGAACGCGCCGAGCACCTCATGCTGCTCGATCTCGGGCGCAACGATGTCGGGCGCGTCGCCGAGATCGGCACGGTCAAGGTCACGGAAAAATTCGTCGTCGAACGCTTCAGCCACGTCATGCACATCTCCTCCAATGTCGAGGGCAGGCTCGCCGAAAACCTCGACGCGCTCGACGCCCTGATCGCGGGCTTCCCCGCCGGCACGCTCACCGGCGCGCCCAAAGTCCGGGCGATGCAGATCATCGAGGAGCTGGAGCCCGAACGCCGCGGCATCTATGGCGGCTGCATCGGCTACTTCGCCGCCAACGGCACCATGGACACCTGCATCGCGCTGCGCACCGCCGTCATCAAGGACGGCACGCTCTACGTGCAGGCCGGCGGCGGCGTGGTCGCCGATTCCGACCCCGAATCGGAGTACCGAGGAAACCCGCCACAAGGCCCGCGCCCTGCTCCGCGCCGCCGAGGAAGCCATCCGCTTCGCCGCCCTGAAAGGATAAGGATAAGGATAAGGCCGAGACTACGGAGTTGGGGGCCGACGCCCCCCCGCAGGGGCTTCGCCCCTGCACCCCACTGGGGCCTGGGGCCCCAGACCCCCACCCGCTCTCATTGCGGCCCGCGCGGCAATCCCTCCTCGCGAAGCCCGGCACGCGCCGCGGTGCGCGGCCTCACCCCTCCAGCGAACGAGCGCATCGCCGGTCCTATTCCCCCGCCGCGACATTGGCCCGCTTCGCCGGCGGCTCGAGCTCCTCGGCGGCGCACACCACTGCGATGGTGCGCAGGAGGCTCGACGGATTGACGCTGATCGAATCGATGCCGAGCCCGCTCAGGAAACGGGCGATCTCCGGATAGTTCGCCGGCGCCTCGCCGCAGATCCCGACCTTGCGGCCATTGCGTTGCGCGCCGGTCACCGCCAGCCGCAACATCTCCAGCATTCCCGGGTCGCGCTCATCGAAATCGAAGGCGACGATGTCGGAATCGCGATCGACGCCGAGCGTGAGCTGGGTCAGGTCGTTGGAGCCGATCGAGAACCCGTCGAACACGTCGGCGAAACAATCGACCTGAATGACGTTGTTGGGGATCTCGCACATCACATAGATCTCGAGCCCGCCCTCGCCGCGCTTGAGCCCGTGCCTGGCGAGCTCGGCGATCACCCTCCTCGCCTCCTCGACGCGGCGGCAGAACGGCACCATCACCACGAGGTTGGTGAGGCCCATGTCCTCGCGCACTCGCCGCAGCGCCGCGCATTCCAGCGCGAACCCCTCCGCATACGCCGGATGGGCGTAGCGCGAGGCACCGCGAAATCCGAGCATCGGGTTGGCTTCCTTGGGCTCGAACGGAGCGCCGCCGGTCAGCTGCGCATACTCGTTGGTCTTGAAGTCCGAGAGCCGGATGATCACGGGCTTCGGCCAGAACGCGGCCGCGATGGTGCCGACGCCCTCCGCCAGCGTGCGCACGAAGAATTCCGTCGCTGACGAATCGGCACGGGCCAGCGCGGCGATGCGCGCCAGGTCCGCCGCCGCCACCCGCTCGGGATGCACCAGCGCCATCGGATGAATGCCGATATGCTCGCTGATGATGAACTCCATGCGCGCCAGCCCGACGCCGGAGTTCGGCATCATGGCGGTGCGGAAGGCGAGCTCCGGATTGCCGAGATTGACCATGATCGCGGTCCGCGGCATCGCCAGGCTCCGCGCATCGACACGCGCCACGTCGAAGGCCAGCGTGCCGGCATAGACCGCGCCCGTTTCGCCGCCGGCGCAGGAAACGGTGACGGCCTCACCGCTCGCGAGCCGGGCCGTCGCGTCCCCGGCGCCGACCACCGCCGGCACGCCGAGCTCGCGCGCCACGATCGCGGCATGGCAGGTCCGCCCGCCATGGTCGGTGACGATCGCACCGGCGGTCTTCATCACCGGCTCCCAGTCCGGGCGGGTCTCCGGCGCGACGAGCACCTCGCCCGGGCGGAACCGGCCGAGATCGCCGACATCGCGGACGATCCGCACCGTGCCCGCGGCGATCTTCTCGCCCACGGACTTGCCGGTGACCAGGGGCCGCGCTGCTTCCCGCAGCGTGTACGTCTCGAGCATCCCGGCCGGCTTGCGCGATGCCACCGTTTCCGGACGCGCCTGCACGATATAAAGTTCTCCGTCCACCGCATCCTTCGCCCACTCGATATCCATCGGCTCCGGCCGGCCCGCCGCGGCGGAGTAATGGTCCTCGATGCGGATCGCGGTGTCGGCGAGCGTTAGCACCTCGCGATCGGTGAGGCAGAAACGGCCGCGAAGCTCGGGCCGGGTTTCCTCGTCTGCGGTGCTCGCCCCGACATGGCCGGGGGCCAGCACCATGGTCCGCTGCTTGCCGCCGAGCGTGCGCTGCAGCACGGCCCTGTGGCCGGCCCGAAAGGTCGGCTTGTGCACGTAGAACTCGTCCGGATCGACGTTGCCCTGCACGACGTTCTCGCCAAGGCCGTAGGAGCCGGTGACGAAGACCACGTCGCGAAAGCCGGATTTGGTGTCGAGGGTGAAGATCACCCCGCTCGACGCCCGATCGGAGCGCACCATCTTCATCACCCCCACCGACAGCGCGACCTTGAAATGGTCGAACCCGTTATTGGCGCGATAGACGATGCCGCGATCCGTGAACAGGGAGGCAAAGCAATGGCGGCAGGCCTCGAACACATCGTCCGGCCCGGCGACGTTCAGATAGCTCTCATGCTGGCCGGCGAAGCTCGCGTTCGGCAGATCCTCGGCGGTCGCGGAACTGCGCACCGCAACCGCCGTCCCGCGGCCATACTCCGCCTCGAGCTTCGCGTACGCCTCGGCGACCAGCGCGCGCATCGCCTCCGTGCCGGTCGCCGCGTACACGATCGCCCGCGCCTCCTCCGCCGCGCGCGCCAGCGCCGCAACATCCGTGATGTCGAGCGGATCGAGCAGCGCATGCAATCTCGGCCAGGCATCCGCATCCGTCAGCGCATCGCGATAGAGGCTCGCGGTGAGCGCGAAGCCGTTCGGCACCCGCACGCCGGCCGCGCCGAGCCGGCTCGCCAGCTCGCCGAGCGAGGCGTTCTTGCCTCCCACCTCGGGGACGTCGCCAAGGCCAAGCGTGGAAAACCAGCGCACCGGCGCGGCGGATTTTGCCATCGTTCCCTCCAGCCTACCGCCTGATCCGACATTTTTCGCCGCCCGGCCGCCTTGACCTGGATCAACCTCGCTTGCGCGGATCCTCTCCGGCCGCCCCTCACCCGGCCGCGGCGGCAATCGAACCGGGGCAGAGCTGTCGGAACAGGGCTTCCACCTCGGCGCGCCGCACCAGCGCGGTTCCGTAGGTGCCGACGGCCGCGGAGCCGGCCGCGACCGCCAGCGAAAGCGCCTCGCGCTCAGGCCACCCGCGCGCCAGCCCGAGCACCAGGCCGGCGAGAAAGCTGTCGCCGGCGCCCACCGCGCTCTGTTCCTTGACCGCCGGCGCGGCCAGCCGGATGACACCGTTCGCGCTTGCGAGCAACGCGCCATCGCGCCCCAGGCTGACCGCGATCGTTCGCGCCGCGCCGGCGCGCCACAACGCGGCAAGCTCGCTCTCCTGCCGCTCGCTTTGGCGCAGCTCCGAGCCGATCAGGAACTCGAGCTCGCCGAGGCTCAGCTTCAGCAGCGCTATCGCGGGGCCGCCAGCGGCGCGCAGCGCGGGGCCCGACGTATCGAGGACGAATTTCTGCCCGCGCCCGGCGGCGATCGCGGCGGCGCCCGCATAGAACTCCGCGGGGACCCCGCGCGGCAGGCTGCCGCTGGCGACGATCCAATCCGCCTCGACGCCGCGCAGAACCTCGAGCGCGCCCTGCCACTCGTCCCGGCCGACCTCGGGCCCTTCGCCGACGAAGCGGTACTCGAGCCCGCTCTTGCGGTCATGCACGTTCAGGCTGATGCGCGTGCGGCCGCGCACCGGCAAGGACCGCCAGCGAACGCCGTCTTCGTCGAGCAATTCCTCGACCAGTTGCCCGCTCACGCCGCCGGTCATGATCAGGGCCAGGCCATCGGCGCCGAGCGCGTGGATGACACGCGCGACATTGATGCCCCCGCCGCCCGGGTCGAATCGCTCGTCGGTGGTCCGGATCTTGTGCGTCGGCACGACCGCGGGCGCGGCGCACGCAATATCGACCGCCGGATTGAGCGTCAGCGTGACGATACGCGGGCCCGGGCGCGCCTGGGGATCAGGGCTGGACAACGAGGCGGTTCTCCACGTCGTAGACGCCCGCCGTGCGCCACGCGACGTCCGCCGCGGCTTCCCGATCCTCGACGCTGCGCACCAGGCCGCTCAGCGTCACCTTCGGGCCCTCGGCGCTGACGGCAATTCCGGCCCCATGCAGCTTCGCATTGCGGAGGAACGCCCGCTCGACCGCGCCCTCGATATTCGTCGCCGCCGCCGCCGGCCGAACCACGATCCGATTATCGACCGCGGTCACGCCGGGCAGCCTGTGGACGCGCTCCTCGGCGGCCTTTCTTTGAAACTGCCGCTCCACGACTCCCACCAGCGTGATGGCGCCGCGCTCGACCTTGACCTGGATCTCGTCGCCGGGAACCTGCGCATCCCAGCGCAGCAGGTGAACCGCGCCATGGGCGATCTCGTCGTCCGAATGCCGCCGCGCCGCCGGTATCAGGACCTCGATCTCCTGCGCGATCCCCCGCACCCCGCGAAGATGCCAGACGGCACGCTCCACCGCCCTCTTCTCGGCCAGGCTCGAGACGAAGCCGCTCAGCCGGACAACGCCCTCGCGCACGGCAACCTTCACCGCGGAGGCGTCGAGATGCGGCGCCCATGCCAGCTCGTCCTCGACCGCGCGCTTCAGCTCCGGATCATCCATCGCGGCGCCCTCTCCCGATCGGCAGCAACCGTCTCGCCGTCCGCCAATCCCGGCATTGATCTGCCTCAACCGCGCCCCCTCGCCATCCGGGCGCTTCGCCTCCCGCCACGTGCCGTCCCGCGCGCCGCGCGGCGCCTTCGGTGCCGGCGTGCGCCGGTTTACCGCCCCTTCACCCCGGCCCGCCAAAATCGCCGGGAAAATCGCACCGGGCCAAAATGCCCAAGGACTCCCCCGCAACCACCCTCCACGCGCTCGCCGCCGGCCTCGCCCATCATCAGGCAGGCCGGCTTGCCGAGGCCGAGGCCGCCTATCGCCGGGTGCTCGCCCGCGAACCGGCCCAGCCGAGCGCGCTCTATCTCTGCGGCCTGCTGCTGCTTGCCACCGCCCGGCCCGCCGCGGCCGAGCCGCTCCTCGCCGCCGCCGCCGCCCTCCGCCCCGCGCACGCCGAAACGTGCTTCGCCCACGCCAACGCGCTGCACCGCAACGGCAATCGCGTGGCGGCGATCGCCCGCTTGCGCGCCCTCCTCGCCCGGGAGCCCGATCATCTCGGCGCCCGCGTCAACCTCTCCAACTGCCTCCGCGAGTATGGCGAGCAAGAAGCCGCCCTCGCCGAAGCGGAAGCCGCCTGCCGCCTTCGCCCCGCCTCCGCGCCGGCGGAGACAACCCGCGCCGCCGCCCTGCTCGCGCTGAAGCGCCCCGCGGAGGCGATCGCCTCCTACCGCGCGGCGATCGCCTGCGGACCCCGCCACGCCGCCGCCCACGCCGGCCTCGCCGCCGCCTTCCTCCACGCCGAGCGCCCGGCCGAGGCGCTGGCTTCGGCCGATGCGGCGCTGCTGCTCGCGCCCGCGCTCGCCGAGGCGGAGTTCCTGCGCGCGATGGCGCTGGCCGCGCTCGGCACCGCACCCGCCGCCATCACCGGCCTCGAGCGGGCGATCGCGCGCGATCCCGGCCACGCCAAGGCCCATCTCAATCTCGGCAACCTGCTCGCCAACGAGGATCGCCTCGCCGCGGCGGAGCGGCACTGCCGGCGCGCGATCGCGCTCGATCCGGACCTCGTCGAGGCGCATGCGAGCCTCGCCCATCTGCTCACCGCCCAGGGCCGGACGGACGAGGCGATCGCCGCCTGCGATGAAGCGCTCGCCCGCGCGCCTGACTTCGTGCCGGCCGAATGGAACCAGGGCATCGCCCTTCTCCTCGCCGGCGACTACGCGCGCGGCTGGGAACGATATGAGACCCGCCGCCCTGCGCCCCGCTACGCCCCGCCCTACCCCGAGCCCGAGGGCCCGGTCTGGCACGGCGAGCCGCTCGTCGGCAAAAACCTCCTCGTCTATGGCGAGCAGGGGCTCGGCGACACCATCCAGTTCGCCCGCTATCTGCCGCTTCTCGCCGCCCGCGGCGCGCTTGTCACGCTCGCCTGCGATCGGGCGCTGGCGCCGCTTATTTCCGGCCAGCTCGGGCTTGCCGCCATCGTCCCGATCGACCGGCCCTTTCCCCCCATGGATCTCTGGGTGAACCAGATGAGCCTCCCGCACCGCTTCGCGACAAGGCTCTGCTCCATCCCCTCGCCCGGCCGCTACCTCGCCGCCGATCCCGAGCGCGCCCGCCGCTTCGCCGAGCGGCTCCCCGCCTCCCCGCGTGTCGGCCTCGTCTGGGCGGGCAATCCGCGCCATTCCAACGATGCAAGGCGCTCGATCCCCCCCGGGCGCCTTGCCCTGGACCTCGCCCCGCTGCTCGCGGTTCCCGGCCTCTCTTTCGTGAGCCTCCAGGTCGGCCCGCGCGCGGAGGAAGCGGCCGACCTCCCCGGACTCCTCGATCTCTCCGCCGAGCTCACCGATTTCGCCGCAGACCGCGGCGCTGATCGAGGCGCTCGACCTGGTGGTCGCGGTCGACACCGCGACCGCGCATTGCGCCGCCGCGCTCGGCAAGGAAACCTGGATCATGCTGCCGCACGGGCCCGACTGGCGCTGGCTCACCGCGCGCGAGGATTCCCCCTGGTATGCCTCGGTGCGCCTCTTCCGCCAGCCCGGGCCCGGCGCCTGGCAGCCTCTCGCGGAGCGCGTCGCCGCCGCGCTCGACCGCTGGACTGGGAGCCGTCTCGTGCATCGTTAAGGCGCCGAGCGGGCGTAAGCCCTGTTTCATCCCGCCCATCCATGGCGGAAAATTCCCTCCATTCCGCTTCAATTCCGGCGTTCCGGGGCGGTTCCGGAGAAAAATATTATCTGTCCGAAGCAACGGAGAGACGGAGATTTTTTCCCTCGCGCGCCGGCTCGGTCTCGGCCATGAGCCTGGAAGGAGGCATGGCGAAGGGGGCGGCCGGCGGATGCATGGTTCGTGGCTGATCGATCCGCTCTACGCCCTTTCGGGCCTCGCCGTCGGCGTCCTCGTCGGCCTGACCGGCGTCGGCGGCGGCTCGCTGATGACCCCGCTCCTGATCCTCGTCTTCGGGGTGCATCCCGCCGCGGCGGTCGGCACCGACCTTCTTTACGCCGCCGCGACCAAGAGCGTGGGCACGATCGCGCACCATGCCAACGACAGCGTCGCGTGGGCGATCGTCGGGCGCCTCGCCCTCGGCAGCGTTCCGGCGACGATCCTGACGATCCTCGCCCTCCGCCATTTCGGCGCCACCGGGCCGGCGTCCGCCTCGATGATTTCCCTCACCCTCGGCGCGGCCCTCGTGCTCACCGCCGCGATGCTCCTGTTCAAGGGCCCGATCCTCCGCGCCGCGATCCACCGCAACCCGGATTTCGGCCTCAACACGTCCATCGCCTACACCGTCATCGTCGGCTTCGTCGTCGGCGTGCTGGTCTCCATCTCTTCGGTCGGCGCGGGCGCGGTCGGCACCAGCGCGCTCTTTTTCCTCTATCCGCGTCTCCCGGCGGCCAGGATCGTGGGCACCGACATCGCCCACGCGGTGCCGCTGACGCTGCTGGCCGGGCTCGGCCATGCCTGGCTCGGCACGGTCCATCTCCACATCCTGGTCTCGCTCCTCGCCGGGTCGATCCCGGGGATCGTCGCCGGCAGCCTCGCCACCCGCTTCACCTCGGAGGCGGTGCTCCGCCCGGCCCTGGCGGTGATCCTGGCGGTGGTCGGCGCGCGGCTCCTCGGCTAAAAGGAGGGCGGCCCGCCCTCCTTTGAGCCCGCCCTCCTTTGAGCCCGCCCTCCTTTGAGCCCGCCCTCCTTTGAGCCCGCCCTCCTTTGGGCCCGCATTGACCGCGCGCCCGCGCCTGCGCAGGATGAAAAAATGTTCCTCCTGATCGACAACTACGACAGCTTCACCTTCAACCTCGTGCACTTCCTGGGCGAGGTCGGGGTCCGCTCCGAGGTTTGGCGCAACGATGCGATCACCGTCGCCGACGCCCTGGCGCGCCAGCCCGAGGCGATCGTGCTCTCGCCCGGCCCCTGCACGCCGAACGAGGCCGGCATCTGCCTCGAGCTGATCCGCGCCGCCGCCGGCCGGGTGCCCATCCTCGGCGTCTGTCTCGGCCACCAGGCGATCGGCCAGGCCTTCGGGGCCGAGGTCACCCGCGCCACCCCGATGCACGGCAAGACGAGCCGGATCCGCCATGACGCCAGCCGCCTCTTCGCCGGCATCGCCAATCCCTTCACCGCCACCCGCTATCACAGCCTGATCGTCCCCCCCGCGAGCCTGCCGCCCGAGCTGATCGCCTCCGCCTGGTCGGAGGACGAAACGGTGATGGCGATCCATCACCGCCTCCTCCCCATCTTCGGCGTGCAGTTCCACCCCGAGAGCATCGCCAGCGAGCAGGGTCATGAATTGCTGGCGAATTTCGCGGCGATCGCCCGTGGCGCCAACGCCCCGGCCCGCGCCGCCTGATCCCCAGCACGCGCCTCCGGTGCTGCCCGGACTGAAGCCCGTTCTCGCCCGCCTGGCCGCGGGCGAGACGCTGAGCGAGGCCGAAGCGGAGGAGGCTTTTGGCGTCATCATGGCGGGCGAGGCGACCCAGGCCCAGATCGCCGGGCTGCTCATGGCGACGCGCGTGCGCCTTCGTCGTCGCCGGCGCGCCGGCGTGCCCGTGGCCAAGCACGGCAACCGCGCCCTTTCCTCGCGCGCCGGCGGCGCGAGCAACACCCGTCGCGTGAATCACGGCTCAAACTGCCGTGCCACGGGTTCTTCAAAAGCCTGTCAGAGCATCCAGGAGTGGACGGAGCGTCTTCGCCCCCGGTCGCCAGCGACCCACGGCGTGCCTGTAGAGGGGCTGGCGCACCTGAGCGACGCTCGCCGTGTGCACCGGGCGATCCGTCTCATAGAAGCGCAGGCAGGCGTCGTTCCAGTCGAGGCCGCAATGGGCAACGATGCGCCGTGCCGTCGTTTCAAAGCCGTTCACCATGTCCTCGTATCGGACCTCCAGCGTCCGGTCCGGCGGCAGGGTGGCGCGCCAGTGGCCCATGAGCTGCTCGTACGCCCGGTAGTGGCGGCCCAGCTCGGCAAGATCGAAGGTAAAAGGAAGCCTGGCGAACTCGATGGAGAAGCATGAGAGGCACGTATCGATCGGATCGCGACAGGTATGGATGATACGCGCATTCGGCAGCATCAGATGGATCAGTCCGAGATAGCGGAAGTTGGAAAGCATCTTGTCAGTGATCCGCTCCACCGATAGCCGCCCGGCCGACTGACGGGCTTTTCCTTCCAGGCGCCGAAGATATTCACTCGCGGCTGCACTGAGCTCCTCCTCGGTCCAGCTCGGAACCGAATCGGGAAATTTTCTCTCCTGCGTATGCAGGCCGGCGGCACGCAGCGACTGACGGAAGAAATCGAGCTCGCCCGCGCCGAACACGCGCGGATGGCTCGCCAGGACCTGCTCGACGAGCGTCGAGCCCGAGCGCGGCATGCCAACGATGAAAACCGGAAGAGACGAAGCGCAGGGACCGCCCTGCCGGAGGCGGAGGAACTCGGGCGTGAAGACAGCGCGAATGCGTTCCATCTGATGCAGGGCGATCGCCTCGTCATACGAGATCGAGCGGCGCTTGAGCCTGTTGCCGTCCAGGAGGTGAGCGAAAGAGCGGTGATGCTCGCCGATGTCTGCGAGCGCCTTGGCAATCGCGAAATGTGCGTCGATCTTCGCTTCCGTGCCCAACGGAACAATTCGCTTCTCCAAAGCGAGCAGTGTGCCGAGATGGGGGCTTCCGGGGGTCAGCTTGGTGGTCCGGGTGATGCCGAGCAAATGCATCGGGCACTCGGGCTCCAGGGAAGCCGCCCTCTCGAAGCAGCGCCTTGCTTCGTCGATCCTGCCGATCTCCAGCAGGACGGATCCGAGCCCGGCATGTGCGGCCGCGAGATCGGGCGAGATGGCAACGGCTTTCCGGTAATGTTCGATTGCCTTGGCGTGACAGCCCGCCTCATTCAGCACCCTGGCCAGGTTCACATGGACGCCGGCCTTTCCGGGCATGGCCTCCAGCGCCGCCTCGTAACAGGGAATGGCCTCCTCGCAGCGACCGCGCGCCGCCATGAGGTGGCCGAGATTGATCCACGCCTCGACAAAGCAGGGACGGAGCGTCAGCGCCTCACGGAAACGTCCGGCTGCTTCTTCGCCCCGGCCAAGGACATGGAGGGAGGTGCCGAGATTGCAGAGCGCCTCCGCATAGCTGGGGGCGATGGCCAGGGCATCCTGATAGGCGACGACCGCCTCCGCGTGGCGCTCGAGCGCGGCCAATGCCACGCCCAGGTTGTTGAGCGCGAGGGCATAACGGGGCCGAATGGCGAGGGCACTGCGGTAGGAGGCGACGGCTTGCTCCGTGCGCTGCATCGCGTGGAGAACCAAGCCCAGGTTGTTGCGCAGCTCCGCCGCGCCCGGGTCGAGATCCACCGCCTCCCGCAGCAGCCGGACAGCGGTGTCGTGCCTGCCCTGCTGCGCATGCTTGACGGCGAGACGCCCGAGCGAGCCCGGGTACCCGGGGTCACCCCGCGACGCGGCCCGACGGCCTCCGGCGGCGGCCATCGACCGCCTCTCCCCGCGCTTCAGTGATAGGCGGGCACGAGGGTGGCATCCGGTGTCGGCGGCGGCACCGGGAGCATGCCCGGCGAGGATGGCGGCGTCGCGCCGAACGCGGCCATCGCCTGGATCAGCGAGGCGTTCGTTGCCGCGGCCTCGGGCGAAACATCGCCGTACAGGGATTCGATATTTGTGACGTCAGTGGCGTCGAGCGTCGTGTTCGCCGGCCCGAGCTCCGGGAACATGACCGAGCTCGGATCGGAACTCTCGCCAAGCCCCAGGGCATGACCGAGCTCGTGCAGCGCGATCTGGTAGAGCTCGGTTTGCGTTCCCGAATAGGTGAGCGCTCCGTCCGCCCCCGCAACCAGCGGATCCTCGGAAGGATTCTCGAGCCGGACGATGACCGACGAGATCTGTCCCTCCGTACTACCGCCCGAGCTCGTATAGCCGACCGTGCCGCTCTCGGCGGTGTCGAAGCTGCCCCAGCCGACGCTGATATCCGACGCTGCCGAGTCCGGGACCTCTTCGAACGTGAGTCCCGTGGCGGCGGCCCAGGTCTGGATGGCCTGTTCTATGACGGACTGGTACTGCGCCTGGATGGAGCCGCTGAAGGGCGCTCCTTGCGTGCCCGGCCCGGCAGCAAAGCCCCAGGTGATGACCGGCCCCGTCCATTTGATGCCGTTGAAGGGCGAGGGCGGTGACACGATTGGGTTCGTGGCTGCCGCGATTGCCTGCTCGGACCGGCTCCATGCCGCGTCTGCCGCGTCCGCGCCGCCGGGGTCGCCGTGGCTGAGATCGGTACTGGGCGACGGTGTTCATCCTTCTAACCATGCCGGCCGCGGCACCGCTGGTGCCGAAGGAGAAATAGCTCACGCCGAGCCCGCTGTTGCCGCCGAACGGGCCATCGTATCCACCCCAATCGGAGCCGGTGTTGCCCGAACCGGAGAGGATATCGCCGGCATTAGGACCACTGAAGACGATGACGCTATCATCGGCGCTCACCGGGTCGTACTCGCCGTTGGCATGGACCGTGTCATGGCTGCTGCCGTCGACCTTGTCGTTGATACCGACGACGTTCACGCTCACATTGTCTGCGAGACGGATCGTCTCGTTGCTGGCATAAATCGTTTCGCCGCTTTCACCGTAGAACACATTTACAGTACCGCCGGACGTCGTCACCCCAATGCCGTTGCCGTCCAGCCCGACCGTATTTCCTCCCCCATTGATCGTGGCATTGGTGCCGGCCCCGAGGTCAATGCTGTCGTCCACAGCGGTGATTACGTTGCCCGTACCGCCGAGGAGGTCCACATGGCTTCCCCCTGCGAGCCCCACCGTATCGCTGAAGCCGGCGAGGTTGAAGCCGGTGTTGGCTGTCGTCTCGATGGTGGCAGACGATGCGTTCACCAGGTAGCCCGAGCCGCCGAGCAAGCCGAGATAGCTGCCGCCGGCGAGATCGACGGTGTCGTTTCCTCCGTCGAGGTTGAAGTTCGTGTTGGCCGTCGTCGCGATGGCGTCGCCCACGGCGGTAACCCCGTAGCCCCCACCGCCCAGCAAGCCGAGATAATCGCCGCCACCGCCGAGACCAACGCTGTCATTCCCTCCGGCGAGGTTGAAGCTGGTGTTGGCTGTGGTCTCGATGGTGGCAGACGATGCGCCCACAAGATAGCCCGAGCCGCCGAGCAAGCCGAGATAGCTGCTGGTCCCGAGATTGATTGTATCGTCGCTGCCGGTGACATTCGTCTGGGCGCCGGCGTCGACATATATGCCGGTGGCCTGGCCGTTCGCGGTGGCGCCGCCCACGACGTCTCCCGTGGCATTCACCAGATCCGACGCGCCGTTGGTATTGCCTACAACGACGAGATCGTCGGCTCCTGAGTCGATGGTGTTGCCGCCGCCATAAACGCCCAGGCTATCGCCAACGCCAAGAGTGACCCCATCGCTGCTGCCATTGACGTTGGCTTGCGCATTGCTGTCCAAGAAGATGCCAGTCGGCTGCCCATTTGCGGTCGCGCCGCCCAGCGCATCGCCCGACGCGCTTACGGTGTCGAAACTACCGCTGGTATCGCCTACAACGACGAGATCGTCGGCCGTTGAGTCGATGGTGTTGCCGCCGCCATAAACGCCCAGGCTATCGCCAACGCCAAGAGTGACCCCATCGCTGCTGCCATTGACGTTGGCTTGCGCATTGCTGTCCAGGCCGATGCCGGTCGGGTGCCCATTTGCGGTCGCGCCGCCCTGCGCATCGCCCGACGCGCTTACGGTGTCGAAACTACCGCTGGTATCGCCTACAACGACGAGATCGTCGGCCGTTGAGTCGATGGTGTTGCCGCCGCCATAAACGCCCAGGCTATCGCCAACGCCAAGAGTGACCCCATCGCTGCTGCCATTGACGTTGGCTTGCGCATTGCTGTCCAGGCCGATGCCGGTCGGCTGCCCATTTGCGGTCGCGCCGCCCTGCGCATCCCCGTTTGCGTCCACCGTGTCGAAGGAACCCTCCGTGCCGCCGACCACGACCAGATCGTCGGCGCCCGAATCGATCGTATCGCCGCCGCCATAGGCGCCCAGGCTGTCGCCAGTGCCGAGCTCGGCGGTGTTACCGTCACCAAAGAGGTTGAAGCTGGTGCCGGCCCAGGTTGCGATCGTCTCACTCGAGCCGTTCACCGTGTAGCCCGAGCCGCCGAGCAGGCCGAGATAGCCGCTGCTGCCGAGATCGACGGTGTCGGTGCCACCGGCAAGGTTGAGGCTGGTGCTGGCCAAGGTCGCGATCGTGTCGGCCGACGCGTTCACCGCGTAGCCGGAACCGCCGAGCAGGTCGAGATAGCTGCTGCTGCCTAGGTCCACGGTATCATCGCCACCCGTGACGTTGGCCTGGGCACCGTTATCCAAATATATGCCTGTATTCTGGCCATTCGCCGTGGTGCCGCCAGACACGTCGCCAGCGGCGTTCACCGTATCCAGGTCGCTGCCGGTGCTGCCTACGACGACAAGGTCACCCGCATTCGAATCGATCAGATTGCTGCCGCCATAGGCGCCCAGGTTGTCGCCGGTGCCGAGAATCACGCTATTGCTGCCGCCGGAGAGATTGACCTCGACGTTGCCGTCCAGCGTCACCGTGTCGCCCGCACCGGTTATGTTATCAAAAGCACCATCGGTAGTCCCCACCACGAAGCTATCGCCGGACGCCAGCTGGACCGAATTGCCCCCGCCATAGCCGGCGAGGCTGTCATCGGTACCGACGTTGACCGTGTTGTCCGCACCATTCAGGGTGCCGCTGATGCCGGCGCCGAGAGTCACCGTGGCGCCTGTGGCGTTGGCTGTGTCGTTCTCCCCGTCGAGCAGGATCTGGTCAGATCCGGCGCCGCCGGTTACCGCGCCATCACTACCCAGTTGGAGCAGCAGGTCCGTCCCGGTCCCCGCGGTCAATGTGGCATTGTAACCCCCGACGACGATCACATCCGCCCCACTTCCGGCCGCCACTGAGCCGTCCATGGCGTAGTCTACGGTTGGTGAGCCCACAACCGTGAAGTCAAACGCCTCGCCCGCTTCTTGAGTGACGTCTACCGTTGTCAAACCATCGTTTCCTGCGCCAGAATCTATTTCGGCGGTATTCTGTACCCCGGAAACTTGCGAACCGGTCTGGAAGATCATGGATGCCAGTGAACCCGACGTATTATAATCTGAAGTGGTCGTTGAAAATTCTCCTAAGGTATCGACCTGAATTCCTCCCGTCTGCGCAACGGACTGAGCCGTTGCCTTCTGAACATAGCCCGCGACATATTCTCCTGAATTACCTGAACCGGCTACCTCGATCCCTATGGTATCGTTGCTACCATATTGCGAGGTGCCAGAGTCCTGGTTAAGCGGCAAGCCATTGGCAATATCGAAAGCTGCGCCTACGATATCTTGAGTCTCCTGCCTTTGCGCAAGGTCGTAAAAAGCAGCCGGGTTGACGACCTCCCCGGTCGGCATCGCATATTCCGTGGCAAACTCCGCCGCCTGGATGTCGTAGGCCAGCGAGCCAATTCCTCCACTTACGCTATAATTCTGGACACCATCCGGGAAGCTCGTTGTTCCGGTGCTCAACAGCTGGAACATTGGACCGGGTACTGTAATGGGGCCATACTGATTCGCATAGTCCACCAGAGCTAGATACGCAGTAGGATTGAAAGCTGGACTTCCCGGCGTCAGCGCTTGTCGAACTGCTGAATTGGTGATCTGGCCCACGACGGAATTGACATTATCGATTACTACCGCGGTACTCTGATCGGCGTTCTGATTGATAGCAGCAACGGCTGCCGGAGTGGCCAGTGCAGCCTCGACGTCCGGCAGCGTCACGCCTGTAGGCAAGCTAACCGTTGACGAGGTTCCTGCGTTCGTGAATGCCTGCGCTATCTGCTGAGCGACCAGGGTGTCGTATACGTTCGATTTTTCCAGTGCATTTTCTAACAGAGCCTGCGCAGCTCCGCTATTTGTATTAAAATCGAGTTGCGTTACACCAATCGTCCATCCGCTGTCGGCTTGAGCACCGTTAGAGCCGGGGGGTGAGACCGAATAAGACTGTGCAACTTTTCCTCCGACCTCGTTCTTCAACAACATTCCGAGCGCAGCGAGATTAATGCCGACTAGCTGGCTTCCCGAGAGGATCTCGTCCGCCACCACGGCATTCGCGCCCTGAAGCTGCAACGCGTCGAGAACTTGAGATGGCGTTATGCTGTTCGTCGTGCCTGACATCGTGGACCCCCTGTTACAAATCCGTGGTGCTTCACGGTGCTATCGTTGCCCCGCCGGCAGTTTCATTCTTCAGGAATATGCTCATGAATTCTTTGTACATATCGAAATCATTTTCCTCGGGGTGCAGCTTGTGGTTGATCGTTGCCGCATCCGCGACGAACACGCGGCCACCAAGCGTGGTATGCTGTTTGAGATTTTGGTCCAGTCGAATGATGGTCAAACCGTCCGAATCGGATATGTTCAAAAATAGCAAGGTACCATCCCCCAAAGTGACGAAGCAATCCATGTCCATTATAAACTCTATCTTCATAAAATGCTCCTGCCATTGTTCAGCCTCCGGGCAAACGAAGTATTTTATCGTCCTAGCACGGTCCAGCTTCCTAACTATGTAGAAGGCCCCGAGCACGCCATGATGTTTATCGAAAACATCGTAGTACCTGAAGGATAAGCTGTGGCAGAACAAATTTTGTCCTGGAGACGGCATGGCCTGTAGCGTCCGTCCTCCCTGCAGATGTATCGGAGAAATGTATATATAGGACGTTAGTCGGTCGTTCTTATGCCGGGACAGAAATCTAAGTTCCTCATCATGATCAAGATGTAGCCTCATTCCAGTCAATGGGTTCCACAATACGTTGTCGGTTTCTTTTATATCGGCACCGAGCAAGAGAAGCGTCTGGCCGTCGATCCTGTAGGCGTTCTCGAAGCCCTTGTACTTTGCCAGATGCCAACCCCAAAGTCCTCCAACCAGTTCTGTCGACCAAGCTGTCGTACTCTGGACCCCATCGTTGGAGCCGCCGTTGGTCGCCGGGTTGCTCGCCTGCACGCCCGGGCACGGCCCAGCCAAGCTTATTATCAAGGCGCAGATAAACGTAATGGTGGCCTTCGATTTCATGCAAAAACCTCGCCAGCGCTACGCGCACTTGTGATGCCCGAAATCACGCGTTTCCCCGACATGCGCGGACAGGAGCGCGACATGACCTTATCCGCACCGACGATATTGGAACGGTTGACGATTGCCATCATCTCTCCTGCAACCCGTCATGCATATAGCGCTGCAGCGGCGAGAGCAGATAGCTGATGACCCGCCGGCGCCCGGTCCTGATCTCGGCGGTCACCGCCATACCGGGCGTCACTGCCGCCTCGCGTCCGTCCACCATCATCGTCGTGCGATCGAGTGCAATGTGAACGAGATAGACCGACGCTTCGGTTCCCTGGCTGCTTCCCTGGCCCGCCTCGGCATCGCCCGCGCCAGCGCCTGCCGCAAACCGCGGCTGCGGCTGCGGCGGGACGGCATCGTCCGCGATGCTGTCGCGGCTCACGTCCACCACATGACCGTGCAGCAGCCCGTAGCGGGTGAAATTGAAGGCCTCCACTTTCACCGCCACCGCCTGGCCAGGATGAACGAAGCCGATGTCGCGGTTGTCGACCATTGCCTCGACCAGTACGGGAGCGCCGTCCGGAACGATCGTCATCAGCTTTTCGGCCGGCGTCACCACCCCGCCCACCGTGTGGAGGGCAAGCTGCTGCACGCTGCCGCCGATGGGCGCGCGCAGCACCGTCTGCGCGGCCTTGTGCGCCGCCGCCGCAAACTCCCGGGAGAGATCGGCCGCCTTCTGCTCGGCCTCGGCAAGATCCTTGAGCACGCCATACGCATAGGACGCCGTCGCCGCCTCCTCTTGGCCCTCGAGCGCGGCGAGGTCCGAAGCCAGGGTCACGGCGTGCTGCTGCTGCACCACGATCTGCTGCGCCTGATCGGAATATTCCTGTTCGGAATCGAGCCAATCGGGCCGATTGGTGAGCCGCTCCCGCAGCAGTGCCCTGTACATCGCCCGCTTCTGTCCCAGGAACGGCAGGGAGGCAGCCAGCTTCCCGATCATCGCCTGGTTCTCGGCCATCTCGTCCCGCTTCGCCGCCATCTGCTGCGCGAGCTCGGCGAGCTTCCCCCGCTGCTCGGCGAGCCTGGCGGCGATCCGCGCCCGCTCCGTCGCCACCGCCTCTGCCGGGGCGCCCGGCGGCGGGATGAAGGATCCGGGTCCGCCGCCGACACCCAGCCCCTCCCGCAAGGTCTCCAGCCCGGCGACGGCGAGGCGCGCCTGCCAGAGATCGCGCGCGATCCGGTCCCGCTCGGCCAAGGCTTCGGTGGCATCCAGCGTGACCAGCACCTGCCCCATCGCGATGTGCTCGCCGTCCCGCACCAGGATCAACTCCACCACGTCCGCGTCGAGCGGCTGCACGACCTTGGACTTGCCCGCCGGGATCACCGTGCCATCGGCCGTCGCCACGATGTCCACCCGGCCGAGAACGGACCAGGCGAGCGCACCCACGAGGAAAAGGCAGATGGTGGCCCCGATCGCGCGGCCCGCCGGAGAGGCCGGCGTCTCCAGGATCTCGAGCGCCGCCGGGAGGAATTCGAGCTCATCGCGCCTCAGGATCGGGCGCCCCCGAACGCGCGCGACTTCGCTCATGCCGAGCCGGCCTGCATCGCGTGCAGCGCGGCATAGCGGCCGCCGGCGACCAGCAGCTCGTCATGGCTCCCCTGCTCGACGATGCGCCCGCGCTCCAGGGTGACGATGCGGCTGGCGTCGCGCACCGCGGTCAGGCGGTGGGCGATGATGAATACCGTCCGTCCGCGCACGATCCGGCGGAGATTTCCCTGCACGATGCGTTCGCTCTCGTAATCGAGCGCGCTCGTCGCCTCATCGAAGATCAGGATGCGCGGGTTCGAGGCGAGCGCCCGCGCGATCGCGATCCGCTGGCGCTGCCCCCCGGATAGGGACGCGCCACGCTCGCCCACCAGCGTGTCATAGGCCTCCGGCAGCTCGAGAATGAAATCATGGGCCCCCGCCAGCTGCGCAGCACGGACCACCGCGTCCGTCGGCATGCCGGGATCCGCGAGCGCGATATTCTCCCGCACGCTCGCGTTCAGGAGCACGTTTTCCTGCAGGACGACGCCGATCTGCCGGCGAAGCCATGCCGGATCGACGAGCGCCGTGTCCACCCCATCCACCAGCACGCGCCCGGACTCCGGGACGTAGAGGCGCTGCAGCAGCTTGGCCAGGGTGCTCTTGCCGGAGCCGGAGGGACCGACGATACCGATCACCTCTCCGGGCCGCACGTCGAGGCAGATATCCTCGAGCACCGGCGGCCCGTCAGGCCGGTGGCGGAACCGCACATGCTCGAAGCGCACGGCCCCACGGATCGCCGGAAGAGTTGTTCGCGCCGCGCCGCCCGCCTCCGGCGGCGCATTCAGGATGTCGCCCAGCCGCTCGACCGAAAGGCGCGCCTGGTGGAAATCCTGCCAGAGCTGCGCCAGCCTCAGCACCGGCTGGCTGACCCGCTGCGCCAGCATGTTGAACGCAACCAGCTCGCCCACGCTCAGGGAATTGTCGATGACCGCCTTGGCGCCGAAGAAAAGGATCGCCGCCGTGACGAGCTTGCTGATGAGCTGGATGGCCTGGCTCGCGACGTTGCCGAGCGCCGTCACCTTCATCGAGGCGTTGACATAGGCGGCGAGCTGCTCCTCCCATCGCCTCTGCATCTGCGGCTCGACCGCCATCGCCTTGAGCATCTCCACCCCGCCGACGGCCTCGACCAGGAAGGCCTGGTTCTCCGCGCCGCGGCGGAATTTCTCCTCGAGGCGGTGGCGGAACAGCGGCGTCACGGCGACGCTGAGCCCGGCATAGAGAGGCAGGGAGGCGAGCACGATTGCGGTGAGCCTGACCGAATAGATCGCCATCACCGCGAGGAACACGGCCGTGAACAGCAGGTCGAGCACGAGCGTCAGCGCCGAGCTCGTGAGGAAATTCCGGATGTTCTCGAGCTCGCGGACGCGCGCGACGGAGTCACCGACCCGGCGCGCCTGGAAGTAGGAGAGCGGCAACGCCAGCAAATGACGGAACAGACGGGCCCCGAGCTCGACATCGATACGGTTGGTCGTATGAGCGAAAACATAGGTACGGAGCGCGCCCAGCACGGCCTCGAACGCGGCGATGGAGACCAGCCCCACCACCAGCACGTCCAGCGTCGCCATCCCGCGATGCACCAGCACCTTGTCGATGACGACCTGGAAGAGGAGCGGCGAGAGCAGGGCGAAGATCTGCAGAAAGAGAGAAGCGGCAAGGACCTCGCCCAGAATTCCGCGGTACTTGCGGATCGCGCCCAGGAACCACGTGAGATTGAAGCGCCGCCACGAGTCTCCGAGATCCGCCCGCCTCGTCGCCAGGATCAGCTCCCCGGTCCAGCGCGCCACGAAATCGGCCACGGGCTGGATCGTCGGGCGTCCGGCCACCGGATCGACGATCAGAACCCGTTCGGGCGTCGCCTTGGCCAGCAGAACCGAGGAGCCGTCCTCGCGAAAAGCGATTGCCGGCAAGGGAGCCGCCGCTATGCGCTGCACGTCGCAACGGACGGATCGGGCCTTGAGCCCGGCCCGCCGCAGATGGCGGACCATGTCGCCGGATGACGGAATCCCGTTGCCGAGCGCGTGCAGAACCTGCGCCGGGTCCGACGGCATCCCATGAAAACGCAGCATCGCAATGAGCGAATTGACGTATCTGATGTCGGTGCCCCGACCTCGGTCGCAAGGACCCCGGTCGCAAGGCAAGTGCTCCGGCTGGATTTCTGCCCCCGACAATTCCCGTCCGCCCCCGATCGTCCGGGACACTGCGGCAAGTCGCAACGTTTTCCTTTACGAAAGTTATTCCGGGAAAGAGGTGTTACGCAACGACCAATGTGAGACTACGACAAATCGTAACAGTGGGCGGATTCCAATTTCGGCACGATCGCCGCCGGGTCGCGCCCTTGATGAGAGGCGCAGCGGGCTTTCCGTTTCACGCCTCAACGAGCTCGGCAGTCATGCAGTGATGAAGATGCCCGGGCGGCTTCGCCCGAAGATGTCGGTCAAACGGGGATCGTGCCTGTCTAGGCACAACCCGGAGGTGCATGAACCGGCCCGGAGAGCAACCAGAGCGCCGCGAGATCCCCCGACAGTGCCTCAAGCGCCGGGTCGGTCAGCGACCGGACCGCCCGCCTCGGACGATCGGCCCGAACCCGCTCCTCAAGATCCCCGCTCCTCAAGATCCCCGCTCCTCAAGATCCCCGCTCCTCAAGATCCCCGCTCCTCAAGATCCCCGCTCCTCAAGATCCCCGCTCCTCAAGATCCCCGCTCCTCAAGATCCCCGCTCCTCAAGATCAACGTACGAGAGCAGCTCTCCCGACCGCTTATCCGAGCCCCTTGTCGGCCCCTCGGCGAGCCACACTCGCCGAACGAGTTATGCCACAAGCGGTCGGCCTACGGGTTTTTCAACAGCCTGCTCTAGAAGGGGGATGCCCCGATTGACCGCGCGCCCGCGCCTGCGCAGTATGAAAAAATGTTCCTCCTGATCGACAACTACGACAGCCTTACCTTCAACCTCGTGCACTTCCTGGGCGAGGTCGGGGTCCGCTCTCAGGTTTGGCGCAACGACGCGATCGCCAACGCCCCGGCCCGCGCCGCCTGATCCCCAGCACGCGCCTCCGGTGCTGCCCGGACTGAAGCCCGTTCTCGCCCGCCTGGCCGCGGGCGAGACGCTGAGCGAGGCCGAAGCGGAGGAGGCTTTTGGCGTCATCATGGCGGGCGAGGCGACCCAGGCCCAGATCGCCGGGCTGCTCATGGCGATGCGCGTGCGCCGCGAGACCGTGGCCGAGCTCACCGGCCTGGTCCGCGCCATGCGCGCGCGCATGATCGGCATCGCCGCCCCGCCTGAGGCGATCGATGTCTGCGGCACCGGCGGCGACGCCCAGGGCACCCTCAACGTCTCGACCGCGGTCGCCTTCGTCGTCGCCGGCGCCGGGATCCCCGTGGCCAAGCACGGCAACCGCGCGCTCTCCTCGCGCACGGGCGGGGCGGACGTCCTCGCCGCCCTCGGCGTTCCCATCGAGCCGCCGCTCGAGCGCCTGGCGCCGATCCTCGGCGCCGCCGGCCTCGTCTTCCTCTTCGCCCCCCGCCACCACGCGGCCCTCCGCCACGCCGCCGGGCCGCGCGCGGAGCTCGGCACCCGGACCATCTTCAACCTCGCCGGGCCGCTCGCCAATCCGGCCCGCGTGCGCCGCCAGCTCCTCGGCGTCTTTTCCCCCGAATGGGCCCGCCCGCTGGCCGAAACGCTGGCCCGGCTCGGCGCCGAACGCGCCTGGGTCGTGCACGGCCCGGGGGACAATAACCAGGGCCTGGACGAACTCACCCTCGCCGGGGAGAACCACGTGGTGGAACTATCATCGGACGGAGCCATCCGCGAATTCGCCCTCGCCCCCGAGGAGGCCGGCCTTGCCCGCGCCCCCATCGCCGCGATCCAGGGCGGCGACGCCGCGGCCAACGCCGCCGCCCTCCTCGCCTTGCTCAAGGGCGCGGGCGGCGCCTATCGCGACACCGTGCTGCTCAACGCCGCCGCGGCGCTGCTGCTCGCCGGCAGGGCCGCCACGCTCCGCGCGGGCGTTGGCCTTGCCGCCGCCGCGCTCGACTCCGGGGCGGCGCTTGCCGCCCTCGCGGCGCTCAGGCGGGAAAGCGCCGCGGGGGCGGCGTGATGAGCCCCAGTCCTCCCGAGGACTCCGGCGGCACGCTCGAGCGGATCTGCGCCGAGACCCGCGCCGCCATCGCCCGGCGCCGCGCGGAAACCGGCATCGACGCCCTCCGCCAGCGGATCGGCGCCGCCGACAACGCCCCGCGCGGCTTCGGCCTGGCGCTCAAGGAGCGGGTCGCCGCGGCGGGCTTCGCCCTGATCGCCGAGATCAAGAAGGCCTCACCCTCCTCCGGCCTGATCCGCCCCGATTTCGACCCCGCGGCGCTGGCCCGCGCCTATGACGCCGGCGGCGCCACCTGCCTCTCGGTGCTCACCGAGCCGCGCTTTTTCCGGGGCGCGCCCGAGCATCTCCGCGCCGTGCGCGCCGCGGTCGATCTCCCGATCCTCCGCAAGGACTTCATCCTCGACCCCTGGCAGGTCTACGAAAGCCGGGCGATGGGCGCCGATGCCGTCCTTTTGATCATGGCGGCACTCACGGATACCGAGGCGCGGGAGCTTGAAGCCCTCGCGCGCGCGCTCGACATGGACGTCCTGGCGGAGGTGCACGACCCCCGCGAGCTCGAGCGCGCGCTCGGCCTGGAGACCCCGTTGATCGGCATCAACAACCGCAATCTCAAAACCTTGCAGACCGACATCAAGGTAACGATCGACTTGGCGCCCCACGTCCCCCCCGATCGCTTCCTGATCGCCGAGAGCGGGATTTCCTCGCCCGACGATGTCCGCCGCCTCGTCGCCGCCGGCGCCCATTGCTTCCTGGTCGGCGAAAGCCTGATGCGCGAGCGCGACGTCGCCGCCGCGACCCGCGCTTTGCTCGGCGCGGCGTGATGGCCGCCGAGCTCTCCCATCTCGACGCGCTCGGCCGCGCCGCCATGGTCGATGTCGGGGCCAAGCCCGAGACCGAGCGCAGCGCGACCGCGCGGGCCCGGGTCCGGATGGAAGCCGGCACGCTCGCAACGCTGATGGGCGGAACCGCGCCTAAGGGCGACGTGCTCGCCGCCGCGCGCATCGCCGGGATCATGGCGGCCAAGCGCACCGCCGAGCTCATTCCCCTCTGCCATCCGCTCCCCCTCGCCTCCGTCTCCATCGATCTCTCCCCCGACCCGGACGGGCCGGCGGTCGAGATCGCCGCCACGGTGACGACGATGGGCCGCACCGGGGTCGAGATGGAGGCGATGACCGCCGTCGCCGTCGCCGCGCTCACCATCTACGACATGCTGAAATCGGCCGATCGCGGCATGCGGATCGAGGATCTCCGCCTGACCCACAAGGCGGGCGGCAAGTCGGGCGAGTTCCGCGCATGCTGAGCATCGAGGAGGCGCGGGCGCGCATCCTCGCCCCGCTCCGCCCCACGCCCGCCGAGACGGTGCCGCTCGCCTGCGCCTTCCGCCGGGTCACGGCCGCACCCATCGCCGCGCGGCGGACCCAGCCGCCCTTCGACGTTTCGGCCATGGACGGCTATGCCCTCGCCGCCGCCGATGGCGCGAAGGGCGCGCGGCTTCGCCTCATCGGGAGCGCGCCGGCGGGCCACCCCTTCGCCGGCCGGCTCGGCCCGGGCGAGGCGATCCGCATCTTCACCGGCAGCGTCGTGCCGGACGGCGCGGACGCGATTCTGCTCCAGGAGGACGCGACCGAGGAAAATTCGGGGGTTTTGCTCGGCGAAACGGTCGTCAAAGGCCGCCATATCCGCCGTTCCGGGCAGGATTTCGCCACCGGAACGATCCTGATCCCCGCCGGAAAATGCCTTACTTCCCGTGACATAGGCCTCGCCGCGGCGGCAGATCATCCCTGGATCACCGTCCACCGTGCGCCCAGAATCGCCATCCTCGCCACCGGCGACGAGATCGCTTTGCCTGGCGAATCAGTGCCTTCCGGCGGGATCGTGAGCTCCAACGCCCATGCCCTGGCGGCCTTGGCCCTCGCCGCCGGCGCCGAGCCCACGGTGCTGCCGGTGGCCCCCGACGATGTCGCCGCGATCGCGGCGGCGGCCGAGGCGACGCGGGGGATGGATTTCCTGCTCACCACCGGCGGGGCGAGCGTGGGCGAGCACGACCTCGTCCGCGCCGGGCTCTCGCAGCGGGGGTTCGCGCTCGATTTCTGGAAGATCGCGATGCGGCCCGGCAAGCCGCTGATGGCCGGGCGGATCGGCGAGGTGCCGGTGCTCGGCCTGCCCGGCAATCCCGTCTCGGCGATGGTCTGCGCGATTCTTTTCCTTCTTCCCGCGCTCGCCCGCCTCTCCGGCCTGCCGGGCGAGCCGCCGCCCACCGAGGAGGTTCCGCTTGGCGCGGCCCTCGGGGAAAACGATCTCCGCGCCGATCATCTGCGGGCGAAATTCGCCCGCGACGAGGCCGGCCGGCCGGTCGTCATTGCCTTTCCCCGCCAGGATTCTTCCCTGATGCGGCTGCTCGCCGAGGCGGACGCGCTGATCCTCCGCCCGCCCCACGCCCCGGCGCTCGCCGCCGGGGCGGTGGTGCCGGTGATCCGGCTCGACCGGCTCGGCATTTGACGACTGCGCGAATCGCTTGACGCGGCTTCGCGGCGGACTTTAGAAGCTTGATGTCGTTGCCGGTTTGTTCCCAGGCGCCGCCTTCCGCGCCGGGCGGCATCGCCAGGAAGGGTCAGCCATGCTCACGCGCAAGCAGCACGAGCTTCTCGTCTTCATCGACCGGCATCTCAGGAACTCCGGATTCTCGCCGAGCTTCGAGGAGATGAAGGAGGCCCTGCAACTGAAGTCGAAGTCGGGCGTGCACCGGCTGATCTCGGCGCTGGAGGAGCGCGGGTTCCTCCGCCGGCGCCACCACCGCGCCCGCGCGCTCGAGGTGCTTCGCCTGCCGCCCGAGGCGGCTCCGCGCGCCGCCCAGCCGGTGCGGGCGGAGGCGGCGGGTTTTTCGCCGAACGTGATCCGAGGCGATTTCACGTCGCGCTTGCAGGGCGTGCGCGCCGCCAGCGAGGCCGGTGCCGTGCAGATTCCGCTCTATGGGCGGATCGCCGCGGGCCTGCCGATCGAGGCGCTGCGCGATTCGGGCAACCATATCGAGGTGCCGCTGGCGATGCTCGGCAGCGGCGAGCACTACGCGCTCGAGGTCGCGGGCGATTCGATGGTCGGGGCCGGGATCCTCGACGGCGACACCGCCGTGATCCGCAAGGCCGAGACGGCGGAGAACGGGCAGATCGTGGTCGCTTTGGTGGACGAGACCGAAGTGACGCTGAAGCGCCTCAGGCGCCGCGGCCAGTCGATCGCGCTCGAGCCCGCGAATCCGCGCCACGAGGTGCGGCTGCTGCCCGCCGAACGCGTCCGCGTGCAGGGACGGCTGGTGGCGCTGCTCCGCCGCTACTGACACTATCGCCCCCGGTTCGGACAATGCCGGGGAGCGATGATGACGGACGACGATCTCGCCTATGCGACCACCGCCCAACTGGCGGGGCTGATGCGGAGGCGGGCGCTTTCGCCGGTCGAGCTGATGCGGGCGGTTCTCGCCCGCATCGAGCGTCTGGAGCCCAGCCTCAACGCTTTCGCGACCCTGATCGCCGAGCGGGCGATGGCGGCGGCGAAGGAGGCGGAGGCCGCCTTCCTCAAGGCCGAGACACCGCCGCCGCTGACCGGGATCCCGGTGACGATCAAGGACCTCGCGATCACCAAGGGGATCAGGACCGAGCGCGGATCGCTGACCCAGCGCGGCGTGGTGCCGAGCGAGGACGCGCCCTGCGTCAGCCGGCTCACGGCCGCCGGCGCGATCGTGCTCGGCAAGACCACGACCTCGGAGTTCGGCTGGAAGGGCGTGAGCCAGAGCCCGCTCACCGGGATCACGCACAATCCGTGGCGTTCGGGGTTCAATGCCGGCGCCTCCTCGGCCGGCGCGGCGGTGGCGGCGGCGGCAGGCTACGGGCCGCTCCACCAGGGCTCGGACGGGGCGGGGTCGATCCGCATGCCGGCCCATTTCTGCGGCGTCTTCGGGCTCAAGCCGAGCTATGGGCGGGTGCCCAACTATCCCGTCAGCACGGGGGATTACACGGCGCATGTCGGCCCCGTGACGCGCACCGTCGCGGATGCCGCGCTGATGCTCGCGGCGATGGCCGGGCCGCACCCGCTCGACCATAGCTCGGCCGAGGCCTGGCCCGAGCCCTATGCGGCGCGGCTCGGCGAGGGGATCCGGGGGGCGCGGATCGCCTTCAGCCCCGATCTCGGGCACGCGCGGGTCGATCCGGAGGTGGCGGGGCTGGTGGCGGGGGCGGCGAAAGTGTTCGCGGCCGAGCTCGGCGCGAGCGTCGAGCAGGTGAGCCCGTCCTGGGGCCCGCTCGGGCCGGAGCTGATCCGGCTCTTCTGGCCCGCGCATATGACGAACTACGCCCGCTACCTGCCCAAATTCGAGGCCGAGATGGACCCGGGCCTGGTCGCCTGCATCCGGGCGGGCCTTGCAGTGAGCATGCGGGATTACCAGGAGGCGCGGGAGCGCAAATACGCCTATTGCGCCGCGGTCGGCCGATTTTTCGAGGAGTGGGATTTTATGCTCACGCCGGCGGTTTCGGTGGCGGCATTCCCGGCGGAGCGCCTGATGCCGGCGGACTGGCCGGAGCACCCCTGGGACTGGGTGAGCTGGGCCGAGTTCTCCTACCCGTTCAATTTCACGGGCAACCCGGCGGCGAGCATTCCCTGCGGGTTCACGTCCGACGGGCGGCCGGTCGGCCTGCAGGTGGTGGGCCGGCGGTTCGACGATTCCGGCGTCCTCAGGGCGGCGGCCGCGTTCGAGGCGGCGTGGCCCTGGGCGGGTAAGCGCCCGCCGCTTTAGCGGCGGCGGGCCTGCTTACCGGCAGTCCGGCTTAGCGACGACCAGGTCAGCGACGACCAGGTCAGCGACGACCAGGTCAGCGACGATAGGTGCCGCGGATGATCGACGAGAAATCGGCGCGGCCGATGCCGAGGTCGGCAAGATCCCGCTCCGAGAGCAGCGCGAGCTCGCGGGCGAGCTGGTTGCGCCGGCGGCGCTCCTCGAGCCAGCGGGCGAAGCGGCCGCGGAGCGAACCGGCGTCGGCGCTGGAAGTGTTTTCGAAATCGTCGAAGGGCATGGGGGCTAGGGCGGTCATCGTAGGTCCTCGCTGCAACGCAGCATTTGTTGCGACGCACAATAAAGGACGGAATTGCTGCCATTTCAAGTCCGGCGAAAAGGGCCGGGATACAAGGCTGGAATGCGCTTGGATCAATGGGGAGGGCCGGGGTATATGGGGAACACGCGCCGAAGAATCGAGGCGGGAACTGAGGCGGTGAGCCGCCGATGATCCTGGCGGCACGCGAGTCGGGCAGCGGGCCGGTGGTGTGCCTGCTGCACGGATTGTTTGGTGCGGCGCGGAATTTCGGCGCCGTGCAGCGGCGGCTGGCGACTCGATTCCGGGTGGTCGCGCTCGACCTGCGCAACCACGGGGCGAGCCTGCACGCGCCGGGCATGAGCTATGCGACGATGGCGGAGGACGTGGCCGAGACGCTGGCGGCGATGGGCGCATGGCCGGCGGCGATCCTCGGCCACTCGATGGGCGGGAAGGTCGCGATGCGGCTCGCTCTTGGGCAGGCGCGGGCGGTGCGGGCGCTGGTCGTCGCGGACATCGCGCCGGTGCCCTATCCGCCGCATCACCGGGAGATGATTGCGGCGATGCGGGCGCTGACGCTCGCGCCGGGGATGACGCGCCAGGCGGCCGATGCGGCGCTGGCGGCGGCGGTGCCGGAGCCCGAGGTCCGGGGCTTCCTGCTGCAAAATCTTGTGGTTGGGGAAACTCCTTCGTGGCGGAACGGACTTGCGGAGATCGCTGCCGCGATCGACGAGATCGAGGATTTTCCGGTGCCGGCGGGGGCGGAATACGAGGGGCCGGCGCTGTTCGTGGCCGGCGAGCGCTCGGACTATATCCGGGCGGAGCATGAGGGCGTGATCCGGGCGCTTTTCCCGGCGGCACGTTTCGCGACCGTGCGCGGCGCCGGGCACTGGCTGCACGCGGACAATCTCGAAGGCCTGCTCGCGGCGGTCGAGCCGTTCCTTACGGAGTGGGCGTAGGTTTCGGGGTCTTGTTTCCCCTTCCTTCGCCCTTGGCTTCCTCCCGAGCCTGGTGGGCGCGCCGCCAGAGATACCACGCCGCCGTGCTGCGATAGGGCGCCCAGATCGCGCCGAGCTCGGCGAGCGCCCGCGGCTTGGGCTGGGCATCGAGCCCATGGAGCAGGCGGTAGCCCTCGCGGATGCCGAAATCGTCGACCGGCAGGACATCGGGCCGGCCGAGGGTGAAGATCAGCAGCATCTCGACCGTCCAGCGGCCGATGCCGCGCACGCCCGTCAGCCGCTCGATCAGGGCGTCGTCGGAGAGGCGGGCGGCTGCGCGGCGGGTGGGGACGATGCCGGCCTCGGCGGCCTCGCTGATGGCGCGGATGGTGGCGATCTTGGCGGCGGAGAAGCCGGCGGCACGGAGGGCGGCCGGGTCGGTGGCGAGGATGGCGGCGGGCTCGGGAAAGGTTGGCTGAGACAAAGCAGGGCCGGGGTAGAGGGCGAGGAAGCGGGAAAAAATCGCCTCGGCGGCACGGCCGTGGAGCTGCTGGTGGGCGACGGCGTGGACCAGCGCGGCGTAGGGGCTGGTGCCGCGACAAGGGACGCCCTCTGGGGTAAGTCCGCAGGGGCCGAAGCGGCGGATGAAGGCGCCGAGGACGGGATCGACGCGGCGGAGGTGGCGCAGCGCCGCGCGTGGGTCCTCGGATCTCATGAGAACGGTCAGGCGGGGCTATCGCCGAGCGGCTGGGGCCGACCGAGGCCAAGATAGGAAAAGCCGGCGGCGCGCATGGCGGCGGGGTCGAAGACGTTGCGCAGATCGACGATGCGGGCCCCGCGCATCGCGGCGCGGAGGCGCTGGGGCGCGAGGGCGCGGAACTCGTTCCACTCGGTGACGATGACGAGCGCGTCGGCGCCGGTGGCGGCCTCGATTGCACTCTGGCACCAGGCGATGGAAGGCGGGAGCAGCGGACGGGCGGCTTCCATGCCGGCCGGGTCGAAGGCGCGGACGGCGGCGCCCTCGGCGACCAGGCGGGTGACGAGCGGGAGCGAGGGCGCGTCGCGCATGTCGTCCGTCTCGGGCTTGAAGGTGAGGCCGAGGACGGCAATCGTCAGCCCGCGGACCGAGCCGCCGCAAGCGGCGAGGACGCGGGCGGCCATGGTCGCCTTGCGCGCGTCGTTGACTGCGACGACGGCCTCGATGAGGCGGGTCGGCGCGTCGTGCTCCTGGGCCATGCGGACCAGGGCGAGGGTGTCCTTGGGAAAGCACGAGCCGCCGAAACCGGGGCCGGGATGGAGGAATTTCCGGCCGATGCGGCCATCGAGCCCGATGCCGCGGGCGACATCGTGCACGTCCGCGCCGATATGCTCGCAAAGATCCGCCATCTCGTTGATGAAGGTGACCTTCATCGCAAGAAAGGAGTTGGCGGCGTATTTGATGAGCTCGGCGGTCTCGAGCGCGGTGACGAGGATGGGCGTTTCGATCAAATAGAGGGGGCGGTAGAGGCGGCGGAGCACGTCGCGCGCGCGCTCCGATTCGGCGCCGATGACGACGCGGTCGGGGCGCATGAAATCGGTGATCGCGTTGCCTTCGCGGAGGAATTCCGGATTGGAGGCGACCGCGAGGGAGAGATCGGGGCGGAGCTCGCGGAGCACGGCCTCGATCTTGCGCCCCGTGCCGATCGGCACGGTGGATTTGGTGACGATCACGGTTTCGTGGCTCAGCGCGGCGGCGATCTGCTCGACCGCCTTGAAGACATAGGTGAGGTCGGCGTGGCCGTCGCCGCGGCGCGTGGGTGTGCCGACGGCGATGAAGACGGCCTCGGCGCCCGCCAGCGCGGCGGCGAGATCGGCGCCGAAGGTGAGCCGGCCGGCGCGGGCATTGGCGGCGACGAGGGTATCGAGGCCGGGCTCGTAGATGGGGATGCCGCCGTCCTGGAGCTGGCGGAGGCGGGCGGGGTCGGTCTCGACCAGCGCCACCTCGACGCCGAATTCGGCGAAGCAGGCGGCGGAGACGAGGCCGACATAGCCGCCGCCGATCATTGCGATTCGCACCCGGGCGATCCTTTGCTGCCGATGGCGCGGAGGGATAGCACAGGCCCTCGGCCTGCCAAGCGGGCGGGGGTGCTCGGTTGCCGGGGGCGGGCGGTGTCCGGTACGGTCGGGGGTGCCACGGATGGGTGGCCGAGCGGTTTAAGGCAGCGGTCTTGAAAACCGCCAACCCGCAAGGGTTCGTGGGTTCGAATCCCACCCCATCCGAAACCTACCCGTGCGCCACAGCGCGCCGACGTTCCAAATTCCGCGGAAATCCGCCATCCCCGCTCATCTTTATGTGCTTGACCGTGCGGTGACGTGCGCCTATATCTCCATTTCGTTTGATGGACGCGCGCAAGGATAGCATCCCAATGGCACGCAAGATGAACAAGCTCAGCCCCGCCCGGGTGGCGGCGCTGGTAAAGGCGGGGAAGCCCGGTCTGTACGGCGACGGCGGCGGTCTGGCGCTCCGGGTCGGCCGCAACGGGGCCGCGTCCTGGGTGATGCGGTATATGGTCGGCTACCGGGCGCACGAAGCCGGCCTGGGCGCGGCGCACACCTTCGGGGTCGCCGAGGCGCGGGAGCGGGCACGGCGGATGCGCCAGATGCTCGCCGACAAGATCGATCCGTTGGCGAGGAAGGCGGAAGAGAAGCGCGCCGTCTTGGCGAAGGTCAGCCTTAAGGAGATCGCCACTCTCTACATTGGCGCTCACCGCGCCGGCTGGCGCAGCCAGACGCATGCGGATCAGTGGGAACAATCGCTCCGGGATTACGTGCTGCCCCAGCTCGGCAGCATGGCCGTCAACGCGATCGTCACCGGCGACGTGATGAAGGTGCTCGAGCCAATCTGGCAGGTGAAGCCAGAGACGGCGAGTAGGGTCCGCCAGCGCATTGAGGTTTTGCTCGACTACGCCAAGAGCCGGGACTGGCGCGGGGGCGAAAACCCGGCACGTTGGCGCGGCCATCTAGACAACCTATTGCCGAAGCCCAGTAAGGTGAAGGCAGCGCTGCACGCCGAGCGCGGCACCGATGGGCACCACGCTGCACTTCCCTACGACGATCTTCCTGCACTCATGCGGGGGCTCGAGGAGCGGGAAGGAACGGCTGCCCCAGCGCTGCGCTTTCTGATCTTGACGGCGGCCCGGTCCGGCGAGGTGCGCGGCATGGCCTGGGGCGAGATCGACCCGAAGGCACGCCTCTGGACCGTCCCTGGCGGCCGCATGAAGGCGGGGGCCGAGCACCGGACGCCGCTCAGCGCCGACGCGCTGGCCTGCCTGCCGGACCACGGCGAGCCTGGCGAGGTCGTGTTTTCGGCCTATGGCGCCAACCCCCTCAGCGATGTCGCGCTCGGGAAGCTCCTGCCGAGCGGCTGCACCATCCATGGCATGCGGGCGGCTTTCCGGACCTGGTGCAGCGACACAGGGAAGCCAGAGGACCTCGCCGAAGCGGCGCTCGCCCACTCCCGGGGCAAGTTGCACGATGCCTATCAGCGCGGCGACCTGCTCGACCGGCGCCGCGTGCTGATGCAGGTGTGGGCGGACCACTGCATGGGCCGCAAGGGCGTCATGGCCGAGCTCCGCCGGGCGGCGGTGGTGGCGTGAGCGCCCGATCCGCCGATCCCATGCGCGAGTATCTGCGGGCCATGGGACAAAATCCGCCTGAGCGCGTGAGCGTCGCCCAACTAAAGGAATGGCTCGGCCTCGCGCTGAAACACGGTGATCCCGTCCCCTCGGACGACGCGCTCGAAAAGCTCGCGCTGGGGATCGTCCTTTTGACAGAGGGTCCCGGCGCCGTGGATGCCGAAGAGCGAGCGCAGGAGTGCCGCGAGGAGCTGCTTCGCGCCGCCGCCAATCTGCGCGCCGCTTGGCTCGACTATTGGCCGGCGGCTTCCGAGGCGTCGCCTTTCTTCGTCCGCACGTTTTCTGGCGTGGACGAGATGCTGCAACAATTCGGAATCGTCGCGAGGCGAACGCCGGTCGTGGCGAAGCGCGGTCGTCCCGAAGAGAGGTGGCACGCGTACGGTCATAAGCTCGCGGATTTGATCTCCAAAGCGATGCGCGAAGCCGGCTATAGAAGGTCGCTCAGCAAGCAGAAAGAGCACAGCGTAACCGCCGTCGTCGGCGCGTCGCTGGTCGAGTATTTTTTTAAGGCCGAGCTCAAGGACATGAAGCTGGACGCATCCGGGTTCGCCGCTGCCATGCGCCCCCGCCGTCGGGACCGAAGCTCAGCACACTGAGGGGGGAGCCAAATTCAGGCGAGTTTGGCTCCTTCTACGCGCGCCTCATCTTCGTCATTGATCCCTGCATCACGACGCACTCATGTGATGCGAGGAGAAAATGACCGATCCCTACACCACCACGGCGCTGCACTCGACGGTCGCCCCAGCGCGTCCCGCCTTCGCCGATGTTGAAACTTTCGGCGCGCTGTCCGGGCTAGGCCGCCGCACAATTTACGAGCTGCTCGGGACGGGCGAGCTTCGCGCCGTCAAGCGGGGAAAAGCTTGCTGATCGATGTCGATTATGGTCTCGAATTCTTGCGATCGCTGCCGCCGGCCCGGATCAAGGCGCCCTCGAAGCGAACCGCCGCCGCCGAGCAGCACGTCACTGGATAGAAAAACCCGCCGCGGCGACGCGACGGGCTTTCCCTGGTCTGTTTCTACGGCGGCACCGGAGAGATAGACGCCAGGGCACCTCGCGTCAATGCGGCCTTCCTCAATTTGATGGAGGTCGATTTGAGCCCATTGACCCGCGCGGCCCTGCGGCGCGCAACGACCGCGAAACCTCCCGGCGGCGGGACGTTTGCCCCCGCTCGCGAGGACGTAGACCGCAGCCCGACCATCGCCACGTGGTATGCGCGCGCCGCCGGCTTCGCGCTCACGCGCTGGGCTGCTTTCGATGCGCGCGCGGTTGCGCCGAGGGCGCAGAGATGACGCCCATCTTGCGCCCATACCAGCAGAGGGACGTTGAGCGGATTCGAGCGGCCTTCGGCAGCGGCAAGCGGCGCGTCCTCTATGTCGCGCCGACCGGCTCGGGGAAAACCGTCTGCTTCTGCTATCTCGCCGTTGCCGCCGCAGAAAAATTCAGGGCGCGAGCCCAGTCTCCGGATGGAGGCGGCACGCGGTGAGCGCTGGAATCGCCGTCCTCGTTATTGTCCATCGCGCCGAAATCGCCGATCAGACTAGCAATACATTCACCGCGATGGGGGTTGCGCACGGTCGCATCCAGCCGGGCCACCCGATGACGGACGAGATCGTGCAGATCGGAATGGTCCAGACCGTCGCCAAGCGGCTCGATAAAATCGCCGAGCCGGGCTTCATCATTATCGACGAATCGCATCATGCCGTAGCCGAAACATGGCGCGAGGTGCTCGATGCGTGGCCCGAGGCCAAGGTGCTCGGAGTCAGTGCGACACCGGAACGGCTCGACGGCCGCGGTCTCGGCGACGTGTTCCAGGAGATGGTGATCGGCCCTGGGGTTCGCGAGCTCATCGAGCAGGGCTTCCTCGCTCCATTTATTTATCTCGCGCCCGACGCGGGGATCGACCTTCGCGGAGTTAGAACGCTCGGCGGAGACTATCGCGCCGATGATCTTACGCGCGCAGTGGATCGCACGGCAATCACAGGAAACGTAGTCCAGCACTACAGATCGCACCTAGCCGGCCGGACGGCGATCGCGTTCTGCATCACGGTTGCACACGCGGAGCACGTCGCAGCGGAATTCCGCGCCAACGAAATAAGCGCCGCGTCGATAGACGGAACGCTGGCCGCTGCCGAGCGCGGCGACCTGGTCACCCGCTTGCGCGACGGCGAGCTCAAGGTGCTGACCTCGTGCGCGCTCATTTCCGAGGGGTTCGACGCTCCCTCTGTAGGGGGCGCGATTCTCTTGAGACCGACGCAATCTTTCGCGCTCTTTCGCCAGCAAATCGGACGCTGCCTCCGGCCCAAGCCGGACGGCTCGACCTGCCGTGATTTTGGACCATGTCGGCAACGTTTTCCGGCACGGCATGCCCGATGCGCCGCATGAGTGGAGCCTCACCAGCGTCAAGCGCCGCAAGGGCGAAGCGGTCGCGCCCACCGTCCGCAAATGCCGCGCCTGCGACATCGTTTTCCCGCTCGGCTCTACGCCGGCCGCCTGTCCGTTGCCCGACGCTCCAGGCTGCTTCTTCTCGCACGTAGAGGTGCCGCGGGAGACCGCGGGCACGCTCGCCGCGATCGATCTTAGGCCGGCCTGGGCCGAAGGGATCGACATCCGCACGGCTCGCGGGCGCGATTTCTTCAAGCTGGTCGAGCTCGCGGGAGATCGATACGAGCGGCTCCGGGTAATTCAGATGGCGCGCGGCTATAAGCCGGGATGGACGTTCTTTCGGAGGATCGAGGCGCAGCAGCAGCGCGAGCAGGGAGAAGCGGCATGAATGCGCCACTCATCACGGCCCGCGACTTCGCCGACCGGCTCGGGCTCAAGCGATACGCCAGATCGTGGCGCGGCAATTGTCCCGCATGCGGCTATAAACTTTCGTTCGCCGTCCGCGCCGGCAAGGGCAACCGCCCGAGCCTTTATTGCGCGAACGGATGCAGCCGCGATGATCTCGACCGCGCCATGATGCAGATTATGGGCGGGTCCTGGAGCGCGCCGGAGCGGCCAGACGCAGAGAGTGAAACCGAGGCGCGCGAGCGCAAGCAGGCAGCCGCAGCGCGTTTGTGGAACGGCGCCGATCCGGTGCGCGGCACGCCGGCGGAGCTCTATCTGCGAACTCGGCATATCGAGCACGTCATCGGATCGGCCGCGCTTCGCTATCGGCGCGACGTTCCGCATCCCGAGGCCGGTCGCAATCCGGCGATGATCGCGCTAGTGCAAGGGGTGGACGACCGGGTTCTCGGGGTCCATCGCAGCTACATCACCGCTTCCGGAAACAAGGCCAATATCGAGCCAGCGAAGGCAAGTCTCGGGCCAATATGGGGCGGCGCTGTTCGCATTGATCCCATCGCGCCCGAGCTGGTGATCGGCGAAGGCATCGAGACGAGTGCCAGCGCCGGCAAGCTTCTCGGCCTGCCGGCATGGGCCGCGATCTCCGGGGGAAATCTGGCGCGCGGGCTCGTGCTGCCGCCGGAGGTGAAGAGCATCATCATCGCCGCCGACGCCGACATATTCGGCGAGCGGGCCGCGACGGACGCTGCGCTGCGATGGTCGCGCGAGGGGCGGAGGGTGCGGATCGCCTCGCCCGACAATTACAGCGAAGACTTCAACGATATTCTCATGGAGCGCGCCTATGGCACGCGATGATGGTTTCCACATCCGGCGCTGCGAATGGCTCGCCGCCTGTCAAGTCGATAACAATGCCGAGCCGAGGCCGAATCTCTTCAACGCGATGCTCGCGTTGCGCGGTGACGACCGACTCGGCGAGCTCTTCACCTATGACCAGATGGAACGCTCGGCCATCCTAAACCATCCAGTCCCTGGGCAGAAAGGAGCAAACGGGCAGTTCGCGCCGCATCCCGTCGCCGACACCGACGTTTCCGCTCTTCAGGAATTCTTGCAGCTCAGCGGCCTCGAGAAAATCGGCAGGGACGTAACCCATCAGGCCGTTGACCTGCACGCCCGGGAGCACGCATTCCACCCGGTCCGCGACTATCTCGACGGATTAAAATGGGACGGGACGCAGCGGCTCGACCGCCTCCTCGCTTACTACTTCGGCGCCGAGCATAACGCCTACACTTCGGCCGTCGGCCGGATGTTCCTGATCTCCATGGTCGCCAGGATCTACCAGCCCGGATGCCAGTGCGACTACATGCTCATCCTCGAAGGAAAACAGGGAATCCTCAAGTCCTCCGCTTGCAAAATCCTCGCCGGGGAATGGTACAGCGAGAACTTGCCCGATCTCAAGAGCGATCCCGTTCGCGTTTCCCAGCACCTTCGCGGAAAATGGTTGATCGAAATCAGCGAACTGTCCTCGATATCGAAAGCCGAGGCGGAGGAGCTTAAAGCTTTCATTACGCAGAAGGTGGAAAACTACACCCCAAAATACGGGCGAAAGGAAGTTACCGAGCCGCGGCAGTGCGTCTTTGTCGGCACCACCAACAAAGAAAACTACCTGCGGGATGAAACCGGCGGACGCCGGAATTGGCCGGTCCACGCGAATATTATCGATCTCACCGCTCTCAAGCATGATCGCGACCAGCTCTTCGCGGAGGCCGTCTCGCTGTACCGCCGCGGCATCCCGTGGTGGCCGGAGGCGGAATTCGAACACGAGCATATCACCCCCGAGCAGGACGCGCGGTACGAGGGCGACGCCTGGGAAGACCCGATCAGCGATTACCTCGCCGGTCAGGGTCGCGTCACGATCCTCCAGATAGCTCGCGAGGCCCTCCATATCGACCTTCCAAAGGTAGGCACCGCCGACCAGCGACGCATCGCCGCAGCCCTCGTGCATCTGCACTGGGTTCGCGGTATCCGGGGCAACACCGGTGAACGTTTCTGGCAACCCCGAACAGAAGGAGCATCCCCATGAAACGGCTTTCGCTGGAGGAGAAGAGCGAGACAGCCCTCCGCACAAGTCTTCGAGCTCGCGACCCTCTACGCAGTCCTCTGCCCGGTGCCGAATATCGTCGGCCCCGCCTACGGCGCAGCACACTGTCAACGCGCCTGCAATGCCGTCCGCGCTTTCGAGCGATTGCTTCGGGCGTTAGAATTCAGCATCATCCACGACACCTACTATGCCAACCAAGCCGAACTCGCGGAATGGAGATCCTATGCCTGCCGCGATGCGCGGAATTGGCTGCGCGAGCGCATCGGCGAGCCCCCCTTCACAGAAGAGCAAAGACAGTCCCCCCGCCGCGGGTTCGACCCGCCACTATCCGCAGCCGAGCACCTACGCCTCGGAGCCGATCTCAAAAACACCGCCAGCGCGCTCGCCAAGGCCGAGGCAGTCCTTGGCAACGCCTTCGGAAAGGATAGCGACCTCCGCCGCCGAGCCGCCCGGGCAAATCGCCTCCTCCTGTCCCTCCGCTCCCACCTGGATAGCGTCGTGCATCGGGAACAACCCCCCCAGATCCGCGGACAAAACACCTCGGCCGTCTATTTCGGTTCATTGCACTGACGCACTGACGCACTGACGCACTTTTCCTCTCAGAGAGCACATAGGCGCGCAGGCATAGGGGTTATAAAGGAAAGTGCGTCAGGTGCGTCAGGTGCGTCAGGTGCCAAACCGGAGGGGAGCGCGTTCTTTTCTCCCCGGCACCATTTCAGCCCGTCGGCGGACGTGCCCTCCGCCCAACTTGCCGCGAGCGTGGCGGAAATCTGCGCCGTTCGCGCATGCCGGCGCATGGTCCCGCAAGCTATCCCACAAATTGCTTGCGCGCTCCCGGTCGAGCGCGGCATAAATTTGGCATGTCTCACGCTTCGGCCATGCACGACTCGCCACGGCGCTCTGAAGCTTCTGGCGCCTTGCGCCGCATTCGCGAGCCGCAGGTGTTCAACCGGCAAGCCCGGCTGCGCTTCGTGAAGGATCGGGCTCGGCACCTTGTCGAGCATCTGGGCCGCGAGCCGTCCTATCCCGAGCGCCTGGTCATCGCCCGGATTGCCGCGGACGAATGGTTCCTCCGGCTTTCGGACGCCCGGCTGGAGCGGGATGGTGAGTTGTCAGCTCCGGCCATGCAGGCTCGCACGGCGGCCGAGGTGAGGGTTCGGCGGGATCTGAAGGCCCTCGGCAAGCCGGCCGCGCCGCGGGCGCCGACGCTCGCCGAGCTGACGGCCGAAATCATCGCCAGGGAGAGCGCAGCCGCTGCCAGGGCGCCGCTGGCGCCGGTCGGCCGCACTCCCGCACCCCCCGACGCCGAGCCGGCCTGTGCGGCCTTCCTGGGGGCTTCTGGGCCATGATCCCGCAGGAGCTCAACATCCATCAAGCAGTCGATAGCATCTGGCGCCAATGGTTCGCCCGCGGCGACTGGTCGGCATGGCGAGCGTTCCTCGCGGCCTTGTTCGGGCTGCCGATGAGTGGTGCTGAACTCGCGGTCTTCCGCGAGTGCACCGGCCGCGATGCTGCGCCGGCTGGAGGCGCCACCGAAGCGTGGCTCATCATCGGGCGCAGGGGCGGCAAGAGCTTCGTCCTCGCGACCATTGCCGTGTTCCTCGCCATCTTCCGCGACTGGTCCGCCTATCTCACGGCCGGCGAGCGCGGCATCGTGACGATTATTTGCACCGACCGGAAGGCCGCGCGTGTGGCCTTCCGCTACTGCCGGGCGCTGATTGCGAACGTGCCGGCGCTGGCATCGCTGATCGAGCGCGAGCGCGACGATGCGCTCGACCTGAGCAACGGCATCTCGATCGAGATCATGACGGCGAGCTGGCGATCGGTAAGAGGCTATACGATCGTTGCGGCGATCGGTGACGAGATCGCCTTCTGGCCCGTCGAGGACACGGCCGCGAACCCGGACGCCGAGATCATCGCGGCGCTCAGGCCGGCGATGGCGACGCTGCCGGGTGCGATGCTGTTGTGCGCCTCGAGCCCCTACGCCAAGCGGGGCGCGCTCTTTGAGGCATACCGCGAGGGCTACGGCAACGAGGATGCCGAAGCGCTGGTGTGGCAAGCGCCGACGCTGACCATGAACCCGAGCGTGCGGCGCTCGGTGATTGACAAGGCTTACGAGAAGGACCCGGCGAGCGCGGCGGCTGAGTATGGTGCCGAATTCCGCACAGACCTGGAAGCCTATCTGGCGCACGAGATCATCGAAGCGTGCACCGCGACCGGACGCCACGAGCTGGCGCCGATGAAGGGTATTGTCTACACCGCTTTCGTCGACCCTGCCGGCGGCTCGGGCAAGGACTCGATGACGATGGCGATCGTCCATCGCGGCGAGGATGGACGGGTGATCCTTGATCTTGTGCGCGAGAAGCGGCCGCCGTTTTCACCGGAGATCGTTGTTGCTGAGTTTGCCGGCACGCTGAAAGCGTATCGCATCACCAAGGTCACCGGCGATCATTGGGGCGGGGAATTCGTGCGCGAGCCGTTCCGCGGGCAGGGCGTCACCTACGAGCTCGCGGATCGGCCGAAGTCGGACTTTTATCGTGACGCGCTGCCGGTGTTCAACAGCGGCAAGATCGAGCTTTATCCGTTGCCGCGTCTTGCCGCGCAGCTTGGCGGTTCTGGAGCGCCGCACGAGCAGGGCCGGTAAAAACTCGATCGATCATGCGCCTGGCGGCCACGACGATCTCGCGAACAGCGTCTGCGCCGCGGCCGTGCTCGCAGCGGCGAAGGTGTCGAAACCGTATGTGCCGAACGAGGCCAGGTTGAATTGGTTGCGGGGCTTGGACGCTTCGCGGCGCGCTGCAGCGGGCATGGGCCCTGCGCCGTATTACGGGCCACCGATCGCGTGGTGAAAATCACCGATGAGATGCGGGAAAGATGGAAGCGACCGCCAGCGAATGGCGACGGCTTCGATCGAAACGACCCGCGGCGCGCTCAACTGCCGCTCGGGCATCCGCCGGTGCCGCCCGCTTCTGGCGCGGATGATGCTGCGCCGAGTGAATACGGCAGCGACGGTTTCAGATTGGACGATCCGCGCAGGGCGCACCTCGCGGGCGGTTTGCCCGGGAGCGGATTGGAGCGGCAGGCGAGCGACAAGCTGGAAAGGCTTCGCGAGCTCGACCGCGCGCGGCGGCGAGACTTGGGCGAGATCGAAAGTGTTCACGAACCGCCCGGCAATGCTGATACCATCTCGCACTTGCGATTTGGCCGATGATACCGTGCCGCCGGCGGCGGCGTGACTAAGCGAAAGGAAAGACTATGCAAACCCGAACCGATCGTTTCATCGCCGAGGCGCACGCGAGGTTCGCCATCGCGCAACCGACGCGGCCGAACCCGTGGTCGGCGATGCTTCCCCGATCGGGGCATGGCGAGCCGCCGGCCTATGACAGCCTCGGCGGCCTGCGGGGCCGGGGCGCGCGTGACACCGAGGAGGGACGCTCGGATCGGATCGACACGATCATTGCGCTGCTCGACGGCCTGTCGGACGAGGACGGCGCCGAAGTCGCCGACCGGATGCGGCGCAAGCTTGGCGCTGATCGCGCGCGACGTGCGATGGATCGGCTGCGCGGGCGGGACGAAGAGCGGGACGCCACGCCGTCCGCGGCCGCGCCTTACACAAACGAAGAACTGCACGGCGACACAGTGCGGCGGCTGCACGCGCGGGACCAGGCGATCGCGCGGGTGCGGAAGGGCGGCCACGGCCATCTCGCCATGGACACGGCGACCAGTGCCGGCGATGTCTACAAGAGGGCGTTGAGGGCCGAGGGTGTGGACGTGCTCGGCCTCGATGGGACGGCCGCGGAAGCGGTCTACCGCGCGCGCGTCCTGGCTCGGGCCGGGGGCGCCCCGCCGGTGGCGATGGATGCTGGCGCGGAGATTTCGTTCGAGCGGATGTACGGCTCGGCCACACGCGCCAGCGGCTATCCCAATGACCTCTCGTGGGGTCGCTGATATGGCCGGCAAGGTCGAGCCGATCCGCCCGGCTGCCGCGCTGCCTGCCCGCGGTGCCGAACGCGCGGCGCTGGCGCAAGCCATCGGCCGCCACGCGGACGCGGCCGAAGCACTCGCCCGCGTCGAGCTGGCGCGCGACAAGGCGGCCGCACTGCGCTATTCGGCCGAGCGCGCCGCCGGAGAAGCACAGGCCGCGATCGACGAGGCTCGCAACGAAGCCCCCGGACGGCTGGTGGATCGATTGCTCTCGGGCGGCGACGGCGCCGGCGGCGAGGATCCGATGGTCGCTGCCACGGCTGCCCTCACTCGGGCCGAAGCGGATGAGCGCACCGCGGCCGAGGCGGTGCGACTGCTCGATGGGCAGGTCGCGGAGGCGCGCCAGCGCGCACACATGGCGGAACTGAACCGGGATCGCTGCATTGGAGCCGTCCTGCGGGCCGAGGCGTTTCCCGTGCTGATCGCTCGCTTCCAAGCTCTGCGGCACGATGTCGCCGAGATGTCTCTCATGTTCGGCGAGATCAGCTTGCACGCGCCGCCGGATTTTCATTACGATGCGGTTCCGACGTTCCGCGACGTGTCGCGCGCGGGCGCCGACATGTGGAAGGGCGCCGTTGCGGCGCTGGCGCGCGATGCCGATGCGCCGCTGCCGCCGAGCGAGATCTAATTGCCGCGCAGCGGTGTTTCTCACCGTGAGCGGCTCGCGCGCACGCAGGAGGCTGCCCGGGCGCGTCCCACTATCGACCGCGCGGCCGAATACTACGGCGTGCGGCTCAGCGTTGAAGATGTTCAGCATCTTCGCGAAATGATTCGCAGCAAGCAGGGCGCAATTGCGGTAGACCTCAGTGCAGCCCGCGAGCACTGGATTGTGTTACTGCGCGGCAAAGCATTTCGGGTTGTTTACGATCGGGGCGCTGACATCATCTGCACCCTAATTCCGCCCGGTTTCAAACTTCGCCGAGGCTGACGTGGCTTTCGCGCACCATCCTCTCTTGCCCATCCGCCGGCCGGCCCGCACCTGGCCCGCGGCCGCGCGCCCGCTCCCGGACCCTCCCCCGGTCGAGCGGGCGCGCGCGAATTGACGTTGAGAAAATGAGTTATCGCCAGTAAAGCGAGATTACGAGCATGGCCTTCGCGCAGAAAATCCTCCGCGTCACGTTCACGCTCAGCAACGGCACGTTCGCCGCGAGTGGCAACAACACGCTGTCCGTAAGTGGCCTCAAGACGCAAGTCACGGTCAAGAACGCCGGCATGTTCTCCGGCTGCCAGCTCACTCTTGCGGTGTACGGCATGACGCTCTCGCAGATGAATGATTGTTCCACGGTGCAGCCGCAGGCAGTTGCCATTTACCAGAATCACGTAACAGTCGAGGCGAGCAGCGACGGGGGCGCGAATTACTCGACGGTCTTCATCGGGACCGTGATGCAGGGCTTCACCGACCTTACCGGGATGCCCGACGCGGTCTTCCGGTGCACGGCCAACAGCGTCGCTGGCGTCAATGTTCAATCCGCGGCGCCGGGCGGCATCAACGCGGCGGTGAATGTCGCGGTCTTGCTGCAATCGCTGTGCTCCTCGGCAAATCCGCCGCTCAACTTCGAGAACAATGGCGTCAACGTCACCATCCGCAACCCGTATCTCTGGGGATCGGTGGGCGATAACATCAAAGAATTGTGTGACGCAGCCGGAATCGCGTGGGTAATCCAGAACGGAACGCTTGCAATCTGGCCGAAGAGCGGATCGCGGACCCCCGCCGGCGCGGTCGTGCCGATCGTCTCTGCCGCGACCGGCCTCGTGGCGTTTCCGAGCTTCACTCCGTATGGGGTGCTGCTAAAAACGCTGTATAATTCATCGATTGTGTTTGGCGGTCAGATTCAGGTCGAGAGCGAGCTTTTGACGAATGCGCTTGCGCAGTCTGCCGGCGTATCGAAAATTCTCAAGCTCCCGTCGAACGGAATTTACACTGTCGTAAGTCTCGACCACGAGCTCGAATCGTGGGTGCCGAACGGGAAGTGGTTTTCGGACATTTATTGTTGGACTGGCCTTGTTGTGGTGCCGCAATGAGCGCGGCCGCGCCGAGCGCCTTCGCCGAAGCCTCTCGGATTCTCCCCGAGCCCGAGCCGGAGCCCGAGCCGGAGCCCGAAGCCGAGGACGCGCCCGCCGTCGAGCTGGCGCTTCGGATCCTGGAAGATATCGCAGAATCGCGCCTCGTGTGTGCCTCAATGAGGGTGAAGGCCCGCCGGTTCCTGCGCCGGCTTGAGCGCACCGCCGCCGAGCAGGCGGGCCAGGTTGTGGCTGATAGGACGGGGTGAGCGGGCCTAACGCTTCTCGTCGGCCAGGGCGCCCCTGATCCCGAACATCTCGCGGGCCAGCTTCACCGTTCGATCGAGATCGGTATTTTGCGCCGGCGGCGCGGTTGTTTCCGGCGTGGCTCGCACAAGGTCGCCCCGCAGGAAATCGGTGACGATCATTCGGGCGAGCTCGGCGGGACGGCCGATGCCGATCTCGTCGCCGATCTCGATCAGGCGCCTGATCTCCTCGGGCCGGAGCCGGAAGCTAACGACTGTTGATCGACCGATCGGCGGTCGCCCGCGGGGGCGTTTGGGTAGCTTCGCTGCCATTCTTTCTTGTAGACGGAAATCAATTTTCTGTCTACAGTTCCATTGCCTGCCATCGGCAGGCGGCCGGACGGGGTGCTGCAAACACCGCCGCCCGACCTAACCCTCACGGTGGGATTAGCACCATGAAGGCTACTCAGGGGCCTAACGCGCCCAGCATGCGGCTGGCAAGCCGGCTCGACTTCCTCTCCTCCGACATCGCCGATCGCCTACGCCAGCAGCCCGGCACGGGGCTCGGTCGGCTCTACGGCGCCATGCTCGCCGTCGAGATATCCCGCGTCGCCGACGACGTGCGGCGCCTCCGCGACGACGGCCTGACGATCCCGGTCCCGCCGGGGGCCGTGGTCTTATGGGACGCACGGCCGTGAGCGCGCCCGACGTGACCAGCGCCGGCGCCCTGGCCCGGACACGCGCGGCGGAAATCATTGCCGAGATAGAGCTCCTGACGAAATCAAACCCTCTCGCGGGGCGTCTCTGCGAAGCATTTCTTCTGCGGCAGCTCGCATCGGACCTCGGCGGAGTCCTGGTTGCGCTGATGGGCGGCGCTCCGCGGGCGCCTGGCCCGCCGGGGTAGCGCGCCGAGCATATCGCCGAGTGGGTAAGGCTGACGGAGGAGAAGGAACAAGCCAAGGCGCAAGTTGCGCCTTCGGCCACGCCCCACACTGGCGGCCGACAAAGCCAAGGCATCAACGCCGCCGTGCGTGAGCTTGGGATCGACCGGACGGAGGAGAAGACTGCGGCAGTTTCGGCGCAACTTGCGCCGAAACTCTCAGCCCGTGCCCGTGCCGGAGAAGGCCGACCAGAGGAGAAGCTTCAACCGGCGCAACTTGCGCCGGTTGAAAGCAGACGAGCGGACGGGCGCCCCCGTGCGGCTGCATCCCAATTGCTATTGATGGCTGGTTTGTGGGAACTGTGAGCGCGTTCCGCTAACAGATTGATACTGCAAGCCTCTTTGGCGCCATCGGCGGACACCCCATCCGATCCCGCAACGGTCCGCGAGACGAGCTACGTCATCGTCGTGCCGCGGGGCGGCATGGCCGCGCAGAGGCGATGCAGCTCGGCCAGGAAGAGGCTGGCGGCGAGATTGGGCGGCCAGGGCTCCCATGGCCGCAATCCCGGCTGGATCGGCAGCGGATCGGCCTCGAGAGGATCGATGTCCATCTCCAGGCTGTGGCGGATGTCATGGGTGCTCCAGCCGACGACGTGGCGCGCCTCGCTCGCCGCGGCGAGGCGATCGGCGTGCTTGTGGCGCGCGTGCTCATCGGCCCGCCACGCCGGGAGGTGATAGCGGCTGGCGACGGCGGCCTGCAGGCGGCCGACGACGGCCGTATAGCCGGCGCCGAGATGCGGCTTCACCGGGGTGATGCAGTCGAACGAGAGGAACCCTTCGTCGGCGTCGTGGAGCAGCTCGCGGAGCTCTTCGGGCGCTCTCAGCGCGGGTCCTGGTGCGGCACGGCGCAGCGCCCGCACGGTCAGGCTGTGCTGCGCGACCGAGAGCGGCAGATCCCACGCGGAGTGCCCGCCCCACCGATAGGTCCGCGCCAGGCCGATCGCGAGATCGGAATCGTCCCAATCGTCAGGAGACGGATCGAGGAGATTGATCCGCCGGCCGGACTTCAACAGCACCCAGGCCCTCGTCGGTGTCATCGGCCCCCTCCCCGCCTCTGCCTCAAGGTACATGCTTCCGTCGTCGTGACGTTGCGGCGGCGACCCGCGCCGGCGCTGCGAACGGGCACGGCGGCGCGCCCCCCGAACCGGCCTCCAGATGGCATGCAAGTGGCATACCACTTGCATGCGATGTGGCATGAAATGCCCATGCCGATGATGTCCACTCACCCGTCCGAGCCGCCCAGGACAAGCGTCGGCCTCGCCGCCTACGGGAAGCTGCGCGGCAAGCTGCTTTCCGGCGCGCTGCCGGGCGGCTCGGTCATCCAGGAGCGCCGGCTCGCGGAGGAGCTCGGCTTCTCGCGCACGCCGATCCGTGAGGCCTTGCAGCGATTGGAAGGCGAAGGCCTGCTGCGGCGGCAGGACCGTTTCCTGCGGGTCGCGGAAGTGACCGTGACCGAGGTCATGGAAATTCTCGCCGTGCGGCAGTCGCTGGAGGGCGACGCCATCCGCATCGCCTGCGGGCGCATCAAGCGGGAGGTCCTGCAGAGCATCCGCGGCAGGATCGAGGCGATGGCCGACCCCGGTGCGCTCAGCGACGATGCGCACTGGGCGGCGGACGATCTCGTGCACCTCTCCATTGCCCAGGAAAGCGGCAATAGCCTCCTGCTCTGCCTGATTTCCGATCTGCGGCAGAAGACCCGCCTGTTCGGCCTGCACCGCATCCCCTCCCGCTTCGGGCCGGGGAAGGCGGAGCATCTTGCGATCCTCGATGCCCTCGAGGCGGCGGATACCGAGCGGGCGGTCGCGCGCATGCACGCCCATATCGGCAATGCCCGCCAGGCCATCCTTGCGACCCTCGCCACGGGTCGTGCCTGATGCGCCTCGACGAGACCGCATCGGGCGTCTTCGTCATCGCGCCGACGCCGTTCCGCGAGGATGGCGCGCTCGATCTCGACGATATCCCGCGCATGGTCGCGTTCTTCCTCGCCCGCGGGGTGCAGGGCCTGACCATCCTCGGCATGATGGGCGAGGCCGCGAAGCTCACCGAGCCGGAGGCGCTGGAGGTGGCGCGCGCGGTGCTGCGGGCGGTGGGCGGCCGGGTGCCGGTGGTGGTGGGCGTTCCGGCCGCCGGCTTCGCCGCGATGCGCGCGCTCGCCGCCGCGGCGATGGATGCCGGCGCGGCGGGCGTCATGGTCGCGCCGGCGGCGAATTTGCGCGGCGACGAGGCAATCCTGCGGCATTTCCAGACCGTCGGCGAGTTTGTGGGCGATGTTCCCATCGTGCTGCAGGACTACCCGCAAGGCACCGGCGTGCAGCTCGCGCCCGCGCTGATCCGCCGCATCCTCGAGGCGATCCCGTCCTGCGTGATGCTGAAGCACGAGGATTGGCCGGGCCTCGACAAGCTCGCCTGGCTGCGCGCGGCGAGCGCGGACGGCGGGATGCGGCGCGTCTCCATCCTGACCGGCAATGGCGGGATTTTTCTCCCCGACGAGCTGCGGCGCGGCGCCGATGGCGTGATGACCGGATTCGCCTTTCCGGAGATGATGCGCGACGTGATCCGCGCCCATCGCGTCGGCGATGTAGAGGGGGCCGCGGATCTGTTCGACGCCTATCTGCCGCTGGTGCGCTATGAGCAGCAGCCGGGGCTTGGCTTGGCGGTGCGCAAGCACGTGCTGGCGCTGCGCGGCGCCATCACCTCCGCCGCGCAGCGCCGGCCCGCCACGCGGCTTGGCCCGGGCGATCTCGAGGACATCGCATTCCTGCTCGCGCGCCAGCAACGGCGGCTCGCGGCGCTCGGGAGAGACCCATGACGCGGTTGCTCTATCTGTCGAACGGGCCGCGCAAGCGCTCCGTCGCACGCCTCGAGGAGCGCTTCGAGGCCTGCGGCCTGACGCTCGACCAGCGCTGGGCGTTCGCTGGCGAGTTCCCGGAGAGCCTGCACGGCTATGGTGGGGTCTTCCTCTCCGGCAGCCCGCACGGCGCCTATGAGGATATCGGCTTCATCAATCGCGAGCACGCGCTGATCGCCGAGGCCGCGGGGCTTGGCCTGCCGATGCTCGGCATTTGCTTCGGCAGCCAGATCCTTGCCTCCGCCCTGTGCGGTCGTGATCAAGTGTTCCGCCGCGCGCGGTGCGAGGTCGGCTACAAATGGCTCGACATCGCGCCGCAGGCCGGCGCTGATCCGCTGGCGGCGACGCTCGGGTCGAAGCTCCGCATGTTCGTCTGGCACAACGACGAGGTGCGCGCCGGGCACCCCGACATGCGCATCCTGGCGCAGAGCGAGGAATGCCCCAACCAGATCTGGCGATTCCGCGACCTTCCGGTCTGGGGCATCCAGGGCCATCCGGAGATCGATCGCGCGCAGGCGCTGCGCTGGTTCGCGCTGGCGCGCCCGCGGCTGGAGGCGGACGGCGCGGTCATATCGGAGCTCGCCGCAACCGCCGACGATACCGCCGAGGCCAAGACCCTGCTGCACGCGTTCGCCCGGCTTTGCCTGTCCGACCCACCGGCCAATCCCCAAGGAGCAGACCCATGATTGCCAGGTTCACCGTCCTCCCGATCGCGCTCGCCGTGCTGCTCGGCGCGCAAATGCCGCTGCGTGCGCAGGAGCTCGATTTCGCGAGTTGGGGCGGGGCGTACCAGGACGCGATACGCAAGGCCTGGATCGAGCCGTTCAGCAAGGAAACCGGCATCAAGGTGGTGGAGGATACCGGCCCGGTGACGGCGAAGATCAAGGCCATGGTCGATACCGGCTCGGTCTCCTGGGACGTGGTGACGGCGGGCGGGGCCGGGCTGATGCTCGGCGTGCAGCAGGGCCTGTTCGAGAAGCTCGCCGGCCTCGTCGACGAGAGCCACGCATTCCCGAGCGCGCGCAATGCCTACGGCGCGCCCTCCGAGATCTTCTCCACGCTGATCGGCTTCTCGACCAAGGCGTTTCCGCCGGGCGGCCCGCAGCCGCGGACCTTCGCCGATTTCTGGGACGTGAAGCGCTTCCCCGGCAAGCGCGCCTTGCCCGGCAATCCCGACACGGTCCTGGAGGCGGCGCTGCTCGCCGACGGCGTGCCCGCGGACCAGGTCTATGCCACGCTCTCGACACCGGCCGGCATGCAGCGTGCGATCGCCAAGGTGCGCAGCCTGCGGGCGGATGTCGCGATCTGGTGGTCGAACGGCGCGCAGCCCGTGCAGGCGCTCGGCAGCGGCGATGTGGTGATGGCGCTGGGCTGGAACGGCCGCTTCCAGGCCGGCATCGACCAGGGCCTGCCGATTGCCATGGCCTGGGGACAGAGCGTGGCGCAGGTCGGATATTTCATGATCGTGAAGGGCGCGCCGCATCGCGACGCCGCGTTGAAATTCCTCAACTTCATCGAGACGCCGCAGGCGCAATCCCGGTTCAGCGAATATGTCGCCTATGGCCCGGTGACGCCGGAGGCGATGACGCTGATCGACGCGGCGCGGGCGGCGCGGCTGCCGACGACGCCGGAGCGCATCAAGGGCGCCCTGTTCGAGGATATCGGCTGGTGGGCGGCGCACGGGCAGGCGGCGAACGAGGCCTACACCGCGATGATGCAGGGCGACTGATGGCCACGCCCACCCATTGGTTCACGCGGGAGGAATACGCGGCCCGGGTCGCCCGTGTGCAGGCGGCACTCGCTGGCCGCGGGCAGGACGCGCTGATCGCCTTCCTGCCCGAGACCGTCACCTACCTCACCGGCTTCTTCACCCGCGGCTATGCCTCGTTCCAATTCGCGATCGTCCCGGCCGCGGGGGCGCCGGTGGTGGTGTGCCGCGATGTCGAGGAATATTACCTCGACAGCACGTGCGTCTTTCCGGACCGTTTCCTGTGGCGCGATTCCGACCAGCCGGTGGCGATCGGCGCGGAGGCGATCCGCCGCACGCTGGGCTCGCGCGCCCGGGTGGCGGCGGAGCTCGGCGCCTGGCCATTGAACGCTGCCCGCCACGCGGCGCTGGCCGCGGCGCTGCCCGAAATCCTGTGGGAAGACGCGACGGGCCTGGTCGGCGGCATGCGCCTCGTGAAGTCGCCGGCCGAGATCGCCTATCAGCGCCGCGCGGCGGTGGCGGCGGAGGCGGGGATGGCGGCCGGGCTTGCCGCGGCCCGGGCCGGCGCGAGCGAGCGGGCGATGGCCGCGGACATCTGCGCCGCCATGGTGCAGGCCGGCAGCGATCTGCCTGGACCCGGCGTGCTCTCCTCCGGCGAGCGCGCGTTTCATCTCCATGGCGGCTATTCGGACCGGGTGCTGGCAGCCGGCGATATCGTGCAGATCGAGGTGACGCCGAACGTACGGCACTACCACGCGCGCTTCATGCGCCCGGCCAAGGTGGGCTACGCCACGGAGGAAGACCATCGCGCGGTGGAGCAGCTGATCGCGATCCAGGAGGCGGCGCTCAGGGAAGTCGCGCCCGGCGTGCCGGCGAGCGTACCGGACGGCATCTATCGCGAGGGCGTCCTCGCGGCCGGCCTGCGCAGCCGCTACACCAACAAGACATTCTACTCCATAGGGCTGATGCTGCCGCCCAATGGCGGCGAGCCGCTGGAAGCCGCGCCGGGCTGCACCTGGCGCTTCGCCACCGGCATGACGTTCCACACCTATGTGCTTGCCCGCGGCTTCGGCATGTCGGAGACGATCGCCGTCACCGAGACCGGCCATGAGCGGCTGACGCATTTTCCGCGCCGGCTCTTCATCACGTGAGCGGACGATGAGGCGCGGCCTTGGCTGGGCCGTCCTTCCGCTGCTGCTCTTTCTGGCTTGCCTGTTCGTCTGGCCGGTGCTGCGCCTGCTTGCCCTGAGCTTCGGCGAGCACGGCTTCACCCTCGCCAATTACGAGCGGCTGGTCCGGGTTCCGATCTATCGCGTGGCGCTGCTGGAGACGTTCAAAATCGCGGCTTTGGTGACGCTGCTCTCGGGTACTGCTCGCCTATCCGCTCGCCTATCTCATGGCGGCCTCGCGGCCGCGCACGCGGCGGATCCTGATGGTGCTCGTGCTGCTGCCGTTCTGGATGAGCGCGCTGGTGCGCACCACCGCCTGGCTCATCCTGCTGCAGCGCAACGGCATATTGAACAGCGTGCTGGTCGGCAGCGGCGTCATCGGCCATCCGCTCGCCTTCGTCTACAATCTGCCGGGCGTGCTCATCGGCATGACGCATGTGCTGATGCCCTTCGTCGTGCTGCCGCTTGCCGCCGCGTTTCGCGGCATCGATCCGGCGCTGGTGCAAGCGGCGGAAGGGCTTGGCGCGGGTTCGACCGCGTTGCTCCGCCGCGTGCTGCTGCCGCTGACCGCGCCTGCGGTGCTGGCCGGCGCCGCCATCGTGTTCATGAGCGCGCTCGGCTACTACATCACGCCCGCGCTGATGGGCGGCCCGGCGCAGACGATGGTGACCCAACTCATCGATTTCAACATCGAGACGCAGCTCGACTGGGGACTTGCCGCTGCGCTCTCGGTTGTGCTCCTGCTGGTCACGCTTGCCATCTTCGCCGGCTTCAACACGGCATTCGGCCTCGACCGGCTGATCGCGCGGGCGCCGGCCGCCGGCGCCGGTCGCTCGTTCGGCGAGGCCGAACGCGGCCATGGGCGTCGCCGCCTGGTCGCGGCCCTGCTCTCGGCACCGGTGCTGGTGTTCCTGATGGCGCCGGTCGTGATTGTCTTCCCGATGAGCCTCGGCTCCTCCCCCCTGCTCGTTTTTCCGCCAACTCATCTCACCTTGAGGTGGTACCGGGAATTCTTCGCGCGGCCGGAATGGATGGCGGCGCTGCGCAACTCCCTGGTGGTGGCGGCGATGGCGGTGCCGGTCGCGACCCTGCTCGGCACGGCCGGAGCGCTCGGGCTGCAGGCGCTGCGGCGCCGTTGGGCGCGCTGGGTGGAAATGATCGTGGTGCTGCCGATGATCGTGCCGCCGATGATCCTGGCCATCGGGCTCTATTACCTGTTCGCGCCGCTTGGCCTGCTGCGCGGCCTCTGGGGCCTTGCGCTCGGCCATGTCGTGCTGGCCGCCCCCTTCGTCGTGCTGACGGTACGCACGGCGCTGCTCGATTTCGACCCGATGCTGGCGCATGCCGCGACCGGGCTTGGCGCCTCCTGGGCGACGATGTTCCGCCGCGTGATGCTGCCTGCCATCCTGCCCGGCGTCGCGGCCGGCGCCGTATTCGCCTTCATCACCTCGTTCGACGATGTCGTCCTCGCGCTGTTCCTCACCAATCTTCACAGCCGCACCTTGCCGAAGCTGATGTTCGAGGGCGTCGCGCAGCAGATCGACCCGGTGATCACCGTGGCGGCGGCGCTGATCACGCTGCTGACGCTCGCGATCCTGGCGGCGAGCCTTGCCTTGTCGCGAGGCGGCACGGTACGGGCGGCATGAGCAGCACGGGTCGCCCGCTGCGCCTCGAGCGGTTGCGCAAGAGCTATGGCGGGCCGGTGGTGCTTGAGGATTTCAGCCTCGACATTCCCCCCGGCTGCTTCTGCACGCTGCTCGGCGCCTCGGGCTCCGGGAAGAGCACGCTGCTGAAGCTGATCGCCGGCTTCGAGCCCCCGGATTCCGGGCGGATCCTGCTCGATGGCCGGGATATCGCATCGGTTCCGGTCAGGCGGCGCAACATCGGCATGGTGTTTCAGAATTTCGCGCTCTTTCCGCATATGTCCGCGGCGCAGAACGTCGCCTTCGGACTCGAGATGCGCGGCCTGCGCCGACCCGAGATCGCCGCCCGCGTCCACGACGTGCTAAGCCTGATGAGACTGGAAGCGTTCGGCGAGCGGATGCCGCGGCAGCTTTCCGGCGGCCAGCAGCAGCGCGTGGCGCTGGCCCGCGCATTGGTGATCGAGCCCGGCATCCTGCTGATGGACGAGCCGCTCGGCGCGCTCGACAAGGCGCTCCGCCAGGGGCTGCAGCAGGAATTGCGGCGCCTGCACGCGCGGCTCGGCGTGACCATCGTTTTTGTCACGCATGACCAGGAGGAGGCGCTGCAGCTTTCCGACCTGCTCGTCGTCATGGAACGTGGCCGCATCGTGCAATCCGGCGCGCCGCGCACGCTGTATGAGGCGCCCGCGACCAGCTTCGTCGCCTCCTTCCTCGGCGAGTGCAATTTCGTCGAGCTCGGCGGCGCACGCTGCGCGCTGCGCCCCGAGCGCGTGCGGCTCGGCGCCGCTGCCGGCGCATTGCCGCACCGGATCGACGGCCGGGTGGAGGATGTGAGGTTCCTCGGCCCCAGCCTCCGTGTCACGTTGCGCAACGCATGCGGAGAATTCATCGCCCTCGTGCCGACCGACCAGGTCAGTGCCGCGCTCGTCCGCGGCCAGTCGGTGGCCGCAGGGTTCGGAGCCGAGGATGCAACCGTCCTGGGCTAGGCGGCATGCGCCTGGCCGACGGGCGCCCAGCCACCCGGACAGAGCCGGCCGCGGCTTCGGGGATCTGCCACGTGGCCCCCCCCTGTGGGGTGAGTGTGGGGTGAGTGTGGGGTGAGTGCGCGGCGAGTGCGGGGTGAGGGCCCTGTCCGGTCGTTGAGGGGGCTGCTCCGGCAGGGTCCACGCCGAGGGTGGGATATCGGATGTTCAGGAATGCGCTAAGAACGGCTGTGCCGCCGGCGCCGGATGTGCCATCAGTGCCGCGGCCGCCCGGCGGGTGAATACCTGCTCGGGAGGTTACCCGGACCCATCAGCGATCCTTGGACGGCATCTTGCACAAAGACAAAATGCAGGCGACGCACCCTTCGAGCGATGCGGATTCAGCAGCGGCGGAAGCGCCGCTGGCTGGCGGAACACAGGCGGACGCCGCGGAAACGCAGATGCGCCGGGCACTCGGCCTGGCGAGCGAGAGGCCAATTCGCGATGGCGCGCCTCCCGAGCCAATGAGGCGCCTCAGCCTGCGCGCGCGCCCCTCGGACGCATTGCCGTCGGGGCGGCCGGCGCGACGGTTCGTGCAGGATGGGGACGTCCCCGTGACCGTCGTGCGGGGCCGGTGGACGCAAACGCCCGGCGCCAATGAGCCGGTCACCAACCGTCTGGCCGTTGCGGAAGCGGCGGCGGAGGCAGAACGGTCGAAAAGCGAGCGGATGGAGCGTTCGCTCCGGGACTCGCTGGAGACCATTCGCGATCTTCAGACGAAGCAGGCTCACATCGAGCTCGCCCGAGATGAAGCCGTCCAGGCGCTCAAGACCAGTGCCGCCGCGCTCGAATCGCTGCACGCCGCGCTCCGGGATCACCAGGAACAGCTTGCCGTCATGCAGGCAGCGGTGAAAGCCGGCGCCCGGGCCGTTCGGGCAGGCAGCGCCGCCCTGAGCGCCGAGCGGACGGCTCGGGCTGCCGCCGAAGCGGTGCTCCAGGACGGCGTTGCGCCGCGCCGATCCCCCGGCAAGCCCAAGAAAACGGCGCACGCCGCGCCGCGATCTCCCAAGCAGAAGGTACGGCGGCGGTCCGCCGGATCGTCGGCCGCGAGGGGGAATGCGAAACCGCCCGGCAAGGCCGCCGGAGCGCGCAAAACAGCACGCAAGCCCGCCGCCGCTTCCGCCAAGCCCAAGCGCCAGCGCGCTCGGCTCGCCAAGAAGCCGGTTGCGGCGGCACGCACGAGCGCACGCCGGATCGCCAGGCGTCGCGGCTGAAGCTGCGAACACGCTGATCGGCCGCCGCAGCTGACGTAAACTGCGATTGCCATTCGACGGCGACAGGGATGACCTGGCGCCGGACGCCAACGCTGCTCCAGGAGCTGACACAATGGCTCGAACAGCCAAGACGACAAAGCCCGCTACGAGGGGAAGAAAGCCCGGTGGTGCGGCGGATCCGGACGTTCGTACGATCGGGAGCGCCAAGCGTGCCCCATCCGTCACCGCGCCCAAGCGCGGCACGCGCGCCGCCATTCCCGCCCCCAAGGTGAGCAAGGATGCGCTGCGCGCCGCGGTCGAGAAGCTCGGACGCGCAAACGCGAACCTGCGCGCCAAGAACCGTGAGGCCAATCGAGAGGCCAAGGCCGTGGCCGCCCGCATCGCGGACCTCGAGCAGGAGGTCGTCCGGCTCGAGCGGCAGTTGGCCCGTCAGATGAACGCGGAGGCCGGGCAGAAGGGGTCATCCGGACCCCGCCCCCGCGGTCGTGCCCGGAGCCGTGATATTGACCCGGGCGACGCCGTGCCTCCCGGAGTGGCCGTCGAGGAGCCATCCGGGCCGGATCTGGAAGCAGAGACAGCCCGCGGGAACCTGGAGAAGCATCTGGGAGGCGAATGATACCGCGCCGCACCGGGCGTTGATCGGCCGCCGGGGCTCTTCCTCTGTCGTCTTGGGTGTCGTCTCGGGCTTCGCTCCCCGCCACGATGAAGCACAATTGCGTGGCGCGCCCGTAGCGCCCATCACCCCCGACCGGCGCGTCACATCCCGGCGCGTCAGATCGCGTCGCGCACGCCCCAGCGGTCAGCGAGCGCGAGGCACTCCTGCCACGTCCCCACCGTGCCGGTCGTGGAGAGGCCCCTGAGCGAGGCCGCCGCCGCCGCATGCCCGAGGGCGAGCGCCTCGCCCACGCTCCAGCCCTGATGGACGGCGTAGAGCGTCCCGGCGGCAAAGGCATCGCCGGCGCCGTTGGCGGCGACGATCTCATCGGCCGGCATCGCGAGCGAGGGCCGGAAGATCACGGCGCCGTCGCTGGTTGCGGCAACCGCCCCGCGGGGAAAATGCGCCACCACGAGCCGCAGCGTCCCGAGCCCCGCGACCTGCCGGACCGCCCGTTGCACGGCCTCCGTGTCGGTGCGATCGCCGCGCACGGTCGCTTCGCCTGTGAGCCCGCCGATCTCGGCATCGTTGACGATCAGATAGTCGAGATGAGGCAGGCATGGCCGCCCCAGCATGGCGATCCGCCCGGGCGTGGTGCTGACGAGCTCGAGGCTGGTCTGGAAGCCTGCCGCCCGCGCCATCCGCAGCACCGCGACCCAGCCATTGGCGGCGTCCGCGCACGGCAGATCCATCGCCCGGTGCACGCCCGGCAGGCCGAGATGGAAGATGCGCCCCTCGAGCTGCCCGAGGCCGGCGAAATGCTCCGGCCTCAGCAGCGAAGCGGTGCCCTGGAAATAGAGATGCGTGCGCCGGCCGCTCGTCCGTGAGCCATAGGCTTCGGTGTACTGCGTCGGCGCCGCCGCGGTGAGCGCGAGGTTGCCGCGCTCGATGCCGTGCGCATCCGCCTCGGCGAGCAGGAAGCGTCCGTCCTCGTCATCGCCGACGAGCCCAACCGTTCCCACCTTCATGGCCGGATCGAGCTTGCGGATATCCAGGGCAAAATTGCAGGCCGACCCGCCGCCACGGCGCTCTTCCGCCAGGATCTCCACCAGCCCGTCCTCTTCGGGCCAGAACTCGACCAGCTTGTTGCGATCGACGCACCAGGTGCCTCCGGTGATGAACCCGCCTCGCCTGGCCGACATTCCTACCGAGGCCCCCTGGTCAGGCGCCGGCCGCCTTCAGCGCCGGCTCGGTGAGCGCGAGGTCCTCCTCGAGCGCGCGCGCGGGCTTCACGCCATGCTGCTGGAGCTTGCCGTGATAGGCGCGCACCGCCTCGGCCGGTGCGAGGGTCCCGGCGGCGACCTCGCGCATCAGGGCGACGATCGCGAGCGGCGATTCCGCCAGATTGATCTTGCGGCCGAAGAGGGCGACGCGCGCGCCATAGCGCTCCGCCTGCGCCAGCAGCTCGAACGTGTCGCGCGTGGTGCCGGCGCTGCCGCCGAGGATCCCGACCACCAGGGACGGATCCCAGCCCGCCAGCTCCTCGAGCGCCTTGGGGCCGTTATAGGCGATCTTGAGGAACGCCGGCCGGTCCGCCGCCGCCACCCCCGCCAGCGCCCGGACGATGCAGTCATTGATGAAATGCGGCAGCACGTCAGGCGCGATGCCGGTCTCCACGTTCGGATTGAAGACCTCGAGGAAATAGCGGAATCCGTGCCTCGCGGCGTCCTCGCGAAAGTCGCGAAAAGCTTCGAGGGAGGCGATATCGGCATCGAGATCGTTGGTGAAGGTGATCGAATAGAGCCCGAGATCGAGGCCGGCGGCGCGGGCGCGCGCCAGGCTCGCGGTGCGGAACGGCCGCGAGGGGCGGCTTGTATAGGCGCCGCCGCGGACCACCCAGATATCGGTCGTGTCGTTGGCGCGGATCGCGGGCTTCACGCTGGCCTCGGCGAAGAGGCCCTCGGCCGAGAGAAGCTCGAGGTTGCTGAGCGAGGCCAGCATCACGTCGACGACGTCCTGGCGGACGATGGTGCGAATCTGATCGAGGAACTCGAGCCGGCTGCGATAGCGCGTCCAGCTGCCGTCGGCGGCGCGGTGGGGACCGGAGGCCCAAAGCCCCGGTCCCATGTCGGGGTCCTTGGCATCCGCGATGATGAAGTCGCTGCGGCGGTATTTCCCTCCCCGGATACGGGCGAGCTTCGCGTCGAGCCGCGTCATGGTTTTTCCTTTCGATCAGGCGGGCCTCTCGATCAGGCCGGGGCGGAATCCGCGGCGGCGGGCCGCGTCTCGCCGGGGGCGGCGCCGGTCATGATCGCCACCGCCTCGGCCATGGTGTGGCGCGCCGGCGTGGTGAGCGCAACCCGCCGTCCGAGCCGCATGATGTGGATGCGGTCGGCGACCTCGAAGACCTGCGGCATGTTGTGGCTGATGAGGATCACCGGCAGTCCGCGCCCGCGGATGGTGCGGACGAGGTCGAGGACCTGGCCCGATTCGCGCACGCCGAGCGCCGCTGTCGGCTCGTCCATGATGACGAGACGGCTCGCGAACAGCCCGGCGCGCGCCACCGCCACGCCCTGGCGCTGCCCGCCCGAGAGGCTCTCGACCGCGCTGCCGATCGAGGGGATGCGGAACTTCAGCTCGGCGAGGTAGCGCGCCGCCTCCTCGCGCATGCCCCGCTTGTCGAGCTGGCGGAAGACGCGGCCGAGCAGGCCGGGGCGGCGGCGCTCGCGGCCAAGGAAGAGGTTGCTCGCGATGTCGAGCGCGGGGGCGACGGCGAGGTCCTGATAGACCGTCTCGATGCCGCGCCTGCGGGCATCGAGCGGACTCGCGAAATGGACCCGCGCGCCGTCGAGCCAGAGCTCCCCTTCGTCGGGGATCACGGCGCCCGAGAGCACCTTGGTGAGCGTGCTCTTCCCCGCGCCGTTGTCGCCGATCACGGCGAGCACTTCGCCCGCGCGGAGCTCGAAATCCGCCCCGTCGAGCGCCACGACATGGCCGTAGCGCTTGACCAGGCCGCGTGCCTCGAAGACGATCTCGCCAATACTCATTCGCGGGGGTTCATTCGCGGGGCCTCATTCGCCGGCGCTCATTTGCCGCTGCTCAAAGGGCCCGCCTCTCCCGCGAAAGCTGGTCGGCCGCGACGGCGAGGATGACGAGCACCCCGGTCACCATGTCCTGCCAGAGCGGGTCGATCTCCATCAGCGTGAGCCCGTTGCGCAAGACCGCGACGATCAGCGTGCCGATCAGCGTGCCGATGACGCCGCCGCGCCCGCCGAACAGGCTCGTCCCGCCGATCACCACCGCGGTGATGGTGTCGAGGTTGGCGCTCTGCAGCGCGTTGGGATCGGCGTTGGGGATGCGCCCGAGCGCCAACCAGGCGCCGACCCCGTAGAGGAAGCCGGCGAGGACATAGACGGAGAGCAGGGTGCGCCCGACATGGATGCCGACCAGCCGCGCCGCCTCGAGGTTGTTGCCGATCGCATAGACATGCCGGCCCCAGCCAGTCTGGGTCAGCATGTACCAGGAGAGCGCGTAAAGCGCGACGACCACGAAGATTCCGTAGGTGATCGTCGCCCCGCCGATGGTCACGCCGTTGCCGGGCCAGCTGAGCAGCGGGTCGGTCACCGGAAAGCTCTCGCCGCCCGAATAGAGCCGCGCCGCCGCCGTGACGATCCCGAGGACGCCGAGGGTCACGATGAAGGGCGGCAGCCGCAGCCGGGCGACCAGCGAGCCGGAACAGAAGCCGACCCCGGTGCAGGCCGCGATCGCGAGCAGGAGGGCGGGAAGTGCGGCGTGGTTCTCGCTCACCAGCCGGGCGGCGATGATCGTGCCGAGGACGGTGATGCTGCCATTGGCGAGATCGATGCCCGCGGTCAGCATGATGAGCGTCTGGCCGATCGCGAGCGCGCCGTCGATCACGGATTGCTGGGCGATGATCGAGAGGTTCCCGGCGGCGAGGAAGGTGTGCGTCGCCAGGCTGAAGACGGCGACGAAGGCGAGCAGCACCATCAGCGGGCCGAAGGTCTTGCTCGTCAGCGCGCCGCCGAGCAGGCCGAGGCGGCGCGGAAGAACGGCGCCGGAGCGGGCGCCAGAGGGGGCGGCGCTCACCGTCCTCGGCCCGTCCTTCTCACCGTCCGCGCCCGCCGCGGAGAAGCCAGCCGGCTCAGCCCCAGCACGCCTTCGCGCCCCAGGCGGTGTCCTTGGAGGTCAGCCCGGGGAACGGGTGGTCGGTGATGATCATCGCCCCGGTATCGATGAAGCCGCTCGGCTTCTTGCCGGTCTTGGCGTAGGCGACGACGTCGTCCACCCCCTCGCTCGCCATCTTGACCGGGAACTGCATCACGGTGGCCGCGATCTTGCCCTCGGCGACGTACTTGACCCCGAGGCAGCCGCCGTCGATCGCGGTGAGCACGATCGCGTTCTCCTTGCCGGCGGCCTTGATCGCGGCATAGCCGCCCTCGGCCGCGGGCTCGTTGATGCTGTAGACGACGTTGATGGCAGGATGGGCGACGAGCAGGTTCTCCATCCCGGTCTGGGCGAGGTCGAGCGCGCCGTGGGTGTTGGTCCGCCCGACGATGTCGGGGCTGCTCTCGCTCAGGCCGAAGCCCTTGAGATAGCCGTCGTGGCGGGCGCTGTCGACGCTCGCGCCGGGCGTGCCGTCGAGCATCGCGAGTTGTGGCGTCAAGCTGCCGAATTTCGCCGCGTAGGCCTGCTTGGCGTACTCGCCCTGGAGGACGCCGGCGGTGAAATTGTTGGTGGCGAGCGTCGCGTCGACCGCGTCGGCGGGATCGGTCGCGGTGTCGAGCGCGATCACCAGGATGCCCTTGGCGCGGGCTTCGGCGACCGCCTTGAGGATGCCGGTCGAGTTGCTCGGCGTGATCAGGATGCCCCTGACCCCGAGGCTGATGAAGTCCTCGATCGCGCGGACCTGGCCCTCGTTGTCGCCGTCGAACTTGCCGGCGCGGGCGACGAGTGTCGCTCCGTCCCTCGCCGCCTCGGCCGAGGCGGCCTGGCGGAGCTTGACGAAATACGGATTGACCTCGGTCTTGGTGACCAGCCCGATCAGGATGGTGCTGCCCGCGGCCTTTGCCGTGGATGGCCCGACGGCGCCGAGCGCCAGTGCCGCGAGCCCCGCGAGCGCAAGGGCAGCCGTGCTCGCCCGCCGCGCATCGGCGCATTGGGCCTTAGCGCTTTGGGCCCGCTTTCGTGATGCCACGATGGTCCCCTCCCTTTGATTTTGCCGGTTTGCTACGCCGTGCGCCCCCCCCCGGCTTCGGGGCATGCCGTCCGGGGAGCATGCGGCCGGCCGCGACGGCCTGTCAATAACTCAAGCGAATGGAGTTATCTATTGACCGAAACGCGCCGCCTGCACAGGCTGGTGGCAGGGGGAGATCCACATGGCGGCCGAGCCCAGGCGCGCGCGCGAGGCAGATCGCGGCACCAACCAGACAGGAGGGCGGCTCTATAACGAGCGGCTCGTGCTCTCCCTGGTGCGCGACCATGGCCGGCTCGCCAGGGCCGAGATCGCCCGCCGCACCGGCCTCTCCGCCCAGACCATCTCGATGATCGTCCGCCGGCTCGAGGTCGACGGGCTGCTTGCCCGCGAGGCGCCGGTGCGCGGGCGCATCGGCCAGCCCTCGGTCCCGCTCGCGCTCCGCCCGGACGGCGCCTTCTCCCTCGGCCTGCGCTTCGGCAGGCGGGGCGGCGAGCTCGTCCTGATGGACTTCGCCGGCGCCGTCCGCGCCTCCCGCCACGCAAGCTTCCCCTACCCCACCCCCGCGCGCCTCCTCGGCTTCGCCCGGCGGGCGCTCGACGCGATCACCGCCGGCCTCGCGACGGAGCAGCGGGCGCGGATCTGCGGCCTCGGCGTCGCCGTGCCGTTCGAGCTCTGGGAGTGGGAGGACGAAGTGGGAGCGCCGGAAGGTGCGCTCGCCGCCTGGCGGAATTTCGATATCGGCGCGGCACTGGCCGGGATCTGCCCCTGGCCCGTCCATCTCTGCAACGATGCCAACGCCGCCTGCGCGGCCGAGCTGGTCTTCGGCAATCCCGGCCGCCATGCCGATTTCGCCTACGCCTTCTTCGCCGCACTGATCGGCGGCGGCGTGGTGACCGGGGGGGCGCTGCAGCTCGGGCGGAGCGGCCATGGCGGGGCGATCGGCTCGATGCCGGTGCCCGGCGCATCCGGCGCCCCGGCGGGCATGCTGATCCGCCGCGCCTCGCTCTACCTGCTCGAGGAGCGGCTCGCCGCCGCCGGCCACGACCCCGCCGCCCTCTGGCGCCGCCGCGACGACTGGAGCGGGTTCGAGCCGGCGCTCGGCGCCTGGATCGAGGCGGCGACCGATGCGCTTGCCTTCGCCGTGCTCGCAGCACTCGCCGTCTTCGAGTTCGAGGCGGTGGTGATCGACGGCGCCTTCCCCGCCGCGGTGCGCCGCCGCGTGGTCGCGCGGCTGCGCGCGAAGGTCGCCGCCCTCGACCGCAGGGGCCTGCCCCAGGCTGCGATCGTCGAGGGGACAGTTGGCGCGGCGGCGCGCGCGCTCGGGGCGGCGGCGCTGCCGCTGCTCGCCCAGTTCTCGCGCGACCGCGACGTGCTCTTCAAAATGCAGGCATGAACGCGGCGGCGCTATTCCGCGGCCGCCGACATCCCGACCGGTGGCGCGACGTCGTCGGGGATCGGGCAAACATAGGGATGGGCGCCGATGCGGGCCGCATGGTCCGCCTTGGCGCGGGCGAGCAGCATCTCGTCGCGCAGCACGTCGATCGCCGTCCCCGCCATCACCTTTGCCACGTGCGCCATCCCCTTGTGCGCCGCCGGCGTCTTGCCCTGCGCGGTGAGCTGCCACGAGTGGCCGGGCGTGCCGATCGCATAGGTCGCGCCGCGGGCTTGCACCGTCGGCACCCTCCAGCTCACATCGCCGACATCGGTGGACCCCATCATCGGCGCGCCCACGGCGTCGAGGGGCACCACAAGGTCGCAGAGCGGCGTGTCGGGTTGCACCGGCAGCCCGACGCGGCGATAGGCGGCCTCGATATCCTCCTCGCTCAGGGTCGCCTGAATCGTCCGGGCGAATGCACGGTCCGCCTCGTCGAAGGGCGGCGGGCCGAGGCGGCGGAGATTGTCGTGCATGGCCCGCTCCAGCGGCCTGTTGGCCAGCAGGTTGGAGACGGCGCTCACCACCTTCGTCGTGACGCTGGTCTCGCTCATCAAGGCCGCGCCATCGGCGATCTTGCGCACGCGCAGGATCAGCCGCTGCAGCTCCGGCAGGTCGCGGGCGCGGATCAGGTAGCGCACCTTCGCCTGCGCCTGGACGACGTTGGGCGCGATGCCGCCGGCATCCAGCAGCGCGTAATGGATGCGCGCATCGCTCGGCATGTGCTCGCGCATGTAGTTCACGCCGACATTCATCAGCTCCACCGCGTCGAGCGCGCTCCGCCCCAGATGCGGTGAGGCGGCGGCATGCGCCGCGCGGCCGGTGAAGCCGAAATCGATCCGCGTATTGGAAAGCGACATAGCGTCATTGACGCCGGAGAACGCCGACGGGTGCCAGGAGATCGCGACGTCTACATCATCGAACGCGCCGGCACGGACCATGAACCCCTTGGCGGCACCCCCCTCTTCCGCCGGACAGCCGTAATAGCGCACGCGCCCCTTGATGCCGTTCTTCGCAAGGAAGTCCTTCACCGCGGTGGCGGCGAGCAGGGCGGCCGAGCCGAGCAGATTGTGCCCGCAGCCATGTCCGTGCCCGTTGGCTTCCACCGGCCGCTTCTCGGCGATCCCCGCCTCCTGGCTCAGCCCGGGCAGGGCGTCGTACTCGCCGAGGATGGCGATCACCGGGCCCCCCTCGCCGGCCTCGCCCATCACCGCGGTCGGGATGGCGGCAAGCTCGCGCGTGATGCGGAAGCCCTGCGCATCCAGCATCGCGAGATGCTCGGCGGACGAACGATGCTCGGCATAGGCGAGCTCGGGCATGCCCCAGACCCGATCGCTCAGCGCCGCGAAGGCTTCCTTCTTCGCCTCGACCAGACGCCAGATCTCTTCGGTGTTCCGCATCAGGCCGATCCCTCCGTTGCCGCGCGTCCGGGGCATCCTGCGCCGGCCCGGCGCCGCCCGCCATACCGAAGGCCGGGGGACGCCGTCCCCTGGACGGGTCACATTCGCGCAAGCGCGGCAGATGAGCAGGCGACACCCGCTTAATCCTACTGCGTCACTCAATCTGCTCGACCGGCGACTGCCGCATGCGCCCGCAGCATGGGCATCGTGGCAGCACGCGCACCAGAGTGCGTGCGAGGCGGATACGCAACGTGGCGATCGAGTTCGGCATGTGGCGTTGCGAGCGCAGCGGCAGCACCTCTGGGTCGGTAACCGGCGGGAACGGCAGATTGCGGGCCGCGCCGGGCGCGGGGAGGTCCTGAGGGGGGAATCGTCTCCTTTTCGGAGATCAGGAATCCGTAGGCAGCGATGCAGAGACTGGCGTGATGGTGGAAGCCGCGCCATCCGCGGCCTTCGTAGTGGCCGAGCCCAACCTCTTGCTTGAGTTCGAGATAGTCGCGTTCGATCCGCCAGCGGAGCTTGGTCAGATCGACCAGGCACTCGAACGAGATGTCGGCTGGCAGCGTGGAGAGCCAGTAGTGGTCCGGCTCGGTTTCGCCGTCCGGCCACTCGATCAGCAGCCACTCTTCAGCTGCGGGTTCGCTCCGCTTGGCGTCGTCGTGCGCCGGGCGCACCCGCAGGCGGGCAAACCGCGAGGTCAGCGGCTGTGTTGCTGCCTTCCCGCCAGGTGATCTGCTGCCAGGCATCGGCGGGAAGCTCCATGGCCAGCGTCTTGACCGAGACCGGCCGATGCGTCTTGTCGCGGCGCAGCCGCTTGGCGGGTCGGCCGCGGCCCGATCTTGGCGCCGGCGGCAACGGCGCCTCGCCGGGCCGCCAGACCATCGTGGTGGGCATGATGCCGACCGCGTAAGGCATCCCAAGTTCGGTGATCCCGGCTCGAAACTTGCTGTCGTTGCCATAGGCCGGATCAGCCAATACGACGCCCGGCGGCACGCCGTCGGCCCGAGCCTGGCGCATCTGCTGCAACGCGATCTCCGGCTTGGTCTGGAACGCGAATGTCATCGGGCACGCCGGCTTTGCGCCCGGCGAACCGGATCGTCGGCCCAGTCCTTCGGCAGATACAGTCGGTAGGCAACCGGCAGGCTGCCCTGATGGGTGGCCACCGACAGGCTCACCGCCACCTGGCAGTTGTCCTGCTTGCCCACCTGACCGCAATACTGCCGCGCCACGCCGACCGAGTGATTGCCCTTTCTTCGGGATAGCCCGTGTCGTCGATGATCCAGGCCTGGATCGGCTCGTCGCGGGTGATCGACGGCAACACGCGCTCGCGCACTCGCCGCAGCACCGCCGCGTCGGACCAGGGCGCCTGCGCCACAAGATGCAGCAGAGACTGATGCTGCGCCGCGGTGCGCTCCGGCGCGGTCACCGCCGCCAGCGGCTCGACGCTCTTGCGGCCCTCGGCCGACAGCAGCCCGACACAGTAGTCCTCGAATGGTCTGACCCGGTCGGCATGGCCCAGCACCGATGCCAAGTCTGCCGCGTAGGCGCGGAACCGCGCTTCCGTCCCGCCCGCATCGTGAAGATCCACCTCGCCATCTTCGGAAGACTAGAATCTCCACAGCTACAAAACCCGGCCGCGTCGCTGCAAGCGCTACATTCAAATGATCAGGGCGGTTTACAACTCAGTATGATTAACCATACACGCCACAAGGGAGGGGTCAGCTCCGAATGTCGCCGGACTCCGATCGCGCTCGGGCAACGGCCGGGTGTCTCCGCCGTACCAGCCAGGCTTGCCGTGATGAAGGCGCGCGTCAGCTTTGGGCGATCAGGCGTCGCTTCGCCTCGTATTCGGCATGATCGATCTCGCCCCGCGCGAGGCGCTCGTTGAGGATGTCGATCGCCGTCCGGCCCGGCGGTGAATGGGGCGACGGGGCCTGCCATGGGCCGCCCAGCCACCGGACCGCGAGCACGACGGCCGTGATGACCACGGCGAGCATGAGGATCATGAACAGCGGTCCAAAGATCATGCCATACCACCCCCAGCCCCACATCATTTGCGGGCCATACCCGTAAGAACCGGGCGGGGTCTGGGCCCAGGCCCCGACGGGGGTCAAGGCGGCAGTCGCGGCCGCTGCGGCGGCCCGCCCCATCGCGCCCGGCATTTCCAAGCACATGCCCATCCTCTGGCGCATCGCCATCGGCGCGCCGACCCGGCCTGTCATCTTGCTGCCCATGGCCGTCCCCGTCACGCCAGGGCCACTTTCCTGGGCGACACCCGCGGCGCCCGTCTTCGCCGTGTCGTTCTCTTTGCAGCAGGACATCACCTTCTCCATCGGTTGTCGGGCCACACGGTCCCCGGTTTCCGGACCGTGGAAATGCCCGGCACAACCCCATGGCCATCGCGCGCCAGCGCCTTCTCGGCTAGGCGCATTCGGGTATGAGGTCATTGACGCGGATCAAGTGGCTTCTCTCGGCGGCTGCCGGCATGCGCCGGCGGAGAGCATCCGGCTCTTGGCAGGCATCCCTCGCTCCCTGGAATGGCGATGCCGCCATCAGTGCCAGGTCCAGGTTGACCCGCAGGACAGATCGCCGTGCTTTCCCTCGCCCTCGCCATCTTTGCCGGGTGCCGCCGGGCGCGCGATGAGGCGCCCGCAGCTTCTGTACCTGGGTTACGCGACGATGAGCACCGTGATGCCGCAGGCCACCAGCCCGACACCAAGCGCACGACCGACCAGCGGTCCTCGCGGGATCGCCTTCTCGATCAACACGATCAGCGCGAGGGCCGCGATCCAGAGGAGGTTCATGACCCCGCCGACAAACAGGAGTCCCATGAGCATCCAACAGCAGCCGAGGCACCGGAGACCATGCCGCAGTCCCGTTCGCGGCGCGCCGGCCGCCAGGAAGAGCGCGCCTGAAACCATCGGGCTGTCCAGGGTCATCGCGGGTGACAGCAGCATCATCCTTGTCAGGCCCCACTGGATACCGGTCGCGAAGGCAGCGAATGGCAACCAGACGCAGATGTAGCCGAAGCCGAAGGCCGCCGTCCGCTGCACCGCCGCCACGCCTGGATGCGCCCGCCGAGTGATGGCGGCGAACAGCAGGATCATGGGGGCCGCGCTGGGCAGCATCATCGCCACCAACATCAAAGCCCACATCGTCATCATCACGCCGGCATAGCGGGGCGTCCACGGGGCGGCGGTCACCATGGGAGCGGCGTCCATACGAACACCCGCTCCGAGAACAAGATACGTCCAGGCCAGCAGCGCCACGACCCCAAGCGTCGCGAGCACGACGACACGGTCACGGCGGAGGACGCGCACCAGGGCCGGCTCGGCGATCGTCATCGGCCTTCACGCCTCGCCGGTCCGTGCGCGGCGGCGGGGCCGCCCCGCGGATGACCGGGTTCAGGCAGCGACACCCGCCGGGATCCGCTCGACCGTGGCGAGCGAGTTATGGCCTTCCGGGATGCTGAACATGAGCCCGGCGCCGCCCTCCGTTCGGGCGCTGGCGATCTCGGGCTTCCGGTGCTCGAAGCCCTCCGGCATGACCGCCTGGATACGGTGCGGGGCGCCGCTCAGCGGATGGCGGATCGGCTTCGTCGCCGTCTCCAGGACGCCAGGGACAACGATCCGCGCGGTCCGTTGGTCCATCTCGAATTCGAAGGTGATCGGGGCGAAGATCGGATCCAGAACCCGCGAGACGATCAGGCTGAAGATGTGAAGGAGGGTGTCCTCATCCGAATGCTGACCCGACAGGATCGCAAGGAGCGCTTCGCGCTGGCGGCTGTCGGCGCGTTCGTCCACGACGGGCTGCAGCGTGCCGTTGCCCTCGTGCAAGGCGCCCGGGAAACTCAGCCCGCCGACAAACACGAGACCATCGAGGCTGACATCGCCAAACCGTCCCTGCGCGATACGCATCCCGACGATTGCATTGCAGTCGCCGTAGGATGGGCGAGCGTTGAAGTCGCAGGGGCAGCCGAACGCGCAGCTGCAATTCTTGATCCAGTCGCCCCTGAGCCGCCATTCGGTGCGTGACATGCCTGCCACGTCCCCGATCGTTTCGATTCAGTGGCCGGGATCGGTCAATGGCCAAATCGGGCCTGGCGGCGACCCGGACGTGAGCACGTATTTCCAAAACCGCCAGGACGGCACGGCGGACGATCACGGGGGCGCGAAGGCTCGGTACCGGTCGTCATGGCTCGGCGCCTGTCGGGACAGCGGGGCCCACCGCCACCGGCCGTCGCGCGGCCCACCATTCGGGATAGCCATCGACCAGCTGGCGGGCATCGTATCCCTTGGCGCGCAACGCCGCCACCGCCTCGAACGCATGCGCGCAATAGGGACCACGGCAATAGGCGACAGCGGCACCATCTGTCGGCGGCGCATCCAGACGCTGCGGCAATTCGCCGGGCGGGACGTTCACCGCGCCCGGGATGTGACCGGCGGCGAATTCCTCGGCCCGCCGCACGTCGATCGGGGTCCCCTGCCCCTGCCGCAGCCGCAGGGCGAGCTCCGCCCGCGAGACGGGTTCCAGCGCGTCCCGCGCGCGGAGATGGCTTTCGACGATCTGGTCGATCTCGGCGCGGCCCCGGCGCCGGCAGCCTGTCGGTCCATATCGGGCGCAGGCGGGCGATGCTGGCGGGCTGGCTGGCCGGCCGGCCGATCCCGCTGCTGACCTTCTTCGCCCCGAACTGGTGGTGGATCATCGCCGCCAACGTCTTCCTCGGGGTCAACCATGCCTTCACCTGGACCATGACGGTGACCAGCCGGGTCGATCTCGCGGGCAGCCACGAGCGCGGTCTGGCGGTCGGCATCAACGCGGCGGCCGGGTATCTGGCGGTCGGTCTGGCCGGGCTCGGATCCGGCTGTCTCGCGGCGCTGTATGGCCCCCGCTGGGCGCTGCTGGGATTCGGCCTGGCGGTGATCGCGGTGGCGCTGGCCCTCATGGCCGGAATGCGGGACACCATGGCCTGGGTGCGCGCCGAACATGCGCAGGCCGACGCAGCGGCTGGCGCCGCCGATCCGGTCCCGCACCGGGGAGGTGTGTCCCTGCTGGTGTCGCTCCGCGACCGCACCTACCGGGCGCTGCGCCAGGGCGGGGTGGCGGACTGGGGCGGCGGGGTGGTCGCGGCGATGTGGGTCACCGCGGCGCTGGTCAAGCGGTCGGGACTGTGGATCGCCCACACCGTGGAGGAGAGCCGGCCGCGTGGGCCGCTGCGATCGTCGTCCTTGCCGGTCTCGCCATAGTAGGGATTGCGCTCGGCGTGCGCCGTCACCGGCCTGCGGGGCGGGCTCACGACCCCCCACGGCGCCCCGACGATCGCTCACCGAGAACACACAAGGGGGCCGAGAGGCTGTGGTCCTTGATGGGGACGAGCGGTCGGCTGGCGAGCGCGCAACGTTGCGCGGCCGGACCGTGGCCTGTATCTCTCAGTCGGCCGCAGGAGGCGCGTTCGATGTTTCGGACCGGGCGGATCGCGTTCCTGGCACTGCTTGCGTTCGCCAGCCTGCCGCTCACGGCGGCACGGAGCCAGCAGCTCGACCTGCCGGGGGTGAGCGCCGATGCGGCCGCCTACGCGGCAAGCTTGCAGAAGCTCGCGCCGGCCGGGATGAGCGCCGCGGCGCGCGAGGCGGCGGAGGCGGCGGCTTCGGATGCGATCGCCGCCGGCGACCGGGCGCGTGCCCTGGCGGCGTTGCAGCAGCGGCTCGGGGCCGGCCACACGACGCCTTCCCTGTGGCTCTCGCTGGCCCAGGTCCTGATGCACCCGCCCGCGCCCGATGACGCGCATGCGCTGGCCGCTGCCTGGCAGGCCTATGCGGCAACCGAGTCCGGTCCCGGCCAGTTGCCGGCGCTCGAAATCATGCGCACGGCGCTGGCCGCGCTTGGCCGCAAGCTGCCCGAAATCGAGGTGCTGGAGGCGGAGACGTGGCTGGCGCCGGAAGATACTGATCTTGGGGCTGATCTCCGCCGGGCGCTGATTGCGCGCGAGGAGGAATTCGGGCTGCTGGTGCGCAAGGTCACGACCCAGCCGGAAAGCTTTCCGGCGCGCGCCTGCATCGCGTTCACGGGCCGGCCGGGCGGGACCGCCGATTTCCATGCCGGCGACTGGGTACGGCTCGATCCGCCGGTGCGCGACGCGGCCGTGACGCTGGAATCGGGCGAGATCTGCATCGCCGGGCTGGAACCGGGCGCGGCCACGAAGGTGACGCTGGCGGCGGGCATGCCTGGGGCCGACGGGCTCAGCCTGAAGCAGGCGACGACGCTTTCGATCGCGATGCCGGAGCGGATGCCCCGGCTTGTTTTCGACAGCGCGCGGTTCCTGCAACCAAGCGGTGCGCCGGCACGCGTCTCGCTGGCGAGCGTCAATCTCTCGGCGGTGAAGCTCGATCTCGTGCAGATCTCCGAACGCGGGTTGCAGGCGTTCTTCGCCGATCATCCGCTCGGCAGCACGCTCGATTCCTATTCCGTGGACCCGCTTCTCACCGAGGCTGGGCGCGTCGTCTGGCACGGCAGCGCGCCGATCCCGGATTTCGCGCCCAATCAATTGCTCCACACCGAGGTCCCGCTGCCCGATGCGATGACGCGGCCGGGCCTCTATGTCCTGGTAGCGCGTCCGGGCGACGGCACGCCGGCGGGCGACAATCCGCCCGTCGCCATGCAGATGGTGCTGCGCACCGACCTTGCGCCGACGATCTGGCGCGGCAGCGACGGACTGACCGTGCAGGTCCGCGGCTATGGGGACGCCGCACCCAAGGCTGGGGTCGGCGTGGCGCTGATCTCCGCCAACAACGACGTGCTGGCGAGCGCGACGACCGATGCCGGCGGAATCGCCCGGTTTGCGGCAGCCTTGCTGCTGGGGGCGAACGGGCTGGCGCCCTCCGCCCTGCATCTGAGGGCGCCGGACGGTGATTTCAGCCTGCTCGACCTGACCGAGCCGGTTTTCGATCTTTCCGACCGTGGCGTTTCCGGCCGGGCGCAGCCGGGACCGCTCGATGCCTTCGTCTGGCTCGATCGCGGCATCTATCGGCCGGGCGAGACCGTCCACGCAATGGCGCTGGTGCGCGACAGCGCCGGGCGGCCGGCGGACGTGCCCCTGCATGTGGTCGTGAGCCGCCCGGGCGGCCAGGTCTTTTTCGACGTTGTGCCGAAGCGGAGCGACGACGATGCGCTCGACGTGCCGATCGCGCTCTCGGGCGGCGCCCAGGCGGGCGAATGGGAGATTTCTCTCAGAACGACGCCGGATGGGCCGGAGATCGCCCATGCGAGCTTCCAGGTGGAGGCGTTCGTGCCGGCGCGGCTGGCGGTGGATTTTTCCCCGATAACGGAAAAACTGCCGCCGGGGCGGAGCAGCCAGCTTCCGGTGACGGTGCGTTTCCTTTACGGCGCGGCCGGCTCAGGGCTTTCGGGCGAAGGATCCGTGCAGCTTTTGGCCGATCCGGCGCCGTTCGCGGCGTTCCGAGAATACCGGTTCGGGCTGGCGGACGAAACGATTTCCGACGAGACGAGGACTGTGAATTTGGCGAAAACGGATGCCGAAGGGAGGACATCGGTACCAGTCGATCCGGCCCATCTACCGGATGTGACGGAGGCGCTGGCGGCGGAGGTGACGGCGACGATCGACGACCCGGCGGGACGGTCGGTGAGCGCTGCCGAAACCGTTCCGATCCGCCCGGCGGGGCCCTTGATCGGCATCAGGCCGGGCTTTGCCGGCGGCGCGGTGGACCCGGGAAAATCGGCTAATTTCAATGTGATAGCGGTCGACCCGGAGGGCGGGCGCATCGCCATGCCGGTGCAGGTGTCGCTGGTGCGGCTGGTGCCGGACTGGCAGCTCTCGGTGCAGGGTGGGGTCGCCAGCTACGGGACGGTCTGGCGCGAAGAGCCGGTCGATAGCCGAACGGCAGAAATCCCGGCCGATGGCCCGCTGCAGTTGCGGTGGAACCTGGATTATGGGCGCTACAAGGTCGTGGTGGCCGAGACCGGCCAAGGACTTGCGGCCGCATCTTCAGTGTTCGAACTCAGGGTGGAGCGTTTCCGGCAATCCCGACATTCCGGCCCGCGTTCGCCTCGCCGCCGACCATGAAAGCTACGTCGCGGGCGAAGTGGCGCATGTGCATATCGCGCCGCCCTTCGCCGGGCCGGCGACGGTGCTGGTGCTCACGGACCGGGTGCAGGCGATCCGCAACATCCAGGTGCCGGCCGGGGGGACGGATGTCGCGATCCCGGTCGCCGCGGATTGGGGCGCGGGCGCCTATGTCGCGGTGCATGTGTTCCGGCCGATGATCCCGGGGAAGGTGACGTCGGACCGGGCGATCGGCGTCACCTGGCTGCAGATCGACGCGGCGGCGCGGACCTTGCCGGTAAGTTTTGACGCGCCCGCGGTGCTTCGGCCGCGGGCGACGGCGGTGATCACGGTGCAGACGGCGCCGGGGGCGTATCTGACGCTCGCGGCGGTCGATGAGGGCGTGCTGCGGCTGACCGGGTTCCCCTCGCCCGATCCGCTCGGGTATTTCTTCGGCAAGCGGGCGCTCGGCGTCGATATCCACGACGAGTGGGCGCGGCTGCTCCTTCCCGCCGAGGGCGTGCTCACGGAGCTGCACCAGGGCGGCGGGGCGGAGGAGAGCGCGGCGCTGCCGCCGATCCCGCAGATCGTTCTATCTCTGTTCACCCCACCGGTGCAAGCGGACGCGGCGGGGGTGGCGCGGATTCCGCTCGTGCTGCCCGATTTCGACGGCCAGGTCCGGCTGATGGCGCTCGCCTGGGCGGGCGACAAGGTGGGCGAGGCGCACGAGGATGTGCCGGTGCGCGATAAGCTGGTGGCCGAGGCGCTGCTGCCGCGCTTCCTCGCCCCCGGCGATACCGCGCGGCTGGCGGTGCTGCTGGGCAATGTCGAGCTTCCGGGGGGCGAAGTTTCGGTGCATCTGGCGGCGTCGGGCGCGGTTTCGTTGACGGGGCCCGATCGCTTGCAGGCTACGCTGACGGCCGGGGCGCGGCAGGTCCTGGCGACGACGCTGGCGGCGGGCGATGTGGGCACGGGAAAAATCGTGCTGGAGGTGAGCGGGCCGGGCGGGTTCATCGCGCGCCACGAGGCCGAAATCTCGGTCCATCCGGCGCGGGGGCCGATCGTGGTGGCAGCGGGGGGCGCGATCGCGCCGGGGGCGACGGTGACGCTGGCGCCGGATTCTTCCCCGTTCCTGCCAGGGACGTGGACGGCGACGCTGAGCCTGGGCGGCGCGGTGCGCTACGATGTCGCGGCACTTGTGCGCGCGCTCGCGCTCTATCCGCTCGACTGCCTCGAGCAGGCCACGAGCCGCGGGCTGCCGCTGGCGATGCTCTCCGGTGGCGTGGCGGGGCCGGACCGGGCGGGGCGGCTCGAGCAGGCGGTGGAATCGGTGCTCGACCGGCAGCGCTATGACGGCGCCTTCGGGCTGTGGTCGTCGGAGGACGAGGCGACGCCGTGGCTCACGGCCTATGCCACCGAATTCCTGCTGCGGGCGCGGAAGGCGGGCGCGGCGGTGCCGGAGACGGCGCTCGACGCGGCGCTCGATTGGCTGGCGGGCGAGGCGTCGCAGTCGGGCACCGGAGACATGAAGGGGGCGGCGAAGGTTTATGCGGCGTATGTGCTGGCGCTCGCGGGGCGGGCGCCGGCCGGCGCGATCCGGGTCATGGAGCAGAGCGAGGCGAGCCTGCCGACGCCGCTCGCCCACGCCCAGCTTGCGGCGTCGCTGGCGCGGATCGCCGAGCCGGAGGCGGCCACGGCGCTGTTTCGCGAGGTTCTGGCCAATCCGGGGCGGCGCTTCTGGCTCGCCGATTACGGCAGCGCGTTGCGCGACCAGGCGGCGACTTCGGTGCTGGTGCGCGAGAGCGGGCTCGATGTCGCGAGCGGTGAAAAGCTCGCGGGGGCGCTGCCGGGGGAAAATCTCGATCCGGCGGCGTTGGATACGCAGGAGCAGGCCTGGATGGCCGCGGCGGCGGCGGCGATCGGGGCGCCGGCGGTTTCGCTCACGGTCGATGGGAAGGCGGTGACGGCGGCGGAATCGCTGCCGATTGCGGGGCCAATGGTGGTGCGGAACGAGGGGGCGGACGCGGTTTGGGAGGGGATCGCAGTTGCCGGCGTGCCGATTGTGGCGCCGGCGGCCGGGCAGCAGCTGATGCATGTGCGGCGGTTTTTCTACACCCTGGACGGGCAGGTGCTGGATCCCGGGAAACTGAAGCAGAACAGCGTGTTCGTCATGGTTATCGAGGGCGGGGCCGAGGATGGCCAGGCGCACCAGGCGATGCTGCTGGCGGGGCTGCCGGCGGGCTGGGAGATCGCCGGGCGGTTCGCGAGCGGCAAGCCACCGGGGATGGGCTGGCTCGGGGATTTGTCCGACACGGCGGCGCAATTCGCCGAGGACGACCGGTTTGCGGCGGCGATCGATCTCGGCCCGGAGCACCAGGATTTCCGGGTCGCGGTGATGCTGCGGGCGGTGACGCCGGGCAATTACGAGCTCCCCGGCGCGGCGCTCGCCGATATGTATCGGCCGCAGAATTATGCCCGCCAGGGCAGCGTGCGGATCGACGTTTTGCCCCCGTAGGCCCATGGGCGTGAAGGTTTTCCTTGGCGCGCTGGCCCTGGTGGCGGTTGGGCTGGTGGCGGGGCTCGACCGCGTTTTTCCGCCCGATTTGGCCCGGCTCGCGCATCCGGGCGGGATGATCCGGGATCGGGACGGGAGAGTACTGGCGCTGCGGGCGGCGCCGGGGGGCGTGTGGCGGTTCGCGACGCGGGCGGAGGATGTTTCGCCGATCATGCTGCGGCTGCTGGTCGCGGTGGAGGACCATCGTTTCTATGAGCATCCCGGGGTCGATCCGCTGGCCGCGCTCCGGGCGGTGGCGCAGGCGGTGCGGGCGGGGCACGTGGTCTCGGGCGGCTCGACGCTCACCATGCAGGTGGCGCGGCTGCTCTCGCCCGAGCCGCGGACGATTGCCGACAAGCTCATCGAGTGCGTGCGCGCGCTGCAACTGACGGAACGTTGGGACAAGCGCCAGGTGCTCGGGATGTGGCTCTCCTTGGCGCCGTTCGGCGGCAACCTGGTCGGGGTCGAGGCGGCGTCGCGGGCCTATTTCGGCAAGGATGCCGACGCGCTCGACCCGGCCGAGGCGGCGCTGCTGGTGGCGTTGCCGCGCCGGCCGGAGGCGCTGCGGCCGGATCTTCATCCGGGGGCGGCGCGGCGGGTCAGGGACGGGATCCTGCGCGAGGCGGGGCGGGAGGGGCTGCTTGGCAAGGGGGAGCTGGCGGCGGCGCTGGCGGAGAAGGTGCCGGTGCGGCGGGTCGCGATGCCGGACGATGTGAAGCTGCTGTTCGCCCGGCGGGGTGGGGACCTCGTGACCACGATCGAGCGGCCGTTGCAACGGGCGCTGGCGGGGCTGGCGCGGGACGAGCTCGGGCGGCTGGCGGCGAATGTCTCGATGGCGGTGATGATCGCCGATCTCAAGGACCGCGCGGTGGTGGCGGCGTTTGCGGGCGATGCGGGGAACGTCGCGCGGGCGGGCGACCTCGACCTCACGCGCGCGGTGCGCTCGCCCGGCTCGGCGTTGAAGCCGTTCCTCTATGCGCTCGCCTTCGAGGACGGGCTGGCCGGGCCGGACACGCTTCTCCCCGATGCGCCGGAGCGGTTCGGGGGATATGCGCCGGAGGATTTTTCGCGCCGGTTCTCGGGGCGGGTGCGTGCGGCGGAGGCGCTGCGGCGCTCGCTGAATTTGCCGGCGGTGGCGCTGCTGGCGCGCTATGGGCCGGAGAGGTTCGTGGCCGGGATGAGGGGGTTTGGGCTCAGGGTGCCCCCGGGTGAGGCGTCGCTGCCGGTGATCCTGGGCGGGGCCGGGATCACGCTGGATCATCTGCTGGCGCTCTACGCGGCGCTGGCGAGCGACGGGCGGGTGGTGGCGTTGCGATATGTGCCGGGGGCGGCGGAGCGGTCGGCTGGGCTGCTTTCGGCGGCGGCGGCGGCGGAGGTGGCGGCGATCCTGACGCGGCCGTTCCCGGGCGGTGGGGCGGACGGGATCGGCTGGAAGACGGGGACGAGCGCCGGCAACCGCGACAGCTGGGCGCTGGGGTTCGATCGGGCGCATGCGGTCGGGGTGTGGATCGGGCGGCCGGACGGCTCGGCGCGGGCCGGCGCGGCGGCGGCGGACGTGGCGCTGCCGGTGCTGGCCCGCGTGTTCGGGCTGCTGCCGGCGGCGCCGCGGGCGGTGGAGGCGGCGGCGGGGCCCACGGTGCTGGCGGTGGCGCCGGCGGCCGATCCGCTGCGGATTTTGACCCCGCCGCCGGCGGCGACGCTTTCGGGCGAGGCGCCGATCGCGCTCAGCGCGAGCGGGGGGGAACGGCCGCTGAGCTTCCTGGTGAACGGGGCGCCGGTTGCCTCTGTGGCGGCGCTGCGCGAGGTGGAATGGACGCCGCCGAGCCCGGGATTCTACCGGGTGACGGTGCTGGATGCGGCGGGAAACGCGGCCGAGACGTCGCTCCGCGTGGTGGAGGCGTCGGCGCCGTAGGGGACGGACGCGAAGGGCGCGGCCGCACGCCTTCACGGTATCTCGCTGACTTGGAGGCGTGGTTTTGGGTGTGATTTCTTCATACCCGGCGCTAGGATTCGGGTTCTGGAGGATGCCATGGCCGCTGTCGAGAAACGCACCGTCAGCCTTCCCGCGGAACAGGCAAGCTATATCGATGCCCAGGTTGCCAAGGGGATCTACGCCTCGGCCAGCGAGGTGGTGCGGGCGGGACTACGTGCCCTGCAGGAGCGCGACGAGGCGGTCGAGCGCTGGCTGCGCGAGGAGGTCGCCCCGACCTACGACGCCATGCAGGCCGACCCGTCCCGCGCGGTTCCGGCCGCTCGGGTCCTGCAAAACCTTCGGGCCCGTCACGCGAAAGGGCTGAAAGCCAAGCTTGGCCCATAGCGTCGTCTTCGCGCCTGAGGCCGAAGCCGACCTGGTCGAACTCTACGGTTACATCGTTCGACATGGCGACCCGGACCGGGCGCGGCGCTATGTCGAGCGGATCGTGGCGACGTGCCGAGGCCTGGCCACCTTCCCGGAGCGCGGCACGCGGCGCGACGATATCCGCCCCGGTCTCAGGCTCACCAGCCACGCCCGCCGCGTCACCATCGCCTTCCACGTCGCGGGCGAGAGGGTGACGATCGGCCGCACTCGTCTCGTCATGGTCTCTCCCGATCCGCGGCATCCTGCCCGCGGTCAGGCAGATTTTCCACTTATCGACCTGTCCGAATTCCCCCGGCCACCTCTCAGGAGAAGGACGGCCTTGTCGGCCAACTCCTCGGCGATCTGTTCGGGGAAAATCCGGCCGGGTACGCCACTGAATCGATTCCGGGTACACACCGTAGCCCCGATGTCCGAGCGCGTCGAAGAGCTGGTCCGCAACGTCCCGCGCCTCCTTGCGGATGTAGCTAAGGAAGACGCTGGGGCGGCCACCCACCGTGGCCTCGAGGGCAATCTTCGCCAGCTGGCTTGGCTGTCCACCCCAGGCCGCTTGTTGAAGACTCGAGAGGGACGTCGGGCCACTGGGAAATGCTCAGCCAGGCCAAAGTCCTGGCAGGAGGGCCGGAATGATCCGTGACAGGTGGGCTGCGCGCTTCTGCCATTTCCGAAGAAAGGAGGCCGCCGATGGGGCGCAGGGCTGCCCGAGCACCGGGATCAGGATCTGCTCCGTGTAGGGTTCGGCCCAAGTGCGGCAACAGGACAGGGCGCCCAAGGGAGGCGTGATTGGCCCACTGCAGGCCGCGCGGGCTCCCCCTGACGCTGCCTTGAGAAGGAGATCGGCGCCGTCGTAAGCCGCCCCCGCAGCGGCGGCAGCGCTTGGGTCAGCGGCCAGGAAGGCTAGCCGCACCGGACGCGGCAGACCCGATACGGCAAAAAGGGTGCAAGAACCCGGCCGGGCGCCTACCCCGTCTGCCTCGCCGTACCTGCAGGACCACATTGTAGGAGGACATCGCCACCCCGCCTCCCGCGTTTCTACCAAAAACCGTTCAGCCCAGATAGCCGCAAAGCAGCCGGGCCCGACACCCGAGAGCAAATGGCAGCTGCGCCCACAAGGCCAGATCTCGGGCCCGCCTCACACCGAGGTTTGGGAAGCGGCAAAGCCGCATTTCCGTGGCGCGCGCGCCGCGGCCTCATTGAAGCTCCTAAAGGAGCGGAGTTTCGATGGGCCCTTCTCTTAAGTTTCCGTGGCGCGCGGGCCGCGGGATCAAGGCCGTTCCTGGCAACCAGAGGCAGGAACGCTTGCACTTTCCTGCTCGCGGGCCGCACGGATCTCTTCGGCTGATGGGGGATTGTCCGTTCCATTCCGACCGTGGTGCGCTCGCTAGGCTGCTTCCACAACGCGCAGCCGACCTTGGCGACGCGAGCGCGGTGCCGGTTTTACAGTAATCTCGACGTCTCGGCCGAGGCCGTTAAGCCAGCTCGCAAGGCGATCGATCGTCACACTCTCCATGCGACCACGAAGCACCTTGGAAAGAGTAGGCTGGTCGGTATGGCAAAGTCGCGCCGCTTCCTGCTGCGTCAGCTTGCGCTGTTGAATGGCCTCCTTGATAGCGATAATCAGGGTGCTCTTCGCGGTAAGCTCCGCCGCCTCGACCGGCGTGAATCCGATATCAGCGAACACGTTGCCGCTGCTTCTCTCAAAGGGAATCTGGGCCATGGTCAGTCCTCCGCGTCCAACTCTCGTGCGCGCCGCAGGCGCACCTCGATCAATTCAGCATCCGGCTTCGGCAGACCGATCCCCGATTTCGATTTCTTCATGAAGGCATGCAGCACATACACCGCCTTCCCGAGGTTCAAGACATACATCAATCGGTAGGCGTTTGTGTCAAACCTCTCGCGTAGCTCGTAGACACCCCTCCCGAATTGCGGCAACGGCTTCATATCGAGCGGTGTCTTCCCCTGCTGCAATTCACGCAATCTCGATCCGAAGGAAGCCTTCACCTCGCGGGGCAACAAGGAAATGTCGTCCTTGCTGCCGGCGATCCAGACAATGGGCCGAAGGGTGGGCCGATCGGGTTGCGCCTTGCCGGCGGTAGCGCGGCTTTGCCTGTCGGGTTCCTTCATCAATGGCGTTATGGCATTTTTGCCATATCCTGTCAAGTGCGCCGTTTGGTGCCTATCCATAGCTGAGGCGGTGCGCTAAATCCGCCGTTCGGCATGGAGTGGCGCCGATCCGACGGGGAGCGGATCGGCGCTGGGGAGGCTGCGGGCGGATGGTGGTCACAGTTGCAGCACAGCCGCGGCGGTGGCTGAAAGGGGACATCGTTAGTCAACCAACTCGACCGAACATCGTTTTCGTCCTGTGCGATAACACCGGCTGGGGCGACTTCTCGTGCTACGGGGGCAGCACGCCGACCCCGCGCATCGACAAGCTCGCAAGCGAGGGCGTCCGCTTCGCCAACTACACGGTCGGATCGCAATGCACGTCGACCCGTTCGGCGATCCTGACCGGCCGCCAGTCGGCGCGGTCCGGAACGTTCAAGGTGCCGTTCCCCGGGGAAGGCGCGAGCGGCCTGTCGCCCTGGGAGCATACGATCGCCGAGCTGCTCTCGGACGCGGCGTTCAGGGAGCTTGTCAGGATAAATGGGGTCGAGACGCCCAAAATCCGGGAAGGCAAGATGGGTCAGAGATCCACAGTGGTGTGCGAGCTGGACCTGAAGGTGCGTCCCTTCCTCGACGAGATGATCGTCGGGAAGGCCACCGATTACATCAAGCGTGCCGCCAGGAACGACAAGCCGTTCTTTACCTGCGTCGGACTCTCGAACCTGCACCCGCCGGCGCAGGTGCACCCCGATTTCGATCAGAGCGATCCCGCGCGGCTCGGAATGTACGCGGACTCGATTGCCGAGATGGACTATCGGCTCGGGCAGATCATGGACTGCGTGGATGAAGCGGGAATCGGCAACAACACGATCATCGTTTTTTCCAGCGACAACGGGCCGGAATGATTAACGTCGATCGTCTTCTGGGAGGATCGAGCGGTCCATTCCGCGGCGGGTTCTTTACCCCGCCGTGGGAGGGTTCGATGCGGGTCCCTGCCTTGGTCCGCTGTCCTGGCAAAGTGCCGGCGGGTGTGGTCACCCAGGAGATGTTCTCGGCGCATGATTGGTACAAAACGTTCGCGGCACTGGCCGGTGCGTCGGACAAGGTGCCCACCGACCGCCCCATGGACGGTATCGACGCGTCCGCGTTCCTGCTCGGCGGGAGCGAGAAGACCGCTCAGGAAGCGCTTCTGTTTTTCGGCCCCGACGGCTTGCTCATGTCGTCGAAGTGGCGCCACGTCAAAGCCGTATTCCGCCACACCGAGGGTATGGCGCAGCCGATCCTGGAGCCGCAGTGGCCGATGATTTTCGACCTCGCCAGCGATCCCGGTGAGCGGTACAACCTGCTTGAGATGAAGCTGGACATGGGATGGATGTTCGGGGTCGCGTACCCGGCCATCGCCGAGTACCAGACCAGCGTTGCCAAATACCCGAACCTCAGGCCAGGTGAGGAATTCAAGGGGTATACGGGACCCAAATGACCGGACAGCGATTGATGGGCGGGTCGAAGCAACGCGGTGCGGCCGGATCGCGTTCGATTCCTACTGCAATCATCAGGGCCACGCCATTTGCGCCGGAGTGAACATTCCGCTTTAGGCTGCCTACGCGGGGCACTCCCGGCAATGCGGCTGGCAGCCTGCAACGTCTCCGTCCCGCCTAAACCGAAAGGAGGGGCCGGCAGCGGCTACAGCGGGATTCCGCCCATCTCCGCCGGCAAAGCCTCCGCGCGCTAGGTCCGCTTCCGAGGAGGTCTGTCATGACACGCAGATGGCCGACATGGCGCAATGCAGCCGAACCTGGCACCTCGGGGTAAATGGCGGCTGCGCCCACAAGCCCGGATCTCGGCTGCGCCTCACACCGGGGTCTGAGAAGGGGCTAAGGCGCGTTTCCGTGGCGCGCGCGCCGCGGCCTCATTGAAGCAGGCGCCCTCGAAGGCGCCGTCCGAGGCACATTCGTCGTTTCCGTGGCGCGCCCACGTGACCGAGTCCGGCATCGTCGCCGCGCAGGGCCTGCGGCATGTCGATGATCTCACGAAGGAACCTGCTCATGAACAAGGGCGGATTCCCGAGCTTGCCCGCTCGCCGGGCGTGGTCTTCGCCGTGCGCCGCTCCCCGGCGCAGGTACTCTCATACCGGGCCATCGCCGGAGCCTCCGGCGGGCGAGATTGGAATTACACCATCTCGCTGCCCCTCGTCCGCAGCACCTCACTCTCGGTGATTCTCCCCTGGCGTACAAGCAAAACCCCCGCCCAACCCAGCCTGCCAGGCAACCCGCCGCCAGGCCATCCAATCTCCTCCCGCCGGCCGAAGCCGCTTCCCTCCCCGGATCCGACCCACGGGGGCAAAAACCGGAAGCGCCGGCTCCGGCCGACGTGCTGGCGTGAAACACGCGCGGGGGGGCGTCATCGGGTCCCCGGTGCAAAGGCGACGTCCGCCGGCTTTCCTTGCTCAGCCGCCCGCGGCGACGTAGATCGACTGGCGGGGCTTGCCGAACATCCGTCCGATCATGGGCACGAAGGCGTCGAGCGGCATCGACCGGAAGTTCGGATCGAAGGCGGTCTGGTCGAACACCCGGCAGAATTCCTCGGTCCGTTCGAAATGCCGATGGCCGCGGAATGTCTCGCGCATGTCGCGTTCGAGCCCGAGAAAGTGGAAGAAGTAGTAGCCCTGGAAGATGCCGTCGTGCCGGACCATCCAGTGGTTCGCCTCCGATACGAAGGGCTGGACGATGGCGGCGGCGATGTCCGCGTGGTTGTGCGGACCCAGGGTGTCGCCGATATCGTGCAGCAGGGCGCAGACCACATAGTCCTCGTCGCGGCCAGCGCGGTGGGCGCGCGTCGCGGCCTGCAGGCAGTGCTCCAGCCGATCGACCGGAAAGCCGCCGTAATCGCCGCGCAGCAGCTCCAGATGCGCGATCAGACGATTCGGCAACCGGCTGGCGAATTGCTCGAGCTCGCGGCCGATCAGCTGCCATTCCTCGTGCGTGCTCTCGGTCATAGCGTGAAAACGGGCACGCTCCATCACCTCGTGGTCCATGGTCATTCTCCTTCCTGTCCGCGGTGCAGCGTGGGGTTCAGCTGCGATACGACGGATCGATGCGGTCGAGCTTGCGCAGCAGCGCCGGCCAGGCCAGCGCCCCCACCGCGCTGTCGGTCACCGTTGCCGCCTGCTGCCGTGCGGTTGCGATGATGGCCGGATCGATGCGAACCAGCGCCCCGCCACCGGCCTGCGCACGCAGCTGGATCATGCAGGCGGACTCGAACGTGTACATGAACAGGAACGCGTCGGGCACGGTGCGGGCCACGGTGATCAGGCCGTGGTTGCGCAGCATGAAGAAGTTCTTCTCACCGAGGTCGCGGACGAGCCGCGGCTTCTCGTCCTCGCGCAGGGCGACGCCTTCGTAGTCGTGGTAGGCGAGCGAGGACAGCACGAAGATCGACTGCTGCGAGATCGGCAGCACGCCGTCCCGCTGCGCCGAGACTGCGGCGCCGTTGACGCTGTGCACGTGCAGCACGCAGCCCGCATCCTCACGCGCCGCATGGATCGCGCTGTGGATGGTGAAGCCGGCCGGGTTCACGGCATGCGGCGAGCTGATGACCTTGTTTCCCGCGAGGTCCACCTTCACCAGGCTGGATGCGGTGATCTCGTCGAAGGTCATGCCGTAGGGGTTGATCAGGAAGTGGTGGTCGCTGTCCGGCACGCGGGCCGACAGATGGGTGAAGATCAGGTCGTCCCAGCGGGAAAGGGCGACCAGCCGGTAGGCGGCGGCCAGCGCCACGCGCTGCTCCCACTCCGCGGGGCTGACGCGGTCGCGCAGGCTGATCGGGAAAGGCTGCGTGTTCATCGCTGATTGCTCCTGCGGTCAGACATGGGCGGCGATATGCGCGCGCTGCGCTTCGCCGCGGCCGAACGAGACGTTCTCACCGGCAGTCTCGTACATCATGACGACGAAATCGTCGGGCGAGATGCCGATGGCGGCGACGGCGCGCTGGTTGAGCGCCTTCAGCAAGTCGAGCCGGTCTTGCCCGCTGCGGCCCGCAATGAACGTGATCTCCACCAGGACGAGGTCCTCGGAATAGGTCAGGCCGAGGAAGCCGGGGCTATGGACGAAGCGGCTGCGCGGCGGGACGTCGTAGATGCGGAAGTAATCCTCCGGCGGGATGCCCAGGACCTCCTCCAGCGCGTCCTGGATCGCCTGGCCGAGCCGGGCAAGGCGGGCCTCGTCGTAGCGGCCTTCGGCGACATGGATTTTTGCGAGCGGCATGATCGGTCTCCTGGTTGGGCGGGTGGGTCGAAGGTTCGGGCTTGCATTCGGGCCCGGGCCGGCGCCTCATGTGAGCAGTGTTCATATACGTCAAAATGAACGTTGTCAACATCCGCGTGCGCCGGCCGCGCGGGCGGCAGGAAAGGCAGTTGTGATGAAGCCCAAACCCGCGGATCGCGCGCCCTATCATCACGGCGACCTGCGCCGCGCCCTGATCGCCGCGGCGCTCGCCCTGGTCACCGAGGAACAGGACTGGACCTTCTCGCTGCGCGAGGTGGCGCGCCGCGCCGGCGTCAGCCAGAGCGCCCCGTACAACCATTTCGCCGACAAGCGGGACCTGCTCGCGGCGGTGGCGGTGAGCGGGTTCCGCCGACTGCACGAGGGCCTCGCCGCCGCCGTCGCCGGCCTGCCCTCGGCGCCGGAGGCGTTCGTCGCGTGCCTGCGCACCTATGTCGAGCTGGGACTGGAGAACCCGGCGCTCTACCGGCTGATGTTCGGCCCGGAGCTGGCGGCCTCAAAAGGCGAGGGGCGGCCTGCCGAGGTGGTGACGACCGGCCGCGAGGCCAAGGCAGTGCTGGAGCGCGTCATCCGCAACGGGGTGGATGCCCGGGACTTCGCCATCGTGCCGGGCACGGCCGGCCAGCTCGCCGTCGCGACCTTCACCGCGTGGGCCGCGGTGCATGGGCTGACTATGCTGGCGATCGATGGGCTGGAGGGGGAGAACGTGGCGGTTCCACGAGCGATCGCGCTCGCCATCGAGGTTCAGCTCGACGGGCTGCGGCAGGGCACGTACCGCCGGCAGGATGCGGACTGACCGACGCCCGGCTGCCGCGGGTCACCGTGCTTTTCCAAGGCGAACCCTTATCTTCCGGGGCATGGCCACCGTCACCCTGAAACCGGACCAGGAGCGCTTCGCCGCCGAAGCGGTGGCCGGCGGGCGGTTCCGGGATGTCGACGGCGTCGTCGAGGCCAGCCTGACGCTGCTCCAGCGCGCCGAGGCGGAGCGCGCCGCGTTCGTCGCCTCGCTCGAGGCGGCCGAGGCCGAGAGCGCGTGCGGCGGATTTGTCGCCGCCGCCGATATCCATCGCGAGATGAGCGCGTTCATCGAGGAGATGGGCCGCACGGAGACGTGACACCGGCCGTCCTGACGCTCAGGGCCCAGGCCGCGCTGCGCGAAGCCCTCCGTTGGATCGCCGCCGCCAATCCTGCGGCGGCGCGGCTTGCTGGTGAACGGCGCGCCCGTTGCCTCGGTGGCCACGTTGCGGGACGTGGAATGGACGCCGCCTGGCCCGGGATTCTACGACGTGACGGTGCTGGATGCGGCTGGGCGGTCGGCCGAAGCGGCGATGCTGGCTGGGGTTTTACCCGAGCGGGTAGCCGATGGGGACGATCTCGGTGCCGATCGGCCAGAGGGCGAGGCCGGCAAGCTTGAGATGCGCCCAGGCGAAGGGAATGCCGATGATGGTGACGGCGAGGAGGATGGCGGCGATGAGATGGCCGAGGGCGAGCCACCAGCCAGCCAGGAGAAGCCAGATCACGTTGCCGAGGATGCCGAGCGGGCCGGTGGCGAGATCGGCGCGGTGGGAAAGATGGTCGCGCCGGACGGCGCGGTGGCCGAAGGGCAGCAGGGTGTAGGCGGCGATGCGGAATGCGGCAAAGGCCCAAGGGATAAAAATGATGCTGACGAGCATGACTATGCCGGCGACGATCCAGGCCCCGGCCATCCAGATGCCGCCGGTGATGATCCAGAGAATGTTGAGGAGGAGGCGGAGGGGAGTCATTTCCTCTATCTCCCGAGATCGCGGAAGCGGCGGCGCAGCGTGATGTCCTCCGAGGTGGCCGCGCGCTCGAGGCGCTGGAGCCGGTATTCGATCTCGCGGTAGCGCTGGCGCAAGGCGGAGGCGGTGCGGCGGGGCTCGGTTGCGACGCCGCGCCAGAAATTTTCCTCCCCAGGGCTCGTGAATTCGCGCGGCGGGCGCGGCGGCAGGAGGATTGCCAGCGCGATGTAGATGGTGAGCGTGGGGAGGGTGAAGAAGATGAGGCCCGCGACGGTGGCGAGGCGCACCGCGGTGCGATCGACACCGAGATAGGCGGCGATTCCGGCGCAGACGCCGGCGAGCCAGGCGTTCCCGCGATCGCGATAGAGCGGGAACCGGGATTGCCAGCCGAGATTCATCGCTGATCCCCCTCCGTTTGCGCGCGCCAGCCGGGCGCCTCCGTATCCAGCGCATGCTCGAGATTGGCGAGGCGCGCTTCCATGCGCTGGGCCACGTCCCAGAGCTCGCCGAGCGCGCGCTCATCCTCCACCGAGAGGGTGCGGGCGCTGCGCCAGCGGGTGACGTAATGGAAGAGAATCCAGAGGGGCGCGACGACGAGGAGAAAAATGACGCCGAGGAGCATGGTGCCGAAGCCCATTTTGCTAGCCCTCAGATCAATATGGCTTCTGGCGGAGAAGCGAAGCGATCCGCCAAAGCCATAATATTGATCGGCAAAACAAAGGCTAGAGCGTGATGATTGAAAATCATCACGCTCTAGAGGCTGAGGCGAGCCGGTTGCCGAGGCGGGATTTCAGAGCCTCGAGCTCCTCATCGACGCCGGCATCGGCTTCGAGCGTGGCGAATTCGTCGGCAAGCGCCGGCTTGCGGCCGAGATCGTGGGATTCGACCTCGCCTTCCATCACGTCGAGCGTGCGCTCGACCTGCTCGAAGCGGGCGAAGGCGTCGGTGATGCGTTCGTCGTAGAGCCTGGTGCGCAGCTTGAGGCGGGTGGCGGCGGTTTTCTGCCGCGTGGCGAGCGTGCGCTCGCGCGCCTTGGCATCCGCAAGCTTGGCCTGGAGCTTGCCGATATCCTCGTTCTGGCGGGCGAGGGAATTCGGCGAGCTGGGCGAGCTGGCGTTCGAGCGCCGCCAGGGTCTGGGCGACGCGGGCCTTGGCGTGCAGCGCCGCCTTGGCGAGGTCGTCCCGGCCCTTGGTGATGGCAAGCTCGGCCTTGCGCTGCCAGTCCTCCTGCTCGGCGCGAAGCTCGGCCGCCTTGCGCTCCAGCCCCTTTTTCTCGGCGATGCTGTGGACCGTGGCGCTGCGGACCTCGACCAGCGTGTCCTCCATCTCCTGGATGATCAGGCGGATGATCTTTTCGGGGTCCTCGGCGCGGTCGAGCAGGGCGTTGAGGTTGGAGTTCACGATGTCGGAGAGGCGGGAAAAGATGCCCATGGCGGCGGATCCTTGCGGGGAGACGGGAGGATGGGTGCGGATAAGCATGCGGCGTGCCAGAGGGGAGCTGGTTGGCAAGGGATTGATTTGGCGGTGTTTTTATGGTTGTGTGGTGGGTAGGCGGAGGGAGAGGTAGCTATTTTTGCTAAAGTATGACAAAATACGCGATAGCCATGGGTGATACAGCGTCGCCGTTGAGAGATCCGACGCCGATCGGCGAGAGCCCCGCCTTCCTCGACATGCTGGCCCATGTCTCGCAGGTGGCGCCGCTCAACCGCCCGCTGCTGCTCTGCGGCGAGCGCGGCGTGGGCAAGGAGGTGATCGCCAACCGGCTGATCTATCTCTCCGGCCGGTGGGACAAGCCGTTCGTCAAGCTCAACTGCGCCGCTCTGGCCGAGAGCCTGCTCGACAGCGAGCTCTTCGGCCACGAGGCCGGCGCCTTCACCGGGGCGGTGCGGCGGCGGGCGAGCCGGTTCGAGATGGCGGATGGCGGGACGCTGTTCCTCGACGAGATCGCCAACGCCTCGCTCGCGGTGCAGGAGAAGATCCTGCGGGTGATCGAATATGGCTGCTTCGAGCGGGTGGGCGGGAACGCCGAGCACCATGTGGATGTGCGGATCGTCGCCGCGACCAATGCCGATCTGCCGGCGCTGGCGGTGGCGGGAAAGTTTCGGCCGGACCTGCTGGACCGGCTGGCGTTCGACGTGATCCTGATCCCGCCCTTGCGCGAGCGGCCGTCGGATATCGGGCTGCTGGCGCGGCATTTCGCAACAAGGATGACGAGCGAGCTCGGGCGGGAATATTTTCCGGGGTTCACCGATGCGGCGCTGCGGCGGCTGGAGGCGGCAGCGTGGCCGGGGAATGTGCGGGAGCTGCGCAATGTGGTCGAGCGCAGCGTCTATCGGATGGCGCGGATCGACCGGCCGTTGGAGAGGCTTTTCTTCAATCCGTTCGGTGGGGCGGCGCCGGCGGCGGCGGCGGCGCAGGAGGCCGAGCCGGGCGTGCAGGTGGAGAAAAATTTTCGGGCACGCGTGCGTGCGTTCGAGGCGGGGCTGCTGCGCACGGCGCTGGAGGGAGAAAAATTCAATCAGCGGCGCGCGGCGCGGGCGCTCGGGCTCACCTATCACCAGTTCCGCTATCACCTGCGCACGCACGGGTTGGCGGGGACGGCGGATTGACCGAGGGGGCGGGAAAAAAATGGATATTTTCGCAAAGCGGCCGTTGGGCCGGAGCGGGCTTGCGGTGAGCTGTCTCGGGCTCGGCGGCGCGCCGCTCGGCGATCTCTATGAGCGCATTCCGGAGGCGCGGGCGCTCGCCACGCTGGAGGCGGCGTACGAGCACGGCATCCGGCTGTTCGACACCGCGCCGCTGTACGGATACGGGCTTTCCGAGCACCGCTTCGGGCATGTGCTGCGGCAACGTCCGCGCGACGATTACGTGCTTTCGACCAAGGTGGGGCGCTACCTGGTCCCGGCCGCGCCGGAGACGATCGCGCGCGGGCAATGGGCGGGCGGGCTCAACATGCAGCCGCGGTTCGATTACAGCTATGACGGCACGATGCGTGCGCTCGAGCAGAGCTTCCAGCGGCTTGGCATCGAGCGCATCGATACCGTGCTGATCCATGACGTGGATGTCTGGACCCATGGCAGCGAGGCGGCGTTCGAGGAGCGTTTCCGCGAGGCGGTGGGCGGCGCGTGGCGCGCGCTCGCCGAGCTGCGCGCGGCGGGGACGGTGCGGGCGATCGGGGTCGGGGTGAACGAGATCGGGCCGAGCCGGCGCTTCGTGAGCGAGACCGATATCGACGCGCTGATGCTGGCCGGGCGCTACACGCTGCTCGAGCAGGAGGCGCTGGATGATCTGCTGCCGCTGCTCGAGCGCAAGGGCGTCGGGATTCTCCTGGCGGGGCCTTTCAATTCCGGCATCCTCGCCTCGGGGCCGGTGGCGGGCGCCAAATACAATTACCGGCCGGCGCCGGCGGAGATTTTGCGCAAGACCGAAGAAATCCAGGCGGTGTGCGCGCGCCACGGCGTGGCGCTGGCGGCGGCGGCGATCCAGTTTCCGCTCGGGCACCCGGTGGTGGGCGCGATCGTGCCGGGCGCGGTGCGCCCGGAGGAGGTGCTCGCCAATATCGCGCTGATGACGACGGCGATTCCCGCCGATCTATGGGCGGAGCTCAAGCACGAAGGGCTGCTGCGCCGGGACGCGCCGGTTCCCGGCTGACGCCGGCGGCGCGGACGAGGGTCGGGACCTCGACATCGATCTCGAGCGTGGAGACCGGGTCGCCGCGATCGAGCTTGATCTGCACCTTGTCGCGATCGACCGCCACGTGCCGGGCGATGACGGCGAGGATCTCCTCCTGGAGCTGGGCGAGCAGGTCGGAGCCGCCGACGACGGCGCGCTCGTGCGCGAGCAGCACCTGCAGCCGCTCGCGCGCCACGGGCGCGGACTTGCGCCGGCGGAACAGCGCGAGGAGGTTGAGGCTCATGCGATCGCCCTCCGGCCGAACAATTTGCCGAAGAAGCTGGCGCGCTCGGCCGGGATGGTGACGCGGATCGTTTCGCCCTTGAGGCGCCGCGCCGCCTCCATATAGGCGCGCGCCGGCGCCGAGGCAGGGTTCGCCAGGGGGACCGGCGTGCCCATGTTGGAGGCCCGCAGCACCTCCTGGCTCTCGGGGATGATGCCGAGCAGCGGGATCGAGAGGATCTCGAGCACGTCTTCGGTCTTGAGCATCTCGCCGCGGGCGGCGCGGGCGGCGTCGTAGCGCGTGAGGAGGAGGTGCTTCGGCATCTTCTGCCCGTTCTCGGCCTTCTCGGTCTTGGAATCGAGCAGGCCGATGATGCGGTCCGAATCGCGCACCGAGGAGACCTCGGCATTGGTGACGACGACGGCGGCATCGGCGTGGCGCATGGCGAGGGTTGCGCCGCGCTCGATCCCGGCCGGGCTGTCACAGAGGATCCAGTCGAATTTTTCGCGGAGCTCCGCGATGACGCGGGCGACGCCCTCGGCTGTCAGCGCGTCCTTGTCGCGGGTCTGCGAGGCCGGCAGGAGGGCCAGGTTCTCGAGCCGCTTGTCGCGGATCAGCGCCTGGGGGAGCTTGGCATCGCCCTGCACGACGTTGACGAGGTCGAAGACGACGCGGCGCTCGGCCCCCATCACCAGATCGAGGTTGCGCAGGCCGACGTCGAAATCCACCACCACGACCTTCTCGCCGCCCTGGGCCAGGGCCGCGCCGAGAGCGGCGGTGGAGGTGGTCTTGCCCACGCCGCCTTTGCCGGATGTCACCACCACGACTTGCGCCATCGCGTTCGGCTCCTTTATCGATCCGTCGATATCAATTGGTGCTCACTCCCCGGGCTCATTCCATGGGGGCGAGCATCATCGTCTCGCCCTCGAGCCAGGCCTGCGCCGGCTGGCCGTGCAAGGCGGCGTCCCATTCCTCGGCGGTGCGGTAGAGGCCGTCGATCGCGAGGAGCTCGGCCTCGAGACGGCGGCAGAAGATCCGCGCGCGCTTGTTGCCGGAGAAGCCGGCGACGGCGCGGCCGCGGAGCGCGCCGTAGATGTGGATCGAGCCGCCGGCGATGATCTCCGCGCCCCACGCGACGGTGCCGAGGACGGTCACGTCCCCGGCTTCGTGCACGACCTGCTGGCCGGAGCGCACGGCGTGCGCGACGAGAAGCGCGGGGCCCTCCGAGGTGGCGGGCGCGGCATGGGCGGGCGCGGCATGGGCGGGAGGGGGCTGGCCCTCCGGGAGGGCGAGCGGGCGGCCCGCCGGCTTCCTGCTTGCGGCGCCGTCGGCGGCGGCGCCGGCCGGGCCGATCGGGCCGCCCCATTTGGCGATGCCGGGCCAGGAGGCATGCGCGCCTTCGGTGCCGATGATTCGCACGCCGCGATCGGCGAGGGTCTGGATCAGCGCGGCGACGTCCGGCTGCTGGGGCGGCAGCAGGCCGAGATCGAGGATGACCGGGCGCGACTCGAAGAAGGCGGGGGCATGGGCGATCTGCGCCTCGAACGCGGCGAGCCAGGCCCGCAAGGGCGGTTCGGGAGCGAGCACGAGGGCCATGAAGGAACGGCCACGGACTCGAATCGTCGGGCGGGACTCGGCGGCGGACACCCTTGAGGCCTAGTCCCGGTGGGGATCGTGGGTCAACGCGAATCCGCGGGCCGGCGCGGGGCGCGCCGTTGCGTGCGCGGAGGGCCGGCCGGCGCGGCGGACGGACGGGGCGGGCAAGGGGTTGCAAGGGGGGGTTGCGGGCGGAGGGGCTGCCATAAAGCCGCTTTGATTGGTGATTATTTTGCTTGGCGATTGGTTGGGCGGTTTCCCGGTGCGAGGGATTGGAGCTCGGGCGCGCGGCTCGGCGTGGGCGGCGCCCGGAGAGAGGACGCAAAATGGTGGAAGATCTCCTGCCGTTTCCTGATCTCCGCCCGCGATTCGGCGCCCTTGCCCGCTCGCGGACAGGCCGGCTCACCGTGGTTTCCAACCGTGTCGCGCCGATCACCGAGGGCGAGCCCACCAATGGCGGTCTGGCCGCCGGCGTTCTCGACGCGCTGAGCGAGGAAGGCGGGCTGTGGTTCGGCTGGAGCGGCGAGACGACGCAGGGCGAGACCGTTGCGCGCCCGGAACGCCAGCGCGGCAACATCCAGCTGATGACGTTCGCTCTCTCGCAGGCCGACTACGACCAGTATTATCGCGGCTTCGCCAACGGCACGCTGTGGCCGGTGCTGCACGACAAGCCGCATCTCGCCCGCTTCGAATGGGACGAGTTCGCAGGCTACAAGCGGGTGAACGCGCTGTTCGCCCGGGCGCTGCGGGCGAGCCTCTCGCCCGACGATCCGGTCTGGGTGCATGACTATCATCTGTTCTGCGTTGCCGAGGCGCTGCGCGCGGAAGGTGTGGCCAACCGGCTGGGCTTCTTCCTGCACACGCCGTTCCCCGCGCCTTCGGTGTTCATGACGGTTCCCGCCCATGCGGAGCTCGCGCGCGCGCTCTGCCACTTCGACCTGATCGGGTTTCAGACCGAAGCGGACCGCGCCGCGTTCGCGGACTATGTTCTGCGCGAGGCCGGCGGACGGCGCCTGCCCGGCGGCCGGCTGGCGGCTTTCGGGCGCAGCGTGCAGACCGGGGTCTATCCGATCGGGGTGAATGTGGATGAGGTGCGCCTCCAGGCGGAGGCGGAGGCCAATCGTCGCCAGGCGGCGCGGCTCGGCGCGTCCTTAAGCGGAGGCAAGCTCATCCTCAGCGTGGACAGGCTCGATTACTCGAAAGGCCTGCGGCAGCGCTTCCTCGCCTTCGAGCAGTTTCTCGAGACCCATCCCGAGCATCGCGGACGCGTCACGTTCGTGCAGATCGCGCCGCCGTCGCGCAGCGATATCGCGACGTACCGGCAGATCCGCACCGAGCTCGAGGGGGAAGCGGGGCGCATCAATGGCCGCTTCGCCGAGCTCGACTGGATGCCGCTGCACTATCTCAACAAGAGCTTCGCGCGGACCCTGTTGATGCCGCTCTACGCGCTGGCGCAGGTGGGGCTGGTGACGCCGCTGAAGGACGGGATGAACCTGGTGGCGAAGGAATACGTGGCCGCGCAGGACCCGGACGACCCGGGGGTGCTGGTGCTCTCGCAATTCGCCGGGGCGGCTGCCGAACTGGGGGCGGCGCTGATCGTGAACCCTTATGACCGCGCCGGCGTTGCCGCGGCGATCGCGCGGGGGCTGGCGATGGATGTGACGGAGCGGCGCGAGCGCCATGAAGCGCTGACGCGGGCGCTGCGGCGCAACAGCCTGGAGACATGGCGCGACCTGTTCCTCGCCGATCTGGCCGGCGAGGAAGGCGGCATCCGGCATCGCGCCGGCGCGCGGGCGGATTTTTCGCGGCTCTGAGCGGCGGGTTCGCGGCGGGCTGGCGCGGGACGCCAATCCGCGATAATATCAGAGCTCGAATATCATGTGAGAGTTCTGATGTCATGGGCAAGCCGCCGCGGCTCTCTCCGCCTCCGCGACCCGGGCCGGACAAGGGCAAGCACGGGGAACGCGGCGATCTGGGATACCGGCTGCGCCAGGCGGCCGGGGCGTACCGGCACGAGGCGGAGCGGGCGCTGGCGGATACGGGCGTGACGCCGCCGCAATTCGCGGTGCTGACGATGCTGGCGGCCTGTCCCGGCCACTCGAACGCCGATCTCGCGCGGCTGGCCCTGCTCACCCCGCAGACGGTCAGCGTGATCGTCGCCAACCTTGTGCGCGATGGATCGGTGGTCCGCCGGCCGCACGCGATCCATGGGCGTATCCAGCATCTCGATCTGACGAGAAGCGGACGCGGCCTGCTGGCGACCTGCCGCGAGCGGGTTCATGCGATCGAGGCCCATTTGATCCGCGGCCTCTCCACGGTGGAAGAGAGGGCGATCAGGCGCTGGCTGGTTCGCGTCGCGACGGCCGGGGTGGGGGCGGCAAGGCCGCGAGAGAGCAGCGCCGCGACAGAGCGAAATTCCGCGGCCCGGCGTGGGTGAAGGCAGCATGAAACGAAGCGCCCGGAGCGGGCGGCCCGGCGCGATGCTGCCGCCGCACGGTCCCTGCCAATCGGGCGCGGAACCCACTTGCGCTGCCATAATGTACGGTCCAGCGTGGCGCCGGCATCGGTGTCCGGGCGGCCCGAGAGGGGATGTCGCGTGAATGGGACGCCGTGCGGATTGGCTCCATTGCCGAGGGCTCCGGAACGGCGCGGCTCCCGGCGGAGTGGCGGCGCGCTCCGCCACAGCCACGAAATTGACCACCAAGGCACATCGCCAGCATGATGATCGGGAGTCATCATACTTTCGCCGTGAGGAATGGCGAAGACCGTCATGCCGCCCGCGGCGGTCATCCGCCGTGACGCCGGTCATCCGGCATCCGGCATCTGGCAGCGACCGGCCGGGAACAACGGAGACCAGGAACAACCGAGACCAGGAACAACCGAGAGGAGGTGCAGCGTTGTCGTTTCGCCCCTTGCCGTCCGGCAACAGACCGGTCGACGCAGCCGCCGCAGCCCGCCGGTGGACGATGATGATGCCGGCCTGTCGCGAACGATGAGCGCGCGGCCAGCCGAGGTGGCGGAGGCCATCGCCCTCGACCGCGGCCTGACCGTCGGGCGCCAGGCGATGCCCGGGCAGGTCGTGCTGGACCACCCGAATGTCTCGCGCCGCCACGCTTCGTTCGAAATGGTCGGCGGCGCCGTCGTGCTGCGCGACCTCGGCGCCGCCCACGGCACCTATGTCAACGGCATGCGGTTGCGCGGCGCGCGCGCCCTGGTCGCGGGGGATCGCATCGATATCGGCCCCTTCCAATTGACGTTCGATGGTGCCGCGCTCACCCGGGCCTGGCGCGTCGGCAATGCCGCGCTCCTGGTGCGCGGGGCGAGCTACGACGTGCGGTGCCGGCGGACCGGCGGGTCGCCGCAGCGCACCCTGGATGCGGCGAGCCTCAGCATCCGCCCGTCCGAGTTCGTCTGCATCATCGGCGCCAACGGCGTCGGCAAGTCCACGCTGATGAACATCCTGGCCGGCCGGGCGCTCCCGAGCGAAGGCGCCGTGCTGCTCAACGATGTCGATCTGCACGCCAATTTCGAGGCCTTGAAGCAGGATATCGCCTTCGTGCCCCAGCAGGACGTGCTGCACGAGCAGCTCACCCTGCGCCAGGCGCTCGATTACGCGGCACGGCTTCGCCTGCCGCCCGATACCACCGCGGCGCAGCGCCGGGCTGCGGTGAGCGGGGCGGCGCGCAGCGTCGACATGCTCGACCGGCTCGACCAGCGGATCGGCTCGCTGAGCGGCGGGGAGAAGAAATGCGCGAGCCTGGCCAGCGAAATTCTCAACCGCCCCAGCCTGCTGTTCCTCGACGAGGTGACCAGCGGGCTGGACGAGAGCACCGACCGGGAGATCATGCGCCTGCTGCGGCGCCTGGCCGATGAGGGGATGACCGTCGTCATGGTCACCCACACCTTGGCGAACGTCGCCGAGTTCTGCGACAAGATCGTCTGCATGGGCCGCGGCGGCCAGCCGACCTTCGTGGGCGCCCCATCCGAGGCGCTGGATTTCTTCGCGGTGCGCCGCCTGGGCGAGGTGTTCGACCGCATGGACGAGCCTGACGCCAGGCACTGGCGCGCGAAGTTCGAGCGGACGGCAGGCGCCGCGGCGCACCTCCCGACCGCCGCCGCGCCCTGCCCCACGCTTCGGCGCTCCACGCTTCGGCGCCCCACGCTTCGGCCCCGGGGCGGACCGGCCTCGCGCGCGGCGCACGTCAGCTTGCGGCAGATCGCCCGCCAGGGCGCCATTCTCCTCCATCGCAACGCCCGGCTTCTGCTGGCCGATCGCCGTGCGCTGATCATGGCGGCGGTCCAGAGCGTGCTGATCGGCGGGCTGATCGGCTACGCCTTCGCCAAGTTCGGCACCGGGCAGGAACGGGTCGATGCCGAGACCGCGCTGCTGCTGCTGCTCGGCCTGACCGCGATCTGGCTCGGCTGCAATGCGGCGTCGAAGGAGATCGTCGGCGAGCTTGCGATCTACCGGCGCGAGCGCGACATCAACCTCTCCACCGCTGCCTTCATCGGCGCGAAATATGTCGTCTCCGGCGCGTTCACCGTGCTCCAGCTCGCGGTTGTCTACGGGCTCGTGGCCGCACTCGCCGAAGGCATCCCGGGGAACCGGCTGGAGCAGTTCCTACTGCTCGCGCTCGGCGCCATGGCGGGGACCGCGATCGGGCTGCTGATCTCGGCGCTCGCCAACACCAGGGACCAGGCGACCACCATCGTTCCGCTGGCCTTGGTGCCGCAACTGCTGCTCGCCGGCGTGCTGGTGCCGAAGCTTCCGGACCTGGCCGCGACGCTCGCCAAGGTGGCGGTCAGCGGCTACTGGCTGACCGAAGCGATGAAGTCGGTGTTCATTGCCGCCGCGGGACCGATCCGGGTGGTCAACACGCAGACCGGCACGCTGATGGACATGAGCGCGCAACCCGCCGGCCTTGGCGCCGCGATTGTCGCGGCACACGCGCTGGCATTCCTGCTGATCGCCTACCTGGTGACGCTGCTGCGGCACGGCGGGCGGGCGCGCGGGACGTGAACGGGACGGCGGAGGGGCCGGCCGGCGGGCCTCCTCAGAGGTCCTTGGCCAGGCGGAGCGCGTCGTAGATCGCGGCATGGATGTTCCGGCTCGCCACCGCATCGCCGATGCGGAAGAGGCGGAAGCCGGCTTCGGAATTTCGCACGAGCTCCTGCGGGCGCCCGGCGATGAGGGCCGCGTAATCCACTTCGCCGCGGTTGATCGAGGCCGGCTTCAACGCCGCGTATAGATCGGCGGCCGGCAGGGTGCCGTGCTCGACCACGATCTGGTCCACCTCGCGCTCGAAGCGTTCCTCGCCGTAATCCGAACCGAGCGTGGCGATGAGCGTGTTGCCCTCGCGCCGCGCCGCCAGAAGCCGCGTGTTGATCGTGATCCGCACGCGGCGGCGGTGGAACACCCGGGCATAGGCGGCATGGTTGAGGCCGCCCATCTCGGGCGCGAAATACCGCTCCGGCGTGACGATTTCCACCTGTGCGCCGCTTTCGGCCAGGAACTCCGCCGCCTGCATGCCCGGATGGGCCCCGTTATCGTCGTAGAGCAGCACCCGCTCCGCCGGCTTCACCTCGCCGGCGAGGATGCTCCAGCTCGAGACGGCGAGCGCGTTGCCGCTTTCCAGCACCTCCGTGTCCGGCACGCCGCCGGTGGCGACGAACACGATGTCCGGCGCCTCCGCCAGCACGTCCTCGCCGCGCGCCCAAGTGGCGAAGCGCATGGCGACGCCCTGGGCTTCCAGCCGCTTGAGCCGCCATTCGACGATGCCCATCAATTCGCGCCGCCGCGGGGCGCGCGCAGCGAGCAGGATCTGTCCCCCCGCCTTTTCGGCCGCCTCGATGAGGCTCACCGCATGTCCGCGTGCGGAGGCCACGCGCGCCGCCTCGAGGCCCGCGGGACCGGCTCCCACCACCACCACCTTCCTGCGCCGGCCGGACGTTCTCGCCACCACCTGCGGCAGGGAGGCCTCGCGCCCGGTGGCGGGATTGTGGATGCAGACGGCGTCGTTTCCTTCGTAGATCCGGTCGATGCAGTAGGTGGCGCCGACGCAGGGGCGGATCTCCTCCTCCCGCCCCTCCATGAGCTTCTTTACGATGTGCGGATCGGCGATGTGGGCACGGGTCATTCCGACCATGTCGAGCTTGCCCGCGACGATGGCATGGCGCGCGGTTGCGACGTCCTGGATGCGCGCGGCGTGGAAGACGGGAAAGCGGGTCGCGGCGCGTACCTCGCCGGCGAAGTCGAGATGCGGCGCGAGCTTCGTGCCGTGGAGCGGGATCACGCGGGCGAGTGCGGCGTCGGTCTCGATATGACCGCGGATGATATCGAGGAAATCGATCTTCCCGCCGGCCGCCAGACGCTGCGCGATCGCGATGCCCTCCGCCTTCGAGAGACCCTTCTCCCAGTCCTCGTCGGCGACCATGCGGATGCCCACCAGGAAGCCGGGCCGGGTCGCGGCGCGGATCGATTCGAGGACGCGGAGGGTGAAGCGGAGCCGGTTCTCGAGGCTGCCGCCGTACAAATCGTCGCGCTGGTTGGTGGCCGGCGACCAGAACTGATCGACGAGATGCCCGTAGGCATTGAAGGCGATGCCGTCGAGGCCGGCCGCTTCCATGCGGGCGGCGGCGGTGCCGTAATCGGCGACGATCCGCTCGATGTCCCACTCCTCGGCCGCCTTGGGGAAAGAGCGATGCGCGGGCTCGCGAATCGGCGAGGGGGCGAGGACCGGAAGCCAGTCCGCCTTGTTCCATGCCGTGCGCCGGCCGAGATGGGTGAGCTGGATCATCACCGCCGCGCCATGCTCGTGGCATTCGTCAGAGAGGCGCCGCATCCAGGGCACGATCTCGTCCTTGTAGGCGAGCAGGTTGCCGAACACGGGCGGCGAATCCGGAGAGACCACGGCCGAACCCGCGGTCATCGTCAGCGCGATCCCGCCCTTCGCCTTCTCCACGTGATAGAGCCGGTAGCGGTCCTTCGGCATGCCGTCCTCCGAGAAGGCCGGCTCGTGCGAGGTGCTCATGATCCGGTTGCGAAGCGTGAGCCGCCCGAGCTGGAACGGTTGCAAAAGTGGATCGTCGGCTGGCGGCATCATGCCCTCCTGCACTCGGTTTTTTCCTTTTCCGTCCGTCGGGCCGTATCCCGGGCCGTATCAGGGCCCGTATCAGGGCCGGTACTCCCGCTCCGCTTCCTCGAGCATGCGCCAGACATAGCGCGCCAGGGAGCGCGCCACATCGAGGCGGAAGCCCATCGCCTCCTGCCGCCAGAGCATCACACCCGCCTTGGCGAAGACCGTGCGGGTGCACTGGCCGGGCGGAAAGGCGGACAGCGCGAGATCGAGCGGGCAGCCAAGATTGAGCAGTGTCGGGGCGCGAGGCCCGGTGACACCGATGCTCGCGTCGCGATGGGCGATATCGACGAGGGCGTAAGCCACGCCGTCGAGCGCGCGGGCGAGTGCTGCGGCGATCTCCGGCCCCTCGCCTGCCGGTGCGAGGAGGAGAAATTCGTCCGGACCGAGCCAGAAGGCGGCGCGGTCGAGATTTGTCGCCGCCCGGCAGGGCGTGTCGGGCAGCGTCACGCCGAACGCCGCGCCGGCGGCGCGGGCGGCGGCGGCGGCGCCGCGGAACGAAAACCGGCTCTCGGCGGGGAGCACGGAGAGAGCCGTGCCGCGCCGCGCGGTCAGCGCATCGAATGGTCCGCGCCGGGCGAGGTGGGCATCAGCCATGGAGCCGCGCGCCTGCGGGATCGTAGAACACCGGCGAGCTGACGATGACGCCGATCTCTCGGTCCGGCATCGGAACGGTGAGCCGCGCGCCGATGCGCGCCCGGCCGCCCTTCACCATGGCCAGCGCGATCGAACGCCCGAGCGTCGCGCTGAGATAGGCGGAGCTCACGTGCCCGAGGATCGCGGGCGGCGGCCTGCTCCCGCCCGGAGCCACGATCGCCGCGCCTTCCTCGAGCCGCTGGGCGGGATCCTCGGTGAGGAGGCCCACGAGCTGCGGCCGATCCGGCCGCGCCATGCCGGCGAGCGCGAGCGAGCGCTTGCCGACGAAGTCGCGCTTCCCCTTGCCGATCGCCCAGCCGAGGCCGAGATCCTGCGGCCCGGCCGTGCCGTCCGCCTCCTGGCCGACGACGATATGGCCCTTCTCGGCGCGCAGCACATGCATGCTCTCGGTCCCGTACGGCGTGATGCCGTGCGGCCTGCCCGCCGCGTACACCGCCTCCCACACCGCCGCCCCGTAATCGGCCGGCACGTTGATCTCGAAGCCGAGCTCGCCGGTGAAGCTCACGCGGAAGACGCGCGCGGGAACGCCGCAGACCTGCGCCTCCGCGACGCTCATGTGCGGGAATGCGGCGGGGGACAGATCGAGCCCGGCGATGAGCGGGGCGAGCACCGCCCGCGCGCGCGGCCCCTGCACCGCGATCACCGCCCACTGCTCGGTCACCGACGTGAGCCAGACCGTGAGATCCGTCCATTCCGTCTGGCGATAATCCTCCATCGCCGCGAGCACGGCGGCGGCGTTCCCGGTGGTGGTGGTGAGATGGAATCGCCCGGCGGCGAGCCGGCCGAGGACGCCGTCGTCGAAAACGACGCCATCCTCCCTCAGCATCACGCCATAGCGGCAGCGGCCGGGGGCCAGCCGGGTAAAGGAATTCACGTACATCCGATTGAGGAATTCCGCTGCGTCGGGGCCGGTCACTTCGATCTTGCCGAGCGTGGAGGCATCGAAGATCCCGCAGGCGCTGCGCACCGCGCGGCACTCGCGCGCCACGGAAGCCGCCATGTCCTCCGTTGCGCGCGGAAAGAACCGCGCCCGCTTCCACTGGCCGGCATCCGCGAACCGCGCCCCTTGCGCCGCCGCCCATTCGTGCATCGGCGTGGTGCGCACGGGATCGAACAGCTCGCCGCGCGCCGGGCCGGCCAGCGTGCCGAAGCTCACCGGCGTGTACGGCATGCGGAAGGTGCTGAGCCCGATCTCGGGAATTGGCCTGCCCAGCGCGCCCGCGACGATCCCGAGCGCATTGACGTTCGAGGTCTTGCCCTGATCGGTGGCCATGCCGGTCGTGGTGTAGCGTTTGATGTGCTCGATCGAGCGAAACCCCTCGCGCGCCGCGAGCGCGAGATCCGCTTCGGTGACGTCGTTCTGGAAATCGACGAACGCCTTGCCGGGCCGAGCGGTTGGCGGTGAAAGCGCGAGGTGCGCGATGTCCGCGCGCGGCGTGGCAGCGGCCGGGACGGGACGCGGCGCGGCGGCGGCCTGCCCGAGCGCCGCGCGCGCGGCCGCCTCGCCTGCCTGGGCTCCGTCCGCGAGCGCCGGGCCGAGATCGAATACGCCGTTGCACGCGCCGGCCGCGCGCAGGCGCTCCGGGCACTGATCGGGAAGGAACGCGCCCGATGCCTCGTCGAAGCGGAGCGTCCCGCGTGCCTGGGAGAAGAGATGCACGCTTGGCGTCAGGCCGCCGGACATCAGGAGAAGATCGCAGTTCACGTCTTCCGCCGCGGCCGCGCGCGCGCCGGGTGCCGCGATCCGGGCGCCCGTGATCCTGAGCCGGCCGCGCGTCGCGATGACGGTGCTGCCGGTGCGGATTTCCATTCCAGCACGGCGCGCCGCCTCGGGCAGGTCACCGGTTGCCTCGCGCCGGGCATCGACGATCGCGGCGATCGCGATGCCCGCCTCGCGAAGCGCGATCGCCGCCGCGTACGCGGTGTCGTGCGCGGTCGCGACGAGCGCCCGCGTGCCCGGCCTCACGCCGTACCGCACCAGGTACGTGCGCGCCGCGTCGGCGAGCATCACGCCCGGGCGGTCGTTGCCGGGGAAGACGAGCGGCCGCTCGATCGCCCCGCTCGCCAGCACCACCTCGCGCGCCCGCACCTGCCAGAGCCGTTCGCGCGGGAGCCGGGGATCCGGCGCTGCCAGGTGGTCGGTGACGCGCTCCGCGAGTGCGACCATGTTGTCGAGGAAATAGCCGAACGCCGTGGTGCGGGCGAGCATCGTCACGTGCGGGTTCCGGGTGAGCGCTGCCAGCGTTGCCGCCAGCCAGACCGAGGCGGCTTCGCCCTCGACGCGGCTGGCCGCATTTGCGAGCAGAGAACCGCCGGGCTCCGCCTGCTCGTCACAAAGGATCACCCGCGCCCCGCCATCCGCCGCCGCCATCGCGGCCGCCAGCCCCGCGGGCCCCGCCCCCACCACCAGGACGTCGCAATGCGCAAAGCGGTTGAGGTAGCGGTCGGGGTCGGCCGCGCGCGGCGCCCGCCCGAGCCCGGCCATCGCGCGGATTGCCGGCTCGTAGACGCCCCGCCAGGCGGAGCGCGGCCACATGAAGGTCTTATAGGAGAAGCCGGCCGGCAGGAGCGGGGCGATGAGCCCGTTCACCGCGCCCCAGTCGAAGCGCAGGGAGGGCGAGCGATTCTGGCTCTCGGCAACGAGATTTTCGTAAAGCTCGAGCTGTGTCGCGCGCAGGTTCGGCGTGCGCCGCCCCGGATCGCGCGCCCCATCGCGCGCCCGTCGCGCGTCCCGTCGCGCGCCAGCGTGACGAGCGCGTTCGGCTCGTCCGCGCCGGCGGCCATGATGCCGCGCGGGCGGTGGTATTTGAACGAACGGCCGACGAGATGCACGCCGTTGGCAAGCAGCGCCGAGGCCAGCGTATCCCCGGCGAGCCCGCGAAGGCTTTGCCCATCGAAGTGGAATTGCAGGGGCCGCGCGCGATCGATGCGCCCGCCGCCGCCCGTGCGGAATTTCCCGCTCACCGCTCCCGGCTCCGATCCGGGCGCGGCGCGCCAAGCTTGTCACTCGCCACGAACTTGTCGCTCACCGTGTCCCGCAGCGCGTTGAAGAAGCGCCCGCACCCATGCACGTGGTACCACCGCTCCGCGTGCCTGCCTTTTGGATTGGCCCGAACGTAAAGGAATTCCGCCCAGGCTTCGTCGGAAACCGCGGCCGGATCTGCGGGGCGGGCGATGTGCGCCTCGCCGCCATAGCGGAATTCGATCTCGGGCCGCGCGCCGCAATAGGGGCAGGGAACAAGCAGCACGCCGGTCTCCCTCAGTGCGCGACGCCGGCGGCGGCGGCCTCGTCGATCAGCCGCCCGTCGCGAAACCGCTCGAGGCTGAAGGGCGCGTTGATCGGGTGCGGCTCGTCCCTGGCGATCGTCCAGGCGAGAAGATGCGCCGCCCCCGGCGTTGCCTTGAACCCGCCGGTGCCCCAGCCGCAATTCACGTAAAGACCAGGCACCGGCGTCTTGCCGAGAATGGGCGAGCGATCGCGCGTGACATCGACGATCCCGCCCCAGGCCCGCAGCATCCGCAGGCGCCGGAAGATCGGGAAAAGCTCCGTGACGGCGGCGAGCGCCTCCATCGTCACGTGCAGCGCGCCGCGCTGGCTGTAGGAAACATAGGCATCCGTGCCGGCGCCGATCACGAGCTCTCCCTTGTCGGACTGGCTGATATAGGCATGGATCGTGTTCGACATCACGACACAGGGAAAGACCGGTTTTATCGGCTCGGAGACCAGGGCCTGCAAAGGATAGCTCTCGAGCGGCATGCGCAGCCCCGCCATCGCCATCACCACGCTGGTATGGCCGGCGGCCGAAACGCCGAGTTTCGGGGTGCGGATCGTCCCGCGCGTCGTCTCGACCGCCGCGACCGCGCCTGCGGCATCGCGCCGGATCGCCGTCACCTCGCAGTTCTGGATGATGTCCACACCGAGCGCGTCCGCCGCCCGCGCGTAGCCCCAGGCGACCGCATCGTGGCGCGCGACACCGCCCCGCCGCTGCAGGGCCGCGCCGAGCACGGGGTAGCGCAGATCCTGTCCGATGTGGAGCGGCGGACAGAACGCCTTGGCCTGCTCCGGAGCCAGCCACTCGTTGTCGATCCCGTTCAGGCGGTTGGCGAAGACGTGCCGCCTGGCGATGGCGACATCATGCACGCCGTGCGCGAGCATCATCACGCCGCGCTGCGAGAACATCACGTTGTAGTTCAACGTGCGCGAAAGGCCTTCCCACAGCCTGAGCGCATGTTCGTAGATCGCCGCGCTCTCGTCGCGGAGATAATTCGAACGGATGATCGTCGTATTTCGTCCGGTATTGCCCCCGCCGAGCCAGCCTCGCTCGAGCACCGCGACATTGCGCATTCCGTGTTCGGCGGCGAGGTAGTAAGCGGCGCCGAGCCCGTGGCCGCCACCACCGAGGATCACCGCGTCATAGGCCGCCTTCGGCTCCGGCGCGCGCCATTGCGGCCGCCAATCACGGTGGCCGCGGACGGCATGGCGAAGGAGGGCGAGACCCGAGAAGCGCTGCATGCAGGGAACCATGGCCAGGATGCTCCGCCGCAGTCCGCCTGGCCAGGGACAAACGGGGCCCAAACGGGGCCAATGAGCGCGCCTTGGCCCGACAGGGGTCGAGGCCGCTCCAATCGGGCGGGGATCGGGCGGGCGGGGATCGGGGCAGATGGTACCAAAATTGTATCGTGCGGTCGAATTGCTGCGCTGCGGTCGTAGCGCGGATCGGCAGCGGGCGGATCGTGGCGGAGCGGTGCGGCAAAAATCGACACCTGTCTTAGAATCCCGCCGCCGGGCGATGGCGCGCGTCCGGCACACAACCGGACATTGATAGCAGCTGCTGGGGAGTTTCACCTCCCTCCGCCTATGTGTCTCCTCTGTTACTCATGATGTTGCGTGCGCTCGTTTGCCGTGTCGCATGTCCGGACCTGTCGCGAACATCGCGCCATGCGTTGCCGTCGTTCCATGACGCTGTTGCGGCGACGCCCGACCCATCGCGTCACATCGGCGATCACCGCGACAGTCTCACCCGGGAACATCACGGGGCACGTCTTCATTCCGTCATCGGCACTCAAAAAACAGCCAAGTTATTGACTTGAGAATTTCGTTGCTCGCGAACGCACAATTCCCCTATCCTCCGCTTGTTGCGCCGCCTGGTTCGCAGTCTCGATCGGAGTTCCGTGGTGACTGCCTCCCTCTCTGAGGATCGCGACGGACCCAGTCACCGTTCATCGAAGGCTTCCGCTTTCGTGCAGGAAACGCTCCGCCTCTCACCGCTGCCCCGTTCGACCCCGTTGGGGCTCGGCTCCCCCTAACGCCTAGCGCCGTGAGGAGCTGCAATGCCTGACGTTTCAATTCCCTCCGGATCGGGCACCTACTTCGAACTGGCCTTCCCGGCCGGCACGGACTATACGCTCGCGCAACAACTCGTCGGCCCGCTGCTGACGGCGGCGCAAAACGGCACGCTGGCCTTTGACCTTTACAGCGCCAATGGCGCCACGATCCCGCCGGTGCCAGGCGGGGACACCGGGTTCCTCGCAATCCAGGAGGACGGCCCGCTTACCGCGCCGGTGACCGTTCCTTCCGGTTATTCATTCACGGCGATCGAGACCTATAACTTCGCCAACATCACGGGGAACGGCGGCACCGGCGACGTGACGCTGATCTCCTCGGCGAGCGGCGTCGAATACAATACCGGGGGCGGGTCGGGCACGGTGGTCGCCGGTTCGGGCGGCAACCTGATCGGCACGCCGACCTCCGGCGGCGGACCCCATCTGCTCGTCGGCGGCGACGGCAACGACACGTTCACCGCCTTTTCGGGCAACGATACGGTGAGCCCCGGCGGTGGATCGAATCTCGTCGGGCTCGAGAACGGCAACGATTCCGTCGGGCTGTCCGGCGTCAATGACACGGTGGTCGCGGCCACCGGCAACGACACGATTTCGACGACCGGCTACGACGCGGCGCTGATATTTGGCGGCTCCGGCCAGCTCACCTTCGTCAATGGCTCGGCGCCCTCGACCGTGGTCGGCGGCACCGGCAGCGAGACGATCCAGGGCGGCGTCGGCGGCGGGCTGTTCCAGGGCGGCTCGGCCGGCAACAACTCGATCACGGGCGGCGCCGGCAAGGCGACGATCTTCGGCGGCGGCTCGGGCGATACGCTGGCGGCGGGCGGCAGCCTCGGCGATGCGCTGGTCGCGGCCTCGGGCAACGAGACGCTGACCAGCGCCAGCTCCCAGGGCCTCGACTCGATGTACGGCGGCAGTGGCTCGGACGTGATGATCGCCGGGCTCGGCGGCGATCTCATGGATGGCGGGTCCGGTGCCACCAACTTCGAATTCACCAAGGGAATGACGAACGCCTCGAGCACCTACAACGTCTTCAACTACCACTCCGGAGACGCCGTGACGCTGAGCGGATACGGCGGTGCTCCGAGCTTCGCTTCGGCCGGCGGCAACACCGTGCTCAGCCTTTCTGACGGCACCAAGATCACCTTCGTCGGCGTCGCCAGCGGCAGTGACATCAATATCCAAACCTCCTGATCGCCGCCGACGCGCGATGCGGGCTCTGCGCCCCGCGTCTGGCCACCGGGGCCGACTTACGAGGCGCACGCCGGAGGAGTTCGCGGCATGAAGCTGCACCCTACGCCCGGCGACGAGGAAGGGCCAGGCCGCACGCGCATCCTGGCCGCGCTGGCTGCCGCCCACTACCACGGCTTCGAACCCGACCCGGACGATTTCCACGACACCGCCGGCGGCGAGGCGCCGAGCCCGGCGGACCTCGTCGTGTGGCTGCGCGAGGCCGGGCTCTGGGCGCGCGCCGCGCGGTGAGCTGGCGCCAGCTCATGAAGCTCGGCGATCCCTCACCGGTGGTGCTGTTCTTCAACGACGGCAGCGCCGGGCTGCTCACCGGGGTCGATCCGATCGAGCGGGTGGCGCTGATCAAGGACCCGCAGGGGCGGGAAAGCGAGCTGCCGGTCCCCGTGGACGAGCTCCGGCTCTCGGAGGTGTGGACCGGGGATGTCCTGCTGGTCCGCAAGCCGCGCGAGGCGGCCGAGGGCCGCGACCATTTCGACATTTTCTGGGTGCTCCGCCTGATCCTGCGCGAGAAGACATTCCTTCGCGACATCGGGATCGCCTCGATGGTGACCTCGGTGCTCGGGATCATCCCGCCATTCCTCGTGATGTCGATGATCGACCGAGTGATCACGTACGGCAGCATGAATACCCTGACGCTGCTGGGCCTGATCTGGGTCACCATCGTCGGGTACGAGACGGTGCTCGAATACGCCCGCGTCGACATGGTGACGCTGCTCGCCGGGCGGATCGACGCAAGGCTCAACCTGCATGTCTTCAATCGCATGCTGGGGCTCAAGCTCGATTATTTCGAGCAGCACCCGGCCGGCGAGATCCATCACCGCATCAACCAGCTCTACCTCGTGCGCAATTTCTTCACCGGGCGGATGTTCGAGCTGGTGATCGACGTTTTCATGCTGATCGTGCTGATCCCGATCCTGTTCTACATGAGCTCCTCCCTTGCCTTCGTGGCGTTGGCGACGGCTTTGGTCATGGCGCTGATCGTCATCGCCTTCATGCCGGCGGCTACGCCGCGTCACGGGCCCAGATCGTGCGGGCGGAGACGCGCAAGAGCACGCACATGGTGGAGAACATCCACGGGATCCGCACCATCAAGTCCCTGGCGATCGAGCCGCAGAGCAAGGCGGAGTGGGATCTCCGCGTGGCGGACGCCGCCGATTGGCGGATCCAGGGCGGGCGGCTGGGTAACTGGCCGAGGACCCTGGTGATGCCGTTCGAGCGCTTCATCCAGCGCGGCCTCATCTTCCTCGGCGCCTATTGGCTGCTGAGCGGGACGACGACGCTCGATATGGGTGGGCTGATCGCCTTCCTCCTGCTCGGCGCTCGGCTCGCCCAGCCGCTCGTCTCGATGTCCAAGGTAATCCAGGACCAGGAGGAGCTCCGCTTCGCGATCGACGAGGTTGGCCAAGTGGTCAACAACCCGCCGGAGGTCGATGCCGCGACGGGTGGGCTCCGGCCGAAGATCGAAGGCGAGGTCGTCTTCGAGAAAGTGACGTTCAGCTATCCCGGCCAGATGACGCCGGCGCTGCAGGATGTTTCCTTCACGGTCCCGGCGGGGACGATGCTCGGTATCGTCGGCAAGTCCGGTTCGGGAAAATCGACCGTCGCGCGCCTGCTCCAGGGCATCAACCGCGACTATTCAGGGTTCGTCCGGTTCGACGGCAACGATCTTCGGGAGATCAACCTCCGCTATTTGCGCCGCAGCCTCGGCGTGGTTCTGCAGGACAATTTCCTGTTCCGCGGCTCGGTGCGCGACAACATCATTGCCGGCCGGCCGGGCCTCACGCTCGAGGACGCGGTACGGGCGGCGCGGCTGGCGGGCGCCGAGGAGTTCATCGAGCGGATGCCCGCGGGCTACGAGACCTTCATCCAGGAGGGCTCGACCAACATCTCGGGCGGGCAGCGCCAGCGGCTGGCGATCGCGCGGGCGCTGGTGACCGATCCGAGGCTCCTGATCCTGGACGAGGCGACGAGCGCGCTCGATCCCGAGAGCGAGGCGCTGGTCAACGCCAACCTGGTGCGGATCGGCAAGGGCCGGACGATGGTGCTGATCACCCATCGGCTGTCCTCGCTCACCGAGTGCGACCTGATCATCGTGATGCACGAGGGCAAGCTGCTCGATATCGCGCCGCACCGGTTGCTGCTCGAGCGCTGCACGATCTACCGCCAGCTCTGGCTGCAGCAGAACCGCCATCTCGATCAGCAAGGAACACGCCATGCCGCTCCCGCGCCTGTTCCCATCGAAGCTGATTGAAGCTCCGAAGGGCGGCGCGCTCAATCCCGCCGTTCTCGAGTTCCAATCCCCGACCAGCGTCATCCTTGAGGCGCCGCCGAAGCGCTCGGCGCGCAACACAGTCTGGATCGTCGCGGCGCTGCTGGTGACGATGCTGCTGATCGCCCAGTTCATGCCGATGGATATGGAGGTGTCGGCGAACGGGCAGGTGGTTTCGCGCGCGCCGACCATCCAGCTCGAGCCGCTGCAGACCGCGATCGTGCGCGCGATCGACGTGCATGTGGGCGAGGTGGTGCACGCGGGGCAGGTGCTCGCCAGGCTCGACCCGACGCAGGCACAGGCCGATCTCGACACCCTGCTCGCGCAGGAATCCTCGCTCTCTGCCGAGGTGGCCGAGGAGCGGGCAGAGTTCGAGAACAAGCCCTACAAGCCGACCGACCCCGCCAACCGAGATCAGCTCCTGCAAGCGGCGCTCTATGGGCAGCGGATGGCGCAGCTCAAATACACGCTCAACAATTACGACCAGCAGATCGCGAGCTATGCCGCGCAGGTGCAGGGCGCGGAGACGCAGGCCGCCTATTACCAGGACCAGCTCGTGCTGGCGAACCAGATCGAGCACATGAACGAGGTCCTGCAGAAGCTCAATGCGGGCAGCCAGCTCACCACGCTGCAATCCCAGCAGCAGCGGGTGCAGACGCAAGGGGAGCTGGCGCAGAGCATCGCCACCGCGCAGGCGACGGCGCAGACTCTGGAGGCAACGAAGGCGCAGCGCGACGCCTTCCTCCAGCAATGGAACGCCCAGCTCTCGACGCAGCTTGCCACCAATGTCACGCAGCTCGATACCGTGCGGCAGTCGATCTCCAAGGCGAGGCTCGTGAGCCGGCTGGTCGAGCTCCGCGCGCCGCAGGACGCCGTGGTGCTGCAGGTCGCGAGCGGCATCTCCCCCGGCTCGATCATGCAATCCGGCCAGCAGTTCCTCTCCCTCTCACCGTTGCATGCTCCGATCGAGATCGAGACCTATATCGCCGGCGGCGACCAGGGGTTCGTGCAGGTCGGCCAGCCGGTGACCATCAAGTTCGCGACATTCCCGTTCATTCTCTTTGGAGATGCCAAAGGCACGGTGAGGATCGTTACCTCTAATTCGTTCACTCCGCAGCAATTGGCCACGCAGATCGCGCAGATGCAGACGACACCCACGGCGACGCCACAGAACATTCCGACGAGTGAGCTCTATTACGCAGCGAGGGTGGAGATCGACAGCCTGCGCCTTCATGGGGTGCCGCCCGATTTCCGGATCACTCCCGGCATGCCGGTGCAGACGGATATCCGGGTCGGCACGCAGACGATCATGCAGTATCTGCTCGATCGGATTGCTCCGGTTTTCAGCCAGGGCATGAGGGAACCATCCTGAGCAGCAATGCCGACCATGTGTTGACGAGGCAGGTTGTTCAGGGACGCGGCCGGCGCCGTCCGGCTTTCCCTGCCTCGTGGCCGGGGCGGCCGCCGGGAAGGTCGGCGTGGCAGCGCATGGCCAAGCTGTGACGCTCCTTCGAAGGCCGCGAGTTGCCACGCGGCGGGCGATGCAGCCGCTTCACCGCGGCGAGCGACTGACGTGGCGCGGCTGTTCGACCGTGTTGTGGGTTCGCTTTCGCCCAAGACGGCGTTCAGGCGGGCGAAACGGCTCGCCAAGGAAGGGCAGGCTGCGGCCGCCTTCCCACTGTTCGCTCGCGCCGCGCAGGCGGGGCTCACCGAAGCGAAATATTGGGTCGGGCGCGCCTATCTCGAAGGCACGGGGGTGCCGGCGAGCCGGCGGGAAGCCGCCCGCTGGCTCGAGCGCGCGGCGGCGGACGGCTATGTCGAGGCCCAATCGCTGCTGGCTGGTCTCTATCTGCACGGTGTCGGGCCCGAGCGCGGAAAGACCGCTTCAGAAGGCAGCGCGGCGGGGCATTTTGCGCCCGACGATCAGGCGAAGCCGGATTACGCGAAGGCGCTAGCCTGGGCGAAGCGCGCAGCGGCGGCCGGCACGCCGGAAGGCCAGGCCGTGCTTGCGTACCTCCTGACCTCCGGCCCCGAGACGATGCGCGACCCCGCCGCGGGAGAGGAATGGTATCGGAAGGCCGCGGCTGCCGGCTCGCCCCAGGGAGCGCTCGGGCTCGGGATCGCGCTGGCGAGCCGAGCCGACGGCATGGAGGATTACGCAGAGGCGCTCATTCCGCTCCGCGTCGCGGCCGATGCGAACCTGCCGATGGGGCAATTCATGCTGGCGCTGATGGCCGAGCGCGGCCTCGGCATGGAGCCGGACCCGGCGGCGGCGCTCCTGCTCTATCGTGTCGCCGCGGAAAAGGGGATGCGGGCGGCCGCGGCTCGGCTCGGGCTGATGCTGATAGAAGGACGCGGCGTCCCGCGCGATGCGCTTGAGGGCGAGTCCTGGCTGCGACGCGCGGCGATCGCCGGCGATGTCGAAGCAGCCGCCCTGGTGGGCGATCTCTATGCGCGGGGAGGCGACCTGCCGCCGAACTACGCCGAGGCAGCGCTCTGGTATCGGCGCGCGGCCGAGGGTGGGCACGCGACGGCGGCACGCGCCCTCGGTCTTCTGCACCTGACGGGCGGCGGCGTCGCGCGCGATGCGATGGAGGCGGCGCGCTGGTTCCGCGTCGCCGCCGAGAAGGGGGACGAGCGCGCCAAGGCAGATCTCGCCAACGTCCTGCTGCGCGACCGCGGTGAGATCGAAGGTGTCGGCCGCGCACGCGTGTGGTTCGAGCAGGCGGCCAATGCGGGCGATCTGGCGGCGGCGTTCAATTTCGGCGTCTGCCTGGCCGAAGGGCTCGGCGTCGAGCGTGACGAACGGTCCGCACTCGCCTGGATGCGCCGCGCAGCGGATGGTGTGGTGAACGCGCAATACTGGTATGGGCGGATGCTGATCGAGGGCCGCGGGGTCGCGGCAGATCCCGCGGCCGGGCGAAGCTGGATCGCACGCGCCGCCGAGGCGGGACTGACCGAGGCCCGGGTGGCGCTCGCCGAGATGCTCGTCAGTGGCCAGGGCGGGGCGCGCGACCATGCGCAGGCGCTCCGGCTTTATGAGAAGGCGGCGCAGCGTGGCCATGTGGGGGCGATGTTCGCGGTGGGAGCGCTCTATGGCGGCGGGCACGATATCGCGCCCGATCGACCGCGCGCGGCCCGCTGGTTCCTCGCCGCGGCGGAACGCGGACATGGGCACGCGCAATTGATGCTCGGCCGCTATTACCTGAACGGGACGGCGGGCGTTCGCGATCCAATTGAGGCCCGCCGCTGGCTCGAGCGGGCGCAGAGCCAGGGCCTGGAGGAAGCGGCCGCCTATCTCGGGCAAGTGGTGCCCGCACGACCGGCTGACGCGGACGGTCGGCAGGCATCGGACTAGGCGCCAAGGCTCTAGCGTTGACGCGTCTAACGCAGTCCTCGACCCGCGAACGGCGGCTCTGCAAAGACCCCGAGAACGCGACTGCATCCGCTTATATGCGCCCGTTCCTGGCCTCGGGAACACCGCCGGCCAAAGGGCTACTCCCTCCGCGGGCAGGTTCGGCGAGAGCCTTCGGCAGCCGTCGGGCAGGTGCACTATCGACGGGGCGGCAACCGGACATGTAGGATGCAGCCCGCGGAGCCGGAATACCTCCATGTCGAGATGCATCATTCATGTTGGGCACCCTAAAACGGCGACGAGTTTACTTCAGTCCTGCATGCACCTCAACGAGGAGCAGTTTGCCAGCGTGGGCATCTGGGTGCCCAGCGATTTCCGCCACCTTGGGTCTGAAGATTGTCGCGAGCTTGCCGATCAGCCAAACTTTTCAGGTAACCTCGCGCCGGCATTCTGGGCGGCGTGCGCCGGCCACAAGGACGCCTTTGAGGCATTCATGCAATATCTTTTTGGCGATCCCACGAGGACTCTCCTTCTCAGCACCGAGCTCGATTTTCTACTACCGATTTCTTCTGAAGCAAGTCGTCACGGCGGCAAAATCTAGGGGATTCTCCGTTTCCATATTGGCGTACTTGCCACGCCAGGACCACGCATCCGTGTCCGGATATCTTCAAAATATCCGGAATCACAATGTCAGCGAATCAATCGTGGACTTCCTTTCCAACAACCAGATTCCTGTACCTTCAATATTACCGCGTTCTTAAGTTCATGTGTGAGTATTGTGACCGATCGGAGTTGATCGTCAGGACGTTCGATCGGCGCTTCCTGAAGAATGGCGATATACTCGACGATTTCCTTTCCCACATCGACGACGGGCTCAATCCGCGGGATATCTCGCGACCTGCGGCCAGAATCAATAGCGGCCTTCGGCTGGAGCAGTATGAAGTCTTGCGGGCGCTACATCGCCTAGGCAAAGACAATGAGGCTCAACGACTTTCCGCGAAGCCCATCCCTGGCGACGATGACAGCCACGAGCGTGTGTTCAGATATTACTATACCGGCGAGCTCCGCCAGTTTCTCGCGCGGAAATACTATCCAGACAATGCCAAGCTCCTCGAGGAGTTCTTACCCGACGCATCCGAGCCCGAGCGCGAGTTTTGGATGACCGTAGAGGCCGCAGTCGCTCCCCCAACGATCGACATTGAGACATTGGCCAAATGTCTGATCTGTCTCACGAATGAAGAGCCGGCATGCTCTCCTCTTTGACCTTCCCGGCCGCGTCGCCCGGCCGCGATTGCGATCCGTTCTCCCCATCGCGCTCCTGAGCGTGGCTGGCCTGGCCGCCCGCCGCCCGCCGCCCGCGCGGATCACCGCGGATGGAAGGCGTGCCAAGTCCGCCAATCGAGTTGCCCTAACCGGACACCGGCCGCCGGAAATGCGCCGTGTCAGATCACGGCTTGTCCCACGAGTTTGCGCCCCCCGTGACTTTGGTTCTGCCGGCTCCCGAGACGCTGCGATTTCCGCTGGTCCCGACGGACTTGCACGCTGCGATATGGCAGCCCTGTTGGAGGTTTGTCACGATCGGGCCGCCACAGGTACATGAACTTCGTGGCGGCGATGTGCACGTCTCCGATTTGTCCGTTCATCTCGATTCCCGTGCAGCCCGGTGAGGCCGGTTCAAACGAACTTGCTGCGACGTCCAGCTGAGCCCGCGGACAGTCCGAAACCTGAATGCCGACAGACGGGACGTTGGCATGACCAAAGTTGCTGACGCGTGTTCGCAGGCGGATCTCCCGGACGTTGGCACCCTCCGCACTGACCAGTCCTCTCTCGAGAATATTGCACTGCACGTCCCCGATATCGAGCGAGCAGATTGGTTGTCCGGCCGGTCCCGGAGACGGATCCTTGATGGTGTAGGCGGCCGCCGGAACCAAATCGTGACGGGGAGATAGAACGTACAGGTTGCCGCTCAAGTGCGAGAATGCAATCAGGTTGCCTCCCGGATCGACCTGCATCACGGCTGGCACGCCGTCGAAGGAGGTGCTCTCGTACGTGCCCTGGATAGCCCCTCGGTCGGCCCACCACCCTTTCCCGCAGCCGACCACGTAGACCTGACTCTGCGAAAACCCATACGACCTCGCCGCCCGTGATTGCCGCCGTCGGCGTCCCGTCCCCTACCGCGTGAACCCACGCACCGTTGCGCGCGCTGTAGTCCCGCAACGCGTTCGCCCCCAGCCGGGTCGGATAAAGTGATTCCCACGAAAACAGGCTGTCGCTGATCTGGATAACCTCGGGAACATTTCTCAATCTGAAATAATCCCGAATGGCAAAGACTTGCAGGTTTTGCATCGTAATGTCGCCGGCCGTTGAACCAATGCTGTCGTGGGCCAAAAAATCGAAGCAATTCAGCACTCTCAGATTGCTAAGCCTAACCGCGCCAATGCCTTTCCCAGGCATCCCCGTCATCAGCGGCGGCATTACCCGCGGCTCACTCCCATGATCATCCTGGTTGGGATAGAAGACATTGATGCCGCTGATCCTGACGTTTACTCCGAGGCGAAATGGACTGGTGGTCTCGTCATAGATCATAAAGAGCGTCGAGCCGGTGGTCGTAGCGGGTCCGATATCATCTACGCCGTCGCCTATAAGAGCTACGTTGTGGAGAAGCGGCATTGCCTTGGCATCGTTAATCCGGATCGGTCCGCTCCCGAGCAGCAAGGCGCGATTGTCACGTATGCAATCCTTAAGAGCATTTCCCAGCGCCTGACTGTCGTCTCCCAATCCATCCCGATGGAGCCCGGAATAGCTGTTGAGGTGCACCGCATCTGCCATCCATCCACCAAGGCCCCTGTTCCGGAGATTCGACAGGGTTCCAGCCGACGGAACCACCAACGATTGCGGGACGTGGCGCCCCTCGGTGCCATCCCCTATCAGACCGGACATGAGACCTCCGGCGGACAGGATAGATCGGCGTCCCAGCATGTCAGAACTCTTCCGCCCTACATTGTAGAGACCTGTTCCGCCAGCCATCCATTCTGGCCAACCGCAGCCTAGCCGGCTCTTTTATCGGCCTTAGAGACACGTTTGCCACCTAGTCAGCTTATCGTCATCAACAACTCGGACCGAAAAACCGGCCACTTGAGATATGCCTCAAAAAAACTCCGCCATTCCGCTATCGCGCGATCGAGTTCAAACAATGCGATCGCCGTCTCACGGCCACGCACCGATATGCGCTGTGCAAGCGTCTCATCTTCAAGCAGTTCCCTCAGAATCTTCCGAGCTCTATCGCTCTCATCAACAAGATAGCCATTTTCGCCATCAACAACAAATCGATCGACTTCATACGTCCCCGGCTTCCCACCCGAAAACCGCTTACGCCCGATATGTACGACGGGAGTGCCGGTCATCCAAGCCTCGATAAAGCCAAGACTGTAGGGAGCAGGATGAGTTCCGGTTACGAACACCGCGCGAGCCTCCCGGAGGGATTGCTGTTGCTCCTCGAGGTTCAACGATCCACGCCATGCCGGAACCCCATCGTTACGAATCCCATAGAGATCGAAGGGTAGCTCGCCTACGACCTCCTGCAGAAACTCAAAGTTGAGAACCTTGCTCCGTGACGGAATGTTGTTGTTAAACGAGACCACACGCTTCTTCGTACCGGTCCAGCCACTCCACTCATTCGGATTCTTGGCGGCTCGGATAATTGCGTCCGCCCCGACATACCCGGGAATATACTCCTCTTCACCCGACCAACGGACGATCAAAACCCCCCTTGCCCTGAGATCCCTCATTGCGTCTTCTGGCCTATTATACTCTTGACCAATCGTCCGCCATACAACAGGCATGTTCTCAATGACCGGCCAATTCGCCTCTATGAACTGACTGCTATGATGGACGATAATGGTATCGAAGAGAGATATAAACTCCTTAGAGACTTTCCACTGCCCTCCTCCCGGAATATGGCTCTTGCAGCCACTCTCCTCTAGGACCTTCAAACAATCCTTATGCCATTGGGTCTCATCTAGCATGGGCCGAAGCGTCTGCGATGCTTGCGTCCTCCCTCTTCGTGTATAGAAGCCGAGGGAAAATACCCGATGTCCCATTGCTTCGAACAATCGACTCTCGTCATACTCGAGTACCGGATGGACGGACAAAATCAAGATGTTCTTGGATCCCGCCGGCTGCCGCGGCACTTTGGCAATGGACACAGTGCTGGCGAGCGCCCCGCCCGGAAGCGCTTGCGGCTCATCCGGAGTGCTCGCGGGAGCCGCCGTCTTCAAGGCGTTTTTCTGGCGCATCATCCTCAACTCGGATTCCGCCAATGCCAAGGCGTGCTGCCTGTCGATCCGGTCGATCGTCCCGTCGAGGATTTCCGGCACGCTCGCAGCTGCCCGTTGACCATCCGTCGGCATGAACGGGAAGAACCAGAGGAGATGATCCCTGGCGCGGGGGTTGTTGGGGGCGTCCAGGAAAGTCGGGAAGAACCTGGTCGAGCCCTGCCGCTCCACCAGTTCGCTCCTGATATAGGAAGCTTCAAGCACGGTCGCGACCGGGACGCCGCTTACCACCGAAATCGGCGCGCAGTTGTTTGCATGGACGTGAAACAGCGTGAAGCGCTGATTTAAGTTCCGCAGCGCCCTGGCCGCTCGCGAGCGCCACGTTGCTTCACCCAGGAGATGGAAAGCGTGAAATTCGCAAACGATCTGCTCAAACTGATCCAACAAAGTGCCGGGCGCGGTTGCAAGCACGTCCCATTCCGCGCCCTCCACGTCGATCTTGAGGATCATCTCTGTCGATTCCCCGGCCAACCGCCGTGTATGATCCTCAAGGGAGGACAATCCCTCGTCTGGCTTGGGCGAGGCAGCGATCCCCTCTCGCACGAAGCGGAACCGCTCGTGGGCGAGCGCCGGCCTCTCTATCGTATGGTCGAACATGAAGACCGTGTGGCCGCGCTCTGCCAGATCGTACTCGAACCGGACGTCCCACCCGAGCCCATAGCTAAGTACATTTTGATCGGGCCGCAATCTGTCGAGCATGATGTAGCCACCGTCGTTGGCAGGCCCGACCCTGACCTTCCGCTCGCCAGGCACGTCGTAGGGCGCAAGAAGGCTCAATGTGTCTAGGACATCATGCCAGTTGCTCATTGCGACACCCATAACCCCCAGCTTGAGTTGAAACCACAGATGCGCCGCCCTGAAGGCCGCCCGCGCATCCCGTGCCTAGCACGCTCAGTCGGCGTCAACCGGGGCGACGGTTGACCTGATGACGGTGGTCCATCCACTTGATGACCTATCAGTGCTCGCCTTAGACCGCTCTTCCCTGCGCTCCGCGCTGTACTTGGTTCCATGAATTGCCCCGCCCGCTTTGCTATTCCGGTAGTCCGCCGTTCGTCACAATTCGCGATAAACAGCATCTGCTCAGGGTCGCCTTGCTTTGACTGTGGAAGACATGCCCGAGGCTGCTGTAAGCAGATCAATCCGACGGAGCTACTCTCCCTGCCTCTGGCCGATCAGGTGGACCCCGAGATGGCCGTTGTCATTTGTATAACGCGCGACGACCTGTGACGACGAGGTCCTCGACAGCAACGCCATGATCTGATTGAGATCATAATCGAACATCGTTATCGTTCCCTCCGGCGGGCTCTTGCCGTTTGCGAGCAGATCATAGAGCATATTCCCGTCTCGCCGATAATACCTTGCTCGCCATCCCTCGTGCACTAGGTATTTTCTGTCTTTGGCATATGTAAGTTGGAGCGAAAACACCCCACCGGCACTTAGCATTCCCAACATTCTTTCTATCAAGCTATATCCTCTTTCAGGGGGGATATGCTGCAGCACGATATATGAATTTACGAAACTGAACTGGCCGTCCAACACTGACAGCTCGTCGTCTCCTTGAAGCACGGTGGCATTCGTAACACCGGCGGCCGATAAGTTACGCCCGGCGATCTCCAGCATTTTCGGTGAGACATCCACGCCTACCGCCTCTACCGACAAACGGGCTATCGGGATCAGGAGTTTACCAACGCCGCAACCAAAATCTAACGATCTTCCGAAGCTGAATTTCGAATTTATATGCCTGACAATTTCCTTTGTTATAGTTGAAATCAGTTGCTCTCCTGTCCGGAAAAAATCCTTTCTCATCTCGTCCGAGAGGATCTCGCCACGGAACTTCTCAGCGCTCAGAACGCCCCAGTAGGGGTCCCTCGTTGCGACGGTTTCCCAATCTCTATCCGTGTCACGCAATGTCACCTTATCCCCCCTTTAGGCACCACGAGCAGGCGCGTCAATGATTGAGAAGGCGCGGCCGCGCGTGCCTCCTAATTTCGTTTTCCGGTAACCACAACTCATGTTGCATCCATCTCAGCTGCAACGGCAGTACGGCTCCGGCTTAGCGGGCGCGCGGTTTCTCTGCTTATGATTTCGTCAATACGGACCTTATATCGCTCCCCCACGTGCTTTGCGTCGTAATTCACTTCCATGAACTCTTTCCCGCGTTTCGCTATTCTGGCTGCGCGCGGCCTATCTTCGACCACCAGCCGCATCAACGTCGCGCAGTGCGCGACATCCGCCTCCGCCCAAACCTGCCCCTCCGCTCCCGGATATTCGCCCTTGCCCACCGGGACGAGAGCATAGTCGATCAGAAAGGCGGTCTTGTCCGTGGTGAAATCGACGTTTCCCGAGTATCCCGTTGTGATCACGGACAAACCTAAGCGCATGGCCTCGGCAGGCCCTCGTCCAAAGCCCTCGGAACGGTGGGGCGAGACAAAGCAATCACAGGAGCCTATCAAGCCAAGCAATTCGTTCCTCTCATATTCGTTGTTATAAATGAGAATCCTCGGGTCGTCTCCGCAAAAGCCGCGAAGCTTGGCCATGGCACCGGGATCCCTGTCCCCGTTCAAGGTCTTGATGACCAGGAACACGCCACCGCCATATCCATGGAAGGCACGCCGGAACGCCTTTACGGCTGCTTCGGGATTCTTCCTCGCAGCATAGGAGGCGAAATCGAAACCATAGTAAAATATGAATCTGTCCGCCGGCAATTTGAAGCGTGAGCGGTCGAACACCACCGCATCCGTATTCACCTCAACCGCCATCGGCATCCAATAGACCGTTCGTCTTTTGGGTGCATCAAACGCCTGCGTGGCAAAGCGGGTGGAAGCCCAAACCTCATCGACGAATGAAAATGCCGACGTCCACTCCTTTGGGAAGGCGGCCAGCTCCCAAGCCCAATATCCTATGGTGTAACATCCCGCGAGCCCATGCTTCCTCATGACAAGATAGTCCGCTAGAGAAGTGTCTGCGTTGGTGTGGACTATATTGAGAAGAATGGATGCCGGATCGACGCTCGCCTCCGTTCCGTCCTCATTGAGAAACTTCCCGGCACGGAGATCGAAAATGGTGAAGTCCACATTCTGTTGCCGCAGGGACTTGGCGGTCATGCGAACATCCTCGCCGCGGCCCGAGGACGAGGTCCACATTCCCGTCAGACAGATGCGCGCGGGAATTTGCCGGTCGGCCGGGACCGGCCCCATGCCGATGCTCAGCTCATCGATCCATGGCTTGAGCTCCAATATTTCGCGGGCTCTAAAATCAATCCATTCCGAGAGGAACAACTCATCCTCTGCCGTCCGCCGCGCAAACCGCGCACCGACCTCCGGCCGTCCGAGCCAGACCAGATGGTCGATGACTCTGAGACGGGCCCCCCGGCGTCCAGGAAACGGGCTCAGCAGCCAAAGCTTGAATTCCGTCGGGCAGAGATCCGGGCACAACCGTGTTTCATAGAGCCCGTAGCAGACGAACCACGCCATTACCTGCCACGCACCGCGGACGGTCCGGATATCGAACGCGTCCTGAACGTCCGTTCGCAGACAATAGACCACATAGACAAGCGTCGGTACCGGCATGCCACCCGGCATCTTGTAGGGCGCTCGCAGCCACTGCACCAACCGCAAAAGGAGATCGAGCGGCCAGGAGAACTCATGGCGGCCCTGGCCGCACAGCCAGATGATGTACGCCCAGTCGGGACGCAACGTTTTCGGAAGCGTCCCTGGCGGGTGTTCCGGCGCCGCAAACCACAGTGGCCTGATCAGCCGCATCAGGCGCGTGGTTGGCGCGGCATCGGGGCTGCTCTGTTCAGCCCGCCCTTCGCTTCCGTTGAGGTATGCCGACAGAGCCCGCGCTGCCAGGTCGGCGGGAAGGCTCTTCTCCTTGAGCCCGCCGGTGATGGCCCAGGCCAGATACTCGTCTATCTCGCCCTGATTGCGGTTCGGGAAATGGTGGCGCAAATCGGCCCGGGATTCCCATAGCAACGCGAGCAATCGCGGCACCAGGGTACCGGCACCAAATGTCTCCAGATTGATCGCCACCGGCGCTGCCAACCAGACGTCCACGGCCGCCTTCGATCTCTGGAGGCATTCCTCGACTTGCGGTGGCCACGGCCTTAGCGATAGGAACCGATGATCCGCCCCTTGCTCCAGGCAGTTCCGCGCGGCCTCGACCGATGCCGAGTCCAAGCCGGCTTCCGCGGCGCCGGTTTCGCAGAACCAGTTCAGGAAATCCCGTCGCGCTTGGGCCTGGCCCAGGGGGAACGCTTTTTGAAGGTCCGGTCGCTGGTGCCACAGCTCAAAGAGCGTTCTCGGAATGCTTGGAGGGCCCAGTGAGGCAATGCTCGGCTCCGGGGAATCGAAGAGCTCGCCCGACGAGGAAAGAAGCTGCGCTCCGCGCAAGCATTCCGCGCTCTCATGCCGGATGAAGCTCAACCGCATCGTCTTGTGGATGCGGCGCCCGTTGGCGAGGCGGCCATAGCCGTACGAAACGCGCGACGAAACCTCCCAGCCGTTTTGGTAAATCTGAGCAACGTAGGCGCGCAGCAGCTCCTTGAATTCAGGAAGATCGTCCAGGCTGAATTTGTCCTGATGCTTCGAAAGAACCATCTGGTTGTTGGGCACCACTCCGGAAAAATGAACGAACCGCAGCGGCTCACCCTCGACGAGATACTTCATCCCGCCATGCCCGACGAGCCGTGATATCCTCCGGTGGGCCAAGTTCCAGTATGCGACATTGTACCCGTTATGGCGCAGGATCTTGAGGTGCTCCACGAATGCGGGAGCAAGATCGACCCATCTTTGGTCGGTAAACTTATGGTTCGGCAGATCGACGACTGCGTCCCTCAGACACCTGTCGGCCCACCAAAGGACGAAATCCTTGGCTTCCGGCGCGTTCCGTATGGCCGCGAAGCCCAGATTGTAGATGCCGGACTTCATGATCGTGAGGTCGTCGGGCTGGCGTCCGTCCTGCAATGGCTTCATGATATGTGGGGTCAGGATCATTTCACGGCCATCCGAAAAAGCGGAGATGACCTCATCGAGTCGATCGAACACAAGAATGTCCGGATCGAGATACACGACCCTTGCGCCGGGGATCGTTTTAAAGAAAAGCAGAAACGTGAACGGCTTGATGGCGGTCGACAACTCCATCACGTCGTAGGCGAGCGCCATGGATTCAAAGTCGGGAATCCCGAGCTGATCGAGGAAAAGAAGATCCGCCGGCATGTGCGGGGGAAGCGCCGGCGCCGAATTCCGGATGTCGCACAGGACGATGTATCGCGTCGCTCGCGGATGAGTGCTTTCCAAAGAGCGCATCAACGTGACGGCGTAGGAGAGGTAGTTCCACGCGACAATCGTGAAAAACACCAACCCACGGTCGTCGTCGCGATCCGGTTCCCCGGTCACGCCCAGATGCGATGGAGGGGCAATGAACTCGTTCGTCTTCGGTCCGCGAGGAGCAGGCACCTTGCGGTTGGGCGGGCCCGTTCTCCTGGGTTTCAGGGATGAAGGGCGTGCTAGGTTCCGCATGTGGAGGCGATCCCGGCCCGTTTACGCAGCCAGGCTGGAACGTCCGGACTTGCGCAGGCGCGCAAGTGTGGCAATGGCGGCCCTGACCATGCCGCCCGCCCGCGCGCTATTGCAGATAATGGTTCTGATAATGATTCTGGGCAATCCTTCGTTCGGGCGCCCGTGACAAGGTCGCGGCGGCCTCGCCGCCAACGCACGCCATGCCTCGCAAGTGAAGGCTGCATTGCCTAACGTGAGGCGGCTCTGCCACGTGGGATTGTCTTGGCGGAGTTGGGCCGCGAGAAACCGAGAGGCTCGGGGGCCGGGGACGTCACATCTTGTGATACCCCATTCAGGGTCGGCCCGAGAATTTGCTGCCACTGCCGTACCATCTCCGCCGTCTGCGGATCGGGTGCGCGCCCTTCGAAATAGCCGGTCATGTTGTAATGCGCGTGGGCGGATGCAATCTCGCCCGAGGCAATCGCCTCGGCGACGTCAGGATAGGCCTGCCGGTACCATTCTTCGTCCACGGGATGCACTCGTGGCTTTCGCCCCTCGAAATAACCGGACCTGGCAAAGTGACTCACCTCGTTCTCGATATGTCCCGCCTCCATAGCGGCCGAAACGTCCTTGTTGGTGGTGCGGTACCAGGATTGATCGAAGCTGCCGTTCCTGAACAGACAATGCAACAGTTGGGCGAAGACCTCTTTCGTCATCGTCACTTGGGTATCATCGAACTGGACGTTGGGCGATTGTTTCAGCAGACAAAACGGCGGAAAGTACACGGCATAACCCCCACGATCTTATGCTGCCCTTCCTGTAAACAGCATCTTTTCGCATTTGCATTCTGTTGGACTCTTAGCTCCGATGCGGTGTCGGCACGGCCATGCGTTGCTCCGGCTTTCAGGTGTGGATGTTGAGGTCGCTCCCGCTGGCGACGCCGACGAAGGTGATCTTGGTGCCGTCGGAGAGGCTGAGGGTGGTGTTGCCGCCGGCGGAAGTGGTGTGATCGCCGCTGTAGCCCTGGAGGGTGACGGCGTCGCCGGCGTGGTAGTTGAGGACGGTGTAGGCGCTCGAACTGCTGGTCAGGCCCTTGACGAACTCGAAGTTCATGGCGCCGGCGCCGCCGTCCATGAGATCGCCGCCGGCGCCGGCGATCATCACGTCATGGCCGGTGCCGCCATACATCGTGTCCTGGCCCTGGGAGTTGGCGCTGGTCAGGGTTTCGTTGCCGAGGCCGGCGATCAGCAGATCGCCGAGGCTGCCGCCGGCGGCGAGGGTATCGCCGGAGCCGCCGCCGAACATGGTCGCCTGGCCGGCGCCGCCGGTGATCGCGTTGTCGCCGCCGAGGCCGCCGACGAAAAGACCGCCCCCGACGCCGCCATTGACGGTCTCGCTGCCGAGGCCGCCGAGCACGGTCGAGGGCGCGGAGCCGTTGACGAAATGAAGCTTGGCGAAGAGGTCGGTGACGAAGGTGGAGTCGTTGCCGGTGACCGAGATGGTGTCGGAGCCGAAAGAGGCGTTGACCGTGTCGTTGGTGCCGGAGAGGCCGACGAAGTCGTTGCCGAAGCCGAGATTGACGAGGTTCGAGCCGCCGCCGGGGCTGATGGTGTCGTTGCCGGAGAGGGCGTTGATGGTGTCGTTGCCCGGACCGGTGACGATCAGATAGTCGCCGCCGCCGAAGAGCGGCGTGCTGATCACGTTGTTTCCGTAGCCGGCGACCACGGTGCCGGAGCCGCCGCCGGTGTTGAAGTCGACGCTGCCGCCGCCGGTCGGGGCGATCAGGGTGACGTCGCCGTTGCCGCCGTTGCCGGTGACGTCGATGGGATGGGTGGTGTCGATGATGGTGTAGGTGTAGCCGCCCGGCACGGTGACCGGGGAGGTGACGGTCTGGCCGGTCTCGACGATCGCATAGACGCCGACATCGCCGGGCGGGATCGGAGATCCGTGCTGGTGATGCCCTTCGCCCCCAAAGGGGAAGGGGAAGAGGTTGAAGAGCCCTTGGCCGAACCCGAGCCCTTGGCCGAACCCGGGTGTCGACGCCGGATCGTGCGGGTCGCCCGGCGGATCGGAGGGGAAGAGGGTGAAGACTTCCTTGCCCGTCTGGGAGTCGATGGCGAGCGTCTGCAAGAGCTGCTGGGCAAGCTGATAGTCCGAGTTCGGGAAGGATAGCTCGAGGTTGAAGCTGGTTCCCGAGGGGATCGAGACGTCTGGCATGGCGGCTCCTTCCGGTGCGCGGCGCTAGGGCGTCCGAGGGTTTCGCGGTGGGCGGCGTGGGGCGGTTGCGCCGACCCCACGAAAACCGCGTTGGGGGCTTCGGTTCGGGAGGTTCGTTGTCAAAGCGGGCCTCCGAGGGGAACGGCGCAACGCGCGGATGATAGAAGCATTTCGCACTTGCGAGCAACGGAATTCTTGAGTGAATGACTTGGGTTTTTTTTGATTGCCCGACTTGGAATGAAGACGTTCTTCCCCGTATGTCGGGGTGAGACTGTCGCGGCGGGGCAGGGTGTGACGCGCAGGCGATGGCCGGGGCGCAACAGGGCGATGGGGTAATCGCAACGTTCCGCCGCGATGTTCGCACTGCACCCGCAGCTGCGACAGCACGGACATCCAGGCGCAATGCATAAAGTTACAAAAGATACACTAAGGCTGCACCATGGCCTGGAGCAACGCTGCTCCCTCGCGGCCATCATCAACTTCCGGTTGCGGCTTGGGCCGGTGCCCCCGGCCAGCGGTGGGATTCTAAGACCGGCGTCGCATTTTGCCGCACCGCGCCGCCAACCCGCTCGCCCACCGGTCCGTGCTGCGACCGCAGCGCAGCAATTCGACCGCATGAACCATTTTTGGCACCCCAACCGGCCCCGGGACCGGATCCGGCGCCCGGCGGCGGGACGCTCGCGGCATGCGGGCGGGCGCTTACAACAAATCGTCATAATCGGGCGGGCATAACTGTGCGCAGCCACCGGCCGGTTGATCAGCCTATGGATTGGTTCCATGAAGGCGCCGGAAGGCGGTCGGCGCCGGAGCGGCCCCGGTCTCGTGCGGCCGCGCAGGCAGTGTCGATGGCAGTTTCCTCAGACCAGACGGAACCGGCGGCGGAGGCCGGGCCGCAGCCGACATCCACACGGGGTGTTGGCGCACGGGGCGCTGCCGGCCGGGGCGTTGCCGGCCCGCTGCGGCACCTCGGCGAGATCGTCGTGCACGCGCCGCAAACCCTGCGCGCGCTGGTGCGCGCCGACGAGCTGTGGCTGGTGGGGCTCGCGGCCGTCGTCGGCGCGCTCGCCGGATGCACCGTCGTGCTGATGGAGACGATCGCCCAGTTCATGCACCAGGTGCTGTTCCGCCTGCCCCCCGACATGCGCCTTTCCGCCATGAACGCCATCCCGATCGCGAGCGCCCTGCTCGTGCCCACGCTCGGGGGACTCGCCTTCGGACTGGTCGGCCTGGTCATCGCCCGCTACCGGCCGAACCGTGTGATCGACCCGATCGAGGCGAATGCGCTCTATGGCGGGCGGATGTCGTCCACCGACAGCGCGATCCTCGCCGGCCAGACCATCATCTCCAACGGCGTCGGCGCCTCGGTGGGGATGGAGTCGGGCTACTCGCAGATCGGGGCGGCGATCGGCTCACGGCTCGGCCGGGTCTTCCGGGTCCGGCGCGGCGACCTCAGGCTGCTGGTGGGCTGCGGTGCCGGGGCGGCGATCGGGGGCGCGTTCAACGCCCCGCTCACCGGCGCCTTCTATGGCTTCGAGCTGATCATCGGCACCTACTCGATCCCGACGCTGGCGCCGGTGATGGCGGCCTCGGTGGTCGGCGTGCTCGTCGAACGCGGCCTGACGGGCGGCAATCCGCCGCTCAACGTCCAGGTGCCCACGGACATCCCGGCGATCGACTATCTGCCCATCCTGGCGCTCGGCATGCTCTGCGCGCTGATCGGGATCCTCGTGATGCGCGGCGCGACGCTGATCGAAGAGCTGTTCCGTCGCAGCCGCGTGCCCGGCTGGCTGCGCCCGACCATCGGCGGGGCGATGGTCGGGGGCTGCGCCGTCGTGACCCCGCACGTGATCTCTTCGGGGCATGCGGCGCTGCCGCTGGTATTCACGGTACCGTTCACGCTCTCCTTCCTCGCCTTGATGGTGCTGCTCAAGGCGATGGCGACCTCGATCTCGATCGGCTCGGGTTTCCGCGGCGGTCTCTTTTTCGCCTCGCTCTTTCTCGGTGCGATCCTCGGCCGGGTGTTCGCCGGCGCGCTTGCGCTGCTCACGCCGCACGTGGTCATGCCGGAGGTCGTGGGCACGGTGGTCGGCATGAGCGCCCTGGCGACGACGATCGTGGGCGGGCCGCTCACGATGTCCTTTCTGGCACTCGAGACCACCGGCAGCGTGCCGATGACGGCGGCGGTGCTCGCCGCCTCGGTGATCGCGGCGCTGACCACGCGGCGGACCTTCGGCTACAATTTCGCGACCTGGCGCTTCCACCTGCGCGGCGAGGCGATCAGGAGCGCCGTCGATATCGGCTGGATGCGCAACCTGACCGTCGGGCGGATGATGCGCCGCGACGTCCGCACGGTGCGGGCCGAGATGACGCTCGCCGCCTTCCGGCGCGACTTTCCGCTCGGCACCGCCCAGACGGTGGTGGCCGTGGACAACACGGACCGCTACGCGGGCATCATCGTGCTGGCCGAAGCGCACGCAGCGCCGGAGGAGGTCGAGCGGCTCTCCGAGATCCTCCATTCTCCGGATACCCTTCTCCTGCCGCAGATGACGGTGAAGGAAGCGGCGAACATCTTCGAGCAGGCTGAAAGCGACGTGCTCGCGGTGGTCGACGGCCTGGAGACCAGGCGGGTGATCGGGACGCTCACCGAGCAGTTTGCGCTCCGCCGCTACAGCGAGGAGCTGGACCGCAGGCGGCGGGAGATCTCGGGCGAGTGAGGGCGGCGGGCTACGCCGCGCGGGGACGGCGCAGCGTCCCGGCCCGCCCGCCGGCGAAAAGCCTGAGATGCCGCTCGACCACGCTCTCGACCGAAGGCACCCCGGGGCTCGCGGCGCTGAGCCGCTCCCAGAGCCCGTCCTCGGTGATGGCGCGGTGGAAGATGTCGGCGAGCTCGCTCGCATCGCCGGCATCGAAGAGCAGGCCGTCCTTCTCGTTCCGCACGCGCTCGGCAAGGCCGCCGATGCGGCTGGCGATCGGTGGGCGGCGGAACATGAACGCCTCCGAGAGCACGAGGCCGAAGATCTCCCACCAGATCGACGGCACCAGCACCCAGTCGATCCGCGCCATGCGCGAAGGCAGGTCGGTCATCGCGTAGCTGCCATTGTAGGCGACCCTGACGCGCTCCGGCAGGCCATGCCGGCCGTTCACGAAATCGTCGAACTGCTTGCGAAATTTTTCCGACGCGAATTTCAGGTTGGAGCCGTTGACCTCGAAGGTCAGCTCCTCCTCGTAGCGCCGGGCGAAGATGTCGAGCGCGGCGAAGACGACGCCAAGCCCCTTGACGTCCACCAGCTGGCCGAAGAAGCCGAAGCGATCGTGCCGGCGCACCCGATCGGCGGCCGGCGGCGGCCGCAGCTTCCAGGACGCGAGCTGCGAATAGTCGCTCTGGGCGTTGGTGATGACGTGGATCCGCCGCGGCGGCAGGCCCCAGGCGGCGTAGCGGTCGCGGACGAATTCGGTGGGGGCGATGAAGCCGTCGAACACGCCGAGCCCCTGCTTGATCCAGTCCTCGCGGAGGCTGAACATTTCCGGGGTGGTCTCGGGGAAGCACTGGTGGCAGCGCACCGGCGAGGCCTCGGTGCAGAGGGTCTTGTCGAAGGTGCGGAGCATGTGCCCGTCGGCGCGGCAGATCGCCAGGAACTCGTGCAGCGTGAGGAACAGCCTGGCCTTCGGCAGCGTCCGGCGGGCAATGAGAAAGAGCTCGAGGCCGAAGGTGAGGAAATGGTGGAAATGGACGACGTCCGGCTGGCGGTCGCGCAGGAACTCCTCGAACCATTTCAGCGCGCGGATATTGAGGTTGCGCATCCAGACGTGATCGAAGGCATCGGAGAGAAATAGAAATTCGTTCGGCCGTCCGTCGAATCCGGTGATGATGGCGCCGGGCTTGAAGAGCGCCTTGGGCCCCGAAAGGTCGGCCGAGGCAAGCAGGGTCACATCGCACCCGGCCCGCTTGAGGCCGAGGAAGAGCTCATAGGCCGCCTGCTGGGCCCCGCCGCGGACCAGTTCCGGGTGGAAGAGGCTGATCTCGAGGATCTTCATCGCTCACGGCTTCCCGGAGAGGCGGGCCTGCCACTTGCGCGAGAAGTGCCAGCGGTTGACGTGGAGCGCGCCGGCGTGCTCCGGCCGCTTGATCGAGCCGCGGCCTTCGTAGTGCCAGAAGGTGAGCGCGCTGTCGCAGAGCACCTTCCACCCCTGCTCGGCGAAGCGGAGGCAGAGATCGGCGTCTTCGTAATGGCCGTAGACGAAGCGCTCGTCGAAGCCGCCGATCTCCTCGTGGTCGGCGCGGTCGAACACCATGAGCGCGCCGCTCACCGCCGGCACTGGGGCGGTGGCGCGGCCGCCGAGATCGGGAAACCCCTTGCGCAGGTGCTCGACGGTCCAGACCTTGGTCCGCGCGAGCGCCGAAAGCCTGGGGTCGGCCACGAAATACATCCCTTCGTGCATCACCGTGCCGTCGGCGTAGAAGAGCTTGCCGCCGGTGATGGCGCGGCGCGCCTTGCCCGCGGCGAGGCGGGTGAGGGCGCCGAGGCTCGCCGCGTCATAGGGGAAAACGTCCGGATTGATGACGCAGATGGTCTGCGCCCGGGCATGCCCGATGCCGACATTGTTGGCATGGGAGAAGCCGGTGTTCTGATTGAGCGAGATGACGCTGACCGAGGTCCCGAACACGGCGGCCGCGAGCTCGGCGTCGCGATGGAGGACCTCCTCGAGCTCGGGCGTGTTGTTGACGTAGATGAACTCGAACCGTTCGAGGCTGGCATAGCGCGCGAACTGGGCCACCTGGAGGAACAGGAAATCGGGGATGCCGTAGATGCAGCAGACGAAGGAGATCAGCGGCCGCGCCGGGCGGCGGCCGTAATTGCCTTCGCTCAGGGACTCGCGGGTGGCGCGGATGGCGTCGTGCAGCTTTCCCACCGTCGCGGCGAGCCCGGCATCGAGCTCGGCGAAGGAGCGGGCGACCTGGCTGCCGATGAGCTGGCGGCGGCCATAGAAGCCAAGGAAGGTCTCGAGATGCTCGCGCGGCGAGAGCCGGACGAGGGCGCCGGGGTCGAGCGGGACGGAATGGCCGGAGGCGAGACCGAGGCGGAGCCCGATCGGGCGCGCGGCGACTTCGGGCGGAACCTCGAAGAGCTGCCAGAAGCCGCCTTCGAACGGGGAGGAGACTTCGAGATGCTGCTCGACATCCTGGCGGCGATGGCGGCAGGGACGGGCGGCGAGCAGAGGCGGGCGGCCGGTCGGGCCGAGCCCGATGCTGACGAGGCGGTCGAAGCGGTCATCGACCCAGCCATCGACAAAGAGAAAGCCCTGGGTGAGCAGGACCGCGTCGAGATGGTGCGGAACGGCGGGGGCTTCCGGCGCCGGGGCGTCCGCGGCCGGCTCCGCGGCGGGCGACATGGCCGCATCGGGGCCACCCGGGCCGAGCCAGACCCGCCCCTCGAAGCGGCCATAATTGAGGAAATGCTCGAGCGCCGAGGTGACGGTCCCCGCCTTGATCGCCCCCGCGACGTCCGGATAGCGCCTGAGATAGGCGAGCTCGGCGTCCATGACGCTATCCATCGACGCTATCCATCATTGGCCCCCGCGCACGGCACCGGGGCGAGCCACCGGGGCGAGCCACCGGGGCGAGGCCGGATTACGCGCCATCCACGAGATCGGCGAACCGCCAGCCGCGCCACGGCAGGCGCCCCTCACGGAAGCCGAAGGTCTCGAAATGCCATTGCGGCGAGGCGATCCGCCCCTCGGCGATGGCGGTGCCGATATCCGGGTATTCGCTGGCATAGAAGCCATCATCAACCCGGACGAAGCAGGGCAGGCGATGCTCGAAGAACCCGAACTCGCAGTAATGCGCCCTGAGGTCGGTCAAGGTTCCGGCGCGGTGGGCGGCGGCGAGGTCGGGATAGGCCGACTGGTACCATTGCGGGTCGAACCGCACCGCCTCGAACATCGGGCGGAGCAGATCGATCAGGAGGGCGCGCGAGACCTCGAACCGAGCGGCCTCGGATCCGCCGACGAGCCGGCTCTCGAAGACGAGCTGGGCGAAGGACGCCGCGAAGGGCTTCTCGGCCGCGCGCCCCCCAACGCTCGCCCCACCGTTCGCTTTCGGGGCGCCCGTCCCGTCCGCAAGCTCCCCATCCACGAATTCGACCCGCGGTCTGGATTTCCGTTTTGCAGCAGCAATCGTTCCCATCCTCACCTGACGGCCATCCCCTGCAAATTGTTACCTTTAAGAGTTACGATTGTAACTTCAGTAAATGACTGATGTCGAGAAATTATCTCCCCCGGGTGATCGCGGTCGCGAAGAATTCATATCCTTCCGGGCCCGTGCCGGGCGGCGCCTGATCCCGCCCCCACCCGGGGCCATCCCCTGGCGGAGGGACGGCGAGGACTGTAACGTCCGGCCGCACCGCTGAAGGATTCCCGTGGCCTACGCCCACCGCCACCTGCTCGCGATCGAGGGTCTCGAGCCGCCGGAGATCGCGCACCTGCTCGATCTCGCCGAGAGCTACGTGCTGCTCAACCGCTCCGGCAAGACGGCGCGCGACATGCTGCGCGGGAAAACCCTGATCAACCTCTTCTTCGAGGAACTCGACGCGCACCCGCACCAGCTTCGAGCTGGCCGGCAAGCGGCTCGGCGCCGACGTGATCACCATGTCGGTCGGCTCCTCGAGCGTGAACAAGGGCGAGACGCTGCTCGACACCGCCGCAACGCTGAACGCGATGCAGTGCGACCTCCTGGTGGTGCGCCACGACCAGTCGGGCGCGCCGAGCCTCCTGGCCCAGAAGGTGGATGCCGCCGTGATCAACGCCGGCGACGGGATGCACGAGCATCCCACCCAGGCGCTGCTCGACGCGCTGACGATCCGAAGGCGCAAGGGGCGGCTCGCCGGGCTGACGGTCGCGATATGCGGCGATATCGCCCATTCGCGCGTCGCCCGCTCCAACATCCATCTCCTCACCGCCATGGGCAGCCGGGTGCGCGTGGTCGGCCCGCCGACGCTGATGCCGGCCGCGGTCGAGGCGCTCGGCGTCGCGGTGTTCCACGACATGCGGGCGGGGCTCGAGGGCGCGGACATCGTGATGATGCTGCGCCTGCAGAAGGAGCGCATGGAGGGCGGCCTGATCCCAAGCACGCGCGAGTTCTTCCGCTTCTACGGGCTGGACATGGAGAAGCTCGCCGCCGCCCGGCCGGACGCGCTGGTGATGCATCCCGGGCCGATGAACCGCGGCGTCGAGATCGAGAGCCGGGTCGCCGACGATCCGGCGCGCAGCCTCATCCGCGAGCAGGTGGAGATGGGGGTCGCGGTGCGGATGGCGGTGCTGGACACGCTCGCGCACGGACCGCGGCGCAATGACTGACGCTGCCGGCCCCGACCTTCTATTCCGTAATGTCCGCCTGCTCGACCCGGCGAGCGGGCTCGACAAGCCGGGCGAGCTTCTCGTCCGCGCCGGCAGGATCGCCGGGCTCGGCGCCGGGCTCGGCGCGCCCGAGGGGGCTGCGACGGTGGATGCCGCGACGGTCGACGGGGCGGGCGCCGTGCTCTGCCCCGGCTTCGTCGATATGCGGGCGAGCCTCGGCGAGCCGGGCTTCGAGTACCGCGAGACGATCGCCTCCGCGGCCGAGGCGGCGGCCTGGGGCGGCATCACCACCCTCGCCGCCCTGCCCGACAGCCTGCCCGCGATCGACGATCCGGCGCTGGTCCGCCTGCTGGTCACCCGCGGGGAGGAGACCGGGAGCCTCACCATCCTTCCCTATGGGGCGCTGACGCGCGGCTGCCGCGGCGAGGCGCTCGCCGAGCTCGGCCTCCTGCGCGCCGCCGGCGCGGTCGCCTTCGGCGACGGGGCGCGGACGATCGGGCCGGCGCGGCTGATGCGCCAGGCGCTCGCCTATGCGCACGGCTTCGGGGCGATGGTGGTGCAGCACCCCGAGGAGCCGACGCTGGCCGCCAGCGGGGCGGCGACCGAGGGGCCGCTCGCCACCCGGCTCGGCCTGCCCGCGATCCCGGCGGCGGCCGAGGCGATCCAGGTCGCGCGCGACATCCGCCTCGCCCGCCTCACCGGGGGCGCGGTGCATTTCGCCCATGTCTCGACCGCGGAGGCGCTGGTGCTGATCCGCGCCGCCAAGGATGACGGGCTTGCCGTCACCTGCGACACCGCCCCGCCCTATTTCGACCTCAACGAGATGGCGATCGGCGATTTCCGCACCTATGCCAAGCTCTCCCCGCCGCTGCGCCCGGAGGCGGACCGGCTGGCGGTGTGCGCGGCACTCGCCGACGGCACGATCGACGCCATCGCCTCCGACCACCAGCCGCGCGACGCCGACGACAAGCGCCAGCCTTTTGCCCAGGCCTCCCCCGGCGGGGCCGGGCTGGCGACTTTGCTCGCCGTGACGCTCGTCCTCGTCCACAACGATTTTCTTCCCCTTTCCCGCGCGATCGGGCTGCTTACGGATCGGCCGGCCCGCCTTCTTGGCCAAGCGAGCGGCCGGCTCGCCCCTGGCGCGCCCGCCGATCTCTGCCTCTTCCATCCCGACCGGGCCTGGCAGGTGGAAGCCGGAAAGCTACCGGGCAAGGCGCAGAACACGCCCTTCGACGGCCGCGCGCTCGAGGGCCGCGTGCTCGGCACCTGGAAGGCGGGGCGGCGGGTGTTCGGGTGATCGCCGGCGTCGCTGCCGCGCTGGTTGCGGCCCTCGTTTCGGGCTACCTGATCGGTTCGGTCCCGTTCGGCCTGCTGCTCACGCGCGCGGCCGGGCTCGGCGATATCCGCCGGATCGGCTCGGGCAACATCGGCGCCACCAACGTGCTCCGCACCGGCCGGCGGGGGCTGGCGGCGGCGACCCTTCTTCTCGACGCCGCCAAGGGCGCCGTTGCCGTCCTCCTGGCCGCCCGGCTGCTCGGCCCGCCGGCAGCGCTCGCGGCCGGGCTCGGCGCGCTCATCGGCCATGTCGCGCCCGTCTGGCTGCGCTTTCGCGGCGGCAAGGGCGTCGCCACGGGGCTCGGCGTGCTGCTCGCCGCCGCCTGGCCGGTCGGTCTTTTTTCCCTCCTCGTCTGGGCGGTCGTCGCCGCGGCGAGCCGCATCTCGTCCCTCTCCGCGCTCGCCTCCCTGGCTGCCGCGCCCATTCTCGCGGCCTTCCTCGGCGAGACCCGAATCTCGCTCCTGGCACTCGCGCTCGCCGCGATCGTGTTCCTCCGCCATCGCGAAAACATCCGCCGCCTCCTCGCCGGCACCGAGCCCCGGATCGGCGCCGGCAAGTGACGCCGGGAGAAAAACTCGACCGGCTGCGCCTCGCACGCACCGAGGGCATCGGCCCGATCGCCTGGCAACGGTTGATCGGCCGGTTCGGCTCGGCCGCCGCGGCGATCGCAGCGCTGCCCGGGCTCGCCCGCGCCGGCGGACGCGCCCAGCCGCCCGCCGTTCCGCCGCGGGCGCGGGCGGAGGCGGAGCTGGAGAAGCTGGAAAAACTCGGCGGGCGGATGCTGGTGCTGGGCGGGCCGGGCTATCCGCCGCTCCTTGCCCATCTCGCCGATCCGCCGCCGGCGCTCGCCGTGCTCGGCGACGCGGAGGTCCTGCACACGGCTGCCGTGGCGATCGTCGGCGGGCGCAACGCCTCGGCCAACGGCCAGCGGATCGCCGAGGAGCTGGCATCCGAGCTCGCCGCCTCCGGCCTGCCGGTGGTCTCGGGCATGGCGCGCGGGGTGGACGCGGCGGCGCACACCGGGGCCCTCGCCGCGGGTCGGACCATCGCCGCCGTCGCGGGCGGGCTCGACATGCCCTACCCGCCGCAGCACCGCGAGCTCCAGGCGCGCATCGCCGAGCACGGCGCGGTGCTCGCCGAAGCCCCGCTCGGCACCGCGCCGCAGGCCCGGCACTTCCCGCGGCGCAACCGGATCATCGCCGGCCTCTCGCTCGGCGTGGTGGTGGTCGAGGCGGCGCTGCGCTCGGGCAGCCTGATCACCGCCCGCTACGCCCTCGAGGCCGGCCGGGAGCTTTTTGCGGTGCCGGGCTCGCCGCTCGACCCCCGCACCCGCGGCTCGAACGATTTGATCCGCCAGGGCGCCCATCTCGTCGAGACCGCCGCGGACGTGCTCGAGCATTTGCCCGCCGCCCCCTCCCCGCATCCGTCCGCTGTCCCCTGGGTCCGGACGCGGAAAAATGGGTCGATCACCCCCGAAACGGCCCCTTCGGGCCCGGAAGAACCCGGGAACCTCCCCGCGGCACGGAAACAAGTCCTTGAGCTGCTTGATTCTTCTCCGACGACGGTTGACGATCTGGTGCGCCGCTGCCAGTTCTCTGCCGCCGCCGTGAACGCGGTCCTGCTGGAACTCGAGATCGCCGGACGGGTAGCGCTGCTGCCCGGGGACCGGGTGATGCGCACCGGCAGCGGGGGCTGAGCCCCCACGGCACAGCAGCTTCAGGATCCCATGACCGACGTCGTCGTTGTCGAATCCCCCGCCAAGGCCCGCACGATCAACAAATACCTCGGCAAGGGGTACACCGTGCTCGCGAGCCTCGGCCATGTGCGCGACCTGCCGCCCAAGGACGGCAGCGTCCGCCCCGAGGAAGATTTTGCCATGGACTGGCAGGCGGACGCCCGGGGCGCGGCCCAGGTCGCCGCCATCGTCAAGGCGCTGAAGGGCGCGGACAGGCTCTTCCTCGCCACCGACCCCGACCGCGAGGGCGAGGCGATCGCCTGGCATGTGCGGGGAATGCTCGAGGAGCGGCACGCGCTCAAGGGCGTCGCGGTGCGGCGCGTCACCTTCAACGAGATCACCCGCAGCGCGGTGCAGACGGCGATGGCCGCCCCGCGCGATCTCGACCAGCTCCTGATCGAGGCCTATCTCGCCCGCCGCGCGCTCGACTACCTGGTCGGGTTCACCCTCTCGCCGGTGCTGTGGCGGAAGCTTCCCGGCAGCCGGAGCGCGGGGCGGGTGCAGTCGGTGGCGCTCCGGCTGGTGTGCGAGCGCGAGGCCGAGATCGAGGCTTTTCGCCCGCGCGAATACTGGTCGGTCGAGACCGAGTTCACGACGCCCGCCGGCGAGCGCTTCACCGCCCGGCTCAGCCATCTGGAGGGGAAGAAACTCGAGCAATTCTCGCTCGCCAACGCGGCCGATGCGGCGCGGGCGAAGGAAGCCGTCGAGGCGGGCGCCTTCCGGGTCGCCACGGTCGAGCGCAAGCGCACCCGGCGCAACCCGCCACCGCCCTTCACCACCTCGACGCTGCAGCAGGAGGCGAGCCGCAAGCTCGGCTTCCGCGCCCAGGCGACGATGCGGCTCGCCCAGCACCTCTACGAGGGCGTCGATCTCGACGGCGAGACGGTCGGGCTCATCACCTATATGCGGACCGACGGCGTGCAGATGGCGCGCGAGGCCATCCTCGCCATTCGCGAGCACGTCCGCGACGGGTTCGGCCCCAACTACCTGCCGCCCGCGCCGCGCGAATACACCGCCCGGGCGAAGAACGCGCAGGAGGCGCACGAGGCGATCCGCCCGACCGACGTGGCCCGCACGCCCGCTGCGGTGGCGAAGCATCTCACCGCCGATCAGCGCGAGCTCTACGAGCTGGTCTGGAAGCGCGCGGTCGCCTCGCAGATGGCCTCCGCCGAGCTCGACCAGGTCGCCGTGGACATCGCTGAACCCACGGGAAAAACCCGCCTGCGCGCCACCGGCTCGACGGTCGCCTTCGACGGGTTCTACCGGCTCTATCACGAGGACCGCGACGAAGCGGCGGAGGACGACGAGAATCGCGCCCTGCCGGCGATGGCGGAGAAGGACAAGCTCGGCAGCGGCGCGGTCGCCGCGATCCAGCATTTCACCGAGCCGCCGCCGCGCTATTCCGAGGCCTCGCTGGTGAAGAAGCTCGAGGAGCTCGGCATCGGCCGGCCCTCCACCTATGCCGCGATCCTCTCGGTCCTCCAGGAGCGGAGCTATGTCCGGCTCGAGAAGAAGCGCTTCGTGCCGGAGGATCGCGGCCGGCTGGTCACTGCCTTCCTGGTCAGCTTCTTCGACCGCTACGTCGATACCGGCTTCACCGCGACCCTCGAGGAGCAGCTCGACGACATCTCGGGCGGCCGGGCGGACTGGCGGGCGGTGATGCGCGCCTTCTGGGAGGAATTTTCCCGGGCTGTCGACCAGACGAAGGACCTGAAGATCTCAGACGTGATCGCCGCCCTCGACCGCGATCTCGGCCCGCATTTCTTCCCCCCCCGCGCCGATGGCGCCGACCCGCGCCTCTGCCCCGCCTGCGGCAAGGGGCGGCTCGGGTTGAAGCTCGGGCGGTTCGGCGCCTTCATCGGCTGCTCCAACTACCCCGAGTGCCCCTATACGCGGCGGCTGGCGATCGCGAGCGACGAGGAGGGCGACGGCGAGACGCTGAAGGACGGCATCCGCGTCCTCGGCGACGACCCCGAAACCGGCGAGCCGGTCACCGTGCGGCGCGGGCCCTACGGGCTCTACGTCCAGCGCGGCGAGGGCGCGGAGAACGGGAAAAAACCGAAGCGCGTGACGCTGCCGCGCGGGCTTACCGGCGATCAGCTCTCGCTCGAGCAGGCGATCGGGCTGCTGGCGCTGCCCCGCGCGGTCGGCCCGCACCCCGAGACCGGCGAGCCGATCACCGCCGGGCTCGGCCGCTTCGGGCCCTTCGTGCGCATGGGCAACGTCTTCGCCTCGCTCGACGCCGATGACGACGTGCTCTCGGTCGGGCTCAACCGCGCGGTCGACGTGCTGGCGAAGAAGATGGCCGGGATCCGCACGATCGGCCCACACCCGAAGGACGGCGAGAGCGTCGCGGTGCGGCGCGGGCGTTTCGGGCCTTACGTGCAGCACGGGCGGACGATCGCCACGCTGCCCAAGGGGACGGAGGCGGAATCGGTGACGCTCGAGCAGGCCGTCGCCCTGCTCGCCGAAAAAGGAAAACCGCTCGGCGTGCGCAAAGGCCCGCCCAACACCAAGGGGCGTCGCGCGGGAAAGGCCGCCACGACGACGCCGGCCGAAAAGCGGCGGAAGAAAGCGGCAGGCTGACAGTGCGGGACATCCCTGCCCACGGCGTCATTGGCTAAGCATCGGCCCCACGCGCCCAACCGCCACCGCGCCGCGCCCCGCGAAACGGCGCGCCAACCGGACCGCGAGACCGAGACCGTGCTCGGTGTCTATCAGCCGGCGGAGCTGCGCCAGGGCCGGGGCGAGGCGGGAAAAATCCTCCCCGCCGATCGGCGGGTGCGCGAGCCGTGGCGGGTCCCGGCGGGCGCGGCCGGCGGCGCCGAGGCCGGCGACATCGTGCGCGCCGAATTGCTGGCGGGCGGCGGGCTCGGACACGGGGCGCGCCGCGCGCGCGTGATCGCGCGGTTGGGCCGCTTCGACGGCGCGGACTCGCTGGCGCGCATCGCCATCGGCAGCCTCGGCATCCCCGATATCTTCCCGCCCGAAGCGCTCGCCGAGGCGGCGATGGCCGGCGCGGTCGGGCCGGCGGGGCGGGAGGATCTGCGCGCGCTGCCGCTCGTCACCATCGACGGGGCGGACGCGCGCGATTTCGACGACGCCGTCTTCGCCGAGCCCTCGGGCGCGGGATTCCGGATCATCGTCGCGATCGCCGATGTCGCGCACTATGTCCGGCCCGGCAGCGCGCTCGACGAAGCGGCGCGCGAGCGCGGCAACAGTGTCTATTTCCCCGGCCGCGTCGTGCCGATGCTGCCCCCTGCCCTCTCCGAGCATTGGTGCAGCCTCGCCCCCAACGCCGAGCGCGGCGTCGTCTTCGCCGAGATCGAAATCGACGCCAATGGCCAGAAACGCCGCCACCGCTTCGGCCGCGGCCTGATGCGCAGCGCCGCGCGCCTGACCTACGAAGCGGCCCAGCGCGCGGCGGACTCTGGTCCGGTTGGGCGGGGCGAGGAAAACGGCCTGCCCGCCGGCACCATCGCCAACCTCTACGCCGCCTGGCGGGCGCTGGCTGCGGCGCGCCGCGCGCGCGGGCCGATCGAGCTCGAGCTCCCGGAACGCAAGGTGATGCTCGACGCGGCAGGCCGGGTCGCGGCGATCGTCGCGACCCCGCGCCTCGACAGCCACCGCCTGATCGAGGAATTCATGATCCTCGCCAATGTCGCGGCGGCCGAGGAGATCCTGCGCGGTGAGCTTCCCGGCCTCTTCCGCGCGCACGCCGAGCCGGCTGCGGAAAAAATCGCGAGCCTGGGCGGATTCCTCCGCGCCTTCGGGGTCAGCCTGCCGAGCCGCGGGCGGCTCGCGCCCGGCGATCTCACCGCGGCACTCACCCCCCTCGCTGGAACGGAAGCCGCCGGCATCGCCGCCGAACGAACCCTCCAAAGCCTGCCGCAGGCGGGCTATTCGCCGGCCAATATCGGGCATTTCGGCTTGGCACTCGCGGCCTACGCGCATTTCACCAGCCCGATCCGGCGCTATGCCGATCTCGTCGTGCACCGGGCGCTGATCGGCGGCCTCGGCCTCGGCCCCAAGGGCAGCAGCAGTGGCAGCGAAGCCCTCGAAGCCCTCGCGCGCACGCTCGGCGTCACCGAGCGGCGCGCGGTGGAAGCGGAACGCGCGGTGCTCGCGCGCGCCCAGGCGGCCTTGCTCGCCGGACGGATCGGCAGCATAGGAGAGGCGCGCATTTCCGGCGTGACGCGCTCGTTGCTTTTCGTCACTCTGCTCGAGACCGGCGCCGAGGGAATCGTTCCCGTGTCCACGCTCCCCACAAATTCCTGGCGTTTCGAGGAGGCAACCACGAGTCTCGTCGGCGCACGCAGCGGATCGCGCCTCGCGGTGGGCGAGCGGCTCAGCGTCCGCCTCGCCGAAGCCGACCCGGTCAGCGGCCGCATCGTCATGCGGGTGCTTGCACTGGCCTCGAGCGAGGCACGGCCGGCGCGGAGCGGAGGGCGAAACCGCTTGCGGTGAGCCCGGCCCGCGCCCTTCTGCTTCTGCTGCTGATCGTCCCCGCCGAAGCGCAGCCGCTTCCCGGGTTCGTCCCGCCATTCCCCGAAGCGCTGAGCGCCGAGGTCTTCGGCCAGGCGCTCGCCTTCATGCAGCCGCGCACGCTCGCGCCCTATGCGCTGCCGACCCTCGCACTCTGGGGCCTGCACGGGCTTTCCGCGCTCGACCCGTCGCTCGCCACGGACCTCTCGTCCGGCACGCTCCGCCTCTCCTCGCCCGATCGCGTGCTGGCGGCGCTGAAGGCGCCGGCCGCCGGCGATGCGGCGGGATGGGGAAAGGCGATCGCCGCACTCGCCGCGGTGGCGTGGCGACAATCGGCGCTGGTGCGTGAGGTCGGCCCGAACGGTGTCACCGAAGCGTTCTTCGACGAGCTCTTCAACCATTTCGATCCCTACTCGCGCTACGTGCCGGCATCCGAGGCGGCGAGCGACCGGGCGCGCCGCTTGGGCCGGATCGGCACCGGGCTCGTGGTCGCGCTCAGCAACGGCGCGATCGTCGTCGCACGCGTGGCCGCCGGCAGCCCCGCGGACGCCGCCGCGATCGCGCCCGGGGACCGGCTGCTCGCCGTCGACGGCGCCCCGACGCGCGGCATGACCCCCGCCGCGGTGCAGGAGGAGATGGCCGGGCCGGCGGGCACCCCGGTGGTGCTGACGCTCGCCGGCCCGGCCGCGGGCGTCCAAACGGTCACCCTGGCGCGCCGCGAGCCCGCGCCCGAAACAGTGTTCGCCAAGCGCGAAAAGGACATGCTCGTCCTGCGCGTCACCGCCTTCGACGCCACCACCGGCGCGCACCTCGCCAACGAGATCGCCGCAGGCCTCTCGGTCCCCGACCCGCCGCAGGGCCTCGTGCTCGATATGCGCGGCAACCGCGGAGGGCTGCTCGACCAGGCCGTTTACGCGGCGGACGTGCTGCTGCACCAAGGCGTAATCGCCACCACCGCCGGGCGCGACCCCGCGGCGCGGCACGCCTGGGTGGCGGCCGGGGCGGACATGGCGGGCAGCCTGCCCGTGGTGGTCGTCGTGGACGGGCTCACCGCATCGGCCGCCGAAATCCTCACCGCCGCGCTCGCCGACAACGGCCGGGCGGTGGTGGTCGGCAGCGCTACCCTCGGCAAGGGCCTGGTGCAGACGATCGACCAGCTGCCCGACGACGGCGAGCTCTTCGTCACCTGGAGCCAGGTCGTGGCGCCACGCGGCTGGCCGCTCCAGGAGCTCGGCATCCTGCCCCAGGTCTGCACCAGCCTCGGCGCGCCGGCGCTCGACCGGCAGCTCGCCCTGCTCGCCAGCGGGATCCAACCCATGACCCGCGCCATCTATGACCACGAAACGGCCCGCGCGCCAATGCCGCTCGCACAGATCCTGGCAATCCGCTCGACCTGCCCGGCCGCGGTGGGGAGCGAGTCGGACATGGCGGCGGCCCGCGAGCTGATCGACAACCCGGCCGCCTACGCGGCGGCACTCCTGCCTCCCGCCGGGCGAAAACTGCTGCCCCCCGCGCCGGAGTAGGCATGTCAGGCCAAGGGGCTCAGCCCTTGGAACCCTTCCGTATCGGCGGCGGCCAAAAGGATGGGGGTCCAGGAGCCCAGCTCCTGGCAGGGGGTCCAGGGGGACAGCGTCCCCCTGGTCTTGCCTTCTTGACCTTCGCCGGGCGGATGCGCATTTTCCGCCCCCGCAAGGGAACCTGTCATGGCCAAGAGCACCACCGTTCAGATCAAGCTCATCTCGTCCGCCGACACGGGTGTCTTCTATGTGACCAAGAAGAACACCCGCACCAAGACGAACAAGCTCGAGCTCCGCAAGTACGACCCCAAGCTTCGCAAGCATGTCGCCTTCAAGGAATCCAAGATCAAGTAGGGCCGCCGCCGCTGCGGGCCCGGCCGGCCGCGGTTGAAATCGGGAGGAAGCATGCAAAAGCGCCGCGCGGTGCTGGCGGGGGCGGCGAGCCTGCCGCTGGTCTTCGTCCGCCGGGCGGAGGCCGCAGGGCCCGCCCTCAAATACGCCAACAACCTCCCGTTCGCCCATCCGATGAACATCCGCGCCAAGGAAGCGGCGGCGCGAATCGCAAAAGAGACCGACGGGCGCGTCACGATCCAGATCTTCCCCAACAACGAGCTCGGCGGCGACACCGACATGCTGAGCCAGGTGCGCTCGGGGGCGATCCAGTTCTTCACCCTTTCCGGGCTGATCCTGGCGACGCTCGTGCCGGTCGCCTCGATCAACGGCATCGGCTTCGCCTTCAAGGACTACGACCAGGTCTGGGCGACCATGGACGGCCCGCTCGGCGCCTATGTGCGCGCGGCGATCGGCAAATCCGGCCTCATTGCCATGGACCGGATGTGGGACAACGGCTACCGCCAGATCACCGCGAGCACCCACCCGATCGCGGCGCCTGCGGACCTCCACGGCTTCAAGATCCGGGTGCCGGTGAGCCCGCTCTGGACCTCGATGTTCCGTGCGCTGGGCGCCGCGCCGACGGCGATCAACTTCAACGAGGTCTATTCGGCCCTGCAGAGCCACATCGTGGACGGCGAGGAGAATCCGCTCGCCATCATCGCCACGGCCAAGCTCTACGAGGTCCAGAAATACTGCTCGCTCACCAACCACATGTGGGACGGGTTCTGGATGCTCGCCAATCCCGCCGCCTGGGGCCGCATCCCGGCTCCCGACCAAGCGGTGGTGGCGGCCGCGTGGAACGAGGCCGCACTGGCCGAGCGGGGGGACGTGGCGAAGCTCAACGCGACGCTGCAGGGCGAGCTCGAGACGAAGGGCCTGAAATTCAACGCGCCCGACCCCGATGCCTTCCGCGCCACCCTGCGCACGGGCGGCTTCTATGCCCAGTGGCGCACCAGATACGGCGCCGAGGCCTGGGGCCTGCTCGAGAAATCGGTGGGCAAGCTCGCCTGAGCGGCGAACGGTCGGGCATAGCGCCGCCCCGGGCGCGGCGATAAATGGTCGCATGAGCACGCAAGCGGCCATGAGACGCATCGGCATTCCCGAGATCGCGGGGCGCAAGGGCAAAGCGCCGCTGGTCTGCCTCACCGCCTACACCGCGCCGATGGCGCGCCTGCTCGACCCGCATGTCGATCTTCTGCTGGTGGGCGACTCGCTCGGCATGGTCGTCTACGGCTTCCCGACCACGCTGCCGGTGACGCTGGCGATGATGATCGCCCACGGGGCGGCGGTGGTGCGCGGCAGCCTCCGGGCGGCGGTGATCGTCGATCTGCCGTTCGGCAGCTACCAGGAGAGCCCCGAGCGCGCCTGGCGGGCCGCGGCGGAGGTCATGGCGGAGACCGGGGCGAGCGGGGTCAAGCTCGAGGGCGGGGAGGAGATGGCGCCGACCGTCCGCTTCCTCGCCCGCCGCGGCATCCCGGTGTGCGGGCATGTCGGGCTGATGCCGCAGGCGGTGCAGACCGCCGGTGGCTTTCGCACCACCGGGCGGACCGAGGCGGAGGCCGGGCAGGTCGCGGCGGATGCCGCCGCCGTGGCCGCAGCGGGGGCCTTCGCGGTGGTGATCGAGGGCACGCTCGAGCCGGTGGCGCGGGCGGTCACCGCTTCGCTCCCGGTTCCGACCATCGGCATCGGCGCCTCGGCGGGCTGTGACGGGCAGATCCTGGTCACCGAGGACCTGCTCGGCCTGACCGGGCCGCACGTTCCGCGCTTCGTCAAGCGTTACGCCGACCTCGGCGCCGCCGTCACCGCGGCCGCCAGTGCCTATGCGGAGGAGGTTCGCGCCCGGCGCTTCCCGGGTCCCGAGCATTGCTACCTTCCGAAGACGGCCGCCAAGGTGGCGGCCAAGGTGGCGGCCAAGGTGGCGGCATGAACGGACGGCTGCCGCTGCCCGGTCCATGAGGGATGGGGCGGCGGAAGCCGGGCTCGCGGCCGAACTGATCGCGGTGGTGGCGGCGGCGAATGCGGCCGCGCCGCGCATCCTCACCGTCGAGGACGGGCGGGCGCTGCCGTCCGGCCCGTTCGAATCGAGCCACCGCTCGCTGCAATCGGGATTGCGCGCCTGGGTCGAGGAGCGGACCCGGCATCCGCTCGGCTATGTCGAGCAGCTTTATACATTTGCCGACCGCGACCGGACGGCCGGGGGGACTCCGGCGGACGATCTCGATCAGCTATCTCGGGCTCACGCGCGAGGCGCCGGCGGCGCCCGAGACCGGGGCGAGCTGGCAGGACTGGTATCGTTATTTCCCCTGGGAGGACCGCCGGGACGGCGAGCCGCCGGCGATCGCTTCGATCGCCCCGGCGCTCCGGACCTGGGCGCGGGCGGAAACGGCGCCGGCGCCGAGGCGCGAACGGAGCGAGCGCGCCGCGATCGCCTTCGGCCTCGGCGGGCAGGCCTGGAACGAGGAATTTTCCCTCCAGCGCTACGAGCTGCTCTACGAGGTTGGCCTCGTGCCCGAAGCAGGCGAGGCGGCGGGTCGGGCGCGGGCGCCGGGCACGGCAATGCTCCACGACCACCGGCGGATCCTCGCCACCGGGATCGCCCGGCTGCGCGCCAAGATCAAATACCGCCCGGTGGTGTTCGAGCTGATGCCGCCCGCCTTCACGCTGCTCGAGCTTCAGCTGGTGGTCGAGGCGATCGCCGGCGTGCGGCTCCACAAGCAGAATTTCCGCCGCCTGGTGGCGCGGCAGGAGCTGGTCGAGGAGACCGGCGCGATGATCGCCGAGACCGGCGGGCGGCCGGCGCGCCTCTTTCGCTTCCGCCGCGCGGTGCTGCGCGAGCGCGCTATTTCCGGCACCAAGCTGCCGCTCGCCCAGCCGCGCTGAAGCCCCAGGGCCCCTGCATGGCAGGCCCGCGCCGGGAAGGGTGACAGGCTTATGCTCAGGGGAAGCATAATGGTCCCTCCCGACTTGTCCGATCAGTGCTTGTCCGATCAGTGCTTGTCCGATCAGTGCTTGTCTGGGGCCACAAATGCTCTATCTGAGTATTATGGAGGACGCCATGTCACACGCCGCCACCATCGCCCGCACCACCGCGCTCTACGAGCGCGTCCGCCCGGTGATCCCGCCGCTGGAATGGGGCGCCTTCGCCGGCGACATCGAAGCGATCCTGGACCTCAAGGCCGAACGCAACGCGGTGATCCTGGCGCACAACTACCAGACGCCCGAGATCTTCCACTGCGTCGCCGACATCACCGGCGACAGCCTGGCGCTGGCCCGCCGGGCGATGGAAGTCGATGCGGACGTGATCGTGCTTGCCGGCGTGCAGTTCATGGCCGAGACGGCGAAGCTGATGAACCCGGAGAAGACGGTGCTGATCCCCGATCTCCGCGCCGGCTGCTCGCTCGCCGCCTCGATCACCGCGGCGGACGTACGGCTGATGCGCGCGCGCTATCCGGACGCGCCGGTGGTCGCCTATGTCAACACCTCGGCGGCGGTGAAGGCGGAGTCCGATATCTGCTGCACCTCGGGCAATGCGCGGAAGATCGTGGAATCGCTCGGCACGGAGCGCGTCATCATGCTGCCCGACGAATACCTGGCGAAAAACGTCGCGGCCGAGACGGAGGTAAAGATCATCGCCTGGGCGGGGCATTGCGAGGTGCATGAGCGGTTCACCGCCGCCGAGATCCGCGCGCTCCGGGCGGAGCATCCGGGCCTGGTCGTGCTCGCCCATCCCGAGTGCCCGCCCGAGGTGGTGGCCGAGGCCGACTATGCCGGCTCGACCGCCGGGATGGCCTCCTATGTCGAGCGGAACCGGCCGGGCCGCGTGGTGCTGATCACCGAATGCTCGATGAGCGACAATGTCGCGGTGCAGTATCCCGGGCTCGAGTTCATCCGGCCGTGCAATCTCTGCCCGCATATGAAGCGCATCACACTTGGAAAAATCCGCCGCGCGCTCGAGACGATGACACACGAGGTGACGATCGATCCGGCCGTCGCCGCGCCGGCGCGGCGGGCGGTCGAGCGCATGCTCGCGGTGAAATAATGGCGGATGCTTGCGATCGCATGATTGCCCCCCTCCCCGCTTTGCTGATCGAGCCGATCGTCCGTGCGGCACTCGCCGAGGATCTCGGCAGCGCCGGCGATCTCACCTCGAACGCGATCGTGCCGGCATCGGCGCACGCCGAGACCGCGCTCGTCGCGCGCCAGCCCGGCGTGATCGCCGGCCTCGATTTCTCCGTCGCCGCCTTCCGCCTGCTCGATCCCGCGATCGCACTCTCGCTCGCGCGCCCGGACGGCAGCCATGTCGGCGCCGGCGAGACGATCGCGCGCGTGGTCGGCCCGGCCCGCGCGATGCTCGCGGCCGAGCGCACCGCGCTCAACTTCCTCTGCCATCTCTCCGGCATTGCGACCGCGACCGCCGCCGTGGTCGCCGCCGTGCGTCCCTTCGGCACGCGCGTGACGGATACGCGGAAGACCATTCCGGGACTCCGTGCGGCGCAGAAATACGCGGTGCGCGCGGGCGGCGGGAGCAATCATCGCTTCGGCCTCGACGATGCCGTGCTGATCAAGGACAACCACGTCGCAGCCGCGGGCGGCATCGGCGAGGCCATCGCGCGCGCCCGTGGCGCCGTCGGCCATCTCGTCCGGATCGAGGTCGAGGTCGATACGCTCGCCCAGCTCGAAGCGGCGCTCGCCGCCGGCGCGGACGCCGTGCTGCTCGACAACATGGCGCCCACGATGCTGCGAGAGGCGGTCGCCATGGTCGGCGGCCGCGCGATCACCGAGGCGTCGGGGCGGATCACGCCGGAGACCGCGCCCGAGATCGCCGCAACAGGAGTAAGCCTGATCTCGCTCGGCTGGCTCACCCACAGCAGCCGGGCGCTCGATATCGGCCTCGATTATCTGTCGTCAATCGCCTGATCAGACGGCGCGCACCGCGGGCGAGTCCCGCGCCCGCCTGCGGCGGGCCGAAGCCGCGGATCGGCGTGGAGCAGGCGCGCCATCCATGCCATCGCCATCGCCATCGACGCGGCGCACTCCTGGAGAATGGGGCACGAGATGGGCAGCATCACGCCCGGGAAGGTCGCGAACTTTACCGTTCTGCTGGAAAATCCGCGCACGGTCGATCCGATGCGGCTGAAGGACGTTCCGGTCTGGGGGAGCGTGTTCGAGGGCTGCCCCTACAGGGCAGGGCACGCGGATCAACCGCCCGGAACGGATCGCGGCCGGTGCCCGATCGCAGAGTTTCGTCGCTCGCGTAGCGATCACGAAACGCCACGCCAATCGGGCACTTGGACAATCACCGACGTGTCGGCTTTCTATGAAGGCTGGCACTCGATCACCCCGGATTGCGGCCTTGAGCGAAGCGATCCGCCAAGGCGGTGGAATTGCTCGCCAGAGCAATGGAGGGCGGCCGGCTCAGGCGGCGAGCGCGGCGTCGGGCACGATCGTCGCCTTGACGCAGCGCATCGCGCGCGCGGCGTCGATCGCCTCGGCAATCCCCGCCTCGGACAAGGGAAACCAGCTCTGCATCTCGCGGAACGGGTAGCGCTCGCGCGCCCGGTCCAGCATCCGGATCCCCGCCCAGATATCGTCGGCGGTGAAAGCCCAGCTTCCGAGCACGGAAATATCCTTGGTGCAGATGCGGTGCCAGTTCGTCGCGATCGCGCCGGCATCCGTGAACTGGCCCATCTCGACATAGGTGCCGCCGTCGCGCAGCATCTCGATCCCCTCGGGCCCGGCCGAGGGATGGCCGCTGCAATCGATCACGAGATCGGCGCCGAAGCCGCCCGCGATCTCGCGCACCGCGGCGATGCGCGCGTCACCCGCCGCGTGGCGTGTGATGTCGAGCGTCGCCTCGGCGCCGAAGCGGCGGCAGAGCGCGAGCCTCGGTTCCTCGGGCGCGCCTGCGACGATGACCCGGCCCGCGCCCATCTCGCGCGCGGCGACAATGGCGAGCACGCCGATCGGGCCCGAGCCCTGGATCACCACCGTGTCGCCGGCGGTGAATCCGCCGCTCTCCGCGGCACGGCGGAAGGCGCGCAGGCAGGAGGTGAGCGGCTCGGCGAGCGTGCCGAGCCAGAGCGGCATGTCGTCCGGCAGGCGGTAGATCTTGGTGCCGGGAAGCATGTCGAGATCGATATATTCCATCTCGGCGAAGCCGCCCCAAAGATGCGGCGGTTTTTCGAAACCGAGATAGCGCCCGTAATAGACTGGCGTCAGGCACTTGTTGGCGTGCTTCGGATAATGCACGCAGTAGTAGCAGCGCCCGCAGGGCATCAAAGGCGGGATCATCACTTTCGCCCCGGGCGCCAGCTTATTGCCCATGTAGTCCTGGGTGAGCCCGGGTCCGATCTCGGTGATCACGCCGGCGACCTCGTGGCCGAGGGTGAAGGGCCAGGGCAGCGTCTTCGGCCAATGGCCCGCGAGGATATGGAGGTCCGTGCCGCAAACCCCGCAGGCAGCAACACGGAAAAGAGCGGCGCGCGGCGGCACGGCGGGGCGCGGGACGCTCCGGATCACCGGCGGCGCGCCGGGCCCCGCGAAGGTCGCGACCCGCACCTCGGGCATTCTCTTCGCCCGCTCAGGCCGCTTCGCGGCGGGTTCTTGCGTAATGCGCGAGCGCCTCGTCGGACACCGGCACGATCGGCGTGAAATCGCGATGGGCGATCCAGTCGGGACGTGTCGGCGTGCGGATGAAGTTGGAGACCGCGTTCAGCGTAAGATACACGATCTTGCGCGGATAGGGCGTGATGTTGCCGGCCGAGCCGTGCACGAGGTTGCCGTGGAACATCAGAACCGCGCCCGGCTTGCCGGTGGGAGCGACGATCCCGCCTTCATCGACGAGCCGCGTCACCGTCGCCTTGTCGAGCGTCCAGAGCGGGTACGAGGTCGTTTCGAGATCGTGGCCGGCGGCGAGCGTGCCGTGGCGGTGGCTGCGCGGGATCAGCATCAGCGGCCCGTTGATCGGCATCACCTCGTCGAGAAAAACGGAAATATTCATTGCGCGCGGCTCGGGCATGCCGTCGTCGCGGAGCCAGGTGCCGTAATCCTGGTGCCACTGCCACACATCGCCGTCGAAGGCCGCCTTCGCGTTGATCTTGAACTGGTGCATGTAGAGAGACTCGCCGAACACCTGCTCGACGGGGCGAATCAGGCGCGGGTGCCGTCCGAGCAGGCCGAAGCCTTCGTTGTAGGTGTGCGCGGCGAAGGCGGTGCGCGCGGCGCCCGATTTCTCGCGCCAGATTTCTTTCCGCTCATGATCGAAGATCCCGACCGCCTCCTCCGCGAGCCTCGCGACCTCGGCCGAGGTGAAGACATTCGGGAAAAAGAGAAATCCGTCGCGATGGAACCGCGCGATGTGGTCTTCGGTAAGCCGCATTGTCTCCTCCCGATCGCCGGCTTTGCGGGCCAGCATAGACCCGAACCCGCCCTTAACAAACGGGGATCGGGGGATCGAGCGGGCGGCGAGCCCTGCCTCTCTCCGGCTAGGCCTGGACGTTGAGCAGGGACGCGCTGGTACCGCTGCCGGTGCTGCTCGTCGCGCTCTGCTGGTTCGTCGGCGTGCCGGTCGTGGTCACCGATATGACCACGCCCTCCGCGTTCGTGACGGTGGTCGTGACCGTCCCGTTCGCATTGGTGACGACCGTCGTCGTCGTTCCGTCGGTGCTGGAGGACGATCCGCTGCCGCCCGCCGCCCCGGCTCCGGCGGTGGCCCCGCCGGTGCCACGCGACGACGCGCCGCCCGTCGAGGCTGTGTCCGTCGTTCCCGGCGTGTAGACAGAGACGTTGACGCTCGTGATGCCACTCATCTTTGAAATCGCCTCATCATCCCGCCTGAGCGTTGTCCGCCCGGAGTCTTAAGTTCGAATGAACAGGAATCCTCGCGGGAGCGCCCAATCATCGCGTCCAACCAATGCGCGGCGCCTCACGCACCCCCCGGAGAAGCGCGGCGGCCGCGGCGAGGCCGAGCGGCCGTGCCGTGCGGCACGGCGCTTCAGCCGGGCGATCAGATCGTCGTCGAGATTACGGACGAGGAGGCTGCCGGGCATGGGTGCTCGCTGATGGATGCTCGCTGGCGCGGACTCTCTGCTGTCATGGCTATGATCACGTGCCTCCCCCTGCGCGTCCATCCCGGCCAGAGAGGAGCGCCCTCAGCTCCTATCAGCCGGCGGAGGAAAGTCGCCACTCGGCAAAAGCCGGCAGCGCGTCGATGGTACCGACCCAGGGGATCCTGGTCGCCGTGTAGATCTGGTCCTTGGGCGGGACGCGCGCGGGCTCGTCGAGGCTCGCGCTGGTGATATCGATCTCCTCCGTCAGCACGCTCGAGCGGTAGAAGAGCGGCGTGCCGCAGGTCGGGCAGAAGCCGCGCTCGGCCTTCGCCGAGGAGCGGTACCAGGCCGGGCTGCCGGAGATGACGCGGAGCGTGGCGCGCGGCACGCTGAACCAGGCGACCACCGGCGCCCCGCTCGCGCGGCGGCACATCGAACAGTGGCAGACGGATTCGTGAAAAACGGCGCCGTCGGTGGCGTAGCGGATCGCCCCGCACAGGCAGCCTCCCTCCAGCATCTTCCCCTCCTCCCACTTCGCCGGGGACGGCACGCTGCGCCCCAAGGGCCAGCCGATCAACCCCGGCCGATGAACCCCGGCCGATCGGGATGTAGACATACGGCCGCGTCGGCACGCCCCAGAAGCCGAGCGAGCAGCGGCCCGCGCCGCATCGCCATCAGTCCCCGTGCGGAAGGTCGATCCCGGTCAGCGCCTGCCAGACGCGGATGACGAAAGCGTCGTCACGCCCGCCGTGACCGGACGCGGCGGCGGCGAGGAAGATCTGGTGCGCCGCGGCGGCGAGCGGCAGCGGGAACGTCAGCGCGCGGGCCTGGTCGAGCACGATCCCGAGATCCTTGACGAAGATATTGACCGCCGAGAGCGGCGTGTCGTCGCCGGCGAGGATGTGCGGCACACGGTTCTGCCACATCCAGGAGCTGCCCGCCGAGGCGCTGATCACCTCGAAGAGGGTATTCGGGTCGGCACCGGCGCGGATGCCGAGCGCCAGCGCCTCGGCCGCGACGGCGATATGCACCCCGGCGAGGAGCTGATTGACCATCTTGACCGTGCTGCCGACGCCGGCGGCATCGCCGAGCTGCCAGACTTTCTGGGCGATGGCGGCGAGCACCGGCCCGGCCGCGGCGAAGGCGGCGGGAGGGCCGGAGGCCATGACCGAGAGCGCGCCCTCGCGCGCCCGCACCGGGCCGCCCGAGACCGGCGCGTCGAGCGCGAGAAGCCCAAGCCCCTCGAGCCTTGCGGCGAACGCGCGCGCCGCCTCGGGCGCCATTGTGACGGCGCAGAGAACGACCGCGCCCGCCGGCAGCCGGGCCGCGCAGCCCGTCACATACCCCTCTGGCCCGAACAGCACCTGCTCGACCTGGGCGGCATTGACGACGAGCAGCACCAGCGCCTCGAGGTCCGCGGGCAGGGCGGCGGGGCTGGCAACGCCGGTGCCTCCGGCGTCCGCGAGCTCGGCGCGCGCCGCCTCGCGGACGTCGCAGCCGAAGACCGCGTGGCCGGCCCGCACCAGCGATAATGCCACGCCGATGCCCATCGAGCCAAGCCCGATCACTCCGACCCGCATGGTTTTTCTATCCTCCGCCGCTCGCGGCGAATTCTGGCGCATCGCGACGGGGCCGGAAAGCCGGCGCGGATCGTTTCACTTTCGGGGTAGAATATCCCGGAATGAGGCTATTGAGAGAATATAACTAGAACATTGAGGGCACTGCGCGCCCTGCCGACGCAATTGTTGCGCATGCTCTTCCAATCCGCGGCATGGCTCCCCCACGCCGCCCGGCGACGCTAACCTCGCCGCCATGCTGATCGCCAGAAGCCTCGATTCGCTCGCCTCCCACCGGACCCGCCTGACCGCCCGCGGCCGCCCGCTGGCGCTCGTGCCCACCATGGGGGCGCTGCATGCGGGGCATCTGGCCCTGATCGAGGCCGCGAAACGGAGCGGAGCGGTGGTTTCGGCGTCGATTTTCGTCAATCCGCTGCAGTTCGGGCCGAGCGAGGATTTTGCGCAATATCCGCGGGATGAAACGGGCGATCTGGGGGCGCTTGAACGTGCGGGATGCGAACTCGCCTGGCTGCCGGAGGTGGCGACGATGTACCCCGAAAATGCCGTCACGTCGGTCGTGGTGGGAGGGCCCGCGCAGCGGTGGGAGGGTGCGGCAAGATCGAACCATTTCAAAGGGGTCGCGACCGTCGTTGCCAAGCTTTTCGGCCAGGTCCGGCCGGCTTTTGCCTATTTCGGGGAGAAGGACTGGCAGCAGGTCCAGGTGGTGCGGCGGATGTGCCGGGATCTCCATTTCGGGATCGAAATTGTGCCCGTGCCGACGGTGCGCGATGCCGACGGTTTGGCCCTTTCCTCGCGCAACCGGTTTCTGACGGCGGAGGAGAGGACGGTGGCGCCGCTGCTCTACCGGGTGCTGGCGCGGCTGGCCGGAGCGGTGGACGACGAGCGGCTGGAGGCTGCCGGGGCGGAACTCAGGGAGGCGGGATTCGCCCCGGAATACCTGGCCTTGGTCGATGGCGAGAGCCTCGAGGCGCTGCCGGCGGCGCGGCCGGGGGCGCGGCTGATCGCCGCCGCGCGGCTCGGCGCGGTCCGGCTGCTCGACAATGTCGCGGCAGGGTGATCAAAGTTTTTCTTATACTCCGTCACCGGTGCGCCTTATAGCGCTGCCAGCCGGCTTCGCGGAGCCGGCAGGCGGGGCAAATCCCGCATCCGAAGCCCCAATCGTGGCGGATCGAGCGTTCTCCGCGGTAACATGTCATGGTTTCGGCGACGATCAGGGAGACGAGGCGCTCGCCGCCGAGCTTTTCCGCCAAGCGCCAGGTGTCCGCCTTGTCGATCCACATGAGGGGAGAATCGACGGCGAAGCGGCGCTCCATGCCGAGATTGAGCGCGAGCTGCATCGCCTTGAGCGTGTCGTCGCGGCAATCGGGGTAGCCGGAATAGTCCGTCTCGCACATGCCGCCGACGAGGCGCTTGAGGCCGCGGCGATAGGCGATCGCGGCGGCATAGGTGAAGAAGAGGAGGTTGCGGCCGGGGACGAAGGTGTTGGGGAGGCCCGAGCCGGACGTTGTTGTTCCCCCTTGGGCGATCTCGACCGGGCCGGTGAGCGCGGTCTCGCCGACCGCGGTCATCGCGCCGGTCATGTCCACGAGGTGGTCCGGGCCGAGGGCGCCGCGCCAGCCGCCGATTGCGAGAAGCCCGGCGCGGATGGCTGGGCGGCAATCGAGCTCGGCGCGGTGACGCTGGCCGTAGGCGAAGCCCACCGTCTCGACCCGGTCGTAGCGGGCGAGCGCCCAGGCGAGGCAGGTGGTGGAATCCTGCCCGCCCGAGAACAGCACCAATGCACCCTCGTCCATGCCCCCGCCTCTTCGCTCGCACCCGAGCGGTGCCTATCTTGCAAGCATGACATCCGAGCTCACCGAGGACGAGATCCAGCGTTATTCGCGCCACATCCTGCTTCCCGAGGTGGGCGGGATCGGCCAGGCGAAGCTGCGCGATGCCAGCGTGCTGGTGGTCGGCGCCGGCGGGCTCGGCTCGCCGCTGGTGCTTTACCTGGCGGCCGCGGGGGTCGGGCGGATCGGGATCGTCGATGACGATAGGGTCGAGCTTTCCAACCTCCAGCGCCAGATCGCGCACCGGACGGATGCGATCGGCATGGGCAAGGCCCGCTCGGCGGCGGCGGCGGCGCGGGCGATCAACCCGGGCGTCGCGATCGAGCCGCATGAGTGCCGGATCGGGGCGGAGAACGCGCTCGGGCTGATCGGCGGCTACGACATCGTCTGCGACGGGTCGGACAATTTCGCGACGCGGTTCCTGGTGGCGGACGCCTGCTTCCTGGCGCGGCGGACGCTGGTTTCGGCCGCGGTGCTGCGCTTCGAGGGCCAGCTCTCGGTGTTCAAGCCGCATAGCGGGCCGGAGGCGCCCTGCTATCGCTGCCTCTACGCGGAGGCGCCGCCCGAGGGGATGGTGCCGAGCTGCTCCGAGGCGGGGGTGATGGGGGCCGTGACGGGGGTGATGGGAACGCTCCAGGCGAGCGAGGTGCTGAAGGAGATCCTGGGGATCGGCGAGAGCCTTTCCGGGCGGCTGCTGGTGTGGGACGCGCTGGCGGCGCGGATGCGGAGTGTGCGCCTTGGGCGCGACCCGGCCTGCCTGCTTTGCGGGCCGGGGGGAAATATCCACGATCTTTCCGCGCACGCGCGCGCGGCGGCCGCCTGTGCCGTCTGAGCGGCGGCCCGGGATGCGGCTCGGGATCCTGCTGCTCTCGGGCGAGCATGAGCGGGCGCATTACGCGTTCGTGCTGGCGAGCGGGGCGGCGGCGCTGGGGCGTTCGGTGGTGCTGTTCGCGACCAATGGCGGGTGCCGGGCGCTGCTGGCGGACGGGTCCGGGCTCGGCGAGACGGCGCGGGACGCGGTGATCCGCGCCCGGGGCGTGGCCGGGTTCGATGAGCTGCGCGCGGCGGCGGCCGAGCTCGGCGTCAGGATGATCGCCTGCGAGGCGGGGCTGCGCGCCGAGGCGCTCGCGGGGGAGACGCTGTTGGCGGGCGTCGAGGTCGCGGGGGTCGCGACCTTCCTCGAGGCGGTGGGCGAGGGCCAGTTTCTCTCGGTTGGATGAGCAATCGGAAACTTGACCCGGCGCGCGCGCGCCGGCACCGCTTGCGCATGCGCGTTCGAGTTGTGGTGCCCGCGATTCGCTGTTTCATCCGAGCCCTCCTGCTCGCTCCGCTGCTTGGGGCGGTGGCGGCGCCGGCGCCGGGGTCCGCGCTGCGCGATCCGGCGGCGCCGTGGCGGCCGGCGCAGTTCCAGAAAGGCCCCTCGACCGGGCTCAAGGTTCCGCGCTTCATCTCGCTGCTGACGGGCGACGTGAATCTGCGCGTCGGCCCCGGTTTCCAGTATCCGATCGAGTGGGTCTACAAGCGCCAGGGCCTGCCGGTGGAGGTCGAGCGCGAGTTCGATGTCTGGCGCCTGGTGCTGGCGCCGGACGGCGGGCGCGGCTGGGTGCACGAGGCGACAATCTCCGGCGCCCGCAGCTTCGTCGTGACCGGGCGCGATCGGATCCTGCGCCGCCGGCCGGACGACAAGGCGGCGGCGGTCGCCGTGCTGCGGATGGGCGTGATCGGCGCGATCCGGCGCTGCAAGGCGGGCGCTGGCTGGTGCGAGGTGGTGGTGGACGGGGAGCGCGGGTTCCTGCGGCGGGCCGATTTCTGGGGCAGTTTTCCGGGCGAGGCGGTGCCGTGATAGGGTGAGGGCGCCGTGATAGGGTAGCGAAATGGACCTTGAGACGCCACGCGCGCACCACGACCTGGGCGGCGCGCAAAAATATCTCTGCCAGGGGATCGACCCGGCGGCGCACGCGCTCACCGATTTCGACAAGGAGGTGGACGCCATACGCGGGGTGCTGGGCGCCAAGCGGATCATGTCGGTGGACGAGCTCAGGCGCGGGATCGAGGCGATCCCGGAGGCGGACTACCACCGGCTCTCGTACTATCAGCGCTGGATCTGCTCGATCGCCGACAACCTGCTCGCGCGCGGGGTGATCACGGGGGAAGAACTTGCCGCGGCGCTGGCGGCGGAACGATGAGCGCGGGTTTTGCGCCGGGCGCTGCGGTGCGCGTCCGCGACGACTGGCCCGAGACGCGGGGAAAAGTGCATATCCGCACGCCGCATTATCTGCGTGGGCGGACCGGGCGCGTGGTGCGGCATCTCGGCGATTTTCCGAGCCCGGAGGACCTCGCCTTCGCCCGCCCGGCGCGGGTTTTTCCGCTGTACCATGTTCTGTTCGACCGGGAGGCGATCTGGCAGGAAGGGTGCGCGGGTGATGAGATTCTGGTGGAGGTCTACGAGAATTGGTTGATTCCGTGTTGAACCTCCGCGAGGTCGCGCCCGAGCGGCTGCTCGGCGCGGTGCGCGACCTGCTCGCGGCGAAGGGCATCGCGAGCCCGGCCGAGATCGCCGAGCGCATCGCGGCAACCGACGCGGCCTCGCCGGCGCAGGGCGCGAGGATGGTGGCGAAGGCCTGGACCGATCCCGAGTACCGCGCGCTGATGCTCGAGGACGGGACGAAGGCGGCCGAGGAATTGGGCATTCCGATGCGGGGCGCGCCGCCGCTCGGCGTGCTCGAGAACACGCCCGCGCTGCACCACCTCGTGGTGTGCACGCTCTGCTCCTGCTATCCGCGGGCGGTGCTCGGCTATCCGCCGTTCTGGTACAAATCGGCGGGGTATCGGGCGCGGGGGGTGCGCGATCCGCGCGGGCTGATCGCCGAATGGGGCACCGTGCTGCCGAAGCGGGGACGAAGGTGCGCGTGGTCGATTCGACCGCGGATTATCGCTGGATGGTGCTGCCGATGCGGCCCGCGGGGACGGCGGGCTGGGACGAGGGGCGGCTCGCTTCGCTGGTGCGCGAGACCGACATGATCGGGGTTACGGTGCCGGGAGTGGGGCCGGGCGTGGCGGCGGGGGCGGATAGGGGCGGCGCGGACGAGCGCATGCAGGGTTGAATTGGTTTGAGGGATCGGGTTGCGAGGCGGGGCCGGGTTGGATTCCGAAACACGCAGCCGCCGCCCGCCCCCCTGCCGCCCGAGTTCGGGCGCGACTGACAAATCCGGCTTTCCCTGCTATCATGGGAGGATGAACGGTCGGGAAATCATCGCCAGGCTGCGGGAGAACGAGCCGGCTCTGCGCGCGCGCGGCGTCAGTCACGCGGCGTTGTTCGGCTCTCGCGCGCGCGGCGACGACCGGCCCGACAGCGACATAGACATCATGATCGAAGTCGATCCGGCCGCACTGATCGGCGTCTATGAATATGTCGCGCTCAAGGATTACATCGCAGGACTGTTCGACGGTTCGGTTGACGTCGTCAGCCGCGATGGGCTTAAGCCCCATGTTCGCCCCGCCGCCACGACCGATGCTATTTATGCCTTCTGAGGCCGCGTCCGCCGCGCTCCGCGACATCGCGTATCACATCGACCTCGCCGCCCGCTTCGCAGCGGGCTTCGACGCCGGCACATTCCGCGCAGACCTCCGCACAGTCTATGCCGTGACGCGGTGCCTTGAGATCATCTCCGAAGCATCGCGCCGCCTGCCGGACGAGATGAAGGCGCGGCATCCGTCGATTGCGTGGAGGGACATGGCCGGCGCGGGCAACGTGTATCGCCACGACTACGAAGATGTGGCTGCCTCCTATGTGTGGGTCACGGTTGAGCATCACTTGCGCCCGCTGCGCGTGGTGATCGAGCGCGAGTTGGAGGGCATGGGCTGAACCATCGCGCGCGAGAAGTCGGCATCAATTCGGCCGTGGCGCACGGCGACAGTGAGGCTGTTTGCGACCTCCAGCCGCCACAACGCGGGGACGACGGCGCCATCGTCGGCAACCGTATCGAACAGAAGGCGGATCGCCTCGGTCGTCTCGTCGCCGTAGATCCAGGCCAGCGTGGCGGGGCTGTCGAGCACCAGGTTCACGGGCGGCCTTGATCACGGAAGGATTTCCACTCGGCCCAGTCAAAGTTGGCAAATCCGCGCTGCCCGGCACGTTCGCGTAGCCGCCGCACCGCGGCGCACGCCTTGTCACGGTTGAAGCCGGGGCGCACCGGCACGAGGCGTGCGACCACCTTGCCGTGGCGGGTGATGGTCACTTCTTCGCCGCGCCCAGGCAGATTTTCCACCTATCGACCTGTTCGAATTTCTGCGGCCAGCTCTGCAAACATCTTCCAGACGGCGGTTCTAGCGGAGGCATCCAAAACGCTCTCCACGCATCAGAGGGGCTGCAGAGCCCTCTGGACTGCCTTGGGTGCGTGCTCGATAACCAGAAGATAGGCTCTGGTCGGCCCTTCCGGCTGCCGCGATCCTTGTTCCCAATGGCGCAGCGTATTGACGCTGAATCCGAACCGGCCCGCGAACTCCTCCTGCGTCATGTCCAGGCGTGTTCGGATCGCCTTCACGTCGATCTTCTCCGGTACATGGATGCGATAGGCGCTCTCATCCGCCTTGCCTTCCGCGTAGGCCACCGCTTCCTTAAGGCCGCGCCGGATGCTGTCGGCAACCTTGCTCACGGTTTTCTCCTCTTGAATGCCTCGACCAGCAGCGTCGTGAGCTGTCGGAAGTCATTGCGGTCCTGCTGGCTCAAGTCGGCCCGCTCGTTCTCGGCGAAGGCGGTCAGCGCGAAGAGCGGCATGCCGGCATCGTGGTGGAAGCAGATCATCCGCGCGCCGCCGCGCTTGCCGCGGCCTTCCAGTCCCCATCGCAGCTTCCGCACGCCGCCTGTCCCGGGGATGAGGTCGCCAGCCGTTGGGTTGTAGGCGAGATAATCCAACAGAAGCGCCCGTTCCTCATCGCTCATGAGCTTGCGGGTTGCCGACAGAAATTCCGGCGTTTCCACGACGCTGATCGGAACCGTTCGAGCCACGACGAATACTACTCCATTGGGTCAGTTCATGCAACCGAAAAAGTAATCCAATTAGTTCAGGGGGACGCCACCGCCCTCTCGTCGGTATTGGAGTGGTCTCGCGCTCCCAATCAGCCTTACCTGCGTCGAGAGGCGCTGCCGAGCCGGGGAAGGCCGGTCGAGGCTGGCGCGGCACGGAGGGGAAGCCGTCGAAGCCGAAGGTTTCCGCCTGCGTCACCGCGAGCGCGACATTGCGTACCATATCGACCTTGCCGGCCACTTCGCAGCGGGCTTCGACGCCGACACATTCCGGGCGGACCTCCGCACGGTCTATGCCGTGACTCGGTGCCTTGAGATCATCTCCGAAGCATCGCGCCGCCTGCCGGACGAGATGAAGGCGCGGCGCCCGTCAATTGCGTGGAGGGACATGGCCGGCGCGGGCAACGTCTATCGCCACAACTACGAAGATGTGGCCGCATCCTATGTGTGGGTCACGGTTCAGAACCACTTGCGGCCGTTGCGCGTCGTGATCGAGCGCGAGTTGGCGGGCTTGGGCTGAGTTCCTTCCGGCGGTTGCCCTGCCGGGCATTGCCTTCACGGTCATCAGCTTCCCAGCCTGTACAATACAAGCATTTTAGAACATTGAAGTTTCCTTGGGAAAATATCCCGAGGAGCGCCGAGGAGCCGGCCCCTCGGCGTGCTTCGCGTCAAGGCGTCTCGTTGTCTACCGAAATTCACGACTTCCGGATTTCCTGGAAGGCATGACCGCGGTGAAAATGCTTCGACTATCCTACGCCCTGATCTTCCTCGATGTGGACGTTGTCGATCCAGTTGCGTGCTCTGCGCGAAAGACGCGATTCAACGTCCTCCCCTTCAAAGTTTAAGTCCGCTCTATGAAGCAGAGATGGGTCGACGCCCTCGAAGGTGTTAACGTTGACGACCGCATACAGGCGATTTGCGATCTCGCTTGAAACGAAGGGTACTGCTCCGCATCGGGAGCAAACGTGAAACGTGGCGGTCTCCGTTCCAAAAGCATACTTCGATAAAGCTGCCCGATCATGAACCCTCACATTCAACGTTGCCCCCGGCTTGGATGTCCACACGCCGCCATGTTTAACACAAAAAGTGCAGCCGCAGGCGCGGGCTGAGATGTCGGGCGCTTTCCCCGGCCAGTCGAGTGAAAAGGAGATATTGCCGCAGTGACATTTGCCGTTGATCAGCATGGGATCCCTCGATACATGTTGATTGCGTAACCAGCGGGGCTCGGCAGGCACCGACCTGGCGGATATTGTCGACGTCTATCCCACGCCTATGCTTGTCGTGCTGCTTACCCGATCCTCGATGGAGTGGCCTTGCGTGATCGTGCCGTAGATTGGCTAGGGGATAAAGGCTGGACCCGATTGTCCGTCGGCTTATCGGCGGGGAGTTCTAGCCCGATCCACCGTTTCGAGCGTATCAGAAGTTAAGACTTTCGGGTATTTTGGTTGACCTTATTGTTTCAATGGGTTATTCATCCCGTAAGATATGCCCGAAAAGAACCACCCTTCCCGGCCTTTCGGCTATGCTCGCGTCAGCACCTACGGGCAAACGCTCGACGCGCAACTTCAGCAATTGCGCGCGGCGGGATGCACCAAGATTTTTCGCGAGAAGGTGACTGGCGCGCGGGCCGATCGGCGCGAGTTGCTGCGGCTCCTGAAAGCCCTTGCCCCCGGCGATGTTGTGACGGTAACGAGGATCGACCGCCTCGCCCGTTCGACGTTCGACCTGTTCGCCATCGTCAAGCAGATCGTGGACGCCGAGGCGCACTTCCGTTCGCTGGCGGAACCGTGGGCCGACACCGCTACCAGCACCGGGCGGCTGATGATTGCCGTCCTCGGCGGGCTGGCGGACGTGGAGCGCGACCTCATCCGCACTCGCACGGCGGAAGGGCGTAGCCGGGCGAAGCTGCGGGGGCAACACATGGGCCGCCCTCCGAAGCTCACGCCGCAGCAGCAGACGGAAGCACGGCGGCGGCGGGCCGAGGGTGCGACGCTCAAGGAACTAGCGAAAAGTTACAACGTGGGCCGCTCGACGATTTCACGGCTGGCAGCGGCATGATCGGGATGCCGGGATATGACACACGACCAATCAGACCCTGCTTTTACTCGGGCAGTTGGTTCAATTCACCGCGAGTTTGGCGGCCTCGATGATCTTCCTAAACCGCTGGTCCCAGTCATCTGGGTTACTGTCTATCGCAGCATGCAGGTGGGGCTTGAGGTTGAGCGGACAGGTGGCGTCAGAGGACTTGTGAAGGACACGTTGCAGCTCGGGGACGCTATGACGCGAGTCCAGGAAGCCACGCTGAGCTTGGAGTTTCTGCAAAAGATGATCCCAAACATTCGTGCCAGTCAATCTCAGCGAGCTAAGCTTGCAGACGCTCAACTACTAATCGATATGCTCAAATGGGGTATGATGGATGCCTTTGACCGGCCATTATGGCGGAGGTTTCTTGCGCGGCTGTCGGCGAAGGCCGATCCGCTGTATCGACAACCGGTGCCGTCCGTCATTTTGGCAGGTTGACGGCACTTCACCAAGCGTCCGCGCGAAAATTCATCGGCGGGCGCAACAGGCCGACAGCTAGCGCCTTTGTCCATTTTGCGCGAAGGTCTGCCCTATCGAACACGCGCTTTGGCCCTGTGAGCGCGCCAATTTGCGCGGTTTTCTCACCCGGAGCGTCGGGATCGCCCGTCACCTTTAAGCCCCCATAGACCAAGAACCGCCACGCGCTGATCGTGTCGCTGTCCGTCCCCTGATTTCCGTGATAGAGGAACGTGCCGTTGCCGAGATTGCCGCTGACTAGGGCCTTCGCCCGCATCCGCATAAGGTCGTCGAAGATGTTGGGCCGGTTCGACGCTATCAACATCACATCCAAAGAATGCTCGCCGGTAAGGCGCACGCCCCAATCGTAGAACATCAGGCCGCGCACAATATACCGGAATAGCTCGATGAGTTTCTCGCACTCAAACGGCACTGCCATCGAGCGTGCGTGCAATTCGGATGTTGTGTGCGTCCAGACCTTGCTTGCGCCCTGCGCGATTATTCTATGCAGCTTCTGGTTTTCGGCCAGACGCGGCGCAACCATGCCTCGCAGGTTGCTCAGGGCATCGGCGTGTTGTCCACCGAACGGCAGGATGGCGGTCAGATAGTGTTCGAGTTTTGCCTTGTCGCCGTTGCAGAGGTCGCATGCAGGCACCTGCGGCAGATTTCCCCGCTGCGCCGGCAGAAAAAATTGGCGCGCAAACACATGGTCGCCCGTCACGGCTGGATTTTCCGAGCAGTAGGCGCAGACCAGTCCTTTGAACCGCTTTGACATGATGGCGAAGCTGTAGTCCTGCGCAGGCCCAGACGTCAAGCGGCGCGCGAACCGTTTCGGAGGAAAGGCACTGCGAAACACAAGTTTCGCTAAGGCGGCGACCACCCGGCGACTTTCCATAAAGCACCTTATGCAACATGGCATTGTAGGTCACCGATAGAAATGTCACCCGTCTCCCCGATAGAGATGTCACTCGGGATATCGATCGTCGAGCCGCCCCGGGGATGACATTTCTATTCGGGAGAAATTGTGACTTTTCAATCGAGCACCGACATGAAGTCATCCGCGCGGAAACGGCAGTACCCAACAGATACTTCGATTTTCTACATCCGGAATTCTCACCGGGAGGCTGAATCGTGCTATCATAGTACATCAGCTTGCCGTGCCCTGCACAAAAGTTACCGGCGGGACAATCGGAATACCCCGAAAGGGGTTCAGCACGAGCAAATCGGGATGGCCAGACACGATGAGATCCGCGTGGCCGTTCACGGCGAGTTCAAGAAACGTGTCGTCCGTAGGATCGCGGCACGCCGCAATTCGCCCGATGATCGTTACCATCTCCGCCGCCGCCAGCAGGTTCTTCAACCACCCGTGCGTGGCGGGCGCGATCAGCGAGGCGAGGTGAGGACGCGCGAGCACGTCGAAAAGCTGCCGCTCGGTCTCGGTGGATTTGAGCAGCGTGCCGCGCTGCCCGAGCTGATGCACCGCGAGTGCCGGGATCGATTTGTCTTTTAGCGCCGCGCTGACGAAGACGTTTGTGTCGACGACGACCCTCATCCGGGACGCGGCGGCTCAACCTCCTTTTGAGCCTGCTTTACCAGCCGGTCGATGTCCTCGTCCGTGAGACCGGCGGCCACGACGCGCACGCGGGACTCGCGCCGGCCGGGGATCAACTCCCGCTCCGGCTCGATCGTGAGGATCACGCGCTCGTCGGAGCTGATCCCGCGACGCTTCAGCTCGTTCCCGATCTCTCCGGCCGTGACTTCGATCACTTGCGGCCCTGCCGTCATGGTCATCCATCCGTCATGCGACCGGCGGAGCCAAGGCCCCACCGGGCTTTTCCCCCGGCGGCCATCGGCTTTCCGGCCGGTACCGTATGCGCATGATAGCACGTTGAGATTTCCCTGGGAAAATATCCCAAGGAACGCGAAGGATCGGCCCTTCGCCGCGCTGGTGCGCGAGGCCCACGCGATCGGCGGGATGTTGCCGACCCTGGGGCGGTTTACAGGGATCCTTTGGCGGCCAGGTAGGTGCGCCAGCCGCCGAAGCGGGTGATCTCCGGGGCGCCGGCGAGGCCGGCGCTTTCGACGAGGAAGCCGATGGCGGGGCCGGTTTCGAGCCAGACCGTGCCGAGACCGAGGGGCGGGGCGAGTGCGGCGAGGAGGGTGCCGAGCGCGGTTTTCGGGATCGCCCAGACCTCGCCGGTGACGGAGGATCCGCGGTCGTCGCGCAGCAGGCCCGGGCGGGCGCCGAGATCGAAGAGCCGGTAGCCGGGCTTGGTCCAGACCTCGGCGAGGAAGCGCGCGCCGAGGGCGCGGAGCTCGGCGTTGCAGGGAAGGCCCGCCATGTGGGCGCCGACACAGAAGAGCGCCGCTTCGTCGGGGCCGAGGGGGTCGCGCGGCGCGGGCGGGGGGAGCGGGGCTGAGGCGGCGCCCCAGGTGGGGCTGAGCGCGCGGTGCAGGTGATCGGCGATCGGGGCGAGGACGGGCTCGGAGCGCGCGGGGCCGATGATGGTGAGGCCGGTGGGCAGGCCGTCGGGGCCAAGGCCGGCAGGGATGGCGATGGCGGCCAGGCCGCAGAGATTGACGAAATTGGTGAAGGTGCCGAGGCGGGCGTTGGGGCCGAAGGGGTCCGAAGAATCCTCGGCGAGCGTCGGGCAGAAGGGCGCGGTGGGCAGGAGGAGCGCGTCGACCTCGGCGAAGATCGCGGCGAGCTGGGCGCGGATTTCGGCGAGGCGGTGGAAGGCGCGGAAGGCATCGACCGCGGTGCGCTTGCAGCCCTCGCGGAGGATCGCGCGGGTGGTGGGATGGATCGCCTCGGGGTCGCATTCGAGCAGGGTGACGAGGGCGGCCGCGCGCTCGGCGACCCAGGGGCCCTCGTAGAGGAGGCGGCCGATCTCGAGGAGGGGCGCGATGTCGACGGCGCGCGTGGCGGGCGCGAGGGCGCGGGCGTTCTCGTAGGCGGCGGCGATGGCGGGGGTGCAGAGGGCGGCGATGTCGGCGGTGCCGAGGCGCCAGGCGGGCGGCAGCGCGGCGCGGGCGAAGGTCGAATCGTTGGCGGCCGCGATGCGGGCGACGGCGAGCGCCTCGTCGACGAAGCGGGCGAAGATGGAGACGGCATCGAGCGAGCGGCAGGCGGGGACGACGCCTTCGGTCGGGATCAGGCCGAGGGTCGGCTTGAGGCCGACGATGTTGCCGAAGGCGGCGGGGATGCGGCCGGAGCCGGCCGTGTCGGTGCCGAGGGCGAAGCGGACGATGCCGGCGGCGACGGCGGCCGCCGAGCCGGAGGAGGAGCCGCCGGGGACGTGGGCGGGGGAAAAGACGTTGCGCGGCGTGCCGTAGGGGCTGCGGGTGCCGACCAGGCCGGTTGCGAACTGGTCGAGATTGGTCTTGCCCATGACGATGGCGCCGGCGGCGACGAGGCGCGCGACGGCGGGCGCGCTGGCTTCGGGGTGGTAGGCGTAGGAGGGGCAGGCGGCGGTGGTGGGAAGGAGGGCGACGTCGATATTGTCCTTGACGGCGAAGACCTGGCCCCAGAGCGGGCGGCCGCGCGGGCCCTCGCCGGCGAGGCGCGCGGCCTCGGCGCGCAGGCAGCAATCGGAGCGCAAGGTGATCCAGATGGCGGGATCGGCGTGGCGGCGGTCGGCGGTGATTGCCGCTTCGACGGCGCTTCGGGGATCTGGGCGCGGATCTGGCACGCGGGTTGCAGGCTCCGCTGCGGAGGTGTTCATGCGCGAGATTTCAGCCGAGCCTTATGCGTTCCGCTTTCGCCTCGAGCAGACGGCGCTGCTCGTGATCGACATGCAGCGCGACTTCCTCGAGCCGGGCGGGTTCGGCGCCGCGCTCGGCAACGATGTCGGGCTGCTGCGGCGCGCGATCGGGCCGACGCGCGCGCTGCTCGAGGCGGCGCGCGCGGCGGAGCTTTTCGTGCTGCACACGCGCGAGGGGCATCGGCGCGATCTTGCCGATTTGCCGCCGGCGAAGCGGCGGCGCGGCAATCTCGCACGCGGGATCGGCGATCCCGGGCCGATGGGGCGGATCCTGGTGCGCGGCGAGCCCGGGCACGAGATCATCGCGGAGCTGGCGCCCGGGCCTGGCGAGCCGGTGATCGACAAGCCGGGCAAGGGCGCGTTCTTCGCCACGGATTTGGACGCGATCCTGAAGCACCGGCGCATCGAGAGTTTGCTGGTGGCTGGGGTGACGACGGAGGTGTGCGTGCACACGACGGTGCGCGAGGCGAACGATCGCGGGTACGAGTGCCTGGTGGTGACGGATTGCGTCGCGTCCTATCTGCCGAAGCTGCACGAGGCGGCGCTGGCGATGATTGCAGCACAGGGCGGGATTTTCGGGTGGCTGGCGGAGTCGGGGGCGGTGATCGAGGCGTTGAGGTGAGTGGGGGGCGGCGGGGGCGGCGGAATGCGTTTCGCTTTTCCGCCCTACCGGGCTCTCCGCGGGCGGGAGATTGCTTCGTCGCTGCGCTCCTCGCAATGACGGCGAAGGGGATGGGGTCCAGGGCCTCAGGCCCTGGCGGGGTCCAGGGGCGGAGCCCCTGGGCTTACGCATGGCCGGCCATGTAGCGCCCGATCAGCGTGCGGTCGGCGCCTTCGCGCGGGGTTTCGTGCACCACCGCGCCGCCCGACATGACGAGGATGCGGTCGGCGAGCTCGAGGAGTTCGTCGAGGTCCTCGCTCACCATGAGCACCGCGGTGCCGCGATTGCGGGCGGCGAGGATCTGGGCGTGGATGTCGGCGACGGCGGCGAAATCGAGGCCGAAGACGGGGTTGGCGACGACGAGGATTTCGGTGGGCGAGGAGAGCTCGCGGGCGAGCACGGCGCGCTGGACGTTGCCGCCGGAGAGGGCGGCGATTGGCGCTTCGGGGCCGGCGCCGCGGACCTTGTAGCGCGCCATCAGCTCCTCGGCCTGGCGGCGGAGCACGCGGCGGCGGACGCGCAGCCCGCTGCAGATCGGCGGCCGGTCGAAGCTGCGGAAGGCGATGTTCTCGGCGACGCTCATCCGCCCGACGCAGGCGTTGCGCAGCGGCTCCTCGGGCAAGAGGGCAAGTTTTCGCGCGAGCATTTGGCGGCGCGTCGCGCGATAGGCCGAGCCCTGGACGCGGACCTCGCCTTCGTGGTGGCGCTGGCCGGCGAGCACCTCGACGAGGGTGGTCTGGCCGTTGCCGGAGACGCCGGCGATGCCGACGATCTCGCCGCCGCGCACGGCGAGCGAGACCGAGCGGAGCGCGGGCCGGCCGGTGTCGTCGCGGGCCGAGACGCCGTCGAGCTCGAGCAATCTCGCGCCGGCAACGCCTGCCGCGCGCTCGGTCGCGGCGACGAGGTCGCTGCCCTCGCCCACCATCATCCGCGCCATGTCGTCGACCGAGAGATCGGCGACGCGGCCGGTACCGGCGAAGCGGCCGCGGCGCAAGACGGAGACCTCGTCGGCGAAGGACTGCACCTCGCGGAATTTGTGGGTGATGATGAGCACGGTGAGGCGCCCGGCGGCGACCATTCCGCGGAGATGGGCGAGCATCTCGTCGGCCTCGTCCGGGGTGAGAACGGAGGTCGGCTCGTCGAGGATGAGGAAGCGGGTTTCGAACCACAATTGCTTGAGGATCTCGGCCTTCTGCTTCTCCCCGGCGGCGAGCGAGGAGACCGGGCGATCGATCGGGACGCGGAACGGCATGGTGGAGAGGAAGGCTTCGAGGGCGCGGCGCTCCGCCGCCCAGTCGATCCGGCCGAGGCGGAAGCCCTTTCCCATGGTGAGGTTTTCGAGCACCGTCATCGAGGGGACGAGGGTGAAATGCTGGTAGACCATGCCGATGCCGCGCGCTTGCGCGTCGCGCGGGCTGCGGACGGTGATTTCCTCGTTGTCGAGGAGAACGCGACCGGAATCGGCGTGGTAGAAGCCCATGATGCATTTGACGAGGGTGGATTTTCCGGCGCCGTTCTCGCCGAGCAGGGCGTGGACCGAGCCGCCGGCGACGCGGAGCGAGACATTGTCGAGTGCGGTGAGCGTGCCGAAGCGCTTCGACATGCCGAGGACTTCGAGGGAGGGGGCGCCGATGTTCGCGGTCATGAGAGGGCTTCGAGGAGCGAGGAGGAGGACGCGACGGCGCCGAAGACGCCGCCCTGCATCTTGACCATGCGGATCGCGTGCTCGTGGTTCGCCGGGTCGGTCGCGGCGCAGCAATCCTCGAGGAGCAGGCACTCGAAGCCGCGATCGTTCGCCTCGCGCATCGTCGTGTGGACGCAGACATCGGTGGTGATGCCGGAAAGGACGAGGTTGCGGATGCCGCGCACGCGGAGCATCAGCTCGAGGTCGGTGGCGCAGAAGCTGCCCTTGCCGGGCTTGTCGATCACCGGCTCGCCGGGTTCGGGGGAAAGCTCGGGGATGATCTCCCAGCCCGGCTCGCCGCGCACCAGGATGCGCCCGCAGGGCCCGGGATCGCCGATGCCGGCGCCGATGCGCCGCGAGCGCCAGCGCTTGTTCTCGGGCAGGTCGGCGAGGTCGGGGCGATGGCCCTCGCGGGTGTGGAGGATGGTGAAGGCGCCGGCGCGCATCGCGGCGAGGACGCGGGCGATCGGCGCGATCGGGGCGCGGGTAAGGGAAATGTCGTAGCCCATCGTGTCGACATAGCCGCCGGGGCCGCAGAAATCGGTCTGCATGTCGATGACGATGAGCGCGGTGTTGGCCGGGGCGAGATCGCCGTCGAACGGCCAGGGATAGGGATCGGAGGCCAGGGTCGTCATCGTGTTTTCATTTCGTGATCGAGAGCTCGCCCGGCGCGCCGGCGAGCGTGCGGTGGGGGGCGCAGGTGATGATCATGATCAGCAGGGTGAGGATGTAGGGGGCGGCGTTGAAGAGGTAGTAGCCGGCGGTGATGCCGACCGATTGCAGGGCCGGGCCGAGCGCGCCGGCGCCGCCGAAGAGGAGCGAGGCGAAGAGGCAGGTCCAGGGATTCCAGCGCGCGAAGATGACGAGGGCGACCGCCGTTATTCCCTGGCCCGAGGAGAGCCCTTCGTTCCAGCTTCCGGGATAATAGAGCGAGAGGAAGCTGCCGCCGACGCCGGCCATGAAGCCGCCGAAGGCGGTGGCGAGGAGGCGGACGCGATCGACGTCGTAGCCCATCGCGCGGGCGGCTTCGGCGTTGTCGCCGACCATGCGGATCATCAGGCCGAGGCCGGTGTTGGCGAGCGCCCATTTGAGCGCGGGTGCGGCGAGGAGTCCGACGAAGAAGAGCCCGTTGATCGAGAGCGCGGCCTGGATCTGGGGGATGGAGCTCCAGGCGCCGAGCGGGAGCGCGGGCAGGTCCGGCGCCTTGGGTGCGACGAAGGGTTTTCCGAGATAGAAGGCGAGGCCGGTGCCGAGCAGCATGAGCGCGATGCCGACGGCGATGTCGTTCACCTTGGGCAGCGCGCAGATCGAGGCGTGGAGCATGCCGAGCAAGGCGCCGACGATGCCGGCGGCGAGCACGCCGAGCCAGGGCGAGCCGGTGAGGTCGCTGGTCGCGAAGCCGCTCATCGCGCCCATGACGAGGACGCCTTCGAGGCCGAGATTGATGCGCCCGGATTTTTCCGTGACCACCTCGCCGAGACTGACGAAGAGGAAGGGCGTGGAGACGCGGATCGCCCCGGCGAAGATGGCGAGCGGGACGCCCCACCAGCCGAGCGCGACGGCGGCATGCATCATTCGCCCCCTTTCATTCGCCGGCCCATCACTCGCCTGCCCATCACTCGCCGGCCGGAACGGCGCCGAGCCGCACGCGGACGAGGCGCGGCAGGCTGATCCGGCCCTGGAGGGATTCCGAGGCGAGCAGCGTCATGAAGAGCACGCCGCGGAACACGAGCATGGTGGCGTCGGGGAGGTTGAGGCGCTGCTGGAGTAGCCCCTCGGCGGCGTCGAGCCCGCCGAGAAGGATCGCGACCGGGATCAGCGCGAGGGGGTTCTGGCGGGCGAGGAAGGCGGCGAGGATGCCGGTGTAGCCGGCGCCGGTGGCGAGATCGGCGCTCGCCGCGCCCTGCACCGCCGCGACCTCGACCATGCCGCCGAGGCCGGCGGCGGCGCCGCCGAGGAAGCAGAAGCCGACGATGAGGCGCGCGACGGGCAGGCCGGCGACGCGGCCCGCCCGCGCATTGCCCCCGACGATGCGCGCGGCGAAGCCGAAGCGGGTGTGGAAGACGAGGAACCAGGCCGCGATGCAGGCGGCGACGCCGAGCAGCAGGCCGACATGGACCGAGGTGCCGGGGATGTTACCGAGCATCACCGCATCGGGGAGCGTCGGCGTCGAGGGGCGGTTGAGGCTCGTCGGGTCGCGCATCGGGCCTTCGACGAGCTGGTTCATCACCGCGATCGCGATATAGGCGAGAAGGAGGGAAGAAATCGTTTCGTTGACGCCGCGGAACTGGCGAAGCGCGCCGCAGAAGGCGATCACCGCGCCGCCGGCAGCGATCCCGGCGAGCGCCATGGCGAGCTGGACGAGGAGCCAGTTCACGCCCATGGCGGCGAGCGGCAGGCCGGCGGCGACGGCGGCGACGCCGCCCGCGACGAAGGCGCCCTCGGCGCCGATGACGACGAGGCCGATCTGCGCCGGCAGCGCCATGCAGAGGCCGGTGAGCAGCAAAGGTGCCGCGCGGACCAGCGTGTTCTGCCAGGAGAACCAGGAGCCCCAGGCGCCGATCCAGATATCGCCGTAGGCGGCGAGCGGATTGGCGCCGGCGGCGAGGAGGAATAACGCAAAGATGACGATGGTGAGGAGGATCGCGGCCAGCGGCGCGAGCGTGGCCGAGGCGGCGCGGTGGAGCGCGGCTCCCATTGCTAGCTGGTGGTGCTGGGCTGGCGGGTGGTGCTGGGCTAGCTGGTGGCGCCGGAGACGCCCGCGACGAGATAGTCCATCTGCTCGAGCAGCTTGTCGTGCTCGTCCATGACCGTGCCGGCGGCGATCACCATCTTGCCCTTGTTGTCCTTGATCGGCCCCTTGAAGATCGCGAAATTGCCGGCCGTGAACTGGCTGCGCACGGAATCCGCCGCGGCGCGCACGGGGGCGGGCACGATCGCGTTGTAGGGCGAGGATTTGACGAAGCCCTCGCGGAAGCCGCCGCGGATGTAGTTGGAAAGAACCTTGCCGGCGCGAAGCTCGGCGACCCAGCGCGGGTAGAGAAAAGCCCAGTTCCACTCGGCGCCGGTGAGATAGCCCTTGGGCGCGAGCGACGACTGGTCGGCGTGGAAGCCGCAGGTATAGAGGCCGCGTTTCTCGGCGGTCTCGATCACCACTTTCGGGCTGTCGACATGGCAGGTGATGACGTCCACGCCCTGATCGGCGAGGCTGTTGGTCGCCTCCGCCTCGCGCACCGGGAGGAACCAGTCCCCGGTGAAGATGACGCGGGTGGTAATGGCGGGATCGACGGTCTGGGCGGCGAGGGTGAAGGCGTTGATGTTGCGCAGCACCTGGGGGATCGGCTTGGCCGCGACGAAGCCGAATTTTTTCGCCTTCGTCATGTGCCCGGCGACGATGCCGGAAACATAGACCGCCTCGTCGATATAGCCGAAATAGGAATGGGCGTTGAGCGGCTGGCCGGTGTGCCAGAGGCCGCCGCAATGCATGAAGGTGACGGAGCGGTTGGCCTTCGCGGCGCGCAGCACGTAGGGGTCGTAATAGCCGAAGGAGGTCGGGAAGAGGAGCGTGGCGCCGTCGAGATGGATCATGCTCGCCATCGCGTCGGCGCAGGCGGCGGTTTCCGGCACGCGGGCCTGCTCGACGACGTGCACGCCGGCCATTTTGCGCACGGCGGCGGCGCCTTCGGCGTGGGCCTGGTTGTAGCCGTAGTCGGTTGCGGAGCCGACATAGATGAAGCCCACGGTGTCGTCGGCGGCTTTGGCCCCGCTTGCGGTGGCCGCGGCGGCGGCGCTGCCGATGAGGGCGGCGCGGCGCGTCAGACGCATGCCATTCATGGCTGGTCATCTCCTTGCTTTGCCGACGTCCGGGCCTTTGGTCCGGGCGGGGCCGGCAATGAGGAAAAGCAACATTCGTGCCATCTGGAGCCGGCCGTCTGCCGCGGTGCAGAAAGCGAGCGCGGCCTGTTTTTTGAGCGTCTAGCTTCGTTTCTGATCGGGTGGTGCCGGGAATCACGCCACTCGCATGCACGACGGCGTGCCGCCCTGCATGCCAGATGACCCGCCCGGCTGGCTGGCCCCGATCTTGCAGCGTTCCGTCGGCCCACGTCCGCCCCCGGAGGAACCCTGAGCGCCACCGCACTCCTGAAGCCCGTCCCCGCCGGAGCCGATCGCCCGCCGGCGCGCATCCCGAGGGCCGAGCAGATCCAGCGCGACCTCGCCGACGCGATCGTCCGCGGCGCCATCCCGCCCGGCTTCCGCCTCGACGAGCGCGAGCTCGCCGAACGTTTCGCCGTCTCCCGCACCCCTGTGCGCGAGGCCCTCGGCGGGCTCTGCGCCCTCGGCCTCGCCGAGCGGCGGCCGCGCCGCGGCGTGCTGGCCGCCCTGCTCCCGCCCGAGCGGCTGAATTCGATGTTCGCGGTGATGGCCGAGCTCGAGGCCGCCTCGGCCCGCTTCGCCGCCGCCGCCATGACCAGCGCCGAGCGCCGCCGCCTCGCCGATTCCCACGAGGCCGCCCGCCGGCTGGTCCGCTCCGCCGACCCCGATTCCTATGAAGCGGCGAACCGGCGCTTCCACGAGGTGCTGTATGACGGCGCCCACAACCCCTATCTGCGCGAGATCACGCTCGCCGTGCGCAACCGGCTGATGCCGTTCCGCCGCGCCCAGTTCCACCTCCCCGACCGGCTCGCCCGCTCCTGGGCGGAGCACGACCAGGTGGTCCGCGCGGTGATGCGGGGCGAGGCGGAGGCGGCGGCGCGGGCGATGCGCGCGCACATGCTGACGGTGGGCGAAGCCTCCGCCGAATATATCCCCCACACCCCGGTCTCCCTGCCATGAGCGCGTCCGAATCCCTGACCATCCCGCGCGCCCCGCCCGACGACGCCGCGATCGCTGCCTATGTGCGGGCGGCCGCGCCGCTCGCCGGGCTCGCCCTCGACACCGCACGCGAGGCGGCGGTGATCGCCGCCTTCGCCCTCGTCTGCCGCATCGCCGCGCCGGCGCTCGCCTACCCCCTGCCCCGCCTCGCCGAGCCGCCGGCGATCTCGGCGGTGAGGAGCGAGGAATGATCGCGGCCGGGATCGCCGCTTCGGTGAAGTCGCGAAAAATCTCGGCGCGGGCGGCGGCCGAAGCCGCGCTGGCGCGGATCGCCGCGCATGACGGCGCCGTCAATGCCTTCACCGATGTCACGAGCGCGCGCGCGCTCGCCGAGGCCGAGGCGGTGGATGCGGCGGTCGCCCGCGGAGAGGATCCCGGCCCGCTCGCCGGCGTGCCCTACGCGGTGAAGAACCTCTTCGACCTCGCCGGCCTCGCGACCCGCGCCGGGAGCCGGATCGAGCGCGCCGCGCCGCCCGCCGCCAGGGATGCTTTCGCGGTGGCGCAGCTCCGCCGCGCCGGCGCGGTCTGCCTCGGCGCGCTCAACATGGACGAATACGCCTACGGCTTCACGACCGAGAATTTCCATGACGGCGCGGTGCGCAACCCGCACGACCCGAGCCGCATCGCCGGCGGCTCCTCGGGCGGATCGGGCGCCGCGCTTGCCGCCGGCCTCGCCGCCATCACCCTCGGCACCGACACCAACGGCTCGATCCGCGTGCCGGCGAGCCTCTGCGGGGTGTTCGGCCTCAAGCCCACCTTCGGGCGCCTCTCGCGGCGCGGCGCCTTTCCCTTCGTCTCTAGCCTCGACCATGTCGGCCCCTTCGCCCGTGACGTGGCCTCGCTCGCCGCTGCCTATGACGCGATGGCCGGGCGCGATCCCGCCGACCCGGCGCAGGCGCGGCGCGCGGCCGAGCCGGCCGGGCCGCATCTGGCGCCGCATCTGGCGCCGCATCTGGCGCCGCGAACGCTGCGGGTGGCGCGGCTCGGCGGGTATTTCGCGGGCGAGGGCGTGGCGGGCGCGGCCGCCGACCGCGTCGCCGCCGCCCTCGGCGCGGCCGAGGAGACGCTCTTTCCCGACCCCGCCGCCGCCCGTGCCGCGGCCTTCCTCATCACCGCCTCGGAGGGCGGCAGCCTGCACCTGCCCGATCTGCGGGCGCGGGCCGCCGAGTTCGACCCCAATACCCGCGACCGCCTGCTCGCCGGCGCGCTGATCCCCGGCGCATGGGTGCATCGCGCCCAAGCCGTGCGCCGCGACATCGCCGCGCGCGCCGCCGCGCTCTTCGCCCGCTTCGATATCCTGATCGCCCCCGCGACGCCCGCCGCCGCGACGCCGATCGGCCAGCAGACGATCACCCTGGGCGGCGAGACCGTGCCGCTCCGGCCCAATCTCGGGATCTTCACCCAGCCGGTGAGCTGCCTCGGCCTGCCTGTCCTCGCGGTGCCCCTGCCCGAGGCGGACGGCCTGTTGCCGATCGGCGTGCAGCTCATCGCCGCGCCGTGGCGGGAGGATTTGCTTTTTGCCGCCGCCGCCGCGCTCGAGGCGAGCGGGCTCTGCCGCGCCCCGATCGCTCCCGGGTTCGCTCCCGGCTTCGCCCCCGGGATCGCCGAATGAGCGCCGGGCCGGTTGACCAGGCGGATGTGCTGGCCGAGGTCGCCGCCGCCTTCGCGGCCTACGAGGCGGCGCTGGCCGCCAACGATGCCGCGCGGCTCGGAAGGTTCTTCTGGGACGATCCGCGCACGATCCGCTACGGGCTGGCCGAGAACCTCCATGGCGCTGCCGAGATCGCCGCCTTCCGCGCCGCGCGGGCGAGCGACGATCTCTCGCGCGCGCTGGCGCGAACCACGATCACCAGCTTCGGGCGCGACTTCGCCACCGCCTGCACCCTCTTCCGCCGCCGCGCGAGCGGCCGCACCGGGCGGCAGACGCAATGCTGGGCGCGGCTTGCCGGAGGCTGGCGGATCGTCGCCGCGCACGTCTCCTTCCTCGATTTTCCCTGGCCGGACTGACATGGGGCGGGATTTCCTCGCGCGCGGCGGGCAGATGGCGTAGCCTTCGCGGATTGGCGGGTCGCAACGCATTCGTGACCGGCCGCCTCTCGCGAGGTCGGCCGGCCGTGGTCTACGGTTCGGGAGTGAAACTCATGGCCGTCCGCAGCCGGAGCCCCGTGGAATGGGTGTGGGAAGAGGTCAAGATCGCGGTCACCGCGGTGGGCGCGGTCACCGACAATGAGAGCCCGCCAGGGACGGGCGATCGGACGGCGCCGATGGTGCGGCGCATCGGGCTCGCCGATCCCTGGGACGCATTGAAGGAAGGGTTTGCCGATTTCGCGAACTACCGCGGCGACGCGGTGTTCCTCTGCGTGGTCTATCCGGTCGCCGGGCTCGTGCTCGGCTGGTTCGCCTCCGGCCACGATGTGCTGCCCTTGGTGTTTCCCCTGGTCGCGGGCTTCGCGCTGATCGGGCCGCTCGCCGCGGTCGGGCTCGAGGAGATGAGCCGGCTGGGCGAGGCGGGCGCGCACGTGACCTGGGTGGATGCGTTCGGGGTCTTCCGTTCGCACGCCATCGGCAAGATCGTGGTGCTCGGCCTGCTGCTCGCGATGATTTTTCTTCTTTGGCTGGTCGCCGCCGGGCTCATCTATGACGCAACCCTCGGCCCGCGGCCGCCGGCCTCGCTCGGTGCCTTCGCGCACGAAGTCTTCGCCACGGGCGCGGGCTGGACGATGATCCTTCTCGGCATGGGCGTCGGGTTCCTCTTCGCCGTTCTCGCGTTTGCGATCAGCGTCGTCTCGTTCCCGCTGCTGCTCGACCGCGACGTCCGGCTGGAGACGGCGGTCGCTGCCTCGGTGCGCGCGGTCAGGACCAACCCCGTCGCGATGGCGGAATGGGGCCTGATCGTCGCGGCGGGGCTGGTGATCGGCTCGATCCCGTTCCTGCTCGGGCTGGCGATCGTGCTGCCGGTGCTCGGCCACGCGACCTGGCATCTTTATCGGCGGCTGGTCTGGTAGGCCCACCTACCGCGTCGGCATCGCCGGGGAGAGCCGTCCGCCCCGGCGCAGCGGCGCGATCCGCCGCGCCAGGCCCGTCGCGTCGTCGGTCTCGACGAAGACGCCGCAGATCGTCGCCTCGCCCTCGGCCGGCGAGAGCCGCTCGCCGCTCATCCGGCTCCAGAAGCGGGTGGTCGCCGGGCCCTTCACCATCCCGATCACGCTGTCATAGTCGCCGCACATCCCGAGATCCGAGATGAAGGCGGTGCCGCCCGGCAGGACCTGGTGGTCGGCGGCGGGGCAGTGGGTGTGGGTGCCGACGACGAGCGAGACCTGGCCGTCGAAGGAGTGGGCGTAGGCCATTTTCTCGCTCGTCGCCTCGGCATGGAAATCGATCACGATGGCGGCGACCGTGACGCCGAGCCGGTGCTGGGCGAGCAGGCGCTCGGTGCCGCGAAAGGGGCAATCGGAGAGGTCCATGAAGAGCCTTCCGATGGCGTTCGCCACCAGCGCCTTGCGCCCGTCGGCGAGGGCCACGAGGAGCGCGCCCGCGCCGGGGGTGCCGGGGGGGAAATTGAGCGGGCGGATGAGCCGCGGCTCGTCGCCGATGAAGCCCACGATCTCGCGCCGGTCCCAGGCGTGGTTGCCGAGCGTGAGCACGTCCGCGCCGGCGGCGAAGAGGGTGCGCGCCATCTCGGGCGCGAGGCCGAACCCGTGCGAGGCGTTCTCCGCGTTGACCACGGCGAGATCGACCGCGAGGGCGGCGCGGAGTTCCGGCAGCGCGGCCGCGACCGCCTCGCGCCCGCCCCGCCCGACGATATCGCCGAGGACGAGGATGCGCATCCCTCAGCGATCGCCCGTGCAGCCATCCGGCATGCAGACGATCACGCCGGCCTCGGTCGCGACCGCGGGCAGCCGGACATCGTCGGGGCCGGCGGGCACCTGGGCGAGCTCCTGGATGGCGAAGGCGGCGCCGAGGCGGCGCGCGGCCGGCAGCGCGCGCAGCGTGCGGTCGTAATAGCCGCCGCCATAGCCGAGCCGCCTGCCCGCCCGGTCGAAGGCGAGGAGCGGGACGATGATGAAATCGGGGGTCATGAGCTCGCCGCATGGAGCGAGCGTGCCGAACCGCTCGCGCACCAGCGCGTCTCCGGGCGCCCAGCGGCGGAAGCGCAGCTCGGCGCCGCGGCGCGGCGTCTCCGGGAGCACGATCGCGTGCCCGCGCGCGATGAGGCCGACGAGCAGCGGGCGGATGTCGATCTCCTCGCCGAGCGGCCAGTATCCGGCGACGACGGCGCCGGAGGGTGGCGGTGCCTGGTCGAGCATGTGCGCGGCGAGGCGCTCACCGAGGGAGGGGTCGGCGCCCGCCCGGCGGGCGATCGCGGCGAGCCGTGCCGCCTTCTTCGCACGCTTGAGGTCGGACGCGTTGAGATCGGGGTGCGGAGCCGCCATGGCCGTTGGCGTCTCACCCTCCCAAGGCCTGCGTTTGCAGGTGGGTGCCGGATACCGCGGCCACGACCGCGACAGCGCCAGCTCCCTGGAGGATGCTTACTGGCCCCGGGGATGAATTGCCTGACGCGCCGGGCAGCCCCGCATCATCCAACTTAGGCGCGCTCCAGCGCGTCCGCAATCGCCTCGGCGCGGATTGCCAGCCGCCCGAGCCGCCGCGCCAGCGCCGCATCGCCGCCCGCCGGGGCCGCGGCGGGTGCACCCCGGGCGGCCCTGCCGGCCGGGGGCTTCGCGAGCTTCATGTCGGAAAGCTCGTCGGCGAGCAGGAGCGCTGCCAGCAGCAGGAGCCGCGACTCGCCGCTCTGGGCGCCGACCGCCTTGATGCTGGAGATTCGCGCATCGACCTCGCCGGCCATCGATTGCAGATGCGCCTCCTGCCCGTCCTCGCAGCCGACGCTGTAGACATAGCCGTTCACACGCACGCTCACTTCCGCCATGCGAGCCCCTCAACCGGATTTGGCGAGCGCGCCGCGCAGGGTCGCGATCAGCGCCTCGAGCCGTGTCACCGCTTCGGCGATGCGCGGATCCTTCATCGCGCCGGGCAGTGCCTCCGCGGCGCGGTGGGCGATCCGCTCCAAAGCCGCCTCGAGGCGTGCCGCCGCTTCGGCCACCTCTCCGCTCTCCGGCCCGGCGCCCTCCGGCATCATCGACTCCGCCGCCACCCGCTCCCGCGATTGTCCGCCACGCTTGCAATCAACGCGCGCAATTGCTTGAACGTCAAGCATGATGCTGGCGGTGACCCCGGCGGTTATCGTGCACGGGCTCGACGATGCCTGCGCCGCGCTCGCGCCGGGCCTCCCCGCGACATTGCTCTCGGCCCCCGGCGCCGCGCTCTATGGGGGTTGCGGCTGGTGGCAGGCGCTGGTGGAAGCGGCGCGGGCACGGTTTGCGCAGACCCGGGGGGAAGATTTCCTCGATTGCGCCGACGCCCCGGGCCGCGCCCTCGAGGGGCTCAGGATCGGCCTCAAGGGGATCGTGCTCGACCCGCTCTGCCCGGCCTTTCCCGCGGTTGCGCGCACCGCCCTGTCCCTCGGCGCGCGCCTCCTTCCCGCCGCCCCGCCGGCGCTCGACCTGGCGCGGCCGGGTGCGGCGCGCGCGCTCGGCGCCTGGCTCCGGCAAGCCCCGGGCGGCCCCGGGGCGGCCCCGGGGCGGCCCCCGGGGCGGGCGGATGACAGGATGGGCGGCATCGGCTAGAGGTTCGGCGCTCTTTGAGCAAGCCCGCCAGCGCCGTTTTCCCCCGCGCGGGCGCCGCGGTCGATCGGGCCCCGGGTGACGAGTCGGGTGAGACAAGTCCGGGCGAGACAAAGTCCCGGGCGAGACTGAGTTGGGACAGACCAGGATTTGGAGCAGCAGGGCGATGCGCATCAGCGAGCGCGTGAAGACGATCATCGACTTCGATGACGGGGAAACCCCCGCCGGCAGGGCGAACCTCGCCCGCATCCTGATGCACGCCAAGGCGATCGAGATCGACCAGGGCAAGGCGTGAGCGGCGCCGACGGCGCGGGGGCCTGCCGGCTCTACCTGCTCACGCCGCCCGCGCTCGAGCCGGAGAGTTTTCGCGACCCGCTGGCCGCCGCACTGGACGCGGCGGATGTCGCGGCGGTGCAGCTCCGGCTCAAGGACGCCGATGACGCCGCGCTGCGCCGCGCCATCGCCGTGCTCGCCCCCGTGGCGCAGTCCCGCGGCGTCGCCTTCCTCGTCAACGACCGGCCGGACCTCGCCGTGGCGATGGGCTGCGACGGCGCGCATGTCGGCCAGACCGACATGGCGGCGCGGGAGGCGCGAAAAATCCTCGGGCCCGGGCGCATGCTCGGCGTGACCTGCCATGCGAGCCGCGACCTCGCCATGCAGGCGGGCGAGGACGGCGCGGACTATGTCGCCTTCGGCGCCTTCTTCCCGACCGCGACCAAGGAGGCGCCGACGCGGGCCGACCCGGAGGTGCTGAGCTGGTGGTCAGGGCTGATGGAGATCCCCTGTGTGGCGATCGGCGGGATCACGGCGGAGAACTGCGCCCCGCTGGTCGCGGCGGGGGCCGATTTCCTAGCCGTGGTCGGCGCGGTGTGGAACCATCCCGAGGGCCCGGCCGCCGGCGTGCGGGCGATCGGGGCAGCGATCGCGGCGGCGCGCGAGGGATCGTGAGGAGGGAGCGATGACGGAGGCGAAAATCCTTGCCACGGGGCTGCGCTTTCCCGAGGGCCCGGTGGCGATGCCCGACGGCTCCGTGGTGCTGGTGGAGATCGCGCGCGGCACGGTCAGCCGGGTCGCGGCGGACGGCGCGGTGACGGTGATCGCGAGCCCCGGCGGCGGGCCGAACGGCCTCGCCGTGGGCCCGGACGGCGCGCTCTATTGCTGCAACAATGGCGGCTTCGCCTGGATCGACGACGGGAAGATGCTGCGCCCGAGCTTCCAGCCCGCGGATTACAGCGGCGGGCGGATCGAGCGCATCGACCCGGTGAGCGGCGAGGTCCGCGTGCTCTACGAGTCCTGCAACGGGCGGGCGCTGCGCGGGCCGAACGATATCGTCTTCGACGCCGAGGGCGGCTTCTATTTCACCGACCTCGGCAAGAACCGCGCCCGCGAGCGCGACCATGGCGGCGTCTATTACGCCCGCGCCGACGGCTCGCGCATCGTCGAGATCGCCTACCCGGTGCTGACGGCGAACGGCATCGGCCTCTCGCCCGACGGCCGGACGCTCTATGTCGCCGAGACCGAGACCGCGCGGCTCTGGGCGTTCGACATCGTCGCGCCGGGGACGCTCGCCAAGCGGCCCCTGCCCTCGCCCCATGGCGGGCGGCTGGTCATCGGCCTCTCCGGCTACCAGCGCTTCGACAGCCTCGCCGTGGCGGCCTCGGGCAATATCTGCGTCGCCACGCTGGTCAGCGGCGCGATCAGCGTGGTCTCGCCCGATGGGGAGCTGCTGGGCCAGGAAATGCTGCCGGACCCGATGACCACCAATCTCTGCTTCGGCGGGCCGGGGCTCCGCACCGCCTATGCGACCCTCTCGGGTTCGGGCCGGCTCGCGGTGCTGGACTGGCCCGAGCCGGGCCTCCCGCTCGCCTTCCCGGGAACGGGCTGAAGCGCGTTGGAATCGCATCGATTTTGCCCGCCCAGGGGGGGAGAAACCGGGCAGAGTGGGCGGACCGTCGGCGGGTTTTGATTCTGTTTTCTTTTAATATCAAATAGTTATTTCAGACGAGCCACCTCCAAAGGCGCTTTTTCGCGCCCTTTCGTGCCGGAACCCGGCCCTTGCCGAAGGCCGGAATCCGGGGTCTAAATTCTCGTTGCGGCGGAGCGATGGGCCGCTCGTCGGGGCAATCGTGGTCCACAGGGGCTGCACGCCACAAGAGGAGACATCCATGTCGCTGCGCATCAATGCGGAGGCGCCGAACTTCACCGCCGAGACGACCCAGGGAACGATCCGCTTCCACGACTGGATCGGGTCGAGCTGGTGCATCCTGTTCAGCCATCCCAAGGACTTCACGCCGGTCTGCACCACGGAGCTCGGTTCCATGGCCGGCCTGCTGCCGGAGTTCCGCAAGCGCAACACCAAGATCATCGGGCTCAGCGTCGATCCGGTGGCCAACCACGCGCGCTGGGCCGCCGACATCGAGGAGACGCAGGGCCACGCCGTCACCTATCCGATGATCGGCGACACCGACCTCGCCGTCGCCAAGCTCTATGACATGCTGCCGGAAGAGGCGCACGGCGCGGCCGAGGGGCGCACCGCGGCGGACAACGCCACCGTCCGCTCGGTCTTCGTGATCGGGCCGGACAAGAAGATCAAGGCGACGCTGACCTACCCGATGAGCACCGGGCGCAACTTCGACGAGGTGCTGCGCCTGCTCGATTCGTGCCAGCTGACCGCCAGGCACGGCGTCGCGACCCCGGTGAACTGGCACCCCGGCGAGGACGTGATCATTCCCCCCGCGGTCTCGGACGAGGCCGCCCGGGCCAAATTCCCGGGCGGGTGGAAGACGGTCAAGCCCTATCTGCGGATCGTCGCCCAGCCGCGGGACTGAACCGGCCCGAGCCCGGCCTCCCGCCCGCCGGCTTGCCGGCCTTGCCGAACAGATCGCGGAACGGCTCGATGACATCGATCGGCCTCGGAAGGACGACGGTGGAATCCTGCTCCGCACCGATCGCGGTCAGCGTTTGCAGGTAGCGCGGCTGCATCGCGGCCGGAACGCTCGCGAGGATCTTGGCGGCCTTGACAGTCTGGGTGTCGAGAATGCTCCGGACGCCGGTGCCAAGCTTCTTTCTTTCGGACAGCATCGCATCCGGCTCAGGCTGGCCGAGGACCGCGCGCAGCGTCGCGGTCCAGCCATATGTCCTGGTGGGGCCAGCGGCTGCGCAACCGGAAGGCCGCATCCATGCTTGCGGAAATGAGCGCTGGAGATAGCCGAACCTATCGCCGCGCAGGTGGGCGATGCCGAGCTTGGATCTGATCTCCGCGCAGAGACGATCGGCGAGCGCGCCGGTGCCGAACAGCCGGACATTGCCATGCGCATGTTTCTCCGCCGTCCCGGCGAGCTCCGCCGTCCCGGCGAGCTCCACCGTCCCGGCGAGCCTGATCGCGAGCGGCGTGCCGCCGCCGAGGGGAAGCCCGGCGCGTGGTCGCTTTCCATCGGATCGTTGTCGATGGTCTTGGGGATGTGGATGGCGCGCAGGTCGTAGCCCTCCCTGGCCGCCTCCGCGCCGACAATGCGCACGGTATCGGCCCTATCGTTGCCGCCGATATAGAGCAACCAGGACACCCCGTGAGCCTTGAGCGATGCGACGATGGTGATGCGACGATGTTCGGGCAATAGGCCAGATCGGGCTTGTCCCGCGTCGAGCCCAGGGCGGAGGACGGCGTGCCGCCTCGCATTGCCTTGCGCCTCCCTGTCGGCCATTGGTCGATTTCGGCATCGTGGAGATGCCGCCCTGCCGGCGCGATGGCGGCCACGGTTCTCGGAGCCGATCGGCGCTCCCCATGGCAGCGCCCATCGCGAAGGCTGATGCCCGGGATTGACGATTCAGGTCAGCGGGGCATCGGACACCAGCTCCGGAGGCCACTTCCAGCCGCTTATGTCCGGCGCATCGATGCCGTACTCGTGGGCGTGCTGGACGCAGCGGATTTGCCGGTCGAGCAGCGCATCGCGCACGCCGGAGCCGGTTTCCTTGAAGCGCGGCATCCGGTCGATCGCGTCGATCGCCAGGCTGAACCGATCCGTCTGGTTGCGGATGGCCAGCTCCAGGGGCGTATTGATGTTTCCCTGCTCCTTGTAGCCCCGCACGTGAATATGGTGCTGTCCGGGCCGCCGGTAGGTCAAGCGGTGGATGAGCCACGGATAGGAATGGAAGTTGAAGATCACCGGCTTCGTCGCGGTGAAGATCGCCTCGAACTCACGATCGGTCATCCCGTGGGAATGCTCGGTGTTGGGCACCAGCTTGAAGAGATCGACGACGTTCACGAAGCGGATTCTTATGTCCGGCAAAAGCTCGCGCAGCAGGGCGGTTGCCGCCAGGGACTCCATCGTCGGCACGTCCCCGCAGCTTGCCATCACGATGTCGGGCTCGGTTCCCCGATCGTTGCTGGCCCAGCTCCAGATGCCCACCCCCTTGGTGCAGTGCACGATGGCGGCGTCCATATCGAGATACTGAAGATGCGTCTGCTTGTCGGCGACGATGACGTTGACGTAGTTCGTGCTGCGCAGGCAATGATCGGCCACCGAGAGCAGGCAGTTGGCGTCGGGGGGCAGATAGATCCGCACGACCTCGGGGCTCTTGTTGGCAACCACGTCGAGAAAGCCGGGGTCCTGATGGGTAAATCCGTTATGGTCCTGGCGCCAGACCAGCGCGGTGATCAGCAGGTTGAGCGAGGCGATCCGGGCCCGCCAGGGCAGCATGTTGCACTTCTCGAGCCACTTCGCGTGCTGGTTGAACATCGAATCGACCACGTGAATGAAGGGCTCGTAGCTGTTGATCAGGCCATGCCGGCCGCTCAGCAGGTAACCTTCCAGCCAGCCCTCGACGGTGTGCTCGCTCAGCATCTCCATCACCCGCCCGTCGGCCGCCAGTTCGCCGCCGTCGGCATCCTCGGGGAAGGACTCTCCCAGCCAGGCCTTCTTGGTAACCTCGTAGATCGCCTCCAGCCGGTTGGACTGCGTCTCGTCCGGCCCGAACACCCGGAAGTTCGTCATGTTCCGTCGCATGACTTCGCGCAGGAAATTGCCCAAGGTCGGGACGTTGCCCGCGAGAGCGCCGCCGACCTGCTCGACCCGGACGGCGGAGTCCCGGAAATCAGGCATGTCGAGAGGCCGCCGCAGGAGGCCGCCATTGGCCACCGGATTGGCGCTCATGCGCCGGTTTCCCTGGGGCGCGAGCTCTTTCAGCTCGGCGATGAGCCGCCCCCGCTCGTCGAAGCGCTCCTCCGGCTTGTAGCCGCGCAACCACGATTCCAGAATTGCCAGGTGAGCCGGGCTGGCGGCGACATCGGTGATGGGAATCTGGTGCGCGCGCCAGTACCCCTCGAGATAATGCCCATCGACCTCCCGGGGGGCGGTCCATCCTTTCGGGCTCCGCAGGACGATCATCGGCCAACGCGGGCGGAAGGGTTTTCCTGCGCCACGCGCCTCGCTCTGGAATTTCCGGATCTCCAGCACGCAGTGCTCCATCGTCGCGGCCATGGCCTGGTGCATGCTCTCGCGATCGCTGCCCTCGACGAAGTAGGGCTGGTAGCCGTAGCCGACGAACAGGGCCTCCAGCTCCTCGTGGCTGATGCGCGCCAGAACGGTGGGATTGTTGATCTTGTAGCCGTTCAGGTGGAGGACCGGCAGCACCGCGCCGTCGGTGACCGGGTTGAGGAACTTGTTGCTGTGCCAGCTTGTCGCCAGCGGCCCGGTTTCGGACTCGCCATCGCCCACCATCACCAGCGTGATGAGGTCCGGGCGGTCGAAGACCGTGCCGAAAGCGTGCGAAACGCTGTACCCGAGCTCGCCGCCCTCATGGATGCTGCCGGGCGTTTCGGGCGTGGCATGGCTGCCGATCCCGCCGGGAAAGGAGAACTGCCTGAGGAATCGCTGCATCCCGGCGAGGTCTTCGCTTTTGTCGGGATATATCTCGGAATAGGTGCCTTCGAGATAGGCCTGGGAGAGGACCGCCGGCGCTCCGTGGCCGGGGCCGGAAATATAGATGGCGTTGAGGTCGTATTTCCTGATCAGCCGATTGAAGTGAATGTAGGTGAAGCATTGACCGGCGTCCGAGCCCCAGTGGCCGAGCAGCCGCGACTTCACATGATCGAGCGTGAGCGGCTGCCTGAGCAGGGGGTTGTCCTTGAGGTACAACATGCCGAGGCACAAATAGAGGCTGGCATCCCAGTAGGCGTCGGTCCTGCGTACCTCATCGGGCGTGAGGGCGCCGCCGGCGATCGTCGAACGGGCCGGGCCGTAGGCGGTGATGCTGGCGGGCCCATGGCCGGCGGTCGGCGGTTGCGCGGAAATCGCCATGGATATGTGTCCTTCTTCTCGTGGCTCGTGCCGCTCTGAACGCAAATGCGCCCGGGCAGCGAGATCAATGGGGCAGCGAGATCAATGGGGCAGCGAGATCAGTAGGGCAGCGAGATCAATAGGGCAGCGAGATCAATCCCGGTCCGGTCTCGCGGCTCGATGCCGGTTGCTTTGGGAAGGTTGCGACGAGCCCTTCCTTTTCTCATCGACCGCGCGGGCGGGCGATTTTTTTCCCTCACCTGCCATCGCCACGTCCCTGCAGCGCCGCGAGCGTGCGCAGCAGGTCGATCACCGTTTCGGCCAGCGTGCCGTCCACCGGGACGACCACCGCATGCTCGCTTTCGGCCGGCTCCTCCAGGGCCTCGAACTGGCTGTGCAGCAGCGCGGCCGGCATGTGGCGGTGCGTGCGCCTTGCCGGCCGCGCCGCGATGGTGGACTTGCCGCATCCCGACACGCCCATCGACACCCGTCCCCACCGCGTCCGCGGGAGGCGATGCTCCGGCCATTGGGAACCTCCCCCGTTGCCTCTGCCTAAGCGGAGATCCCTGGCGGCCCGCCGGGCGTGGCCACCATGTCCGGGATCGGCTCGATCCGGCCCAGCAAGCCGACATAGGATGCGATGCCGATCAGCAGGACGACGGCGGCGGCGATGAACGCCCAGCTGAACGAGTTCGTCAGCCCGACGATATACCCCGTGGCGATGGGCGCGGCGACGCCCGCCAGGTTGCCCGCGAAGTTCATGATCCCGCCGACCGTGCCGGTGCCGCCCTTCGGCGCGATCAGGGACGGGAGCGACCAGCCGACCGGCGCCGCCGCCGCCAGCCCGCCCAGGGCGATCGAGATCCAGACGATCGCCCATGCCGCCTCGGTCGTGAACACCGCGCCCAGCACGGCAAGTCCGATCAGCATGCCGAGCACCAGCACGGTCTTGCGCACCCGCGTCTCGTCATGGCCGCGGGCGATGAGATGGTCGATCAGCCAACCGCCGACCGCGAGGTCCGCGATCGTCGCGACGATCCACGGAATCGTCGTGTAGCCGGCCGACGCCAGCAGGGTCATGTGCATCTCGCGCACGAGATAGCCGGGCAGCCAGGTGAGGAAGAGATAGAACGAGTAGTCATAGGCGCCGAACCCGATGGTCAGGCCCCAGATCTTCCGGTTGCTGAGCAGATAGCCGAGCATCGCCCCGGCGCCCGTCCCGGCAGTGCCTTCCGGCGTTGCCCCTCCGGCCCGGATATAGTCGCGCTCCGCGGTGCTGAGGTGGCGGTCGGCGCTCGGATCGCGGTAGAACAGCAGGAAGGCGAAGAAATAGATCAGGCTGAGGACGGCCGTCCCCCAGAACGCGCCCCGCCAGCCGAAATAGACGACGCTCAGCGCCACCAGCGGGGCGCCGATGACGTTCGAGAACTTCGCCGCGGCATCGAAGATCGCCGTCGCCAGCGCGCGCTCCGAGCGGGGAAACCAATAGCCGGTCGCCTTGGCGTTGCCGGGAAACGCCGGCGCCTCCGCGATCCCGAGCAGCACCCGGGCCAGGATGACGCCGCCGAAGCCGCTCGCGAGCGCGGTGAACGCCGTCGCGGCGGTCCATAGTGCCGCGCCCCAGCGACCGATCAGGGTGAACCCGAAGCGGTCGAGAATGAGGCCGATCGGAATCTGCGACAGCGCGTACGACCAGAAGAAGGCGCTGAACACCCAGCCAAGCTGCGCCGGGGTCAGCCCGAACGCGTGCTGGAGAGCCGGCCCGGCGACAGAGAGATTGATGCGGTCGAAATAATTGATCAGGATGCCGGAGCCCAGCAGCACGCCGATCCCCCACCGCCGGCGCGGCGCGGCTGGCGGCTGGCCGATCATCTGCGCCGATGTTTCGGGCATCCTGGCGTTGCTCCTGCTCTTGCGGTCTGTGACGGCGGAACGCTCGTGCCACCCTCCGACGCCCAGTCAACAGAGATCATCGGCGAGGGTCGTTGATCTGGATCAGCGCAATCCTACCACCGTTTTTGCTAGGCTGACATTTGGCTGCTGTGCGCCGGTCGCCGGTTGCCGGTCACGCGCCCAGGGTTGGCGCGCTCAAGCTTGGCGCGCGCCGGTGACGCGCCAGATCGCGTTGCCCACGTCGTCCGCCACGAGGAGGGCCCCGTCGGGGCCGATCGCGACGCCGACCGGGCGGCCGTAGGAGGCGCGCTCGTCCGGGGCGAGGAAGCCGGTGAGGATATCGCGCGGCGGGCCGGAGGGGCGGCCGTTCGCGAAGGGCACGAGGACGACCCGGTAGCCGCTGAGCGTGCTGCGGTTCCACGAGCCGTGCTGGCCGATGGCCATGCCCTCGGGGAAGCCGGGCAGCGTGCCGGCGGGGAGCCAGCAGAGGCCGAGCGAGGCGGTGTGGCCGCCGAGGGCGTAATCGGGGGCGATGGCGCGGGCGACCATGGCGGGATCCTGCGGCACGCGGTGGTCGATGGTTTTGCCCCAGTAGCAAAAAGGCCAGCCATAGAAGGCCCCGTCGCCGACCGAGGTGAGGTAGTCGGGCGGGGTCTCGTCGCCGAGGCCGTCGCGCTCGTTGACCACCGTCCAGAGCGCGCCGGTGCGCGGCTCCCAGGCGAGGCCGACGGGATTGCGCAGGCCGGAGGCGAAGATGCGGGCGCGGCCGGTGGCGAGGTCGAGCTCATAGATCGCGGCGCGGCCCTGCTCGACCTCCATGCCGTTGCCGGCGATGTTGGTGAGCGAACCGACGCCGATATAGAGTTTCTCCCCGTCGGGGGTTGGCAGGATGCTCCGCGTCCAATGCCCGCCGGGCTTGAAGGTGGTGAGCCGGCGGCCGGCGGCGGCGATGCGCTCGGCGCCCGTGGTGTAAGGGAAGGCGAACACGCCGTCGGTGTTGCCGACATAGAATGTGTCGCCGAGGAGGGCCATGCCGAAGGGCTGGTTCAGCCCTTCGAGGAACGGCGATCGGGTTTCGGCGACGCCGTCGCCGTTCGCGTCGCGGAGCAGCGTGATGCGGTTCGGGCTCTCGCCGAGCGCGGCGGCGCGTTTCATCGTCGCTTCCATGGCGTAGTCGAAGACGGACTCGATGGGCTGCGCCACGGTGAGGGATTCGGCTGCAAGCACATCGCCATTGGGCAGCACGTGGAGCCAGCGGGGATGCCTGAGGCCGGTCGCGAAGGCATTGACCGCGAGGCCGGGCGCGGCGAGCGGTGTCTGGCCCTGGGACCAGCCGCGGGCGGTCGGCATCTTCAGCGTCGGGATGCTGCCTTGCGGCCGGGCCGGCGGGATTGCCGGAGCGCTTCCCAGGGCCGGCTCGCGCGGGCCCCCTTGCAGCCGCCGCAGCAGGACCGCCGCGGCGCCGATCGCCGCCACGATGCGCGCGAAAATGCCGGACACGCCCATTGCACCCCTCCGCCTGGCCGCGGGCACGCTAACGGAAGGCGGGGCGGGTTGGAACCGGTGGTGCCGTGATCGTTTGGCGTGGGGTGGGGGTCTAAAGGCTCCAGCGCATGCCGCAATTGCGGCACGGCGCGGGCGGCGTGTCCGAGAGGAGGCCGGCGCGGAAATCCTGGTAGGCGGGGCTGTTCCAGATCTCCCGGAGATCCTGCTGCGTCGCGTCGCCGAGGGTGTAGTTGGAATAGCCGCGCACCGAGAACGGGGCGATGCAGCAGGGCAGCGCGCGGCCATGGGCGGTGAAATACATCAGCGACCAGGGCCGGCGGCAGCTCGCCCAGGCGCGCTCGCCCTGGCGCGTGAGGCTGAGGCCGGGCTCGGTCGCGCCGGAGGCATCGAGCGTGACGCCGAGCTCGGCGCCGATCGCCTGCGCTTGCGCGATCGCGGCGCGCTCCGCCGCCTGCGTGTTCTCGAACAGGGAGTGCGCGGCGCTGGCCATGCCGTAGCCCTGCTCGTCGAAGACCAGGCGCTGGAGATGCACGTCGGCGACGCCCATCCCGGCGGCCAGGCGGACGAAGGCGGGAAGCTGCTCCACCGTCTCCTTGAGCCCGGTGAGCCAGAGCGAGACGCGGGGCGTGGCCGCGCCGGCCTGCTTCTGGTAGGCGGTGAAGGCGCCGACATGGCGGACGATGCGGTTGAAGAAATCCTTGCCGCGGACCTTGAGGTAGGAGTCGCGGTCGGCGGCGTCGAGCGAGACGCGGAGCTCGTCGAGGCCGGTGTCGATCAGCGCCTGGAAGCGTTTCGGTTGCATCAGCGTGCCGTTGGTGTTGAACAGCACGTAGATGCCGCGATCCTTGAGGTAGCGGATCATCGCCGGCAGCGCCTTCACCAGCATGGGCTCGCCGACGCCATGCAGGACGACGCGGGCGATGTCGGGCACCTGATCGACGATCCGGGTGAAGAGCTCCCAGCTCATGTCCGCCGGCGGCTCGAGCGTTTCGAAGGTGCGCGGACAGGTTTCGCAGAGCAGGTTGCAGCGGTTGGTGGTCTCGAGATAGAGGCAGACGGGCGGCGCGGCGGCGGCGCCACGCTCCGCCGCGACGGCCTCGAAATAGCGCGTCGGGTCTTTCAGCTCAATCGCTGCGGACATGGTTTTTCTCCGTGCGGGCGGGGGGAAAACTGCGCGCTGCGGGTGCGGCGGCGGAGGAAGTCGGTGGCGAGAAGTGCTGCCGCGGGCAGATAGAGCAGGCCGCGCCAGAGGAATTCATCGTGCGGCCATGGCGCGATATAGAGCAGCATGGGCGCCGCCGAGAGCCACAGCACGGCGGGTGATGGCGCGACGATCGCGGGCAAGGCCAGCCAGGCGAAATACCAGGGATAATGCGGGCTGAGGGCGAGCATGGAAGCGGCGGCGAGCGTCGCGGTGTCGCGGCAGAGGATCGTTGGGTCGCCCGCGTTGTCGGGGTTGCGGCGGCGGAGGATGTAAAGCGCGAGCGCGGCAAGCGCCGCGCCGGCGAGGACGGGATAGGCGATAATTTTCCAGCGGGGAAGTGCGACGAGGCGGGAGAGGCCGGCGAGCAGCCAGAAGCCGCTGCCATTGTCGAACCCTTCCTGGGATGCATAGGATGGCAGGAAGCCGAGGATATGCGGCCCTGCGGCGCTGTAGAGCCCGTAGAGCGCCAGGATGACCGCGGCGCCGGCCAGCGCCGGACGCCAGAACCGGCCGCCGCGCACGAAGGCGGGCGCGACGACGACCGGGAAGAATTTTACCAGGGTGGCAGAGGCGAGTGCGACGCCCGCCCAGCCATCGCGATGGCGCGCGCGCAGCAGAAGCGCCAAGCCGAGCAGCCCGATCGCCAGCGCATCGACATGGCCGCCGGCAGCGAACGACCAGAGCGCGAGCGGGTTCCAGGCGTAGATGAGAATTCGTTCCGGCGGCAGCGCCGCCAGCCGCAGCAGCGCGAGCATGCAGGCGACGCCGAGCGCCTCGAAGCCGACCATGACGAGCTTCATCGCGGTGACGCTGTCGCGGACGCGGCCGACGGCGGCGAAGACGAGCTCGGCCATCGGCGGATAGATCGTGCGGGCGTAGGTGCGGCGATTGACGTGGGGATAGATGCGCCGGTCGCGGAGGAAGGCGAGCGCGGGATCGGCGGGGATGTAGCGGTAGGGATTGATGCCGGCGGCCTGGACGCGGCCATCCCAGACATAGCGGTAGACATCGCTCGAGAGGAAGGGCGGCGCGCAGACGAGCACGGCGCGGAGTGCCAGCGCGATGGCGAGCACGGCCCAGACCGCCCGCCGCGGGAAGGAATGGCGGAGCACCAGGCGCACGGCGAGGAAATAGACGGCGGCCGCGGCCATCATCAGGGCGACGATTTCGTTCTGGCGCGCGATGCGCTCGGCCGCGCCGACGCCCGGTGCGTGCAGCGCGAGGGTTGCGAGCGTGAGCGCCGCGAGGAGGGCGCCGAGCCCGAGGAGGGCGCGAAAGGATCGCGTCATGGCGCCTGCGGCGCGAGGGTCGCGCGGAGCCCCAGCCGCTCGATGACGGCCTTGGTGGCGGGAGCTTCGTAGCCGGCGCGCTCGTCGAGGATCGTGGCGAGCGAGTCTGCATCGTCCACGTCGTACCACGGCTCCAGCTCGACCACATCGAGACCGAGCGCGCGGGCGCGGGCGCGCGTCGCGTCGGCGACGCCGGCAGTGCTCCAGGCGATATCCGTGAACAGGCCGGCGTGCGCCGCCGTCATGCCGAGCAGATAATACCCGCCGTCGTCGCAGGCGCCGAGGACGACCCTGCCCGCGGCGGGCGCGCCCGGCGCGAGGGACAGGCGCGCCGCCCGCACGAGATAGCGCGTCGGCAGGGTCGGGATGTCCGAGCTCAGCACGCAGGCCGCGTCATGCCCCTGGGCGAGCATGCCCTGGATGGCATGCAACAGGCAACGACCGAACCCCGCCACGCCGGCGGCCGCCGGCGCGCTGCCATCGGCGGGGATCAGCCGGGTGCCTGTCGCGAGATGCTTCCGGAGCACGGCCTCCGTCCCGATCGGGGCGTAGGCCGCGTACCGCGCGATCGGCGCCTGGCGCCCCGCCGCGAGCAGATTTTCCGTGGTGTCGCGGAGGAAGGCAGCGCTCAGCGCGGCGGCCTGCCCGGGCCGCAGCGGTGGACAGAGCCGGGTTTTCGAGCGGCCGGCCTGGGGGGTTTTCGCCATGACGGCGATCGCGCATCGAGCGTCGCGGGGGGTCATCGCGGGTCCTTGGCGCGGGCGGTCATCGCGGGGGCCGTCATGCGTCCGTGTCGCCTCGCCCATCGGCGGCTCTGCGTCAGGAGGCGGGGGCCGCAAGGCGGCCGGCGCCGATGATATGGCCGTCATCGGCCTGAAGCAGGACCGCGACCGCCTCTCCGGCCGGAACCGGCGTGCGCAGCGTGAGCGCCCGCCCCGACCAGGTGCCGGCGCGGCTCAGCGAACGGACGATATCGGTTTCGAGCAGCGTGCGCCCGCCATTCTCCCCGTACCCGACATGGGTCCAGCGCCGGCGATCGTATCCGACCAGCAGGACGGTTCCGCGGCCGGCCCCGGCGCCGAGCGTGATCGTCAGCCTATTTCCCCGGCGCGCGACAGCGACCGAAGCGGCCGTCCGGTCCGCCGCCGCCCGCGCCAAGGCCGCGCTGACCGCGGAACGATCCGAACCGATGACATCCTGCCTGCCGTCCACCACCAGGGCGGGCGTATAGACCTCCGGGCTGACCCCGAGCGCAACATAATGGCGTTGCCGCTCGGTCGCGCCCGGGAAGGAGAACGGGTCGTGCCAGCCGGCATTGTTCCAATAGGTGACGTGAAACGTCAGCAGGAGCAGATCGGGGCGGGCGCGGGCGAGAGCGGTGACAAGGGCATCCGCGGGTGGGCAGGACGAGCACCCCTGCGAGGTGAACAGCTCGGCCACCACCGGGCGGATGGCGGTCTGAGCCGAAGCGATGGCGGGGGCGAGGCACCCCATGGCGACGGCGAGCCAGCGTACGCGCATCCAGACCTCCTCGAGGCGACCCGTCGCGAGCCGCGACGGTTGCCGCGACGCTTGCCGCGACCGGCCCACGCCACGATAATTCTCGCGCGGGCGGGATGCGGTTACAGCGGGCGCGAAATATTTAAGACTTTTTTTGCCGTGCGGTGACCGCTAAAATGGATGCTTGCGGGGCCGGTCGGACGGAAGGTGAATATTTCGCACGCCTGCATCCGATCGTGGCGGCGGCGCGTTTCTGTTGCGAGCCCGACGCCGTCCATGCGCGATGATATGCCCGGAAGGTCATCCTCTGTGTCACCGACCATTGCCCGCGTCCCCAGGTTGCGCCATTCTAGGGCGAGCGATCCAGAATGCGGCGGATTGCCGGCACTTGGACAAGCACCGGCGTGCCGGCTTTCCATGAAACCCGGCACGAGGTCGCGGCAACGTCACATGGCGTGGATGGGGCGGATCCTGGTGGTGGGGCTGCTCCTCGCCGGCGCCGCGGCAGCACGCGCTCAGCAGCCCGCGCCGCCCGGCATGAGCCTGGCGGAGGCCGCGGCGAAGCGCTTTCCGCAGCCGGTCAGGGTTGGCGATCTCCTCGGCCGGCAGGTGCTGAGGCCAATCGAGAGCCAGCCGACGCTGGGGTGGGTGGACTCCGTGGTACGGCAGAAGGACGGCACGATCGACGTGGTTGTCGATTACGGCGGACGGTTCCGCTTCCTCGACCGGCCGATCGCCGTGCCGGTGGACGCCATGGTGCTGCTCGGCCAATACATGGAGATCGTCGATTTCACCCCGAAGCAGTTGCGCCGGTTCACGACCTTCGACAAGGAGGATGCCGTGGCCCTGCCGTCGGACAGCATCATCCGTGTCGGCCTGGCGCGGCCTTCCCATTGAGCGGGAAGGACATGTGGTCGGGAGCGGCGGTCGAGAGCGGCGGTTGAGAGCGGCGGTTGAGAGGGAATGACCATGGCGAGGCCCGATGCGCCCCGGGGGGCGAGACGGCTGCATCCCCTGCCGATCCGGATCATGCATTGGATCAACGCGCTGGCGATGATCGTCATGATCATGTCCGGATGGGGGATCTACGATGACTATGTCATCATCAGCGGCCTTCACTTCAGCCAGGCGTTCCGGCTCGGAAGCTGGGCCGCCAAAAGTCTGCTATGGCACTTCGCGGGGATGTGGCTCCTCGCGATCAACGGGCTGCTCTACCTGATGTACGGCCTCTTCACCGGGCGCTTCCGGGAGAAGCTGCTTCCCATCCGGCCTGCCGAGGTGGCGCGGACGGTGCGCGATACGTTGCGCCTGCGGATCGGCCATGAGGACATCACCCAGTACAACGCCGTGCAGAAGCTGCTCTATATCATCGTGATCATCGCCGGCATCTCGCAGGTCGTCACCGGGCTGGCGATCTGGAAGCCGGTTCAGTTCTCGGGCCTGGTGAGCCTGTTCGGCGGCTTCCAGGGCGCGCGGCTGGTGCATTTCTGGGGGATGGTCGTGATCGTGGGCTTCCTCGCCGTGCATGTCGCGCTGGCGCTGCTCGTCCCCCGCACGCTATGGGCGATGCTGAGCGGCGGGCCAAGGCTGGCGCAGCCGATTGCGCTCGCGCGGCCGGCCTCCGGTCCGGCCTCCGATGAGGCGGGCGAGGCATGAAGTCCCTCTTCCGGGCGCGGACCATGCCGGAGCGCGCCGCGCTCGAGGCCCATCGCCCGCTGATCGGATCGCTCGAGCGGCGGGGCTTGATCCAGAGGGGTCTTTCCCTGGGCGCGCTGACGATGCTCACGGGGTGCGACTTCGACACGCCGCGCTCGGTGGAGACGGTTTTGCGCCGGATATCGGCGATGAACGATCGCGTGCAGGCCCTGATCTTCGATCCGAACAAGCTGGCGCCGACCTATCCGGCATCGATGGTGCTGAAGCCGCCGCGGTTCAACGCCTATTACGACATCATGGATGTCAAGCCGGTCGATGGCCGCACATGGCGCCTCGAGCTCGGCGGGCGGATCGGCGACAAGACCCCCTGGACGATCGGGCGGATCGCGCTGCTGCCGCAGCAGGAGGAGATCATCCGCCATATCTGTGTCGAGGGCTGGGACTATATCGGGCAGTGGTCCGGGGTTCGGCTGCGGACGTTCCTCGAGCATGTCGGGGCCGATACCCGGGCGAAATATGTCGTCTTCAGGACGGCGGACGACTATCTCAGCAGCATCGACATGGCGAGCGCGCTCCATCCGCAGACCTTGCTCGCGACGAAATATGCGGGCGAGACGCTGGCCGACCCGTTCGGCTATCCGATGCGGCTGCGGATGTCGATAAAGCTCGGATACAAGAACCCGAAATGGATCACCGCGATCGAGGTGACGAACGTTTTTACGCCCGGGTACTGGGAGAAGAAGGGCTTCAACTGGTTCGCCGGGATTTGAGAGCCCGTTTGAGAATGCGGCTTCCGGTGAGTCGGAGGCGCCGCAGGCGCCGATCCGGCGCGGCTTTCGAGAACCGGAGCGGAGCGGCCTTTTGGGGCCGTGAGCACCGGAAGCGCAGAAAGACACGTCGGACGACCACCGCAGCACCATTCACGGACGGGCTCTGAGCGGGGATGCGCGTGAGGGAGGCGGGTTGATGGGGCTTGACGCGCCATGACGGAAGGCTCCCGCCGCTTCGTCGGGTCCGTTCCGACGCATTACGATCGTGGGTCCGGCCCGGTGATGTTCGAGGACTACGCCGAGCTGACGGCGCGGCGGGCGGCTTCGTTCGCGCCGCTTCGGGTGCTCGAGACGGCGGTGGGGACCGGCTTCGCGACGCGGCGGCTGCTCGATCATCTGCCGGCGGCGGCGCGCCTCGTCGCGACCGATCTCGACCCGCCGATGCTGGAGATCGCCCGCGGCGAGTGTCGGGGCGACGAGCGTGTGACGTTCCAGGCGGCGGACGCGACGGCGCTGCCGTTCGATGACGGCGCGTTCGATGCGGTGATTTGCCAGTTCGGCGTGATGTTCTATCCGGACAAGGACAAATCCTATCGCGAGGCCTATCGGGTGCTGGCGCCGGGCGGGCGGTACCTCCTCTCCGTCTGGGACGGCCGGGAGCTGAACGGTTTCGGCCGCGTGCTGTCCCGCGTGCTCGCCGAGAGCTTCGCCATCGACCCCGCGCCCTTTCTCGGCGTTCCCTTCGGCTATCACGCGATCGATCCGATCAAGGAGTTGCTGCTGGCGGCCGGTTTTTCCGGGATTCGCATCGATGTCGTCAGGATCGAGGCGCCGGCCCGGGACGTGCGCGCGTTCGCGGAAGCAATGGCGTTGGGCTCGCCGCTCGCCGAGCGGGTCGCGGCGCGGGGCCTCGAGCGCGAGCGGCTGGTGGATCAGGTCGCGGCGGCGGTGCGGCGCGAGTTCGGCGCGCCCGGGCGGACGATGCTGCAGGCGGTGATCTTCGAGGCGAGCCGGGATTGAGGGCGGCGCGGGCGCGGCCTCTCCCTGCTGTCGGACCTTGCGTGGTTGGCGCAAAATGCGTGTCCTTGGGGTGAGAAGGAGGGTGCATGGACACCAAAGAGGCGGTCCCGGCTTCCGACTTCACCCGCAATTTCGGCCGCTATCGGTTGCGCGCCCGGCACCGCGCGATTGCCGTGTCGGGTCATGGCCGGATCACCGGCTATTTCGTCGGCCCGGACGAGTATGAGGCGTTCCGACGCTTCCAGGAAAGCCGCCGGAGCTTCGCCACGGCGGAGCTATCCGAGGAGAAGGCCAAGGCGATCGGCGCCGCGCGGATGGCCCCCGCCACGCGCATCTCGATGCCATGCTGGAGGGGAAATAACGCAGCGGCGTGATGGTGCCCGGCGCGGAGCCGAGTCTGGTCGTCTCCTCTGCGTATCTCTGGCATCGTGGGCGTCAGATCGGGCAGGAAGAGGGGCGCAAGGATCGGCCGAGTGTCGTTGTCCTGGCCGTTGAGCGGGAGGCCGACGGCGCTATTCTCGTCACGGTGCTGCCGATTACGCACAGCGCTCCGGTGGATCCGGCCTCGGCCGTCGAGGTTCCCGCGCCCGTCAAAGGGCATTTCGAGCTCGGCCACGGTCGCCTTCCCGCGCTGGGGGTCAGCCGGTGGCCTTCGGCCATAATGCTCACGCTGCGTCGGCGATGTCCTCGATGGGTGTACCAGCCGGCACGGTGTCCACAGGGATATCGATCCGCGTTCGGTCCATCATGTGCTTGTTGACGAGGATGGACCGCACCACGCGCTCCGAGACGTGGAAGTGGCGGGCTGCCGCCGCGATGTCTTCATCCGATGGATCGACATTGCCGAGGTAGTCGCTCAGTGCGCTTAGTGGGCACAGCATGCTGGCCGCAAAGGCACGCTGGAACTTTTGCCGCGCTGTTCCGGCCCGCGAAAGCGGACCGAGCGGCGAACCCTCCGACCAGATGGCGTCGCCAAGCGCGCGCATAAGTTCGAAGCGTCGGTCATGGCTCCATCGCGCCTGAAGCAGCACTCGCTGTGCGGTGCCGCGATCTCTGAGACGGACGCCGTAGGCTGCCACGGCGCCTGCGATTGGGCGGCTTCTAAAGACGTTCAGGTCGACCTCGACGAGATCCGCGAGCCGACGGTTCAGCAAGGGGCCCTCACCAGCGTCAAGCGCGTCGCGGACGCGCGACGCCGCCACTTCGGCCATGCGCCACGGCTCGCTTTTGTCTCCAAGCATGACACGGCCCGCTCTGCGGACAGCATCCGTGAAGCTGACATGTGTGAAGCGATTCGCTGAAACGTCGTCTACCAGCTCGGTGAGGATGTGGGCGCTCTCGACACCTGGACAGGCGGCTGCGGCCTCCTCGACGTCCTCGTTGCTGAAACGCTGGGACAGCTGGAGCAACGAAGAGATGAGTTCTTCCGACGCCCGGTCCGGGTCGAAGCCGTTGATGGCCTCCAGGCGCCGCCACGCGCTTGTATTCGCGTTGCCCCGCTCCTCTAGCAGAGCGTTGATAAGAGCCTGAAAGGATATGCGGTCCTCGCCTGTCAGCATGCTGCTGACCGCGTCGAAGACGGAGTCGAGCCCCGCCTCGAAGGACGCGGCAGGGACAAACGAGAGTGCGTCCTGTAGGAAGCGAACCGGCCCCATGACGCCGGGTGGGTCCGCCTTCGCGAACACCATGATCCGCTGCCCCTCGCCCCAGAATGCGATGCTCGGCCAAGCGTGCCCGGCTCCGATTGCGGCCATGTCGTGAGCTTCGCGCCACTCCGAGGTGAAGCCTTTCGGAGGGCGGCACTCCCAGCGGAGCCGCCACCAGTTCTCGGCGAACCAGACTCCGAGGGGTCCGGGCGGGATGCGGAGCTCCATATCCTCGGTGTTGGATCCAGGGCGCACCAGCCGTGTCAGGACGGCATCGCCCAAACGGATCACGAGGCCCGCAAGCCCGCGGGCAGGGTCGAGTTCACGCAGTGTGAAGGCCAGGTCCGTCATGGCCCCAAGCCATATCTGTTCCGACAGGCTTCTGCAGCCCTCCGGTCGTCGTCCGTCCCATCACGTGCAGCCCAGGCTCCAAAGAACCGAAAGACTCTCTCGACGAAAGGATCCGCAGCGCGGAGAGGATATCCATGATGCTCGTTCCGACCCGAGTTGGTCATCTGAAGTTCATAAACCCAGCCATTTTCGTCAACAGTCCAAATGAGATTTCCGATAAGGCGCGCCCGCCGCGCGCGATCCAAGAGGGCGGGGATGCGGGTCATGTCCGCCGGCGCGAAGTCAGCGTCACGGTCGCAGAGCGTGGCATCCGGCGGCGGGAACCCCGACGCCGTGAGACCAAAGAGGTGGGGGTGCGCCTTATGCTTCTGGGACCCGCCATAGGTGATGCCGGCGAAACGGCCCTCGACTTCGCCTTGGGGGGCGTTCTCTTCGAGCCTTCGCTTTCGCATGGCATCGCGCCTGGGAGGCAGGTGGTCGCGGGTCCTAGGCCGCGTCATGCCGGCGCATCCGCCGGGGCGACGTGTTCGGCAGGTCTACAGGCGAACGCGGTCGTCTGCGGGTCGGGCGCATTCTCAAGAGAATGCCGGACATAGACGTCGCCCTCGCATGTGCCGTCCGTCACCAAGCCCCGGAAATGCGAAGCCTCGGTCTGGCCGATCTTGGGCGGCAGCGGCTCTATGCGGGATGTTCTGATCACGAGGAAGCGGTCAAAAAGGTTGGATGGCTTGATTCGCCCGGCCTTCGGGGCAAGCCGCCACGAGTGACGATCGTCATCGAAGGGCGAAGTCCCGCCTGGCTTCGCGACGTCTAGGCGTAGCTCGTCACCGCTGAGCAGGACATCCTCCTTCCGCTCCGGGGACAGCTTGTAACTGACCTTCACTCCGACATCGTCGTACCACTCCACGAGTAGGATTCGAACGAGGCCAACGGGGCGCGAGGCCGCAAACAAAACAGGCGACCATCGATTCTTCAGACACACGCACACTCTCCAACCAATTCTTTCAACATAGCAACGCGAGTGGGCTTTGTCTCTGCGCCTTCGGGTCGGAGCGGCCGGTGAGGACAGGAGTGTTGGTCAGGCCACGCCGCTCGACCTCCGCAGCACGTGCCACCAAGGCGATCTTGACGAATGGCCGCGAGTGGGATGACCAGCATGGCTCGAGAGCGGCGAGGATGGGCGCCGAGCTGGCGCTTGCGCCGGCGTCCGCAGACTTCCGCTGCGGGTCGGCGGCGGCCGGTCCAGGGCCGGAGTTGAGCGGCACGGCAGCGGCGGCGCCCTGATTCGCCTCGGCACCCGGGCGCGCCCCCGCGGGCGCAGGGTCTGCTAAAGGAGAGAAATGCTTGTAGCGCTCGTTGTCCTGCTCGGGGCGATCGTGATCGCCGTCACCGCCACGCGGCGTCTCGGCCTCGGGAGCATCCTTGGATATCTGGTCGCCGGCGCGGTGATCGGGCCGGGAGGGCTCGGGCTGGTGAGCAATATCGCGCAGATCGAGGCCGTCTCGGCGCTCGGGATCATCATGCTTTTGTTCCTGATCGGGCTCGAGCTCCGGCCGCACCGGCTGTGGCTGATGCGCAAGGCGCTGTTGGGGCTGGGGCCGGGGCAGCTCGTGCCGACCGCGGTTGTTGTGGCGGTGCTCGGGATCATGGCGGGCCTGCCGTGGCGCGACGCGGTGGTGCTGGGCAGCGGCCTTGCCCTTTCGTCGACGGCGATCGTGCTGCCGATGCTGCGCGAGCGGGGCGTGCTGGCCTCGCCGCCCGGGCGGGACGCCTTCGCGGTGCTGCTGTTCCAGGACATCGCCTTCATCCCGCTGGTGGCGCTGGTGCCGCTGCTGGCGCCCGGGCATCTGCCGACGCATCTGCCGACCCATTGGGCGACGCATTTGCCCTGGCTCGATGTGGGGGAGACGCTGGCCGCCATCGCCGTCATCCTGCTCGGCGGGCAGTTCCTGTTGCGGCCGGCCTTCGCCGCGGTCGGCGGGGCGCGGACGCCCGAGCTTTTCACCGCGACCGCGCTGCTGGTGGTGCTGGGGGCGGCCGCGATCGCGGAGACGGCGGGGCTTTCGCCCTCGCTCGGGGCCTTCGCCGCGGGGGTCCTGCTCTCGGATTCCGAGTACCGGCACGAATTGCAGGCGGATATCGAGCCGTTCCAGGGGCTGCTGCTCGGGTTCTTCTTCCTCTCGGTCGGCATGTCCGCCGATCTCGGCCTGGTCTGGACCCATCCGCTGGAGGTGGTGGCGGCGGTCGTCGGCCTCGTCGTGGTCAAGGCAGCGGTCGCCTTCGCGGTGGGGTTCCGCAAGCGCGACGCGGCGCCGAGCGCGCTCCGCTTCGCGATCTCGCTGGCCCAGGGGAGCGAGCTGACCTTCGTTTATTTCGCCGCCGCGGAGGGTTTCGGGGCGCTCTCGCATGAGGTGGCGGCGCTGGCGACGCTCGCGGTCGGGCTCTCGATGGCGGCGACGCCGCTGATTTTCGCCGCCTCGGAGCGCTTCGTGATCCCCCGGTTCGGCCGCCAGAAGGCGCCGCCGCCCGACCCGATTCCCCAGACGGATCCGCCGGTTCTGATCTGCGGGTTCGGGCGGATGGGGCAGATCGTCGGGCGGATCCTCGCCTTGCGCCGGATCGGCTTCACCGCGCTCGACCGCAGCCCGGCGCAGATCGCGGTGGTGCGGCGGTTCGGGGGAAAGGTCTATTTCGGCGACCCGGCGCGGCCGGACGTGCTGCGCGCGGCGGGGGCGGAGACGGCACGGCTGATCGTCGTCGTGCCCGACGAGATCGAGGAGACGCTGAAGATCGTCGAGACCGCGAAGCGGGATTTTCCGCACCTCACCATTCTCGCCCGGGCGCGCGATCGGCAGACCGCGCACGTGCTCAAGGATCGCGGCGTCGCGCAACAGGTCCGCGAGACGTTCTTCTCGAGCCTGAAGATGGCCGAGATGGCGCTCGAGGATCTCGGCGTGTCGGCCGCCGAGGCGAAGCGGACGATCGCGATCTTCGCCGAGTACGACGAGCGCCTGCTCACCGAGACGCAGGCGATCTATATGGACGAGCGCCAGCTCATCCAGACGACCCAGCAGGCGGCGGAGGAGCTCGCGGTCCTGCTCGCGGCGGACCGTGAGCAGGCGTGATGACGGCCCTGGCGCAAGGCGCGGCGCGGGTTCATCCTTGGGACCATGAGATTAATTCGTCCCCGCGCTCTCGGCCTGATCGGCCTGCTCCCGATGCTCGCCGGGTGCGAGACGCCGCCGCCTCCGACGCCGCAGCAGCAGGCGGCGATCACCGCCTGCCGGGGCCAGGCGGAGCAGCAGTTCCTGATCCAGAACCGCGCCGGCCTCTACCAGCCGAACACCAGCCTGACACCCTATGCCTCGGGCACGCCCACGTTCCAGCAGGTGCAGGGCCTGGCCGACCAGTACAGCCACCAGCGGATGGTGCAGGACTGCCTGCGGGGCGGGAGCGGCCCGGCCCCGATCGGTCCCGCGCCCGCGGGTCCGCCGGCCGCGGTGCCACCGCCGCCGCTGCCTCCCTCGCCGCCGGCGCCTTGAGGCGCGGCTGGCCCGAGAGCGCGGCTTGCCGGGGCGGGATGGGCGCCCTAGAAGCGGCGGGCAGAGGGAAAAGGATGCCATGAGCAAGATCGACCGCACGGATGCGAACAAGGTCCTGTCCAAAGCCGTTGAATTTCATGGATTCGTATTTCTGGCCGGCACCACCGCCAGCGACCTCTCCCTCGACATCAAGGGCCAGACCAGGCAGGTCCTGGACGAGATCGACCGGCTTCTGGAAGTCCATGGCACGGACAAGACCCGCCTTCTGCAGGCCCAGATCTGGGTCAAGGACATCCGCGATCGCGACGCCATGAACGAGCTCTGGATCGCCTGGCTGCCCGCCGGCGGCGCGCCGGCGCGCGCCTGCGTCCAGGCCAACATGGCCGATCCCCGCCACCTCGTGGAGATCATGGTCACCGCCTGTAAATGACCTCACGACTTGTTACGTAGGATTTCAGTCACAAACCGGACGAGGACCGGGGGGCGCAGATCGCGAAATTGCGCCCCAGCGCCGATCCGGGCACGAAGTGATTTGCAGTGGGCGCACGCCTGAGCTTACGAAATCGCGGGGTTCGTAACGAGGGGGTGAGCGGGCATGCGGCGCAAGGGTGGTATTGCGGGTCTCCTGCTCGGCTCCTTCCTCTCCCTCCCGCTCGCCGCCCTCCTCTCGCTCGTCCCGCTCAAACCGGCGCAGGCGTACTATTACTACGTGTCCTGCGTGCCGTACGCGATCCGGCGGAGCGGCATCACCCTGCAGGGCAATGCCTGGCAATGGTGGTATAACGCAGCCGGCCGCTACGCCCGCGGGCAGGCCCCGGCGCCGGGCGCCGTGCTCGACTTCCGCTCGATCCGCAGCATGCCGCTCGGCCATGTCGCGGTGGTGAGCCGGGTCATCAACGCGCGCGAGATCCTGGTTGACCAGGCGAACTGGATGCCGGCGGGGGTGATCCGGCTCGGCGTGCCGGTGGTGGACGTTTCGCCCGAGAACGACTGGACGGAGGTGCGCGTCAGCATCGGCGGCGGGCATTTCGGGTCCGAATATCCGACCTACGGCTTCATCTACCGGGCGCCTCCGGGCGCGGCGCCGACGGTGGTCGCGGAGACCCTGCCGGTGCCGCCGATGAGCCCGGCCGACCTCAGGTTCGCCGTCGGAATCGGCGGCTTGGCCAATGGAACGGCGGGCATGGGCGCGGGCGTCGGACCCTGGGCCGGCCATGTCGAGGTCGCGGAGGCGCCGGCGCCCTATGCCGCGCCGGGCGGCTCGGCGCTCGTCTCCGACGGGCTCCAGCTCGACGCGCCCGACCACCAGCTGCGCTGACGGGCTCTTTCTTCCGGCGCCGTTTCCCTTGAGATAGGGACGCGAGGCCTCGCCCGGCGGGCGGGGCGAACCGGCGCAGGGGGAAAAATGGATTTCCCGGAGAAATTCCGGGTCGCGGAGGGGGAGACGCTCCGCCTGCGCGACATCGACCCAGCGTTCAAGGGCCATCACGAGACGGCGGAGGCGGCGAAGGCCGAGACCGAGCTCACCCGGGGCAAGCTCGCCGCGCTGCAATCGCTGCTCTACGCCGAGAAGAAGCGCGCGGTGCTGATCGTGCTCCAGGCGATGGACGCCGGGGGCAAGGACGGCACGGTGAACCACGTCTTCGGCGCGCTGAACCCGCAGGGCGCGAGCGTCGCCGGGTTCAAGCAGCCGACGCCGGCGGAGCTCGCCCACGATTTCCTCTGGCGGATCCACCGGCGCGTGCCGGGGAAGGGCGAGATCGCGATCTTCAACCGCTCGCACTACGAGGACGTGCTGGTGACGCGCGTGCACGGGCTGATCGACCAGCCGACCTGGGAGGCCCGTTACGCGCGGATCCGCGAATTCGAGGCGCTGCTCGCCGGGAACGGGACGACGATCCTGAAATTCTTCCTCCATATCAGCAAGGAGGAGCAGCTTGCGCGCTTCGCCGAGCGGCTCGAGGACCCGGCGCGGAACTGGAAGATCAGCGCAGCGGACTATGCCGAGCGCGAGCACTGGGACGCCTATAGGGCGGCCTTCGAGGAGGCGCTGGCGCGGACGAGCGTGGCGCAGGCACCGTGGTACGTGGTGCCGGCGAACCATAAATGGTTCCGCAACCTGGCGGTCTCGGCGATCGTCGTGGCGACGATGGAAAAGCTCGGGATGAGCTACCCGAAGCCCGCGGTCGATCTGGCGAAGATCCGGCGCGAGTACCACGCGGCGGTGAAGGAGGAGAAAGCCGGGCATCCGCGTGGCTGAGCATGGCTGAGCCGGGGGCTGAGCCGGGGGCTGAGCCGGGGGCTGAGCCGGGGCTGAGCCGGGGCTGAGCCGGGGGCGGCGCAGGTGCCGCGCGAGGCCCGTCTCTTCCGCTCGCTCCAGGGCTACCGGCTCGCGTTCCTGCCGCGGGACGTGATGGCGGGGTTCATGCTGCTGGCGATCGCGCTGCCCGGGCAGCTCGCGACGGCGCGGCTGGCGGGCCTGCCGCCGGAGAGCGGGCTGCTTGCGTTCGTTGCCGGGGCGCTCGGGTTCGCGGCCTTCGGCGCGCATCGCTTCGCCTCGGTGGCGGCCGATTCGACGATCGCGCCGATCTTCGCCGGCGCGCTCGCGGCACTCGCGGCGGCGGACCCGGCGCGCTACGCGGCGCTGGCGGCGCTGCTGGCGCTGCTGGTGGGCGTGATCCTGGTGATCGTCGGCACGGCGCGGGCGGGGTGGATCGCCGATCTGCTCTCGATTCCGGTGACGGTCGGGTTCCTCGCCGGGATCGCGGTGCAGATCCTCGTCGGGCAGCTGCCGGGGATGCTCGGGATCACGGTGGGCGGCGGACACGTGGTGGTGCGGCTCGTGGCATTGGTCCGGCGGTTGCCCGAGGCCGAGCCGGCGACGGCCGCGATCGGGCTCGGCGTGCTCGCGGCGACGCTGCTCGGCCAGCGGCCGAACACGCGGATCCCGGGCGCGCTGGTGGGGCTGGCGGGGGCCGGGCTCGCGGTGTGGGGGTTCGGGCTCGAGCGGCACGGCGTGGCGGTGCTGGGCGTGCTTGCGGCGCCGACGCCGCGGATCGTGCTCGGGCGGGTCGGGCTCGGCGATGTGGTGGCGCTGCTGCCGCTCGCGCTCACGGTCGCCTTCGTCTGCATGATGCAGACGGCGGCGGTGACGCGGAGTTTTCCCGCGGCGGGCGAGGAGGAGCAGGTGAGCCGCGATTTCGGCGGCGTGGGGGCTGCGAACATCGTGGCGGCGCTGCTCGGCGCCTTCGCGGTGGATGCGAGCCCGCCGAGCACGGCCGTGGTGGCGGCGGCGGGCGGGCGGTCGCAGATGGTGGCGCTGGTGGCGGCGGCGACGATGGTGCTGCTGGCGGTGGCGGCCGGGCGGGCCTTCGCCTATGTGCCGGTGGCGGCGCTCTCGGCGGTGCTGGTCTTCATCGCCTTCCGCATTTTTCGCCTCAGGCAGATGATCGCGATCGCGCGCGGCGGCGGCCCGGAGATTTTTCTCGTCGCGGCGAGCGCGGGGCTCGTCATCGCGCTGCCGATCGAGATGGGGGTGGGGCTCTCGGTCGTGCTCTCGCTGCTGCACAGCATCTACGCCGTGGCGCGGCCGGCCTGCATGGAGCTCGAGCGGATCCCGGGGACGACGATCTGGTGGGCGCCGGGCGAGATCGACAAGGGCGAGCGGGAGCCGGGCGTGCTGGTGTTCGCGCCGGCGGCGCCGATCAACTTCACCAACGTCCATTATATCAGGAAGCGGTTGGAAGCGGCGATCGCGGCGCGGGCGCCCGGGGAGATGCCCGGGGAGATGCCCGGGGAAATGCCCGGGGAAATGCCGGTGCGGTTGGTGGTGATCGATGCGAGCGGGGTCGATTCGATCGACTATACCGGGGCGGTGATCCTGCGCGCGGCGGTGGCGGCGCTGCGCGAGCGGGGGATCGAGGTCGCGCTGGCGCGGCTCGGGGCGGCGCAGGCGAAAGCGGCGGCGGCGATCAGCGGGCTGCTCGATGCGATCGGGACGACGCGCATCTTCCACTCGACGGAGGAGGCGGTGCGGGCGCTCAGGCCGGGCGGGGCCCGGTGAGCGTGCGGCCCCGGCCCCTGCTCAATTGCAGCCGGCCTTCTCCTGCGCAAGCGTTGCCGCGAGACGGGTGCGGTTCTCGCAGCCGGTCTTGGCCAGCACGTGCAGCAGATGCGTCTTCACCGTCGGAAGGCTGACATCCAGGCGGCCGGCGATCTCGGCATTGGTATGGCCCTGGGCCACGAGCTCGGCGACGCTGCTTTCCCGGGCCGTCAGCTGGTAGCCGCGCATCAGGACATGGCGAAGCCGCTGCTCAGCGACGCGGCTGTGGCGGCGGAGATTGTATTCGACGAAGCGTTGCAGGGCGACCGCGGTCTCGATCGCGGCGGCGCAGACGGGCGGATCGCTCGGCCGCTTCATCAGGCCGAGGCCGGCGACCGGCCTGCCCTCGCTCCAGAACAAGAGGTCGATCACGTCGACGATGCCGTAACGACCGAGGAAGCTGCTGTAGGTCTCGTTCCCGCTCGTCGGCGTCCCGAGCGCGGGGCGAAGCTGCGCGACGCTCTGGCGGCCGACCTCCATCCTGCTGACATGCTGAGGATCGAGATTGACCATTTGCGCGGCATAGTGATGGAAAAAATGCGGCGGCACGCCCTCGAGCTGAATGTCCATCATGCCGATGGCGCCCTCGACCCAAAAGAATATGGACGCTGAGGCACGCAGCGCCGTTCGGCCAAATCGCGTGATTTCAGCGGCTTCCGGGTCGCCCCGGGCGGAACAAGCCGGGTTGATGGACATCGCTCGCTCCTCGCCGTGAGCTTGATCTCGTGCGGTCCACGCTTGCAAATTTTGTGCCGTGGCTCATCCCTTCGGTTGATGCGTCGCACCGCCTCGTTTGGGCAAGCTTGCGGATGACGAGGAGGGGGATGGCCGGATGCGGGATCTGTCCCGGAACGCGGCGTTGGTATCGCGGGCGCAACGTGTGGTCCCCGGCGGGATGTGGGGTCATCAGAACGCGGCCGCGCTGCCGCCGGGCTACCCGCAATATTTCAGCCGCGCGCAAGGCTGCCACCTCTGGGACGTTGACGGCAATCGCTATGTCGATTTCGTTTGCAGCTGGGGGCCGATCATCCTCGGCCATTGTCATGAGGCGGTGGACGAGGCGGCGCGCGCCCAGGCGGCGCGGGGCGATTGCCTGAACGGGCCCGGCGAGGTGATGGTCGAGCTGGCCGAGCTCTTCGTCGCGACCATCGCGCATGCCGATTGGGTGCAGTTCAAGAAGAACGGCAACGACGCCACCACCGCGGCGGTGACGATCGCGCGCGCCGGCACGGGGCGGCGGAAGATCCTTCTCGCGCGGGGGTCCTACCATGGGTCCGCCCCCTGGTGCTCGCCCTCCGTGCTTGGTGTCACCGCCGAGGACCGGGCGCATATCGTTGCGTTCGAATACAACGACAGCGCGAGCCTCGAGCGCGCCGCCGAAGCGGCGAAGGGCGATCTCGCGGCGATCATCGTCACCGCCTTCCGCCACGATCTCGGACGGGACCAGGAGCTGCCCGATCCGGAATTCGCGAGACGGACGCGGGCGATTTGCGACGAAGCCGACGCGGCACTGATCGTCGATGACGTCCGCGCCGGGTTCCGGCTGCACACCGGCGGAAGCTGGGAGCCCTTCGGGATCCGGCCCGACCTCTCGTCGTGGAGCAAGGCGATCTCGAATGGCTATGCGCTGGCGGCGCTGACCGGCAATGACCGTTTCCGCGCGCCCGCCGCCGCGGTCTTCTCGACCGGCTCGTTCTGGACGGCGTCCGTGCCGATGGCGGCGAGCCTGGCGACCATTCGCGCCCTGCTCGGCACCGATGCGGTGGGGCACATGACCCGGCTGGGCGGGCGGCTGCGCGACGGGCTCGAGGCGCTGAGCCGGCGCCACGGCATCCCGATCCGCCAGACCGGGCCGGTCCAGATGCCGGCTTTGCTGTTCGCCGACGATCCCGATTGCCGCAAGGGTTTTTCCTTTTGCTCGGCGGCGATCGCGCACGGCGTCTACTTCCACCCGACCCACACCATGTTCCTCTCCGCCGCGCATACGGAGGCGGATATCGACCACGCGCTCGAGGCCGCCGCGCATGGCTTCCGGGCGGTCCAGGCTCTTCACGCCCTCGCCGCAGAGTGAGGCGCCGAAACGCGGGATGGGAGAGACGGCCGCATACCGGGCTGGCGTATCGACACCGTTGAAGGGAGCATGAAGATGACCGATCCGACGCCCGTTCTCTCCGATGCCGCGGTGATCGCCGAGGACGTGGCCGTTCTCCACCAGATGGGCTATGCCCAGGAACTGTCCCGCGGGATGAAGGTCTTTTCCAACTTCGCCGTCTCCTTCGCAGTGATCTGCATCCTGGCCGGCGGGGTCACGTCGTTTCAGCTCGCCTACTCGGCGGGCGGCGGATTTGCCGTCTGCATCGGCTGGCTGGTCGGTGGCCTCTTTGCCCTTATCGTCGCGTCCTCGATGGGCCAGATCGCCTCCGCCTACCCGACCGCCGGCGGGCTCTACCACTGGTCGACGATCCTCGGCGGGCGCGGCTGGGGATGGGCGACGGCGTGGATCAACCTCGCCGGATACATCATCGGCATCGGGTCGGTGAATGTCGGCGTCTACCTGCTGTTCACCCAGCTCGTGCTGACGAACATGTTCGGCATCGACGTCTCGCACTGGGGCTTCTGGCAGCAGCTCGCGGGAATGGTGCTCGTCACCGCGAGCCAGGCCGCGCTCAATCATTTCTCCTTGCGCGAAACGCGGCTTCTGACTGATTTCTCCGGGTATTTCATCCTGGCCGTGGCGATCTTCCTCGTCATCGTCATGCTGATCGCGGCGCCGGGATTTCACTTCGGGCGCCTGGTGCAATTCACGAACTACACCGGTGCGGCGGGCGGCGGGGTCTATCCCAACCACCTGCACAACGTGCTGCTCATATTCGGCCTCAGCCTGCTCCTGCCGCTCTACACCATCACCGGCTACGACGCCTCGGCGCACACTGCGGAGGAAACTGTCAACGCACGATGGAACGTGCCGAAGGGGATCATCTCCTCGGTCGTCATTTCGACCGTCTTCGGCTGGGTCATGGTCTGCTCCTTCGTCCTGGCGATGCCAAATCCGGCGGCGGCGGCGAAAAACGGCGGAAACGTCTTCTTCGCGCTCCTGAGCGGCCTGCCGGTTCCCGGCTGGGTTCGGGGGGTGCTCTATGTCAGCATCGTCGTCGCCAATTATCTCTGCGGCCTGGCCGGCGTCACCGCCTATTCGCGGCTGATGTATGCCTTCTCCCGCGATGGCGGATTGCCGTTCTCGCGGTATCTCCGCCGGGTGCATCCGCGCCATCGGACCCCCGCCCATGCCATCTGGGCAGGTGCCGGCCTCGCCACCGCGGCGACGCTCTACTCGCCCGCCTTCAACGCGCTGGCGACCGGGGCCGCGATGTTCCTGTACGTGGCTTATGTCATGCCGACGGCGGCGGGATTTTTCGCCGAGGGCAGGAGCTGGAAGGAGTTCGGGCCTTTCAGGCTCGGCGCCCTCTCCAAGCCCTTCGCGGTCATCGCCACCCTCGGCGGCCTCGGCATCATCTATATCGGCATCCAGCCGCCCAACGACATCCTCATCACCTATGTCGTGGCGCTCGTGGTCCTGCTCGGCCTGGGATGGCTGCTGCTGGAGCGCAAGCGCTTCCCGGGCCCGCCGGTCGGCGAGCAGGTGGCGGCGCGGCAGGCGGCGATTCGCGCCGAAGAAGCGATGCTGCTCGGCGGCCTCGGGCAATCGCTCGCGGTCGAGGACGGCGACTGAGCGCGCCTGCGAATCGCGGGATCAAACGCGGGAGAAAACCATGGACCAGCTCGTCCCCAATTCGACAGTCCATAACGACGTCGCCTACCATATCCACTCCCAGACCAATCCTCTCGTTCACGAGAAGGAAGGCCCGGTCGTCATCACGCGCGGCGAGGGCGCCCATGTCTTCGATGCCGACGGGCGGTGCTATGTCGATGCGATGGCGGGGCTCTGGTGCGCCTCGCTCGGCTTCTCGAACAAGCGGCTGATCGCGGCCGCGATGCGGCAATACGAGCAGATCGGCTTCTATCATACGTTCTTCCATCGCACGAGCGCGGCCGTCGCGGAGCTTTCCGAAAAGCTCGTCCATCTCTCGGGCATGGCGGGGGGAAAGGCCTATTTCGCCACCTCGGGCTCCGAGGCCAACGAGACCATGGTCAAGATGGCCTGGCTCACCCACAAGGCCAACGGCAAGCCGGAGAAGAGAAAAATCATCGCCCGCCAGAAGGCGTTCCACGGCAGCACGATCGCCGCGGCGTCGATGTGCGGGCTGGCGTTCATGCATCGCGAATACGGCCTGCCGATCCCGGGCTTCATCCACACGACCACGCCGGACCCCTATCACGGACCGGCGGGGGGCGAGAGCGAGGCCGCGTATCTCGACCGCCTGATCGCCGATCTCGAGGCGATGATCGCGAGCGAGGGCGCCGACACGATCGCGGCCTTCATCGCCGAGCCGATCATGGCCGGCGGCGGCATCATCGTCCCGCCCGAGGGGTATTTCGCCCGCGTCCGCCAGGTGCTCGAGAAGAACGATATTCTTCTCCTCGCCGACGAGATCGTCTGCGGCTTCCACCGCACCGGCAACTGGTTCGGGCAGCAGACCGTGGGCATGAAGCCGGACATGATGGCGATGGCGAAGGGGCTCTCCTCGTCCTACTTCCCGATCTCCGCCGTGGTGGTCGCGGGGACGGTGTACGACGCGCTCTGCGCGATCAATCGCGAAGGCGGGATGTTCGGCCATGGGTTCACGAACTCGGGCCATCCGGTCGGGGCGGCGGTCGCGAGCGAGGCGATCAAGATCTACGAGGAGCGCGACATGTCCGTCCATGTCCGCGAGATCGGCGCGAAGATCCGGGCGCGCCTCGATGCCTTGGCCGAAGGCTCGCCGATCGTGGGCGAGGTCCGCGGCGCCGGATTGATGATCGGCGTCGAGTTCGTCGCCGACAAGGCAACCCGCGCGCCGTTTCCGGAAGCCACGAAAGTGGGCCAGAAATTCGACCGGATCGCCTTCCGGCACGGCCTGATCCTGCGGTGCATGGGCGATACCGTGGCGCTCGCGCCCCCCTTGATCATCGACGAGACGGTGGCCGAGGAGATCCTGGAGAAATTCGCGGCGACGCTCCAGGAGCTGACCGCCGAAATTCTCTAGCCAGGGCGCCGGCAGGATACTCGTCAAGAAGCTGAGCTCGGAGCGTTTGCGATGCCACCCGCCATGCAGGACTTCTCCATGGGAGCCGCTTACATGAACGGCGCGTACGTGCCCATGGCGGAGGCCAGGATATCCGTCGGGGACTGGGGGTTCATCCACTCCGACGTGACCTATGACGTCGCCCATGTCTGGGGCGGAAAATTCTTCCGCCTGGAGGACCACCTCGATCGCTTCCACCGCTCGCTGCAGGGTTACCGGCTGACGCCGCCCGCGACCCGCGACGAGATGCGCGAGATCCTGGCGCGCTGCGTCGCGCTGAGCGGGCTGCGCGACGCGTTCGTCGCGATGCTCTCCACCCGCGGCGTGCCCCGCATCTATGGCTCCCGCCGGCCCGCCGATTGCGACAACACGTTCATCGCCTATGCCTGCCCTTGGGTCGATGTCATTCCCAAGGAGGTGCAGGAGAAGGGCGCCCATCTCTGGATCGCGAGCGTGCCGCGCGTCTCGCCCCTTTCCGTCGATCCGACATTCAAGAATTATTCATGGCGCGATTTCGTGCGCGGGCTGCTCGAAGCGCACGACCACGGATATGAGACGGCCGTCCTGCTCGATGCGGAGGGCTTTGTCACGGAAGGCTCCGGGTTCAACGTGTTCGTGGTGAAGGGAAACATGGTGACGACCCCGGACCGCGGCGCGCTGGAAGGCGTGACCCGCCGCTCGGTGCTCGATCTTTGCGACGAGCTCGGGCTGGTCGGCAAAATCGCGCCGCTCAAGATCGCCGATCTCATGGCGGCGGACGAGGTGTTCTGCTCGACCACGGCCGGCGGCGTGATGCCCTGCGCGCGGGTCGGCAACGCCACGATCGGCGACAACATCATGGCGAACGACCGGCCCGGCCCGATCAGCGTCAAGCTGAAGGAGCTGTACTGGAAAAAACATGCCGAAGGATGGCACGCGACGGCGGTGAATTACGACGACCCGGAGCACCCGCTGCTGGTGCGGAGGACCGCTGCATGACGTTGCCCGCCCCCCGCGCGGATCTGGCAGGGCCCGATCGGGATGCGCTGAGCGAAGGTCGGCCGGATCGCCGGATCGCCTGGTCGGCAGGCGAGCCGGTCGCGAAAGCTCAGCGCCATCCCACTTCCCTTCCGAGCCGCGCGAGGCCGCGCTCCGCCGCGTCCTCGCCATGCACCGTCGCATGCGACCCGGCGGCCGCGATGGCGCGCGCGTAGAGCTCCGAGAGCCCGGCCGCGCCGATCAGATGCACCTCGGCCCCTGCCGACGGCAGGGCGGCCCGCACCTCGTGGCCGATCAGCAGCCCCGAGAGATACGAGGCGGCCGTCTCCGCGCCGAGCCGACCGTTGAGCCCGAGCGTGCGCACGCCGAACAGGTGGTGCAGCAGGTGCCCCGGCTCGCCGGCGCGCGCCACGCCGCGATCGAACGAAGCAAGGTCGGTGGGCGCATCGCGCATCAGCCGGCTGAGGATCGTGTGGGCGCGGAAGGCGGAAAAAGCCTCGCCGCTGAGATAGGTCTCGAAGCCGAGGATGCGGCCGGCATCGACGCGGACCCATTTGCCGTGGCTGCCGGGCAGGCAGGCGAGCGCCGGCCCCGCGATCCCGGCCAGCGCGCCGAGGATTTGCGTTTCCTCCCCGCGCATCACCTCCGGCGTGCCGGCCGCGTCGGCGCCGGCGAGCCCCGGGACGAGGCGGATCTCGACACCCTCGCAGGCGAGCGCGACCAGGCCCGCCGCGATCTCGGGGAGGCCCGCCGGGCACGCGACATAGGGCACCTCCAGCCAGCCCTGGCGGCTGCCGATCATCCCCGACATCACGACCCGCCGCTCGCCCGCTTCGATCCAGTCGCCGACCTGGCGGCGCAGCTCCTCGTCGAACCGTCCGCCCGCAACGGCGAGGATGCCGCGCGGCGCGGCGCGGCGCTCGCGCACCGCGCCCGCCCGGTCGATGCGAAAGGCGCGGAAGCTGCTGGTGCCCCAATCTATCCCGATCATGCGATCCCGATCCTGCGATCCCGATCCTGCGCGACGAGACAACTCAATAACCCTTTGGTGAGCGAATCGCGCGCCAGAACTCGATGCCGTGCAGAGGGGGCCATGGCGGGCGCCGACGGCAGACGACGAAAACCGGGCGGCGTGCTGCCGCAGGAGCGCTTCCTGCGCCTTGCCTTCGCCGCTGCCGATCTCCTTCTGGAACTCGGCCCGGACGGGACGATCCGCTTCGCGACCGGGGCCTTCAACGCCCATTTCGGCGCCCCGGCCGCGCAGTTCCTGGGCGAGAACATCACCCGCCTGATCGCGCCCGCGGACCGCGCGGCGCTGGCGGCCGGGCTCACGGAGGCGGCCCAGCGCAGCCGTTCGGCCCCGGCCGTGGTGCATCTCGCCAACCAGGCGCGGGCCGCGATGGTGTTCGCGGCCCTGGCGACGGATGAGGCGCCCGATGGGGAGGCGGCCGATGGGAGGGCCTTGGGCGGGCTTTCGGTGACCTTGGGGCGCCTGCCGGCAGCGCTGCGTGGCGAAACGCTCCTCCCCGATCGGGCGAGCTTCACGCTCGAGGCGGAAATGCGGATCGCGACCGGCGCGTCGGCGTCGCTGTCGCTCTTCGATCTCGGCCGCGACGGGACCGCCGAGCCGGGCGATGACGCGCGCAATCGCGAGATCGCGGCGGCGCTGGCGCTGGCGCCCGAGCTCGGCGCGGATCCGCTGGTGTCGCTCCTCGCGCCGGGCCGGTTCGGAGTGATCAGCCGCAACGCGGTCGATCTCGCGGCCTTGTGCCGGCGGATCGAGTTCCTCCCGTATATGACAAGTCGGGGCGTGGCCGGCCGGGGCGTGACAAGTCGGGGCGGCGGCGTCCGCGGGGCCGGATTCGCGCTTGCCGCGGGGGAACTCGGCCCGGTGCGCGCGGTGCGGGCCTTGCGCACGGCCCTGCTGAGCTTCGCCCGCGGCGGCGTGGCCGGATTGGCCGAGGCCGGCTTCGGGCGCGGGCTCGACGGGTTCCTCGGTGAGGCGGCACGGCGCGCGGGCGCGGTCCAGCGCATCATCGCACGGCGGCGCTTCCGCCTCATGTTCCAGCCGGTGGTGAGCCTGGCCGACCGTGCGGTGCGGCACCACGAGGCGCTGTTGCGCCTGCCCGCCGCTCCGGGCGGGCGTGCCGCCACGACCGAGGAGTTCGTCGCCTTCGCCGAGGCCGCGGGCCTCTCCGAGGAACTGGACGCGGCGGTGCTCGAAGAGGTGCTCGCCGTGCTCCGCGAGGCGCCCGAGGCCTCGGTGGCCGTCAACCTGTCCGGCCTCTCCCTTCAAAGCCTCGGGTTTCGGGACCGCCTGCTCGCCGCGGTGACGCGGTCCTCCGTCCGCCGCGGCCAGCTTCTCGTGGAGCTCACCGAAACCGCCGAGATCGAGAACATGGCCTCCGCCACGGGCACGCTCGCCGCGCTGCGCGAGGCCGGCGTGCCCGTCTGCCTCGACGATTTCGGCGCCGGCGCCGCCGGGTTCCGCTATCTCCGCGATTTCCCGGTCGATTTCATCAAGATCGACGGCACGTTCCTGCGCGCCGCGATGGACGGCGCGCGCGAGCGGGCGATGCTCGCCTCGATGACCTCGCTCGCCCACGACGCCCGGGCCAAGGTCGTGGTCGAGACGATCGAGACCGTCGAACACGAGGCCCTGTGCCGCGCGATCGGCGCCGATCTGGGACAGGGCTGGCTCTACGGCCGGCCGGGGCAGTTGCCGGGCAGCCTGCGGCGGTAGCAGGCCAGGGGGCTTCGCGCCCTGGACCCCATCCATGCGCCGGCCGCCAACATGGCGGGGTTCCAAGGGCCCAGCCCTTGGCCCTAGGCCGTGGGGGACGTCGGCAGGGCCTCACGGCGCGAGGTCGTGCGCATGCACATCCCGCGCGCCCATGGCCTCGAGCGCCGTGACCACCTTGCGCTCCTCGTCCGGGTTGCGGACATTGACCCAGAGGAGAAGGCCGCCGCGCGCGAGCTGTTCGCCGAGCCGCTCGGCGTGATGCTGATGGATCAGGCGGCCGAGCACGGCGCCGATCGCGGCACCGCTGCCGGCGGCCACCAGCATCGGCAGGGCGACCGGCGCGGTGCCGAGCCCGAAGACCACCGCCGCGACGAAGGCGAGCCCCGGGGCGAGGCCGAACTCCGCCTCCACCTGCGAGACCCGGGAAAAGAAGGTCGCGCGCGGGGCCTTCGGCTCATCCTCCATCTCATCGACCCGGCGGAAGCGATGGCCGAGGGTTCGCTCCGCCGCGTGCTCGCTCGCCAGCACGCTGAAAGCCGCACGGTCGAGCCCGTGGGTCTCGAGCGCGAAGACCGCGCTCTCGAGGGCCTCGGCGGTAGCGAAGACGGCGACGACCTCACGAACGGCAGCGGGGCGAACGGGACCGGGGCGAACGGCGGCGGGGCGAACGGGACCGGGCATGGCGGAGATCCTCAAGGGACGGACGCAACAGCAGCGCGAAGGCGAGGATCCTGCAACCGCTATCGCTGCGGAGCCCGGGCGGGGTCCCCGCGCGCGGCGTGGAGGAACCCGTCCCAGAGGCCGCGCAATGCCGGATCGGTCCCCTGTTCGGGATGGCCTTGCAGGCCGATGCAGAAGGGCAACGGGGAAAACTCGATCGCCGCGGCGATGCCGTCGGCGTCGCGGTGCAGCGTGACGCCGGAGGGCAGCGCCGCGGCGGCCTGGCCATCGAGCCCATAGCGATGATTGAGGCGCAGGACGGCGCTTTGCCCGAGCAATGACGCAAGGCGGGAGCCCGGCGCGGGCGCCAGACGCGCCTCGCCGAGCCGATGGAGATCGCGCCCGGACGGGTCGCGCAGGCGCGTGAAGCTCCGTTGCGGGCCGGGACCCGCGACCTCTTCGAGCGCGGCCTCATTCCATCCGTTGCGCCGGAGAATCGCGGTCGCCATGCTCTGCATGCCGAGACAGAGGCCGAACAGCGGCAGCCCGGCATCGATCGCCGCGCCGGCGGCGGCGATCTGCGCCGGGACCTCGGCCAGCCGCGAGCCGCCGGGTAGGATCAGCCCGCCGAGCGCGGGCGGAGCGGGCTCATCGCGGGCGAAGAAGACCGGCTGCACCGCGAGGCCCGCGCGCTCGGCAGCCTCGCCGAGTGAAGCGAGCACCGCGGGATAGATCTCACGATGATGATGCTCCTCGCCGAGCACTCCGATGCGCAGCGGCGCGCCGGACATCGCGGGCACGCGCTGCGCCGGCGTGGGCAGGCCGGGGAGCGCGGCGGCCAGGAACGGCCGGCCGAAGGCATCGGCGCGGACCGACGGCGCCAGGATCTCCACCCGATGCCCCGCGATGGCGGGCGGCGGCGAATCTCCCGAGGGGATGGCGAGGACGAGGAAATCGCAGCCGGCCTCGGCGATTTTCGGCGGGATCTCGGGACCGAGCGGCCGCCCGGCGGCGAACTCGAGCCAGAAGCAGGCATTCGGCCAGAGCGCGCCATGCGCGGCAACGAACTCGGCTCCCTCCCCCGCCGCATCCCGGGTGCCGGGGCGCGCGGCGGCGACGATCGCGCCGGAGGCGGTGAGCGCCCGAATGAGCGCGGCGGCACGCCATTCGGCCCCGCGCCCGGCAAGCGCGAGCACGCGCATCGTCAGGCGAGGACGATCCGCCGCGGCAGCGAGCCGAGGATGCGGCAGGCGGATTCGGTGATCACGATCGATTCGCTGAGGCCCACGGTGAAGGCGCCGTATTCGCGGAGCGCCGTCGGGAGGTGGAAGCACATGCCGGGTTCGAGCGGGATGTCGATCCCGGCGAAGAGGGAGAGCACCTGCCATTCGCCCCAGTCGGGCGCGAAGCTGATGCCGAGCGAGTAGCCGGTGCGCTTGCGGTAGCGTTCGGTCATGCCCGCCTCGTCGATCACGCGCTGGGCGGCGCGGTGCACGGCGGCGCACGCGACGCCCGGGCGCGCCGCGGCGAGGGCGGCGGCCAGGGCGTCCTGCACCACCGCCTCGAGCCGGCGGGCGAGCGGGGGCGGCTCGCCGAGCCAGCCGGTGCGCATCAGGCCCGCGTGGTAGCGGTTGTAGCAGCCGGACATCTCGAGGAAGACGCAATCGCCCGCTGCGAGCCGGCGGCGCCGCCAGGTCGCGTGCGGGACGCCCGAGCGCGGGCCCGAGGAGACGAGCGGCTCCATCCCCATATATTCCGCGCCGGCGGCGATCGCCGCGCGCATCATTTCCGCCACCAGGTCGTTTTCGCTGGCGCCGGCGCGGATCGCGGCGAGACCGGCGGCGATGCCGGCATCGGCATGGCGCGCGCTTTCCTCGAGGGCGGAGATCTCGGCTGGTGATTTCACCCGGCGCAGCCGCTCGACCAGCCCGCTCGCATCCGAGATTTCCGGCAGCGCGCGCGTGAGCTCTTCGTAGCAGGCGATCGGCAGGAACCAGCCCGCCTTCTCGATCGCGACGCGCCGGCTCGCGAGCCCGAGGCGCCGGAGGGTAGCGACGACGAGGTCGGCGGGGCGCGCGCCGTCGCCATAGGTCTCGAAGCGGGTGAGGAAACTGTTGCGCAGGAAATTCGTCCGTTCCAGCTCGCGCAGCAGGAAGACCGGCTCGCCCTCGAGCGGAACGAGAAGGCACTGGAAGGTGTAGTAGCCGGGCGTCTGCTGGCCGGTGAGGTAGAAAATATTCTCGGGGCCGGTGAAGAGCGCGGCATCGAGTCCGGCCTCGTCCATCGCCGTGCGCAGCCGGCCGAGCCGCAGGGCGAGCTCGGCGCGGGGAAACGCGGCCTCGATGCCGCGCGCGGTTTCGCTCATGCGTCTTCCTTCCACAGAATTTCACCGCTCTCGGCGGTGGCGGCGATGCCGAGGCCGGGACCGGGCGGCAGATGGAGAAGGCCCGCCTCGTAGCGGAGCGGGCCGGCCGGATCGGCGGCGAGACCGTCCGCGCCGTAGAGCTCGGCGAGATCCGCCGCGATCGCCGCCGCGGCGTGGGCGGCGGCCAGCGTGCTCACGCTGCCCTCGTTCATCTGGCCGACCATGACGCGAAAGCCGGCCGCGTGGAGCTGCCGTCCGGCGCGCACCAGCCGATCGAGCCCGCCGAGCTTGGCGAGCTTGAGATGGGCGAAGGGCGCCGCGCGCGTGGCGATCAGCCGGGCGATGGCGGCTTCGTCGGCGAGGCTTTCATCGAGCATGACGGGCACCGGGCTGGCCGCGGCGAGCCGCGCCGTCGCCGCCCAGGCGCCGGCGGCGAGCGGCTGCTCGAGATAGGCCAGGTTGACGGCAGAAAGCTCGGGGAGAATGGGAAGAATTTCCGCCTCGTGCCAGCGCCCGTTGGCGTCGGCGGAGAGCTGCACGCCGGCGCCGAGATGACGGCGCAGGCGGTGCAGGCGGGCGATGTCTTCGGCGATGGGGCCGAGGCCGACACGGAGCTTGAGCTCGCCAAAGCCGCGCGCGACGTAAGCCTCCGCGCGTGCGAGGATCGTTTCCATATCGGCATGGAAGAGCGTCTGGTTGGTGGCGATCGCGCCGGCGGCTTGCCCGCCGAGATACGCGGCGAGCGGGATTCCCGCGGCGCGCGCGGCGCCGTCGGCGGCCGCCATCTCGAAGAGCATGCGCGCGGGCGCGGGGAGTGCCGGGAATCGCGCGTCGAGCGCGGCGACAAGACGGTCCCAGGGGAGGCGCCAGTCGAGCGCGCGCGCGACCGCGAGGCAGTGTTCGACCAGCCCTTCCGGCCCGATGCCGGCGAGATACTCGATGTTGATGCGGCTCGCGCCGAGCGCCGCAAGCGCGCCGCCCTCCTCGGCGGCGAGGCGGAGCTCGTCGAGCGCGGGCACCGCGCCGGAGCCCGCGGTGTGCAGCACCATCCCGTCCGCGTAACGGAGCCGCACGCGCGCAAGCCGGAGGCGGCGCGGCATCAGCAAGCGAGCATGGCGCGGGCGATGTCGCGATAGATCAGCGCCGCCTGCGCCAGCTCCGCGCGCGGCACGAATTCGTCCGGCTGGTGCGCCACCGCGAGATCGCCGGGGCCGAGCACGACGCCGTCGGCGCCGATCCCGCGGAAATGCACGAAGTCGCAGGCGCCCTGGAAGCCGAAGGGACGCGGATCGGCGAGCCCGTGCCGGCGCCCGGCGGCGAGTGCCGCGGCGATCATCGGATGGCCGGGGGCCGTCTCGGCGGCGCCGCCGGTGGTCGGTTTCAGCGCCACGATCCCGGCGGCGATACCCGCGGCGGCGGCATCGGCGAGGATTGCGCGGATCGCGGCGAGCGCGGCCTCTTCGCTCTCGCCGGGAACGAGCCGGCGATCGAGCAGGAGCTCGCACGCATCGGGGATCATGTTATCGGCGATGCCCGCGGCGATGCGCGTCACGGTGAGGCTTGGCGTGCCGACGAGCCGGTGCGGCGCGGCGCGCAGGCTTTCGTGCAGGGCGGCGAGGCGCGGCAGCAGGCGGGCCGCCTGAAAGATCGCGTTGACGCCGCGATCGGGCGTGCCGGAATGGGCGCTGCGGCCGGCGACGCGGACGAGCGGGCGCAGGCTTCCCTTGTGGGCGATGATCGGCGCATTGCCCGAAGGCTCGCCGACAACGACGAAGTCGATCGCGGGGCGGGCGGCGGCGAGCCGGCGCGCGCCTGCCGAGGCGACCTCCTCGTCGGCCACGAACGCGCCGATCAGCGTGCCGGACCAGGCCGCCCTGTCCGCGGCGAGCAGCCCGATCGCCTCGATCATCGCGGCGAGCGGCCCCTTGGCGTCGCAGGCGCCGCGGCCGAGCAGGTTCGCCCCGGCGGCACGCAGCTCGAGCGGATCGCCGCTCCAGCCCGCGCCGGCGGGCACCACGTCCATATGCGTGTTGAAGGCGAAGGCGGGACCCGGCCCGTTGACCAGCCGGCCGATCACGTTGGCGCGGCCGGGGGCGAATTCGTCGATCTCGACGGCAAGGCCCAGCCCGGCCAGCTCGGCGGCGATGAAGTGCGCGCACTCGCTCTCGCGGCCTGGCGGGTTCTGGGTATCGAACGAGACCAGGCGGGCGAGGCGCGCGACGAGGTTTTCCGAACTGCTCACGCCGCCATCCGCCCGAGGAAGCGCGCGACCCGCTCGGGCACGTCGGCGCCGAAGAAATCGGCGGCGCGGGCCTGGTGCATCGCCTCGCCCGCCTCCATGAACATCACCCGGTGCGCGGCGCGGCGCGCGAAGCCCATCTCGTGCGTGACCACGATGCTGGTCATCCCCTCCTCCGCGAGCTCCTGCATCACCTCCAGCACCTCGCCCACCGTCTCGGGGTCGAGCGCGCTGGTCGGCTCGTCGAACAGCATCAGCGCCGGCTCCATCGCGAGCGCGCGCGCGATCGCCACGCGCTGCTGCTGGCCGCCGGAAAGCTCGTCGGGATAGGAATCCTCCTTGTCGGGCAGGTGGACCTTGGCGAGCAGCGCCCGCGCCCGCTCGCGCGCAAGCGCGGCCGGTTCCTTCTTCACCCGGCGCGGCGCGAGGGCGACGTTCTCGAGCGCGGAAAGATGCGCGAACAGCTCGAAATTCTGGAACACCATCCCGATCCGCCGGCGGATCTCGGGGGCGCGGCGCCCGGCGCGGGTGATCTCCTCGCCGGCGAAGAGGATGCGGCCCGAATCGACCGCCTCGAGCAGGTTGAGGCAGCGCAGCAGCGTCGATTTCCCCGAGCCCGAAGGGCCGAGCAGAACCAGGCACTCCCCGCGCGCCAGCGTGAGGTCGACGCCCTTCAGGACTTCGAGCGCGCCGAAGGATTTCTTGAGCCCGCTCGCCTCCAGCAAGGCCATCAGCGCGTCCGCCCCGCATCCGCGGTGGCGCGCAGGAGAAGCTGCGTCAGCGCCGGCCAGGCCGCGCGCCGCCCGCCGCCCGGGCGCCGGCGACGACCGAGCCGCCACTCGATCACCGCCTGCACGAGCATGAAGAGCGTGGTCAGGCCGAGATAATAGACGCCGGCGGCGGCGAGCGCCTCGAGATAGCGGAAGGTCGCGGAGGCGGCGCGCTCGGCGATAAGGAGAAGCTCCGGCACGGCGATCACCGAGACCAGAGCGGAGAGCTTGAGCATGCCGATGAACTGGTTGCCGATCGGCGGCACGACGATGCGCAGCGCCTGCGGCAGCACGACATGCCGCAGCACCTGGTTCTCGCGCATGCCGAGCGCGCGCGCGGCAAGCACCGGGCCGCGGCCCACCGCCTCCAGGCCCGAGCGCATGATCTCGGCCATGTAGGCGCCCTCGTTGAGGCCAAGCGCGAGCACGGCGCAGGTGAAGCCGGAGAGGACGAGGCCGAAGGCAGGCAGCACGCTGAAGACGAAGATGAGCTGGAACATCACCGGGGTGCCGCGGAAGAGCCAGAGATAGAAGATCGCGGCGAGGCGCAAGCCGGGAATCTTCTGCGCCAACGCCACCACGAGCCCCACCGCCATGCCGAGCGCGAGTGCGACGACGCTGATCAGCAGCGTCATCAGCGCGCCGGTGAAGAAGGCGCGGCTCAGCACATAGTGAAGGATCAGTCCGGGCGAGACGAATCCCATGCCCCGCCGCGAGCCTTTCTCAGAACAGCGAGCCGGCCGCCGGCAGGTGGTATTTCGCCATCAGCGCGGCATAGGTGCCGTCGGCGACCACCGCGTGCACGGCAGCCTCGATCGCGGCTTTCATCGCCGGATCGTCCTTGCGCACGGCGATGCCGATCAAGGTGTGCGTCTCGAAGGGCGGGCCCGCGATCTCGAAGGCGTCGGGGAAATTCGTGGTCAGCATCACCGCGCCGGGCGTGCTGTCGAACTCCGCGTCCGCCCTGCCCTGGCGCACCGCGAGCGCGCTGTCCTGGGCGGTGGGGAGCGAAAGAATGACGAGCGCCGGTTTGCCCGCCTTGGCGCAGTCCTGGGCGACCGCGCGGGCGTAGGTCTCCTCGATCGCGCCGAGCGTCACCGCGACGCGATGGCCGCAAAGATCGCTGCGCGCGGCGATATGCAGCTTATTGCCCTTGCCGACGATGATCTCGTTGCCGATGCGCATGTAGGGGATGAAGTCCACCTGCCCGGCGCGTGCCGGGTTGATGTACATGGCGCTGTTGATGATGTCGACCCGCTTGCCCTGGAGCGCCGGGATCAGGCCGTTGAAGTCCATGTCGAGCCGCGCCGGCGCGAGGCCCATCGCCTGGGCGATGGCGGCGGCGAATTCGATGTCGAAGCCGAGATACTGGCCGTTCTCCTGGTACTCGAAGGGCGCGAAGGTCGCGGCGGTGCCGTAGGTGAGCTTGCCGGGCGCAACCAGCCCGGGGGGCGGCTTCACCGGCTGGGCGAAGGCCGGCACCGCGAGGGTGAGCGAGCAGAGAAGGGCGAGGCGTCGAAGCATGCGGCGGTCTCCCGTGCCAATGTGAAGCCGACCTGGGGTCGTATTGTTTTGTTCAATCTGTCATAAATCGAACAATCCACCATGTCCACGACTTCCCGCCCCGCCACCCCTTCCCACCCGCGCCACATCCGCCTCGCCGAGCGGATCGTCGAGGCCGCGGTCACCGGCGCCTGGCCGGCCGGCGCGCGGGTGGTCGAGCAGGACCTCGCCCGGGCGCTGGCCGTCTCGCGCACCCCCGTGCGCGCGGCGCTCCGCCTGCTCGCGCGCCACGGCGTGGTGCGGGCGCGGGTCAATCGCGGCCATGTCCTGGTGCGCCCGGGCACCGAATTGGCCGGCTTCCGCCTGCCCGCCCAGCCCTCCGCCGCGGCGATGCTCCACGATCAGCTGATCCGCGACCGCCTCGCCGGACGGATCGGCCCGGAACTCGCCCAGAGCGCGCTCGCGCGGCGCTACCGGATGGGGCTCGCTGCCGTCCAGCGGGCGCTGGCGCGGCTCGCGGAGGAGGGCCTGGTGCACCGCGATGGCTGGCGCTGGAGCTTCGTCCCCTCGCTCGACAACGAACACTCCCGCCGCGCCAGCTACGAGCTCCGGCTGATGCTCGAGCCGCCTTCCCTGCTGGTGCCCGGCTTCCGCGCCGAGCCCGCCCTGCTCGAACAGCTCGTCGATGAGCACACCGCGCTCACCACCCGACCGGACATGACCCGCGACGACCCGGCCCGCGTCTTCACGCTCGACGCCCGCTTCCACGAGGCCATCGCCGCCTGGAGCGGCAACCTCTTCGTGCTGAGCGTGGTGCGCCAGCAGAACACGCTCCGCCGCCTGCTCGAGCTCGGCAGCTACGCCGACCGCGCCCGCGTCACCGTCTGGTGCCGCGAGCACATGGCGATCCTCTCGGCGATCGCGGCCGAAGACATGGCGATGGCCGCACGCCTGATGCACCGGCACCTGATGCACGCCGCCGAAGCCGCCGAGCACCCCCCGCCCATCGGCCGCCCTGCGGCGCGGCGCGGCCGGCGGAAAGAGTAGGCCGGGGGGCCGTCAGGCAGGGGCGCGCCGCAGCGCGCAAATCCGCCGTCAGGGAATGATCTTGCCCTCGTTCTTCCCGACGAAGGGATGGACGTCGCTTGCGAAACCGCCGCTGACCTCGCCCGTCGCGGTGGAGCGCGTGATCGTGCCGCTCGGCGTGTTGACGCCGACCAGCCCGCCGACGGTCGTGAAGTCCGCCCCGATCACCGCGCCGGTTGCGGAGGAACCGCTGATGGCGCCCCGGTTCTCGCCGACCAGGCCGCCGATGTCGGTGTAGTTGCCGCCATGGACGGTGCCGGTTGCGTAGACATTGGTGATGGTGCCTTCGTTCACTCCGGCGATCTCGCCGCCAAAGGCGCCGAAGCCGCCGGCGCTGACGGAGCCGCCGATCAGGCCGAGATTCTCGACCACCCCGCCACGGCCGATGGCGCTGAAGAGCCCGACGCGCGCCCGCTCGGCGCCGTCCTCGATCACCAGGTCGGTGATCGTGTTGCCGAGCCCGTTGAACGTGCCGGTGAAGCCGCGGAGCCGTTGCTCTGCCGCGATCGGGGCGAAGCCGGTGAAGGGGCCGGCATCGATGGCGTCCGCCAGGGCGTAGTTGCCGGTGTCTCCGAGCTCCTGGAGCTCGGGCACCGTCCAGATCAGCGTGTACGCGGCGCCGTTGATGACGAGCTTGCCCTCGGTCTGGGTGGTGAACCGGATGTCGCCTTCGCCCATCGCGATGTTGAGGGTTCCGCCGCTGCTCGTGCCGTTCACGCCATTGTCGGTCCGGATGTTCAGGGTCCCATCGCCGGTCGCGGTGATCGCCGCGTCGACATTGACGCTGTGGAACGCGGAGAGGCTCAGCGTCGCGCCGGTGCTCCAGGTGATCGCGGACTCGACATTGATATCGCCCGGCGCCGCGCCGCGCCCGCCGGTGGTCTGCTGGGTGACGTCGGTGCCGTCGTTCAGGCTCCTGTCGATGGTTTGCGCGACGGCGGAATTGATCGTGAAGTCAAGCGGGTCGATGACCCAGGAGCCGCCGGCGCCGGCATCGATCGTGGCGCTGCCGAGCGCGAGGGTCTGGCCCGAGGTCTCGATCTGGCCGCCGGCGTTGCCCGCGCCGGCGGCGAGGATGTGCGCCCCCGCGGCGATGGTGGTGCTCGCCGCCTCGTTCGCCCCGCCCGGGGCGATGCCGACGAGCACCGTGCCGCCGGTGGTGCCGGAGGCGGAGAGCGCCGCCGTCGCGTCGAGCGTCGTGGCCTTGCCGTCGGCGACGATCGCCCCGCCGGTGGCATTGGCGTTGGTGGCGGTCACGGTGGCGGAGACTTCGACCGTGCCGTTCGGCGCCGTCAGCCACACCTGGCCGGCGATGCTCTGCGACCCGGTCACCTGGATCAGCCCGCCGCGATTGCCGGCCAGGGCATAGACATTGCCGCCGGCCGAGGCGAGTTCCGCCGCCGCCGCCTGGATCGCGCCGGTATTGGCGGCGCTGCCCGTCGCCGTCACGTCCGGGGCGACATAGATCCCCGCCGGCCCGGTCGCGGACCGCAGCACCACCTGATTGCCGGCCGCCAGCGCCGCGGTGCCGTTGAGCGCCGCGATCGTCCCGCTGTTGCTCGCCGCCTGGCCGATCAGCACCACGTCGCCGTTCCGCGCGGTGATGCTGCCCGCGTTGGTGACGGTTCCGTTCGAGCTGCCGGAGAAGCCGAGCGTGCCGCCGCCCATGAACTGCGCATTCGGCACGTCGCGGGTCGAGGCGACGAAGCTGCCGCCGGTGAGCACCTGCCCGCCCGGGCCGACCACAACCCCGTTCGGGTTGACCAGATAGACCGAGCCGGTGGCGCCGAGCTGGCCGGATAGGGTCGAGAGATTGCCCCCGGTCACACGGTTCAGCGTCGCGCCGGCGCCGTTGTTGAACTGGACGGTGTTCCCCCCGCCGATCGAGAAGCCCTGCCAGTCGATGATGCCGCGCGGGCTCGATTGGGTGATCGTCATCCCCGGCCCGGCGGTGGCGATCGCGCCCGAGCCGGCGACGTAGCCGCCGCCCGTGGGCAGCGTCTGCGCGAGCGCCGGCGCGACCAGGCCGGAGAGCATCGTCGTCGCCAGCAGCAGGGTGCGGCGATGCGGCGCATGAGGCGAAGGCGGCGAAGGCGGCGCCGGCCGGCGATCCCCCCGATCGTGCGGAGCTTCGCCCATCGCGCGTTCCCCCAATTGTTGCGAATGCAACATCTTGGTCGCTGCGGTAAAATCATATGCGGGGAAAGTCAAGGAGAGACAAATGCAGGCGCTCACCGGACATCCACCGATGCCGAGCACGGCGATTTCGCTCTGAAGCGGGCCTGTCTCATTTGGCCCACCTCATCCGCGCCCCCCGGCTGAGGCCCGCAGCGCGCGGCCGGTCGGGCCCCGGGACCCGCCGCTTGGTCTTCCTCTCTACCGCTGCTCCAGCAGCGCCTGCGCGCAGGCATCGAGGATGGCGTCCGCATCGATTTCGTATTCCCGGTAGAGGTCCGGGATATCGCCGCTCTGGCCGAAATGCTCGACGCCGAGCGGGGCGATTTTCTGGCCGCGCACCGCGCCGAGCCAGGAATGGGCGGCCGGATGTCCGTCGAGCACGGTGACGAGCGTTGCGTTGGCGGCGAGCGGGGCGAGGATGCGTTCGATGTGCGAGAGGGCGTCGTGCGTGCCGTTGCGGCGGGCGCGGCGGGCGGCGAGCCAGCCCGCGTGCAGCCGGTCGGGGCTGGTGATGGCGAGCAGGCCGGCGGTCGGTTCGTCCTCGCGGAGCGCATCGAAGGCGGAAAGAGCTTCGGGGGCGAGCGGCCCCTGGTAGGCGATGGCGATGCGGGCGCCGGGTGCGGGGGGAAAAACCCAGTGGGCGCCGGCGATGATCGCGTGTGCGTCGATCTCGCGCGCGGGCTGGGGAATCTGGCGCGTCGAGAGCCGGAGCCAGACGGCAGAGCCGTCCGGGCGCTGCATGTGATCGAGGGCGTGACGGAAGAGGATCGCGAGCTCGTCGACATGTGCCGGCTCGTAGGCGGCGAGCCGGTCGGCGGCCATGCCGATCAGCGGCGTGTTGATCGACTGGTGCTGGCCGCCCTCGGGGGCGAGCGAGATGCCCGACGGGGTGGAGACGAGCAGGAAGCGTGCGTCCTGGTAGCAGGCATAGATCAGCGCATCGAGCCCGCGATTGACGAAGGGGTCGTAGACGGTGCCGATCGGCAGCAGGCGGGCGCCGTAGAGCGTGTGCGCGAGGCCGGCGGCGCCGAGCAGGAGAAAAAGATTCTGCTCGGCGATGCCGAGCTCGAAATGCTGGCCGCGCGGGCTCATCCCCCAGCGTTGCGCCGAGGCGAGCTTGGCGTCGCGGAAGACATCGTTGCGGGTATGGCGATCGAAGATGCCGCGGCGATTCACCCAGGGCCCGAGATTGGTCGAGACGGTGACGTCGGGGCTGGTCGTCAGGATGCGCTCGGCGAGCGCCGCGCAGTCGCCTTCGCCGCGGCCGATCTCGGCCAGGATTTCGCCGAAGCCGGACTGCGTCGAGTTTTTTTTCTCCGTGCCGCGCGTTCTTTCCGATGCGCTGCGCGGCAAAGGGAGAACCGTGGGTACGGGAATGGTTGGGGAGGCAAGCGCGCGGCCTTCGCGGGCGAGGGGTTGGGCGAAGGGCACCGAGGCGATGAAGCGGCGGAGCTCGGCCTCCGAAACCGAGAGCCCTTCGGCGAGGTCCCATTCATGGCCGGGCCGGATCTGCATCGCAGCGGAAAAACTTTCCATCTGCTCGGGCGTCATCAGCCCGGAATGGTTGTCCTTGTGGCCGGCGAAGGGCAGGCCCATGCCCTTGATCGTGTAGGCGATGAAGCAGGTCGGCTGGTCGCCGCAAGCGGCGGCGGCCTCGAGCGTGTCGATGATGAAGGCGAGGTCGTGGCCGCCGAGATTGGTCATCAGCTCGCCGAGCTCGGAATCGGCGAGCGGGTCGATGATCGCGCGCACGCCGCGGTCCCGGCCGAGATCGGTGAGCAGCGCCGTGCGCCAGGCCGCACCCCCCTGGAAGGTGAGCGCCGAGTAGAGGCTGTTCGGGCAGTCGTCGATCCACAGGCGCAATGCTTCGCCGCCCGGGCGGGCGAAGGCGGCGGTGAGCTTGCGCCCGTATTTCAGCGTGACGACGTTCCAGCCCATGTCGCGGAAGAGGCCTTCGATGCGGCCGAAGAGCCGGTCCGGCACGACGGAATCGAGGCTCTGGCGGTTGTAGTCGATGATCCACCAGACATTGCGGACGTCGTGCTTCCAGCCTTCGAGCAGCGCCTCGTAGATATTGCCCTCGTCGAGCTCCGCGTCGCCGGCGAGCGCGATCGCGCGGCCCGCGGGAATGTCGGCCCGCGCCAGGCCATGGCGATGGACGTAGTCCTGCATCATGGCGGAAAAACTCGTCATCGCGACGCCGAGCCCGACCGAGCCGGTCGAGAAATCGACCTCCGCGCCGTCGCGCGCGCGGCTGGGGTAGGATTGGGCGCCGCCGAAGGCGCGCAGACGTTCGAGCGGCCGGCTTGCCTCGCGGCCGAGGAGCATGTTGACGGCGTGGAAGACCGGCCCGGCATGGGGCTTCACCGCGACCCGGTCCTCGGGGCGCAGCGCGGCGAAATAGAGCGCGGTCATGATCGCGATGACCGAGGAGGAAGAGGCCTGGTGGCCGCCGACCTTGAGCCCGTCGCGATTGGGGCGGACATGGTTGGCGTTGTGGATCGCCCAGGTCGAGAGCCAGAGGAGCTTGCGCTCGATCTCCTTGAGGAGCGCCAGGCGGCGGGCCCCCGTGGGGTCCTCGGCGAGCGCGACGCCCGGAACGTTCATGCGTTCAGCTCCAGCCCCGCAGGAGGCGGCGCACCGCGGTCGAGGCGTTGCGCTTGCCGGCGCCCATGTAGTCCTCGTGCCACTCCTCGATGCGCTCGGGATCGTAGAGGTAGTTCACCATCAATGTCGCGCCCTCCTTGGCGCCGCGCTCGGACACGTCCGCCAGCATGTTGATCCGCTCCAGCCGCGCCCCGTTGGAGAGGTGGAAATGGGCCACCGGATCGAGCGCCCGCGCGCCGTTCGATTCAACGAGGAGGTAACGCGCGCAGAGCCGGCGCAGCACGGGCTCGGCGGCGCGCGCCATCGCCGGATCGCGCCACCAGGAGCGGCGGGAGAGGATGGCGAGCAGGGCTTGCGCCCCCGGTCTCCGCCGCCGGCTTGTCGGCGGGTGCCGCGGTGCGCAGGCTCGCCCCCTCCTCGGTGGAGAAGAGCCCCGCGGGCTCGGCGGCGAGCAGCTCGCCGAGCCAGCGGCGGAAGCCCGGCACCGGCGAGAGGGTGGCGAAGGTGTGGAGGGTGCGGAACTCGTGCGTCAGCTCCTCGACCACGCGCTTGATCAGGAAATTGCCGAAGCTGATGCCCGAAAGCCCGCTCTGGCAGTTGCTGATCGAGTAGAAGATGGCGGTGTCCGCGGTGTGCGGGTCGAGCAGCGGGGCCTTCTCGTCGAGCAGCTTCTGCACCGAGTCCGCGAGCCCCTGCACCAGCGCGACCTCGACGAAGATCAGCGGCTCGTCGGGCATGCGCGGGTGGAAGAAGGCGTAGCAGCGCCGGTCGGAATCGAGGCGGTTCTTGAGGTCGCGCCAGGAGCGGATGGAATGCACCGCCTCGTAGCCGACCAGAAGCTCGAGCAGCGAGGCCGGGCTCGACCAGTCGATGCGGCGGAGCTCGAGGAAGCCGATATCGAACCAGCTCGCGAGCAGGCCGTGGAGGTCGGATTCGAGGGCGAGCAGCGCCGGGCCGTCATTGGCCTGGCGCAGCGTCGCGCGGAGATCGACCAGGAACTTCACCCCGTTGGGGATGGAGGTGAACTGGCGGAGCAGCTTCTGGCGCGGCGGCTCGAGGACGCGGCGGAGTGCGACCGTGGCGCCTGCGCGCGCGGCCGGGTCTTCGGCCTCCTGGAGGGCCTGGTAGGCGCGGGCGAGCGCGTCGGGGTCGGAATCGAAGCCGGCGAGCGTCTCGAGGAAGGCGCGCTGCCCGGCGGCGTCGAGCCCGAGATAGGCGCGCGCGAGGCGGGCGGCGCGGTTGCGCGCGCTGACCTCGCCGCCGCGGCCATCGAGGCAGGCACGGATCTGCGCCTCGATCGGCGCCTCCGCCTCGCCGGGCGGGCTTGCGGCGATGTCGCGCCAGACGCTTGCGAGGCGCCGCCGCGCCCAGTCGAACAGGCCGGCCGGGGCCGCCGGCTCGTTCATCAGGCTCTGCTTCGCCATCGGATGCCTTTCCGCCGAGGCGGCCACTTTAGCGCATCGGCCTCCGCCGCTCACGGGTCATTGCACGATATTTCCGCGCACCAGCTCGATGATGGCGGAGAAATCGTCCTCGCCGCGGCCGGCCGCGGTGAAACGGGCGAAGAGCGCGGCGGCGGCGGCGCCGAGCGTGGGTGCGGCGCCGGTGTCCTTCGCCGCATCGATGGCGAGGCGGAGGTCCTTGAGCATGAGTTTGGTGGCGAATCCGGGCCTGTAGCCGTGGTTGGCGGGGCTGGCCGGCACCAGGCCCGGCACCGGGCAGTAGCTGGTGAGCGACCAGCACTGGCCGGAGGAGGACGAGACGACCTCGAAGAGGGGTTCCGGGGCGAGGCCGAGATGTTCGGCGAGGACGAACGCCTCGCTCACGGCGATCATCGAGATGCCGAGGATGAGGTTGTTGCAGATTTTTGCGACTTGCCCGGCGCCGGGCCCGCCGCAATGGACGATGCGCTTGCCCATCGCGGCAAGCACGGGGCGGGCGCGGGCGAATGCCCCCTCCCCGCCCCCAGCCATGAAGGTGAGCGTGGCGGCGCGCGCGCCCGCGACCCCGCCCGAGACCGGCGCATCGACCGACGCCATACCCCTGAGATGGGCCAGATCGTGCGCCGTCCGCGCGCTCGCGACATCGATCGTCGAGCAATCTATCCAGAGCGAGCCTTGCGGAACGGCGGCGAGCGCCTCGCGATAGACCGCGAGCACGTCGGCGCCCGCGGGCAGCATGGTGATCACGATCTCGGCCCCCGAAACGGCGGCGGCGAGGTCGGGGGCGAGGGCGAGGCCCGGGGCGGGCGCCGCCGGGGGTAAAAGGTCGAACCCGGTGAGCTCGTGGCCGGCGGCGAGCAGGTTCGCCGCCATGGGGGCACCCATGTTGCCTAAGCCAATGAAGCCGACCCGCGCCATCGTTCCGCCTCCTCCCTGATTCTGGTCGCGGCGCGCGGCAGCGCGGGCGGCAGGTCCTCGGCGATCAGGCCGGGGCCGACCAGCTCGGCGGCGACGCCGTGCAGGAAGACGCCCGCAGCGGCGGCATCGCGGGCGGAGAGCCCCTGGGCGAGCAGGCCGGCGATCAGGCCCGAGAGGACGTCGCCGGTGCCGGCCGTGGCAAGCGTGGGTGGGGCCGATTCGTTGATCGCGGCCCAGCCGTCGGGCGCGGCGATGACCGTGTCGGCGCCCTTCAGCACAACCACCGCGCCGGTGCGGCGGGCGGCGGCGCGCGCCGCGAACAGCCGGTTCGCGCCAAGCGGGCCGAAGAGGCGGGCGAACTCGCCTTCGTGCGGGGTGAGCACGGCGGCGCCGCGCAAGCTCTCGGGCGCGCCGGCGAAGGCGGTGAGCGCGTCGGCGTCCGCGACGATCTGCCGGCCGGCGGCGAGGAGCAGAGGCAGGGCGGCACGGGCGGCCTCGGCGCCGAGCCCGGGGCCGCAGACAAACACCTTTCGCCGGGCGTCCTGGAGCAGCTCGGCGAGCGGCCCTTCGCTGACGATCACGCCGGCATCGCCGGTGCGATAGACCGAGGCTGCTTCTTCGGGGGCGGCGATCGTCACCATCCCGGCGCCGCCGCGGCGGGCGCCGGCGGCGGCGAGGCGGGCCGCGCCGGTCATCGCCGCACCGCCCAGCACGGTGACGTGGCCACGGCTCCATTTGTGGGAATCGGCCGTGGGCGACGGGAGGTGCCAGAGCGCGGGGCCGTTGGCGAAGCTGCGCGGGCCGATGGCCGCGAGCACGCTCGCTTGGATGCCGATCTCGGCCAGGATCAGCGCCCCGCAGAGCAGCCGGCCGGGGAGCAGGAGATGGCCGGGCTTGCGGCGGAAGAAGGTGACCGTAAGGGCGGCGGAAGGGGCGAAGCCGAGAACCGCACCGCTCGCGCCGTCAAGCCCGCTCGGGACGTCCACCGCGGCGACGAGGCGGGCGGCGCGGAGCGCATCGGCCGCCAGGCCCTCGACGGGGCGGGCGAGCCCGGCGCCGAACACGGCGTCGATGACGAGCTCGGCCCGGGCGGCGGCTGCGGGGGAGAAGGCGACGACCGGGCCGCGCCAGCGGGCGGCGGCAAGTGCTGCGTCCGAGCCCGGCCGCGGCGGGGCGAGCGCGGCGACGGCGACCGGCCAGCCCATCTCGGTGAGACGCCGGGCGGCCACATAGCCGTCCCCGCCATTGTTGCCGGGGCCGCAGAGCACCAGCGTGCGCGCGGGCGAAAAACGGCGGGCGACGGCGCGGGCGACGGCGCGGCCCGCATTCTCCATCAGCGTTATGCCGGAGACCCCGCCGGCGATGGTGGCTTCGTCCGCCTTGCCCATCTCGGCGGGCGTCAGGAGCTCGGGCGGTGGTGCTCTCATGGCGGGAGGATAGCAGCGTCCGCCAGCCGGACGCATTTGCGCATCACCGAGGGCAGCGCCTCCCCGGCGAGGGAGGTGGCGGGGCGGAGGAAGCCCACGGCGGTGATCCGCCGGACGCGGGCGGCGAAGACCCCGAGCGAGAGCGTGAAATGGGTAAAGCCGTGCCGGACCTCGCCGAGCGGGCGCCAGGCGGCCGGCATGGGCGCGGCGGCCAGCGCCTCCGCCTCGGGCCAGGGCTCCGAGCGCCATTCGGTGCCGGGCAGCTCGGTCATCGCCCCGAGCAGGCCCGATGGGGGACGCCGGCGGAGCAGCACCTGGCCGGCCTCGTCGGTGAGCCAGAAATGGGCGCCGTAGCGGTGCGGGCGGACGGGCTTCGGCGGTTTGTTGGGCAGGGTCTCGGCGATGCCGGCGGCGCGGGCGGCGCAGGGGGCGGCCCAGGGGCAGAGCACGCAGGCGGGCTCGGCGGGGCGGCAGATCGTCGCCCCGAGATCGAAGAGGGCCTGGGCGAAATCCCCGGCGCGGTCCTGCACGGCGGGATCGGCGGCGAGCGCCCGGGCGGCGGCGCGGATCGGGGCCAAGGCCGCGGGCAAAGGCGCGGCGATGGCGTGGCGGCGGGCAAGCACGCGGATGACATTGCCGTCCACCGGCACCACGGGCACGCCGAAGGCGATCGCGGCAATGGCATCCGCCGTATAGGCGCCGATGCCGGGCAGGCGCGCCAGCGCCTCGGGCGTGCGCGGCAGGCCCTCGGCCGCGACGAGGCGGGCGGTGCGGTGGAGGTTGCGGGCGCGGGCGTAGTAGCCGAGCCCGGCCCAGGCGGCGAGCACCGAAGCCTCGGGCGCGGCGGCAAGGGCGGAAAAACTCGGGAAGCGCTCGATGAAGCGGGCGAAATAAGGTATCGCCGCGGTCGCGGTCGTTTGCTGGAGCATGACCTCGCTTAAGCAAACGCGGTAGGGATCGGGGCGCACGCCCGGCGGGGCGCGCCAGGGAAGGTCCCGCCGGTGCCGGTCGTACCAGCGGAGCAGATCCGGGACCTCGGAGATGGCGGCGGAGAGGAAAACCACGAAGGGGGGTATGGCGGCGGTTCCGGACGCGGACAAGCCTGAGGCGGTGGGGGCGGTGGGCGCGGAGGCGCGGCACCCTTACGGCCCGCGGCCGATCGCTTCATTGCTGCCGGCGGTCACGCGGACAGCGTTCCGCCGCCGCTCGCCCGCCGCGGCGCGGCTGCTCGCGGACTGGGAGGCGATCGTCGGGCCGGGGCTGGCCGCGGTGACGGCGCCGGAGCGCTGCGCCGCCGGGTTGCTTTCCATCGCCTGCGCCGGGCCGGTCGCGCTGGAACTCCAGCATCTGGCGCCGAAGCTCATCGAGCGCATCAACACCCATGCCGGCCGGACGCTGGTGACAAGGCTCCGCTTCCACCAGGTGCCGGTGGCGATGAAACCGGCCCCGCCCGCACCGAAGGCGCCGCGGGCAGGGGTCGAAGCGGCGCTCGAGGCGCGGCTGGCCGGGATTCCGGAAGGGGCGCTGCGCCAGGCGCTGGCGCGGCTCGGGCGGGCGATCGCGAGCGAACACTGATGGGCGCGCTTATGCGCCGTGCGGGAACAATAAGATCGGGTTATGGGGCGCCGGGCGCTAGCCCGAGTTTCCTTCTTCTAACCACTACCAAGCCGTTGATTGGGCTCGCAAGATGACGAGGGATCGCCTTTAAACCGAGCTTCCTACTGTCAAGTAGCGCAACTCGTTGATCCAACTCGCTTCTTCGAAAAGCGGCGGCTTCGCTACTGGGTACAGAGGATATCAATCAGATAGCTGGCTTTTTGTGAGGCTATCAGATCTGAGCTCGTCGTCAACCGGTGGGACCCATCGCCAATTTCTTGTCTGGCTGCACCCAGCAACTGGCTACCTTTTCGCCTCTTTTTGATGAGAAGCAGCGATATATCAATGGCTTGATGTAACGGCATAGAAGGAACTTCGGTTTAAAGGTAGACATGTAATAGAGAATTTAGGGCTTGTACTCCAGCGGGCGGAGTGCTTATGCTCCACCATGTATATTGAAGCGGTCCCCAACCGGAGCTCACCCCCTGCCGTGCTCCTGCGCGAGAGCTACCGCGAGGGTGGCAAGGTCCGTAAGCGCACGCTCTGCAACCTCTCGAACTGGCCCGCCGCCCACATCGAAGGTCTGCGCGGCGTGCTCAAAGGGGGGACCGTCATCCCCGCCGGGCGCGAGGCATTCACTGTCATCCGCAGTTTGCCGCACGGCCACGTTGCCGCCGCTCTCGGCACCGCCCGGAGGATCGGCCTTGACCGCATCCTCGGCCCCGACGGCAATCGTTGTCGCGATCTCGTCCTTGCGCTGGTGGTCGGCCGGATCCTCGAACCCGCATCCAAGCTTGCCGCCGCCCGTGCGCTCTCCCCTGCAACGGCGGCCTCGAGCCTTGGCGAGGTGCTCGGGCTCGGTGCGGTCGACGAGGACGAACTCTACGCCGCGCTGGACTGGCTGCTCGAGCGCCAGCCCGCCATCGAGACCGCCCTGGCCAAACGCCATCTGACCAACGGCACGCTCGTGCTCTACGATGTCTCGTCGAGCTACCTGGAGGGGCGCTGCTGCCCGCTTGCCAAGCGCGGCTACAGTCGCGACGGCCGCAAGGGCACGCTGCAGATCATCTACGGCCTGCTCTGCGCCCCCGATGGCTGCCCGGTCGCCATCGAGGTCTTCGATGGCAACACCGCCGACCCGATGACGCTGGCGAGACAGGTCGAGAAGCTCAAGCAGCGCTTTCACCTCGACCATGTGGTCCTGGTCGGCGATCGCGGCATGATCACTCAGGCGCGGATCACCGAGGACATCAAGGCGGCAGGCCTGGACTGGATCACCGCGCTGCGCGCGCCGGCGATCAAGGCGCTGCTGGCGGCCGGGGCCTTGCAGCTCTCGCTGTTCGACCAGCGCGACATGGCCAGCATCACCGCACCCGACTTTCCCGGCGAACGGCTGATCGTCTGCCGCAACCCCGATCTCGCCGCCGAGCGCACCCGCAAACGCCAAGACCTGCTCGCCGCCACCGAGCGCGACCTCGCCCGCATCCGGGCGGCGGTGGCACGCAAGCACCATCCCCTGCGCGGGGCTACCAACATCGCCCTCGCGGTCGGCGCAGTGCTTGTACCGCACCCGGTTTCTTGGACACAAGACACGACTAAGCGGCCATCCTGAGATTGGCCTGGTTCCAGGCGGCTCTGGCTGCTGAAGGGCTCAGGAAGCGGTTCTTCTCGAGCAGCCAGGAGGCGTTGTACTGGGCGATGAAACCGCGCACCGCGGCGCGGACTTCGTCGATGGTCTGGAAGATCCGGCCATGGACGATCTGTTCCTTGAGGGTCCGGAAGAACCGCTCGGCGACCCCGTTGGTCTCCGGTTCGCCGACAAAGGCGTAGCTCGGGGTCATGCCCCAGAACCGGATCTGTTTCTGGAAATGGTCGGCCATGAAGTTGCTGCCGTGATCGTGGCGGAGTGCGATGCCGCGAGCGGCCGAGGCGCTGAGATGACCGCTGATGGTCTTGACCGCCGTGCCAACGGCCTCTGCGGCGGCGTAGCGGTCGCCGCGCTTGCTGACGTTCCAGCCCAGAGCTTCGCCGTTCCAATGTTCGACGACGCCGAACAGCCAGACCTTGCCGTCTTCGACGGTCGGAATCTGGGTCGCATCCGTCGCCCACATGACGTTCGGCGCGTCAGTGATGATCCGGCCATCATGCTCGTTCGGTGGACCGCTTGGCCGGCGATGCGGCGAGAGCAGATTGTTCTCGCCCATCACCCGCAGGATTTGGGTGCGGCTGACCCGGATGCCGTCGAGCACGCGCAGCCTTGCCCAAACCTTGCGGTGGCCTTCGCCATGCCAGGGCGAGCGGGCGAGATCGGCTCTTATCGCCGCCAGCAGATCGGCATCCGAGAGCGCGGGCTTCGGACCGCGCCGACCCACTGTCGTCGCTGGTGCCAGATCCTGTCGCGTCGAACGCCAGGCGTAGAAGGACGAGTGCGACACCCCGAACACCGCGCAGGTCCGTTCGACACCATAGGTGCGGCCGGTCGCCGGGGAGATCGCGGCGGCCGTCACCGCGACCTCCGACGGACCAAAGGGCCGGAATGACCGATCCGCGCGCGGAGCAGCTCGTTCTCCATCGAAAGTTCGCCGATCCGGTGCATGGCGGCGGCCAGTTCTGTGTTCTCGCTGTCGGTCTCACGCTCCTTCAGCGCCGCGTCGATCGCCGCTTGGGCCCGTTCGCGCCAGCGTTCCAGCCGATACAGCGGCACGCCGAGCTCCCGGGAGAGCAGCTCGGCCGGCTCGCCACGCATCAACCTCAACACCACCTCACGCTTGCGCGCGACGCTCCAGCGCTGACCAGGGGCCAACGGTCCCGTCACCGGCATCGGCTCCGCGGCCCGGCCTGTGGATAGCATGGACGGGCTACGCCCGCCCTCGCTTTCCACAGGCCCATCAACCGGCGCCCTCACATTCGCTTCCTTGATCAAAGCCATTCCTCTGCTCCCTCTTCTCTCGACAATACCGTGTCCAGAGAAATCGGGGGCAGCTCAGTCGGCGCGGTGCTCGACAAGCACAAGATGGCCAAGCATTTCGAGCTCGCCATCACCGATACCGCCTTCGGCTTCGCCCGCAAGACCGTCGAGATCGCCGCCGAGGCCGCGAGCGACGGCATCTACGTCGTCCGCACCAGCCTGCCCGCGGCAGCGCTCGACGACGCCGCGACCGTGCGCAGCTATAAATCCCTGAGCCTGGTGGAGCGGGCGTTCCGTTGCCTGAAGACGGTCGATCTCCAGGTGCGGCCCGTGCATCACTGGATGGCGGATCGGGTGCGCGCCCATGTCTGCCTCTGCATGCTCGCCTACTATCTCGAATGGCATATGCGCCAGCGCCTGGCGCCGATGCTGTTCGATGACACCGACAAGCAGGCCGCCGAAGCCCTGCGCCCGAGCGTGGTGGCCCAAGCCCAGCGCTCGCCGGCCGCCGTCACCAAACAGACGACGGGTCTCACCCCCGACGGCCTGCCGGTGCACAGCTTCCGCTCTCTCCTGGCCGATCTCGCCACAGTGGCGCGCAACACCATCATCACCGCGATCACGCCCGACTATCCGCTCACCGTCGTCACCAGGCCAACCCCGATCCAGCACAAGGCACTCACCCTCCTCGGCGTCGGATGTAGCCAGTAACGCACGGCCCCGGCGGCAGATTGTCGTACCGAGTCAGGGCCTTGCGCGTTTTCAAAGAAGGAAGCTCGGTC
>CAWIZE010000009.1:0-79605 GCA_963840545.1 uncultured Pseudomonadota bacterium | reverse complement strand
CGGACCTTCTGGCAGAGTATTCTTCGGCCGAGATTGTGTCACGGGCGCTCGATAACTCTTAATCAGCGTTCTCTCGGCCCCCGGTTTCGGGAGGCTCCGACCCGTAGTCGCCTCGGATACACTATGACTTATCGTGTATCAGGCAGAGCGGAGACGGGTCCGGCCGCCGCCTTGCCCGAGTAGAGATGCCGGTCCGCAACCTCGTCGAATGCCTGCCTCACAGATTACGTCTGGTGCGCTGCACCGTCAGCCATCACGCAGCGCCGCTGGCAGGAAGCTGCCGTTGTTGTCACCGACCTCGTGCGCGATCAGCCGATTCAAAAGCTCGTTCAGGTGCATGATGAGTTTGCGGTGGGCGCTGGGGTCGGCGGCGAGATTGAGCACCTCGTCCGGATCGGTTTCAAGGTCATGCAGTTCGAGGTCGTTGTTGCCAACCAGGTCCTCAAAAGTCGTCGGCGTGTTGAAATTGTCGGGCGCGTAGTAGCGGGAGAATTTGTAGCGACCGTCGAAGCAGAAGCTGATGAATCCACGCGGCGTCATTTCCGGCCGCAGCTCGCTGAAGGGCGGCACGTATCGGGCCTCGCTGAGGTTCCGGGCAGTCAGTGACATGTAGGACGCATCGACGGTCCACAACCCGACATAATTGAACAGCGCACCGGGGCGGATCGCCGTGAGGGACGCCTGCTCGGGAGCCCTCAGCAGCGACGTGAAGTCGCGGCCGGGCAAGCCTGCGAGTGCGGCGGTGCGGAGCAGCGTATCGGTTTTGGTGAGGCCGGCGAGCGTCGGCACGAGGTCGATGTGGCTCGTCACCGCCTTGCAGGTACGGCCGCCGGGATATTCCGGATGGACCACGACCATCGGCACATGGGTTTCCTGCTCGTAGGGAAGCGGACCCTTGCCGCGGAGCCCACCGTGCGAGCCGCCGAGCTCGCCATGGTCGGCTGTGCGCACGACCGCGGTCGAAGGCCAGAGGTCGAGCGCTGAGATCGCATCGAGCACGCCCTGCATGGTGCGATCGTTGTCGCGGATCAGGTTGAGATAGAGGTTATAATAGTCATCCCACATGGCCGTGGCGTCTCTCGGGATCTCGCCTAGCCAGGCGGACCAGCCGATGTTGTAAGCAAGCTGTGCCCGCGGTCGACCGGGCTTGTCCAGCGGCTCCAGCGCGCTGGGAGAGGGCTGGAACTTCCAGCGCGTGGCAAAGCCCGCGTTGGCGGGTGGCCGGGTGAGCCTGGCACCTGCCAGCGATTTCTGCACGGTCTCGCCGGGTTGGTTGACGTCGGCGTACATGATGTCGTGGGGCGAGATGAAGCTCACAACCAGGAGCCAGGGAATGCCTTGCTGGTTCAGCGCCTGGCCGTGCGTGCGTAGCCAGCGCACCGCTTCGCCCGCCGAGTAGATGTCAGTGTCGTAGCCCTGGTCGGGGGCGCCCACCTTGTCGCCGTCCGATTCGAAGCCCTCGAAGCCGTAGGCTGCAAGCGCGTCGCTGTAGTTCACGCTGCGTTTGGGCACGATGATGCTGCGGCGCAGCTCGAACTTGCCGAAATAGGCGGTGCGGTAGCCGAGCTGGCGGAAGATGGTGCCCATGCTCGGCCGGTCGATCCTCAGGCTCGGCACGTAGCCTGTTTCCATCTGGTCGAAGACGCCGTTCACCTGCGGCGGCTGGCCGGAGACTATGACGCCGCGCGATGGCGTGCACATCGCCGAGCCAATGTAGTGGTTAAGGAAGGTGGTGCCCCGCCGCTGTAATTCGGCGCGCGCCGGCGTGGCAAAGCCTTCGGCTGGACGTAGGTGATACGCCTCCTCGTCGGTCATGATGAGCACCACGTTGTACGGCCGGCCGAGAGGCTCGCTGCGGCTCGCCGGAAACGGTGCCGCTAAGCCCGCAGGCGGTGGTGCAGCGAGCGTCTCGCCCTCTGCGCTTCTTGGCAGGGCGGCGACGGTTGCAGTGGTCAGACCAGCTCCTAGACCGACTCCCAGAACGGCACGGCGGCCGACGCCTTCGGCTTGTTCAGGCTTGTTGTTTCGCTGGTTCATTGTCCCCGCTCCTTCACTCTACTGCCCAGCCTGCGCTTCCAGAACCGACCGAGCGGCATCGCGGTTGCGATCCGCCCTACGCACAACGGCGATGCCATCCTTGTTGGTTCGCATCAAGTCCAACCGCGCGACCAAACCGTTGACCCGGCTTGGCGCTGACTCCGCTTGTTCGACGGCGCCCTCGAAAGCGGTGAGTGTGGCTGCATGCCGAGCAATCTCCACCATTTTGCGCCTACGACGTGCCGCCTGCGCCGAAGTGGTGGCTCGCGTCTGCGCTGCGTCCACCGTGGTGCGTCGCTCAGCGAACTCGACCTCCGCATCCTCGAGTGACCGGCGCGCCAGCTTTGTCGCCTCGATGGCCAGGGCGAGTACGCGCTCACTTCGTAGCGTAGCCTCTGCCCGCGTCGCGCGAGTAGCGCACTCGCGCTCAGCGTCCGCCCAGTTCCGGTCAGCCAAGGCGAGCGCCGACGTCGCCGCCTCCAGTCGTTGGTGATGAACGAGCGCATTTTCTTTGCGGCGCCGAGCATCGCCGAGCGCCACCTGGTCCCGCTGCTCGGCCGCGACGTCGCTCTCGCGTGTCAACTTGCTCAGACGGTCCCGCAAAGAGTCCGAATCGTCGCTCAACCGCTTCGCCCGGTCGCGAAGTTCGACCAGCTTTGCGTCGCCTTCGCCGATCGCTGCGATGATCTGCCGATAGCGACCTTTCGGCTTGCCGTTGCCATCGAGTAGCTGTCCAAGCTGGTCGCGCGCTACGCGCATCAGCGCCTGACCCTTCTCACTCCCAGTCAGAACACCAACTTCCGCGTCAAGGCAGCTGCTGACCGTTGCCCGTGCAAGGTTAGACGAGAGGTCGGCTTGGAGGACCGAATTACGTTGCGTGACCCAGAGCGCGCCCCAAACGCCCATCTGTTCGGGCCCGGAGCCGCGCTTACCGGCCGCGCCAAATCCCAGCAGCCACTGCAGCTCCTCTTCGGCTGCGTCGCCGTCGAATTGGCCGCCGTCCGGAGCCGTAAGACAGGCCATCGGCTGATGGAGGAAGCGCTTCTCGATGCGCCAGCGACCCCCGCCGATTTCGAACTCCATCGCTAGACGTGGTGCGGCGTTCCCGCGCCACGTCTGCATACGTTTAACTGGCTCCGCCTTGCTGTTGTGACGTTCGAACAGCAAGCCGCGTATGGCGGCCAGGATTGTGGACTTTCCGAACTCATTCGGGCCGCAAATTACGTTCAGAGAATCCGTGAAGCCAGACAGCCCTACCGGGTGATCGAATTTGCGGAACTGCTCCAGTTCCAGTGAGCGTATCTTCACCGTGCAACACTCCCGGCCGCACGCATGTGCAGCAGATAGAGCCGATGCAGCGCGGCCGCGGCAATGTCTTGTTCTGGATCGTTGGGGTCGGCCGCGCGCGCGGCGAGCTGGTCGGCGGCGGTGCGCACGAAGCCAGCGTGATCGATTGCCTCCAGGTCTACCGATGTGGGACGAGGGACGAGAGCGGCATCGTCAAGACGCAGCGCTCGCAAGGCGCTGCCGACACCGTGCTGGATCCGATTCTCGAGTGCATCGCGCTCTGCCAAGGACAAGGCACCGGTAACACTAAGCCATACAAGCACCGCCCCGAGATCGAGCGAAAGGCTGCGGAGCCGAGTCTCCAGGATTTCTATGTCCGTCGCGCTGTTGAGCACCATCTCCATTCGCTGCCAGTCGAATCGTCCGACCCGGTGATGGGTGACAACAGGGACTGCGCGGGGGCTGTCGATATCGACAAGCAAAGCACCACCGCCACCGCGCCCTCCGGTGCTGAAATCGTCGATCTCAGGGGTGCCGGAATACCAGCACCGCTCCCCTATACCTTGCGCCCCGTGCCAGTCACCCAGCGCTGGGTAGGTGAGCCCCGCACGCCGCGGGCGATCAATCGCAATCAGATTGTTGGTACTGCTTTCGTCTGTCCCGAAACTTCTGATCGAACCGTGAGCGAGACCGATGCGGATCGCTCCCTCCGGGGTCGCGGCCGTGTCCATCGCCTCTGTCGGGTCGGCCACTGCATACCGCCGTTCGAGAATGGCCGGCGCCAGCCAAGCCGCGCCTCCAGCGATCGCTGCCGGCTCTGGCGCAAGATGGAGATGGATATTCTCTGGGAGCTGCTCCGACACATTCAGCCGTAATTGCCGCTCCCATGGGCCGCGCGGCGCGTGCGCGTCGTGATTGCCCGGGATGAGGTGCCATGCGATGTCGGGAAATGCACGCATGCGCTCGACGGGCTGCCGGAGGGTCCGCTCCGCTGGCGTTTCGACGTCGTAGACATCACCAGCGACCAGAATTGCCGCCGCACCCTCGGCGCGCGCCAGCCGTCCTAGCCAGGTCACTGCCTCCAGACGTTCATCGCGCAGCAGCTGGCTTGCCTCGTTAGCAAACCGGAATGTCTTGCCGATCCGCCAGTCCGATGTGTGCACGAATCGCATCCGGCTTCCCTCTGGACCATTCTACCGCCTGGCAGCCTGTCCTACTCGACGTATTCTTCAGCGGCCTATGCCCTGACAGGGACCATAAGCACGCTACGGTCGGACGGCAAACTTCCGGAAACCCGACACACCTCCCCGTCACCTCCCCGGCCGGCGCAGCCGTCTACAATTGGCGCGACAGGACGGTCCCGGTCTGCGGCGCGATCCGGGACCTGCGCCAACCGCCTTCGGTGCCACCGCCGGTGGTACGCAGCGCGGTATCAAACGGACCCAGCGAATGCGAACGCCAATCAACCTTTCCGTCAGCGCCCGTGCCGGCTCGGCTATGGCTAGCCCGCATTTCTCACCGATAAGGGGTGCATCGGGGCTCTGAATTCGGCGAAAGTTCTTTTGCGACAAAGCCTTGCGGCGAAGCAGAGGAGTTCCCCGATGCCGACAGAGTGTAGCGCAGTGCGGTTCGAATTTGCACCGGTTGATGGGCGTCGGGTGGTGGCGGCCTTCGATGGTGGGGCGATCACGTCGGATGCGGGTGCGCTGCTGTTGGGACAGACCGATCGGGCGATCCGGTTGACCGAACGCTTCGCCTCCTGCTTTGTGGACGGCCGGCTGGCGGCGCTGGTGGAACACCAGGTCAGCGCGATGGTTCTGCAGCGCGTGTTCGGGATCGCGCTGGGCTACGAGGACCTCAACGACCACGATGAAGTGCGGCACGACCCGGTCATGGCGGTGCTGGTGGGCAAGCTGGCGGCGAAGCGCTCGGATTGTGCGCCGCTGGCGGGTAAATCGACGCTCAACCGCCTGGAGCCGAGCCGGCCGGAGCCGACGCGCTATCACAAGGTCAGCCATGACCCGGCGGCGGTGGAGCGGTTGTTCGTCGATCTCTTCCTGGAGGCCCACCCGAAGGCGCCTGAGCAGATCATCCTCGACCTCGATGCCACGGATGATCCGTTGCACGGCAGCCAGGAAGGCCGCCTCTTTCATGGCTACTATGACTGCTACTGCTATTTGCCGCTCTACATCTTCTGCGGGCGGCACCTGCTGGCAGCGAAACTGCGGCGATCGAACATCGACGCGTCGGCCGGGGCGGTCGAGGAGATTGCGCGGCTCGTGGCGCAAATCCGGCGTCGCCGGCGGAAGACGCGCATTCTGCTGCGCGGCGATTCCGGTTTTGCCCGCGAGACGCTGATGGCGTGGTGCGAGGCGAACCGTGTTGACTACCTGTTCGGACTGGCGCGCAACGAGCGCCTGGAGGAGGCGATCAAGGCCGAGCTGATCGCGGCGACGATCGAGAGCATTCGAACCCGCAAGCCGGCGTGGTGCTTCCGGGACTTTACCTACGCGACGCTGGACAGTTGGAGCCGCAGCCGGCGCGTCATCGGCAAGGCCGAGGTGACCGGAGGCGACGCCAATCCGCGCTTTGTCGTCACATCGCTCAGATCGGCCGAGGTCGGCGGGCGGTATCTGTACGAAAAGATCTACTGCGCCCGCGGCGAGATGGAGAATCGCATCAAGGAATGTCAGCTCGACCTGTTCGCCGACCGGACTTCGGCGGCGACCATGCGGACCAACCAACTGCGCCTCTGGTTCGCGTCCATCGCCTATGTGCTGCTCTGCGCACTGCGCCGCGTCGGCCTCGCGCATACACTGTTCGCCGAAGCGACCTGCGGGACGATCCGGCTGAAGCTGCTGAAACTCGGCGCCCTGGTGCGGGTCAGCGTCCGCCGGATCAAACTGGGAATGGCTTCGGCTTGTCCCCATCAGCACGAGTTCAGCCTCGCCCATGCCCGATTGCGAAACGCCGCGGCCTGATACGAGCCAGGCACCGCATAGGCGCCATCCACCCCGACAACGCTGCCCTCCCCGCGGCGATGCAGCCGCTTGGCCGATTACTGCCTCCGCATCGGCACTCCACCGCCCGCCTCATCCGCGCCATGCAGCGCCGCCCTTTTCCCGCCTATCTACCCCGAGTGTGAGAAATGCGGACTAACTACTCACTCTGCGGTCGTCAGTATCGCCGCCGCACGACCCAAACGGAAGTAGACTGTGGGTCCTCCGTTCGTGCCGCCAATTGCAAACCGAAATGCAAACGGCAAACCGACTTGCGGCTAACTCATTGAATTTGGCGCGCCCTGGCGGACTCGAACCGCCGACCCACAGCTTAGAAGGCTGTTGCTCTATCCAACTGAGCTAAGGGCGCCCCAAGGGGTCGTGCGCCGGGCCATGCGCCGGGCCATGCGCCGGGCCATGCGCCGGGCCGTGCGCCGCGTCACGCGCCGGGCCCTGCGCGCGTCAATGGGTCCAGGCCTCCAGCCGGCCGTAGCGGAAATTGTCGGCATAGGCCTTGGGGTGGAATTTGCGCTCCGGCGGCGTCTCCACTTCATAGATGAGGCCGTGCTTCGCGGCGAACGCGATCGCCTCCTCGCGCGTCGCGAAGCGCAGCAGCACCTGCCCCTCCGTGCTGCCCCCGCCGATCCAGCCCATCAGCGGGTCCGGACGCTGCGGCTCGTCCGGTTCGAACACCAGCACCCATTCGCGCGTGCCCGCCCAGCCCGACTGCATCGCCGTTCTCGGCGGCAGGAAAATCCGCGCCACTTTCGCCATCGGCCTCGCTCCTTCGGCGCCGCTTCTATGGTCGGGGCGGCCGGATTCGAACCGGCGGCCTCGTGTACCCAAAACACGCGCGCTGACCAGGCTGCGCCACGCCCCGCCGGGTCGGCAAACTATGGCCTCGCCCCGCCGGCAGCAAGGCATGACCCCCAAGGCGTCACCCGCCCCGCCTCGTCACGGCGTGGTCCCGAGCGCCCGGCAGAGCACATGCTCGCCCACCAGGATGCCGAGCTTGCTGGTGATCCCGCCCTGAAGCTCGAGCGTCGCCACCACCGGGCCATGGCTCGAGATCACCGCCAGGCTCCGCGGCACCGTGTCCTCGGCGATGCTGTCGATGGTCCCGTCGGCGGCGATGAACACCATGTCCAGCGCCACCAGCGTGTTCTCCATCCACATCTGCGACAAGATCGGCTGGCCCCAGATGAACAGCATGCCGCCGTCCGGCGCCACGCTCTTGCGGAACATCAGCCCGACCGTCTGCTGGCCCGCCGTCTTCGCCAGCTCCACATCGAATTCGTGGCGCACCCCGCCTTGGGAGACGATCACGAGCTTCTCCTTCGGAAGCTCGGGCTGCGCGTGGGTCGGTTCCGTGACCCCTTGCGCCCAGGCGGCCGGGCGCGCGCCGAGCAGCAGGGCGGACGCTCCGAGCAGGCGGCGACGTTGCATGCGGAAGAACTCCTTTGGGGGCCGGGGCGCCAACGCGCCGGCGATAAACCCGCCGCTTCTCAGACCTGCGGCATCCCGACCGGGACCACCGTTCTCACGATCGAGGCATCGAGCGCCTCGTACTCCTGGTAGCCGATCGTCGCATAGAGCTCCGCGCGCGTCTGCATCCGCGCGAGCATCGCCTGGGTTCCCCCGTCGCGCCGGATGGCGGCATAAAGCTCGGCCTGCGCGTGCGCCGCCACGCGCAGGCTGCTCACCGGCCAGATCACCATCCGATAGCCCATCGTGCGGAACTCCTCGGCGGTGATGAAGGGCGTGCGGCCGAACTCGGTCATGTTGGCGAGCAGCGTCGCCTCCGGCATCCGCTCGGCGAAGGCGCGGAACATTGCGGGCGAGCTCAGCGCCTCGGGGAAGATCGCGTCCGCGCCGGCGGAAAGATAGAGCCTGGCCCGCGCCACGGCGCCCTCGATCCCCTCGCTCGCCGCCGCGTCGGTCCGGGCGATGACGTAGAGGTGCCGCCGGGCCTTCGCCGCCGCCGCGACCTTCGCCGCCATCTCCTCGGGTGCGGCGAGCTTCTTGTCGTTGAGGTGCCCGCACTTCTTCGGCAGGATTTGGTCCTCGATATGCACCGCCGCGGCGCCCGCATCCTCGAAGCTGCGGACCATGTGCATCACGTTGAGCGCCTCGCCATAGCCGGTATCGCCGTCCACCAGCACCGGCAGCCCCGCCGCCCGCGCCACCTGGCGGACGAAGAAGCAGACATCCTCCACCGTGATCACGCCGAGGTCCGGCAGCCCCATCGAGGCGCTCATCGCCGCGCCCGAGAGATAGACTGCCGAAAACCCCGCCGCGCGCGCCTGCAGCGCCGCGAGCCCGTTCTGCGCCCCGGGGATGCCGAGGATCCCGCCGGCGGCGAGCAGGGCGCGGAACCGCTCGCCCGCGGGCGAGGGCGGCAGATCGGCGGCGACCAGGTAGGGCATCGTCTTTCTCCGGACCCTCAGAAGAGCGCGAGCGAGACCAGCAGCAGCGGCAGGGCGAGCACCAGGGCCGCGGAGCCGCAATAGCCGAAAAACCCGGGCATGCGCACCCCGCGGCGGGCGGCGATGGCGCGGATCAGGAGATTGGGCGCAGCCCCGATATAGGTGAGCCCGCCAAAGAACACCGCCCCGGTCGAGATCGCGACCAGCGTCCGCGCCGGCGGCATGACGAGGCGGCCGGCATCGCCGCCGGCCATGCCGAAGAACACCAGGTAGCTCGGCGCATTGTCGAGGAATGCCGAAAGCAGCCCGGTCAGCCAGAAATAGCCCGCCGGGCCCGTGACCAGCCGCAGCAGCCCCCCGAGCGGCCCGGCCGGCCCGGCCCGCAGCATCGCCAGCACCGGGGCGATGGTGATGAAGATCGCGGCGAAGAGCTCCGCCACCTCCATGATCGGCGTCCAGGAGAACATGTTCCGCCTTCGCACCGCGCGCGGCGTGATCAGCACCGAGACCAGGCTCGCGGCGAGCGAGACCAGCACGCCCTGCCAGGCGCCGAGCACGACCACGGCGAGCGCGACCACGCCGATCAGCGCCAGGTTGGCGCCCCCGCGCACCCGAAGCGGACGCGGCCGCGGCGCCGGGTCCTCGCCGGCGGCGAGCCTCCGGTCGAGCAGGAAGAAGCCGCCGAGCAGCGGCCCGGCCAGCGCCAGCAGCGGCAGCCAGAGATGCCGGAGCGGCCAGAAGAACGGCACGCCCTGGAGGAACCCGACATAGAGCGGCGGATTGCCGATCGGGCTCAGCGCCCCGCCCGCATTGGCGACCAGCACGATGAAGAAGACCACGAGATGGCCCTTGCGGCGGCGGTGCGCGTTGGCGGCGAGCAGCGGGTGGATCAGCACCATCGCCGCCGCCGTGGTGCCGACCACGCCGCCCGCCAGCGTGCCGAGCGCCAGCAGCGCCGTGTTCCCCGCCGGCCTGCCCCAGGGTCCGCCTGCCACCAGGACGCCGCCTGCCGTCGTGTAGAGGGCGAAGAGCAGGGTGATGAACGGCAGGTACTGGGCGAGCACCGCGTGCTCCAGCGCGCCCGCCGCCGCGCCGGCCCCGAGCAAGGCCGCCTCGGGCAGCAGCAGCGCCAGGATCCATCCCAGCATCACCAGGCGCGCGCGGCGCTGCCAGGCCCGCGGGGCGAGCATCGGCCCGAGCGCGATCGAGAGCAGCAGCCCGGCGAAAGGGATCCCCCACGGGAGCGGCGGCGCCGTCGGCGTCCCCCCTGCCCGGACCGCCGCCGCCGCCGAGACCGGCACCAGGAGCATGGCAATGGCGGCCAGGCATGCCCATCTCAACGCGGTCCGGGCTGCCCCTCGCGGCACGGGGCTTGGTTGCATGGCCGGGACCCTCCCAGTAACGTCCGGCGCGCGCAACGGAGAGTGCTTCCGATGGAAATGACGGGCGAGCGGCATATCCCTGCGCCGCGCCGGAAGGTGTGGGAGGCCTTGAACGATCCCGCCGTTCTCAAAGCCTCGATCCCCGGCTGCGAGAGCCTGGAAAAACTTTCCGACACCGAGCTCAAGGCGCAGGCGGCGGTGCGCATCGGCCCGATCTCCACCCGCTTCACCGGCAAGGTGCTGCTCTCGGAGCTCGACCCGCCCAACGGCTACACCATCGGCGGCGAGGGCCAGGGCGGCGTCGCCGGGTTCGCCAAGGGCGGCGCCACGGTCCACCTCGAGGACGAGGGCGACGGGACGAGGCTGCACTACGAGGTGAAGGCGCAGGTCGGCGGCAAGATCGCCCAGCTCGGCGCGCGCCTGATCGATGCCACCGCCAAGCAGATGGCGGACGCCTTCTTCGACCGCTTCGCCGCCGCGCTTACCGCGCCCGCGGCGGTCGAGGAAGCCGTCCCCGCGCGCGTTGAGGGCCGCTTCGTCCCCAAGCTCCCCGCCCAGCCCATGGGCATCCCGATGGTCGTCTGGATCGCCGGGGTCATCTGCCTCGCCATCATCCTCCTGCTCTTCGGAAGCTATCTCTAAGTGAAACCAACGTCCGTCAGCGCCCCAACCTCCGTCAGCGACACGGGCGCCCTGCTCGCCGCCCACGACTACCTCGCCGACCGCGCCCTTGCCACCACGGTCCACCTTGCGCTCACCATGCACCGCCCGCTCTTCCTCGAGGGTGAGCCCGGCACCGGCAAGACCGAGATCGCGAAGGTGCTGGCCGCCGGGCTCGGGCGGCGGCTGGTCCGGCTGCAATGCTATGACGGTCTCGACCTCGCCTCGGCGGCCTATGAGTGGAACCATGCGCGCCAGCTGATGGCGATCCGGCTCGCCGAGGCCGCCGGAGAGACCGACCGCGAGCGGCTCGAAGGCGACATCTATTCCCGCCCCTATCTCCAGGAGCGGCCGCTCCTTTCGGCGATCGATCCCGACCAGCCGCCGGCGGTGCTGCTGATCGACGAGCTCGACCGCGCCGACGAGCCGTTCGAGGCCTTCCTGCTCGAGCTGCTCGCCGACTTCCAGATCACCGTGCCCGAATTCGGCACCATCCGCGCCGCGACACCCCCGGTGGTCGTCCTCACCTCCAACCGCACGCGCGAGGTCCACGACGCGATCCGCCGCCGCTGCCTCTATCATTGGGTCGATTACCCGGACAGCGCGCGCGAGCGGGCGATCCTCGCGCGCAAGGCGCCGGACGTGCCCGAACGGCTCTCCGCCGAGGTCGTCGCCTTCGTCCAGCGGTTGCGCGGCGAGGATCTCTTCAAGCTGCCCGGCGTCGCCGAGACGATCGACTGGGCGGGCGCGCTCCACGCCCTCGACCAGCGCGAGCTGAACCCCGAGATGGTGGACGAGACTCTCGGAGTTCTTTTGAAATATCAGGATGATATAGCGAAGATCAAAGGCGCCGAGGCGGCACGCCTGGTGGCCGAGGCACAAGCCGCCGCGGCATGAACGAGCGGGCGCCGCCGCAGTCCGGGGGCGGGCGCCTCGCGGCCAACGTGATGCATTTCGCCCGCCTGCTGCGCCGCGCCGGCCTGCCCGTGGGCACGCCCGAGGTGCTCGCCGCCCAGCAGGCGCTCGGGCTCGTCGATCTCGGCGCCCGCGAGGAGATGCGCGTGGCGCTCGCCGCGACCATGGTGCGCCGGCGCGAGCATCAGGAGATCTTCGAGCGCGCCTTCGCCCTCTTCTGGCGCGACCCCGAGGCGCTCCGCCAGGACGCCGCCCTCGCCCTCCTCCAGGCCGAAAAGCCGAAGCCCGAACGCCCCTCGCCCGGCAGCCGGCGGCTCCAGGAGGCGTTTTCCCCCCCGCGCGGGGCGAAGCCGCGGAACCAGGAAGCGCCGCCCAGGATCGAGGCGATCCTCGCCGCGAGCGAACGCGAACGCCTCCAAAGGCTTGACTTCGAAGCGATGAGCGCGGCCGAGATCGCCGCGGCGAAAGCAGAAATCCGGCGCCTTGCCCTGCCGCTCGACCTCCGCCGCACGCGCCGGCGCCGCGCCGACCCCGGCGGGCCGGAGATCGACCTCGGCGGCACGCTCCGCGCCAGCCTCCGCCACGGTGGCGAGATCCTGAGCCTCGCCCGGCGCCGGCGCACGACCCGCCCGCCGCCGCTCGTCGTCATCGTGGATATCAGCGGCTCGATGGCCCGCTACTCGCAGATCCTGCTGCATTTCGTCCATGCGGTGGCGAATTTGCGCGAGCGCGTGCATGTGTTCCTCTTCGGCACGCGGCTCTCCAACATCACCCGCCAGCTCCGCCACCGCGACCCCGAGATCGCCTTCCAAATGGTGGCGCATATCGTGCCCGACTGGTCGGGCGGCACCCGCATCGGCGAGGCGCTGGCCGCCTTCAACCGCTCCTGGGCCCGCCGCGTCCTCGGCCAGGGCGCGGTCGTGCTGCTGGTCTCGGATGGGCTCGATCGCGACGGCGCGCGGGGCCTCGCCGAGAACATGGACCGGCTGCACCGCTCCTGCCGCCGCCTGATCTGGCTCAACCCCTTGTTGCGGTGGGAGGGTTTCGCGCCCCGCTCGCAAGGCATCCGGGCGATGCTGCCGTACGTTGACGAGTTCCGCCCAGTGCACAATCTCGCAAGCCTGCGCGAGCTCGTCACGCTGCTCTCGAAGCCCGCTTCGCTGTCGCGCGGTGGAGTCGCGGAGGAATGGAGGATCGCTTCATGAACGAAATCGAATCGAAAATCGAGAACCCGGCCGAAGTCGAGGACGTGCTGGGCCTGGCCGCTGCCTGGCGGGCGGCGGGCGAGGACGTGGCACTCGCCACCGTCACCGAGACCTGGGGCAGCTCGCCCCGGCCCGCCGGCAGCCAGCTCGCCGTGACCCTCTCCGGGCGCATGGCGGGCTCGGTGAGCGGCGGCTGCATCGAGGGCGCGGTGGCAGACGCCGCCGCCGAGACCATCCGCACCGGAAAGCCGCAACTGCTCGATTTCGGGGTGAGCAACGAGCGCGCATGGGAGGTCGGGCTCGCCTGCGGCGGCAAGGTGAAGGTGTTCGTGGAGAAGCTCGCGTGACGCCGGCGCTGGTCCAGGCACTCGCCGCCGCCCGGGCCGCGGCCCGCCCTGTTGTGCTCGCGACCTGCGTCGCCCCGCCCGAGCGGGCTGGCGCCCAGTATCTCCTCCCCGATCCGGGCGCGCCGGCCGAGCTCAACGAGGCGGCGGCGGCGGCAATCGCTGCCGACCAGAGCCGCACGGTCACGATCAACGGGGAAGAATGGTTCCTCCACGCCCACAACCCGCCGGCGCGGCTGATCGTCGTCGGCGCGGTGCACATCGCCCAGGCGCTGGTGCCGATGGCCACGGGGCTCGGCTTCGCCGTGATCGTCGTCGATCCGCGCCGCTCCTTCGCCTCGCCCGAGCGTTTTCCCAACGTCACCGTCAGCGCCGACTGGCCGGACGAGGCGCTCGACGCGCTCAAACCCGACACAAGGAGCGCAATCGTCACGCTCACCCACGATCCGAAGCTGGACGATCCGGCCCTCGACCGGGCACTCAAATCGCCCGCCTTCTATATCGGCGCCCTCGGCTCGCGCCGGACCCACGCCGCCCGGCTCGCCCGCCTCCGGGCCCTCGGCCACGGGGAGGCCGGGCTCACCCGCATCCACGGCCCGGTGGGCCTCAATATCGAGGCGGTCACCGCGCCCGAGATCGCGCTTTCGATCCTCGCCGAGCTGGTCGCCGTCCGTCGTGGCGCCGCCTCGGCCAGGAAAGCGGCGGCGTGATCTTCGGGTCCCTGCCGCTCGCCGAGGCGAAGGGGGCGATTCTCGCACACAGCCTGCGCCTGCCCCAGCGGATGCTGCGCAAGGGATTCGTGCTCGACGAGGCGGCGATCGCCGCGCTCGAGGAAGCCGGCCACCCGAGCGTGATGGCCGCCCGGCTCGAGCCGGGCGACGTGCCGGAGGACCTGGCGGCGGACCGGCTCGCCAATGCGCTCCTTTCGCCGCTCATCGGCCGCTCGCGCGCCGCGACCGGCCGGGTCAACCTCCATGCCGAGGCGCCCGGGCTGCTTCGCGTCGCCGCCGACAAGGTCGAACGGCTGAACCTGCTGGACGAGGCGCTGACGCTGGCGACATTGCCCGACCATGCGGTCGTCGCGCCCAAGGAAATGCTCGCCACCATCAAGGTCATCCCCTTCGCGGTGCCCGCCACCACGCTCGCGGTCGCCGAGGCGCTGGCCCGGCAAGAGCAGCCGCTGCTGCGGCTGCTTCCCTTCCGCCATCTCCGGGTCGGGCTGGTGATGACCGAGCTCTCCGGGACGAAGGAGAGCGTGATCGAGCACACGATCGCCGCAACCGAATTGCGCGTCACGGCGCTCACCGGCACGCTTCTTTCGCCGCGGCGGAGCCGGCACGCGGCGGAACCGATCGGCGAGGCGCTGAACGCGCTGATCGCCGAGGGGGCCGAGATCCTGCTCGTCGCCGGCGCCTCTGCGGTGGTCGACCGCCACGATGTCGGCCCCGAGGGGATCGTCCGCGCCGGCGGGCGCATGCTGCATTTCGGCATGCCGGTCGATCCCGGCAACCTGATCTGCCTGGGCGAGATCGGCGCGCGGCCGGCGCTCGTGCTCCCCGGCTGCGCGCGCAGCCCGAAGCTCAATGGGATCGACTTCGTGCTCGCCCGCCTCTTTGCCGGCGAGCCGGTCGGCGCCGCGGATGTCGCGGCGATGGGCGTCGGCGGGCTGCTCAAGGAGATCGAGACCCGCCCGATGCCGCGCGCGACGGCGCCCGCCACGCCGCGCGTCGGCACGGCACCGCGCGCCCGCCCCGGCATCGCCGCCATCGTGCTCGCGGCCGGCCGCTCGCGGCGCATGGCGCCCCACAACAAGCTCCTGCTGCCGGGGCAGAACGGCAAGACGATGATTGCCCGTGTGGTAGACAATGTGTTATCTTCCGCTGGACGGCCGGTGCTGGTCGTCACCGGCCATCAGGCCGAGGAAGTCGAGCGCACGCTCGCCGGGAGGCCTGTGCGCTTCGTCCATGCGCCAGATTATGCCCAGGGTCTTTCCGCGAGCCTCAAGGCCGGCATCGCCGCGGTGCCGCCCGAATGTGCCGGCGCCATTGTCTGCCTGGGCGACATGCCGCTCGTCACCGGGCGGATGATCGACCGGCTGCTGGCCGCCTACGACGCCGAGGAGGGCCGCACGATCGTGCTGCCGAATTTCCGCGGCAAGCAGGGCAACCCGATGCTCTGGGACCGCCGCTATTTCCCCGAGATCCTCGACATCAGCGGCGATATCGGCGCCCGCTTCCTGCTCGCGAAGCACATGGAGGCGGTGGTCGAGGTCGAGATGGCGGACGAGGCGGTGCTGCGCGACATCGACACGCCCGAAGCCCTCGCCGCGATGCCGAAACGCTTCTGAACAGGTTATTCCGGCACCGGGACGTCGAAGCCGTTCAGGGTCACCGAGACGAGGCAGTAGAGCCCGACGAGGTAGATCAGCTCCGCGGCGCTCGCCTCACCGAAGGTCGCCACTGCCTGGCGCCAGCTCAGCTCGGGCAGGCCGCCGCCGCCCACCAGCGTGGAGGCCACGTCGTAGGCGATCGCCTGCTCGCGGGTCAGATCGCCGGGGCGCTGCCCGGCGACGATGGTCGCGATCGTGTCGTCCGACAGGCCGCGCTGCTCGGCGGCGATGACGTGCGCGTAAAGCTCATAGGCGGCGTGGAACTTGGCCCCGGTGAGCAGGATCGCCACCTCGCGCACCGCGCGCGGAAGGGTCGGCGACATCGAGAGCGCCTTGGTCAGCTCCCAGATCGGGCCACCGAGCCGCGGCCAGTGCAGCCACGGGTTCCACGGCCCGATCAACGCGCCGTCCTCAGCGATCGCCTTGAATCCGCGGAAATTCTCTTCGATCCCCTGGCGCATGTCCTCGTACAGAGGACGCTGCTCGGGCTTAAGCGCGGCGGGCGGGATCAGCGGCAGACGCATGGCGGCCTCCGGTGCGGCGGAGGGGCGGCACCAGGGCGGCGCGCTCCCTTCTATCCCTCGCCCTTTATCACGCCAACCCCGGCTGGCAATGTGTCACGCGCGAGATAGTTCGTCTGCGACGGGAACGCGAAAGCCGCGCCGGCGGCGCTCACGATCTCCATGATCAGGACATTGAGCTCCGCCTGCACCGCCGCGAAATCGGCCAGCCGTTTCACGTCGAGATAGGCGAAGATCTCGATATTGAGCGAAAACTCACCGAATCCCGCGAGGTGCACCCGGGCCTCGTCATCGAGCACCCGGGGATGCCGGGCGAGCATGTCGAGGATGCCGGCCTCGATGCGCTTGAGCTGCTGCCCGGTGGTCTCGTAGCGGAGCCCGAGGGTCGGGTTGAAGAGGGATTTGCGGCGGCGGGCCGCGTTGGCGATCCGGATCTGCGCCATCTCGGAATTCGGGATGGTGATCAGGACGTCGTCGAGCCGGCGGACCTTGGTCGTCCTGAGGCCGATCTCCTCCACCGCTCCGAACTCGCTGCCGATATGGCAGAGGTCGCCGACGCGAACGGGGCGGTCGGCGAACAGCGTCAGGCCGCCGATGACGTTCTCCAGCGTCGCGCGAACCGCGAGCGCGACCGCGAGGCCGCCGATGCCGAGGCCGGCGAGCAGCGGGCCCAGCGGAATGCCGACGAAATCGGCGATGAAAAACGCGGCGGTGAGGACGATGGCGATGCTCAGCAGCGTGCCCACGACCCGGATGAGCTGGCCATCGATGCTGGTGCTGCGCACGCCCAGGGACGCGATGATCGCGTCCCCGGCGCGTCGCATCGTCGCGACCGCGAACCAGGTGACGCCGACATAGAGCACCAGCTTCAGGATCGTCATCAGGGCGGCGAGCATGCCGCCCCAGATCTTCAGGCCGTAGAAGGCCAATACGAGCGTCGCGGCGCTGATCGCTGAGATCGCCGCCGGCGCAACGAGCTGGCCGTAGCGCCGAAACGCCCGGGTCTCGCTCCGGTCGTGACGAATGCCCCAGATCGCGATCCGCACCATCGCGGCGACGGAGACGACAAGCAGCACGGCGAGGCCGATCCACTGCCAGACGGCCTGGCCCAGCACCGGCGTGAGCAGCGGACGCGGGAACGCCCGGACCAGCCATTGCGGAATGAGCGGTCCGGGAGAATAGCTCCATGCATCGACGGGCGTGAGATACGCCCCGCCGTGCGCGATCTCCTGCTTCATTGCCTGATAGAGCTGGCCGGCGATCGCTTCCGTCCCGGGCGAAAAGAGAAATTCGCCGGCGCGCGGCCCACTCGTGACCTTCACGATGACGATCGGCGTGCCCGGCACGCGCCATTGGCCGATATCGTCCCGCCGCACCGCGGCGAGGTCCGGCGCGCCGGCGAGCCGCGCTTGAGGAAGCTGGCCAAGCACGAACGCAAGCTGGGCGGCCGCGCTCACGGCCGCCAGAGTCCGCCGCGGCGACGGCAGCGCGCGGATATCCAGCGTCGCGATCATCCGTAGCACCGCCGGGCGCGGGCTCCATGCCGGGCCGTGCGCCAGGAGATCCCGGCTGGCGATCTCGGCATTGCTGCGCAATGAAGCGATCGTCGCACGCGGGCTCGAGAGGTCCGGCATGGAGAGCAGGAACGGCTCGCCCTCGGCCGTATCGGCGGCGCGCGCCGGCGCCGCGATCGCCAGCCAGGCGAGGAGCGCTGCGATCAGCAGGCGACAGACGTTGCGTTTCATGGCGCCCTCCTCCCGCCTCGCGCCGATCGGACGGCGACGAGGCCCCTCGGCCCGCCCCGGGTTTCGGCGGTCGGGAGTCTCCGACGAGCGGGTTGTCGTATCTGATGGCTGAAGGTTAGCGTTCGGTTCGCCCGTTCCGCAACGGTTGGCGCTCCGCGCGATCCGCTGCCCCGACGGCTGATCGCGCCGCAGGCCGCCCGGAGCTTGACGCCGCGGCACCGGGGACGGCATGAGGAATCGCGGGGTGGCGGCCGGTTCGTGCGCCGTCCCGCGGGAGATGTCCCCGTGGGAGACGTTCATCTCCGACAAGCGAGGCAGGATGCCGCGCGCGGGCCGCGTGGTGATCTCGGCCGCGGCGTGGCTGGTCACCGCCGCGCCGGGGTAGACTGAATTCTCTCGAACCCAGCTTGCCACGGAGACAATTCCATGATCGTCCGCTTCACCGCTGGTGCCGCCGCGCTCGCCCTGGCGCTTGCGCTGCCGGTCGTCATGGGGGTCGACGGCGCGCGTGCGGATTCCGCTGCCGCGAACGCGTGCGCGGCCACGCTGCCGAAGGACGCCCGGACGATCTTCGACAGCACCCTGCCCCAGGTCACACCGAACGCCGATCTGCGGTCCCTGGTGATCGCCAACACCCGCAAGCTCGCGATGGCCGGCACCATCGACCGCGGTAACGCCCGCGGCTCCGCGACCGCGGCGGCGAAGTGCCTGCAACTCGCGGGCGGCTGAGCCGCGCCACGGTTTGGCCGCGGGGCACCGATCGCTGAACCCATTGATCGCTGAACGCACTGGCGCGGCGGACCGAATGCGAGGCAGCATGAGGAATGCCGAGCCGATACTTCCTTGCCGCCCCGGTGCTGGGGATCGTCTGGCCCTCCATGGCAATGGCGCTCTGGTGGGGCGCGGCCTGGGGCGTCATGGGTGCCGTCCACGATGAGCAGCCCGGCGGCCGCGAGGGCGGGATCCCGGCACCGGAACCGACCGGCCCGGCGGGCCCCGTCGTGACCGCGAGGCGCTCGCCCAGCGGTCCGGCGCGCGCTGCCGCACCTCAGCGGAAGACGCCCCGTCCGATCCTGGGCGACAAGGTCAACGAGCCCGATCATCCCGCTGCCCACGGCCGATGACCCTGACGGGCTGGCCCCGGACGTCGTGACGAAGCCGCAGGGCATGCCGCCCTTGAACGTCCTCCGGGTGCTCGCGCGGACGGGATGGCTCGACGAGGTTCCCGCCGCGCGATCGCGGCCTTTGTTCACTCGATGATCCCATCCCCCGGCACAAGGCCTTCGGCCGCACCGGAGGAATGACCGAGGAGGAAATGCGGGCGATCATCGAGCGCGACGAACGACGGCTCGATCCCTGGACGATCGCGCTCCGTCACATTTGCGAGAAAATCTCGGAAAACGTCGCGCCGAGCGAAGCCGCAGCCCAGCGCCTCGTGGATCGTTACGGCAGGGACGGCGCCACGCCGGCGATCCGGGTCATCGGGCTGGTTCAACAGGCTCGTTCGCTTCGTCCCATCGACGCGCGTGCCGCTCGAGGCCCCGGTGGTGCTCCGCGCGGTCCTCGGCGGCCCGAGCGGATGACCCCTCGCCGCCCCCCTCGCCCCGCTCCGGAAAACCGGTCCCGGAGCGGGGCGTAGAGGGCGCGGTAGCGGCGACAGGCCACGTCGTCGTGCAGAACCTGGCGGGCGACGACGACAGCGCCAAGCTCTATAACGGCAAATTCGATCTCGCCTACGCCTACGAGTCCGGCGGACCGACGCCCTACCACGAGTTCCCCCGGTAGCTCTACGGCCCCGCCTCGGCGCCGATCGGCAGGTCCGCGGCGACGAACTGGGTGCGCTCTATGAACAAGTCGACCGACTCCCCGATCGATAGCGACGCGGAGACGACGAGTACCACCGAGCAGGTCGACCGGGACCAATATTCGACCGGCGAGTTCGTCGGCTGGCCGACGCCCGCCGACCCTCATGCCCGGCCCTTCGCCGGCCACACCTTCCCCGATTGGGAGGTGGTCGTGCTCCACCTGCAGAGGAAATAGCGGGCGGCAAGGCAGCGATCGCCATGATGGCGCAGATCAGGACGCTGCAGAAGAACCTCGGCTTCGCCGTCGCCTTCGTCGCACACGACGTGTCTCTGGTCGGCCACTTCTCCGACCGGCTCGCGGTCATGTTTGCCGGCACGATCGTCGAGATCGGCCCGACGCGCCGGATCTTCGCGGCGCCCGGCCACCCCTACACGCAGGGCCTGCTCGAGCCGTTTCCCTCAGTGCACGGGCCAAACGTTCCGCTCCGCGGGTGCCCGGGCGCGCCCGCGATGCGTGACGGCGCGGGACCGGCGGACAAGGGCGAGGCCACGCCGCTGCTCGAGGCGGCTTCGTTGACGCGGCATTTCCGCATCGGCGGCCGGTTTGGACGCCCGCTGCACGCGGTCGATGACGTCGACCTCGCCCTGAACGAGCGGGAGATCGTGGCGCCCGTGGGCGAGAGCGGCCGCGGCAAGAGCATCGTTGCGCGCCGGTTCGCCATGGTGTTCCGCCCGACCGCCGGAGACATCCGGTTTCGCGGCCGCCCGGTCGGCGAAATCCTCTCGCGCCGTGATATGCTCGCCTATCGCGCCCAGGTGCCGATGGTTTTCCAGGATCCGTTCAGCTCGCTCAATCCGGTGCATGCGATCGGCTGCGCGCTGGACCGCGGGCTCAAGCTCCATCGCCCCTCGCTCGCACGCTATCCGCACCAGCTGAGCGGCGAGCCGCCGCGCGTCGTCGAGCCCGGAGAGGGCTGCCGGTTTCGCTGGCGCTGTCCACTCGCCATCCCTCTTTGCTCGCAGGTGCCCCCGAAGCCGCGCCCGGCGTCGCCGGGCCACGACGGAGCGTGCCACGTGACGGTCGGGCCGCATGGGACCCAGGCATGGGGGGCGGCCGATGATCCGGGGCACCTCCGGCCGGACGTGCTCGATTGCGCACGGCTGCATCAATCGGCCAAAATGACTGCCATCGCAATGAAACGCGAGCACGAGAGATGATGTTCTTCACCGCGGCGCCACTCTGGCTCTCCGGCACCCTTATCATCGGGCTGATCACTCTCGTCAGCATGCTCGGCCCGGTCCTCATCCGCCGCAATATCGCGCTGGAAAGGCTGCGCACCAACAACGAGGTCGCCGGCTTCAAATTCGCCGCGGTCGGCGTCCTCTATGCCGTGCTGCTTGCTTTCGCCGTTATCTTGGTGTGGCAGAGGTTCAACGACGCGGAGACCGTGGTCGTTCAGGAGGCTGGCGCCGCCGCGAGCGTCTACCGCCTCGCCGGGGGGATCGGGGGCGCGGAGGGGGCCGAGCTCCGCGACGGAGTCAGTGCCTATCTTGAAGCCGCGATCGCCAAGGACTGGCCGGCGATGGGGCGAGGCCGCGAGAGTCCGGACGTGACTCAGGCGCTGGACCGCGTCTATGGCACCGTCCTCGCCTTCCACCCCGGCGATCGCCGGGGCGGCGTCCTGCTTGCCGAGATCCTCCATCAGCTCGACATGCTGACCCAGGCCCGCCGCGCCAGGCTCGTGATGGCGGTCAGCGGCATCCCCGCCGTCGTCTGGCTGGCGCTTTTCGTAGGCGCCGCCGTGACCATCGGTTTCACCTTCTTCTTCGGTACCGGGAACGTGCGCGCCCAGGCCCTCATGACGGGCCTGCTCGCGCTGCTGATCTCCTCGCAGCTCCTGGTCATCGTCGCGATCGACCGCCCCTTCACCGGCACCGTAAGGGTCCGGCCGCACGCGCTCGCCATCGTATTCGAGGACCTCGCCCGGACCAGGACGCCGTAGCGCCCTCGCCCGCGCGCGGCGCGGCACACGTTGCGCGGGCATGGTTTTCCATGACCCCGGTCAGGCTGACTGAGGCCGCCTGTTGCGCCGCCCGGATATGCCGCAGAGCCCTTGACGAGCGCAGATCCGCCGGGGGCGGCTTAAACCCCCAACCGCTTGAACCAAAGTCCGAGCAGGATGAACACGATCAACCCGATCGCGAGATATGCCATTTTCGCTTCCTTCCCCGTACCGGAGCCGTAGCGTTTTTCGGTGTTTCTTGTCGGCTTGCCGCCAAGTGATTGAAATCATGGCGCGCCCGAAGAGACTCGCGCTCCCCGCCGCCAATGTCCTCACTTGGACATTTTTGGTGCAAAATCAATAGGAAATTCCCGAAGCAGCCGCCCGCGATCCGATGGTCTCCGCTTCGGCGGGCACGCCGGGTCGTCGACGAGGACCAGCGTGGCCGAGCGGGCGTCGCACCTCGCCCACCGCGACCATGCCTTCCCTGGACCGTCCCTGGCGCCGCCGTCCTGTGCTGGCTTTGTCGCCGCCAGGCTCCGGGCAATTTGCAGGCTCCGGGCAATTTGAGGCTCTGGGCAATTTCAGGCTCTGGGCAATTTCAGGCTCTGGGCAATTTCAGGCTCTGGGCGGTTTCCGGCGGGTGTTTCACCCGGCCGAAGCACCGGACGACAGTTCGAGCCTCGACCGGCATATCGGCGATCATGTACTCCGGCCGGGTGGCATAATGTGGCGGTGATGAACGCCGACTCGGCCGATGTCGGGGTGAGGCGTGCTTTGAGAGGCGGCGGATCGGTCGGCATGAGTGTCGGCAAGCAGGCACGGCCGCCGGTCGCAGGACCGGATGAACGCTTGTCGGAACGTCCCGAGGCGGCGGCCTGGGCCATGCGGTTGCGCGCGGCCCTCGCCGAGCGGCCGGCGGACGCATCCGGCGTCGCCGAGGAGGCAGTGCGTGCCTGTCCTGGCGACCCGGAACTGCTGTTGCTGGCGGCGCTCGCGGTAATGGCGGCGCGACGGCCCGAGCGAGCCTTGGCGTTCCTGAAGCGCTACCGGAAGCGCTTCGCCTGCGGCAAGCCGACCACGCTGCTGACCGCGCTCGCGCTCGCGCAGCAGGGCCAATTCAGCCGCGCCCAGGCGATGCTCGGGGCCGACGGCCTGCATTCCTATCCGATCGCCGCTCGCTGGTTCGTGGGCGACGATGTCATGCAGGATTGGCTGCGCGAGCAGCTGGCGGAGCTCCGGCTCGACCAGATCCGGGCGCAGTCGCGCGGCGCCGTTCGGGCCTCGCCCCGTTCCGCCAGGCGGACCGAGACCTCGGCGCCGTGCGCCGGGCTGACCGACGCTGCCGCGTCCCCGCCGACGCCGGGGCTGCCGCGACTGGACGCTGGTTTTGCCGTGCGGGTCGAGATTGCCAATCCGGAGGCGATCCAGCTCGACGGTGTCTCGGGGGAGCTGGAGTGGTTTCGGCTCCGCGCCGAGCTGACCAGGCTCAGCCTGTTCGAGGGCTTCGACGAACTGCTCTGCCTGCCGACACTTCAAGGTGTGGAGACGCATTGGTATCAGGTCGAGACCGTGCGGAAAGTGCTCAAGCAGTACCGCGGTCGGGTGCTGCTGGCCGACGAGGTTGGACTTGGCAAGACCGTCGAGGCCGGCATGGTGCTGAAGGAATATGTGCTGCGCGGTATGGCCGAGCGCATCCTGATCCTGACGCCGGCGTCGCTGGTCGGCCAATGGCGCGACGAGATGCAGAGCAAGTTCGGTTTGGCTTTTGCGACAACCCATGATGCCTTGCTGCGCGCAGAACCGTCGCGCTTCTGGGCGCAACCACGCGTGATCGCTTCCATCGCCGCCGCTCGCCGCAAGGAGCACGCCGAGCTTCTCTGCGGCCTGCACTCCGACGTCGTCGTGGTCAACGAAGCGCACCACCTGCGCGACCAGTCCAGCGCCGGCTACCGCCTCGTGAACGCCCTGCGGAAGCGCTTTCTCCTGCTGCTCTCGGCGACACCGGTGCAGAACGACCTCTTGGAGCTCTATAACCTGCTGACGCTACTCAAGCCCGGCATCTTCAAGACACAGAGGGAGTTCCGATCCCTTTACATGGTCCCGGGCAAGCCGCGAGTACCGGCGAACCGCGAGCGGCTGCGAGATCTGATGCGCGGGGCGATGGTGCGCAACACGCGCGCCCTCGCCGCGCTCCGGCTGCCCCGACGGCATGCCTCGACGCTGCGCGCCGCTCCCTCCGAGACCGAAGCGGCCTGCTATCGCGATCTGACCGGCCTCGTGCGCGAGGTCGCGGCAGGTGGCGAACACCGGCTCGCGGTCCAACACCTGCTCGCCGCGGCGGGGTCCTCACCGGCCGCGGCTGCCGGCGCCCTCGCCCGCTTCGCTGAGCGCCATCCCGGAGACGCACGTTGGACCGCGCTGCTTGAACGCTATCGGGCCAGCGGCGCGGGGGCAAAGGAGGACGCATTGCTCCGATTGCTCGCGCACAATCCAGCCGAGAAGAAGATGGTGTTCGTGCACCACCGCGACAGCCTGGCAAATCTCGTGGACATCATGCGTCGGCAAGGCACGCAGTTCTCCCTGTTCGACGGGGGCATGTCCGGCCCGGAAAAAGACGCAGCGGTGGATGCCTTCCGCGACCACGTTCCGCTTTTCCTGTGCAGCGAATCCGGCGGTGAGGGCCGCAATCTGCAATTTTGCAACACTCTCATCAACTTCGACATTCCATGGAACCCGATGGCCATCGAGCAGCGCGTCGGCCGCATCGACAGGATTGGCCAGGCACGCGACGTGTATATTTTCAACCTGGCCGCGGCCGGGACGATCGAAGACGAGGTGCTGCGGATCCTCGACGAGAAGATCAACATGTTCGAACTGGTCGTGGGTGAGGTCGGCGCCATCCTCGGCGAGGTTGAGGAGCAGCAGGAATTCTCCACCTTGGTGCTCGATGCCTGGCTGCAAGGCACGGACGCAGCGCGCGCGGCCGCCTTCGCGCAACTTGAGCACCATCTGCTCTCCGCCCGACGCCAGTACGAGAGCGTCAAGCAACTGGACGAGGCACTGTTCGGGAACGATCTCGATGCCGCCTGAGATGGGCCGCATGCAAGGTTTCGTCGCCGCGCTGCTGGCGAGGGAAGGCGCGCTCGTCGACGCGATCGAGCCGGAGGGGCTGGAGATATTGGTGCCGCCGCCCGTCCGACAGGTGCTTGAACTGCCGGAACTGTGCCGACTCGGGTTCGGAGCGACGCTGCCATCCGGCGCGCGCCGGGTCGGGCTGGAGAATGATTGGATTGAGCGGTTCGGACGGCTACTCGGTGAGAGAGGACGATGGGCCCGGCAGGCGCTCCTCCCCGAGGTGCGGGCCCCTTCGGAGCCGGAGCGGCTGCTCGCGCACGAACTCGTGCTCGACAACGCGACGTTTCGGCTGCTCGGGGTTACGCCCGCCTGGACCCGCTATCTGATTTTCGACTTCCGCTTTGCCGCGGTATCGGACGAGAAGCGCGAGGGCGTGCTTCGGCTCGGGATCAACCAGGCGACCGGCGCGCTTCCGGACGCGGTGCTTCACCAGATCGCGTCATGGTTCGACGCGCCGAACGGCGATTCGGCGACGCCGGACGAACATCTCCCGCCTCTCTGGGACCGCCAGCGCGTGCTCGACACGCTGGCCGGTGCGCTGCCGTTTCGGCTGGACGCGGCGCTCGCCCCATTCACCAAGGGGCTGCTCCGACGGCTGAGCCGTGACCAGGACCGGTTGCATGCCTATCACGACGACCTCCACCGCGAAGCCATGCGTCGCCTTGTTGGGCTCCCGGAAGGCGATCCGGTGCGCCGGCGCGAGGAGCAGCGTGGCGCGGCGATCGGGCGCGAATACCAGGCCAAGGTCGACGATCTGACGCGACAATATGCGATGCGGGTCAGCATCGAGTGGGTGCAGACGCTCGATCTGGCGATGCCAGTGGAGCGCTTCGCGGTGCAGGTCCGACGACGCAAAACGCAGCGCGTGATCCATCTCGACTGGAACCCTCTCGCACGGCGACTGGAGTCGCCCGCGTGCGAATTCAGCCGTTCTGTCGAGCGCCCGCGGCTGGTCTGCGACGACGCGATGCATCTCGTGATACCGGCGGGACTTGCTCGCTGCGCGAACTGTGCGAAGCCGTTCTGCAGGGCGTGCCACCGGGAGGCATGCCCGAAATGCGCTTGCCCTGTCCCGCGCTTCAACGTGGCGGCGCCCGCGATGCGTCGATCGGGGGCTGGGGCGATCGATTGAGTTTGGCCCATCCAAGATGAACCGCGCCGTGCCGGTGCAATACCGGGGGCAGCTCACCTGAAGCTGTCCGCCCCCTGGGGGCCCACTCCAGAAAGGGGTCAAGCTTCGGAGCCGAATCGGCCACCGACCCGGCCCCTTCCGCGCGGTGAGCCCGCTGTGGCCGGTTATTTCGCGAGAAGGTCCTCCGCCGCGTATTGCTCGGGGAACAAGCGGTCCGTGAAGTGCGGGGCGAGCGCCGCCAGGAGCCCGTCCACCGCGCTGTAGCTCTTGTCGAATACCCACGGCCGGCGCCCGAGCTCCCGATCGTTCAGCCAATAACGGCTCCAACCGGTCGTGGTCTCGATGATCTCGCGGGCAAAGCCGGGGCCGTACTCCAAGCCGCCTTCGATGACGACGTCGATGTAGGACTCGAGGAGGGGGAATGACGGGTTCGGTTGCGGCAGGCCCACTCCAGGCGGCTTGCCACGAAGCTCGGGAATATACACCCAGATCTTGCCCTGCGCGGGGAGGCGCTGCCAGGATACCGCCTCGATGTCGGGGCCGGGCACCTCGACCCGCGCATAGCCTGTTTCTCGTGCGTCGAAGGCCGTCATGTCGCCCCCCTCGACCGGAAAGAGCACGCCGTTGATTGTCATCGGCTGCTCTCCGGGCGCGGGCCGTGCGAGGCCGAGCGCGGTGAATCCCGATGAAGAGCGATCGTCCCACGTGCGCACATAACCGAACGCAGCGGAGACGCGCACCGGGATCGCTTGGATCGGTCGGATCGCGGTTGCGTTGCGCGATGCGGTGTTGATCAACGAGCCGTAGCCGAAGATGAAGTTGCTCGGCTGACCGGGCAGCATCCGCCCCCAGAAATCGGCGGCGCCGGCCGGGGCCGAGAGGGCGGCGAGAAGTACCGCTGCGATCAGGAGTTGGGTCGCGCCCATATCTGTTTCCTTCCCTCGCAGAAAAGCGACCTCCACGCAGAGACATCGTGCGCCAATGGCACGGAAGGCCGGGGCATTGGACATACCATCGAGCCTCGCGCCGGTCCTAAGGGAATGAGACAAACTGACAGCGTCGGTTGTCTGGCTTTCCGGGTTCGATGGTGTCGTTCCACCCACCGTGGAGGAGGGCGGGCGTGATGTTCCGTTTCGCCATCGCGGTGTCGGAAGCCCTGATGCCTTTTTCGTAGACGCTGTCGTCGAGCCGGCACTGGACGGTCAGGCCCTTCTCGATCGTGGTGCCGGCGATCGGTTGGACGATGACCTGATGGGTCAGCAAGGGCTTGCCACGCCAGTTCCGGGCGATGAAGGAGAACCGGCGATGCTCGATGCGGTTCCATTTGCTGGCGCCCGGCGGCAGGTGCGCCACGGTGATGGACAAACCTGTCTGATCGGCCAGCGTTTGCAACTCAGTCTTCCCGCGGCGCACCCGTGCGCCGTTGCTGCCGCCGCAATCGGCGGTGATCGGAATCCGATTGGCGCTCCGGTAGCGAGATTGTCCGAGTTCCTGCCCCCGGCGCCGGATGCTTTCCACCGCGAAGGCGGCGGTATCACTTGTGATGCCGAGGTTGACCCGACCGGCCTTGGCGGCGATGTCGTAGACCCCGCGGGCGCCACCTTGCCCAGTTCGGGAAGCATGACATCATGCACCCGGACGGGTTCGGGATCGCCCTTGGGGCGCAGTTCGCGACCGCCATTATTGAAGTCTCCGACGAGTTCCTTCTTCTTCGTATCGACCGAGACGGCCGGTTCCCAGCGCCGGCTTTCATAGCAAGCCGACACGGAGCTGTTTGTCCAGGCGCGCGATGCCGCGCCAGCGGCTAAAGCGGCGAAGCGCGCCGTTCCAGGCGCCGAATATCTCCGGCAAATCCCGCCAAGGCACCCCCGTGCGCACGATCCAGAGCACGCTCTCGACGAACATCCGGTTGTCGCGCCCCGGCGATCCCCGCGTCCGCTCATCCCCAATGATATGCTCTGCTATCCGCCCCCACTGCCTATCGCTCGGCACCAGCCGGTCGAAGCCCGCCATCACTGCCTCCTCGCCAAAGGCAGTCTTGAATCACGGCTTCGGCCGCGCCGGAATCCCTAGAGTGCACAGGACCTAAAGCGCCAGCCGTGTCTCGATGCGCACCGTCCCGTAATCGGCATGCAAGCCGCTCCCGTCGCGATCGAGCAGGCGGGCATTCACCAGCGCCTGCACGTCCTCATGGACCCGCCGGCAATCCCGCCCAAGCGCCGGCGCCAAGGCCCGCACGCTACGGGCGGGCTGCCGATGGACGTGACGGAGCAACTCCAGCTGGCGAAGAGCCATAACCCGCGCGAACGGCTCATAGCTCTGAAGCCCAACATGCCGCTCGGCATTCTCCCCGGTGAGCTCGCCACGCTCCGCCCGCCGCCAGGCGTCGACCAACCGCCGACCCATATCATCGAGCCCATCCCCGATATGCGCCTGCGCTTTCTCGCTCATCATCCTTCCCGCCTCGCTTCCCTGACCGCGGCCTTGAAGTCTTCGATCAACCTCCCCGGCCCGACGAATTGCCGGTCCGACGAATCGATAAGCGCTCTCCACCCCGCGAATATGCTCGTGGTCTCCCTTGCCACGCTCGTTGTCGAACCGTACCAATTCGCTCGCCCGACCGCCCATAGACCGGCGAATATTTGAAGGAATGCCGCGACGGCGGCACCGGCGACGGCGCGCGCCGGATTCGCATTTGAATGATCGCCCCGTCCGACAGATCCTCGCGATCCTCGAGGATCAGATCGGCCCTCTGCACCGGCCATAATCCACGCTCGTTGCCATAGGGCGTCAAGCGCCATATGACGCCCCCACGTCCGGCGCGTCGCGGCCGATCCAGTCGCACCCGCCACGTGGCGCCCTACTTCGACGGTATCGGGTCGGCCGGCGGCGCCCCCGCCTGCGGCCCCAGGCCGCCGGCCGGCCGCGCTGCGGCCTTGGGCTCGTCGCGCGGCTCCGGGGGGCCGGTGACGACGTCGAAATCGAACGGGGACGAATTCATGCGAACCTCCTTCAGGTCGGGAGGCCGCTCCACCGATGGCGGGAATTTCGCGAGGGGAAGCCCGAAAAACGCGAAAGCCGCCTGGGTGGGGCGGCTTCGGGGTCTTGCTTAGAGATGCACGATCCTAGGCCGCCGGTTTGTACCAGCGGTACCAAAATCGGACGGCGGCGCTTCGCGTCGGTGCCATGGCGCGACGTGTAGCGCTCGTCGCGCCGACGGTCAAGCATCCGCGTCGGCCTGGAACGCGCGCCGAAAGCGCGCCAGAGATGCATTAAGTGATAGGCATGTTAACTTCCGTTTATCGATTGTGGCCGCAATCGGGAGCAAGACCAATGGAGCGCGACCCGGACAGTCTCGGCGGCCGGATTTCCTTGAGCCCGCTTCGGCCTCTCCCCCACCGCCCTGTATGAGAGGGCGTTGCTCGCCGGCGGCTCTTGACTGGACCGAACGACCTTGAAGGGGACTTCGGGATGGCCCTGGATCCAAGGACTCTCCTTTTTGCCATGCTCTTCGTGGTCCTGCTGACTGCAGGAGCCTGCCTGCTGACATGGCTCCAGGATCGCCGGCAGCCCGCGATGCTCTGGATGGCGGCCGCGTGCGCGTTGGGCAGCGGCGGCATCATCGGTCGCGCCGCGCTGCCGCTCCTGCCGGCGATCGCACTCGGGAATTGCGCCGTCCTGGCTGCCCTCGGGCTGATCTGGACCGCTTGTCAGTCCCTGCGTGACCGGCCGCCGCGACCGGCGCTGGTCATCCTCCCTGCGGTCCTCTGGCTCGGGCTCTTCACCATCCCCGGCTTCCGTGAGGACAGCGACCTTCGCATCATCCTCGCCTGTCTCCTGAGCCTGGGTCCGATCGGGCTTGCAGCGCGCGAATTGTGGCTCATCGATCGCCACGCGACGGTCATCCGCTGGTCGCTGCTTGCCCTGCTCGGACTCCAGTCAGGTACCTCACGCTCGCGCGCATGGCCAACTCATTCGTCCTCCGTCACGTCCAGCACGGAGCGTACGAAGCCATGCCCGGATTCGTCCTTCTGATGATCGATTCCCTCTCATTCGTGCTGCTGTCCAGCTTCGGCATGATCGCCCTCGTCAGGGAGCGATCGGAACGCCGGCTTCGCGACGCCGCGCGTATCGATTCCCTGACGGGTGTCGGCAGCCGCCGATATTTCGAAGGGAGCCTGCAGCGGCAGTTTCTTCGGGCGCGCAAGTCCCGCCAGGCGCTCGGCCTCATCATGATCGACGTCGATGACTTCAAGGCATACAATGATTCCTACGGGCACCCTGCCGGCGACCGATGCCTCCGCGCGATCGCGGAAGCCCTTTCGCGCAGCTGCCGGCCAACGGACATGGTGGGGCGCTACGGCGGGGAGGAGTTCGCCGTGCTGCTCCCCGACACGGACCGTCGGACGGCATATTCGGTCGCCGAGCGAATGCGTCTCAGGGTGCGCGCATTGCACCTCGCGCACGCGCACCACCCCGAAACCATGGTGACGATCAGCCTCGGCATCGCATCGCTCATCCCGTGGCTGCGTGAGGCCACGCCGGAGGATCTGGTCAAGATGGCCGATCGCGCCCTCTATCTCGCCAAGGAGACGGGGCGAGACCGGACCTGCCAGGCCCCCGACGAAGCGGGCATTCCGCTCCGCCCCGGGTGGGATCTCGGTCCGGCTGCGAACTCTCCGCCGTCTGCCCCCTTCTCTCTCGATCTCCACGACCACATGGGCGAAAGCTGAACACGCTCCGGCCGATCGCGCGGCCCCGCTCCGCGCTCCTTCGCCGCCGCCACCATGGTGGCAAGGCCCGTCCGCCTTACCCCACGCCGGGCCGGAACAGGCCGAGATGCCGCAGCGAAACGACCACGGCCTCGACCGCCAGCCCGGCCTGCAGCACCGCGAAAACCCAGCCGATCACCTGGAACGTCACCAGCCCGACCAGCCCGATGATCTGCCGCGCCAGCAGCATGCCCACCAGGTTCAACCCCATGATCAGCAGCAGAATCCCGATCACGACCGCGATCCTCGCCGGGTCCCCGGCAGCATCGCCCATGAACAGCAGAATGGCGACAACGCCCCACGGCGTGACGATGATCGGGATCGCGAGCGGGGTCACGGCCGGGTGCGGCGAGGGCGGCGGCGCGGGCGGAACCGGGCGGTTGAACTGCTCGATGATGTTGCGCGAGGCGACGAACAGCAGGATGCCCCCGGCGATCCGCAATTCGTCGAGCGTGACCTGCCACGCCGCCGCCGTGCCGCGCATCACCAGCGCGACCAGCAGGGAAATCGCCGTCGCGATCAGCGTCCCCCGGATCGCCAGCGCACGCGCCGCCCCGGCGTCCTGGTCCTTCGTCATCAGAAAGAATCCCGGCACCGTCTTGATCGGCCCGAGCGTCAGCATGAAGATGGTGAACACGAAGATCGGCGTGATCATCACTCGTCTTTCCCATTCGCCGCACCACCCCAATAGGCCCTGAAGTCGCGCAGCGGATGCGAACTCGATCCGGTAGCGGATCGCCAGCACGCGCAAGCCGAACACCGCCGCGATCGTAATCCACGCCGCCCAGAACTGCGCCAGCCCGAGTGCCTGCGTCAGGCCGAGGAACAGCAGGCACCCGGCCAGCGCCGATGCCTGGTCGAGCGTTCCCGGCTTGAACATGTCCGGCTCGGCATTGATCAGCACGTCGCGCAAAATGCCCCCGCCGACGGCATTCACCATGCCCACCACCACCACCCCCGGCAGGCTGATCCCCGCCGCCAGCGCGCGATCCATGCCGACCACGGCATAAGCGCCCAATCCCAAGGCATCGATCAACACGATGCCCTTCAGGAACCCCGGCAGCCGCTCGACCCAGCCGCCGAACAGCACCACGATCAGCACCGCCAACGCGATCAGCCAGAGATAGACGGACGTCCGCACCAGCACCGGCGGCCCGTCCTGGATGAAGAGCCCGTCGCGCAGCAAGCCCCCGCCGGTCGAGGAAACGAGCGCGATCGTGATGATGCCGAGGATCGCGTAGCCGCGCCGCGCACCGAGAACCGCGCCGCTGATCGCCCAGAGGAAGGTGGCGGAATAGTCGAAGAAGGGCGGCAGCAGGAAGGCCCTGGCGTGCATGGGAAGGCCGCCTCTTCTGCCGGCTGTCTTACGCCGCGCGAAAGACCGGGCTGCCCGCCTTGAACGTCTCCGTCACCCTGATGTCCTTGATGGCGTCGACCGGCACTTTCGTCGGGTTGCGGTCGAGCACCACGAGGTCGGCGAGCTTGCCGACTTCGAGCGAGCCCTTCTCCGCCTCCTCGCCATATTGATAGGCGGCATCGATCGTCAGCGCCCGCAGCCCCTGCTCCGGCGAGACGCGCTCGTCCGGACCGATCACCTGCCCGGACCGCGAGGTGCGGCTGACCGAGGTCCAGAGGATGAACATCGGATTGAGCGGTGTGACGGCGAAGTCGCTATGGTTCGTGAAGCGGATCCCCCGCGCGAGCGCCGAGCGCGTCGGGCTCAGGAACCATGCCCGCTCGCGGCCGAGATTTTCCACATGCACATCGCCCCAGAAGAAGGCGTGGTTGGTGAAGAAGGAAACCAGGAACCCGTAGCGCGCATAGAGATCGAGCTGGTCGGGGCGGACGAACTGCGAATGGACGATCACGGTGCGCTTGCCCGGCGGCGCCCCGGCCGCCTTGTGGGCGTCCAGCACCATGTCGATGGTCGCATCGCCGTTGCAATGGACCATGACCTGGATGTCGTTGTCGTAGGCGAGTTTTACGAGCGCGTTCAGCGCCTCGGGCGCGATGTTGGGCTCGCCGCGCCAATCCTTCTCGCCGTTCGGGCCGGGCGTGAGCAACGGCTCGGTCCAGAACGCCGTTTTTCCCTGGGGCGAGCCGTCGGCGACGATTTTCACCCCGCCGATCCGCATGTGGTTGTGATAGCCTTCCTTGAATTTCTCCCCGCCGGTCCGCAGCAGCTCGGGAAACTCGAGCCAGTTCACGTAGCCGACGAAGTCGAGGATGAAGCGCCCCTGCTCCGCCGCCTTGTGGTAGAGCGGCCGCGTCGCCGGCTCCATCGGCGCGTCCTGCACCGTCGTGTAGCCGTTGCCGGCATAGAGCGCCTGCGCGGCGGCGAAGGCATCGAGCTGCTGCTGCTCGGACGGCGCGGGCATGTGCATGAAGATCGGCAGGAAGGAGTGCTCCATCACCAGCCCGGCGGCCTCGTCGCTGTCCGGCTTGCGCGCGGTCATCCCGCCGGGCGGCGTCGGCGCGAAGAGATCGAACGCAGAAGCCGCGAAGCCCGCCGTGTTGAGCACCGCGCCGTGCAGCGACACATGCATGGCCATGACGGGAGTATCGGAAAAATGCGGATCGAGATCCGCGCGCGTGAGCTCGCGCCCGTCGGCGAGCGTGGTGCCGTCATAGCCATAGGCGACCAGCCACTCGCCCGGCTTCAGCCCCTGCCGTGCCTTGGCGTCCGCGAGCACGGCGATCAGCTCGGCGATGCTGCGCACCGTGCCCACCGGCGGCGCCGAGACATTGGCCCAGCGCGCCATGCGGATCGCGTTGATGAAATGGCTGTGCCCGTCGAGGAATCCCGGCAGCAGCGTCCTTGCGCCGAGATCGATCGTCCGCGTGCCCGCGCCTTGGGTCCGCAGCACTTCGGGCCCGGTGCCGACGGCAAGGATCCGCCCGTCCTTCACCGCAAGTGCCTCAGCCGTCCCGCTCCCCTCGGCGCCACTCATCGTCAGGATGTCGCCATTGGTGAAGATGGTGTCCGCCTCGGGCATCTTCGGTGCGTCCTTCAATCACGGTTCCGCGGCGCTGAGGCTCCTGCCCCGGCCGCCTTGAGCCTTGCCAGCAGGGTTTCGCCGTCGAGCCGGCGGGCCAAGCCGATCAGCACGAGCTCGGTCTTCGGCCGATCGCTGCGCCACAATCGATCTTGTGTCAAGCTCCAGCGCCGCCCGACACACTGCAACACGTAACGATGCACGGGATCATCGGCGAGATAAACGACCCCCTTGGCGCGCAGCACGCCTTCCGGCCAAGCGGCGATTGCGGCGCGGAACGCGGCTTCGCGCATCGGCGTCTCGGAGTTCAGGCTCGCGCTCGCATATTCTTCCCCGTGGTCATGCACGTGGTCATGGCCTGTCGTCTCCCCCGGGGGCGATTCGGTGCCCGGGTGCGATCCGAGCAGCACGGCGAGCGGCACGCGTCCGTGGCTCGTGGGAAAAACCCTTGCACCGGGCACCACCTCTCCGAGCCATTCCCGCAGCGCCGCCAGCCCCGATCCGTGCACGAGGTCGGTCTTGTTGAGAACGATGAGGTCCGCGCCCTGGAGCTGGCGCAGCACCGCGCCGCCGACATATTTGTCCCGGACACGGTCGCTGATCGTCTCCCCATCGGCCACCACCACCACGCCGTCCAGCCGAAAAGGCCGCATGCTGCCAAAATGACCGACGCGCACCGGATCGGCCACGCCGGAGGCCTCGATGATCACGTGCTCGGGCGGCGGGGAGCGCCGGGCGAACGCGGTCAGCGCTTCGGCCAAGCCGGCGCTGATGCTGCAGCAGATGCAGCCGTTCGCCAGCGTCACCATCCCGCCCTCGGCTCGCTCGACCAGGCGCGAATCGATAGCGATCCCGCCGAAATCATTGACGATGACCCCGAGCCGGGGCGTGGCGCCCTGCCGGGGCGTGGCGCCCTGCCGGGGCGTGGCGCCCTGCCGGGGCGTGGCGCCCTGCCGGGGTGCGGCGCCCTGCCTCAGGATCTCGTTCAGCACCGTGGTCTTGCCGGCTCCCAGATAGCCGCCGAGGACGGTGAGCAGGATCGGATGAGACTCCGCCACCGAACCTCCGCTCGCTTCCTCACCCGCCGGCGGCGACCGTCCGCTCCGGGCCGGTTCGCAAGGCCTGGGCCGCCATCACCATGTTGGCGAGGCCCGCCCGCACCTCTTCCCACCCGCGCGTCTTCAGCCCGCAATCGGGATTGACCCAGAGCTGCCAGTCGGCCAGCCGCGCGCGCGCCAGATGCAGCAGCGCCACCATCTCCGCAACGCTCGGCACGCGCGGGCTGTGCACGTCCCACACGCCCGGCCCGATCCCGTTCGGATAGCGCCGCTCCTGGAAGGCGCCGAGCAGCTCCATCCGGCTGCGCGTCGCCTCGATCGAGATCACGTCCGCGTCCATCGCCGCGATCGCCGCCATGATGTCGTTGAACTCGGAATAGCACATGTGGGTGTGGATCGCCGTCTCGTCGCGAACCCCCGCGGTGGCGAGCCGGAAGCAGCGGACCGCCCAGCCGAGATAGGCCTCCCGCTCTGCGTTCCTGAGCGGCAGGCCTTCGCGGAACGCGGGCTCGTCCACCTGCACCACGGCGATGCCCGCTGCTTCTAAATCCGTCACCTCCTCGCGGAGCGCCAAGGCGATCTGCCGGCAGACCTCTTCGCGCGGCAGGTCGTCGCGCACGAACGACCATTGCAGCATCGTCACCGGTCCCGTCAGCATGCCCTTCACTGGCCGCGCGGTGAGGGACTGTGCATAGCCCGCCCAGCGCACCGTCATCGGCGCCGGGCGCGAGACATCGCCCCAGATGATCGGCGGCGCCACGCACCGGCTGCCGTAGGACTGCACCCAGCCGTGCCGGGTGAAGGCGAACCCGCGGAGCTGCTCGCCGAAATACTTGACCATGTCGTTGCGCTCGAACTCGCCGTGCACGAGCACGTCGATCTCAAGCCCCTCCTGCCAGGAGATCGCCTCCCGGGTCCAGCCCTCGATCGCACTGTCATAGGCAGCGCGGTCGATCTCGCCGCGGGCCAGCGCCGCCCGCGCATGGCGCACCGCGTCGGTCTGCGGAAAGGAGCCGATGGTCGTCGTCGGGAACGGCGGCAGGTCGAGCCGCGCCTGCTGCGCCGCCCGCCGCTCCTCGGCCGCGCCGGGCCGCCGCTCCATCTCCGGGACGACGCCGCGGAGCCGCGCCCCGACCGCGGCGTCATGCACCTCCGGGCTCGCCCCGCGCGAGCGGACCACAGCCCCGCTCCGGGCGAGCTCGCCGGCGATCGCGGCGTCGCCCTCCTCGAGCCCGCGCACGAGCGTCGCCACCTCCTCCAGCTTCTGGACGGCAAACGCGAGCCAGCCACGGAGCTCGATCCCGATCGTGCTCTGCGCTCCCGCCTCGAGCGCCAGATCCATCGGCACGTGCAGCAGGCTGCACGAGGGCGCCACCATCAGCCGCCCCGCTCGTGTGTCCGCCGCGCGCCTGAGCAGAGCGAGGGCCTGGTGCAGGTCGGTACGCCAAACGTTCCGCCCCTCCACCACCCCGAGCGACAGCCATAGGTCGGGCCGCGCCGCCAGGCACGGTTCGAGATCCGCCCGCCCGCGCACAAGGTCGAGATGCAGCCCCGCGACCGGCAGGTCGAGCACTGTCGGCAAATTGTCGCCGAGCGGAGCGAAATAGCTCGTCAGCAGCAGCTTCGGCGTCGGCCCGGCCGCGAGTGCCCCGTACGCCCGCCCGAATTCCTGCCGCACCACTGGCGGGAGATCGAGCCCGAGCACGGGCTCGTCCATCTGCACCCAGTCGCAGCCGGCCGCGGCGAGCCCGGCCAGCACCTCGGCATAGAGCGGCAGCAGCGCGTCCAGCGCCTCCAGCTTCGCCCGCCCATCGGCGGATTTGCAGAGGCGGAGGAAAGAAACCGGCCCGAGCAGCACCGGCCGGGTCGCAACACCCGCCGCGAGCGCCTCGCGATAGAAGGCGAGCGGACGGTTCTCGGTCAGCACGAATTGCTGCCCGGCGGCCAGTTGCGGCACGAGATAATGGTAGTTCGTATCGAACCACTTGGTCATCTCGAGCGCCGGCAGCCCGGGCGCGATCCCCGCCGCCCGCTCCGCCTCGGTGCCCCGCGAGCCGCGGGCCAGGGCGAACATCGTGGCAAGCCCGACTTTTTCCCCGTTCCAGCCATAGCCGGGCGGGATCGCGCCAAACATCGCCGCGGTGTCCAGCACGCCGTCATAGAGCGAGAAATCGCCGGACGGCACATGGACGATGCCGCACGAAGCCTGCAGGCGCCAATGCTCGGCGCGCAGACGCGTTGCCTCCGCCGCCAGCGCCTCGTCGGAAATCTCGCCGCGCCAGTGGCGCTCGAGCGCGAACTTGAGCTCGCGATGGCGGCCGATCCGCGGAAAGCCGAGATTCGCGGCAATGCTCATTCCTGCATCCGGCCGCCGACTGGTCAATTCGGGCATCTTTTCTCTCCTCTCCCGGGGGCACCCCGCCCGGGACACGGTTGGTCGCGACGCCGGCAGGTCTCCTGGCTCGCGGCTTAAGCCAACCGGCCCTGTCTTCCCGGACGTCCGTCCAGTGACCCACCCCCGGCGGGGCGGACGGGCCGGCTTCACGCCGCTCACAGTTGCGGGGGCAGCCACCGTCTTGCTCCCGGACCCGGAGGTCCGGCCGGAGCGCACGGCGTTCCCTTTTCACCCGCTCGCGCGGGACCGACGACATATAAACATGTCTTGATATTCTGCCCGACGTCAAGACGCTTGCGACCCCTCCTGACAGATCCCCCCCCTGACATCATGCTGGCGGCGGCGCCCGACTATAACCGGCCGACCCACGCACAGAGGCCCGCCGATGAACGAACCCCTGCTCATTCTCACCGACGCGCCGGACGCCGCCGTGCGAACCCTGCTCGAGGAGGGGCTCGCCGCCTACAACGCCGAACAGACGGGCCTCAGCGATCGCCGGCCGCTCGCCGTCCTGGCGCGCGATCCCGCCACCGGCGGCATCGCCGGCGGCCTGCTCGGCCGGACCACCCTCGGGATCTTTTTCCTCGATCTCTTCTTCCTTCCGCAGCCCCTGCGCGGGCGCGCTCTTGGCAGCCGCATATTGTGCATGGCAGAAGAGGAGGCCCGGCGTCGCGGATGCCGAACCGCTGCCCTCGTGACGATCAGCTTCCAGGCCCCGGAGTTCTATGCCCGCCACGGCTGGCGCGAGTTCGGCCGCGTGCCGTGCGATCCGCCCAGCTCTTTCCGCATCTTCATGACGAAGGCTCTCGATCGCTCTTGACCATCGGCCGGCCCCTTGGACGTCACCTGCTCGCCGAGCCGGTTCTGGCGATGTTGCTGATCTTCGCCGTCACCGGCGCCTGCTGGCCGCGTGCCAAGGTGCAGCCCTTCACCGCCTTCGATCAGCCCTTCTACCTCGGCATCGCCTACGATATCGGCCACCATGGCCGCTTCACCAACGGCTACTTCTTCGCCCGCGGGCCGCAAGCGGTGCCGCGCCCGCCGGGCATGCGCTTCACCCCGCTCTACCCCGCGCTCCTGGCCGGGCTCGCGGCACACGATCCGCCCTTCTCCCGGGCCATGGAATGCCTCGTGCGCTCGCGCGGGCATGACGCCGCCTGCCGGCGCGATGCGTTTCTGCCGCGCCTCCTGCAATTCCTGATGCTCGGTGGGTTTTATCTTCTCGTCTGGGACATCGCGCGGCAGGTCACCGGTTCGAAGCGCATCGGCTGGTTCGCGCTTGGCCTCGCCCTGCTCACCGCCCCGGACCTCCTCGGCTACGTCAATTACATGATGACCGAGATCACCGCATTGACGCTGGCGACCGCCGCGACCGCAGCTGCGGTGCGCGGGCTGGCGATTCCACGCGGCGCGCGCTGGATGGCGCTCGCCGGCGCGCTCGCCGGTCTTGCCGCGCTGACACGCCCGGCCTTTTTCTATCTCTTTCTCGTCTGCTCCCTGGCGGGCTTCCTGCTCGCCGCGCTGCACCATGCGCGCGCGGCCGGACTCAAGCGCGCGGCTGCCTTCGCGCTCGCCGGCTCGGTCGTGCTTGCGCCCTGGATCATCCGCAACGCGGTCGTCCTGCACGATGCCCGGCTCACCGCCGGCTACGGCCCGGAAGTCCTCGTCCAGCGTATCGCCTTCGACGAGATGAGCTGGGCGGAATACCGCCTCTCCTTCCTCTGCTGGCTGCCCGACGGCAACGGCATGGGAAGCCTGCTGTTCGGGCCAGGCGCCTGCGACCGTTTCCAATGGGCGGACAGGCCGGACAATTTCTACGCGATCGGCAACGGCCCGTTGAAGGCCCAGGCGGTCGCGGCCGCGGGCGGATGGCAGCACATGCTTCCCTACCTGCTGCACACCTACATCCTGCGCCATCCCTTCAAGTTCGCGATGGTGACGATCTCGCTCGCGCTGCGCGGGGCATGGGTGAACCGCTATTGGGGCCTGATCCTGATGCCGCTCTGTCTCTGGTTCACCGGACGCGCCCTCTACCGCCGCAACCTCCTGTTCCTCGCCGCGAGCCTGCCTGCCTGGTTCATGCTCCTCTTCGCGGCCGCCGTTGCCGTGAACCAGCCGCGCTACAATCTCGTGCTCATCCCTCCATTCGCGCTCTCCGGCGCGATCGCGATCGATCGCCTGTTGCGCCGCCGCATCGCTCCGGACACAAATGCGGCGCAAGCCCTGCCCGCGCGTACGTCGTCCGCACGCTGGCGTCCGATGTTGCAGCCTCGCACCGATTGAGTTAGCGTTCCGAAAGAGCTGCTCGGACCGGGCGTTCGCCCCATTTCGGGAAGCTCGGGGTGGGGGAGGAATGACGTCAAGGCAGGGAAGCGGCACGCCGCGCGCGGCTGCTGTGCCCGGCGCGTCGAGCCCGGACTCAGGTTCGCTCGCCTGCCGTAGCGCCCGCTTCCCGGCAGGCGCGGGCTCGCGCGATGCCAATCCGGTTTCCCGCGTGCGAACGCTTCCCTATCCGAACCATGGCTGAGCGGGGCCCCGACAGCATCCGGCCCCGTGTGACGTCGCAGCCGACGGCCACGCCAACAATCGTCCAAGAGGAGGCACGAATGAAAAATCACCACTCGCCCTCAGGGGAAGATCCCCGGAAAAAGACGCGCGCCGCTCCGGCCGGCACGGCGCTGCTTCTCGCCCTCTCGGTCGGGATCGCGTGCCACGCCGTGCCCGCTGCGGCGCAACCGACGGAAAACGGCGGCAATGTCGCGGTCGTGACCACGCCCACCGTCACCGCCGATGTCGCCGTGACCGACGCCATGCTGAGCGATCCGGGTGGCGCCAACTGGACCAACTCGGGCCACGGCTATGCCAACGACCGCTTCTCGCCACTCAACGAGGTCAATGCCGGCAACGTCACCAGCCTCGTTCCGGTGGCGATCGCCCAGACCGGCTTTACCGCGAGCTTCGAGACGACGCCGGTGGTCGTGAATGGCGTGATGTACATCACGACGCCCATGGTCAACGACAAGCAGGCCGTGATCGCGATGGATGGTGCTACGGGCCGGGAGATGTGGCGCTACGTCTACAACGACCAGCTCAACCACATCTGCTGCGGCCCGGTCAATCGCGGCGTCGTCGCGGCCTACGGCATGGTCTTCTTCGACACGCTCGACGATCATCTGATCGCGCTCGACGCCAAAACCGGCAAGCCGGCCTGGTCGGTCCGCGTCGCCGACGCGCCCGTCGGCTATTCCGAAACCATGGCGCCGCAGGCCTACGCGGGCATGGTGATCATCGGCAGCGCCGGCGGCGAATGGGCGACGCGCGGCTTCGTCGCGGCCTACAGCGCCACGGACGGCAAGCCGATCTGGCGCTTCGACACCACCGACCCGAAATCCTGGGCCGGCGATTCCTGGAAGCGGGGCGGCGCCGCCGTCTGGACCACGCCGGCGATCGACACCGCGCGCGGCCTCGTGATCTTCTCGGTCGGCAATCCCAACCCGGACCTCAACGGAACGGTCCGCGAAGGCGACAATCTCTACTCGGACTCGATCGTCGCGCTCAACGCCAAGACCGGCGCGCTCGCCTGGTACTATCAGGAAGTGCCGCACGACGTCTGGGACTATGACGCGGTCAGCAATGTCGTGCTGTTCGACGCCATGGACAACGGCCAGATGGTCCCGGCGGCGGGCGAGGCCGGCAAGACGGCCTGGTTCTATATCGTCAATCGCGAGACCGGAAAGCTGATCCGCAAGTCGGTGCCGTTCGATCAGCAGCAGAACATGTTCGCCCAGCCGACTGTCGCCGGCGTCCAGAGCCTGCCCGGCGCCAATGGCGGCAGCGAATGGTCGCCGCCCGCCTATTCGCCGCTCACCCACGCGGTCTACGTCCTCGGCATGAACCAGCTGATGACCTTCAAGACCGAGACGACGACACCCCTCGTCCCCGGCCTGATCCGCCTCGGCAGCACCTTCTCCAACGTGCCGGGCGGCGTGCAGGACGGCACGCTGACCGCGATCGACGTCAACACCGGCTCGATCCTGTGGAACCAGACCGTGCCGCAGCCGATGATGGGCGGCGCGCTCGCCACCGCCGGCAACCTCGTCTTCTCCGGCGAAGGCAATGGCTGGTTCGACGCCTTCGACGCCACCAGCGGCAAGCTGCTCTGGCGCTTTAACCTCGGCGCCGGCGTCAATGCGCCGCCGGTCGCCTACCAGGTCAACGGCCACGAATATATCGCCGTCGCCGCCGGCGGGAATTTCCAGATCGGCTATCCCCTCGGCGACGCCGTCGCGATCTTCACGCTCGCCAGGTAGCCTGTCGAAGCGGAGGCGGCGGGGTCACGCAAGCCCCGCCGCCTCCCGCGAGACCGCCTCGCCTACTGCGGAATAGCGAGCGCGGTCTTCTCGACATAGGGTTTCATGAGCGCGTCGGCGGTCGCCTGCGCCGCCTTCACCGCCGCCTCCGGCGTGGTGCGGCCGGAGAGCACCGCCTGGACCTGGTTCTCCATCGCCTCGCGCACCGCCACGGTCTCGAAGGTGTCGAACCAGGGCACGGCGTATTTCAGCTGCTCGAGCGCCACCTCGGCGTCCGGGTACTTGGCAAGGTAGGTCTTCATCGCCGGCAGGTCATAGGCGGCGATGCGCGGCGCGAAATACCCGGTGAAGCGGCTCCAGCGTCCGGCGATGTCCGGGCTCACCAGCCACTTGATCAACGTCCATGCCGCCGCCACGCGCGGGGGCGAATTGCCCGCCGGAATGAGCAGGCTGCCCCCGCCGATCGGCGCCGCCGGCTGGATGTTGTACGGCATGAAGGCGACCTTGAACGGCGCCTTCATGTTGTCGCGGACGAAGGTCAGCGCCCCGGTGGAAAGCTCCATCATCGCTGCGTGGCCGGTGAAGAAGGCCGTCGCCGCCGCGTTGGCGTCCGTCACGCCCGGGGGCATCACGTGCAGCTTGTTGACCATCTCGTCGAGCAGCATCAGGGCGCCGAGCGTGCTCGGCTGGTCGTAATAGACCTCGCCGCCGTAGCCGTGGTTGAAATACTGCCCGCCGTCCGACATGACGAGCCCGCTCACGATCCAGCCGAGATAGTCATAGGTCCCCGGCATCTCGAAGCCGTAGCGCGCGACGCTCCCGTTCTTCACCACCGTGAGCTTCTTCGCGTCGGTCACGAAGTCCTGCCACGTCACCGGCGGATGGTTCGGATCGAGCCCCGCCTGCTTGAACGCATCGACGCTGTAATAGAGCAGCGGCGTCGAATTCTGGAACGGCACGCCGTACACCTGGCCGTCGATCACCGCGTTGTCGGCGAGCGCCGGCCAGAACTCCGCCATGAAGCTCTTCGCCGTCATGCCGTCCTTCTCGATCAGCGGATCGAGCGAGATGGCCTGGTGGTTGATCTCGTACGAGCGCACGAAATTGGCGCTCATGATGACTGCGGCCGGCGGATTCCCGGCCTTGATCGCGGCCGCGGTCTTGAGGTTGGTGTCGTCATAGCTACCGGTATAGACGGCCGTGACGTGGATATCCGGGTGCTCCTTGTTGAATTCGTTGATCAGCTGGCGGATCTCGATCACCAGCTTGCCCTGCACCGGCACCGGGAAATAAAGGTCGATATCGGTCGCCGCCCGCGCCGCGCCCGCGGAGATGGAAATCCCCAACGCCGCCGCGAGGGCGACGCGCCATGATTTTCGCATGAGTGGCTCCTTACTTGATGCCGGTGAAGACGAAGCTCGAGACGATGCGCCGCTGAAAGACGACGAAGATGAGGATCAGCGGCGCCGCGACCAGCAGCGTGCCGGCCGCGATCACTCCCCATTCCGTGGCGCTTTCCGCGCCCGAGGTGAACGAGGCGAGCCCGACGGTGAGCACCTGGTTCGCGGGCGAGGAGAGCGCGATCAGCGGCCAGAGGAACTCGTTCCAGTGGTAGCTCACCGAGACGATGGCGAAGGCCGCGAGGCCGGGCCGGGCCAGGGGCAGCAGCACGTGCCAGATCAGCTGCGTGAGATTCGCCCCGTCGAGCATCGCCGCGTCCTCGTAGTCGCGCGGGATAGTGCGAAAGGTTTGCCGCATCAGGAACGTGCCGAAGGCGGAGGCGAAATAGGGCGCCATCACGCCGGGCAGCCGGTCGTAGAGGCCGAGCCAGACGATCGTCGTGAGGTTCGGCACGATCAGGATCGGCGGGACGAGCATCAGCTGGAGCAGGAAGAGATAGAAGAGCCAGGTGCGGCCGGGAAACGAAAGCCGCGCGAAGGCGTAGCCCGCCGCACTCACGGTGACGCACTGCACCGCGAGAATCCCCCCGCACATCAGGAAGGTATTGAAGTACCAGAGCGGGAAGGACCCCTCGCTCCAGGCCTCGCGGAAATTGCCGAGCCCGAGCCTCCCCGAGGGGATGAGCGAGGCGATGTCGGCGGCCCCCGCGCTCCCCGGGCGCAGGCTCGCGACCAGCATCCAGGCGAACGGGATCGCCCAGAGCAGGGCACCGGCCGCCATCGCGAGCATCGACAGCAGCCGGATCTCGCGCCCGTGCCTAGGATTTATAGTGGATCCCCTGCTCGAGCGCGCGCAGCGATCCCGCCGAGAGCAGGAACAGCACCGCCACGCTCACCGCGGTCGCCGCGGCTGCAAGCCCCGCATCGTTGTTCTGGTGTGCCTGCTGATAGATGTAGAAGAGGAGCACATCGGTGGAGTCCGACGGGCCGCCGTCGGTCATCACCACGATATGGTCCACCTGCGTCAGCACGTTGAGCAGCGCGATCACCAGCACGAAGGCAAGCGTCGGCCCGAGCAGCGGCAGGATCACGTGGCGGAAGCGCTGGATCGGGCCGGCGCCTTCGAGCGTCGCCGCCTCGACCAGCTGGTCCGGAATCCCGGCCAGGCCGGCGAGGAAGAACAGCATGTAGTAGCCGGTGTTCTTCCACACCGTGATGGCGATGATCGAGGGCATCGCCAGCGACGGGTTGCCGAGCCAGTTGGTCTGCCCGGCGCCAAGGAAGGCGAGGTAATGGTCGATCAGGCCCGCGCCGGGCAGGAAGATGAAGATGAAGAGCGCCGAAGCCGCGACCAGCGGGATCATCATCGGCAGCACCAGGAGCGTGCGCAGCAACGAGGTGAAACGCCGGTTCTCACGCAGGCCGAGCGCGAACAGAAGGGCGAGCGCCAGGCTCGGGACGATCGTTCCGACGCCATAGACGATGTTGTTCCCTGCCGCCTGGCGGAAATGCGGGTCGGCGAAGAGGCGCGCATAGTTGCCGAACCCGAACCGCGCGACCTGCCCGTATTGCTGGTCGATGAAGGATCGCACCAGCACCTCGAGCACGGGCCAATAGGTGAAGGCGGCAAGAAAAAGGCCCGAAGGCGCGAGCAGCACGAAGGCCGCCAGCATGCTCCGCTGCCGTGCGGTGCGCCCCCGGCGCCGGCTCGCCCCGATCGGCACCGGCGCCATCCGCGCAAGCGTCGTCGCCTGATCCAACCGGTCCCCCGTGATCACCCCTCCCCGCCTGTTAGTGTTCGACGATAACGCCGGCGTGACAACCCCGCGACAGTTCGATGACAATGCTGCAATGCAAGGGTGGCCGCAGCGCCAGACCGCCGCCGACCCGGCCGGACCCGATCTGGCGAGAAGCTCGCTTGTGTGGCACGCACCCATCGATCAGCCACCGATCAAGGCGGGGAGGAATGGCGCCGGCCGAGGAATACGACTTCATCATCGTCGGCGCGGGCTCCGCGGGCTCGGTCCTCGCCCATCGCCTCTCCGCCGATCCGCACACCCACGTGCTGCTCCTCGAGGCGGGCGGGCCGGATCGGGATCCGTGGATCCATATCCCCGCCGGGTTCTTCCGCAACATCTACAATCCGCGGCTGAACTGGGGATTCGAGACCGAGCCCGTCCCGGGCTTCGGCGGCCGCTCGATCCCCTGGCCGCGCGGGCGCGTGCTCGGCGGATCGAGCGCCATCAACGGGCTCATCTATATCCGCGGCCAGAAGGAGGATTTCGACCTCTGGCGGCAGATGGGCAATCCCGGCTGGTCGGTACGAAGACGTCCTGCCCTATTTCCGCAAGGCCGAGAACCAGGAGCGCGGCGCGGATGAATATCACGGCGCCGGCGGCCCGCTCGACATCGCGGACCTGCGCATGGACCACCCGCTCCACGCCGCCTTCATCGCCGCGGCCCGCGAGGCGGGCTATCCCCTCAACCCCGACTTCAACGGTGCGGCGCAGGAGGGCGTGGGCATCTACCAGATGACCATCCGCGGCCGCCGCCGCTGCAGCGCCGCGCTGGCCTATCTGCGGCCGGCGGCGCGCCGCCCCAACCTCACCGTGCGGACCGGGGCGCTCGCCGAGCGCGTGCTGATCGAGGGCGGGCGCGCCGTGGGCGTCGCCTGGCGCCAGGGCGGCGCCGCCCGCCGGGCGCTGGCGCGGGCAGAGGTTCTGCTCGCCGGCGGGGCCGTCAATTCGCCCCAGCTCCTCCAGCTCTCCGGCCTCGGCCCGGCCGCCTTGCTCGTCGAGCACGGCATCCCGATCGCCGCCGATCTCCCGGGTGTCGGGGAGAACCTCCAGGACCACCTCAACGCCCGCGTCGTCGCGCGGATCGAACGTGGACCGACCCTGAACGAGACCTCGCGCAGCCTGCCGCGCCAGGCGCTGGCCGGCCTCGCCTGGCTCCTCGCCCGAAGCGGCCCGCTGATGATGGGCGCGGGCCCCCTCGGCCTCTTCGCCCGCACCCGCGAAGGCCCCGCCACGCCCGACGTGCAGTATCATTTCATGGCCGGCAGCCTCGATCGCCCAGGCGCCCCGATGCACGATTTCCCCGGCGCCAGCATCTCGTGCGTGCCCTGTCGGCCGGAGAGCCGCGGCTCGATCCGCATCCGCTCGGCCGACCCCGCCGCTCCGCCCCGCATCCAACCCAACTACCTCGCCACCGAGAATGACCGCACGACGCTGATCGAGGGCTTGCGCATCGCCCGCCGCCTCTTCGAAACCGCCGCCATGCGCCCCTTCGTCGCCGGCGAGGCGATGCCCGGCCCCGGCGTGCAGACGGACGAGGAATGGCTCGCCTATCTCCGCGAGAAAGCCGGCACCGGCTTCCACGCGAGCGGAACCTGCCGGATGGGATCGGACCCGATTTCCGTCGTCGATCCTGCGCTCCGCGTGCGCGGCGTGGGCGGGCTCCGGGTCGTCGATGCCTCGGTGATGCCGACCGTCGTCTCCGGCAACACCAACGCCGCGACCATCATGATCGCCGAGAAGGCTGCCGACATGATCCTTCGCCCCGGCGAGCCCCTGGAGCGCTCCGCATGACCGAGACGAAATCCCCCGCCCCCTATCGCGGCGTCTTCCCCGTCGTTCCCACCATCTTCGAGGAGCGCGGCGAACTCGACCTCGCCGGCCAGCGCCGCGCCGTCGATTTCATGATCGATGCCGGCTCGGAGGGCCTTTGCATCCTGGCCAATTTCTCCGAGCAGCTCTCGCTCGCCGACGACGAGCGCGCGCAGGTGATGCACGCGGTGCTCGAGCACGTTGCCGGCCGGGTGCCGGTGATCGTGACGACCAGCCATTTCGCAACCCGCCTCTGCGCCGAGCGCTCGCGCGCCGCCGAGCAAGCCGGCGCGGCGATGGTGATGGCGATGCCGCCCTATCACGGCGCCACCGTCCGCGTCGCCGAGCCGGGCATCTACGGCTTCTTCCAGGCGGTGGCCGCCGCGATCTCGATCCCGATCATGATCCAGGACGCGCCGGTTGCCGGCACGCCGCTTTCCGCGGCCTTCCTCGCCCGCATGGCGCGCGAGATCCCCGCGGTCTCCTACTTCAAGATCGAGACGGCGGGTGCTGCCGCCAAGCTCCGCGAGCTGATCGCGGCGGGCGGGGATGCAATCGCCGGGCCGTGGGACGGCGAGGAGGGCATCACCCTGCTCGCCGACCTCGATGCCGGGGCGACCGGGGCGATGACCGGCGGCGGCTATCCCGACGGCATCCGCCAGATCATCGATGCGCACGCCGCCGGCCGCCGCGAGGAGGCCGTCGCCGCCTATGGCCGCTGGCTGCCGCTCATCAACTACGAGAACCGCCAGTGCGGGCTTGCCGGCTGCAAGGCGCTGATGAAGGAGGGCGGCGTCATCGCCTCGGAAGCCGTGCGCGCGCCGCTCCAGCCGCTCCATCCCGCGACCCGCGCCGGCCTGATCGAAACCGCCCGCCGCCTCGATCCGCTGGTCCTGCGCTGGGGGCGCTGACGCGGGCGGGCGCGGAGCCTCAGCGGAAGGCGGCGCCGGGCGGCAGGCCGAGCCGCTTGAAGACCATCGCGGCCGGGCAGAGCCCGGTGATTCCGGCCTGCACCAGGTTGAGACCGACGAAAGCGGTGAGCAGCAGCCACCAGGGACTCGCCAGCCAGGCCAGCAGTGCGCTCGCCAGCACCATGGCTCCGGCGAAGATCAGCACGGCACGATCGACGCTCATCTCATCCTCCTTGGCGATCGCCGGATATCCGGCTCACGCATTCTCCTTCAGCTTGGCGATGTCGAGCTGGCCGAGCAGGAAGCGCTCATAGAATGGCTCGCTCTCGCCCTTGCGGATCTTGCGCAGGAAATATCGCTCGAAGCCCACTTTCGCGAGATGCACCCAGGCGCCCTTCGCGGACCAATTCACGTTGCGCGGCGGGATCTGCGGCTTGGCGACGAAGGCGATCCCGGAATTGCCGAGATCGGCAAGGCAGACCGCGTTCCAGCTCGCGCGCGCCCCGGCGCGCTTGCCGCGCAGGAGTGCCGCGATATTGCGCGCCGTCGCCGTCACCATCGATTCGATCATGAACCCGGTCTTCGGCACGCCGACCGGCACCGCCGTCGCGCCGGTCGGCGGAATCGCGACGCACACCCCGACCGCGAAGACGTTCGGGTATCTCGGATTGCGCTGGTGCTCGTCGATCTGCACGAAGCCGCGCGGATTGACCAGCCCCTCGTTGCCCCTGAGCGCCGCCACCCCGCGAAAGGCCGGGAGCAGCATCGCATAGCGGAAGGCGAGCGCGTGCGCCTTGCGCAGGCTGCCATCCTCGTTCAGCTCCTCCACCGCCAGCGCCGCTTCGGACACCGACGCCACCCTGGCATTGGTGATCCATTTGATGTGGCGCTGGCGAAGCTCGGATTCGAGCAGGCCCTTGGTGTCGCCCACGCCGTCGAGTCCGAGATGGCCGATATAGGGCTCGGCGGTGACGAAGCTCATCGGCACGCGGTCGCGCAACTTACGGCGGCGCAGTTCGGTATCGAGGATGAAGGCGAACTCATAGGCCGGCCCGAAGCACGAGGCGCCCTGCACGGCGCCGACGACGATCGGGCCCGGATCGGCACAGAACGCCTCGAAGGCAGCGTGCGCGCGCTCGGCGTGATCGGTCCGGCAAATGGATTGCGTATGCCCGGCCGGCCCGAGCCCGGGGACCTCGTCGAAGGCCAGGTCCGGGCCCGTCGCGACCACGAGATAGTCGTAGGCGAGGCTCGCCCCGTCATTGAGCTCGAGCCGGTTCTCAGCCGGATCGACCCGGCGCGCGCCGATGCTGACCAGGCGGATCCCTTTCCGCCGCGCCATCGCCTCGAGATCGACCTCGATATCGGGCCGCTTGCGCCAGCCGATCGCGACCCACGGGTTGGAGGGCACGAATTGGAAGCGGCTGCCCTCGGCGACGAGCGTCAAGCGGTCTTCACGGCGCAGCTCGGGCGCGAGCTCGAGGGCGGCGAGCGTGCCGGCAAGCCCCGCCCCGAGAACGACGATTTCGGCCATTTTCCGTCCCTTTCTCCGGCGCGCGGTACCGCTCCGGGTCCGCCGCGCCTTGATTTCACTCGGCCGGCGGGAGTGGCGATCGTCCCCGACATGGATCGATCCCGCTCGCGCAACGGCCCTTGACCATATATTCGCTTCTTCGTATATACGCAAGTATGAAAGTAGAAGCCGCCCGCATGGCCGAGGCCGCAGGGGCCGCCGCCGAGCTCCTGAAGACGCTCGCCAACTCGCACCGGCTGATGATCGTCTGCCGCCTGGTCGCGGGCGAGCATTCGGTTGGCGAGCTCGCCGCGGCACTCGATCTCAGGGACTCCACCGTCTCCCAGCACCTCGCCGTGCTCCGCCGCGAGCGGCTGGTCCGCGCGCGGCGCGATGCGCAGACGATCTGGTATTCGCTCGCAAGCAAGCCCGCCCGAACCGTAATCGAGACCCTCTTCCGCCTCTATTGCGCCCCACCTCCCGCCGGCGGCCGGAATCGATCCAGCCACGCTGCCGACTTGACCCAGATCAAGGACCGCCGCCCACGCCTCACCTGAGGATATGCTGATCATGGAACAGCCCCCGGAAACCCCTCGCGAGCTCAGCCCGAAACTCGTCCACGATCGCCTGCTCCGCCACGAGATCGTGCTGGTTGACGTGCGCGAGCCGCAGGAATACGCCGCCGAGCGCATCCCGGGCGCGCTCCTTTTTCCGCTCTCGACCTTCGATCCGGCATCGCTCCCATTCTCCGACGGCCGGCCGGTCGTGCTGCATTGCGGCTCGGGCAAGCGCTCGGCCGCGGCGCTTGCCGCCTGCGCCACCGCGGGCGTGCCGGTGCGCCAGCACATGCAGGGTGGGATCGGTGCCTGGAAGGCGGCGGGCCTGCCGACCGTTGAGCTCGACCCTGCGACCGGCCTGGTGCTCGATCGCGGTCCGTAGGCCGCGATGCGCCTCTCCGTCGCCCTCGCCGCGCTCTTCCTCCTCGCCGCACCCGCGCTGCGCGCCGCGCCCGCGACCTTCATTGTCCGGCGCGCCGCCGTCGCCGACGAGAAAGCGGTGTTCGCGACCGTGGAAAGCCGCAATGTCGTGCCCGCGCGCACGCGCATCGGCGGCACGATCGCGAGCCTCGCCGTGAACGACGGAAACGAGGTGAGGAAGGGCCAGGTGCTGGCCGTCGTCGCCGACGAGAAGCTCCTCCTACAGCGCGATTCGCTCGATGCCGACATCGCCGGGCTTCAGGCGAGCCTCGCCCAGGCCGCGGCCGATTTCAGCCGTGCCCAGGCGCTCGTCGGCCAGGGCGCCGTCTCGCGCCAGCAATATGATCGCGCGCGCACCGCGCTCGACATCGCGCAAAGCGTGCTCAACGCGCGCATCCAGAGCCGCGCGGTGGTCGAGCAGCAGATCGCCGAAGGCCAGGTCCTGGCGCCGACCGATGGGCGCGTGCTCGAGGTGCCCGACACCGCCGGCACGGTCGTGCTCGCCGGCGAGACCATCGCGACCATTGCCGAGCACGGCTTCGTGCTGCGGCTCGAAGTTCCGGAGCGGAGCGCGCGCGACCTCGGCGCCGGCGATCTTGTGCGGATCGATGGGACGGAAATCGGCGAACCCGCGGTCGCGTTCGGCCGCATTACGCTCGTCTATCCCGAGATCCGCAACGGCCGCGTCGAGGCCGACGCCACCGCCCCCGGGCTCGGCAGCTACTTCGTGGGCCTGCGCGTCCTCGTCTGGGTCCCGGCCGGCACGCGCCCCGCGTACATCATCCCCGAGAGCTTCATCGAGACGCGCTTCGGGCTCGATTACGTCCGGCTCGCCCAAGCGGACGGCAGCACCATCGCCGTCCCGATCCAGCGCGGCGAGCCGCACCCGACGCCTTCGATGCCGGACGGCCTCGAGGTCCTCTCCGGCGTCCACGCGGGCGATACGCTGGTCCGGCCGTGACTCTCGGTCTCTCGGGCCGGCTCGCGGCGGCGAGCATCCGTTCGCCGCTGACGCCGCTCTTCCTGCTCGCCGCCCTGGCGCTTGGACTCGTCGCGCTGCTCAACATTCCGCGCGAGGAGGACCCGCAGATCCGCGTGCCGATGGTCGATATCATGGTCACGGCCAACGGCCTCAAGGCGCCGGACGCGGTGGAGCTGGTCACCAAGCCGCTCGAAACCATCGTCGAGGCGATCCCCGGCGTCGAGCATGTCTATAGCCAGACCCAGGACGATCGGGTGATGGTGACGGCGCGCTTCGTCGTCGGCACCAGCGAGGATGTCGCGGTCGAGCGCGTGGACGAGAAGCTGCGCGCCAATTACGACCGCATCCCGATCGGCATTCCCGAACCGCTGGTCGTCGGCCGCGGCATCAGCGACGTAGCCGTCGTCGTTCTCACGCTCTCGCCAAAGCCCGATGCGGCGCAACGCTGGAGTGCCATGGACCTCTACCAGCTCGCCGAGAAGCTGCAGACCGAGCTGATCAAGGTCCCCGATATCGGCCTCTCCTACATCTCGGGCACCAGCCCCAACGAGATCCGCGTCGAGCCCGATCCGGAGAAACTCGCTCTCTTCGGCGTCACCCTGCAGGACCTCGTCGCCAAGGTGCAGGGCGCCAACCGCTCCTTCGTCGCCGGCAGCGTGCGCGACGCCGGCGTGATGGAAACCGTGGCCGCCGGCCAGACGCTCTCGGGCGTGCCCGATATCGGCCTCCTGCTGATCAAGACGCGCGACGGCAGGCCGGTCTATGTGCGCGACGTGGCAAAGGTGGTGGTCGGCCCGAGCCCGGTCGAGAGCCGTGTCTGGAACATCGCCAAGCAAGGCGCGGCATGGCAGCAGGCTCCGGCGGTCAGCATCGCGCTCGCCAAGCGGCCCGGCGCCAATGGCGTGGTCGTCGCCGATGACATCATCGCCCGCGTCCGCGCGCTCCAGCCACGGCTCATCCCCTCCGACCTGCGCGTCGAGGTGACGCGCAATTACGGCCGGACCGCGAACGAGAAGGCGAACGAGCTGCTCTTCCATCTCGGCCTCGCCACCGTTTCGATCGTGGTGCTGATCGGCTTCGCGATCGGCTGGCGCGAGGGCGTCGTCACGCTCGTTACGATCCCGGCGACGATCCTGCTGACACTCTTCGCCTCCTGGCAGATGGGCTACACGATCAACCGCGTCAGCCTGTTCGCGCTGATCTTCGCGATCGGCATCCTGGTCGACGACGCGATCGTGGTGGTCGAGAACATCTCCCGCCATTGGGCCATGGGCCCAGGGATCAATGGCTCGCAACGCCCGCGCATCGCCGCCGCGATCGAGGCGGTGGCCGAGGTCGGCAACCCGACCATCGTCGCGACGCTGACCGTGATCGCGGCCCTGCTGCCCATGCTCTTCGTCTCCGGGCTGATGGGGCCGTACATGGCGCCGATCCCGGTCAATGCTTCGGCCGCGATGCTGTTTTCCTTTTTCATCGCGATGGTCGTGGCGCCGTGGCTGATGCTGAAGCTCGCCCGCGGCGCCGCGCCGGGCGCGGAGCCACCCATCGAGCATCGCCCCGGTGAGGACCGGCTCGGCCGCCTCTATCGCGCGGTCGCCGTGCCGGTCCTCAAAACCCGCCGCCGTGCCGCGATCTTCCTCGTCGTCGTCTCCGCCGCGACCATCGCCGCCTGCGCGCTCTTCTACACCGAGGCCGTCACCGTCAAGCTCCTTCCCTTCGACAACAAGTCCGAGCTCTCGGTGCTGCTCGACCTGCCGCCCGGTGCCACGCTCGAGGACACCGAGCAGAAGCTCTTCGCCGCCGCGCGCATCGCCGAAACCGTGCCCGAGGTGCAGGCGATCCAGCTCTATGCCGGCACGCCCGCGCCGTTCGACTTCAACGGGCTGGTGCGGCATTATTACATGCGCACCGCGCCCTATCAGGGCCAGCTCCAGCTCGAGCTCATGCCCTTGGCCGAACGCGCCCGCCAGAGCCATGCCATCGCGATCGCGCTCCGCCGGGCGCTCGCCGCGCTGCCGCTCCCCGCGGATGCCACCCTGCAGGTGGTCGAGGTGCCGCCCGGCCCGCCCGTCCTCGCCACCCTCCTCGCCGAAATCTATGGCCCCGACTACGCCACCCGCCGCGCGGTCGCCGAGCAGGTGAAAGCACTCTTCGCGAAAGTCCCCTTCATCGTCGATGTCCACGATTCCTGGGGTCCACCTCAGCCGCGCCTGCGCATCGCGATCGACCAGGACCGGCTCGAATATTTCGGCGTCCAGCAATCGGATGTCTACGACACGATCCAGGCGCTCTTCGGCGGCGTGCCGGTCGGATATTCCTATCGCGGCGCCGAGCGCCTGCCGATCGAGATCGCCGTCGGCCTGCCCAAGCGCGACCTGAGCTGGGATTCCCGCCTCGCCTCCACCCCCGTCGCCGCCAACACCGTCCCCGGCAGCAAGGCCGTGGTCGAGCTCGGCCAGGTGGTGCGCGTCTCGCAGGAAGAGGGCTCGCCCGTGATCTTCCGCCGCGACGGGCACTTCGCCGACATGGTGATGGCGGAGCTCGCCGGTCGCTTCGAGGCGCCGATCTACGGCATGCTCGCAGTGGACAAGCTCGTCGCCCAGCATGATTGGGGCAACCTCCCGAAGCCCGCGATCCGCTTCCGCGGCCAGCCGACGAACGAAGCGAGCCCCGCGCTGCTCTGGGACGGCGAGTGGGAGATCACCTACGTCACCTTCCGCGACATGGGCGCCGCCTTCATGGTGGCGCTGCTCGGCATCTACATCCTGGTCGTCGCGCAGTTCCGCAGCTTCAAGATCCCCCTCGTGGTCCTGACCCCGATCCCGCTGACCCTGATCGGCATCGTGCCCGGGCACTGGCTTTTCGACGCGCCTTTCACCGCGACCTCGATGATCGGCTTCATCGCGCTTGCCGGCATCATCGTCCGCAACTCGATCCTGCTCGTCGATTTCATCCGCAACGAACGCGCGCGCGGCAAGCCGCTCCGCCAATGCTGCTACGACGCCGGCGCGATCCGCTTCCGCCCGATCCTGCTCACCGCGCTCTCGGCGATGATCGGCGCCGCCACCATCCTCACCGACCCGATCTTCCAGGGCCTGGCGATTTCCCTGCTCTTCGGCCTGCTTTCCTCGACCCTGCTCACTGTCCTGGTGATCCCCGCGCTCTATATCGTCTTCCGCGAGGAAAGACGGGCGCCGGCGCGCTGAAGCCGCTCGCGCACGCGCGCTCGGCCCATGAGGGGAAACATTCGGGCAAGCTCCGGCCCGCTCTCCTCGGCCGTCAGCGCCAGGCGAAGCGGATGGAAGAGCGCCCGCCCGCGCCTGCCCGTGGCCGCGGCGAGCGCCTTGGCGTAGGCGGCGAATGTCCCCTCGTCCCACGGCTCGGGCGGCAGCAGCGAAGCCGCCTGATCGAGGAAATCCCCCTCGCCCTCCAGCACCGGCGGCGCAATCTCGCCCGCCACCACGTCCCACCAGTGCCGCGCCTCGCCCAGGAGATCGAGATTTCCCCGCACCGCGAGCCAGAATTCCTCGCTCGCCCCGGCCGGCAGCCGCCCGGCCGCGGCCGCGAACGGAAGATGAAGGAGCACCTGGCGATTGAGCGCCAGAAGCTGCTGCATGTCGAAGCGCGCCGGCGAGCGCGAGAAGCGGGAAAGATCGAAGTCTTTCGCAAGCTCCCCGAGCGATGCCGGCGCGATCTCGCCGCCACTGCCGAGCCGCGCCAGGTAGCTCGCCAGCGCCATCGCCTCCATCCCGTCCTCGGCGAGGCGGCGGATGGCCAGGCTCCCCACCCGCTTCGAGAGCTTTCCCCCGGCCTCGTCGGCGAGCAGCGGCAGATGCGCGAACGCGGGCGGCGGCGCCGCGTCGCACGCCTCCCAGAGATCGATCTGCACGGCCGTGTTGGTCACATGGTCCTCGCCGCGAATGACATGCGTGATCGCGAAATCACGGTCATCGACGATCGAGCTGAAGGTGTAGAGCGGCGTTCCGTCCTCGCGTACCAGCACCGGATCCGAAACGCTGCCGAGCGACACGCGCCGCTCCCCGAGCACGAGGTCCTGCCAGGCCACGATCCGCGCCGCGAGGCGGAAGCGCCAATAAGGAAGCCGCCCGCTCGCCTCCGCGCGCGCCCGCTCCGCATCGGTCAGCCGGAGCGCGGCGCGATCATAGACCGGCGGCAGGCGGCGGCGGCGCTGCATCTCCCGCTTTGCCGCAAGCTCGGAAGCCGTCTCGTAACACGGATAGAGCCGGCCGCTCCGCCGCAACGCCTCGGCCGCCTCCGCATAGCGCGCGAGCCGCCCGGACTGGCGGAACGGCCCCTCCCAGGCGAGCCCGAGCCAGGCGAGGTCGCTGAGGATCGCCGCCGCATGCTCGGGCCGCGACCGCTTCGTATCGGTGTCGTCCAGCCGCAGCAGGAATTCCCCGCCATGGCGGCGGGCAAAGAGGAAGTTGAGCAGCGCCATTCGCGCATTGCCGACATGGAGCAGCCCCGTCGGGCTCGGCGCGAAGCGCACGCGCACGGGATCAGTCCCCACGGGATCAATCCCACCTGAATCAGTCATTGACGAGGATGAAGTGCATGGTCGCCTCGAGGGTAATCTGGTCCGCCGGCGTGCCGGGCGGGAAGGGCGGCACGCGCGCGCCCTGGAAGAGCCCGAGCCAGGCCTGATCGAGGAAGGGCGAGCCCGAGCTCTGCAGCAGCGTCACGTCGCGCACGCTGCCGTCCCGCGCGACCACCAGCCGGATCGCGACCGCGCCCTGCTGGTCCATCTGGAGCGCCTGCTGGGGATAGTATTTCCGTTCATTCACCCATTGGCTCAGCTCCGCCTTCCAGTCCGGACCGATGTTCCCCTGGATGCTGAACTCGCGCGCAAACGCATTGCGCATCACGGACTGGTTGAGCGCGAGGTTGAGCTGCCCGCTCTGCGGCGACGGTGCTGCCGCCCCGCCCTGCGGCGCCCCGCCATAGGACAGGTTGTTCATCACCAGATAACGCGTCGCCGGCGGCGCCGGCGGCGCCGGCACGTTTCGCGGCGGGGTCGGCGGCACCGGCAGCGGCGCCGGCACGAACGGCCGCGGCGCCGGGACCGACTGCGGCTGCAGGAACGCCTGAATTTCCGACTGCGGCAGCCGCACCGAATATTGCTGCGCGGACGGCTGGGCCGGCGGCCCCGGCGGCGCCAGTGCCGCCGGCGGCGGCGAAACCGGGCGCAGCATCGGCGGCGGCGGCGCTGCGCGCGCGAGCTGCTCGGGCGGCGGCACCTTGGGTGGGGGCGGCGCCTGCGGGGCGGGCACGGCCCGTGGCGCCGCCACCGCCGCAAGGGGATGCGGCGCCGCCGGCGATAGCGGCGGCGGCGGCGAGGCCTGCACCGCGGACGGGGGTGCCGACTGCGCCACCACGCGCGGCGAGACCGGACGAACCACCGCGGGCCTTGACGCCGGCCGGGCCCGCTCCGGCGGGCCAAGCCGCTGGGCCTTGGGCGCCGCCGGGCGCGGCGCACCGCCGTTCTCGAAAACCATCGCCACCGGTGCCGGCGGCACATACTCGTGCGGGTGCCGCCGCGGCCGCACGCTCGCGACCACCAGCGCCAGCACCAGAAGATGCAGCAGCAGCGAACCGACGACCTGCCAGGAACGCATGCCGCGCCGCGCGATCGGAGGCGACATGCGCCCGCTCGCGATCATGGCGATCGGCACCGCACGCCCGCGCGATGATCCAGGATCATCACGCCTCCGCTTTGATTTGAAGCTCAATGTCATGGCTTTGCCGGATCGCTTCGCGATGCCAGGCAAAACCATAGCGATTTCGTCGCCTCACGCGCGGCGATCGCTCCCCTCGCCGGCGCGGCGCCGCAGCAGGAACTCCCGCCCGAGCTTCACCATCGGCACGCCGTCGGTACTCGACGATATCGGCCGTCGCATAGGTCTCGGTCCACCGCTCCGGCAGGAAGCTGCCGGTGCCGACGACATCGATCGGCGCCGCCGCATCCGCCATCACGCGGCATTTCTCGGCCGTGAACCCGGAAGAGGCGACGATCCGCGCGCCGGGAAAGCCCCCCTCGTCCAGCGCCTCGCGCAACCGCCAGATAGCGGCCGCCGAGACCCCCGTGCCGACGAGATAGCGAAGCTCGGTCTCGCTGCGAAAGCGGCGGATCGCGCTCGGCGCGTGCCGCTCGAGCACCGCATAGCTCTCCGCCGGATCGAGCCCTTCGACGAAGCGCCCGCCATGCGTGTCCAGCCGGAAAGAAAGCCGCCCGGCCCCGGCCAGCTCCGGGAAGCGCTCGCAGACCACGAGCGCATCGGTGATCTCATGGCCGAAATAATCGACCAGAACGCTAAGGTTCTCGGTCGGAAACGTCTCGTGGAACATCTCGGCGGCGCGCAAGGTCGAGCCCGCGTACCCGATCAGCGCGTGCGGCATGGTCCCGAGCCCGGCCGCCTGGCCGAACCAGTGCGCGGTTGCGGTGTTGGCATTGCCGACGAAGCCGCGCGCCCCCTCCCGCGCCGCGGCCTGGCTGCCGACGGAGGCGGCATAGGCCATCATCTCCTGCATCTCCGCCCCGGCGCAGTGCCGCGCCTCCATCGCCAGGAAGGCCGCCCGCGGCAGGGCGAGACACATCTGAAACGCATTGTGCGCGGCCACGCAGGCCGGCCCGATCTTCTGGAGGAAGATCGTCTCGAGATCGGCGAGCCGGGCCAGGCTGCCGCTGATATAGGCGAGCGGCTCGCCGGCGCCGACCCAGGATCCTTCCGGATGCATCACGTCGATCGCGAACCTGGTCCCGCGCGCCGCCGCCGCCGCCTCGAGCCACGCCACCATCAGCCGCGGCGCCGAGATCACCGGCCCGCGCAGGAACACCGCGTACGTCACCCGCTTGTCCCCGTAGCGCGCGACGATCGTGCGCGTGCGGCTGAAATAGGCGTCGGTGCGCGCGGCGACATCGGCGTCGAGCGCGGAATACGCCTCCGCCCGGTCCGCCGCCATGGTGCCGGACCCTATTCGGCGGCGGCCGCCGGCACGGCCGCCTCGCCCATGCGCCGCGCCTTGAGCTCCTGCGCGATCAGGAAGGCCAGCTCCAGCGCCTGCTCGGCATTGAGCCGGGGGTCGAGGAAGGTCTCATAGCGCCGGCCGAGATCCGCCTCGGTCAGCCGATGCGCCCCGCCCGTGCATTCGGTCACGTTCTGCCCGGTCATCTCCACATGCACGCCGCCGGCGATGGTCCCCTCCGCCGCGTGCGCGTCGAAGAAGCGCTGCACCTCGGTCAGGATCGCATCGAAGCTCCGCGTCTTCATCTTGCTCGCCGTGGTCACGGTGTTGCCGTGCATCGGATCGCAGAGCCACACCACCGCCGCACCCTCCCGCTTCACCGCGCGGAGCAGCGGCGGCAGCGTGGCCAGCACCTTGTCGGCGCCCATGCGGCTGATCAGCGTGATCCGTCCCGGCTCGTTCGCCGGATTGAGCAGCGCCAGCATCCTCAGCAGATCCGCCTCGGGCGTCGTCGGCCCGACCTTGATGCCGATCGGGTTCTTCACCCCGCGCAGGAACTCCACATGCGCGCCGTCCGGCTGGCGCGTGCGGTCGCCGATCCAGAGGAAATGCGCCGAGCACCCGTACCAGTCCCCGCTGGTCGAATCGACGCGCGTCAGCGCCTCCTCGTACGGCAGCAGCAGCGCCTCGTGGCTGGTGTAGAACTCGGTCTCGTGGATCTGCGGCGTCGACTGGCTGTTCATCCCGCAGGCGGCCATGAACGAAAGCGTCTCGTCGATGCGCTGGCAGAGATCCTGGTAGCGTTCCGCCAGCGGCGAACGGGCGACGAAATCGAGGTTCCAGCGGTGCACCCCGTGCAGGTCGGCATAGCCGCCGGAGGCGAACGCACGCAGCAGGTTGAGCGTCGCGGCCGACTGGAAATAGCCGAGCTCCATGCGCGCCGGGTCGGGCACGCGCGCCGGAGCCGTGAACTCCGGCCCGTTGATAATGTCGCCGCGATAGGAGGGCAGCGTCTCGCCGTCCACCGTCTCGTTGTCGGCACTGCGCGGCTTGGCGAACTGCCCGGCCATGCGGCCGATCTTCACCACCGGCAGGCTCGCCCCGAAGGTCAGCACCACCGCCATCTGCAGCAGCACCCGGAAGCTGTCGCGAATGATGTTGGCGGTGAAGTCCGAAAAACTCTCGGCGCAGTCGCCGCCCTGCAGCACGAATGCCCGCCCCTCGGAGGCGAGCGCCAGCCCCGCTTTCAGCCGCCGCGCCTCGCCGGCGAACACCAGCGGCGGAAAGCGCCGGAGCCGCGCCTCGACCGCGGCGAGCCTTTCCGCGTCCGGATAGACCGGCGCCTGGCGGATCGGCCTCCTCCTCCAGGAGTCGGGCGCCCAGTCACGAAGAGGCAGATCAGGCATGACAGAAAAAGTCCTTCTAGATTAAGTCCAAAATCCAGGGGCTCTGCCCCTGCACCCCGCTGGGGCCCAAGGGTCCAAGCATGGGAGGCCACAGACCCCCCGAACTTTGTGCCGCGCAGCGCCCAAGGGTCCAAGTATGGGGGGTCCAGGGGCCCAGCCCCTGGCTATTATCCACTGAAAATGACGAGTTGGCTATTCGGCCGCTCGCGGCAGCCCGACGGTGCGGGCAAGCTGGCGCAGGGTCACGAACTCCTCCGCCGCGGTCGGGTGGATGCCGATCGTGCGGTCGAAATCGGCCTTGGTGGCTCCCGCGGTCATTGCCACCGCGAGCCCCTGCACGATCTCCGGCGCGTCCTCGCCCAGCATATGCGCCCCCAGCAACCGCCCGCGCGGCGGCTCCACCACGAGCTTCATCACCGTCCGCCGTGCCCGCCCCGTGAGCATGTGCCGCATCGGCGTGAAGCGCGTGAGATAGATCTCGGCCGGGCCCCGCGCCGCGGCCTCCGCTTCGGTGAGCCCCACGGTCGCCATCGGGGGCGTGGAGAAGACGGCCGTCGGGACGGCGGTGAAATTGTATCGGCGCGGCCCGGGCCCGAACAGCGCATCGGCGAGCGCATGGCCCTCGGCCGTCGCCACCGGGGTCAGAAGCAGCCGGTCCGTGACGTCGCCGATCGCATAGATATGCGGCTGGCTGGTCGCCCAAGCGGAATCGACGACGATCGCGCCGTTCGCGCCGGTGACCACCCCGGCCTTCTCGAGCGCAAGGCCGGCCACGTTGGGCGCCCGGCCGGTGGCGAAAAAGACGAGATCCGCCGTCACCGCGCTCCCGTCATCCAGACGGAGAATGCGCCCATCGCCGGCTTCCTCGATCCGCGTCGGGCGGATGCCCGGATGGAGCGTGATCCCGCCATCCGCCAGGGCCTCGGCGAGGCCCTCGCGCAGATCCTCGTCGAACCCGCGGAGCGGGCGCGGCTGGCGGTAGACGAGGTGCGTCTCGGCGCCGAGACCGGCGAAGATGCCGGCGAACTCGACCGCGATATAGCCCGAACCGACGATCGCCACCCGCCGCGGCAGCGCCGGCAGGACGAACGCGTCATCGGAGACGATGCCGAGCGCGCGGCCGGGAATGTCGAGCGCGACGGGGTGGCCCCCCGTGGCGACGACGATCCGCTCGGCGGTGACCCGCGCCTCGCCCAGCGCCAGCGTATGCGGGTCGAGGAAGCGCGCCCGGGTCTCGAACGCCTTCACCCCCGCCGCCTCCAGGACCTGGCGATAGAGCCCGCTCAACCGCCCGACCTCGCGGTCCTTGGCCGCGATCAGCGCCGCCCAGTCATGCTGCGGGCGCGCCCCATTCCACCCGAAGCCGCGCGAATCCTCGGCCAGCGCGCCGTATTCCGCGGCCTGGACCATCAGCTTCTTCGGCACGCAGCCGACATTGACGCAGGTGCCGCCCCAGAACCGTGCCTCGGCGACGCCCACGCGCGCGCCATGCCCGGCGGCGATCCGGCCCGCCCGCACCCCGGCCGATCCGCCGCCGATGACGAAGAGGTCGAAATCCATCGGTCAATCCCGGCCGGGAACCGTCGGAAGCGGGATGTCCTCCCAACCCGTCAGACGCTCGATCGCCCGGCCGACCCTGAGCAGCATCGCCTCGTCGAACGGCCTTCCGACGAGCTGCACCGAGAGCGGCAGGCCCGTCCCCGAAAGCCCGACCGGCACGCTCATCGCCGGGTGGCCGGTGAGGTTGAAGGCGCCCGTCTGCAGCGGCGAGCAGGCCGCCCGCGGATCGGCCGGCTGATCGAGCCGCGGCGCCGGCGCGAGCGAGCAGGCGGTGAGCAGCGCCTGGCAGGGCCCGAGCGCCCGGTTCACCGCATCGGCCAGCATCCGCCTTATGCGCCCGGCCTGGACGAGGTCGGCCGCGGTGATGGCCGCGCCCGGCACGATGCGCTCGACCGTCTTCCGCCCGTAATCGCCGAGCCGGTGGCGGAGGTCCTGCTCATGCACCGCGAAGGCCTCGGCGAGCAGGATCACCCGGTTGGCCGCCGCGAAGAGCGCGTGGTCCGGGAGGGTCACATCCACCACCTCGGCCCCCGCATCGCGCAGCAGGCCGGCGGTGCGCTCGATCGCCGCCCCGGCCTCGTCCGTCAGCGCCGGGGCCGCGGCGAAGAAGCCCCGCGGAACCCCGATCCGCAGCCCGCGCACGCCCGCCTCGAGCCCGGCGCGATAGTCGGGCACGGGCCTCTCGGCGCTGCCCGGATCCTCCGCGTCGTGCCCGGCCATCACCTGCATCGCGATCGCCGTGTCCTCGACCGAGCGCGCGAGCGGCCCGCAATGATCGAGCGTGTAGGAGAGGGGAAAAACGCCCCGCCGGCTCACCCGCCCATAGGTCGGCTTGAGCCCCACGGTGCCGCAATAGGCGGCCGGGCCGCGGATCGACCCGCCGGTGTCGGAGCCGCTGGCGAGGCGCAGCAGCCCGGCCGCGATCGCCGCCCCCGAGCCGGAGGACGAGCCCCCGGTAAAATGCTCTAAATTCCATGGGTTGCGCGCGGGCGGGAAGGGCAGGTCGAAGCTCGGCCCGCCGATCGCGAACTCGTGGGTCGCGAGCTTGCCGAGCAGCACGCCCCCGGCCGCGGCGAACCGCGCCGCGACGACGCTATCCGCGGCCGGAACATTCTCCAGCCTGAGCCGCGAGTGGCAGGTCGAGGCGATGCCCGCCGTGTCGTAGATGTCCTTGAGCCCGTAGGGGATGCCGTGGAGCGGCCCGCGATCCTTGCCGGCGGCAAGCTCCGCATCCGCCCGCGCGGCATCCGCGAGCGCGCGGTCCTTGGTCACCCGGACGAAGGCATGAACATGGCCGTTGCACGCCGCGATCCGCTCCAGCGCCTCCCCGGTCAGCGCCGCGGCCGTGGTCTTGCCGGCGCGGAGCCGCCGCCCGGCCTCGGCGATCGACACCGTCATGGCCGGTACACCGCGGCCGGCTCGAGCGTGGCCGGCAGCGCCTCGTGCAGGAGGGCGATCTCGGCCCGGAGATCGGCGAACGCAACCAGCAGCCCTTCCCGCCGATCCTCCGGGATGGTCAGCCCTGCCCGTGCCATGAGCATGTCGAACTCATCGGCTTCCGCCGTCATCGCCCGCTCCTTCTCGATTGCCCATTTTTTCGATTGCCCATTTTTTGATTGCGGGCGGCGAGACTGGCGGGTTTTGCTCTCCCCGGCAACGGTGCCCCAATGTCCATCCGCAACCTCGACAAGGCGTTCCGTCCGGCCTCCGTCGCCCTGGTCGCCGCCTCCGTCAGGGAAGGCAGCCTCGGCGCCGCCGCGCTTCGCAACCTCGCCGGCTTCCCCGGCCCGCTCTCCCTCGTCGCCCCCGCCGGCGCCGCGCCCGCGCCCATGCCGTCCTTCCCCGACATCGCGCGCCTCCCGCAGGCGCCCGACCTCGCCGTGATCGCCGCCCCCCCGGAGCAGATCCCCGCCCTGGTGCGCGATCTCGGCGCCCGCGGCACCCGCGCCGCGCTCATCCTCGGCACGGCCTATACCGCCACCTCCGCCGAAGGAAAGGCAGCCCTGCGCGAGATCCTCGCCGCCGCCCGCCCCAACCTGGTGCGGGTCATCGGGCCGGCGAGCCTCGGGATCATCGTCCCCGGCCCAGGGGGCAAGCCGGGGCTCAATGCGAGCTTCGCCCATCTCGCGCCCCCGCCGGGCGCCATCGCCCTGGTCAGCCGCTCGAACGCGCTGGCCGCCGCGGCACTCGATTGGGCGCAGCCGCGCCGGATCGGGTTCTCCCACGTCGTCGCCCTCGGCGATGTCTCGGACGTCGATTTCGGCGACATGCTCGATTATCTGGCGACCTCGCCCGAGGCGCGCGCGATCCTGCTCTACACCGAGGAGGTCACCGAAGCGCGAAAATTCATGTCCGCGGCCCGCGCCGCCGCGCGCAGCAAGCCCGTGGTCGTGGTCAAGGCAAGCCGCTTCGCCGCCCACTGCTTCGCCGAGGGCGCGCGCACCGCGCCCGACGAAGTCTACGACGCCGCCTTCCGCCGCGCCGGCGCGCTCCGCGTCCGCTCCATGCCCGAGCTCTTCGCCGCCGCCGAAACCCTCGCACTCACCCGCGAGCGGCGCGGCGATCGCCTCGCGATCCTCACCAACGGCACCGGCCCCGGCGTGCTGGCGCGCGACGCGCTCGCCGCGGAAGGCGGCCGGCTCGCCGCTTTCTCGCCCGAGACCATCGCCCGCCTCGCTTCCCTGACCTCGCCCAATCCGGAGGAGGGTCCGAACCCGATCGACATTCCCGCCGACGCGCCGCCCTCCCATCGCGCCGCCGCCCTTGCCGCCGTGCTCGAGGATCCGGGCGTCGACGCCGCCCTCGTGCTGCACAGCCCGAGCGCGCTCGAAGCGCCGGACGCGGCCGCCGAGGCGCTGATCGCCGCACTCGCCGCCATCCCCTCCTTCGCCGCCCCATCCTTGGCAATGTCCGGCCGCAACGTCTTCACCGCCTGGCTCGGCGAGGAGACCGCCGCCATCGGCCGCGCCCGCTTCGTCGCGGCGCGCATCCCCACCTACGCCTCGCTCGACGAGGCCGTCACCGGGTTCATGCACCGCGTGCGCTATCGCGGAAACCAGGACCTCCTGATGGAGGTCCCGCCGGCCCGGCGGGACGATGCCCCGCCCGACCAGGAAACCGCCGCCGCCACGATCGCCGCCGCACTCGCCGCCGGCCGGCGCTTCCTCGATCCCGACGAGGTTTTCCGCCTCCTCGCCGCCTACGGCATCCCGCTCGTGCCGAGCCGCGCCGTCGCGGACGGCGAGGCGGCGGCAATGCTCGCGCGCATCCGCCGCGCCCGCCCGGGCGCCAAGCTCGAGGGCTTCCTCGTCCAGGAGATGATCGCCCGGCCGGGCGCGCTCGAGCTCGCCGCGGGCCTGATCGATGGCGGCGTCTTCGGCCCGGTGGTGACGTTCGGCCCAGGAGGCAGCGCGGCCAGCGGAAGCGCCGCCGGCGCCCCCCGCGATGCCAGCCTCGAGCTGCCGCCGCTCAACATGGCGCTCGCCCGCTGGCAGGTGGCGCGCGCGGGGATCGACCTGCCCCCCGCCGAGCAGGACGAAGTCGCCCAATTGCTGATCCGTATCGCCGAGATCGCCTGCGCCCACGCCGAGATCGAATCCCTCTGCATCGACCCCCTGCTCGCCGATGCCGACGGCGTCATCGCCCTCGACGCCCGGATCGCGGTGGCGCCGAGCCCGCGCCGCGCGGCGCAACGCCTCGCCATCCTCCCCTACCCCGCCGAGCTCGAAACGACCCTCTCGCTCGACGACGGTACCTCCATCCGCGTCCGCCCGATCCGCCCGGAGGACGAGCCGCTGCTCCAGGAGATGTTCCGCCACATGAGCGCGGAGGATGTCCGCCTCCGCTTCCTCACCGCGATGCGGCGCATGCCCCCGGCGCTCGCCGCCCGCCTCACGCAGATCGATTACGATCGCGAAATGGCATTGATCGCCCTCGACGCGGACGGCAGCATGCAGGGCGTCGCGCGCTTCTCCGCCGATCCCGACAATGCGCGCGCCGAGTTCGCGGTCGCGGTGCGCAGCGACCGCAAGCGCCATAGCCTCGGCCGCGCCCTGATGACCTATCTCCTCGAGATCGCCCACCGCCGCGGGATCGGCGAGATCTACGGCGATGTCGCCGCCGACAACGCGCAGATGCTCGCCTTCTGCCGCGCGCTTGGCTTCACCGTCGGCCCCCATCCGGACGACCCCCAACTTCTCCTTGTGACCCGCCCGGGGTGATCTTATGGCGGGAGCAGGCTTGCGTTGCCGCGCGAAGGTTATGCAATTGCGCATTTAATGACAAAGGGGCGGGCATGGCGAAATCCGTCGCCATCAACCGCCCTGCCGTCGTCGCCCTCATCGAGGAAGTGGCCAGCAAGCTCACCCTCGGCAACAAGACCGAAGCGCTGGCCCTGGCCGTCCGCCGCCTCCTCGAGGAGAACGCCCGCGCGGGCTCCCTGTTCGGCGCCCATCGTGGATCGGTGCAGGTTGCCGAAGGGATCGCGCGCTTCCTCGAGCGGCCAGGGATCGCTGCGGTGCCGCTCAACCACAGCGCCGCTGCCCGCTTCTATCAGCTCGATCGGCCCGAGCACCGCAATCCGGCGGATCGGCTCCTGATCGCAACCGCGATCGAGCTTGCCTGCCCGCTGGTCACCCCCCCGGGGTCACCCCCCCGGTCACCGACGACGAGCGCATCGCCGGCTTCGGCAAGAAGCATGGCCGCCAGCACCGCTTCGCCGTCGCGGCGCGACGCCGCACGGAAGCGGACCACGCTTCAGCCCCCGCCCGGGACCCAGTCCGATTTGGTCGGGCCGCGAAGCACCAGCTTGCTTGTAATGCGATTCTGCATTACCATCCCCAGCTCCCCTTCGGACAGAGGATTTCGAGCCATGACCATTTTGACCGTCACCGCGCGGGGCCAGGTCACCTTCAGGAAGGACGTGCTGAAGCATCTCGGCATCCGCCCTGGCGACAAGATCAGGCTTGATTTGCTGCCCGATGGCCGGGCGGAGCTGAAGGCCGAACGGCCACAGGGGTCGTGGCGCGAGTTCCGGGGTTTCCTCAAGGGGAAGACCAACGGGGCGCGGCTGCCGATCGAGGAAATCAACGATTTGATCGCCGCAGCGGGCGCCGCGGCGGGCCAGGCTGCCGGGCTGGGCCGGGAGTGACGATCACGGTCGATACGAGCGTGCTGCTGCGCGCGGTCCTGGACGATGACGAGGCCCGGCAGCAAGCGGCGATCGAGACGCTGGAAAGCGCCGACCTGGTCGCGATCAGCGTCCAATCCCTCTGCGAGTTCGCATGGGTTCTGGGTCGCGGATACAAGACGGCGCGTGCGGACATCGCTGCTTCGATCCGCCGCATGCTCGATATAGGCAACGTCGCGGTCAACCGTCCCGCGGTCGAGGCGGGCCTTGGCGTGCTCGACGCCGGCGGCGACTTCGCGGATGGCGTCATCGCCTATGATGGCAGCTGGCTGGGTGGCGAAACCTTCGTCTCCTTCGACAGAAATTCCGTCTCGCTCATCGCCGGACAGGGACGACCGGCCCGCTTGCTGGCCTCGCTCGAGCGATGACCGGCAACACACCCCCGCGACAGCTGCCGCCGACGGGCGAGGGCCTGGCGCGCATTCCCGATCTGTTTGCAGACCTCGATCGAGCTTGCCTGCCCCCCGGTCAGCCTCCCGGTCACCCCCCCGGACACCGATGACCAGCGCATCGCCGGCTTCGGCAAGAAGCATGGCCGCCAGCACCGCTTCTCCGCCGCGGCGCGACGCCGAGATCGGCCGCAAAATCGCGCGATGACCGACGCCTTCCGGCTCAACGGGCGGCACGATCCTCCTCAGCGCCGTCGCCGCCGACATGATCATTGACCGGCCAAGAATGGCCATAGACCTTCCCTTGTGGCCCGCGGGTTCGTTCCTCGGAGACTTTCGTACGCTTAGCGGCGCCCGAAGCTCTTCACGAGAGCGGAATGGCAGCTTGGGAGGAGCGGCGCGCCGAAGCGGCCATTCACACCCGAACGACCCAATGGCAGCGCTCGACCCAACTCGGCCGCCGGATTGCCGATTGAGTGGTCTCGGAACCGGACGTTCAGCGCCACGCGGTGGCGGCGCCTTCGCGACCAATCCAGCGACGCCTGTCCTGCTGACTTAGATCCGGAACATCGGTAGGCTGCGTCGTTATGAAAAAGATCGGCTTCCTCTCGTTCGGGCATTGGACGTCCTCACCGCAGTCGCAGACGCGCTCGGCAGCCGACGCGCTCCTGCAATCCATCGACCTGGCCGTTGCGGCTGAGGAGCTGGGCATGGATGGAGCCTATTTCCGCGTTCATCACTTCGCCCGCCAGCTCGCTTCGCCGTTCCCGCTTCTGGCGGCGGTCGGTGCGAAGACCAACCGTATCGAGATCGGCACGGCGGTCATCGACATGCGCTACGAGAACCCGCTTTACATGGCCGAGGACGCGGGCGCGGCCGACCTCATCGCCGGCGGGCGCCTGCAACTGGGGATCAGTCGAGGCTCGCCCGAGCAGGTGATCGACGGGTGGCACCATTTCGGCTACAGCCCGGCCGAGGGCGAGAGTGACGCCGACATGGGCAGGCGCCACGCGGAGGCGTTCCTCGACGTGCTGCGCGGCGAGGGCTTCGCGCAACCAAGCCCACGGCCGATGTTCCCAAATCCGCCGGGCCTGTTGCGCCCCGAGCCTTATGCGGAGGGCCTGCGCGACCGGATCTGGTGGGGGGCCGGCTCCAACGCCACAGCGGTTTGGGCGGCGAAGCTCGGGGTGAACCTGCAAAGCTCGACCCTCAAGGACGACGAGACCGGAGAGCCTTTCCACATCCAGCAGGCCGCCCAGATCCGGGCCTTCCGCAGCGCCTGGAAGGAGGCCGGCCATGCGCGCGAACCGCGTGTCTCGGTCAGCCGCAGCATCTTCGCGCTGGTGGACGATCGCGATCGCGCCTACTTCGGACGTGGGCGCGAGGAAGAGGACCAGGTCGGCTTCATCGACGAGAAGACGCGAGCGATCTTCGGTCGCAGCTACGCCGCCGAGCCGGACGTCCTCGTTGCGCAGCTCAGGAGGGACGAGGCCATCGCCGAGGCCGACACGCTGCTCCTGACGGTCCCCAATCAGCTGGGTGTCGCCTACAATGCCCATGTCATCGAGGCGATTCTCACCCACGTCGCGCCCGCCCTCAGTTGGCGCTGACGCGAGCCACCGATACGTGTCTGGGTGACCTCGCCGATACGATACGTCTGTGGTGCCGTAATACTCGGCTCATTCAATTCTGACCGATTGGAGGCAAGGTTACTTCGTCAGGGAGGCGATGCAGGCTGGCTCGGCGACGAGGCGGTTCACGGCTCGCGACAGGCCGGATCATATTCTAAATGCCCCAGCATTGTTCTCCCGCTGGCCTTGATTAACCAACACGAGAATCGCTGAATGCGCCTGCCGCCAACGGCCGGAACCGCAACGGCAACTATGGATGAGCGGCGCAGCAAAGCGGCCATTCGCGTCCTAACGTCCGCTGCGGCGCCGATCCGACCACTAACCCAACCGCCGAGCTTGAGCATATTCCGCCTTATTTCGCTCGGGCGATTTACCTCTAGGCAAGGGAGCGCGTCAGTGGTTGCCGGCGGTCTTCGCCGCTCCCTCCTGAGCAAATTGCCGCATATCGAGAACCAGAAACACAACTTTCAACTGGCCCATCGGCCCCGCGTATTCGGCAATAAATCCCGTGGGACGTGAATCCGTCAGCTCGATGTTCTTGACAACGCCTTTGTAAGTAAATCCGGTCGGAGACTTCTCTTTCCGCGGCGAGCTTCAGATGGCTTAGCACCGATGATGGCTCATCGACATAAGAATATGTGAGATGAAAGAAGAGAGCGCCCGGAAAATATCCGAGCAGCCGTTGAAAATGGCTGGTCAGATCGTCCTTCACCGACTGATAGGTCACGGGATTTCGGCAAACAAGGGCTTCGATTACCGCGAGAGTCCAGCCGTTACACTGTATGGCAAGATCGCGCTTACCTGGATTTCCTCTAGGTGAATATCCTCCCGGGGGTTGCTCCGCCACGGTCCATCGTAAAAACCGAACACCGGCGGCCAGTGGCATCCGCATAAGGCCGGTGAGATCGTCTTCGTGAAATTTCGGCTTCTGCGCTTTCATTGCCGCGAGAGCCGAAATGACGCTCTCGGCCGCCGCCCGCACTTGATCGACGACGTAGGAAACAAACGGTTCAGGATCGTCCGTAAGAGCGGCGGTCTGCTCCTGCGGGTCCAATTGGGAAAGATCAAACAGGGCTACTTTCATCCTCGGTATCCGGCTGTCGCCGGTCGTTACGCTGACGAACTCCGCAAATTGCTTTCCACTTCTAATGTACTCGCGCACCGCCCGCAGGAGGGTCGTTTCGCCGATCGCCCGCGCCGGCCTGCTCGAGTACGGCCAAAGCCTCGCGGGTGCGGCCCATGCGGTTCAGCGCGATTCCCGAATAAGCCGACGCGCTATCTCGCAGCCGGTCGGGCGGAATGGATTCGAGCACGCCATAGGCGCGGTTCGGCTCGCCCAGCGCAAGCAACAGCAGCGCCTTGTTGCAGTTGAACGTTTCCAAATCCGCGGCGCTGACATCGCGCAGTTGGAGCATGGCCTGTTCGGCTTCGGCGAGAATCTGCCGCCCGCGGCTGAGCGCAGACCCGTGCAGCTCGGCGAACCCGTCCGCCCCGAGTAGGCGGTTTATCTGCGCTGCAAACAGGTTCACGGCGTAGGTTGGAGTGTGCGGGTGCCGCCGGTGCAGGTCGCCGAAGAAATTCTCCGCGCCTTGGGCGTTTCCGTCGGGATCGCCCAAGGCCGCAAGGCCCTTGAAAAAATTGACGAGGTCGAGGGCCTCTTCGCGCGTCTGCCCGGAAAACGCGGGTGGCGGTTCCGTTTTGGCGATGCCCCTCCAGTCCTTGCGCAACCATTTGAGATGGAGGTCGTCCCGAAATTGCCTCAATTCCCTCCGGGCGACCTTGCCCAGTGTCTTTAGTCTGCGTTCCTCCTCAACGAACTTGGCCGCGGCGTCGGCTCGGCCCGCGGCCAGCAGAGCATCAATCCGCGCCATTGCTTCCGGAAGGGATCGAATGGCGGCCGCGTCGCAAGGCGTCAGCCGATCGAGGCGTTCGTCAATTTTGGCCCGGGCCTCTTGCGGCGCCAGACCGATGAGCTGAGCCAGAACGATCGGCTCGTCGATGTCCAATATCGCCGCCAAAAGCTCTTCTCTCTCCTTGCCAGTGAGGGTCGTAAGCGCCGCCGCCAAATCGGCGGCAATCGGCCGGCCGCGCTGTCCGCGGTACGGGGCGGTTTCGAAACGCGCGGCAAAGGCTCCGACGCGGCCCTTTTCGTCATGCTTTACTGCGCCCACGCGCACTGTTTTCGTCAATGCTTCCGTAAGTTCCTTCGGCCTGGAATCTTCAAGTCCGACGACCGCCCGGCACAGGATGCGAATATGAGCGCGCAACGAACGCCCTGTCGCGTCTTCGATCATAAGGGGATTGACGTTGGGTGCGGCAGCCGCGGCAATCCTCGCACCGACATCGACCGGAGCAAAAAAGGAACCACGAAGCGCTTCGGGCGCCTTCATTGCCAGCTCGACCAACGCCGCCGCCGCACCTTCGCTAATCCGGTTTGCAGATAGGGTGTATTCGCCTGAGGCAACAGAGTTTCTGTACGCCGAAACAAGCGGTGCGGGGTTGACACGTTCGGTTAGGCCGGCAGCATCGACGATGTCTAAAGCCGCCGCGAACTCCGCGGAGCCAAGACCTGATTGCGAAACGCCGGCGCTGAGGCCCGCATATATGGCCTGCTGCACCTCGGCCGACTGCCCGGCTATCTCGTCGCGGAGAAAGGCGACGAGCGACCCGTCGTTGGCCAAATCATCGCCGAACAACGGTTTCGCCGTCTTATACAGAACGCCTAGCAGCGCCGCCGCTTCCGCAGGGTGAAGCGAACCCTGTTCGAGAAAATCGCCAAGCACTGACACAGCGTCGGCGAAAGCCATTGCCTTCGTCGTTTGATCGTCCCGCGCTCTCAACTCACGATCCCAGGCTCCCGACGGTCCCGGCCACTCAGCGATTAGCCAGCACGCCAGCGCCGATGTCGCTGGGTAGAGCAACAGGTCCGCGAGCAGGACAGGGCTCCATCGAATTCTGAAAAGCACGACCACAAGAAGTTCCGGCCGTGCGACCGCCAGCTCGATGAGTTGTTTGAAGAGCGGATTGGGGGCCGGGCAGAACTCCTGCCTTTCAAGGTCGGCCAGAAGTAGCCGAATGACGCCGACAATATCTTGATCGGCGCTCATCATTCCTGCGATCGCGCCTTCCAGCCTCAAGTCGTTCAGCCAGAGCGCACGATCGAGCAAGGTTGCAGGTAGAGCCGGGACATGCCGCTCCGCGTTTTCCGGCGGCTGACCAGTGCGCAGACTGATCTGCCGGATGAAGCCGGCGCGGGTCTCTTCCCAGCCGGTAAGGCCAGGCTCCGAGGCAAGCAAAGCCAGCGCTGCCTCCCGAAAGGCATTGGCTGCCACCTCGCTCCACACCGCATGAGCAACCAGCGAAGGCCAACCCAGGAGATGCCATCGATCGACCCAGACGCGAAGCTGCGCGCCGTGCGGCGCAGATCCGCAAAGCCGTCGATCCCAAAGACGTGCGGCGACCCATTCGGGCGATTGACTGCGCAGGGCGCCGGGCGCCGCCTCGCCGCGCTCGATTGCCGCCGCAAGGCTTTCCAGCTCGGGGTTGGCGTACGCTGCCTCGCCAACTGTGTATCTTTGCTCGAAACGCTGCTTCAGCAGTGTCGAGAGCGCCGTCAATTTGCCGTCCGGCTTGCTACGCGCCCGTTTGTCGATCTCGAAGGGGGCCGTGACCCGTCCCCACACGACCCGTATCCACCCCGCGGCAATCACTTCATCGAGCGACGGCTCGCCGCCGCCCGGCAGCAACGCCGCGTCGTATATGGCGCGCGACCTGTCGATGTCGCTCTCGCACAGGATGTCGAGACCGAGCAGAAGTTCGAGCAATTGCTCGTCCGGAATTAGACTGCCGGCCTTGGGCGCGCTGAGCGCGTTCTGTGTGACGGGCAGGTAGCGCGCGAACCGGTCACGCAGGATGCGCCGCGTCTCCGCGAGCGCGTATTTCATGCTTGAGAATCGCCCCATCCCGTCCGCCCCGGCGGCAAGGCAGCCGCTCGCACTCGAAACCGCGTCCCTCGATTGAATTCCCTGCTATCCGCTCTAAACCTAACCGAGCCGCCTTGCCGCAAGAATGTTCCGTCGGCTTTTCAGTGTTCTGCGGTGCGATCGGGCTTTGATTTAAGCTTGGCTGCGCCAAGGGGAGCGCCCATGTGCGTGACACAAATGCGGTTGAGCAGACCCGCGGCGCGATACGGCGGCATCGCAAGCAGGGGGTAAACCCTGATCAGGCTCAAGCTCAACCGAGTTGGCCGCATCGCCGAGCTGCCGGGCACGCCGCAGACGCGCGGCATGATCGCCAAGGTCGCGCATCTTGTGCACATCATCGGCCAGGACCCAATCGCTTCCTGAATGTCCGCCTCCGGGACCAACGGAAAGCATCGGGAATGGGCGCGAAGCGGTCGTCACTCCCCGAGACGCCAAATTCTTCCCTTCGGCCCACCGGCCCCCCCACGGCCGGCTGAGCACCAACCGCCAGACTCCCCTCCACACCAGTTCGCCGAGCCGACTCACCCACCCCCGGATCGGCTCGCCCCGGATCGGCTCGCCCCGGATGAGCCCGCAACGTCGCCCAGGCGCGCCGCCTCCAGCGCGGCAAGAAGCCGCGGAAGCGGCAGCACCATCAGCCGTGGCTGCGAATCAGGCACCGGCGCGAACCCAAAGCGGGCGTAGAACGCCTCCGCCTCGTCGTCGATCGGATGCGTCGCCAGCGCGCGAAAGCCAGCGAGCCGCGCGGCAGCGGCAACGCGGACCAGGGCGTCCCGCAGGAGCCTGGCCCCGATTCCCTGCCCCCGATGGCTCGTGGCGACGGCAAGCTGGCCGAGCAGCATCAGCGGAACAGGGTCCGGCGCGTTCCGCCGCAACGCTCCCGGAAGCCCGGTCCGAGCGGCGGATGCCGTAGTCAGGGCGTAGAACCCGACCACCCGGCCAGCATCCAGGACCACGAACGTCCGGGAATCGCCCGTGTCCTGGTTGGGCAGCGCGCGGGCCCGAAGCCAGCGATCCAGGCTCGGCTTGCCGCACGAGAACGACGATAGATCGTGGCTGGCGCTCAGCGTCTCTATCTCGGCCGGATCGCTCGCCGTCACCGTCTAAAGTTTCATGGGTCTAAAGTTTCATGGGCCTAAAGCTTCACGGCTTCCGGTTTTTTGGCTTCTCGGCGAGCAAAGCGACAAGCCCGGCATCCGGCTCCGTGTTCGCGGGCTCGTCGAGAAGCGCCATGAGGGATTGCCAGCCCTTCTCCGAGCCGATCTGGAAGATCCGGGGCGACACCAAAGCCTCCTCAGCCGCCTTGACCGCGCTCGACACCAGGAAATCAGTGAGCGTCGTGTGCCGAAGCTGAGCGGCATGACTGAGAAGGGCCTTCGTCGAGGGCGTCAGCCGCACCTCCAGCCTCTCCGCCTTGGCTTCCCGCTCGCGAACGAATGTCATGCCGTCACCACCCCATCGCCGCCCTGCGAACTTATAGCGTACGGCCATCGCCCGGACAATACCCGTCCGGACATAGCCCGTACGCCGCTCGCAAAACGGCGATGGCGCGCCGGCTCCCCGCCCCTTACGTCCCCACGTCGCCGATCGCGAGGTACCCTGTGTTTCAGCGCCGAACCGGGACCAGCTCCGAGAAGCAATGCGCATACGCAGGTTCGCGCGCGCTTCAGCCACCCCGCCCCCGCCGCCCTCCCATTGCTCGCCGCTCTGCCGTCCTACTCGAAAATCGTGACGACCTTGGCCAGCACTTCGTCCATGAGGGCCTGCGGCAGCACATCGACCTTCCGGCCGTTGCGCGCGTGCAGATCGAGCACGCGCGGCTGATCGCAGCGCACCACCCCGGTCGTTTTGATGCCGGAGATCGGCACCGCGAACCCGATGCGGCGGGCGAACTCCCCGCCGGTCGCGATCGGCAGGATCACCGGCAGCCGGGTCGCTTCGTTGAACTCGGCCGGCGACACCACCAGCACGGGGCGATAACCGCGCTGCTCATGCCCTTCCGTGGGATCGTCCGTGGGATCGAGGGAAACGAGGTAGATATCGCCGCGCCTCACAGCCTCTCACGGCCCACGGCAGGAGCATCGACCCATTCGCGTTCCTCCGGCGGCTGCGGCTCAGAATAGTCCGACGCCGCCAGCAGCTCGGCGAGCGTGTAGCGCGGCCGGGGATGCGGCTCGACCACCAGGCGGCCGTTATCGACGGCCAGGCCGACCTTGGCACCGGCGGTGAGATGCAGAACATCGAGAAGGGCCGGAGGCACGGCCAGCATGACCGATCCCCCGACCTTGCGCAGAGTCGTGGTGTGCATGGCGGCCTCCGGAAGTTATACTGGAATATAATACACCGCCGGCCTGTTCACAAGCCACCACTGCAGGTCGGGACTTCCCCTCCGCCGCCCCGCGCGCAAAACCTCCCCGCCCCCTACGTCCCTGCCCCGCCGCCCCCTGCGCCCGCCTACGCCCCCACGCCGCCGATCGCGAGGTACTTGATCTCGAGGAACTCCTCGATCCCGTATTTCGAGCCCTCGCGGCCTAGCCCCGAGGATTTCATCCCGCCGAACGGCGCGACCTCGGTCGAGATGATCCCCTCGTTGATCCCGATGATCCCGTATTCCAGCGCCTCCGCCACGCGGAACACGCGCCCGACATCGCGGGCATAGAAATAGGCGGCCAGCCCGAACTCGGTGTCGTTGGCGAGCTTGATCGCCTCCGCCTCCGTCTTGAAGCGGAACAGCGGCGCCACCGGCCCGAACGTCTCCTCGCGAAACGCGAGCGCCGTCGCCGGCACGTCGGCGAGCACCGTCGGCTCGAAGAAATTGCCCCCGAGCTTGTGCCGCTTGCCGCCCGTGATCACCTTCGCCCCGCGCCGCACGGCGTCCGCGATGTGCTCCTCGACCTTCGCCACCGCCGCCGCGTTGATCAGCGGCCCTTGCGTCACCCCCGGCTCCATGCCGTTGCCGACCTTCATTTTTTCCACGTCCGCCTTCAGCCTCGCGGCGAATTCGTCGAACACGCTGTCCTGCACCAGCAGCCGGTTGGCGCAGACGCAGGTCTGCCCGGTGTTGCGGTACTTGCTCGCCATCGCGCCCGCCACCGCCGCATCGAGGTCGGCATCGTCGAACACGATGAACGGCGCGTTGCCGCCGAGCTCCATGCTCGTCTTCTTCACCGTCGGCGCGCACTGGGCGATCAGCTTCGCCCCCACCTCGGTCGAGCCGGTGAAGGAAAGCTTCCGCACCAGCGCATTGCCGGTCAGCTCCGCCCCCGTCTCCCCCGAAGGCCCGGTGATGATGTTGCACACCCCTGCCGGCATCCCCGCCCGCTCGGCGAGCACGGCCAGGGCCAGCGCCGAGAACGGCGTCTGGCTCGCCGGCCGGATCACGCCGGTGCAGCCCGCGGCCCAGCCCGGCCCGGCCTTGCGCGTGATCATCGCGGAGGGAAAATTCCACGGCGTGATCGCGGCAAAAACGCCGATCGGCTCCTTCTGCACGACGATCCGCCGCCCCTTGGCGTTCTGCGGGATGGTGTCGCCGTAAACCCGTTTTCCCTCTTCGGCGAACCATTCGATGAAGCTTGCCGCATAGGCGATCTCGCCCCGGCTCTCGGCGAGCGGCTTGCCCTGCTCGGCCGTCATGATCACGGCGAGGTCCTCGGTGTTGGCGATCATCAGCTCGAAGAGCTTTCGCAGGATCGCCGCCCGCTCCTTGGCGAGCAGACCGCGCCACGCGGGCCAGGCCCGCGCCGCCGCCTCGATCGCGCGCCGCGTCTCGGCCGCGCCCATCGCCGGCACCTCGCCCACCGCTTCGCCGGTGGCCGGGTTCTTGACCACGATCGTGCGGCCGCCGTCTGCCTCCACCCATTTTCCGTCGATGTAATTCGCCTGGCGCAGCAGGGTGGGGTCCTTGAGCGGCAGCGGCGAGACGGGGTTCAGCATGATTTTCCTCCTGATCTGGTTCCCTTGGGCCGGCTTCCCGCCAAGATAGGCGCCCGCCCACCCAATGTCAGGAGCGCCGGGCTACTCCACGGTCACGGACTTCGCGAGGTTGCGCGGCTGATCGACATCCGTCCCCTTCAGCACCGCCACGTGATAGGCCAGCAGCTGCACCGCGATCGCATACAAAATCGGCGCGACGAACGGATCGACCGCCGGCAGCACCACCGTCGCCGCGGCAATTCGGGACATCTTCCGCGCCCCCTCCGCATCGCTGAACACGATCACCCGACCGCCCCGCGCCGCCGCCTCCTGGAGGTTCGAGGCCGTCTTCTCGAACAGCGGCCCCGACGGCGCCGCCGCGATCACCGGCACGGAGGGATCGATCAGCGCGATCGGCCCGTGCTTCATCTCGCCGGCGGCGTACCCCTCGGCGTGGATGTAGCTGATCTCCTTGAGCTTGAGCGCGCCCTCGAGCGCGATCGGATAGCAGAGCCCGCGGCCGAGATAGAGCACCGTCCGCGCCTCCGCGACCCGTTCGGCCAGCCGCCGGATCGCCGCCTCCTGCTCGAGCACCAGCGCCGCCCGCCCCGGCACCTCGAGCAGCGCGGCGGTGAGCGCCCCCTCAACCTCGCGCCCGATCGTCCCCCGCGCCCGCGCCGCCGCGATCGCGAAGCAGGCGAGCACCGCGAGCTGGGCGGTGAACGCCTTGGTGCTCGCGACCCCGATCTCCGGCCCCGCCACCGTCTCGAGGATCACGTCCGATTCCCGCGCCATCGTGCTCTCCGGCGCGTTCAGCACCGTGAGCACGTGCTGCCCCGCCGCGCGCAGGAACCGGAGCGCCGCCAGCGTGTCCGCCGTCTCGCCCGACTGGCTCACCAGCACGGCGAGCCCGCCCTTGGGCAGCGGCGGCGCGCGGTAGCGGAGCTCGCTCGCCACGTCCGCATCGGCCGGCAGCCGGGCGAGGCTCTCGAGCCAGGCGCGCCCCACCAGCCCCGCATAGAAGGCCGAGCCGCAGGCGCTGATCGAGACCTGCGGGATGCGCGCGAGATCGAACGGCAGCTCGGGCAGGACGACGCTGCGTGCCAGCGGGTCGATCATCCGCCCGAGCACGTCGCCGAGCACCGCGGGATGCTCGTGCAGCTCCTTCTCCATGAAGTGCCGGAACGCGCCCTTGCCGACCATCGCCCCGGTCAGCGACGTCTGCTTCACCTCGCGCGCCACCGTCGCCCCATCCGCCCCATAAAACCGCGCATCCTCGCGCGTCAGCACCGCCCAGTCCCCGTCCTTCAGGAACGCCACGCGCCGCGTCATCGGCGCCAGCGCCAGCGTGTCCGAGCCGAGATACATCGCCCGCTCGCCGAACCCGACCGCGAGCGGCGCGCCGTGCTGGGCGCCGATCATCAGCTCCGGGTGCCCGGCGAAGATCATCGCCAGCGCATAGGCGCCCTCGAGCCGGCGGAACGCCGCGCCCGCGGCCGCCACCGGGTCCATCCCCTGCCCGAGATTGAAATCGACCAGCCGCGCGACCGTCTCGGTGTCGGTCTCGGTCTCGAATTCCTGGCCCGCCGCCTCGAGCTCGGCGCGCAGCTCCGCGTGGTTCTCGATGATCCCGTTATGGACGATCGAGACCCGCGCGGTGCCGTGCGGATGGGCGTTGCCCTCCGTCGGCGCGCCATGCGTCGCCCAGCGGGTATGCCCGATCCCCGTGGTGCCCGGAACCGGCTCGCGCGCCAGCATCGCGGCAAGGTTGGCGAGCTTCCCCGCCGCCCTTCGCCGCTCGATGTGCCCGTTCACCAACGTGGCAACTCCGGCGCTATCATACCCACGATACGCCATTCGCTCCAGCGCATTCAGCAGCAGCTTCGCCGCCGGCTCGGCGCCGATCACGCCTACGATCCCGCACATTTTTTTCCCCTTTTTTTTCCTGTGCGAAGCCGCGCCGCGCCCCCCGGCTTCTCCACCTGCCGCGCCCGGCCGAACGCGAGCGCATCCGCGGCGACATCCTCGGTGATGACGCTCCCCGCCGCGACGAAGGCGCCCTCGCCGATCGCGACCGGGGCGACGAGCACCGCGTCCGAGCCGATGAACGCGTGTGCACCGATCTCGGTGCGATGCTTGGCGATCCCGTCGTAATTGCAGGTGATGGTCCCGGCGCCGATGTTCGTCCCTTCGCCAACCACCGAATCGCCGAGATACGTCAGATGGTTGGCCTTGGCCCCGGCGCCGAGCACAGCGGCCTTGAGCTCGACGAAATTTCCCACATGCGCGCCCTCGCCCACCACCGTCGCCGGCCGCAGCCGGGCGAACGGCCCGACGATCGCCCGCGCGCCCACCGCGCAGCCTTCGAGGTGGCTGAAGGCCCGGATCTCGGCGCCCTCGCCCACCGTCACCCCCGGCCCGAACACCACGTACGGCCCCACCGTCACATCCGGCCCAAGCCGCGTGTCCGCCGCCAGGAACACCGTTTCCGGCCCGATCAGGCTGGCCCCACGCGCAAACGCCTCCGCCCGCAGCCGCGCCTGCAGGGCGGCCTCGGCCTCGGCCAGCTCGGCCCGGGTATTGATGCCCCGCAATTCCTCGAACGGCGCCTCGACCGCCGCAACCACCGCCCCTTCTTCCCCCGCGATGGCGACGATATCGGTAATATAGTACTCGCCCTTGGCATTGTCATTGCCCACCCGGGCGAGCCAGCGCCGCAGGTCGGGCCCGTAAGCCGAGAGCCCACCGGCATTAAACAGCCCTCCGACCGCCCAATCGCCCAGTTTGGAGTCCGCCCATTCGACGATCCGCGGTTTTTCCCCAAGGATTACATGGCCATAGCCCGTCGGGTCCGCCGGACGCATCGCCAGCAGCGCCAGCCCCGCGCCCGCCTCGAGGCGCCCCAGCAGCGCCCGCAGCGTCACGGGCCGGATCGTCGGATTGTCGGCGTAGAGCACGGCCACCTTCCCCGCCCCGAAATGCTCCGCCGCCGCCAGCGCGGCATGGGCCGTGCCGAGCCGCCGCTCCTGCACCACCACCGGATCGGGCGCCGCCAGCGCCGCGATCTCCGGCATGTCCGGCCCGGCGACGACGACGATCCGCTCGAACACCTCGCGGCAGCTCTCCAGCAGGTGCCAGAGCAGCGGCTTGGCCCCGAGCGCCGCCAGCGCCTTCGGGCCCTTCGAGCGCATCCGCGTGCCGAGGCCCGCCGCCAGGATGATCGCAGTGCTCTCCATCGGAACCATCGGGTAGCGGCCCGAACGGGGAGCTGTCAAAGCTCCCCGCGCCCTGGCGCGATCAATTCCCGTTGCGCAGTGCGACGATTTGCCACGCGCGATCCTTTTCGAGCTCGACGGCACGCTGATCGACAGCCTGCCGGACCTCGCGGCGAGCCTGAACCGCCTGCTGGCGGAAATGGGCCTCGCGCCCCTCACGATGCCGGAGCCGGCGCGGACCGGCCGTGACGCCCGTGAGGTACATCGTCGCCGCGCCGAACCAGCGGTTGGCGAAGGCGATGCGCACCGGCAGCAGCGGCAGCCCCGCGATGGGATGGGCGAACCACACCGCGCCCTGGCGCACGCGCTGGCGCGCGGCCGGGGGGTCGGTGAGGAGGAACCCGGCGAGGACCCTGCCGGTCACGTC
>CAWIZE010000008.1:0-41995 GCA_963840545.1 uncultured Pseudomonadota bacterium | reverse complement strand
CCGCGCCGAGGCGATCCTGGAACATCTCTAACGCAGGGGCCGGCCGCTCGGTTTATGCCGCCGAGGCCAGCCGCGCCGGACTTTGGGCCGCCTTCGCCGCCTCCAGGCGGAATGTTTCCGTCATGTGCGTCGCCAGCGCCTGGGCGGCCGGCTCGGCGCGCCGGCGCCCCTTGAGCATCAGGATCGCGAAGTCCGGCAGCGCCGGCAGCACCTCGCCGGGCTTCAAAGCGACGATCCCGCCCGGCAGCCACGAGGGGATCGAGACCGTCACCGCCAGCCCCGCGAGCACCGGCGTGAGCGTTCCCGCCTGGCTGCCGGACATGTAGGCGATGCGGTAGCGCCGCCCCGCGGCTTCGAGCGCGCGCGTCGCGGCACCTGCCCAGGAGCAGCCGCTGCCCGCGACCGCCAGCGGCAAAGGATCGCGGCGATGCACCGCGTGCCGCTCCGAGGTCAGCCAGAGCAGCGGGCCGCGCCACAGCGGCACCACAGGCCAGCCCTTGGGCTCGCTGCCCTCCGAGATCAGCGTGAGGTCGAGGTCACCGGCCTTGAGCCGCTCCGCGAGCTCCTCCGAGGGCGCGCACACCACCTCCACCTGCACGGCGGGATGGGTGTCGGCGAAGCGCGCCAGAACGGGGGGCAGATAGCGCCAGGCGTAATCGTCCGGCGTGCCGAGCCGGACCGAGCCCGCGAGCAGCGGGGCGCGGAAGGCGCCCCAGATTCCGTCGTTGAGGGCGACCATCTCCGCCGCCCGCCCGATCAGCAGCCGCCCGTGCGGCGTGAGCTCGACCGACCCGCCGCGGCGACGCTGGAAAAGCTTCTCGCCGAGCAGGGTTTCCAGCCGCTGCACCTGCATCGAGACCGCCGACTGGGTGCGGCCCACCCGCTCCGCCGCACGGGTGAAACTGCCCTCCTCCGCGATGAAGAGGAAGACACGCAGGAGATCGGGGTCGATGCCGCAGGGCAGGCTCATAGCGATCACTATCCTTGATTTTCGCGATCAATGCAATTCGTTTTCCTTATTCCTGCCCGACCCCCATGTTCCGGCTGTTCGCACGTCACGCGAAGGAGTCCCGACGATGAGCGCGGTCCTGTTCGAACTCTTCCAGCCCGCCCGTCCGCATCGCTCCTGGCTCAGGACGCGCCTTGCCGAGGTGAGGCAGTCCCTCGCCGCGTGGCGCCGGCGCGCCGCCGCCCGCCGGGAGTTGCTTGCCGCCGATCCGCGCATGCTCGCCGATCTCGGCATCTCGCGGGCCGAGGCCGACTTCCGGGCAGTGAGCGGCAGATTCGACTGACCAAGTGCAGGGGCTCCGCCCCTACGACCCCGCTGGGGCCTTGAGGCCCCAGACCCCCATCCCTTTTTGTGCCGCGCAGCGCTTGGGGGGTCCAGGGGCCCAGCCCCTGGCAGGGGCCCAGCCCCTGGCCCTGGCCCTGGCCCTTGGCTATTCGTCGATCACCGAATTGCGCAGCACCCCGATCCCCGTGATCTCGACTTCGATCTCGTCCCCGGCCTTCATCCAGAGCGGCGGCTGGCGCGCGAAGCCGACGCCCTCGGGCGTGCCGGTGGCGATGACATCGCCGGCATCGAGCGGGATGAAGGCGGAGATGTATGAAATGATCGCCGGGATGGCGAAGATCAGGTCGTCGGTCTTGGCGTGCTGGACCTCGGCCCCGTTGAGCCGGGTGCGCAGGAACAGCTGCGTCGGGTCGGGGATTTCGTCCGCCGTCACGATCCAGGGCCCGATGCTGCCCGAGCGGAAGAAATTCTTCCCCACGATCAGCGAGTGGGTGAACTGGTAGTCGCGGATGCTGCCGTCGTTGAGGCAGGTATAGCCGAACACGTGGCCGAGCGCCGCTTCCTTCGGGATGTGCCGTCCCGGCGTGCCGATGATCACGGCGAGCTCGCCCTCGTAATCGAATTTTTCCGAGATCAGCGGGCGCGCCAGCGCCTGCCCGGGCGGAGCAAAGCTCTCGAGCGTGCGGAGGAAGACGCTCGGTGTTTCGGGCAGCTTCAGATTGCCCTCGGCCACGTGCGCCTTGTAGTTGCGGCCGATGCAGAGGATTTTCGCCGGATCGGGGATCGGCAGATCGAGCGTGATGTCCGCGATCGGCAGGTCCGGCGGCTCACTTGCCAGGGATCGCATCCGTGCGAGCGCGCCGGCGGCGATCGCCGTGCGGAGCGTCGGGTAGCCGGCGCCGAGCCGGCGCGAGAGATCGACCACCCCGCCCTCGACCACGGCCCCGTACGCCGCGCGTCCCGCATGGGAAAAGCTTGCCAGCCGCATCGATTTTTCCTCCCCGCCTCTTATGCTTCGCGCACCACGTAGGTCCAGAACCGGGTCGCCCCGTCCGGCCCGGTCTCGCGATAGATCCCCTGGATCTCGGTCTCCAGCCCCGGAAAAAGATTGGCCGCGCGCTCGAACGCCTGCAAGTAGGCGATCATCGGCCGGGCGCGCGCGTCCAGCCGCTCGCCGGGGATGACCGAGGCGATCCCCGGCGGATAGACCACCCAGAGCGTGGTTGCGATCCGTCCCGCGGCCTCGCTGATCGGCACGTAATCGACCCGGTTGCGCACCAGGCATTGCATGGCCTCGGCCGGCGACATCGCGGGCGTCGGAAAATGCTCGGCGCGGAACTGTGCCGCTTGCAGAGCGCTGATGTCGGCCTCGCGAAAGAAGCGATGCATCTCGGCGCAAAGCTCGCGCAGCCGCATGCCGCGATAGCGCAGCGGGCGGGCGCGGACGAACTCGCCCATCGCCTCCTCGAGCGGCGCGTCGTCGTCGTGGAGTCGCTTAAAATAGAGGAGCGCGCTCAGAAGATTGCCCGCCTTGCTGCTCTCCACGCCCGGGGTGAGCAGGAAGAGGATCGAGTTGAGGTCGTTCTTCTCCGGCACGATCCGGTACTCGCGGAGCCACGCGGCGAGGATCGGCGCCGGCACGCCGTGCGCCGCGTAGGCGCCACCCCCGCGCTCGAAGCCGGGCGTGAGCAGCGTCAGCTTGTTCGGGTCGGTCATCGCCCAGCCCGCGGCCACGTCGCGAAAGCCGTGCCAGATGGCGCCCGGCTCGAGCGCCCAGAAGGCAGGCTCGGAGGCGAGCGCGTCGGTCGGCACATCCTCCCACGCCACTTGGCGCGCGCCGCCCTCCTCGCGGAGCGTCACCGTTTCGGGCACGAACGGCTCGAAGAACCAGCGTCGCGCCGGGTCCGCCTCGCGCTCTTCGAACTCGCGGCGGATGGCGCGCAGCTTCTTGCGGATCTCGATGCCGAGGCGGATCGTATCGTCCCACAGCACCTCGCCGTTCCTTCCCTTCATCATCTGCGCGCCGACATCGAGGCTCGCGAACAGCGGATAGAAGGGCGAGGTGCTGGCGTGCATCATGAACACCTCGTTGAGCCGCCGATGCTCGAGCCGGCGCGGCTGGCCCCTGAGGTGCGAATCGCGGACATGGATCTGGCTCGCCTGGCTGAACCCCGCGAGCTGCTTGTGGGTGGACTGGGTGGCGACGATGCCGGGCGCGCGCGCGTCGAGGCCGGAGAGGCCCATCGCGAACCGGCCGCGATAGAGGGGATGGAACTTCATGAACCCGGCCCAGGCCTCGTCGAACAGAACATAGTCGCAGAGCGGGCCGATGCGGCGGAGGATCTCGTCCGCGGCGTAGATCGTGCCGTCATAGGTGCATTGCTCGACCACCGCGACGCGGAACGGCCGCTCGCGCCGCCACGCCTCCGGGTCGGTCACCAGCGGATGGGCGCGGATCCGCTCGCGGATCGCCGCCTCGTCCAGCGCCGCGAGCGGCATCGGCCCGATCAGGCCATGGGCGTTGCGCTCGGCCGGCAGGCAGATCGGGATCCCGCCGCCGAGGAACAGCGCGCCGTGATGCGCCGCCTTGTGGTTGTTGCGGTCGAACAGCACGAGGTCGCCGGGGGCCACCAGCGCCTGCAGCACCACCTTGTTCGACATCGATGTGCCGTTGAGCACGAAGTAGGTGCGTTCGGCGCCGAACACCTCGGCCGCGGCCTGCTGCGCGGCGAGCGCCGGCCCCTCGTGCACGAGCAGGTCGCCGAGCTCGACCACCGAGTTGTCGAGATCGTCGCGGAACAGCGCCTCGCCCAGATGATCGACGAAGATGCGCCCGATCGGGCTCTTCGAATAGAACATGCCGCCGTTATGGCCGGGGCAGGTCCAGAGCTGGTTGCCCTCCTCGGCGTAATCGACGAGCGCGCCGAAGAACGGCGTCTTCAGCGTCTCCGCGTACTGGCGCAGCCGGCCGGCGAGCGTCTTGGCGATGTATTCGGGCGTCTCCTCGGCGAGGAACACGTAGCCGTCGGCCTCGTGCATCACCTCGGTCGGGATCTCCTCGAGGCGATGGTGCCGCACCAGGATATAGATCGGCGTCTCCAGCCCCCGCCCGCGGATGAACCGCACCAGGGCTGCCATCTTGCCGAGCGGCCCGCGCTTGCCCCAATCGAGCAGCACGCAGCCGATCGCGGCATCGGTGCGGATCACCAGCTCGGCATCGTCGGGCTTGCGCGCCTTCACCACCGCGAAGCCGATGCGGCCGATCTCGGCCACGATCTCTTCGAGCCTCTGGCCCTCGAGGTCCTCGGCGTCGAAGACGGGGGCGCAGACCAGGAACTTGAACCGGCGTTCGTACTGCACCCCTCATCCTCCGCACGCTCCCGCCGGCGATAGCGAAAAAGCGGCCCGCCGTCCGTGTCGGTTCGATGTCAGTCCGGATCGGCCGGCGGGCGGGGCGGCCGGTGGCTTACTGGTAGTTGGTGAGGAGGAACTCGATGCGGCGGTTCTTGGCGAAAGCGTCCGGGCTCGCCGCCGGATCGAGCGGATGGGTGTCGCCGAACCCGGTGGCGGCGAGGCGATCGGCCGGCACGCCCTGCTCGACCAGAAGGTTCACCACGTTGATCGCCCGCTGCGCGGAGAGCTCCCAGTTCGAGGGATATTGCGGGGTGTGGATCGGGGTCTTGTCCGTATAGCCCTGGACGTCGAGGACCCAGTGCAGCCCCGGGGGGATCTTCTGCGCGATGTCCTGGAGGGTGAGCGCCAGCTCGATGATCCTGAGCCGGCCGTCTTGCGTGAGGTCGGCGCTGCCGATCGGGAACAGCACCTCGTTCTGGAAGACGAAGCGGTCGCCGACGACGCGGATCCCGGGCTGGTTCGCCAGCGCCTCGCGCAGCTTGCCGAAGAACTCGCTGCGGTAGAGCTCGAGCTGCTGCACCCGCTCGGCCAGCGCGGCATTCAGCCGCCGGCCGAGATCGGCGATCTGCACGTCCTTCCCCTGGTCGGCCTGCACGGCGGCGCCGAGCGCCGCGTTGAGGCTCGCGAGCTGCGTCCGCAGCGCTGCGATCTGCTCATTGAGCAGGGCGATCCGCGCCACCGCGCTGGTCGCGAGGCCCTTCTCGCTCGCCAGCAGCGCCGCCGTCGCCGCCCGCCGCTGGGCTTGCGTGGTCGCCCGCACGGCCGCGTCCTCCGCCTTCTTCTCGAGCGCGTCGCGCAGCGCCTTGAGCGCCTGGACCTGTTCGGAGAGCTGGGCGAGGTCGGAAAGCCGCGCGGCCACCGTCGCCTGGTTGACCTGCACCTGGCGATCGAGCGCAGCCATCTCGGCCCGCATGTCGGCCAGCCGCTTCTGCGCCGCGGCGAGCTCGGCCGCGGTCGCCACCAGCTCGCTCGCCTGGGCCTGGCTGGCCTGGGTGGCCTTGTCCGCCCGCGCCCCCGCGGCCGCCAGGTCCGACTGCAATTGCACCAGCCGCGTGCTGCCCGACTGCAATTGCAGCTCGGCGTCCGCCAGCTCCGCGGCGAGCTTGTCGCGCGCCCCGAGCGCGGCGTCGCGCGCCGCCGCCGTGGTGGTCTCCTCGGCCGACAAGGCCGCGAGCTGCTGGGCGAGCGAGCTCCGCGCCGCCTCGGCGCCCTGGAGCTGGCTGGTCAGCTGCGAGAGCGAAAGCTGCAGCGTGGCGGTGTGGCTTTTTTCGAGCGCCAGCATATCGGTGAGGCTCGCCACCTGCTGGTTGAGCTGCTCGAGCGCCTTGTTGCGCCCGGTGAGCGAGATGGTGAGGAACACCTGCGCCAGCACGAACACCAGCAGCACGAAGATGACGACCATGAGCAGCGTGGAGAGCGCGTCCACGTATCCCGGCCAGGGGTTGAGCCCGAGTCCGCCACCGCCGCGCCGGCGGCCGCCCGCTGGCATTTTTCCCCTATCCTTCCCGCCCGGTCATCGCGGCTGGTCCTCGGCGAGTGCCGCCACCGTCCGGGTGAGGAGGCGGAGATCGTTGCGCAGATCGGCCGTGCTCTGCTGGCGGCCCTGCTCGGTCTCGGCGAGCAGCCGCTGCAGCGTCAGGTCGATGCTGCGCAGATGCGCCCGCGCCGCCTCGTCGAGCCCGCCTTCCGCGCGCGAGTCGGCGAAGCGGCTGAGCGCCGGGGCGAGGGCGGCGTGCGCCTCGGCGATCCGCAGCATCAGCTGCTGATTGGTGCGCATGGTGTCCGACAGCGTCGCCAGCTTGTCCGAGAGCAGCGCCAGGGCGTGGTTCACCTGTGCCCGCCCGTCCTCGCCGCGCACCAGGATGCGCTGCAGCTCCTCCATGTTCTCGGCGGTGTGCTCGAGGAGCGACTGGACATAGATGGGCACCGCCGTCTCGCCCTCGCCGCCGAGCACTCCGCTCGAGAGCCGCGTCAGGCTCGCCAGCCAATCCTCGAGCTCGTTGAAGAAGCGGTTCTGGGCCTGGCCGGCGGTGAGGTCGAGGAAGCCCAGCGCCAGGGCGCCGGCAAGCCCGAACATCGACGAGGAGAAGGCGGTCCCCATGCCGTGCAGCGGCTCGACCAGTCCGGCCTTGAGCTGGCCGAACATGGCGCTGACATCGCCCGAGCCCACCGAGAGGCCGCTGATCACCTCGCTCACCGCGCCCACCGTGCGCAAGAGCCCCCAGAAGGTGCCGAGCAGGCCGAGGAAAATCATCAGCCCCGTCATGTAGCGCGAGAGCTCCCGGCTCTCGTCGAGGCGGCTGGCGATGCCGTCGAGCAGGCTGCGCATCGAGGAGGTGGAGAGCGTCACCCGATCGTTGCCGTCGGAGTTCTTGCTCGCCCGCCCGGCGAGCATGCTCGCCATCGAGGCGAGCAGCCGCGGCGCCGGCAGGGTTGCCAGCCGCGCCCGCCCGCGCTGGAACGTCTGCACCCAGGTGACCTCGGGCTCGAGCCTCAGCACCTGGCGCAGGTTCCAGGCGATGCCGAAGAGCTCGACCAGGAAGATCAGGCTGTTGAGGATCGGGTTGTAGAAGAAGGCGGCGCGCAGCCGGGGCGCCAGCAGCGCGGTGACGATGGCGACCCCGGCCAGGAACACCAGCATGCGCACGAGGTAGGCGGTGGGCCGGGTCATGGTGTCGCCTTGGCGGGCGACGCTGCCGGCGCGGGCTCGAACGTCACGTCGACGCGGTTCACCGGGACCGGAGCCGCCCCGGCCTTGGCCTCGGCGAGCAGGGCGCGGACATAGATGCGCTCCGAGGGGATCCCCGCCTCGCGCAGCACCGCCTGGGCGGCGAGCGCCCGGGAGAGCGAGAGCCGCCGCGCCGTCGAGGGGTCCGAGGGATCGCTCTTCGCGTAGGCGTCGACCGCGACCGCGGGCGCGTGCTCGCCCACGGCGGCGCCGGCGATCTCCCTGAGTGCGGCGAGCGTCGCCGGATTGAGCGCGGCACCATCGGCGCTGAAGGTGATCCTGAGCCCGCCCGGGATGCGGGTGGCGCGGCCGGGCGCGCCGTCGACGACGTGGGGCGGCGGCGGCAGCGGCTCGGGATGCGCCGGCCCGACCAGCACGATCGGCGCCAGCACCGGTTGCGCGGGTGCATGCCGGGGCGGCGGGGCGGGCAGCGGCCCGATGGTCGTGCGCCCGACCGTCGCGAACTGGGCTGTCGGGGGCGCCGGCCCGGTTGGGGGAATCGGCGGCAGCGGCAGCGGCCCGGAGATCGGCGGCGAGGCAGGCGGCAAGAGGGGCGCCCGGGACCGCCCGGTGCTTTGCGCCGGCGGCACCGGCCCGGCCGGCGTCGGCGCGAGCGTGTCGAGCGCGTTCATGTTCACACTCACCTGACCGCGCGCCCCAGGCACGGCAAGCACCAGCACCGCCGCTATGACGAAGCCCCACCGCATGGCCGGCGCAAGACTAGCCGAGGCGTTCGCGGGTGCCAACGTCGCGCTCAAAGCGCCGCTGCCTTGCCCCGCCGCTCCGCCGCCTCCATGCCCTGGCCCACGGCGGCGAGCAGGCGGGGATGCAGCGCCGGGTTCGCCGCCACCACGTCGCCGCCGGCAAGCGGCTCCCCGCCGGCGGGGTCGGTCGCGAATCCGCCCGCCTCGCGGACCAGCAGCAGGCCCGCCGCCATGTCCCAGGGCTTGATGCCGAGTTCCCAGTAGCCGTCGAAGCGGCCCGCCGCCACCCAAGCGAGATCGAGCGCGGCGGCGCCGAAGCGCCGCACGCCGGCGACCTGCGGCATCAGGAGGCCGAGGGTGCGGGCGAAGGCGAGCCGGCGCTCGGCGGAGGCCGCGGCGAAGGGAATGCCGGTGGCGAACACCGCCTCGCTCATCTCCCGCCGCGCCGAGACCCTGAGCCGCCGCTCGTTGAGATAGGCCCCGCCGCCCTTCTCGGCGCGGAACATCTCGTTGGCCGCGGGGTTGTAGACAACGCCCGCGACGATCTCCGAGGCGGCGTCGCCGAGCCGCCGCTCGAGTGCGATGCTGATCGCCCAGTGCGGCATCCCGTGGAGGAAGTTGGTCGTCCCGTCGAGCGGATCGACGATCCACCGCCAGGCCCAGCGCTCCGAGCCCGAGGCCCCGGACTCCTCCATCAGGAAGGCATATCCCGGCCGCGCGCGCTCGAGCTCCTGGCGCAGGCTGGCCTCGGCGCGGAGGTCCGCCTGGCTGACGAAGTCCGAGGGTCCCTTGACGCTCACCTGGAGCTGCTCGACCTCGTTGAAGTCGCGGAGCAGCCCCTTGGCCGCCTTCTGCGCGGCGTTCATCATGATGGTGAGATGCGGCGATTGCGGCGGCGGCATCGCCTTCTTTCCCGGGGCTCCGGCCTAGGCCTTCGCCCGCTCGACGTAGCTCGAATCCTCGGTCCGCACGACCACCTTCTCCCCGGTCTCGACGAAGGGCGGCACCATCGTCTTGACGCCGTTGGCGAGCCGCGCCGGCTTGTACGAGGAGGCCGCCGTCTGCCCGCGCACGACCGGGTCGGCCTCGACCACCTCGAGCACGACCGTCTGCGGCAGGTGCACCGCGACCGGCTCGCCCTCGACCAGGTTGACCGTCACCGGCATGTTGTCCTGGAGGAAGGCGGCGGCATCGCCGAGCAGCGCCACCGGCACCATGGTCTGCTCGTAGGTCTCGTTGTCCATCAGCACGAGGTTGGCGCCGTCGGTGTAGGAATAGGAAAATTCCTTCTCGTCGGTCAGCAGCCGCTCGACGGTATCGGCGGTGCGCCAGCGCTCGTTGGTCTTGTTGCCTGATTTGAGGTCGCGCATCTCGACCTGGATGAACGCCCCGCCCTTGCCCGGGGTGATGATCTGCTGCTTCAGCACGCTCCAGCGGCGTCCCTCGTGCTCGATCACCTGGCCGGCGCGGATCTGGTTCGCCTGCTGCTTCATGCGCGGGCTTCTAGCCGCTGCCTATGCCGGCGGCAAGGCGGCGAGCCCCGACCGGGACCTTGCCTGCGCCTCCGGGCAGCTCGACGACGTAGGTGGGAAGGGCGTGGCCCGCGATCCGCCCGCGCAAGGCGGCGAGCAGCGCCTGCCCGCGCGCGATCGGCACATGGAAGCGCGCCGTGCCGGGCGCGCGGTCGAGCTGGTGGAGGTAATAGGGTTTGATCCGGGCGGCGATCATGGCGCGGAAGAGCGCCTCCAGGGCCTCCTCGCTGTCGTTGACGCCGGCGAGCAGCACGGACTGGCCAAGGACCGGGATCCCGGCACCGAGCATGAGTTGGACGGCCTTCCTGGCCTTTTCAGTCAGTTCTTTTGCATGGTTGACATGCAGGACGAGCCACATTGGTTTGCCGGCGACAAGCGCCTCTGCGAGTGCTATGGTAATTTTTTCGGGTGCCGCCACGGGCACGCGTGAGTGTGCACGCAGAGTCTCAATATGTGGAATCGCCGAAAGTTCTGAGACGATCGCGCCGAGCCGGCGGGGCGAGAGCATGAGCGGATCGCCGCCGGTCAGGATCACCTCGCGGATCGCCGGCCGGGCCGCCAGCCAGGCGTAGGCATGGGCCAGATCGTCGGTACCTGAGCGCCCCGCCATCCGGCCCCACCTGCTCGCGGCGGAAGCAGAAGCGGCAATAGACCGGGCAGGCGAGGATGGGCTTCAGCAGCGCGCGGTCCGGATAGCGGTGCACGATCCCCTTGATCGGCGAGAGCGCCTCGTCGCCGATCGGGTCGGCGCTCTCGGCGGGCGCGGTCTCGAGCTCGGCGATATCGGGCACGAACTGCCGCCCGATCGGGTCCGCCGGATCGCCGATCAGGGCGGCGAGCGCCGGCGGGATCGCCACGGCGTATTTCTCCGCCACCCTCGCGATCGCTGCCTCACGCCCGGGCGCGAGCAGCCCGGCGCGCACCAGCGCCCGCGCCGTCGTCAGCGTCCTCGCAACCCCGGTTCCGTCCGGCATCGCTTTCGCCTAATCCCAAAGCCGTGCCGCCGCAATCGCCCACCTCCCCTCCCCGGCCCCCTTGGCATCCCGAACGCCTCGCGGCGCGGCGCCCCTATCTCCGCCGCCGCGCCCTCCTCACCGCCGCCACCCGCGCCTTCTTCACCGCCCGCGGCTACACCGAGGTCGAGACGCCCTACGCCGTGCCCACGCCCGGCGAGGAGGTGCATCTCCGCTCCTTCCGCACCGAATTTTTTTCACCCACCGGCGAGCGGCGGGCGCTCTTCCTCCACACCAGCCCCGAGTTCGCGATGAAGAAGCTGCTCGCCGGCGGCGCCGGCCCGATCTTCCAGCTCGCCCGCGTCTGGCGGAACGGCGAGGCAGGCGCGCTCCATGCGCCCGAATTCACCATGCTCGAATGGTACCGCCCCGGCGCCGGCATGGAGAGCCTGATCGCCGAGACGTTTTCCTACCTTCGCGCCGTCCTGCCGCCGATGCTCACCTGGCGTGGCGTCGCCACCGATCTCTCCCGCTTCGAGCGCCTCACCCTCGCCGAGGCTTTTTCCCGCCATGTCGGCGCCGATCTCCTCGCGACCGCGGAGGACGCCCCAGCGCTCGCCGCCGCCGCGCGCACCACACTCCGCCCCGGCGAGAGCTGGGAGGACCTCTTCTTCCGCCTCCTGCTTGAGCGGATCGAGCCGCATCTCGGCCGCGCGCAGCCCACCTTCCTCACCCACTGGCCCGCCGCCCAGGCAGCACTCGCCCGCCGCGACCCAGCCGATCCGCGCGTCGCCGAGCGCTTCGAGCTCTTCCTCTGCGGCATCGAGCTCGCCAACGCCTTCGTCGAGCTCACCGATGCGGCCGAGCAGCGCGCCCGCTTCGTGGCCGACCGCACCCGCCGCCACGCCCGCACCGGCCCCGACTGGCCGATGGACGAGGATCTCCTCGCCGCGCTCACCCAGGGCCTGCCGCCCTGCGCAGGCATCGCCATGGGTTTCGACCGTCTCGCCATGATCGCCACCGGCGCGCCGCGCATCGCCGACGTGCTCTGGCTCCCGCCATGGGAAGTGGCGTCGGAGCTGGCGTGACAGTGCCCGTGAGGCGTCCCATCTTGCCTGCCATGCGCCGCGCCGCCTGCCTCGTCCTCCTCGTCCTCCTCGGCGCATGCACCGACCCGGCGCTCATGCAGCGCCGCGCCTACCTCGCCTCCTTCGTCGGCCAGAGCGAGGTCGCGCTGGTCCGCGCGCTCGGCGTGCCCACGCGCAGCGTCGACATCAAAGGTGAAAAATTCCTCGCCTATGATGATCGCCACCTCGAAGCCCTGCCCGGATTTTACGGCGGCGGGCCCTGGTGGGGGCCAGGATGGGGGCCGGCATGGGGCCCGGCATGGGGTCCATGGGGCTGGGGCCCGCCGGTGATCGTCGCGCGCGGCTGCGAGACCACCTTCGACATCAGCGGCGGGAAGGTCGTGAGCCTCGCCATGCGCGGCCCGGATTGCTGAGGGCGCGACCCGGAGCGAGGAGCGGTCATTTCCAGTAGGAGAGATAGAAGCGCGGAATCTCGTCCGGGTAGGGCGTGAAGGCGAGGTCTTTACTGAAGGCGTAGGTATCCACGTAGGTGTTGAGCGGCAGCATGTACATCTGTGCGGTGATGCGATGGATCGCCGCGGCGTAGTCCTGCTCGCGCGCCTTCGGGTCGATCGTGGTGTCGCCGAGCGTGATCATCTTCTCGACCTCGGGATCGCGCGCGTAATCGTCCGGCCCGCCGGCGAAGAAATACGGCAGGATCGCCGAGACGTCGCTGATCGAGTACGATCCCCAGTTGGTCACGTTGAGCGGCGCCTCGCCTTCCTCCGCCATGCGCAGCCGCGCGCCCGCCTGCAGCTCGTCGATCCGCGCGCGGATGCCGACGGCGGCGAGGTAGTTCTGAATCGCGGCCGCCCACTCGGGCAGGATGTCCGTCACCAGGGTGGTGTCGAACCCGTGGGGATAGCCGGCCGCGGCGAGCAGGCTCCGCGCCTTGGCCGGGTCGTAATCGTAACGCACCGCGGCGCTCTGCACGCACCCGAACTGCGAGGGATAGCACGGCGCATCGATCACGCGCGCGTTCCCCTGCACGAGATTTCGCGGCGATGGCGGCACGATCGACGGCGTACGCCAGCGCCTGGCGCACCTTGAGGTTCGTGAACGGATCGTTCCTGGCGCTGCGGCCGGCGGCGTCCATGGCGATGAAGCCGATCCGCATGGTCTCGGCGCGCATCACGGTGAGGCCCGGGAGCCGCTGGAGATCGTTGAACTGGTCGGGCGAATATTGCCAGATCCAGTCGGCCTGCCCACCGATCAGCAGCGTGATTGTGGTGGTTTCGTCCGGCACTTCCTTGATGACGATGTTGGCGATCTTCGGCACGCCCTTCGGGCTGCCCGGATAGTAGCCCGCGAAGCGCCGGAGATCGATCTCGCTCGCGCCGTCGACACGGGTGATCTCGTACGGCCCGGCGCCGATCGGCTTCTCCGCATATCCGGCCGCGCCCACCTTCTCGCGATAGGCTTTCGGATAGATCGGCACCACCATGGCAAGGTACTGGAGGGCGGCGGGGAAGACGCGCTTGAGCCGGATCTCGACATGGTAAGTGTCGATCTTCGTCGCCCCGGCGATCCAGGCGAAGTTGCTCGGCACCGAGACCTTCGAATCCGGGGCGGTGATGGTGTCGATCGTGTAGACCACATCGTCGGCGGTGAAGGGATCGCCGTTCTGGAACGTCACACGCTGGCGCAGGGTGAATTCGAGCGTCGTGGGATCGACCCATTTCCAGGACGTGGCGAGCAGGGGCTCGATCCGGAACGTCACCGGATCGCGATCCACCAGCGTGTCCCAGGCCTGATGGGCGAGGACCAGCCCCGAATGAAGCGCGTTGTCGTAGGGATCGACGTCCGGGATCGCATCGCGCCAGGCGATGCGCAGCGTGTCGGCCGATTTCTGCGCCGATGCCGGCATGGCTCCACCGGCCAGCCCCGCGAGGATCGTCCCCGCGAGCAGAAGCCCCCTTTGCATGATTGCCCCCCGAGCGAAGAGCGAGCGTAACGGCGCCGATGCGCGCAACGCAAGCCGGCATTCGTATCCTTAACAGCGATTGAGGCCGCCTTCTTGGACAAGCGCTTCTTGGACAAGCGCTTCTTGGACAAGCCCCTCTTCAACAAGCCCCTCTTCAACAAGCCCCTCTTCAACAAGCCCCTCTTCAACAAGCCCCTCTTCAACAAGCATTGACAAGGCCGCCTGTCGCCCGCATGCGGATACGCACATTCACGGGGAGGACGGGATGGAAACGGAGGAAAAAAAGCGCCCGCTCGCGGGCAAGGTGGCGCTGGTCACCGGCGCGGGCAAGAATATCGGGCGAACGATTGCGCTTAGCCTCGCCGCGGACGGCGCGCGCGTCATCGTCAATGGAAGGAGCGATCGCGGCGCGGTGGACGACGTGGTGCGCCAGATCGAAGCGGCGGGCGGCACGGCGATCGCGGCGATGGGCGACGTTTCCGACCCCACCCAGGTGGCGCCGATGGTCGCGGTGGCGGCGGCCGCGACGAATGGGATCGATATCCTGGTGAGCAATGCCGGGCTCCGCCGGCAGACGAAGTTCCTCGAGATCTCATTCGCGGAATGGCGCGAGATCCTCTCGGTCGCGCTCGACGGCGCCTTCCTCACCGCCCAGGCGGTCGTGCCGCACATGATCCGGCGCGGCGGCGGGGCGATCGTCGCGCTCTCGGGCATCTCGAACCATGTCGGAACGCCGAACCGCTGCCATGTCTCGGCGTCCAAGGCCGGCCTCGAAGGGCTGGTGCGCGCGCTCGCGATCGAGCTCGCCCCGCATCGCATCACCTGCAACGCGGTCGCACCCGGCACCATCGACACCGTGCGCGGCGCCTCGGCCGGACCGCTGCCGCCGGGCCTCGGAGCAGGCGGTGTGCCGCTGGCGCGCAAGGGCCGCCCCGAGGAGATCGCGGCGATGGTCCGGCTGCTCGTCGGGCCCGAGGGCGGCTACATCACCGGCCAGACGATCCACGTCAACGGCGGCAGCTTCCTCACCTGATCAGGCCTCGGTGATCAGGGGCCTGCAGCGGCGACCGCCTTCTTGATCGCCTCGGGATCGACCTCGATCGCGACCCCCGCGCGCTCCTCCTGGAGCAGCATCGCCACGCGCGAATTGCGCGCGCCCCAGCCGCGATTCATCGCCTCGGTCATCTCCTCGAGCGTGAGGTTGGCAAGACGCATCGGCACGCCGAGCTCGCGGCCGAGCGCGGAGGCCAGCGCCACATCCTTGTGCGCGAGACGGAGCGCGAAGGCGGCCGGGTCGTAGCGGTTCGGCAGGAACTGATCGATCAGGCCGTCGAGCGTGCGACGGCGGCCGAGCACGCCCTGGCGCACCGCCTGCCACAGTGCGAGCGGCTCGACACCAGCCTTGACGCCGAGGGTAAAAACCTCGGCGAGCACCGTGAGCACGCCGTAATTGGCGCAATTGTGCACCAGCTTGGCGACACTCGCCGACCCGATCGGGCCGATATAGCGCGCCTGATCGCCCATCGCGTCGAGCACCGGCTTGAAGCGGGAAAAAACCTCCTCGGAGCCGCCGACCCAGATCGCCATTTTTCGCGACTCGGCGCCGCCCGGACCACCGCTCACCGGGCTGTCGAGCATCGCCAGCCCGCGCCCGGCGAAGGCGGCGTGGATACGGCGCACCAGCGAGGGCGCGATCGTCGAGAGGTCGAAATAGGCAGCGCCGGGCGCAAGGCCGGCGATGATGCCCTCCGCACCGAGCGCCACCGCCTCGACCTCCGCCGGCCCGGGAAGCGAGGTGAAGACCGCCTCCGCCCCGGCGGCAGCCTCGCGCGGCGTCGCGGCCCAGGTCGCACCGGCGGCGAGATGCGTCTGACCCGCCTCGCGGCGGACATCGTGCACCGCGAGCTGATGGCCGCCGCGCTGCAGATTGGCGGCCATGTGCCTGCCCATGGTGCCGAGCCCGATGAAGCCGATGCGCATGCGTGTCCTCCCCATGATTGATGAGCGGCGGTCTGCCGGCCTGCCCCGATAGCCGGGCCCCGATAGCCGGGCATGGCGGCATCGGTTAGCGTGCCTGCGATTCGGAGCGGAGGGAAGGCAATGTCCGGGAAAGTGGCAGGGGGGAAGGTCGCGGTGGTGACGGGTGCCGGCAGCGGCATCGGCCGGGCGGTGGCGGTGGCGCTGGCGGGCGAAGGCTACGCGACGGCGCTCGCCGGGCGGCGCAAGGACGCGCTCGAGGAGACGGCTTCGCTCGCCGGCGCCGAGGGGGGCAAGGTGCTCGCCGTGCCGACCGATGTCACCGATCCGGACTCGGTCGATGCGCTGTTCGCCGCCGTGGGCAAGGAATTCGGCCGGATCGACGTTCTCTTCAACAATGCCGGCACCGGAACCCCGCCGATCGGCTTCGACGAGCTCTCCTTCGAGCAATGGACCCGCGTCGTCGCGACCAACCTCACCGGCTCGTTCCTCTGCGCCCAGGCCGCCTTCCGGATGATGAAGGCGCAGAACCCGATGGGCGGGCGCATCATCAACAACGGCTCGATCTCGGCGCACGCGCCGCGCCCGAACTCCGCGCCCTATACCTCGACCAAGCATGCGATCACCGGGCTCACCAAGTCGATCAGCCTGGACGGGCGGAAATACGACATCGCCTGCGGGCAGATCGATATCGGCAACGCGCTCACCCCGCTCGCCGCGCGCATGGCCCAGGGCGTGCCGCAGGCCGACGGCAGCGTCCGGCCCGAACCGCTGATGGAGGTCGAGAACGTGGCGAAGTCGGTGGTCTTCATGGCCGGCCTGCCCAAGGACGCGAATGTGCAGTTCCTCACCGTGATGGCGACCAAGATGCCGTTCGTCGGCCGCGGCTGAGTCCTTGGGGGATTCAGCGGAAATTCCGCGCGGCAAGCCGCATCGGGCCGGCTGAGGATTCTTCCCCGACCCGGGCGAGCAGGGAAGAAAAATCGCCGAGCCGCTCGGCGATGACGTGGATCACGCTCTTCTCCCGCTGCACCCGGCCGGTGCAGGCGAGGAGGGAGGCGGTGAGCACCAGCCGGCGCTGGCGGGCGAAGAGATCGGGCCAGACGACGAGATTGGCCTCCCCCGTCTCGTCCTCGAGCGTCATGAAGGTGACGCCCGAGGCGCTGCCGGGGCGCTGGCGGAGCAGGACGAGGCCGGCCACCGTGAGGCGCCGGCCGGGGCGGCTCGCGGCGAGATCCGCGCACGGAACCGCGCCCTCCGCGGCGAGTTCGCGGCGGAGGAAGAAAACCGGGTGGCGGCGCAGGCTGAGCCCGGTCGCGCGATAATCCTCGACCACCTCGGAGCCCTCGCGCATCGGGGCAAGCGCCGCCGCGGGCTCGGGCACGCTCTCCCCGCCGGCGGCGGCGAAGAGCGGCAGGGGCGCGGAGCCGAGCCCGCGCACCGCCCAGAGCGCGCGGCGGCGATCGAGGCCGAGATCGGAAAAACCGTCCGCCTCGGCCAGGTGCTCGAGGATGGAAGGCGGGATCAGGGTGCGATCGAAGCACTCCGCCACGCCGGCAAATGGTTTCCCCCCGCGCGCGGCGACGAGGCGCGCGGCGTGGAGGGCGGAAAACCCCTTCACCATCCGAAAGCCGAGCCGGACGGCGAAGTGGCGCCCGCCGTTCGATTCAAGCGTGCAGTCATAGGAAGAAAAATTGACGGAAACCGGCAGGATTTCGATCCCGTGCGCGCGCGCATCGCGCACGATCTGCGCGGGGGCGTAGAAGCCCATCGGCTGGCTGTTGAGGAGGGCGGCACAGAAGACATCCGGATGATGGCATTTGAGCCAGCTGCTCGCATAGGCCAGCAGCGCGAAGGAAGCGGCGTGGCTTTCGGGGAAGCCGTAGGAGCCGAACCCCTCGAGCTGGCGGAAGGTGCGCTCGGCGAAGTCCCGCGTGTAGCCGTTCCCCATCATGCCGGCGATGAGCTTTTCGCGGAAATTCGAAACCTTCCCGGTGAAGCGGAAGGTCGCCATCGCGCGGCGGAGCGCGTCCGCCTCCGCCGGCGTGAAACCCGCGGCGACGATCGCGACGCGCATCGCCTGCTCCTGGAAGAGTGGCACGCCGAGCGTGCGGCCGAGCACCTGCTCGAGCTCCGGCGTCGGGAACGCGACCGGCTCGAGCCCCTGGCGACGGCGCAGATAGGGATGCACCATATCGCCCTGGATCGGCCCGGGGCGGACGATCGCCACCTCGATCACGAGATCGTAGAAGGCGCGCGGGGCGAGCCGCGGCAGCATCGCCATCTGCGCGCGGCTCTCGATCTGGAAGACGCCGAGCGTGTCCGCCTCGCGGATCATCGCGTAGGTCGCGGGATCCTCGGGCGGGATCCCGGCGATATCGAGGGCGAGGCCGCGATGGGCAGCGAGCAGGTCGAAGCCGCGGCGCAGGCACCCCAGCATGCCGAGGCCGAGCACATCGACCTTCATGAAGTTGAGCGCGTCGATATCGTCCTTGTCCCACTCGATCACCTGCCGCTCCGCCATCGCGGCGGGCTCGATCGGAACGAGATCATCGAGGCGGTCCTCGGTCAGCACGAAGCCGCCGGGATGCTGCGAGAGATGGCGGGGAAAGCCGATCAGCACACGGGCGAGATCGAGCGTGAGGCTGATCCGCCGGTCGGAAGTCGCAGGCGCCGCGGCAAGCTCCTCCTCGCCGGATCCCCAGATCTCCGCGGCCAGGGCGGCGATCCTGTCCTCGTCGAGCCCCATCGCCTTGCCCACATCGCGAAGCGCGCTCCGCGGCCGGTAGCGGATGACGATCGCGGTGAGGGCGGCACGGTCGCGGCCATAGGTCTCGAACACCCACTGGATCACCTCCTCGCGCCGCTCATGCTCGAAATCGACGTCGATATCGGGCGGCTCGCGGCGCGCGGCGGAAACGAAGCGCTCGAAGAGGAGGCCTGAGCGGGTGGGGTCGATGCTGGTGATGCCGAGCACGTAGCAGACGGCCGAATTCGCCGCCGAGCCGCGCCCCTGGCAGAGGATGCCGCGCGCGCGGGCATGGCGGACGATGTTGCGGACGGTGAGGAAATAGGGCGCGTAGGCGAGATCGGCGATCAGCGAAAGCTCGTGGCGGAGCTGGCGCGAAACCTCCCCGGGCAGGCCTTCCGGGTAGCGAAGCGGCGCCTCTTCCCACACCAGCCGCTCGAGCGCCTCCTGCGGCGTAAGGCCGGGAACCAAGACCTCCCTCGGATACTGGTAGCGAAGCTCGGCGAGCGAGAAGCGGCAGCGCTCGAGGAGCTCCACCGTGTTCGCGACCGCCGCCGGGTGGCGGGAGAAAAGCCGCACCATCTCGGCGGGCGGTTTGAGGTGCCGATCGGCGAACCGCTCGCGGCGGAATCCCGCCGCGTCGATCGTGCATTTCTCGCGGATGCAGGTGAGCACGTCCTGGAGGATGCGCCGCTCCGGGGCGTGGTAGAGAACGTCATTGGTGGCGAGGGGAAGAATCCTCGCCCGCTGCGCCGCTTCGGCGAGCCGGGCGAGGCGCGCGGCGTCGTTCGGCCGGCGGCGGAGCGTGAGCGCGAGATAGGCGCGGGCGGGAAAATCCGCGGCGAGGCGGGCGAGCGCGCGGCCGAGCGCCTCATCCGGCTCGCCCAGGGATTCGCCGGGAACGAACACGACAAGAAGTCCCTCGCCGGCGGCGGCGAGATCGTCCCAGAAGAGCCGGCAGGCGCCCTTCCCGGCCCGACTCTTGCCGAGCGTGAGCAGCCGGCAGAGCCGCGCATAGGAAGCCCGGTCGGTCGGATAGACGAGGACGGTCTTTTTCCCGTCCCCCCTTCCCCCCTCCCCATCCGCGAGCCCGTCTTTGTCCTCGAGGTCAAGGCGGCAGCCGACGACGAGGCGAACCCCCGTCGCCGCGGCCGCCTGGTGCGCGCGGACCATGCCGGCGAGCGTGCAGCGGTCGGTGACGCCGAGCGCGGGAATCCCGAGCCGGGCCGCTGCGGAAAAAAGCTCCTCCGGGTGCGAAGCGCCGCGCAGGAAGCTGTGGTTGGTGGCGACCTGAAGCTCGGCGTAGGCGCCCGTCATGGGCTGTCGACGCCCGAAGCACTGCCCGGAAAATCCCGCGTCGTGGGCGCCGCCGCCGCCGGGCGCTTCATCACCACGTAGCCCGAGCGCGCGAGATGCTCCACCAGGCGCTCGGCGGTGATGCGCGCCATCACCTCGTCGGCGTGATGGACACGCCGGCGGCCTTCGAAGCGGAGCGCGAAGGAGAGGGAGTCCCGGATCTCCTCGGGCGTGGCCTGGGACAGCGTTTCCTTGGGCATGCGCGGGACCCTCCAAAAAAATTAGGAAAAACTCAGAAAAAACCGTGGAGGAACCAGCCGCCATCCCCGGTCGCCGGATCGGCGCCGTCGCCGCGGCGGAACAGCCAGTAGCGCCTTCCGTCCTCGTCCTCGACGCGGAAATAGTCGCGCACCGCGAATGTTTCGGCGTCGTTCCGCCACCATTCGCCGAACACGCGCTCGGGCCCGTCGCCGGCGGCCAGGCGATGGCGCCGGCCACGCCAGACGAACTGCGCCGGCGGATGGTCGGGCAGGAGGGCCACGGCGCTGACCGGCTCGGGCCGGCGCAGCAGCCGCGCCGGTCGCGGCAGGAGCGGAGGCCAGGTTTTCCCGCTCGCCGGGGCGAGCGGGGCAACGCGGCGCACGGACCGCTCGGGCACGTCGCTTTCGACCGGAAGGGCGCGATAGATCCGCGCCGGGCCGAGCCGGTTCGCCAGCCGATCGACGAGCGGCGAAAGATCCGCCTCCTCTTCTTCCTGCCCAGCCAGGGCCGCCCGCATCTGCCCGACTTGCATCTGTTCAGGGGCGAGCGGTTCGGCGAGCGGCGCCTGAAGCCGCATCGCCTCGACCCCGAGGCCCGGATCGATTTTCTCCAACTGCTCCACGAGGAGCCGCGCGAGATGATGCGCATCGCGCGCGGGCCGCGCGGTGCCGACACGCACCGCGGCGCCCACGCCATCGATGCGCGCAAAGAAAAGCTCGAGCCGGCGTGCACCTTTTCCGGACCGTTCGAGCTGTCGGCAGAGTTCTTCCGCAAGCCGGACGATGGCATGGGAGAGCGCCTCGGGGCTCGCGATCGGTTCGGCGAAGGCGAGCCGCGCGGCCGGCATGGCGGGCGGGGAGAGGGGCGTGATCGGCTCCGCCACGCGGCCGAGCGCCTGCTCGAGCCGGTTCAGCACCGAAGCGCCGAAGCGCCGGGCGAGCGGGCCGCGCGGCATCGCCGCCAGCGCCGCGATGCGCGTGATGCCGAGGCGCGCCAGCAGCGCGGCGGCGTCCACGCTCAGGCGGAGTGCTGCCGGCGGCAGCATCGCGAGTGCCGCTTCCTGCCCGCCCGGCGGCACGACGTTCGTCTCCGCCCCGCCGAAACGGGCGAGCGCATGCGCCGCCCCCGGCGTGTCGGCGATCGCCACCTGGGCGGCAAAGCCCGCGCGGGCGAGGCGGGCGCGGAGATCGGCGAGCATCGCCGCCTCGCCGCCGCAGAGATGCGCCGTGCCGGCGGCATCGATCCACAGCCCGTCCGGCGGATCGACGGCGGCAAGCGGCGCGTAGTGGAGGCACCAGGCGGCGAGCCGGCGCAATGTTTTTTCCTCTGCCGCAGGATCGGCGGCGGTCACGGCGAGACCGGGGGCGAGACTCTCCGCCTCCGCCAGCGCCATGCCGGGCCGCACGCCGCACCCGAGCGCCGCCCGATCGGCGGCCGCCACGGTCCAGCGGCTTGCCTCGCGCCGAACGGTGACGAAGGGAACCTCAGGCGCGGGCGCCTTGCCGGACCGGTGCAGCCGATCGGTCGGGAAGAACGGCAGCCAGATCGAGACGACCCGTCGCATCAGGCGCCTCCACGACCCACGAAGCCGTTGCGGCACCGCGGCAGCGCAGAAGCTCGAGCCGCCAAAGCGCACGGTCCCAAAGCGCACGGCCAAGATCCGGGGTGCCCGGCGGCGAAGGCAGCGGGCGGACGCGCCAGCGCGTCGCCGCGGCGGTGGGCGCGCGCTCTTCCCCCTTCTCGCGCGGGAGCACCAGGGCCAGCGCCCCAAAAGCCTCGGCCGCCAGGGCAAGGCGGCGCGAGGCGAGCATCGGAAGGCGAAAAACCTCGCCGACCACGCCGGCGAGACCGCGCTGGCGGAGCCCCTCCTCCATGGCGAGCAGAACGGTCTTCTGCTCGCCGGCCTCGACATGGATCACCCGGTCGGGGGCAAGCCCGACGCCGGCGAGCCCCGGGGGGAAGAGGTTCGGGAAGAGGTTCGGGAAGAAATCCTGCCCACCATGGCACCAGAGCACCGGCCCTGAAAGGCGCGCAAGCAGGGCGGCGGAAAAAAGGCTCGCCGCCCCATCCCCGCCGGCGCCTCCAATCTCGTGCTCCAGGATTTCGTGGAGCTTCCCGAGCGCCAGCCCGCCTTCCGGCAGGTGCGCGTCGATCGCCGCCACTCCGAACGGCAGTACTCCGCGCTCCGGCATTGGATTCCCTGGCCGCGCCGCACGCTCGAGCCGGCGGATGCGCGCGCGCAACGCAGCAAGCGGAGGCGGCGCAAGCGGAGGCGGGGCAAGCGGGCGCGGAGATATCATGGAGCGACCTCATCGTTCTTAATTTGTTCTCATCTTCCGGCGCCGTCAAGAACTCCGTTTTCCGCTGTGACGAAACTTTCCATATCAAGAAAATATCAAGGGTTATTAAGATCACGACATCGTCGCGCCGCCCCGGAGGAACGCCTCCTGGAGAAGCCCCTTCCCCCGCCGCCCCAACAGCCCATCGGGCGCGGCACCGCCTCCCTCCGCCGCGCCGGCCGCGTCGCGGCGCGCGCCGCGATCAAGCGCCATATCGAGGCCAATCTCGACTCCGAATCCGCCACCGTGGCGAAGCTCTGCCGTCGTTTCGGCCTCTCCCGCGCCAGCCTCTACCGCCTGTTCGCACCCGATGGCGGCATCGCGCGCTACATCCGGGAGCGTCGCCTGCATCAGGCCTTCACGATGCTCGCATCTCCCGCCGGCCGCCGGGCGCGGGTGATCGACATCGCTGTCGCGTTCCAGTTCAGCAGCGACAACACTTTCATCCGCGCGTTCCACCGCCGCTTCGGCCTGACCCCGGGCGCGGCGCGGCGATTGTTCGGCGCCCCGGCGCGGCTCGATCACGGCCCCGCCCCCCGAAGTCCCCCCGCCTAATCTCTTTTGAGACATCCGGCACATTCGGGGGATGAACGATCGAGTAGAAGAGATCCCTCATCGATCGCTACCGGGGGCTCTCCATGGGCACGAGATCGTCGAGCGCCTACGCGGCACTGATGGATTGCGTCAGATCCCACGCACCTGCGGAGCACAGCGTGGCGAATTTGCCGCTGACTATCTCGCAGACCCGCGCCGAGGCGCTCCTGCACGTCGTCCATGACGTCGGCGGCCAGCCCGATGGCCCGATCGACAAGTCGCTGCACAAGCCCGCGCATTGGGAAAAGAGCACGCACTGCACGGCGGAGTGCCTCGCTTGGCGCGGCCACTGGGTGAGCGAGGAGCGTCGCCGGCGCGAGAACGATCTCGGCGAGGTCCTCTACCTCGGCACGCCCTATTACGCGCGGTGGCTGCTCGCCGCCGCCAAGATGCTGCTCGATAAGGGCCTCGTCACGCCCGACGAGTTGCTCGCCAAGATGGAAGAGATCCGGGCCCGCGAGGAGGTGGCGGCGTGAGCAGGTTCAAGGTCGGAGACCGGGTGACGGTCCGCGACATCCCGCCCGTCTTTCACACCCGGACGCAAGGCTACACGCGCGGCCACACCGGCGTGGTGGTCGCACTGCGCCCGGAATGGGTGATCCCCGAGGACGAGGCCTGGGGCCGCTACGAAGGGCGCCGCGAGCCCTTCTACATTGTCCGCTTCAGCCAGCGCGAGCTGTGGCCCGACTATGGCGGTGCCGCCATCGACACGCTGGAGACCGAATTCTCCGAGCGCTGGCTCGAGCCCGCCGCGTAGCGTTATCGCGCCCCCGCGACAGGAACAACCAGCATGAGCACAACGCACGAGCACGACCATCCCCATGCGCCGATCGAGGAGCGCGGCGAGGCCGTCGAGTTCGAGATCCTCGAGGCCGCCATCCGCGAATTGTCCATCGCCAAGGGGCTCTTCTCGGCCGAGGACCATCGCCGCTTCATGGAATGGTACGACAAGGTCGGCCCCACCGGCGGCGCACGCATGGTCGCCCGCGCCTGGGTCGATCCGGCGTTCAAGCAGCGCCTGCTCGCCGACGGCGTCGCCGCCTGCAAGGAGATCGGCGTCGACTGGCTACAGCCGACCGGCGTCGGCACGCCGAGCGACTACACCTACCTGATCGTCTGCGAGAACACGCCGCAGGTGCACAACGTGATCGTCTGCACCTTGTGCTCCTGCTATCCGCGCCCGCTGCTCGGCATGTCGCCCGCCTGGTACGAGCGCCCGACCTATCGCCGTCGCGTCGTTCGCTGGCCGCGCCAGGTCATCGCCGAATTCGGCACCATCATCCCCCCGGATGTCGAGGTGCGCGTGCACGATTCGAACCAGAAGACGCGCTACATCGTCCTGCCCATACGCCCGAGCGGCACCGACGGCTGGAGCGAGGAAAAGCTCGCCACCATCGTCACGCGCGACACCATGATCGGCGTCTCCCTACCGAGCGCCGGCTGGACGATTTCGTCCACGCCCGGCAACGCCTGACCCGGCAAACAGCCAGCCGAGCGAGCGTGCCGCGCGGCCGGATCGCCGGGATCTACGCGGTCCTGGTCTTCGCCAACCTGGCTGCCTGGGCCTGGGCTTTGCTGATGTTCCGCCACCAGCCGGTGCTGCTCGGCACCGCGCTGCTGGCCTATGGCTTCGGGCTCCGCCACGCCGTCGACGCCGACCATATCGCCGCCATCGACAACGCAACGCGCAAGCTGATGCAGTCGGGCCGGCGCCCGGTCGGCGTCGGCTTCTTCTTCGCGCTCGGACATTCCACGGTGGTCGCATTCGCCGCGGCCGCCATCGCCGCAACGGCCGCGGCCACCGCTCGCGCCTCCGCCTTCCGCCACACCGGCGGACTGATCTCCACCACCGTCTCCAGCCTCTTCCTTTTCGCGATCGCGGCCGCCAACCTGCTGATCCTCCGTTCGCTCTGGCTCGCCTTGCGCAAGGTCGGCGCCGGCGGCGCCCATTCGGCGCCGGAGCTCGATCGCCTGCTCGATCAGCGCGGCCTGTTCGCGCGGCTGTTCCGTCCGCTCTTCCGCCTGGTCACGGCGAGCTGGCACATGTTCCCGGTGGGCTTCCTCTTCGGCCTCGGGTTCGATACCGCGACCGAGGTCGCCCTGCTCGGAATCTCGGCGACCGCGGCCGCCAAGGGCGCTTCGATCTGGTCGATCATGCTCTTCCCGAGCCTCTTCGCGGCGGGCATGTCGCTCATCGACACGACCGACGGCGTGCTCATGCTGCGCGCCTATGCCTGGGCCTTCGTCAACCCACTTCGAAAACTCTACTACAATCTCGCGATCACTGCGTTCTCCGTCGTCGTCGCCATGGTGATCGGCGGCATCGAGGCGCTCGGCCTGATCGGCGATCAGCTCAGGTTCTCCGGCCGGGTCTGGCACGCGATCGGCTGGCTGCAGGCCAATTTCAACGGTCTCGGATTCATCATCATCGGCGCCTTCATCCTCGCCTGGATCGGCTCGATGATTTTCTATCAGTACCGGCGGCCCGAGGCGTGCTCCGCCGCCTCGGAGCTCATGCGCCGATCATGAACCCGGCCTCACCCGAGATCGAGAACAGAAAGCCGAAGAAGCTTTTGGCCGACTCCGGGTTCGACAACGCGGCGTCGAAGATTGTGTTGTCAAAACAATGATGACGCCCGCCGTCGAGCGCGAGGCTGTCGCTCAGGGAAGATCGACGATCTCGACCCAGTTCGGCATGGCACCCATCGGATGTTGCGATCGCAGCGTCAGCGTGCCGTCCCGCGGGTCGATTGCGTGCACGCTGAGCCGGTTTGAATCGAGGCCGGCCGCAAGCAGGAAGCTGCCGCGTGGATCGATGGCGAAGCCGCGTGGCGTTGTCTCGGTGGGCCAACGTCCGCTCGGAGAGAGGAGGCCGTTCCCGGGGTTGACGCAGAACCCCGCAAGCGTGCTGGTCTGCCGTTCGCTCGCATAGACGAAGCGGCCATCCGGTGTGGCGTGAATGTCGGCCGCATTCGCCTCGCCGAGAAAATGCGCCGGCAGAGTTGCCACCATCTCGATCTCCGCCAGGGTTCCGGAGCCGGACTCGATCCTGTACGTGCTCACCGTGGCGTCAGTCTGGTTGAGGAGATAGAGGAACCGACCGCTCGGGTGGAATGTGAGATGGCGTGGCCCGGCCCCCTTGCGCGTGGCGATGGAGGGCGGCGCGTTGGGCGAGAATGTCCCCGACGCCGCGTCGAAAACCAGCTGCATGAGGAGGTCGGCCCCAAGGACGGCGCAATAGGCAAGCCGGTTCGCCGCGTCGACCACAATGCAATGCGCGTTCGGCCCTGTCGGCATGACTTGCCTTGCGCCCGGCCCGATCCGTCCGGCCGCGTCGATCGGGTTGATTGCGAGCTTCGCATTTGTATAGGACGCGGAGAGCAGGAATCGGCCGCTGCGATCGGTCACGATATAGGCCATGGCGCTGACGAGCGGCGTCACGGACAGATGCGCCAACCGGCCACTGGACGGGTCGATCGCGAAACTCGACGCCGGATAGGGTGGGCTGCGCAGCGCTGCGTAGAGGAAGCGACGGTCGGGGCTGACCGCCAGCGGCAGGCTCGTCGGGGAAGGAAGATCAGTGCCTGGGACGGGGACCCGTTCGACCGGCGCGAGCATGCCGCTGTCCGGGTCCATGCCGAGGACGAATATCTCCTTGGTCTCGGCATTGGAGACATAGACGCACGTGCCCGGCATTCATTCCTCCGTCTCGCCAATGTTGATCGGGTCGAAAGCGGCCGTAGCAAGCCAGCCTGTGAGACCCCATCCTGTGAGGCAATAGTATCGCGGATCCCTCTGCCAGCCGCCATTCGTGGAACAGTTGGCGCGACGTGGCACGCCGCATCAAGCTGAAAGGCCATCGAGCACATGGGTGCGCATCGCTTCCGTGCTCTGGTGGCCATCAATCTGAACGGCTGGAGCCTGGCGAGAGGGGTACGGGCGGGTTTGGGTTGCAGCGTTCTGCTGCTTCTTGCCGAGTGGCTCACTCAACCCGCCCTGTCGTGGGCAGCGCTCATCGGCTGCTGGGTTGCCCTGGTTGATCCGGGGTGGCCGCCCCGCACCCGCTTCCTCGCCATGAGCTTCTTCACAGCCGGTACCGCTGCCGGGTGTTTCCTTGCGCTGCCCGTTCGGCCGCATCTTTGGATATCCGCTGCCTTCGCGCTGATCTGGTGTTTCGCGGCGATCCTCACGCGCGTCTGGGGCGATGCCGCCGGAAGTGCCGGGATTTTACTGGCGCCGGCGGTGTCGATCGTCCTCGGCCTCGGTCAGCCTTCATCGATGCGGGCCGCCATGCAAATCGCGGCCTTGACGCTCGGTGAAGGCCTGTGGGGCATGGCGCTGGCGTTCGGCATCGGGCGGCAAAAGCCCGACACACCGCTCCGGGCGGCCGTGGCATCGGTCTTCCGGGCGGAGGCTGCGCCCCCCGCCCCCCGGGGGCTTTTTTGGGCCCTGCTGCCGGCAAGCATCCACCAAAGTATTAGCTCCCCGATCCCTATGGGGAATCGATCCGCCCCCACGTCCAATTGAGCGGCCGGGCGGCGCGAGGCTAGCGTCCCGTCCACGTCATCGCTGGCCTATTCCATCCGCGAACGGGCGGCGCCCCGCCCCGATGAAAGAAGGCGATCGTGGCTTCATCCGTCCTCAGCACCCCGACCGGTGGCAGTCTTTCCGGCTATCTCCGGGAAATCCACAAATTCCCCATGCTTTCGCAGGAAGACCAGATGGCGCTCGCGCGGCGCCGGCGCGACGAGAAGGATCGCGACGCCGCGCATCTTCTGGTGACCTCGCATCTTCGGCTGGTGGCCAAGATCGTCATGAGCTATCGCCGCTACGGGCTGCCGGTGGGCGACCTCATCAGCGAACGCACCGTCGGCATGATGCAGGCGCTGAACCGCTTCGACCCGGACCGCGGCTTCCGTCTCGCGACCTACGCCATCTGGCTGATCCGCGCCGCCATCCAGGAATATATCCGGCACAGCTGGTCGCTGGTGAAGATGGGCACCACCGGGGCGCAGAAGAAGCTCTTTTTCAACCTGCGCTGCCTCAAGGGGCGGATGCAGGCGTTCGAGGACGGCGATCTCGCGCCCGAGCAGGTCACCGCAATTGCCAGAACGCTGGACGTGCCCGAGCAGGACGTGATCAGCATGAATCGGCGCATGGCCGCTTCCGACCAGAGCCTCAACGCGGCGCCGCGCGGCGGCGAAGACGACTGGCAGGATCGGCTGGTGGATGAGGGCGAGAGCCAGGAAACGGAGATGGCGGAACGCGAGGAGATGGACGGGCGCAAGGCCAGGCTCGATGGCGCCATGCGGATGGGCAAGGCGTGCGAGCTGAGCATTCTTTCCGAGCGCCGGCTCACCGAGAATCCCCCGACGCTCGACGATCTGGCGCAGCGCCATGGGATCTCGCGCGAGCGGGTGCGCCAGATCGAGGTGCAGACCTTTGAAAAGCTGCAACTGGCGATGACGGGGCAGAGGCCGAGCCGGCCCACCATGAGCGCGGGCCAGAGGGAGGCGATGCGGGCCGTGCTCTGGCCGCAGGCTTCGGTGCGTGCCGAGGCGGCGTAGCAGGCGTAGCGAGTCGGGGTTACGCCTTGGTGGTGGCGACCCGGTGGGCGCCGGGGTCGCCGAAGACGAGCTCGTCGAGATCGGTCATCGGTGGGCGGCCCTTGGCGAGGCCGCGATAATGCTCGCCCTTCGAGACCGGGCCGGTCTCGAAGATGATTTCCCAGCTTTCGCCCTCGTCGCGGCTCTCGAAGATCTGGCCGTCGGTGTCGCCGGCATAAAGCGCGTAGCCGCCCGGCCAGGCGGCGAGGGTCAGCGCCCCGAAGGCCGGGCGGCCGCCCGAGGGCAGGCCAGTGCGCAGACGCTGCCAGGTTTTTCCGCCGTCGCGCGAGCGGGCGATGCGCGAGCGCGAGCGGTTGATCGCGAACCAGTTGGGCGGATAGCCGGGCGAGCCCGAGACGAAGAGGAGGTCGGGGTCGTCCGGATGGGCGACGAGGCCGTCGGGGTAGTTGATGCCGGCGGGCTCGAGCGTATGCCAGGTGGCGCCGTCATCCTCGCTGATGCGGAGCCCCCAGCCGGTCGCGACGACGAAGCGGGCAGGCCGCAAAGGATGGAGGAGGATGCGGTGGATGTCGCGGTCGGTGATCTCGGGGAAGACCGGAATTTCCGAGAAGGTGGCACCGAAATCCTCGGAACGGAGCAGCGCGCCGACCTCGATGCCGACGAAGAGCGCGCCGTCGCGGGCGACGAGGTCCTTGACATGGCCGAGATGCGGCGGGGGCGGAAAGAACCAGGAGGAAAGGCTCGGGACGGTGCGGAGGGCGGGAAGCTCGCGCCACTCGGCGCCGCCATTCTCGGAGAGGAAGAGATGCGCGGGCATGCCGCCGGCGAGCAGGATTTTGCGCCCGCCGAGTGCCAGCGCCTTGACCACCCAGAGATCGAACTGGGAGAGCCCGCGATTGATCCAGCGCCAGGTCTTTCCCTCGTCGTCGCTCCGCGAGAGGCCGAAGCCGTGGGTGGCGGCGATCAGCGCGCCGTCGGCGGTGCGTGCCAGGGCGCTCACGAAGGTGCCGGGGAAGGCTTTGTCGTCGAGGGAAAAATCGCCGTCGGCGCCGCGGCGGAGGAACCAGATGCCGTCGGCGGTGGCGATTGCGAGGCGGTCCGAGGGCGCGGCGTGGCGTTCGACGCCGGCGCCGCCGGGCGAGAGCAGGATCATCGTGTTTTCCCCTTCGGGCGCTCTGCTTTAGCCGTCGAAGGCGAGGATGTTGAGTCCGGCATTGTTGTCGGTGACGTAGAGGGTGCCGTCGGCGGCGGCGAAGACGTCGGAGGATTGCACCACAAGCTCGGCGCCGGGACGGATATCGACGAGCCGCTCGGGCGGGGGCGGAACATAGCGGGCGATCTCCTTCGGCTCATGGGCGTTGGCGATGTCGAAGACGCGCACGCCGGCGTTCTGGTAGGTGGCGAAGATCAGCTCCTCGCTTTGGAACGAGCCCGGGCGGTTCTCGTGCAGATTGTGCGGGCCGAATTTTCCGCCCTTGGCGCAGAAATCCTCTTCGTGGGGGGTGGGCAGCGTGGCGATCGTCACCGGGTTCGCGGGTGCGCGGACGTCGAGCACCCAAGCGTAGGAGATGCCCCTGGCGCAGCGGTTGCTGTTCGCCTCGTCGGCGACCACGGCGAGCCCGCGCCCGGGCAGCGGCAGCGGCGAGTGCGTGCCGCCGGAAAAAGGCGGGCACCAGTTGCGATGGACAACGAGCCTGGGCGCAGTCGGCTCGGCGAGGTCCATGATGGTGAGCCCGCCATCGCGCCAGGCAGCGAAGCCGAGATCGCCCGCGGTCAGCATGTGATGCAGCGCCCAGCGCTGGCCCTTGGGCCAGGTGGGGGTTTCGCCGGCCTCGGCGTTCATTCCGGGGAGCCACCAGCGCCCGACGATCTCGGGGCGTGTCGGGTCCTTCATGTCGATCACAGCGAGGATGTGATCGAGAAAGCCCTCGAAATGGATCGAGGCGTAGGCGTAGCGCCCGCCGACCCACCAGATGCGGTGCGGGCCGATGCCGTCCACCGGCATGAAGCCGATCTCGCGCGGGGCGGCGGGATCGGCGAGGTCGAAGACGCGGATGCCGGGGGTAAAATTCCGCTCGCGCTTGCTGAAGCTTTCGGTGATCGGCTTGCCGAAGTAGTCGCCCTCCGAGGCATATTGCTGGAGCGCCCAGACATTCGGGGCGTTGATCGCGAGCAGGAGCCCGTCATGGACCTGGATGTGGTTCGAGCGCAGCGCCGGTGGGCAGGCGATGAAGTTCACGGGCTTCGGCGCGCGCGGATCGCCGACATCGATGATGGTGATGCCGTCCGAGAGCATGTGCCCGACATAGGCATGGCCCCTGGCCACCATCACCTGCACGCCATCGGGCCGGCCGCCCTGATCGGTGTGGCCGAGGTGGCGGATACGAACGGCCTCGCTCATTTTTTCCCTCGCGGTCGTCTCTTCAGCCGGTGGGTGGGGCGAGCACGTCGAGCGCCTCGCCGCGCGCCTCGGGCCCGATGCGGGTGACGCTGAAGGCCGCGACGACGAGCAGGATGGCGACGCAGGCGAACACTGTCGTGACGCCGAAGCCGTTCTGGATCCAGAGGATGGCCGGAATGATGAAGGCGGTCGCGAGCCGCCCGATGCCGGAGGCGATGCCGAACCCCGAGGCGCGGGCGTTGGTGGGGAAGACCTCCGAGGCGAAGATCTGCGACGCGTTGCCGGCGAGCTGCGTGAAGAAGGCCATGCAGAATCCGGCGAGCAGCAGCCACAGGCTGCTCGGCGCCTGCACGAAGCCGATCGCGAAAAGGCCGGCCAGGACGAACGAGATGATGGCCACCGGCTTGCGGCCATAACGATCCAGCGCGAACATCATGAAGACGCTCGCGCAAGGGTAGGCGAGCTGGATCCAGAGCGTGAACTCGATGGTCTTGGTGATCGTCAGGCCGCGCTCGGCGATGATGTTGGGCAGCCACGCGCCGAGCCCGATGGCGACGCCGAAGAAGGCGACGAAACAGATCGTCGCCGCGATGACGCGATCGGGATACTGGCGGAAGACGACGCCGAACGGATCGCTCCGCGTGTGGCTCGCCCGGTCCTCGACGAGCGCGACGCCCGGAGCGGGCCCGGCAATCCCCATCCGGGCGAGCAGGGCGAGCGCGCGCTCGCCATGGCCGTGGGTCGCCAGCCAGCGCGGCGATTCGGGCAGTGAGAAGCGCAGGACGAAGACGATCAGCGCGCCGACGCCGTAGACGAACCAGATGCCTTCCCAGTGGATCCTGTGGAGGAAGAAGAGCGCGAACAGGGTCGAGAGCGGCCAGACGAGCGCGCCGCCGACGAGCTGGATGCCGGCGAGGACGCGGCCGCGGATGCGCTTGGGCGCATACTCGCCCGCATAGGCGAAGCAGAGCGGCTGCTCGGCGCCGATGCCGATCCCGGCGATGAAGCGGAAAATCGAGAGCCAGAAATAGTTGGGCGCGAAGGCGGAGGCGATGGTGAACACGCCGAAGAGGAGGAGGTTGAACTGGTAGACCGCCTTGCGGCCGAAACGGTCGGTGAACTGGCCCTGGCCGACCGCGCCGATGAAGAGGCCCATCAGGGTCGCGAAGCCGATGCCCGCGATCTGGGCCTTGGTCGCGAAGTGCGTCTGCAGCATGTCGGGAACCAGCACGCCGAAGACGATGTAGTTCGAAACGTCGAAGAAATAGCCGGCCGCGATCAGCCCGAAAACGCGATAATGGATGGGGCTAAGCTTGGCCTCGTCCATGGACGAGCCGACGAAACTCTCGATGGACTGGGCCATCCGTTTCCTCCCGCAGCCGCGTGAGCCCGGCTGATTTATTAAGTCATCTTAGGACGTATTGAATCGGCCCGTCAAGCAGCGGCGCCGCGCTGGCCTGCCTGGTCAGGCCGGGGTGGACGGCCGCAGATGGCGGGCCTCGATCAGCTGCCAGACGAGGAGGATCGGCACGCCGACCACGACATCACGCGCGCGGCGGACAAGCGAGACGGCGATCGCCATGTCCGGCGTCAGCCCGAAGACGCCCCCGAGGCCGACATAGACGGCCTCCTGCACCCCCGCGAACCCGGGCACGGCGAAGGCGGCGGTGAGCGAGACCTGGAGCAGCCCCTCGATCGCCAGCGCCGCCGGCAGGCCGATCCGGGCGCCGACCAGCCGCATGATTACCCAGCCGCCGATTCCGCTGGCGACCCAGCCCAGGAGATGCAGGGCCGAGGCCACGGAATAGCGGCCCGGGCGGCGATAGATCGGCATCAGCTCGCCCTGGAGCAGCTCGAGCCGGGCCATCAGCCCGATGACCCAGCGCGCGCTGAGGCGCCGGCCTAACCGCCGCGCGAAGGGTGCTGCCCCGCGCTGGAGGGCGAGGAAGCCCGCGCCGCCGAGGATCCCGACCGCGATCGCGATGGCGAAGGGCAGCGCGTACCGGCTGGCCGGGCGCCAGGCCACGAGCAGGCCGAGCCCGGCGGCGGCGAAGACGAGCTGCGTCAGGAATTCCGAGGTGACGTCCGCGACCGTCGAGGCCGAGGCCATCGCCCAGGTGACGCCGTGCAGCGTCGCCGCGCGGGCGCCGAGCACGAATCCGCCGACCGCGGAGAAGGGCAGGCAGTTCGCCGACGCATCGCGCACCATGCGCGCCCAGATCAGGATGCCGACGGCGGGCCGCCGCGGCATCAGCGTCCACCAGGCGATACCGAGGATCACGAACAGGCAGAGCTGGCAGAAGACGAGCAGGGCCAGGCCGCCGAAGCCGACCCGGAACACGCCCGCGAGCACGCGGTGGAACCCGAACCAGCCGACCAGCGCCGTGCCGAGCGCAAGCCCAACGAGCGCGGCCGCGAGCGACAGCGCCTTGCTGTTCAATCCGGCCTTCCCGGCAACCGAGCGCCCTTCCTGCGGCCGGCTCCGGCTCTACACCAGGGGCGGGCGGGCGGCTATACACGCCGGCACCTGGAAGCCCTGCGAAGGAGAAGGCGGCGGTGAGCGGCAGCGATCCCGTGCTCGTCACCGGTGCGACCGGGTTCGTGGGCAGTGCCGTGGCGCGCGCGCTGGCGGCGCGGGGCACGCGGCTCCGGCTCCTGGTGAGGGCGACGAGCGATCGGCGCAATCTGGCAGCAATCGAGGGAGAAACTGTCATTGGACAGTTGGACGAACCGGCCCGTCTCGCGCGCGCGGTGGCCGGCTGCCGGATGGTCTTCCATGTCGCCGCGGACTACCGGCTCTGGGTGCCCGACCCGGCGGCGATGATGCGCACCAACGTAGAGGGCACCAGGGCATTGATGCAAGCGGCGCGCGCCGCCGGGGTCGAGCGGATCGTCTATACCAGCAGCGTCGCGGCACTCGACCCCGACGCCCTGATCGGCGCCTATAAGCGCTCGAAATACCTGGCCGAACAGCTCGTGCTCGAGGCGGCGCGGGCGGGGGTGCCCGTCGTCATCGTCAATCCCGCGGCCCCCGTGGGCCCCGGCGATATCAAGCCGACGCCGACGGGGCGGATGATCCTGGACGCCGCCCGCGGGCGCATCCCCGCCTATGTCGAGACCGGGCTCAACATCGTCCATGTGGACGACGTGGCGGCGGGGCACCTGCTCGCCGCCGAGCGGGGGCGGATCGGCGAGCGCTATATCCTGGGCGGGGAAAACCTCTCGCTTGGCGCGCTGCTGGCGCTGATCGCCGAGGTCGCGGGGCGGCAGCCGCCCCGCATCCGGCTGCCGATTTTTCCGCTGATTCCAGTGGCCTGGCTCGCGGAAATCCTTGCCCGGATCACCGGGCGGACGCCTTCGCTGACCCGCGACACCCTGGCGATGGCCCATAAGAAGATGTTTTATTCTTCCGCCAAGGCAGAAGCCGAGCTTGGGTATCGGGCGCGCCCGGCGCGGGCGGCGATCGCGGACGCGCTCGCCTGGTTCCGGGCCGAGGGGATGCTGAAATGACGGCGATCGCCCTCTTGGCGCTCGCCGCCTGGGTCTGGCTCCTGCTCTTCCATGACCGGTTCTGGCAGTCCGGACCCGTGCTTGCCCCCGCCGTGCTTCGCGAGGCGGCTTCGGTGGATGTCGTCGTGCCGGCGCGCAATGAGGCGGAGACGATCGGCGAGGCCCTCGCCTCGCTGCTCGCCCAGGACTATCCGGGACGGATGCGCATCCTGATGGTCGATGACGGCTCGACCGACGGGACGGCGGCGATCGCCGGCGGGCTCGGGGACGGGCGGCTCGCGGTGGTGGCGGGCACGCCGACGCCGCCCGGCTGGAGCGGCAAGCTCTGGGCGATGGCTCAGGGCGTCGGGCGCGCGGAGGCCGATTTTCTCCTCCTGACCGATGCCGACATCGTCCATGCGCCGGGCCATCTCGCGGCGTTGGCGGCGAAAGCGACGGGGGAAAAACTCGATCTCGTTTCGGAAATGGTCGCGCTCCGCTGCGAGAGCTTTGCCGAGCGCGCGCTGGTGCCGGCCTTCGTCTATTTCTTCCAGCTTCTCTTCCCCTTCGCCGCCGTCAACGACCCGCGGCGGCCGATCGCGGCGGCGGCCGGGGGATCGATGCTGGTGCGGCGGGCCGCACTCGAGCGGGCGGGCGGGATCGCGGCGATCAAGGGCGCGCTGATCGACGACGTGGCGCTGGCCAGGGCGATCAAGCGCGGGGGCCGGATCTGGCTCGGGCATTCGCGGCTGGCGCGGAGCCGGCGGGCCTATCCCGGGGTCGGAGAAATCTGGCGGATGATCGCGCGCACGGCTTTTGTCCAACTCCGTTTTTCTCCGGCCTTGCTCGCGGGGACGGTTGCCGGGATGGGGATTGTTTTCATCGTCCCGCCGGCGACGGCGCTGCTCGGCGCGGGCACGGCACGGTGGGCGGGGGTCGCGGCCTGGGCGCTCGGGGGCCTGAGCTTCGCCCCGACGCTGCGGCGGTGCGGGCGGTCGCTGGCGTGGGCGCCGGCCCTGCCGGCGATCGCCGCCTTCTACCTCGCCGCCACCGTGGGCTCGGCGATCGATCACTGGCGCGGGCGCGGGGTCGTCTGGAAGGGCCGCCATTATCGCGGAGCGCATTCGTGAGCGGGACCTATTCGTGAGCGGGACCCATTCGTGAGCGGGATGATGAGCGTCGAAGCCTGGTCGGGCAAGGACCGCGCGGACGAGAATTTTCCGGTGGGCTCGGCCCTGATCCGGCCGGAGCTGCGCCGCCACGTCCACGCCTTCTATGAATTCGCCCGCAACGCCGACGACATCGCCGACAGCGCAACGCTGGCGGCCGGGGACAAGATCGCACGGCTGGACGCGATGGAGGCGGTGCTGCTGGGCGAGGCGGATGACCGGGCCGCGCCGAGTGCCGCGCGACTGAGAAAAAGCCTCGCCGAGACCGGCACCACGGCGCTTCATTCGCGGCATCTGCTGGTGGCGTTTCGCCGCGACGCCACCAAGCTCCGCTACGCGGACTGGGAAGAGCTTCTCGACTATTGCCGCTATTCGGCGATGCCGGTCGGGCGGCACGTGCTCGACCTGCATGGCGAGGACGCGGCGACGCACCCGCCCGCGGACGCGCTCTGCGCCGCGCTCCAGGTGCTGAACCATCTCCAGGACTGCCGGGCGGATCTCTCCGCGCTCGATCGCTGCTACCTGCCGGAGGACCTGTTGGCGGAGAATGGAGCGGTGGTCGGTGATGTTGCCCGGGCGGCGGCGAGCGTGGGGCTCAGGCGCGTGTTCGACGCGCTGCTCGGGCGGGTCGAGGGGCTCAATGCGCTGGCGATCGAGCTGCCGCGGCGGACAAGGAGCCGGCGGCTCCGGCTCGAGACGGCGGTGATCGTCGGGCTCTCGCGCCGGCTCGCCGCGCGGCTGCGACGCGCGGACCCGATCGCGGGGCGGGTCAGGCTCCGACGGGTGGATATTTTCGCCAGTGCCCTCGCGGCACTTCGGTTCCTGCCATGAGGGAGGCGGACGACGCCGACAACGAAGCGGTTGCCGCGCTCGTGCGCGCGGCCGGCACCTCGTTCTATCGCGGCATGCGCATTCTGCCGAAGGAGCGCCGGGCGGCGATGTACGCGCTCTATGCCTTCTGCCGGATGGTGGACGACATCGCGGACGACGACACGAACGGGGGGCCGGAAGCGATGGCCGAGAAGCGGGTGGCGCTCGATGCCTGGCGCGGGCGCGTCGAGGGGCTCTATGGCGGGGTGGCCGATGGTCCGGTGACACGGGTGCTGGCGGGCGCCGTCCCGCGCTATGCGCTGCGGCGGGAGGATTTCCTTGCCATCATCGACGGGATGGAGATGGACGCCGTGGTGCCGATCGTCGCCCCCGACCTCGCCACGCTCGATCTCTATTGCGACCGCGTCGCGGCCGCGGTCGGGCGGCTCTCGGTGCGAATTTTCGGCGACGCCTCGCCGGCGGCGGACCGGGTCGCCAACGCGCTCGGGCGCGCCTTGCAGCTCACCAATATCCTGCGCGACCTCGCCGAGGATGCGGAGCGCGGGCGGCTCTATCTGCCGCGCGAATGGCTGGCGGCGGCGCGCGTGCCGCCCGACCCCGTGTCGTCGCTCGCAGCACCCGGCCTGCCGCTGGTGTGCGCGCGCACCGCCGCCCTCGCCCACAGCCATTTCGACCGCGCCAGCGAGGCGATGCGCGCCTGCAACCCGCGGGCGATGCGCCCGGCACGGCTGATGAAGGCGACCTACGCCGCCATCCTCACCCGGCTGGAGCGGCGCGGGTGGCAGCAGCTCGGCGAGCCGGTGAGCGTGCCCGGGTGGCAGAAGCTCTGGCTGGCACTTCGCCATGGGCTCGTTTAGCGCTTCAGGCGGCGTTCATATCGTGGGCGCGGGGCTGGCCGGGCTTGCCGCTGGCGTCGCGCTTGCGGAGCGGGGGCGGAAAATCGTCCTTTACGAGGCGGGACCGGCCGCCGGCGGGCGCTGCCGCTCCTATTTCGACCGCGAGCTGGGCTGCCGGATCGACAACGGCAACCACCTGATCCTGTCGGGGAACCGGGCGGCGATTTTTTATCTCGAGGCGATCGGGGCACGGGCGACGGTGGGCGGGCCGGGGCAGGCGCTGTTTCCCTTCATGGATCTGGCGAGCGGCGAGAGATGGGTGCTGCGGCCGAACCGGGGGCGGCTGCCGTGGTGGGTGCTCTGCCCGGGGCGGCGGGTGCCGGGGACGCGGCTCGGCGAGTATTTTTCCCTGGTCCGGCTCCTCCGCGCGCCGGCCGAGGCGAGCGTGCGGGAGGTCGTGGGCGACGGTCCGTTGGTGCGGAGGCTGATCGAGCCGCTGGCGGTGGCGGCGCTCAATTGCCGCGCGGAGGCGGGTTCGGCGCGGCTGCTCGGGCGGGTTCTGAGCGAGAGCCTGGCGCGGGGTGGGGCGGCGGCGGCGCCGCTCGTGCCGCGCGTGGGCCTTTCCGAATCCTTCGTCGATCCCGCGCTCGCGCGGCTGAAGGCCTTGGGCGCGGAGGTTCGGTTCGGGCGGCGGGTGAGCGGGATCGAGCTCGAGGGGGCGCGGGCGGCGGGGCTGGCGTTCGCGGGGGAGCGGGTGGCGCTCGGGGGTGAGGATCAGGTCGTGCTGGCGGTGCCGGCGCCGGTGGCCAAGGGGCTGGTGCCGGAGCTGACGGTCCCGGAAGAATTCGCGGCGATCCTGAACGTGCATTTTCGGGTTCGCGCCGGGGCCGGCGCGGCGGGGTTCGTCGCCCTGGTCGGCGGGCTCGCGGAGTGGGTGTTCGTCAAGCAGGAGGTGGTTTCGGTCACCGTCAGCGCGGCCGAGCGGGTGATCGACCGGCCGGCGGGGGAACTGGCGACGGAGATATGGCCGGAAGTCTGCCGCGCGCTCGGCATCTCGGGGCCGATGCCGGCCGTGCGGGTGGTGAAGGAGCGCCGCGCGAGCTTCGCCGCGACCCCGGCGCAGGAGCGGTTGCGCCCCGCGGCGGGCACGGCGTGGGAAAATCTGGTGCTTGCGGGGGATTGGACCGCGACCGGCTTGCCGGCCACGATCGAGGGTGCCATCAGGTCCGGCAGGCGCGCCGCCGCGATCCTTGGGGGGTAGGCCGACGGACAACAGGATGCCGAGCGAGACGCTGAGCAGGGACGGCACCGGGGACCGCCTCGACGCGGCCATTCGCCGGGCGAGGTCGGCCCTGCTGGCCTACCGCCGGCCGGACGGCCACTTCGTCTTCCCGCTCGAGGCCGACGCCACCATCCCCGCCGAATATGTCCTGCTCGAACATTACCTCGACCGGATCGACCCGGCGCTCGAGCGGAAGATCGGCGTCTACTTGCGCGCGATTCAGGGAGCGCACGGCGGCTGGCCGCTCTTCCATGGCGGCGGGCTCAACCTCTCCGTCAGCGTGAAGGCCTATTTCGCGCTGAAGGCGATCGGCGATGCGGCCGACGCGCCGCATATGCGCCGTGCCTGCGAGGCGATCCTCGCGGCGGGGGGCGCCGAACGGTCGAACGTGTTCACCCGCGTGCAGCTCGCCCTTTTCGGCGCGGTGCCGTGGCGCGCGGCGCCGGTGATGCCCGTCGAGATCATGCTGCTGCCGCGGTGGTTTTTTTTCCACCTCTCGAAGGTTTCCTACTGGTCGCGCACCGTCATGGTGCCGCTGTTCGTGCTGATGGCGCTCAAGCCGCGGGCGCGCAATGCGCGGGGCGTCGGCGTGGAAGAGCTCTTCCACGCGCCGCCCGAGACGATCCGGGACTGGATCCGCGCGCCGGACGCTTCGCCTTGGGGAGGCGTTTTTGTCGCGCTCGACGGGGTTCTGAGGAGGTTGGAAAAATTCGCGCCGATTGCGATTTGCCGGCGGGCGATCGAGCGGGCGGTCTCTTTTGTGACCGAGCGGCTCAACGGCGAGGACGGGCTCGGCGCGATCTACCCGGCGATGGGGAACACGGTGATGATGTTCGACGCGCTGGCCCAGAACCATGCCGCCGCCGCGAGGGCGTGGGAGGCGGTGCGGAAGCTGCTGGTGGTGGGGGATGAGCGCGCCTGGTGCCAGCCATGCCTCTCGCCGGTGTGGGACACGGCGCTCGCCGGGCACGCGCTCGCGGAGGCGGGCGAGGATGGTGCGGCACGCGCGGCGAGCGCCTGGCTCGCGCCGTTGCAGGTGAGCGAGCTGGCGGGCGATTGGGCGGCGACGCGGCCCGCGGTGCGGCCGGGCGGCTGGGCCTTTCAATACGCCAACCCCCACTACCCGGACGTGGACGACACCGCCGTCGTCGGCATGCTGCTCCACCGCACCGGCAATCCCACGCACCGCGCCGCCATCGCGCGCGCGGCCGAATGGATCGTCGGGATGCAGAGCCGGAACGGCGGCTGGGGCGCCTTCGACGCCGACAACACCCACTATGTGCTGAACCATATCCCCTTTGCCGACCACGGCGCGCTGCTCGATCCGCCGACCGCGGACGTGACCGCGCGCTGCGTCTCGTTTCTCGCCCAGATCGGCCGCCCGCCGGCCGATCCCGTGCTGGCGCGCGCGATCGCCTACCTCGAACGCGAGCAGGAGCCGGAAGGAAGCTGGTTCGGGCGCTGGGGCACCAACTATATCTACGGGACCTGGTCGGCGCTCGCCGCGCTCAACGCCGCCGGCGTGGCGCGCGAGGCCACGATGGTGCGGCGGGCCGTCGGCTTTCTCGCCGCCTGCCAGCGCGAGGACGGCGGCTGGGGCGAGGATTGCGAGACCTACGCCGAGGCGCCGCATGGAAGCTACCGCGAGAGCACGCCCTCGCACACCGCCTGGGCCCTGCTCGGGCTGATGGCGGCCGGCGACGTTCGCCATCCGGCCGTGGCGCGCGGCATCGCCTGGCTGCTGGCGCGGCTCGATGGGCAGGGCGAGTGGGCGGAGGAAGCTTACAACGCGGTCGGGTTTCCGCGGGTCCTCTACCTCCGCTACCACGGCTACCGGCTCTATTTCCCGCTGCTGGCGCTGGCGCGCTATCGCGATCTCGCGCGGCGCGGGGCCGAGCGCGTGGGCTTCGGGTTCTGATGACGATCGGCGTCATCGTCGGGCTGGCGATGGAGGCGCGCCCTGCCCGCCCGCTCGGGGGCGTGGTCGCGACGGGCGGCGGCACGGCGGCGGGCGCCGAGACGGCCGCCGAGGGGCTGGCGGCGGGCGGCGTGACGGCGCTGCTGAGCTTCGGCCTCGCCGGCGGCCTCGACCCGCGCCTCAGGCCCGGCCATATCCTCATCCCGCGCGCGGTCCTCGCGGCCGGACAGAATTTTCCCACCGATCGCGGGCTCGACCGCCTGCTCGGCGGCCCGACCATCGAGCTGCTGCTCGGCGAAACCTCGGTGGTGGCGAGCCCGGAGGCCAAGCGCCAGCTCTGGCGGACGACCGGGGCGGCGGCGGTCGATCTCGAAAGCTGGGCGGTGGCGCAGGTGGCGGCGCGGCACGAGCTGCCGTTCGCGGTGCTGCGCGCGGTGTGCGACCCGGCGCAACGCAGCCTGCCGCGCGTGGCGCTGGCGGCGGTCGGTCCCGAGGGGCGGGTGCGCGCGCTCCGGATGCTCGCCGCACTCCTGGTGCACCCCGCGGACCTGCCCGGGCTTGTGGCGCTTGCCGCGGATTCCGCGCTTGCCCGCCATGCGCTCGGCGAGCGCGCCAGGCACATTGGCGTGCTCGGTCCCGCACCCGTGCACGGAGACCCCGGATGAACCCAATCAAGCCGCCGCGCCGCTACCCCGAGCTCGCGGACCCGCAGGTCCGCCTGCGCTTCACCGGCGTGCCCACCTTCTTCCGCCTGCCCTACACCGAGGACCTCGCCGGGCTGGATATCGGGATCATCGGCGTGCCGTACGACGGCGGCGTGACCAACCGGGCAGGGGCGCGGCACGGCCCGCGCGAAGTGCGCAACCAGTCGAGCCTGCTGCGCACCGTCAACGCCGTGACCGGCATTTCTCCCTTTGCCGGCCGGCATGTCGCCGATCTCGGCGATTGCTGGATCGAGCAGCCCTACGCGCTCGAGGGCGCGCTGGCCGAGATCGCCACCTTCTTCCACAGCGTGAAGGCGGCGAACGTGACGACGCTGGCGGTGGGCGGCGATCATTCCATTTCGCTGCCGATCCTGCGCGCCGTGGCGGCCAAGGGCCCGCTCGGGATGGTGCATATCGACGCCCATTGCGACACGGGGAACGATTATCTCGGCTCGCGCTTCCACCACGGCGCGCCGTTCCGCTGCGCGGTCGAGGAGAACCTGCTCGACCCGAAGCGCGTGATCCAGATCGGCATCCGCGGCACGCTCAACGACCCCGATATGTGGGGCTTCTGCGCGAGAGCGGGATGCGGGTGCTGCCGATGGAGGAATTTCATGACCAGGGCTGGCGTTTCGCTCTCGCGGAGGCCAGGCGCGTCATCGGCGAGGGGCCCGCGTACCTCTCGTTCGACATCGATTCGCTCGACCCCGTCTACGCGCCGGGCACCGGCACGCCGGAAGCGGCTGGGCGTACCACGCTCGAGGCGATGCGCCTGCTGCGCGGCCTGACCGGGGGAAGCTTCGTCGGCGCGGACCTCGCGAGGCGTCGCCGCCGTTCGACCATGGCAGCATCACAAGCCTGCACGGCGCCTCGATTTTATTCGAGCTTTTGTGCCTGCTCGCGGCC
>CAWIZE010000007.1:0-175160 GCA_963840545.1 uncultured Pseudomonadota bacterium | reverse complement strand
ATTCTTCTTCTCCAAGGTCGCAATCACCGCCCTGCCGCCCTTGACGATCGTCTTCTTGCGGTTCTCGGGGGCCGCCCTGCTGGTCTACGCCTACGCTCGGGCACGCTCCATCGCCATCCCGAGCGATATCGGGAGCCGGCTATCGTTCGCAGGCATGGGCCTGCTCAACAACCTCATCCCCGCCAGCCTGATCGTCTGGGGGCAAACCATGATTCCAAGCGGCCTCGCCTCGGTGATCATTGCTGCGACCCCGATCTTCTCGATTATAGCGATCCATTTGACCAGCGCGGATGAACGGCTGAATCTGCGGACGATCTCGGGCATGGTACTCGGAGTGGTTGGCGTCTCCGTTCTGTTTAATCTCGGCGCGAGACATACCGCCGACGCGTCCGCGACAGGGATCATCGCATGTCTCGGGGCGGCAGCGTCGTACGGCTGCGCGAACGCTCTCGGAAAGCGCCTTCGGCGCCTTGGAATTCCACCCGTTGCAGGCGCAATGGGGCAGATGACCACCCCCGCGATCATGGCACTTCCGCTCATGTTGGCTGTGGAGACACCGTGGGAACTTGCTGTCCCGAGTGCCGCTGTCTGGGCCTCGATGGCGGGCTTGGCGGTGCTCTCGACTGCATTGGGCTATGTGGTCTTCTTCCGAATCCTCGCCCCCGCCGGAGCCACCAACATCGGCCACCAACATCGGCCACCAACATCGGCCACCAACATCGGAAAATCGAAGGTAGTCCTGGAACGTGACGGCGGCACCGCTCACGGCTTTCGGCCAGTTGAGCGCATGCGGAAGCGAGAACGAGCGGCCAACGCAGAGGACATGATGATCCGCTTTCGGGGGCCGGGGCCGGGCCGTCCAACGTCCGACCCGCGTCGAAACAGGAACTCGGAGGCAGAGCGGGGCTGGCCACGAACCCAACCAGGGGTTGGGTTCGTGGATCAGGCACTAGACGGACGGCACCGGGACAAGCCCGTGCCGCATCATCGTCTCCCGCATGGCAGCAGGATCGGGGCGCCCGGCGGCAAGGAGTGCCGCCATCTCGCGGAAATACCCCGCTCCGAGCCGGCCCGGCGTCAGGACGCAGAGGCAGGAAGCCGGCCGGTCGGTCCGATTGCTGAAATTATGGACGATTCCGCGCCTGATGAAGATGGACTGGTTCGGAGCAAGCGCGATGTCCTGGCCCGCCACGTGCCAGGTCGTCGTGCCGGCAAGGCCGTAGATCGTTTCATCCCAGTCCCGATGATAATGCGCGATCGGCACCTGCCCGCCCGGCTGCACCGTCATCTCGAACAGATCGAGGCTATCATCCGTGCTCTCCTTGCTTTGCAGGAAACGGAGCACGAGCGGGCCGGCGGAAATCGTCTCGTTCACGGTTCTTCTCCCGACGAAGCGCCCAGCGAGCGCCGCGACCGGCGCGGCACGATGTTCCGCGACCGGTCCGGAAATGTCCCGACACTACGCCCCCTCACCGGAAGAGCAATCTGGGGCCGCGCAGAGTCCGCGCGGCGGATGGCCCCACCCAGGGTCCCACGGAACTGGTTGCAGGCATCGCTGTCGGCCTGCGCGGCCCGGCACGGACCTTCTTCAGGCCACGCACCAGAAACGTCCCCTGGTCCATCCATTGCTTGATTGAGCCAAATGGGTGCTCGACCGTCTCGTGGCGCTGGTTGAGGATGTCGGGGCGCCGGGCGACGCGGGCTTGCTTGTGGACGCAATTGATCTTCCTCGACGGACGCAAATAAGGATGACGAATGGGGATGTAGACGCCGGTCTGCCGGACAGAGGAAACTGTCACCGGCTCGGTCGTCGCTGAACTCATCCTTGCGGACGATGCTTGCCCTGACCGAGCGACCACGCTGTGGCCGTCGCACATAGGGGTCCAGGCCGGCCTTCTCACAGGCCTCGATGTCCCCGATCCTGAAATAACCCTTGTCGCCCACAACAGCGATGCGCTCCACGCCGAGAACCCAGCAAATCCCAGGACAAACCAGTGGCCGCGATGTGCCGGGGCATGACAGATCAGCATTGCAGATACGGCGAACGGTCCGAAAATTGCGAGGCTGTCCACCATTGCCTGAGGCAAGAGGTCGTCAGGTTCCCGGACCGGCGATCACGGGGAGCACGACAGGGCGTCGATGAGGGGACATCCGGGCACTTCACCCGCATCGCAGCGCCGCACGGCGTCGGCCAGCACACGTTCCATTGCCCTGAGGTCGGCAATCTTCGAGCGAACGTCCCCGAGGTGACCCGCCGCAAGCTTGCGCACTTCGCCGCAAGCTCCTTGCCCGTCGTCAGCGGAAAGCGCCAGCAACGCGCGAATTTCATCGAGGGTGAACCCGAGCTCACGGGAACGGCGGATAAAGGCGAGAGTCCGTGCCTCGGCCGGGCCATAGACCCGCCGCCCGTTGGCGGTGCGCGGTGGCGCGGGCAGCATCGCGATCCGCTCATAGTAGCGGATGGTCTCGATATTGACCCCGCTCCGCCGGGACAGTTCGCCGATTGGCAGGCCGGAAGGTTGCCGGGGGGCGGCTGACGGCACCGGAATTCTCTCCTTGATCCTGTAGTGACTACAGGATGTAGCATGCCCACCATGAGCGGCAAAGCACAAAACCCGATCGAACCTCCCCGCCCGGGGGTCGAGCCTTCCGCTGCGATGACGAGGGCGATGCCCGATCCGCGGGACCACCCGCCCACTGCGGGCACGCCGATGCTTCTCGCGGCGGGCGGGATCGTGGCCGCGCTCGGCGCAGCCTCGTGCTGCGTGATTCCCTTTGCCCTGTTCACGCTCGGCGTCAGCGGAGCCTGGATCTCCAATCTGACCGCGCTTGAGCCTTACCAGCCGATCTTCGCGGCGGTCGCTCTCGGATGCGTCGGCTATGGCGCTCACCGCGTCTACCGCAAACCAAAGGCAGCGTGCGCCGAGGGTTCCCACTGCGCCCGGCCGGCCTCGAGCCGGATGAAAGCTGACCGCTGCGCCTTGCGTCCCGCCTTGCGTCCCGCCTTGGGCCCGGCCTTGCGCTCCGGGGCCCACCACTACGACCTGGTGATCCTCGGCTCGGGCTCCACTGCCTTTGCCGCGGCGCTGACCGCGCAGGCAATGGGCAAGACAGCCGTGATGACCGAGGAGCGCATGATCGGCGGCACATGCGTGAACCGGGGCTGCCTGCCGTCCAAGAACCTGATCGAGGCGGCGAAGCTGGTCTTCGACGCCCGCAACCCACGCTATCCCGGTCTTGAAACCTGCGGATCGGGGCTCAGGGTCGATTTCGCGGCGCTCATTGCTCAAAAGGATGAAGTCCTTCGGGTCTATCGGGGGAAAAAATATGACAGCCTCGTGGGCGGGCGCATCCGCATCGAGGAAGGCAAGGCGCGATTCCTCGACGCGCGCACGCTCGAAGTGGGCGGCAAGCGCCTGACCGGCGAGCGTTTCTTGATCGCAACCGGCTCGCGCCCGGTCATTCCGGAGATTCCCGGTCTGCCTGACGTGCCGTTCCTCACGAGCGATCTGCTGACCCATGACGAAGCAACGGAGCTGACGGCGCTGCCTGCCTCATTGCTGATCGTGGGCGGCGGCTACATCGCCCTTGAGCTCGGGCAGATGTTTGCGCGCTTCGGCAGCGAAGTGACCATTGTCGATCGCAACAGGCAGCTCCTCGCGCATGGGTATGAGCCGGAACTCGGCCGGGCGATCGGCGGCATCCTTGCCGCGGAGGGCATTGTCGTCGTCGCCGGCGCGACGGTCTGCGCTGTTCGAGCGGAAGGAACCGGGATCGTCGCGGAGGTTCGGGTGGGCAAGGGCCGACGCAGCTTCCGGGCGGAGCGGCTGCTCGTGGCGACGGGGCGTCAGCCCAACTCCGACGCGATTGGGCTCGAGGCGGCCGGCGTCGCCGTCAACGCGCAAGGCGAGGTCGAGGTCGACGCGAACCTGCAAACCCGCGTGCCGCATATTTTCGCCGCCGGCGACGCGATCGGGCGGCTGCACGAAAGCCAAATGGCGACGCCGGTTGGCGCGCGGCAAGGCGGCATTGCCGCGCACAATGCGCTCAACGGCAATGACCCGCGGGCCTTTGATGGCCGGGTCGTTCCTCGCGCCGTCTTCACCGACCCGCCGATCGGCATCGTCGGCATCACCGAGGCCGAAGCGATCGCCGCCGGGCGACATTGCTGGTGCACCACGCTCCCCATGGAGCTGGTGCCGCGCGCCGGCGCAATTCGCGACACCCGCGGCCTGATCAAGATGGTGGCCGATGCAGGCACCAACGAAGTGCTCGGCGTGTCGATGGTGGGAGCGGGCGCTTCCGAGGTCATCCATGAGGCGGCGATGGCGATGCGCTTCCGGGCCGGAATCGAGGATTTCGTGGACCTGCTGCACGTCTACCCGACCATGGCCGAGGCCCTGAAGATCGCGGCGATCGCACGGACCAAGGACCCGCGCAAACTGTCGTGCTGTGCGCAATAGACAGCCATGCGCACGGCACAGCCGGCGGTGGTGGAACTACGCCCCGGAGTTTTTCGGCCCGACTGCTCAGTGGTCAAAAGCCCGGCTGCGCGCGAAGCTTTAGGCAGCCCCGCGAAGACCAGGCCGGGCCTGATCGATAAATGGCTGCGCGGGCTCACGCCGGACGAAGATCGCGTTTGGCGGGCGGTTCTGGAACTCTACGCAGCCCTCGGTCGGCCACCCGGCATACCCGAAATCAGCCAACACGCCAAACTGCCGGAAGGCACCCTCCCGGGGCTGCTGCAACAGCTTGAGGATCGGGACCTGCTCGCGCGCGGTCCGGACGGGATCATCCGGCACGCTTACCCATTGAGCGAAGCCACGACCGGCCATCGCGTGACGGTGCGGGGGCGGGCGCTCAACACTCTCTGCGCCATCGATGCGCTCGGGACGGGCGCGATGTACCGGACAGACGTTTCAATTCAATCGGCCTGCGCCCTTTGCGACAATGCAATTCACGTCGCCACGTCGGACGCGGGGCGGACGCTGGCCGAAGTCTCGCCGCCAAGCGCAGTCGTCTGGTACGACTTCGCCTACAGCGACAGCGCTGCGGCTTCATGCTGCCCTGCGATCGCCTTCTTCTGCCAGGACCATCACCTGCGCCGCTGGCTCGACGCCCAAACACCCCGCCGCCACGGGATGCCCCTGTCGATGAGGGCGGTGCTTGAGCTCGGCCGGGCTGTTTTCGGCCCCGTGCTGCTGCCGCCACCGGGGCGCAATTCAGGAAATCGCCGACGCAAGTTCACTTCTTCCGTGTCTCATAGCTCTTGATTTAGGAGCGGGTCCACGCGGCGCGGACCGGCCGATCCCTGCTCACAGGAGGAACCGCACGAGCATCTTCGTCCGCTTCCGGTATGCCGGGTACCGTTCCGGGAATTGTTCCATCATGAGCTTCTCTTCGCTCCGGGCGCTGTCCACGAGATAGACCCCGGAAACAACCAGCGGCATGGACCGGAATGCGCTGCCGCCCGTTCGTGACGAGCTCCGGGGTCTCCTTCCGGGACATGGGCATGCCCCCCCAGGGTGAGCACAATGGGCAAGCACAACGGGCAAGCAACGCAACGGCGGTCTTTTTCATCGCTTGCATCCTGGTTTGTATGACAGTGCCGGGTGCCACGTCCCACTGCCCGGCGGCGATCGATCCATGCGCCGGGTCGCTGAGACCGGGATTGCCCCGACGACCGGATCGCCGGGACGATCATCCGCGCCTCGCCCCCATCGTGGTGCCGGTCCTGTCTTGGTGCCGGTCCTGTCTTGGTGTCCGTCCTGTCTTAGTGTCCGTCCGGGCCGCCGCTACCCCCCGAACCGCCGCCCGAGCTCGGCCAGCTCCTCCCCGTCGAGATAGCGCACCTGCTGGCCCCGCAGCAGCAGATGCAGCTTCGCCGTCTCCTCGAGCTCCTCGATCGCCGCCTGGGCGGCCGAGAGCGAGGTTCCCGCGACCACCGGCCCGTGATTGGCGAGCAGCACCGCATGGTGCCGGCCGGCGAGCGGGCGCACCGCCTCGGCGAGCCCGGCATCGCCGGGCGGGAAATAGGGCACCAGCGGCAGCCGTCCGACCCGCATGACGTAATAGGCGGTGATCGGCGGCAGCACGTCCGCGGGATCGATCTCGGCGAGGCAGGAGATCGCGACCGCATGGGTCGAATGGAGATGCACCACGGCCTTCGCATCCCCCCGCTCCTCGTACATCACGCGATGGAGGAAGCTTTCCTTGGTCGGGGCATCGCCCGCCGCAAGCCGCCCCGCCGCGTCGAGCCGGGCCAGCCGCGCGGGATCGAGATCGTCGAGGCTCACATTGCTCGGCGTCATCAGCCAGCCGTCGGCGAGCCGGACGCTGATGTTGCCGGAGGTCCCGAAGGTCAGCCCGCGGCGGAAAAGGCTCCGGCCGAGCCGGCAGATCGCCTCGCGCGCATCGTTTTCCGTCATCGCACACCCTTCCATCTGAGCGCGCTCCGATTGTACAAGATTGCGCGGTGACGAAATATTTCGCCCGGCCGGTCGGCCGCCTGCTGCGCCACGGCCTCCTCACCTTTGGCTCCGGCGGCACCAGCCTGCCCGGGCGGGTGGCGCTGGCGCTGGACCCCGAGTTCCTCGCCCGCGCCCGCGCCTATCCGAGCCGCATCCTCGTCACCGGCACCAACGGCAAGACGTCCACCGTCGCGATGATCGCCGCCCTGCTGCGCCAGGCCGGGCGGCGGGTCGCCACCAACGAGGAGGGCGCCAACCTCCGCCAGGGGCTCGCCACCACCCTCCTGGACGGCCCCGGCGAGGCGCTGGTGCTCGAGGTGGACGAGCTTACGGTGCCGCGGGTCGCCGCCATCGTCGCCCCCCAGGTGATGGTCGTGACGGGGCTCTTCCGCGACCAGCTCGACCGCTATGGCGAGGTCGCCCGGGTGCGCGCGGCGCTCGCCGAAGCCGCCGCCGCCATGCCCGAAACGACCCTCGTGCTGAACGGGGACGATCCCCTCACCGCGAGCCTGGAGGCAAAGCGGCGGGTGATGTTTCGCCTCTCCCACCCGCCCCTGGACGTGCCGGCGGACGGGATGGACTGCCCGCGCTGCGGGGCGCTTTTGTCCTACAGCGCGCGCTATTATGCCCAGCTCGGCGAGTATTTTTGTCCCTCCTGCGGCTTTGCCGCCCCCGCGGCGGACATCAGGGCCGAGGCGACCGCGGACGCCTTCATCGTCAACGGGCGGTCTTTGCCGGCGCTTCCCCAATCGCTCCACCCCTACAGCGCGCTCGCCGGGATCGCGGCGGTGCGGGCGCTCGGCCTGGACGTGGAGCCGACCTCCTGGCCGCCGCCGGTGCCGGGGCGGGGCTCCGCGGCGATGATCGCCGGGCGGCAGGTGACCGTGCTGTTGGGCAAAAATCCGGCCAGCGTGAGCTGGAACCTCGCCCAACATTCTGCCGATAACCATTTGTTTTTAATCAATAATCGCATCGCCGACGGGCGCGATGTCTCGTGGCTCTGGGATATCAACCTTGGGCCAGTTCGTCGGATCCACGTCACCGGCGAACGCGCGCTCGAGATGCTGATCCGCCTCCGCTACGAGCCGCAAGTCACTGACGCCCGGGCCTTCGCACGCGAGGCCGATGCCTTCCGTGCCGCCCTCGCGGCGACGCCGGAGGGCGGGCGGCTCGCCGTGATCGCGACCTACACCGCGCTGCCCACCGCCATGGGGCTGCTCCGCGCACCCGCCTCGCCCCCTTCGTGCGCGCCCGATGCCGCCCTGCCCCGGCAGCCACGCCCGCCGGCACGGGGAAAAACGGCGCGGATTGCCCTCCTTTTCCCCGACCAGCTCGGTACCTATGCCGACAGCGGCAACGCCGTGGTGCTGCAGCGGCGGCTGGAATGGCGGGGCATCGCGGCTGAGATCACCCGTGTCGGCCCGGGCGAGCCTTTGCCCACCGACACCGACGTGATCCTGCTCGGCGGCGGCGAGGACCGCGGCCAGGTCCTCGCCCTCGCGGGCCTCAGGCCGCTGCGGGCCGCGCTCAAGGCGATGATGGAAGACGGCGTTGCGGGGCTCCTGGTGTGCGGCGGATTGCAGCTCTATGGCGAAACGCTGCCGCTCGAGGGCACGGACGTCCCGGGCCTCGGCCTCCTACCCTTCATCACGCGGCGGGGCACGCCGCGGCTGGTCGGACGGATCGGGGTCGCGAGCCCGCTCGTGCCCGAGCCGTTGATCGGGTTCGAGAACCATGGCGGGCACAGCGCGCTCACGGAGGAGGGAAAGCCGCTCGGGCGGGTGCTCTGGGGCAACGGCAACAGCCCGCAGGGAACAGCGCAGGAAGGGGTCGTTTTGCACCGGACGATCGGGACCTACGTGCACGGGCCGGTGCTGGCGCGCAATCCGGCGCTCGCCGAGGTGATCCTCGGCTGGGTCGCCGCGCGGCGCGGTTTTTCGCCCCTGGAACCGCTCGACGACCGGATCGAGCGGGAGGCGGCGGCGAATAGGGCGTGAGAAGTCTCGTCATGGTGGGAGGTGCGTGATAGAGGGGCGAAATTGGGGCGAGGGAGGACGCGGCGTGGAAGCGTTGGCCGAAGAAAGGGTCGAAGAGGCGAGCTGGCAGGACCAGCTCTACGATCTTCTGCGCGCGCAGGGCGTGACCCAGTTCGCCTATGTGCCGGACGCCGGCCACCGCGTTCTGATCGACCGCTCGCTCGCCGATCCCACCGCCCAATCGGTGGCGCTCACCACCGAGGAGGAGGGCGTCGCCCTGCTCGCGGGCGCGGACCTCGGGGGCGCGCGCGGCGTGCTGCTGATGCAGAGCAGCGGGGTCGGCAACTGCATCAACATGCTCTCGCTGATCAAGGGCGGGCGGTTCCCGTTCCTCGCCCTGGTCAGCATGCGCGGGGATTTCGGCGAGGGAAATCCCTGGCAGTTCCCGATGGGTCAGGCGGTGCAGCCGGTGCTCGAGGCGATGGGGGTCATCTGCGTCCGCGTGGAGCGGCCGGAGGAGGTGGTGCCGACGGTCGAGGCGGCGCTGACAATGGTGTTCCAGTCGGGCTGCGCGGTCGCCGTCCTGCTGACCCAGAAGCTGCTCGGGGCCAAGCAATTCTGATCCGGGCCCGATTGCTGCCGGATTGTCGCCACGGCGTGATTGCTTGACTTCCTCCTCGGCAAGCAGAAATGGCTCTGGAGAGATAGCGTCATGCAGAGCAGGATCCTGACCATGGCGATTCTCACCGACCTGGCCCTTGGCCTTTCCGGATGCGGCTATAGCCCGGGCTCGCGGGCCCTCTCAGGCGGAGCGATCGGCGGCGGCGTGGGCGGTCTCGGCGGCGCGCTCACCAGCCCGAGCACGATCAATCTCGGGCCGGCGATTGTTGGCCATCAGGGCCCACGCATAAGATGAGCTTTCGTCGAACATAAGACAGGCTTTGGAGGGACGGACGATGGAAAGCGCGGAGAATCGGTGATGGAAGCGAAGGGGACAGCGGCCGCACCGGAGTTCGTGCTCGACCGGCGGGAGGCCGTCCCGGCGCTGATCGGCCGACATGAGGATTTCCTGATCGTCACCGGGCTCGCCGGCGCCGCCAGGGACGTCGCGGCGCTCACGGCGGACGGCTCCCACACCTACACGATGGCGGGCGCCATGGGCGGGGCGTGCATGCTCGGGCTGGGCCTGGCGCTCGCCCAGCCCGAGCGGCGCGTGCTCGTCGTCACCGGCGACGGGGAGCTCCTGATGAATGTGGGCGCGCTGGCGACGATCGCCATCCTCAACCCGCCCAACCTCTCGATCCTCTGCGTCGATAACGGGCACTACGGCGAGACCGGCAACCAGAAGAGCCACACCAGCCTCGGCGTGCAGCTCGACCGGATGGCGGCGGGCGCCGGCATCCCGGTGATCCGCGTGGTGGATACCGAAGCCGATATCGCTGCCGGCACCCGTTGCTTGCGCGAGCACAATGCGGCGGCGTTCGTGCTGCTGCGCGTCAGCGACGGGCCGCCCGCCACCTTCAAACGCAACATGAGCCCGGCCTCATGCCGCGAGCGGTTCCGCGCCGGGCTGCTTGGGAAAGGGAAACTGCCCCAAGGCATTGCGGCGGGGATCGCCGGGGCGGGCGGCCCCCGTGGCTGAGCCGGCGGAGGGCGCCGATCCGAGGGTGTCGGCCGAGCGGCTGGCGGGGCATCTCGCGGAGCGTGGGCGCCCAGAGCACGCCCACCACCTGCGCCGGGCGCTCGCGCGCGGGGCCGGGCGGGCGGTGCTGCTGGCTCTCGATGAGACCTGCCAGACGCTGCTGAGCGCGGTCGAGGCGTTCGATCCGGAGACCGAGGGCATGATCGAAGAGCTCCGGCTCTCGATCGACCGACGCCTCAAGCCTCCGTTCGCGGAGCCTGGCGCGGAGCCTGGCGCGGAGCCCGCGGCGAAGGGGACGCGAGCCGAATAACCGCGCCCCGGACCCCGCCATGGACGACGCGCTCGACCTGCTGATCATAGGCGGGGGGATCAACGGCGCGGGGATCGCCCGCGACGCCGCCGGACGGGGGTTTTCGGTCCTGCTCGTCGAGCAGGACGACCTCGCCGCACACACCTCCTCGGCGAGCAGCAAGCTGATCCATGGCGGGCTGCGCTATCTCGAATACTACGAGTTCCGCCTGGTGCGCGAAGCGCTGATCGAACGCGAGCGGCTGCTGGCGATCGCGCCGCACGTGATCCGGCCCGCCGAATTCGTGCTGCCCCACGCGCCCGGGCAGCGGCCGGCCTGGATGATCCGCGCCGGCCTCTTTCTCTACGATCACCTGGCGAAGCGAAGGCACCTGCCGGCTTCGCGCGGCGTGCGGTTCGCTGGGCATCAAGCGGGAAAGATCCTGAAGCCCGGCTTCACGCGCGGCTTCACCTACGCCGATTGCCGGGTGGACGACAGCCGCCTCGTCGTGCTGAACGCGATGGACGCGGCGGCACTGGGTGCCGCAATCCGCACCCGCACGCGCCTGCTCGGCGCACACGAGGAGGGTGCTCTGTGGCGCGCGGAGATCGCCGACTGCGAAAGTGGGGCGAAGACGAGCTTACGGGCGCGCGCGATCGTCAATGCGGCCGGCCCGTGGGTGGGCGAGGTGCTCGGGAAGCGGCTCGGGCGCAACACCGCGAAGCAGGTCCGCATGGTCAAGGGCAGCCATATCATCGTGCGGCGGCTCTATGACGGGGATTTCTGCATGGTGCTGCAGCAGCCCGATCGGCGCATCATCTTCGCCATTCCCTACGAGCACGACTTCACACTGATCGGCACGACCGATATCCCCTTCGAAGGCGATCCGGCGGCGCCGGCGATTTCGGCCGAGGAGACGCGCTATCTTTGCGACGGCGTTAACCGCTATCTCCGCGCGAGCATCGCGCCCGGCGACGTCGTGCGCGCCTATGCGGGCGTCCGCCCGCTCTATGACGACCACGCGAAGACCGCCTCCGCCGTCACCCGCGACTATATGCTCGACCTCGCCGGCGGCGGCGGACGGCCGGCCCTGCTTTCGGTGTTCGGCGGCAAGATCACCACCTTCCGCCGTCTCGCCGAGCACGCGCTCGAAAAGCTCGCGCCACTGCTTGGGCCTGGGGCGCGCGCGGGCTGGACGGCGGTGGCACCGCTGCCTGGCGGCGATATGGCGGCAGGTGATTTCGAACGCTACCGCGCCGAGTTCGGGCTGCGATATCCGTTCCTGCCGACGCGGCTCGCCGAGCGGCTCGCGCGCGCCTACGGCACGCGTGCCGAACGCATCCTCGATGGCGCCAGCGGGCTCGATGCGCTTGGCGCCGACCTCGGCGGCGGGATGACCGAGGCCGAAATCGCGTACCTCGTCGCCGAGGAATTCGCGCGGACGGCGGAGGATATTCTCTGGCGGCGCTCCAAGCTGGCGCTCTCCGCCCCGCCCGGCACGGCCGAACGCGTCACCGCGGCGCTGCCCTATTGATGGCCCCATTGATCCCGGGTGTGTCGTCAGTTGAGCCAGATGACTGCGGCGGCGGGGCGGATGGCTCCGAGGAAGTTCCTGGCCGTTTTGTCGTAGCGCGTCGTGATCGCGCGGAACTTCCCTAAGACCGCATGTCCGTCCTGAGCCGGGTGGCTCGCCCTGCACTACGCGAGTCCACGAGGGTTGCTCGCGCTGGGCGAGCCTATCCTCAGCGCAGGAGGACGAGCCGTGGGACAGAATAGCGAGATCTTCGTGGAATTGGACGTGGCCACGGCCCGCCACGCCAGCGGCCAGCGCCGAGGGTGGCCGCGACGGTGAGGTGCGCTTTCTCGCCCGAGCTTCCTTGTTTGAAATCGCGCAAAGCCCTGAGTTGGTACGACAATCTGCCGCCGGGGCGGTGCGTTACTGGCGACATCCGACGCCGAGGAGGTTGAGTGCCTTGTGCTGGAGCGAGGTTGGCCCGGTGACGACGGTGTGATCACGGTGAGAGGATAGTCGGGCGTGATCGCAGTGATGATGGTGTTGCGCGCCACTGTGGCGAGATCGGCCAGGAGAGAGCGGAAGCTGTGCACCGGCAGGCCGTCGGGGTTGAGATTGTCAAACAGCATGCGATCGGGACCCCCGATCGACATCCAAAAGGGACCCCTCTGAGGTCGAGCGCGGGCTTGTCCAGGTCGCGAATAGGAGGGCCGCGCGCGCGACGCGCAGTGCCCTCGCGAGCGACGGAGCGGCGCGCGCGGGAGGTGCCTGTTTGCCCACCTGGGCAAGCGCGAGGGGTGAGGTCCGGGGTGGGGGATTTGGGCCGAGGCTCAAGCGCGGTTCTTGAAGCGCCAGCTCTCGCTGCCGGTCTCGATGATCTCGCAATGATGGGTCGGCCGGTCGCGGAGAGGGGCGGTCATCTTGGCGTCACCGAAGACGCTCGGCCATTCGCCGAAGGCGAGGTTGGTGGTGACGATGACTGCGGTTCGCTGGTAGAGCCGGCTGATCAGATGGAAGAACATCTGGCCACCGGTCTGGGCGAACGGGAGATAGCCGAGTTCGTCGAGGACGACGAAGTCGAGCCGGGTCGGGCAATTGGCGAGCCGTCCCTGCCGGTTGGCTCGGACCCCGTTCTCGAGGCGGTTGACGAGGTCGACGACGGTGAAGAAGTGGCCCCCGGCGCCGCCGCGGATGCAGGCGCGTGCGATGGCTACGGCGAGATGGCTCTTGCCGGTTCCGGTGCCGCCGGTCAGCACGGCGCTGCGCCGCCAAGCGATGAAGCCGCCCCCCGCCGATTCTCTCCCACAGAACCGCAATGCCCAATCACTCATCCACCAAACCGTTTCTTCCACGTCGGCAACGAAGACGCGCCGTCTACGCGCGGGTTCTCACCGCCGCTAACACCGACGATACCGCACACCGTGCCGGTAGCCGTCCGCAGGCCCGCCATCACGCCGATAGCGAGCCCGCTCGAGAGCCGCCGTCAGCTCCTCCTCGGGCATCGCCTCAATCAACCCGCGCATCCGCTCCCGCACACCCGCCTCGATCGGATCGAACCACGCCGAGCCATCAAACAGGCTGGCAGCCGCCATCGCTGTGCTGTTCTTGTCCTTTGCGTGATCTTCCTCCGCACTCCAATGCCGAGTCTGGTGGTTGAACTCACCCGGAGATTACGACACCCCCAAACTTCCACACGCTTCGCAACGGGACTCGGGGTCACGAATCATCTCTGTCTTTACGGAGCGATCGATCCCGAGATTCACCGCAAAAGCAATGACAACGGGGCCTAGTGCCCGATCGCAGAGCTTCGTCACTCGCGTAGCGATCACGAAACGCCGCGTGAACCTGGCACTTGGACGAACACCTACGTGCCAGCCTTCTATCAAAGCTGGCACGAGGCTTATTTGCGATCGGCGGCGATTTCCTTTGGCCCATCCAGGTAGCCAAGCTGGCGGAGACGGGCGCGGGTCGCGTGCGCTTCCAGAGGCCTCCCGGACAAGTAGCCCTGAACGAAGCGGCAGCCGAGCCCACGGAGCGTCTCGAGCTGGCGCTCGGTCTCCACGCCTTCCGCCACGACCGTGAGGTTCAGCCGCTCACCCAGCGACAGGATCGCTTGCACGATCGCGAGTGTGCTGTCGTCGTCGCAGAGAGCGTTGATGAACGATCTGTCGATCTTGATGGCATCAAACGGAAAACGGCGGAGATAACTCAGGCTGGCGTAGGCTGTGCCGAAATCATCGAGGGTGATGCGTATCCCTTGCTCCTGAAGCGCTCGCATCGTCCGCAGGACTAGGTCTGACTCCTCCAGCAGCAGGCCCTCGGTCACCTCCAGATCAAGTCGCTCCGCGGGCAGGCCCGTCCCATTCAGAACGTCAGTGATTTGCTGACAGAGATCGGGCTGCAGAAATTGCAGTGGCGAAAGGTTTACCGAGAGGCAGATAGGGGGATCCCATGTCGCGGCCTCAGCGCACGCCGCCTCCAGCGCCCATCGACCGAGCGGGACGATAAACCCGTTCGCTTCGGCGAGCCGAATGAACCGGTCAGGCTGTATCGGACCGCTCGAGGGGCTGTTCCATCGCAGCAGAGCCTCAAATCCCACCGCCCGTAACGACACGCTGTCACACACCGCCTGATATGCGAGCGTGAAATGGTCTCCACCAAGCGCGTCCTTCATATCCTGCGATATCAGAAAGCGCTCCTGCCGGCCGACCGGCGTTGCCTGGTCCAGCAACCTGAAGGTATTGCGTCCTGCCTGCTTTGCGCGATAGAGCGCGATGTCCGCATTCCGGAGCAGCAGGTCGGAGGTGTCGCCATCGTGCGGATGTAGGGCAATCCCTATCGAGACCCCGATCGACAATTGATGTCCCGCCAATTCAATCGGCTGGCTGATCGTTTCGATCAACCGCCTAGCCAAGGCAATCCCCGCGGAGGGTTGGCTTCCGTGGGGCTGAATGATCGCGAACTCGTCACCACCTATCCGAGCGACCGTGTCGCCTTCCCGTAGGCTCTCACGCAAACGCTGCGCGACGACAACCAGAAGCTTGTCACCGATCGCGTGCCCGCGTGTGTCGTTCACGTTCTTGAAGCCGTCGAGATCGAGGTACAGCAAAGCGAACCCATGTTGGCCGGCCCCGGCCGCCGCCATATTCTTCCTTAGATGCTCCTGAAACATGAGGCGGTTCGATAGCTGGGTCAGGTCGTCGTGATGGGCGGCAAACCGAATGCGCTCCTCCGTCACCTTGCGGAACAGGGCCGGCCGGATCGTGTCCGCGAGCGAGGCAATGTCCGCCATCACCGCATCGAGATCCACGTCGTAGCTTGTGAATGCAAATGAGAGTCCAAAGCGTTGCTGCTGCACCCAAATCGGAACGCAAACCTGACCAAAAAAGCTCGACGCGACGGCGTCCTGTGACCACTTGAAAGACTTGTCGCGGGTGAAATCAATCGAGTGGGGTTCGTTTTGGCGAATCGCCTCCATGGTCATCGCATTCAGCGCGAGCATCGGCTCGATGAACTGCGGGCTATCTGCAATGTGTCCGTCCAGATCGTAGCGGCTGACTTCGTGCATGGGCTCATTGGCCCGGATCAGCTGCCAGATTCGGCCGATTGCGGCTCCGTGGAAACGACAGAGCTCTTCGAGCAAGTCAGTCAGTGCATTTGCACAGGTCGCCGCTTCCGATACGAGCCGCAGCATTCTATCGACCCGCAGTGCGCGATCGGCGACATGCATGAGATGAAGATGGCGCTGCTCCCTCCTGCGGTCTGCCACGACCATGCCGGCGATTTGTTCGAGCGAGGTCTTTTTGGCCTTCGTCAGATCGCGGCGTGGATTTCTATCGAGTACGCAAATGAAGCCGACGCGTTCACCCCCCGGGGAGAGCAACTTCAAATGGCAGAGGAAGCGTAGGCGCAGAGCTTCCAATGCCGCGCGGCTGGCATCGAACCGCCCGTCCTTGGCCAGGTCGGGAACGATTGTCGGACCGGCGCCCGCTTCGAGGATCTTATCGATCGCGACGACCGCGGTCAGTTGCTCTCGTTGCAGGCCGAACGATCCCAATGCCGGGCCGCGATCGTTACGAGGTCCGAGCACGCCGACGACCGCCGCCGGCGCCCCGGCGACATCGGCGGCCAGTCGGGCGAAGTGCTCCAACAACAATCCACGGCTGGCTTGCACGGGATTTCACATTCTCTCTAAGCGATTATTGGAGCAATCCGTGTGCCACCCATCTCCAGTGTTCCGATCCCAACGAGTGATTCCCAAACCTGTCGCGCCATGCGAGTCTGCGGGCATGATGAAGACAGGCATGACGAAGAAAGGGGGAAGCATCTGGCTGTCGCCCGCGGATCGGGCGACGCTGGAAGGGTGGATTTCCGGGCGGAACACGCCGCAGGAGCTGGTCTGGCGGGCACGGATCGTGCTGCAATCCGCTGACCGGGTCGGGATGATGGCGATCGCGCGGTCGATCGGCATGAGCAAAGTCACGCTCGACCGCTGGCAGGAGCGCTATCTTGCCAAGGGCATCGCCAGGCTGCGACGCGACCCGGCGGCGACGCAAGCCACCGCTGAGTGCCGAGACGATCGAGCAGGTCGCGCACAGGACCTTGCACGAGGAGCCGCCGGCGGCCTCAGCGACACCAGCGTTCAGCGCATCTGGAAGGCGCACGAGCTCAAGCCGCAGCTGGCGAAGACCTTCAAGCTGTCGAACGGCAAGCGGTTCGTCGAGAAGACGCAGGACATCGTGGGCCTTCATCTTGATCCACCAGACAAGGCGCTGGTGTTCTCGATGGATGAGAAGAGCCAGATCCAGGCGCTCGACCGCACGCGGCCCGGTTTGCGGCTCAAGAAAGGCCGCTGCGGTAGCATGACGCACGACTGCAAACGCCATGGCGCCACCACGCTGTTCGCCGCTCTCGATGTGGCGACCGGCAGGGTGATCGGCCAGTGCATGTCGCAAGACCGCCACCAGGAGTGGCTCAAGTTGCTCCGCCGGATCGATGGCGAAACACCGAAACAGCTCGACGCGCACCTGATCGCCGACAACGACGCCACACGCAAGCACGCCGAAGCGCGGGCGTGGCTGAAGCGCCATCCACGGTTCCACCTGCACTTCACCCCGACCTCCGCCTCGTCGATCAACCAAGTCGAGCGCTTCTTCGGTCTCATCACCGAGGACCGCATCCGCTGTGGCGTGTTCAAGAGCGTCGCCGAACGGCAGGCTGCCATCCGGCAAGACCTGGAGCACCATCATGCTGACCCGAAGCCCTTCGTCTGGACCGCTTCCGCCACTGCCATCCTCGCAAAGCTCGCTCACGGGCGATAAGCGTTAGAGTCCATACACTAGCTTTTCTCCGATCGCCATCAAACCCTCGCGGACTCGATGGCTCGACCAATTCCCTGCCCCACCGATGTCCGACCCGCCCAAGAGAGCGATCAAAGGACCTCATTGAGGCGATCCCGTTCGCTCGCGACGCTTTTCGGTGGTTCGCCCAAGCCGGACGATCTCCGGCCAAACGGATGCCGGGGCCAATGATGAGTCTTCTCCCGGGCCGTCGCGCGACGCCCTCAGTGCCGGCACGGAGCGGGTGGAGGGGGGTAGCCGCGGTCGATACGATCGCAATGCGCCGAACACCGAGGGGAAGCCGTGGGCGGCAGATGACCAAGCGGGCGGCGCGAGGCCAAAACCACCACCCGCGAGGGTGCGAGCGGCCCGGCGCGGCGCCTCGACGACCCTCTTTCAGCCGCACCATCAAGTGGTTAAAGCGTACCGACGGATCGCAAGAAACGAATCGCACGGCCAAATTGAACAGGGCGCTGTTCAAATATTGTTCCTTCTTCCTCATAATAAAGATTCCGGTCAATACCATATAGCGCGAGCGCAACCCCCAACTGAATGGCTCTGAATTCAGAAGCAAATGGCGATAATTCGATTTTGTGTGGTGATTTTATCTATTTACATGACGGGGGTTCCTTTGATACTGATGACGTCGGCGATCACACCATGGAGGCCCAGCCATGTTCAAGTCCGACGAGACCCCCTCGACGATCATCAGCGCGCCTGACGCCGAGTCCGCCAATCTGACGCAGCCGACCCATGCACGCACCGTTCCTGCGACCGCGGGCACTGCTCGGGACAGCACGAAGGATGCGGGCCGCGTGCATTTCGGCGCTGGGATGATGCGCTTCTAGACGACCCGCTCGGTAGCGAGGCATCCCGCAGGCTCGCGGGATGCCGCCTCCGGTTCGTGTCAACAGGACGATGGACCAGGATTTCACGGTCGAATTCTTCCGCCTGATCGAGGACGCACGGCCGCCGAAGAGAGCCGAAAGATCGGCGGCCGGCTATTTGCCCAGTCGGGCTATGCGCTATTGCGACGCTCTGACGTCTGCCACAGGATATGGCTATTGGGTATTCGCGCCCATGGATATCCGATTGCTGTGGGATGGCGAGCAGGTATTCTGGTCCTATGGCGAGGACGAGAGCTGGTCGGCGCTTTCCGGCACCGATAGCGGCGCGGTTCAGTACCCGGGCTACGCAACGGTCTTCGACGCGACGGCCCCGAAAGCACTCCGCGGTTACTCGCCCCCGTTCCTCACGGCCCTGCCCGAGCTGGGCGGGGTTCAGATGTGGACCGGCCTTTTGGCGAAAACCCGTCCGGGCTGGAGCCTCGCGGTGCGCGCGCCGGTCAATCTGCCGCCGCTCCCGGGGATCGTCGCCTGGGAAGGAATCGTCGAAACGGACATCTGGTTCGGCCCGCTTTTCACGAATTTTAGGCTTACCCGAACCAATATGCCGGTCCATATCCGGGCCCACGCGCCGTTTCTCCAGGTCCAGCCGGTTCCGCAACTGGCTTACCACGATACAATCCTCGGCTCATTCGCATGCTCGGACGCCTCCACCCTGACGAGCAGCGATTGGGAACGTCTTGGCCAAGTGCTCCTTCCTCATCCGGACCCGATCGTCCGCCAGGGCAGCTACGCGGTCATGGTGCGCAAGCGCCGGATGTGCCCGATCGACCTGTACATCGATGGACCGGAAGCTCGACTGAGGCCAGGCCAGCAAGGGCCCGCCGGGGCGACATGACATGACATCGTCACTGCCTGGCCCAGCGCCAGATGATCAATGCGGCACCGGCCAGCAGCGCCATCGGAACGGCAACGGCACTTGCGCCCAGGTCCGGCAGAAGAACGGCCACCGCCGCGCTCGCCAACGCGCCCGACACAAGTTGCGAGACGCCGAGCGCGGCCGACGCCGTCCCGGCCTGATCTCGCCACCGTTCGATGGCGAGATGCTGCAGGTTCGGAGCGATCGCTCCCCTGGCAAAAAGCACGACCAGCAGCAAAGGCAGCAGAACCAAGCCCGACGTGACGCCGGCGAGGCTGACCCCCGCCAATGCGATGGAGGCGGCCGCAGCGACGCCGAGATTGGCATCGAGCAGGGCGGCCGCTCCAAAGCCGCGTCGGCTGAGCCGGCCGCTGGTCCAGGCACCCGCGGTCAGAGCGGCGGCCGTGGCGGCGAATATGCCCGCGAAGACCATGGAGGACAGCCTCATCTGGGCGATGATGACAACCGGCGATCCCGCGATGTAGGCGAAGATGCCCCCGTAACTGAGGGCGTTCGCCAAGGTGAGACCGACAAACCGGGAATCGCCGAGCAGCCGCACGGCGGTACGCGCCAGGGCCGGTGCATTGACGGCCCGGTCGATACGCCGGCTCTCTCCAACGCCCGCCCAGGTGACGGCAAGCAAGGATCCGCCGGCAAGGGCCAAAATGCCATGGACCGCGCGCCATCCGGCCAGACCGGTCAGCAACGAACCAAGTGCGGGGGCGAGAATGGGAACGGCCCCGAAGACGACCGTGACGTAGGATCGTTTGGCCCGCGCTGCGTCCCCTTCAAACAGGTCCTGCACAATGGCAAACGACTGGACGGAGCACGCCCCGGCGCCGAAGCCCTGGACGAAACGGGAGATCACCAGCGCCGCGCCGGACATCGACACTGTGCAGGCGATGCTGGCGATGGTGTAGCCGCTCAGTCCGGCCAGCAGCACCGGCCGCCGGCCGGCGCGGTCCGACAGGCGGCCCCCGCTCCACTGCCCCGCCGCAAAGCCGACCATGAACAACGACAAAGTGAGACCCGCGACGATCCTCGACGTCCCCAGCGCCTGCGGCAACAAAGCCAGCGTCGGCGCGCTGATGTCGATCGAAAGGGCTGGTAGCGCTGCGAACAGGCCGAGGAGAGCCGTGAAGGCACGGGCTTCTGCCGCTATCCGCAACGGCTTCCGAGCCGGTCCGGATTCTCTGTCCTGAAATTTCGGTCCCGGTTGCATTCCGTAACCATGGACGGTTCTCCCGAACCGGTGTGGCATTTCGCCGCCGGGGTGAAAAGAAGCTCTCCATCCTGACCGATCCGGATGGCAGCCGCTATCCCGAATGTCTCGCGCCAGGCGGGTGCCGGACCAACCGTCCGGGGTGAGACATGCGTGCAAGGAGGAAAGATGGGCGGCGGGATCCGCGGGTTCCGGCCTCGTGCGGTTAGACTTGCCGGCGCGACGTCGCGCAGGGAATTTTTCATCTTGAACACGCCTCATCTCAAAATTGTGATGAACCGGCAGAAAGAAACCCGCGACGATGGGGAGAACGCCCGTTATCCCTCGCACATTCCCTGCCCTCAGCGCGTGCCGCCCTGCCGCCGCCCCCCAATCGGTGTGAAATGCCAATTGTCACCCCATCCTCCGGCGTCGATAATGATATGTTCGAACGCCCGGAGGAAATGCTCCTGGAGCCATATCGCGTGTCAGTGATGACCGATCTGCCGAAGCATCAGCTCGGCTGGCGGATGGCGGTCCTGCCATTCCGCAGCGTGGGTGCGCCGGTGGGATCGCGGATTGCGCTGGGGATGGCAGAGGAGATATCCGCCGCCCTGAGCCGATTCCGCGCCCCGCGTCTGACCGCCAGTGCCACGTTCTGGGACGGTTCCGGGCTCGCCGCCGATGCCCTGGGACGATGCAGGACCTATCAGCTCGATTATATTGTTTCCGGAACGATAGAGGTCATCGAGCACCAGGTCCATGTGGATGTCAGCCTGTTGGACGTCGTGTTCGATTTCGAAGTGATCTGGACCGGGCGCTTCGACGGACAGCTGAGAGACCTGTTTTCTTTGCAGCATCGGATCGCTTCCGAGACGGTCCGTCAGGTTGATCCCGAGCTGTTCCAGCGCGCGTCGGCCGTCGCAGCACCGGTGAGGACGGACATCGCCGCCGCTCACCACTGCGTGCTGGCTGCGATCCAGGGCATCTTCCGGCTGGATCGGCCGGACTTCATGCGGGCGCGCGAGCTTCTCACCCGGGCGATCGAGCTCGACCCCGAATATGCCGCCGCCCATGCCTGGATGGCCTATTGGAACATCATGGCGGTCGGGCTGGGCTGGGTGGAAAATCCGCGAGAACGTGACGTCGTTGGCGGGAACCTGCGCCGAGCGCGCCGTGCTCCTCGATTCCTTTGATGCGCGTGCGCTTGCCGTCGCCGGCCACGTCAAGGCCTATCTCTTCCATGATGTGCGAAGCGCCCTCGCCCTGCATGCGCGGGCGATCGAGCTCAATCCCAATCTGCCGATCGCATGGACGTTCAGCAGCTGGTCCAAGATCTACAACGGAGAACACGGAACCGCCATTCATCACGCGATGACGTCTCAGTCGCTGTCGCCGCGGGATCCGCATATTTTCCTCGCCGAGCACGCCTTGATGACGGCTCAGTTCTTCAGCCGCCACCTGGACGAAGCGGACATGCTGTCCGAAATCGTGCTGGAGCGAACGCCCGGGCATGTCTCCGCCCTCAATGTCCGCCTCGCAATTCTTGGCCACATGGCACGGAAAGACGAGGCCTGGCGTTGCCTGGCGATGCTTCGGGAGATCGATCCCAACGTGTCGATCGGGAAGATCGTGGCTCGCCCGCCCCTGCGACCCGAGGACAGGGCCTTCTACATCGACGGCCTGCAACGTGCGGGTGTCCCGCGATAGTCTCCGTCGCGGTGCTGTCCGCGTTTGGCCGGGGCCTGGGGCCTGGACCCCACCCCTTCTTAAGGCAATGGATTGCAAAGGCTCCGCCTTTGCTGGGGGTTCGCGGGGGCAAAGCCGCTGGCTTGGGGAGAATGCGATGGTACGCCCAACGGCACGTTATGTCGGCGCGATCGATCAGGGAACGACCAGCTCCCGCTTCATCATCTTCGACCGCCACGGCGCCATCATTTCCGCGGCGCACAAGGAGCACGGCCAGATCTACCCGAAGCCGGGCTGGGTCGAGCACGATCCGCTCGAGATCCTGCGCAACACCAACGAGGTGATCGGCGCCGCGCTGGCGCGGGCGAACCTCGCCGCCTTCGACCTCGCCGCGGTCGGCATCACCAACCAGCGCGAGACGACGATCCTTTGGGAACGGGCGACGGGCCGGCCGATCGGCAATGCGCTGGTGTGGATGGATACGCGCAACGAGCGGCTCGTGCATCGCTACCGCCAGCATGGCGGCCACGAGGGCGGGCAGGACCGCTTCCGGGCCCGCACCGGCCTGCCGCTCGCGACCTATTTCTCGGGGCTCAAGCTGCTCTGGATCTTCGAGAACGTGCCCGGCGCGCGGGAGCTGGCCGAGGCGGGAGAGGCGCTCTTCGGCACGATCGATTCCTGGCTCGCCTGGAACCTCACCGGCGGACCCGAGGGCGGCGCGCACATCACCGACGTCACCAATGCGAGCCGCACGCAATTGATGGACCTGGCGCGCTGCACCTGGGACGAGGAGATGCTGGCGACGTTCGGAATTCCCAGAGCGTGCCTGCCGCAAATCGTGCCCTCGTCTTCGGTCTATGGCGAGATCCGCACCGCGCCGCTCGCCGGGACGAAGCTTGCCGGAATCCTCGGCGATCAGCAGGCGGCGCTTGCCGGCCAGGCCTGCTTCGCGCCGGGCGAGGCGAAGAACACCTACGGCACCGGCTCGTTCCTGCTGATGAACACCGGCACGCGGCCGGTCGTGTCGCGGGCGGGGCTGCTCACCACGCTTGCCTACCAGTTCGGCGACGGGCCGCCGCATTACGCGCTCGAAGGCGCGATCGCGATCACCGGCGCGCTGGTGCAATGGCTGCGCGACAATCTGAAGCTCATCGACAGCGCAGCCGAGATCGAGCCGCTCGCGCGGAGCGTGCCGGACAACGGCGATGTTTATATCGTGCCGGCCTTCTCCGGGCTTTATGCGCCATACTGGAAGGATAGCGCGCGCGGCGTGATCGCCGGGCTGACGCGCTTCGCCACGCGCGCGCACCTCGCTCGCGCGGCGCTGGAGGCGACCGCCTATCAGGTCCGCGACGTGGTCGAGGCGATGGCAGCGGATTCCGGCATCCGGCTCGCCAGCTTACGCACCGACGGCGGCATGGTCGGCAACGAGCTCCTCATGCAGTTCCAGGCGGACATCCTGAACGCGCCGGTGGTGCGGCCGAGGATGACCGAGACGACGGCGCTCGGTGCCGCCTACGCCGCCGGGTTGGCCGTCGGGTACTGGGAAAATATCGAGGATCTGCAGGCAAACTGGGGCGCGGAGCGGACCTGGCAGCCGGCGATGGCGGAGGAGGATAGGTCGCGCCGCTACCGATCCTGGAAGAAGGCGGTGCAGCGCTCGTTCGACTGGGTGGAGTGAGCGCTCTGGTCTCAAGCCGCCCTGACTTCGGTGAGGAAGCTGCCGATGCGCTGACGGAGCCGGATGGATTGCTCGGCCAGCCGCTTCGCCGCCTCCAGCACCCGGTTGGCCGCGAGCCCCGTATCGCTCGCCGCATTCGTCACGCCGCCGATATTGGCGGACACTTCGCCGGTGCCGGTGGCGGCGTCCTGGATGTTGCGGGCGATCTCGGCCGTGGCCGCGTTCTGCTCCTCCACCGCCGAGGCGATGGTCGTGGCGATCCGGTTGGTCTCCTCGATGGTGGTCGCGATCTGGCGGATCGCGCCGACCGCCTCCTCCGTCGCCTGCTGCATCCCGGCGATCTGGCCGGTGATCTCCTCGGTCGCCTTCGCGGTCTGGCTGGCAAGCACCTTCACTTCCGAGGCGACGACGGCAAAGCCCTTGCCGGCCTCGCCCGCGCGGGCGGCCTCGATCGCGGCGTTCAATGCCAGCAGACCGGTCTGCGCGGCGATCGCGCTGATCAGCTCGATCACCTGCCCCACTTTCTGCGCGGCCGCCGCCAGCCCCTGGACCGCCCGGTTCGCGCGGTCGGCATCGGCCACGGCCTGCTCGGTCACACGGGTGGAAAGCGCCACCTGACGCCCGATCTCGCCGGCGGTGGAGGAGAACTGCTCCGCGGCGGTCGCGACGCTGGCGACATGCGTCGCGGCCTGGTGCGAAGCAGCCGCCGCGGCGCCGGACTGCTGATCGGTCAGCGCCGCGGTGGCGACCATGGCGTCGGCCGTGCCCTGCAATTCGTCGGCGGCGACGGCGACGGTATCGAGCGTTCCGCTTACGTCGCGCTCGAACCCTTGCGAAAGATCGGTCAGCGTGCGGACGCGCCGTGCCTCCGTTTCGTGATCGCGCTCGCGGTCGGCCGAGAGCCGCGCCGCCTCGCTCGCCGTCGCCTTGAAGACGTCGAGCGCGTCGGCGATCGCACCGATCTCGTCGCGCCGCCCGGCATAGGGCGTCTCGATCGAGAGCTCGCCGGCGGCGAGGCGGCGCAAAGAAGCGGCCAGCACCACCACCGGCCGCGAGATCCGGTTGCCAAGCAGGAACGTCACGGAAGCGGCCAGGACCGCCGCGCAGGCGGCGGCGAGGATATAGATCAGCCGCGCCGCGCGCGTCTTGGCGCGGACGGCATCGATCAGCGCATCCTTCTCGCCGACGACGACCTGGCCGAGAGCGGCCTGATCGCTCTCGAACTTGTCGTACGCATGCTGCGCGCCGTTCATATAGGTCAGGGCCGCGAAACTGCTCAGACCCGCCATCTCGATCACACGGTGCGCGGAGCCGGCATAGTCGCGCAGGCTGGCGGCGATCGCGCTCACCAGATCCTGGGTCCGCGGATCGGCGCCGAGGGCGGCACCCATTGCCGAAACGGCGGCGGGCAGACCCGCGAGGTCGGTCCCCAGCGCGCGGCCGAGCTCGGTCACCTTGTCCTGGTTCGCGTTCGAGGCCCCGACCGAGGTAAGCTCGTAGAGCCGCGCGTGAATGGCACTCACCTGCCGGTCGAGCGCCGTGACCACCGCCACGCGGCCAAAGGCCTGGGTGTCGAGCCGGTTGAAGTCGGCGAGGTCGCTCTGCAGCAGCATGACCGCGGAGGCGGTCAGCCCCAGCAGCACGAGCAGCAGCAGGCCGGGTGCGACCGACATCTTGAAACGCAGCGAGAGGTCACGGAATCGAAACTTCATGGGGCGAGATGCCCGCACGGCACCGGCGACGACCGGGGCGTCCACGATTTTATGGAGCTTCATAGCCTGCTCCGCATTGGATGCTTTGCGACGCGGACCCGGATATTGCCGGCCGGAGAGTGAAAATTCCGCTAAGCAGGAGAGAGGCTCACTCGTCGCAGGCCAGGGGCGGCTTGCCCCTGGAGCCCTGCCAAGGGCTGCGCCCTTGGACCCTCCGTCAAATGGATGGGGTCCAGGGCCCCAGGCCCTGGCGGGGTTCCAGGGGGCAGAGCCGCTTGGTCTTCAACGAGTCATTCTTTGCCACAGTCGGTATAATCGTCGCAGGCGGGCGGTCTCGGGAGGAGAGTGACGGGCATGGTGCAGGAACTCAAGCCGATCGATCCGGCCGGCAACCCTTATCTCAGCGGCGCTTTCGCGCCGGTTGACGACGAGATCGACGCCGCCGACCTGCCGGTGGTCGGGAAGATTCCCGAGGATCTCCGTGGCGTTTATCTGCGCAACGGGCCGAACCCGAAATTTCCTCCGCTCGGGAGCTACACCTATCCGCTCGACGGCGACGGGATGATCCATGGCGTCTGGCTCGCCGACGGACGCGCGCGCTACCGCAACCGCTATGTGCTGACCAAGGGCCTGAAGGCGGAGATCCGGGCCGGCCGCGCGCTCTGGGGCGGCCTCATGACCTTCGCCATGCCGCCCGCCGACCTCGCCGGGCCGGACCCGGACCCCGAGGGATACAAGCTGCTCCCCGGCATCAACATCATCCGCCACGCGCACCGTTTCCTCGCTCTTCCCGAAGGCGCCGCCCCTTATGAGATGGCCGCGGGGCTCGCCACGGTCGGGCGCTACGACTTCGCAGGCTCCCTGCCGCTCGGCATGTGCGCGCACCCGAAGATCGACCCGGTGAGCGGCGAGATGATCCTCTTCCGCTACGGCCTCGAGGAGCCTTACCTCTATTGGGCGGCGGTCGGCGCCGATGGCGGCGTGACGCGCCCGCCCGAGATCATCGCCGAGATCGATCGCGGCTACATGATCCACGATTTCCTCATCACCGAGGATTATCTCGTGCTGGTGATCAATCCGGCGACCTTCGAGCTGGCGCGGGCGGCCGGTCCGCTCACCTGGGAGCCCGCGCGCGGGACGCGCATCGCCGTGATTCCCCGCCGCGGCAACGGGGGAAAGATAAGCTGGCTGGAGACAGACGCGTTCTGGTGCTGGCACTACGCGAACGCGTGGCAGGAGGGCGGCGAGATCGTCACCGTCTTTCCGTGGTGGAGCCATCTCAGTTTCGGCATTCCGGGCGCGCCGCGGGCCACCCGCTACGTCGCGCGCGCGCGGATCGATCCGGCCGCGGGCAGGGTGCGCCTCGAAGTGCTGGACGAGCGGGCGACCGAGTTCCCGCGCGTCGATGAGCGCAGGCTGGGCCGGCCGACCCGCTACGCGATCGTCTCGCATCGGGCCTCCGAGGCGCGAGCGAGCGGCGGCTATGACGAGCTCATCCGCTTCGACCTCGCGCGCGGGACGAGTGCGACCCACGGCTTTCCGGGCGCGCAGGTCGGCGAGGCGGTGTTCGCGCCCAAGGCGGGACGGAGCGAGGAGGAGGCGGGTTATGTCCTCAGCTTCGTCACCGACCTTGCGACGATGGAATCGACATTCGTCATCGTCGATGCCGAGGATTTCTCCGCCCCGCCGGTGGCAGTGGTGAAGATGCCGCGGCGGGTGCCGCTCGGTCTGCACGGCAACTGGTGCCCGGACGAGTCCTAAGCGGAGAGGAAGGATCGGTATCGATGCTACGGCTGGTCATCGGATTCCTGCCCTGGATCCTCCTCGCCGTGCTGGGGCACCGGTGGATCCTCCTTGCCCTGGTGCTGGCTCTCGCCGCCTCCACGGTCACCACGGTGCGGCAGGTCATCCGGCGCTCACTGAAGATTCTCGACGCCGTCACCTTCGCCTTCTTCGTCTTCGTGGTGGTGGGCGTGATCGGGTTCCGCTGGATGATCCTCGCCACCTATATGTCGCCGCTCGTCAATGTGACGCTGATGGCGGTCGCCTGGGGATCGCTGCTCGCCGGCGCGCCCTTCACCATCCAGTACGCGCGCGAGCAGGTCGCGCCGGAATTCTGGCACACGCCCCTTTTCATCCGCATCAACCAGTGCATCACCGCGGTCTGGGGCCTCGATTTCTTCCTTTCGGCGGTCGTTTCGGTCTATCGGTACGCCTCCGGCGACACCGGCCTCGCGTCGCAGTACGCCTCGATTTTCTTTTCGGGAAGCGCGCTGCTTTTCACGGTCTATTTTCCGGGCTGGTACCGGACCCGCGTGGCGCGGCCCGGGGAGTCAGGCGGCGGCGGTACGGCCCCTTGAGCCCGCGGCGGCAAAGCGGCCCGGATCGATCGCGGGCAGGATGCGCTGCGCCGGTCCGGGGTCGCGCCCGGCGATCAGGTCCGCGACCAGCCGGCCCGCGGCCGGCGCCGTCTGGATGCCGTAGCCGCCCTGGCCGACGCACCAGAAGAAGCCCTCCGCCGCGCCGTCCCAACCGATAGCGAGGCTGCGGTCCGGGGTGAAGGTGCGCAGGCCCGCCCAGCTCCGCTCGACCCGGCGGACCGCGATCTCGAGCGCCTGCTGCATGCGCTCGATCGCGATCGCGATGTCGAGCTCGTCCGGCTGGATATCCTGCGGCGGCATCGGCGTCTCGTCCGCCGGCGAGACCATCAGCCGCGTGCGCGCCTCCGGCCGCACGTACCAGGTGTGATCGACGTCGTTGATGAGCGGCCAGTGCTCGGTCTGGTAGGGCGCGGGGTCGATGATCAGGCCGGTGCGCCGGCAGGGGGTGAGGCCGAGCGGTGCTGCGCCGGCGAGGCGCGCGACCTCGTCGCCCCAGGCGCCGGCCGCGTTGACGAGGATGCGCGCGCGGAAGACGGCCCCGCCGGCCGTATCGACCTCCCAGATTCCCGCGCGGCGCTCGATGCGGGCGGCGCGGCTGCGCAGCGCCAGCGCGCCGCCATGGGCACGGAGCCTGCGCAGGAACCCCTGGTGGAGAGCCGCCACGTCGATGTCAAAATCGTCCTCCTCGATCGCCGCGGCGACCGCGTACCCCGGCTTGAGGGCCGGGACCAGCGCCCGCACCGCCGCGATCTCGATCGGCTGGAGACCCTCGACCTCGGCCAGCATCCGATCGAGCGCCGCCGTCTGCTCAGGCGGGGCAAGGAAGAGGACGGGGCGGCGACGCATCAGGGCGTGTTCAGCGAAGCCGGCCGGCGGCTGATCGAAGAAGCCACGCGAGAGGCCGCTTAACACGCGGACATCGGGCGGACCGTAATTGAGGATGAACATCGCCGCCGAGCGGCCGGTGCTGTGGTAGCCCGCCGCCTCCTCGGCCTCGACCAGCGCCACCCGGCGCTCGGGGGCCAGGTGCGCGGCGGCGGTCGCGCCCGCCATGCCCGCCCCGATGACGATCGCATCGAAGGTTTCGGTCTCGATCATGCACCGCACAATCCGTGATGCGGGGCGGACTTACAACCCCGGATCGTGACGCCTGACGGGACATGCCGGCGGAAAGGTGGCACGATGGGCGGCGCGCCAGGGGAGGAAACGGCCCGCGCGGGCCCGGGGTTAGGTGATGGATCGCATGACGGACGCGGAGCTTGCCAATTTCGTCACCGACTGCCTCGCGCTCTGGGGGGTGGCGGGCCGCGTGGTGCCGGCGGAGGGCGGGATCTCGGTGGTTGCCGGCGAGATCACGAGAACGACGTTGTGCACCGTGGCGCGGGCGCCGGCGGAACGCCTGCCGGCACGCTACCTGCTCCAGACGGCGGCGCGCGGCGCGGCGGGCCGGCCGCCGCAAGCGGCGAGCTCGATCACCGGGCTGCTCGGGGGGTTGCGGGATGCGCTGGGCGCGGCGCCCGCCGGCTTCGGTCTGGATGTCGTCGAGTCACCGTGGTTGGGGCCGCAATGATCCCGGTCCTGCTCGTCACCGGGTTCCTCGGCAGCGGCAAGACGACGCTGATCCGGCGCATCCTCGCCGACCCGGCCTTCGCCCGCTCGGCGGTGATCGTCAACGAGTGGGGCGAGATCGGGCTCGACCATGAGCTGATCGGCAGCGCCGACGAGAGCCTGCTCGAACTGGCAACGGGCTGCCTCTGCTGCCGGGTGGCGAGCGATCTCGGCCGCACGTTTTCCGATCTCGCCCGCCGCGGCGCCGGGAAATACGACCGCGTGCTGATTGAGACCTCCGGGCTCGCCGATCCCGCTCCGATCCTGCGCGCCCTGCTCACCGATCCCGCCATTCGCGCCGCGCACGCGCTCGCCGGCACGCTCACGCTGGTCGATGCGCGGGCGGGCGAGGCGAGCCTGGCGCGGCATCCGGAGGCGCGGCGGCAGGTCGCCTTCGCCGATAGGCTGCTGGTGACGAAGACCGACCTGGTGGCCTTGGCGGGCGGGCTCGGCGCGCGGCTCGCAGCGCTCAACCAGGGGGCACCGATCCTGGCGGCCGCACATGGCGCCGTGGCGCCGGAGAGCCTCTTCGACACCAGCCCCCTCCCCGTCCCGCGCGATGATCCGCGGCCGGCGCTGCACAGCCCCGGCGTCGAGAGCTTTGTGCTGGTGCGGGAGCGGCCGGTGCCGGGGCTGGCGCTCGTGCTCCTGCTTCAGGCGCTGGCCGAGCATTGCGGCGGGCGGCTGCTCCGGGTGAAGGGGCTGGTGGAGGTGACGGAGATGCCGGGCCGCCCGGCGCTGATCCACGGGGTGCAGCACATCTTCGAGCCGCCGCAATTCCTGCCCGCTTGGCCCGGCGCGGATCGCCGGACGCGGCTCGTCTTCATCGCCGAGGGCGTGCCGCGCCATTTCCCGGCGCGGCTGCTCGCAGCACTCGAGGAGGAAGTGGCCGAGGAGCAGGCGACGGCGGGCGAGACCGCGTGATGCCGCGCGGCGAGTCCGACATGCCGATACCGGGCGGGAACGAGCCGCAGGGCTCGCGGCGCGGGGCGCTGATCGCGCTGGTCGTGATCCTCGCCCTCATCGTCGGCGGGCTCTTCCTCTGGGACAGGATCTCGCGCATGGCCGCGATCCAGGACTGCGTGGCCCAGGGCCGCAGCAACTGCGCGCCGATCTCGGCCTCGCAAGGGCAATAATGGGCGGGGCAATCGCGGGCGGGGACACGCCACCGCGGGAATAAGATGGCGTGCGGGGTGTTCTCGGAGGTGCGCCGCCGCAGAGGGCGATTGTGGAAAGCGAGTTTCGCCGTCAATTGGCCGCCCTGCTGCCGCGCCTGATGCGGTTCGCGATCGCGCTGACCCGCTCGCGCGACGAGGCCGAGGACCTCGCACAGGCGGCCTGCGAGCGCGCGCTCGCGCACGCCGGCCAATGGCAGCCCGACACGCGGCTCGATAGCTGGATGTTCCGGATCGCCCGGACGATCTGGCTGAACCGGCTCCGCGCGCGCGCCGTGGGCGAGCGCTATCGCGCCGAGATCGCGGCGCGCAACGAAGGCACGGCTGTCCCGCAGGCGGAATCGCGGCTGATGCTGGCGCGGGTCGCCGAGAAGATGCTTGCGCTGCCGGCCGAGCAGCGTGTCGTGCTCATGCTGGTCACCGTGGAAGGGCTCACCTACCGCGAGGCCGCGGAGATCGCCGGCATTCCGATCGGCACCGTCATGAGCCGGCTCGCGCGCGGGCGCCTCGCCCTGATGAAGGCACTCGGCGAGGCCGACGGCGCGGAACCCGACAACATTGTACGGATGGCAGGGAAGTGGCAGAGCTAGACGAGGGCACCCTGGTCGCGTTCGTGGACGGCGAGCTCGATCCCGCCGCCGCACACGACATTGCGCGCCGCCTCGCGGACGACCCGGCGGCACAGGAGAAGGTGCGGTTGCTGCGCCGCTCCGCCGCCCTCCTGCGCGCGGCCTTCGCCGGACCCGAGTGGGAGGAGGTGCCGCCGCTTCTCGCCCGGCTCGTGTCCCGCCAGCGGGGGGCGCTCGCCGGGAGGCGTCAATTCGGGACGGCCGTCGCCGCTTCGCTCGCCGCCTGTGCGCTCGGCCTCGCCGGCGGGCTGGCGGCCCGTCCGATTTTCGCGCCACGGCCGGGCCCGGCAGCGCGGCTGATGGGCGAGGTGGCAGAGTATCACACCGTCTATGCCGGGGATCCGCACGGTCTCGACATCGCGCCGGCGAGCGCCGCGCCGCGGATCGAGGCCTGGTTCGCCGATGTGCTCGGGCGCAAGCTCGGCATCCCCGACCTCGGGTCCTTCGGTCTCGCCTTCCGCGGCGCGCGGCTGCTCGTCGTCGACGGCCGCCCGGTCACCCAGTTCCTTTATGCGGTGGCCGGCGCCCCCCCAGGAGCGCGACCAGGAGCGCGACCGGGAGCGCTCAATCATCCGCTCGGCATCTGCGTCACCGCCTGGACGGGCGCGGACCGCCCGCTCGCGACCGGGCGGCGGGACGGGGTCGGTCTCGCGCTCTGGGCGCATGGCGGCTACGCCTATGTGCTCGTCGGGTGGATGGATGCCGCGCGCCTCAGCCGGATCGCGATCGCGATCCGCCCGGCGCTCGAGGCGGCGTGACGAGGGAATAGCATTGCCCGGCGGGTGTTCTCCCTTTCGAGGGCCGAGGGTACGCCGCGCCGCTTCGCCCGCTCGCAGGGGAGAAATCCGGACGATGTCCCGTCATGCCGCCATTGCCGCCTCCGCCAGCCTTGTCGTGATGCTTGCCGCCATGGCCACGGCACGCGCCGCCAACCCGGAGACGCTCGTGACCGCCACCAGCACCGCGTTCGGAACCTACCTCTCCGACGCCGGCGGACGCGCCGTCTATCTCTTCACGGCGGACGGAAAGGACATGAGCACCTGCACCGGCGCCTGCGTGAAGGCCTGGCCGCCGATGATGAGCGGGGAGGCGCCGCTCGCCGGGCCCGGCGTGGACGCAAGCCTGCTCGGGACCATCCCACGCGCCGGCGGCATGCAGGTGACCTATGCGGGCAGGCCGCTCTACCACTTCGTCGGCGATGGGACGAAAGCGAGCACCGCCGGCGAGGCGATCACCCATTTCGGCGGATCGTGGTATCTTGTCGCGCCGAACGGCAATGAAATCGCGAAGCCGGCAGCTTCGCAGGCAGGACGCTGGTGATTTTTCTTCGTTGGTCGTCCCTTCGGGCGCGGGGTTTGCGCAGGCTCGCGCTCGCCGTCGCGCTCGGACTCTGGCTCGGACCTGGGCTCGGACCGTGGTTCCCTGGCGGCGCCGTCCCGGCGTTCGCCGGCACCCTCGATTACCTGATCAACCAGCGCTACGGAACGGTCGGCTTTTCCGTCAGCCAGCTTGGCATCTTCAGCGTCGATGGCCGCTTCACGCGCTTCGCCGGCCAGTTGGCGATCGACCGGCAGCACCCGACAGAGACGCGGATCGACGTGACGATCGCGGCCGGCTCCGCCGCGATGGCGTCGTCTGACGCGGTCGCCATGCTCCGCTCGCCGGCCTATTTCGATGTCGTGCGCTATCCCGCTATCCATTTCGTTAGCGATTCCATCACCCGGGCGGGAAGCGGCCGCTTCGTCATCCATGGGATTCTCACCATCCGCGGGATCGCGCACCGCCAATCGCTCGATGCCACGCTCGTCCGCGAGCAGGATCCCCGGAGCGGCCCGAGGATCGCCGATTTCCGGGTCAGCGGGAGCCTTCTTCGCTCCGCCTACGGCATGACCGCCAACGAGAACTTCGTCGGCAACAAGGTCGATCTCGCGATCTTCATCCGCCTCACGCTCGACGCCCCCGCCCTCGACATCCCGACCCATGGGGGCTGAGAGTCGCGGCTGGAGCCGCGCGCAGCGTGTGCTGCACTGGTGGAACGCCGGGTTCGTGCTGGCGGCCTTCGCCGTCGCCTGGGTGATGGTGGGCGTCCCGCTCGCCGAGCTGCTGGTGAAATTCGTCCTTTTCCAGGTGCACAAGACGCTCGGCATCCTCGCCTTCCTGGTCGCACTCGCGCGGCTGGCCTTGCGCGCCCGGCGCGGCCGGCCCGAGGCGGAGGCGGCTCTGCCACCCTGGCAGACCCGGGCGGCGGCGGGCGCGCACGCCGCGCTCTACGGGCTGCTGGTCGTAACGCCCCTGCTCGGCTACCTCACGGCCTCGCTCGCGCCGCTGCGCATTCCCACACTCTTCTTCGGCGTGATCGCGCTGCCCGCCCTCACCGGCCCCGACCAGGCATGGTTCGCGATCGTTTTTCCGATCCACCGGGCGTGCGCGGTCGCGCTCGTCGTGCTCGCTTGTGGCCATGCGGCCGCGGCGATCCGCCACCACCTCCTCGGCCGCGCCGTGCTCGTGCGGATGTGGAGAGGCTGAGCGCAGCCCACGGGCTTGCCCACGGGGCGAGGGGTCTGCGATTCTCCTTCCGCTCCTTGGGGGCGGGAAGAAAAACGAGATCGCGGGAGGATGCGCATGCCGGAGGAATTTGCCCGGGAGGCAGGGCTGTTCGAGCGGGGCCTCGCGCCGAGCGCGGTCAACCGCGTCCCGCTCTCGCCCTTGAGCTTCCTCAAGCGGGCAAGCCGGGTCTGGCCCGACAAGGTCGCGGTGATCGACCGCACGCGGCGGTTCACCTACCGCGAATTCGGGCTCCGCTGCCGCCGCCTCGCCGCCGCGCTCGGCGCGGCCGGCCTCGGCCCGGGCGAAGCGGCAGCGGTGCTGGCGCCAAACGTCCCTGCCCTGCTCGAGGCGCATTACGGCGTGCCGCTCGCCGGCGGGGTGCTGGCGCCGATCAACCTCCTGCTCGACGAAGCGAGCATCGCCTTCATCCTCAGGCACGCCGAATGCAAGGTGCTGATCTTCGAGCGCGAGCAGGCGGAGAAGGTGCGCGAGGCGGTGGCCCGGCTCGGTCGGCCGATCACGCTGGTCGAGATCGCCGACCCGGCGGCGCCGGATGCACCTTCGCTTGGCGGCGTCGAGTACCGAGGACTTCCTCGCCGTCGCCGAGCCAATGGACTGGGCGCTGCCGGCCGACGAGTGGCAGGCGATCGGGGTCAATTACACCTCCGGAACCACGGGCGATCCGAAAGGCGTCGTCTGCCATCATCGCGGCGCGTATCTCGGCGCGCTCGGCAACGTGATCGGCTTTCATCTCCGCCCCGAGAGCGTCTATCTCTGGACGCTGCCGATGTTCCACTGCAACGGCTGGACCTGCACCTGGGCCGTGACAGCCGCCGGGGCAACCCATGTCTGCCTGCGCAAGACCGAGCCCGGGGCGATCTTTGCCGCGATCGCGGAGCATCGCGTGACGCATCTCTGCGGCGCGCCGATCGTGCTCGGCATGATCATCAATGCGCCCGCAGCGCTACGGCGCGCGCTTCCCGCCGAAGTGCTCGTCGTCACCGGCGGCGCCTCGCCGCCCTCGTCGGTGATCAGGGGGATGGAGGCGCTCGGCTTCCGTGTGCTGCACGCCTATGGCCTCACCGAGACCTACGGCCCCTCGGTGCATTGCGAATTTCAGGCCGGCTGGGCGGACCTTCCCGAAGCGGAACGGCTGGCGCATCAGGCCCGCCAGGGTGTGGCCACGCCGGTGATGGAGGACCTAGCGGTGATCGGCCCAGGCGGCGAGGCGCTTCCCGCGGACGGGGCGAGCATGGGCGAGATCGCCACGCGCGGGAACGCGGTGATGAAGGGGTATCTCAAGAATCCGGAGGCCACGCGCGCGGCTTTCGCCGGCGGATGGCTGCACACCGGCGATCTCGGCGTGATGCATCCGGATCTCTATGTGGAGGTGAAGGACCGCGCCAAGGACATCGTGATCTCGGGCGGGGAGAACATCGCCTCGATCGAGGTGGAGGAGGTGCTCTATCGCCATCCGGCGGTGCTCGCCGCTTCGGTGGTGGCGCGGCCGGACGAGAGATGGGGCGAGACGCCGTGCGCCTTCGTCACCCTCAAGGACGGTGCCGCGGCCACCGCGGACGAGATTCTTTCGTTCTGCCGCGCACGCATGGCCCACTTCAAGGTGCCGCGGACGGTTATCTTCGGCGAGCTGCCGAAGACGGCAACCGGGAAAATCCGGAAGCATGTGCTGCGCGAGCGGGCCCGGAAGCTGTAGGGAATCGCGGAGCCGGCGCCCGGCGCCCCTCGCCCGTCAGGTCCGCAAACCCTCCGGGATCGTCATGCCGAGCCGCACCGGCACCTCCCAAAGCTCGGGGACCTGACGGACGAGGCGGAAGCCGACACGGCGATAGAGCGGCAGCGCGCGCGGATGATCCGCCGTGCAGGTGTTGACCGTGAGCAGTCGCGGCCGGCCGCGCCAGGCCTCGTCCACGGCGGCGCGGAGGAAGGCGTGGCCGAGGCCGCGTCCGACCGCGTGCGGCATCAGCCCGAAATAGCCGAGATTGGTGTCGGGCGCCGCGCGGGCATCGAGCTCGAAGAAACCGGCCGGCTCGCCGCCCTGGTAGAGCACGTGGATGCCGACCTCGGGGTGGCGGATGATCGAGCCGAGCTCGCCGGGCACGATCGCGCGGCGGAGCCACCAGAGATAGGCGCCGCCGACCGTGTCGTAGAGGTAGCGGTAGAAGGAGACGGTCGGCCGCGCGACCCGGACCACGGCCGCGTCCGGAGGCAGCTTCGGCGCGGGCTCGGCGGGCGGCGCGCTCATCCGGAGGAAGGTGACGGTCACCCCGACCCGGACCACGGGCTCCATGATGCGTCAGATCGATATGGCCTCTGGCGGACCAGCGCGGTGATCCGCCAAAGGCCAAGGGCAAGCCGTGAAATCGATCGCCAAAACAAAGCTCAATCGTCGAGGAAGCTGCGCAGCTTGCGGCTGCGGCTCGGATGCTTGAGCTTGCGCAGCGCCTTGGCCTCGATCTGGCGGATGCGCTCGCGCGTCACGTTGAACTGCTGGCCGACCTCCTCGAGCGTATGGTCGGTGTTCATGCCGATGCCGAAGCGCATCCTGAGCACGCGCTCCTCGCGCGGCGTGAGCGTCGAGAGGACGCGGGTGGTCGCGTCGCGCAGATTGGCGTGGATCGCGGCGTCGAGCGGGATGGTCGCGGTCTTGTCCTCGATGAAGTCGCCGAGATGGCTGTCCTCCTCGTCGCCGATCGGCGTCTCGAGGCTGATCGGCTCTTTCGCGATCTTCAGCACCTTGCGCACCTTCTCGAGCGGCATGCCGAGCTTCTCCGCAAGCTCCTCCGGCTGCGGCTCGCGCCCGATCTCGTGCAGCATCTGGCGCGAGGTGCGGACGAGCTTGTTGATGGTCTCGATCATGTGCACGGGAATGCGGATGGTGCGCGCCTGGTCGGCGATCGAGCGGGTGATCGCCTGGCGGATCCACCAAGTGGCGTAGGTGCTGAACTTGTAGCCGCGGCGGTACTCGAATTTGTCGACCGCCTTCATCAGCCCGATATTGCCCTCCTGGATCAGATCGAGGAATTGTAGGCCGCGGTTGGTGTATTTCTTGGCGATCGAGATCACGAGGCGGAGATTGGCCTCGATCATCTCCTTCTTGGCGCGCGCGGAATCGCGCTCGCCGCGGCTCACGGTCGCATAGACGCGGCGGAACTCGCCGATCGGCAGGCCCGCATCGGTGGCGACGGCGGAGATGTCGCTGCGGATCTGGGTGATCTCGGCGAAATACCTGGCGATGAAATTCTTCCACCCCCTGCCGGGCAGCGTTGCGACCCGCTCGATCCAGGCCGGATCGAGCTCATGGCCGCGGTACTGGGCGAGAAAGTCCTCGCGGCTCACCTTGCAGGATTCGGCCAAGCGGAGAAGCCGCCCCTCGAGCGCGGTGAGGCGGTGGTTGAGCGCCTTGAGCTGCTCCACCAGCTCCTCGATGCGGTTGTTGTGCAGCCGCACCTGCTCGACATTGCGCACCAGCTCCTCGCGCTGGCGCTCGTAGGTCTTCTCGGAGCGGGCGCGCAGCTCCTCGCCGCTGGTGATGCTCTCGAGCCGCCGGCTCTGCATCTTCGAGAGCTTCTTGTAGAGCCCGGCGATCTCCTCGAAGGTGGCGAGCACCTCCGGCTTGAGCTTCTCCTCGAGCGCGGAGAGCGACATCGCCGAGCCGTCGCCCTCCTCGCCGTCCTCGCCTTCGTCGGGGGCCTCGAAGGAAGGCTCGGCGGCGGCTGCGGGCGCACCGGCGCCCTCCACGGCTCCCTCGACGGCGCCCTCGCCCGCAGGCACGCCGGCGCCCTGCGTCGCCTCGAGATCGACGATGTCGCGCAGCAGCATCCGCCCGCCGTTGAGCGCGTCGTGCCAGGCGATGATCGCGCGGAAAGTGAGCGGGCTCTCGCAGAGGCCGCCGATCATCATCTCGCGCCCGGCCTCGATGCGCTTGGCGATGGCGATCTCGCCCTCGCGCGAAAGGAGCTCCACGCTGCCCATCTCGCGGAGGTACATGCGCACCGGGTCGTCGGTGCGGCCGAGGCTCTCCTCGTCGAGATTGCCCGCCGGCTCTTCCTCCGCCTCCTCGGCCTTCTCGGCCGGCGGCGGCGGCGGCTCCGCCTCCTCGCTCTCCTCGCTCTCGACCACCTGGATGCCCATCTCGTTGAGCATCGCCATCACGTCTTCGATCTGCTCCGAGCTGTTCTGGTCCGGCGGCAGCACCGCGTTGAGCTCGTCGAACGTGATGTAGCCGCGCTCCTTGCCGCGCGCGAGCAGGCGCTTCACCGCCGCCGACTGGGTATCGAGCAGGGTCGTGTCCGCGTCCGCATCGGCGGGCGTGGTCTCGGCGCTCACGGCCGGCTTGGTCGCCATCGCTTCGTTCACTCCGTCAAATTTCTGTGCCGGGGACACCACGGGCATTCACTCCGTCCATCCCCTGCTCACCCACCCCTCGGCCACCTCGTCCGCCCCGCGGCGGCGCACGGCGGCGCACGCTTCCGTCCGGGCGATCGCCTGGCGCCGCAGTTCGGGGCTCGAGGTCTCCTGGAAGCAGCGGACAGCGGCTGCGAGATCCTGTTCCTGCCGGGATTCGATCACCAGCTTGTCGAAGATCCCCCGCCACACCCTGCGCGCCGCCTCCAGAGAAAAATCGCGGGCGCCGCCGCACCGCCCGGGCGCCAGCACCTGGGCGGCCTCCGCCGCCAGGCCGACCGCGTGCACGTGGGCGATGAGTGCGGCCGAGTCAAGCGCCGGAAACCCCTCCGACCATTGCAAAACTGCCGCCCGCAGCCGACCGGGGCGGTCGCCGGCGCTCGCCTCGCCGCCCTCGATCAAACGCCCTCCTCGTCCGGGCCGCCGCTGACGACGGTGTCGTGCTCAACCTTGATCGCCACCAGCCGCGCAGCGCCCTGGCGATCGAAGCTCTCCGTGAGCGCACGCTCGGAGGCCGCCTTGTCCACGGTGAGGGCCGGCAGCCGGGCCAACCGGCCATGCGTGTCCCACCAGCTCTCCTCGGCCTCCTTGGCGGCGAGCGTTTTGGGTATGGCCAGCAGCACGCAGTCCAACTCCTTGGTCACGTCCGCGCCCAGGTCCGCGGCGCGCAGGGCAGACAACAATCCCTTCGAATCAATTTCCTGTAACGCATACGCCGAGTCCAGGATCGGCCGCCGCAAGCCGTCCAGCGCGAGAGGCAGCTCGAGGTCCGCATAGGCCTCGCTCAATCGGGGCGTGCGGAGAAGTTCCGGCCATCGAACAAGAATCGCCGTGAGGTGGCGAGCCCTCTTCAGGTCGGCGATCTGCTGGGAATCCACCTGCCGATGACCGATGGCGATGGCCCGTCCGGCCGGCGGCGCCGTCCTGCCCGCATCGCCCCGGGGAGAGCCCTGCCGCGGTCCCGGGGGCCAGCGCGGGTAGCGCTGGTAGAAAAGCCTCTCCAGCTCCCGCCGGTATTGCGCCTTCGCGGCCAGGTCGGAGATCCGGTTCGCGTCCGCCTTGAGCGCCGCCAGCAGCTTCGCCCTCTCGTCCCACGACGTGTCCCCCGTGCGGCCACGGACCGCCATGAAATGCGCGTCTTCGAACCGAAGAGGCGCCTTCACCAGCGCGCCGAGCGCCGCGGCGCGGCCCTTGCGCACGAGGCTGTCGGGGTCCTCGCCGTCATCGAGGAGGGCGAAGGCAAGCCTGTGATCCGGCGCGAGCAAGGGGAGCGCGAGATCGATGGCGCGGGCCATCGCGCGCCGCCCCGCGTCATCGCCGTCGAAGCAGATCACCGGGGCTTCGGCATAGCGCCAAAGAAGGGCGAGCTGCTCCTCGGTGAGGGCGGTGCCGAGCGGGGCGAGCGCGGTCGGGAAGCCGGCCTGGTGGAGCGCGATCACGTCCATGTAGCCCTCGACCACGATCGGGGGATTGGATTTGAGGTGCTCGCGCGCCCGGTCGAGGCCGTAGAGGGCGCGGCGCTTGGCGAAGATCTCGGTCTCGGGGCCGTTGAGATATTTCGGTTGCGCATCGCCGAGCACACGCCCGCCGAAACTGACGATCCGGCCCATCCGATCGCGGATGGGAAACATCACGCGGTTGAAAAAAAACTCTGAATACTTTGATTCTGCAATTTCTTTTGTTAGGCCGGCGGCGGCCATCCGGGCGGGGGCAATCCCTTCGCGAGCCAATTCGGCGCTCAAGGCGCCCCGTCCCGCCCCCGACCAGCCGAGCCCGAAGGCCCGGATCGTCTCCAATGCCAGGCCGCGCCCGGTGAGATAGGCGAGTGCGGCCTTGCCCTCGGGGAGGAAGAGCCGGCGGGCGAACACCGCGGCGGCCGCCGCGAGGACGGAAAAAAGATCCTGGCGGGACTGCTCGGCGGCGGCCGCCTCGGGGCTCGGAAGGGGAACCTCGAGCCCCGCGGCGGCGGCGAGCTGGCCGACCGCCTCCATGAAGCCGAGCCCCTGGCTCTGCATCACGAAGCTGATCGCATCGCCGTGGGCGCCGCAGCCGAAACAGTGGAAATGATCGTCATAGACGTAGAAACTCGGCGTCTTCTCGTCGTGGAACGGGCAATTTCCTTTCCACTGGCGGCCCGAGCGGGCGAGCCGGACGCGACGGCCGATCAGCTCGGAGAGCGGCGAGCGGGCGCGCAGATCCTCGAGGAAGGCGGTCGGAAGGGCCATTTTCACTCTCCCCTCTACCCTATAGCAATCGCGCCGGAGCGACGGGAGAGCGCGGCGGAAAAAATTTCCGCGATCGGGGTTGACGCTTGCGGTGGGAAAAAATTTCCCATATCTGCCCTCCATGCCCGTCTCGGTCGATGACATCCTCCAGCGCCTCGGCGGCATCGAGGCCGCGGCAGAGCTCACCGGCGTCAGCACCGAGGCGGTGCGCAAATGGCGCCATTCCCATGCCATCCCGACCCGCCACTGGCCGCGGCTGATCGCCGCCACGGGCCTCGCGCTCGACGAGCTGCCAGGGCCCGCCATGCCGCCGCGCCACGGCGCGGCCATCCTGGAACCGCCGGCCGGCGCGACGGCGGCGCTGGCGCTCGCCGACGGCAGCCTCTTCTGGGGCCGGGGGTTCGGCGCCCATACGGCGGGGGAAGCGGTCGGAGAAATCTGCTTCAACACCGGCATGACGGGCTACCAGGAGACGCTGACCGACCCCTCCTATGCCGGGCAGATCATCACCTTCACCTTCCCCCATATCGGCAATGTCGGGACCAACGAGGAGGATATCGAGGCGACCAACCCGGCCGCCCGCGGCCTGGTGGTGCGCCAGCCGCTGACCGAGCCCTCGAACTGGCGGGCGCGCCGGCCGCTCGATGGCTGGCTCCGCGGCCACGGCGTGCCGGGGATCGCCGGGGTCGATACCCGGGCGCTGACGCTCAGGATCCGCGATTTCGGCCCGCAGACCGGCGCGATCGCCTTCCCCGAGGACGGGCTGTTCGACCTTTCCGACCTCGCCGCCGCCGCCGCCGCCTGGCCCGGGCTCGAGGGCATGGACCTCGCCCGCGAGGTTTCCTGCACCCAGAGCTATGAATGGGACGAGACGCGCTGGGCCTGGCCCCTGGGCTTCGGGAGGCAGGCCGAGAAGCGGCATCATGTCGTCGCGGTCGATTACGGGGCCAAGCGCAACATCCTCCGCTCGCTCGCCTCCGCCGGCTGCCGGGTGACGGTGGTGCCGGCGAGCGCGAGCGCGGAAGAAATCCTCGCCCATAAGCCGGACGGGGTTTTTCTCTCGAACGGGCCGGGCGACCCGGCCGCCACCGGGGAATATGCGGTGCCCGCGATCCAGGGCGTGCTGGCGGCCCGGGTGCCGCTGTTCGGCATCTGCCTCGGCCACCAATTGCTCGCGCTGGCGCTCGGCGCGCGCACCTTCAAGCTCGCCCGCGGCCATCGCGGGGCCAACCAGCCGGTCAAGGACCTCACCGACGGCAGGGTCGAGATCACCAGCCAGAACCACGGTTTCGCGGTCGATCCCACGACCCTGCCGGAGACCGTGATGGTCACCCATGTGAGCCTCTTCGACGGCACCAACGAGGGTTTTCTCTGCACCGACCGCCCGGCCTTCGCGGTCCAGTACCATCCCGAGGCGAGCCCGGGGCCGAGCGATTCGCATTATCTCTTTTATCGTTTTATCGAGATGATCGAAGAGGGGCGATGATCGAGGAGCGATGCTGAACACGCGGGCCTTCCGCGAGGTGGTCCGCAGCGTCACGGTCTCCTACCCCGTGCCGTTCATGTTCGTCGCCATGCTCGCATTCGCGCTGGCCTGCCTCGGTGGCGCGCTGGCCATCGACGGGGCGCTGCGATGGCTGCTCGCGGGAATCGGCTCGCTGTTCGCCGTCGCCGCGCTGTTCGTCGTCCTCTATGCTATCCTGCGCGATCCGCGGCTGCTGCGGTCCGAGCGGTCCGAGCTCGCCCATCGGACGCTCGACTTGATCGGCGATAGCGATATGGACGAAGCGTCGCGGGTACGGCTGTTGGAAGGCGCGGTTCCACAAATCCTGGGTGAGAGCGTTTCGAAGCGGCAGATCCCCGACCCGGGGGACCGCCGGCAGGAAGGTGAAAACGAGGACGGCAATGTCTAGGCGGACCTATATAATTGTGTTCGACGCCTCCGATCCCGATCTCGACTTCGCGTCGGTGGCCGAATACATCAAGGACAGCCCCGATTTTTCGGCTTGGTGGCAGCACCTGCCGTACGTGTTCCTCGTCACGAGCGAACTCGATGCCGGCGGTATCCGGACAAAGCTCCGCCAGCACGCCGGAGAGGCGCGATTCCTGGTCATGGCGGCGGACCCGGGAGATTCGGACGGGTGGCTGCGCAAGAAAAGCTGGGAATGGATCAAGAAACGCGCGCGCGCTGTTTCGCGGCCCGACCACGACGGGAAATAGGCCGCCCGTGCCGAAGCGCGCTGACCTCGAGAGCATCCTGATCATCGGCGCCGGGCCGATCATCATCGGCCAGGCCTGCGAGTTCGACTATTCCGGCGCCCAGGCGTGCAAGGCGCTGAGGGAGGAAGGCTACCGGGTGGTGCTGGTGAACTCCAACCCGGCGACGATCATGACCGACCCCGGCCTCGCGGATGCGACCTATATCGAGCCGATCACGCCCGAGATCATCACCCGGATCATCGTCCGCGAGAAACCGGACGCGCTGCTGCCGACCATGGGCGGGCAGACCGCGCTCAACGCGGCGATGCAGCTGGCCCGCGACGGCACGCTCGAGCGCCATGGGGTCGAATTGATCGGGGCGCGCGCCGATGTCATCGAGCGGGCCGAGGACCGGCAGAAATTCCGCGAGGCGATGACCGCGATCGGGCTCGAATCGCCCGCCAGCGCGATCGCCCGCTCGCTCGAGGAGGCACGCGCGGCGCTGGCCACGATCGGGCTGCCCGCGGTGATCCGGCCGAGCTTCACCCTGGGCGGCACCGGCGGCGGCATCGCCTACAACCGCGAGGAGTTCGACGCCATCGTCCAGGGCGGGATCGACGCCTCGCCGGCCGGCGAGGTGCTGGTCGAGGAGAGCGTGCTGGGGTGGAAAGAGTTCGAGATGGAGGTGGTGCGCGACCGCGCGAACAACTGCATCATCGTCTGCGCGATCGAGAACGTCGATCCGATGGGCGTGCATACCGGCGATTCCGTGACCGTGGCGCCGGCGCTGACGCTCACCGACAAGGAATACCAGCGGATGCGCGATGCCTCGATCGCGTGCCTGCGCGCGATCGGGGTCGATACCGGCGGCTCCAACGTGCAGTTCGCGATCGACCCTGCGGACGGGCGGATGGTGATCATCGAGATGAACCCGCGGGTCTCGCGCTCCTCCGCGCTCGCCTCGAAGGCGACCGGCTTCCCGATCGCCAAGATCGCGGCCAAGCTCGCGGTGGGCTACACGCTCGACGAGCTCGCCAACGACATCACCCGGACCACGCCGGCGAGCTTCGAGCCGACGATCGATTATGTCGTCGTCAAGCTGCCGCGCTTCACCTTCGAGAAATTCCCCGGCACGCCCGCGCTCCTCACCACCAGCATGAAATCGGTGGGCGAGGCGATGGCGATCGGCGGCAGCTTCTGCGAGGCCTTGCAGAAGGGGCTGCGCAGCATGGAGACCGGGCTCTCGGGGCTCGATCCGCTGGAACGGCCGGGCGATGGCGGGGCGGACGCCTTCCGCGCCGCGCTCTCCGCCCCGCGGCCCGACCGGCTGCTGATGGCGGCCGAGGCGCTGCGCGCCGGGCTCACGGTGGAAGAGATCCACGCCGCGACCCGCTTCGATCCCTGGTTCCTGCGCGAGCTTTTCCGCATCGTCGCGGCCGAGCGGGAGGTCGCGGAGGCGGGATTGCCGCAGGACGCGGCGGGCTTGCGGGGGCTCAAATCGCTCGGCTTCTCCGACCGCAGGCTCGCCGCCCTTGCCGGATCGGGCGAGGCCGCGGTGCGCGGCCTGCGCGTCCGGCTCGGGGTGCTGCCCGCCTACAAGCGGATCGACACCTGCGCCGGCGAGTTCGCCTCCGCCACGCCCTACATGTATTCGACCTACGATGGCGGCTTCGCCCAGCCGCAATGCGAGGCCGATCCCACGGCGCGGGAAAAAATAATCATCCTCGGCGGCGGGCCGAACCGGATCGGCCAGGGCATCGAGTTCGATTATTGCTGCGTGCACGCCGCCTACGCGCTCAAGGAGGCCGGGTTCGAGACCATCATGGTCAATTGCAACCCGGAGACGGTCTCGACCGATTACGACACCTCGGACCGGCTCTATTTCGAGCCGCTCGATGCCGAGGAGGTGCTGGCGCTGATCGGGCGCGAGCAGGCGGTGGGAAAGCTGGTCGGCTGCATCGTGCAATATGGCGGGCAGACGCCGCTCAAGCTCTCCCAGGCGCTGGCGCGGGCCGGCGTGCCGATTCTCGGCACCAGCGCGGATGCGATCGACATCGCCGAGGACCGCGAGCGCTTCCAGAAGCTGCTCCACCGGCTGGGATTGCGCCAGCCCGAGAACGGCATCGCCCGCTCGCTCGAGGAGGCGGAGCGGATCGCCGAGCGGATCGGCTATCCGGTGGTGATCCGGCCGAGCTACGTGCTCGGCGGGCGGGCGATGGAGATCGTCCATGACCGCACCGGGCTCGCCCGCTACATGCGCGAGGCGGTGCGGGTCTCGGGCGAGAACCCGGTGCTGATCGACCGCTATCTGGCGGATGCGATCGAGGTCGATGTGGACTGCATCGCCGACGGCGAGAGCGTCTATGTCGCCGGCGTGATGGAGCATATCGAGGAGGCGGGCATCCATTCGGGCGATTCCGCCTGCGCGCTGCCGCCCTACACGCTCTCGCCCGCGATCGTCACCGAGCTGAAGGCGGAGACCAGCGCGATCGCCCAGGCGCTCGGCATCGTCGGGCTGATGAACGTGCAGTACGCGATCCAGGACGATGTCGTCCATGTGCTCGAGGTCAATCCCCGCGCCGCGCGCACCATCCCCTTCGTCGCCAAGGCGACGGGGGTGCCGGTGGCGAAGATCGCGGCCCGGGTGATGGCGGGGGCGCGGCTCGCCTCCTTCCGCCTCGACGGCCAGGCGGTGGCGCGGCACGTGGCGGTCAAGGAGGCGGTGTTCCCCTTCGCCCGCTTCCCCAATGTCGATACGATCCTCGGGCCCGAAATGAAATCGACGGGCGAGGTGATGGGGATCGATGCGAGCTTCGAGCGCGCCTTCGCCAAGTCCCAGCTCGGCGCCGGCGTGCGGCTGCCGCTCGACGGCACGGCCTTCCTCTCCGTCAAGGATTCCGACAAGAACGCCCTGGTGCCGCTGGCGCGGCGGCTGATCGAGATGGGCTTTTCCGTGGTCGCGACCCGCGGCACCGCGGGCCGCATCCGCGAGGCGGGGCTCGCGGTCGGAATCGTCAACAAGGTGCTGGAGGGCCGGCCGCATTGCGTCGATGCGATCCGCTCGGGCGAGATCGACCTCGTGGTCAACACCGCCTCGGGCCCGCAATCGGTGGCCGACAGCTTCGACATCCGCCGGAGCGCGCTGACCCACGGGGTGCCGCACTACACGACGCTTGCGGGGGCGCGGGCCGCGGTCCACGCGATCGCGGCGCTCCGCGCGGGCGCGCTTGAAGTAACCCCGCTCCAGGCCTATTTTCACGCGGCGTTTTGACCCTCCGTGGCCGGGCGAGTGTCCGGCGGCGGGGGGGTTCTTTGGCCTTGTGCCGCGTTAACCTTGTCTGATTTCTGGGGCTCGATGGTGCAGAAATTCCCGATGACGGCCCCCGGCCTGCTGCGGCTGGAGGAAGAGCTACGCCACCTCAAGGGGGCGGAACGTCCGGCCATCATCCGCGCGATCGCGGAGGCGCGCACCCATGGCGATCTCTCCGAGAACGCCGAATACCATGCCGCGCGCGAGCGCCAGTCCTTCATCGAGGGGCGGATCGCCGAGCTCGAGGAGATCGTCAACGGGGCCGAGGTGATCGACCCCTCGCAGCTCTCGGGCGACAACGTCAAGTTCGGCGCGCATGTCCGGGTGGTCGAGGAGGATTCCGAGAAGGAATCGACCTTCCAGATCGTCGGCCAGCACGAGGCCGATATCCGGAGCGGGCGCATCTCCGTCTCCTCCCCGCTCGCCAAGGCGCTGATCGGGCGCAAGGTGGGCGACACCGTTTCGGTGCCGGCGCCGAGCGGCGACCGCTTGTACGAGATCCTCGGCGTCAAATACGTCTGACCTGATCCGATAGCTCCGGGCCAAACGCCATTCTCACGCTTCAGGATGTCGAGGACGCGGCGGCGCGCATCGCCGGGCGCGTGCTGCGCACGCCGACGCTGCCCTGCGAGGCGATCGGGCGCGCGATCGGCGCCACGGTGTTCCTCAAGCTCGAGATCTTCCAGGCGACCGGGAGCTTCAAGGAGCGCGGAGCGGCGAACCGGCTCGCCCTGCTCTCGCCCGCCGAGCGCCGCGCCGGCGTCATCGCCATGTCCGCCGGCAACCACGCCCAGGGCGTCGCCCGGCATGCGAGCCTCTCCGGAATCCAGGCCACCATCGTCATGCCGCGCTTCACGCCGGCGACCAAGGTCTCGCGCACGGCCGGCTGGGGCGCGCGGGTTGCGCTGCACGGCGAGACGCTGGTCGAGTCCGCCGCCCACGCCGCGCTGCTGGCCGAGCGCGAGGGGCTGACCATGATCCACCCCTACGACGACCCGGCGGTGATCGCCGGCCAGGGGACGCTCGCGCTCGAACTGCTCGCCGACGCGCCCGGGATCGACACGCTGGTGGTGCCGGTGGGCGGCGGCGGCATGATCGCCGGCGTCGCGGTGGCGGCGGCGGAGCTGAAACCCGGCATCGAAATCATCGGCGTGGAGGTCGAGAGCTACGCGGCGCTGGCCCAGCGCCTGGCGGGCACGCCCGTATCCGTCGGCGGGGCGACGATCGCCGAGGGCATCGCCGTGCGCGATATCGGCGATTTGCCCTTCTCGATCATCCGCGCGCTTGTGGCGGACGTGCTGGTGGTGCCCGAGCAGGCGATCGAGCGGGGGATCGCGCTGCTCGCCGAGGGGGCGAAGGTGGTGGCGGAAGGGGCCGGGGCGGCCGCGGTGGCGGCGCTGCTCGCCTTCCCCGAGCGCTTCCGGGGGCGCACGGTCGGCCTGCCGGTGTGCGGGGGCAATATCGATCCGCGCATCCTCGCCAACGTGCTGCTGCGCAACCTGTTGCGCGACGGGCGGCTGCTCCGGCTCTCGCTCGAGATCCCGGACCGGCCGGGGGTGCTGGCCGACATCGCGACGCGGATCGCGGCGCATGAGGGAAATGTCATCGAAGTTTCGCATCAACGCCTGTTCGCCTCGCCGTCGGTGCAGTCCGCCCATCTCGAGGTGATGGTGGAGGCGCGCGATCCCGCCCACGCCGAGCAGATCACGGCGGCGCTGGCGGCGGGCTACGTGCTGGAGAGAATCTAGGACAAACGTCGCGAGCAAACGCCGCGCCGTCGCCGCGCAGCCGCCGCCTTGCAGCTCCCGGCCCCATGATCCTCCGTCATACCAGCCCCCATATTCGTGCACGGATGAAATCCCGCCCCAACATTGTCCTCCATGGGAAACCGGAGCCGGGCGGTCAGGCATGTCAGCACTCGCAACGCTTGAGGAGAACATCCCCTCGCTCCGCCGCTATGCCTGGTCGCTGCTCCGCAATGCCAGCGACGCGGACGACCTGGTTCAGGACTGCCTCGTGCGCGCGCTCGACAAGCTCGGCAGCCTGCGCTCGGAAGGCCAGCTCCGGCCCTGGCTCTTTGCGATCATGCACAACCTCTATGTCAATCGCTGGCGGCGGACGAAGGTCCGGGCCGAGGTCTCGGCCGAGGACGCCGAGGCCGATGTCTCCGTGCCGCCGCCCCAACAGGCGAGCAGCGAAATGCGCGACATCATGCGCGGCCTCGAGAGGCTTCCCCCGGACCAGCGCCAGGTCATCCTGCTGGTGGCGGTCGAGGGCTTTGAATACGCGGAAGCTGCCGCCATGCTCGGAGTGCCGATCGGGACCGTGATGTCCCGCCTGAGCCGAGCCCGGGACAGGCTCAGGGACTTCGTGGAAGGGCGGCCTCAGCCGATCCTGCGGAGGGTCAAATGACGGACCAGGAACGTCCGATCACGGACGACGATCTGCACGGCTTTGTGGACGGCGTCCTCGATGCCGGGCGCCGCCCGGCGGTCGAGCGCCATCTCGCGGCGCATCCGGAAGCGGCGGCGCGGGTCGCGGCCTGGCAGGCGGTCGGCGCGTCGCTGCGCGAGGCGACCGCCTGGAAGGCGCGGGAGCCCGTGCCGGCCCGGCTCGGCATCCCCCGCCTCCTCGAGGCCCGCCGCGCGCGGCGGTGGCGGCCTGCCCGCGTCGCCGCCGGCATCCTGGTCGCACTCGCCGTCGGCGCCGGCTCCGGCTGGATGGCCCGCGGCCCGAGCATGCCGACCGGCGTCGCCTCCGTCGCCATGGAAGCCGCCTCTGTCCATCGCATGTTCGCGGCCGGGGGCGAATTCGCCGCCCCGGATGACGCCGCCCCACATGACGCCGCCGCGAGGGCCGAGCTTACGAGCTGGCTTTCGCGCAAGCTCGGCCGTCCGGCGACGCCGCCCGATCTTTCCGGGTCCGGCTTCCATCTGCTCAGCGGCCAGCTCGTCGCGACCGACCAGGGGCCCGGCGGCATGTATCTCTATGACGGTCCGCGCGGGGTCCGCATCACGCTTTTCATGCGCCCGATGGAGAAGCGGGACATGAGCGCCCCGATGCGGCCGACGCACGGTGCGGACACGGAAGGCTATGTCTGGGCGCAGAACGGCCTCGGCTTCAGCCTCGTCACCAGCGAGCCGATGGAGATGCTGCACGGCCTCGCCAACCAGGTCCGGAGCGATATGGGCGCGCGCATCTGAGCCTCGTGCCAGCTTCCATGGAAAGCTGGCACAGAGGTCTTTGTCCAAGTGCCTGATTCACGCTGCGTTTCGTGATCGCTCCGCGAGCGCCGCAACGCTGAGATCAGGCACTAGCCCGCCTTCCCCTCAGTCCCCCAAACGAGAGCGTGTTCGGCCATCCCGGACACGCTTTTTGTTTGATTGCGAGATCGAGAATTGTTCCATGCCTTTCCCTGCACCCAGGCCGCGCACGCATGCATGGAAGAAAGCGGCGCCTCGAGAGGTCTCCATCATCGAGATCGGGCAAGAGCCCCGGTTCGATGAGAAGGAACAGAACGATGACGAAATCTTTTGCTCTCGCCTTTGCCGCTCTCGCGCTTTCGGCCGGTGCCGCGCTCGCCTCTCCGGCGGCCGCGCCCGTCGCCGGTGATCCACCCACTGCGTCTATCACTGTGGTGGCCCATAATCCGGGATGGACGTCCTCGCTCGACTACCAGAACGGCGTTCGTTTGCGGCCGTTGGTCGGGCTGAGCCAAAACCCGAATGTCCGGCCGCTGGACGGCTCAGTGGCCCTGGTCAACATGACCGGCGGCGGACAGTAATCCCGCCCGAGGGAACAGCCGATCGTCCGGAAGGCCGGCGGGGATGCCTGCCGGCCTTTCCTCCCGGAGCGTGACGATTTCGGATCATCGGCGTCCCGCGTAAAGCGTGATCGCCGGAGGTGGGGCCACCGAAGGCGTGAATCACGCGAGATAACGAAAGGCGGGACGCGGGATGGGTGGCATTGCGACGATCCACTTCCGGGCCAGGCCATCCGGATACCGGCCATCCGGCTCAAAGCCGGGGTTGATCGGAAGCTGCCTACCGGCTTCGGGGCGAGGTACTGAGCGCAGCGGACATAGATGTCGGGCTAGCAGTCGGCCCCTTCCGACCCAAGTCAGACGTTCGACGGTCCAGCCCCGGCTCCCGAAAGCGGATAATCATGTCCTCTGGGGCGGCCACTCGTTCTCGCTTCTGCATGCGTTCCACTGCCTGAAAGCCGTGAGCGGTGCCGCCGTCACGTTCCAGGACCACCTTTCTTGGCGCTTTTACCCCTGGCCGAATCCGCCGCTGAAGCGGCTCCGTCGCGCGACGCCGCTGCTGCCCGGGCTGTCCCAGCCACTCGGCCCGCCCGGGCTAGCACACGCCCGTCGATTGCGATCAAACCCAAAGCTATGAGCAACATCCCCGCTAGCTGGTCGGTCGATACACGCTCACCCAGAATTGTGCTGCCGAGCAGAACGGCGGTCACGGGGATCAACAACGTTACGAGGGAGATGTTGGTGGCTCCGGCGGTGGCGAGGATTCGGAAGAAGACCACATAGCCCAACGCAGTCGAGAGCACCACCAAGCCCGCCATTGAGGTCCAGACAGCGGCACTCGGGACAGCAAGTTTCCACGGTGTCTCCACAGCCAACATGAGCGGAAGTGCCATGATCGCGGTGGTGGTCATCTGCCCCATTGCACCTGCCACGGGTGGAATTCCAAGGCGCCGAAAACGCTTTCCGAAAGCGTTTGCGCAGCCGTACGACGCTGCCGCGCCGAGGCATGTGATGATCCCTGTCGCGGAAGCGTCGGCGGTATGTCTCGCGCCGAGATCAAACAGAACGGAGACGCCAATCAGCCCGAGTGCCATGCCTGAAATCGTCGGCAAACTCAGTCGTTCATCCGCGCTGGTCAAACGGATCGCTATAATCGAGAAGATTGGGGTCGTAGCGATGATCACAGAGGCAAGGCCGCTTGGAATCATGGTTTGCCCCCAGACGATCAGGCTGGCGGGGATGAGGTTGTTGAGCAGTCCCATGCCCGCGAACGATAGCCAGCTCCGAATATCGCTCGGGATGGCGATGGAGCGTGCCCTAGCGTAGGCGTAGACCAGCAGGGCGGCCCCCGAGAACCGCAAGAAGACGATCGTCAAGGGTGGCAGGGCGGTGACTGCGACCTTGGAGAAGAAGAATGAACCGCCCCAAAGCACGGATAGGAGCAGCAACAGCGCCCACTCCGTACGTGACATTGCCGTGGAATTGCGCATGGTAGCCTCGCAGGAGGTTGCGCGACGACCATGCGGACCGCACAGGGATCGGTCTCGCCGGAATTGGACCTCATCCTCTTCGACCCTGTCACCCGTGCTACACTTTGCCCATGAACCCGGAGCAGGAAGCGCTGTTCGAAAGGGCCTGGCTCGCGCGCGCCCCCGCGTTCGACGGCAGGTTTTTCATTGGCGTCCGGACGACGGGCGTGTATTGCCGGTGCGTCTGTCCGGTCAGATTACCTCTCCGTCGCAACATCGAATTTCTGCCGAGTGCAGCGGCGGCCGAAGCCGCCGGGTTCCGCCCATGCCTGCGCTGTCGGCCCGAGTCGGCGCCCTTCTGTCCGGCCTGGAAAGGCAGCCTGGCAACCGTCGAGCGGGCAGCGCGCTTGATCATCGAGGAGGGCGCGCTCGACGGTGAAGACAACTCTGTCGATCGACTCGCGGAGCGACTGGGTGTCACCGGCCGTCATCTGCGCCGCCTCTTCGTGCGGCATTGGGGGGCGTCCCCGTTGGCGGTCGCGCGGACCGCGCGTATCCAACGTGCCAAAAGGCTTTTGGACACGACAACTCTACCGATATCGGAAATTGCACTCGCCTCCGGCTTCGGCAGCCTACGTCGTTTCAACACCGTTTTCGCCGATGTCTATCGCCGCCAGCCAAGTGAGATCAGGCGCTCAATGCGAGCGCCACCCAATCGCCTCGACGGGAGCGAGCGGTCAAACCAGCGACAACGCTGAACAATCTCTGCCGACTGAGCGGTGTCCGCATTCCGCGACCAAGTACTTGGAAGCAGACGGACCGCTGTCCACCCAACTCGGCCGGTCGGGTCCCGAGGCGCCTCGTCCGCTTTCAGGGAGCCGACCAGGCCGCGGCAGTGGCCAATGGGCGCAAACCTGCGAGCGTCGGGCGGTGCTCAACGTCCGCTTCCGGCATCGGCTGATCGGTCGGCCCATGCCCGAGCTGGGTCGAGACAGGAGGGTCGGATCCAAGCTCGATCGCTGGACGACGTCATCTCCGGTTGAGTTCATAACACCCTCTAGGCCGTGCATGTCACACGCCGGAGAACCAGTTGTAGCCCTGCTTCTCCCAATAGCCGCCCTGGAACTGGTTCGTCACCTCGATCGATTGCAGGTTCTTCGCACTCTTGAATCCGAGTTTCACCGGAATCCGAAGCCGCACCGGCGCGCCCCACTCCGGCGTGAGCGGCTGCCAGTTGAAATCGAGGGCGAGGATCGTCTGCGGATGCAGCGCGCTCGCCATGTCGATGCTGGTCGAATAGCCGTCGAAGCATTTGAACGCAACGTAGCGCGCGCGCAGATCCGCCCCGATCCGGCGCAGGAAGAGGTGCAGCGGCACGCCGCTCCATTGGCCGACCTGGCTCCAGCCCTCGATGCAGATATGCCGCGTGATCTGCGCCTGCTGCGGCAATCGGCGCAGGCGCGCGACGCTCCATGAGGTTTTTTCCGTAACACGCCCCGCGACCGCGAGGGTCCAATTGTTCGGCACCGGCCGCACTTGCCATATAGGATAGTACGCATTGAACCGGAATGGCTTCGTCACCGCGCTCGCCGGATAGGTCTCGGCGAGCCGCGTGCGGCTGAACAGGGCCGCCTGCACGCGATCATCGAAGCGCAGCATCGTCCAGAGCGCGGCATCGATGCCTGAATGCGTCGAGAGGTCGCACCCCGTCAGCAGCGCGAGGCTCCCGAGCGTGAGCCCGTGCCGCAGAAAATTCCGCCGGCTCAACCGCGCGAGCTCGGGTGCGACGTCAGCCGACTTCGCCGCCGGATCAACAATCATCGCCGATCCTCCGCTTCGAGCGGCGCCACCATCGAAACGAGCGTGCGCGGGAAGAGCGCCACCAGCGCCAGATGCACCACGAGAAATCCCGCGATGCACAGCATCATCGCGAGATGAATGCCGCGCGCCACCGGATAGCCCCCGAAAAAACCCGTGAGCCAGCCGAGCTGCACCGGCTTCCAGATCGCAAGCCCGGTCGCGACCGCGACGCACACGGCCAGAGTGACGCCCGCATAGAGCAGCCGCTGCACTGCATTGTAGTGGCCGAGCCGATGATCGAGCCGAAAGCGGAGTGCCGCGCCCACGTCGCGCGCGAGCGCGCGCAGCCCCACCGGCCTGATGTCCCGCCGGAAATGCCCGGAAAAAAACCCGTACCCGAGATAGGCGAGCCCGTCGGCGAAGAGCACCCACATGGCGCTGATGTGCCAGGCGATCCCGCCGGCGAGCCAGCCGCCGAGCGTTGCCCAGCGGGGGAAGGTGAAGGGCAGGCTGGGCGATGCGTCATAGATCGCCCAGCCGCTCAGCATCATGGTGATGATCGCGCCAGCACCCACCCAGTGCATGACCCGCACCGGCAAAGGATGCGCCGGCCGCCCGGCGCCGCGGGATCGTTCCATGGCCCTGCCCTCCGTTCGTGACGCCAGCGCTCACATGGGCGGCTTGACGCCGTCCGTGCCCACGGCGACGGAGACCGCGGTCACCGTGCCGGCATCGTTCTTCAGGGCGTTGACGAAAACGCTTGCTCCGGCCTTCACATCGTCCATGCTCGCCGGCCGGAAGGTCACGATCGGCGCGGTCGGCGGCACGATGATCACCTGCTTGCCGCCCTTGTAGGTGACGGTGATCTCCTTCGCCCCGCCTGCGGCGCCGGCGCTCGCGACCGTGCCGTTGGTCATCGTGGTGTTGACGCTGCCGCCGGCCGGCGCCGCCGTGCTCACCGTGCCGTTGGTCATGGTGCTGGCCGTGGTCGCGTGGCCGGCGGGGCCCGTGCCAACGAGCGTCGTGTCAGGAATGCGGTCCCAGGTGTAATGGCCCTCGCCCACGCCGCGCATCGAGGGCGGGAAGACGACGACCTCGAGCGCCACGAGCTCATTGCCGATCGACTTCGCCGCGGTGCCGATGTAGCTCCCCGGATCGACCCGATCGAGGTTCGATTTCAGGACCTCGGTGTAGCGGGTGCTGCCGGTGAGCGCGACCGGCACGTCCGTGCCGCTCATGGTGCGCACGGTGAGGGTGTTGCCGCTGATAACCGCTACGGTGCCGCGCACGCGCTCGCGCATCGGCGCGGCCAGCGCCGTGGCGGCAAGGAGTGCTGTGCCGGCTGCGAGCAGGACGGCGGGAAAGCGGGTCATGAGGGGGCTCCGTTCGTTCGTCGCCGCGGATCGGGTGACGCCCATGGGGACAAGGCTCCCCGCGCCTGGCTTCCATCACGAAAACGTGAGCGGCCGCGACGCGTGGCGGCAACGTCATCGAAATTTCTCATCGGTGCGGTGAGGCCCCGGATCTCCCCAATTCCTTTAAGGTAATGGATTGCAAAGGCTCGGCCTTTGCCGGGGGCCGGGGGCAGAGCCCCCGAGCGGGGTCCGGGGGCGGAGCCCCTGGTTGGGAGCGCGATCGATGACGCCGGCGCCTGTGCATCTGTTGTCCGAGCGGCTGATGCTCGATCCGGGCGGTGCGTTGTTCTGGCCGCGGGAGGGCGTGCTGGCGCTGGCCGGCCTCGGGATGGAGCCGGGCGCGCTCGACCGGCTTGCGGCCCTGCTCCGGCGGTGGGGTCCGCGGCGGGTGCTGCTGTTCGGCGCGGGCGGGGGGAGCGCCAGGTTCGCGGCGATGGCGGCGTCGGTGCCTTTCGTTCGGGTCGGCGCGGACGGGGCATGGCGATGTCCGCCGCTCGTCTTCCGCGAGGGGCCGGCGGCGGGGGCGCGGGGCGAGATCGCGGCCCATCCGCGGCCGGAGGCGGGCGGCCTGCCCTGCTTCGTCGCGGACGAAGCGCGGGTGCTGCTGCCGTCCTTCGGTGCGCGTCCGGGGAGCGGGCAGGACGTGCAGGGGCCTGTCATCCAGGCGCTTTTTCCTCACGGCGGGCGGGTTTTCGTGCTCGGGGCGCAGCGTCTCTCGAGCTTCCCCTTAGCCGGCCGCCGGAGCGGCCGGAGGCCGTGAGCGCCGCCGCGCAGCGGAAGGCTTCAATTCCGCGCTCGGATCATCTAAAGTTTTCGCGCCCGCCGCCCGGCTGTCGCGACCGGGGCGCGGGCGGGGTGAGGGGAGGACGGCAAGGCAGCTTGAATTGATGGGGCCACGCTCCAATTCTGCCGCGAGGTCCCCGCCTCACAATCCCGGTGACATAGCCCACCGCGAGCCTGCGCCAAGGAGCCGACGGCGGAGAGCCGACGTTGGAGACCCGAAGTTACAGAGACCTGAAGTTACAGAGACCTGAAGTTACGGAAAGGACGAGTTCCACTTGCGAGCCCCCAGGAACGACCGGCAGCGGCAGCCACGCCGCCGCGGTTTCGACGATGACAATTTCTTCGGCAACACGCCGTCTCCGCCAACGCCTTTCCCACGCTTCGAGAGCCCGGCGGCCGGGCCGGAAGCCGAGGCAACCGTGAAATGGTTCAACCCCGAAAAGGGGTTCGGCTTTGTCGCGCTCGCCGACGGCACGGGCGACGCGTTCCTGCATGCGAACGCGCTGCAGGCGGCCGGGCACCAGAGCGTCAGTCCCGGAGCGACGCTCCGCGTGCGCGTCGGGCAGGGCCAGAAGGGCCGGCAGGTGAGCCAGGTCATCTCGGTGGACGAGAGCACCGCGCAGCCCGTGCGGGCGGGCGGCGGGCCGGGAATGGGCATGGGTCCGCGGCCGCCGCGGCCCGCGCGCGCCCCGCGCCGCCCGGTCGATCTCAGCTCGGCCGTCGAGATGACCGGCGTGGTGAAATGGTACAACGCCGAGAAGGGATTCGGCTTCATCACGCCCCCGGGCGGCGGCAAGGACGTGTTCGTCCATGCCTCGGCTCTCGAGGAGGCGGGCTTGCCGCCGCTGCAGGAAGGCCAGGCGGTGCGGATGAACGTGGTCCAGGGCGCGAAGGGCCCCGAGGTCGGCTCGATCACGCTTGCCTGACCGGGCGCCTGGCGGGTCCGCCTGAGCGGCGGCCTCGCGAATATGGGCGGCGCGCCGGGCGGCTGATCGGCCTCCTTGCCGCGCTCGTCGCGTTCGCGGCGCCGGCTCGCGCGGCTGGCCCGCGGCAGGCCGAAATCCTAACCATCGAAGGCGCGATCGGCCCGGCCACCGCCGACTACGTCGTCCGCGGCATTGCGGCGGCGGACCCGGCGGAGGTCGGGCTGATCGTCGTCGTGATCGACACGCCCGGCGGGCTCGACGGCGCGATGCGCGCGATCATCCGCGCCATCCTCGCCTCCCCGGTGCCGGTGGCGGCCTATGTCGCGCCGAGCGGGGCGCGGGCGGCCAGCGCCGGGACCTATATCGCCTACGCCGCCGCGGTCGCGGCGATGGCGCCCGGCACCGATCTCGGCGCGGCGACGCCGGTGGCGCTCGGCGCGTTCGCCAAGACCGGCCCGGCCGACGCCGAGAGCCGGAAAACCCTCAACGACGCGATCGCCTATATCCGCGGCCTCGCCGAGCTCAACGGCCGCAACGCCGACTGGGCCGAGGCGGCGGTGCGTGGTGCGGCGAGCCTCTCCGCCACCCAGGCGCTGCGGCGTCACGTGATCGACGTGATCGCCGGGTCCCTGCCCGATCTGCTGCGGGAGATCGACGGCATGAAGGTCACGGCGGGCGGGCGGGCGGCGCGGCTGGCGACGGCGGAGCTGGTGCCCTTCACCCTCGCGCCCGACTGGCGGACGCGCTTCCTCGCGGTGATCACCGAGCCGAGCCTCGCCTACCTCCTGATGCTGCTCGGCGCCTGGGGGCTGATCTTCGAGCTGATGAACCCCGGCGGGGTGCTGCCCGGCCTGATCGGCGCCATCAGCCTGCTGCTCGCCTTCCTCGGCCTCGGCCTGCTGCCGATCGATTATGCCGGCGCCGGCCTCGTGCTGCTCGGCGTCGCGCTGATGCTGGCCGAGGTCTTCATCGGCGCCTTCGGCGTGATCGGGCTGGCCGGGATGGTCGCCTTCGCGATCGGCTCGGTGGCGATGTTCCACGCCGCCGGCCCCGGCTTCGGCCTGCCGCTCGCCGTGGTGCTGGCCGCGACCCTCGCCACCGCCGCCTTCTTCCTCCTCGGCCTCGCGCTCCTGATCGGCGCGCGCCGCCGGCCCGTGCGCACCGGAAGCGAGGCGCTGATCGGCGCCGAAGCCAAGGTGGTCTCCTGGGCGGGGACGGAGGGCACCGTCCGGGTGATGGGCGAGATCTGGAGCGCGCGCTCGGCTTCTCCGCCCGGACCCGGGGCAGCGGCCGGAGCACGGGTGACGATCATCGGCCGCGCGGGGCTGGTGCTGGTCGTCGCGCCGGCGGGGCTCGCCGGAGCTGAGGAAAGGGAGGAAAAACCATGATCTCCGCCGCCATCGCGATTGCCGTCCTCGTCGTTCTCGCCTTTCTTTTTTTCAGCGCCGCGGTGCGCGTCTTCCGCGAATACGAGCGCGGCATCATGTTCACCTTCGGCCGCTACACCGGCACCCGGGGGCCCGGCTTCGTGCTGCTGATGCCGATGGTGCAGCAGGTCGTGCGGGTCGATCTGCGCATCACCGTGATCGAGGTCCCGCCGCAGGACGTGATCTCGCACGACAACGTCTCGGTGCGGGTCAGCGCCGTGATCTATTTCCGCATCGTCGATGCCGAGCGCGCGGTGATCCAGGTCAAGGATTTCATGGAGGCGACGAGCCAGCTTTCGCAGACCACGCTGCGCTCGGTGCTGGGCAAGCACGACCTCGACGAGATGCTGGCCGAGCGCGACAAGCTCAACACCGACGTGCGCGAGGTGCTCGACCAGCAGACCAACTCGTGGGGGATCAAGGTCTCGAATGTCGAGATCAAGCGCATCGACCTCGACGACAGCATGGTGCGCGCGATCGCCCGCCAGGCCGAGGCCGAGCGCAGCCGCCGCGCCAAGGTGATCAACGCGCTGGGCGAGGAGCAGGCGGCGCAGAAGCTGCTCGAGGCCGCGCGCATCCTGGCCCCGGTGCCGCAGGCGATGCAGCTCCGCTACCTCGCGACCTTGTTCGATATCGCCGGGGACAAGAGCTCGACGATCGTCTTTCCCTTTCCCATCGATCTGATGAAGATGCTCGCCCCGGGGGGATGGGCAGGCAACGCCCAGCCGGGCCCGGGGCGCGAGACGGCGGGCGGGGCGGGGGACGGCGAGAGCGGATGACGGCGAGAGCGGATGAAGGGGCGCGTTCACCCGTCCGCGCGGGCGGCGCGGGCGGCGCCGGCGGCGCTTGCAGCGCCGAGCGTGTAGGAGATCCGCGCCTCGGCGGTGAAGATGTTCACCCCGCAGAGCACCGCCCGCCGCCCGCGATCGCGCAGCACGTGCTCGCGCACGGTGAGCGGGCTGCCCGGCTCGAGCGCCATCAGATGGGCGAGGCGCCGGTCGGCGATCGCGGGGTAGAGCGCCACCTCGAGCACCGGCACGCGATAGCCGAGCAGCTCGCCCATGATCTCCATCGCACCCTTCAGCGCCAGCATCGTGGGGGTGATCCGCTCGGCGAACCCGGTCGGGATGTAGCGTTCCTCGAGGCAGATCACGCGCCCTTCGATCAGCCGCAGCCGGTCGAGCCGGTAGAGCTTCGTGCCGGCGGCAAGGCGCAGCCGTTCGCGCGCGAAGGGGGGGGCGGCGATGCGGGTGAAGCCGAGCAGGCGAAAGCTCACCGCGCGGCCCGAGCTGCCCATCTGCTCCTCGAAGGAGAGGATCAGCCCGGTATCGATGACCGAGACCACCGGGCGCTGGTCGGCGACGAAGGTCCCGCGGCCGACGAGCCGGTGGACGAGCCCCTCGCGCTCGAGCGCGGCGAGCGCCTTCGCCACCGTGACGCGGGTGGTGGCGAACTGACCGGCGAGCGCGCTTTCGGCGGGCAGGCGCGCGCCCGGCGCCATTTTGCCGTCGGCGATCATCGCCCGCACCGTGGTCTCGATGCGGCGGTAGAGATAGTTCTCACCGGCGGCGAGCCCGGCGGCATCGGCACCGGAGCGTAATGATCTCGGCCCCGCCATGGGCGCTCCATTGACCTAGGCCGGTATATACATTAGCCTGAGCTTCAACGGCAGCAAAAAAGGTTCCTCCCGGGAATGGAAACGCATCGTCCGCCGCACGCCCCCCGCCGCGGCGTCCCCGGCCGCGCCGCCTCGCCCGCGCGGCCTCGCCGCTGAACGCCGGAGGGACGAGGCCCGGCCATGGCCCAACGCTGGAAGAACCGCCCGGAAGGATCGAACTGGGGCAGCTTCGGCCCGGACGATCAGCGCGGCCGGATGAACCTCGTCACCGCCGAGCGGCGGCGGCGCGCCGCTTGCGAAGTGCGTGAGGGGATCGCTTTCTGCCTCAGCCTGCCGCTCGACCGGCCGGGCGGCAGCGTGCTCAACGCCAACCGCCGTCCGCCGTGCTTTCATCCCGTGATGCGCGGCGGCCAGGTCTATTTCAACCTGGCGCTCGCCTGCACCGACCCGCGCCTCACCGATGTCGGGTCGGACGAGGCGGTGATGCTCTATGACCAGTATTCGACGCACTGGGACGGGTTCGCCCACAAGGGCTCGCTGTTCGACGCCGATGGCGACGGCACGCCCGAGCGGGTCTTCTATAACGGCCACCAGATCGTCGATCCGGCGACCGGCGAGGGCATCGCGGGCAAGCTCGGCGCCACCGCGGTCTCGGCGGCGACGATGGCCGAGACCTGCGTGCAGGGCCGCGGCGTGCTGGTCGATCTCGGCCACCATCTCGGCGATGCCAGGACCGAGGTCGGCTACGATCAGCTCCAGCGCATCCTGGAGGCCGACAAGGTTGCGGTCGAGGAGGGCGATTTCCTCTGCCTGCACACCGGCCTCGGCCGGCTCATCATGGCGGCGGGGGGCAAGCCAGACGCATCGCTCCGCACCGCCTGCGCGGTGCTCGACGGGCGCGATCCCCGCCTGCTGCAATGGATCGCCGAGAGCGGCATCGCCGCGATCGCCGCCGACAACCTCGCCGTCGAGCGTTCCTCGACCCTCGGCGCTGATCCTGGCCCGCACGGATTCGGGCCGCACGGATTCGGGCCCGGGCTGCCGCTGCACGAGCACTGCCTCTTCAAGCTCGGCATTCATCTCGGCGAGCTCTGGTACCTGAGCGAGCTTGCCGCGTGGCTGCGCGCGCACGGCCGCTTCCGCTTTTTTCTCACCGCCCCGCCGCTCCGCCTGCCGGGCGCGGCCGGCGCCCCGGCGACCCCGGTCGCGACCGTCTGAGGAGGCGCGCATGTCCGGCACCGCCATCGCCAGCGATGCGGCCGCGAGGCCCGCCCGGCCCGCCGAGGCCGCCGTCATGCGCGTCGTCTCGGCGACCGGCGTCTGCGGCTCGGGCTTCGCCGAGCGCTCGCTCGCGGAAGGCGTCGCGCGCCGCCCCGACTTCATCGGCTGCGATGCCGGCTCGACCGATCCCGGGCCGGCGCCGCTCGGCACCGGCAAGACCGCCTTTCCCCGCCGCGCGCTCAAGCGCGATCTGCGCCTGATGCTGCTCGCCGCGCGGCGCGCCGGCATCCCGCTCCTGATCGGTTCCGCCGGCACCGCGGGGGGCGAGCCGCACCTCGCGATCTCGCGCGACATCGTGCTCGAGATCGCGCGCGAGGAGGGGCTGAGGTTCGGGCTCGCCCTGATCCACGCCGAGCAGGACAAGGATTATCTCAAGCGCCGGCTGCGCGAGGGCCGCATCACGCCGCTCCATCCGGCGCCGCACTTCGACGAGGCGGTGATCGACCGTGCCGAGCGCATCGTCGGCATGATGGGCGCCGAGCCCTACCTCAAGGCGCTCGACGAAGGCGCCGAGGTCGTGCTCGCCGGCCGCTCGAGCGACTGCGCGATCTTCGCCGGCCTGCCGATCCGCCGCGGCGTCGATCCGGGCCTTGCCTGGCACGCGGCGAAGCTCCTCGAATGCGGCGCCGCGGTTGCGGTGACGCGCAGCGCCCCGGATTCCGTGCTGGTGAGCTTCGGCCGCGACCATTTCGATATCGAGCCGCTGAACCCGGCGATGCGCTGCAGCCCGCAGAGCGTCGCCGCGCATGCCCTCTACGAGAACGCCGACCCCTATCGGCTGGTCGAGAGCAGCGGCACGCTCGACCTCACGAGCTCGGCCTACGAGGCGCTCGACGAGCGGCGCGTGCGCGTGCGCGGCAGCCGTTTCGAGCCGGCCGGGCGCTATACGGTCAAGCTCGAAGGGGCGGAGCGCGTCGGCTACCAGAGCGTCGTCATCGGCTCGATCCGCGACCCCTACATCATCCGCCAGCTCGATGACTGGCTGGCGCGCCTCGAGCTGCATGTCGCCGAGCGCGTGACCGACGTCTTCGGCGGCAGCCCGGGGCACAGCTTCCATATCCGCGTCTATGGCAAGAACGGCACGATGGGCCCGCTCGAGCCGAGGAACGCGGCGGAGGGCCACGAAATCTGCCTGGTGATGGAGGCGACCGCGGCGACCCAGGAGGATGCGAGCGCGATCGCGGCCGTCGCCCGCCACCAGGCGCTGCATCTGCCGATCCCGGAATGGAGCGGCCTGATCACCGGCCTCGCCTGCCCGTACAGCCCGGCGCATCTCGAGCGCGGCGCCGTCTATCGCTTCTGCGTCAACCACGTCCTGGCGCCGGACGACGCCTACGAGATGTTCCCGATCGAACATCTGGCGGCGGGCTGAGGCGCGCGGGATGGCGACGCTCGGCGAACTGGCGCGGCTGATCCGCAGCAAGAATGCGGGGCCCTTCGAGCTGACGTTCGACATCATGTTCGACGATCAGGAGCGGTTCGAGCGGGTCCGCCGGAGCGGCGTGCTCTCGCGCGGGCTGATCGCCCGCCTCTTCCGGCTGCCCGAGGCCGAGGTGCGGTTCTTCGTCGTGCCCGAGGCGCTCGCCTTCAAGGCCTCCATTCCCCGCCCGTATTTCCAGGGCGACCTGCTCGATTCGGACAACCATGGCGGCCAGCAATATGCCCCGCTGATCGACATCCCGATTCCCTGACTTTCCGGCGCCCGACCAACAAACGCCGACCAACAAACGCCAACCAACAAACGCCAGACCAGCAAACGGAGGAAACGATGACCGTGCGGCGCGCGCTTCTCGCGCTTTTCCTGCTCGCCGGATTGGCCGCGGCGGGCCCTGCCCCCGCGCGCGCCGCCGGGCAGACCTGGCAGTGCTACACCTACCTCCCGGCGGTGACGGATCCCGCGTACCAGGCGCTCGTCTCGCTCGCCGCGGAGATCGGCCAGGCGTCGGGCGGCAAGATCGATGTCGCCTGCCATCCGGGCGGAGCGCTGCCGATCAAGGCCAGCACGATCGCGCAATCGATCGCCGAGGACGTGCTGCAGTTCGGCCTCGTCAACTCGCTCTCCTACAACAGCCTGGTGCCGGCCGCCGGCGTGCTTTCCCTGCCCGGCCTCTTCCCGAACGAGGCCGCGCTCGGCAAGGGCGTCGCCGCCCTGCTGCCGATGCTGAACGCGGAATTCGCCAAGCGCGACATCGTCGTCCTCGGCGTCGCCAGCTACCCGCTGCAGGTGATCTACGGCACACGCAGGATCACGACGCTTTCCGACATCAAAGGCATGAAGATCCGCGTCACCACGCCCGAGCAGGCGGCGTTCGCGGTGCGCTTCGGCGCGACGCCGATCACGCTCGGGGCGCCGGACGTGGCGACCGCGCTCCAGCGCGGCATCATCCAGGGCGTGCTCACCGCGAATGTCGGCGGCGGCATCATCTGGCACGGGTTGCTGCACTACAATCTGCGCACCGGCCCGAACTATGTGAGCGTCATGCTGATGGTGAACAAGCGGCGGTTCGAGGCGCTGCCGGCGGATGTGCGCCGGAAGATCTCCGCCCTCGGCCGCGCGGCGGCGGCGCGGATCACGAACATCCTGCAGGGCCGGGAAGACGGGCTGACCGAGGACTACCGCAAGGAGGGCATGGTGATCACGCCGGGCACGCCGGCGGACGCGGCGCTGATCGCCGCGCGCATGCGTTCCTATTGGCCGCAATGGGCGAAGAGGAACGGGGCGAGCGGCGCGCAGGCGCTGGCCACCGTCGAACAGGCGATCGAGAACTGAGGCTGCGGGGGAAAAGAAATGTACGCGCCGCCGGCGGAACTCGAGACGCGCGTCTTCGCGCGCGTCCCGGCCGATCTCGAAGTGACGAACCGGAGCTCGGAGTGGCTCGAGGGACGGACGCACGGCCAGCTCGGCTGCTTCCTCGAAGGCCCCGCCTTCGATCGCCAGGGCCGCCTCTACTGCACCGACATCCCCTATGGACGCATCCTGCGCATCGACCCGGACGGCAGCTTCACGGTCGCCGCCGAGTATGACGGCGAGCCGAACGGGCTCAAGATCCACCGGGACGGCCGCATCTTCATCGCCGACCAGAAGCAGGGGATCCTGGTCATGGACCCCGACGGCGGCGCGCCGAAACCCTTCCTCATCCGCGTCGCGCTCGAACGGCTGAAGGGCCCGAACGACCTTCATTTCGCGCCCAACGGCGATCTCTACTTCACCGACCAGGCCCAGACCGGCCTGCACGACCCGACCGGGCGGCTGATCCGGGTGCGGGCGGACGGGGCGATCGACGTCCTCCTCGACAATGTCCCGAGCCCCAACGGCCTGGTTCTCAACCCCGCCGGCAACATTCTCTATCTCGCGGTGACGCGGGCCAACGCGGTCTGGCGGGTGCCGCTCGGCCGCGCCGGCGGCGTGAGCAAGGTCGGCACCTTCATCCAGCTCTCCGGCGGCGGCGGGCCGGACGGGCTGGCGATCGACGAAGAGGGCAACCTCGCCATCGCCCATGCCGGGCTCGGCAGCGTCTGGCTGTTCAGCCCCGAGGGCGAGCCGCTCTACCGCATCCGTTCCTGCACGAAGGGCCGGATGACCACCAATCTCGCCTATGGCGGGGCGGATCGGCGGACGCTTTTCATCACCGAGTCCGCGACCGGCAGCATCCTTGCCGCGACGCTGCCGGTTGCCGGGCTCACCATGTTCTCGCACCGTTGAGGCAAGGAGAAGGTTCGATGCCGTCGTTCTCCGTCGTTTCCGCAACCGGGATGCTCGGCTCCGGATTCCAGCCCGAGTCCCTCGACAAGGCGATCGCGCTCGGGGCCGGGATGATCGGCTGCGATGCCGGCTCGACCGATGGCGGGCCGAGCTATCTCGCCCGCGGCGGCTCGCATTTCTCGCACCCGGCGATGAAGCGCGATGTCGAGGCGATCCTCACGCGCGCGGTGCCGAAGAAGCTGCCGGTGGTGATCGGCTCGGCCGGCACCGCCGGATCGGATGCGACGCTCGCCACCATGGTCGGGCTGGTGCGCGAGATCGCGCGCGAGAACCGGCTCCACTTCCGCATGGCGGTGATCCATTCCGAGCTCGACAAGGAGACGGTGCTCCGCCACCTGCGCGCCGGCCGCTCGCGCCCGCTGGCGCCGAGCGCGCCGCTCACCGAGGCGATGGTGGAGGAGTCGCTGCACATCGTCGCGATGATGGGCGTCGAGCCGATCCAGAAGGCGTTCCAGGACGGCGCCGATGTCGTCATCGCCGGCCGCAGCAGCGACACCTCCGTCTTCGCCGCCCTGCCGCTGCTCAAGGGCTTCGCTCCCGGTGTCGTGTGGCACATGGCGAAGATCCTCGAATGCGGGGCCGCCGCGGTCACCCAGCGGCTCGCTCCCGACAGCATGATGGCGGTGCTGCACGAGGAGAGCTTCGACGTCTTCCCCCTGCGCGAGGATTATCGCTGCTCGGCGCAGAGCATCGCCTCCCACACCCTCTATGAGAACGCCGACCCCTTCGCGCTGGTCGAGCCCTCGGGGACGCTTTATACCCGCGAGGCGCGCTACGAGGAGATCTCCGAGCGCGCCGTGCGCGTCTCGGGCTCGCGCTTCGTGGCCGGCGAGAACGGCTACACCATCAAGCTCGAGGGCACGCGGCAGGCCGGCTATTCGACGATCGTGCCCGGCGCGGTGCGCGATCCCTATATCCTGGCCGAGATGGACGAGTGGCTCGAGCAGCTCGACCGCAACATCCGCGCCCGGCTGCTGCGGACCATCGGCAACCGCAAATACGAGATCGTGACGCGCGTCTATGGCCGCGACGGCGTCATGGGCGCGCTCGAGCCCACCCCGCGCATCGACGGCCACGAGGCCTTCATCCTCTGGGACGTGATCAGCGAATCCCAGGAGCTCTCGCGGACGATCGCCACCAGCCTCTCGCACATGGCGGTGCACAACCCGATCGCGAAATGGCACGGGCTGATCTCCGGCGTCGCCTTCCCCTATTCGCCGGCCGAGATCGACCGCGGCCCGGTCTACGAGTTCCACCTCAACCACGTGCTCGTGCCGGACAGCCCGCATTCTCTCTTCCGCACCGAATTCGAGGAGGTCTGAGCTCATGGCCGCCACCGCCACGACCACCGCCACGACGACCTTGGGCGATCTCGCGATCCTGGTGCGCTCGAAGAACGCGGGCCCGTTCTGGCTCACCTTCGACGTGATGTTCGAGAACGAGCCGACCTACCGGCGGGTGCGCGACGCCGGCGTGATCAACAAGCCGGCGGTCGCGGCGATGTTCCGCCGCGACCCCGCCTCTGTGATCGTCGTCAACCATGACGCGGCGCTGGCGATCAAGGTGAGCTTTCCCCGCCCGCAGAGCTCCGGCTCGAAGCTCGACAGCGACGTCTATGGCGGGCAGCAATACGCCCCGCTGCTCGGGCTCGCCGTGCCGGGCTGAGGAGGCGCGCGCGGGCGCGGGCGAGGCTCTGATGAGCGAGGGGGACGCGCCGGGCACCGCCAGGAGCTTCGAGCCGGTCCTTCCCGAGGGGCCGGTCGAGTTCCTCTGCCGCATGCTCTGCCGGCTCGCCCTCGCCGCCCTGATCGTGATCATCGATCTCGAGCTGGTCACCCGCAACCTCTTCAATTTCTCGTTCTACCTTTCGGACGAGTACGGCGGATACCTCCTGGTCGTCCTGACATTCCTGAGCCTGCCGCTCTGCATCTCCCACGGCTCGTTCCACCGCGTCACCTTTCTCCTCGACCGGCTGCCCGGGCGGCTCCGGGAGGGCGTGCTGCTCGGCTTCGATCTCCTTGCCTTGGTCTTCTCGCTCGCGGTGCTGTGGGAGGTCAGCGTGCTCGTGGCCAGCTCGGCCAACCTCGAGACGACGGCGCCGACTTTGCTGATGACCCCGCTCTGGATCCCGCAGCTGGTGATGCCGATCGGCATGGCGGCGACGTCGTTCACGCTCGCCCGCGCGATCCTGCGGCGCCTCGGCCGGATGCGGGCGCAGGCCTAAGCCTTGGCGCGGAGGGAAGAAGCGCGATGAGCCCCCCTTTGGAGATGCTCGTCTCGTTCGTCCTTTTCCTCGGGCTGCTGGCGGGCGGCTTCGCGGTGCCCTTCGCGATCGCCGTCCCCGGCATCGTCTATCTCCTGCTGCAGGGCGGGCTGCCGGTGCTCCGGGGCCTCGGGATGGCGACCTGGGGAAGCATGGACAGCTTCACGCTGACCGCGATCCCGCTTTTCATCTTCCTTGCCGAGGTGATGCAGGGCAGCGGCGTGAGCCGGCGCATCTATGGCGGGCTCGCCAAGATCGTCTCCGTGCTGCCGGGCGGCCTCCTGCAGACCAACATCGTCGGCTGCGCGCTGTTCGCGGCGATGACGGGATCGAGCGTCGCGACCGCCGCCTCGATCGGCGGCGTCGCGCTGCCGCAGCTCGTGGCGCGCGGCTATGACCGGCGGATGGCGGCGGGCTCGCTCGCCGCCGGCGGCACGCTCGGCATCCTCTTCCCCCCGAGTGTGGCGATGATCATCTACTCGGCCTTCACCGAGCTCTCGGTCGCCAAGCTCTTCATGGCCGGCGTGGTTCCCGGCCTGCTCCTCTCGGCGATGTTCATGCTCTTCATCGGCGGCCGGGCGAAGTTCGGCGGCGCGCCGGGGCCGCGGGAGAGCGGGCCGTCGTCGCTTGCGGAGCTGCTCGGCGGCATCGCCGACATCCTCCCCTTCGTCGTGCTGATCGCCGGCACCATGGGCTCGATCTATCTCGGCATCGCGACACCGGTGGAGGCGGCGGCGGTCGGCAGCGTCGTCGCCATCGTCATCTCCGCGATCTGGGGCGATCTCTCGTGGCGCACGCTCCTCCACTCGCTCGACCGCAGCATCCGCATCTCGGGCAACATCCTCTTCATCATTTATGCAGCCTACATCTACGCTTATGCGATCGGCCTCGCCGGCATCGGCGAGACCGTCACCGCCTGGCTGGTCGGGCTGCATCTCGGCCAGCTCGGCTTCTTCGCCGCGCTCTTCTGCCTTTACACGGTGCTCGGCTGCTTCATCGAGAGCATCGGCATGATCGTGATCACGGTTCCGGTGCTCTATCCCGCGCTTGCCGCCTATCACATCGACCCGATCTGGTTCGGCGTCATCCTGGTCATGTTCGTCGAGCTCGGCCAGATCTCGCCGCCGATCGGGATCAACCTCTTCGTGATCCAGAGCGTGTGGGACGGCAGGCTCGCCGACGTGGTTCTCGGCACCGTTCCGTTCCACGTCATCATGTTCGTCCTGCTCGTGCTGCTGGTGCTGTTCCCCGGCCTCGCGCTCTGGCTTCCCGCCCACGCGGCCCGTCTCTGATCTCCGCCGGCGGCGCGGGGGTGGACGCCACGTGTTACAGGCGATCCGGAAAATCCAAAAAGATTCTGTTATCTCTTTATAGTAACTTTATCGTCTCTAAAATTTGATATGAAATCATCGTTGACACCATTCCTGCCGGCGTGATGTTCTTGCTGCAACGGCGAACAGAGAAATCGCGCAGCTATTTCGCGGGTTTTCGGGGAAAGATGGCCGGCCGACGAACCTCTTGGGTCCGCACGTCCCGGGTTGCATCCCGCGGCTCCGCCCGGCCGTGAGCGGCAAGCGGGCTTGCAGCGGAGCGCCGCGGCGCCGCTCACCGCGCATCGATGCGCCGCCCTCGCCTGCCCTGCCGCTTGCCGAGACCGTGAAGGGCGCGCCGGGCGTCCCAGGCGTCCCGGGCGTCCCGGGGGGGCGGCCGCGCTGGAAGAACCGCCCGCCCGGGGCCAACTGGGGCGCCTTCGGCGCGGATGACCAGCAAGGGCGCCTCAACCTCATCACCGCCGAGCGGCGCCGCAACGCCGCCGCCGAGGTGCGCGAGGGCATCGCCTTCTGCCTCAGCCTGCCGCTCGATTGCCCCGGCGGCCGAGCGCTCGACCCCAGCAACCTTCCGCCCACCTTCCATCCCGTGGTCAGGAACGGCCGTATCACCTTCAACCTGGCGATGGAATGCGACGATCCCTCGCGCACCGACGTGCGGTCCGACGAGGCGGTCCTGCTGCACCCCCAATACGCCACGCACTGGGAGGGCTTCGCCTATCGCGGCGCGTTCTTCGATGCGGACGGCGACAACATCCCGGAGCGCGTGTTCTATAACGGCCACCGGATCGTCGATCCCGAGACCGGGCACGGCACCCAGGGCGCGCTCGGCGCCACCGCCCTCTCGATCGCCACCATCGCCGAGACCTGCGTGCAGGGCCGCGGCGTGCTGGTCGATCTGCACCGGCATTTCGGCCATCAACGCGTCAGGGTCGGCGGCGAGCAGCTCCAGGCCATCATGAAGGCCGACGGCGCGGCGCTCGAGGAAGGCGACATCCTCTGCCTCCGCACCGGCATGGATCGCCGCCTCGCGCGCGCCGGCGTCGCACCCGATCCGGCGCTCCGCGATGCCTGCGCCGTGCTCGACGGACGGGATCCCGAGCTGCTGAAATGGATCACCAGGAGCGGCGTCGCCGCGATCGTGACCGACCATATCAGCATCGAGGCCCCGCGCGCTGGCGTCGTCTCGGCGCTGCGCGCCCCCGGTCCCGCCCAGCCGCTGCACGAGCACTGCCTGTTCAAGCTCGGCATTGCGATCGGCGAGCTCTGGCACCTGGCCGAGCTCGCCGACTGGCTGCGCGCGCATGGCCGCTTCCGCTTCCTGCTCACCGCCCCGCCGCTCCGCCTGCCCGGCGCCACCAGCGCCCCCGCCTGCCCCGTCGCCACCGTCTGACCGCGCGCGCCGAAGCCGGGGGCGCCGAAGCAGGGGGCGCCGAAGCAGGGGGCGGAAGCGGCATTGTCTGGTTATGGCAGCCAGGAATGTATTAAAAGACAGGTTTCATCTCAAAATTTAGCCTACTCCGTCTCTTTGCTGATGGGCGAAATAGTTATTGACCCATATCGCCGCGTCTGTAATGTAATGCGTATCAATATCGAATTTGAAATAATATAGTAGGACAGGGGGATTTCGGAAAATGAGGGCCGCCCGCCTGCTGCCGCAGGCCGAGTTCGATCGTGCCGGCGCCGGGGAGCGCAGGCGGCGATGAGTCACAGCCGCAGGTTGTGGAACCTGGGCAGGGACGGGCCGGACGCCGCGCCGGTCCCTTCCTCCCGACCCTTCCCCCCGTTGCCGCGCAGGGTCGACCAGGGCGCGCCGGGCGTCCCGGGGGGGCGGCCGCGCTGGAAGAACCGCCCGCCCGGGGCCAACTGGGGCGCCTTCGGCGCGGATGACCAGCAAGGGCGCCTCAACCTCATCACCGCCGAGCGGCGCCGCAACGCCGCCGCCGAAGTGCGCGAGGGCATCGCCTTCTGCCTCAGCCTGCCGCTCGATTGCCCCGGCGGCAAAGCGTTCACCCGCAGCGGCCTTCCGCCCACCTTCCATCCCGTGGTCAGGAATGGCCGCATCACCTTCAATCTGGCGATGGAATGCGACGATCCCTCGCGCACCGACGTGCGGTCCGACGAGGCGGTCCTGCTCTACCCCCAATATGCCACGCACTGGGAGGGCCTCGCCTATCGCGGCGCGCTCTTCGATGCGGACGGCGACAACATCCCGGAGCGCGTGTTCTATAACGGCCACCGGATCGTCGATCCCGAGACCGGGCACGGCACCCAGGGCGCGCTCGGCGCCACCGCCCTCTCGATCGCCACCATCGCCGAGACCTGCGTGCAGGGCCGCGGCGTGCTGGTCGATCTGCACCGGCATTTCGGCCATCAACGCGTCAGGGTCGGCGGCGAGCAGCTCCAGGCCATCATGAAGGCCGACGGCGTGGCGCTCGAGGAAGGCGACATCCTCTGCCTCCGCACCGGCATGGATCGCCGCCTCGCGCGCGCCGGCGTCGCACCCGATCCATCGCTCCGCGATGCCTGCGCCGTGCTCGACGGACAGGATCCCGAGCTGCTGAAATGGATCACCCGGAGCGGCGTCGTTGCGATCGCGACCGACCATATCAGCATCGAGGCCCCGCGCGCTGCCGTCGTCTCGGCGCTGCGCGCCCCCGGTCCCGCCCAGCCGCTGCACGAGCACTGCCTGTTCAAGCTCGGCATTGCGATCGGCGAGCTCTGGCACCTGGCCGAGCTCGCCGACTGGCTGCGCGCGCATGGCCGCTTCCGCTTCCTGCTCACCGCCCCGCCGCTCCGCCTGCCCGGCGCCACCAGCGCCCCCGCCTGCCCCGTCGCCACCGTCTGACCGCGCGCGCCGGAGCGGCTTGGACGCGTGGCTTGGACGCGTCCGCCCATTCGCGATAGGCTCGCCGCAGCGGCGGGGCCGCCTGCCTCGCCCCCGGAAAGAACGAGGGGGAATGCCATGCCCTGCGCCTCGACCCCCACGGGCAGATCAGCCGGCGCCGTCTTCATCGCCTTCGGAGCGCGGATCGCCGTCCGCGCGCGCCCGTAAAGAGGCGCGTGCCGGCAAGCCCCCCTGCCCTCGACCGCGCCACGGCGGACGGGACGAACGAGGAGGAGGCGCCTCCGCCCATTCGCCCGGCGGAGCGCCGGATCCGTGTCGTGGGCGACGTTCACGGCGACGCGCGCGGCTTCGCCGCCGCGGCGGCGACCGAGCGGTTCCTGGTCCAGCTCGGCGACCTCACCGACCACGGCCCCGACAGCCCGGGCGCGCTCGCGCGGATGCTGGAGCTGCTCGCGGCCGGGCGCGGGCTTTTCCTCCTCGGCAACCATGACCTGAAGCTCGCGCGCGCGCTTGCCGGGCGCCAGGTGCGACGGGATTCCGCGCTCGCGGCGACGCTTGCTGCACTCGATCCGACGCTCGCCGAGCGCGCGCGGGCGGCGATCGCCCGCGCCCCGGCCTGGCTCCTGGCGGGCGCGCATTTCTTCGTCCATGCCGCCTTCGATCCCGGGATGCTGCTCGAGCCGCCGCCGGCGGCGCCGATCGAAGGGCCGGCGCCGCCGCTCCTCGCCCGCGCCCTCTATGGCCAGCCGACCGGCCGCACCCAGCCGGACGGCTATCCTGAGCGGAGCCTGCGCTGGGTCGACCGGATTCCGCCCGGCCTCACCGTCTATTGCGGCCATGATTGCCGCAGCCGCGACGGCCGCCCCTATGTCCGCCGCAACGAGGCGGGCGGCATGGCGGTGTTCCTGGATACGGGCGCCGGCAAGGGCGGGCACCTCTCCTGGATCGATCTCTGACAAGGAAAGGAAGACACGCGTGAACGATGCTCCCGCCGCGCCGATGACGCTCCCGAGGACTTCGATCGGCGACCTTCGCCTCGAGAACGGCGAGGTGCTGGCCGACATGTCGGTCGCCGCCCTCACCCGCGGCCGCCTCGCGCCGGACCGGCGCAATGCGGTGCTGGTCACCCACGGCGACAGCTCCGGCCCGCGGATGATCGAGCCCCCTGGCCCCTTGGGCTCCCACGCGGGCGAAGGCTCGTGGTCCGGCCTCGTCGGGCCCGGCGCGGCGATCGACACCGATCGCTTCTTCGTCATCCGCCCGAACATGATCGGCTCCTCCTACGGCTCGACCGGGCCGGCGAGCGTCAACCCCGCCACCGGGCGGCCCTACGGCCCCACCTTCCCGGATATCTCGGTGGGCGACATCGTCGCTGCCGAGCGCGCCCTGCTCGGCCACCTCGCCTCGGGGATGGACTGGGGGAAATGGGCGCCGAGGCTCGCCGAATTCCTCGGCCGCGTCGCCCCCGCCGGAGGGGAAAAATCGACCTAGGAAGAATTCGCCGGCAAGCGCCGGAGTGCGCGCCGCGGCCGCACTCCCCATAACCCATCGCGGAGAACGCGGGGACCGGACCCGCGGCGATGGTAAGAGGGGAAGAAGGATGGATATGGCGGGGATCTTCGCAACCGACGCCGAGCGCTGGCAGGCGGTCATCGACCGCGACCGGCGGGCGGAGGGGGCGTTCGTCTATTCGGTGCGGAGCACGGGCGTCTATTGCCGCCCGGCCTGCGGGGCGCGGCTGGCGCGGCGCGAGAACGTGCGCTTCCACGCCTCCGCGGCGGCGGCGGAGGCGGCGGGCTTTCGTCCGTGCAAGCGCTGCCGCCCGGACCGCGCCGGCCCCGATCGGTCGCACGAGGAGGCGGTGGCGAGGGCGTGCCGGATGATCGAAGCGGCGGAGGAGACGCCGAGCCTGGCGGCGCTGGCACGGGCGAGCGGGCTCAGCCGGTTCCACTTCCACCGGGTCTTCAAGGCCGCGACCGGGGCGACGCCGATGGCCTATGCGGCACAGCTCCGCGCCCGGCGCGTCGAGGGCGCGCTGGGGCGGGAGCGAACCGTCACCGAGGCGATCTACGCGGCGGGCTTCAACTCGAGCGGGCGGTTCTATGCGGAGGCCGGCGCGCGGCTCGGGATGACGCCCAGCCGCTGGCGCGCCGGAGGCGAGGGCGAGGCGATCCGCTACGCGAGCGGGGCCTGCTCGCTCGGGCGGGTCCTGGTCGCGGCGACGGCGCGGGGCGTCTCGGCGATTGCGTTCGGGGACGACGAAGAAACCCTGGTGGCAGCGCTCGCCGAGCGCTTTCCGAAGGCGAGCCTCGTGCCCGGAGACGATGATTTCGCCGCGACCCTGGCGGCGGTGATTGCCGCCGTCGAGACCCCGGCGCGCGGGCTCGACCTGCCGCTCGACATCCAGGGCACGGCGTTCCAGTGCCGGGTGTGGTCGGCGCTGCGCGCAATCCCGGCGGGGATGACCGCGAGCTATGCCGATATCGCGCGGCGGATCGGCGAGCCCCGGGCGGCGCGGGCGGTGGCCGCGGCTTGTGCCGCGAACAAGATCGCGCTCGCCATCCCCTGCCATCGGGTGGTGCGGGCGGATGGGGCGATCGCCGGCTATCGCTGGGGCGCGGGCCGCAAGCGCGCGCTGCTGGCGCGCGAGGCGTCGGCGCGCGAGGCGGCCGCGTGAGCGGGGCGGCCGGGTTGCGCGAGCGCCTCTACCCGCCGCTCGCCGCGATCGCCAATCTCCGGAAATTTTCTCTTTCGGTTTCCGCGCGGTATCCGGAGACGCTGAACGAGTTTCTTGGCATCCGCCATGACGCCGGCGAGGCGCGGCCGACGCCGCTGCTGCTGCAATACGGGGCAGGCGACGACAACTGCCTGCACCAGGATCTTTACGGTCCGCCTTTCTTCCCGCTGCAGGCGGCCTTCCTGCTCTCGGTTCCGGGGGAGGATTTCGCGGGCGGCGAATTCGTCCTGATCGAGAACCGGCCGCGCAGGCAATCGCGCGCCGCGGTGGTGCCGCTCGGCCAGGCAGACGGGGTCGTGTTCGCCGTCAATCACCGCCCGGCCGGCGGCGCGTGCTCGGCGTGATCTTCCCTGATGCGCGCCAAGGACATGAGATAGCGGCATGTGCAGGGACCTCCTTTCCGGCCTCGCGCCCGCGGGAGAGCGGGTGGAGCTCGCGCCCGACGCCGTGATTCTGGCGGGCTTCGCCGCGCCGGGGGCGGACCTCCTCGGCGCGCTCGATGCGGTGCTGGCGGCCGCACCCTTCCGCCACATGGTGACGCCGGGCGGGCACCGCATGTCGGTTGCGATGACCAGCGCGGGCACGTTCGGCTGGGTCGCCGACCGGCGCGGCTACCGCTACGCCCCGGCCGATCCCGAGACGGGCCGTCCGTGGCCGGGCATGCCCGAGCGCTTCGCCGCGCTGGCAGGCCGCGCGGCGGCAGTGGCCGGATTTTTCGGCTTTGCGCCCGATTCCTGCCTGATCAACCGCTATGCGCCGGGAACCCGGCTCGCGCTGCACCAGGACCGCAACGAGCGCGATTTCACGCAGCCGATCGTCTCGGTCTCGCTCGGGCTGCCGGCGATTTTTCTGTTCGGCGGGCTGACGCGCGGCGCGCGGCCGCGGCGGGTCCGGCTCGCGCACGGCGATGTCGTCGTCTGGGGCGGCACCACACGCCTCGCCTTCCACGGCGTCGCCCCGCTGGCGGCGGGCACGCATCCGCTCACGGGGGAATGCCGCATCAACCTCACCTTCCGCCGCGCGGGATAGCCAGGGGCCCTGGTCAGCCGCGATAGGCGCGCGCCGGCGAGCCGAGCCCGGCCGCGGGGGACGCGGCGGCACGGGGCGCGCCGGCCGGTTCGGGGGCGACGTCGAAATGGGCGAGGTAGGGGCGGAATTTCTCGCGTTCCGCCGCGGCGTCGAGCCCGTGATCCGCGAAGCGGTAGCGGTGCAGGCCGTAGCCGCCGTTCGGCTCGGCGGCGGCGAAGCGCGCCACCGCGGGGGCGAGCGCGGCCGGCTGGGAGATGCCGAAATGCCGGTAGACCGTGCCCACCGCGCCGGCGGGATCGGCGATCAGGTCGAGATAGCGGACGTGGCAGATCGCGCCCGCCCAGCGCGGGTCCGCGCTCGCGGCGATCATGCGTTGGGCGCCCTCGAGCCAGCGCGCGCTCTCGCCGCTTCCGATCTCCATCCGGTCGAGCCGGCGGGTGAAGGGGCGGCGCAGGACCTCGGTGAGCCTGGAGACCGAAAGCAGCACCCGCGCCGGGTCGCGATGGACGAAGACGAGCCGGGCATCGGGATAGACGGCGTGGAGCGCATCGAGCGCGAAGAGATGGTCGGGGCATTTCAGCACCCATCGTGGCGGCGCGGCGCCCGCCTGGTGCTGGAGGTGCTGGAGGAAGCGAAGGTGCAGCCGGTAGGCGGGCAGGTGGCCGTCCGGTTCGGATGCGGGCCCCTCGCCTTCCAGCCAGGTCCGGTAGGAGGGGATGCGGTAGGTCGTGTCGAAGCGGAGGCTGCGGAACGCGTGCGCCGTGATCTCGGTGCATTCCTGCGGGGCCGCGGCCGAGATGCGGTGCAGGCCGCGGAATTCCGGTGCCAGGCGCTCGAACATCCGCAATTGCCGGGCGACCCGGGCGGCGCGGCGGTCGGGGCCGCCTGCATCCTGCCGGGCCGGATAGGGATAGATCGTCTCGAACACGCGCGGGGCGCGGTTGGCAGGGTCGTGGAGCATCAGCTCATGGAGGAAGGTGGTGCCGCTGCGCGGGAAGCCGGTGATGAAGATCGGCCGCGCAATCGGCTGATGGGCGATCGCGGGCGATCGCCCTTCCGCCGCCGCGAGGTCGGCGAGGTTGGCGAGGAAGCGAAGCACGTCCCATTTCAGGGCGAGGCGGCCGACGAGGCTGAGCGAGGCCTCCCGCCGGCAGGCCTCGAGCAGCCGGGCGAGCGGCTCGGCCACGGGGATGTCGCCGAGATCCGCGCTGCCGGCGCGGCGGCGCGCCGCCGCGATCAGCCGCTCGGCGGAGAGCGGGCGGTCGAGGAAGCCCGACCATTGGCCAAGGGAATCGGCGACGCCGAGCGCCGCGCGGGTGATCGTCACCTTGCTGCCCGACTTCGGGGCCGCCCGCCGGCGCCGGGCCACCAACCCTCGATGCGCATCACCCCCGCCCTTTCAGAGCCGCGCCCTCATGCCGCCGGTTCGGCGCCATGAGGGTCGGATCGATAGCTAGCCCAGCGAAATCAAAGGGCCAAGGGCTGAAGCAGAACGCTCAGGCGGCTTCGGAGGAAACGAGGCGCAGCGCCTGGCGCCGGAGCAGGTGCTGATAGGGGCCCGGCACGGCCTCGAGGTGCGACGGCGGGCCGTCCTGAACCAGGCGGCCATCCTCGACGACGATGATCCGATCGAAGTCGCGGAGCGTGGAGAGCCGATGCGCGACCGCGACGACCGTCCGCCCATGCATCAGCCTATCGAGCGCCTCCTGCACCGCCTGCTCGGATTCGCTGTCGAGCGATGAGGTCGCCTCGTCGAGCAGCAGGATCGGCGCGTCGCGCAGGAAGGCGCGCGCGATCGCCAGCCGCTGGCGCTGCCCGCCGGAAAGCCGCACCCCGCGCTCGCCGACCATGGTCGCGAGCCCCTGGGGCAGGGCGTCGAGGAAGTCGGCGCATCCGGCCGCGTCCGCCGCGGCGCGGACCTCGGCGTCGGTGGCGTCGGGCCGGCTGTAGCGGATGTTCTCGAGCACCGAGCGGTGGAAGAGCATCACCTCCTGCGGCACGACCGCGACGCTCGCCGCGAGGGCCTCGCGGCTGAGCTCGGCGACGGCATGGCCGTCGACCAGCACGGCCCCGGCATCGGGGTCCCAGAGGCGCTGGACCAGCGCGAGGATGGTGGACTTGCCGGCCCCGGAGCGGCCGACCAGGCCGACGCGCTCGCCCGGCGCGATCTCCAGCGTGATGGTGTGCAGGGTCGGCCCGCTGCCGTTCGGGTAGGCGAATTCGACGTTGCGGAGCGAGATCCGCCCGCCCGCCGCGCCGCTGGCCACGTCCCCGGCCGCTTCTCCGGGCCGCTCCGCCATCCCGTGGGGCTCGAGCAGCGCCTCCACCGCCTCGCTGAGCCGCGCCATGTACTGCACGAGGTCGACCGCGGCGACGGCGAGGTCGCGGGTGCCGTGCAGGATGGTGAAGCCGAGCGTCACCACCAGCACGACGTCGCCCGGCGTCATCTGATGCTGGCGCCAGAGCAGTGCTGCCCAGACGAGCATGCCGGCGGTGAGCACGGCCGTCGTGATCGCGTGGAGGAGGCGGAGCGTTTCGAGGAAGACGAGGCTCTTCCGGCGCGCCTCGACCTCGCCGCCGACCTTGGCGCAGAAGCGCTCATATTCGCGCCGCTGGGCGCCGAAGGCGCGGACGAGGAGCATGTTGTTGACGACGTCGACCATCTCGCCGTTCACCGCCGAGGCCTCGCTCGCATAGGCCTGGTGGACGTCGCCGCCCTTGGCGGCGAGGCGCATCAGGATGAGCGCCAGCACGATCGCGATCACCGCCAGCGCCGCCGCCATCGGCGGATGGACGAAGCCCAGCGTGATGATCGCGCCGATCACGGCGAAGCAGGGCGGCAGCGCGCGCCAGACCAGCGTCGTCTCGACGATGTAGAACGCGTCCGCCGCGGCGCTGATCCGCCCGGCCAGCGCCCCCGGCAGGCGGGAGATGAAATAGGCGGGGGAATGGCCGACGAGGTGGCGGAAGAGGTCGCGGCGAACATCGCCGGTGACGGCGACGAAGACGCGGCTCGCGCTGAAGCCGGCGATGCGCCAGAGAAGGTTGTCGCAGGCGACCAGGGCCGCGAGCACGCCGATGGCCGACCAGACCCGGGCCGGATTGTCGGCCGCGAGCACGTTGACCAGGCTCGCCACCGCGTATTGCGAGCCGACCGCGCAGGCGACCCCGCCCAGCACGCCGCCGAGGACGATGGCGTGCCCGACGGGATAGCGCAGCACGTAGCCCAGCATGAAGCGAAGGGGACGGGTTCGTCGGTCGTGCATGCCGAGCCTCCGAGGCGGGTGCCCCGGGCACCCTGGTTGCTTCCCGCCGGCACCGGTGCGGAGGGCGGAACGATCCCGCTTGCCGGCAGAACGCGACGGAGCCCGCATCACGGCCCAACTGTTTGGCAAATATACGGCAGTCCGGTCCTGCTCTTGCCGCGATCGCCGCGCCGGATGCGGATTGGCGGTCGATGTCCCCGCCACTGCCCGGAGGAGGGCCGCCCAGCCAATGCGTATCGCGCAGATCGCCCCGCTCACCGAGGCCGTTCCGCCCAGGCTCTATGGCGGGACGGAGAGGGTCGTCGCCTATCTCACCGAAGAGCTGGTGGCGATGGGCCACGACGTGACGCTCTTCGCCAGCGGCGATTCCCGCACCTCCGCCCGGCTCCGCCCGCTCTCGCCGCGGGCGCTGCGCTTCGATCCGGCGGTCGTCGATGTGCTCAGCCCGCACCTGATGATGATGGAGGATGTCCGCCGCGTCGCCGACAGCTTCGATATCCTGCATTTCCATCTCGACCACTGGCCGTTCTCGCTCTTCACCCGCCAGCCGACGCCGTTCCTGACGACGTTGCACGGCCGGCTCGACCTCGCCCAGCTGCCGCCGATCTATGCGCGCTTCCCGGGCGTTTCCGTCGTCGCGATCTCGGAGGCGCAGCGCGCGCCGCTGCCGCAGGCGAACTTCGTCGCCACCATCCAGCACGGGCTGCCCGAGACTCTTCTGCGCCCGCTGCCGATCCGGCCCGGCTACCTCGCCTTCCTCGGCCGCATCTGCCCGGAGAAAGCCCCCGACCGCGCGATCGAGATCGCGCGGCGAAGCGGCATCACGCTCAGGATCGCGGCCAAGGTCGATCGCGTCGATCAGCGCTATTTCGAGGAAAAGATCCGCCCGCTGCTCGACCAGCCCGGGATCGAGTTCATCGGCGAGATCGGCGATCACGAGAAAGCGGAATTCCTGAGCGGGGCGCTCGGCCTGCTCATGCCGATCGACTGGCCGGAGCCGTTCGGCCTGGTGATGATCGAGGCCATGGCCTGCGGCACGCCGGTGATCGCCTTCGATCGCGGCGCGGTGCGCGAGATCGTCGAGGACGGGCTCACCGGCTCGATCGTCGATGACGTCGCGGGCGCGGTGGCGGCCGCCGGGCGGCTCGCCGGGCTCGATCGGGGGCGGATCCGCGCCGAGTTCGAGCGGCGCTTCACCGCCCGGCGCATGGCCGAGGATTATCTCGCCCTCTACGAGCGGCTGGCCGTGGCGCCGGAGCAGGGGCAGCTCCGGCGCGGCGTGCGGCTCGCCGTGTAGATCGGACCCGCCCGCGCGGGACAGCGCGCGCGAACTATGGCAGGATCGCGCCGCGATGTGAGGGAGCCCGGGCGGGCGGGCATGCACCAGCTTCTGCTTCTGCGGCACGCGAAATCGTCGTGGGACGGTCCGGCGATCGCCGATCGTGACCGCCCGCTCAACCGCCGCGGCGAGCGCGCAGCCGCCGCCGTCGGGCGGGCGATGTCCGAGCTCGACCTCATCCCGGGCCTGATCCTCGCCTCGCCCTCGCGGCGGACGATGCAGACGCTGGCGGCCCTCGCGCCCTTCCCGGGCCATGTGCGGATCGAGACGCCGGCGGCGCTCTACCTCGCCGAGGTCCCGCAGATGCTGGCGATGCTCCGGGATCTCGGCGAAAGCGAGGCGGGCGTGCTGGTGATCGGGCACAATCCGGGGCTGCATGAGCTCGCCGTGACATTGATCGGGGACAGCGCGCCGACGGCGGACGCCGAGCGGCTCGCCCGGCGCTTTCCGACCGCGGCGCTGGCCGAGTTCGCGATCCCCGGGCGCTGGCGGGCGCTGGCTCCGGGCGGCGGGCGGCTGGTGCGGTTCCTGCTGGCGAGCGACCTGCCGGAGATGGCTGCCTGAGCGGATTTTCCCTCGAGCTCGAGCTCGCGCCCGAGGCGGCTTCATCGCTCCGCCGGCACCCGATGCTCCGTTCCGGCCCCGCTGCCTGGGCGCGGCGGCGGCCGGTGCGCATCGCCTGGCACGACAGCGCGGACGCCGCACTCGCCAAGGCGGGGCTGGCGCTCGCCGAAGAGCAGCGCGGACGGACGCGGCTCTGGTGGCTCGAGCGGCTCGGCCCGGCGCCGGGGGACGAGGCGCGATCCCCGGCTCCCCTCGCCCCGGCTCCCCTCGGCGTCGCGCCGGTGCTGGCCCAGGCCGACCGGCCCGAGGCGCTCGGCCAGGCGCTTCCCGACGGGCTCAGGATTGCGGCGCGCTTCGAGGCGACAAGCCGGAGCGCGGCGACCGTCGGCGGTCAGAATGGCGGTCAGAAGGATGGGGCGCAAGGCGAGGTCGGCCTCGAGCTGCTCGAAGGGACGCTGCACACCGCGCGGGCGGACCGGCGGCTCGCCCGGCTCCGGCTCTCGGGCCGGCCGGATGACGTTTTCGCGCTCGCGGACCGCCTGCTCGCCGAGCTGCCCTGCGCGGTGCCGGCGGCAAGCCTCGCCGCGGAGGCGCTCGGCCGCGACGCGGACGGGGGCGAGGCGCATGGGGCGAGCCTGCCGGGCGGCCCGCCGCTGCTGCCGCCGGGGCTCGCGGTGAGCGAGGCGCTGGCCTGGCTGGTGGCGAGCCTGGCCCGGACCCTGGTGGCGCTCGCGCCGCGCGCCTCGGCCGGGGACGGGAGCGAGCCCGTGCACCAGATGCGCGTGGCGCTGCGCCGCCTGCGCACGGCGATGACGCTGCTCAAGCCCCTGCTGGCGGTGCCCGCGGCGCTCGCCGAGGCGGGGGCAGGCCTGCGAACGCTCGCCCGCGCGCTCGGGCCGGCGCGGGAGTGGGACGTGTTCCTGGAAGGGCCGGGGCCCGCTATCGCGGCCGCCTTCCCGGAGGACGCGGCGCTCGCCCGCCTGCTCAAGGCGGCCCGGCGCCGGCGCGAGGCCGCGTACGCGGGCCTCGGCGCGGAACTCGAGTCCGCAGCCTTTCGCCGCCTGGTGCTCCAGCTCTCTTCCCTCGTCGTGCTGCGGCCGTGGCAGGCCCCCGCCCCTGCCACGGAGGACAGGCCCGGCGAAGCCGAAGAAGGCCCGGAGACAAATCTCGCCGCGGCCGCGCCGGCGCTGCTGCAGCGGCGATATCGAAAACTCCTCTCCGCCGCTTCCGATATCGCGGGCGCCGACGCGGCGCATCTGCACGCGATCCGGCTCAGGGCGAAGCGGCTGCGCTACGCGGGCGAACTCCTCTCGCCGCTCTTCCCGCGCAAGGAGATGCGCCGCTTCCTTCGCCGCCTCGCCGGGCTGCAGGAGCGGCTCGGCACGGTCAACGACGCGGTCGGGGTGGAGCGGATGCTCGGCGAGCTCGGCCCGGCGGGCCGCGGCGAGGCGGGCGGCATCGTGCGCGGCTTCGTCGCGGCGACCGCGCTCAGGGAGCGGGAGCGGGTCGCGCCCGCCTGGCGCAAGTTCCGCAGGCACGCCCCGTTCTGGACCTGACCCCCGCCCGGCGCCCATAACCGCAGATTGCTGCGGGCGCGAAGGTTGCGCCCGGCGGAATTTCGCCCCTATTAATCGCCTCGCGGAGCCGCCGGGCGGGGAGCTGTTTCCTGGCCGGCGGCAACGGCCACATGCGGCTGCGGAAATCCGGTTATGCCGCCCGCGGGGGAAAAGGGGGAACTGCATGAGCGGCACGGCCAACGGCTCCGTAACGATCAGCCTCGACGGCACGAACCAGACCATGAAGCTGCCGCTGCTCGCCGGGTCGATCGGCCCGTCGGTCGCGGACATCCGCAAGCTCTACGGCAATCTCGGCATCTTCACCTTCGATCCCGGCTATGGCGAGACCGCGAGCTGCGAGAGCAAGATCACCTATATCGACGGCGACGAGGGGGTCCTGCTCTATCGCGGCTACCCGATCGAGGAGCTGGCCGAGCATGCGAGCTTCATCGAGGTCGCCTACCTGCTGCTGAACGGGGAACTGCCGAACGCGGCGGAGCTCACCGACTTCGACACCTCGGTGCGGCGCCACACGATGCTGCACGAGCAGCTGCGCCGCTTCTTCGAAGGCTTCCGGCGCGACGCCCACCCGATGGCGGTGATGTGCGGCGTGGTCGGCGCGCTCTCGGCCTTCTATCACGACAGCCTCGACATCACGAACCCCGAGCACCGCCGCATCAGCGCCTTCCGCCTGATCGCCAAGGTGCCGACGATCGCGGCCTGGACCTACAAATATTCGATCGGCCAGCCCTTCGTCTATCCGCGCAACGACCTCGGCTACGCGGAGAACTTCCTCTATATGATGAACGCGGTCCCGGCCGAGCCGCACACCGTGAGCCCGGTGCTGGCGCAGGCGATGGACCGCATCCTGACCCTGCACGCGGACCACGAGCAGAACGCCTCGACCAGCACCGTCCGGCTGGCCGGCTCCACCGGCGCCAACCCCTTCGCCTGCATCGCCGCCGGGATCGCCAGCCTCTGGGGCCCGGCCCATGGCGGGGCGAACGAGGCGGTGCTCAAGATGCTGGGCGAGATCGGCGACGTGAAGGCGATCCCCGACTTCCTCGCCAAGGTGAAGGACCGCAACAGCAATGTCCGGCTGATGGGATTCGGCCACCGCGTCTACAAGAATTACGACCCGCGGGCGAAGATCATGCAACGCACCTGCTACGAGGTGCTGGACGAGCTCGGCATCAAGGACGACCCGCTGCTCGACCTCGCCATGGCGCTCGAGAAGATCGCGCTCGAGGACGATTACTTCGTCAGCCGCAAGCTCTACCCGAACGTCGATTTCTACTCGGGCATCATCCTCAAGGCGATGGGCTTCCCCATCCCCATGTTCACCGTGCTGTTCGCGGTGGCCCGTACGGTGGGCTGGATCAGCCAGTGGAAGGAGATGATGGAGGATCCCTCCCAACGCATCGGCCGCCCCCGCCAGCTCTACACCGGCCCGGTCCAACGCAGCTACGTGCCGGTCGAAAACCGCAGCTGACCGCGGGGACAGCGTCCCCCGGCCTTATCCCGCGCCGGCGGCCTCGAGCTCGGAGGTCGCCGCGAGCCATTCGCTCTCCGCGGCCTCGGTTTCGCGCGCGAGCGCGGCGAGGCGCTGGTTGAGCGTGGCGATCTCCTGGGTCGAGGCGCGCGCGTAGAAGCCGGGCGCGCTGAGCCGGGCCTCGATTGCCTCGCGTTCGCCGGCGAGGCGCGCCAGCGTCTGTTCGGCCGCGCGGGCTTTCTGGCGGAGCGGCCTCAGCGCCTCGCGGGGATCCTGGCGGGCGCGGCGTTCGGGGCGCGGGGGTGCGGGCGGCGCGGATTTGAGGCGGCGATAGGCATCGAGGTCGCCGTCGAACTGTATGACGCGTCCGTCGGCGACCAGCAGCAGGCGGTCGGCGAGCAGGTCGATCAGGTGGGTGTCGTGGGTGATCAGCACCACGGCACCGGCGAAATCAGTGAGCGCGCGGACCAGCGCCTCGCGGGCGTCGATATCGAGATGGTTGGTCGGCTCGTCGAGGATCAGCAGCTGCGGCGCGTCGCGGGTGGCGAGTGCCAGCAGCAGGCGGGCGCGTTCGCCGCCCGAGAGGGAGGCGACCTTGGTTCCTATCCGCTCGGCGTCGAGCCCGAAGCGGGCGCCCTGGGCGCGGAGCTGGGTCGGGGTCGCCTTCGGCAGGGCGCGGGCGAGGTGGTCGAGGGCGCTGGCGGCGGGATCGAGCTCTTCCTCCTGGTGTTGCGCGAAATAGCCGACGCGGAGGGAGCGGGCGCGGAGCAGGCTGCCCGAGAGCGGCGCGAGCCGGTCGGCGAGCGCCTTGGCGAGGGTGGATTTGCCGTTGCCGTTGGCGCCCAGGAGCGCGATCCGGTCTTCCATATCGATCCGGAGCGAGATGCCGGAGACGACGGCGCGGCCGTCATAGCCGAGCGCCACCTTGTCGAGCGAGAGCAGCGGGGGGGCGATCGTCCGCGGCTCGGGGAAGGCGAAGCGGGTCGGCGCCGCATCGACGATGGTCTCGATCGCCGGCAGGCGTGCGAGCGCCTTGAGCCGGGACTGGGCCTGGCGCGCCTTGGTCGCCTTGGCGCGAAACCGCTCGACGAAGGCGCGCATATGGTCGCGTTGGGCGGCGATCCGCGCGGCTTCGCTTCTCTGCTGCTCCGCGCGCTCGGTGCGGATGCGGATGAACTCGGCGAAGCCGCCCGGGGTGAGCGAGAGCTTGCCGCGATCGAGGTGGGCGATCGAGTCCACCGCCCGGTCGAGCAGGTCGCGGTCGTGGGAGACCATGAGCACGGCGCCGGCGAAGCGGGCGAGCCAGGATTCCAGCCAGATCGTCGCCTCGAGGTCGAGATGGTTGGTCGGCTCGTCGAGCAGCAGCAGGTCAGGGGCGGCGAAGAGGGCGGCGGCGAGGGCCGCGCGCATGCGCCAGCCGCCGGAAAAACTGTCCATCGGCCGGTTTTGCGCGGCCTCGTCGAAGCCGAGCCCGGCGAGGATCGCGGCGGCGCGCGCCGGGGCGTCATGGGCGCCGATGGCGGCGAGCCGTTCGTGGATCTCGCCGAGGTGCTCGGGGGATGCGGTCTCGGCCCGGGCCAGCAGGGTGCCGCGTTCGGTATCGGCGGCGAGGACGATCGCGATCGCCGTCGCGGTGCCGGACGGGGCCTGCTGGGCGAGCCTGCCGAGCCGGGCGCGGGCGGCGAGGCGGATGGTGCCGCCGTCCGGCCGCAATTCGCCCGCGATCAGCTTGAGGAGGGTGGATTTGCCGGCGCCGTTGCGGCCGACCAGGCCGATTTTCCGGCCCGGATCGACGGCGAGGCTGGCGTGATCGAGCAGGGCGCGGCCGGCCAGGCTGAAGGAGAGGGTATCGACGGCGAGGAGCGTCATGGGCGGTCTGTTAATCGGCCGCGCGCCGGTTGTCATCGCGCCGGTTGTCATCGCCGAGCGGGCGATATTTCGCCACCGCACCGAATGGCGGCGGGGGCGCCGCGGGCTCCGGCCCCGATCTGTGGATAAAATTATCCACAGAGTGTTGATAAGTAACTTCAAGAGGCGAGTCCAAAGGATTCAAAAGAACTCAAGAGTAATTCGCGACCATGTGGGATGCCTCGGCAGGTCGGGGCGGGAGCCTGCCGGGCATCTTCGTTCGGGAATAGGGTGGTTTTGGACTTCTAAAACCTCAGGTTGCAACACACGTCATATATTCTTTGTTTTCAGGTAAGTTTCTCCTTGCCGCCGTTCAACGTTACGCTAAGAATACGCCTATAAGTTGATAACGCGGCGGCAGCTGAACAAAGGAGAAGCAGCCATGAAACACGTCCGCTCGCTCGACGCCCTGGTCCGCGACCGGCTCCGCTGCTGGCCCCAGCGCCCGCCCGGCCTGGTCCGTCGGACCCTTGAGCGGGAACAATGGCTGCGCGGCCGGCCAGGAGAAGAATCAGAAACCTGCCACCCGTTCCTCAAGCTTCCTGGGAGCAACAGGCTGCGCACCCTGCCGGACGGGCTGTGGCTCCATTTCGGCGGCACGCCTGTGGAGCCTTTTGTGGATATTTTTGCGATCGAAGCCTGCGGCTCGCTCCAGAACCTGCTCGATAAGCGCTCCCGCTTCGCGCCCAGCACCAATTCCCTGCTCGCGGTCTGTCCGCTACCCTGGCTGCTGGCGCCCGCCCTGCGCGGCGAGCCGATCCCGCGCTGGCGGCTGACGGGCGTCGTGCCGGCACCCCCGCTCGTTCCGCTGGCGCTGCCGGTGCGCGACCTCAGGGTGATGTACGGGCTGAAGCAGCGGCACTATAACGGCTTCGTCAAAAGCCAGATCCCCCACCCGCACGAGTATTTCGTGCCGATGGAGGCCCTGGTGGCCGAGGATGCGGTTCAGAATCCGGCGATGCAGGCGCTGGTCTCGCGCGCCTCGGCCAACGCCAACTTCCTCAACGCGCCCTGAAAAGGGCGAGCGCGAGGTCCGGGCGGTCGGTGATCAGCCCAGCCGCGCCCCAGGCGGCGAGGCGGGTCATCGCTGCGGGCTCGTTGACGGTCCAGGGGAGCACGGCGATGCCGAGGCGGGTTGCCTCGGCGATGTCGGCCTCGCCGATCGAGCGGTCATCGGGGGCCCAGGCCCCGCCCCCTTCGGCGGCGATCAGCTGCGGCACCGAACGTCCCGTTCGGGCCCCTCCCCTCCTCCCGGTGAGCCAGGCGCGCGGGATCTCGGGGCGGGTGCGCGCGATATGCCGCGGCCCGCTCCAGTCGAAGGATTCGATCCGGATGCGCCCGAGCGCGCCCGCCGCCTCGGCCACCCCGACGACGAGATCGGCCATGCGCGGCCCCGGCACCGTCAGCTCGGGCCGGCTGGGGTCGGTCTTGAGCTCGATCGTGAGATGCGCCTCGGGCGCGGCGGCGAGGAGCGCGGCGAGCGTCGGGATGCGCGCCCCGTCGATCGGCCGCTGGTCGGGGTAGCGGGCGGCATAATCCGAGCCGGGGCGGATCCGCCCGACGTCATAGGCGGCGAGATCCGAGAGCGTGAGCGCGCGGAGCGGCGGGCCGGGGCGGGCGAGCCAGGCGCCGTCCGCGCCGCGGGTGATGTCCGGATTGAGGGCGAAATCGTGGTAGAGCACCGGAACATTGTCGGCGGTGACGGCGATGTCGGTCTCGAAGCGCCGCACGCCGGCGGCCAGCGCCAGCGCGAACCCTTCGCGCGTGTTCTCCGGATAAAGCCAGCGCGCGCCGCGGTGGCCGATGACCTCGAAGCCGCCGGGCACCCGGTCAGGCGCAGTCGCAGCCCGAGGTCGGTCCCCGATCGCGGCGCACGACGTGATGGTCGATCCACTCCGCCACCAGCAGCCGCGCCTCCGAGATCGAGGATTCCGGGTGATGGATGCGATAGAGCGTCGTGCAGGCAAGGAAGGATTCGAGGTCGCCGCAGCCGCCGCGGCGAAGGTCCCGATAGGCCGTCACCACGGCGCGCTCGCAGCGCCGAGCGATATGGCTCAGTTCACGGCCCATCCGGCACGACTCCTTGTTGCGAATCACTCGCAGAACGCGTTGCGAGTGTATCCGCGCGCTGCCTGAACGGCAAGCTGATGACTGCGGTCGTTATCCGTCGCGGGGCGGGTATCCGTCGCGGGGCGGGTATCCGTCGCGGGGCGGGGGGGGGGGACGTGAGGCCGCCTGAACGCGCTCCGGCCGGCGATCACGGCGCGCCGGCGGCGGACGCGGCGCCGACGAGAAGTGCGGAGATGCTCATGAACGGGATCCTTCGACTCCGACTTCATCAGGGCTATCAGCCAGGATCGTCAGCGTCAGCTCGGGATGGCCGGAGAGGAAAAAACTCGCCTGCTCGTAGCGGAGGAAGCCATGAAGCGGATGACGGAACGTCCGCGCCCCGCCGTCGCGGCCAAGCACGAAGTGCTCGGCCCAGAAGCGCGCGAAGGCCGGGCTCTGCCGGCGCAGCCCGGCAACGAGGCCGCGGAGCGCGGGATCGTCCAGATGCGCGCTCGCGGCGGCGCGGAACTCGGCGGCGACCCGCCGCGCCCGCGCCTCCCAATCCGGGATCAGGGCGCGGGCGGCAGGCGAAAGAAAGATGAAACGGAGCAGGTTGCGCTCCCGAGCCGCCTCCTTGGGTTGGTCGAGCCATCCCGCGAAGAGCTTTTCCGCTTCTGCGTTCCAGGCCCGGGCCTCCCAGCTGCGATCGAGCACATAGGCGGGCGCCCGGATCGCGCCGAGGCAGGCCAGCACCGCAGGCGGCGGCTCGTCGGCCGCGGCCCCGCCTTCGTCGGGGTCGCGCCTGCCGGCGAGCGCGAAGAGATAGGCGCGGCCGGCGCGATCCAGCCGCAGCGCCCTCGCGAGCCGGGCGAGGGAACCGGGCGAGACCGTAACCTCCCTCCCCTGCTCGATCCAGGTGTACCAGGTGACGCTGAGGCCGCTCAACTGCGCCACCTCCTCGCGGCGCAGGCCCGGGGTCCGGCGCCGTCCGCCGGCGGCAAGCCCGATCGCCGCCGGGGCGAGCTTTTCGCGCTGGGCGCGGAGGAACGAGGCCAGCTCGGCGCGCCGGGTGAAGGGTTTCGGTTCCATGCTGGTGCCGCACATACCAGTATAATTTTCGCCGTTAAACCGGTGTCCGGGTGAGGCTATGGACCGGCGGATCGATCAAGGGAGTGATGCGCCGTGAGCGAGGGCAAGACCCATGAGGCGGTGGTGAACGCGCAGTTCGGCGCCCGCGCGAGCGCTTATCTGAGCAGCGCCGTGCATGCCGCCGGCGGCGATCTCGACGCGCTCGCCGCCGTCGTGCGCGAGCGGCCCGAGGCGCGCGTGCTCGATGTCGGGTGCGGGGCCGGCCATGCGAGCTTCGCGGTCGCCCCGCAGGTCCGCGAGGTCGTCGCCTGCGATCTTTCGCCGGAGATGCTGGCCGTTGTCGCCGCGGCGGCGGCGGCGCGCGGGTTTTCCAACATCGCGACCCGGGAGGGCGTGGCCGAGCGCCTGCCCTTCCCCGAGGCGAGCTTCGACTTCGTGCTGAGCCGCTACAGCGCGCATCATTGGCGGGACCTCGAGGCGGGACTGCGCGAGATTGCGCGGGTGCTGAAGCCCGGCGGCGTCGCCGCGATCGTCGACAGCGTCTCGCCCGGTCGGCCCCGGCTCGACACCTTCCTTCAGGCGATCGAGCTGCTGCGCGACCCCTCCCATGTGCGGAGCCGCTCCTCGGCGGAATGGCAGGCAGGGCTCGCCGGGGCCGGGCTCGATCCGCGGCGCGCGCTTGGGTTCAAGGTGCGGCTGGAGTTCGATGTCTGGGTCGCGCGCATGCGGACGCCCAAGGTGCAGGCCGACGCGATCCGCGCCCTTGAGGCGGCGATGCCCGGCGAGGTGGCGTCCCATTTCGCCATCGGCGCCGACGGCAGTTTTACCCTGGATGTCGCGCTGTTCGAGGCGACGGCGCCTATGCGAGCAGTGCGGCCATGATCCGCTCGCGGGTGAGCGGCATGGCGCGGATGCGGGCGCCGAGCGCGTGGGCGACGGCATTGCCGATCGCAGCCGCGGTGGGGCCCAGCACGGCCTCGCCGAGGCCGAGGGTGGGGTCGTCGCCATCGCCGACGAAGGCGACCGTCACCTCGGGCACCTCGGGGAAGCGCAGCACGGGATAGGTCTCCCAGTCCGCGCTGGCGATTCCCTCGTCGGAGACCCGCACCTCCTCCTTGAGCGTCCAGCTCGCGGCCTGGATCACGCCGCCTTCGATCTGGTTCGCGGCGCCATCCGGGTTGATCACGAGGCCGGCGTCCACGGCGCACCAGACGCGCCGCAGGGCTACGCTTTCCTCGACGAAAACTTCAACGACCGCAGCGACATAGGCGGCGCGGTTCTTGTAGCGGCTGAAGGCGATCCCCCACCCTTCGCCGGCGCCGCCCGCCGGCCGGGCGGACCAGCCGGACATCTCCGAAACCCGCTCGAGGACGCGCCGGCCGCGCGGATCGGAAAGGAGGGAAAGCCGGTAGGCGAGCGGGTCCTCGCCGGCGTTCCGCGCGAGCTCGTCGATGAAGCTTTCGATCGCGAAGACATTGCCGTGCGTGCCGAGCCCGCGCATCGAGGAGGTGCGGAGCGGCGGATGGGCGATCAGGTGGTGGATCGCGCGCTGCGGGGGCAGGTCGTAGAGCGCGCGGGCGTTGCGCATGCCACCGAAGCCGGCGGCCTCGGGCACGTCCATGAGGGGCGGCGGCGGCGGCGGGTCGGGCAGCGCCTCGGCGGGCAGCAGGTTGACGGCGCCGTTATGGCCCGGGCGCTGGCCGTGGGTGCCGCTGAAGACCTCCATCGTCCAATCGACCGGCCGGCCGGCCGCATCGAGCCCGGCGCGGAGATCGACGACCATCGCCGAGCCGAAGGGGGCGGCGGAAAGCTCGTCGGCGCGGGTCCATTGCACGCGTATCCACTGTCCGGGCCGGGCATGGGCGATGAACGCGGCGTCCGCCGCCGCGTCGTCGGCGCCGTTATGGCCATAGCAGCCGGCGCCGTGGCGATGGCGGACAGTGACGGCGGCGGGGTCGAGGCCGAGGGCGCGGGCGAGCGCGCCGCGCAGCATCCCGACCCCTTGCGAGTGCGTCAGGACTTCGAGGCGCCCGTCGGCGAAGCGGGCGAGCCCGACCGAGGGGCCGATCGAGCCGTGGGCGAGATAGGGCCTGGTGTAGCGGGCATGGAATTCCGCCACGGCGGGCCGGGTGGCGGGGGTTCCGGGGAATTCGAGCAGCTGGTCCTGGGAGTCGAGCGTAAGCAGGTGGGTGGCCACGGCGAGGCCCTCGCGCCAGGGCGTGCCGCCGGTCCATTGGGCGCGGCGGGCGGCCGCCTCGCGCGCGCGCTCGGCCATCGCCTCGTCGGGGGCGAGGACGGCGAAGAAATCGCCGATGCGGACGAACTCCCCCTCCACCTCGAGCGGTTCGAGACGGGCGCCGGGGCGCGGCCGGCGCAGCACCCGCGCATGCAGGAGGCCGGGTGGGGCGAGGTCGTGGATGAAGCCGGCGCCGAAAATTTTTTCGGGCAGGTCGATGCGCGGGAAGCTGCGGCCTATCACGCGATAGTCGGGCCGCTTGGTCAGCGCCGCCGTGCCGCGCGCATCGCGGGCGAGATCGACCGCCGCGGCGAGCGTCCAGTAATCGAGCGGGGTTTCCTCGCCGTCGCGGAGAAATTTTCCGTCCGTCACGCCGATCGCGTCGGGCGCGCAATTGAGCCGGAGCGCGGCGGCGGCGACGAAGAGCGCGCGCACCTCGGCCGCGGCGACGCGGATCGCCCCGCCTGACGCCTCGACCGACTGGCTGCCGGCGGTGAACCCTTCTTCGGGGGCGGCGTCGGTGTCGCCGGAGACGATGCGGACGCGCCCGGGCGCGACGGCGAGCTCCTCGGCGGCGATCTGGACGAGCGCGGTGAGGATGCCCTGGCCGAGCTCGACCTTGCCGGTGGCGAGCCGGACCCGGCCGCCCGGCTCGAAGCCGACCCAGCGGTCGAGCCTTGGATTGGCGGCGAGGCTCGGGGGAAGCGGTGGCGCGCTCATGGCGTTTCGCCCCTGATCCGGGCGGCGGCGCGGGCGATGGCGCGGATCATCCGGTTGTGGGCGCCGCAACGGCAGAGATTTTTTTCCAATGCGACGGCGATTTCGGCCCGCGTCGGGTTCGGGTTGCGGGCGAGCAGCGCCTTGGCGGCGATCAGGATGCCGCCCAGGCAATAGCCGCACTGGGCCGCCTGCTCGGCGAGGAAGGCGGTCTGCAGGGGATCGGGCGATTCGGGCGTGCCGAGGCCCTCCGGCGTGATGATCGTGCGGCCCGCGGCCCGTTCGAGTGGCAGGGTGCAGCTCGGCACCGGCTCGCCGTCGAGCAGCACCATGCAGGCGCCGCAGGCCTCGGCGCCGCAGCCGAAGCGGACGGCGCGGAGGCCGAGCGCGCCGCGCAGCACGGAGATCAGGTTTTCGCTGCCATCGGCGTCGATGCTCACGGCGCTTCCGTTGACGGTGAGCGAGAAGGGGGTGCTCATGGCGAGCGGGCGGCTTCGAGGAGGAGCGCGGCGGCTGCCTGGGCCGTCATGCCCGGCGCGACGCCGGCCGCGCGTGCCGGGGCGTTGGCGCGGGTGATCCGGCCGTCGCGATGGATGCTGGCGGCATCGCCGAGATCGGCCGAGAGGTGGGAGACCGCGACGCAGGCGATCCCCATGCGTTCGAGGATCCCCAGTCCGGCGATCGCCATCTGGCCGCGTCCGAAGCCGCCATCGCTGCCGATGATTCCGGCCGGGCGGATGGCGTGGCGGTAGACATAGATCGTCATCGTCGTATCCACGGGGGTTCCGACGCAGAAGACGTTTTCCGCGTTTTCGCCCTCGACCAGGCTCATGCTCCAGCAACCATAGATCTTCCCTTGGCCCGGGGGCCCCTCGGCGAGGAGGATGGGCGCGTCGGGCCATTCGGCGGCGATGTCCCGCGGGCGGCCCGCCGGTGCACCGAGGAAGAATTCGGCCGCCGCGGCGACGCTCTGGCCCGGCTCGGCCCCGCATGCGGCGGCCGGCCCGTTGACGCGGCTGATCACGCCTTCGTCCCACACCGAGCGGCCGACGCACATCTCGCAGCTATAGACGCTGGCGGCGGCCGCGGGGACGCCCAGCCGCTCGGCGAGCGCGAGCCCGCCGATGCCCGCCTCGTTGCGGCCGATGCCGGCATCGACGCCAATGAAACCGCGGAAACCCCGGCGCAGCAGCGAGACGGCGACCGGGCGGGCCATGTAGGCGGCATGGACGAGGATGTCGCCGGCGGGATCGATCGCGACGAGCGAGGCGGCGACCTCGCGCGGAGAGTTGATCACGACGATCCGGCCCGTCGTGCGCGCGAGGCCTGCGAAGGCGCGGTTGCCGAACTCCAGCGGCGGGACATAAACTATGCCGGCCATCCAGTTCAACTTAAAGTAAATGCGTCGTGGTAGGCGCCCTGGACGCTGCCGCCGGGCAGCGGGCCGCCGCCCGGGATATGGACCAGATCGCCGATCACTGCCGCCGTCGCGCCGTGCAGCCCGTGGCGCGGCACCGCCATCGGCGCCATCGCCTCCCAGCGGTCGGCGGCGGGATCGTATGCCTCGTGGGTGCCGAAGACGCGCCCGGTGGCCTCGCCGCCCATCACCAGGATGCGGCCGCGATAGAGCGCGGCCGAGGGGCCGCTCCGCGGCGTCGGCAGCGGGGCGCGGAAGGACCAGCCGTCGGTTTGGGGGTCGTAGACGGCGTGCAGCGCGGTGTTGAAATCGTAGCTGTCCATCCGCCCGGCGATGGCGTGGATGCGTCCCTCGAGGACGACGACGCCCATGTGGTCGCGCTGGCCGACAAAGGGCTGGGTGCGCGTCGAGCCGGTCATCGAGGCGCGCATCTCGTAGCGGTCGGTCTGCGGGTCGTAGGTCTCGTGCCATTCGACCGAGCGGACGTCGCGGCCGCCGAGGAGATGGATGCGCCGGTCCACGACCACCGCCGAAATCGCGCCGCGCGGGCGGCTCAGGGCGGCGATCGGCGTCCAAGCGTCGTCGGTGGCGTCATAGACGAAGCAGCGCGAGTGCGGGCAGCGATTCTGCTCGATGAAGCCGCCGAAGGCATAGATGCGGCTGTCGATCGCGGCGAGCGCGATATGGTTGCAGGGGAACGGGAGCGGCGCCTTGAGGGCCCAGGTCTCGCGCGCGGGATCGAAGACCTGGTGGAAATCGCCATCGACGCGGCCGCGGGCATAGCCGCCGATGACATGGATTTTTCCCGCGCAGACGATGACGCCCATCTCGCCGACCGGCACGGGCAGCCGCTTCTGCTCGACCCAGCGCCCCTGGATCGCGGCGAGCGGGGCGATGCTGGTGGTGTAGCGCTGGGCGGCGACGGAGGATGGAATCTCGGTGATGCTCTTGTCGAAGAGACCGGCGAAGAGCGGATCTGTGGTCACGGTTGGGGAGCCTCCTCGCGCGCCGCCTCGGCGATGAGGCGGCGGGTTGCCTCCAGGCCCTCGCGCGCGACTTCCGCCGGCGGGCGTGCCCAGAGCTCGGGATTGGGCGCCTCGTAGCTCAGATATCCCGCATATCCCTTCTCGGCGAGGAGGCCGAAGACCTCGTGCCAGGCGACGGTGCCCGCGCCGGGCGGCAGCCGATCGGTCGGGCGTTTGACGCCCGTCACCGGGGCGGCGGGGACGTCGCTGGTACTGAAAGACAAAAATCTCCTCGCCGGGCACGTCGGCGAAGCCGCGGCCGCCGGCGCCGCTGCGGGCGAGGTGGTAGGCATCGAGCAGCAGGCCGCAATTGGGCCGGCCGGCGGCGGTGACGAGCTCGCGCTGGACGGCGAGGTTGTTGATCACGTCGTGCTGGGAATTGAACTCGATCGCGAGGCGCAATCCATGCTCGGCGGCGATGTCGGCGCCGGCGCGGAGATGGACCACGGCATCGGCGAGCGGTCCGGAATAGGGGCCGGGCGCGCTCATCAGCATGGCGCAGCCGAGGGAAACGGCGTTGCGGCAGCTCAGGCGAAAGACATCGAAGAGGCGGCGGCCCTCCTCGCCATGGGCGAAGAGCCAGCCATATTCGACGCCGAGCACGCCCACGGGCAGGCCGCCGGCGCGGACGAGGCCGAGCACGTCCTCGTTGCTCAGGCCGCGCTCGTTGCAGCGCTTGAAGTCGGTCCAGCGCAGCTCCATCGCGTCGTAGCCCGCCGAGCGGGCGGCGGCGATCGCGAGGGCGAGCGGCGTCGTGTCGAGCGTCCAGGTGTGGAGCGCGAAGCGGCCGGGCGGCGGCCAGGCGGCGCGCGGCTCAGCCGGGTGCAAGTCAGCCGGCATGGGCGAGGAACTCCGCCATCGCGTCGTTGAAGAGGGCAGGCTGCTCGGTGCTGCTCTGGTGCGCGGCGTGCGGAATTCGCTTGAGCGTGGCGCCGCGGATTCCGAGTGCCAGCGCCTCGGCCATCGCCGGCGGGGTTGCCTCGTCTTCCTCGCCGACCATGACGAGCGTCGGGCAGGCGATCTCGCCGAGGCGGGCGGAGACGTCGTAGCCGATGATCGCTTCGCAGCAGCCGACGAAGCCTTCGGCCGGCGTCGCCGCGATCAATGCGCCGAGCCGCGCGGTGGTTTCCGGATCGCGGGCGCGGAACGGGGCGGTGAGCCAGCGGTCGAGGGTGCCCGCGCGCACCCCCGCCATCCCCTTCGCCCGGACGATGCCGATCCGCTCGCGCCAGGCCGCGTGCGCCGCCGGCGGATAGCAAGCGGTCGTGTCGGCGAGGACGAGGCTTCCCACGAGGCGCGGATGGGCGAGCGCCAGGGTGAGGCCGATCATGCCGCCGAGCGAGATCCCGACCCAGTGCGTCGCGGCGATGCCGCGGCTGGCGAGGAGTGCCGCGACGTCCTCGGCGAGCCCGCCCATCGTATAGGGCGCAGACATCACCTCGCTTTTCCCGTGGCCGCGGATATCGAGGCTGAGCACGGAGAAATTTTCCGCGAGTTGCGCCGCCTGCGGGCTGAGCAGCGTGTGATCGGCGGCGAGAGAATGGACGAGCGTGACCCAGGGGCCCTTCCCTGCGCTGACGTGGTGCAGTTTCGCAACGATTGCGGCTTCGCTCATCGTCGTCTCCTATTGGGCGGCGGCGGCCGGGGCGGCGGCGGCCGGGGCGGCCTGCATCAATCGCAGCGCCAGCCCGCCGAGCACGGAATCCTGCCATTCGGGCGAAATTCCCGCCCGCACGCTCGCCACCGGATCGGGATCGTTCATGTCGAACGGATAGTCCGATCCCATCAACAATCTGTCCGGCCCCACCATCTCGGCGAGGAAGCGGAGCGAGGCCGGGTTGTGCACGATGGTGTCGAAATAGAAGGTCTTGAAGAGATCGAGCGGATCGCCCTCATAGCCGTGCACCTTGGGCTCCGGGCGCACGGCGGCGGCGCGGCGGATGCGGCCGAACTGATAGGGCAGATAGCCCCCGCCATGCGGGAAGCAGACCTTCATTTTCGGAAAACGCGAGAACACGCCGCCGAAGATCATGCGCGGGATCGCGATCGCGGTCTGCAGCGGATAGTTGACGACGTTGTGGAGGAAATAATCCTTGGTCCCGTTCGGCGGCTGCTCGTCATAGGGATGGAAATAGACGAGCACCTGAAGCCGCTCGGCCTCGCGCCAGAACGGATCGAGCGCCGGATCGTCGAGGAAGCGCTGACCGCCGAAATAGGTCGCGATCTGCACCGAGCGGAACCCCTGCCCGGTCACGGCGCGGCGGAGCACGCGCGCGGCGGCCTCGGGGTCCTGCATCGGCACGGTCGCGGCGCCGAGCAGGCGATCCGGATGCTGGGCCGCGACCTCGGCGATCGTCTCGTTCTGCAGCTCGGCGAAGCGGAGGCCGAGTGCTACGGGCATCGTGTAGCCGGAGAAATCGATCCACGGCGCCATCACCTGCTGGTCGATCCCCTGGCGATCGAGGGTCGCGATCCGCTCGGTGATGCGGGTGAGCGGGAGCGGCAGGGGTTTTTCCCAAGCCGAGCCTTCGAGGCGGACCAGCGGCGCCTCCTTCGGCCCGCGCACATGGACGCCATAGTCGCGACCGTTCGCGACCAGGGTTTCCACCAGGCGCGGCGGGATGAGATGGGCATGGAAATCGATGATCGGCGTGCTCATGTCGGATCGCATGCTGGATCGCTGGGGGGCATCCGGGTCCCGCTCCTCCCGCGCGGCCATGGGGCATCGATCCGCGCTTGTTAAGTCATCTTAGGACGTATTATAACTTGGCGTCAATTGGTTCCCCCCTTGGCGGCGGCCCCGTGGCACCTTGCCCGATCCCGTGCCGACCTCCCAATGTGCCAGGCGTTGCCCCGGAATTGTGCATTGCAATGCAAGCCCTTCCCGACCGACCGCTCGATCCTTCCGTCTCGACGCCGCTCTGGCTGCAGCTCAAGCATGCGCTGCGCGACCTCGTCACCTTCCATCTCAAGGACGGGGACCGCGTGCCGAGCGAGACGGAGCTCTGCCGGCGTTATCACCTCTCGCGGGTGACCGTCCGCCAGGCGATCACCTCGCTCGTCGATGAGGGCCTGCTGCTGCGCCAGCAGGGGCGCGGCACCTTCGTCCGTTCGCCGCGCATCACCGAATTGCTTTCCGAATCGCCGCACTTCCTGATCGGCGGGTTCGATGGCGCCGATCCGGCGCAGATCCGGCTTTTCAGCGTCGAACAGGTGGCGCTGCCGGATTGGATCGCCGCCAAGCCCGGCATGGAAGGCGGCGGGCAGGCCTTCAAGATCCGCAAGGTGCTTTCGAGCGGCGGCGAGCCCGTCGCCTCGCGCACGAGCTATGTGCCGGTGCGCCTCGCACCCGCCCTGCTTGCCGCCGACCTCCGCCAGCCGCTGGTGCGCACCCTCGAGGCGGAGTTTGCGCTCCGGCCGCAGGAGGCCGAGGAGACGATGGAGTTCATCATCGCCGACGAGTTCCGCGCCCACATGCTCGGCGTCGCGATCGATCATCCGCTGATCCTGGTCGAGCGGATCGTGCGGCTCGCGGCGGGCGAGGCGGTGGAGTGCTCGCGCACCTTCTACAAGGCGGACCGCTTCCAGTTCCGCCGTATCCTCCGCCGGCCCGAGCCCGGCGAGGGCAGCCACTGGCTCACCTGTGCGCCGCAAGGTGCGGAGCTCAGCGCGATCGGGATCATTTGAGGCGAAGCGTCAGGCGCGGGCGACCGCCTCGGCGAGCGCCTTGCCGACATCGGCGGTGGCGGCCTCGTGCTCGCCGAGATGATCGAGCATCATCGCGCCCGACCAGATCTGGCCGATCGGGTTGCAGATCTTCCTGCTCGCGATATCCGGCGCCGAGCCGTGCACCGGCTCGAACATCGAGGGAAAAACCCGCTCGGGATTGATGCTCGCCGACGGCGCGATGCCGCCGGCCCCGACAGCGGCCGACCCGGTTTCTATATTCTCTGCCGATTCATAGAAATGCGAAGATGCGCATGGCGCTGCGCCTGAAAGACAAGGAGACCGACCGGCTCGCCCGCGAGGTTGCCTCCCTGACCGGCGAGACGTTGACCGAGGCCATCCGCAAGGCGCTGGCCGAGCGGCTGGAACGGGAGCGGCTGCGCCGGGGCGGGCGGCAACGCCTGGCCGACCGTCTGCTTGAAATCGGCGCGCATTGCGCGGCCCTGCCGGACCAGGACATGCGAACGCCGGACGAGATTGTTGGTTAAAACGAAACCGGCCTGTGGCGCGGATGGTGATCGACACCTCGGCGCCGGTTGCGATCCTGCTCGGTGAGCCGGACGCGAAGCTGTTCGCCGAGGCACTGGAAGCGGCACCGGTGCGCCTGGTGTCCGCGGTCACGCGCGTGGAGCTTTCTTTCGTCATCGAGGGTCGGAAGGGCTCAGCCGGACGGACCGACCTGGAACTGATGCTGCGCGACGGGAGCTTCGACATCGTCTCCGTCACCCCACGGCAGGCGGACATCGCCATCGATGCCTTCCGTCGCTTCGGCCGCGGTCGTCACCGCGCCGGCCTCGCTATCGGCGAGTGCTTCTCCTACGCCCTGGCCATGGCAAGCGGCCATCCGCTGCTGTTCAAGGGCGATGACTTCATGCGCACGGATCTTCGCCCGGCTTTGCCCACCGCCGGCTCCCCTGGAGCGTGGTCGCCGGAGGTGGTTCCGCACCTATCGACCAACCACGGTTGCGCCAAGGGCCCATGCGTTGTGCAGGTTGTACCCGGCATGATAAGGCCCCATATAGCCGCTCTGGTTGCGGGGAAGAGGAGCCATGGGCCCGATGATGTATTCGTTTGCGATGGAAAGCTTTGTGCCGATGCTGCGCACGCTGTCGGGATTGCTTGATAAAGGTGCGGCACACGCGGCGGCGAAGGGGTTCAAGCCCGAGGTGCTGGTGAACGCACGGCTTGCACCGGACATGCTTCCGCTGTCCTCACAGGTGCAGATTGCCTCTGACCAGGCGGTACGCGGCGCTTCGCGCCTGGTCGGCCGAGAGCCGCCCTCGTTTCCCGACAAGGAGCAGACGATCGAGGAATTGAAGGCCCGGATCTCGGGCGCGATCGATTACCTGCAAAGCCTATCCGAATCCGAATTCGTCGGAGCGGCAGAGCGGCATATCGTGCTGCCGCTACGCGAAGGCCGCGTACTCGATATGGATGGCCGGCGTTTCCTGCGCGACTGGGTTCTGCCGCAATTCTATTTTCACGTGACGACCGCGTACGACATTCTCCGCCATAACGGCGTCGATATCGGCAAGCGCGACTATCTTGCGCACGTCGCGCCGTTCATCCGGATGGAAGAAAAAAAATAGCAACAAGGCCTGGGGGACGGTGCCGGAATTTTCTGGTCCAAAGGAGTGAGCGTTCGAACGCATGGGCTTCCATGTGGGACCAGGGGCTGAGGGACCGTAACGATCACATCGACGGCGGTTGGCCACTCGGCTTGTTTTGGGCAGACGCGACCGCATGGGCGAGAGCCTTGGGGGCATCGGCAGTGGCGGCCTGGCCGCTCATGTCGCGCGTGCGCGGGCCGCCTTCGCCGAGCAGCTTCTCGATCGCGGTGACGATCGCGGCGGGGGCCTCATGCCCGCCGATGCTGCCCTGGAAGAGCGTCGCACGAAACTTGGCTGCTGCCTGGCGAGATTTGGCGTAGCATGGCGAGCCAAGCTGGCAAAGCCGGTCCTGCGATGGCATAAGCCGCCGCTCGACCCCGACCCGGACGCCCCGATGAACCCGTTCTGGAGCCAGATCGCGCGTGAGCTTTCGCCCTATGTGCCCGGCGAGCAGCCGCGTATCGCCAATCTGGTGAAGCTCAACACCAACGAAAGCCCCTTCGGCCCTTCGCCGCTGGCGCTGGAAGCGATGCGAGCCGCCGCGGCCGATACCCTGCGGCTCTATCCCGATCCCGAGGCGACGGAACTGCGCGAGGCGCTCGCCGTCCATCACGGCGTGAAGCCAGAACAGGTGTTCGTCGGCAACGGTTCCGACGAAGTGCTCGCGCATGCTTTCGTCGCGCTCTTGAAACAGCCGAAGCCGCTGCTGTTTCCCGACGTTACCTACAGCTTCTATCCCGTGTGGGCGCAATTGTTCGGCCTCACTTGCGAGACCGTGCCGCTGGACGACGGAATGCGCGTGCGGGTCGAGGATTATCGGGGCGAGGCGGGGTCGATCGTGATCGCCAATCCCAACGCGCCGACCGGAGTTGCGCTGCCGCGCGCGGAGATCGCCCAACTGCTCGAAGAGCATCCCGACATCCCGGTGCTGATCGACGAGGCCTATGTCGATTTCGGCGCCGAGAGCGCGGTTCCGCTGATCGCCGATCATCCGAACCTGCTGGTCGTGCAGACGATGTCGAAGTCGCGCGCCCTGGCCGGCCTCCGCGTCGGCTATGCACTCGGCGACGTGGGGCTGATCGAGGCGCTGCGCCGCGTGAAAGACAGCTTCAATTCCTACCCGCTCGGCGGCGTCGCCCAGGCGGGCGCGACGGCTTCGCTTCGTGACGAAGCCTACTTCCGCGGGAACTGCGCCAGGATCGTCGCAGCACGCGAAGCGATGACGCGGGAGTTGGTCAGGCTCGGCCTGGTCGTTCTGCCTTCGAGCGCGAATTTCGTCTTCGCCAGGCATCCGGCGCGGGGCGGGTCGGAATTCGCGGCGGCACTGCGCGAACATGCGGTGCTGGTGCGGCATTTCGACAAACCGCGCACGGCGCCCTATCTGCGCATCACCGTCGGGACGGAAGACGATACAAGGCGGCTCATCGCGGCAGCGGTGAATATCCTGGGGGATGAATAGCGGCTCTCTCGTCTTGCGCGACCGGACCGAGAGGGAGGCTGCGAACGCCGCGGCCTTCACCGGCTTTCAATTACCCACAAGTGGCGACAGACGGGGGGGGCAGGTTTGCCCGGTCCGGGAGAAGCCATGGTCAGAGCGTGATCGCCGGAGGTGGAAAACCGGAGGCGTGAGCAGAGGCGAGTGCTGCCTGTTCTAGGCCGACGCGACCGCCTCGGCGAGCGCCTTGCCGACATCGGCGGTGGCGGCCTGGCCGCCCATGTCGCGCGTGCGCGGCCCGCCCTCGCCGAGCAGCTTCTCGATCGCGGTGACGATCGCGGCGGCGGCCTCGTGCTCGCCGAGATGATCGAGCATCATCGCGCCCGACCAGATCTGGCCGATCGGGTTGCAGATCTTCCTGCCCGCGATATCCGGCGCCGAGCCGTGCACCGGCTCGAACATCGAGGGAAAAACCCGCTCGGGATTGATGTTCGCCGAAGGGGCGATGCCGATCGAGCCGGCGACGGCGGGGCCGAGATCGCTCAGGATGTCGCCGAAGAGATTCGAGCCCACCACGACGTCGAACCAGTCCGGGTGCTGGACGAACTGCGCGGTCAGGATATCGATGTGGAACTGGTCGGTCCGGACCTCGGGAAATTCCGCGCCGATGACGCGGAAGCGCTCGTCCCAGTACGGCATGGTGAAGGTGATGCCGTTCGACTTGGTGGCCGAGGTCAGATGCTTCTTCGCCCGTGTGCGGGCGAGCGCGAAGGCATAGCGCAGCACGCGATCGACGCCGTGGCGGGTGAAGACGCTCTCTTGCGTCACGAACTCGCGCTCGGTGCCGGGGAACATCCGCCCGCCGGTGCTGCTGTATTCGCCCTCGGTGTTCTCGCGCACGACGTAGAAATCGATCTCCGCAGGCAGGCGGTTGGCAAGCGGCGTCTTCACCCCCGGGAGCAGCCGGCAGGGGCGGAGATTGACGTACTGGTCGAACTGGCGGCGGAGTGGGATCAGGAGCCCCCAGAGCGAAACATGGTCCGGCACATCCGGCCAACCGACGGCGCCGAGGAAGATCGCATCGCTCCCCTTGAGCTGCGCGATCCCGTCCTCGGGCATCATCGCGCCCGTGCTCTTGTAGCGCGCGCAGGACCAGTCGTACTCGGTGGCGGCGAGCGCGAAGCCGAAACGCCGGGCGGCGGCCTCCAGCACACGCATGCCCTCGGGCACGGTCTCCTGGCCGATGCCGTCCCCGGGGATCACTGCGATCCGGTAGCGCCTCGCCATTCCCGCCCCCTCCTTCGATGCGAGGGCAAGCTGCCGATGGGTTTTGCGCGCGTCAACCTGGGCCAGGCCAGGGCTCCGCCCTGGACCCGCTGGGGCCTTGAGGCCCCAGACCCCCCGAGCTTTGCGATGTCGGCCGCCGCACGATGCTCACGCCTCCCGCAATGATCGGGGGCGGGCATGATCGGCGCGATATCGGGCTGGAACGCCGGGCGGCATCGCTCCTGCGGTAAGAACGGACGGGGGTCTGGGGCCTCAAGGCCCCAGCGGGTCCAGGGCGGAGCCCTGGCCTTAACCCTGGCCGGCGGAGCCGAATTTGCTCTAGGAACGCCTCGGCACCGGCACCAAGGAGGCTGAGATGGCGGGGATCGGCACGAGCGAATGGGATCGCGACGCGGCGCTGGCGACCGCGCGCATCCTGCTCGAGATCAAGGCGGTCAATTTCCGCCCCGAGGAGCCCTACCTCTTCACCTCGGGCTGGGCCTCGCCGGTTTATATCGACTGCCGGCGCATCATCTATTTCCCGCGTGCCCGGGCCCGCATCTGCGAGCTGGCGGTGGCCAAGATCGGGCGGCATATCGGCCTCGAAACCATCGAAGTGGTGGCGGGCGGCGAGACGGCGGGTATCCCGTTCGCCGCCTGGATCGCCGACCGCATGCTCACGCCCATGGCCTATGTCCGCAAACGCCCGAAAGGGTTCGGCCGCAACGCCCTGATCGAGGGCGACGTGCCCGAGGGCAAGGAGACCCTGCTGGTCGAGGACCTGACGACCGACGGCCACTCGAAGATCCAGTTCACCGAGGCGCTGCGCGCGGCCGGCGCGATCGTCAACCACGCCTTCGTGGTGTTCTTCTACGGCGTCTTCCCGGGCAGCCTCGAGACGCTCGCCGCCATGGGCATCACGCTGCACCATCTCTGCACCTGGTGGGATGTGCTGGAGGCGTGCAAGGACCGGCCTTATTTCGCCGACACTGCGCTCGCCGAAGTCCGCCGCTTCCTCGAGGACCCGATGGGCTGGTCGGCGGCGCATGGCGGCGTGGCCAGCGCCGAGGAGGCGGCGGCGCGCAAGGCCGCCAATGCGTGAGGGGACGACTTACGAGAGAGGGAGAAACCCGTAGAGCGCGACCGGGTTCTCGGCGAGGATCTGCCGCTGCCGCGCGGCGTCCGGCGCCCAATCGCCGAGGAGGTCGAGAAGCTCGCCGTCGTCGGGCATCGTGCGCAGATAGCTCGGGTGCGGCCAGTCCGTGCCCCAGAGGCAGCGCTCGGGCGCCGCCGCGATCAGCGCCTTTGCCATCGGCGCCACATCGGCGAAGGGATAGCCCGCCGCCGAGCTGCGATAGCCGCAGAGCTTCACCCACGCCCGCCCGCCTTCGAGCAAGCCGAGCAGGGCACGGAACTCCGGGTGATCGACGCCCTTGGCGGTGGAGACGCCACCCATATGGTCGATCACTACCGGCAGGCCGAGGCCGGGGAGCGCGGGGGCGAGCTCCACGAGCTGTTCGCCATGCACATAGAGCTGGAGGTGCCAGCCGAGCGGCGCGATGCGCCGGGCGAGGGTCTGCAGCTGCTCGAGCGGCGTGCCGTTGCCGCTCACCGCATTGAAGCGCACGCCCCGCGCGCCGGCCTCGTGCATGCGCCGGAGCGCGTGCGGGCTCGCCTGCTCGTCGATCACCACGACGGCGCGCGCGCGGTCCTTGCCGAAGCGCGCGACGGCATCGAGGGTGCAGGCATTGTCGGTGCCGTAGATCGAAGGCTGCACCACCACCATCCGCTCGATCCCGAGCCTGGCGGCGAGTGCCAGATACTGCTCCACCAGCGCCTCGGGCGGGGTATAGCTGCGCCCGGGGCTCAAGGGATAGCGCGCGTGCGGGCCGAAAATATGGAAGTGGCTGTCGGTGCTGCCGGCCGGCGCCTTGAGCCTCGGCGTGGCAATGCTCGCGCGCGGCGCCTGACAGCCCTGCACCTCGAGAGTTTTTTCCGACTGATCCATCGCCGCTCTTCCTCCCGTTCACGCCGAGCTCGCTTAAGCTTTCCAGCGTCGGCGACAGGCGTCAAGCGAGGGCGGCTTGACGCCGCGCGGCGCCCGGGCTTGGCTCGGATTGGGGGAACGCATGCCGGATGGTCTCTTTCGCGTGGGCAACGGCGCCGGGTTTTCCGGCGACCGGATCGATGCGCCCATCCCGGTCGTGCGCACGCTGATCGCCAAGGGCGGCCCGGCGGCGCTCTTCCTCGAGGTCCTTGCCGAGCGCACGATCGCGCTCGCGCAGCTCGAAAAGTTGCGGGACCCGGAGGCCGGGTACGAGCCGATGCTGGAGCGGCTGCTGGCACCGATCCTCGCCGATTGCGCGGCGCACCGCATCCCGATCCTCGGCAATTTCGGCGCGGCCAATCCGCCGGCGGCGGCGCGCGCGCTCGCGCGGCTCGCCATGCGGCTCGGGCTCGGCGGCCTCCGCATCGCCGTTGTCTCCGGCGATGACGTGATGGGAAACATCGCGTTCGATGCAGCCGAGGTGATCGAATCGGATGCCTCGATCGCCGCCGATCCGGCTTCGATGATCTCGGCCAACGCCTATCTCGGCGCGGCACCGCTCGCCGAGGCGCTTGGCCGCGGCGCGGACATCGTCATCGCCGGGCGCGTCGCCGATCCCGCCCTGGCGCTGGCGCCGCTGATCGCGCATTTCGGCTGGGGCCCGACGGACTGGCAGCGCCTCGCCGTGGGCGTGACGGCGGGCCACCTCCTCGAATGCGGCGCGCAGGTGACCGGCGGCGTGTTCTACGATCCGGGCTTCAAGGACATTCCGGATCCCGCGAATATCGGCTTCCCGATTGCGGAGATCGCTGAGGACGGCGGCCTCGTCGTCACCAAGGCGGAGGATACGGGCGGGCGCGTCGATCTGCGCACGGTGAAGGAGCAGCTTCTCTACGAGGTGCATGACCCCGAATCCTATGTCACGCCCGATGTCGTGCTCGACATCTCCGCCGTGCGGCTTGCCGAGATCGGGCCGGACCGGGTGGCGGTTTCGGGAATGCGCGGGCATCCGGCGCCGGAGACGCTGAAGGTCACCGCCTGCTATCGTGCCGGCTTTCTCGGCGAGGGAGAGATCTCGCTCGCCGGGCCGAACGCGCTCGCCCGCGCCCGGCTCGCGGCCGAGGTGCTGAAGGAGCGGATCGGGCGGCGCGGGTTGGCGGTGCGCGCGCGCGTCGATCTCATCGGGGTCGCGAGCGTGCATGACGACGACACGGGCACGCTCGCGCGTGCCTATGCCGGGCCGGAGCCGGAGGATATCCGCGTCCGGCTCGCGGTTTCCGGCGCGGCGCGGGATGATGTCGATCAGGCGGTGCGCGAGGTGCTGGCGATGCTCTGCTGCGGGCCGGCGGGCTCGAGCGGGGCCCGGCTGCGTGCGGTGCCGCGCATCGTCACCCGCTCCTTCCTCGTGCCGCGCGAAGCGGTGCCGACGCAGGTCGCGCTGCACCGCGCAGCGGAGCTCGTGGGATGAGCGCGGGCCGCGTTCCGGTGCAGCTGCACGAGGTCGCGCACGCGCGCGCCGGCGACAAGGGCAACCGGCTCAATATCAGCCTCATTCCCTACGACGCCGCGCTCTATCCGGTGCTCGCCGGGCAGGTGACCGAGGAGCGCGTGTTGGCCCTCTTTCGCCACCGCGGTGCGACGCGCGTGGTGCGCTACGACCTGCCGGCGATCGCTTCCTTCAACTTCGTCATCGACGACGTGCTCGAGGGCGGGGTGAACAGCAGCCTCAACCTCGACGGGCACGGCAAGTCCCACTCGTTCCGCCTGCTCTCGCTCATCGTCGAGGTGCCGGCGAACCTGACGGCTTCTAGCCGGCCGGGGGCGCCTCGCCCTTGACCTGGGTGCGGTGCATCACGCGCCGCGCCGCCGCAGCGAAGGGGTCGCGGCGGTGCATGGTGCAGCGATTGTCCCAGAGCACGAGGTCTCCGCGCTGCCAGCGATGCCGCCAGGCGATCTCGGGGCGGGTTGCCGCCGCCCAGATTTCGTCGAGCAATGCTTCGGATTCCGCGAGCGTCAGCCCCTCGATATAGGCATTGCGCCGGCGGCCGAGATAGAGCATGCGCCGCCCCGTCTCGGGATGGCGGCAGACGAGCGGATGGAGCCGGCCGGGGGCGGCGCGCGGATCGTCGGTCGGCGTCACGCCGGCGCGGACATAGCCGCCGCTGTTGTAGGTGCCGTCATGCTTGACGCGGAGTCCGGCGAGCTTTTCGCGCAACGACGCGAGGAGGAGATCGCACGCCGCATACATGTCGCAGAACCAGGTATCGCCGCCGGTTTCCGGCACTTCGAGCGCGTAGAGCATGCTCGCCTTGGGCGGCTTCTCGAGGTACGACATGTCGGTGTGCCAGACAGCCTCGCCGGCGCCGAGGCTGCCGATCGGCTGGCCGTCCGCGCCGAGCACGTTGGAGACGACGTAGATCTCCGGGTGTCCCGCGACGAAGCGTTGGCCGTTCTCCTGCACCGGCGCGAAATCGAGATCGCCGAAGCGGCGGCTGAAGGCGGTGAGGTCGGCATCGCTCAATTGCTGGCCGCGGAAGAGCAGCACCGAGTGCGCGAGCCAGGCGGCGTGGACCGCGGCGAAGGCGGCATCGTCGAGATCGCGGAGATCCACGCCCCGCATTTCCGCCCCGAGCGCCGCACCGGTGGGGACAATCGCGGGGACGATTGCCGAGCTCGTGCCGCTGCGTGCGGTCGATGTCGCCGCTTCCATGGGCTTCCTCCGCTCCAGGCCCGCCGCTCTCGGCGGGGCAGTGAGGGCGACTATAGCAGCCTGCCCGGGCCGGTGCATCCCGGCCTTCGGCGGCTTGCCTCCCGCGGCGGGTCGGGCGAGTGTCGCGGCGTTGTCGGAGCAGCGGAGGGCGTGGTGGCGAGAGAGCCCGAATTCCTGATGATCCCGGGCGCGCCGCATCCGGTCGCCCCCTTCAGCCATGCGGTGCGCGCGGGCCCTTTTCTTCTCGTCACCGGGCAGATGCCGACCGATCCGGCGGACGATTCCCGCCCGCTGCCCGCGGGCATCGCCGCGCAGACCAGGCGCGTGGTCGACAATCTCCGCATCGTGCTCGCAGGCAGCGGGCTCACGTTCGCCGAAATCGTGCAGGCGCGCATCTACCTCGCCCGGTTCGAGCGCGACTATGAAGCGATGAACGCGGTCTGGCGCTCATTCTTTCCGACGGACCGCCTGCCCGCGCGCACCTGTGTGGGCGTCACCGCGCTCGCCCGCGGCGCGCTCGTCGAGATCGACCTGGTGGCCTGGAAGGAATGAGCGGCGAGGCCCCCGCTTCAGGCACGATCGACGCGGGCGGCATAGCAGCCGGGCGCGGCGAAGTGGATGTGCAGATACTCCGCGTCCGGATCCGCCAGCAGCCGGCCGATCGTCGCCTCCAGATCCCGCCCCTCGACCAGCTCGCAGCCGAGCATCATGCCGCCGGCATCGAAACTGCGCGCTGCGAGCGTGCGGATGGGCAACTGCTCGGGCACGATTCCGACCGCGTCATAGGTCTCATCGCCGCGGCGGACATAGATCGCGAAGCGCATGCGGTAGGGAGGATCGACCGGATGGTGCTCGTCATTGACGAGCAGAAGCTCGTCCCCGGCTGCGAATCCGCGAGGCTGACGCGGCAGGGAGAGCCCGCGCTCCCGCCGTCGGCGATCCGCCGCACGGCGCCCTGGGCGGCGAGCTCCTGGTCCGAAAGCGCGAAAAGAGGAGCAAAACGCTCGGCCGGCAGGCCGGTGATGCGCAAGCGCATTGTCGTTCTCCGAATGGGCGGGCGAGAAGATGCGGCGTTGCGCGATTGCACGCACTCCGCTTCTTGCCGTCGAACCGGCCATCGAACTGGCGGCCCGGCCCCGGCGCCGGTTGACAGGGCGGCCGGCGAGGCGCATTGATCGGCCATGCATCGTGTGTCTCCGAGCGAGAGCCTCGTTCTCCGACGTCGTCGCCGCAATTTGGCGGGGGCGTCGGGTCACTGCGTGCGGTAGACGAGTCCGCGGATCGATCCCGATAGGCCCCCGCCGGCAGCGGCGGGGGCCTTCGACATTCCAGGGTCCCTGTCGCTCCCTGCCCTTGAGCAAGAGAGGACGACATGGCAACCACCCTGAGCAACCCGCCCCCGGCTTCCCCAACTCCGGAACATCCGCCGCCGGATCAATTCGACGCCGTGATGGATATCACGCGCCGCCCGCCGATCACCTTCGTCGCCGGCCAGGGCTCCTGGCTCACCGACAGCGAAGGCCGGACCTATCTCGATTTCATCCAGGGCTGGGCGGTGAACTGCCTCGGCCATTCGCCGCGGCCCATCGTGGACGCGCTCGCGCTTCAGGCCGGGCGCCTCATCAATTGCAGCCCGGCCTTCTACAATGAGCCGATGGTCCGGCTCTCGACGCTGCTCGCGCGCGCCAGCGGGCTGGACCGGGTATTCCTCGCCAACAGCGGCGCGGAGGCCAACGAGGGCGCCATCAAGCTCGCCCGCAAATGGGGTGCTGCGCACCGCGACGGCGCTTACGAAATCATCACCATGGAGCACGGATTCCACGGGCGCACGCTCGCCACCATGGCGGCGTCCGGGAAGCCCGGCTGGGACCGGCTCTTCGAGCCCAAGGTTCCCGGATTCGTGAAGGTGCCGCTCAACGACCTCGCCGCCGTCGAAGCGGCAGTCACGCCGCGAACCGCCGCGGTGATGCTGGAGCCGATCCAGGGCGAGGCGGGCGTGTTCGAGGCCAGCCTTCCCTTCCTGCGCGGCCTCCGCGCACTGACGCGCGAGCGGGGCATCCTGCTCATTCTCGATGAGATCCAGACGGGAATCGGCCGCACCGGCACGCTCTTCCATTTCGAACATTCCGGGACGACGCCGGATATCATGACCCTGGGCAAGGGGCTCGGCGGCGGCGTCCCGCTGGCCGCGCTGCTCGCCCATCGCGATGCAAGCTGCTTTGCGCACGGCGATCAGGGCGGAACCTTCAACGGCAATCCGCTGATGGCGGCGGTGGGCCTCGCCGTGATGGAAGAGATCATGAAGCCCGGCTTCCTCGCCCGCGTCGCGGAGGCGGGCGATCACCTCTCGCGCCGCCTGGAGGGGCTCGCGCGCCGGCACGGAGCCGGCGCGGTCCGCGGCAAGGGCCTGCTGCTCGCGCTCGACCTCAAGAGAGACATTGCGGCGAGCGTCGTCGATCGGGCGCGGGAGCGCGGGCTGCTGATCAATGGGCCACGGCCGGATACGCTTCGTTTCATGCCGGCGCTCACGGTCAGCAACGACGAGATCGACCGGATGAGCGTCATCCTCGACGCGGTGCTGGCGGATCTCGCGCCGGCGTAAGGCAGGTGCGGCGGGCCGTCCCCAGCTTTGTCGGACGGCCCGCCCCCTCTCCGCGCCGTCCCCCGCGACGCACTCTGAACGGCTCGCGACCGTCTTGATGTCACAAATGTCAAGCCCTATAGGGCCGCATGGCATGGTCACGGGAATCTGTCCTGCGCGAGGGATCGCACCGATTGCAGGCTGCGCTGTTTCGTGCCGCCATCGGCGCGCTGCGCCGGCTCGGCCCCGTGCGCTCCTCCAATCTCGGCGGCTGGGTCGCGCGCACGCTCGGTCCGACGCTCCCCGTCTCCAAGGTCGCGGATCGCAATCTGCGCCACGCCCTGCCCGAGCTGGATGCGCGGCAACGGAAACAAATCATCCGCACGATGTGGGACAGTCTCGGCCGCACCACGGCGGAATTGCCGCATCTTCCGGAGTTCCATCGGACGCGGGAGGGACCGGGATGGGAGATTGCGGGCGAGGAGCATATCGAACGCCTGAGAGGCGCGAACGCTCCGGTGATTTTTTTCTCGGGCCATTTCGGCAACTGGGAGATGATCCTGCCGATCGCGGCGGGACTCGGGCTCACCGTCTCCGGCTTCTATCGCGCGGCGTCGAACGCGCATGTCGACGTCGTCATCCAGGGCTTGCGCCAGCGAGCGCTCGGCCCGCGCGTATCGATGTTCGCGAAGGGCGCCGAGGGCGCGCGCGCGGCGCTCATCCATCTGCAGCACGGCGGCTCGCTCGGCCTGCTGGTCGATCAGAAACTGAATGACGGGATCGCGGTTCCCTTCTTCGGACGCCAGGCGATGACGGCGCCCGCCGTGGCGCAGTTCGCGCTCCGCTTCGGCCTTCCGATCGTCCCGGTGCGGATCCTGCGGCTCGGCCCGGCAAGGGTCCGGATGATCTGCGAGCCGCCGCTCGTCGTCGCGCTCGGCGGCGAGAGGAACGCCGACATCTATGCGATCCTGCGCGCCGTGAACGCGACCCTCGAGCGCTGGATCCGTGCCGACCCCGCCTCCTGGTTCTGGCTGCACCGCCGCTGGCCGAACGGCGGCGTCCCGGCCGCGCCGCATGACACGACGGCGCCGGACCGCCCTCCTTCGATGTAAGGCCCGCGATGCAAAGTCCCATGTCAGATCCTGTCATCTCCGATCCTGTCATCTCCGATCCTTTGGCGTTCCAGCCCGATCGGTTCCGCCTCGTCACGATGGGCCGCAGCTTCCGTTGGATGGACCGCGCCGCCACGCTCCGCCGCCTCGACCCGATGATCGAGGCGAAGGGCGCGCGGGAACCTGGCTCCGTCACGAGGCCTTCCTGCTCGCCTCCGTCTTTTGCCGGCTGGAGAGGGTCTCGCTCGTCACGCGCCAGACGGTGACGGCGGAGAGCCTGCTCGAGCGCGCGCTTTCGATGTCGAGCCTCGCGCGCGCCCGGCTCGGCGAGGGAACCGAGGTGCTGGAATGCTCGGCGCTGATCGCCCGCCGCGGGTGAGCGGCGCCCGAGCTCACTCCCGCACGGCGCGCCCGGTCTCCGCCTGGGCGGCCGCGAGCTTTTGCAGAACGTCGAAAACCGTTTCGGCGACGGAGGGTTCGAGCGGAACGACCAGCGCGTGCTCGTCCTCGCCCGGCTCCTCCAGCGTCGCGAACTGGCTGCGCAGAAGCGAGGCGGGCATGTAGCGGTGCCTGCGCTGAGCCACCCGCTCGGCGATCAGCCGTTCGTTCCCCTTCAGATAGACGAGCGTCACGCCCCTGCGATCGCCCACGGTGATCCGGCGATAGGCGTGCCTGAGGTTCGAGCAGGTGACGATGCCGGGCTCGCCGGCGGCCAGGCGCTCGTCGATCCATCGTGCCACCGCCTCCAGCCAGGGAATTCGGTCCTGGTCGTTCAGGGGATGGCCGGAGCGCATCTTTTCGACATTGGCCGGCGGGTGCAGATCGTCTCCCTCCTGGAAGGGCCAGCCCAGCAACCGCTGCAGTTCCAGCGCGACCGTCGTCTTGCCGGATCCCGAAACGCCCATCAGCACCAGGACCGTCGCGGCCACGCGCTTCGCGGCCGCGGCCTCCGCGCGCATGATTGCGGCGGACGGATCCGATTGGGCTCCTTCGCTCGATGACGCCGCCATGCAACTCCTCCCTCGCACTCTCTCGTTGCCGATCAATTCCATGACTTTGGCGGATCGCCTCGCTTCCTCCGCCGGAAGCCCTATTGATCCCGCGATCGAGGTTCCATTCAAGGATGCGTGCCGGCACCGCCAGCAGGACGCGCCGTCAAGGCTTGAAGCCCTTGACGGTATCGAGTCCCTTGACACGCTTGACGATCGCGTCCGTCAGGTCGGCGTGGGTGAAATCGGCTCGGGTCAGATCCGAGCCCGTGAGATCGGCGCCCGTGAGGTCGGCGCCGGAGAGATCGGCCCAGTTCAGCCTCGCTCCGCGCAAGTCCGCGCCGCTGAGATCGGCGAAGCGCAAGCTGGCGTAAGCAAGGTTCGCGTCTTGGAAATTCGCGTGGCGAAGATCGGCGTTGTTGAAGTCGGTGTGCAGGATGCCCATCGACTGGTTGCGCATGTCCGCGCCGAGATCAGCGTGCGAAAAGCTGGCCCCCTCGGCATTGCCATTGAGGCGGGCGATGATCTGGGCCCCGGAGAGGTTCGCGCCGACGAGGATCGGCGCGTCCTTCGGCACGTCTTCCATGCCGGGCGCAACGATCGGGCCGTGGAGCAGGACGCCCGAGAGATTGGCCCGCGTGAGGTTCGTGCGCATGAGCCAGGCGAGGTCGAGCCGATCCCCCGAGAGGTTCGCGCCGGTCAGATTGGCGTCGTTCAGGTTCACATTGTAGAGGTTCGCGTGCGCAAGATCGGCGCCCGCGAGGTCGAGACCCGAAAGGTCCGCGCCGGCGAGCGAGCGCCCGGCGAAATCAACGGCATGGCCAGGTCCGGCCGCATGGATGGCGGCTTCGACCTCGGCGCGCGTGACGGACCCCGCCAGCGCCGGGCCCGCGGCGAGGGCCAGGGCAGCGGCCCAGAGAAGAAGACGCACTCTTGGCATTGGCAATTATCCACGGGCTTGGCGGCCCATCCTGGGGAGAGGCCGCTTCACCACCGCGCCACCTTAGATCGATATGGCCTCCGGCGGAACCGCGAAGCGAAAAGGCTCGCTCGCGCGCACCGGCGCGGATTTGGAGCGGTCCTGTCCATCCGGCACCGCGCCCCCCGCGGCACGCCGTCCGGCGAGCGCTCATTCGCCGCTCGGTCGGCGCAATTCCCCGAGCAAGGTCGCGGCATTGATCAGCTCCGCGGCCCCGAGCCCTGCGGAGAACCGGGAGTGCACCGCGCCCGGGTTCCCGCCGGCGCTCCACGATGTGGCGGGGGCGAAGCGTCGAGCGGTAACATCGGCCGGCCCGATGATCACCTCGCGAAACCTTCGGCGTCTGCTGCTCGGCTTCGTCCTGCTCGCCCTCGCCGCGGGCTTCGGCGCCGGCACCCTCGGCGCGCCCAGCCTTGCCCGATTGGCCTGGCAAGCCCCCGCCGCGGTGATGGCCGCGGTCGTGGCTGCGGATTTCCTGACCGCGCTTCGCCGTGGCGTCTTCGGTGTCGATATCGTCGCCTTCCTTGCGATGCTCGGTGCATTGGTGCTCGGCGCGCATCTCGCCGGCGCCATCATCGCCGTCATGGTCGCCGGCGGGGCGGCACTCGAGGAATTCGCCGAAGCCCGCGCCCGCCACGCGCTTTCCGCCCTTCTCTCTCGCGCGGTCCGCACCGCGCATCGGATCGAAGGCGAGGTCATCCGCGACGTTCCGGTCGCCGACGTGGCGGCGGACGACGTTCTTTTCATCCAGCCGGGAGAGGCAGTGCCGGTGGATGGCGTGGTGCGTGGCGCCGGCGCGCTGCTCGACGAATCGGCCCTCACCGGCGAACCGATTCCGGTGTCGTACGGTGATGGCGACGCCGTGCGCAGCGGTGTCGTCAATGCCGGCGGCGCCTTCAGGATGCGCGCCGCGGCCACCGCCGAGGCCAGCACCTTCGCCGCCGTCATCCGCCTCGTGCGCGCCGCGGAGCAGGAGCGGCCGCGCCTGGTGCGGCTCGCCGACCGCTTCGCCCTTGCCTTCTTCGCGATGACCCTGCTTCTCGCCGCGCTCGCGGCGGCTCTCGCCCATGACCCTATGCGCGCGCTCGCCGTGCTGGTCGTCGCAACGCCCTGCCCCTTGATCCTCGCTGCCCCGATCGCGCTGATCGCCGGCGTCTCCCGCGCCGCGCGCCGCGGCGTCATCGTCAAGGGCGGCGGCGCGCTCGAGCGCCTCGCCCGAGCCCGTACGACGTTGTTCGATAAGACGGGCACGCTCACCATCGGCACCCCGCGTGTCACCAGCGTCGAGGTCCTCCGTGGCTTCGACCCCGATACGGTGCTGCATTCGGCCGCCTCGCTCGAGCAGGCTTCCACGCACGTCGTCGCCCGCGCGATCGTCGCCGCGGGCGGCGGGCTCGCCCGGCCCCTCGTCCCGCCCGAGGCGGTCGAGGAGAGTCCTGGCCAAGGCCTCTCCGGCCGCGTCGGCCACGCGCGCGTCATGCTCGGCAGCGCGGCGTTCCTCGCCGCCGCGGGCCTTCCCCCGCCGGAGGAGGGCACGCTCGCCCGGCTGGCCCACGCCGCGGCCGCTGTCGCCTGGGTCGCGCTCGACGGCCGCGTCGCCGGCGCGCTGCTCCTGACCGACCCGCTCCGGCCCGAGGCCCCCCGCGCGCTGCGTCTGCTTCGTGGGGTGGGCATGCGCCGTATCGCCGTGCTGAGCGGCGATCGGCGCGGCGCGGTCGAGGAGGTTGCCGCCCTGCTCGGCCTCGATGCCGTGTATGCGGAGCTTTCGCCCGCCGACAAGGTCGCCGTCGTGCGCGAGGAGCGCCGCCACGGCCCGACGCTGATGGTGGGCGACGGCATCAACGACGCGCCGGCGCTGGCGCTCGCCGATGTCGGCCTCGCCATGGGTGCGCGCGGCGCGGCCGCCGCGGCCGAGGCAGCCGACGCGGTGCTGATGACCGACCGGCTCGATCGCCTTGCCGAGGTGGTCGCCATCGCCCGGCGCGCCCGCTTCATCGCATTGCAGTCGATCGCCGCCGGCATGGGCCTCTCCCTCGCCGCCATGCTGGTGGCCGCATTCGGCTATCTTCCGCCCGTCGCCGGCGCATTGCTTCAGGAGGCGATCGACGTCGCGGTGATTCTCAATGCGCTCCGCGCCCTGGCGGGGCGCACCGCGCCGCGGCCGATCGAGGACCGCGCCGCGGTCGAGCGCCTCGGCATCGAGCATGCGCGGATGCGTGTTCTTCTCGAGCGCATGCGGCGCACGGCGGAGCGGATCGACCGCCACGAGGCGCCGCTCGAAGCGTTGCGTGCCATCGCCACCGAACTCAACGCGCTCCTTCTCCCCCACCAGCAGGCCGAGGAGCAGCGCCTCTATCCCGCGCTCGCCCAACGCCTCGGGGGGCGCGATCCACTCGGCGCGCTCAACCGCATGCACGAGGAGATCGCGCGCGAGACCCGCCGCTTCACGCTGCTCGTGGAGGGCATCGCCGGAACCCCGCCCTCGCCGGGCGAGGCGCGCGAGATGCGTCGGTTGCTCCACGCGCTCGATGCGCTGATCGCACTTCATCTCAGCGCCGAGGAGGAGCTCCTCGCCACCGTCGAGGACCCGTAACACCGGCCCACGGGCTCCGCGGCCCACGGGCTCCGGCCCTGAGCGTCGGGGAGCGTCGGGGAGCGTCGGATCGCACGGCCGCGCATAGGGAATTCGACGCAACAGCAACGGGGACAAGGTGGCGCTCGCCGCATGAAAGCCGCTCGCCGCTCGTCGCCCTACGCCCCTCACCGGCCTGCACCAAATCCCGAACCGGTTGCCCACCCCTTCAGGTCATCAACTCACTTGCAAGAGCGGCAGGAGCAGGACAGACGCCGCCCGGCTGGCTGAGGAATTGCTGACAATGGCGATTATCGCTTCTCGCGCCTAGCGCTAAGCTATTGATTTAATTGGCGCGCCCGGAGAGACTTCGAACTCCCAACCCCCAGATCCGTAGTCTGGTGCTCTATCCAATTGAGCTACGGGCGCCGGCCGCGCGGTCTAGCCGATGCCCCCGTCCCCCGCAAGCTCGCCCGCTCGTCCGCCCCGGCGCGCCCTCAGCCGATGCCCGCCTGGCGCCGCTTCTGGAGGTTGTCGAAATAGACCACGAAGGCGATCAGCAGCCCCTCGATCACCATCTGCCAGAAGGAATTGATCCCGAGCAGGTTGGCCCCGTTGCCGATGGTCGTGAACAGCAGCGCGCCGATGAAGCAGCCAAGGATCGTCCCCCGCCCGCCGAACAGGCTCGCCCCGCCCACCACCGCGGCCGCGATCGCCTCCAGTTCCGAGCCCATCGCGGCCGTCGGGCTGCCCATCGAGAGCCGCGCCACCAGCAGCAGCCCGGAGATCGTCGCGAACAAGGCCGCCAGCGCATAGGCGATCGTGGTCACGTGGATCACCCGGATGCCGACCCGCCGCGCCGCCTCTGCATTGCTGCCGATCGCGTACATGTACCGGCCGAGCCGCGTGTAGGCGAGGATGAAATGCGCCGTGAGCCCGATCACCAGCATCAGGATGAAGAGGGTGGGCACGTGCGCCACCGAGGAGAGCGAGAAGGCCTGCAGCCCGGCCGGCATCCCCGAGATCGTCATGCCCCCGGAGAGCAGCAGCGCCAGCCCCCGGTAGCCCTGCAAACCCGCCAGCGTGACGATGAACGGCGGGATGCCGAGCCGATCGATCGCCCAGCCATTGATGACGCCGATCGCGATCCCCATCGCGAGCGTCGCGGCGAGGGCGACCAGCACCCCCTGCCCGGCATCCGCGATCAGCATGCTGAAAACCACGCCGGCCAGCCCGGCAACCGAGCCCACCGAGAGGTCGATCCCGGCAAGGATGATCGGGAAGAGCGAGCCGAAGGCCAGGATCGCATCGATCGAGACCTGGCGGAGAATGTTGGTGATGTTGCCCGCGGTCCAGAAATAGGGCGAGAAGATCCCGAGCAGCACCCACACCAGCACGGTCAGCGCCAGCACATAGGTCTCGATCGGCAGCTGGTGCTGCAGCTCGGCCAGGAACGACCCTCGGGCCTCGTCGTCCGCCGGCCTGCTCAGGGCGCCCTGGCTCATCCCTCGCTCGTCCTCATTGGCTTTCGCGCGGCGTGGCGGAGGCGGGCGGGCGCCCGCCCCCGCCACGCCCCCCGCCTACGCCTATTGGACGGCGCCTATTGCACGCCGCCTATTGCACGCCGCCTATTGCACACCCAAAAACGGCGTCATCACGTATTTGCTCGGATCGAGCAGGCCCACCATCTGCGGGCTGTCGATATTGTCCTTGGTGACGACGCTGACGCCGGTATCGACATATTTCGGGAACACCACGCCGTGCGCCGCGGCGAGCGCGTACCATACCCCGGCATAGCCCATCATGTACGGGTTCTGGACGATCAGCGCGTCGATGATGCCGCTGCGGACGAACTTGATCTCCGTATCGGAGGTGTCGAATGCGACCAGGCACGTCTTGCCGCCGAGCCCCTTCTCGGAGAGCGCGGTGCCCGCGCCGTCGCCCTCGAGCTCGTTGTCGGCGAACATGCCGACGAGGTCGGGATGGCGCGTCAGGAGGTCCTCCGAGTCCGAAAGCGCCCGGCTCGGCTGGTTGTTGCCGACCCGATGCTCGACGATCGTGAGGCCCGGATATTTCTTCAGCTCCTCGATGAAGCCCTTGTCGCGGTCATTGAGCGACTGCGCGCCGGCGAGCGCGGTGAGGTAGGCGAGCTTGCCCGTCGCGCTGCCCGTCCGCGCCTTGACGCAGCGCGCCATCTCGTCGGCCGCCTTCTGCCCGCCGGTCTCGTTGTTGGTGGCGAGGAAGGTGACGTACTGGTCGGTGTTGGCGTTGGAATCGATCACGATCACCGGGATCCCCGCCTTGGTCGCCGCCGCGATCGGCTCGGCGAGCGCCTGGGCGTTGGTCGCCGCGATCACGATCCCGGTGGGATGGGCCGAGATCGCGTTCTCCACGATCGTGACTTCCCCTGCCGCGTCGAGCTCGCTCGCAGCACCCAGGGTCGCGATCTGGACGCCGAGCGCCTTGGCGGCCGCCCGCGCCCCGTCGAACACCGTCGCCCAGTATTGCGACGTCGTCGCCTTGACGATCACGTCGATCTTCACCTTCGAGAAATCCTGGGCGTCGGCCTGGCCCCCCGCCTGGGCCAGCGTGCAGCCGAGCGCGGCAGCCGCGATCAGCAGGACCTTCTTCATTGCGTTCCCTCCTCCTTCTGCCCGGCGGCTTCGGCCAGGCGGTGAAGTCCCTCCGTCGGCCTAATTCACGGCCTCGGTGAATCCCGTCATGTACTTGATCAGCTCCTGCTGGTTGGTCTCCCTGGCGTTCGTGACGTGGACGACCCGTCCCCGGTACATCACCGAGACGCGGTCCGCGACCTCGAGAATCTCGATCAGGTTGTGGCCGATATAGATCACCCCCGCGCCCTCGGCGGCGAGCCGCCGGGCGAGCCCGATGACGTGCTCGCGCTCCATCACCGCCAGCGCCGCCGTCGGCTCGTCCATGATCACGACCTTGGCCTGCCAGTAGAGCGCGCGCGCGATCGAGACCGCCTGGCGCTGCCCGCCCGAGAGCCGCGAAACGGTCCGCACCTTGCGCGGGATGCGGCTCTCGATCCGCGCCAGCAGCGCGTCCGTCTCGCTGCGGATCCGCGCCTTGTCGATCACCGGGATGAGCCCGAGGAGCCGGCGCACCGGCTCGCGGCCGAGGAAGATGTTGGCGCCCACCGAAAGCTCGTCGGCGAGCGCCAGGTCCTGATAGACGGTCTCGATGCCGAGCTCCCGCGCCCGGCCCGGCGTCTCGAGCCGGACCGGCTTTCCCTCGAGCCGGATCTCCCCGGCATCCGGCCGATAGACCCCCGCGATATGCTTGATCAGGGTGGACTTGCCGGCGCCGTTGTCGCCGACCAGCGCCAGCACCTCGCCGGGCGCGAGCACGAGATCGACCCCGTGGAGCACGTCCACGGGCCCGAAACTCTTGACCAGTCCTTCGACTTCAAGAAGGGCCGCCACCCGACGCTGCTCCCCGGCCTTGGCCGGGAGTAGAGGCCAACCCCCGGCCCGCCGTCAACACGCCAGGTTGATCCTCCCGCCCCGGCCTTAGAGCGCCCCGGCCTCAGATTGCCCCGGCCTCAGATTGCCCCGGCCCCGGAGCGCCCTGGCCTCAGAGCGCCCTGGCCGCCGCCATCACCTCGGCCGCGTGCCCGTTCACCTTCACCTTCCGCCATACCCGGGCGATCCGCCCCGTGCGGTCGATGAGGAAGCTGCTCCGCTCCAGCCCCATGTATTTCCGCCCGTACATCGATTTCTCGACCCAGGTGCCATAGGCCTCCGCGGCCTTGCCCTCGATGTCGGAGGCGAGCGGAAAGCTGAGCCCGTATTTCTTCGCGAAGGCCTCGATCGGCTTCATCGGGTCGCGCGAGACGCCGATCACCGCGATCCCGATCCTGCCGAGCGCCGGCAGCGCCTCCTCGAAGGCGCAGGCCTCGCGCGTGCAGCCGGGGGTGTCCGCCTTGGGGTAGAAATAGAGCACGAACGGCTTGCCCTTCATGGCGCCCAGGCTCACGCTCCGCCCGTCGCTGGCCGGCAACGCGAAATCGGGCGCCGCATCTCCCTCGCCCAAATCTCCCTCGCGAGAACTCATGTCTTTCGCTCCTCGATCGTTCCGCCCGTGACGTGTCCGATATGGCGTTCGAACAGCCCGCGCACGGCACGGCCGCGTTCGTCCAGGGTGGCGATCAGCCCGGCCACGTCAAGCACCGCCTCGCCGCTCGCCCGCACGGCATGAAGCAGCGCCGCCGCCACCGCCTCGGGCAGCGCGTCGCCCTCCGGCGGCGACCGCCCGATCGCCACCCTGAGCAACCCCTGCACCGTCCGGTAGAGCCGGTCCGCGCGCAGCAGCAGCCCCGAATCCTCAGGCGCGATCAGGCCCGCCTCCGCGAGCCCGGCGAGTGCGGCCCGCGTCGTCGGGGCCCAGAGCGCGGGCCGCGCCGGGGCGTGGATGAGCTGCAGCGCCTGGGCGATGAACTCCACCTCCATCAGCCCGCCCGGGCGGAGCCGGACGTCCCACGGGCCCGCCGGCGGCAGCTCGCGCGCGACCCGCGCCCGCATCGCGGCCGCATCGGCGCGGATCTTCCCGGCCGGCCCCGCGCCCCCGAGTGCGGCGCGGATCGCCTCGGCGAGCTCGGCGCGGAACCCGCGCGGCCCGGCGACAACCCGCGCCCGCGTCAGCGCCATCCGCTCCCAGGTCCAGGCATCGCTCGCATGGTAGCGGCGGAAGCCCGCGAGCGAGACCGCGACCGGGCCTTTGTTGCCCGAGGGCCTGAGCCGCATGTCGACCGCGAAGGCCGGCCCCTCCGGCCCCGGCGCCGAGAGCGCGGCGATGAAGCCATGGACCGCGCGGATGAACCACTCGCTCGCCGGCAGCTGCCGCGCGCCGCGGCTCTCGCTCACCTCCGGCGGATGGTCGTAGATCAGCATCAGGTCGAGGTCGGAGCCCGCCATCATCTCCCGCCCGCCCCCCTTGCCGAGCAGCACCACCGCCATCCGCCCGCGCGGCACCCGCCCATAGCGGCGGGCGAAGTCGGCGAGCACGCGCGGCAGCAGCGCCGCCAGCGTGGCATCGGCGAGCGCGGCCCGGGCGATGCCCGCCGCGTCGGCGTCCATCCGCGCCTCCAGGGTCGCGACCGCGATCCGGAATCCCTCGGTCTGGACGAAGCTCCGGATCTCGACCAGCGCCTCCTCGAGGCCGCGGACCGGAGCGAGCCGGGTGGCGAGCGCGCGCGCCGGCCCAGGCGCGGCACCGTGGGACGCGGCACCGTGGGACGCGGCACTGTCGGGCCCGGCGCTCTCGGGCGCGAGCAGCCCCTCGAGCGCGGCGGGATTGTGGGCGAGGTAGTCGGCAAGCGAAGGGGCGGCGCCGAACACCGCGGCGATCCGCCCGAGCAGCGCCGGATGGCGCTGGAAGAGGGACAGGAGCTGCACCGCGGCGGGCAGGCGGGCGAGGAACTCGTCGAACCGCGCCAGTGCCGCGTCCGGGTCGCGCTGGCGCCCGAGGGCGGCGAGGAGCTGGGGCAGAAGCTGGAGCAGAAGCTCGCGCGCTCGCTCCGAACGCAGCGCCCGCGGCCGGCCGGTCTGCCAGCCCTGCACCGCGGCGGCGACCCGGGCCGGGTTGGCGAAGCCGAGGGAAGAAAACGCCTCGAGCGCGGCCGGCTTCGGCTCGTCCTCGCCGCGGAGATCGAGCGCCTGCGGCAGCGTCGCGGTTTCGCGGACCGGCTCGAACATCTCGCGATAGCGCGCCTCAACCCGCCTGAGATGGCCGAGCAGCCGGAGCGCCATCCGCCCGGGATCGCGCCCGCCCATGAAGCGGAGGAATCTCTCCACGCCCGCCGCGGTCTCGGGCAGGCTGTGCGTCTGCCGGTCCGCCACCATCTGCAGCCGATGCTCGACCGTGCGGAGGAAGCGGTACGAGGCCGCAAGCTCCCTGGCCGCGGGCGGCGCAAGAACCCCCGCGCGCGTCAGCGCGGCCAGCGCGGGCAGGGTCGCGGGCACCCGCAGGGAGGGGTCCCGCCCGCCCCAGACGAGTTCGAGCGTCTGGGCCACGAACTCGATCTCGCGGATGCCGCCGGCGCCGAGCTTGAGGTTGTGGCCGGCGAGCCGCGCGAAGGGGCCCTCGGCGGCGACCGGCGCCCGCCCGGCGGCGACGCGGGCATCGATCCTTCTCCGCATCGCGTGGATATCGGCGATCGCCGCGAAATCGAGATGCCGGCGCCAGACGAAGGGCCGGATCTCCTCGAGGAATTGGGCGCCGAGCGCGCGGTCCCCGGCCACCGGGCGCGCCTTGACCATCGCCGCGCGCTCCCAGTTCTGGGCCATGCTCTCGTAATAGGCGAGGGCTGCCGGCAGGGCGACGGCGGGCGGCGTTGCGGCCGGATCGGGACGCAGGCGAAGATCGATCCGGAAGACGTAGCCGTTGGCGTCCCGCGCCTCCATCAGCGTCGCCAGATCGCGCGCCAGCCGCGCATGGACGAAACCAGGTGCCGCGTCGCCGGTGTCGGCGGCGTCGGGGTCGTAGAGCAGCACGAGGTCGACATCGCTCGAATAGTTCAGCTCCCGCGCGCCGAGCTTGCCCATCCCGAGCACGACGAAGCCCGAGCCGTGCTCGGGCATGGACGGGTCCGGGAGCCTGATCTGCCCGCTTTTGTGGGCGGCGAGCAGGAGGTGGCGCGTGGCGAGCGAGAGCGCCGCCTCGGCGAGATCGGTGAGCGCGCCCGAGACGCGCTCGAGCCGCCAGATCCCGCCGATATCCGCGATCGCGGTGGCGAGCGCCAGCTCGCGCTTGGCCTGGCGCAGCAATGCGGCGAGAGGCGGCCGGGGCATCCCCGGCTCGGCGGTGGCGAGGCGGGCGAGCGCAGCCGCGACCACCGCCTCCGGCCCGGCCGCGGCGAGCAGGCGCAGGCCGGCGGCCTCGCGCACGGCGAGGTCGGCGAGATAGGGGCTGTTGCCGCCGAGCCCGCGCAGCAGCGCCGCGCCCGCCGCACTCGCCGCCAGCCGCGCCTCGGTCCGGCCGAGGGCGGCGAAGCGTTCGACCAGCCGGCCGGCCGCCCCCTCGTCGGCCGGGAGCGGCCAGGCCTGCGGCAGGCGGAAGGCGGCGTGCATCGCCGAGGCTCGCCATGTTGAGGCGCTCGGGTCAAGCCGCCGCCCATTTTTTGCACCTCGTCGCCGAGATCGTCCTCGGCGTCCTCCTGCTCGTGCTGGTCGCCGGCTGCGTCCTCGCCTGGCGGCTTGCCGAGGGCCCGATCAACCTTGCCTTCCTCATCCCCCGGGTCGAGGCCGCCTTCAACCACGCGCCCGGCGCCCCGCATCTGAGCATCGGCGCCGCCGCGCTCGGCTGGGAGGGGTTCCGCAACGGCGTCGAGAGCCCGCTCGACCTCGTCTTCGCCGACATCGTCCTGCGTGGCCCAAGCGGGGGCGGAGACGGCGGGGCCGGCGTCGCCGAGATCCCGCGCGCGGAGGTTTCGCTCTCGGCGCCGCAGCTCCTGATCGGGCGCATCGTGCCGCGCCGGATCGTGATCGAGGACCCCAAGGTGCGGGTGCTGCGGGACGCCGAGGGCCGCCTCTCCATCGCCTTCGGCCGGCGCCGCGAGGCCACCTCCCCCTCCCCGGCCACCGCCGGCCTGCTCGGCCAGGTCCTGGCCGCGCTCAACACCCCGCCCGGCAACGACCAGAGCCCACCCGGGCGCCGCTTCCGGGCCTTGAGCCAGCTCCGCATCCTGGCGATCCACGGCGCCGAGCTTTCGGTCGACGACCGGGCGCTCGACGCCACCTGGTACGCGCCTTCGGCCGATCTCACCCTGACCCGGGGCGCGCTCGGCGGCCTCGCCGGCAGCGGCCGGATCACGCTCGCGGTCAAGGGCCGGCAGGCGGAGATCGCGCTCCAGGCCGGCCTCACCGAGCAGGACGGGCTTACCGTGGCGGCGACGCTCTCCCCGATCCGCCCCTCCGAGCTCGCCGCGATCCTGCCGCGCCTCGCCCCGCTCGCCGCCGTCGATGCGCCGGTGACGCTCGGTGCCGATCTCGAGATGGGCGGCGCCACGCCGCAGCCCGTGCTCCGTCTCGAGGCCGGGCTGGGCGCGGGCGACATCGCCGTGGGCGGCGCCGCGGTGGCGATCGCGGGCGGCGCGCTCGCGCTCACGGCCACCCGGGACCGCATCGCGCTCCGCCAGCTCGTCCTCCGCCTCGCCGGGCCCCCCGCCAGCGCCGCAGGCAAAATGGGCGCCGCAGGCAAAATGGGCGCCGCGGGCCCGGCGGGCGCGGCGGGCCCCGTGCTGACGGCGAAGGGCTCGGCCACGCGCCAAAGCGCGGGAAACTGGAGCGGCGATGTCTCGATCGGCACCTCGGGCGTGAAGATGGGCGACCTCGCCCGCTACTGGCCGCCCGATATCTCCCGCGGCGGCCGCGCCTGGGTCACCGGCAACATCACCGCCGGCACGGCGGACGAGGCGACGCTCACGCTCGGCTTCACCGCCGCGCCCGATGCCGGCAGCTTCGCCGTCACCAGCGTCGCCGGCTTCGTCTCGGGCAGCGGGCTCACCGTCCATTGGCTGCGCCCGGTGCCGCCGCTCACCGACGGACGGGCGAGCCTCTCGATCACCGGGCCGGACGCGCTCACCATCGCGGTCGCCCACGCGGTCGAGGGGGCGGTCACGGTCGAGAGCGGCCGGGTGCGGATCACCGGGCTCAGCGCCCGCGACCAGGACGGCACGATCACCGCGCGGATCGCCGGGCCCCTGCCCGCCGTGCTCGGCCTCTTGGGACAGAAGCGGCTCAATCTCCTCTCGCGCTTTTCCCTGCCCTTCACCGACCCTGCCGGCACCACCGACACGACGCTCACGATCGCGCTGCCGCTCGACGACAAGGTCACCATGGACCAAGTGCGGATGGCCGCGGATTCGACGCTCTCCGGGGTGCATCTCGGCTCGGTCATCGCCGGGCACGCGTTCGACCAGGGCACGCTTCACCTCGCCGCGGACAATGCGGGGTTGAAGATCTCCGGCAAAGGGGCGCTCGCCGGCATCCCGTCCCGCTTCACCTACGCGCTCGATTTCGGCGCGGGCCCACCGGCCGGGGTGGTGCAGCGGGGCACGGCCAGCGCGACCGCGAGCACGGCCGAGCTCGCCGGACTCGGGCTCGGCGGGCTTGCCGGCGTCATCGCCGGCCCGATCCAGCTCGCGACGGACTTCACCGTGGCGCGCGACGGGGCCGGCCACGCGGAGGTCACGGCCGGGCTCACGGAGGCCGCGCTGACGCTCGCCCCGCTCGGCTTCGCCAAGCCGGCCGGCGAAGCGGCGGAAGCCCATGCCTCGGTCGCCTTCGCCGCCGGGCGGATCGAGGCGATCGACGGCTTCGGCCTGACCGGCCCCAACCTCTCGCTCGCGGGCTCGGCGAGCTTTTCCGGCGGACGGCCGACGTTCGTCAGGATCGACCGCGCCGCCATCGGGCGGAGCGAGGCCGCGGGCTCGGTGCGGTTCCCGGGCAACGGCGCTCCGATGACCATCGTTCTCTCGGGCGCGACGCTCGACCTCTCCGCCCGCTTCGCCCATCACGAGCACGCGGCCGCACCGCCGAAGCCGGCGGCCGCGCCGCAGGCCGCATCAACGCCGAAGCCGCCCGAACCCGGCCCGCCCTGGATCGTCGATGCCCGGTTCGGCCAGGCGTTGCTCGCGAATGGGCAGAAGCTCGCGGATTGCCGCCTGCACGCCGAGAGCGATGGGACGCGCATCGGCGCCGCCCGGTTCACCGGCAATCTCGCCTCGGGGCGGCCGCTGAGCTTCGTCATCGCGCCCGCCGGCGGCGGCCGGACGCTGGCGATCTCGACCGGCGACGCGGGCGCGCTGCTGGCGGCGATCGACGTCACCCGGGACGTCCGCGACGGCACGCTCTCGCTCGCCGCCCGCTACGACGATTCGCAGGCCGGCGCGCCGCTTTCCGGCAGCGCCGAGATGACCGATTTCCGCGTCCTGAAGGCGCCGGGCCTTGCCCGCGTCCTCCAGGCGATGACGCTCTACGGGCTGGCGCAGGTGCTCGAAGGGCCGGGGCTCGGCTTCGCGAAGCTGATCGCGCCGTTCGGCCTCGCCGGCGACCGGCTGAGCATCGACGACGCGCGCGCCTACAACCCCTCGCTCGGGCTGACGATGAAGGGAAGCGTCGATCTCGCCGCCCGCACCGCGGACCTCTCGGGCACCATCGTGCCCGCCTATTTCTTCAATTCCCTGCTCGGCGACATCCCCCTGCTCGGCCGGCTCTTCAGCCCCGAGAAGGGCGGCGGGCTGTTCGCCGCCGCCTATACCTTGCGCGGCCCGCTCGACGACCCCGCCGTGCACGTCAACCCGCTCGCCGCGATCACGCCGGGCTTCCTGCGCGGCCTCTTCTCGGTGTTCAACGGGGAGAAGAAGTGAGGAAGCTCCGGATCGCGGCCTCGTACTCGCCCTCGCGCGCGAGCTCTGCGAGCAGCGCGGGCGGGGCGGTGCCGCCGACCGAGTTTGGCGGGGCGCCGTCGCGCAGCGCCTTCAGCGTCGCATAGACGGCCTGCATCGCGGCCGAATAGGAGAGATGCGGCTGGAGGGAGACGCGCACGCCCGCTGCCGCGAGCGCCGGACGGTCGAAAAACCCGGGGGGCGCGCCGCCGATGAGGATCGGCGGGGGCACGGCGGCGGCGATCGCGGCCAGCTCCTCGCGGGTCCTGAGCCCCGCGAAAAAAATCGCGTCCACGCCGGCGGCGCGGTACGCCTGGGCGCGGGCGATCGCTCCTGGCACCCCGGCGATCGAGACGGTCGTGCGCCCGGCGAGGATCAGCGCCGGGTCGGCGCGCGCGGCAAGTGCTGCGCGCATTTTTCCGACACCCTCCGCGATCGAAACCAGCTCCGGCTTCGCCTCGTCGAAGCCGCGCGGCAGCCGCGTGTCCTCGATCGTCACCAGGGAAACGCCCGCGTTCTCCAGCTCCTCCACCGTGCGCTGCACATTCAGCGCATTGCCGTAGCCGTGGTCGGCATCGACGATCAGCGGCAGCTCCGCGCCGCGGCTGATGCGGTAGGCGAGGCCGGCGAATTCGCCGAGCGTGAGGACGATGAGGTCGGGCGCGGCCAGCACCGCGAGCGAGGCGATCGAGCCCGCGAGCATGCCCGCCTCGAAGCCGAGGGATTGGGCGATGCGCGCCGAGCCGGTGTCGAACACCGAGGCGGGATGCAGGCATCGATCGCCCGCCAGCACCGCGCGCAGCCGCTCCCGCCGCTCTTTCCAGCGCATCCGTCTCTCCCTCTCTTCCGGCTTGTCGGACAGCGCCTATCATGGCGGCTGCGGAACCGGACGCGAAGAGGGGGCCGAAGAGGAGGCATGATGGAAAAGCGGATTGCGGTGGTCGGCGCGGGCGCGGTCGGCGGCTATGTCGGCGGGCATCTCGCGCGCAACGGCTACGACGTGACGCTGATCGACCCCTGGCCGGAGCATGTCGAGACGATCCGCGCCGACGGGCTCGCCCTCGAAGGGGTGACGGCGGAGGAAGCCTGCACGGTGCGCCTGCCCACGATGCACCTGACCGAGGTGCAGGACCTCTCCAAGCAACGGCCGATCGACATCGCCTTCGTCTCGGTGAAGTCCTACGACACCGACTGGGCGGCGACGATGATCGGGCAATATCTCGCCCCGGGCGCGGTGGTGGTCTCGCTGCAGAACTGCATCAACGAGGAGCGGATCGCCGCGATCGTCGGCTGGGGCCGGACGATGGGCTGCATCGCCGCGCGCATCTCGGTCGATCTCTACGCGCCGGGCCGGATCCGCCGCACCGTGCCGAAGGGCGGGGCGGCGCACACCGTGTTCCGCGTCGGCGAGGTGCACGGGCGGGTCACCAGGCGGGCCGAGGAGATCGCGGCGATGATCGCGACGATCGACAGCGTCAAGGTGACGACCAACCTGTGGGGCGAGCGGTGGTCGAAGCTCTGCCTCAACGGCATGCGCAACGGGGTTTCCGCGGCGACCGGGCTGGCCGGCAACGACGCGGACCGCGACCCCGAGATCCGCCGCTTCGCCATCCATCTCGGCGGCGAGGCGGTGCGGATCGGCCAGGCGCTCGGCTATGACCTCGAGCCTATCGGGCCGCTCGCGCCCGACCTGCTCGCCCGCGCCCATGAGGGCGAGGCGGGCGCGCTCGAGGAGGTGGAGGCGCGGCTCCTCGCCGCCGCCGGGGGCAATACGCGGAGCGACGTCCAGCGCCCCTCGATGGGCCAGGACATGCTGAAGGGGCGGCGCACCGAGATCGACTTCATGAACGGGCTGATCGTCGCCAGGGGCGCCGAGATCGGCCTGCCGGCGGGCACCCATGCGCGGCTGGTGGCGGCGGTCAAACGGGTCGAGCGGGGCGAGGCGCCGGCGCGGCCCGAGATTCTCTACGCCGCCTGAGCCGGCGGTTTGGCGCTGAAACGACGGGCCGGAGCGGACCCTTCTCCGCCTGCGCGCGGCGCGCTTGTCCGGGGCCTCCGGGTCCCGTTAAATACCCGCAACGAGGTGCGGCGCCGGTTTCACCCGCCACGGAAGCAAGGAGATCGTCATGGCCCCGCTCCTCTCGAAGCTGTCAGCCGCGGGGTGCGCCGCGCTGCTGGCGCTCGCGGCGCCCGCCTTCGCCCAGGCGGCAAAGCCGCCCCTCCCGCGGCCGGTGCTCGTCACCAGCAGCACGGAGACCGATCCGCAGGCGCTCACCTGGCTCACCGATGACGGCCGCAAGGGGCTCGCCGGGGCGATCGCCGAGGAGAAGGCGGGCACGATCCATGCCTTCGTCTTCGCCGCCGCGCCCGGCGGCGATGCCTGGGCGACCCGCTCGACCAGCAAGGCGGGCGACTTCCTCAGCATCGAGGACCTCGCCCGCGCCGGTCTCCAGACCTGCCAGTTCTTCGAGAACGGCCCCTGCTACATCGTCTCGATCAATGGGCTGGAGGCGCGCGACCCGTTCGGCGGCTATCCGGTGCAGCCCGATTTGCTCGCCGGCCAGCACGGGAGGTTCGATCCGGCCAGGATTCCGTTCCTCACCGGCGCGGAGCAGGTGACCGCCGGCGCCTACGCCAACCAGGCGGGACCCCGCGCCTTCGTGGTGACGGCGACGGACTATTGGCTGTGGCGGACCGGCAAGACCGTGTTCGACGCCATCGCCTCCGCCTACGCCGACTGCCAGAAGGGCGCGGCCGGCCAAGTCTGCGTGCTCTACGCCGTCAACGACCAGGTGGTCTTCACCCCGACCCACAACTGAGCCCCCCCGGGCCAGCACCCCCAGGCCAGCACCCCCAGGCCAGCACCCCCGGGCCAGCACCCCCGGGCGGTGGCGCCGCCCGGAGGCCGCGGGCGAGCGCACCGGTCAACCGGGCGGCTGAGGGCGCCCGCGCTCCGTGCGCAACGAAGCTCCGCGGGCCGACGCCAACAGGTCTGCGCGCCGTTCGGAGATGCGCATGGTCATATCGTGCACGACATAAACCAGCCGGGTCCGGCACCAGGCCTGCCCGGCCAGGACGTCGTAATCCGCGGGCATCGCATATCCCGCCGGCGCGTAAGCATCGAAGCCAAGCCGGCGCGCGGTCGCGACCGCGCGGGCAATATGATCTGAAAACGCAACGACGCCAACGACGCCGAGGCTCGCCGGCGCCCACCTCCGTGCGATCTCCTCGAGTACGCCGAGGGTGCTCAGATACACGGGCTCGTCCGCGGCGTCGCGAGCCGGATGGATGGGGGTTACCATGTCGGCGGGAAGATCGGCCGCAGCCGCCACCTCCCATTGCGCGATCACCGGCGCGGCGGTCTCGCGATGCAACCGGGCGGCGATCGCGCCGAGGGCCTCGTTCACCGGTCCCGGCTCGCGATTGCCGTTGGGCAGCATGCGATTTCCGAACGTGAATCCGACGACGGTCCGGATGCGCTCGGGCGCGATCGCGGGCGCAGTCCACGAAAGCACGTCGGTCCTGACGAGGCTCGCGAGCTCGCGCGCGAGCAGGTTATCGCCAAGCTCCGCCGCGAGTCGTGCCGTCAGCCAGTCCTCGTCCGACATGGTGCGATCCCGCCTGAGTCCATCGCCGCCTGAGTCCATCGCCGCTTGGGTTGGTCCCTGCTTGGATTGGTGAGCGGAGCGGCGGATTGTACCGATCCGACCGGCCGGCTTGTCAAGGCGCCCGATTTGTCAAGGCGCCCGATTTATCCGGGCGCCCGATTTGTCAGGATGAGGGCGCCGCCGCGTGCAGCGCGGCGCCGTGCCGGCGTTCAACCGATGATCGGGCCGGAACGCGGCACGACCTTCCGCTCGGCGGAGCTGCCTTCGTATCGCGTGCTCGTCGTGAGGTACGGCATCACCGTCGCCTTGGTCACGAACTTGAGGCCGGTATTGATGTCCGCCGGCCCGGAAAGGCCGCCCGATGCCCTGAAGAGGAACATCTCCATCACCGTGTAGAAGCCCTGCAGATAGGGCTGCTGGTCGATGACGAAGTTGAGATCGCCCGCGCGCACGGCTTTTAGCGAGCTCGGCAGCAGGTCGAACCCGCCACCCTGCACACCCTTCTTCGCCAGCTCGTACTCCTGCATCACCGTGGCGACATTCTCGGTCGGGATGGCCCCGGAGCCGAACATCCCCTTGACGTTGCGATGGCCGAGATAATACGCCCGGACCTTGGAGAGAGAGACGTTGACCGTCGGATCCGTGGCAATCATTATAGCATTGATGGGAGCTCCGGATTCCTTGATCGCCGCGATCGCGCCGTCGACCCGCGGTTGCAGGTTGAGCTGGCCCGGGGTCGTGATGAAGATCGCGACATCCCCGGAGCGTACCAGCTCGACGATACGCCGACCCATCATCTTGCCGGACAGGAAGAGGTCCTGGCCGATATAGGCAAGCCGCCGGTTGGGGCTGCCCGGTTGGGCATCGCTGTTGTAGCTGAAGACGGGAATGCCGGCGTCCATCGCCCGCGCCGTCGGGGCGTCGAACGCGTGCGGATCGATGATCGGGACCGCGATCGCGTCCGCGTGGGAGGCGATCGCGGCATCCATGGCGTTCACCATCTCCGCCACGTTGCTGGTTGCCGAGCCTGTCCATTGCCAGGTGCAGCCAAGCAGCGCGCTCGCGTCCGCGATACCGTAGCGGGCGGGCACGAAGAACGGATTGGCGGTGGCATTGTTGACGAAGACGAACCGCCACCGCGGATGGGCCGGGAAGGGCCCCGAGGCCGCCGCCCGGACCTCGCCCGTCGTCGCGCCGAGCGCGCCCGCGGCGGAGGCCCAGGCCGCCCAATGCGCCATGGCGCGCCGCTTCAGACGTGCCGGCACGCCGCGGGTCGTCGTCTCATCCTTCTCGGTCATCTCCGTTCCCCCATGCCGCGATCCGTGTTCGGCCGGAGAGATGCACGTCAAAGAGGAGCCCTCGACCGCAGCCATCGTCGCGCCGCGGCGCGTCGCATGGGTTGATCCGACACTCCCCCCGATTGGCGGCTTCCGGCCCTTTTGTATGGCAGGCCAGGCCTGCGTCGGCACGTCACGCGCTCGAAAAACTCCCCGAAGCGCCCGGGGAACGATGGTGACCGGCAGGCGCGCCGGCCCCGCGGAAACATTGCCGGACCGCCGCGGAATGTCGCGCGGCCGGGGCCGTCAGCCGAGGACGCCGACCTCGGCAGCCTCCACGGCGGCGACATCGAGCAGGCGCTCGATCACTTCCGGCTCCTGCGCCCCCGCGATCGCGTAGGTTCCGGCGACGACGAAGCAGGGCACGCCGTTGATGCCCAGCCGATGGGCACGGAGATTGTCGGCGTGCACCGCCTCGGTCTCGATGTCGCTGAGGAGGAACGAGCGCGCGGCGGCGGGGGCAAGCCCGACGCCCTCGGCGATGGCGGCGAGCACGGCGATGTCGCCGATATCCTTGCCGTCGGCGAAATAGGCATAGAAGAGCGCCTCGACCGCCGCCGCGCCGCGGCCGGAGCGCTCGGCGAGCCGCACCAGCCGGTGTGCATCCACGCTGCTCGGGGCGCGCCGGATGCGCTCGAAGCGGAAGCCGATTCCCTCGCCGCGGCCGATCTCGGTGATGGAGGCATAGAGCCGCCGCGCCCGCTCCTCGCCGCCGAACTTGCGGATCACGTAGTCGTAGCGCGTCATGCCGGCGCGCGGCATGTCCGGATTGAGGAGGAACGGCCGCCAGACGATGTCGCAGACGAGGTCCGGCCGGCGGCGGAGCGTGGTGACCAGCCGGCGGACGCCGAGGAAGCACCACGGGCAGACGAGGTCGTGCACCACCTCGACCACGAGCCGCGCCTTGGGAGGGGCAAGGACGTTCATGCGGAAAACCTAGTCCCGCCTCCCCGGCCTTGTCATGGCAAATTCATCCGCGGGCCGCGCTCCGTTTCGCGGACAGGCCGGGTTAATGCGGGGGCTGGACGCTGACCCAGCGCAGCTGGAAGAAATTGTCCGGCGTCTGCGTCAGCTGAACGCCGTTCCGCGCCGAATAGATGATGACCTGCTGGTGCAGCGGGATATAGCCCCAGTCCTGCTGCACGAGCTCGGCCACCTGGTCGATCATCGCGTCGCGCTTCGCCTGGTCCGTCTCGACCTGGATCTGCTGGTCCAGCGCGTCGACCTTCGGGTTGGAGTAGTCGCCGTTGTTGAACTGGCCGCGATCGCCCGCGCGCGACGCGACGAGGTTGTAGATCGAGTTCTCGGCATCCGTCGTCGCCGGCGTCCAGCCGAGCAGGTAGAAGCTGGTGTCGTAGGACGGCGGGTTGATCTTGGCGAAGAACTTGGCCTTCTCCTGGGCCAGCAGATCGACCTTGATCCCGATCTTCGCCAGCATCGAGACGACGGCGGTGCAGATCTCGGCATCGTTCACGTAACGGTCGTTCGGGCAGTCCATGCCCACCTCGAACCCGTTCGGATAACCGGCCGCGGCGAGCAGCGCGCGCGCCTTCGGCAGATCGACGGCCGGGCGCTGGTCGACCTTGGGGTCATAGCCGTTGACGCCCGGGCCCCACATCATCCAGGTGGGATGGGCGAAGCCGAGCATGATGTGCTGGGCGATCGCGTTCTCGTCGATCGCCAGCGCGAAGGCCTCGCGGACGCGGATATCCTTGAACGGGTTCTTGCCCTTGACGCTCGATTCGAGGAGCTGCGGCCGGTACTGGTCCATGCCGAGATAGATCGTGCGCAGCTCCGGCCCGGCGATCAGATGGAACCCGGAGGTGTGCGCGATCCGCGCCGCATCCTGCGGCGGCGTGTCGTAGAGCATGTCCACCTGGCCGGAGAGCAGGGCGGCGACGCGCGTCGCGTCATTGGCGATGACATAGAACTCGACCCGGGTCACGTTGCCGGTCGGCTTGCCCCACCAGTTGGGGTTCGACTGCAGGACGGTGAGCCGGTCCGGCTCGCGCGAGACCACCTCGTAGGGGCCGGTGCCCATGGCGTGCAGGATCGCGTAGTTCGACTGCTTGCCGTTCAGCACCACCGGCACGGTCGCGTTGTTCTTCTCGCACCACTGCTTGGACATGATGAAGAAATCGACCATCTCGTACGGCAGGATCGGATCGGGCCGCTTGGTGGTGAACTGCACCGTCAGCGGGCCGGTCTTGTTGACGCCCGTCACCTCGCCGAGGACGCCGGCGAGATTGGAGGACTTCTCCTCGATTCTCTGGGCCGAGAACACCACGTCATCGGCGGTGAAGGGCGTCCCGTCGCTGAACTTCACGCCCGGGCGCAACTGGAATTCCCAGGTCGTCGGCGAGACCATCTTCCAGCTCGTCGCCAGCGCCCCCTCGAGCTTCATGTGCGGGTCGAACCGCACCAGCGGCTCGTAGATGTTGCTGAGGAAGGAGAGCTGGACGGTCTCGTTGCGGGTGTCGGGGTCAAGCGCCCCGGCATCGCCGTTGTTGGCCCATTTGAAGACCGCCGCCTCCGCCGGGCCGGACGCGGCCGATGCCAGCAGGAGGCCGGCCAGAACGACGCCACCCATGCGCATGAGAGTTCTCCTTTGCGAAGCCTTTTCCCTGGCCGCAGACGTTAGCCTACCCGTTCCGCAACGCAACCTCGGATCGACGCGCCGGCGGAGCGTTTTATGGTGGATGGCGGTCATGCCGGCCGGTCGGGTGAGAGGAGGATGAGGCATGCGGATCGATGGCACCGCCACCCGCAGCATCTGGGTCGATCCGGCGGACGGCTGGTCGGTCCTGATCATCGACCAGACGCTCCTGCCCTGGCGGCTCGAAATCGCGCGGCTGGCCGATTGCGAGCAGGCGTTCGCCGCCATCCGCACCATGCAGGTGCGCGGGGCGCCGCTGATCGGCGCCACCGCCGCCTATGGGCTGGCGCTCGCGGTGCGGCGGGATCCCGGGACCGCGGCCATGGAGCGCGCCGCCGCCCATCTCGCCTGCGCCCGGCCGACCGCGGTCAATCTCCGCTGGGCGCTCGAGCGGATGCTGACCCGGCTCCGCAACACCGGGCCCGCCGCGCGGGCCGCGGCGGCCTACGCGGAGGCGGCCGCGATCGCCGATGAGGACGTCGCCTGCAACCAGGCGATCGGCGAGCACGGGCTTGGGCTCATCACCGGGCTCGCCGCGGCCGGCAAGCGGGTGAACCTGCTCACCCACTGCAATGCGGGCTGGCTCGCGACCGTCGATTGGGGCACCGCGCTCGCCCCCATCTACCGCGCCTTCAATGCCGGGATCGACCTCCATGTCTGGGTGGACGAGACGCGCCCGCGCAACCAGGGCGCCTCGCTCACCGCCTGGGAGCTCGGCCGCCACGGCGTCCCCCACACCGTGGTCGCGGACAATGCCGGCGGGCACCTGATGCAGCGCGGAGAGGTCGATCTCGCGATCGTCGGCGCCGACCGCGTCAGCCGCACCGGCGACGTCGCCAACAAGATCGGCACCTACCTCAAGGCGCTGGCGGCGCGGGACAACGGCGTTCCGTTCTGGGTGGCGGTGCCGTCCTCGACCATCGACTGGGCGATCGCCGACGGGATCGCGGAGATCCCGATCGAGGAGCGGGACGGAGCGGAGGTCGCCACCATCACCGGGCGGACGGCGGCGGGCGAGGTCGTCCGCGTCTCGGTGGTGCCCGACGGCAGCCCGGCGGCCAACCCCGCCTTCGATGTCACGCCGGCGCGGCTGGTGAGCGGGCTGATCACCGAGCGGGGCTTAAGCCCGGCGAGCGCAGAGGGGCTGCGGGGGCTTTTCCCCGCGCGCGCGTGATGGGCCGCTTGCTCCCGCCGCTCGCGGTCGCGGCCCTTGGCGCTTCTCTGGCCGGCTGCGCGGCGCCGGACGCCCACGTGCCGCCCTTCGCGCGCAAGCCCTACGAGCCCTTCTCGCGCACCGACGCAATCGCGATCGCGATGGACGAGTGGCGGCTCTTCGGCAGCCGGGTCGACGATTCCGCGCCCGGCAGCCGCCCGCCGCCCCTGCCCTGGCAGAAGCCCGAGCGCTGGCCGGGGCTTTGGGAGCGGGTCGGCGAATATTGGTGGATCGGGATGAATGCCGGCACGCGCTTCTCGCGCTGGACCGGCAAGCACGATGCCGAGGGTCGGATCTTTCCCGCCGGCAAGGACGGCGACTACGCCTGGTCGGCCGCGTTCATCTCCTACGTCATGCGCGAGGCCGGCGCCGGTCCGGCATTCCCCTATGCCCCGGACCACGCCTTCTATGTCGATGCCGGCTGGCACGCCGACCGATCGGCGCATCCGGCTTACGCGGTGCGGGCCGAGCGCGTCGAGGACGATGCGCCCGAAACCGGCGACCTCATCTGCTTCGGCACCGGCCGCGACCGCACGCTGCGCTACCGCGACCTCCCGGTGCCGTTCTTCGCCGGCCATTGCGACCTCGTGACCGCGGCAGCGCCCGAGCTGCTGACGGTGATCGGGGGCAATGTGGACGATGCGGTGACGATGAAGCACGTGCCGACGACAGAGGACGGCAGGCTCGCCACCCCGGACGGGCACGTGGTCGATCCGCGCTATCCCTGGTTCGTGGTTGTCCACGTCCTTTACCAGGGGCTGGGCCCCTGGACCCCGTAAGCGCTGCGCGGCACAAAAAGAGTCAAGAAAAGGGCTGGGCCCCTGGACCCCCCATGCTTGGACCCTTGGGCCCCAGTGGGGTGCAGGGGCAAAGCCCCTGCCCTCCAGCGAGCCCTAGCCTTGCCGCCAGGGCAGCCCGTCCGCCTTCCATCCGGCCTCGCCGCCGCGATGGCCCTCCGCGTCCACCGGGCCCTCGAAGCCGCCGGCGACATTGAACGCGTGGGCGTAGCCCGCCGCCTCGGCGGCACGGGCGGCCGCCAGGCTCCGCCCGCCGCTGCGGCAGAGGAAGAACACGCGCTGGCCGGGGCCGATGCCGGCCTCGCGGAGCGCGTCCACGAACGAAGCGTTGAGCTGCATCGCCGGAAAGACCTGCCAGGGGATCAGCACCGCCTCCTTGCCGACGGGCTGGAGGTCGGGCACGCCGACGAACGTCCATTCCGGCTCGGTGCGGACGTCGCAGAGCACGGCGTCCGGGTCCTCGGTCAGCGCCTGCCAGGCTGCCCCGGGGCTTACATTCTCGACCATGCCTCTCGTCTCCTCCGCAACGCTTCACGCGCAATGCACCAGGGGCGCATGGCACGCGGGCGGGGCGGATTCAAGGCCCACGGCGGGCATGGCCCAGCGCACGCTTCCGCGTTTCCATCACTTGCGCGCTGTTGCTATTGTGCGCTCGCAGGTTGCGGTCCGATGGCAATGCACAGCGACATCCCCATCATCGACCGGCCGAGGCTCGGCCGCCGGGCGATCCTCGGCGGCGGCGCGCTGGCGGCCGCGGGGATCGCCGCCGGGCGCGCTGGCGCGGCGGCGGCCGCGAACGCCGCCCCGCCGGAAGGCGGCATCGCCATCGTCATGAACTCGGCGGGCGCCTCGATCAGCGTCGTCGACATGGCGAGCCACCGCCCGATCCGCGAGGTGCCGGTGCTGCGCGAGCCGCACCACTGGACGCTCTCGCCCGACGGCTCCGAGCTCTGGGTCGGCGATGCCGGGGGCAACGCCCTCTTCGCGCTCGACCCCACGACCGGCACGCCGCTCGGCCACCGGGTCCTGGCCGATCCCTACCAGCTCTGGGTCAGCCCCGACGGCACGCGGCTCACCGTCAACGCGCTCCGGCTCGACCATGTCGATGTCTATGACGCAACGACGCTGGCGCTCATCCACCGCTTCCATGAACCCTCGATGCCGAGCCACCTCACCTACGCGCCCGATTCCTCGATGGTCTATTCGACCCTCCAGGGCTCCGACAGCGTCGTGGCGATCGACCTCACGCGGAACGTGGTCGCCTGGCGCGCGCGCGTCGGCCCGGTGCCGGCGGGCATCATCTGGCACCGCGACAGGCTGCTGGTGGCGCTGATGAACGGCAACGACGTGGCGGTCGTCGATCCGACCGACGGCGCGGTGGCCGGCCATATCCATACCGGCCAGGGCGCCCACATCATCCAGATCTCGCCTGACCGGCGGCTGATCTATGTCGGCAACCGCGTCGCCGGGACGCTCGATGCGCTCGACGGCACCACCCTTCGCCCGCTCGCCCGCTACACGCTCGCCGGCGGGCCGGACTGCATCGCCTTCGCCCCGGACGGAAAGCTCTGGATCTCGCGCCGCTGGCGCGACAGCGTCGCGGTGATGGACCCGGCGAACGGTGCGTTCGACCTCATCGCGGTCGGCCGCTCGCCGCACGGCGTCTTCCTCTCGCCGATGCTCACCGTGCTCGCCCAGCAAGGCCGCGACGGCCTCGGGTTCGCCTCGCTGTGATCGACCCCTTCATGGCGCTGGCCGGGCGGCTGCAGGGCGCGGTCGTCATTCCCCTGCTCTACCGGCTCGGCTGGATGCAGTGGGAGGACATCGCCTTCGGCTGGAGCCTGTTCGCCGTTTACGGCTTCTTCCAGGTGCTGGCGACCTGGGCCGTGTGCATGCCGCTCGAGGCCTGGCGGCCGGTGGAACGCTGGGCGAACCGGCGCGTGGTGCTGACCGACATGGCCTATACGCTGATCGCCCGCGTCGGGCTGCTGCCGCTCGTCACCTTCGTCGGATTCTACCAGGCGCAGGTGTGGGTGAACGGATTTATCGTCGATCGCGGCTGGATTCCGCCCGACCTCGAGCTTCTGATCCCAGCCCTTCTCGGCCACCCCGTGATCACTTTCTTCGTCTATGCGGTGATCCTCGATTTCGCGGATTACTGGCGGCACAGGCTCTCGCACATCATCCCGTCCTGGTACGCGCTGCATGCGCTGCATCATGCGCAGCGCCAGATGACCTTCTGGTCGGACGATCGCAATCACCTGCTCGACGATTTCATCTCCGCGCTCTGGTTCGGGCTGATCGCGCTCGCGATCGGCATCTCGCCCTTCCAGTTCCCGCTCCTCGTGCTGCTGCTCCGCTTCGTCGAGAGCCTCAGCCACGCGAATGCCCGCGTCTCGTTCGGCTGGCTCGGCGATCGGCTGCTGATCTCGCCGCGCTTTCACCGCGCCCATCACGGCGTGCTCGCCGCCGGCCAGCAAAGCTGCAATTACGGCGCGGTGCTGCCGTGGTGGGACATGATCTTCGGCACCGCGGATTTTTCCCGGGATTTCGTGCCGACCGGCGACCCCGAGGCGCCTGAGGCGCTGGCCTCGGGGAGCTATTTCGCCCAGCAATCCGCGGGGCTTCGCGCGTTCGCCGCCCGATTCAGGCGAGCCAGGACGGCACGGGCAGGTTCTTCCCGCGCAGGAATTCCGGGTTGAAAAGCTTCGACTGATAGCGCCCGCCGCCGTCGGCGAGGATGGTGACGATCATGTGCCCGGGCCCGAGCGTGCGCGCGACGCGGATCGCGGCGGCGACATTGATGCCCGAGGAGCCGCCGATCGAGAGCCCCTCATGGATCAGCAGGTCGAACACCTGATCGAGCGCCTCGGCATCAGGGATGCGCACCGCATCGTCGATCGGCGCGCCCGCGAGATTGGCCGGCACGCGCGACTGGCCGATCCCCTCGGTGATCGAGCTTCCCGAGATGCTGAGGTCGTTCGATTTCACCCAGCCATAGAGCCCGCTCCCGTCGCAATCGGCGAGCACGACGCGCACCGCGGGTTTTTTCTCCTTGAGCGCGAAGGCGACGCCGGCGAGCGTGCCGCCGGTGCCGCAGGCGCAGGTGAAGGCGTCGATGGCGCCCGCGGTCTGCTCCCAGATCTCGTGCCCGGTGGTGGCGCGATGGCCGTCGCGGTTGGCGAGGTTGTCGAACTGGTTGGCCCAGACGGCGCCGCTCTCCTCGGCGAGGCGGCGCGAGACATGCACGTAATTGCCGGGATCGCGATAGGGCTTCGCCGGGATCAGGCGGAGATCGGCACCGATCATGCGCAGGAAATCGATCTTTTCCCGGCTTTGCGTCTCCGGCATCACGATCACGGTGCGGTAGCCGCGCGCATTGCCGACGAGCGTGAGGCCGATGCCGGTGTTGCCGGCCGTCCCCTCGACCACCGTCCCGCCCGGCTCGAGCACGCCGCGCCGCTCGGCATCGAGGATGATGGCGAGCGCGGCGCGGTCCTTGATCGACCCGCCGGGGTTCATGAACTCGGCCTTGGCGAGGATCGTGCAGCCGGTCGCCTCGGACGCACGGCGCAGGCGGACGAGCGGCGTGTTGCCGATCGCCCCCGCCAGATCGCCCGAGATGCTTCCGTCCGAAGGCATGGTGGCCTACCGCGAGTAGAACTCGACCACCATGTGCGGTTCCATCTGCACCGGATAGGGCACGTCGCCGGGTTTGGGGCCGCGGAGGAAGCGGCCCTTCATCGCGCGATGGTCGACCTCGAGATATTCGGGCACGTCGCGCTCGGCGCTCTGGGCGGCGTCGAGCACCACCGCGAGCTGCTTCGACTTCTCCCGGACTTCGAGCGTATCGCCGTCACGCAATTGATAAGACGGGATATTCACCCGCTTGCCGTTGACCAGGACATGGTTGTGGGAGACGAACTGGCGGGCGGCGAAGGGGGTGATCGCGAACTTCATGCGGTAGACCACGCAGTCGAGCCGGCGCTCGAGCAGCTCGATCAGGGTTTCCGACGTGTCGCCGCGGCGGCGGACCGCTTCCTCATAATAGTGGTGGAACTGCTTTTCGCCGATATTGCCGTAATAGAACTTGAGCCGCTGCTTGGCCGCCAGCTGGATGCCGTAATCGGACGGTTTCTTGCGCCGCTGGCCATGCTGGCCGGGCCCGTAATCCCGCTTGCCGATCGGCGATTTCGGCCGGCCCCAGAGATTGACGCCGAGCCGGCGGTTCACCTTGTACTTGCTTTCGAGGCGCTTGGTCACCCAGCACCCTCCTTTCTTGCGCGATTGGACCGGTAGGCCGCATGCGGCGGGCGCGGGGGCGTTCCCCCGTCCACATTCCCGGCAGTGGGCGGGCGCTATAGGGCCGGGGCTCCAGCCTTGTCAAACCGGCTCTACCCGGCCATGCCGGCGGCGGCCGTGCGAAAGCTCGGTGACGATGCCGTGCAGGGTCGCCAGCTCCTGCGCCGTCACCTCGCCGCGGGTGAAGAAGTGGCGGATGTTGCGCACCATCCCGGGCCGTTTGGGCCGGTTGCGGAGGAAGCCCGAGGCGTCCAGCTCGGCGAGGAGGTGGAGAAGGAAGTTCTCGAGCTCGGCCTTGGTGGCGATGCGGGTCTCGTTGGTCATCAGGCGGCGGGGCAGCGGGCCGGGGTCGGCGGCGAGCCGCCACTCATAGGCCATGACCATCACCGCCTGGGCGAGGTTGAGCGAGGCGAAGTCGGGATTGACCGGGTAGCGGACCAGGGCGTCGGCGCGGGCCATGTCCTCGGCATCGAGGCCGGCGCGCTCGGGCCCGAAAAGGATGCCGGCGCGAAGCGCGCGGGCGGCGACGGCGCGGAGCTCGGCCGCCGCCCCGCGGGCGGTCAGCACCGGCTTGATGACGTGGCGCGGGCGGGGGCAGGTCGCGAAGACGCGGTGGAGATCGGCGACGGCGGCGCCAACGTCGGAAAAAATTTCCGCCGCATCGAGGATGCGGTCGGCCCCCGAGGCGGTCCGGTAAGATTTTTCCTGCGGCCAGCCGTCGCGGGGGCTGACCAGGCGGAGGCGGGAAAGCCCGCCATTGGCCATGGCGCGGGCGGCGGCACCGATGTTCTCCGCGAGCTGCGGGCGGACGAGGATGACGGCGGGGCCAAGCTCGGTCATGAGGCGCGGCGCCAGGTGGTGCCGGCGGGCCCGTCCTCGAGCAGGATGCCGCGGGCGGCGAGATCGGCGCGGATCGCGTCCGCCCGGGCGAAGTCGCGGGCGGCGCGGGCGGCGCGGCGCTCGGCGATCGCCGCCTCGACCGCGCCGCTGCCATCCGCGCCGGATTCCGTGTCCCCCTGGGCGCCCCCCTGGGCGCCCCCCTGGAACCAGGCGGCGGGATCGGCGCCGAGCAGGCCGAGCAGGGTGCCGGCGGCGGCGAGGCCGGCCGCCGCCCCGGCGTCGCCGGCAAGTGCGGCATCGGCGAGCGGATGCAGCGCGGCGATGGCAGCCGGGGTGTTGAGATCGTCCGCGAGGGCGGCCAGCACGGGCGCGGGGATGGGCGCCTCGGGCGGAGCAGGGTGGCGGGCGAGCGCACGGTAGAAGCGGTCGAGCTCGCGGCGGGCCTCGGCAAGGACGGAAAAAGAAAAATCGAGCTCGGCGCGGTAGTGGGTCTTGAGAAGGAGAAACCGCACCGCCTCGCCCGGCGCGACGGCGAGCAGGTCGCGGACGGTGAAGAAGTTGCCGAGGCTCTTGGCCATCTTCTCCCCGTTCACCCGGAGCATGCCGTTGTGCAGCCAGACGCGGGCGAAACCGCTCCCGGGGAAGGCGCAGCAGCTCTGGGCGATCTCGTTCTCGTGGTGGGGGAAAAGAAGGTCCGAGCCGCCGCCATGGATGTCGAAATCGGTGCCGAGATGGCGCCAGGACATGGCGCTGCACTCGATATGCCAGCCGGGTCGGCCGCGGCCCCAGGGACTGTCCCAACCTGGACTCTCCCAACCTGGGCTCTCCCAACCTCGGTTCTCCCGACCGGACTGGCGGGGGGCGGAGGGCTTCCAGAGCACGAAATCGGCCGGGTCGCGCTTGTAGGGCGCAATCTCGACCCGGCTGCCGGCGATCATGTCCTCGCGCGAGCGGCCGGAGAGCCGGCCATAGGCGGCGAAGGAGGCAACCGAGAAGAGGACGTGGGTCCCCTCCGGTCCCGCGGCGAGGTAGGCGTTGCCGGAGGCGATCAGGCGCTCGATCAGGCTGATCATCTCGGCGATATGCAGCGTGGCGCGGGGCTCGATATCGGGCGGCCGCGCGCCCAGGGCCGCCATGTCCTGGTGGAATTCCTCCGCCGTCCGGGCGGTGAGGGCGGCGATCGGCTCGCCCGTCTCGGCGGCGCGGGCGATGATCTTGTCCTCGACGTCGGTGATGTTGCGGACATAGGTGACGCGGGGAAAAAGGCGGCGCAGCAGCCGCACCAGCGTGTCGAAGACCACCACGGGGCGGGCGTTGCCGAGATGGGCGAGGTCATAGACGGTCGGGCCGCAGACATAGACGCGGACATGGGCGGGATCGAGCGGGACGAAAATCTCCCGCCGCCGGGTCAGGCTGTTGTGGAAGAAGAGATCCATCGGCTGCGCGCGTCGCTCTCGGGAGAAGCCGGGACGTTTCTCCCAAACGCGGCGGACGGGCGCAACCGGCCCGCGGGCCGGGCGGCTATGAGGCGCGCTTGCGGCGGGTCGTCAGGCCGAAGAGGCCCACGAGGGCGGTGCCGAGGAGGGCGAACGAGGTCGGCTCGGGCACCGGCGAGGGCGGGTCGACGAGCTTGAAGCTGATGGTCGGGTAGAGCGTCCAGTCGGACGCATTGTTCAACGTGATGTCGAGATCGTAGCCGTCCGCGAAATCGACCACGAGCAGGTTGCTCGCCCAGGTGATCGAGTTGGTGTCGGTGCGCGTGTTCGCCGTGTAGGACGCGGTGTCGGTGATGGTTTCCGCGCTCGGCGAGGCGAAGCTGAAATCGACCGTGATGGTTCCCGACCCGCTCGATCGGTTGTTGGGCGCCGCGCTGAAGAAGTCCGTCGCCCTGGTCGGATCGTTCAGGGTGAGAGATTCCGTGAAAGCGTGGGTTTGGCTGTGGCCAACCTGGCGACCCAGATCGCCGTTGAGCGTCGGTCCGTCCGTCCCCGCGAATGCGAGGCCGTAGGTGCCGGTGATCGTGATCGGGTTGGCGTGTGCGGCCACGGTGCCGGCGAGAAGCGAAGCCGCCGCAGCCGCCAGGAATTTGTGCATCATCCGGATTTCTCCCTTGCCTCGCCGCACGTCGGATGCGTGCCGAATGCGAGACCAGGAGCAATTTCCATACCAACGTGCCGTGGGTTATAATATCGAGACAATCCAATCAAATAGACTGACGGCCGCGAAGGGGCTGATGCATTCCTGTAATATTTCCCGACGGTTCGGGGGGCGCCGGGGGAATTCGCGGGCCGGACCGCCCTTATGCCGGCGCCGCCTCGGCTTCAGGCGGTTCGCGGCGCGTCCGCAGCGGCGAGCGCGACGGACGCCTCGGCGGTGAGCAGGAGGAACGTGAAGCTTTCCTGCAAATAGAGCCGGACGGCTTGATCGGTGTGGCTGGAATAGCCGATCGAGACGTCCTGGCCGAGATGGAGGTCGAAATCGCCGCCGCGGGTGCTCAGCACGAAGCCGCCGACGATCGCGGGCGCCCAGACGATCTCGCCGTTGACGAGGCGCCTGACATGCTCCAATACCGGATATCCGTGGTCGCGGGTTTCGCTGACGGAGATGTAGGCGTCGGCGCCGAGCACGACGGAATAGGGGCCGTTGACGCCGACCAGGCGCAGCTGGCTGAGCGCCTGGGCGATGGCGTCCGGGTAATCGCGGGGATCGGCGGGGAGCGTCACGATCGGGTTGCCGGTGCCCTGGCGGATGCCCTGAATGCCGGCGGCCTCGTAGCCTTCGAAGATGGCGCGGTCCTCGGCGAAGGCGATGCGGCGGGCGGCGTCCTTCACCGGCTGCCAGTCCGAGTCGTTGGCGCCGCGCTGCACGTCGTCGATCTGGCCGCGATCGAGCTCGAAGGGGACGCGCAGCTCGACCAGCGCCTTCACCTCGCGCTGGCGGGCGAGGATGCCGTCCGCCGGCGCCGCGACGGCGCGCAGATGGCCGGTGCCGACAGCGGAGAGGCCTACGCCGGCGGGCCCCTCCAGATCCACCACGCGGCGGGCCGCGAGATAGCACTTGAGCGTGCGCGCGGCCTCCTCCTCGATCGCCGCCCATGCGAGCTCGGAGATCGGGGCCAGCGCGCGATGGAGGTTATTCATGCCGGGAGTCTCCTCGAGATCGCCATGGCGTCAGGCGGGGTCGCCGCGCTGCCCACCCAAGCCCAAGGGCAAGCCAGGAAATCGATCGCCGGACAAAGATCGCCGGACAAAGATCGCCGGACAAAGACGGGAGCGCGATGAGCGAAGCTCATCACGCCCTGAGCGAGCCGATGCCGAGCGAACCCTCCCGGGCCGACCGGCTGGGCGCGGGCGGGGACGGGCTGTCCGTGGGCAGCGACGCCGAGTCCGGGGCTTCGCCGGCCGCCGCGTCTTCGAGGAATGTCGCGGAGGGGACGAAAAAAAGGCTGCCCGTCACGGCGCGGCTGAAATCCAGCAGCCGGTCGTAATTGCCGGGCGGCCGGCCGACGAACATGTTCACCAGCATCTGCTCGATCCTTCGCGGCGAGCACGCATAGCCGATGAAATAGGTGCCGAACTCGCCGTGCGCGGCGCGGCCGAACGCCATGTTGTCGCGCAGGATTTTCTTCTCTTTGCCGTCCTCCACGATGGTGGTCAGCGCATTGTGGGCGAAGGCCGGCTTGACTTCGTCAGCGAGCTCGATGTCGGAGAGCTTGGTGCGGCCGATGATCCGCTCCTGCGCCTCCGTCGAGAGGCGATTCCAGGCCGCGAGGTCGTGGAGGTATTTCTGCACGATGACATAGCTGCCGGCGGCGAATTCGGGGTCCTCGGCGCCGATCAGCGTGGCGTCGATCGCCGCCCGGCCGGTCGGGTTCTCCGTTCCGTCGACGAAACCGACGAGGTCGCGGGCGTCGAAATAACGGAAGCCATGGACCTCGTCCACGGGCGAAACGGCGTCGCCGAGCCGCGCCGTGATGGTGGCCGCCAGCTCGAAGCAGAGATCCATCCGCCCGGCGCGGATGTGGAAGAGCAGGTCTCCGGGTGTTGCGACGGCGTGGCGCGATCCGGCGCGGAGCTCGCGGAACGGATGGAGCTCCGCCGGCCGCGGCGGGCCGAAGAGGCGATCCCAGGCGTCCGACCCGACGCCCATCACACAGGAAAGGCCGCCCTCGAGATCGCGCGTGCCGACGGCGCGAACGAGCGCGGCGAGATCCGCCGAGAGCGCGCGCACGGCGATGCGACTTTCGTCGCCGGGGTTGACGGTGAGCACCAGGAAGATGGCGGCGCGCGTCAGGGGCGCGACGACGGCTTGCGGACTTGCGCACGATCGGCTCGCCGCCCCGGACATTGTCATCGCGTGAAACTCCGGCGGCGGAACCCGCTGCGGACCGGGCGGGAGCCCGCGCCACGGGATTCTGCGATGGGCCCGGCGCGATGATGCGTCAGCCGGGCGGGGCACGCAAGGCGCTCCGGAGGGCTGGGCGCTCCGGGGGGTTGGGCGCTCGGGGGAAGGCGTTGGCGCGCAGGGGCGGAAGCGGTTGACTCGGGTATGGGCAGGTCGCAAGAATTGTTCCGCCGGCGGGGCGAAGGCCGAGCGGCCGGGCGCCGCCGATCAGGGGCGATTGCGGATCGGGAGAACGGCGATGGTGCGGAGCTTCGACCACCTGACGATCGTGGTGCGCGATCTTGACCGGGCGCGCCGGTTCTTCGGCGTGCTCGGCTTCAAGGAGGCGATCTCCGTCGTCATCGCCGGCGAGCCCTTCGCCTCCTACATGGGGGTTGCGGACATCGAGGCGGACCATGTCACCATGGTTCTCGAGCAGGTGACGCCGCGCACCGAGATCCAGCTTCTGCACTACCGAAATCCCGAGAGCATCATTGATCCGAATATCCACGACCTGCACAAGGTCGGCCTCAACCATATCTGCTTCGCGGTCGACGATGTCGATGCCGAGGTCCGCAGGATGCGCGAGGGCGGCTTCGCGACACGCAGCGGGATTCTCGATTTCCATGCGCGGAAGCTGGTGTTTCTCGAAGGACCCGAGGGCGTGACGGTCGAGCTCTCGCAATGGCATTGAGGAAGGCCGCCGCGGGCGGCGCGGGCGGCTTCGCGGGTGAGGGGCGGGTGAGCGTTGGGCCATTGCCGGTGGCGGTGGCCTGCGTGGCGCGACCATCGCCGATCGTCGCCGCGTTGGTCGCGACGCCGGCGACCTTGCCGATGGGCGTGCCGGGGCCCGACGGTCCGTCGCCGGTTCCCGGCAAGGGCACGGGTGCTCACTGCGGCGCGGCAGGGGCGGTGGCCGCCGCAGGCTTCCCGGCGCCGGAGGAGTTGGGCGCGCCCAGCTCCTCGGATAGTCCCGGGTCTTTCGCAGCCGCGTTGAGCACCTGGAGGTAGGCGCTCATGGTGAGGCCCTGCGCATTGATGGCCGCCATGTATTTCTTCTGGAAATCCGCATAGATCGCGCCCTGGATCTTGGGATCGCTGGTGCTCGCCATCTCCGCGGCGAAGAGCGAATTGAGCTTGGTGATCTGCGCCATGGCGCGGCCCGCCTTGGCGATCGTGTCGGGCGAGAACCCTGAAGCGGCGGCCGATTTGTCCGTAAGCGCGCCGATGGCCGGCGGCTGCCCGGCGCGGGCGTGCTCGGTTGCCCCGGGCTGGGACGTGATTTGCTGGGACGTGATTTGCTGGGACGTGATGTGCTGGGACGTGATGTGCTGGGGCGCGATGTGCTGGGGCGCGATGTGCTGGGGCGGAGCGGGCGCGGCCGATGCGAGGGCCGGCTCTGCCGGGGGCGATGGCGGAAGCGGAAGCGAAGCGGCGCAGGCCGACAAGGCGAGAAGAAGGGAGAGCGCGGACCTGCGCATCCCCGCGCCCGGCACCGTGCCACGCCATGGCAGGATGCGCCCGCCGGAGCGCGCGTCCGCGCTTTTTCCGGCCTTGCCGCCGGCACCGCGCAAGCACTCGGTCACGGGACCAATCCTTGTCGCCTCTCGTCCTCCGCCATCGCGGAATCGCGACAGCCGGCATCCGCCCGGGGCCGGAGCCCTCGCGGCTTCGCCTGAGCCTCTGTTCGGACCGACCGTAAGGGCAGCGCACGCGCGATCGCAAGCACGGGCGCCCCGGGCGATCGCGGGGGCGGGTGGCGGCGTTACGGATTTTTCCCAGGCGCTTTGGTCATCGCGCGGAAATCGGCCGCAATGACGCTTCAAGACCGCAAACCGATACGATCGTAGCAATTATGACATGAATTGCTATTGATCCAATGGGCGTTAGTACGTATTGTATCGTTCTGGTTGTATCGTTCTTGTCGTATCCTGCCGGCCGTATCGTGCCGGCGCGGCGGGATCGTCCGCGGGTGGCGCGCGGCTGACGCCCCCGGCGTGCGAGGAGGATGACCGCGGACATGCGGCGCGTCCCCGCGTGGGCGGCGGATCGGACAGGCGGGCCCACAGGAAAGCCCGCCGGAAAACCCGCAGGACAGCCCATGGGGGGGCAGCTTGATGAGCGCACACAGGACAGGCCTGCCGACCGGCCGCCGTGCCATGCCGAGATCGGACCTGATCCACGGCCCGGGGCGGCGCACCTTCTCGCGCGCGACCACCGCGGCCAAGACGAGGTTCCTCTGCGCGGTCGCCGCCACGGGCAGCATCGTCGCCGGCGCGGTCGCCGCCGGCCGCTCGAAGGGGACCGTTTACCACTGGCGGGACACCGATCCGCTCTTTGCGGAGCGCTGGGACGACGCGCTGACCATCGCCCTCGCCGCGCTCGAGACGGAGGCCTATCGCCGGGCGGTGCAGGGGACCGAAGAGCCCGTGATGAGCGGGGGGAAGGTGGTGGCCACGGTGCGGCGCTACAGCGATCGGCTGCTCGCGCTGCTGCTGCGCGCCCACGCGCCCGAACGCTACGCCGACCCGAAACCCAACCTCGCCCCCGGGGCGCGGACCGCAGACAAGCCGAAGCTGCGCTTCACCTTCCGCATCGGCGACGAGGCGGAGGACCCGCCGCCCGAGGATGGCGCGCCCGAGCCGTTCACCTTCCGCATCCGCGACGCGGGCGAGGAAATCGGCGCGGCGTGAGCCGGCCTCGCCGGTCCCAGGTTCGAGGATGGTGGGGCTGCCGCCGGTTTCAGGGCCTCGAGGCCGCCGAAGCCGATATGGCCGGGACGGGCGGGCCGGTACGGTTCGATCCTGCCCTCCTCGCAATCGCTAGGATGGCAACCGGACCCTGATACCGCGCCGGGGCAGCTCAGGATGGCGTCCGATCAGGGTACTGTCTCTTTCGTCGTTGTAATGTTCCGCTATCGGTATCATACAAACAGCCATGGGGCGGATTTTTCCGCCCGAGGCACTGTGCATTTGCTCATGCCAACCATTCCGCTCGACCCAATCCGGCGCTGGGAGGTAATGAATGGCCCGAATGAGCATCTTCGTCGCGGTCGCATTTGTCGCACTCTTGACCGCTGGAAGTTCTCCGCCCGCAAGGGCCCAAAACCAGGCAGCCCTGGAGACCGTGAACGCCCAATGCAGGACCGCCCCAACTGGCCTCGACGGCAAGAGACACGTCTGTGAGAGCGACCGTACAGTCATCAGTGCGCCGCCAAACTTCGCTTTCGATCAGAACTCGCTCAGAGGTGGGGTTGGCCCGAGCGAGCCGGGGTCGGATCACGCCTGCACGTGGGGGTGGCAAAGCTTTGTGGTGATAATCCCGGGCACTGAATTCAAAGCGCCCACGACGTTCTGGCTGAAGGCCGGCGCAAGAGGGCCGACGGGTCACGATTCTGGACGTGGTTGGACACACTGCACGTCTATTCTGTCGATGGCCAAATACACATAGGTGACCACAACGCCCGCGTCCTGTCTCGGTTGGCGGCAAGGGGCCGCAAGGTGAATACCCGTATTCTGGCTCCCGAGGGCTTTCGAAAGCGCACCAGAAGTCAGGGTCCTTCCCTCCGCTGGCGTTACCCAGCCTCGGAGTACCACGACCCTGTCCGACACCCGCGGGGACGATCGGTGAGACGATGTCGGAGGCGCGACCTCCGTCCACACGGGCCTCCCCCAATTACCCGGCTCACCCTTCTGACATGCCGTGCCCACTACCCCGATGGACCGAAACGGGTGCGTCTGTCGGTTGCTTCCCCGTTCCACGCGGACCTCCCCCGTTATTCAGGCGGGTCGGCGTCCATGACTTCACTTTCGAGGCCTGCTCAGGCTTTACTCACGTTACGGCCTGCCGGATTGCTCAACCGCCCAAAGGCGGCCTTTGTCACGAGGCTTCGGCCCGCCCGGTTACCCGATCGAGCCGCTCGTCAGCTACCAGGGCCTACCGACAACTCCCTGGGTGGATCCTTCCTCCACTGGTGAACCGCGCCGTTGGGGTGCACTGAATAAGATCGGCTAACGGCGATTTAATCCCTCTTCTCTCAACAATACCGTGTCCAGAGAATTCGGAGGCAGCTCACCATGGCCGAGGGAACGCTCACTTATGGGCCGTCAACTCGCTCTCGCCGGCCTCGCCTCCCTCAATCGTCGCGGGTTCAGGAGATTTGCGGATTCGGTCCAGCCAGCCGCCATATAGAGAAAGCGCGCTCTGGGCCGGCATGGGGAGATGGTGATCGATCCAATCTGCAACCGGATTGGACGCCCGGATCAGCAATGGGCACAGAAAGGCGGTTATGGCGACGACCCCCACCGTCAATGAGTAAAGAGTGCCGCGCGCGGCGAAACCGCCCGGGCCAATACCGGCGACAAGGATCGAGAACACGCCGATCTGCGCCATTGTGAACCCGGTTTTGACCGCGGTATTGGGACGCTCGCCAACGAGTGCCGAGGCGATCGTGACGCTGATGATCTTGCCCGCGACGACCACGATGCTGAGGACCACCAGCGCGAACCAGTGCGTTGCCAGGACCCGCGGGTCGATGAGCATCCCGACCGAAACGAAGAAAATCGCGCCGAAGACGTGCCGTACCGGCTCCATCAACTTCTCAATCTCCGCTCCCCGTCCCAACTCGGCCACCAACGATCCGGCCAGGAACGTGCCCAGCACGACCGAGTAACCCAACCGTTCGGCAATCACTGCAAAGGCGAAGCACAGCCCCAGGCTGGTAATCAAGAGGGCTTCCGGCCGGTTGGACCGCGCGACCCTGCGCACCACGTGCGGGACCGTATTCAATCCGATCAAAATCACCGCTATGATAAATGAAATCAGGAGGCCGGTGTTGATCGAGAGCGCGCCAAGCGAAAGCTTACCCCCGTTCGCCAGCGTGTTGAACACCACCAACAGCAAGACCCCGATCACGTCTTCGCACAGCACCACGCCAAAGACCAATTCCCGGACCCTGGAATCCACCGGCACCTCTTCCAGGGCCTTGGCTATGATGACAGCGCCGGAAATCGACACAATCGCGCCGGTCACCAGGCTCTCCCACGGCGTCCAACCCATCAGGCGTGCCGCCAGATAGCCCAGCCAGATCATCGAAGCGATCTGGATTAGGGCTACCAATCCGGCGGTGGGAGCAAGCCGTATCAGCCGGCGAAATTGGAACTCCAGACCGATCGAGAAAATCAGTATGGCAATGGCGAGCTGCGAGAGGAGGAGGACCCGCTGCGTAGGGACGACCAGGCCCGGCGTGTGTGGCCCGACCACGATCCCGGCGATCAAGTAGCCTACCACCAGGGGCTGCCGCAGCAACTGACAGATCACGGCAGCTAGCGCGCCAACGCACATTGAGCTGCCCCCGATTTCTCTGGACACGGTATTGTCGAGAGAAGAGGGAGCAGAGGAATGGCTTTGATCAAGGAAGCGAATGTGAGGGCGCCGGTTGATGGGCCTGTGGAAAGCGAGGGCGGGCGTAGCCCGTCCATGCTATCCACAGGCCGGGCCGCGGAGCCGATGCCGGTGACGGGACCGTTGGCCCCTGGTCAGCGCTGGAGCGTCGCGCGCAAGCGTGAGGTGGTGTTGAGGTTGATGCGTGGCGAGCCGGCCGAGCTGCTCTCCCGGGAGCTCGGCGTGCCGCTGTATCGGCTGGAACGCTGGCGCGAACGGGCCCAAGCGGCGATCGACGCGGCGCTGAAGGAGCGTGAGACCGACAGCGAGAACACAGAACTGGCCGCCGCCATGCACCGGATCGGCGAACTTTCGATGGAGAACGAGCTGCTCCGCGCGCGGATCGGTCATTCCGGCCCTTTGGTCCGTCGGAGGTCGCGGTGACGGCCGCCGCGATCTCCCCGGCGACCGGCCGCACCTATGGTGTCGAACGGACCTGCGCGGTGTTCGGGGTGTCGCACTCGTCCTTCTACGCCTGGCGTTCGACGCGACAGGATCTGGCACCAGCGACGACAGTGGGTCGGCGCGGTCCGAAGCCCGCGCTCTCGGATGCCGATCTGCTGGCGGCGATAAGAGCCGATCTCGCCCGCTCGCCCTGGCATGGCGAAGGCCACCGCAAGGTTTGGGCAAGGCTGCGCGTGCTCGACGGCATCCGGGTCAGCCGCACCCAAATCCTGCGGGTGATGGGCGAGAACAATCTGCTCTCGCCGCATCGCCGGCCAAGCGGTCCACCGAACGAGCATGATGGCCGGATCATCACTGACGCGCCGAACGTCATGTGGGCGACGGATGCGACCCAGATTCCGACCGTCGAAGACGGCAAGGTCTGGCTGTTCGGCGTCGTCGAACATTGGAACGGCGAAGCTCTGGGCTGGAACGTCAGCAAGCGCGGCGACCGCTACGCCGCCGCAGAGGCCGTTGGCACGGCGGTCAAGACCATCAGCGGTCATCTCAGCGCCTCGGCCGCTCGCGGCATCGCACTCCGCCACGATCACGGCAGCAACTTCATGGCCGACCATTTCCAGAAACAGATCCGGTTCTGGGGCATGACCCCGAGCTACGCCTTTGTCGGCGAACCGGAGACCAACGGGGTCGCCGAGCGGTTCTTCCGGACCCTCAAGGAACAGATCGTCCATGGCCGGATCTTCCAAACCATCGACGAAGTCCGCGCCGCGGTGCGCGGTTTCATCGCCCAGTACAACGCCTCCTGGCTGCTCGAGAAGAACCGCTTCCTGAGCCCTTCAGCAGCCAGAGCCGCCTGGAACCAGGCCAATCTCAGGATGGCCGCTTAGTCGTGTCTTGTGTCCAAGAAACCGGGTGCGGTACAGCGCCAACGCACATCACCAGTGCCATGTCCTCCAACAGGTTGCGTCCTTCAAAAACAATCACCATCGCGCTTCACCCCGCCAAGTTGCGCATCCGCAGCCCCGTCTGATCCGGAATTCCCCGGATAGTTGTCGATTTCGTCCCTTCGCAGCTGACCGTAGTCCCCTTTCAAGCCTCCTCGCGGGGCTTCGGCCCGCCCGGTGACCCGACCAAGCCGCTCGTCAGCCACCAGGGTCTCCCGACAACTCCCTGGGTGGATCCTCCCTCCACCGGTGAACCGTGCCGCTGGCGCGCACTGAATAAGACGGGTCAAGCTCAACATCGCGCAGAACCCGGTAATTTTCCACGCGCAGAGACTCGATGCGCGCGGACCGTCCCTCTCCGGCCGGCGTGCCTCCACTTTTCGGCGCGTGCTCATGCGGCGCGGTCTCCGTGGCCCGTTCCGGCCTCAGCGCGTGGCGTTCATCACGGATAACCTCCGGAGGGAATGCAACGCAGGGGCCATCGCCGCCCGCGCCGCGGTCGTTTCCCGGGGCACGGACGCGGATGGGGGTCCGGCGTCTCGCGCATCCCACGCGGTGCGAGGCGTTGGCATGGTCGGCGCCGCCCTCGCCCTCCGGGCGCCGAGGGGTGGGAAGCGTGGGCCCGAGGGCGCGGGCCGGTCAGAGCGGGGGCCGGTCAGGGCGCCCGGCGGGTGACGGGTCGCTTTCACCCGTAATACGATACGTTTCATTCACACTGGTGAGATAAATTTCGTATCGCAATCAATCGCTGGTTGTGTCACATTGAAACGTCTGATTGATACGGGCCGTTGCGGAGCAGCCGGACGGCCGACGGGCGGAGGGCGCTGCGTGGACGAGCAATCCGATTCCGATGTCCGGCGTGCGTTCGCCGCCGTCGGCGCGACGATGACCGGCTATCGCAGTTTCGCGCCGTCCGGGCCGGCGGGGGGGCCGGCGGCGGAGCCCGAGATACCCCCCTCCCCCTTTCCGCTGCTCGCCGCGTCCCTGCCCGGGACCGAATGGGTGGGCGCCGGCCCGCCGGCGCCGGCCGCGGAGGCCATGGGCGCGGAGGCGAAGGGCGCGGAGGCGAAGGGCGCGGGCGGCGAGACCGGCCCCGGCCGGGACGGCCTGGCGGGGATGTTCCGGGCGCTGCACGGTGCCCGCGCCTCGGGCGAGAACGGCGGTGCCGGGCTCGGCGAGCTCTTCCGCCGACTGTAGCCGCAGGCCGTGCCGCTGATCTGCTTCGCCTCGCCCAAGGGCGGCGTCGGCAAGACGACGCTGGCCGCGAACGTGGCGAGCGACCTCGCCCGCCTCGGCCACAAGGTGATCGCCCTCGATCTCGACCCGCAGAACGCGCTCCGGCTGCATTTCGGCATCCCCGTCGGCGATCCGGCCGGCTATGTGGCGACGCTCCTGGACCAGCCCGACTGGCGGGCGGCGCTGCGCCCGACGCGCCAGGGGGTCGCGCTGCTGGCCTATGGGCGGACGGACTTCGCCGGCGCGCTCGGCTTCTCGGCCGAGCTCGCGGCCCGGCCGGGCCTGCTCGCCGGGCCCGTGGGCGAGATGCTGGACGAGCCGGACCAGGTGGTGGTGGTGGACACCATGCCCGGGCCGTCGGCGCAGATCGCGGCGATCCTGCGGCTCGCCGACGTCGTCGCCACCGTGCTGCTGGTCGACGCGATGTCGATCTCGCTGATCGCCTCGGTGCAGAGCGGACGCGCCTTCGGCCAGGCGCTGCCCGGCGAGGACGATCCGCGCCTCTGCTATGTGCTGAACCAGCTCGACCGGCGCACCCGGCTCGGCCCGGCGATCGAGGCGGCGACGGCGCGCAAGCTCGGCGGGCGCAGGCTGGCGACGATCTATCGCGACGAGAACGTCGCCGAGGCGGCGGCGGCGCAGCGGACGATCGGCGAATACGCGCCCGCTTCGCGCGCCGCGGAGGATATCCAGGGGCTGGCGCGGACGATCGCCGCCAGGCTCGCCGCGCCGCGGGCCCGCGGCGGCCTCGCCCGGGTCGAGGCATGAGCGCCGCGGCTCGTTCCGGGCGGGCGGGCAGCCGGGCGTGGCGGGCGGTGCTCGCCCTCCTCGTCGTGATCGGCCTCCTGCTCATCTGGTCGGCGGCTTCGGTGCAGCTCACGGCGCGGGAGCAGGCGGGCTTCGCCGCGGCGACGATTCTCCTCTTCCTGGTCTGCAACCGGTTTCCCGGCCGGGGAATGACGCTGTTCCTGGTGGTGCTCTCGGCCGCCGTGTCGCTCCGCTACATCGTCTGGCGGGTGAGCGAGACGCTGGTCTTCGACAGCTTCCTCCAGTCGCTGCTCGGCATCGCGCTGGCGCTGGCCGAGCTCTATGCGGTGATCGTGCTGGCGCTCGGCTATCTGCAGACGAGCTGGCCGCTCGAGCGCAAACCCGAGCCTCTCCCGGAAAACTCGGAAAAATGGCCGACGGTCGATGTGTTCATCCCGACCTACAACGAGGATCTCTCGGTGGTGCGCGCCACCGTGCTCGCGGCGCTGGCGATCGACTGGCCGCGCGAAAAACTCCGCGTCTATATCCTCGATGACGGCAGGCGGACCGAGTTCCGCAACTTCGCCGAAGCGGCGGGCGCGGGCTACATCATCCGGCCCGACAACGCGCATGCGAAAGCCGGCAACCTCAACCACGCGCTCGACCGGACCGACGGCGAATTCGTCGCCGTCTTCGACTGCGACCACGTGCCGACCCGCGCCTTCCTGCAGATGACGATGGGCTGGATGCTGCGCGACCCGAGCCTGGCCGCGCTGCAGACGCCGCATCATTTCTATTCGCCCGATCCGTTCCAGCGGAACCTCCGCGGGGGCGCGCGGGTGCCGCCCGAGGGCAACCTCTTCTACGGCCTCGTGCAGTGCGGCGACGATTTCTGGAACGCTTCGTTCTTCTGCGGCTCCTGCGCGGTGCTCCGCCGCGCGGCACTCGAGGAGATCGGCGGCTTCGCGGTGGAGACCGTGACCGAGGACGCCCACACCGCGCTCCGGCTGCACCGGGCGGGCTGGAACTCCGCCTATCTCCGCCTGCCGCTGGCGGCCGGGCTGGCGACCGAGCGGCTGATCCTGCATATCGGCCAGCGCATCCGCTGGGCGCGGGGGATGCTGCAGATCCTGCGCCTCGACAATCCGCTGTTCGGGCGCGGGCTCAGCCTCGCCCAGCGGCTCTGCTACCTCAACGCCATGGCGCATTTCCTGTTCGCCGTGCCGCGCGTCATCTTCCTCGTCGCCCCGCTCGGGTTCCTCCTCCTCGGCCAGAACATCATCGCCGCCTCGCCGCTGGCGATCGTGGCCTACGCGCTGCCGCACATCTTCCACGCGGTGGGCACCAATTCGCGCACGCAACGGAACTGGCGCCACTCCTTCTGGAGCGAGATCTACGAGACGGTGCTCGCGCTCTTCCTGGTGCGGGTGACGCTGGCGACGCTGCTCGACCCGCGCCGCGGCCGCTTCAACGTGACGGAGAAAGGCGGGCTTGCTGAGCAACGGATATTTCGACATGCGCGCGGTCTATCCGAACCTGATCCTCGCCTTCGTGCTGCTGCTCGGGCTGCTGCGCGGCCTCTACGGGATGGTCTTCGAGCGGACGACGACGCTCGGCTTCCAGGCGCTGGCGCTGAACTCGATCTGGGTGACGTTCAGCCTGCTGATCGTGATGGCCGCCCTCGCGGTCGGGCGCGAGGCGCGGCAGGCCCGCGCGCGGCACCGGGTGCGGGCGCGGCTGGCCGCGACGCTCTGGCTGGCGGACGGGCGGGTGCTGCGGGGCGAGACGCGCGATCTGTCGCTCGGCGGCGCGAGCATCGCTGCGGCGGTGCCGGAGGGGTGGCCAGAAGGGGCGCGAGAGGGGACGCGAGAGGGGACGCGAGAGGCGGCGGCCGAGGGCGCGCGGATCGAGGTCGAGGTTTCGGCGGGCGGCCCGCCGCTGCTGCTGCCGGCTGCGGTGCGGCGCTGGTCGGAGGGCACGCTGCAGCTCGCCTGGAAGCCCGCCTCGATCGCCGAGGAGAGCCGGATCGTGAGCGTCGTCTTCGGGCGCGCCGATGCCTGGCTGGGGTGGAGCGACTTTCCGGACGATCGGCCGCTGCGGAGCCTCCGGCTCGTGCTGGTCAGCATCCGCGGGCTGTTCCGCCCGCGCGGGGAGCCGGCGACGGCGGCCGATGTGGCGGCGGCCCGCCTGGCGGCGACAGCGCGGGTGCCGGCCGGGACGCTGGCGAAGCAGAGCCTCGTCGTCCGTCCGCGCGGGGCCACGGCGGGGCGCGGGATCCGGGCGGCGGCGATTGCGCTGGCACTCCTGCTGCCGGCGGCGGCGCAGGCCCAGGCGCCAGCGGCGCAGGCCCAGGCGCCAGCGGCGCAGGCCCATGCCGGCGGCGCGGGCCCAGGCGCCGGCGAACGACGCCGCGCCCGGCGCGGGCGGGATGACGGTGCGGCCGATTCCCGTGCCGGGACCGGCGATGCCGCCGCTGATGCCGCCGTTGCCCCCCGCCCTGGCGCAGCCTCCGGCGCCCGTGGTGGCGCCCGTGGTGGCGCCCGTGGCGGCCCCGGTGGCCGCTTCCGACGCGGGGATCGGCGCCAGCGTCCACAGCGTCCTTTATCCGCTGAGCGCGCTCGGCGCCGGGCCGATGACGATGCGCGGCACCAGCCCGCTCCAGGGCGTGATGTTCGGCATCCCGAGCGACGAGGTGGTGACGGCGGCGACGCTCACGCTCGCGGGCGCGATGTCGCCGGCGCTGATCCCCGCCTTCAGCAACGTCACCGTGACGCTGAACGAGCAGTATGTCGGCACCATCCCGGTCAATCCGGACCATCCGCAGTTCGGCCCGCTGGCGATGGCGGTGAACCCGGTGTTCTTCCAGGACGGCAACCGGCTCAATTTCCGCTTCACCGGCCGCTACACGCGCGACTGCAACGATCCGCTGAGCGGGCTTTTGTGGGCGAGCGTGTCCGACGCCTCGACGCTCCGGCTCACCCTGGCGCGCCTGCCCGCGCGGCGCGACCTCGCCGAGCTGCCGCGGCCCTTCTTCCAGCCCCAGGTTCGCCGCACGCTCACCCTGCCCTTCATCCTCGCCGCGGATGCGGACGACCACACGCTGGCGGCGGCGGCGATCGCCGCCTCCTGGTTCGGCGCGCTCGCCGATTACCGCGGCGCGCGCTTCCCGGTTGCGGGCGCGGCGCCTGCCTCGGGCGATGCGGTGCTGATCGCCACCGCCGACACCGCGCCGGCGGGCGTTGCGCTGCCGCCGATCGACGGGCCGACCATCGCCGAGGTTCCGAACCCGAACGATCCCTTCGCCACGATCCTGGTGGTGGCGGGACGGAGCGGGGCGGAGGCGGTCGCCGCGGCGAGCGCGCTCGCGCTCGGCAGCCGGACGCTGAGCGGCGCGGCGATGAGCGTCACGGCGCCGGCCGCCCCGCCCCGCCGGCCCTATGACGCGCCGGACTGGATCCCGACGAACCGGAAGGTGGCCTTCGGGTCGCTGGTCGATCCCGCCTCGCTCCAGGGCAGCGGCTACGTGCCCGGGACGTTCCAGGTGCCGTTCCGCACCGCGCCCGACCTCTATACGTGGCGGGACCAGGGGTTTTCCGCCGACATAAAATTCCGCGCCCCGCCGGGGCCGATCATCGACGTGGCGGCCTCGCGGCTCGACGTCTCGATCAACGGCAACTACCTCCGGAGCTACTCGCTGGCGCCCCGGGAAGGGCCGTTCGGCTGGATCGGGCGGCTGATCGGGCTCCCGGCGCAGGCGACACTGGGCGGGCCGACCGCGATCCCGCCCTGGCTGGTGTTCGGCCAGAACGACCTGCAGCTCTATTTCGACGCGCGGCCGCTGGCGCGGGGAAGCTGTGCCGCGATCCCCGGGGATCTGCATATGGGGGTCGATCCGAATTCGACGATCGACCTCGCCGGCGCCTATCATTTCACGACGCTGCCCAACCTCGCCTTCTTCGCCGGCGCCGGCTTCCCCTTCACCCGGCTCGCCGACCTCTCCGAGACGGCGGTGGTGCTGCCGGAGCGGCCGGCCGAGGGCGAGCTCGGCGCGTTCCTCGATCTCATGGGGCGGATCGGCTCGCTCACCGGCTATCCCGTGCTGCGGGTCGCGGTGGTGCGGCCAGGCGAGCTCGCGAGCGTCGCCGGGCGCGAGCTGATCCTGCTCGGCACGCTCGCGGACATGTCGTCAGCAGCGGGAGCGCCGGCGGCTTCGCTGCTCGCGGCGAGCCCCTATCGCATCGAAGGCGGGCGGCTCTCGTTGCTCCTGCCGCCGCCGCTCGGCGATGCCAGGCTTGGTGGTGCCAGGCTTGGCGATGAGAGCGCGGCGATGATCGGCGCGCAATCGCCGCTCGCCGCGCACCGCTCGGTGGTGGCGCTGCTCGCCGGCAGGCCGGCGGGGCTGACGGCGCTGGTCGCGGCGATGGGCAATCCGCGCCTCGTTGCGGATATCCAGGGCAGCCTTGCGCTGCTCGATGGCGGGACGATCAGCTCGTACCGGGCCGGGCCGCGCTACACGGTCGGGCATTTGCCGTTCTGGCTGTGGCCCGACTGGCTGCTCCGGGACGAGCCGGCGGCGACGCTGGCGCTGATGCTGGCGGCCTCGGCGCTGGTTGCGATGCTGTTCTACGGGATGCTGCGCGGGCGCGCGGCGCGGCGGCTCGCCCTGCCCACGCGGGCGGCATCGGAGCGATGAAGCAGCGGCGGCACCGGCTGAGCCTCGCCGAAGTGGGGCTGTGCGGGCTGATGCTGGCCGCTGTGCCCAACCCGGCGTTTGGGCAGGCAGCAGGGCCGCCGGCGGCGACGCCGGGTCCGACGACGGTGCTCCTCGAGCAGGCACGGTACTGGCTCGCCCATGGCCAGCCGGCGGCGGCGGAGGCGGCGATCGGCCGCGCCCTGCTCGCCGATCCGGGCAGCGCGGAGGCGCTGGCGATGCTGACGCGGCTCGAGGTTTCGCGCGGCGAGCAGGAAGCAGCCGCCGCGACGCTCGCCCGGCTCCGCGCGGCGCATCCGGACGATCCGCGCCTGGCCGCGCTGGCGGAAGCGGTGCGCGCCGGGCCGATCGATCCGGGGCTGCTCGGGCAGGCGCGCCGCCTCGCCGCGGACGGGCAGGCGGTGGAGGCCGTGCAGCGCTACCAGGAGGCGTTCCACGGCACCGTGCCGCCGCCGGACCTCGCGGTCGAATATTACCAGACGCTGGCCGGCACCGAGGGGGGATGGGACGCGGCGACCGCCGGGCTGGCCCGGCTGCTCGACGCCAACCCGGGCAATCTCAGGGCGCAGCTCGCCTTTGCCACGCTGCTCACCGACCGCGCGGGGACGCGCGAGGCGGGGATCGCGCGGCTGGCGGCGCTGGCGGCGGACCCGGCGAATACGGTGGCCGCCGACGCGGCCTGGCGGCAGGCGCTGCTCTGGCTGCCGGTCGATGGCGGGAGCGTCGGCGCGTACCGGACGTGGCTCGCCGCCCATCCGGACGACCCGACGATGGTGGCGCTCCTGACCGAGGCCGAGCACCCGGTGCTCTCGCCCGCCGAGCAGGCCGGGCGGGCGCGGGTCGCGGGGTTCGCCGCGCTGCAGGCCGGGCGGCTCGCGGATGCGGCGTCCTCCTTCCAGGCGGCGCTGAAAGTGGACCCCCACGATGGGGCGGCCGATGGGGCGGCCTTGGGCGGGCTCGGGCTGGTGCGGCTGCGCCAGGGCGACATGGAGGAGGCGCGCGGCTTGCTCGCCCGCGCGATCGCCGCCGACCCCGCCGCGGCCGGGCGCTGGCAGGCGGCGCTCGCCGGGGCGGATGTGGGCGCGGAATACGCGCGGGCGAAAAGCCTGATCGCGGCCGGGGAGCTGGCGGCGGCGGCGCGGCAGTTGCGCGCGATCATCGCCCAAGGCGGCGATGTTTCGGGGGGCGATGTTTCGGGCGCCGAATTGATGCTGGCCGGCGTGCTGCGCCGGGAGGGGCACGGGGACGCGGCGGCTTCGCTGCTGGCGCGGGCGGGGGCGGCCGGCGGGGCGCAGCAGGCCGGACCGTTGCGGGCGCAGCTCCTCCGCCGGCGCGCGGCGGCGGCGAGCGATCCAGGGGAAAAACTCGCGTTGCTGAACCAGGCCGTCGCCGCCGATCCCGCGGACCCGTGGACCCGGCTCGACCTTGCCCGCGCGCTGGAGGCGGCCGGGCAGGACGCGGAGGCCGAGCAGATGATGGCGGCGGTAACCGGGGTGGCGGAGCCGTCCGCGGACGCGCTGCAGGCCGGGGCGATCTTCGCCGCCGAAAACCACCGCCCCGCCGAGGCGGCGGCCCTGGTCGCGCGGCTGCCGCCGGCGGCGCGGACCCCGGAGATGCAGAGCATCGCCGAGGCGGCGGCGCTCTCGGGCGAGATCCGCGCCGCGCTGGCGCTTGCCCCGGTGAACCCGGGCGATGCCCGCCGCCGCCTGCTGGCGCTCGCCGCCCGCCCCGACCCGGAGGGTGCGCGCGGGGCCGCGATCGCGCGGGCCTTCCTCCGCATGGGCGACCCGTTCGGCGCGCGCGAGGCGCTGGCGACCGCCCAGGCGGCGACGCCCGCGCCCACCGCGGCGCAGCTTATCGCCTATGCCGGCGTGCTGCTCGAGGCCGGGCGGACGGCGGACGCGGCCGCGCTGGTGGCGAGCGTCGGCGATGCCGCCGATCTCAGCGCCCAACAGAGCGCGGCGCTCGACCAGCTCCGCGCCGGCATCGCCGTCACCGCCTCCGACGCGCTCGACACGGAGGGGCGCACGGCGGATGCCTATGACGCGCTCGCCCCGGCGCTGCGGGAGAGCCCGGAGGACCCCGCCCTCAACCTCGCACTCGGGCGGCTCTACCAGTCGGCCGACGAGCCGGGGCAGGCGCTGGCGATCGACACCGCCGTGCTGGCGCGGAACCCGGACGACATGGCGGCGCGGCAGGCGGCGATCGGGGCGGCGATCCAGGCCGGGCAATGGCGGCAGGCAGCACTTTGGGTGGGCGAGGCGACCGAGCGGGCGCCGAACGACCCGGGGGCCTGGCTCGCGGCGGCTTCGTTCGCGCGGGCGCAAGGCGATAGCGGCCAGGCGCTTGCGGACTTGCAGACGGCGCGGAGCCTGCGGCTGGAGCAGCTGGGCGCCGGCGGGGGGCTGGCGGGCCCGGTGCCCGCCGATCCGCCGGGCACCACCATCCCGGGCACCAATCCGTTTCGCGGCGCGGCCACCAGCCCCGGCGCCGCGGGCACGGGCACGCCGGCCGATCCGACGCTCGCCGAGATCGACCGGCAGATCGCCGCGCTCGACGACCAGGTGTCGCCAAAACTCTCGTTCGGCGGCGGAATCCGGACGCGATCGGGCACGCCGGGGCTCGACCAGCTGCTGGACGCGACGACGCCGATCGAGGCGAGCTTCTCGCCCGACGGACGGGGCACGCTCCATGTCACGGCGACGCCGACCTTCCTCACGGCCGGGCAGCTCGCGGGCGGCGCCTCGAGCCAGGCGCAGTTCGGCACGGCCGCGCTCGGCGGCAGCGCGGTGCCGCAAAACCAGCAGGCCGCCGGGGTCGGCCTCGACATCGCCTTCGCCGAGGGCTGGTTCGCGGCCGATGCCGGCGTGACGCCGCTCGGTTTTGCGGAAACCAACGCGGTCGGCGGGGTGACGCTCTCGCCGCTCATCGCCGACAATCTTCGCCTGCGCATCACCGCCGAGCGCCGCGCCGTGACCGACAGCGTGCTCTCCTATGCCGGCACGAGCGATCCGAACAGCGGGACCAGCTGGGGCGGCGTGACGCGCTCGGGCGGGCACCTTCAGCTCGAGTTCAGCGCCGGGCCGGCGAATTTCTATGTCGGCGGCGGCTATGACTGGCTCGCGGGGAGCGCTGTCGCGAGCAACGAGGAGGGAGAATTCGGCGCCGGCGGCTCGCTCCCGGTGTGGCAGTCGGGGAGCGACGCGGTGCGGGTCGGGCTCGACCTCGTCTATTTCGGCTATCAGAAGAACCTGCGCTATTTCAGCCTCGGCCAGGGCGGGTATTTCAGCCCGCAATCCTATTTTGCCGCCGTCATCCCGGTGAATTACCAGGGGAGCGAGGGCGATCTTTCCTGGTCGGTCGGCGGCTCGCTCGGCTTTCAGACCTATGACGAGGCAGCTTCGGACGTTTTTCCGGACAATCCGGCGCTGCAGGACGCGCTGGTCGCGCGCGCCGCGAGCACGCCGGGGCTCGCAACGACGTATGCCTCCGACAGCAATGCCGGGGTGGTCGGGGGCGCGCATGGCGAGCTCACCTATCGCGTGAGCCGCTCGCTCGAGCTCGGCGGCCGGGCGAGCTACCAGCGCACGGGCGATTGGAACACCGCAAGCGGCCTCTTCTTCGCCCGCTACATCTTCAACGGCGCACACCAGTGACGCGACCATGACAGAGGCGCGGTTTCGCATTTTCCTCCGCGCGCTGGCCGCAGAGATCGACGCGGTGGGGGGCCCGGGGGCGGGCGCCGGCGGGCGCGACAGAATGCTGCGCAATGCCGGGCACCGCATGGCGCGGCTGCTGGCGCTGCCCGCCGTCGGCTCGATGGAGGCGCTCGAGATGGAGATGAACGAGCGGCTCGGCGAGATCGGCTGGGGCAGCGCGCGGCTCGCGCTCAACGAGGCGGAGCGCTGCCTGGTGATCGCCCATGCCGGGCTGCCGCGGCTCGGCGCCGCGGGCGATCCGCCGGGCACCTGGTTCGCCGCCGTGATCGAGGGGCTCTACGAGGCGTGGATGGCGGACCAGCCGGGCGGCGACCCGGCGCTGGTGGCGCGGCGCCACGGCGGCGAGGGCCCGGACGTGCTGACGCTGCGGCTGAGCCGCGGGTAGGCCTTCCGTCGGACTCAGGCCGGCACGCGCGCGGCGTCCCACATCAGGCGGGGATCGAAGCTTTCGGCGGCGAGCATGGTGAGGACGACGACGGCGCAGAAGGCGATCGCGCCCATCCCGGGATCGATCGTGATGACGGTGCCGAACTGCACCAGCGCGCCGAGCAGGGATTCCATGAAGATGTCGATCATCGACCAGCGGCCGATGAATTCGACGACGGCGAAGAGGTGGGTGCGTTCGCGGAGCCATCCCGTGGCGCCGAGCTGCGTGCAGAGGAGCATCGTGGCGAGGCCGGCGAGCTTGAGCAGCGGGATCGCGACCGAGGCCGCGAAGACGAGTGCGGCGAGCGGCCATTGGCGCGCATCGACCAGCTCGATCACGCCGCCGAGGATCGTGCTCGGCGCGCCGGAGCCGAGCTGGATCACCGTCAGCACGGGATAATAGTTGGCGGGAATGTAGAGGATGGCGGCGCCGATCACGAGCGCCCAGGTGCGCGCGATGCTGTTCGGCTTGCGCCGGTGCAGGGCCGAGCCGCAGCGCGGGCAGCGCGGATCCGCCTCCCCGCGCGGCGTGCTGACGAGGCCGCAGGAATGGCAGGCGAGCGCGCCGGGGCCGCGGCTGTCCGCGGGTGCCGCATCGCCGAGGCCCTTGCGGGCCATCGCCTCCCACACGTCCTCGGCGTCGAGCTCCGAATCGAGCCAGAACATGACGAAGGCGAGCACCATCAGCGAGATGAGCGCGGGGCCGGCGGTGATCGTGACGAGCGCCTGCAGCTTTACGTAGGCGACGAAGGCGCCGAGCAGCAGGACCTCGCTCATCGACCAGGGCGTGAGCTTGCGGACGAAGAGGAAGACGCGGCGAATGTGGCGCGGCGGATGGCGCGTCTGGAGCAGGCCGAGCGCGTAGACGGTGCCGGCGAGCTTCGCCAGCGGGGCGATGAGGCTGGTGAAGACGACCGCGAGGGCGAGGCTGTACATGCCGCGGTGCGCGAGCTCCTCCGGGCCGGCGATGAGGTCGGCCTGATGGACGATGCCGGCGCTCCGCACCGTCATCATCGTCGCACTCGCGGTGACGCCGAGCAGGACGAGGGCGGCGCAGGCGAGTGCCAGGGCATGCTCGATCGTGTTGCGGCGGTGGCCGCGGAGCACCGTGCCGCAGCGGACGCAGCGCGCGAGCGTGCGCGGAGCGAGCGGTGGGACGAACTGCCGGAGCCCGCAGCCGTGGCACTCGTGGAGCGAACCTCCGTCGCGGGGCCCGTCATTCGCCACGGCGCGCGGCGCCGGCAGGGCCTCGCTCATTGGGCGGCGGCGCCGGTGCGGCCGCGAATCAGCGCGTTGGGCTGCTCGGTGAGCAGATCGGCGAGCCCGCGGACGGATTGCAGGACGTCGTTCGCCTGGAGCAGGAGCCGGTCGAGGTCGCGGTAGAATTTCGAGTTCGTGCCGTAGCCTTGATCGGCCGAGCCGACCAGCGTGGTGGTGCGGGCGAGCAGCGTCTTCAGCTCCTCGGCGATGGCGGGAAGCTGGGCGAGGGCCGGGCCGGCGCCGGCGTTGAGCTTCCCGATGGCGTCCTGGGCCGAGGCCAGGGTCGCCTGGAGGGAGGTCAGGGAATCGCGGAGCTCGGGCCCGTTGGCGATGGTGTTGAGGCCGGCGAGCGTGGCGTTGAGGTTCTCGCCGATCTTGTCGAAGGGCAGGCGGTTGATCTTGTCGAGCAGGGCGGAGGCGGACTGGGTGATGCCGCTCAAGGCCCCCGGAACGGTGGGGACGACGATCGCGCCGTCCTCGGTGCTGACGCTGGCCGGCGGCGCGTTCGGGACGAAGACGAGCGCCACCTCCTGCTGGCCGGTGAGAAGGTTGGCGCTGGCCAGCTGCGCCCGCATGCCGTGGGCGACAAGGATTTGCGCATTGGCCAGCGGGCCGCGCTGCGCGGCCGCGGCGCTGAGGGCGATCCGCTGGGGTTGGATATCGAAGTGGACCGGCACCTCCAGCGACTTCTTTTGCGGATTGTAGCGAAGATCGACCGCCGTCACCTCGCCGATGCGGATGCCGAGCAGGGTGACGGGCGCGCCCGGGGCGAGGCCGGCGACCGAGCCCGAGAAATACGCGACCGCCGCGACATGGCGGCGGAACTCGGCCGAAGCCGCCGCGTCCTGGTCGGCGTAGAGGGGAAAGACCGCGTCTTCCGCCGCCCGCGGGGTCTTTTCCGCCGCCGGCGGCGTCTCGAAGGCGATGCCGCCGAGCAGGACGGCGCGGAGCGATTCGACATTCAGCCGCACCCCGGTCGCGCCGAGCGAGACCGAGGCGCCGGAGGCGTTCCAGAAGCGCGAATCGGCGTGCACGTAGCTGTCGAACGGGGCGCGGACGAAGGCGTGCACGGTGACGCTCGTCGCCATGTGGCCGAGGTTCCAGCCGAGCACGCTGCCGACATCGAGGCCACGATAGAAGATCGGCGAGCCGGGATTGAGCGCGCCGACGCGGTCGGCCTTGAGGAGGAAGGTGCGGCCGGGAATGTCCGACTGCAGCACCGGCGGATCCTCGAGCCCGGTGAACTGGTGCTGGAGATGGCCGGGCTTGGTGGAAGGCAGGATCTGGATATAGGAGCCGGAGAGGATCGTCTCGAATCCGGACAGATTGCCCGCGAACAGCCGCGGCTTGACGACCCAGAAGCGCGCCTGGTCGGTGAGCAGGCGCTCGGCGTCGCGGTTCATCCGCGCGGCGACGACGACGTGGCTGTAGTCGGGCGCGAGCGTGATGCTCTGGACGGTGCCGAGCGGGATGTCCTTGAAGCGGACCTGCGACTGGCCGGCGGTGAGCCCCTCGGCGCTCTGGAAGGTGATGGTGATGAGCGGGCCGCGCTTCGAAAGCGTGTCCCAGGCGAGCCAGGCGGCGATCAGCAGCGTGATCGCGGGGATGATCCAGATCGCGGAGACGCGCCGTCGGCGCGTGACGTGCGCCGACGGAAGGGGGCTAGAGTCGGACAAGGGCGTTCAGAACCAGCTCTTGGGGGCGGGCGAGATGCGGATGGCCAGCGCCTCGCTGACGACGGCGGTGACCGTGTCGCCGACATGCAGTTGGGAGAGGTGCGCCGCGCGCGCGGGATCGGTGACTTCGATGGTGTAGACGCCGCCGCCGCCCGGGGCGACGAGGTCGACGGTCGCGGCGGCCGGATCGATGCCGACGACGAGGCCGCTCACCTTGATCACGCGGACGCCGATGCCGCCGGGGGCCTCGGTCGGCCGCGCCAGGGCGGCGGTGATCGAGGCGGGGGGCGGCGGGGCGCCGCCGCTCGATTCCGGCGCCGATATGACAAAGGCGACAGAGCGGTAGTATTTGACGTTCACCGTATCGCCCGGCTTGAGGAGCTCGAGATGGACGACCGGCCCGGCGATGACCCGGACCTGATTTCCGTCGCGCCCGACGAGAACGATTTCCCGCGTCGCCGGGTCGATCGAGCGGATCTTTGCCGCGAAGCTCACCGCGGCCGCTTCGGGAACGACGTTCTCGAGCGTCGGGTTGGCCTGGGCGGAGGCGGGATCGGGCAACGCGAGGGGCAGCGCTCCGGCCGCGATGACCGCAGCCAGCGCGGCCGCACGCAGGTAAGGCGAAGGCATCACGGCTCTGTCTCCTCATGGTGACCACTCGTTCGGGCGAACGAGGGGGTGGCAAATGCGACCGGTCCGCGCGCGGACACGGACCCCTCGTGGCAGCCGCGCGGCGTTATGGCACGGCAGCGTCACGGATTCCATGGCGAGAACGAGACCGGACGCGGCGCGGGGCGGGGACGCGGGGCGGGGGGGGCGGGGGGCGCTCCCGGTCACGGCCCGCGCCATCACGGCGCCATCGCCTGTTGGCTGGGCCTACTGGCTGGCCGCGTTGTTGCGATGGCTCTGCTCCAGCCGCCTCTTGTCCTCCTCCGTCAGCACCGGCGGGCTGCACCTTGAGCGTCAGCTTGTCGAGCTTGCCGGTGAAGCGGAACGGGCACTGGTAGTCCTCGTCGTCACACGGGCGTGCCGGTGTCGGAGCCGATGTCGAAGGTCTCGTCCCATTGCAGGATCAGCGGCAGCGTGCGCTCCATCTTCTGGGTGGCGACCTCCTTGCCGTCCACCTTGAGCACGCCGGTGCCGCCGCGGCCGATGCCGCTCATGTTGTTGAAGGCCAGCGTGCCCGAGCCGAGGCCGTCGTACTTGAAGTCGAACTCGAGCGTGTGCTTGCCGGGCGGCAGCGCGTCCGGGCCTTCCCAGCGGACGCGCTTGAGGTCCACCAGGTTCCAGAGGAACACCGGCTTGCCCTTGAGCAGGTAGAAGCCGTAGCCGCCGAAGCGGCCGCCGGAGGTCAGGATCATGCCCTCGGCGCCGCCCTCCGGCACCTCGATGTCGGCCGTGACGGTGTAGGAGGAGTTGAGCAGCAGCGGCGAGTCGCCCTTGCGGCGATGCCGGTCATCGGCCGGTGTAGACGAACTCGCTGCGGCCGGCGGTGATGTTCGGCCGCGGCGCGACCAGGCGCGTCGCCACCGAGGCGTCCAGCGGCAGCACCTGGTACTTCTGCGGCCTCGCTCGAGGAACAGCTCCTTCATCTCCTGCAGCTTGTCGGGATACTTGGCCGCCACGTCCTCGTCCTGCGTCCAGTCCTTGGTCAGGTCGTAGAGTTCCCAGGTGCACGTTGTTGAGCGGGTCCGGGTTGACCGCGCCGAAGACTTCCCACGGCGGGCGGATGACCTTCGTGCTGGCGATCCAGCCGTCGTGATAGATGGCGTGGTCGCCCATCATCTCGAAATACTGCGTCTTGTGCCGTCGAGGGCGCGTTGGCGTTGGCCTTGTCGAAGGTGTAGGCGAAGCTCACGCCTTCGATCGGGCTTCTGCTTGATGCCGTCCACCATGTCCGGCGCGCGGATGCCGCAGACCTCCAGGATCGTCGGCACGACGTCGATCACGTGATGGAACTGGTTGCGGATGCCGCCCGCGTCCTTGATGTGCCCGGGCCAGGAGATCGCACATGCCCTGCCGCGTGCCGCCGAAGTGCGAGGCGATCTGCTTGGTCCAGCTGAAGGGCGTGTCGAAGGCCCACGTCCAGCCGACCGGCCATGTGGTTGTAGGTCCGGTCCGTGCCCCAGGCGTCGTAGAAATACTTGAGCTGGTCCTCCACGGGAACCTCGACGCCGTTGAACATCGCGACCTCGTTGGGCGTGCCGATCAGCGTGCCCTCGGCGCTGGAGCCGTTGTCGCCGCTGATGTAGATGATCAGCGTGTTGTCGAGCTTGCCCATGTCCTCGACGGCCTGGATCACGCGGCCGATTTCGTGGTCGGTGTAGGCCAGGTAGGCGGCATAGACGTCCACCTGGCGGATGAACATCTTCTTCTCGTCGGGCGTGAGCTTGTCCCACGTTCTTCAGCAGCTCGTCCGGCCAGGGCGTCAGCTTCGCGTCCTGCGGGATCACGCCGAGCCGCTTCTGGTTGGCGAAGATCGTGTCGCGGAGCTCGTTCCAGCCCTTGTCGAACAGGTGCATGTGCGCTGATCTTCTCGATCCACTCCGGCGTCGGGTGATGCGGCGCGTGCGTGCCGCCGGGCACGTAGTAGCAGAAGAACGGCTTGCTCGGGATCGATCTGGTTGATCCGGTTCAGCCAATGCGATGGCGTCGTCGGCCATCGGCGGTGGTGAGGTTCCAGCCCGGCTTGCCGACGTAGGGATAGATGGCGGTGGTGTTGCGGAACAGGTTCGGCTGCCACTGGCTGGTGTCGCCGCCGACGAAGCCGTAGAAATACTCGAAGCCCATGCCGATGGGCCACTGGTCGAACGGCCCGACCTGGCTGGCCTGGAAGGTCGGCGTGTTGTGGTCCTTGCCGAACCAGGAGGTGGCGATAGCCGTTGTCCCGGAGGATGCGGCCGATGGTGGCCTTGTCCTTGGGGATGATGCTGTTGTAGCCGGGGAAGCCGGTGGACTGCTTCGGAGACCACGCCGAAGCCGGCCGAGTGATGGTTGCGGCCGGTGATCAGCGCCGCCCGCGTCGGCGAGCAGAGGGCCGTGGAATGGAACTGCGTGTAGCGCAGCCCCGCCTTGGCGATGCGGTCCAGGGCCGGCGTGGGGATGACGCCGCCGAAGGTGCTCGGCGCGCCGAAGCCGACGTCGTCGGTCATGATCAGCAGCACGTTCGGCGCGCCCTTGGGCGGCACGACCCGCGGCGGCCACCAGGGCTTCGGACTGCGCGGCGTTGCCCTTGATCACGCCGCCGAACGGCGGATCGGGCGGCGGCAGAACGTCGCCGATGATCGTCCGCGTCGCCGAAGGCGAGCCGGGGACGCCGTGGATCTCCCCACCGGCCGCGGCGGCCGGCGCCACGGGCTGGGCCGCGGCCGTCGTCGCGCGCCAGCCGCCGCCGATCGCGGCCAGGAATGCTGCTTTCGCGGTCGAAAGGAACAACTGCCTGCGGTTCATTGGATCGTTTCCCTCCTGGATTTTCGTTATTTGCCGCCGCGGACGATGCAGCGGAACCCGATATGGCATGTCGCGGTGTCGATCGTCCGCGGGTGGCGCGCCGCCGGCATGGAAGGACGAAAGCGGGCCGAGGCGGGCTCGTCCGTCAGAAGGCGCCGGTCAGAGGGTGCCGGTCAGAAGGTGAAGTCGAGGCCGACCAGAGGACCGTAGAGAGTGACGCTGATCGAGCGGATCACCGCGCTCGATCTTTCGTTGTTGGTGCTGTTCAGGGCGCGGAACCCGCCGACGAGATTGAGCCATTTCGTCGCCGCCCAGGTTGCGTAAGCGCCGGCGCCCCAGCCCCACGAGCCGCCGGAGACGCCGAGCCCCTGCACCAGCGCGGAGAGTTCGAACCGCCAGCGCGGCCAGGGATAGATCGCGGCGTGGAAGCCGAGCCACGGCTGGACAAAGCTGCTGTTGCTGCTCGCCGTGCTGCCCGGGAGCGCGGCGCCGGCGGGCCCGAACCGGCTGAGGTCGAGCGAGGTGCTGGAGGTGAAGTAGGCGAAGCCGACCTGGGCGTCGAGCGTCGCCGGAACCGCGCCAAGCGCGCCTTTGTACACCTCGTAGCCAAAGCCGGGCGCCACGCGCAAGAGCGTGCTGCTGACATCGAGCGTGCGCCCGACGATACCGAGCGGGCCGGGCCCGAGCCCCTTGGTCTGCGAGAGGGAGGCATAATCGACATCCATCTGCGCCGACCAGGGTCCGTAGCGGACGAGGCCGAAGCCCATGAAGGCGCCGGTGAGGACGTTGCGCAGATCCGATACGGTGGGAATGCCCGCATTGACGTTGGCGCTCGCGCCGCTGCCGAGCTTGATATGCGCGCTGGTCGCCGGCACCCAACCGTACGGCGCGAGCTCCACGTGCCACTCATAGCTGCCATCCGGGGCGTAGCCGTCATTGGCCGAGACCTCGGCGCGCGCGGCGATCGGGAGAAGCGAAACGAGAAGAGCCGCCGCGACGATTGCGGCCAGGCTCGCTCGCATCGTCGCCGCATCTCGCGCCACATTCTTGTCTCCCGTGCGGATATCACGCGCGCCGGCCCCCGGAGCGCCGGCGCAACATCAGCCGCGGACCGCCCGCCTCACGTCGGCGCGGGGACGATGGCATAATAGAGCACCGTTCGCGCCGTAATAGGGGTGAACCACACCCCGTTGCACGCATAGTACGCCCTGCCGCCGACCGGGGCGTAAACGCAGCCCGGCGGCAGGCGGCATAGACGTGCCGATGGCGTAGGGCGACGCGACGGCAGGGACTGGCGGCGGCGCGGCCGGGCGGCGCCGATCGCGGCCCCCACCGCGACGCCGGCGACCGCGCCGGCCGCGGCGGCGCCCGCCGCCGACCAGCCGCCGCAATTGTAGCAGCCGGTGGCGTAATACTGGTTGACGACCGCGGGCGGATGATAGGCGCCGGCATAGGTCGCGGCGCCGTAATAGTGGGTGCCGTAGGCGTAGTTGCCGTTGTCTTCGGCGGCCCAATGGCCGTTGTTGGTGGCGACCGCGCCGCCATAGGATCCCGTCGCGTAGTGCGTGCCGTAGGCGGTGGTGCCGTAGGTGCCGGAGTTGCTATGGCCGTTCGCGGTTGTCGCGGACCAGCTTCCGTTCTGGGCCTCGCCGTGCCGCCGCGCGAGCTCGTGGCATAGTGCTCGCCACTGCCGTCGTGCCGTGGTACCGGTGGCGCCGTGACCATTGGCTCCGGCGGCCCAGTGGCCGTCGCCGCCGGCCGCGCCGCAGTGGTACCCGCCCCCGCCGGTGTACCGCCGCGGCCGATCCAGGCGCCGGCGGGCGCCGCGACCGCAGGAGCGGCAGGCGATGCCCCGTTCGCAGGTGATCGGCCTCCTCATCACGTCCTCCCTTGTTCACGGCCTCGTTGCGGCAGCGCGTCAGGCCGGGCGAACGCCATGCGCGGCGCGTCGGCGGCGGGGCGAAGGAAAAATCGGCCGGCGTCACCTGCGGATCCATCCGCCAGTTCGAGAACTCGATCTCGTAGGTCAATTTCGGCGGGATCCTTGGCATAGATCGCGCGGAGCATGCGCGGCAGGCCGTCATTGATGCCGATCCAGATCTCCGCCTCGCACATTGCCGTTCGAGAAGGCCACCATATCGGTGATCGTCCCGCCCACGACCATCGACTGGCCGACGACGAAGGCCGAGGTCAGCCCCTCGGAGAGGTGCTTGTCCGGGTCGGAGACGATGACCTCGGCGAAGGGGAAAAAGATCGCGGCCTGCGCGCGAGCTCCGCCATCATCGCGTCGATCGTCGGCGGCGCGGCCACGATCGCGACCAGGTTCGCCGCCGGCGCATAGGCGGTCATCGTCTTGCCGTCGTAATAGAAGTCCGAGGCCGGACCGTCGCCCGGCGTGATCACGCGGAGCTTGTCCGGCCTCTGCGGCCAGCACATTGGAAAGCGTCGTGTAATAGAGCGGCTGACCGTTCGCGCGCCGGAGACTTGTAGGTCGCGACGGCCGTGAAGCTCATCGACTGCGCGCCCGCGAGCCGCTCGCTCGTCGCCCGGATGATCTCGAGCGCGGCCGGCTCGATCGCCGGATGCTCCGGCGGCCGCGGCGCGGCCGGCGGTTGCGGCTGCTGCGCCCGCGCCGTGCCGAGAGCCATCAAGCCGATCAGCGCCCCGATCAACGCCGCGACCGCCCAGAGCCTCGCTCGGCCGGGTGTCTCCATCTTGGCCCTATCGCAACCCCCGCTCTTGGCCGGACGCGAGGGGAGGCCGCGACCTCCGCCCCATGGTTCAGCGATCGAGATTTCGATCCATACGCGAAACCGAAGAACGATGCTTCCCTACTCCGCCGCGGACGCTCACCGCAAGCAAGCGTGATGCAGCGCCGCGCTCGGTCATCCGGCTTTCCGCCTCCAGGCCCCCTTTGCGCAACGCCGGGGGAGAGCTGCCTACATGGATAGCACGCGCGAGAGGACCAATTCGCATTGATCCAGATCAACATTGTGGCATCGCGTCCGCCCGGCGTCGCCGCATCCGCGACCGGTTGGGCGAGACTCCGCGAATACCGTTAACGAATCCCGTCGCTTGTGTAAGCGTGGATCGCGCCGCAACATTTCACGCCTGCGCCGGTCACTCCTGCCCCGCGATCCGTTCTCGCGCGATCCGCGCTCTCATGCGACGGCGGCGGAGACGCTGACGCCGGTGATAAGCCCGACCACTTCGCTCACATGCGCCGTGCGCGTCACCAGCGTGCCGGCCTCGCGCCCATGGAGAAGGACGAAGATGCGGTCGGTCACCTGGAAGACATGCGGGAGGTTGTGGCTGATCAGCAGCACGGCGAGGCCGCGCTCCTTGACGCGGCGGATGAGGTCGAGCACGCCCTCGGATTCGCGCACGCCGAGCGCGGCCGTGGGCTCGTCCATGATCACCACCTTGCGTCCCCAGGAGATGGCGCGCGCGACCGCCACGCTCTGCCGCTGCCCGCCCGAAAGCAGCCCGACCGGCTGGCGCACCGATTTGAGCCCGACCCGGAGCGAGGCGATGTGGCTCGCCGCCTCGCGCCGCATCGCCGGCTTGTCGAGCAGCCAGCGGTTCCACCAGCGCGTGCCGGTGATCTCGCGGCCGAGGAAGAGGTTCGCCTCGACATCGAGCCAGGGGATCACGGCGAGGTCCTGGTAGACCGTCTCGATCCCGATCGCGCGCGCCTCGAGCGGCGAGCGGAGCACCACCGGTTGGCCTTCGAAAGCGATCGTCCCCGCATCGGGCTGGAGCGCGCCCGACATCACCTTGACGAGCGTCGATTTGCCGGCGCCGTTGTCGCCGACGAGGCCGACGATCTCCCCCGGAAAAAGATCGAAATCGACCCCGTCGAGCGCGTGGACCGGCCCGTAATGCTTGAGGATGCCGCGCAGCGAAAGCAGCGGGGGCGAGAGCGGCTTCTCGCTCATCGCGGCGCCCTCGCATGCCCCATCACATACAACATCACATGCAGCCGAGCGGCGGCTCCTTGAAGGCCTCGGCCGCGCCCACCGGCGTCTTCGCCTGGTCCCATTTCGCGATCCAGTCCTTGACGTTGTCGCCCGTCACGACCGGCATCGCCTGCGGCACCAGCGCCGGGTAGCTGCAGTGCGGATCGGTGAGGAGGTTGTGGATGATGCTCACCGTCTGGTAGCCCCAGCCCCAGTAATCCTGGCCGACCAGCGCCTGGACATAGCCGTCGGCGACGAAGGGAAGCTCCGGGGCGAGCACGTCGGTGCTGATGATCTTGACCTTGCCCTTGTTCTTGATGACCTCGGGCAGCGCGCTCATCTTGCCGAAGAAGGGCACCCCGGCGACGATCAGCAGCGCGCCGGCATCCGGGTGCGAGACGAGCAGGTTGTTGGTCAGCTCCTGCGCCTTGACGAGATCGTCGTAATGGAAGAACGGGCCCAGCGTCTTGACGCCCGGATATTTCGCCAGCGTGTCGGTGGCACCCTTGAGCCTTGCGTTGAGGTTGGTCGCGCCCGGCCCGCCGCTCACCAGGATCACCGTGCCGGTCTCGCCCATGAACTTGATCGTCTGCTCGCCGAGCGCCTGGCCCATCTTGTAGCTGTCGACGCCGTAGAAGATCGGTCGCTTCGAATCGGGAACGTCGGAATCCCAGGTGATCACCTTGATCCCGGCGGCGACCGCCTGGTTGATCGGCGCGATCAGCGGCTGCGGCGCGTTGGCGTCCACCGCCATTCCATCGATGTGGCGGGTGATGAGGCCGGAGAGGACCTCGGCCTCGGCGCTGGCGTCCGAGGTGGTGGAGGCGGTCCAGAGCACGTCCACGTCGCCGAGCTCGGCGCCGCGTTTCTGGGCGCCGTAATGGGCATAGTAGAAGACGGGGTTGTCGAGCGCCTTGGGAATGACGGCGATGGAATAGCGCCGGGCGGCCCGCACGATCGCGGGCCGGGCGAGCAGGCCGGCGCCGGCGGCGAGCGCGCCTGCGCGCAACAGCGTGCGGCGGCGGAGCGGAACCAGGCTTTGCCCGATCGGCTGCGGGTACTTTCGGCATGGCGTTTCCCCTTTTCTCTTTTCTCCCGATGCCTCCTTCGATCATTGATCTTTCGATCATCGATCTCCTGTGGGCCTCAGGCCGCCCGCAGATATGCGAGCCGTTGGCGAAGCACGTCAAGGGCCGCGGCGGCGGCGATGACGAGGCCGGTGATGAGCTGCTGCCAATAGCCGGCGAGCCCGGCCAGCACGATGCCGTTGCTGATGACGCCGAGCAGGGCGGCGCCGAAAAGGACGCCGGGAATCGTCCCCTGCCCGCCCGAGAGGCTCACCCCGCCGATGATCACCCCGGCGATCACCTGCAATTCGTAGCCCTCCGCGGCGTCGGGCAGGGCGGTGCCGGCGCGCGCGGTGAGCAGGATGCCGCCGATCGCCGCGGTGAGGCCGGAGATCACGTAGACGGTCATTTTCAGCCGCCGGACGTCGAGGCCGAGCAGGCGCGTCGCCGCCTCGTTGCCGCCGAGCGCATAGACGTGCCGGCCGAACGGCGTGTGGTTGAGGGCGACGAAGAGCACGAGCGCGAGCCCGAGCATGACGATCACCGGGGTGGGCACGTGGGCGAGCCCGCCGGTGCCGAGAGAGGTGAACACCGTGCCGGCGGCGTTGCCCGGCGGCGTGATCGCCTGGCCCTGGACGATGCCGTAGGTGATGCCGCGGAAGATCCCGAGCGTGGCCAGGGTGGCGATGAAGGGGTTGAGGCTGAGCCGCGTCACCGCGAGACCGTTGACGAAGCCGACCAGGGCGCCGGCGGCGAGGCCGGCCAGGATCGCCAGCCAGAGCGGCAGGCCGGCGGTCAGCACCAGGGCCGCGATCATGCCGGAAAATCCCATCGCCGAGCCGACCGAGAGGTCGAGCCCGCCGCCGATCATCACCAGCGCCTCGCCGAAGCCCGCGATCGCGAACCACGAGAAATAAAGCGAGACATTGCCGAGGATGTTGCTGAACGTCAGGAAGTAGGGCGACAGCAGGCTGAGCGCGGCCGCGACGACGACGAGGCCGATGAGCACGCCCGCCCAGGGGACGAGCACGAGCTCCGAAAGGACGCGGCGCAAGGCGGCTACACGATTGCCGGGGGCTGCGGGGCGGATTCGTAGGCGCCCAGCACCGCCTGGTCGAAATCGATGATCGCCCCGCTCATCAGGCCCGATTCCGCGCTCGCGAGATAGGCCACCGCGCGGGCGACCTCGCCCGGCCTGACCAGCCGGCCGTGGGGGAGCGAGGCCTCCGCCTCTGCGCGCCAGCCATCGGCCGCGCCGTGATAGGTGCGCATGATCCGATCCTCCCCGGGCGTGTCCATCCAGCCGACAGAGAGCCCGTTGACGCGGATGCCGTGGCGCATCAGCGAGAAGGCGACATTCTTCGTCAGCGTCAGCAAAGCACCCTTGGAGGCGCAATAGGCAGTGATGAAACTCTGGCCGCCATAGGCCGACATCGAAAGGATATTGACGATCGTCCCGCCGGTTTTGCCGCGCCGCATCATTTGCGCCGCCTCCTGCATGAGGAAGAACGGCGCACGGACATTGATCGCGAACATCCGATCGAAGAGCTCCGGGCTGGTGTCCCAGATCGTGCCGCGGTCGGTGATCGCGGCGGCGTTGACCAGCACATCGACGCGGCCGAATTTTTCCCCCGCGGCGGCGATGACGGCGCGGGCATCCGCGACCTCGGCGAGATCGGCCGGCACGTAGAGCGCCTTGGTGCCCTTGGCCGCGAGCGATTCCTGCACCCGCGCGCCGTTCGCGCGGTTGCGTCCGGCGATGACGAGGCCGGCGGCGCCGCGATCGGCGAAGAGGCGGGCCACGGCTTCCCCGAGGCCCTGCGTGCCGCCGGTCACAACCGCGACTTTTCCCCCGAGCGAGAGGTTTTCGAACGTCTCGGGATTCATCGCGGTGTTTCCTCCGTCGACAGGCAGTCTTGGCGCTTGGGTCCAGGCTATCAGGGTGGGGGCGGGTGGCGTCAATCGGCGGTCGAAAGGAGGCGGTGGCCGGCCGGATCGGGCCCTGCCCGATTGACCGGCGGCGAAGCGGCGTGGTACCGCCGTGCCGCCGCGGCGGGCGGAATTTCCTGGGGAGGACGCGCATGATCCGGATCGCAGTGCTGGGCGCCGGACGCATCGGCCGGATCCACGCCGCCAACGCGGCGGCCAATCCGCGCTGCCGCCTCATCGCGGTGGCGGATGTCGTGGCGGAGGCCGCGACGGCGCTCGCCGACAGCGTCGGCTGCGAGGCGGCGAGCGATCCCGCGGCGACGCTCGCGCGCGCGGATGTGGATGCCGTCGTCATCGGCACCCCGACCGACACCCATGTCGGGCTGCTGCTCGAGGCGGCGCGGCGGGGCAAGGCCGTGCTCTGCGAGAAGCCGGTCGATCTCGACATCCGCAAGGTCGAGCAGGCCGAGGTCGAAATCGCGCGGCTCGGGGCGCGGGTGATGGTCGCCTTCAATCGCCGCTTCGACCCGGGCATGGCGGCCGTGCATCGCGCGATCGCCGCAGGCGCGATCGGCGCGGTGCGCCAGGTGGTGATCACCAGCCGCGACCCCGCGCCGCCGCCGCTCTCCTATATCGCAAGCTCGGGCGGCATCTTCCGCGACATGACGATCCATGATTTCGACCTCGCGCGCTGGCTGCTCGGCGAGGAGCCGCGCGAGGTTTTCGCAACCGCCG
>CAWIZE010000006.1:0-391456 GCA_963840545.1 uncultured Pseudomonadota bacterium | reverse complement strand
TAAAAAAATTGTCATTATTCAACCATAATTTGTTTTGAATGAAAACGAAACTACTCTTTCATCAATTAGGACAGCTCACGACGGAACAAGAAAATCTTGCCAGCCGTTCTATCGACGCAATGGACGTGAAAAAAATTCTAAATATTATCAATGTGGAAGACCAAAAAGTTGCGCGGCAGTAAAAAAAGAAATTCCACACATGCACGCGCGTGCATCGTGGTCCGCTCATTGAAACAGGGCGGCACATTATTGTATGTCGCGCTGGAACAGCTGCCGGCTTGGTATTCTTGACGCCGCAGATGTCCGCCGACCTTTGGATCGGAACCAAACATGATTCAGGGACTTATTGCAGGCGGTAAGAAAGCGGTGTTCCGGTCTCAAGAGGGAGCCGAAGATCGTGCCGGGGATGGCGTTGACGCGATTCTGAAAAAATAAAATCGGAGTCAGGGATGTCGTCTGTGGTATTGCTGCAAGCATGCGAACACCGTTTGTCGTTGCAGCATTGAGCGAGGCAAAACGAAAAGGTGCTAAAACGATTTTTATCACTACTAATTCTCGAAGTCTCTTTAAGAAAAAGAGTTTCGGCATATTTCTTCCGTTGTTGATGTTGCCATTTGTGCTGTCGTTGGTCCGGAGGTGATTACCGGTTCGACGCGAATGAAAGCGGGGACGGCTCAAAAATTAGTTCTCAACATGCTGACAACGGCTTCCATGATTCAGATCGGAAAAGTGTATAAAAACATGATGGTCGACCTCAAGCTGAATAGTAAGAAACTTAAGAACGCGCTAAGCGCATTCTTATGGCAACAACCAATAGTAATTACCAAACTGCAACCGATTATTTATTGCGGGCGAACGGAGAGGTAAAACCGCCCTCGTCATGATAAAAAAAGATATTTCGGCTTCAGAGGCAAGAAAACGCCTGAGCATGGCAGACGGTTATGTTCGAAAAGCGCTTCAATCATTCACACGTCCCAAATCTAAAACTCGCCGGAAATGAAACAGAATCCTATTATTGATCAGTTTATCCTGCCGCCGTTTGTCGGCTTTCCCAGGGAAGGGGATTACCTTTTTACAGCGGCTGAAGAAAAACAACAATCGCGATTGGTTTGCGAAACATAAAAATGAGTACGAAGAATTTGTCAAACTTCCGATGCAATCCCTGATTGTTGCGTTGCAAGCTCCGATGATGGCAATCGCTCCGGAATTTGAATTCAATCCGAAACGAAGCCTGTTTCGTATTTATCGTGACACGCATTTCAGTAAAGACAAAACACCGTACAAAACTCATGTGTCGGCGATATTTCATCCAAAAGGACATTGGGAAGCAGAGCGCCGGCTATTATTTGCATATCGAACCGGCGGAAATCTATCTCGGCGGCGGCATCTACATGCCCGACGGAATTCAACTGAAAAGAATTCGCTCTGCTGTTGCAGCACGTGGTGGGACGAGTTTCTTTCGATTGTCGGTGACAAAAATTTTAAGAAACTGTTCTGCGTTTTGGAAGGATCAAAACTACAGAGAAACCCGCAAGGATTTCCAGTCGGATCATCCGATGATCGAATGGCTTAGGTATAAACAATTCTATGCGGGCGTTTCATGGAAAGCGGAAGCCTGTTTTTCTCCGAAGTTTACCGATAAAGTAATTTTCCTTTATCGTGAACTGTTGCCGCTCTTGCGGTTTTTGAATGGCAGCGGTCGGGAATGCAGAAAGAATGAAAATGATAGCATTAGGAATCGCACTCTTCCTGTACAAACGTGAGGATGGGTTTGAATTCCGGAAATGAAATTTTTTTCTTCAATCAATAAACTTACCACCAGAAACGTACCCCGCTCAAAATCAAAAAAATAACCGGGAAAAACAGACACTCCTTTTTTCTCTAAAAGATCAAGAGCCCACTGCTCGTCGGATTTTATATTCGGAACTTTCAAAATACCATACCACCCGCCGCCGCTTTCCAGTACCGAGACCGGTGCGGATTGCTGAATAATTGATCGCAAGGATGTATAGTTTGCCTTCACGTGTCGGGCGATTTCTTGATGAATATAGCGTGCCGCAGTCATCAACGCCGGAAATGCCCTCGCTGCAGAAGGACCTCTCGACGCTGAACGAGCTCTACGTGCCCTCGTCAACCGGCGCGCCGGTCCCGCTCTCCAACCTCGTGCACATCAACACCGACACGGTGACCCCGCTTTCGGTCAGCCACGCGAACCAGTTCCCCTCGGTCACGCTCTCCTTCAACCTCGCCGGCGGCACCGCCATCGGGAATGCCGTGGACGCCATCCAGAAGGCCATCGCCTCGCTCGACCCGCCCGCCTCGCTCAGCGGCAGCTTCCAGGGCACCGCGCAGGCCTTCCAGTCCTCGCTCGCCTCCGAGCCCTATCTGATCGCCGCCGCGATCGTCGCCGTCTACATCATCCTCGGCATCCTCTATGAGAGCTATATCCTGCCGCTCACCATCCTCTCCACCATCCCCTCGGCCGGCGTCGGCGCGCTGCTGATCCTGATCGCCGTGCACTACGACCTTTCGGTGATCGCGCTGATCGGCATCCTGCTGCTCATCGGCATCGTCAAGAAGAACGGCATCATGCTGGTGGATTTCGCCATCACCGCCGAGCGGCGCGACGGCAAGCCGCCGCTCGAGGCGATCCGCGAGGCCTGCGCGCTGCGCTTCCGCCCGATCCTGATGACGACCATGGCCGCGATCTTCACCGGGCTGCCGCTGATGCTCTCCCACGGCGCCGGCTCGGAGCTGCGCCGCCCGCTCGGCTACACCATGGTCGGCGGGCTGGCGGTGAGCCAGATCCTCACCCTCTACACGACGCCCGTCGTCTATCTCTATCTCGACCGCCTGCAGCGCTGGCTCGCCCCCTCGCGCGCCAAGCACTACCCGGCGCTCGCCGCGAAGCTCGGCGCGAACGCCGATTGAGGGGGGGCGCCGCTAGGGCACCGGGACGGGCACGCCGCCCGGCTGGAAGATCGTCGCGGTGCCGTTGCCGTTGGGCACGTAGATCCCCGGCGCCCCGCCGCCGATCGGCGCGACCACGGCGGTGTTGCCGGTCTGATTGACGACGGTGCCGTAGACCCCCGATGGCCCGAACACGGGCGAGCCGAGCGCAGGCAGGCTCGGCGGCGGCGGCGGCGCGGGTGCGGCGAGCGGAACCAGGCCCGGCTGCGGCGGCGGGACGGCTCGCAGCGCCGGGCCATCGTACGGCGCCATCGCCACCGAGGCCGCGGAGGACGTCGCGTGGGGGCATTGCGGGGCCGGCACGGGCCGCGTGCAGGCGCTGGGGGGCGGGCTCTGCGCGGCCGTCGCCGTCGCATATCCGGGGTCGGGGCCGCCGGGCGCGCAGGACGAGAGCGCGAGCAGGGCCAGGCCGATTGCGCCGAGCGACTTTATCATGCGGCCCTCTTCACGTTTCCCTTTGCAACATTCGGCAATGGCCCTTCGCGCTAGGCTTCCCGCCATGCAAAGCGCCGCGATCCATGCGCTCACCCGCTTCGGCCTCGGCGCCGGCCCCGCCGAGAGCGTGCCCGCCGACCCGCGCGGCTGGCTCGCCGCCCAGCTCGACGGACCCGATCCGGCGCTGGCCACGCCTCGGTTCCGTGCCCTGCCGGACGGGGCGCGGGCACTCGCAGCACTCCGCGCGGACGCCCTGGAGCGCCGCCGGATCCTCGCCGCCGGCGAGCCGCTCAAGGAAAAATTCCACTCGCAGTCTCTCGCTTTCTACGTCACCGACGGACGCGCGGCACTCGACTGGGCGGCCGCCACGCGGGCACCGTTTCGCGAGCGTCTCGTCTGGTTCTGGGCCAACCATTTTTCCGTGTCCATCCTCCAGGGCGGCACGCTCGGCCTCGTCGGGCCTTTCATCCGTGAGGCGATCAGACCCTATGTCACCGGCAAGTTCACTGACATGTTATTGGCCGCAGAGCGCCACCCGGCGATGCTGCTCTATCTCAGCAATGCCTGGTCGGTCGGGCCCGACAGCCCCGTGGGGCGGCGCACCGGGCGCGGGCTGAACGAGAATCTCGGCCGCGAATGCATGGAGCTGCACACGGTGAGCCTCGCCGCCGGCTATACCCAGGCGGACGTGACGAACATGGCCAGGCTCCTCACCGGCTGGTCGGTCTCGCCGGCGCGCCCGCCGGTGGGATTTTTTTTCCGCCCCTTTGCGCATGAGCCGGGATCCCAGGTGGTCATGGGAAAAAATTTCCCACCCGGCGAGGAGGGCGGGATCGCCGCGCTCCGCTATCTCTCCACCTATCCGACGACCTGGACCGCGCTCGCGGAGAAGCTTGTCCGCCATTTCGTGGCCGACGACCCCCCTCCGCGGGCCGTGAAACGCATCGCCGCGGTGCTTTCGAGCACGGATGGCGACCTCCGCGCGGCCTCCCTGGCCCTGATCGACCTGCCCGAAGCCCAGCGTCCCCTGGCTAAGCTCAAGACTCCGCTCGAATATGTGGTCTCCGTGCTACGCGCCGCACCGCCCACTTTGCCGCCCACTTTCGCCGACCTCCGCAAGCTCGGCCAACCGCTCTGGGCCGCCCCGCTGCCGAATGGCTGGTCCGACCTCGCGGCCGACTGGTCGAGCTCCGATGCCGTCCTCGGCCGCATCGGCTTCGGCTACACCCATGCCGCGCGCATCGCGGAGGCCGACCCGCTCGAGCTCGCCGATGCCGTGCTCGGACCGACGCTCCGCCCCGAGACCGCGACCGCCATGCGCCGCGCCGGCTCGCGCGCCGAGGCGGTAAGCCTTCTCTTCGCCGCCCCCGAGTTCCAGCGGAGATGAGCGCAATGAGGCTGACCCGCCGGACGACATTGCTCGGCCTCTCCGCCGTCCTCGCCGCCGGGCCGGTCAGGCTGGCGCTCGCCGACGCCGCGACCGATCGCCGCTTCATCGTCGTGCTGCTGCGCGGCGCGCTCGACGGGATGGCGGCTGTGGTGCCCTACGGCGACCCGAACCTCCGCTCGCTCCGCGCCGCCCTGGTCCCGCCCGAGCCGGGCAAGAGCCCAGGCAAGGGCCCAGGCAAGGGCCCAGCAAGGGCAAGGACTCGCTCCTCGATCTCGGCGGTTTTTTCGCCCTTCACCCCGCCCTCTCCGGCCTCCACGCACTTTACAAGGAAGGCGAGCTGCTCCCCGTGCACGCGATCGCCGGCCCCTATCGCACAAGGAGCCATTTCGAGGCCCAGGACCTCATGCAGACCGGGGCTGTGGAGACGGATGCCGAAATCACCTCCGGCTGGCTCAACCGCGCCCTGCTCGAGCTGCCCTCCGGCGGGATTGCCGGCAGCGGCCTCGCTGTGGGCATCGGCATGCCGCTCCTGCTGCGCGGCAAGGCGGTTGTCGGCTCCTACGCGCCGGCGGGCTTCGCCACCCCCTCGCCCGATCTCTACCACCGGATCGCGGCGCTGAACGCGCCCGATCCGCTTCTCGGCCCGGCGATCGCCGAGGGCCTGAGGGAGCAGCATTTCGACGCCCAAACCTTCGCCATGGACGGCGAGTCGCATCGCGCGCTGCACGCGGGCTACGGATTTCCGGCCCTCGCCGCGGCCGCCGGAAAGCTCCTCGCCGCGCCCGCCGGGCCACGCATAGCCGCCTTCCAGCTCGAAGGCTGGGACACGCACGGCAACCAGGCTTTCCTCCTTCGCCCGCCGCTCGCCGGGCTCGATGCCGGCCTGGTCGCGCTGAAGACCGCGCTCGGGCCGGCCTGGCGCGAGAGCGTCGTGCTCGTGATCACCGAGTTCGGCCGGACGGCGCGGATGAACGGGACCCGCGGCACCGACCACGGCACGGCCACGGTCGCCTTCCTTCTCGGCGGCGCCGTCGCCGGCGGGCGCGTGCGCGCGACCTGGCCCGGGCTCGGCGCGGGGAAGCTCTTCGAGAACCGCGACCTCGCGCCCACCGCCGATATCCGTTCGCTCGCGAAAGGCGCGCTCGCCGCCCAGTTCGGGCTTTCCGCGCCCGCGCTGGCGCGAATCTTCCCCGAAAGCACCGCCGCCGAACCGATGACGGGCCTCTTGCGCGCCTGAGCGTGATGACCGGAGGCGGAATCGCCGGAGGTCTGAATCACGCGGTCAAACAACCTGAGCGTGATGACCGGAGGCGGAATCGCCGGAGGTCTGAATCACGCGATCAAACAACCTGAGCGTGATGACCGGAGGCGGAATCGCCAGAGGTCGAATCAGCGTCAGACCTGAGCGTGATGACCGGAGGCGGAATGCCGATCACGCGGTCAAACAAAGACAGCGGCGCGGCATGGCTGATGCGCGCCTCGCGGGGTGCCGAAGCACCACGCCTCGCCTAATGTTGCGCTGACGGGATCGGCGCAGTTGGGCGGGGGAGCATTTCGGAGTGGGGCAGACGATCGCGGGAGCCCGCCCCGGGACGGGGCAGACAGCGTTCGCCATTCTCGGTGCGATCAGCGTCTGCCACTTCCTCAACGACACGATGCAGACGCTGCTGCCGGCGCTCTACCCGCTGTTCCGCACCGGCCTCGGGCTCAGCTTCGTCCAGCTCGGCCTGCTGACGCTCGCCTTCCAGGTGACCGGATCGCTCCTCCAGCCGCTGATCGGCCGCTTCACCGACCGCCGGCCCCAGCCCTACTCGCTGCCTGTCGGCATGGGCTTCACCATGGCCGGGGTCCTCGTCCTGGCCATCGCCGGCAGCTATCCGCCGCTCCTTGTCGGCGCCGCCCTGATCGGCATCGGCTCCTCGATCTTTCATCCCGAGTCCTCGCGCCTCGCCCGCATTGCCTCGGGCGGGCGCTTCGGCCTCGCCCAGTCCGTGTTCCAGGTGGGCGGCAATCTCGGGCAGTCGGTCGCCCCGCTCGTCGTCGCGTTCTTCATCCTCCCGCGCGGCCGCGGCAGCCTCGCCTGGATCGCTTTTCTGGCACTTCTCGGCATCGTCCTGCTGAGCGCCCTCGGCCGCTGGTACCAGATGAGCGGCCAGGCGCGGCCGCGCGGGGTCCGCGGGCTCCACGCCGAGTCCCCCCTGCCGATGCCCATGGTCCGCCGCGCGCTCGCCGTGCTGATCGCGCTCGTCTTCTCGAAATTCTTCTACCTCGCGAGCATCACCAATTTTTACATCTTCTACCTGATGGAGCATTTTCATCTCGCGACCGCGCCGGCCCAGGTCTGCCTGTTCGCGTTCCTGGCTGCGGTCGCGACGGGGACGCTGGTGGGCGGGCCGCTGGGCGACAGGATCGGGCGGAAATACGTGATCTGGGGCTCGATCCTCGGCGTCCTGCCCTTCACGCTGCTGCTGCCCTATGTGGGGCTGGCGATGACCATCACGCTCAGCATCGTGATCGGGTTGATCCTCTCATCGGCCTTCTCGTCGATTTTGGTCTATGGGACCGAGCTGATGCCGGGGCGGGTCGGCGCCATATCGGGGCTCTTTTTCGGCCTCGCCTTCGGGATCGCGGGGCTCGGGGCGGCGGTGCTCGGCGCCGTCGCCGACTGGACGAGCATCGCGTTCGTCTACCGGCTCTGCGCCTTCCTTCCGGCGATCGGGCTGCTGGCGATCCTGCTGCCCGATGTCGGGCGCGAAGGCCGCGCCCTCCGGGTTGGCCGCGCCTGAGCCCGGGCGGCGGCCGGGCGCGCTCTGCCTTTCCGTTCGGGCGCGATCTCGCCTAATCTCGCGGCCATGAGCGACGAATTGCACAAGCTGGACTGCATGCGTTGCCCGGCCTTCTGCTGCAAGATCGCGGGCTATGTCGAGGTGAGCGAGCACGATATCCGCCGGCTCGCGAAATTCCTTGGCCTGACCAGGAAAGAGTTCGAGGCGAAGCATATCGTCGAGCGCACGCGGCGGGGGAAGAAGCACATCAAGGCCGAGTTCGAGGCCTGCCAGTTCCTCGACGCCAGGCGCCGCTGCACCGTGTATGAAGGGCGGCCCTCGGACTGCCGCGGCTATTACTGCTGGGACGCCGAGGACCAGAGCGTCTATCGGGCCGCCGCCTTCATCCAGACACCTGTCCGCGCCCAGCAGAAAGAGGACCGCGAAAACCGGAAATAGGGGTCACGTCCGCGTGTACACCACCGCCACCGCCTTCCTCGAAGCGCTCGCGGAGGCGGGCGTTTCCTTCCTTTTCGCCAATTTCGGCTCCGATCATCCGGCGCTGATCGAGGCGCTCGCCGAGGCCCGGGCCAGCGGGCGGGCCGTGCCCACGGTCATTACCTGCCCGAACGAGATGGTGGCGCTGAGCGCGGCGCATGGAGCGGCCCTGGTGAGCGGCCGTGCCGAGGCCGTGCTGGTGCATGTCGATTGCGGCACCGAGGCGCTCGCCGGCGCCGTCCACAACGCCGCCCGGGGGCGTGCGCCGGTGCTGATCTTCGCCGGCCTCTCGCCCGCCACGCAGGAGGGCGAGCGCCGCGGCAGCCGCAACGAATTCATCCACTGGCTCCAGGACGTGCCCGACCAGCGCGGCATTCTCCGCGGCTACGTCAAGTACGAGAACGAGATCCGCTCCGGCCGCAATGTCCGGCAGATCGTTCATCGCGCGCTTCAGATCGCCGAGAGCGATCCGAAGGGCCCCGTTTATCTCACCGCCGCGCGCGAGATGCTCGAGGAGGAGGTGCCGCGCGCGCACCTCGACCCCGCCCTTTGGCAGCCCATCGCCCCCGCGGCGCTGGCGGAGGCGGAGCTCGACGGGCTGGTGGCCGAGCTGGCGGCGGCGGAGCGCCCGGTCGTCGTCACCTCCTATCTTGGCCGCAACCCCAAGGCCGTGCCCGGGCTCGTCGCACTCGCCCGCCGGCTTGGCCTCGGCGTGCTCGAATCGGTGCCGAGTGCGATGAATTTCCCGAGCGACGATCCCGCCTGGCAGGGCGTCTATTGGAACGAGCAGCGCCAGAACCCGACGCTCGCCGAGGCGGATGTCGTGCTGGTGATCGACAGCGACGTGCCTTGGATCCCGACCGTGAACCGCCCGGCGGCGGAGGCGCGCATCTACCACATCGACATCGATCCGTTGAAGCAACGGATGCCGCTTTGGTACATCCAGGCCCGCCGCGCCTTCCGCGCCGATGCGGCGACCGCGCTCGCCCAAATCAACCAGCGTCTCGACCAGCGTCTCGCCGCCCGCCCGCTCGACGAGGCGCGGCTCGCCGCGCGGCGCACGCGCCTCGCAGGGCAGCATGCCGAGCGCGCGACGCTCATCGCCGGGCGCGAACGCTGCGATGCGGGCGAGATCACCCCCGAATTCGCGATCGCGGCGCTGCGCCCGTATCTCGATGCCGACACGATCATCCTCAACGAAGCGATCTCGAGCTACACGCTCGTCAACGAGCATCTCGGCCCGCTGGCTCCGGGCGCGTCCTTCGCCAGCGGCGCCGGCTCGCTCGGCTGGCACGGCGGTGCGGCGATCGGCGCGCGGCTCGCGCGGCCCGAAAAGACCGTCGTCGCGATTGCGGGCGACGGCACCTATCTCTTCTCCATTCCCTCTACCGTCCACTGGATCGCGCGCCAATACGGGACGCCCTTCCTCACCCTCGTCCTCAACAATCGCGGCTGGAAATCTCCCAAACTTTCGGCGCTTGCGGTCCATCCTTCCGGTTATGCGAGCCGGGCCAACGAGCTCGGGGTCACCTTCGATCCCCCGCCCGACTATGCCGCGATCGCCGCCGCTTCCGGCGGCGCCTTTGCAGCGACGGTCCGCCGCCCCGAAGAGATGGAGGCGGCGCTGGCCGGCGGGTTCCGCGCCGTGCGTGAGGAAAAACGCGCCGCCGTGCTCGACATCTGGCTCGCGCGGCTCTGACGAGCGGCAAGCGGAGGTCGGGCTGGATCGGACTACAAGCTTTCGAGCCAAGGAAGACGGAGCGCCTTCCGGTCGAACGTTACCGTGCGGGAACAGCCTCGCGAGGCGCCGAGCGCGCCGATGAGCGCGTCAGCGAACGTCCTGCGCCCTTCCTTAAGCGCGGTTATCGCTGCGAAGGCCTCCTGCTCGGCTTCGACGACGAAGACATCGGCCTGAAGCATCCGCTGGATCGCCGCGGCAATTTCCGGATCGCCGAGGCCGTAGCTCCGTTCGAGAACCCACGCCGTCTCGGCCATCACGACGATGCTGACGAACCCGGGATCGTCTTCGCTCAGCCCCCGTTCGATCAGCTCGGTCGCGATCGGCGATTGAACCGGATCATCCTGCGCGAGGTAGCGAACGACGACATTGGTATCGAGCCCGATCACCGCCGTGCACGACGCGACGCGCCGGCGATTGCACCCGCGGCGGCGGCTTCGGTCATCGCGTCGGTCGTCACCGCCCGCCGCGGCGATCCGACAATGCCCCGCAGGGCAGAGACCGGGAGTTTCGGCAGGAGAACCACGCTGCCGTCCAGATGGACGAAGAACTTCACCCGATCCCCCGGCTTCAGTCCAAGATGCTCCCGGATAGGTTTCGGAATCGTCGCCTGGCCCTTGCTCGTGAGAGCGGGACTCCATCTTTTTTTCCTTACCTTTGTCTGAAAGTAATACCACCGCCCGGCCGACAAGTGAATGTCGGCGCTCGAATCATGGAATTTTCCTCCCCGCCGCGGGCGCGGAGCCGCGGCCGGACTTGGCGCTCCTGACCTTTGCGCGCGCGGCGTTCGCGTGCGCCGCGGCGATGGCGCGCCGCGCCCAGGCGAGGAGAGTTTCGGGCTCGTCGAGCCGATCCTCGGGCACCGCGCAATAGGAGGCGACGGTGACGGAGCGGAGCTTCGTTTTGTAGGCGAAGGGCTGGTTGTAGGCGAAGGGCTGGGCGCCGAGCGCGGAAAGCTCCTCCGCCAGGGCCGCATGGACGCGCAAATAGAGGGTCCCGCGGATGATCATGGCGAACTGCACGCCGCCGCGCTTGAAGCCGTGGCCGCTGAACAGCCGCGCCGACTGCACGGCGCCGAGCGGGGCGAACATCTCGCCCACGTAGCCCGCGAATTCGTCGCCCGCTCTCTCCCGTCCCCTTCCCGGCATGAAATGGCATCCCCTTGTTCGTCGCCATGCCTGCATCGGCAACAGGCCCAGGACCAAGCAACAGGAGATTAGCATCATCGTCACACACCGCCCGCACGCCCTGTCGCATCATCCGCGCGGCAACGGGCGGGGATGGGAATGGCGAGACGGCCGCATGATCACGAGGGACGGCACGAGAGCGAGCCGCATCGCGGGCACGGCGAGCATCACCGCGCCGAGGACCCCGCGCCCGAGCCGAGGAGCCTGGTGAAGCCCAGCGCGGTCGGCGGCCCGGTCTTCGCGCAGCCCGAGCCGACACCGGACCCGACGCGCTTCGCCGTGCGGCACGCCTCCGACCGCGAGGCCTATCGCGAGATCGACGCGCTGAACCGCGAGCACCGGCTCGCCCCCATGCCCTTCCCGCCGCCGCGCGGCGGCGTCGAGCCCCGGCTCACCCTGGCCGAAATGCTCGGCGGCGAGGAGGACGCCCAGGAGATCATCGCCGCGATCGCGGCGGCCGGGCGGCTCGTGTTCCACACGGTCGGCGATACCGGCAGCACGCGCGGGCCGGAGACGCAGAACCGGGTCGCCGACAAGATGACGAGCGACTTCGACGACGCCGATCGCACCGACGCGCCCCGCTTCTTCCTCCATCTCGGCGATGTCGTCTACAGCTTCGGCGAGGCGGCGTATTATTACGACCAGTTCTACGAACCCTATCGCGACTATCCGGCGCCGATCATCGCCATCGCCGGCAACCATGACGGCATGGTGGCACCCGAATTGGGGGCGAAGACGCTCGCCGCCTTCCTCGAGAATTTCTGCCAGCAGCACTTCGTCGTCACGCCCGAGGCCGGCGGGCTCTCGCGCACCGCGCAGATCGCGCCCGGTGTCTTCTTCACCTTCGAGGCGCCCTTTCTCCGCGTGCTCGCGCTCTATTCCAACACGCTCGAGGATCCGGGCGTGATCGCCGACGAGCGCGTCGGCTGCTCGCAGCTCCACTTCCTCGAGGCCGCATTGCGGCGCGTCAAGGAGGAAAAATTCGCGGGCGCGGTCATCATTGCCCACCACCATCCGGTCTATGTCGCGGACTCCATGCATGGCGGCAGCCCGCAGATGGGCGAGCAGATCGACCGGATCTGCGCGGAGGCCGGGGTCTGGCCGCACGCGGTGCTCGCCGGCCACGCCCACAGCTACCAGCGCTTCACCCGCCGCCGGGCGGGGACGGAGATTCCCTACCTGATCGCCGGCAATGGCGGCCACGGGCTCGCGCGCCTCTCGCGCCGCGGCAAGGTGCTGCGCACGCCGAGCGTCATCCACGCCGCGGATGACGGCGGCGACGAAGTCACCCTCGAGAATTACGACGATCGGGACTACGGCTATCTGCGCGTGATCGCCTCGGCGGAGAGCCTGCGCTTCGAATACCACCCGTCGAGCGACGGGCCCTACGCCAAGACGCCCGACGATGTCGTCACCGTCAACCTCGCCACGCGGTCGCTTGCCTGATCAAGGGATCGCCCGATCAGAGGTGGGCCCGATCAGAGATGAGCCACCGCGAGCACGATCTCGATCAGGATCAGCACGACGATGACCGCCTCCATCAGCGCCGCGCGGGCGGCGGAGGCCTCCTGGTAGAGCGCGGCGTAGGTGTCGCGGATGATCGCGAGCTTGCGATCGACCGCGGCGCCGACGACGGAGACGCGGAAGAGCTCGAGCGCGGCGGCATAGACACGCGCGAGATAGACGTCCTCGGTCACCTTGAGCGCATTGTCCACCTTTTCGGTCAGCTCCGTGACCTCGGCCACCAGCCCCGAGAGCCGGCGCGCGAGATCGGCGAAGCGCCGTGACGCGAGCAGCCGCGTCGTCCGCTGCGTCTGCTCGATGAGGTCGTACATGCGCGGCAGCTCGGCATCGAGAAGCTCGTCGTAATAGCGCATCTCGACGAGCTGCGCGTTGGCCACCTCGAGCACGTCGGCGACGTCCAAATCCTGCCGGGGCTCGTAGATGAAGGCGCGGTCCCAGGTCAGGACCACCAGATCGTCCGTGTAGTAGGAGAAACGCTGCCGGAGCAGGTCCTGCCGGGCCCCCTCCGACAGCGCCCGCCGCTCGCCCGAGAGCAGCGGGGCGAGATCGATGCGGCTCTGCAGCGCCTCCGCGGTCAGATCCTCGTCGAACGCCGAGACGATGCCGATCAGGTAATCCTCCTCGACCGCCGATTTCGCGGGGCGCACCAGGGCGGAGGCAAAGAGCCTCTGCACCTCGTCGAGCAGCCTGGCCCAGAGGCCCGCGCCGGCCCCTTCGGCGCGCAGGGTCCGATCGACCTGGTTCATCCGCTCGGCATAGTCCGACCAGGCAAGGCTGCCGGCCGGCACCCGCACCGCGAAGGTCACGACACCGAAATCGTAGAAGCGCGCGGTGACGTCGGCGCGGACGGTCGCCGCCGCGAGCGCGAGCGAAACCGGCTCGAGCGCCACCTCGACCGGCGGCACGCCGAAGGAGACCGCCTCCGGGGGCGTGGCGCTGAGCCGCGCGCGCGTGCTCCAGCTCTGCGAGCGCTCCGTCCAGAGTTTTTCGGCGGCCGGCAGATCGATCGCGTAGGCGATATCGAACAGGCGATAGGCGACGATGCTGCCGGAGGCCACCGTTAGCTCCCTTGCGGGCTCCCCGGGATTCATCCAGCGAAAATCCTAGTGGGACCTGGGGCGGGGCTTGGGCGCCTGCTTTCCTCAGGTCACCCGAAAATTGCCGAACTGCCAGGGCGAGCTCGCGTCCACCTCCTCGGGGAAGAGCACGCCGCGCCCGGCGAGCGGTGTCCACTCGGTGTACGCGCCCGCCATCTCGCCGAGATAGGGGAGTGCGAGCGCGAGCACGCGCGCATGGTCGACCTGATCGGCCTCGACGATGCCGGCGCGCGGGTTCTCGATCACCCAGACCATCCCGCCGAGCACCGCGGCGGTCACCTGCAGGCTGGTCGCATTGTTGTACGGCACCAGGAGCCGCGCCTCCGCGATCGTCAGGCGCGAGCCGTACCAATAAGCGTTGCGCGCGTGGCCCATCAGCAGCACGCCGAGCTCGTCCATGCCGCGGGCGATCTCGTCCATCATCAGCCGCTGCCGGCCCTGCCGCTGCCACTCCTTGCCGGCCATCTCGTGCAGCGAGAGCACCGCGTCGTCGCAGGGGTGGTAGGCGTAATGCACGGTCGGGCGGTAGCGCACGGCGCCGTTCGCCTCGCGCCGCGTGTAATAGTCAGCGATCGAGATCGCTTCGTTATGGGTGACGAGGAAGCCGTGGAACGACCCCTCGAGCGGCGTCCAGCTCCGCACGCGCGTGCCGGCGCCCGGGCGGAGGAGATAGATCGCGGCGCCCGAGCCGAATTCGTGGCGCCGCCCATCGGCGGGAAAGCTCCGCTCGTGGGTGCCCCAGCCAAGCTCGGCCGGCTGGCGGCCTTCGCCGGCGAAGCCGTCGATCGACCAGGTATTGACGAACTCGCCGGGCTCCTTGGCGAGATCGGCCGATTGCGTGTCCCGCTCGGCGATGTGGATCACCTTCACGCCGAGCCGCTCGGCCAGCGCCGCCCAGCCGTCCCGATCGGCCGGCGTTTCGATAGCGAGGCCCGTGTCGCGGGCGATGTTCAGCAGGGCCTGCTTGACGAAATGCGAGACGAGGCCGGGATTGGCGCCGTGCGTGAGCAGCGCGGTCGGGCCGTCCGACGCGCCGGCCGCGAGTGCCAGCGCGCTCTCGCGCAGCGCATAGTTCGAGCGCTGCGAGGGGGTGAGCGAAGGATCGGTGTAGCCGCCCGCCCATGGCTCGATGCAGGTGTCGAGATAAAGCGCGCCGAGCTCGCGGCAGAGCGCGATCAGCGCGACCGACGAGACATCGACCGAAAGGTTGAGCAGGAAATCACCCGGCCCGATCATCGGGGCAAGCAGCGCGCGAAAATTCTCGCGGGTCAGCGGCGCGACCGTGATCGCCACGCCCGATTCCTTGGCCACCTGGTGGCCGCGCTCATCGGCGGTGAGGATGCGGATGCGCTCGCGCGGCATGTCGATGTGGCTCAGGATCAGCGGCAGGACGCCCTGGCCGATACTGCCGCAGCCGAGCATGACGAGGCGGCCGGCGAAGGGGATTTTTTCCATTGGGAGAACTCCTTCCAGTCAGGCGGGCCGGTCAGGCGGGGTCAGGCGGCAAGCGAGGCCGGCCACGCGCAGCCCTCGGCCGCGGTGAGCGGGGCGTCCCGCACGGCGACCAGGCGCGCGCGATCGAAGCCGTTGAAGCCCGTGCGCAGGCAGGCACCATAGGCGCCGAGCTGGCCGATTTCGATCCAATCGCCCTCCGCGGTGTCCGCGGGCAGGACGAAGGGGCCGCGCATCGCGTCCGCACTGTCGCAGGTCGGGCCGAAGAAGGAAAAGCCGGTGCTTTGCGCCGCGGGCGCCGGGCCATCGGGGCGGATCAGCCGCACCGGATAGCGGAAGCCGAGCGCGCCGGCGTCCGCCAGGCTGCCGAACACGCCGTCATTGATGTAGAGCGCCGCGCCGCGGCGGTGCTGGACCTGCACGACGACGGAGCCGGCGCCGGCGGCAAGCGCCCGCCCGGGCTCCGCCCAGAGCTCGGCATCCGGCAGGCCGAGACGCTCGAAGCCCGCCTCGATCTCGGCGAGGTAGGCGCCGAGCGGCACCGGCTCCATGCCCGGATACGCCACCGGAAATCCGCCGCCGACATCGATCACCTCGAGCGCCACGCCCGCCCGGCGGACCACCGAAGCCACCTCGGCGAGCGCCGCCCGCCAGGTCAGCGGATCGAGGCATTGCGAGCCGACATGAAAGGTGAGGCCGAGCCGGGCCGCATGCGGCCGCGCAGCGCGCAGCAGCGCCACGGCTTCCTCGGCGGCGGCGCCGAATTTTCCCGAAAGATCCAGCACGGCCCCGCCCTTCGGCAGCGCCAGCCGCACGATGAGCCCGAGCGCATCTTCCGTCCCGGTCGCGCCGACCTCGGCGCGGATCTTCGCCAGCTCCCCCATGCTGTCGAGCGCGAAGTCGCGCACCAGGTGCTGCGCCCAGGCGGCGCGGATCGCGCCCCGCGCCTTGACCGGGTGCATGAAGTGGATCGCCGCTTCCGGGAACATCTGGCGCACCAGCGCGATCTCCGTGATCGATGCGCAATCGAAATGCGAGAGTCCGCCGCCACGGAGCGCGCGCAGCATCGCCGGCTCGGGGTTGCACTTGACCGCATAGAGCACCCGGCCGGCGAACGCGGCGACGAAGCCGCGCGCCGCTGCGGTCGCGGCGGCCGGGCGGAGGCAGTGCACGGGCTCCTCGGGGCGCTCGCGCGCGATCAGCGCATCGACGGTGGGCAAGGGCTCGGCCGAAGCGGGGAAGCGGCGGGCAAGCGGGGTGACGGCGGAACGGACACGGGAGAGGTTCATCGCGGCAATCCTCGCAGGCATCCGCCGGCGCGCTGAGGCCGCGCCGGACGAGTGAGAAGGAACAGGAAGAGAGCGGCATCGCCGGGCGCGATTGCGCCCCGGCGACCGAACTCAGACCAAGCTGCAAGAACTTCGCATCGCAGCGAACCGATCAGCCAACATAGGCGGCTCCCTCACGACCCCGGCCCAGGCTGGCCGGCTCGACCGAAAAGGACGCGTTCCCGTCGTTGCTGTGCCCCGGACTTATGCCCTGGGCTCGCGGCACGTGCGATGCGTCAACCCGCTCGCCCATAAGGACGAGGCGGGGGCGCGCTTATACGCACCCCGGCGGGAAGAAGATATGCAAATTCGTCCGGGATGCCAGACCCGATCCGCAGCCGGCCGCGATTCATCCGCCGTCCGCCGCCGAGCCGACCAGGGCGAGATACTCCCACGCGATGGTGGCGGCGGCGAGCGCGGTGATCTCGGCGGTGTCGTAGGAAGGCGCGACCTCGACCACGTCCGCGCCGACGAAGGCCACGCCTCCGAGCCGGCGCAGGATCGCCTGCGCCTGCCAGGAGGCGAGGCCGCCGATCTCCGGCGTGCCGGTTCCCGGCGCGAAGGCGGGATCGAGGGCATCGATATCGAAGCTGAGATAAGTGGGGCCGCCGCCGATCGCCGCGCGGATCCGCGCCGCGACGCTTTCCGGCCCCGCTTCGTGCACGTCGGCGGCGCTGAGCACGGTGACGCCGTGTCCGACCGTCCAGTCCCAGACCTCCCGCTCCACCGGCGAGCGGATGCCGAGCTGGATCATTCGGGTGGGCGCGACCAGCCCCTCCTCGATCGCGTGGTAGAAGACCGAGCCGTGGGCGAAGCGCTGGCCGAAATTGTCGGGCCAGGTGTCGACATGGGCATCGAACTGCACCAGCGCGAGCTTCTCGCCGATGCGGCGCGCGAGGGCCCGCAGCAGCCCCAGCGTGATCCCGTGCTCGCCGCCGAGCGCCACCAGGTGGCGGAGGCCCGCCGCCTGCGCCTCGATCGCCGCGAGGGAGCCCGGAATATCGCCGAGTGCCAATGAAAAATCCCCGATATCGGCGAGATCGAGCGCCGCCGGCTCGATGCCGAATTGCGGATGGGCGCCGTCCACCAGCATGCGGCTCGCGCGGCGGATCGCAGCCGGCCCGTCGCGCGCGCCGGCGCGGTTGGTGGTGCCGATATCGAGCGGGATGCCGGCGAGCACGAACGAAGCGTCCCGCCCGTGGCGGGCAACACCGAGAAAGCTTGGCGGAACGGCAAAGGTCGGCACGCCGGACATGCGCACGCTCTTCCGTTGGGGGCAGATGGGCGCGGCACCCTGGCCGGCGGGCGGCGCCCTGGCAAGGCGGCCTGGCAACGCGGCCTGGTTCCTTGCGAGCCCGGGACCTCCCTGCCCATGATGGCCGCCTCCGGAACGGATGGCGCCGATGCGTGTGACTCTTCCCCCGTTCGGCCCGGCGCAGCTCGGCCACGCCGCGCGCATCCTGCTCGCCTGCGCGCTCGCCTACGGCACGTCCTGGCTGCTCGGCCTCCCGGAGGGCTACTGGTCGCTCATCACCGTGGTCATCGTCACCCAGCCGGACCTGCCGGGGACCGTGGCGGCGAGCCGCAACCGCTTCATCGGCACGCTGATCGGGGCGGCGGTCGGCGCGCTCGCCATCGTCGGCCGGCTCCACGGGCTGCCGGCATTGCCGCTCTATGTCGTCGGCATGGTGCCGCTGGTGCTGCTCACGGCCGCCTGGCAGACGCTCCGCCTCTCCTGCATCACGCTGACGATCGTCGTCCTCGCGCCCGCCGGCGGCCCCACCTTCACGCTGCCCATGCAGCGCGTCGCGGAGATCCTGATCGGCACGCTCGCCGCCCTTCTCGTCTCGTTCGTGCGGGCGCCGCGCCGCGCGACCACGCAAGGTCCGGCTTGACTGGACTGGCGCAGGGTCCCGCCGCAGGCCGCGGCGTGCCACAATGCGCCATGGTTCGCGAGAACGAGATCCGCCCGGGCGAGGTCGCCATCGATCCGCCGCCCCCCACCGATGCCGGCCTGGTCTTCATCGGCCGCATCGCCACACCCTGGACATCGCGTCTGGCCGCACCGCGCCAGGGCCGGCCCGACGGCCCGGTCTGCCGCATCGAGATTTTTCCGCCCTGGGCGCCGGCCCTCGACGGGCTCGCGCGCTATCCGCGCATCGAGGTGATCTACTGGCTGCACCTCTCGCGCCGCGACCTCCTGCGGCAAAGCCCGGCCAATGACGGCACGGCGCGCGGAACGTTCTCCCTGCGCTCCCCGGTGCGGCCCAACCCGATCGGCACCGCGATCGCCCATCTCATCCGCATCGATGGCGCAACGATCTTCGTGCGCGGGCTCGATTGCCTCGACGGAACGCCGCTCCTCGATCTCAAGCCGGACCGCACCCTCTTCACGCCGATCGCCCCGCCGCAGCCGGGCGATTTTGAGACCGGTAATTTTGAGATGGGCGATTCCTGACGCATCCTGGCCACGACGTTCCATCCACGGGACGCTTCGCCGATGCCCCTCACGCGCCGACAGGCGGCGGTCGGCCGCGCCGCCGACCCTCCCCTGTTCGGACCACTGCTCTACCGCCGCAACGTCACTCGTCTCGTTGTTGGTATGATGGCACGTGGCCACGTCGATGCGGATCCGGAGTGGCCGGGCGGCGCGCCGCTCGCGGAAAAACTCACGGTAACACGCGCCCCCGGCGCCCGCCACGCGGCGATCCGCTTCGTCGCCGGCGAGCTCGACCCGATGCGGAGCCGCGCCGACTTTCTCGCCGCGGCAGCCCGAATCGCCGACCCGCTCCTCCTCCTCTGCGGGGCCGGCACGCTTGCTCTCCACGAGGAATTTCCCGAGGTGGTCGAAGAGGCGCTCGAACAGGCGCCCGAGGCGTTCCTCTGCAACCGCCTCCGGGCCACGGATCTCGATTTTTCGCCAGCCGTGACGGGACCTCCTCGCGGAGCCCGCGGTGCTGCCTCTCCCTGCATCGGCACATGCACTGTTCTCATGACCGAAGCGACGGTCGGGCACGTATATCCCTGGCCAGGAGCATCAATCGCCGCGGATCGGCGCCATCGCGAGCCGCGACCGGCCGAGGGCTGCCGAAGGAAACCGCCACGTGGCAAACATTCTTTGTGTCCTCTACGACGATCCGACGGGGGACCGTCCCCTCGCCTACAAGCGGGACGGTGTTCCCGATACCGGGCTCTATCCGGACGGGCAGACTTTGCCCTCGCCGGCGGGAATCGCTTTCCGGCCGGGCCAGCTCCTCGGCGACCTCTCGGGCGCGCTTGGGCTTCGGAGCTTCCTCGCTGCGCGCGGCCACAGGCTCGTCGCAACGTCGGACGAGAACGGGCCGGGCTCTGTGTTCGAGCGTGCATTGCCCGAAGCGGACATCGTCATCTCCCAGCCGAGCTCGCCGGCGCGCCTGACGGCGGCGCGCATCGCCCTGGCGCGCAGGCTCAAGCTGGTGATCACCGCTGGCGTGGGCTCGGACCACGTCGATCTCGAGGCCGCCGCGGAGCATGATCTCACGGTCGCGGAAGTCACCCAGTCGGCGAGCGTCAGTGCCGCCGAGTATGCGGTGATGCTGATTCTTTCCCTCGTCCATGACGCCCCTCCTTCGCGCCCGCCGGGAGCTCTGCGTGAGCAGACCATCGCCGGGCAGGTCCGGCGCGCCTACGACGTGGAGGGGATGCAGGTGGGCAGCGTTGGCGCCGGCCGCGCCGGCTTTGCGGTTCTGCGGCGCCTGCGGCCGTTCGACGTGCGGCTGCACTACACCGATCCGCGCCGGCTGCCGCTGGCAGTCGAAAGCGAGCTCTGCCTCACCTATCACCCGAGTGTCGCGGACATGGTGCCGATCTGCGACGTGGTGACGATCCATTGCCCGCTGCACGGCGGAACGGCGGGACTGTTCGATGCGCCGATGATCGGCCGGATGAAGCGCGGAGCCTATCTCGTCAACACCGCCCGCGACCCGATCTGCGACCGCAATGCCGTTGCGCGCGCGTTGGAAACGGAGCAGCTCGCCGGCTATGCCGCGGATGCCTCTGGGGCTCTCTCGCCCGCCACGAGCCCGACGCCGCTCGCGGGCGCCACGCTCTCCGCGCAGGCGCGCTCTGCTGCCGGAACCCGCGAGATCCTGGAATGCTGGTTCGACGGCGTGCCGATACGCACCGACTACCTCGTCCTTGACCGCGGCACCGTGGCGAAGCTCGGCGCGCGCTCCTATCGCATGCGCAAGTGACGGCCGGCGCCTCTTGTACCGGCCCCGCTATGTCCCCATGACGGTCGCCCTGACCGTGCCGCGCAGCCAACGGTGGGCAGAATGATTATCGAGCCGGCGGTGCCAGATCATCGAAAGCGCGACGCGCACGGACGGAAACGGCAGCGCCCGCATGATCAGCGGGCAGACCGCGATAAGATCTGTCGCGACCCGCCGCGGCACCACGGCGAGAGCGGTCGAGCCGACCAGCACCGATATCAGGGAATGGAGCGGCATCTTGGCCGAGACCAGGCGCGCAAGGCCATGCTGTGCCAGTGCCTCGTCGATGAAGCGCGTATCGTCGCCGCTCGAGGTGACGAAGATATGCGGCAGGCCGGCGAACCGTTCGAGCGAAAGCTCAGGCTCGGCGGCGACCACCGGATGATCGTTCCAGAAGAGCGCCACGTAATCGTCCTCGAGGAGGCCCACGCACTTGAAGCGGTCGCCGCCCTCGGTCAGCGTGCTGAGCGCGAGCTCAACCTCGCCGTTGTCGAGCTGGTCGAGCACATCGATCAGGCCGATCGGGCGCACGTCGAGGACCACCGAAGGCGCGAGCCTCGCCACCCGCCGGACGAGCGCCGGGACCACCGCGCGCGCGGCGTGGTTGTTCGCGGCGATCGTGAAGCTCCGCTCGGCCTCCGCGGCCTCGAACTCGTCGGCCTCCAGCGTCACCTGCAGGTCCCTGAGCGCGGTGCGCACCGGCTCGACCATCCGCTCCGCCCGCGGCGTCGGGTGCATGCCGTCGGGCGTGCGCACGAAGAGCTCGTCCTTGAGCATGTGGCGCAGGCGCGCCAGCGCGTGGCTCACGGCGGGCTGGCTCATTCCGAGCCGCCGCCCGGCCCGGGTCAGGTTCCTTTCCTCGACGACCGCGTCGAACACCACCAGGAGATTGAGGTCGAAAGAGCTCCAGTTCATCGTTGCCCGTCACCTCCGCGCCGCTCGTGCAGGCCTAGCCTCGGCGCCGCCCCCGGGCACGCCGCCAGGCGCCCTCGAGCAGGATTGCCGCAAGGCCTGCAAACAGCGCCACCCCATCCCCCTCCGGAGCGAGGCCGAGCCGCGGCAGCAGTTTCCATACGACGCCGATCCAGGCAAGGATCGCCAGTGCGAAGCGGCCGTCATCCACGAACAATCCAACCATCTCCGAAACGATGCGGCCGAGCCCCTTCATGGCGACAGGCTCCCGCTCACGCGCGCGGAGGATCGCGCCCGCCTGCGGCAAAACCGCACCGCACTCGATGCGACCGCCAGGAAACCCAAGATCAGGCCGCCCATCGCCCAATCACCGTCCGGCCAGCGCACGCCGATCCCTTCACCGACCCAGAACGTGCCGAACGCTGACAGCAGGCAGCCGACCACGAACTTGAGCGTGTTCTCGGGCACGGCGGAGAGCGGTCGACGGATCACGACCCCGAGGAGGATAACGACGAGGAGCGCGCCGGCCGCCCCCAGGCTCGCCGGCAGCAGCAGGCCATTCCTCCCGGCGCCGATGGCGATGACGATGAACACGACCTCGACGCCCTCGAGCATGGTCGCCTGGAAGCTGGTGGCGAAGCCGAGCCCGTCCCCCCAGGGATGGCCGCCACTGCCGCCGCCCCCCGACCGGCGCAGCATGTCCGTGTTCCGCGCGAAGACCGCGTCCTCGGCGTGCAGGGGGATGACCTCCGCCGCGCGCAGGATCGCCTTGCGCAGCCAGCGCAAGCCGAACAGCAGGAGCAAGGCACCGACGACGGCCTGGATGAGATCGAGCGGGATCAGGGCGAGCGCCCGGCCGAGGACGGCGACGACCGCTGCCAGCGCCGCCAGCGCCGCGAAGCTGCCGCTCAGCGCACCGCGCCAACCGCGCACGCTCGCCACCGCGAGCACGACCGTCAGCGCCTCGACACCTTCGACCAGCGACGCGAGAAATGCCGCCAGAATGGATGGTCCGGCTTGCGCCAAGCCGCCGACGAGCATCACGCCTCCTTCAAGTCGCCCTGCCAAGCCACCCTGGTCACGCCCGCACGCTCGCCGGACACCCGGCCGAAGCCCGGAGGCGCGCGCCGCCATCGCGATTCGCGATCTCCGCCTTCATCGCCTTCATCGCCTTCCGCAGCCTACCGAAGGCCTGCACCTCGATCTGGCGGACGCGCTCGCGCGAGATGCGGTAGCGTTGCGAAAGCTCCTCGAGCGTTGCCGGCTTATCCTTGAGCCGTCGCGCGAAGAGGATAGCGCGCTCGCGCTCCTTGAGCGTCTTCAGAGCGCCGGCGAGCAGGACCTTGCGCCCGTCCATCTCCTCGCGCTCGGCCATTGCCGTTTCCTGGCTCTCTGTCTCGTCCACCAGCCAGTCCTGCCATTCCTCCTCGCCCTCCGTACGCGCCGGCGCGTTCAGGCTCCGATCGGGTCCGGCCAGGCGGCGGTTCATGCGGATCACGTCCTGCTCTCCCACATCCAGCACCTGCGCGATCTTGCTCACCTGCTCGGGCGCGAGATCGCCGTCACCGAACACGTCCATCCGCACTTTAAGCCGGCGCAGGTTGAAGAACAGTCTTTTCTGCGCCGCCGCGCTCCCGACCCTCACCAGCGATGAGCAGCGCAGGACGTGTTCCTGGACCGCGGCGCGGATCCACCACATGGCGTAGGTCGCGAGCCGGAATCCGCGCTCCGCGTCGAAGCGCATCGCCGCCTGCATCATGCCGATGTTGCCCTCGCTGATCAACTCGGCGAGCGGCAGCCCGTAGCCGCGATAGCCCCGGGCGATCTTCACCACGAGCCCGAGATGCGCGGTGACGAGGCAATTCACCGCCTCGATGTCGCGCTGGTCGCGCCATCGGCGGGCAAGCGCGACCTCTTCCTCGGCCGAGAGCAGAGAAAACTTCCGGACCTCGCGGAGATACCGCGACAGGTTGGCGTCAAGATTGCGGGGGGAAGTGGTCGAGGCCATCGTCGGTTCCTTTCCTCTGGCGAACGGCCTCGCGTTTTTCGAATGGCGGAGGGCCGAAACGCCGCGGTTCAAGCGTGCTTGCTGACCACATTCTCGCCGCTCCGACTCTTGCCCGCCAATGCACGCTGCTCATGGCGTCATACCGAGGACGCATCTTCCGCATCGGGGTCAGCGCCCCCATGGCGCCCGGCCTCGGCATCCGGCTTCCGCGCGATCACAGATGCACGCTATCGAAAAAAGCGAAAAGCGCGAGGCGTGCGATTTCCCGCGCGCCCCGCACTTGTGGTAAGACACCTGCGCTGTCAGATCGGGCTATTCGTCTGTCCCGAGCTGGCACTCACCGCTCGCCGCCGGTCTGGTTCACCAGCGACATCGTGCTGTCCCGCTGCGTCGGGGCGGCAATCGCGCGATGCGCCACCGGAGAGGCGGGCATCAGGTGGATGCCGTTCTGATAGTCCAGCTGCGCGAACGGATGCTGATTGCCATAAGCAGCGGACTGCGTCGGGCTCGCGGCCTCGGAGATCACAGGGGCCATGAGCACGAGCGCTGAGAGCGCGATACCAAGGAAGGTCTTCATCACACAAACTCCATTTCGGTCGTTAGCGGGCCCGTTCTCGGCTTCGTTGCCTGGCCCGTCGATTGCGGAGTTTGGTATGCCACCGACGATGCGCCATCCTCCCTTGGTGGCATTCGCACATGCAGCAAACGCATGAGACTATCTTGCGCGCGCGCCCTTTGCATATCGTAACCGTGCGTCACAGCCGTCACGACGGGATCCGCGCAGTGGCCCCACGAGATTTCCGTGTGACCGCCTCAATCTCTGATTTCCAGCCGGCGGCAGGACCCCGCCATGTCCGCAATTCAGCCACATTCGCCACGCTGACAATCGTGACCTCCGATCGCTCCGCCGCCCCACCCGGACTCTGTTTGGTATAACGGGACCCAACCATTGGAGTCTCCCGCGACTATTTCCTGACCGGAACCAAGCTCCACTCCGCGACCAGCGCCCGGCGCGTCACGCGGGCAGCAAACCCCGGCCAATCGCCCGGAGACCGCCGCAGCATGGCCGGGTCGCGATTCAGCGTCCCGGCGTTCCGGACGCAATGACCGTCGTTGCGCTTGATGGCGCCGATGGCGCCGGCACGGCTCGCAACGCAGGGCGTCTCCTTCCGAGAGATGCGGTGCGCCGGCCAGGGTCTCACATTTCCACCCCACCGCAGCCGATACGCGCGCCGAATGGAGCCGTGGCCCTCCCCTCCGCCGGCGGAGCGAACGTCGCGCGGATCGCCGCGCCTTGCATAGCGCCGCACCAGCGTGGCGCAGACCATCTACTGGATCTGATGGAAGAAGATCAGGGGCAGCACCATCAGCCCCACCATCGGCGCCGGAAACAGCACGTTCATCATTGGGACGCCGCTGGCAAGGCTCTTCTTGGAGCCGCAGAACACGATCGCGATCTCGTCTTTGAACCGCCCCGGATTTGCCGGAGGCCGTTTGGTTTGAGTCACGCTGCCATGGCTGGCTCTTGTAGCATAGCGTAGTAGCGTTGTTCGGCTTCTGCCGGCGGGATATTGCCGATGGGCTCCAGCAGCCGGCGGTGGTTGAACCAGTCCACCCATTCCAGTGTGGCGAACTCGACGGCCTCGAACGACCGCCATGGCCCACGCCGATGGATGACCTCGGCCTTGTAGAGGCCGTTGATGGTCTCGGCGAGGGCGTTGTCGTAGCTGTCGCCGACGCTGCCCACGGACGGCTCGATACCGGCTTCGGCGAGACGCTCGGTGTATTTGATCGAGACGTATTGGCTACCCCGGTCGCTATGGTGCACCAGCCTCCCCTGACACCGCGGCCGCCGGTCATGTAGGGCCTGCTCGAGAGCATCGAGCACGAAGCTCGCATGTGCCGTTCGCGAAACACGCCAGCTGACGATGCGTCGGGCATAGGTATCGATGACAAAGGCGACATAGACGAAGCCCGCCCAGGTCGCGACATAGGTGAAATCCGCGACCCAGAGCGCATTCGGCCGCGGGGCCTTGAACTGGCGGTTGACGTGGTCCAGCGGGCATGGTGCCGCCTTGTCGCCGATCGTGGTTCTCACCGGCTTGCCGCGGATAGCACCGTGCACACCCATGGCTTGCATCAGGCGCTCCACGGTGCAGCGGGCGACTTCCTGGCCTTCGCGTTTCAGCTGCCGCCAAACCTTCCGCACGCCATAAACCTGGAAGTTCTCATCGAACACGCGCGCGATCTCCGGCTCCAGCCTGGCATCGCGCTTGGCCCGTGCCGGTAGCCGCGACGGGTCGGCCCGCCTGGCAGCATGGACGTGATAGCTCGATGGGGCGATCGGCAGCACTTCGCAGATCGGCTCGACCCCATACGCCCCGCGGTGATCGTCGATGAACGCAATCATGGCTTTTGTCGGCGGTCGAGCTCCGCCTGGGCAAAATACGCCGACGCCTTGCGCAGGATCTCATTGGCCTGCCGCAGTTCCCGGTTCTCCCGCTCCAGGGCCTTGAGCCTCGCGGCCATCTCCGTCGTCACCCCGGGCGCCCGTCCGCTGTCACGCTCCGCCTTCTTCAGCCACTCGTTCAGTGTCTGCCCGGTGCAGCCGACCTTGCCGGCAATCGAGGTGATCGTTGCCCAACACGACGGGTGCTCCCGCTCGTGATCCAGCACCATCCGAACCGCGCGATCACGCACCTCTGGCGAAAACTTGTTCATTGTCTTGCTTGTCATCGCTCCACCTTCTCAGGAGTTGGAGCCTCCGGCGAACCCGGGGCGGTTCATCTTCCCGCGAGAACCCTAACATTACAGTCGCGCATTCTAAGAATGCTTAAGAATCAAGATCGACCCACCGCAGACGCAGCGCGTTCGTCACCACCGAGACCGAGCTCAGCGACATCGCGAGCGCCGCGATGACCGGGCTCAGCAGGACGCCGAAGACCGGGTACAGCAGGCCCGCGGCAACCGGCACGCCGACGGCGTTGTAGACGAACGCGAAGAAGAGGTTCTGGCGGATGTTGCGCATCGTCGCCCGGCTCAGCCGCCGCGCCCGCACGACGCCGGCGAGGTCGCCCTTCACCAGCGTGACGCCGGCGCTCTCAATCGCGACGTCGGTTCCGGTGCCCATCGCGATGCCAATATCCGCCTCGGCGAGCGCCGGCGCGTCGTTCACGCCGTCGCCCAACATCGCCACGACCCTTCCCTCAGCGCGCAGCCGGCGCACCACCTCATGCTTCTGCTCGGGCAGCACGTCGGCCTCGATGCTGTCGATGCCGAGCTGGCGCGCCACGGCCTCGGCGGTCCGCCGGTTGTCGCCGGTCAGCATGACGATGCGCATGCCCTCGGCGCGCAGCGCCTCGAGCGCGCCCCGCGCACTTTCCTTGATCGGATCGGCGATCGCCACGACCCCCGCCGCCTTGCCCTCCACCGCAACGAAGAGTGCCGTGGCCCCGCTTGCGCGCAGTTCATCCGCGACCGCCCCGAGCGCCCCGATCGCCACCCCCCCGGCCTGCATCAGTTTCGCGTTGCCGAGCACGACCTCGCGTCCGTCGACACGCCCGCGCACGCCCTGGCCGGTCACCGATTCGAAATCCGCGGCCTCCGCCGGCGCCACCCCGCGCTCGCTCGCCGCACGCACGATCGCCGCCGCGAGAGGATGTTCGCTCGCGCGCTCGAGGCCTGCGGCAAGCCGCAGCACCTCCTCCTCGGCGAAGCCCGGCGCAGGCACGATCCGGGTCACATGCGGCTTGCCCGCGGTCAGGGTGCCGGTCTTGTCGGCAACCAGCGTGTCGGCCTTCTCCATTCGCTCGAGCGCCTCTGCGGACTTGATCAGCACGCCCACGGCCGCGCCCCTGCCGACCCCCACCTGGATCGACATCGGCGTGGCAAGGCCGAGCGCGCACGGACAGGCGATGATGAGCACGGAGACCGCGGCAAGCAGCCCGTAGGCGAGCGCCGGCTGAGGCCCCCAAATCGCCCATAGCACGAAGGCGAGCACGGCGACGCCAATGACCGCCGGCACGAACCAGCCGGCGACGAGATCGGCCAGGCGCTGGATCGGCGCGCGCGAGCGCTGCGCCTCGCTCACCATGGCGACGATGCGGGCGAGCACCGTATCCGCCCCCACCCTCTCCGCGCGCATCACCAAGGCTCCGGTGCCGTTCACCGTGCCGCCGATCAGCGCCTCGCCCGGCTGCTTGAGGACCGGCATCGATTCGCCGCTCACCATCGACTCATCGACCGAGCTGCTGCCTTCCAGCACGATGCCATCGACCGGCACCGCATCGCCCGGGCGAACCCTGAGCCGCTCGCCCACCTGGACCCGATCGAGCGTGATCTCCTCGTCCGTCCCGTCGTCGTGGACGCGCCGCGTGGCCTTCGGCGCGAGATGGAGCAACGCACGGATCGCGCTGCCGGTCTGTTCGCGCGCGCGAAGCTCGAGCACCTGGCCGAGCAGCACCAGGACGGTGATCACCGCCGCAGCCTCGAAATAGGTGTCCACCGTGCCGTCAGCGGCGCGGAAGCCGGCGGGGAAGAGGCCCGGCACGAGCGTCGCGACAACGCTGTAGAGGTAAGCCGTGCCGGTGCCGAGGGCGATCAGCGTGAACATGTTGAGGCTGCGGTTGACGACCGAACGCCAGCCGCGGATGAAGAAGATGGCGCCCGCCCAGGCCACGATCGGCGTCGTCAGCACGAGCTGGATCCAACCCGACGCCACGCCCGGCACCGCCCGCGCGAGCGCCGGTCCGAATCCCGGCACGTAACCGCCCATCGCCAGCACCGCCACCGGCACCGCGAGCGCGAGCGCTGCCCAAAAGCGCCGGCGCATATCGCCGAGTTCCGCGTTCCCGCCGGCCTCCGCCGCGGGGGCCAGCGGCTCGAGCGCCATGCCGCAGATCGGGCAGGCGCCCGGATGGTCCTGGCGCACCTCGGGGTGCATCGGGCAGGTGTAGATCGTGCCCGGCGGCGCCGGCGGATGCGTGTCGGCCTTCGCGTCCGCCTCCGGCTTCAAGTAGCGGCCCGGGTCGGCGGCGAATTTTTCCCGGCAGCCCGCCGAGCAGAAATGGAAGGTTTTCCGCTCGTGCTCGAACCGGTGCTTCGAGCGTTCCGGATCCACCGGCATGCCGCAGACCGGATCGACCACCGCCGCCGAACCTCCACCGACCCCGCCACGGTGTTGATGATGGTCCCGATGATGGTGCTCTGGCATGCCGTTCTGCTCGTCCATGATCATCTCCATCTGCGCGCGTCCCCGAAGCCGCCGGGTCCGCGCCCTTGCCGCCGTCGTCCTGAAGGCTCATATACCCCACACGGGTATAGTATCAAGGAGGACACCCCGGATATGCACGAGGGAGCGAGAGAGGCGGTCAGCACCCGGCTGCGGCGGATCGAGGGCCAGGTCGGCGGCCTTCTCCGTATGGTCGAGGAGGACCGCTACTGCGTCGATGTGCTGACCCAGATCGCCGCCGTGCGGGCGGCTCTGCACAAGGTGGAAGAGCAGATCCTGCGCGATCATGTCGGCCACTGCGTCGCGGATGCCTTCGCCTCGGGCGGAATCGTCGAGCAGCGCCGCAAGGTGGATGAGCTGGTCGAGGCGATCGGCCGGATGACGCGATAGCGGAGACCCGGCCGCACCCAACGGGTTGCGGGTCGCAGCCGCCGTTGATCTTGCGCAATGTGAGCTTGCTCAATATGTGAGCTTGCTCAATGCGACCGCGGCCGCGCGGCCCGAAGCTCCCGACTGGTCGCACCAGGCATCGGAAAGGCGGCGCCATGTCGAGCGCAGGCGCAATCGGAGAGGTCGCGGCGGTCGCCGGGAGGGTCGCCGTCTCCGCCGCCAACCCGGCCATGAGGATCAGGCATTCGAGGTTCACGGCCTCACCAATCCGACCCTCGTGGTACCGCTCGGCGCGCAGGTTCACTTCAACCTGGTGAACATGGACTACGGTGATGGCATGGAGCACGGCGTCATCCTGACGCCGCCGCCCTATCCGTACATGTCGATGATCGCGACAGGCCCCGGACTCGCCGCCATCGTGCCGCTGCTTTCCTGGCGCCGCGACAACACCGTCACGGAGGTGCAATACGCTTCGCTTGGCATATCGTTTGTTGCCCGCGACGCGGGCGCCGCACCGGCGTCGGCCCGGCTGGCGCACCCGGGCTATCTCGGCTGAGTAGTTTCCGAACCTGTCTGACCTAGATCAATGCCGAGTATCGCCACGGCGGCTCCAATGTCGGCTCGTGGGCTTTGTCCCGGCCTGTGCCCGACCTGACGTGCCCGGGGCAAAGCCGTCGCCGCGCCCCGCATCGTCTCGTAAAGGAGGATCAGATAGAACCAATTGACACAGTCGTCGCCGTCTTTGCGGATCACCGGGCGGCGGAAACAGCCGTGAAAGATCTGGCCGCGGCCGGATTCGACATGAAGAATCTCAGCGTCGTCGGCAAGGGATACCATACCGACGAAAAGGTCGTCGGATTCTACAATGCTGGTGACCGGATCAAGTTCTGGGGCACCCGCGGCGCGTTCTGGGGTGGCCTCTGGGGCTGGTTCGTTGGTGGGCTGTTCCTGACCATTCCTGTGATCGGGCATGTCGTCATACTCGGATATCTGGCCGCCATGGCGATTTCCGCCGTCGAGAGCGCGGTCGTGGTCGGCGGGCTGAGTGCGCTTGGTGCCGCGCTTTACGGCATCGGCGTGCCGAAGGACAGCGTGATCCAGTACGAGACCGCCGTGAAATCCGACAGCTTCCTGGTGATGGCGCACGGCACGGCCGAGGAGACAGCGCGCGCCAAGGCAATCCTCGGCACGCTCAACCCCTCCCGCCTCGATGTGCATGCAGGCGTGAAAGCGGCGGCGCTTGCGGATCGTCCCGTTCATGCGGCAGGGTGAATCCTGTTCGCCCGGCGTCGCATGGGTCGGACGTGAGACGCACCTGGTTCCGTCCTCTCATCATGTCGATAGTGATCGGGCCCCTCAGGCTGGCGTGCCGCGGCCGCACATGCCGGGCGTGGACGGGAGGCCAGACCGGGGCTGAGGTTTCCCACGGGGATCACATGCCGCGCGCCGAGGGGCGCGTGCCTGCGCCAAGTGGGGGAGCGTGAGCATGGCAGCACGGCTGACCCCGGGAAGCGCCTTGCCTGCCAAGCTGCCTGCCGGGGCGGCAAGCGCCGCGGGCACCGTTCCCGAGGGCGGCCTGACGAGCGACGAGGCCCGCCGTCGGCTGGAGAGGTTTGGCCCGAATGCGATGCCGGACACGGCGCTGCATCCCCTGCGCATGGCGATCGCAAAATTCTGGGCGCCGGTTCCGTGGATGCTGGAGGCGGCGGTCGTGCTCGAGCTGGTGCTCGGCAAGTATGTCGAGGCAACGATCATTGCCGCCCTCCTGGTGTTCAATGCCGCGCTCGGGTTGGCCCAGGAGAGCCGCGCGCAGGCGACCCTTGCCGCGCTGAAGTCGCGGCTGGCGCTGAATGCATCCGTCCGCCGCGACGGCGGATGGAAGACCATGCTCGCGGCGGAATTGGTCCCGGGCGATGTGGTGAAGCTGTCGCTCGGTGGCGTCGTTGCCGCGGATGTACTGCTCATCGCCGGCGAAGTGCTGCTCGATCAATCCATGCTGACCGGCGAATCGGTCCCGATCGAAGCCGGCGCGGGCGTTGAGACCTACGCAGGGGCGTTGGTCCGGCGCGGCGAGGCGGAGGCCAAGGTCACCGCGACCGGAGCGCGCACCAAGTTCGGCCGCACCGCCGAGCTCGTTCGCACCGCCCACGTCGTAAGTTCGCAGCAGAAGGCGGTTCTGCGCGTCGTGCGCAATCTCGCCGCGTTCAATGGCGTCGTCATCGTGCTCTTGATCGCCGATGCCTGGTCTCTCGGGATGCCGCTCGCCGAGATCGTCCCGCTCGTCCTGACGGCGGTGCTCGCATCGATACCGGTCGCGTTGCCCGCCACCTTCACCCTGGCCTCCGCGCTCGGCGCGCGCGCCCTGGCGAAGCGGGGCGTCCTTCCCACGCGGCTCTCCGCGGTGGATGAAGCCGCATCGATCGATGTCCTGTGCGCCGACAAGACGGGCACGCTGACCCGCAACGCGCTGTCCGTGACGACGGTTCGCCCCACGCCCGGGTTCGACGAGGCGCACGTTCTGGCGCTGGCCTGCCTGGCCAGCTCGGATGGCGGACAGGATCCGGTGGATGGCGCCGTTCGCGCAGCCGCCGCGAGCAAGGCCGTCCCCGACGCGCCGAAGCTGATTAAGTTTGCGGCCTTCGATCCGGCGAAGAAGATGTCCGAGGCGAGCGCAACCGATTCGAGCGGGAGCCCGCAACGCATCGTCAAGGGCGCCTTCGCTGCCGTCATCGGCCTTGCTCAGCCGTCGCCGGGCACGAGCGAAGCGGCGAAGGAGCTCGAAGGGAAGGGCTTCAGGGTGCTGGCGGTTGCGGCGGGACCGCCGAATGCGATGAAGCTGGCAGGGCTGATCGCGCTCAGCGACCCGCCGCGCACGGACTCGGCGGCGCTCGTCACCGAATTGCATGGGCTGGGCGTGCGAGCGGTCATGGTGACGGGCGATGCGCCGGTGACGGCCGCCATCGTGGCGAAGGCGGTTGGGCTCGATGGCGCCATCTGTCCGCCGGGGCCGATCCCCGTGAGCGTTCATCCCGACCAATTCGCGGTCTTCGCCGGCGTTCTGCCGGAGGACAAATACGAGCTCGTCAAGGCATTCCAGGCGGCCGGCCATATTGTGGGGATGTGCGGGGACGGCGCCAACGACGCGCCGGCGCTGCGCCAGGCACAGATGGGAATCGCGGTCGCGACGGCGACCGACGTCGCCAAGTCGGCGGCCGGCATGGTGCTGACCGAACCCGGCCTCGGCGGAGTCCTCGCCGCGGTCAAGGAGGGCCGCGTGACGTTCCAGCGGATCCTGACCTATACGCTGAACTCCATCATCAAGAAGATAGTGACGGTACTGTTCCTGATCGTCGGTCTCGTCATGACCGGGCACGCTATTCTCACCCCGCTGCTGATGGTCATCATAATGGTCGCGGGTGATTTCCTGGCCATGTCATTGACGACGGACAACGTACGGCCGTCTCCGACGCCGAATGCGTGGCGCATCGGCCGTCTGACGATCGCGGGAATCGTCATGGCCGTCTGCCTGCTGGCCTTCTGCAGCGGGGTCCTGGCGGTCGGCAAGTTCGCGATGGGTCTCGGGATCGACGCACTCAGAACGCTTGCGTTTATTGCCCTGGTGTTTGGGAGCCAGGCAACCATCTACGCCATTCGTCAGCACCGGCGTCTGTGGGGCTCCCGCCCGAGCCTTTGGCTCGCCGCGTCGTCCACGCTCGATGTTCTGATCGCCGCGGCATTGTCCGTCGGAGGAATCGCGATGACGCCATTGCCGGCCTCGGTCGTCCTCGGGACGCTTGCCGCGGCCATCGTGCTTGGCGTCGTCATGGATCTGGTGAAGGTTCCGACTTTTCGCGGCCTCAGAATCGCCTAGAGCGCTGTGATTTTTTTGATCATCGCGCTCTAGCCTTCGACTTGGCGATCAGTTTCACGGCTTTGGCGGTCAGCGAAGCGCCGAGCAGCCCGCGCACGAGTTCGCCGGCTGCCCGATCCCGCCAGAGGTGATATCGATCTCGAGCGCATCCGGCTACAGCGCCGCGCCGAGATACGCCCGATGCAGGTCCGGATTTTCCGCGATCTCGCGTGCGGTGCCGGAAAGCACCGTCCGCCCCGTCTGCAAGACCGTCGCTCGGTCGGCGATCTCGAGCGCCAGCTCCATCGACTGCTCGGCGATCAGCAGCGTGAGCCCCGCGGCGCTCAGCCGTCCGAGCGTCTCGTACATCACGTCCACGACGGCGGGCGCGAGGCCAAGGCTCGGTTCGTCGAGCATGAGAAGCTTGGGATCGCTCATCAGGGCACGCCCCACCGCGAGCATCTGCCGCTCGCCCCCCGAAAGCGTTCCCGCGCTCTGCCGCCTGCGCTCGGCAAGGCGGGGAAACAGGGAAAAAACGCGCTCGAGCAGAGGCGCAAGCCGCGCCCGTTCGGCGAGCGCTGTTGCCCCCAGCCGTAAATTCTGCTCCACCGTCTGCTGCACGAAGAGCCGCCAGCCCTCCGGCGAAAGCGCGATCCCCTTGGCTACGATCGCGTGCGCGGCCAGCCCATCGATCCGCACGCCCCGCCACGCGATCGTCCCGCCGGCCGGCCGGACCAGCCCCGCGAGCGCATTCAACGTCGTCGTCTTGCCCGCGCCGTTCGCGCCCAGCAGCGCCACCACCGCGCCCTCGGCAACCTCGAACGAGACGTCGGCCACGCCGACGAGATCACCGTAGCGCACGGCCAGATTCGAGACTCTGAGCAGCACGTCGCTCATTTCGCGAGCCTGTGGGCGCGGCGCCCGAGATAGGCCTCGATCACCGCCGGATCCGCCGTCACCTCCGCCGGCGTTCCCTGCGCGATCACGCGCCCCTGGTTGAACACCAGAACACGCCGGGTGAGGCGATGGATTACCTCCATGATGTGCTCGACGACGACCAGCGTGATGCCGCGCGCGTGGATGCGGGCCACCAGCGCGATCGCGCCCTCCACCTCCGCCGACGTGAGCCCCGCCAGCGCTTCGTCGAGCAGCAGCAGGGAGGGCTCCGTCGCCAGCGCCCGCGCGATCCCGAGCCGCTTGCGCCCCGCCGTTCCAAGCGCGGTCGCCGGCGTCTGCGCCTGCGCAGCCAGCCCGGTGAACTCCAGCACCTCGTCCGCCTTCTCCGCGGCCAGCCGCCGTGCCGGATGGCGCAGGAACGCACCCACCATCACGTTCTCGCGCACGCTCATGCCCTCGAACACGACCGGCACCTGGAAGGTCCGCGCAAGCCCGAGCCGCGCATGCGCCGCCGGCGAGAGCGCCGTTACGTCCACCCCGCGGAACCGGATGCTTCCCAGTGTCGGCCGCGCCTCGCCCGCCAGGCAGTTGAAGAAGGTGCTCTTCCCCGCCCCGTTCGGCCCGATCAGCCCGATCAGCTCGTTCTCGGCGAGTGCCAGATCCGCCCCGTCCACTGCGCGGAAGCTCCCGAACGCCTTGACGATGCCGCTCGCCTCAAGCAGCACGCCGCGCCCGCCTTCCCGAAGCGATACGCGGCACCCATTGCGCGAGCCCGCCCGGGCTGAAGCGCGCGATCAACATGATGATGATGCCATAGGCGACATAGGCCGCACCCGTGCCCCCGCCGCCGAGCAGCGCGTTCGTCGTCTCCTCGAGCGGCACCAGGATGATCGCCCCGGCGAGCGGGCCGAACAACGTCCCCGCCCCGCCGAGCGCCGCCATCACCACCATGTTCACCGAGACGAGGATCCCGAATCCGCTGTCCGGATCGATGAATCCGATCATCACCGCATAGAGCGAGCCGGCGAGAGCGGTGAAGGCGCCGGAGATGAAGAGCGCATAGAGCTTGTAGCGCCGGATCGGCACGCCGAGGCTCTCCGCCGCTCGCTCGCCCGTCCCGAGCGCGCGCAGATAGAAGCCCATCCGGCTCCGCTGCATCCACCAGGTGAGCGCGAGCAGCACGGCGAGCACGACGAGAAAGATCGCGTAATAGGGAAGCGCGCTCCGAAACAGGAGGTCGGCCGTCGAGCGCGGCGTCGCCGGGCCCATCAGCCCGATCGCTCCGCCCGCCCATCCCCAGTTGGTGACGAGCAGCTCCGCCAGCGCCGCGATCGCGATCGTCGCCATCGAGAAGTAATGCCCGCGCAGCCGGAAGCTCGGCACCCCGACGATCACCGACAGCACGAGGCTCGCGAGCATGCCGAGCGGCGCGCCGGCGATCGGCGGCAGGCCGAGCTTGGTGAAGGAAAGGAGCGCCGCGTAGCCGCCGATACCGAAATAGACCGCGTGCCCGAACGAGACCTGGCCGGCATAGCCGCCAATCACGTTCCACGCCGAGGCCGAGATCGCCGCCAGCACCACCAGCGCCGCGATCCTTTGGTAGAATGGGTTGCCGCTCAACACGGGAGCGATCATGAGCAGGATCGCGCACCCGATCAGCGCAGCCCGGGGGACAAAGCCTGGGAGGACCCTCATGCGCGCCCGAGCAGGCCCTGGGGCCGCACCCAGAGCAGCACGACGAAAAGCCCGAACACCACCACGTCCTTGGTCGCCGGCCCGAGCCAATAGGCGGAAAAGGACTCGATCACGCCGATCGCCAGCCCCGCGATCAACGCCCCCGGAACGCTGCCGAACCCGCCGAGGCAGACGGTGACGAAGGCGAGCAGCGTGAAGGAATTGCCGACCTCCGGCGAGACGTAGAAGAAGAGCACGATCAGTCCGCCCGCGACCCCCGTCGCCGCCGCCCCAAGCCCCCACGCCAGCGCCTGCATCGGGTCGGCGCGGATGCCGACCAGGGCTGCCGCCACGCGGTCCTCGGAAACGGCGAGCATGCGGCTGCCGAGATCGGTCCGCGTCAGCAGCAGATGCATCCCGAGGGTCAGCACGAGCGCCGTCGCGCCCGCCAGAAGGCGCGAGGCGGAGAGGCGGATCCCGCCGACATCATAGACGCCGCCGACCAGCCCGTCGGGGAGCGAGACGAAGTTCGCCGAGAAGGCCCAGAGCGCCGAATACCTCAGAAAAAGTGCGAGCCCGAACGTCGAGAGGATCTGCGCCAGCATCGGTCCGCGCATCACGTGCCGCACCAAGGCGAGGTAGACGACGACACCGAGCCCGAACAGCACCACCGCCGCCAGCGGCACGAAGACGATCGGCCCGACCTTGAGCAGGGTGAAGGCGAAGAACGCCACGTACATCGCCAGCATCACGAAGTCGCCGTGCGCGAAGTTGACGACGTTCATCATCCCCCAGATCAGCGTCAGCCCCGAGGAGAAGAGCGCATAGACGGCGCCGAGCAGGAGCCCGTCCACCGCGAGCTGAAGCAGGATCATCCGGCCGGACGGGGCAGGCGGCTCAGGTCCAGCCCTTGAAGGGAAGCTCGAGCTTCGCCGTTGCCTCCTCGAGCGGCCAGACCGGCACATATCCCGGTCCCTGGAGCTGAATCATCAGCGAATAGGCAAGCGTGTTCTGCCCCGACGCGTCGAATTTTACGCCTTTGTAGCCGATCATCAGCGCGCTCGCGGGCAAATCGGTCGCGACGAGGGCGGCGCGGATCGCGTCCGGCCGGGTCGAGCCCGCGCGGTTGATCGCATCGCAGAGCACGAAGAAGCCCTCCATCGAGCGCGCCGTCGTGTCGTCGAGGTCGCGCCCGGTCTTCTGCCGGAAGAGCGCGTTCACCTTGTAGGTGAGGCTGTCCGGCTTGCCGGGAACGAAGGCGCTGCGGTTGAGCGCGCCCTGGGCGAGGTTGCCGACGGCCTTGGCGAAGGCGGGGTCGGAGAAGCCCGAATCATCCCCGATCACGATCGGCGGGCGATAGCCGAGCGTGTGGAAGGTCTTCATGTAGAGAATGGAATCCGAGGTGTAGCTGACGAAGATGACAACGTCGGGCTTGCCGTTCTTCAGTGCCAGCACCTGCGGCGAGACGTCCGTCCCGTTGGCGTTGTACGAGATCGTCTGCGCGATCGCCTGGCCGCGCGCCTTCGCCGCGTCGGTGATCGAGCCCGCCACCGACGTGCCGTAGTCGGTGTTCTCGTGCACGATCGCGATTTTCCCGGTTGCCATGCCCGTTTTCGCGACATCGGCAAGAAAATCGAGATAGAGCTTGCCGAAGTCGGGCCCGAACGGGGTGGTGCGGAAGAACCATTTGTAGCCGCGCTCGGTGAGGTTGGCGGCGACCGATTCCCCGGTCATGAACGGAATGCCGTAGCGCTCGGCGACCGCGCTCGCCGTCAGCGTGACGTTCGACTGGTAGGCGCCGCAGAGCGCCACCACGTGGTCCTGGGTGATGAGCCGGAGCGCGTCGCCCTGCCCGACCGCGGGGCTGCCCTGGTTGTCCGCCCAGACCACGTCCACCGCGGCCCCGCCGAGCCGCGGCAACCCCGCCCCCGCGGCCAGCGGCAGGGAGGCAAGGTCCGGATGCGGGGTGTTGATGATGTCGAGCGCAAGCTCGACCCCCTGCTTGATCGATTGCCCGGCCGACGCGGCATTGCCGGTAAGCGGCTCGATATATCCGATCCTGACCGGAGCCGCCGCCCCCGCGGGAGCCGGCATCGCCGCCGGCACCGCCGCAAGCGCCGGAATCGCCAACACACCACGCCTGGTGATCGACATCGCCTAGCCTCCCCGGTTTTTGGCCCGCTTCCCGGCCGTGACCTGTCAGCCTAATCGAGAGATTCCTCTCGCGGAAGTCCGCCGCCGCCCTTGGAACGAGATATGTGGGGCTTGCCGGCCGTGGATTGGGCCGGCACCTAATGCTCCGCATGCCAAGCGCCCTCGCAGCGCCCCTCACCCTCCCACATCGGCTCTGGCGCCTCCTGCCGGCCGGCGCGCGGCGGCGTCTCTTCGCCGAGACGATGGCGCTCCTCGCCCCGCGCCCGGACCGCGCCGCCCCGCCGGCCGGGCCCGGGCTGCCGCCGGGGCTCATCGTCGCCGGCGAGCTTTCCCGCTCCTCCGGGCTCGGCGAGGGCGCACGGCTGATGATCCGGGCGCTCGAGCATCTTGGCATCGGCGCCTGGCCGCTCGACATCACCGGGCCGATGTGGCCCGGCGCGGCGTCCGACCTCCCGCCCCCCGCGCCTTCGGAGCCGCCGGAAGGTGCCGCGCTCGCGCTGCACGTCAACCCGGCAATGCTGCCCTGGGTGCTGCTGCACCAGAACCGCCGGCTGGTACGGGGCCGGCGAATGATCGGCTTCTGGAACTGGGAGCTCGGCACGGTGCCGCCCACCTGGAAGGCCGGCGCGCGCTTCGTGCACGAGGCCTGGGTGTCCTCGAATTTCACCGCCGGCGCGGTGGAGCCGCTCCTGCCGGGCCGTGTCCGGGTGGTGCCCTATCCGCTCGCGATCGCCCCGCCCACTCCCTCCGCGCGCGATCGCCAGGCCTTCGGCCTGCCCCCAGACGCGGTGATCGTGCTCGTCTCGTTCAGCATCTCCTCGAGCTATGTGCGGAAGAACCCGCAGGCGGCGGTAGCGGCGTTCCGGGCGGCCTTCGGTCCCCGCCCCGACCGGCTGCTGCTGCTCAAGGTCGGCAACCCGGGCTCCGCCCGCGAGGATTTTTCTCAGCTCGCCGCGATGGTGTCCGAACTGCCCAATGTGCGCCTCTTCACCGAGACCCTTGCCACGGCAGACAACCACGCCCTGACCCAGGCGGCGGACATCGTGCTGAGCCTCCATCGCAGCGAGGGCTTCGGCCTCGTCCCGGCCGAGGCCATGCTGCTCGGCAAGCCCGTGGTCGCGACCGGTTGGTCCGGCAATCTCGACTTCATGGACGAGACGAGCGCGGCCCTCGTCGGCTACCGGCTCATCCCGGCTCTCGATCCGCGCGGCGTCTACGAGGCCCCCGGCGCCGTCTGGGCCGAGCCCGACATCGGGCAGGCCGCCCGCCATCTCGCCCGCCTCGCTGACGATCCGGCCGCCCGCGCCGGCCTCGGCGCGCAGGGCCGCGCGATGGCGCTCTCCCGTCTCGGCGTAGCACCCCTCCAACGCGCGCTGGCCGGGATCGGGATAGAGGCGCGTCGGTGAAAATCCTGGTCTGGCATTGGGGCCGATTCGGCGCCGGGCCGCGCTTCGCCGCCGAGCTCGCCGCCGGCCTCCGCCGCCTGCCCGGCACCGAGGCCATCCTCTCGCTCTCCGCCCAGGCCGAGCTTCTCCAGGGCCGCGCGCCGCCCACCTGCGCGCTCCCCTTCCCGACCTATAGGGGCCTCGCTGGGCTGCTCGGCCAGCTCGCCGCTGCTCCGTGGCGGATCGGCGAGCTCGCCCGCCGCGTCGGCGCCCTGCGCCCGGACGCCGCCGTCTGCGCCATGCCGGCGCCGCTCGATCTGCTCATGGCCAGCGCGCTCCGCCGCCTCCGCATCCCCTTCGCGGTCGTGATCCATGACGCCGAGACCCATCCGGGCGATGGGCTCCCCCTGCAGATGCAAATGCAGCGCCGGCTCGCCCGCCAAGCCGCCTTGCTGGTGGCGCTCTCGCCCCACGTCGCCGCGCGTCTCCGCGCCCAGGGTCTTGGCCCGGACCAGCGGCTGCTCCTCGCCTCCCACCCGCCCTTCGATTTCGGCCCCGTGCCCGCGCGCGGCGCGCATGACGGTCCTCTCCATCTGCTCTTTTTCGGCCGCCTCCTCCGCTACAAGGGCCTCGACCTCCTCGCCGCCGCCCTCAAGCGCCTGCCCCCCGGCCTCTTCATCGTCCGCGTGGTCGGGCGCGGGCCCGCGAGCCCCGCCCTCGCGGCCCTCGCCGCGCTCGACTTCGTCACGGTGGAGAACCGCTGGGTCCCCGAGGAGGAGATCGCCGCCCTGCTCGGCTGGGCCGACGCCGTCGTGCTGCCCTATCGCGAGGCGAGCCAGAGCGGCGTCGCCGCAGGCGCGCTCGCGGCCGGGCGCTGGGTGGTGGCGACCCGGGTCGGCGGCCTCGCGACCCAGCTCGGGACGGAAAGGCTCGCCCGCCTCGCCGACCCCGACCCCGCCTCGCTCGCCGACTGCCTCGCCCGGCTCGCGCGCGAGCCGATCCCGCCGTCGCCGACGGCGGCGCCCACCACCGCCTGGAGCGCGTTCGGAGCGCACCTGCTCGCCGAGCTCGATGCCGGCCTCGCCCCGCATCTGGCTTCTCCCGCCCCGGCGCGGCACGATGCGGCCGATCTCGCCTGAAGACAGGCGGACCTGAGAGCAGCCGGAGCAACCGCCGAATGTCCCTACGAATTGTCGCGGTGCATGAACGCACCGCCCCGATCGCCTCGACGATCCGCAACGCCTATATCGACTTCTCGCGGATGACGACCAGCCTGATCGCCGTCGAGACGGACATCATGCGCGACGGACGGCCGGTGATCGGCTACGGCTTCAACTCGAACGGTCGCTATGGCCAGGGCGGGCTGATCCGCGAGCGCTTCGCCCCGCGCATCCTCGAAGCCCCGCCCGCAGCACTCCTCGACGAGACCGGCGAGAACCTCGACCCCGACCGCGTCTGGGCGGTGATGATGGCCAACGAGAAGCCGGGCGGGCATGGCGAGCGCTCGGTCGCCGTCGGCACGCTCGACATGGCGATCTGGGACGCAACCGCGAAAATCGCCCGCAGGCCTTTGTTCCGCCTGCTGGCGGAGCGCGCCGACCGCGCGCCCGATCCGCGCGTCTTCGTCTATGCCGCCGGCGGCTATTACGACGCGGGAAAAGACCTCTCCGCGCTTCGCGGCGAGATGCGCTCCTATCTCGACCGCGGCTACACGGTCGTGAAGATGAAGATCGGCGGCGCCCCGCTCGCCCTGGATTGCCGCCGGATCGAGGCGGTGCTGGCCGAGATCGGCACCGACGCCCAATTGGCCGTGGACGCGAACGGCCGCTTCGATCTCGAGACGGCCATCAGCTACGCCAAACAGTTACGCGATTTTCCCCTCTTCTGGTATGAGGAGGCCGGGGATCCGCTCGACTTCCACCTCCAGGCGACACTGGGAGAAATCTATCCGGGGCCGATGGCGACGGGGGAGAATCTCTTCAGCCACCAGGACGCCCGCAACCTGATCCGCTATGGCGGCATGCGCCCGGACCGCGACTGGCTGCAGTTCGACTGCGCCCTCTCCTACGGGCTCTGCGAATACCGCCGCACGCTCGCCATGCTCGCCGCCCATGGCTGGTCGCCGCTGCGCTGCATCCCCCATGGCGGGCATCAGATGTCGCTCGCGATCGCCGCCGGCCTCGGCCTCGGCGGCAACGAGAACTATCCCGATCTCTTCCAGCCCTATGGCGGCTTTCCCGACGGGGCGCGCGTCGAGGGCGGCTTCGTCACCCTGCCCGAGCTGCCGGGGGTCGGGTTCGAGGGCAAGGCGGCGCTCTGGCGCGAGATGGAATCGCTCGCCGTGTAAAGAGGGCGCGGTGTGAAGACAGGCATCCTCTCCGAGCCTTATGCGGGGCTCCAGGCCCAGGGGCTCGGGCTTGCCGAGGCGGCCGGCCTCGCCGCCGAGTTTTTCCCCCTTGCCCCGCGGGCGCCCTGGCGCTGGTTGGCCGCCCGTGCCTGGCCCGCGCCGCTGGCGGCGGTCGGGATGGCGCCGCCCTTCCCCGAGCTCGCGATCGGGGTCGGCGGAGTCGGGGCCGCGGTCGGCGCGGCCTTGCGCCGGCGCGGCTCGCGGGTGGTCCAGGTTCAGGACCCACGCCTCCCGCTCGACCGCTTCGACCTCGTCCTCGCGGCACGGCACGACGAGATCTCCGGCCCCAACGTCATCGTCACCCGCTCAGCGCTCCACCGCGTGACGCCGGCGCGGCTCGCCGCGGCGGCGGCCGAGTGGGCACCGCGGTTCGCGCACCTGCCGCGCCCGCTGGTCGCGGTGCTGGTGGGCGGCGCCAATGGCCGCTTCCGGCTCGACCGCGCCGTCGGGGCCGCACTCGGGGCCGAGCTCGCGGCCATGATGAGGCGGGACGGCGTCGGCGTGGCCGCGACGCCCTCCCGCCGGACCGACCCGGCGGCGGCGGCTTCGCTCCGCGAGGCGATCGCGCCGCTCGGCGGCTATGTCTGGGACGGCAGCGGGGGAAACCCATATTTCGGCCTGCTGGGGCTTGCGGATGCCATCGTGGTGACGATCGATTCGGTCTCGATGATCTCGGAGGCAGTGGCCACCACGGCACCGGTCATGCTAGCCCCCCTGCCCGGCCGGTCGCGGCGCAACCGGCTCTTCGTCGCCGCGATGGAGGCGTGCGGGCGCGTGCGGCCCTTCGCCGGACGGTTCGCCGGCTGGAGCGTGACGGCGCTCGACGACACCGCCGAGGCCGCAGCAGAGATGCGCCGCCGGCTCGGCCTCGATTGATGCGGAGTGGTGATGCTCGAGATTGAGACCTTCGATCAGCGGCGCGGCGGCAACGTGGTCTACAAGGCGCTCGCCCATCCGCTCGCCGCCGAGGCCGTGGCGCGCCTCTACGCAAGGCTCGCCGCGGCGGCGCCGGTTGCCCTCTTCGACCCCGACGGCATCGCCCCGGCCCTGCTCGCCCTCTATCCCGAGCCGCCGAAGCTCGCTGGCATCTTCGTCCAGGACGTGCGCGAGATCGGCGCCGAACGGGCGGGTTTCCGCTGCCGGCCGCTCTCCGAGCTCGGCGGCTCGGGCGCGCGCACGGTGCTGATCGCCGCCTTCGATACAGCGCGGATCGAAGCCCGTCTTGCGGCGGCAGGCCCTTCGGGGGCGGCGATCGCGAGCCTCGATACGGTTCGCCTGCCCGAGGCGATGCTCGGCAACCGCCGGCGCTATCTCGATCCGCTCAACTTCGCGACCAACTACGCCTTCTTCCGCGACCAGGACGGGCTCTCGACGCGGCTGGTCACCGCCAATTACTGGGCGGGCTATGGCGCGCGCGACGTGCGGCTCTGGCTCCGGCTCTTCGGCCGTGGCGGCGAAGAGCTCGCAAGCTGGGAGGAGAAGGCGCCCGAGGGGCCGGGCGGGATCGCCTTCGACAGCCGCCAAATTCGCGCCCGCTTCGGCCTGCCCCCCTTCACCGGCCAGCTCTTCCTGCAGGTGATCGGCGCCGCCGGGCACGATGTCGTGAAATACGCGCTCGACACCTTCTCGACCAATGGCGCGGACCATCCGGCCCTTTCCTGCACGCACGACGCGAACGCCTGGCCGTCCGCCCGCTATGCCGGCCTGCCGGCGCCGCGCGCCGACGAGACAGTGCTGCTCTGGGTGCAGAACAGCCACGCCGCGCCGATCCCGGAAGGCGGGATCACGCTCGATCGGATGGGCGCCGAGGCGCCGGTGGCCCTGCCCGGCACCGTGCCGCCTTACGCGACCGTCGCGGTGAACGTCGCAAAACTCCTCCCCGGCCTGAACTGGCCGGCGCAGATCGAGGTGCGCGCCGGACGGCACATGGTCCGGCCGCGCTACGAGATCGTGCGGAACGGGCGGCCGCATATCGCGCATGTCAATGTCGAGCGGGCCGACCTCCGCCCCGACCCGGGCCTGCGCTCGCTTTCGAACCTGCTCGGCCGCGGCTTTCTTCTCCCGTTCCCCGTGCTGCCGCGCGAGCGCTTCCGCAGCACCGTCCAGCCCAACCCGATGGCCGAGACCCAGACGACCCTGCCGCTCCGCCTCGACGTGTTCGACGCGGCGGGCGCGCGCGTCGGCGAGCACTTCCTGGGCTGCCTGCCGCGCCGGCACGACGTCGCGCTCGATCTCGACGCGGTGCTGGCGGATGGCGCGCTCGCCGAAACCGGCGGGCACGCCGAGCTCGTCTATGATTTCCGCGACGGTGGCGAGGCGGATGGCTGGATGCACGCGCTGATGCGCTACGAGCATCGGCGCTCCGGGCACACCGCGGAGACGAGCTTCGGCTCGCACATCTTCAACACGCTGATGACCTACAAGGACGAGCCGCAATCCTATGGCGGACCGCCGCCCGGCCTTTCGACGCGGCTCTTTCTCAAGCTCGGCGAGGGCGGACGTCGGAGTTTTTCGGTGCTCATCTATCCGGCTTCGGCGGCCTGGCACGCGCATTCGGACACGGCGCTTCTGCTGCACGATTCAGCGGGACAGGCAATCGCGGAGGAACGGATAAAAATCGCCTGCTCGGGCTCGGCGATGATTTTTCCGGATCAGATTTTTCCCGCCTCCATGCTCAGCCAGGCCGGCCCGGCCGGATACGTGCTGATCCGCGACACGACCTGCCGGCTTTTCGGCTATCACGGGCTGATGGCGGGCGAAGGGGTCTTTTCCCTAGACCATATGTTCGGGTTCTGAACCGTGACCGCCGCCACGCTCCAGGGTGGCCGCGCCCGCTTCGACGAGGTCGGGCCGCACGGGATCGTGGTGCTGATCGGCGCCGCGCTGGCCTGGTTCTCCGCCTTCCATCCGGCGGAGATGCCCGCCTGGGGGCCGTGGCAGTTCTCTTGGATCGAGTATCTCGGGTCGGCGCTGGCGCTTCTTTGGTACGGTCGCGGGCTCGTGCGGATGGCCCCGGCGGCGCGGCCGGCCCTCTGGCGGCAGGCGTGCTACGGGATTGCGATCGTCGCGATGTACGCGGCGGTGCAGACGCGGTTCACCTACCTCTCGCTCCATCTCTTCATGGCGACGCAGGCGCAGCAATTCGTGCTGCACGATCTCGGCCCGTTCCTGATCGCCCTCTCCTGGCCGGGGGCAACGCTCAAGGAAGGGATGCCGGGGATCGTGCTCCGCTTCCTCCGCGCCCGGCCCTTCGCGGCGGTGCTGCGCATCGTCCAGCAGCCGGTGATTGCGACGATCCTCTTCGCCGTGCTGATCGTCGGGCAGGTGGTGCCGGTGGTGGTGCTCCGGGTGATGATCGATTGGCGCCTGTATGACGCGATGAACGTGCTGATGGCGGCCGAAGGCGTGCTTTTCTGGTGCCTGGTGCTCGATCCGCGGCCGCAGCCGCCGGCGGCGATCTCGTATTTCACGCGGATGCTGGCGGCATTCTTCGGGATGCTGCCGGTGATCCCGCTCGGCGCCTATGTCGCGATGACCGGCCAGGTCCTCTACGGCTATTACGATCTCTGCGGCCGGCTCTATCCGTGGATCAGCGCGCTGCACGACCAGCACATGGGCGGGCTGATCCTCTGGCTGCCGGGCTCGCTGATGGGCGCCATTGCCTTCATGCTGGCGCTCAACGCGCTCAGGCTCTCCGAGGAGCGCGCGGAGCCGGAGGCTAAGACGCTGATACAGGTGGGAAGAATCCGTATCGATCCGAGCGCCTGGACGGGGCGGTAGACGGCGTCAAACCGCCATGCGGCGGCCCTGGTGGCGGCGGCCGATGCGCGCGGTTTCCTCGCTTCCGCCGGCGATGACACGCACCCCTTCGTCGAGCCGGGCGGCGATGGTTTCCGGCGTGCAAGCCTCGAGAAAAGCAAGGTTGTTGGCCCGCGCGGCGGCGAAGACGCGCTCGCGCGCCGCCTGCATCGCGGGCGGATAGGGCTCGCGCGGCATGGCGACATAGCCGAGAGAAAGGCTCAGATCGCCGGGGCCGAGCTCGGCGAAACCCAAGCCGGGTACTGCAAGGATCTCTTCGCAGCGGGCGACGGCGGCGGGCGATTCGATTTTCACGCCGAGGAGGAGCTCGCCCGCCGGATCGAGGGGCCAGGGATCGGCGCGGCGAATATAGTCTTCGGAATCAAGGCCCCAGACAGGAGCGGCGGTTGCTTCCGAGCCGCGGCCGCGGGTGCCGGTGGCGAGGGTGGCCAAAGTGGGCAGAGTGGGCGTACCGGGGGGCATTTTATGGTGTGAAAACCGGCAACTGGCTACGAAAGCCTGGACCGAATCCGCCCGTTCGGCCTGGCAAAGCACGATTCCGTGCACGCCGCGGGCGAGAATCTGACGGAATTGCCAGGCATTGACGCGGACCGAGGCCTCGTCCACGCCGTTCACGGGCGCCTCGACGATGACGGCGGGGGTGCGGTGGCCGGAGCGGGTCGGGCCGGCCTCGAGCAGGCCGCGGATGTACTCGGCAAGGCCGGCCATGTCGAAAGCGCCGTGCTCCATGCCGATATTGATGTAATCGGCCCAGGTTTTCGCATCCTCGCGGCCCTGGGCGCAGGTCAGGGCATGGCCCGAATGGGCCCCGGTGTAGTATATTGCCTGGCCGGCATCGAGCAGCTCGATCGCGCGGTTGATCCGTTGCGTCATCTCTCCTCCGGGACGAGTGGCAGGCCGACGTAATTCTCCGCGAGCATCGTCTGGGCGGCTTGCGAGGTGACCAGCATCTCGAGCTCCGCAAGCTGGCGGCGGCGATCGAATTCTTCCGCCTCTTCAAAGCGGTGGAAGAGGGAGGTCATCCACCATGAGAAATGCTGGGCGCGCCAGACCCGGGCAAGGGCGGTCGGGGAGTACGCGCGGAGGAACTCGGGGCGGCCGGTCGCGTAAAAGGCGGAGAGGGCGCGGGCGAGGAGAAAGGCGTCGGCGATCGCCAGGTTGAGGCCCTTCGCACCGGTCGGCGGGACGACGTGGGCGGCGTCGCCGGCGAGGAAGAGTTTTCCGAATTGCATCGGCTCGGCGACGCGGCTGTGCATGTGGATGACGGACTTCTGGAAGATTTTTCCCTCCTTGAGCCGGAAATCGGGGCCGGAGGCGCGGGCGTGAAGTTCGTTCCAGATGCGGTCGTCGGACCAGGCGTCGGGCTCGTCGTTCGGGTCGCACTGGAAATACATCCGCTGCACGGCGGGCGAGCGGGTGCTGATCAGGGCGAAACCGCGTTCGTGGCGGGCATAGATCAGCTCGGGCGCGGAGGGGCGGGCCGAGACGAGGATGCCGAACCAGGCGAAGGGATAGGCGCGCTCGAAGAGGCGCTGGGCGGCGCCCGGGGCGAGGCCGAGCAAGGCGTGGCGGGTGGGGCCGGCGGCGCCGTCGCAGCCGGCGATGAAGTCGCAGGCGATGCGGGCCTCCTGGCCGTGATGGAGGTAGCGGAGGGAGGGCGTGTCGGTCTCGAGGTCGTGGAGGGTGAGGGAGTTGGCGGAGAAGACGATCGCGCCGCCTTCGTCGAGCCGGGCCGCGATGAGGTCCTTGAGGACCTCGTGCTGGGCGTAGATGGTGATGGAGCGGCCGGTGAGGGCGGCGAGGTCGATGCGGTGGAAGCTGTTGGAGAAACGCAAGCGGATGCCGTGATGGACCTGGCCCTCGCGGGCGAGGCGGGCGCCGAGGCCGGTTTCGGCCATCAGCTCGGCGGTGCCCTGCTCGAGGACGCCGGCGCGGATGGTGGCCTCGATCTCGGCGCGGGTGCGGGATTCGACGATGATCGAGTTGATGCCGGCGCGCGCGAGGAGATGCGCGAGCATCAGGCCCGCGGGGCCGGCGCCGACGATCCCGACCGAGGCGCGGAGCAGTTTTTCCCCCGCCCGGCTCAGGGTGCGAGGGGGTGGGTCATGTCCTCGGGGCGGACCCAGGCGTCGAATTGTTCGGCGGTGAGAAAACCGAGTTTCAGGGCGGCTTCGCGGAGGCTGATGTCCTCGCGGTAGGCGGTGAGCGAGATTTTGGCCGATTTCTCGTAGCCGATGTGGGGATTGAGGGCGGTGACGAGCATGAGGGAATTGTTCAGGTGCTCGGCGATGCGCTTCTCGTTCGGTTCGATGCCGCGGGCGCAGTGGCGCTCGAAGGAGAGACAAGCGTCGGCGAGGAGGCCGGCGGATTCGATGACGTTGTGGAGCATCACCGGCTTGTAGACATTGAGCTGGAAATTGCCCTGGGAGCCGGCGAAGGCGACGGCGTGGTCGTTGCCGAAGACCTGGACGGCGACCATGGTCAGCGCCTCGCACTGGGTGGGATTGATCTTGCCCGGCATGATCGAGGAGCCGGGCTCGTTCTCGGGGATGAGGAGCTCGGCGAAGCCGGCGCGGGGGCCGCTTGCATACCAGCGGACATCGTTGGCGATCTTCATCAGGGCGCCGGCGAGGGTGCGCATGGCGGCGGAGGCGTTGACCATGGCGTCGTGGGCCGAGAGGGCGGCGAACTTGTTGGGGGCCGAGATGAAGGCGTGCCCGGTTTCCTCGGCGACCTTGCGGGCGACGGTCTCGCCGAAGCTTGGATGGGCGTTGAGGCCGGTGCCGACGGCGGTGCCGCCGATCGCGAGCTCGAGGAGGCCGGGCAGGGCGCGCTCGATCGTTCCGATGGCGTCGTCGAGCTGGGCGACCCAGCCGGAGATGAGCTGGCCGAGGGTGAGCGGGGTTGCGTCCTGGAGGTGGGTGCGGCCGACCATGACGATGTGGTCATAGGGCGCGATTTTCGCGGCGAGGGTGTCGCGGAGGGTGCGGACGGCGGGGATCAGGCGGTCGGCGATCTCGGCGACGGCGGCGATGTGCATGGCGGTCGGGAAAGTATCATTTGAGGACTGGGAGTGGTTGACGTCGTCGTTGGGGTGGATGGGCGTCTTGGAGCCGAGGGTGCCGCCGGCGATCTGGATGGCGCGGTTGGAGATGACCTCGTTGGCGTTCATGTTGGTCTGGGTGCCGGAGCCGGTCTGGAAGACGACGAGGGGGAATTCGGAGTCGAGCGCGCCCGAGATCACCTCGTCGGCGGCGAGGGTGATGAGGGCGACTTTTTCGGGGCTGAGCTGGCCGAGCTCGAGGTTGGCCAGCGCCGCGGATTTCTTGAGGATGCCGAGGGCGCGGATGACCGAGCGGGGCCAGCGGAAGCGCTCGACGCCGATGAGGAAGTTTTCGTGGGAGCGCTCGGTTTGGGCGCCCCAGAGGTGGGCCGCGGGGACGTGGACGTCGCCGAGGGCGTCCTCCTCGATGCGGGTGGGGGGGGGATTTGGGGAGGCGGTGGGCTGGTCCATGGCGGCGACTCCTCGGGCGGGCGGCGGGAGGATATCGCGGGCGGGCGGGCGGGGCCATCGGGGCGGAAGGAGCCTTTATTGGGTGGCGGGGACCGCGAGCGGCGCCACCAGATCGACGGAATTGACGTAATCGGCGAGCATCTGGCTGGCGGTGAGGCCGATGATGGCAAGGCGCTTCGATGACGCTGGCCTGATCAGAACCTCGGCCAATTCCTCCAGCAGCACGATGCTCGTGAAGAGCTGCATCTGTTCCCGATGCCGGATGGTGTCGAGGAGCCGATAGGGCGTGCCACGCCGGAGCGGGGCGGAGAGGGCGACATTGGTGTCAAGGACGATCCGCGCCGCCGCCTCGGATTTGCCGGGCGGCGCGGACGGCGCGGACGGCGTCGACTTCGGCCTGAATCTCGTCTTCCGTGATCGGCGGCGCACCGGCCGCTTCCAGCGCGGGGGCGATTGCGAGCAGCCGGTCCAATGCGGCGAGCCGCCGCGATTTCGCGGCGATAAAGTCCACGAAATCCTCGACCTCGCCCAACCGCTCGGGCGGCAGGGTTTTGATCTTATCGATCAGGGCTTGGGCGTTGGTCATGAGGGTACTCCTCAGGCGGGCGGGCGGGGCAAAATGGGTCGCGGTGGCCGAGGATCGGCTGCTCGTCCGCGCTCCGCGCTGGCAGATCCTCGCTGTGAAGGGCCTCGGGCGCTGCGCCGGCCCTCAGGAGGCGAGCCCTTGGCGCCGTCGCCGCGCCCAACCTGAAGGCCTTCGCCGATCGCGCAGCGTCGCCCGTGGTTTTTCATTAGTACTTGCACAATGGCTGCGCGGGTGCGTTACCTTGCTGCGCGCGGGCGGCGGCGCTGCCTGGCGGTGGTGCCGAGTACCAGTGGGTTGACCGGTAGCAGGATATTGCGGGTCCGCTGTTCAGGTACGTTAGCCGATTTGCAGCGCCTGTGAAAAAGTCGCAGGCTTTTCGGAGCGAGTTGAAGGCCTCCCGCACCTCCGCGGCAGAGTCTGCCGACATAAGGTGGTCTGCGCAAACCTGGGTGATCACTGAGAACACATCCATCTGCGCGGTCGGGACACGGTACGTTCCTCAGGATCGGTTTGACGAGATTCTCGGGTTCCCCGCCTCGATGAAAAAGGTTGAGGACATCGCTGCTGAACTCCATCTGCGGTGCAATTTGCCCGTGAAAAACGGGGTGCCCCGGAGCCGTTTCCTCGATGTCGTAATGCGCGCCATAAACATGCTGAAGTGTCGCACGCTTCGCACGAAAATATCCAATCTTCGTCCCAAAGCGCTCTGTCCTGATCGGGTCGCCCTGGTTCCTCCGCGTAGCAAACAACAGCCATCCCGCGATGGCAACGTAGAGGTCAAGGGAACCACTGCCTGCTCGCTCGGGAACGTTGAGCACCACTGGGCTGACGTCCAGCTTGATTTGGCCACATTCTTCGTCTTCGACCTTGAAGATTTGCAGATAGTCCTTTGGCTCTACCGAGCTCGCGCCGTACATTCTTGCCATTCCGGCCCGTACGCCCGTCCAGGCGGTCTGTAGCTCCCTCAGCAAGCGCCGCGCCTCTCCAGTCATAATCGCGGGTCAGTCGTCAGAGGCCAAGTAAGGGAGCCCATTCGTCATAGAATCCGCGCTCCACACGGCATAGCTGCGCGCCCTCAGGGATCCAGCCGCTTGCGGGCACCGAGCAGTCTGGGCGTTGGCAGACTGGCCTTTGTGTAAAAGGGCAAAGAAAGCCGCCCTTTCGGCCTCCGCAACGTGTGCATTCGTGGGTGGCCAGCGATCGACCAAGCTTAATCTCCACGGCTTTTCTGTTAAAATCTCCAAATTCCTCGAACCCCTCATCTGCAAGCGAGGCTGCCATCGTGTCGAGTGCGTCATCGACGTCCTCGCGCCAAAAGTACCTTCCTTGCTCGGAGAACGGCCCATCGGTACTTAGCCTCAGCGAACAATGGGGCGATGGCACCTATCTCGGCCGGCACCGTGGCGACGTAAGCACAGAGAGCCTGTATTGAAAGGATCGGTCCGGGTACTTCAGGACAGCGTTCAGCAGAACGTGCCCAAGAACGTACGCGAGAAGCCGCGCCTTTTTGTCTTTCTCCGGGGCCTCCTCAGGAGAGACAGAATTCCGAAGACGGTCGAACAGCGACGAGTTCGCGGACCCAAGTCGGGACATGTAGAGCGTAAATTGGCTCTCCAAGTGCGGGCGACCAAGGAGTGACGCGAGTGCGGCTGCCGGGCTGCCCTTCGCAGACGACGTGCCTTCGTTGGCGACGATGAGGTCGCGGAACCGCTTGAAACCTCGAAAGGCCGAAGCAGTGAACTGCGCTGCCTCCTCCGGGACCGTCGGCACCCGAAGTTCGAAAAGATTCGGTTCCTTTGGGATCGAGGCCGTGTTGGCCCGCGAGAAGTCTCCGACCGGCAATGCGCGCGATTGGCACCAGCTCACTATGGTGGCCCCGAATAGGCCGGTTACGCCTCTGCCGGTGAGGTCATAGTCCGTGACGACCAGAATTGTTTCATCGTCAATCTTGCTTCCGAAGGACTCTAGGGGGCTCTTGGCGGCGTCGCTTGGAACCCAAATCCTAATCTCTGCCTCTTCCGTTGGCACGAGCGCTGATAGCTGGTCCCGCATGTCCCCCAACAGGTCTTCTCTGTCGTCGATCAGGAGGATCGATGGTTTTCGTTCGGCCATCAGCGGACACCCTCGACGTCCAGTGGTAAGCGGACTTGCACGCAGGTTGCGAAGTCAGGTGGTGGGGCGACAAGCTCGGCGCGGCCGCCAAACGCTTCGGCGCCTCGTTTCACTAGGGCCAAGCCTAACCCCATCCCTGAACCGAGCGGATCGCGTCGGGAGTTGGTTGTCGTAAATAGTGGATCGAACACACGACTTCGAAGTGCCGTTGGAATGCCGATACCTGTGTCGGACACCTCGAGGTGATGCCAGCGATTGTCGTTCCACGCGCGGAACGCGATCATTCGGGGACCAGTGCCAGTTTTGGCTGTCACCGCTTTGAGGGCATTGGTGTAAAGGTTGAGAGCTATCCCGTTGTAGAGCGAAACTGGAACGGGCGGCGCCATCAGATCGGGTTCGGTGTTAATTTCCACCTCGATTTTTCGCTCTTCGGCGTATCTTCCGAAGATGCGCTTCACTTGCAGTATTCTCGGTTTGACAGGGTAGGGCGTCGTTGGCTTGCTCCGAGTGCCTTGGATGTAGGCCGACGAGTAGGTGACGAACTCGCGCAGGCTCTTGATGTGGTCAGAGACTCTTTGCTCAACCGAGATAAACTTCGGCTGGGTTTTTGCAAGTACGAGCAGGTCAGCGTGCGTTGTCTCCAGCTCCTGCAATGCGATGCCAAACTCGTGCGTCATAAAGCCGGCAACGACCCCAAGAAGACTCATGATTTCTAGCTGCCGTTCGCGCTCCCGGGCGACCTCCTCCTGTCGCTCAGCCAGCTGTTGGGTCTGGGCCAACGCCGCAACAATTCTCGCCTTGTCTGGCGCTGCAATATTGCGGTTGGATTGAACTTCGCTGATTGCTAGCTGCGCCTCTCGGCGGATGGATTTGACAAGCGCGTCACGCGCTGTCTGTTCGTGTTCCTGTTGGAGACGCCGGTCGGCGTACGCAATCGTTTCGACTGCCCCACGGACCAAGTCTCGGAGTTGAGAGAAGGCATTGTTTTCTACAAACCCTTCTCGATCGGCCGAAGCGATAAGCCCCTCGTCGTCTTCGCCTGCTCCGCGCTCATTGGCCCGCCGGCCCTCCACTTGGACAAGTCCGACAAGTTGGGCTGACTGCGGGAGACGTAGCATCCAATTCTCCGAGGTCGACGCCCGGACCTGTGGAGGCATCGGGAAGTGCTTCTTGGCGATATCGGAGCGAGGGGCGCGCTCGTTGCGCGCATTGTCCGCGGCCAGTCGTAGCCAATCATCAGACGGTGTGCCGTAGGGCTGAACTTGGAATCCACGGTCAAAGACCGCGATGCCGGAGTTGGCGGCGATCCATGTGGACACCTGCCGACCGTCGATCGGCATTTCCGAGAACGCCCCCTTCCTGCGTGGAAAGAACCGGATGTCTGTGTACAGCTTCCCGAGTTGGTTGTGGTAGGTATCGACGACGGCTAAATACGGCTTCTGTTCGTCGCGCCGATAGACCTGAAGATCGACCCGGTCGCCGCTCAGCTGGAGGCGCGCACGCAATACGAACCCCTCAAGGATCGCGCCCGCGACGTCCTGCGGAGCTTCGCCTTCGCCTTCTTGGATTTCCAGGGTGAATCCGGGGTCCGGTTGGTCCGCTCGTTTCGGGGGATCCGCCGCATCGGTGCCCGGCGTTCGGCGGAATAACGATCGCAGCGGCGTGAGCACGCCAATTGACCCCGTTCGCACCTTTCGTAGGTCGAGCCGCGCAATTTCGGGTCGCAGTCGTGTAATAGCGAGCGTCGTGCCGATCGGGGTGTCTGCGTTGGCACGCTCCAGCCGGTACGGCACTCGTACTTCGCCGAGGTCCTCGTGCTGGTCAAATAACTGCCAGTCGAAATCGGTGATTAGGCGGGTACGCCGTTCTCGGCCGCGGTCGTCAGCAACCGACTCAAGGTGGAGGGCCCGCCCTAGGAATCGGACCGCAAAGCGGCCGATGCCCTTCTCGCCAGTGATAAGACGACCAAACTTGTCGCTAAGGCCCACTGCTTCTTTCGAGCGTGTGCCGACGCGCATCCAACCGTCAGTGAAGCGCGCGAGCGTCATGCCGAGCCCGTCGTCCTTGACCGTGATCGCGTTGCCCGGGTCGTAGCTGATAGTGCATTCGGTGGCGTCCGCGTCGTAAGCGTTCTTGACCAATTCGACGATGGCTACCTCCGGTTGCTTGACGAGGCGCTCGCCAAGTTCGCGAAGTATTCGACTTTCGATGCTGAACGTCAGTGTGCCCTTATCGAGGATATGATGGACTGTCACGGTTCGCCTTCAGTCTGCGATCGGGTCGCGGAGAAGCGCCTCGACGAGTAGGGCGTTGAGCTGGTTGATTTCGATCTTTCGCAGCCCGTTTGAGTGGGCGACGATGCGGGGGCGGATGTCCAGGCCGTCGAGCCCGGACGTTAGTCGCGTAGCTTGGGCTTTGGTGAGATTGTATATTCCGCACACTCCACCGACCGCGCGAGCGGAGATCTTGTTTCGCACGGCCTTTGGGAACTCCCCTTTGAAGCTCATCGCCATAAGCAGCGGGGGAACGCGTGGCATGTTGAATTTCCACCACTCGTCGCGCTCAAGGCAGGTGCTGGTCTGATAGTCGCCTTCGGGCACGACGTTGAGGTACCCTTGGAGTGTCCGGCTCGGCTTAATGTCGGTTCTAATCAGCCAGCACTTTTGGCCGGGCGTGCGGTAGAATTTCCGAAAGTTGGTTTCATTGAGCTCTTTCACATTCCCGGGAAGGTGGCGCAGTGTGGTGATACATGGGACCACGTCTCGGTCGGTTTGGAGGCCAAACCGAACCCGCTCACCCTCGGTGAGGGTGAGTACCTTCTGCGTTCCAGGGCTCAAACCGCGGATCGCGTGTGGTCTGTTGCGATCGACCTCGGAACGCCGCAAATAATGCATTACGCCGTCGGCTGCGCCGCTGGCCGACTGCAGCGGCCTGTAGGCACCGGATTTTCTCTCCTCGAAATATAGCCAACTCCCGTCGCGCCGGGCCTTATCAACGATCGTAACGGAGGAGGTCGTAAGCACGCTGTTGAAGGTCGTATCCACGAGGCGGTATACGCTGACATTCCAGCGTTGTTCTATTAGGTAGCTGCGTAGCTCCCTGGCCGAAGGACGCGACACCCATTCGTACGGAATGACCAGTGCGCACAGCCCATTCGGCTTGAGGCTGGCCAGGGATAGCAGGAAAAAGTACTGCCACGCGTTTGCGAGGCCCGAGACTGCCACTCCTGTCCTCCGGAGTAGCGTGGTCGAGGCCTTCTGCCGCCAGCCGTCGGGCAGATCCTGGTTACGGACAAAGGGGGGGTTGCCGATGGAGAGATCTGCGTCGACGATCTCGTCTGAGAAGGCGCAGCGGTTTAGCAGGGTCGCGTTTTTCGGGAGGGCGACGCCGGAGCAGCGGTGGCGGTCGATCTCGTACCCGAGGTATTCCGAGTACTGGCCGTGGCGTGCAAAACGCCCGTCCCCCGCTCCGAAGTCTACCACCTTTCCAACTTGGTCTCTCAGCTGCTGAACGTGCCTCCAGGTGGCCTTAACGAGTTCGTCCGGCGTGTCGACCTGACACCGGTCGAGGTAGAGCGAAATTGAGCTCCACGCACCCCAACCGCGCGTGAGTTCGGCTAGATGGCGCGTGCGTTCCGCTTCAGGGCCATACCCGACGTCCATCTCCCGCTACTTGCCTTCCGTCTCTGGCAGCCGGTCTGATCCGAACGCTTGGTCAGGTTTCCTCGAGTTGGAGGGTAGACGGGTGCGTTGCTCCAAGCAAGGAAGTCGCTGTATTGGGAACACCTTAGCGGGTGTGCCACGAGCGCGACGCCAAGTTCAAATCGCAAGCCTGCGTCTGCTTTGACGTGATGGAAGGAGCCGGGGAGAGATCCTGTTTGGGCTTACCCGCGCTCGGTGGCTCTAACTTTCAGGTGGCCGACCCTGGACGGTAATCGTCCACCGGGCGGCTCGGAGCCCCGATGCTTGGCTGGGGCGTGGCAGACGCGGCGCTCAGAGTCCCTGTGCGGCGAGCTCGGCGGCCTTGGCCGCGATCGCGGCGGCGACGTCATCGTCGGTGGAGCTGCCGCCCTCGGCGATTGAGGCGCTCAAAGTTTCCTTGAGCGCGCGGAGCCTCGCCTCGCGCTCTTCGACGAGGCGGAGCCCCTCACGGACGACCTCGCTCGCGGAGCCGTAGCGGCCGCTTTTCACGGCGTGCTCGACGAATTTCTCCCACCGATTGCCGATCGACACGTTCACGCCCGCCCTGCCCTCCTTCGCGCGCGGGTAGGCCCCGCAGGTGGCTTATTTAGGGTGATGCCAAGAATTGCGCAATCTCTGTTATTGCTGCCGGTCGGTGAAGCACCGGGCCGGATGCGATGTTTCGTCCTTCGTCAGGCATCGGCGTTGGCGCCCGCCATTCCGAGAAAGACGATAACCGCGCGGTTGAGGTGTACGACGTCCTCGTCGTTGAGGCGCCCGATGCGAGCGCCGATCCTTGCCTTGGGGACGGTCGTGATCTTGTTGACCATCAGGCGACATTGGGCGCGGAGGCCGTTCGTTTCATTCGGGGCGATCGACAGACGGAACAAAGGCGCGTCGGTGGGGTCGGTGGTGACGATGCAGAGCGTGACCGAGTCCGTGGCGTCGAACCGATCATCCTGCAGGATCACGGCGGGCCGCGGCTTGCCCGCGTATCCTTGGCCCGCGGCCACTGTCCAGATTTCGCCGCGCTTCATTCCGCGTCGGAGGGGTGGCCGAGTTCGGAAACGGCATCGATGAAGTCCTGGTCCTCCTTGGCGTGCCCGCTCCTCGCAACGGCCAGAGCCTGGCGGTGGGCTTCGGCCTTGAAGGAGGGTGACCGCACGTCCGGAACCCAGATCTGGATCGGGCGGAGGCCATGGCGGCGCAAGCGGTCGCGATGGGCGCGCACCTTATCGCGCGACGGCTTGGCAGGGGTTGGTGCCGGCATGGGTCGCCTCTTGCGGTTACATGTAACCTAGCATGGGGTGGCTCGCGACTCCAGGGCCGCCCTCCGTGTGATGGCGTGGTGGTGGGCGGCGCCCTCACCCGGCTCGCTCCGCTCGCCACCCTGTCCCGCCAAATGCGGGCGAGGGGAAGGAAGGCGGTGCCAGGCGAGCGAACGCGAGCGGGGCTCACCCGGAAATGTGCGGGAGGGGGGAAGGAAGGCGGCGCGCGGGGTGGGACGCGAGCGGGCGAGGCGTGGGGTGGGGTGTGGCGCAGCGCCGCTGGGCACCGGGGGATCGGAGGGATCCCCGGAACTGCGCCGTGGTCCCCGCCTGTCAATCGGCGCCCAAAGTTGACCCCGTCCCGAACCACCTCCAATGCGTTGGTAATCTTCGAGGAATTGGCTGATCAGCAGGGTCAACGTTCGGCGCCGCTCGCGACCCCTCGGGGTTTCCGAAAAACCCCGCAGTATCAGAACATTTTGGCCTATGCTGGACGGGATCAAATTTGGGCGCCGATTGACGCGCCCGCCGCCTGATCGACGCCGGGGAAGCCCCGCGCGCCCCGATATCAACGCCCCGACATCGAGAAGCGGCCCGTCACGCCGGGGAACGCAGCACCCTCTTTCTCGCGCCAGACGAACGTAGCGAGCACCCGCTCGCCGATCTGCTGGGCAATGTGATAGACTGCCCGCCACGCTCCGTTGGCGTCCTGACCCTGAACCGAGATTCCGATGTCGGCAAGGTAGCGATAGCCTTCATCGGTTTTTTGTCCGTCCACAAAGGGGATGGAGATTAGGGACTTCAGGTCCTTCGCCGTCTTTGCGCGCCCCTTTGCCTCACGGATCGCGGCATTGAGCAGGCCGTTCCAGTTCGTCTGGCTGCGGTCGAATAGCCTGCCGCAGAACTCGATCGACAGAACCTTCGTGTGCGTCAGGTCCGGAGGCGTTGCCGGATTGAACTGACGGACCTTTTCGTGGTCGCCGTTCTTGGATGCCGCGACGGGTGCCCCGTCTCTGCTCTCATAGAAATCGACCATCCTGTTTATGACGGTCTCGATATTGTCCACCAGCGGCACCGCATGTGCCTGCAAGCGGGCGAATGTCTGGGGAGAGCTCGACAGAAGGGCTCATGTCCGTATCCTTGGTAAGACCGGTAAATCCATGATACGGCCTATACGAACTCTACGCAAGATATTGGTTACCGCGCGTATGGCGGTCTCTAAGGCCGGAATACACCATCAAGGTGCGCCTTGACATTACACCATAATGGTGTAATATACTTGGGTGACGGGGAAGCGCAAGCCGACCTATGACCTCGACGCCTTCAAAGGGGCGTTCGACAGCGTGGACAAACTCCACGCTACAGGCGCCGCCATCAGGGGCGCTGCCGCACTCGGCTTCGGCCGGGCCGAGATGGTCGCGACCATCCAGCTCATGCAACGGCCGCACTTCCATAAGTCGATGACAGCGTATGCCGATCATCGCATCTGCCAGGACGTGCATCACGTGCCGTCGCCTGCCGGCCTGCTCTACGTCAAATTCACCGCCGATGCGGTGAGGGAATTTTTGCTATCGTCGTTCAAGGAGAAAGACGATGACTGATCCCGTTTGCCCCGCAACGGGAGCGCCAATGCACCGGGACGAGCGCCCGATGACGCTGACCTACAAGGGCGAAAGCATCACCTTCCAGATGCCGGGCTGGTATTGCGATGCGTCCGAAGAGAGCATCCACACCGGCGCGGACATGAAGCTATCCGATCGGGCGCTTAACCGGCTAAAGGCGCGGACCGAAGGTCTCCTCGATCCGGCAGAGATTCGCCGCATCCGCAAGAAGCTCCGCCTGACCCAGGAGCAGGCCGGGCAATTGATCGGTGGCGGCCCGCGCGCCTTTCAGAAATACGAGACGGGCGACCTGCTTCCGAGCCGAGCCGTTGGCAGCGCACTTGCTCTGCTCGACCACGATCCTGCTGCCCTAGCCGTTCTCAGGGCCCGCCAGGACACGACCGCGCCGGCCCGCGGCCGCCAGGCGCATGCCCCGCGATAGGCCGAGCCGTCAGGCCCGGATGCAGAGCCGGGCCGCCTCGGCGATCGCAGCGCAGCGCATCGGGTGAGGCTTGCCCTGCTTGAGCGCCCAGACCGTGAAGCCGGAGCTGCCGCTCAGCTTCCCGCATAGGCCGGTTGGCCCGAGATTGCATTGACTGTCAATCGGCGCCCAAAATCGACCCCGTCCCGAAGCACCTCCAATGCGTTGGTGATCTTCGACGAATCGGCTGATCGCCGGGCTCGACGTTCGACGCCGCTCCCGACCCCTCGAGGTTTTCGAAAACCCCACAATATCAGAGCATTTTGGCCTACGCTGGACGAGATCGAATTTGCGCGCCGATTGACACGCTCAAGGCGCTCGCGGAAGATTTGTTCATACAGCCAGAATAACAGGGATGCGCAAATCCCCGAGGGGACAAGTTCTGGGCCCTGCTCCTCCCCCTCCACTCCCTTTCCCGCCCGCTTAAGCGAGCGCTCCCAGCCCCTTGCGCTCCACCAGATCGAGCAACTTCACGGCGGCGCCAGACGGCTTCTTGGTGCCCTGTTCCCACGCGGCGACCGTAGTGGCGCCGACGTTCAGAACGGCAGCGAAAACGGCTTGGCTCGCCTTGGTCCGCTCGCGGACGCGACGCACCTGCGCCGGGGAATAGTCGTGCAACGGTGGCAGACACAGCGCGTCAAACTCGCGCATGGTGATTGCATCCATGTATCCCGCATCATGCAGGCGCTTGGCCGATGCGTGGACGTTCTTCAGGATCCGGCTCATCACACACCTCGATAAGCAATTGCTTGGCCACCAGCTCGTCGATGACCTGCTCGGCATGGCCCATGTACCTCATCACCAAGAGCCAGAAGCGCCAGGCGCTCCCTCTTGGTGATATTGTCCGTCTCGTTCTTGGCGAAGCCGTGGAGGAAGATCAGTCGCACCCCCTGCCGGTGCGCCAGGATCGTTCGATATCCGCCTCTCTTGCCGCGTCCAGGCCGCGCCACCCGCTTCTTGACCAGGGAACCCCCCAGGCGGGCATCGATGAGGCCCTTCTCAATCTCGTCCGCGGCGGCTCGAAGCGCCTGATCCATCAAGCCCACCTTGCGCGCCCAGCGATCGAACTCGGGGTCTTTCAGCAAGCGAACGGGCACGTTTCTATCACTCCGTGATATAGTAGGGCAAGCTGAAATCGCCAGGGAGCTCTGCGCCGCCGCGGTGTCCGATCTTCCAGATCAGGCGGATCGACCGGAAGCCCCGCCGCAGCGAGGGCTCGGGTCATCACCTGCTTCTGAGTGATGCCCTCGGCCTCCGCGCGCCGGCTCCGCCGGTGGCCTTCGGCCATGCTTGACCGCGGCTGCGCGCGACGCCTTGCCCAGACCAGGCCGGGATGGGGAAACCGCCTCGCTCAGCCGAACAGAGAAACACCGCTGGCCGGGCAGCAAGCCGCACCGGGGTCAGTTCCTCGTGTCGCCGGGGGATGACTTCCGGATGTCGCTGGACAGCCCGCCTCCGCCAGGCTCTCGGCGGTCGCTCCGGCGGGCCACTGACCCGCAGCTCCTACACCACTCGGCGAGACACGACCCGCACGGGTATCTTAGCTGGCCGCATCACAGCCGATCATCCATGCTGTAGCGCCTCCTTGATGGCCTTCGGCTGGCGCGAGATGGCTTGCAGGTAGGCAGCGGCAGGCGCGTCCGGTGCGCGGCGCCCCTGCTCCCAGTTTTTCAGCGTCGGAAGCGGAATGCGGTAGGTCTCGGCGAAGCGCTGTTGCGACATGTGAAGCCGCTGCCGGATGGCGCGCACGTCGGGCACTGCGACGACGTGCACGCGCGCGCCAGCCTTCTTGCCTTCCGCGAAGGCGGCGGCTTCCTCCATGCCCTGCACCAGATCACGGCTGAACCTGTTCATCTCGCCCTCCTCGCCTCATCCACGCACGGCGCGCTTGATGCGTGCCGCGAATTCCGCCAACGCCTTTTTCGCCTCGGGCGCTACATCCTCGCGCACAGCCTTGGCGTAGACCATGAGCAGGAACAGCGGCGTCACCGCGTTGTAATAAAAGTAGATCACCCGCACCCCGCCCTGCTTGCCTGTCCCCTGGCGGCGCCAGCGCACCTTGCGAACGCCACCCGTCTCCGGGACTAAGTCACCCACCTCCGGGTTGCGGGCGATGTAATCCACGAATTCCTGCCGCTCGGCCTCCGTCCATACGTCTTCGGCTTGCCGCAGAAATTGCGGCGTCTCAATGACGGCGAGAGGAACGCTCGGCATCCTCGGAATATACGCCAATGGCGCCCAATTGCAATAAAAAGACGCCAATGGCGCCCTCCAGGCGTTATCAACAGGTTATCGGAGCCGTCGCGATCGCCCGCCTCGGGATGGATATCGGCGCCCTGGCGGACCGGACCGTGGAGGGCGTGGTCGAGATGATGCTCGACGCGACCCAGGGATATGCGGAGACGCTGACCGCGGAGCGGCTGTTCGACTGGCACGCCGCGCTTTCCCCGACCGCGCGCGGCGGCAGGGTGGGGGCATGGCGGGACGACCGCGCCGGGCCGATGCAGGTCGTTTCCGGGCCGGTCGGGCGGGAGCGGGCCCACTCCCAGGCTCCGGAAGCCGGGCGCCTCGATCGGGAGATGTGCGCGTTTCTCGATTGGTTCAACGGCGCCCCGCCGATCGATCCGGTGCTGAAGGCGGGGGTGGCTCATCTCCGGTTCGTGACGGTTCATCCGTTCGACGACGGCAACGGGCGGATCGCGCGGGCGATCGCCGACATGATGCTTGCGCAGAGCGAACGGAGCTCCCAGCGGTTCTACAGCATGTCGGCGCAGATCCGTCGCGAGCGCGACGCGTATTATGAAAGGCTGGAAGCGACGCAGCGGGGCGATCTCGACATCACGCCGTGGCTCGGATGGTTCCTCGGATGCATGGATCGGGCGATCGGCAGTGCCGATGAGATCCTCGCCGCCGTGCCCTCCTGAGCACGGCGGCGAGGGCGAGGCCTCACTCAGGGGCGGCGGACCGGGTTTGGCGTGAGAGCGGGCGAGGGAAAGATGGACCCTGCGCTCTGCGCCGCTCTCTCTTGGGCGGTTGGCGGCTCGCGCGGCTTGCGACGGATGGAGGATTGAGGGCGGCACCCCGATCCGACGAGCGCGCGCTCGCCGCAACAGTAAATCGCATCCGCTCGTCCATCGCGCAGGTCTCGCTCCAAGGCATCGGCGGGGCCCTTCTCGCCGTGCAACAGACCTGTCAACGATCTATCCGGTCCAATCCGTCAGCGACCTGACCGGATCGAGCCAGCGGCCGTCGGCCGCTGGTGTGCGGTGAATGGCCCAAGCTCTGCCGGAGACGCGCGGCCTTCGGTCGGAAGGGCCGCGCTAGGTTTCGTTCCAGTTCAGCAGCACCAGCGGTGGCGTGAGGCGCGCGAAGTGACGGGTGTTGCTGGTGAGCAGAACGGCGCCGGCGGAAAGCGCATGGGCGGCGATCATCATGGCCATCTCGCCGATCGGCTGGCCGGTGGTGGTCAGGCGATGGCGGATGTCGGCATAGCAGTCGGCGGCGTCGGAATCCCACGCGAGGGCGTGGACGAGCTTGAGGAATTGATGCACGCCGACATGCAGCCGATGCGACGGCGCCAGCCGCTTGAGGCCGTACATCAGTTCTGCACGGGTAACGGCTGAGAGGCAGACGCGGTCCGGGGGAATGGCGGCGAGGCGCGCCTCGATCGCGGGCGAGCGGGCCTTGATGACGAAGCTCGCGATGTCGGTATCCAGCAGATGGAGCGGCACCGTCATCCGGCGTCGGAGAACAACCCGCGCTCCTCGGGCGGGACGTTCATCGGACGCTCGGACATGAAGTCCGCCGGCACGTCGATGGTGCGCATGAGGGCGAAGAACTCGCCCCAGGCGCGCGCGCCCGGGCGCGTGGAGAGCGTCACGTCCCCGGACTGCTCGTCACGCGTGGCGTAGACCTCGCTGCCCTCGAAGCGGAACTCGGCCGGCAGGCGCACGGCCTGGCTGGCGCCGTTGCGGAACAGCTTTGCCTTGCGGGTTTCCGGCATGGGGCTCTCGATGGTGTGTATAGATTGGGGTATATATTTGGTCGGATGGGAGTCCGCAAGGTGGGGCAGCGCCGGGGCCTGGTGAGCGGGCGGGCGGAATCGCCGCAAGGGTACACGAAATCGCGAACCATCGGGGAAAGGCAGGACGGAGGTTGCCGGGCGCGCGGAGCGGGGGGTAGCGTTCCCCGAACGTCGACGGCGTCGCCGTCGGTTCGGGAGACCGCTTCTATGACCGGTTCGTCCCTTGTCACCGCCATCGATCAACGCCTGCGCCGGGGAAACTATGACGTCGCTCGGAATGTCGAGATATCGGTTCGCGTCAAGGCAGATCCGGAGGGCTCCAAGACGGGATCCGGCTGGAAAACAGTAAGGGTCACCCCGGAAATTGTGGCATCGCGGACTCTATGTGGCCTGGAAGGCGATAAGCATCATCTCGCAGACTCTTGTGGTCTCCGAGGTTGAGAACGCGGAGGCCGACGATTTGGCCAATTTGCTGGCTGCAGGAGAATATTACAGCAAGCGGAAGCAGCTGCCTTTTTCGTCATTATGGCTGGGTGGCTACATGACCATTCCGGTCGTGGTGACAAAAAACCCGGACCAAGCGTTGATCGCCTTTGCCATGGCAAAGCCCCGCCAGAAATGGCGGCGATCGCATTTGTCGGCCGTCGTCGATTCGGATTCAGGAGCCACTTATTATTATCGTGGCACGGGTATTTTCGGGGCGGCTCTCTTTTCGGATATGCGCTCGGCTCTATCGCGTTTCATCGCAACCAAGGCCGCTTGAGGCGGACATTGGCCGGGGCTGTTCCGGCGCCGGTCGCGCGCGGGGCGGGCGGCGGCTGGGGTTCAGCCTTTGACGGCGCCGGCGGCGAGGCCGGCGGTGAGCTGGCGCTGCACGAGGAAGGTGAGGAGGACGGGCGGCAGGGCGATGAGGGTCGCGGCGGCCATCAGCGCGCCCCAGTCGGTGACGCCCTCGCCCACGAAGTTGAAGGCGGCGACGACGAGCGGGGTGGAGGAAAAACCCGAGAGGACGAGGGCAAAGAGAAAGTAATTCCAGGTGAAGACGAAGCAGAGGATGGTGCTGACCGCGAGCGCCGGGGCGACCAGCGGGCAGACGATGCGGAGAAGGAGAGAAAAATCGCCGGCGCCGTCGATCATCGCCGCTTCGACGAGGGAGCGGGGCAGCGCATCGAGCGCCGGAAGCATGGTCCAGAGGGCGAGCGGGAGGGTGATGACGGCGTGGGTGACGATGAGGACCCAGAAATCGCCGATCGCGTGGATGCGGGAGAACATCACGTACCAGGGAAGGAGGAAGAGCGCGCCGGGGGCCATGCGGGCGGCGAGGAGGGTGACGGCGGGCCAGTTGAGGCGGTTCCACGAGATCGCGAAGGCGGCGGGGACGCCGAGGATGATGCCGAGGAGGGTCGCGCCCGAGGCGATGACGACGCTGTTCAGGGCGTCGCGGGCGAAAGGCATGGCGCGCAGGAGAGTTGCGTAATTGCGGAGGGTGGGGCTGAAGAAAAATTGCGGCGGATAGGCCGTGACCGCGTTCGGGTTCTTGAGGCTCGCCGTGATCATCCAGAGGATCGGTGCGAGGACGACGAGGGCCACGAGGAGCAGCTGGGCGGTGTCGAGCATGCCGAGCGCGCGGGCGGTGAGCCTTGATTTCACCATGGGCGCCTCACCATGCGAGCACGCGGCGGAGGCGGGTGAGGGCGAGGACGACGCCAACGACGACGGCGGTGAGCGCCACCATCAGCGCGCAGGCGTAGCCGATATCGAGGAACACGAAGCCCTGGCGAAAGGCGTAGATGTTGAGCGTATCGGAGGCGTTGCCGGGGCCGCCCTGGGTGGTGATGTAGATGATGTCGAAGAAGCGCAGCAGATCGACGCTGCGGAGGATGGCGGCGGCGAGCAGGCTCGGCGCGAGAAGGGGCAGCGTGATGCGGCGAAGGAGAGAAAAGCCGGAGGCGCCGTCGATGGCGGCGGCTTCGTAGACGTCGGCCGGGAGCGATTGCAGGCCGGCCAGGAGGATGAGGGCGACGAAGGGCGCCCATTGCCAGCTGTCGATCAGGGCGATTGTCGGGATGACCCAGGTGGGCGAGGCGAGCCAGAGCGCGGGCGGGATGCCGAAGAGGGCAAGAACCCAGTTCGCGAGGCCGATCGTGGGATCGAAGATGACCAGCCACATCATGCCGACGACGACGCTCGGCATGACGAAAGGCGAGACGAGCAGCGTGCGAAGCAGGCGGCGGAAGCGGCGGAGGCGGTTGAGGAGGAGCGCGAGGTAGAGGCCGGCGGCGAGCTGGAGCGCCAAGGCCAGGACATAGAGGAGAAAAGTGACTTTGAGGCCGTTCCAGAATTCGCCGTCGCGGAGCAGGGCTGCGTAGTTGCCGAGGCCGATCGGGTGCGCGGCGGAGCCGAAATGGAACGAGAAGTGGCTGAGCCAGAGCGTATCGAGGAAGGGAAAGCCGATCATCACGGCGACGAAGAGGGCGGCGGGCAGCAGCATCCAGCGGAAATTGTGGCGGGCGGGGCGACGCGGCCGGCTGCGACGCGGGCGCGCGGGCATGGCAGCGCCCGGGCGCGCGGCCGGGAGCGCGGCCGGGAGCGCGCCGGTCAGTGGAGCATCGCCGTGATCTCGGTATCGGCGTGGCAGGCGGCCGCCTTCGCGCTCGACTGGCCGAGCAGGACGCTGTCGATCGCCTCGCCGATGATCTGGCGCGCCTGGGGCTGGCGATCGATCGGCGGGCCGACCTCGCTCGTGCCCTCGGCGGCGAGCTCGGCGATGAGGCCCTGCCATTGCCGGCGGGCGGGGAGTGCGGCGAGCCAGGATTTGTAGGCGGGCGAGGCGGCGACCGAGGCGCGGGGCGGGGCGATGCCGCGGAGCGCCAGCCGCGCTTCCATCGCCGGGCTGGTCGCCCACTGCATGAGATACCAGGTGGCGGGCTGGTGTTTCGAGAAGGCGGACATCGAGAGGCCCCAGCCGATGACGGTGGGCTTCGAGCCGCCCGGGCCGGGCGGGAGCAGCATCAGGCCGGTATCGGCGCTGCGGCCGGGCGAGCCCATGATGGGGGTGAATTCGTTGCTCGATTCGAAGGCCATGGCGGCGCGGCCCTGGCCGTAGAGATCGGCGATCTGGACGAAGCTGTAATTCACGGCGCCGGGCGGGCCGTATTTCCTGAGCATGTCCGCGTACCAGGCGATGGCGGCAACGCCGGCGGGGGCGCAGAGATCGGGCCTGCCGGCGGCGTCGAAATAGTCGGCGGCGAAATTATGCAGCACGTTGCTGAAGGTGTAGGGGAGCGCGGGGGCCAGGCCGCGGGTGACCCAGGGGATCATGTGCGGCTCGCAGGATTTTATTTTCGCGGCGGCGGCGGTCAGCTCGGCCAGGGTTTTCGGCGGCGCGATACCGCATTTCCTGAAGACGTCCGTGCGGTAATAGACGACCGGCCCCTCGATGTTCAGCGGAATGCCGATGAGCTCGCCGCCATAGGTTTCGCCCTTGACGAGGGCGGGGCTGAAGTCCGCGAGGTCATAGCCGGGCGCGGTTGCGGATTGGAGGAGCGGGCCGAGCGCCGCGTACCAGCCGGCATGGGCGTAGAGCGCGCCTTCGAGCGAGGTGAGGGACATGAAGGCGTCGACCTCGTCGCTCTGCGATTGGAGGATCGTCACCAGGCGCTGGCGCATCTGCTGTTCCTGGAAGGTGACGACCTGGACCCTGATGCCGGTGAGTTTTTCGAACTCGGGGAGGTAGGGGCGGAGCTCGTTCCACCAGGGATTGTTCTCGTTGAGGAAGCTGACTTTCTCGCCGTTGTATTTTTGCCAGTTGAAGGCGGGGCTGGTGGGGGTGGTGGGTGATTGCGCGTGGGCGGCGGGCGCGGCGAGCATGGCGGCGAGCGCGAGCGCGAGCGTGCATGGGATGAGCGCTGCGGCGACGCCGGCGAGGACGCTGCGGATGCGCATTTGGGCTCCCCCCTTTTTTTAGCCGTTCGCGCAACCTGCGGCGGGCGGGGATGGGGGTCAAGGGCGGGCCGGCGTCGCCGGTCCGCGGGTTTACATCGCCGGCGGAGGACCGAAACTGCCGGGAGGACGCGGCGAGGATCATCCGGTGCGATGAATGACGGGCAAGCAGGCATACCGGGAGCGAAGCCGGCTGCCGCGGACGGCGAGGCGTCCCCCTACTGGCAATCCACCATGTGGTGGATGGTCGGCATCCAGTTCGTGATGACGATGTCGTTCACGATCCTGACGCCGATCATGCCGCTCTTCCTGCCGGAGCTCGGCGTGCGGGACCCGGGCGCGATCGATCTCTGGTCCGGCGTGCTCGCGGGCACGACCTCCTTCGTCGCCGCCTTCGCCTCGCCGTTCTGGGGCCGGCTCGCGGACCGCAAGGGGCGGAAGGTGATGCTGCTGCGCTCGGCCTTCGCCATCGGGGTCTTCTGCGGCCTCATGGGGGTCTCCCGCAATGTCTGGGAGGTGTTCGCCTGCCGCGTGCTGATGGGCGCCTTCGCCGGCTTCTCCGCGACCGCGATCGCGCTGGTGGCGAGCCAGGTTCCGGAACGGCGGCTGGGCTACGCGCTCGGCTGGCTCAGCACGGGCCAGCTGGTCGGCAGCCTGGTCGGGCCGGTGGTCGGCGGGCTGCTCGCGGACGCGACCGACAGCGACCGGGTGCCGTTCTACGCCACCGCGGCGATCACGGCGATCGGGCTGCTGCTGGTGTGGCGTTACGTCCGCGAATCGTTCACGCCGCCGCGGCCGAGCGCGGGCCGCCGCTCGCTTCGCGGGATGGCGCAGATCCTCACCCGCTCCCCTGCCCTGGTGGCGCTTTTCCTCGTGCTGCTGCTGGCGCAGTTCGGCGTGCAGACGGTGCAGCCCGTGGTGACGCTCTTCGTCCAGGCGCTGATCGGCAATGTGCCGGCGCTGGCGACGCTCGCCGGCGCCGCGTTCTCGGTCACGGGGCTGGCCGATGTCGTCGCCTCGCCGTTCCTCGGCAAGCGCAGCGATATCATCGGCTATCGGCGCGTGCTGCTGATCTGCCTGATGGGGGCGACGCTGACGACGCTGCCGCAGGCCTTCGTCGGCAGCTATTGGGCCTTCGTGCTCGAGCGGTTCGGCGTCGGCTGCTTCGTCGGCGGGCTGCTGCCGACCGCCAATGCGCTGGTCGGGCGGCTGGTCGCGCGGGAGCAGCGCGGAACGGTGTTCGGTTTGACCGCTTCGGCCACTTTCCTCGGCAATTCGCTCGGGCCGATCACCGGCGGCGGGATCGCGGCCGTGCTCGGCCTGCGCTGGGTGTTCGTCGTCACTGCGATCATGTTCCTCGGCAACTGGGCCTGGGTTTATGTTGCGGTTCCGGAATTGAAGGCGGGCGCGGGCGGGGGCGGGGACGGCCGGACGGATAACTAGGGCGGGGGCTCAGCTTGTGCGGGGCGCTTCGGAGAGGAGCCAGTCGCGGAAGGCGCGGACCTTGGGCTCTGCGAGCGCGCGCGGCGGGCAGACGATGGAGTAGGCCATCGCCGCCTCGAGCTTGAGGTCGAACAGGCGGACGAGCTGGCCGGAGGCGAGCTCTTCGGCGATGAGCGCGGTGCGGCCGAGGGCGACGCCCTCGCCGCGGATGGCCGCCTGGATCGCCATGGCCGTGTGGCTGAAGATCGGCCCGCGCGCGGCATCGACGCCCGCGACGCCGGCGGCCGTCAGCCAGATGCGCCAATCCACTTCGTTGCCTTCCTCGTGGAGCAGGACGTGGTGGCGGAGATCCGCGGGTTGCCTGAGCGGATGCGCGCCTTGCAGGAGGGCGGGGCTCGCGACCGGCATGTAATCGTCGCCCAGGATGCGCTCGACGGCGAGGCCGGGATAAGGGCCGCGTCCGTAACGGATCGCGAGATCGACGCTGTCGCGGGCGAAATCGACGAGCTGGTCGTTCGCCTGTAGCCGCACGTCGATATCCGGATGGAGCGCGCGGAAGCGCCCGAGCCGGGGGACCAGCCAGCCGCTGGTGAAGGAATAGGTCGTGCTGACGGTGAGGCCGCTCGAGTCTTTCGGCGCGCGCAGGCGCTCTGTCGATAAGGCGAGCGCCTCGAGGAGCGCGCGCACGCTGCGCGCATAGTCCTGCCCCGCGTCGGTCAGCCGGAGCGCGCGATTGAGGCGGCGGAACAGGGGCAGGCCGAGATAATCCTCGAGCGATTTCACCTGCCGGCTCACGGCGCCATGGGTGACGTGCAGCTCCGCCGCCGCCTTGGTGAAGCTGAGATGGCGGGCGGCGGCCTCGAAATCGGGCAGCGCGTTGAGCGGCGGCAGCCTGCGCGGCATGGGTGCTCCGGTTCGCGTGATTTTTCATCACAGATTATATGACGAGAATTCGATTGTGAGGAGGAAAAACTGCGCCCAAATGCGGGGAAGAGATGAGATTGCGCGGGGGGCGAGGCGACATGAAGCCGCCAGCGTTCATGTGAGGAGGACGACGATGAACCAGATCGTGATCGTGCAGGGTTCGGTGCCGGCGCCGCGGCCGGTGCGGGTGGCGGTTGGCGCGTTCAGGGGAGTGAAGGCGCAGCTGGCCGCGTGGGCGAAGCGCGAGCGCGAGCGCCGGGCGCTGCTTGCACTCGACGATGCGGGGCTCAAGGATATCGGGATCAGCCGCGCCCAGGCGTCTTTCGAGCACGGCAGGCCGTTCTGGCGCGGCTAGAGCGGATCGCGGGCGGGCGGGATCGGCTGATCGGGTGACGATGCCGGCGGCGGGGCGGGGCGGGGCGGGGCGGCTCACTGCCGTGCGCCGGTCCTGGCGAGCGTGGACGCGCCCGATCCGCCGCCCTCACGCGCGCGCCCGATCCCAAGACCGAAATGGCGCTCGCGATGCCGTGACGGCAGCCGGGCGGCCGGGCGAAATCTGTTCGCGGGGTTGCCATGGGGTATCCACGTCTGGATACCCGCTCGCCGATCGGCCGTAACGTATTGAAAAGATGGCGGACCCGACACGATTCGAACGTGCGACCTTCGCCTTCGGAGGGCGACGCTCTATCCAGCTGAGCTACGGGTCCCTGAGCCTGTCCTTACTCCCCTTACTCCCCGTCAGCGCTGCCGGGCAAGCCACGCCCGGGCGGCGCGGTCCGCGCCGGAGGGGAGCGGGGCGTGCGGATCGCGGATCCAGGCGACGATATCGCCGATCGGGAGGCCCCGATCGAGGTCCCGGAGCAGGAGATGATAGCCCCGCGCGTAGTAGGCGAGCCGGATCGGCGCGCCCCCGATCAGCGAACCCCGGGGGAGCGAGCGCCACATCGCCGCCATCGCCCGCTTGGGCACGAGCTGGTCGTGCGCCCCATAGAGGATCAGCGCCGGGCCGCGGAACCGCGGCGCCGCGTCCATCGCCTGGCTCATCAGGTTCACGAGCCCGTGGATCGTGTCGATGCGGGTGTCGAGGATGGTCAGCGGATCCTCGCCCAGGGCCTCGAGCGCGGCCCGGTTGTCCGAAGCCTTGACCAGCCCCGCGCCCGAGAGGGTGAGCCCGGGCACCAGCTTCCAGGTGAGCCAGAGGGTGCTCCGGAAGACGAGGCTCATGTCCGCCCGCGCCCAGACGGCCGGGGCGGCGAGGATATAGCCCGCCACGGGCGGCGGGTGCGGCTCGGCCCCGAGCAGCATCAGCACCGCGCCCCCCAGGCTCTCGCCGAGCAGATAGAGCGGCAGGGCGGGATATCGCGCGAGCAGCAGCCCGGCCATCGTGCGCGCGTCGTCCACCAGCGTCGCGGTGCCCGGCCAGTAGCCCCGCCCGGGCGCGGCGCCGAAGCCGCGCTGGTCGGGCGCGAAGACGGCGATCCCGGTCGCCGCGAAGAGGGGGGCGGCGATGGCGAAGGCGTCGCGGCTGTCGTTGAAGCCGTGCAGGGCGAGCAGCGCCGCCCGCGCCGGCCCGGCGGGGATCCAGGTTCGGTAGGGCAGCCGGGCGCCGTCCGCCATCACGAAGGCGTCGCGGCCGAGCGCAGGCGGCCTCACCACAGGACCCGCCGGCACCAGGTGCGCAGCACAGCCGGCAAGGCCCAGACCCCCGGCCATCAGCGTTCCCATCAGCACCACCCCGCGCCGCGAGATCGGCGCGGACCGCCCGCCCGCCTCAGGGAGCGCCCAAGGGGGCGAGTTGCACGCACCGCCCGCATGCCTCACATTCGGCCTTCCATTCGAGGCCCCAGAGGACACGATGCCGGACGGCGCCGCCATCCCCCCGGAGATCATTTCCGTGACCACGGAGGTCGCCGCCTGCGACGGCGGGGAGGAGCCGCTCGGCCATCCGCGGGTCTACCTCCACCTCGTCGAGGGCAAGGCCGTCTGCCCCTATTGCTCGCGCCTCTTCCTCCTCCAAGCGGGGGCGACTCCGGCCCAAGGGCACTGAGCGGACGTGGCCGGGGCGAAACCTGAGCCGCCGCACCTCGTCCTGGTCGACGGATCGGGGTTCCTTTTCCGGGCCTTCCACGCGCTCCCTCCCCTCACCCGCCCGGACGGAACGCCGGTCAATGCCGTGCTCGGCTTCACCAACATGCTGGCCAAGCTGCTCAAGGAGCACACCGGCTCGCATCTCGCGGTGATCTTCGATGCCGGCCGCGAGACCTTCCGCAACCGCCTCGCACCGTCCTACAAGGCGCACCGGCCGCCGCCGCCGCCCGAGCTGGTGCCGCAGTTCCCGCTGGTGCGCGAGGCGACGGAGGCCTTCGGCGTGCCGGCGATCGAGCTCGCCGACTGGGAGGCCGACGACCTGATCGCGTCCTACGCCGCTGCGGCGCGGCGGGAAGGCGGGGCGGTGACGATCGTCTCCTCCGACAAGGACCTGATGCAGCTGGTCGGTCCCGAGGTCACGATGCTCGACCCGATCAAGCAGCGCCCGATCGGGCCGGCGGAGGTCGCCCTGCGCTTCGGCGTGCCGCCGGAGAAGGTGATCGAGGTGCAGGCGCTGATGGGCGATCCGACCGACAACGTGCCGGGTGTGCCGGGGATCGGCCCGAAGACCGCGGGCGAGCTGGTGCGCGCCTTCGGCGACCTCGAGGGCGTGCTCAGGGCCGCGCCCGCCATGCCGCCCTCGAAGCGGCGGGACGCCCTGCTTGCGCATGCCGAGGATGCCCGCCTCTCCCGCCGGCTGGTGACGCTCGCCGCGGATGCGCCGCTGCCGCTGCCGCTCGCGGCCCTCGGCGTGCGTCCGCCCGAGCCCGCGAGGCTCGCCGCCTGGCTCGCCGCCCAGGGCTTTCGCAGCGTCATGCACCGGCTGGGGCTCGAGCAGGGGCCGCAGGCGGGTGCGGCGGAAGCGCTCGGCGCCGAGCGGGCGCAGGCGCCCGCCTTCGGGCCCTACGAGACGGTCACGAACCGCGCCGCGCTGGCGGGCTGGATCGCCGAGGCGCGCGAGAAGGGGGTGGTCGCGGTCGATACCGAGACCGATTCGCTCGCGGCACTCACCGCCAACCTGGTCGGCTTCTCGCTGGCGAGCGCGGCGGGGCGCGCCTGCTACGTGCCGCTCCGCCATCAGGGCGCCGGCGAGCAGATGGCGCCCGCCGACGCCATCGCCGCCCTCGCGCCCCTGCTCGCCGACCCCGCGGTGTTGAAAATTCTCCAGAACGCCAAGTTCGACCTCCACGTGCTCGCCCGCGCCGGCGCGCCGACGGTGGGCCCGATCGACGACACCATGGTGATCTCCTACAGCCAGGAGGGCGGACGGCACGGCCACGGGATGGACGAGCTCTCGCGCCTCCATCTCGGCCACGCGCCGATCACCTACGACGAGGTCACCGGCACCGGCCGCGCGCGCATCGGCTTCGCCGCCGTGCCGCTCGAGCGGGCGACGTCCTATGCCGCGGAGGACGCCGACGTGACGCTCCGGCTCTGGCAGGCGCTGCGGCCCGGCCTGCGCGCGGCCCATGCGCTCGCCCTCTACGAGCAGATCGAGCGGCGGCTGATCGCCGTGCTGGCGGCGATGGAGCGCGCCGGCGTGAAGGTGGATGCAGCCGAGCTCTCGCGCATCTCGGTCGAGCTCAGCGAGCGCATGGCCGCGATCGAGGCCGACATCCACCGCGCCGCGGGACGCAGCTTCAATGTCGGCTCCGGCAAGCAGCTCGGCGAGGTGCTGTTCGACGAGATGGGGCTCAGCGGCGGGCGGCGGATGAAGACGGGCGCCTGGGGCACCGATGCGAGCGTGCTCGCGGCACTCGCCGAGCAGGGCGCGGAGCTGCCGGCGCGGGTGCTCGAATGGCGGCAGCTCCAGAAGATCAGATCGACCTACACCGATGCGCTGGTGGGCGAGATCAACCAAGAGACCGGGCGGGTGCATACGAGCTTCGTCATGGCCGGCACCTCGACCGGCCGGCTCGCCTCGACCGACCCCAATCTGCAGAACATCCCGATCCGCACCGAGGAGGGCGGGCGGATCCGCCGCGCCTTCATAGCCGAGCCGGGCCAGGTCCTGGTGAGCGCCGATTATTCGCAGATCGAGCTCCGGCTGCTCGCCCATGTGGCGGACATCGCGGCGCTGAAGGAAGCCTTCGCGAGCGGCGAGGATATCCACGCCCGCACCGCTTCGGAGGTGTTCGGCGTGCCGCTCGCCGGGATGGACCCGCTTACCCGGCGGCGGGCGAAGGCGATCAATTTCGGCATCATCTACGGCATCAGCCCCTTCGGCCTCGCCCGCCAGCTCGCCATCGGGCCGGCCGAGGCGCGGGCCTATATCGACACCTACTTCGCCCGCTACCCGGGGATCCGGGCTTACATGGAGAGCGCGAAGCAGGAGGCGCGCGCGCACGGCTTCGTGCTCACCCCCTTCGGCCGGCGCTGCTACATCGAGGGGATCGGCGACAAGAACCCCGCCCGCCGCGCCTATGCGGAGCGGGCGGCGATCAACGCGCCGCTGCAGGGCGGGGCGGCCGATATCATCAAGCGCGCGATGGTGCGGATGCCGGCGGCGCTGACCCGGGCGGGGCTCAGCGCCGAGATGCTGCTGCAGGTCCATGACGAGCTGCTGTTCGAGGCCCCGGCCGCCGAGGCGGAAGGGACGGCGAAGACCGTCGCGGACGTGATGGAGCGGGCGGCCGAGCTCAGCGTGCCGCTCGCGGTCGAGACCGGGATCGGCCGCAACTGGGCCGAAGCGCACTGAAGCGGGGGAGAGCGCCGCCGCCGGCGACGACGCTCTCCTTCCCGCCTCAGGCAATCACGCTCAGCCCTGGTTGCCGGCGCCCTTGCCGAGATTGATCGCGACGAACACGGTCTGGCCGTTGTGCAGGACACGGAGCGCGACCGCGCCGCCTTTGTGCTCGGCGTCGTGGATCGCGTTCAGCGCCTCGTGGACCGACGTGACCGGCGCCTCGCCCACGCCGACGATCACATCGCCGGGCTGGATGCCGGCGATCGCGGCCGGCGAGTTCGGCGCGACCTCCGCCACCACCGCGCCCTCGGTGCCGGACGGCAGGTTGAGCTGGCTCTGCGCCTCCGGGCTCATCGGCTCGAGCGCCAGGCCGAGCTGCGCATGGCTCGGGGTCGGCCTCGTGCTGGCGGCCGTCATGTCGTTCGGCAGGCTCGCCAGCGCTACGGTCATGGCGGCGGTGCTGCCGTTGTTGAGCACCGTGAGATGCGCGCTTTCGCCGGGCTTGATGGCGGCGATGTCGATCGCGAGATCGCGCGGGTTCTTCACCGTCTGGCCGTCCACCATGGTGATCACCTCGCCCGGGTGCAGGCCGGCGCGGTCCGCCGGGGTGCCGGGCTGGATCGAGGCGATCAGCGCGCCGTCCGCGCTCGGCAGGTGGAGGGCCTGCTGCATCGGCGGGGAGATCGGCTGCGCCTCGACGCCGAGATAGCCGCGCGTCACGTGGCCGCTCTTGCGGAGCTCCGCCACGATGGTGCGCACGGTGTTCGACGGGATGGCGAAGCCGATGCCGACGCTGCCGCCCGAGGGCGAGATGATCGCCGAGTTGACGCCGATCACCCGGCCGCTGAGATCGAACAGCGGCCCGCCGGAGTTGCCTTCGTTGATCGGCGCGTCCGTCTGGATGAACTGGTCGTAAGGGCCGTCGCCGATATTGCGGCCGAGCGCCGAAACGATCCCCGCGGTCACCGTCCCGCCGAGGCCGAAGGGATTGCCCATGGCGACCACCCACTCGCCCGGCTGGGCACTGTTGGAGTTGCCCAGGCGAACGAACGGAAGCGGATGCCCGGCATCCACCTTCAGCACCGCGAGGTCGGTCCGCGGATCGGTGCCGATCAGCCGCGCCGGCAGCTTGGTGCCGTCGTCGAGGGTCACGGTGAGGGCCTTCGCGTCCTTCACGACGTGGTTGTTGGTGACGATGATCCCCGAGGCGGCGACGATGAAGCCGGAGCCCCGCGCTTCGACCGCCTGAGGCTGCCCCGGGCTCATGCCGAAAGGCATCGGGAAGGGGAAGATGCCCGGCGGCGGGCCCTGCATGTCAGCCGGGTGGGGCTGGAGGTCGTTGGTGATCGAGACGACGGCGGGTTTCACCCGGGCCACCAGGGGGACGAAGCTCGGCAGCCCGGCCGTGTCGGTGCTCACCGCACCGGTGTTGGCCGCCCCCGTGTTGGCCGCCCCCGTGTTGGCCGCACCCGTGTTGGCCGCATGGGCGGGGCTGACGAACTCGCTCTGGCCGGCGGCGAAGCCGCCGAGCGCGGTGCCGGCCAGCAGGACCCCAAGGAGCGAGGCGCGCAGCACCCGGCCCCCTCGGCGGTGTGACGTGGTCGGTTGAGGCATGGTGGTCTCCTTGCATGGGCTTGAGAGGTCGCCGCCGCGGCGGCGCCTCGGCATGCTTTAAACTGGGGCTTCGGGGGTGAACGTTGCCCTGGCGCAGTGATGAAACCCCCGTCATGCGCCGCCACGGCCGCGTTCCCTGGGCGCCGAGCGGCCTCTGGCGCTGCGAAAACCGGTTGCCAACCGGGAACGGGAGGGGGAAAGAGGCGCCGGGCCGGGTTAGCACAGTGGCAGTGCAGCGGTTTTGTAAACCGAAGGCCGGGGGTTCAAATCCCTCACCCGGCACCATATTTCCAAAGACTTATAGGAAGTCGTTGACGCGATGACGGAGAAAATAGCCGCTTGGGCGTACGAATGGGCATACGGAGCCCGGGGCGCCGGCAACTCGGGAGGGAACGTCTATGCCTGCGATCTCCCGCCGGCGCCCTGGACGCGAAAAAGGCCGCCCCGAGGAGCGGCCCGACCGGCACCGCCGCGGCGCGCTACTCCGGCGATCACGGTTCCCTCGTCGGCGCCAGCCGTCCGGGCTCCGGCCCCGGCTTCCCTGGGCGGCGCCCACCACGGGCGCCCCGCACGATGAATCCCACTAGCCGCACGCCGAGGCCCCAGACCCAGAGGGCGAGCAGGACCTGCGCTTCGAGCGCCCACGCCATGGCGGTCAATCCCGCTTGAGCGGGCTCCCACCATTGCGGAAATTCTAGGCGTCCGGTTCGGCGGTCGCGGCAAAGGATGATGCCTGGCGGAAGGGGGGGCGCGCTCATGCCCGGCCGTCCCAAAGCACGACCGCCCGCGGCGCCAGGGGGATCGTCACTCCGTCGTCGCGGAGATACCGCGCCTCGGCCGCCAGCCGGTCGAGCTGTTCGGCGAGCATGGCGAGGTAGAGCCTGCCCGGCATGCAGCCGTTGGCGAGGCGCTCCCGGAGAGAGCCGGCGGCGTTGGAGAGGCGTCGAGCGAAGAATTCGGCATGTGGAAGGGGCAGCGAGGGCGTGATACGCCCGTCAGTAGCCTTGGCCATGGGTCATGTCCTTGGTCAGGGTCAGGTCGGGCGGCGGTGTTTGCAGCACCCCGTCCGGCCGCCTCCCATCGGGAGGCCCGGGGAGGCTGCGCCGGCCATTGCGGCGGCGTCAAGGGAATTCCGGGCGCTCATTTTAAGCTTGAATTTCTTTCCCAGGGGCATTACTTCCGTCCGCGAGATGCGGAGTGTCCGAAAGGATGGTCTCGCGCTCATTCCGGGGCCCGTGCTTTCTAGCGCGGGCTTCCGCGTTTCTGGGGCCCTATCACCGTGGCCATTTGTTTCGTTTATCTCGACGAGTTCGGTCACATTGGGCCGTTTATGGCTCGTGGCGCGGCACGCTACAACGAAAGTCCTGTTTTTGGACTCGCGGGTATCATCCTGCCTGAAGGCGCAATTCGGCCGTTTGCAACCAGATTTCTAAAACTCAAGGAATATGTTTTCAGACCCGAAATACAAAGATCGGGCAAGCTCTCTTCCCTCTGGGAAAAACACGGCAGCGAAATCTTCACACCAAAACTGTTGGCGCGCTATCCCCATTTTAAGAGCACTGGATTTAGACTTATAAACTACGTGCGGGACTGCGGTGGTCGAATTTTTTATTATGGAAGAGAAAAGATTATCGGAAGTCTCGACGTGAATTCCGTCGGTCTCTACACAACGGTTCTTTCTCATACCATCCGCCAGCTCGAAAATTTCTGTGAGTCGTCCCACACGAATTTTGTGATGGTGGTTGATGAGCATTCGACGCGCAAGCAACTGCTGGTAACCGCCTCCAAGACTATGTACGGCCATACTCCGGCGCGGCACATGCTAAGTCCGCCGTTCGAGGTGGAGAGCTATATCAACCAAAATATTCAAGCGGCGGATTGGATAGCAGCAATTGTTGGAAGACTTTACGCTCACGAGGTGCTTCCCAGCCAGGTCCTTGATCATCAAGACTTCCGGACCTACTTTTGGCAGAGATTACATCAGGTCGCTACTCATAGCACCGTACTTCCGCGCTAGCAGCAGTGCGTCTTTTCCGTCTTTTCGTTATCCTTCGGCGTTACGGCCGGCGCGGGAGCCGCGCCCATGCCGAGCTGCGGCCACGCCTCGAAGAACGCCGCCAACTCGGCGCGCGCGAGGATGCCTGCGATGCTCATGCGCCTAGCATCCCGCCCGCGTCCCTCACCTTGGCGAGCACGGCATCTACGTCCTGGTCCTTGAGCCGCTTCAGATGTCGGCGAGCGGCGACGCGGTAGCTGCACGGCACCAGAGGATCCTCGGCCAGCTTCGCGATCAGTGCCACGGCGAGCTCGACGGCGCCCGGCGTCCCCTCGTCCTCAGGCTCCGGCTCGGGCTCAGGCAGCGGCGAGGCGTTCTCTGCGAAGGCGCTCGGCGCGGCCGCGCTCATTGCGGCACCACAACAAGGCCAGTCCAACAATAAATGTCAGAAAACCACTTGCCGTTCGGCACCCACGATTTCGAGCTCGTGGTCGAGACTTACGACAGTGTAAATTCCGTTCGACGGGAGCTTGAGAATTTTCGATACGCCGGCGGATTGCGCAAGTGCGTTCGTCAAAAGTTCGCTCTCGACCTGTATCTGACCGCCAAACACAATTGATGAATTATACAACGTTTTTAGCAGCACCCCATACGGCGTGAAGCTCGGGAACGCCACGAGGCCGGTCGCGGCAGAGACGATCGGCACGACCGCGCCGGCGGGGGTCCGCGATCCGCTCTTCGGCCAGATCGCAAGCGTTCCGTTCTGGATTACCCACGCAATTCCGGCTGCATCACACAGTTCTTTGATATTATCGCCCACCGATCCCCAAAGGTACGGTTCGCGAATCATGACGGAGACGCCGTTGTTCTCGAAATTCAGCGGCGGGTTGGCCGAGGAGCACAGCGATTGAAGCAAGACCGCGACATTCACCGCCGCGTTGATGCCGCCCGGCGCCGCGGATTGAACGTTGACGCCAGCGGTTGAGTTTGCCGTGCAACGGAAGACCGCATCGGGCATTCCGCTCAGGTCGGCGAAGCCCTGCATCACGGTGCCGATAAAGACAGTGAAGAAATTCGCACCTCCGTCGCTGCTCGCCTCGACCGTCACCTGATTCTGGTAAATGGCAACCGCTTGCGGCTGCACCGTCGAACAATCATTCATCTGTGAGAGCGTCATGCCGTAGATGGCAAGGTCGAGCTGGCATCCCGAGAACATACCGGCGTTCTTGACCGTGACTTGCGTCTTGAGGCCACTCACAGCGAGCGTGTTTTTGCCGGTCCCGGCGAAGGTGCCGCTGCTGAGCGTGAATGTGGTGCGCAGCAGCTTCTGTGCAAACGCCATTTACCTGGGCCTCATTTTCTCAACGTCAATTCTCGCGCCTCCCTCGGCCAGGTGCGGGCCGGCCGGCGGATGGGCAAGAGAGGATGGTGCGCGAAAGCCACGTCAGCCTCGGCGAAGTTTGAAACCGGGCGGAATTAGGGTGCAGATGATGTCAGCGCCCCGATCGTAAACAACCCGAAATGCTTTGCCGCGCAGTAACACAATCCAGTGCTCGCGGGCTGCACTGAGGTCTACCGCAATTGCGCCCTGCTTGCTGCGAATCATTTCGCGAAGATGCTGAACATCTTCAACGCTGAGCCGCACGCCGTAGTATTCGGCCGCGCGGTCGATAGTGGGACGCGCCCGGGCAGCCTCCTGCGTGCGCGCGAGCCGCTCACGGTGAGAAACACCGCCGCGCGGCAATTAGATCTCGCTCGGCGGCAGCGGTGCATCGGCATCACGCGCCAGCGCTGCAACGGCGCCCTTCCACATGTCGGCGCCCGCGCGCGACACGTCGCGGAACGTCGGAACCGCATCGTAATGAAAATCCGGCGGCGCGTGCACGCTGATCTCGCCGAACATGAGAGACATCTCGACGACCTCGTGCCGCAGAGCTTGGAAGCGAGCGATCAGCACGGGAAACGCCTCGGCCCGCAGGACGGCTCCAATGCAGCGATCCACCGCCATCTCCGCCAGGTGCGCGCGCTGCCGCTTCTCCGGGATCTCCGCGTCGATCAAGCGCACCGCCTCGGCCGCGGTGCGCTCATCCGCTTCGGCCCGAGTGAGGGCAGCCGTGGCAGCGACCATCGGATCCTCGCCGCCGGCGCCGTCGCCGCCCGAGAGCAATCGATCCACCAGCCGTCCGGGGGCTTCGTTGCGAGCCTCGTCGATCGCGGCCTGTGCTTCTCCGGCGGCGCGCTCGGCCGAATAGCGCAGTGCAGCCGCCTTGTCGCGCGCCAGCTCGACGCGGGCGAGTGCTTCGGCCGCGTCCGCGTGGCGGCCGATGGCTTGCGCCAGCGCCGCGCGTTCGGCACCGCGGGGGAGGCAGCGCGGCAGCCGGACGGATCGGCTCGACCTTGCCGGCCATATCAGCGACCCCACGAGAGGTCATTGGGATAGCCGCTGGCGCGTGTGGCCGAGCCGTACATCCGCTCGAACGAAATCTCCGCGCCAGCATCCATCGCCACCGGCGGGGCGCCCCCGGCCCGAGCCAGGACGCGCGCGCGGTAGACCGCTTCCGCGGCCGTCCCATCGAGGCCGAGCACGTCCACACCCTCGGCCCTCAACGCCCTCTTGTAGACATCGCCGGCACTGGTCGCCGTGTCCATGGCGAGATGGCCGTGGCCGCCCTTCCGCACCCGCGCGATCGCCTGGTCCCGCGCGTGCAGCCGCCGCACTGTGTCGCCGTGCAGTTCTTCGTTTGTGTAAGGCGCGGCCGCGGACGGCGTGGCGTCCCGCTCTTCGTCCCGCCCGCGCAGCCGATCCATCGCACGTCGCGCGCGATCAGCGCCAAGCTTGCGCCGCATCCGGTCGGCGACTTCGGCGCCGTCCTCGTCCGACAGGCCGTCGAGCAGCGCAATGATCGTGTCGATCCGATCCGAGCGTCCCTCCTCGGTGTCACGCGCGCCCCGGCCCCGCAGGCCGCCGAGGCTGTCATAGGCCGGCGGCTCGCCATGCCCCGATCGGGGAAGCATCGCCGACCACGGATTCGGCCGCGTCGGTTGCGCCAATGCGAACCTCGCGTGCGCCTCGGCGATGAAACGATCGGTTCGGGTTTGCATAGTCTTTCCTTTCACTCATCAGCCGCAACCGGCGGCACGGTATCATCGGCCTCGCCCGCGAAGATGTGCGAGGCTACACGCATCATCAAGCGAATCACCATATCGCATTTCCTCGTATTGAGCACGAAAAGGATGCGGTGACGTCTCGTAATTCTCCGAAATCATCTGACCGAGCTCGGCACGGCGCTTTCTGTCCAGCGCCCGCAACTCTTCAAGCCTCCTGTTCGCCTGGCAGTGCAGCCCAGTTCCCGGCAGCGCCCGCGCGACCTCCCGCTGCAACCGCGCAAATTCGGCGGCCTGCTGCGCCTGCATGCGGGCAATGTCATCGGCGCTCATAGCCGCGCCATCCTCGCCCGGTCCAAGCCGCGGAGCCATGCCAACCGCCCCGGGTCCGGCACCCACGGTCGGCCGCCGGTGACGACGAGCTCGGTCAAAGCCCACACTAAAGCATCGACACGATCCGGCGACGCGCCACGAGAACGGTCGCTTTCAACGGTGAACGCGCATTGCTGATCCTCAAGCGCCGCAAGACTTCCGACGTGATGCACAACGCCCTTCTCATAAAGCGCACTGATCGGTTCGGCGCGCACCGCCTTCCCGCGCGACGCATGCACCGCCTTGAACGATGCGTGCGAGTCGAGCTGCCGCAGCACCGCCTCCACCATCTCGCCACCGTTGTTCACTTCGGCCACGATGCGGTCGGCATGATACTGGTGATAGGCATTGATCGCTCGCCGTGCCCATTCCGTGGGTTGGTAGCGGCCCGACAGATCCGCGAGGATGTACGCCTGCCGCAGGCCATCAATGCCGGCGACGATGATCCCGGTTTCGTCCGCATCATCGCCGCTGGTCACGGCCGGGTCGATCGCGACAACGATGCGCCTGAGATCATCCGGCGCCTTGGCAACCCGCAACTCGTCAATCCTGGCCCGCTGCCACAACGCGCCCGGCATGTCCTCGAGCAGCTCGGCGTCGAGCTCCTGCCGGCCGAGCCGGGTGCCCTCATATTGCGCCATGATCTGCGCCAGGAAGGCCGGTGCCAAGTTGTCCGCGTTCTCGATCGTCCGGCCGCGCGTGACCACAACGTCCTTGCCTTCGCGCTTGAGCAGGTCCCGGACGATGCGAATCGGCCGCGGCGTGGTGGTGATGCAGCACTGCGGATTGCGGCCGACGCGAAGGCCGAGCATCAGGTTCGGCCACGCATCGGCAAAGCGCCACGCTGCCAACTCATCGCACCAAGCGCAGTCGTGCTGCGGGCCCCGCAACCGGTCGGGCTCATCGGCCGAGTAGAGCGTGGCGAGCGCTCCGTTGGGCCAGGTGAGGCGCCGCTTGCTCGGCTCGTAGATCGGCCGGTTCCAGCTCGGCGACGTGGCGAGGATGCCGCTCTCGCCTTCGGCCATTACGTCCCTGGCGTCGGCCGCGGTCGGCGCCACCAGTGCGATACGCTTTGCAATGCCGCGCTCGACGCGCTCGCGAACCCACTCGGCGCCAGTGCGGGTCTTGCCGAAGCCTCGGCCCGCCAGCAACAACCAGATCGTCCATGTACCGTCGGGCGCGAGCTGCGATGGCCGCGCAAGCCCGCGCCAGTCGCTATCAGCGGCCCGCTGCAAGGCGCCGGCAAGCGAGCGATAGATGGAAGGCGCTTCGCTCATGCCGGCAGCCCTCCCCTCGCGTGCACGAGCGCGCCGCACACCGCATGCAGAAGGCTGTCATCATCCCCCTCGTCCGGTGCGCCGGTGACTTTCGAAATGCCGTAGCGTTTCACGAGCGCCGCTAGTCGGAGATGGTGATGTTCTCTCGGGCCACGTCGAGCACGAGCTTGTCGCCTTCACGGTGAGCGATGGCGATAGCAAGCAAGGGCCCAGGGAAGAGCGGGTGAACCGCAAACGCGACATACGTCCATCCCAATACCCACGGCCGTTCCGTCACGTCCGGCGTGATCCAATCCTCGACCATCGCCGGATCGAAGAGCGGCTCGCTGCGGCTCATAGGAAGGCGCCTGAGCCGGGCCGGCTCGCGGCAACCCTGAGATAGCGGCCACGGCCGCGGTCGGCGCTATGGCTCGCGCAGTAAGCGGCGCTTGCCCAATTCATGCCACGGCCTCGATTGCATCGTGCTCAATGAGGGGCGCCGGAAGCGGCGTGCCAGATGCGCGCTGGTCGAGCGCCGCCAAGCCCTCGATCACTGCGGCGCGGGCTTCGGGGAACGGCGCCAAGCGCTGCAAAAGCATGGCCTGCAGATCGGCGAAGATCGGGCTGCTCAGGATCAACATGTTGTTCGTCACATTGATGCCCGTCGCCCGGATCTCGCCAGTGAGCCGTGCGATGTCCCGGAGCGCCTCGAGCAATCGGCCCGCAAGCATGGCCGCCCCGTTGCGATCGGCAGCCTCGGCGGCGGCGGTGAACTGCGAAAGCAAACTCGAGCGGACCAAGGCGAGATAGTCCAGGATCGACAAGCCCTCTTCGGCCGCGCGCTCGGCCAACTCCCCCAGCTTCACCGGGCCCGCGATCAGCTCGGCCTTGCGGGCGGCGGTTACATGGCGCGTCCAATGGCGCTGGACCCCGTCGCGGCTCGTATTGAACTTCCTGGCCACCGCCCGCTGAGCCGCGCCGCCGGCGAGCGTGATCTCGATCCGGTGCCGATCGGGGTGCTGGCAGATCATGCAAGCGGCCGGCCGTTCGGCACGTCCGCAAGCTCGGCGCGCTATGGTGGCCATCGTTTCCACGTCCTGGCCGACAACGTCCAAACCAACTCTCCTGTACGCCCAGCGTAAGCCCGAGGCCGGCGCTGCGGCGACCTTACCCTGAAAAACTCGGCGATGACCAGGAAAACCGCGCGGCTGGCACGGGGCGGCCTTCGGTTGCCATAACCGACGCGCTGGCGTCGCGTCGCCGGAACGGCTTGGCCCGGGCACGCTGCGCCGAGCGCCGACTCTTGGCGCGAGCACGTTGACGCGGCGCAGCTTCCTTCTTTGCGTTCAACCCCTGACTGAGCAGCGGGTCCTGCCCCAGGCTCCGAGTGCGCCATTGCGCCATTAGTGCGCCATTGGAGGAAAGCCAAAGGCGCGCCATTGCGCCATTGGCATTTCCTTAAAGCGCACGGCATTAATGGCGCAGACGGGGTTGCGCCATTGGTGCGCCATTAGAAGCCGGTTAATGGCGCGGCTCATTCTGGCGTCAGGCGCGGGCGGGATCGGTTCGCCGTTGCGGTTGCGGCGGGTGAGGGTGTCCGGGATGTCGGTCACGATGGTCTCTTGGCATTGTTGACGCGAAGGCCGGTGCGCTTCTTCCGGTCGGCGGGGTCCTCGTATTCCTCGGTGTAGAGGGTTCCGGTCTTGAGCCAGGTTTGGATCACCTCGCGGGCCTGCTTTTCGGTTTTGCCGGGAGCGCGCTCTGCCAACACTTGCCACGCGGCGCGAGCGGCGGCCTTGGGCGCTGCCGAGTATCGCGAACCATTGGGCAGGCCGGCGTCGATGTCGTCGAGGATGCGGTTGAGGAGGGCGTGGTCGAGGTCCTTCCAAGTATCGGGCGGCTGCCAAGGCTCCACGGTTTGGACATTGTCGCCGTTCGGGTAGAGGTGCGTCGCGTTGCCCAGGGGCACGCTGATGAGCCGGAACCATTTGGCCTCGGCTGATGGCGGGGCGAGGTTGACCTTTGCGCTGTCCAGCCGGACGAGGGCGCGGCGCTCGGCTTCGGGGAGGCCGAATTGCTGGCCTTCCTGCGGGGACATGGGCGTGAGGGTATAAACGAGCCGCCCGGCGTCTTTGGTGGCGCTGGCGCCGCGTCCGCGATTGGCGTCGCCGGCGACGGCGAGGCCCTTGGACGTGTGGTGTGGGGCGTCAACCGCGCAGTATTCTTCGATGGCGATGCCGACCAATAGGCCGGCGAGGAAGTCCATGTTCTGGATTGCTGTTCTCGTTGACGGAATGGGCTTTCACGAGCGGGTCGATGGCAACGATGTCGATCTTCAGGTTGCGGATGGCGTTCTGCAGGATTGCTTTTGCACCGCCCTCGGCGGCCGAGCCCTTTGCCGAGGTTTCGGCGAGCTTGAGACTTTGCGGCGTGGCGAGGAACAGCCAGCCGTCGAGCTCGCCGCGGTCAATCTTGTGATGGCGCAGAACAGCCAGGACGCGGCGGCGCAGCTCATCGCTCCCGTCTTCGAGAGAAAGGACCAGCACGCGGCAGCGCTCGAATATGTGCTCGCCGGTGAGGCTGCGGCCGATCGCGCATGAGATAAGTTGTGCGAGGCGCACGGCAGTCTTGCCGACCCCGCCATCGGCGAGCAGTGAAGAAAGGAAGCCGCGGCAAAAGGTTGCGCCGAGTAGCCATGCGCGCGGCGGGATCACATAGTCGTCCTGGCCGGCGTTCCAGATGCCAAAGGCCGCGCCGGCGGGGAGGACTTTGTCGGGAGGCGGCCAGCGGCGCGGCGGGGGTAGCCTCGCGAATGTAGTGGCGCCTGCCGCGGCCATCCGTTCCTCGGGCGTCATGCCGCGACGCCCGGCGCCCGATCGTTCCAATCGGTGCCGGCCGGCGGGACGACGATCGTTGTCTCGTGGCCGGCGGCGGCCCAGCGGTCGGCGCACGCTCGCGCCGCATCGAGGCCGACTGCGTCGCCGTCCGCGAAGATCGTGAGGAGCGTTCCGGGCAGAACCGGGAATCGCTCGATGCCGTCGCGGCTACATGCTGCCCAGACCGGGCGCCAGCCGAAGTGCTGCATGACGGCGAGGCCGGTCTCGATTCCCTCAGAGAGGCCAAGGCCCTCGGCGGCTTCGTCGTCCGGCGCCAGGCGCACGATCCCGGCGGACCCGAGCATGCGTTTCGGGCGTTCGACGTCGGCCTTCCCCGCGCCGTCCGCCTTCAGGAATGTCCTATGCACGCCCACACCTTTCCCGGTTTCGGCGTCGCTCATGGCGGCGACCATGGCGGGGCGCCGCTCGTCGCCGCAGGGGCAGCGCGGATGAAAGCGAATCGGCGCCCCGGTCGGCAGGCAAAGACCGCGGGTCGCGAGATAGGCTTCGACGATCGAGCCGCGCGGATCGACCGCCTCACGCCAGATCCGCTTGGCGATCGCGATGCGGCGCCTGACTTCCTCGCCGTCGCGCTCCCGTGTTTGAGCCCGGACGGAGGCGTGCGGCTCCGGCATGCGCTCGCGCTTGCCGAGGAGGAATCGCGCAGCCTCCGGCAGCGTCACCCCGCGCGTGCGCATCAGCCAGTCCAGCGCGTCGCCGTGCGCGCCGCAGCCATAGCAGTGAAAATGATCGGGCCAAATGGCGAGCGACGGCGTCCTGTCATCGTGGAACGGGCAGCAGGCCATGAAGATGCGGCCGGAGCGTTTCAGCTTTACCCCGGCGTGGCCGAGCAGATCCGGCAGCGAAACGGCGGCCTTCGCCGCGGTGAGATCGATGCTCATGCCTCGCATCTCGCCGATCGCGTGAGGTCGAGCAGGCACGCGACAATTCGGCGCCGTGGAAGGGGCGCGATCTTGTCGAAGGCGGCCAGGGCGGCTTCGGCGTCGGCCGGGCTGAATTGGGCGCGTCTGAGCAGCGGCAAAATTTCATGCTTACCGCCGAGGTGGGCGAAGCAAAGGGCGCGTAGCTCACGAAAGGCCGCAACGCGCTCGGCCGGCGGAAGCCCGACGCGCCAGGGGCCGAAAGGCGCATCGCTCATGGCTCGATCCCCCTTGCTGCGAGCTGTTGGCGTGCAATCTCTTGCTGCGCTTTGGTCGGGGCGCCGGATGGAAATCCGTCCAGCTCAACACGGCTTTCGCCGTAATGGATTGCGAGAAGGTAGCCGGTGCGGCCACACCACCAGCGAAGGAAGCGGCCAATGTCGCGGGGCTCGATCTCGCCAGCGAAGAGCGCGATCAGATCGGCATGAACGCCGATCCGCAACGGCTTTGGTGGGCTGCTGAAGGCGGCCGGGGCCAAGCTCTTCAGGATGCACTCGATCTCGCGGTTCGCGGTGCGTCGCCGCGCTGCCTTGTTCGGCGGTGGAGGCGCCGTGGGTTCAGTGGCGAGCTCAGGCCGCAGCGGAACGGGGCGCGAAAGGCGGAGGGTGCCGGGGCCGCTCATCACGCGACCTCGTCGAGCTGACGCGGCGGGAAATGATCGCCGCCCGTCGCGGCCAGCATGGCGGGCGTCAACCGGCGCGCGTATTCGGCGCCCAGGTGCTCAGCATGCGGCCCGAGTTCGGCGATGAATTCAGCAAGGGCACGGGCGCCGAGCCGGTGCAACCGCTCCGCGACGCGCTGGCGGCGCAGAGCGCGGAGGGCGGGCGGAAGGGCTTGCGCGGTGGGCCGGCCCGGGCTACGGAATGGGCGATCCTGCTGCCAGGCCTGATCGCGTTCCGCCCCCGTGATGCCGGCCCCCGGTGTCCGGGGGCGAGGCATTTCCGGGGCTCAGACGGCGTGCTGGTCGGCGGTTCGCCCCGCGGCCCGATGGGGCACCGCGAGCGGGCGCGAAGCAAGCCACGCCTTGATCGCTGTCCACGGCCACGCGCGAGTGTTTTCGCCGAGCGCGGTAGGCGCAGGAAACTTCCCCTCGGCGATCATCGTGCCGAGATGTTTCCGACTCCAGCGGACGATGCCGCGGGCCTTCAGTTGCTCGTAATCGAGGTAGGTTTCGTCCGGGTCGATCTTGGTTTCGGCGGACATTGCGGCCTCCGGTAAAACGCTACCCATCAGGTATTCCGAGACCGCACGGGGTTAAACGCTGAAATGGGACCGCTCTGGCAGAGTGGCATGCTTTTTATGTGCCGTCGGCCCTCCGCATTCGATGGCGCTCTCGCTGGATCATCCGCTCGCTGATCTCGGTGTCCGGCTTGAGCAGCTTGTTGACGGTTGGCGCGAGGTTGGTGAGCTTCTCCCCCGAGGCTATCGCTGATTCGATTGCCTCCCTCAGGGCGCGCCTCGCCGGCTCGAGTTTCTTCCCTCTCGCGCCGCGTGCCGCCGCAGCTTGCGCCGCGTCGTGGATGAAGGTCGCCATGATCGGAATGTGGGTGTGGCAGACGGCTTCCCGAGCGCCTCTTAAGACGAAGTAGAGCGCGCGATAGGCGCCATCCCGATCCGGCGGGTCGAGGCGATCGAGGAACAGGAGCAGGCCCCTGTAGTTTTCCAAAAGATCGTCGATGCCGCTGGCGACCATTATCAGATCGACGTCCCGGAACGTGATGCCGGCTGGCGACGAGCCAACGTCGTCATTGGTTCGGGTGCCCGGATGCACCAATTCACGGGCCTTGGCGCTCGGCGGTTGCGCGCCGAGAAAGGCGCGGCCGTCGCGGATCAGGCCCTCGATCAGTTCGCGGGCCTCGGCGCGCCAATCCCAGCTCACGCCCGCCTCCTGCGCCGCTGCTCGACTTCTTCCGCCGGCACGATGCCTGCACCAGGCCCCGGCACGAGGCCGACGATCCGCGCCAGCGCGGCCGCCCACTTGTCGAGCGCCGCCCGCTTCTGATCGCGATGTGTGCCTTGGTCGTAAACGCCGTGGAGGCCGGGCAGTGCGTGGCCGAGGCATCGCTCGGCGGTGAAGGCATCGACGCCACAGTCGCTCATCAGGCGCGTGCGCACGGTCCGGCGGAGATCGTGGAGGGTCCAAGGCGCCATCGCTTCTCGGCCTTCCGTCTTCCGCACCTTCGCGATGACCGCGTCGAGCTTCCTCTTCCCCTTGGAGAAACTGGAGAACGGCCGCGCGCCGCCACTGGTCGTGAACACGAAGGCGCCCGTGAACCTCGGGAGCGCCGAGAGGATCTCGACCGCCATCGGCGCCAGCGGGACTTCCTGCGCCACGCCGGTCTTGAAACGCTCCGGCGGCACGGTCAGCAGGGCGGCGTCGAGATCAATCTCGCCCCGCCGCGCCTGCGCGATGTCGCTGAGGCGCTGGCCGGTCAAGATCAACATCCGAACGAGCGGGCCGAACGGATAGCCGATCGCCTCGCCCGCGGCCCAAACGTCGCGCAGCTCGGCATCAGTCAGCACTCGGCTGCGCTTGAGATCGCGGCCCGTGATCCCGAGCGTCTTGTCGCGGACGCGCGCGGCGGCCGATTCCTCGATGCCGAAGCGCTCGCCCTCCTCGGCCCAGTTGAACAGCTTCCGCACCGCGCTCAGGGCGTGCCGCGCCGCGTGCTTGCCGCGCTCGGCCTTGATCGCGTCAAGCCGCTCGACCACGTCGCGCCGGGCGATTCCGACGATCGGCCGGCCGCGCCATAGGAGCTCGGTGCCGTTCGTCCATTCGGCCGTCCACCTGGCGCCGTCGCGCCCGCGCTTCTGCTCCTGGCCCAGGAAGTCGCGGCGCAGGGTTGCTTCGGTCTCGTGCCAGGAGCGCAGGCCCCTGGCCTTCTCGTGCTCGATGAACTTCTCGACGGCGGTGGCGAAGGTGTCGGCGCGGCGGCGCGCTTCCGCCCGGCGCCGCTCGGCCTCGGCCTCGGCCGGCGATCTCCCTTCGGACAGGGTGCCGAGCACGCCCGGCGCCAGTTCGCGCGCCTTCGCCAGCTTCATCTCAGGGTATCGCCCGAGCGTGACCATGACCGGCGCGCTCGAGCCGGCCGGGCGCTTGCAGACGATGAACGAGACCGCCTCCGCCTTCCCGTCCTTCGTCGCCTTGGCGGTGACGCGGACCCCGAGATGCGGCTGCTGCGCGTCCCAGACGACATAGCGCTTGCCAGCGGGTGCGGGCTTGAGCGCGGCGAGTTCCCTGTCGGTCAAAACCTTCTTGAGTGCTGCCACCGTGGGCTCCTTCGGTCCCGCCGGGGCTTTCGGTCGGGTCAACCGAAGGCGCCGGGCTTACGCCGGGCTTACGCTACCCCTTTGGGTAGGTAGGTAATCCAAGGTAAGCCAAGCTACCCCAAAACGCCGCAGGAGCAAAGGGTTTTCGCATCGGGCGCGGCGCGAGGTAATCCAAGGTAAGCGTAGGTTTGGGGTCCTCGTTGGTTTTGTAAACCGAAGGCCGGGGGTTCAAATCCCTCACCCGGCACCAATCCTTTCAATACGTTATATGGTCCCGCCTGTTTTTCCATGTCTCGCCTGTATCGCGGGTGGCTCGCCGGCATGGGCGGGTGACCCGCAGCGCGGGGGGGCAGGCGTCGGACGTTCCATCAGGCGCCTGTCGCGCGCAATAGGCCCCTGGGTGGCGGCGACCCCCAGGGTGGTGGGGGGTGTCATCCTCGGCCACTACGGCACTGCTGGACACATTTTCGTGTCCTTGGCTCGCTGTTGGGCGGCCTGGCCCGGGCAGCGATCGGCGCGCCGCTCGCTCCGCGATCCGAGGACTCTCTTTCTGCGCATCGGATTCACGCGCCGCTCGCGCTCGCTCCGCGATCCGAGGACTCTTTATCGGCGCATCGGATTCACGCGCCGCTCGCGCTCGCTCCGCGATCCGATGCGCTAGACCCTTGCGGCAACGATCTCCGCCGCACTCGGCATCCCCTCCGCCAGCGGCGCCACCGGGTGGCCGAGATACTGCTCGAGCACCGCCTCGGCCGGCCCGTCCGCCCGGATCCGCCCCTGCTCGAGCCAGATCACCCGCGTGCACCAGGCCTGGATCACGGGGGCCACGTGCGAGGAAAGCACCAGGATCTCCGCCCCCCGCACCATGCTCTCCAGCCGCTCCCGCGCCTTCTCCATGAAGGCCGCGTCCCCGGCCAGGAACCATTCGTCCATCAGCAGGACCTGCGGACGGATCGCGGTCGCCAGCGCAAAGCCGAGCCGCACCATCATCCCCGAGCTGTAGAGCCTGACCGGCAGGTCGAGGAACTCGCCGAGCTCGGCGAACGCGCGCACATCCTCCTCGAGCCGCCGGATCGCCGGCCGCGCCAGCCCGCTATAGAGCCCGCGCAGCAATATGTTCTCCCGCCCCGTGAGATCCGGGTTCATCCCGAGATTGGGGTCGAGCAGCGCGGTCAGGCTGCCCGCGATCGTCACCTCGCCCGCCACCGGCTCATAGATCCCGGCAAGCACGCGCAAGAGCGTCGTCTTGCCCGCCCCGTTGCCGCCGATCAGCCCGAGCCGATCGCCGCTCGCCAGCTCGAAGCGGATCCCGCTCAGCGCCTGCACCACCATCCGGCGCTGCTGGTCCGTCCCCACGCGCCCTGCGGCGGCGGCGAAGAAGGTCTTCTTCAGGCTCCGGCTCGAGCCGTGATAGAGCGGAAAATCGACCGCCACGTCGCGCACCGAGATCCTGGCCATCGCTCCCTCGCGGATCCTCCCGGATCCAATCAGATCCAGAACGCCACCCGGTGCCGGGCGCGCACGAACAGCAGCCAGGCGACCAGCGCGATGATGAGGCTGTAGCCGAGCGCGCTCGCCCACACGGCAAGGCTCGGCGCCACCCCGAGCAACGGCCCGCGCACCACCTCGAGCAGCGTGTAGAACGGGTTGATCGGCAGCAGGTGCCGCCATCTCGCCGAGAGCGTCGTCGGCTCCCAGATGATCGGGCTGACGAAGAAGCCGATCTGCATCACGCTGCCAACGATCGGCGGCACGTCGCGGAACCGGGCGCAGAAGATGCCGAGCAGATAGGCCATCGCGATCCCGTCGACCAGCCAGAGCGCGAACGCCGGCACCGCGATCAGCGCCGTCGCCCCGGGCCAGATCGAAAGCAGCAGGAACACCGCGACCAGCACCGGGATGTTGTGCGCGAGCACCAGCACGTTGCGCACCATCATCCGTCCCGCATGCAGGAAGAACGGCATCCGGACCGAGCGGATCGTGCCCTCCGCCTGGACGAAGCAGGTGCACGCCTCGCTGACCAGCGTCGAGAGAAAATTCCACAGGATCATCGAGAGCGCGAGGAACGGCAGGTAAGCATGCAGGTTGGTATGGAAGAGCTGCGAATAAAGGAACCCGAGCGCCGCGATCATGATCGCCGTGGAAAGCGTGAGCCAGCCCGGCCCCAGCACCGAGCCGCGATAGCGCAGCCGGATATCGAGCCAGCCGAGCATCGCGATCAGCCGCCAGAGCCTGAGCCCCGCGCGTACGTCCTCGGCCGCCAGGGCCTGGCGGAGCGCGAAGGTGCGGTTCGGCCTGAGCTCAAGCACCGGTTCGCCCGCCGCGGCGAGCGCGCGCGGCGCCGCCCCCTTGGTGGCGAGCGAGATCGACCCTTCCATGGCTCGCGCGTTAGCCCATTCGCCGCCCGGCCGCAACTCACTCCTGTGTCGCGGCCGCGAGGCGGGTCGCCGCCCCATGAACGATCATCACCCGCTCCCCGGGCGTCAGCCGCGATCCGCCCGGCTGCACCACCGAGACCACCTGCCCGTCATCCTCGCGGACGATGAACTCGACGGCCGGGTCGTCCGCGCCCGCCGCCTGGCCGAGTGCTGCGAGCACGCCGGGCGCCGCCTCGGCCTGCCGGGCGACGAGAATCGTGCCGTAGCTGACATTGGCGGGCGTGACGGCGACCACCGGCTTGGGGCGCGGCCCGGCGCAGCCGATTACTGTCAGGAGGAAGCAAATCGGCAAAACGCTACCGCGCGGGACGAGCTTCATGGACGGATTCCTGTCCGAAACGGGTCGCAATGGCACCGAATGAATATCCGAACTGCCCGCTCTGTCCAAAAGCTTGCCGCCGGGTGGATATTCGGATAAGAGGTTAGAGTGTTTTTCTGACCGACCGCCTCAATGACGGCCGCTCGGCCGTTGTCTTTCTGTTCCGCGCCGAGGGGAGCCATCGCCGTATGAGACGGTCTTCACTGCCCATTTTCGCCGCCCTCGCCGCCCTCTCCCTCCTCTCCGCCTGCGCCAGCCGCGGCCCGCAGCTCAGCGCCCGCCAGCAGGCCGCCCGCTACGCCGCCAACGCGCCCCGCGGCTACAATCCCCCCGGCCCGTCCTGGGACCCCTGGGGCCCCTATATCGCCCAGGCCTCGGAGCATTTCGACGTGCCCCAGGTCTGGATCCGCGAGGTCATGAACGTCGAGTCGGGCGGCAACGAATATCTTGACGGCGAGCCGATCACCTCGCCCGCCGGCGCCATGGGGCTGATGCAAGTGATGCCGGACACCTATCAGGAGCTCGAGTCCGAATACGGCCTCGGCGGCGATCCCTACGACCCGCGGGACAATATCTTCGCCGGCACCGCCTATTTGCGCGAGATGTACGACCTCTTCGGCTCGCCCGGGTTCCTCGCGGCCTACAATGCCGGGCCGGCGCGCTACGAGGAGCACCTCTCCGACGGCGTGCCGCTGCCCTACGAGACCCAGCGCTACGTCGCCATGCTGGCGCCGCGAATTGGCGGCGCCCTGCCGGTCGGCGCCGGCGGCGGGACCGCATATGCGATGAACACGGCACCGCTGCCGCCCCGCCCTGCGCCGCGGCCCGCGGCGCCGCCGCCACCGCCCCTGGCGCCGCAGCCGGCGCCCCTGCCACCGCCCCTGGCGCCGCAGCCGGCGCCGGTGCGCATCGCCCAGCTCTACGAGCCGCCGCGCCCGGTGCCGCCGCCGCCGCAACGCGTGGCGGCGCTGCCCCCCCCGCCGCGGCCGGCCGGCGGCTTCCACCTCATCTCGCCGGCGCTCGCCGACACGCCGCCCCCGCAATCGAGCGGCTCGCTCCGCGGGCCGTGGGCGATCCAGGTCGGCGCCTTCGATCAGATGGGCGCCGCGCATACGGCGCTGACCATGGCGCTCCGGCAGGCGCCGAGCCAGCTCAGGGCGGCCTGGCCCACGGTGATGAGCGTGCGCGAGCCCCACGCCATGCTCTACCGGGCGCGGCTGGTCGGGCTTTCGCGCACCGCCGCGGTCCAGGCCTGCGAGGCGCTCGGGCGCGACCACACCGGCTGCTTCGTGGTCTCGCCGGCCGCGCAATCCTGAGGGTTGGGGCCTGAGGGTTCAGGCCTGAGGGCTCAACCGCGGCGGCGCTCGATCTCCACCCCGACCGCGGCGACATCGGCGAAGACCTCGAGCTTTTCCACCCGGACCCGTGCCGCGAGCACGCGGCGGTCCGCGAGACAGGCCTCGGCGATCCGCTCGGCGAGGGTCTCGACCAGCCCGACATGGCCGTCGGCCACGATCCGGCGCACCGCGGCGGCGATCGGCTCGTAATCGACCACCCGCGCCAGCCGGTCCTGCCCGACGCTCGCGCGCGAGAGCGGACGGGCGCCGTCGTCCTCGACCGCGAGATCGACATTGACCCGCACACGCTGGGGGCCGCGCTTCTCGGAGGCGGTGACGCCGATCCGCGCCGCCAGCGTCATGTCGCGGATGAAGACGTGGCGGACGCCGCGCTGGGCATCGGCGATGCGGGGGGTTTCCATGCCGGTCATTCCGCGACGGCGCCGCCCGGCGCCCCGCGCAGGTGCTGGCCGCCGTCGAGCGCCAGCATCTGGCCGGTGAAGGAGGGCAGGGCAAGGATCATCAGGACCGCGCGCGCCACTTCGTCCGGAGTCGGGCCGCGCTTGAGCGGCAGCGCGGCCGTCTGGCGCGCGAACTCGGCCGCCGTCTGGCGCGCGCTCGGCAGCGTCGGGCCGGGGCCGATCGCCGCCACCCGGATGCGCGGGGCGAGGGCCAGCGCCAGCGTGCGGGTGAGCGTCCAGAGCCCCGCCTTGGAGAGCGTGTAGGAGACGAAGTGGGGGGTGAGCGCCCAGACCCGCTCGTCGAGCAGGTTGACCACGACCCCCTCGGCCGCGGCCGGCAGGGCGCGGGCGAAATGCTGCGTCAGCACGAAGGGGGCGCGCAGGTTGGGCTCGAGGTGCCGGTCCCACGAGGCGCGGGTGGCGCTCTCCCATTCGTCGCGCTCGAAGGCGCTGGCGTTGTTGACGACGAGGCCGATCGGCCCGAGCCCGGCGGCGGCGGGGAAAAGCGCCTGCACCTCCTCCTCGCGGGCGAGATCGGCCGTGACCACGAGGGCGCGGCGGCCCGCGGCTTCGATCTCGGCGGCGAGGGTTTCGGCCTCGGCGCGGGCGGTGTGGGCATGGATCGCGATATCGAAGCCGGAAGCGGCCAGCCCCAGCGCGATCGCCCGGCCGAGGCGGCGGGCGCCGCCGGTGACGAGGGCCGCGCGCGGCAGGCACGCGGAGATGGGCAGCTCCATGTCGGGGCCGGGTCAGGGGCCGCGGCGGATGCGGCCCGGGCGTTCACCGGGGCGTTCACCCGGGCGTTCACCGGGGCGTTGACCGGGGCGCTGGCCGCGCCGCGGCTCGGCCCCGCCGCCGCCGGGTCCGAAGGGCTTGGGCGGTCCGCGGCGGGGGCGCTCGGCGGTGGCAACCGGTGGCGGCGCAAGCCCGAGATCCCGCGCCTCGAGGCGGCGGATCTCGTCGCGCAGCCGCGCCGCCTCCTCGAATTCGAGATCGGCGGCCGCGTGCCGCATCCTCGCCTCGAGATCGGCGATCACCGCGCGGAGGTCCTTGCCGATCAGCGCATCCGCCGCGCTCTCGATCTCGGGCGCCACGGTGACGTAATCCTGCTCGAAGACGCTCTGGAGCGCCTTGCCGATCCCCTTCTTCACCGATTGCGGGGTGATGCCGTGCGCCTCGTTCCACGCCCCCTGCTTGGTCCGCCGGCGGTCCGTCTCGGCGAGCGCGCGCTTGATGCTTTCCGTCGCGCGATCGGCATAGAGGATGACGCGCCCGTCGATATTGCGCGCCGCCCGCCCGATGGTCTGGACCAGGCTGGTGGTCGAGCGGAGGAACCCCTCCTTGTCGGCGTCCAGGATCGCGACCAGCGCGCATTCCGGAATATCGAGGCCCTCGCGCAGCAGATTGATCCCGATCAGCACGTCGAACACGCCGAGCCGGAGGTCGCGGATGATCTCGACGCGCTCGAGCGTGTCGATATCGGAATGGAGATAGCGCACCCGCACGCCGTTCTCGTTGAGGTACTCGGTGAGCTCCTCGGCCATCCGCTTCGTCAGCGTCGTCACCAGCACGCGGTAGGCGGCGAGGGCGGCGGCGCGGCACTCGGCGAGCAGGTCGTCAACCTGGTGCTCCACCGGGCGGATCTCGACCACCGGGTCGATCAGCCCGGTGGGGCGGATCACCTGCTCGACGAAGGCGCCGGCCGTGCGCTCGAGCTCCCAGGGGCCGGGAGTCGCGGAGACGAAGAGGCTCTGCGGGCGGAAGCGGTCCCACTCCTCGAACTTGAGCGGCCGGTTGTCGACGCAGGAGCGCAGGCGGAAGCCGAACTCGGCGAGGACGGACTTGCGGTTGAAGTCGCCGCGATACATCCCGCCCAGCTGCGGCACGGTGACGTGGCTCTCATCGACGATGAGCAGCGCGTTCTCGGGCAGGTATTCGAACAGCGTCGGCGGCGGCTCGCCCGGATTCCGTCCGGTGAGGTAGCGGGAATAGTTCTCGATGCCCTTGCAGGAGCCGGTCATCTCGAGCATTTCGAGGTCGTACTGGGTGCGCTGGGCCAGCCGTTCCGCCTCGAGCGGCTTGCCCTGCTCGGCGAGCTCGGCCAGCCTGGCGCGCAGCTCGAGCTTGATCTCGGCGATCGCCTGGGTGAGCGTCGGCCGCGGCGTGACATAGTGGCTGTTGGCGTAAACGGTGATTTCCTCGAGCTTCGCGGTTCTCTCGCCGGTCAGCGGATCGAACTCGGCGATCTCCTCGATCTCGTCGCCGAACAAGCTGACGCGCCAGGCGCGGTCCTCGTAGTGGCTCGGGAAGATATCGACCGTTTCGCCGCGGAGGCGGAACGTGCCGCGCTGGAAGGCCTGGTCGTTGCGGCGGTATTGCAGCTCGACCAGCGCGCGCGCCAGGTGCTCGCGCGCGATCCGCCCGCCGCGCTTGAGCCTGACCACCATGCGCTGATAGGTCTCGACCGAGCCGATGCCGTAGATGCAGGAGACGGAGGCGACGATGACGACATCGTTGCGCTCGAGCAGCGCCTGCGTCGCGGCGTGACGCATGCGGTCGATCTGCTCGTTGATCTGCGCGTCCTTCTCGATATAGGTATCGGTCCGCGGGACGTACGCCTCCGGCTGGTAATAGTCGTAGTAGCTGACGAAATACTCGACCGCGTTCTCCGGGAAGAACGATTTCATCTCCCCGTAGAGCTGCGCCGCCAGCGTCTTGTTGGGGGCGAGGACGAGGGTGGGGCGCTGCACCGCCTCGATCGCCTTCGCCATGGTGAAGGTCTTGCCCGAGCCGGTGACCCCGAGCAGGACCTGGTCGCGCTCGCCGGCCGCGAGCCCGGCCGTGAGCTCGCGGATGGCGCTCGGTTGATCCCCGCTCGGCGCATAGGGCGAGACGACGGAAAACGGCCGCCCGGCCGGCCGGGCGGCCAGCTTCTGCGGCACGAAGAGCAGGCGCGGGGGGCGGGCGAGCGTCTCGGACATCGGCGACTCCGGACCGGTGCGATAGGGCGATGGCGCGAAGGGAGATGGGGAGCGCCGCGCCGCCTGTCGAGCCGGCCTGCCTTCAGGCCGCCTCCTGGTCGGCCGGCTCCTGGTCGGCCGGCTCTTGGTCGGCCGGCTTCGGCGCCGCCGCGGCCCGCGGCCAGAGGGTGCCGATCATCTCCTGCTGGAGGCGGATCGCCTCCTCCGGCGTGTGCGGCCGGCCGCGCGAGGACATGATGCCGGCGGCGAGGATGGCGGCGGTGTTGCGGTTGAGGGCATCGAGCACGCGGCCGGTGAGCTCGCGGAGCAGGGGTTCGAGGTCGGGTGTGGAGGGCAGCGGCAGCGCCGGCGGCGCGCCTGCCGGGGGTGCGGATTTTCTCGGCATGTCCGGTCCTTTGCCAAAGCGGGGGCGGCCGATCCTGGCGGCCGGCGGCCGTTCGGGCAACAGAGATTACATAGGCCGCCAGGCGCCGCCGCAACGGATCGTGCCTCGGCCCGTTGCTTGACGCTCGCTCCGGCCGACACCTAGAGTCCCCCGTAAAATCGTCGGGCCGGATGGCGGGCGCGGCGAAATCGGCCCGGAGGAGCACGAACGATGAGGCGAACGAGACGCGGCTGGCGCGCAGCCGTCGTGACCTTCCTGATCGCCTGTTCCCTCGCCTGTTCCCCGGCGCTGCCGGCGCGGGCTCAGACCATCCGGATCGCGGCCGAATACGGGATCTCCTATCTGCCGCTGACCGTGATCCAGGCCGGCCACATTCTCGAGCGGCTTGGCGCGGCGCAGGGATTGGACATCAAGACGCGCTGGCTGCAATTTACCGACGGCGCGGCGATGAACGAGGCGCTGATCTCCGGCCAGCTCGACATCGTCTCGGGCGGCGTGGCGCCGATGGTGCTGCTCTGGGCGCGCACGCGGGACAATCTGCGCGTCCGCGGCATCGCCGCCCTCAACGCGATGCCGCTCTATCTCAACACGATCGATGCCAACGTCCATTCGCTCAAGGACTTCACGAGCCGGGACCGGATCGCGATGCCGGCGGCCGGGGTCTCGATCCAGGCGATCACGCTGATGATGGCCGCCGCGCAGGAATTCGGGCCGGCCGGCGCGGGAAAACTCAACACGCTCACGGTCTCGATGTCGCACCCCGACGGGATGGCGGCGATGCTCGCGCGCAAGGCCGGGATCACGGCGCATTTCACCTCCGCGCCCTTCATGTACGAGGAGCTGGAAAAGCCGGGCGTTCATCGCGTGCTCGACAGCTACGATGTTCTCGGCGGCCCGGGAACCTTCAACGTGGCCTGGACCACCGGCCGCTTCGTGCGGGACAATCCGAAGCTGGTGGCGATCTTCGTCGCCGCACTCGAGGAGGCGGACCGGCTGATCGTCGATCACCCGGACGAGGCGGCGAAGATCTACATGGCGAGCGCGCCGACCTCGCTTTCCGCGGCGGCGCTGGTGCGCATGATTAAGGATCCGGAAAACCACTGGACCGTAATACCGCAGCGGACGATGGAGTACGCGGCATTCATGGCCAAGATCGGCATGATCCCGGCGGCGCCGGCAAGCTGGAAGGATCTCTTCTTCCCGACGATCGGCAGCGAGCCGGGAAGCTGAGGACGCGGCCATGCCGATGACGCCGCCGCTCCTCGAGGCGCGGGGCGTGACGCTGCAATACAAGACCGCGCAGCATCTGGTGACGGCGACCTATCGGGTCGATCTCGCGGTCCACCAGGGCGACCGCTTCATCATCCTCGGCCCCTCGGGCTGCGGCAAGACCAGCCTGCTCAAGGCGATCGGCGGCTTCCTCAAGCCGGTCGAGGGCAGCATCACGCTCGCCGGCCGCGCGATCACCGGCCCCGGGCCGGACCGGATGATGGTGTTCCAGGAGTTCGAGCAGCTGATGCCGTGGAAGACCGTGCTCGGCAACGTCATGTTCCCGATGCGCGTGGCCCGCTCCTTGGCCGCGCGCGAGGTCCGGGAGCGCGCGCTCGCTTCACTGGAGAAGGTCAATCTCGCCGAATTCGCGGGCGTCTATCCACACATGCTCTCGGGCGGAATGAAGATGCGCGTCGCGATCGCGCGGGCGCTGGCGATGGAACCCGCGATCCTGCTGATGGACGAGCCCTTCGCCGCGCTCGATGCGCTGACGCGCCGGCACATGCAGCGGGAGCTCTACGAGCTCTGGCGGATGCTGCGCCTCACGATCCTGTTCGTCACCCACTCGATCGAGGAGGCGGCCCTGCTCGGCTCGCGCATCCTGCTGCTCTCCGCCCATCCCGGCCAGGTGCGGGCGGAGCTCAACGCCGAGCATCTCGACGGGCAGGACGCGTCCGATCCCGCCTTCGGGCAGCTCACGCGGCGCATCCACGATCTCCTCTTCGCGCCGGCGGCGCCGGTGGCCGCGCCTGAACCCGCCCATGCCTGAGCCCGATCGCGCCGTGCTCGCGAGCCCGCCGCTCCGGCCGGAGTTCGAGGTCGTTCCGGAGGATGTCGGGCGGATCGCCGCGGTCGAGGCGCCGCTTTCGCTGGCCGAGCGCCTCGCCGGGAACGCCGCCGTGCGCCGCGGGCTCGTCCTGGTCGGCCTCGCGCTGCTCTGGCAGGTCTATGCGCTCTGGCTCGACAATTCTCTGTTGTTCCCGACCTTCACCGCAACCGTGCGGGTGTTCGTGGCCGGCATGCTCTCGGGCGCGCTCAGCGAGCGCATCCTCACCTCGATCCGGGTCCTGCTGATCGGCTACGCCGCCGGCATCGCGCTCGCGGCGGTGCTGACCACGCTCGCCGTGGCGAGCCGCATCGGCAACGACATCCTTGCGGTGCTGACGGCGATGTTCAACCCGCTGCCGGCGATCGCGCTGTTGCCGCTGGCGCTGATCTGGTTCGGTCTCGGCACGCCTTCGCTCGTCTTCGTGCTGATCCACGGCGTGCTCTGGGCGGTGGTGCTGAACACCAGCACGGGATTCCGCGCCGTGCCCGAGACGCTGCGCATGAGCGGGCGCAATTTCGGGCTCTCCGGCGTCCGCTACGTGGCGCTGATCCTGATGCCGGCCGCCGCGGCGTCGATCGTGACCGGGCTCAAGATCGGCTGGGCGTTCGCCTGGCGGACGCTGATCGCAGCCGAGCTCGTCTTCGGCGTCTCCTCGCGTTCGGGCGGGCTCGGGTGGTATATCTTCCAGGCGCGCGAGGAGCTCGAGACGGCGCAGGTGTTCGCCGGCCTGCTCGCCGTCATCCTGATCGGGCTCCTGGTCGAATCCGTGATCTTCCGCACCCTCGAGGAGCGCACCGTCCGCCGCTGGGGGATGCAGCGCTAGTGCCCGATCGCAGAGTTTCGTCACTCGCGCAGCGATCACGAAACGCCGCGTCAATCGGGCACCTGGACCAACAGCTGGGTGTCAGCTTTCTATGAAGGCTGGCACCGGCAGCCGGGAGCTGGGAGCTGGGAGCTGGGCCCTTGGCCCAACCCGGGGACTTCACGTCAGTTCAATCCCCGCCTCCCGACCAAGGCCCCGCGGATGGCGTCGGTCACCTTCCATGGGCGCCGATCTGCACCAGGCCGGACTGCGCGATGTCAAAAATCGCCTCGCCGACATCTCGCAGGTCGGTCTCGCGCGTTCGTGTCGCGCGACAGCAACGAGGACCATCACCACGACGGGATCGGCCCGTTGACCCCGGACCAGGTGCATCACGGACAAGCCGATCCCGTTCACACCGCACGCCAGCACAGGCTCGATCGCGCGTTCCGCAAAAACCCGGAGCGCCTCGTCAGCAAGGCGCCAACACCACCCACCGAACCAACCGCCGCTTGGATCCATCCACCAGCGGCAACGCCCCGGCGGCAACGCCAACGCCAAGGATCCGAGCCCAAATGCCGACCCCGGCCGTATCAAAGTCGGCGGCACGCTCCGCGGGGTGTGCGCCCGGCCCGGCGGCCGGACCGGCTGTTACGCCAAACCCGGCCCGATCGTCATGCTCCAAGCCTGGCGTGAATTCCCCGCCAGACGCGGCCTCGCCGCCATGACAACCGACCCCGTGCTGTCAATCCGCCAGCCCGCCGGCGGGCGAGGGAAAGGAAGGCGGGCGGGCGGACAATCGGGCGCGACCGACGCCACCTGTCCCGATCCGAGGGTTCGAGGTTCTCTCGGGAGCGATCAGGCGCCGGTTGCGTGGTGGGCGAGCGCGTCCAGTGCCGTGCCGAGCGCGGCGACGGCCGGATGGGTCTCGGCGCCGAGTGCGTGCCGGGCCGCGATCCAGGCGGGATCGTCATAGGTCAGGCGGACGGTGCCGGCCGCGTCCTGCCAGACGAGCGCCTTCAACGGCAGGTCGATGCCGGCCGTCTGGGCGGCCTGCATCAACGGGGTTCCGGCGGCGGGATTGCCGAAGAGCAGGAGCGTGGTCGGCAGCAGGGGCAGCCCGACGCTCGCCGCGCCCGCCGCATGATCGACGCACGCGAACACCGTGATCCCCCTGGCGTCGAGCGCCGCCAGCAGCCGCGCCAGCGTGGTTGCGAAATCATGAGCGCTGGGCAGCGTAACGAGTTCGTCGTGCGGCATGGCGAAGACCTCCGCGGTCCGCGATCCGGCGGCCGGGAGGATAGAGGTCTCGCTCCGGATCTGAAAGGGGCGGAGGAGTCGGCCAGCGGTTCAGGACGACAGCAGCCGTTTCAGCAGCGGGCGGAAGCGCTGCTCGTCGAGCAGCTGGGCCCAGGCATGATGGCCGTTGAAGCCGTGAACCGGCTCGAGCGCGACGCAGGGCAGGTCCTTCATGCGGAGCGCGTGCTCGGTATCCGTCGGGTGCTGGTCGCCATAGGCGATGATCACCTTGGGCGGGCTCGGGTGCGCGGCGTAGAGCGGCAGGAGGTCTTCCATCATCTCCGGGCGCGAGCGCAAAAGCGGGCGCATGGCGGGGAATTGCTCGATCTCTTCCGGCGTCGCGTTGATGCGCGTGAAGGGGCTGAAGGCGAGCACCCCGCGGGCGCCGAGATCGAGCGCGTAGCGAAGGGCCGCGTAGCCGCCGCTCGAATTGCCGGTGACGAAGACCTGGGTCGCGCCGAGCTTGTCGATCAGCTTGCCGAGCGCCGAGGCGCACTCGAAATAGGTGCCGCCCAGCCCCTCGACCCCGGCGACATGGAAGAGCCTCGTGTTGTCCCGCAGCATGATGAGGTGGCAGTTCGGGACCTCGAGGAACGGCGGCACCGACCAGAACGCCTCGCCGACGCCGCCGAAGGCGACCAGCACCCGCGTGGCAGCCCAGGAGCGGGCGATCATCACGTCCGTCGGCGGCCGCACGGTGATCGGCCGGCCCAGGCCGTCGAGGGTGATCGATTCGACGTCGTTCGGATCGTCATAGGGCGGGGGACGCAGGATCTCGAGCCGGTCGCACGCCCAGGAAAGCCATTCGAGGGGCTGGATCGGCTCCTGCGTGTGGTTGAGCTGCTGGATGATCTCCCAGGCATTGTCGATATAGCCGTGGCGCATCAGATCGGCGACGCCTTCGAGGCGGGCGCGGATCGGCTGGCCCTCGCTATAGGCGTTGAAGAACGCCTTGGTCATCGCCCGGGTGATCAGCATGGCCGCACCTCCGAGGCGATGACTGTGCCGGGACGGACGGAAAGCGTCGTGAACTCGATCAACGGCATGCCCACCCAGAAATGCATTGATTGAACATAATTAACATGTAGCAATTGGCGCAAGAACATGTCAAGTTTTCAAGAATTCGCGAGCCGGGGCCGGCGTTTGCCTGCCGTGGCCGATAGTTGCGCGGGGCGGCCCCCGCCCGGCCGCCCGGGCGGCCATACCCGGCTTGACCCGGCCGCGCCTGGCGGATTGACTGGACCGAACATTACCGGACGAGGCTGATGGGAGCGAAGCGCAAGAAACGGCCCGCGGCGCGGCCGGCCCGCGGGCTGCCAAAAGGGCCGCCCAAGGGGCTGCGCAGAGCCGCGGACAGCGCCGACCGCGCGTATCGGGCGATCCGCCAGTGGATCATCGAGTTCAAGCTCCGGCCCGAGGAGCGACTGAACGAGCTCCATCTCGCCCGCAAGCTCGCGCTGAGCCGCACGCCGGTGCGCGAGGCGCTCAACCGGCTGGCGAGCGAGGGGTTTCTCGTTTTTGCGCCGAATCGCGGGTTTTTCTGCCGCTCGCTCGACATCACCGACCTGATCGGGGTCTATGAGATGCGTTCGATCCTCGAGCGCGGCGCCTTCGAGCTCGCCTGCAAGCGCGCCTCCGATGCCGGGATCGCCGCGCTCACCCGCTTCTGGACCGGGGCGCAGCGGCATTATCGCAGGCGGGACCCGGACGAGATGCTGAACCTCGACGAGGCGTTCCACCGCCAGATCGTCGAGCTTTCCGGGAACCGCGAGCTCGTCCGCCAGCTCGCCGCCATCGATGCGCGGATCCGCTTCGTCCGCCGGATCACGATCGAGCACGTGCCGATCCAGGCCCGGCTGATCGTGGACCATGGCGGGCTGGTCGCGGCACTCGGCGCGCGCAACGGGGCCCGCGGCGCGCGCATCCTCGCCCAGCACATCTCGCTTTCGGTCGAGGACGCGCGCAACCTGCTGAAGGAGGTGCTGTTCCGCCTCTATGTGGACGTGCCCGCGCCGGCGGCGCGCTGCCAGGCAGCCTGACCGGGGGCAAGCTGACCGGGGGCGGCGCGATGGGGCGGCGCATCGCCGTGATCGACGGGCCGTGATCGACGGGCCCTGATTGACGGGCCCTGATTGACGGGAGCGCCGCGGCGGGCATCAATTCCGCCCATGCACATCGATACCGCGGCGCCGCACCACTGGCGCAAGATCAGCGCCGAGCCGGACGCAGCGACGAAGCCGCTCGAGGGCGAGGAGACATCCGACCTCGTCGTCATCGGCGGCGGCTTCACCGGGCTCTCGGCCGCGCTCGCCGCTGCCGAGGCCGGTTCGTCGGTGATGCTGCTCGAGGCCGATTATGTCGGCGCCGGCGCCTCGGGCCGCAACAACGGGATGGTCGTTCCGCACCATTCGCGCGCGAGCCCCTCGGGCATCGAGCGCGCGCTCGGCAAGGCGCGGGGCAGACGCTACAACGAGCTGGTCGCGGGCGCGGGGCGGGCGCTCTTCGCGCTCGCCGCCCGGCACGGCATCAAATGCGACGCGGTCGAAAAGGGATGGATCCAGCCCGCCCATTCCGCGGCGACGCTGGCGCGCGCGCGCACCATCCATGACGAGTGGCGCGCCTTCGGCGCGGACGTTGCGTGGCTCGACGCCGCGGCGCTCCGCGAGCGGCTGGGCGGGCCCGGCTATCTCGGCGGCTGGCTGGCCGGCGAGGGCGGGCACATCAATCCCTACGCGCTCGTGCAGGGATTGGCGCGGGCGGCGAGCGGCGCCGGCGTGCGTATCCACGGCGGGGCGCGCGTCAGCGCGGTCCGCCCCGATGGCGACGGCTGGAGGGTGGCGGTGGACGGGGGCGCCACGGTCCGCGCCGCGCAGGTGCTGATCGCGACCAACGCGCTGACCGGCGCCTTCTGGCCCGCGCTCGCGAAGGCGATGATCCAGGTGAAGCTTTACCAGACCGCCTCGCGGCCGCTCACCGACAATCTCCGGCGGAGCATCCTGGCCGGAAACGAAGGCGTCTCGGACATGCGCCGCGAGCTCCGCGCGTTCCATTACGACCGCGACGGCAGGCTGATCAGCGGCGGGCGGATGATGCTCTGGCAGGGCGCGGCGAGCCGGGGAAAGAGAGCGGTGGCGCGCGAGCTCAGGAAGAGCTTTCCCGCGCTCGGCGAGATTGCGATCGAGGACTATTGGGAAGGGATCGTCGGCGTCACGCCCGAGCGGCTGCCGCGCCTGATGCGGCTTGCGCCGGGCGTCCTGTTCTGCGGCGCCTATTCCGGCCGCGGCGTGGCGCTCGGCACCGCGCTCGGCAGCCGGCTCGGCGCGTTCCTCGCCGGAAAGATCGCCGAGGCGGAGCTGCCGCTGCCCGTTTCCCCGCTGGTGACGATCCCCGCGCGCGGATTCCAGGTTCTCGGCGCGCGGCTCATCCAGCCGTGGCACCGGCTGCTCGATTGGCGCGCCCGATAGCGGCCGGGCAATAGCAGCCAAGCAATAGCGGGGGGAGGCGAAGCATGCGCTGGAGCCGCACGGTGAGCGTGGTCGGCGTGCACGCGGAGGGCGAGGTCGGCCGCGTCATCACCGGCGGGGTTCTGCCCCCGCCGGGGGCGAGCATGTTCGAGCGGATGTGCCATCTGCGCGATCACGATGACGGGTTGCGCCGGCTGCTGCTCTTCGAGCCGCGCGGGGCGGTGAACCATGCGGTGAACCTGGTGACGCCGCCCTGTTCTCCGGGCGCGGATTTCGGCCTGATCATCATGGAATCCGAGTTCTACGTGCCGATGTCCGGCTCGAACATGATCTGCGCCGTGACGGCGGTGCTGGAGACCGGCATGCTGCCGATGCGCGAGCCCGAGACGCGGCTCAAGGTGGACACGCCGGGCGGGCTGGTGCACGTCACCGCGAGCTGCCGCGACGGGCGCTGCGAGCGCGTGAGCTTCCGCAACGTGCCGTCCTTCGTGCTGCACCGGGACCGGCCGGTCGAGGTCGCGGGCTTCGGCAGCGTTACGGTGGATGTCGCCTATGGCGGGATGATGTATGCGATCGTGGACGCCGAGAGGCTCGGATTGGCGATCGTGCCGGCCGAGGCGCGCGAGCTGGTTGCGCTCGGCGAGCGGATCAAGGCGGCGGCCGCCGAGCAGCTTCCCGCCGTGCATCCGGAGAACCCCGAGATCCACACCGTGAACCAGACGCTGTTCGCCGGCCCGCTGGCCGCGAGCCCGACCGGGAAGACGGCGCGCAACACGGTGGTCATCTCGCCCGGGCGGCTCGACCGCTCGCCCTGCGGCACCGGGACCTCGGCGCGGTTGGCACTTCTTCATGCGCGGGGCGAGATCGCGCCCGGCGAGGTGCTCGACCATGTCTCGATCATCGGCTCGCATTTCTTCGGGACGGTGGAGGAGGCGGTTCGGGCCGGGGACCTGCCTGCCGTGGTCGTCAGCATCGCGGGGCGCGGCTTCGTCACCGGCATCGCCCAGTATGGGCTCGACCCGGCCGATCCGTATCCGGAAGGCTTTTCTCTCCCCGACATCTGGTTCCGCTAGGATCGGATCGCAGAGTTTCGGCGGTCGCGGAGCGCGCATGAAACGCCGCGTAAATCCGATACTTGAGACAAAGCGCCAGTGCGGTTTACCGGAGATCAACCGGCGCGGGCGATAAGGGCGCCCATGGATGACGATCGGGCCGAAACATTCGCGCGCGCGCTCGGCCACCATCGGGCGGGCCGCCACGCGGAGGCCGCCGAGGCCTGCCGCGCGCTGCGTGCGGCGGATGCGGCGGACCCCGCCGCGCTCTATCTCTACGGCCTCGTCCGCTTCGAGATGGGGGCGATCGAGGACGCGATCGGCCTGATGCGGAACGTCGTAGAACTGCGGCCGGAAAATGCGCTCGGCCAGGCGGCGCTGGCGCGGCTGCTGGCGCTCGCCGGGCGGCCCGGCGAGGCGGTTTTTTCCTACCGGGCGGCGGTGGCGCTCGCCCCGGAGGATGCCGCGCTCGCCGCCGGGCTCGCCAATGCCGAGCGCGCGGCCGGCGATCCCGCGGCGGCGATCGCGACCTGCCGGGCGGCGCTGCTGCGGGCCCCGGGCGCCGCACCGCTCGCAGCCGCGCTCGCCTGGGCGCTGCTCGCCGCGGGGCAGAACGAGGCGGTGATCGCCGCGCTCGATCCGCTGGCGGCCGGGGAATCGCTTCCGGCGGCCGTGCGGGCGGAGATTTTTTTCCTCCGCGGCATCGCCCGGAAGGCGCTCGGAGAATTTCCCGAAGCGATCGGCGAATTCCGCGCCACCATCGCCGCCCTCCCGGGCTACGCCGCCGCCTATCTCGAGCTCGGCAACTGCCTCGCCGCGAGCGGGCGCTCGGACGAGGCGCGCCAGGCGCTCGCGCGCGCGGTCGCGCTCGCGCCCGGGTTCGCGGAAGCGGAGGCGAGCCTCGGCTCGGTGCTGCTGCTCGCCGGCGCTGAGGAAGCGGCCGAGCGGGCGTTTCGCCGCGCGCTCGCGAGCGATCCGGGGATGGTCGCCGCGCACCGCAACCTCGCCGCGATCTGCGCGGCCCGCGGCCAGGCGGGCAAAGCGCGTGGCCATCGCGATGCCGCCTATCGCCGGCAATGCGTCTTCGTCGAGGCGGCGGGGCGGCCGCGCCTGAGCGTCCTGCTGCTCACCACCGCCGGGGCGGGCAACGTGCCGACGCAGTTCCTCTTCCCGCGCGAGCGCTGCACGGTGGTCAGCTGGGTGATCGAATATGCCGCCGCGGACGGGGAAAAATCGCTCCCGCCGTATGATCTCGTGTGCAACGGGATGGGCGATGCGGACGCGGCCGGGCCGGCAGCGGCGGCCATGGCGGGTTTCCTCGAAACCTGCCGCCGGCCGGTGCTGAACGCGCCGGAGCGGGTGGCGGGGACGCGGCGCGACCGCCTGCCCGGGCTGCTGGGCGGCATTCCCGGCATCGCCGTGCCGGCGGTGCGGCGCGTGGCGGGAGCGCTGCGCTCGGGCGAGGTGATGCGCACGGGGATCGGGCTGCCGCTGCTGGTGCGGCGGGCCGGATCGCATGGCGGCCAGGGCGTGCGGCTGGCTGGCTCGCCGGCGGCGCTGGAGGTTGCGGGCGCGGTGGCGCCGGGGGCGGGGACGCGGCGGCGTCCGGGGGCGGGGACGCGGTGCACTACCTGACGCGATTCTGGCCGTTCCGCTCGGCGGACGGATTTTTTCGCAAATACCGGGTGGTCTTCGTCGATCGCTGCCCGCTGCCCTATCACCTGGCGATCGGCCCGCATTGGCTGGTCCATCACGCGACCGCTGGGATGGAGGCGGACCCGGCGCGGCAGGCGGAGGAGGCACGCTTCCTCAGCCAGCCGGAGGGCGCGATCGGGGCGCGCGCGATGGACGGAATCCGGGCGATCGGCGAGCGGCTCGACCTCGATTTCGCCGGCGTCGATTTTTCCCTGTTGCCCGACGGGCGGGTGCTGGTGTTCGAGGCCAACGCGACGATGCTGGTCCACCCGGAGGAGGAGGCGGGGCCATTCGCCTACCGCAACGGCGCCGTGCGGCGCATCCTCGCTGCGTTCGAGGCGATGGTCGCGCAGCGTTTGGCGGCGGCAAAGGAGCTAGAAATGGCTCCAGCCGGGGCGTGAGATTTTCATCGGCGCGCCGTCCGCTCCGCGCACGGTGACGGCGGGCGGGCCGGGGACGAAGCGGCCGATTTTCGTCACCGGGAGGGCGGCGCGGGCGGCCTCGGCCTGAAGCGCCGGCTCCGAGGATGGGGGGACGGCGAGGAGAAGCTCGTAATCGTCCCCGCCGGTGAGGCAGCGTTCGAGCCAGGCGGGCCCGGCGGCGCGGGCCGGCACCGAGAGCGGCACGCGGGCCGCCTCGATCTCGGCGGCGACGCCGCCGGCGCGGCAGAGATGGCCGAGATCCTGCACGAGGCCGTCCGAGATATCCATCGCCGCCGCGGCGATGCCGGCGAGGCGAAGCCCGAGGCGGGGCTCGGGCAAATGGTAGCGTTGGGCGAGGAAGCCCGAGGGATCGGCGAGCCGGCCCTCGAGCACGGCGAGGCCGAGGGCGGCATCGCCGATCGTGCCGGTGACCCAGACGCCGTCGCCGGCGGCGGCACCCCGGCGGAGGACAGCGCCGCCCGCCGCCACCGTGCCGATGGCGGTGAGCGAAAGCGTGAGCGGGCCGGGGGTGGATGTCGTGTCGCCGCCGAGGAGCTCGATCCCGAAATTGCGCTGGTCCGCGGCGAGGCCGGCGGCAAAGGAAAAAAACCAGTCGTCGGTGGTCTCGGGCGGGGTGGCGATGGTGAGGAGATAGCCGAGTGGTGCCGCCGCCTTCGCCGCGAGGTCGGAGAGGTTCACGCGCAAGAGCTTGCGCGCGATGAGGTCCGGCGGATCGCCGGGCAGGAAATGGACGCCGGCGACCAGCGCATCGACGGTCAGCACCAGCTCCCGGCCGGCGGGCGGGGCGAGGATGGCGGCGTCGTCGGCGAGGCCAAGCGCCGCCGCGCCCGCCAGCGGGCGGAAGTGCCGCGCGATCAGCGCGAACTCCCGCGGCAGATCGCTCATCCGCCGGCGGTCGCGGGGAACTCGGCCGGGCGGAGGGTGCGGGCGAGGCGGTCGAGCACGGCGTTCGCGAGGCCCGGCTCCTCGCCCCAGAAGAAGCCGTGCGCGACGTCGAGATATTCGTTGATGACGACGCGCGCCGGCGGGCCGTCCGCCATCTCAAGCTCGGCCATGCCGGCGCGCAGCAGGCAGCGCAGCACGGGATCGAGCCGCTCGACCGGCCAGTCGGCGGGCAGCGCTCCGGCCAGCATGGCGTCGCGCTCGGCCTGGCCGAGGCTGGCGGCGCGGACGATGCGGGTGAAGAGCGCGATCTCGGCCTCGGGCACGCTGCCCTCCTCGTACCCGCCGGCCGTGGCCGCGACACCGAGCCGATGGCGGACGAACTGATCGATCACCTGATCGGCCGGATCGCCCGTCTGGTCGCTCTGGTAGAGCGCCTGCACGGAAGCAAGGCGGGCGGCGGTGCGCCGGCGCCCATGGATTGAAGCATGGGGCTCGCGCGCCATCAGCCGGCCCGCCAGGCGGCGCCGAAGCGGCGCGAGGCGGCGATCTGGAGGAGGGCCGCGCGCGCCGCCTCGGCGCCCTTGTTCGATCCCCTGTTGGGGCCGGCGCCGGCGCGGGCGAGCGCCTGGTCGAGCCGGTCGACGGTGAGCAGGCCGGTGCCGAGGGCGATGCCGAACTGGAGGGCGACGTGCATCAGCCCGCCCATCGTCGCGCGGCAGATGTGTTCGTAATGGTCGGTCTCGCCGCGGACGACGCAGCCGAGGGCTAAGAACCCGTCATGGCGGGGCGGGCCGCGGAGCACGATGCGGATCGCCTGGGGAAGCTCGAAGGCGCCGGCTACGTCGAGCGTCTCGAAGCTGGCGCCGGAGGCTCTCAGGATGTGCGCCGCGCCGGCGGCGAGCCCGTCCACCACCGCGCGGTAATAGGGCGCGCGGACGATGAGGAGGTGCGGCGGCTTGCCCTCGATCGCCACCGGCTCGGCAGCGGGCGCGTCCTCGGTGCTCATTCGCCCGCAATATCCCCGCTCGGGAGCTGGGCGACGATATCGAGCCCGTAGCCCTCGAGGCCGACGATCGTCCGCTGCGTGTTGGAGAGCAGGACCATCCGCCGCACCCCAAGATCGAGGAGGATCTGCGCGCCGATGCCGTAATCGCGGAGCTCGCGGTTCGGCCGCGGGCCCGCCGCCGCGGCGCGCACGCGCTCGGAGAGCGCGGTCGGCCGCGGGTCGCGGATCAGCACCACCGCGCCGCGCCCAACGGCTGCGATCCGCCGCATCGCGCCGTGCAGCGTGTCCCAGGCCGGGCCGCCCAGCATGTCGTGCAGGAGATCGACCGCGTGCATGCGCACCATGACCGGCTCGGGCCCCGCGAGATCGCCCTTCAGGAGCACCAGATGCTCGGCATATTCGACGGTGTTGGCATAGACGAGCAGCGTCCACTCCCCGCCCTCGGCATGGTGCAGCGCGCCTTCGGCGACCCGGCGCACCAGCCGCTCGGTGCGGCGGCGATAGGCGATGAGGTCGGCGATCGTGCCGAGCTTGAGGTTGTGGCGCTGGGCGAAGGCTGCGAGGTCGGGCAGCCGCGCCATCGTGCCGTCATCGTTCATGATCTCGCAGACCACGCCCGAGGGGTTGAGCCCGGCGAGGCGGGCGATGTCCACCGCGGCCTCGGTGTGGCCGGCGCGGACGAGCGCGCCGCCCTCGCGCGCCATCAGCGGAAAGACGTGGCCGGGGCTCACGATATCCTCGCGGCCCTTCTCGGGATTGATGGCGACCGCGATGGTGTGCGCGCGGTCGGCCGCCGAGATCCCCGTGGTGACGCCTTCGCGCGCCTCGATCGAGACGGTGAAGGCGGTCTGCAGGCGCGAGCGGTTGGACTGGCTCATCAGCGTGAGCCCGAGCTGCTCGACGCGCGGGCGGGTCAGCGCCAGGCAGATCAGCCCGCGCGCGTGGCGGGCCATGAAATTGACGGCCTCGGGGGTCGCGAACTGCGCCGGGATGACAAGGTCGCCCTCGTTCTCGCGGTCCTCGTCATCGACGAGGATGAACATCCGCCCGGCGCGCGCCTCGGCGATCAGCTCCTCGATCGAGGAGAGATAGTCGGAAAGGAGCGAGGTTTTCATCATGTCTCCGCGAGATCGGCGGTCTCTGCGAGGCGGGCGACGTAGCGGGCGAGCATGTCGATCTCCAGGTTGACCGCATCGCCCGGCGCGAGCGCGCCGAAGCGCGTGACGCGCGCGGTGTGCGGAATGACGTTCACGCCGAAGCTGTCGGGTCCGACCTCGTTGACGGTGAGCGAGACGCCGTCGACGGCGATGCTGCCCTTGACCGCGACGAAGCGGGCAAGCGCGGGCGCGATGCGGAAGCGCCAGCGCAGCGAGCCGTGCTCGGGCCGCGCCTCGAGCGCCACGCCGATGCCGTCGACATGGCCGGAGACGAGGTGGCCGCCGAGCTCGTCGCCGACGCGGAGGCTGCGCTCGAGATTGACGCGCGTGCCGGGCCGCCATTGGCCGAGCGTGGTGCGGGCGAGCGTCTCGGCCGAGACGTCGGCGGAAAAGCTATCGGGGGTGAGGGCGACGGCGGTGAGGCAGCAGCCGGAGCAGGCGATCGAGGCGCCCAGGGGGATCGACGCCGTGTCCGGCCAAGGCGCGGCGATGGCGATGCGCATGTCGGCGCCGGCGGCGAGCGGCGCGACCGCGCGCACGGTGCCGAGCGCGGTGACGATCCCGGTGAACATCCTTCAGCCGGCCCGCGAGAATTCGGTCATCATGTCCTCTCCGACTGCGGCGCTGCGCACCCGCCGGAAGCGGGGCATCGCGGCGAGCCCGGCGATGCCGAGCGCCGCTGCGGCCGGCCAGCCATCCGCGCCGAGCAGCGCCGGGGCGTGGAACCAGGCCAGCCGGTCCACGAGATCGGCCCGAACGAGGCCGGCGGCAAGCCCGCCCCCGCCTTCGGCGAGGATCGAGGTGAGCCCGGCGTCGGCGAGTGCGGCGAGCCCGGCGGCGAGGTCGATGCCGGCGGAGGAACCGGGGAGGGCGAAGAGCCGGACCCCGAGCCCTTCGAGGGCGGCGGCGCGAATCGCGTCGGCGCCGGCGCGATGGAGGATCCAGGTGGGCGTTTCGCGCGCGGTGGCAACCAGCTTCGCGGTGAGAGGCAGGCGCAGCCCGCTGTCGGCGATGATGCGGATGAGGGGGCGGGCGCGAAAGCCGGGCAGCCGGCAGGTGAGGTCGGGGTCGTCGGTCAAGGCGGTGCCGCTGCCGATGAGCACGGCGTCATGCCGGCCGCGCAGGGCGTGGGCGGCGCGGCGCGCTGGTTCGCCGGTGATCCAGCGGCTCTCGCCCGCATGCGTCGCGATCCGGCCATCGAGCGTGGCGGCGAGCTTGAGCGTCAGCGTGGGCCGGCCCTCGCGCACCCGGCTCAGGAAGCCCGCCGCGACTTCCTCGGCCTCCGCGCCGAGCAATCCCTCCTCGACCACGATCCCGGCCACCCGCAGCCGCGCCAGGCCCGCCCCATCCACGCGCGGGTCGGGGTCGCGGAGGGCGGCGACGACGCGGGCCACCCCGGCCGCGATCAGCGCCTCGGTGCAGGGGGGTGTCCCGCCATGGTGGCAGCAGGGCTCGAGCGTGACATAGGCGGTGGCCCCCCGCGCGTCCTCGCCGGCCATGGCGAGCGCCACCGTCTCGGCGTGCGGCCGCCCGCCCGGGGCGGTGGCGCCGCGGCCGACCACGCGCCCCTGCCGCACCAGCACGCAGCCGACGGAGGGGTTGGGCCAGGTGACGCCCAGGCCGCGCCGGGCGAGCCCGATCGCGGCGCGCATGTGCGAGGTGTCGGTCTGCTCCATCAGCGCGGTTCGTCGAGCGCACCGAGGAAGGCGCCGAAATCCGCAGCCTCGCGGAAGTCGCGATAGACGCTGGCGAAGCGGATATAGGCGACCGCGTCGACCTCCTTGAGCGTCTCCATCACCAGCTCGCCGATCAGCTTCGAGGCGATGTCGGGCTCGCCGTTCGCCTCGAGCTTGCGGACAATCCCACTCACGATCCGCTCGATCCGCTCCTCGTCCACCGGCCGCTTGCGGACGGCGGTGCGGATCGAGCGGACGAGCTTCTCGCGATCGAAGGGCTCGCGGCGGCCGTCCGCCTTGACGACGACGAGCTCGCGCAGCTGCACCCGCTCGATGGTGGTGAAGCGCTGGCCGCAGCCCGTGCAGGAGCGGCGGCGGCGGATCGCCGCCCCGTCCTCGCTCGGGCGGCTGTCCTTCACCTGGGTGTCGTCCTGGCCGCAATAGGGGCAACGCATGGCGGGGCGGTTTCAGGCCCGGCGATAGATCGGGAAGCGGGCGCAGAGCGCGCGCACGCGGGCGCCGACCGAGGCTTCGGCCGCCACGTTGCTGCCGTCGTTGGAGGCGGAGAGCCCCGCCAGCACCTCGTCGATCAGGAGGCCGACCTCGCGGAACTCGGCGGCGGCGAAACCGCGCGAGGTCGCGGCCGGGCTGCCGAGCCGAACGCCCGAAGTGACCATGGGCTTCTCCGGGTCGAACGGGATCGCGTTCTTGTTGGTGGTGATGCGGGCGCGCTCGAGGCTCGCCTCGGCCGCCTTGCCGGTGACGCGCCGGGGCCGGAGATCGACGAGCAGGAGATGGCAGTCGGTCCCGCCGGTGACGATCGAGAGCCCGCGCGCCTTGAGCGTCTCGGCCAGCACCCGCGCATTCTCCTGCACCGCCTGCTGGTAGGTGCGGAACTCCGGGCGCAGCGCCTCGCCGAGCGCCACCGCCTTGGCCGCGATCACGTGCATCAGCGGCCCGCCCTGGAGGCCGGGGAAGATCGCCGAATTGATCTTTTTTCCGATCTCCGGATCATTGGCGAGGATCATCCCCCCGCGCGGGCCGCGCAGCGTCTTGTGGGTGGTGGTGGTGACGACATGGGCATGGGGGAGCGGGTTGGGGAAGAGCCCGGCGGCGACCAGCCCGGCGAAATGGGCCATGTCGACCATGAAGAAGGCGCCGACTTCGTCGGCTGCGCGGCGGATGCGCGCGAAATCGATGAAGCGGGGATAGGCCGAGCCGCCGGCGATGATGAGCTTCGGGCGCTCGGCCGCGGCGAGGCGCTCGAGCTCGTCATAATCGAGCAGGCCGTCCTCGCGGCGGACCCCGTATTGCACGGCGTGGAACCATTTGCCCGAGATGTTCGGGGCGGCGCCGTGGGTGAGGTGGCCGCCGGCCGCGAGGCTCATGCCGAGGATGGTGTCCCCGGGCTTGAGCAGGGCAAGGAAGACCGCCTCGTTGGCCTGGGCGCCGGAGTGCGGCTGGACGTTGGCGAAACCGCAGCCGAAGAGCTTGCAGGCGCGCGCGATCGCCAGCTCCTCGGCGATGTCCACCGCCGCGCAGCCGCCGTAATAGCGCCGGCCGGGATAGCCCTCGGCGTACTTGTTCGTGAGCACGCTGCCCTGGGCCTCGAGCACCGCAGCCGAGACCAGGTTCTCGCTCGCGATCAGCTCGATCCCGTCCTGCTCGCGCGCGAGCTCGGCGGCCAGGGCGGCGGCGACCTCCGGGTCGGTCTCGGCGAGCGGGGCGGAGAAGAACCGCGCGGTCGCGGCCCTGGGCGAGCCGGGCACGGCCTCATCGTTCATCCGGCGCAACTCCTTCGCGCAAGGGGGCAGGCCAGGGGGCAGGCCAGGGGGCGTGCTCTAGCATGAGCGTTCGACAGGGCGAAACAGACGGGCGAAACAGACGGGCGAAACAGGCCGGCCTCGCGGCCCGGGCCCGCAATCGGTAGAAACCATGAACCCCGGTAGAAATGGGGACCCGCCCATCCGCAGGCGAGAGGAGTTTCCGCATGACCGTCGGCCGCTTTCCCTCAACCCGCATGCGGCGCAACCGCCATGATTCCTGGACCCGCCGGCTGGTCGCCGAGAACCGGCTCTCGGTCGACGACCTGATCTGGCCGGTCTTCGTCTGCGAAGGCAGCGGCCTGACGGTCGAGGTCGCCTCGATGCCCGGCGTGCAGCGGGCGAGCGTCGACCGGCTGGCGGCGCATGTCGAGCCGGCGCTCCGCCTCGGCATCCCCGCCCTCGCCCTCTTCCCCGCCACGCCGGCGGAGAAGAAGGACGGCGAGGGGAGCGAGGCGACCAACCCGGACAATCTGATGTGCCGCGCGGCGCGGGTGCTCAAGCGCGCGTTCCCGGAGGTCGGCCTGGTCGGCGACGTGGCGCTGGACCCCTATACCGACCACGGCCATGACGGCGTGATCCGCGACGGCTATGTGGCCAACGACGCGACGCTGCCCATCCTCGCCCGCCAGGCGGTGGTGCAGGCGGAGGCGGGGATCGACGTCATCGCGCCCTCGGACATGATGGACGGGCGGGTCGGGGCGATCCGCGAGGCGCTCGACGCCGCCGGGCTGATCCACACCAGGATCATGAGCTATGCCGCGAAATACGCCTCTTCGTTCTACGGCCCGTTCCGCGACGCGGTGGGCTCGGGCGGGGCGCTCAAGGGCGACAAGAAGACCTACCAGATGGACCCCGCCAATTCCGACGAGGCGCTGCGCGAGGTGGCGCTCGACCTTGCCGAGGGCGCGGACATGGTGATGGTCAAGCCGGGGATGCCGTATCTCGATATCGTGCGGCGGGTGAAGCAGCGCTTCGGCGCGCCGACCTTCGCCTACCAGGTGTCGGGCGAGTATTCGATGATCATGGCGGCGATCCAGAACGGCTGGCTCGACGGCGAGCGGGCCGTGCTCGAGGTTCTCACCGGCTTCAAGCGCGCCGGCGCCGACGGCGTGCTCACCTACTTCGCCCCGGCGGCGGCGAAGCTGCTGCGCGGCGGATAGCGCCCATCATGTGCGGGCGCTATGCGAGCTTCCTGCCGCCCGACGCGATGGCCCGCCTCTTCGCCACGGCCAATCCGGTGCCGAACCATGCGGCGTCCTGGAACGTCGCCCCGCGCCAGGAGGCACTGGTGGTGCGGAGGCATCCGGAGAACGGCGCGCGGCAGCTCGGCCTGCTGAGCTGGGGGCTCGTTCCGCACTGGACCAAGGATCTCTCCCAAGCGCGGCGCCCGATCAACGCGCGGGGCGAGACGGCGGCGGTGACGCCGATGTTCCGCGACGCCTTCGCCGCCCGCCGCTGCATCGTGCCGGCCGATGCCTTCTACGAATGGACGCGGAACGGCGCCGAGCGCCAGCCCTACGCCGTCGCCCGCCGTGACGGCGCGCCGATGGCCTTCGCCGGACTCTGGGAGGGCTGGCGCGGCCCGGACGAAACCGTCCTGCGCAGCTTCACGATCGTCACCACCGCCGCCAGCGCGCTGCTCGCACCGGTGCACGAACGCATGCCGGTGATCCTCGAGCGCGAGGACTGGCCGCTCTGGCTTGGCGAAGAACCGGGCGAGCCCGCTTCCCTGCTGCGCCCCGCCGCGGAGACAGTGCTCCGAACCTGGCCGGTCGCCCGGCTGGTCAACAACGTCCGCAACGACGGGCCGGAGCTGCTCCAGGCGGCATAACCAGGGGACGCTGTCCGATCGGCGGGCCCCCGCGCGCGTGCGCCGGTCCCGGGTGTTTGGACAGGTTTCCGGGGGGAATAGGCTTAAGGCCGGTTCCCGGCTGACGGTTTTGATGATCCCCGCAATCGATCGCGGAACCGCGGGGACCGGGTGCCGCCCACGCGACGCGGGGAACCCACACGGCCGGGCGGGGCGCGCGCCTTAGGGCTCGGCGGACGCCTCGACCAGCTCGATCACCTGATCGCCGCCATAGATCGGCATGAAGGGCCGGCGGATCGAGCCGATCCAGCCGTGCGCGAAGCAGCACGCGGTGGTCTCGACCGTATCGCCGAAGATATTCACCGTCCGGCCGAGCAACTGGCCCTCGACGACGTCCTCGCCCGGAGCGACGAGCGGCTCCCAAAAGCCGCCGACAGTCGCCTTGATGTGCACGGCGTTGCCGCCGTAGCGCACGTCCGCAGCCTCCGGCGGCGATCCCGGCAGCATCTCCATCGCCTGGCAGAGGCCGGAGAGCGCGGTCCGCAGATTGCCGAGATCCTCTTCCCGGACGCGCGCGCCGCCGCCGCTCTCGACGATCACCGCAGGCTTCCCCGCCCGGGTGAAGTTCGTGAACGCCGCCCCATCGAGCCAGGCCTCGTCCGATCCCCATTGCAGACGTGAGCCGACCGCGCGGGAAAAGGCCGCCGAGCGCTCGGATGCCGCGCCCATTCCCTTGCGATAGATCACGTAGAATGGCGTGATGGTGAGATCGCCGCCGGAATGGAGGTCAAGCATCGCGTCCCCAGTCGCGAGCGCCAGCGTGAGAAGCCGGTGCGCGAGCTGTTCCGAGACCGTGCCATCGGGGCTGCCCGGGAAGATGCGGTTCAGATTCATCCCATCCTGCGGGGTGAGCCGGCTGTAGGCGCGAAATCCGAGCGGATTGGCGACCATCAGGCAGACGATCCGCCCGCGCAGCAGGGAGAGGTCGAGGCTCCGGAGGAAGCGCACGATCGCGAGCTGGCCGACGACCTCGGGCCCGTGGATCCCCGCCTGGACCCAGAGCGTCGGGCCGTCCTTGAGCCCGCTCGCCACCATCACCGCCGAGGTCAGGGCGGCGTCCGGATAGTGCCCGAGCTCCACCTGCCCGCGCGTCACCGCGCCGCGCTCCGATCGTGCCGTGCCGAGCGTCATCCTGCCTCTCCCATGCTGATCACCGAGCTCTCGTCCCAGCGCACGCCGACCAACGAGCCGGGCGGATGGCGCCGCGGCGCCTCGCCATCGGCGAGCACCTTGAGAACCGCGCCCTCCGCGGTGCGCACCACGAGCTCGCTGCTCGCGCCGAGGAACGCCGCCGCCTCCACCCTGGCGGGATGCGCGCAGGGCTCGGCGGGATCGACGAGGCGGATCGCCTCGGGAAGCACGACCCCGCCCGGGACGCGATTGGCACGGCCGACGAACTCCGCGACGAAGAGCGTCGCCGGCCGCTCGTGGATCGCGCGCGCCGTGCCGATCTGCTCGACGCGGCCCGCCTGCATCACGACCACGCGGTCGGAGAGCGCCAGCGCCTCGGCCTGGTCGTGCGTCACCAGGATCGCGGTGAAACCGAGCTCCTGCTGCAGGGCCCGGAGCTCGAAGCGGGTGCTCTCGCGCAGCCGCGCGTCCAGGCTCGAGAACGGCTCGTCGAGCAGGATCACGGCCGGTTCGATCGCGAGCGCGCGGGCGAGGGCCACGCGCTGCTGCTGGCCGCCCGAAAGCGCCCCCGGCAGCCGCTCGGCAAGGCCCTCGAGCCGCATCATCCCGATCAGGCGCGCGACCCGGGTGGCGATCTCCGCGCGGCCGACGCGCCGTCGCCTGAGCCCGAAGGCGATGTTCCCGAACACGCTGAGATGCGGAAAGAGCGCATAGCTCTGAAAGACGAGCGCTGCATCGCGCCGGTGCGGCGGCACGGACGTCACGTCCACGCCGCGCAGCCGGACGATCCCAGCGGTCGGCCTCACCAACCCGGCGAGGATGCGCAGGATGGTCGTCTTGCCGCAGCCGGAGGGGCCGAGCAGCGACACGAGCTCGCCGCGTCCGACCGAGAAGCTGACCGGCCCGATGGTTTGGCCGGGGCCGTACAGACTTGGCCACGCCCTCGAGCGCCACGTCGTTCACGTCGTGGCCCGCCGCCAGAGGAAGACCTGGTAGGTCGCCATCGCCACCACGGCGATGAGGACGAGCAGCGCCGAGACGGCGGCGACGGTCGGATCGATCCCGAACTGGATCGCCGAGTAGATCGTGACCGGCAGCGTCGGCGCCCGCGGGTCGGCAAGAAAGATCGCAAGGTCGATCTCGTCGAAGCTGGCGATGAAGGCCAGCGTCGCCGCGGCGATCGCGCCCGGCCGGATCGCCGGCAGCGTGACGAGGAAGAAGGTCGCGACCGGCGAGGCGCCGAGCGTGCCGGCCGCCTCCTCGATCGCGACGTCGAGACGGCGGAACACCGGAATGGCGACGCGGATGACGTAGGGCACGCAGAGCACCAGATGCGCCACCGCGAGGCGCGCCGAGCCGGCGGTGAAGCCGATCGCGCTGAAGAGGATGGTGAGCGCCACCGAGAGCACCAGGGCGGGCATGACGAGCGGCGTGAGAAGCACGGTCTCGATCGCCGCGCGCCCCGGAAAATCGAACCGCGCGAGGGCATAGCCCGCGGGCAGGCCGATCGCGAGCGAAACGCCGGCCGCCACCGAGGCGATCCCAAGGCTGGTGAGAAAGGCGGCGATATATTGCGGATCGGCCAGCGCCGCGGCAAACCAGTGCAGGGTGAGGCCATGCGGGGGAAAGGCGAGATATGCGCTCGCGCCGAAGGCGCTGCCGAGGATCACTGCGATCGGGCTGATCAGATAGAAGAAGGTCAGCAGGTTGAGGACGGCGAGCCAGCGCATCATCGGCCCGCCGGCCGGGCGGCGCCCTGCCCGGCACCCTGGGCGAAGCGCGCATAGACGAAGGTGATCGCGAGCACCACGGCGAGCAGGATGAAGGCGACGGCGGTCGCGAACCGCCAGTCCGCGAGGTCGGTCATCTGCTCGTAGATGGTCGTGGACATGAGCTGCACGCGGGCTCCGCCGACCAGGCTCGGGGTCGCGAAAGCGCTGATCGCGAGCGCGAAAACCAGGAGGGAGCCCGACAGGATGCCACCGCGCGCGAGCGGCAGCGTGGTGAGTGCGGCGGCGGCGAGCGGGCCCGCGCCGAGATTTTGCGCCGCCCGCTCCAGCTCCGGGTCGATTCCGCGGATGACGCTGTAGAGCGTGAGCACCATGAAAGGCAGCAGCACCTCTCCCAGCGCGATCACCACCCCGCCGATCGTATAGAGGAGCTGGAACGACGGCGCCGCGAGGCCGAGCGTGGAGAGCGTGGCGGAGACGACGCCGCCACGCCCGAGCAGCACGATCCAGCCGAACGAGCGGACGACGGCGCTCACCCAGAGCGGAAAGGTGCTCAACACCAGCAGGAAAGGCGCATGGCGGCTCTCGGAGCGCGCCAGCCGGTAGGCGAGCGGCAGGCCGAGCGCCAGCGTCACCACGGTGACCGCCACCCCGAGCATGAGCGAGCGGGCGAGCACCGCGAGATAGTAGGGATCGGCGAGGAACCGCGCATATTCCCGCACCGACCAGCGCGGCGCGCCGAGGCTCACCGCGAACATCCGGAGCTGCGGATAGACGAAGAGGGTGGCGAAAAGGACGAGTGCCGGCGCCAGGAGCAGCGCCGGCACGGCGCGCCGTGGCGTCAACGCACGATCATGCGGTTCCAGCGCTCCGTCCATTGCGGGCGGCGCTCGGTCATCGTCTTCTCGTCGAGGACGACGAGCTGGCTCGGCTTGGGGAGCTGGGCGGCGAGGGCGGCGGGCAGCTGCACCTTGGCGTTGGTGGGCGACCAGTTGAGCTGCCCGGCGATCGCGGCCTGCGACGGGAGCGAGATGAACTGGTCGACGGCCCGGCGCGCGAGATCGACGTTCTTCGATTTGGCGGCGATGCACGTGGTGCAGAAGGAAGCGGGGCTTCCTTCCTTGGGCGATACGAACGCCACCGGCAGCCCCGCATCGCGGCAATGCTTGGCCCAGGCGCTGTCATAAGGCATGATCCAGACATCCGCTTGGGCGAAGAGCTGGGGTACCTGCGACGCCGCCTGGAAAATGATCGCCCCCTTGGCGATTTTCGCGATCGCCTGAAAGCCGGGATCGATGTCGTCCACCCCGCCGCCTGTGGCGCGCGCCATCATCACGAGGAAATCGGTGCCATACCCGTTGCTGATCGTCGGCAGCGCGATGTGCCCCTGGTATCGGGGATCGAGGAAGTCGAGGTAGCTGGTGGGCGGCGCCGTGATCTTGTCGGTGCGGTAGAGAATACCCTCGGCGATCACGGCGAACGTGACCCATTGCCCGTGCGGATCCTTGAGCGCGGGCGGAATGTCCGCGAGGTTCGGCAAGGGCCCGAGATCGGCGGTGAGATGCGCCGCCGCCGCCAGGCGCTCCTGGCCGCCGGAGAACTGGTACATGTCGATCTCGGGGGCAGCCGCCTCGGCGCGCATGCGCGCGAACGCCGCGGCCGACTGCAGCGGCACCTGCGCAGTTCGGCAGCCGAGCCGCTGGTCGAGCGGATCGAACACCAGCGTCTGGATCGCAGCCTGGGTCGGGCCGCCGAAACCCTGCGCAACCAGGTGGCGCCCCGCGAATTCCCCGGCCGCGAGCGCCCGCCTGGCCGCGAGGGCCGCCGAGGCCATGCCGCCGAGCACGTGGCGGCGCCGCAAACCGATGCCCATGCGCACTCTCCCCACCTCCGCCGTCGCCGCCGCGGCGCGGCTTGCGTGAACCCACTTCCATCAAGCCCGTTCGTGCCATATGTGTCAATTGATGTTGTTGTATCTGGGACGATGAATGAGCTCGCTTGGCAACGCCCTCGATGTCCTCGGCCTGCTGGGGCGGGATCAGCCGGTCCTCCGGGTGGGCGAGGTCGGCCGACAGGTCGGGCTGCCGAAGAGTTCCGTCTCGCGCCTGCTCCAGGCGATGAGCCGCGCGGCACTGCTCGAGCGGGACGCGGACGGCAAGGGCTATGTCGCCGGCCCGTTCGCCGTGCGGCTCGCGGAGCTTTATCTCGCGCGCCATTCGCTGCTCGAGCTGATCGACGGCGCGCTCGGACGGCTGATCGGAGCGTTCGGCTTCACCGGCTACGCGGCGTCTCTCTCCGAGGCCGAGATCGTTCTGCTGCGGGTCGTGCAGGGGTCCTATCCGCTGCGCCATGTCCGCGAGATCGGTGCGCGCCTGCCGGCCGTCTCCACGGTGATGGGGCGCGCGCTGCTGGCGCGGCTGCCCGACGCGGAGGCGCTCCGCCTCCTCTCCGCGCAGGCCGTGGGCGGCGCCGGCGCGCCGGCGGACGGGCAATGCCAGGACCTGCCCGCCGAGCTTGCCGAAATCCGCCGCCGGCGCGTCCTGGTGGCGCCAAGCGTGCTCACGCCGGGCATCACGACGATCGGCGGCGCGCTCCGGCGCGCCGGCGAAGGCCCGCTTGCGCTCGCGCTTGCGTTTCCGGATCAGGTGGCCGACGCCCCGCTCAGGGCGGCGATCATCGCCGCCGTGCGGCGCGAATGCGGTGACATCGGAAGGCGGATCCGCGACCCGCAATGGATCGCGGGCGACTGACAGAGAGGGGCTGGATCAGGTCCCCGGTCGCGCCGCCACGAGATCGATCAGCGCCGACATCCCGTCATGCCCGCTGCCCTCGTGGATCACCGAATTGTGGGCGCGGAGCGTGAGAATGGAGAAATCGGCGAATTCCGCACGCAACATCTCTTCGGTGTAGAGGTTCTCCGGCGTCGAGGGCCCGCCGGTGCCGTAGGCGATCTGCTCCGGCCGGTAGCCCTCCAGCAGCAGCAATCCCCCCGGCTTCAGCGCCCGCTTCATCCGCGCGAAGATCGCTGCCCGTGCCGGCGGGTCGAACACCTGCATGAAGATTCCGACCACCAGGTCGAACGCCGCCGTGGGCCAGTCCCAGTGGTTGAGGTCGGCGAGCACGGCGCGGATCGCGACCCCGTGCCTGGCGGCGAGTTGCCGCGCCTTGGCGAGCCCGAGCGGCGCGAAATCGACGCTGGTGACGTCGAGCCCCTGGCGCGCCAGCCAGACGCCGTTGCGGCCCTCGCCGTCCGCCAGCACCAGCGCCGTCCACCCCGGCTTGAGCCGCCCGGCCGCGCCGGCGAGGAAGGCATTCGGCTCGGTGCCGAACACGTAGTCCTCGGCGGCGAAGCGCGCGTCCCAGCGCGCGCGGTGCGGATCCTCGCTCATGCCTCGTCGTCCGGCACGGCGAAGTGGGCGAAGGCGTCGGCCAGCGTCGCGTAGATCGCGCGCTTGAACCCCACGGCGAGGGCGGGAATCTCCGCCAGCGCCACCCAGCGCCAGGCGTCGAACTCCGGATGATGGGGGTCCCGGTCGAGGCGGATATCGCCGTCCTCGCCCAAGAAGCGGAGCGCGAACCAGCGCTGGCGCTGGCCGCGATAGCGCCCGCCGAGCGCGATGCCGACGACCTCCGGCGGCAGCTCGTAGCTCAGCCATTCCGGGTGCTCGCCGATGATGCGGACGCGGTCCGTGCCGATCTCCTCGGCGAGCTCCCGCAGCACCGCCGCGCGGGGGTCTTCCCCCGCGTCGATCCCGCCCTGGGGCAATTGCCAGCCGCCGGCTGCCTCTCGGGCGCGCCGCGCCACCAGCACGCGCCCGGCGCGGTTGAAGAGCACCGCCCCGGCGTTGGGCCGGTAGGGCAGCGCCGCCGGTCCGCCCGGGCTCACGGCTTCACCGCGGGCGTCCCCGCTGCCGGCGGGGCGGGCGGCGGGGCGGGCGGCGGGGTGGCCGGCGGGGTGGCCGGCGGGGTGGCCGGCGGGGTGGGCTGCCGCACGAGCGCCGTCACCGGCGCGAGCACGAGCCCCTTGGCCGCGAGCGTGGGGGCCCAGGCCGCCACCAGCCCCACCGTCGTCGGCCCCGGCCATCCCACCACGCCGAGCGCCGAGCCGCGGGCGCGCGCGATCGTCTCGAGCTTGTCAAGATTGGCGCTGATCGTCGGCCCCACCGCGGGCTGGTCCACCAGCACGTCCGCCGTCCTTCCGGTGACGAATTCCGGGTCCGGCTGGCCGGGGCGCGGATCGACATAAAGCAGCCCGCGCCCGGCGAGCCGCCGTTCGAGCGTGGCGAAGAGGTCCGGCGAGGCGGCGAAGCGCTCGCCGTACATCCCGTCCATCGCGCCGGTCGCCCCGACATAGCCTGCGATCCGCCCGAGCGCCCAGTCGAGCCGCTGAAGGTTCTGCCCGGGCGGCGCCGCGACCAGCAGTGCCTCGTCGCCGGCATTGTTGAGCGGATATCCCGCCGGCTCGAGCGGCAGCGAGATCAGGATCTCGTGGCCCTTGCTCCGCGCCTCGGCGAGCAGCGTCCCCGGGTCGACCGCGTAGGGCGAGAAGGCGAGCGCGACCGCGCCCGGCAGCGCGATCGCGGCCTCGCTTTCATCCGCCGATTCGCCGATGCCGGCGATGACGAGCCCGATCCGCGGCCGCGGATCGCCCGCATCGAAGGCGCTCGCATAGACCTGCATCGGGCGCGCCCCGCCCGGCCCGATCCGCGGCAGCATCGCCTTCGGATCCGCGCGCGAGGGTTCGAGCAGCAGCGGGTCGGGCGGGGCGATCGCGCCGCCGGGCTGGGGCGGAATGGTGGCCGCGACGCGTCCAGGGCCGGCCGGCGCGGCCGGCAGCGGCGGCGAAGGCGGCCTGCCGGGGAGCGGAGCCGGGGCTGCGGCCGCGACGCGCGGCGGCGATGCGTGCGGCGCCGGCGCCAATGGGGCAGGCGGCGGCCCGAGCCATTGCAGCAGCGCCGCGCCGCCGCCGAGCACGACGATGACCACGGTCCAGAACCGCGCGAGCGCCCGCCCCGGCCGGCCGGCCCGGACGCCCCTGGGCACGTCCCGCGTCCTGCCGGCCGACGTGCCTAGCGGGACGTGGCGGTGCTCTCTCCGGCCATGGTCTGCACGAGCTTCAGGGCCTGCTGGAGCTGGAAGTCGGTGCTCGCCTTGTCCGGATTGTAGGCGGGCCAGCCGGTCGGCGGCTTCGCCGGCAGCTCCTTGGCGATCGGCGGCAGGTCGGTGCGCGGCGGCGGGCCCGCGGAGGCCGGCACGCCGCCGGTGTTCGAGAGCGTATTGTTGAGATCGCTCTCGTGGGCCGGACCGAAGCTGGCCTGGGCTGTCGTCGTCTCGGAGACCGGCACGTCGGGCATGATGCCGAGCCCCTGGATCGACCGGCCCGAGGGCGTGTAGTAGCGCGCCGTCGTCAGCCGGATCGCCCCATTGTCGCCGGGCAGCGGGATCACCGTCTGCACCGATCCCTTCCCGAACGTCCGGTTGCCGAGGATGATCGCCCGGCGATTGTCCTGCAGCGCACCCGAGACGATCTCGGCCGCCGAAGCCGTGCCGTCATTGACCAGCACCACCAGCGGCGCGTTGCCGATGATGTCCTCGCCCGGCGTCGCGTCCCAGCGCTGGTCGTCGGCGGCGTGGCGGCCGCGGGTCGAGACGATCTCCCCCTCGGTCATGAAGTCGTTGGCCACTGCCACCGCCTGGTCGAGCAGCCCGCCGGGATTGTTCCTGAGATCGAGGATGTAGCCCTTGATGTTGCCGTGCGCCTCGGCCTTCAGCGCCTCCACCGCCTTGCGGATGCCCGAGCTTGCCGTCTCGTCGAACTCGGAGAGCCGGATATAGCCGATATCGCCGTAAAGGGCCTGGTGCACGATCTGGACGTGGATCACCTCGCGCGTCAGCGTCACCAGGATCGGGTTGTCCACGCCGTCGCGCTTGATGGTGAGCGTGATCTTGCTCCCCGGCGCGCCGCGCATGCGGTTGACCGCGTCGTTGAGCGAGAGCCCCTCCACGGTCTTGCCGTCGAGCGAGACGATCAGGTCGCCCGGCTTGAGGCCGGCCTTCGCGGCCGGCGTGCCGTCGATCGGCGTCACCACCTTGATGAAGCCCTGGTCCTCCGTCACCTCGAGGCCGAGCCCGCCGAAGGCCCCGCGCGTCTGGACCTGCATGTCGTTGTACTGGCTCGGGTCCATGTAGTCGCTGTGCGGATCGAGCCCGCTCAGCATCCCGTTGAGCGCGTTGTAGACCAGGGTCTTCGCGGTGACCGGATCGACATAATCCGCCTTCACCCGCTCGAAGACGTCGCCGAAGAGGCTGAGCAGGCGATAGGTGTCGGCGTTGGCGCCGCTCGTGGCGGCGGCGTCCTGGGCCAGCGCCGGCGGAATGCCGAGGCTCGGCCCGAGCGCCCGCGTGATGAGGACCGACGCCGGCAACGCCGCCACGCCGACCAGGAAGGCACCGCCCAGGAGCAGGCCGTTGCGTAGCTTCATTCTCGTCCTTCCCGGGCGCGACGCGCCCCTCGGTCTGTTGTGACATCGTCTCCGGGCACGAGGACCCGGCACTTTTCATCCATCCGGTGCACTCTACCCGCCGAAGCCCTCCGCTCCTATCCCCTCGCGTGCAGCCAGGGCAGCGGGTTCACCGCCGCCCCGCCATGATGCAGTTCGAGATAAAGGGTCGGGCGCGCCGCTTGCGAGTCCGGACTCCACCGCGCCATGACGCCGAGCGCTTCCCCCGCCGCGACGCTGGCCCCGGCGCTGACCAGGAGCGCGTGCATCCCCGCCAGCACGAAGCGGTAATCGCTGCCGCAATCGAGGATGACGAGCTGGCCGTAGCTGCGAAAGGGCGCGGCGAACTCGACGGTGCCGCCGCACGGCGCCAGCACATGCGCGCCCGGCGCGGTCTGGTAGCGGATCCCGCTCGCCGGGCCGGCGGGCGTGGGCGCGCCGAAATCGCCGACCAGCACGCCGGCGACCGGCGCTCCGCCGGATGCGCGCCCTTGGGGTGCCGCCGGCGGAGCGGGCATCGGCGGCCGCGCCAGCGCCACCCTCTGCTCCCGGCCGGTGGCGGTCTGCCGGGCGACGGCCTCCCTCGCCAGCTCCGCTTTCCGCTCGGCTGCCTGCCTTGCCGCGGCCGCCTGGATGCTCGCGAGCACCCCCTGCAAGGTCTTCGCCTGCGCCGCCTGCCCCGCCGCGGCCGCCGTCGCCGCCGCCGCTTCGCCCCGCGCCTCGGCCTCGCTCCTGGCCGCCGCCGCGATCTCCCGGTCGAGCGCCGCCGCCGCCGCCGCCTGCTCGGCCTCGGCATCCTTGAGCGCGGCGCTCCCGGCGCCGATCTCCGCCGAGATCGCGGCCACCTGCGCCTCCTGGCGCCGGAGCGCCGCCGCCTCGCGCTCGATCTCGCCGCCGATCCCCTGGAGCACGAGCACCCCGCGCAGCGCATCCTCGGGCGAGGCCGGCACCGCGAGCAGCGTCTCCGCCGGATAGAGCGAGAGCCGCTCGATCAGCGGCAGGACCGGGGCGAAGGCGCGCGCCCGCGCCGCGAGTGCCTCCTCCGCCTTCGCCCGCGCCCGCCCCAGCTGGTCGAGCCGGAGCGCCATCTCCTCGATCGCCGTCTCGGCGAGCCGGAGTTTTTCGGCGGCCACGACCCGCTGGGCGGTAAGCCGCCCCCGCTCCCTGGCGGCGGCATCGGCGGCCGCCCCCGCCTGGTGCGCGGCGGCGAGCGCTGCCCGCCGGCTAGCCTCGGCCTTCGCGAGCGCTGCCTGGGTCGCCGCCTGCCCGCCCGGCGCCGGGTCCGGCGGCCCGACGGCGGCCAGCAGCAGCAGCAGCAGGCTAGCCGGCAGCCGGCTCCGCATCGCTGACGATCAGGCAGCGGCCGGTCATCTCCGCCGGCGGTGCAAGGCCCATCAGCGCGAGCAGCGTCGGCGCCACGTCGGCCAGCCGCCCGTCGCGCAGCCGTTGCGCGCCGGCGCCCACCAGCAGCACCGGCACCGGATTGGTCGTGTGCGCGGTGTGCGGCCCGCCGGTTGCCGGATCGCGCATCAGCTCGCAGTTGCCGTGGTCCGCGGTGACCAGGACCGCGCCGCCACGCCCGATCGCCTCCAGGATCCGCCCGAGCCCTTGATCGACCGTCTCCACGGCACGGATCGCCGCGGCCAGCTTCCCGGTATGCCCGACCATGTCCGGGTTCGCGAAATTGAGCACGATCAGGTCGTATTTCTCCGAGCCGATCGCCGCGACCGCCTTCTCCGTCAGCTCCGGCGCCGACATCTCGGGCTGAAGGTCGTAGGTCGCGACCTTGGGCGAGGGCACGAGGATCCGATCCTCGCCGGCGAACGGCTCTTCGCGGCCGCCGTTCAGGAAATAGGTGACGTGGGCGTATTTTTCCGTCTCCGCCATCCTGAGCTGCGTCAGGCCGGCAGCGGCGACGATCTCGCCGAGCAGGTTCTTCAGCGGCACGTGCGGAAACAGGGTGCCGAGAAAGGGCGCGAGCGCTGCGCTGTAGTCGGTCATCCCCGCGGCGGCGGCGAAGGCGATGGTCCGCTGCCGCGCGAAGCCCTCGAAACCGGGATCAAGCAGGGCGGCCAGGATCTCGCGGACGCGATCGGCGCGAAAATTGAAGGAGAGCAGCCCATCGCCGTCCCGCATGCCCCGATAATCGCCGATCACCGCCGGCGGGACGAACTCGTCGCCGGTGCCCGCCGCGTGCGCCGCCGTGATCGGGGCGAGCGGATTTTTCCACCTCTGCCCCACCCCCTCGGCGATGGCGAGATAGGCCTTCTCCACCCGGTCCCAGCGGCGGTCGCGGTCCATCGCGAAATAGCGCCCCGAGACGGTGGCGAGCGCAGCACCCTTGGGAAGCGCCGCGACGAACGGAGAAAAAGTCTCGGCGGAAGCCATCGGCGGCGTGTCGCGCCCATCGAGGAACGCGTGCACCCGGATCGCAATCCCCTCCGCCGCCAGCACCCGGGCGAGCGCCAGCGCATGCCGCTGGTGGGAATGCACGCCGCCCGGCGAGACCAGCCCCATCAGGTGGCAGGCCCCGCCGCTCGCGCGCAACCGGGCGACGAGGCTTACGAGCGCCGGCGCGCGGGCGAGGCTGCCATCGGCTACGGATGCGTCGATTCGCGGCAGCTCCTGCATCACCACGCGCCCGGCGCCGAGATTGAGGTGCCCGACCTCCGAGTTGCCCATCTGGCCCTCGGGCAGGCCGACATCATGGCCGGAGGTGTGGAGGAACGCGTGCGGCGCGCTCGCCCAGAGCCGATCGAAGACGGGGGTCGATGCCTGCCGCACGGCGTTGTCCGCGCTTTCCTCGCGCCAGCCCCAGCCATCGAGGATCACCAGCATCACCGGGCGGGGGACGCGGCGCGCGGGAGCCGGATCAGCCGCCACGTTGGCCCGTCATTCCTTGGTCCCGGGGCGCCGGCGGAACGCGTCGAGGCTCACCACCTGAGGCGCCTCTTCCGCCTTCGGCTCAGGCGACTCGGGCCCCGCATCTTCTTCCGCCGCCTCCGGCCCAGGGGACGAGCCGTCCGCCTTCTCCACGACGACCGGCTTGAAGCTCAGCCCGAACTGCACCTCGGGATCGGCGAAAGCCGTCAGCGCGGCGAAGGGCACGACGAGCGTCGAAGGCACGCCGCCGAAGGAGAGGCCGACACGGAACCGGCCCGCCGCCTCATCGACCACGAGGTCCCAGAACTGGTGCTGGAGCACGATCGTCATTTCCTCGGGAAAGCGCTGCTTCAAATGCGGCGGTATCGCCACCCCGGGATAGTCGGTGCGGAACGTGACATAGAAATGGTGCCCGCCGGGCAGGCCGTGCCGGGCGACGTGGGCGAGCGCCTCCATCGCCACCCGGCGCAAGGCCTCGGCGGCCCAGGCCTCATAGGGCAGCAGGCTCTCCTTCGCCGGTGCTTCCTTCTCGTCCATCCTCGCAGTCCCGTCGCCCAAACGTCTCCATAGCCCCCTCGCGCGGGAGGCCAAAGGCAAAGATTGAGGAAGTGGGGGGCTTCTGTTGCCCGGTGCCCCCCGAACCGCGCTTATTGCCGCTTACGCAGCAACAGCGAGCGCCACATTGTCGTTGGCACTTGTAAAACGGCCCGATGACGGCGGTACCATGCCGAGCGAAAAGTGGGTCTTTACCACGCGTGTCGAGCCTGTTTCGCCCCCGTCTGGGCCGCCCCCTCGGCGAACGCGCCGCGAGGGCGGACACTGGTGGAGGCGCCGGGCACTGCCCCCGGGTCCACAACGCTTATTCCACGCACCGTTTATCGCCATAGCCGGCGAGCCGGCACCCGCAATATAGGGTGCGCCCGCCCATCTTGGAAGGATCCTCATGACCATCACCCCGGAGCAGGAGGCCGAGATCGCGGCGGCGCGGGAAGAAAGCAGCGCCACGCTCCGGCGCAGCGTCCCCGCGCTCGAGGCGCTGCTCCACCGCCCGCTCGCCGTCCTCGATCACGGCTTCGTCCGGGCGATCGACTATATGGGCGACGATGCCGCGATCGTGCAGGCGGCGCGGGTCTCCTACGGCCGCGGCACGCGCAAGGTGAGCGAGGATGCGGGCCTCATCCGCTACCTGATGCGCCATCGCCACACCACGCCCTTCGAGATGTGCGCGATCAAGCTCCATGTGAAGCTGCCGATCTTCGTCGCCCGGCAGTGGATCCGCCATCGCATGGCGAGCGTGAACGAATATTCGGCGCGCTATTCCATCCTCGACCGCGAATTCTACCTTCCCGCGCCCGAGCATCTCGCCGCCCAGTCCGCCGCCAACCGCCAGGGGCGCGGGGAGGTGCTGGACGCGGCGGAGGCGGAGTTCGTGCTCGCCACGCTCCGCGCCGACGCCGAGCGCAGCCATGCCGATTACCTGGCCCTGCTCAACGACGCGGCCGAGTCGCCCACGCACGATCCCGCCCGAAGCGGCCTCGCCCGCGAGCTCGCGCGGATGAACCTCACCCTCAATACCTACACGCAGTGGTACTGGAAGACCGACCTGCACAATCTCTTCCATTTTCTCGAGCTTCGCGCCGATGCGCACGCGCAGTACGAAATCCGCGCCTACGCCAAGCAGATGCTGAAGATCGTCGAAGCCTGGGTTCCGCTCGCCCATCAGGCCTTCCTCGACTATCGGCTCGGCGCCGAAACCTTCTCCGCGCCGATGCTGCGCGCGCTGCGCCGCATGCTCGCGGGCGAATCCGTGGCTCAGCCGGAAAGCGGGCTCAGCAAGCGCGAGTTCTCCGAGTTCATGGCAGCGCTCGGGAAGGGCGCTTGAGGGGAGCGATACCCGGGAGCCGCCAACCGCGATGATCATCGTCTTCGGTTCGATCAATCTCGACCTGATCTTCCCGCTACCCTCGCTCCCCGGGCCGGGGCAGACCGTGCTCGGGCCCGACCTGCGGATCGAGCCGGGCGGCAAGGGCGCCAACCAGGCGCTCGCCGCGGCGCGGGACGGCGCCGCGGTCGGCTTCGCGGGCGCGGTCGGGCGCGACGATTTCGCCGCCCCCGCGCTCGGCCTCCTGCGCACCGCCGGGATCGACCTTTCGCGCCTCGCCCGCGTCGCGGCCTCGACCGGCGTTGCGGCGATCGCGGTCGATCCCGCCGGGCGCAACCAGATCGCTCTCGCCGCCGGCGCCAACCGGCTCGCCCGCGCGGCCCAGGTCGAGGACGAAGCCCTCGGCCCCGCGACCACGCTCCTGCTTCAGATGGAGTGCGACCCGGATGAAACCGCCGCCCTGATCCGCCGCGCCCGCGCCCGCGGCGCCCGCATCCTCCTCAACCTCGCCCCGCCGGGACCGCTCGCCCCTGACGTCCTTGCCGCGCTCGACTTCCTGCTGGTCAACGAGGACGAGGCCGCCTGGCTCGCCGCCCGCCTCGGGACCGCGGCCGACGCCGCGACGCTTGCGGCCAGGCTCGGCATCGGCGTCGTGCGCACGCTTGGCGCCGCCGGCGCCGAAGCCGCAAGCGGGAGCGAAATCATCCGCCTGCCCGCCCGCCCCGTGAAGGTGGTCGACACCACCGCCGCCGGCGATTGCCTGGCGGGCGTGCTCGGCGCCGCGCTCGATCGGGGCGCGGCGCTTCCGGCAGCACTCGCCCGCGCCGTCACCGCCGCCGGCCTCTGCTGCACGCGCACCGGAAGCCAGGGGAGCCTGCCCGGGGCGATCGAGACCGACGCCGCGCTCACGTGATTTGCGTGGCCTGCTTATCCCCTCCGTTCACAGCCAAAAGGCTGCGAACTCCGGGGGCAGGACACGACCGATTGCGCCGGCGCGTCCGCGGCCCTACCAACCGCGGGCGGGCGCGCCCATCGAACCGAGGGAGGAACCACGTGACAGAATTCCGCTGCGACCATTTCCATCTCCGCAGCCTCGATCCCGACAAGGCGGCCCGCTTCTACGAGGAGATGTTCGGCGCCCGGCGGATCGGCACGGTGGACAACGGGGGAAAACTCCGCGTCATCGTCGAGCTCGGCGGCGTCCGCCTCTTCATCGAGCAGGTGCCGCCCGGCACGCATGCCGCGCCCGAGCCGCCCTATCTCGGCCTCGAGCATATCGGCCTCGCCGTGACGGGGTTCGATGCCGTCATCGCCGAGCTCAGGCGCAAGGGCGCGGAATTCGCAGTCGAGCCGGCCTCCCCGCGCCCCGGCACCTGGACCGCCTTCGTGCGCGGCCCGGAGAATGTGCGGATCGAGCTGATCGAGCGGACCACGGCTTAGGTGCGAGTCCCTCCAGAGCGGGATTGGCGCTTCCATCAGCGCCAATCCCGCTCTAGCCGCTGCCGCTGCCCTGCAGCCGGCTGAGCTGCGCGCGCATCGCGTCGATCAGCGCCTGCACGTTCTCGCCCCCGTTGCGGGTGATCACGCTCGCGTAGTCGCTGCGCTGGGTGACGCGCAGGCTCGTGCCCTCGGCGACGAGATCGACGATCTGCGGCCTGCCCGAGGCGAAGCTCACCATCCACTGCATATCCGTCGGCGGGTTGTTCGGCGTGCGGATGGTGGTCGAAACGGCGATGTCCCCGTTCATCGGCTCGGCCCGGTCGATCGAGAAGGCGGCGCCCTTGTATTGCGTGAGCCGGCCGGCGACGTTGAAGACGAGGTATTCGCGGAACAGGAAAAGATAGGCTTGGCGCTGCGCCGGCGTTGCCACGCGCCAGAAGCGGCCGAGCGCGAACCGGGCGACGCCATCGACGTCCACCGCCTGGTCCACGATGCGGCCGAGGGCCGCGCGCTTGTCCGCGGCCGTCCCCGGCCCGTTGACGACCTGGAGGATTGCATCGCCCGTCTGCTTGACGAAAGACGTGGCCGTCTCCGCCTCGTCGGCGGCGAGCGCGCCGCCTCCAACGAGGAGGAACGGCACGAAGACGAACAGGCTGCGACGTGTCGGCATCGGCTCACTCGCTCTGTTTCGTGGGCGGCAGGCTGAACCAGACCGGGATGGTCGCCCGGCGGCCCGTCTTGGCGGCTTCGATCTGAGCCTGCCGGTGCTGGCGGAAGAGGCTACGGAATGTCGCGTAGGGATCAAGCGCCGTACGCTTCACCTCGTTGATCGCGGGCAGGTTCTGCGCGTACGCGGAGATCGTCGTGGTCCCCAGCGTCAGCCAGTTGAAGACGATGATGCCGGGGCCGCTGCCCAGGGCCCGGAACGGGTTGGCCGCCGTGTCGACGGCAAAGCCCAGGGTATCGCGCGGATCGGAAGGGCCGAGCACCGGCAGGAAGAGATAAGGCCCGGGCGGCATGCCCCAGACGGCCAGCGTCATGCCGAAATCCGCGGGGTGCGACGGATAGCCCCAGCCGGTGGCGACATCGAAGATGCCGCCGAGGCCGATCGTGGAGTTGATCAGGAAGCGCATCAGCGTGTCCCCGGCCCGCCGCGAGCTGGTCTCCAGCACGTCGTTGCCGAAGCGGGCGGGGCTGCCGAGGTTCGCGAGCACGTTCGCGACCGAGTTGCGCACGCCCTCCGGCAACGCCCAGCGATAGGCCCGCGCCGCCGGGCTCAGGCTCACCTCGGCGATGTCGTTGCTCACCTCGTAGAAGACCCGGTTGGTCGGCTCCAGCGGGTCGTCGGTCTCGTGGTAGGCGGCGAGCGCCTCCGGCTGGCTCGCCGGCGGCGGGGTGGCGCAGGCGGCGAGCAGCGGCAGGACGAGGGCGAAGAGGGGGCGAAAAGAGCGCATCGCGTATCCCGGGTCGGCATCAAGCGGTTGTAGAGCGGATCGCCGCCGGCGGGAAACCACTGCCCGGGCGGCGGGGCAAAGCCGACCCCTTGCCTCCCCGGGGCCATCGGCGCCAAGAGGACGCATGGCGTCCTCGCTCATCCACCGCCCCGGCCTGGCGGCAGGCCCCGGAACGCTGGAGCGCTGGCTCACCGGCCCGCGCTTCGGCCCGCTGCCCAGCCGCTCCGCGCGCGAGCCCCCGCCGCTGCTCTCCTTCGAGTTCTTCCCCCCGCGCAGCGCCGCGCTCGAGGCCCAGCTCTGGACCTGCATCCGCCGCCTCGCGCCGCTCGCGCCGCGCTTCGTCTCGGTCACCTACGGGGCCGGGGGCTCGACCCAGGAGCGCACCCACGCCACCGTCCTCGGCATCGTCCGCGAAACGTCCCTGGTGCCGGCCGCCCACCTCACCTGCGTCGGCGCGAGCCGGGCCGAGACCGCAGCGATCGCCCGGCGCTACTGGGAGGCGGGCGTGCGGCACATCGTCGCCCTGCGCGGCGACCCGCCGCCCGGGACGCCGCCGGGGACGCGGTACGTCCCGCACCCCGAGGGCTGCGCCTATGCCGCGGATCTCGTTGCCCTCCTGCGCGAGGTCGCCGATTTCGACATCTCGGTCGCGGCCTATCCCGAGACCCACCCCGACGCGCCGAGCCCCGGCGCCGACCTCGACAACCTCAAGCGCAAGCTCGATGCCGGCGCGACCCGGGCGATCACCCAGTATTTCTTCGACACCGGCGTCTATCTCCGCTTCCTCGACCGCTGCCTCGCCGCCGGCATCACCGCCCCGATCGTGCCGGGCATCATGCCGGTCTCCAACTTCGCCCAGGCGCAGCGCTTCTCGGCGCTGTGCGGCGCGAGCGTGCCCGGCTGGCTCGGCGCGCTCTTCGAGGGCACCGAGAACGACCCTGAAACCCGCCGGATGGTGGCCGCCGCGGTCGCCGCCGAGCAGGTCCGGCTGCTGCAGGCCAACGGCGTCGACGAGTTCCACTTCTATACGCTGAACCGGCCCGACCTCACCTACGCGATCGCCCACATCCTCGGCGTCCGGCCGGGCCCGCAGCTCGGCTGACGGCAAGGGGGGCCGGCCGCGCATTGGCCGGGCGGCCAGGGGGCTCTATATCGGCGGCGATGCGCCGCCCCCGCGACTCCGCCCCCCGCGACTCCCGCAAATGAGCGAGCACCTCGCCCGGCTGAACCCCGAGCAGCGCCTGGCCGTGGAGACGCTCGACGGGCCGCTCCTCGTGCTCGCCGGCGCCGGCACCGGCAAGACGCGGGTGCTGACCACGCGCTTCGCCCACATCCTCCTCACCAAGCGCGCCTGGCCCTCGCAGGTGCTCGCCGTCACCTTCACCAACAAGGCCGCGCGCGAGATGCGCGAACGGATCGCGGCCATGCTCGGCGGCCCGGCGGAAGGGCTCTGGCTCGGCACCTTCCATGCGCTCGGCGCGCGCATGCTGCGCCGGCACGCCGCCCTGGCCGGCCTCCAGCCCGGCTTCTCCATCCTCGACACCGACGATCAGCTCCGCCTGCTCAAGCCGCTGATGCAGGAGGCCGGGCTCGATCTCCACCGCTTCCCCCCGCAGCTGGTGCTCGGCCGGATCCAGCGCTGGAAGGATCGCGGCCTGACGCCGGCGCGCGTCACCCCGGCCGACGACGACCCCGATTTCGCCCAAGGGCACGCGCGCACCCTCTATGCCGCCTACCAGCAGCGCCTCGCCTCGGTGAACGCCGCCGATTTCGGCGACCTCCTGCTCCACCCGACCGAGATCCTCCGCAACCACCCCGACATCCTCGCCGAGTATCACCGCCTGATCCGCTACATCCTGGTCGACGAGTACCAAGATACCAATCTCGTGCAGTATCTCTGGCTCCGGCTGCTCGCCCAGGCGCACCGGAACATCTGCTGCGTCGGCGACGACGACCAGAGCATCTATTCCTGGCGCGGCGCGGAGGTGGAGAACATCCTCCGCTTCGAGCAGGATTTTCCCGGCGCGCGGATCGTCCGGCTCGAAGCGAACTACCGCAGCACCGCGCCGATCCTCGCCGCCGCCGCCGCGCTGATCTCCCATAACGAGGGCAGGCTCGGCAAGACGCTGCGCCCGGCGCGCGAGGCGGCCGGGGGCGAGAAGGTTGCCGTGATCGGGCTTCGCGATTCGGACGAGGAGGCGCGGATGGTCGGGCTGCGCATCGAGGCGCTGCGCACCGCCGGCCACTCGCTCGCCGAGATCGCGATCCTGGTCCGCGCGAGCTTCCAGACCCGCCCCTTCGAGGAGCGGCTGATCGCCTGGGCGATCCCCTACCGGGTGGTGGGCGGGCTCCGCTTCTACGAGCGCGCCGAGATCCGCGACGCCGTCGCCTATCTCCGCGCCACCCTCCGGCCCGGCGACGACCTTGCCTTCGAGCGCATCCTGAACGTCCCCAGGCGCGGCCTCGGCGATGCGGCGCTGCGCAAGTTGCGTGAGAAAGCCCGCGCCGACGAGGCGCCGCTCGCCGCCGCGGCCGAAGCGCTGAGCGCCCCCGCGGGCGGGCTGAGCGGCCGGGTGCGCGACGCCCTCGCCGATCTGCTCGCCGGCTTCGCCGGCTGGCGCGAGACGCTGCGCCGCGACGGGCCGGTGCTGGCTCTTCGCGCGATCCTCGACGAATCGGGCTACGCCGAGATGCTGGAGAAGGACCGTTCGCCCGAGGCCCCCGGCCGGATCGAGAACCTCAAGGAGCTCGGCCGGGCGCTCGCCGAGTTCGAGACGCTGGAAGGCTTCCTCGACCATGTCAGCCTGGTGATGGAGAACGACGAGAACGCGGCCGGCGAGCGGGTCAGCCTGATGACGCTGCATGCCGCCAAGGGACTCGAGTTCGACACCGTCTTCCTGCCGGGCTGGGAGGACGGGCTCTTCCCCCACCAGCGCGCGCTCGAGGAAGGCGGGACGAAATCGCTCGAGGAAGAGCGCCGGCTCGCCTATGTCGGGCTGACCCGGGCGCGCTCGCGCGCGATCGTCAGCCACGTCGCCAGCCGGCGCTTCTATTCGGGCTGGCAGAGCGCCTTCCCCAGCCGCTTCATTGCCGAGCTTCCCGATGCGATGGTCGAGCATTCCGGCTCCGCGCTGCTCGAGCGCGAGGTGGCGCTGACCGCCCCCCCCGTCTTCGCCAGCGTTTTTTCCTCGCCCTCCCGGTTCCCGCGCATCCGCGAGGAACACGGCGCCGCGCCGATCGCCCTCGGCGCCCGCGTGTTCCACCAGAAATTCGGCTACGGCACGGTGACGGGGTCCGAGGCGGACCGGCTCGTCGTCGCCTTCGAGAGCGGCACCAAGCGCCTGCTCAGCAGCTTCGTGGACCCGGCGTGAGCCGCCGGCTCGAAACCATCCGCCTGGTCATCCCCGAGCACGCCGCCGCCGCCTACGAGGCCGCTCTCGCCGTCCACTGCCGCAGCGTCAGCCGCTTCTCCACCCCTGCCGGCGAGATCGAGATCGCAGGCATCTACGCAGCCGGCACCGGCGAGACCGCCCTCACCCTCGCCCTCGCCCTCGCCCTCGCCGCGGCGGCGAGCGGTGTCTCCGCCGTCCCCCAACGCCGGCCGATCGCGCAAGCCGGCTGGCTCGCCCGCACCCGCGAGGCCTTCCCCGAGCAGCGCATCGGCGCCCGCTTCGCGATCCGCGGCAGCCACCTCGCCGACCGGGCGCCGGCGGGCCGAATCTCGCTCACGCTCGACGCCGGCATGGCCTTCGGCTCGGGCGAGCACGCCTCGACACGCGGCTGCCTGCTCGCCCTCGAACGCCTTTCACCGCGTCGCCCGCGCCGGATCCTCGATCTCGGCACCGGCTCCGGCATCCTCGCGCTGGCCGCCGCGCGGCTCTGGCGCCGGAAGGTCCTCGCCGCGGACAACGACCCCCACTCCGTCCGGGCGGCAAGGCGCAACGCCACCGCCAACGGCCTCGGCCCACAGATGCGCGCAATCCTCGCCGACGGCTGGTGCTCCCCCTCCATCCGCCGCGGCGCCCCCTACGACCTCGTGCTCGCCAATATCCTGGCCCGGCCGCTCGCCGCCATGGCAAGCCCGCTCTCGCGCCACCTCGCGCCGGGCGGACGCGCCGTCCTCGCCGGGCTCCTCTCCCGCCAGGCACCCATGGTCCTCGCCGCGCACCGCCGCGCGGGCCTGATCCTCGAGCGGCGCATCGCCACCGACGGCTGGACCACGCTGATCCTCAAACGTCGCTTCCCTGGCCCGGCCGGCCTATGCAACGATGCGCCCGAAGCCGCCGCCCCGGCTTCGGAATAATCCCGGGATCCGACCTCGCGCGCGCGCCTTCAGTGCTACAGCGGAACAATAACCCGGCGATGATTTCCGGCGATGACATCTGGGCGGCGGTCGCGACGGACTGATCGGGAGGGGGCGCGGCCAGGCTTCACCGCATCGTAAAAAAGGGGAGACATCGATGACAGACAAGGACAATCGGGACGTTTCCGGGCGTGACGTTTCCGGGCGTGACGTTTCCGGGCGTGACGTTTCCGGGCGTGACGTTTCCGGGCGTGACGTTTCCGGGCGCGACGTTTCCGGGCGCGACGCTTCCAGGGCGGTCTCCGCCTTGGCGAAGCTGCCGCGCCGCGAGCTGCTGGCGCTCGGCGCCGGTGCGGCGGCCACGCTGCCGCTCTTCGGCCGCGCGGCGCGCGCCGCCGAGCCGATCAAGCTCGGCTGGGTCGGCCCGCTTTCGCCGCCCGGCGGCTATGCCGAGGGCCTGCTCATGAAATACGCCTCCGCGATGGCGGCCGACGACATCAACGCCCAGGGCGGCGTGCTCGGCCGGCCGATCGAGATCCTCTACCAGGATACGCGCGGGCTGCCGGCCGAAGGGACCGCCGCCGCCGAGCGGCTGGTCGTCGAGGACAAGGTCGTCGCCCTGTTCGGCGAGTTCCACAGCGCCGTCGCCCTGGCCGAGATGGAGGTCGTGCACAAATACAACGTGCCCTTCATGGCCTGCGACGTGTGGTCGCAGGCGATCACCGCCAAGGGCTATCCGCAGGTCTTCCGCAACTCCACCACCTTCCCCCTGCTCGACACCGCGATCGGCCAATGGATGGTCGCCGCCGGCTTCAAGAACGTGGCGCTGCTCTGCGAGCAGGACGATATCGGGCTCGCCGGCCGCAAGATCGCAGCCCAGGTGCTGACCGACAACAAGGTGCCGTTCAAGCTCTACACCGCCGATCCCCAGGCAACCGACTTCACCGCGCAGATCCTCAGGCTCAAGGCGGAAAAACCGGAATTCGACTTCTTCTTCATCCTCTACGCCGAGGCGGGCTCCTTCCCGATGGTGACCGAGTCGAAGTCGCTCGGCTTCGCGCCGACCCCGAGCACCGGCATCTTCCTCTCCGGCGGCGACGCCACGGATCCGACCTTCTGGAAGAATGTCGGCAAGGCCGGGGTCTCGCTGCTCTGCGAGAATGTCGGCCTGCCGAAGTCCGGCTGGAACGACAAGACCAAGGCGTTCGTCGCCGCGTTCCAGGCCAAGTACAAGACCGATCCGCCCGGCGCCTCGATGGAAGCCTACGATGCGGTCTGGAGCATCGCCGAGGCGATCAAGAACACCGGCAGCACGGCGCCCGACGCGATCATCCACGGCCTCGAGACATTGCACTGGGTGGGCACGCGCGGGCTCTACACCTTCTCGACCAGCCACTCGCCGGACTGGGCCTATCACCAGTTCATGGACGCGCCGATGACGATCATCCAGTACGACCAGGAGAACCAGTCGACGTTCGATGCGCCGATCGTCTGGCCGAAGAACTACGCGACCGTCTCGTATCTTTACAAGGCGCCCGCGGCCTGAACGTCCCGCGCGGTCGGAAGCGGCGCCGGCGCGCCGCTTCCGATCCGGCCAAGCCTCGCACCAAGAAAGGCGCGCATGCTCGACTATATCCTGATCCAGGCCGCGAACGGTCTCGTCATCGGCGTTCTTTTCGCCCTCATCGCCACCGGTCTCACGATCATCTTCTCGATCCTGAAGATCGTGAATTTCGCCCATGGCGAGATCTACATGGTGGGCGGCTATTTCGGGTACTACGTCATCACGCTGCTCGGCGTGCCGCCCTTCCCCGCCGTCTTCGTCGCCATGGCGCTCACCTTCCTCTTCTCGATCGGCATCGAACGCGGCCTGCTCACGCCCCTCTACAGCCCGCGCATCGAGCGCAAGGCCGATTACGGCATCCTGATCACCTTCGGGCTCTCGGTCTTCCTCCGCAACATCGCCATCATCATCTTCGGGCCGTTCCCGCTCCGCCCGCCCTCTTTCATCGCGGGCAATCTCGTGCTCGGCGGCCTGATCATCTCCAATGACCGGCTGGTCGCGGCGGGCGCCGGCATCTTGCTGCTTGCCGGGCTCATCTATTTCCTCAACCGCACGGTCTGGGGCCAGGCGCTGAACGCGGTCAGCCAGTCGCGCGAATCGGCCTCGATCGTCGGCATCAACTCGGAGCGGATGTACATGCTCGCCTTCGGCGTCGGCGGCGCGCTCGCCGGCGGCGCCGGGGCGCTGATCGCGCCGATCTACTCGCTCTCGCCCTCGATGGGCCTGGTGCCGGACACCCAGGCCTTCGTCATCGTCATCCTCGGTGGGCTCGGCTCGGTCTCGGGCACGATCATCGCCGCCCTCCTGCTCGGGCTCTCGGAGAATCTCTTCATCGCACTCCTGCCGGATCCGAGCCGCGGCCCCTCCTACGCCAACGCCTTCGGCCTCTTCATCATGATGCTGGTGCTGCTGTTCCGCCCGACGGGCATCTTCGGCCGCCAGCACGTCGCGATGGATTAGCCCGGTGCGACGTTTCGATCTGGCGCTCGGCATGCTGCTCGCACTCCTCGCCGCGATCTTCCCGTTCCTCGTCAACGCCTACTGGCTGCACGTCATGATCATGGGGATGATGTTCGCGATCATGGCGGCGAGCTGGTCGCTGCTCGCGGGCTATGCCGGCCAGTTCTCCTTCGGCCACATGGGCTTCGTCGCCGTCGGCGGCTACACGGCGGCGCTGCTGACGACCGGCCTCGGCCTGCCGCTGCCGCTCGGCATGCTGGCGGGCGTCATCGCCGCGGCGCTGGTCGGCGGCATCATCGGCTGGACCTGCCTGCGCATGAGCGGCCCCTACCTCGCCATCTTCACCATGGCCTTCTCCGAGGTGCTGCGCATCGTCATCGTCACCGAGGTCGAGGTCACGGGCGGCGCCGGCGGCATGACCGTGCCGCAACTGTTCCACGCCCAAACCGACTTTCCGTACTACTACCTCATCCTCGCTTTGCTCGTGGTCTCGGTCGGCGGGATGATGCTGGTGGTCGCCTCGCGCTGGGGCCTCTTCTTCCGCGCCATTCGCGAGAACGAGCAGGCGGCGGCCGCGGCCGGGGTGAAGGTCACGCGCTTCCGCATCATCGCCTTCGCCATCGCGAGCAGCCTCGCCGGCCTCGCCGGCACCTTCTACGCGCCCTATATCGGCATTCTCACGCCCGATGTCGCCTCGCAGGACCAGATGGGGCTCGTCGTCGCGATGGCGATCGTCGGCGGGATGGAGAGCCTGCCCGGCGCGGTCGCCGGCGCCATCGCCGTCGAGTTCCTGGTCGAGGCGCTGCGCAGCTACGGCCAGTGGCGGCTCGTGCTCTTCGGCGCCCTGCTCCTCTTCACCATGCGCTTCGCCCGCAACGGGCTGCTCGCTCCGCTCTGGCTCCGGCTGCGCGATCTCGCGACGCCGCGCGCCGCACGGCTCGCCAAGGCGGCCGCGCGCTGATGAACGCCGCCCCGCCGCTGATCGAGACCGTCGGCCTCGCCAAGCATTTCGGCGGCATCTTCGCGGTCGACCACCTCGATTTCGCGGTGCATGAGGGCGAGCTGGTCGGGCTGATCGGCCCCAACGGCTCAGGCAAGACCACCACCATCAACCTGCTGACCGGCCATCTCAGGCTCGATGGCGGCTTCGTCCGCGTCCGCGGCCACGCCGTCGGCGGCTTGCCGGCGAGCGGCTTCGCCGGGCTCGGCGTCGGGCGCACCTTCCAGATCACCCAGCTCTTCAGCCGCATGTCCGTGCTCGAGAACATGCTGGTACCCGGCCTCGCCCGGCGGCGCGCGCACAAAGCACAGGTCATCCGCGAAGCCCGCCGCCACCTCGAGTTCCTCGGCCTCGCCGCCCTCGAGAGCCTCGCCGCCAAGAACCTCTCGGGCGGCCAGCAGAAGCTGCTCGAGCTCGGCCGCGCGCTGATGCTCGAGCCCAGCGTCCTTTTCCTCGACGAGCCCTTCGCCGGCGTGAACCCCTATCTCCGCGACGAGATCATCCGCTTCGTCCAGACCCTCCACGCCGCGGGCCGCACCTTCGTGATCGTCGATCACGACCTCGACGCCATCCAGCGCCTGGTCCATCGCCTGGTCGTGATGTCGCGGGGGAAAAAAATCGCCGACGGCCCGCTCGCCGCGGTGCGCGAGAACCAGGACGTGATCAAGGCCTATTCGGGAACCTGATGTCCCAGACCTCGCCCAGCCTCTCCGCGCGCAACCTCGCCGCCTTCTATGTGCCGGGGATCGAGATCCTGCACGGCGTCTCGGTCGATGCCTACCCGGGCGAGATCCGCTGCGTGCTCGGGCCGAACGGCACCGGCAAATCGACCCTGCTCAAGGTGCTCTACGGATTCCTCAAGCCGTCCACGGGCGAAATCAGGCGCGGCGCCGACATTCTCACCGGCGTCGCCCCGCACGCGATGGGAAGCCATGGCGTCGCCTATCTGCCGCAGCGGCCGAGCGTCTTTCCCTTCCTCTCGGTCGAGGTCAATCTCCGCCTCGGCGCCTGGAGCTTCCGCCGCCGCCACGCCGAGGTGAAGCGCAAGATCGAGCGCGCCTATGCGCAATTCCCGGTCCTCGCCGAGCGGCGCCGGCAGACCGCGGGCACGCTTTCGGGCGGCCAGCAGCGCCAGCTCGAGTTCGCCCGCAGCCTCTTCACCGAGCCGTCCGTGTTCCTCATCGACGAGCCCACCGCCAGCATCGAGCCCCGCATCAGCGCCCAGATCTACGAGCTGATCCGTGGCCTCGCCCGCGACGGCAAGGCGATCCTGCTGGTCGATCAGAACATCAAGGGCGCGCTCGGCATCGCCGACTATGTCTATGTGATGCGCACCGGCACGCTCTACACCGAGGGCCCGCGCGCGGAATTCGGCGACGATGTTGAGCTGTTGGTAAGCCAGTGGCTCTATACCCACCACGCCCCGGCGGCCCCGCGCCAGGCCTGATCAGTCCGCGCTCTCGAGCAGCCCCGCGAGCAGGCGCGCCCGTGGCGCCAGCTCCTGCCAGAGGATGTGCTCGTGGGTCGCGTGCGCTCCGCCGCCCGGGCAGCCGAGCCCGTCGAGCGTGGGGATGTCCATCGCGGCGGTGAAATTCCCGTCCGAGCCGCCGCCGCGATGCTGCTTCGGAAGCCTGATGCCAAGCGCGCCGGCGATCGCGCTGGCCTTGGCGTAGAGCCGCGCGATCGCCGGCAACTCGGCAAAAGCCGGCCGGTTCATCCCGCCCTCGACGCTCACCCGGCAGCCCGGCGTCAGCGCCTCGAGCCCGAGGATGCGCCGCTCGAGCCGCGCGCCGGCATCGGCGTCCGGCACCCGGAGGTCGATCTCGCACCCGGCCGCGGCGGCGATCACGTTGGGCCGCGTCCCGCCCCACACCGGCGCCATGTTGAGCGTGATCCCGAGGTCCGGATCGACCAGGCCGTGCAAATGGCGGATCTGCTCGGCGAGCTCCACCACCGCCGAGGCGCCGTCCTGGAAGGCGCTGCCGGCATGCGCCGCCTGGCCTTCGATCCTCAGCACGAACCGTCCCACGCCCTTGCGCGCCGTCACGCACGCCCCGCCGGCGCCCGCCGGCTCGAGCACGAAGACCATCGCCGCGTCCCGCGCCGCCTCCTCGATCAGCGCGCGGCTGGTCGGGCTGCCGACCTCCTCGTCCGGCGTCAGCAGCAGCGCCACCGGACGCGGCGTCGCGATGCCCTGGCGGAGCATCGAGCGGAGCACGTGGAACCCGAGGAAGCTTCCCGCCTTCATGTCGTAGATGCCGGGCCCGTGGGCGCGCGCGCCGGCGATGTGGAACGGCATCGCCGCCAGCGTGCCCTGGTCCCACACGGTGTCGAGATGGCCGAGCAGCAGCACGTGCCGGTCCTGCTCACCCGGGGTGCGGGCGAGCAGCGCGTCGCCAAAACCGTCCCGCCCCGGAATGCGGCGGAGCACCGCGCCCGCCTCGCCGAGCCCCGCTTCGGCGACATCGACCAGGCGGCTGACCGCGGCGGCGTCGGTGCTCGGCGTCTCCATCCGCACCCATCCGGCCAGCTCCTCGAGCAGGGCGCCGGACGAGCCGAGCTCGGTCCGCGACATCGCTTTCTCCTGGAAACAAAACGTGCGCGGTCTTGACCTTGGCAGCGGGAAGATGGCTTGTCCAACCGGCAGCGCCAGGGAAACCATGATGGAGCGCAGGATGGACGGGCACGTCTTCGAGGACCTCGCGATCGGGATGACGGCGAGCGTCGCGAAAACCATCACCGAGGCGGACATCCTGCTCTATGCCGCGGTCAGCACCGACACCAACCCGGTGCACATCGACGCGGAGGCCGCCGAGCAATCGCTCTTCAAGGGCCGGATCGCCCACGGCATGCTCTCGGCGGGGCTGATCAGCGCCGCGCTGGGCACCAGGCTGCCCGGCCCCGGGACGATCTACCTCTCCCAGAGCCTCCGCTTCCGCGCCCCGGTGCGCCCGGGCGACACCGTGACCGCGACCGTCGCGGTCACCGCCCTCGATGCCGAGCGCAAGCGGGTGACGCTCAAGACGACCTGCTTCGTCAAGGGCAAGCCGGTGATCGAGGGCGAAGCCTTGGTGCAGGTGCCGGCCCGCGCCTGATGGAGGTGATCCGCGACTGGCGCGCGGTGCCGCCGGACGCGCGCGGCGCCACCGTAGCACTCGGCAATTTCGACGGCGTGCATCGCGGCCACGCCCGGGTGCTCGCCGCCGCCCACCGCGCCCGCCCGGACGCCCCGCTCGCCGTGCTCAGCTTCGAGCCGCATCCGCGCGAGCTCTTCCGCCCCGACGACCCGCCCTTCCGCCTCACGCTTGCGGCCGAGCGGGCGGCGGCGCTGGCCGCCCTCGGCGTCGCCATCCTCTACGAGCTGCCGTTCGACTGGCCCTTCAGCGAGCTCTCCGCCGAGTTCTTCGCGACCGAGATCCTCCATCGCCGCCTCGCCGCGCGCCACCTCGCCTGTGGCCCGGACTTCGCCTTCGGCCACCGCCGTGGCGGCGATGTCGGCTTCCTCTCGGCCCGCGCCGAGGAACTCGGCATCGGGCTCTCGGTGGTCCCGCTGCTCGCCGACGCCGAGGGGCCGATCTCGTCCACCCGCATCCGCCGCCTCCTCCAGGAGGGCTACCCCGAGCGCGCCGCGACCGAGCTCGGCCGGCCCTGGGCGATCCGCGGCCCCGTGGTGGCGGGCGACCGCCGCGGCCGGACCCTCGGCTTCCCGACCGCCAACATCCCCCTCGGCCGCCATCTCGAGCCCGCCCGCGGCGTCTATGCGGTCGCCACCCGCCTGCCCAACGGCGAGGAGGCGCGCGGCGTCGCCAATCTCGGCCGCCGCCCCACCGTGGCGAGCGGGACGGAAAGCCGCCTCGAGGTCCATCTCTTCGACTTCGCCGCCGACCTCTACGGCGCCGAGCTCTCGGTCGGGCTGCTCCATTTCCTCCGCCCCGAGCGCCGCTTCCCCGATCTCGCCGCGCTCACCGCGCAGATCGCCGCCGACGCGGCCGAGGCCCGCCGCATCCTTGACCTCGCACTCCCCGCCTCCGCATAGTCCGGCCCGCCGCCGCGCCCGCCTCCCTGCCCCGGGGCCAGCCCCAATTCCCCCCATCGTATTTGTCCCCCATATCTGCGGCCCCAGCCCGCCGGACCCGCCCCCCTGGATCTTCCGATGACCGAACGCCGAGACGATTACCGCGACACCGTGTTCCTCCCCGCGACCTCGTTCCCGATGCGCGGCGAGCTCCGCCGGCTCGAGCCCGGCACCCTCGCGCGCTGGGCGGAGCGCGACCTCTGGGCGGAGCTCCGCGAGAAAAGCCGCGGCCGGCCGCTCTTCATCCTCCATGACGGGCCGCCCTACGCCAACGGGCACCTGCATATCGGCACCGCGCTCAACAAGATCCTCAAGGACGTCGTCAACCGTGCCCACCAGATGGCCGGGTTCGACGCCCTCTACATCCCCGGCTGGGACTGCCACGGCCTGCCGATCGAATGGCGGATCGAGGAGGAGTACCGCGCCCAGGGCCGCGACAAGGACGCGGTGCCGATCATCGCCTTCCGCGCCGAATGCCGCGCCTATGCCGCCAAATGGATGGGCGTGCAGGGCGGGGAGTTCCGCCGCCTCGGCGTCGCCGGCGACTGGGCCGACCGCTACGCGACGATGGATTTCCCCGCCGAGGCGGCGATCGCCGCCGAGATCGGCAAATTCCTCCTGGGCGGCGCGCTCTATCGCGGCCTTCGGCCGGTGATGTGGAGCCCGGTGGAGAAGACGGCGCTGGCCGAGGCCGAGATCGAGTACCACGACCACACCAGCGAAACGATTTTCGCCCGCTTCCCTATCGATCCCGACGCCCCGGCCCCAACGGACCTCCACGGCGCCGCGATCGCGATCTGGACCACCACGCCCTGGACCATCCCCGGCAACCGCGCGATCGCCTGCGGCGCCGATTTCGACTACGCGCTGGTCCATGTCGATTCCGTCCACCCCGGGGCCCTCGCCCGACCGGGCGAAAAGCTCCTGGTCGCCCTCGCCCTCCTGCCCGCGTTCTGCGCCGCCACCGGGATCGCCACCCACCATGTCGGCCGGCTCCTCGAAGGCGGAAAACTGGTCGGGCTCGCCTGCCGCCACCCCCTCGCCGGAAGCGGCTACGAGCACGACGTCCCCATCTTCGCCGCCGACTTCGTCACCACCGAGCAGGGCACCGGCTTCGTCCACATCGCGCCGGGCCACGGCGAGGAGGATTTTTCCCTCGGCCAGGCAAACGGGCTCGAAATCCCCGACACGGTCGGGCCGGATGGCACCTTCAACCCCTGGGTGCCGCTCTTCGCCGGCCTGCACGTCTACAAGGCGGCCGGCCCGCTCGCCGCCGCGCTCGAGCAGGCCGGCACCCTCATCGCACGGGGAAAACTCGTGCATTCCTACCCGCATTCCTGGCGCTCCAAGGCGCCGCTCATCTTCCGCGCCACGCCGCAATGGTTCATCCGCATGGATGGGCCGGAGGACATCCGCGGCAAGGCGCTCGCCGCCATCGCCGCGACCGATTTCGTCCCCCCCAGGGCCGCACCCGGCTCGCCAGCATGGTGGCAGGGCGCCCCGACTGGTGCATCAGCCGCCAGCGCGCCTGGGGCGTGCCGATCGCGGTCTTCGTCTCCCGCCGCAGCGGCGAGCCGCTGCGCGATCCGGCGGTGCTGGCGCGCATCGTCGAAGCCTTCGCCGCCGAAGGCGCCGATTCCTGGTACTCCTCGCCGCCCGAGCGCTTCCTCGGCCCGGGCCGCGACCCGGCCGATTACGAGCAGGTGACCGACATCGTGGATGTTTGGTTCGAGTCCGGATCGACCCATGCCTTCGTCCTCGAGGCCCGCGGGCTTCCCTGGCCCGCCGATCTCTATCTCGAAGGATCGGACCAGCATCGCGGCTGGTTCCATTCCTCGCTGCTCGAAGCCGTCGGCACCCGCGGCCGCGCGCCCTTCAAAGCGGTCCTGACCCACGGCTTCGTGCTCGACGAGGAGGGACGAAAAATGTCGAAATCGCTCGGCAATGTCGTCGCCCCCCAGGAGGTGTGCGATCAGTTCGGCGCCGACATCCTCCGCCTCTGGGTGATGAACTCCGACACCGCCGAGGATCTGCGCATCGGCCGCGAAATCCTCAAGCAGCAGGCCGAGCTTTACCGCCGCCTGCGCAACACGCTGCGCTGGATCCTCGGCGGCCTCGCCGGTTTCTCCGACGCGGAGCGCGTCCCCACAGCCGCGATGCCCGAGCTCGAGCGCTTCGTCCTGCACCGCCTCTCCGAGATCGACGCCGCCATCCAGGACGCCGTCGTCACCCATGACTGGAACGGCGTCTATCCGGCGATCCACGCCTTCTGCGCCGCCGACCTCTCGGCCTTCTATTTCGACATCCGCAAGGACTCGCTCTATTGCGACCGGCCGGACCAGCCGCGCCGCCGCGCCGCGCGCACGGTCCTCGACCAGCTCCATCGCAGCCTCGCGACCTGGCTCGCCCCGGTCCTCGTCTTCACCGCCGAGGAAGCCTGGACCGCCCGCTTCGGCGCGGCGGCGAGCGTGCATCTCGAGAGCTTCGCCGCCCTCCCCGAGGACGCGGCCGCCCCCGCGCTCGCCCGGCGCTTCGCCCGCATCCGCGAGATCCGCCGGGTGGCGACCGGCGCGCTCGAGCGCGCGCGGGCGGCGGGCGCCATCGGCACCTCGCTGCAGGCCGCGCTGACCCTCCACCTCGCCGATCCCGAGGACCTGGCCCTCCTCAGCGAAGCCGCCTGGGCCGAGCTTGCCATCGTCTCCGCCCTCGCACTCAGCCCCGCGCCCGCACCGGACGATTCCTTCCGTCTGCCCGAATTGCCCGGCGTCGCGGTCGCCTTCGCCCCGGCTCCGGGTTCGCGATGCGCGCGCTGCTGGCGGGTGCTGCCTGAGGTCGGCACGCACCAGCACCACCCCGCCCTCTGCCTCCGCTGCGCCGATGCCGTCGAATCGGGCCTGGTCTCAAAGGCGGCGGCGTGAGGGGAAAAAAACTGTTTCGCCTCGGCGCCGCGGTGGCGCTGGCGGTCCTGCTCGCCGACCAGGCGAGCAAGGCCTGGGTGCTCGCAGCACTCGGGCCGCGCGGCACGCCGCTCGTGCTGCTGCCGGTGCTCGATCTGCGCCTGGTGCGCAACACCGGCATCACCTTCGGCCTGCTCAACGGCTCGACCACGGTCGGCCCGCTGCTCCTGGCGCTCGCCGCGATCGCCGTGGTAATCGGGCTCGGCGTCTGGCTCTCCCGCGCCGAACGCCCTCTCGTCGCCGGCTCGATCGGCGCGATCGCCGGCGGCGCCGTCGGCAACGTGATCGACCGCCTGCGCCTCGGCTGGGTGGTGGATTTCATCCAGGCGCATGCGTTCGGCTGGTCATGGTATGTGTTCAACGTGGCGGACGCCGCGATCGTCTGCGGCGTGGCCGCGCTCCTGCTCGACGGGATGGTTGGCGATCGGCGGCATGACGGCCGGCGCGCCGGAATGCTTGGCACGCCGGACGAGGAGAAGGGGCGATGATCCTACTGCCGCGGCGCGCGGCCAAACGGCTGAGGCTCGTCGTCGCGCTCTCCAGCGCGGCGCTCACCGCCGGCTGCGGCGGCAACGTCATCAGCGCGCTCGGCCTCGAGCCGCCGGTGCCGAACGCGTTCCTCGTCACCACCCAGCCGCCGCTCGCCATCCCGCCCGACCTCAACGCCATGCCCGTGCCGCAACCGGGCGCGCCCCGGCCCCAGGACGTGGCCACGACGGTGAGGGCCGAGGAAACGCTGGTGCCCCAGGTCGCGCTGAACGGCACCGCCGGCCCCAACAGTCCCGGCCAGCAGGCCATGGTCGCCGCCGCCGGCCCGCCACCGCCCTCCAACATCCAGCAGGAGCTGGAGAAACAGGCGGCACAGGACCGCCCCGGCCAGGGCGTGATGTCATGGGTGCTCTTCTGGCAAACCACCCCATCCCCGGGGGTCGTCGTCGACCCGGCGCGCGAGGAACGACGCCTCCAGGAAGACGCCGCCCTCGGCCGCCCACCCACCTACGGCCAAACCCCGATCATCCAGCCCAAAAGCCAGTCGCTGTTCTAGAGTCGCCCCAATAGCAGCGCCAGCGCCAGCGCCACCCCGACCTCCCGGTTGGCCTTGAACAGCCTCAGGCAACCCGCCGGATCATCGATCTCGAGCGCGACCACCTGGCGGGCGAGGAGCGCCGCCGGCAACGCCAGCCCGGCCAGGAACCAGGCCGCGAGCTGGGCAAGCTGGCCTGCGAGCATCAGCAGCGCCAGCATCGCGGCATAGCAGAGTGCCAGGAACGGCCGCGTCCGGCCCCCGAACACCAGGGCCGTGGAGCCGATGCCGAGCAGCGCGTCGTCCTCGCGATCCTGGTGGGCGTAGATCGTGTCGTAGCCGAGGATCCAGGCGATCACCGCGGCGTAGAGCGCGAGCGCCGCCGCATCGAGCCGCCCGGACGCCGCCGCGTAGCCCATCGGCGCGCCCCAGCCGAAGGTGAAGCCGAGCACGATCTGCGGCCAGGCCGTCACCCGCTTGGCCAGCGGATAGAGCGCCACCAGCGCGAGCGAGCCCACCCCCAGCCATTGGGCGAGCGGGTCGAGCGCGAGCAGGATCGCGAGCCCGGCCGCCAGCAGCAGGGCCAGGAAGATCGCGGCCGCGCGGAGCGAGAGCGCGCCCGAGGCGAGCGGCCGGCCCGCCGTGCGCGTGACGCGCCGGTCGAGGTCGCGGTCCCAAATGTCGTTGACGACGCAGCCGGCCGCCCGCATCGCCACCGCGCCGCCCGCGAAGAGCAGCCCAAGCACGACCGAGCGCCCCGCCGGCGCGCGGGCGAGCAGGATGCCGGCGAGCCCCGGCAGGAAGAGCAGCCAGGCCCCGATCGGGCGGTCGAGCCGCGCCAGCAGCGCGTAAGGCCGCCAGGCCGGCGGCAGCCGCGCGATCCAGCCGCCGGCGACGATATCGGTGTGCCCGCCCATCGCTGCTACTGTTCCCCTTGTCATGCGGGCGTCAATCCGGCTCTTCCTCAGCGTCCCGCTCGCGCCCGGCGAGGCCCCCCTGCTCGACCCGGCCCAGGCGCACTATCTGGGTGCCGTGATGCGCCGGCGCGCGGGGGACGAGGTGGTGGTGTTCAACGGCCGCGACGGCGAATTCCTGGCCCGGATCACCACGCTCTCGTCCAAGGGCGGCCGGCTCGCGCTCGCCCGCCTGCTCCGCCCGCAAAGCCCGGAGCCCGGCCCGTGGCTCGCCTTCGCGCTCATCAAGCGCGCCGCCGCGGAGATCCTGGTCCAGAAGGCGACCGAGCTCGGCGTCGCGCGCCTGCTGCCGTTCCGCGCCGAGCGCTCGGTGGCGGAGCGCGCCAACCCGGCGCGCCTCGCCGCGATCGCCACCGAGGCGGCCGAGCAGTCGGAGCGGCTGACGCGCCCCGAGATCGCCCCGTCGGCAACGCTCGCCGGCCTGCTCGCCGCCTGGCCCCCCACCCGCCCGCTCTTCGCCGCGATCGAGCGCCGCCCCGCGCCCCCATTGCGATCATGCAGCGACCCGTCCGGCCTCCTCGTCGGGCCGGAAGGCGGCTTCACGGACCGGGAGCTTGACCTCCTCGCGCAGAGCCCCTTTGTTCGCCCCGCCTCCCTTGGCCCCCGCGTCCTGCGCGCGGAGACCGCCGCCATCGCCGGACTGGCGCTCCTCGCCGCGCCGCCCGCCGACGCAACGATCTGACCCGCCAGATCCCTGGCCAGAAGCTTGGAAGGACTGATGTCCAATCCCGGAGAAGCCGACGCCACGCCGATCGCCTCGACTTCGCAGCTCGCGGCCTATATCGCCGCCGGCTGCAAGCCGCCCGGCGCCTTCCTGATCGGCACCGAGCACGAGAAGTTCGGCTTCCGGCTGCATGATCTCGCCCCGCCGCCCTATGCGCCCGGCGGCATCCGCGCGATCCTCGAGGCGCTCGCCGCCCGCGAGGGCGCGACCCCGATCCTCGATCGCGGCCAGCCGATCGGCCTCAAGCTCCGCCGCGGCGAGATCTCGCTCGAGCCGGGCGGCCAATTCGAGCTTTCGGGCGCGCCGCTGGCCACCCTGCACGAGACCCGGGACGAGCTTACCCGCCATTTCGCCGCCCTCGGCGCGGTCGCCCCGCCGCTCGGCATCGGATTCGCCCCGCTCGGCTTCCATCCCCTCGCCGCCCGCGCCGCGATGCCCTGGATGCCGAAGAGCCGCTACGCGATCATGCGCGACTACATGCCGAAAGTCGGCGGCCTCGGGCTCGACATGATGCTCCGCACCTGCACCGCGCAGGTCAATCTCGACTACGCCTCCGAAGCGGACATGGTGCGGAAGCTCCGCGTCGGCCTCTGTCTTCAGCCGCTGGCGAGCGCGCTCTTCGCCAATTCCCCGTTCACCGAAGGCAAGCCCAACGGCTTTCTCTCCTTTCGCGCCGAAATCTGGCGCGACACCGACCCCGACCGCTCCGGCATCCCAGGCGTGGTCTTCGAGGATGGCTTCGGCTTCGAGCGCTACGTCGAATGGCTGCTCGACGTGCCGATGTATTTCATCCAGCGGCAGGGGACCTATCTCGACCTCGCCGGCCGCAGCTTTCGCGACTTCATGGACGGGCGCCTGCCGGAGGCGGGTGGCGAGCCCGCCACCGTCGGCGACTTCGCCGACCATATGACCACCGTCTTCACCGACGTGCGGTTGAAACGCTTTCTCGAAATGCGCGGCGCGGATGCGTCGAGCCCGGCGCTGATGCTTGCGCAATCGGCGCTCTGGGTCGGCCTGCTCTACGATCCGGCAGCACTCGCCGCGGCCGCGGCACTGCTCGCGCGGCATCCGTGGCAGGAATTCGCCGCACTGCGCGACACGGTGCCACGCTCAGCGCTCGCGACGCCGTGGGAGCGCGGCACGCTCCGCGACCTCGCGCGCGAGGTGGTGGCGATCGCCGCCGACGGCCTCGCCGCGCGCGGCCGGCTGAACGATGCCGGGGAAGACGAGCGCGCCTATCTCGCGCCGCTGGAGGCGATCGCCGCCGGCGCGCCGACCGCGGCCGAGCGCTGGCTCGAGCGCTTCCACGGGGTCTGGAAGGGCGATGTCAGGGCAATTTTCAAGGAAGCACAGGTATAAACCAGGGGCCGGGCCCCTGGCCCCCTTATACTTGGAGTCTTGGGCGCTGCGCGGCACAAAAAGGGATGGGGGCCTGGGGCCTCTAGGCCCCAGTGGGGTGCGGGGGCAAAGCCCCTGCTAAAACCCAAGTCCTGAACAGCGAAAGATCGATATTGCCGCCGGAGAGCACGAGCCCGACGCGCCGTCCCGCCTGCGTCGCCCGCTCCTTGAGGAGTGCCGCCAGCGGCGCCGCCCCGGCGCCTTCGGCGAGGTTGTGCGTCGCCGTCCAGTAGGCACGGATCGCCTGCGCGATCTCATCGTCCGTCACCGTAACGATGCGCGCGACGCCGCCGCGGATGACCGCGAGCGCCGTCTCGTCCGGCATCCTGACGGCGATCCCATCCGCCAGGGTATCGGCGCGGTTGAGCACCACGCTGTGCCCGGCGGCGAGCGAGCGCGCGTAAGCGTCGGCGCCGGTGCTCTGCACGCCCACGATCTCGGTCGCCAGCCCGAGCAGGTCGCGCACGCCGATCGCGCCCGCGATTCCCGAGCCGAGCCCGATCGGAACGTAGAGCGCATCGAGCGTCGGCGCCGCGCGGAAAAACTCGAGCGCCCAGGTCGCGACTCCGAGCACGAGGTCGGGATGGAACGAAGGGACGAACACGAGATCCTCGGCCGCCGCCAGCCGCAGCGCCGCCTCGCGCGCCGCCTCGAAATCCGCGCCGTGCACGACGAGCCGGGCGCCGAAGCCCTCCATCAGGCGGTTCTTCTCGGCGCTGTTGCCCTCCGGCACCACCACCGTCACCGCGATGCCCATCGCCCGCCCGGCATAGGCGAGCGACTGGCCGTGATTGCCGCGTGTCGCGGAGATCACGCCCTTGAGCCCGGCATCGGCGCGGCGGAGCCGGTCGAGATGGACGAGGCCGCCGCGCACCTTGAACGCGCCGATCGGCGTGTGGTTCTCGTGCTTGACCCAGACCTCAGCCCCGGCGAGCGCGGAGAGCAGGGGCCAGGGAAGCTGCGGCGTGGGGGGAAAATGAGCCCGGATCAGCGCGGACGCTGCCTCGAGCTCGGCGGCCGAGAAACTCATGAGCGGCTCAGGCCGCCGCCGGAAAGCGCCGCGAGGGGCGAAGCCTGCGTGCGCTCAGAGCGCGCGCAGGTTGGTCGCCGACGCCTTGCCGCGCTCCATGCTGATCTCGTAGCTGACGCGCTGGCCTTCGTTCAGCCCCTTGAGGCCCGCGGACTGCACCGCGGTGATGTGAACGAACACGTCCTTGCCGCCGTCCTGCGGCACGATGAACCCGTAACCCTTGGTGGCATTGAACCACTTCACGGTGCCCACAGCCATGAAACCCTCATCTCCGTCGTTGCTACAGCGCGTCTCGGGCGCTGCCTGGGAAACAATCGGGCATTCTCGACGTCTTGAAGGCCCGTCCCACGACGGAGGCACCGCAAGCGAGGCCAGAAAGTCGATTGCGGGGGCTAGTGGCGCAGAATCCGGCTTTCCTGTCAATCGCACGATGGCGAGCGGAACCGCGATTCGGCGGCGCCGCAAACAGCGCGAGGGCGGGCCCTCGCGGACCCGCCCCCTGGCATTTTCTCCAGGCCCGATCGCATAGATTGACGCGAGCGAGCCCCGCAGCCCCGGCTCGGAGGCGTCCTCGCCCTCGCGGGCGATCACGCCTCCGACGGATCGGCCGATCGTTCCGGGTGATCAGAAGTCCATATCACCCATGCCGCCGCCACCGCCCGGCGGCATCGAGGGCGCCTTCTTCTCCGGCCGCTCCGCCACCATCGCCTCGGTGGTGATCAAGAGGCCGGCAACCGAAGCCGCGTCCTGCAGCGCCGTGCGCACAACCTTGGTCGGGTCGATGATGCCGGCCTTGACGAGGTCCTTGAACTCGCCGGTCTGCGCATCGAAGCCCCAGTTGTACTCGTCCTTGTCGAGCACCTTGCCGGCGATCACTGCGCCGTCCTCGCCGGCATTCTCGGCGATCTGGCGCAGCGGGGTCTGCACCGCCTTGCGGACGATATCGATGCCGAAACGCTGGTCGTCGTTCTCGGCCTTGAGCTTGGCAAGCACCAGGCTCGCCCGTGCCAGCGCCACGCCGCCGCCCGGAACGATCCCTTCCTCGACCGCGGCGCGGGTCGCGTGCATCGCGTCGTCGACGCGATCCTTGCGCTCCTTCACCTCGACCTCGGTCGAGCCGCCGACGCGGATCACGGCGACGCCGCCGGCGAGCTTCGCCAGCCGCTCCTGCAGCTTCTCGCGGTCGTAGTCCGAGGTCGTCTCCTCGACCTGCGCGCGGATCTGGTTGCAGCGGCCGGTGATGTCGGATTTCTTGCCGGCACCCTCGACGATCGTCGTGTTCTCCTTCTCGATGATCACCTTCTTCGCCTTGCCGAGCATGGCGAGCGTGACGGTCTCGAGCTTGATCCCGAGATCCTCGCTGATCACCTGCCCGCCGGTGAGCACGGCGATGTCCTCGAGCATCGCCTTGCGGCGATCGCCGAAGCCCGGTGCCTTCACCGCCGCGACCTTGAGCCCGCCGCGCAGCTTGTTCACCACCAGCGTCGCCAGCGCCTCGCCCTCGACATCCTCGGCGATGATCAGCAGCGGCCGGCCCGACTGCACGACGCTCTCGAGCAGCGGCAGCAGCGGCTGCAGGCCCGAAAGCTTCTTCTCGTGGATCAGCAGGTAGGGCTGATCGAGCTCGGCCAGCATCTTCTCGGCGTTGGTGACGAAGTAGGGCGAAACATAGCCGCGGTCGAACTGCATGCCCTCGACCACGTCGAGCTCGGTCTGGATGCCCTTGGCCTCCTCGACCGTGATCACGCCCTCGTTGCCGACCTTCTGCATCGCCTCGGAGATCATCTTGCCGATCTCCGCCTCGCCGTTGGCGGCGATGGCGCCGACCTGCGCCGTCTCGGACGGCGTGGTGATCTTGCGCGAGTGCTTCTTCAGCTCCTCGACAACCGCGATCACGGCCTTGTCGACGCCGCGCTTGAGGTCCATCGGGTTCATGCCCGCGGCCACCGCCTTGGTGCCCTCGCGCACGATCGAGGCGGCGAGGATGGTCGCCGTCGTGGTGCCGTCGCCGGCGATGTCGTTGGTCTTGCTCGCGACCTCGCGCACCATCTGCGCGCCCATGTTCTCGAACTTGTCGGCAAGCTCGATTTCCTTGGCGACCGTCACACCGTCCTTGGTGATGCGCGGCGCGCCGAAGCTCTTGTCGAGCACGACGTTGCGGCCCTTCGGCCCCAGCGTCACCTTCACCGCGTCAGCCAGGATCTCGACGCCGCGCAGCATGCGCCCGCGTGCGTCGGTGGCGAAGCGAACGTCCTTCGCAGCCATTTCTCTATTCCCTTCGGATTGTCTCGGTATTCGGCGACAGCGCCCTCAGGCGGCCTTCTTCTTCACCGCGGCGCCGCCCTCGATGATGCCCATCACGTCGGATTCCTTCATGATGAGCAGTTCCTCGCCATCGAGCTTCACCTCGGTGCCGGACCACTTGCCGAACAGCACGCGGTCGCCGGCCTTGAGATCGAGGGCCACCAGCTCGCCCCGCTCGTTGCGGGCGCCGGGGCCGACAGCCACGACCTCGCCCTCCATCGGCTTTTCCTTCGCCGTGTCGGGAATGATGATGCCGCCGGTCGTCTTTTCCTCGGCGGTCAGCCGGCGGACGACGACGCGGTCGTGCAACGGACGGAATTTCATGTGGATTGCTCCCCACTCTGCTGCAGCGCAACGCAAGACGAACTCCCAGGCCCGTGCCCTGCCGGCCGCCTGGCCCGCTGCTGGCACTCGAAGCCGGTGAGTGCCAGCGCATCTAGGCGCGGCGAACAATCCTGTCAAGCGGTCGGCAGCACTCTCGGGAGCTGAGTGCCAAACCGCTGAAATTCAACCATTTTTTTCTTGATTCCGAGGGGGCGGTCCGTGGCACGCTCGCCCCATGGCAGCGAATCCCGCCCACCTCGCAGGTGCAACAGCCGAGCCGGACTGCCGCCGACCCGGACTGCCGCCGATCTGGACTGCCGCCGATCTGGACTGGCCAAGGAGCGAAGTAAAGACCCATGCACGCCCGAACCCGGGGCGCCCGAGATTGGCGCCTGACCACCGCCGAAATCCTCTACCGCCTGCCCGACCACCCCGCGGTCCTGCAGACCTTCATCTGGCAGGAGTTCGATCTCGCTCCGGAATTTCCCGAGCTGCGCCGCTTCCTCGCTTTCTGGCGCCGGGAGCTCGAGGGTCCGCTCCATTCGGTTCGCGTCGCCACCGCCGGCGCCAACCGCCGCGGACGCTGGCGCCACGCCGGCCATCTGCTGACGCTGCACTGAACCCCCCCGCCCGGCGGTAGAGCACGAGCCCCACCAGGGCGGAGGCGACGAAGAGCCCGACCGCCAGCGCGACCTCGAGCCCGCGCCCGAGCCGCGTTCCGCCGCCGAGCAGGGCAAACACGATCGTCTGCGGCAGGTAGCCGATCGCCGAGCCGAGCAGGAACCATCCCGCCGTCACGCCCGAGACGCCGGCCGCGACATTGAGCACCACGTTGTTCCCGACCGGCAGCAGCCGCAGCATCAGGCTCGCGCCGAACGGGTTCGCCGCCAGGAACGCATCGATCCGCTCGAACCGCCCGGAAAGCCGGCGCTTGACCGCCGCCCGGCCGAGGAAGCGGGCCCAGCCGAAATCCACCGCAGCACTCACCAGCGAGGCGGCGAGCCCGAGCAGCGTGCCGAGCCACGGCCCGTAGAGATATCCCGCGGCGAAAGCGCCGAGCTGCCGCGGCAGCCCCACCGCCATCGCCAGGCCGGCCGCCAGCACGAAGAGGACCGGCGCCGTCCCACCCTGCCCGCCGAGCGGCGCGATCAGAGGTGCCAGCGCCGCCGGCGAGAGCTGCCGCGGCATCTCCGCCCAGGCCAGCCCGAGTGCCGCCAGCCCGACCAGCAGCATGACGGAGCGCAGCACCGCCCGCCACGGCAGCCCGGCCCGAACCCTTTCAGCGCTCATCGCCAAGCGATCAGCCCCCCCGATGTCATCCATACGCGTTCGCCGCCCGCATTCGCCGCCCGCGCTTTCGCGCCCGCGCTCGTCCCCACCACATCGCCGCCGTGAAGGTGGCGGAATTGCAGGCGGAAAAATACGCCCGGCGCCGCCGGCGCCGCTGGACACGGACGCCTGGGCACGGCATCCCTCCGCGCGCGCCTGGGGCGAACCGCCCCGGCGCCCGTATGAAACGAACGTGACAAGCGAACGTAACAAGGCTCGCTTTCCCGCGAGGCACGAACCAACTCCCATGACGACCATGCCGTTCGAGCTCAGCGACCTGCCTCCCGCCGCGGCCGCCGAGGCGGACCATAACCGCCGGCTGCTCGCCGTCTGGCTCTTCCTCCTCGCCTTCATGATCCTGGTCATGGTCGCCCTCGGCGGCGCCACAAGGCTCACCGGCTCGGGTCTTTCGATCATGCGCTGGGCGCCGCTCGACGGCGTCCTGCCGCCGCTCTCCCATGCCGCCTGGGAGCGCCTCTACGCGCTTTACCGCACCATCCCCCAGTACGCGCTCGTCAATCGTGGCTTCGGGCTCGCCGGCTTCCAGCGCATCTTCTGGCTCGAATGGGTGCACCGGCTCTGGGGCCGCCTGATCGGGCTCGCCGTGATCGTCCCGCTCGCCGGGTTCTGGTGGCAGGGAAGGCTGGTGCCGGGCCTCGCCCTGCGGCTGCTGCTGCTCTTCGTCCTCGGCGGCCTCCAGGGCGTCCTCGGCTGGCTGATGGTCTCGACCGGCTTCCGCGCCAATTCCACCGCGGTGGCGCCGCTCTGGCTGCTCGCCCATCTCTGCCTTGCCCTGGCCCTCTACGCGGCGATCCTGTGGACCGGCCTCTCCGTGCTCACCCCCCCGCCCCCCCTCGCCGGCGTCCGGCCGCTCTTCCGCCTCACCCTCCTGGTCGTGGCCCTGGTGGCACTCACGATCGCCGCCGGCGGGCTGGTCGCCGGCACCCACGCGGGCTTCGTCTACAACAGTTTTCCCCTCATGGCGGGCCGCCTGGTCCCGCCCGGCTACGCGGCGCTGACGCCGTTCCTCGCCAACCTCACGCGCAATGTCGCGGCGGTGCAGTTCGACCATCGCCTGCTCGCCACCCTTACCGCGCTCACCACCCTGGCGACCGTGCTTCTTTCCCTCTCCCCCGGCGTCCGCGCCCGCCTCCCGCCCGCTTCGCGGCGCGCCTTCGCCGCCCTCGGCCTCGCCGTCGTGGTGCAATATTCGCTCGGCGTCGCCACCCTGCTCGCGGTGGTGCCGATCGGCCTCGCCGTCGCCCACCAGGTCACGGCGAGCCTGCTGCTCACCGCCGCGCTGGTCGCCCTGCACGGCCTGCGCGGCGCCTCCGTCCGCGCGACCCGCTCCGCCGTGCCGGGCCGGACGTGACCCTGCGCCTCTTCGCCGATTTCCAGGCGCTGCTCGACGCGCTGCCCATCGGCGTCTCGGTCTTCGGCCCGGACGATCGCCTCCTGCTCGTCAATCGCGCCTACGCCGAGGTGCTGGCGGGTGCCTATACCGCGCTCGGGGAACGGCGCGCGGACATCGTCCGCCGCCGCCTCGCCGAGGGCGAATATGGCGCCGGCGAGCCCGCCGCCGAATTCGCCCGGGCCACCGCCACGAGGCGCCTCGCAGGGCCCCAGACCCATCGGCGGCAGCGGCCGAACGGGCGGACGATCGAGGTCCGCAACGCGCCGCTCGCCGGCGGCGGGCTCGCCAGCACGATCGCCGACGTCACCACCCTCGTCGAAACCGAGGCCGAGCTATCCCGGCGGCTCGCCGACATGGAGGAGATGCTCGCCAATATCCAGCACGGCATCATGCTCTTCGACGCGGACAACCGCCTGCTCGCCCACAACCCCCTGATCGAGCGGCAGTTCGACCTGCCGCCCGGGCTGCTCCACCGCGGCCGCGCCGTGGGCGAGGCGGTGCGCGCGCTCCGCGCCCTCGGCGAGTACGGCAGCGATCCCGAGGCCGATGCATTCCTCGGCCGCTGGCACGGGCGCGACCGGACAACCCTCTCGGTCCACCACCGGGTGTCGCGCACCGGGCGCGTCCTCGAGGTGCGCTCGAACCCCACCCGCACCGGCGGCTACGTCAACACCTACACCGACATCACCGATCTCCGCGCGAGCGAAGCGGAGCTGCGGCGCGCCAAGGAGCAGGCCGAGGCAGGCAGCGCCGCCAAGTCGCGCTTCCTCGCCACCATCGGTCACGAGCTGCTGACCCCCCTCAACGCGGTGATCGGTTTTTCCGAGCTTCTCGCCGCCGAGGCAAAAGCGCCCGCCACGGTGCCGCCCGGCACGTCTCCGGGCCGTGTCGGCGAATTCGCCGGCGCCATCCTCAGCGCCGGCAAGCGCCTCTCCGCGCTGATCAGCGCCGTGCTCGACGTCGCCCGGATCGAGGTCGGCGGCCTCGATCTCGCCGCCGGGACGGTCGATCCGCCCCACCTGGTGGAGGCCGCCATCCACCATGCCGCCCCGGCGGCAAAGGCCGCCGGCATAGCGCTCACGGCCTGCCTGCCGCCCGCGCTGCCGCCGCTCCGCGGCGATGCCCGCCGCCTCGGCCAGGCGCTCGATCACCTGCTCTCCAACGCCGTCAAGTTCACGCCGGCCGGCGGACATGTCATGATCGAGGCCGCCATCCGCGAAGGAGACCGCCTGGTGCTCCGCGTGCGCGATACCGGGATCGGCATCGCCGCGTCCGACCTCGAAAAAATCTTCCTGCCCTTCCACCAGGTGGAGGACGGCTTCGCGCGACGCTTCGAAGGCGCCGGGCTCGGCCTCTTCGTCAGCCGCGCCGTCGCCGAGGCTCATGGCGGCTCGCTCACCCTCGAGAGCACGCTCGGCCGCGGCACCACCGCCATTCTCGAGCTGCCCGTTTCATCCCCCCCGCATCCACCCCATCTCGGCGCGAGCCCTTCCGGAGGTCCCCAATGAGCGAAGCCCCGCACGCACCCACGACCGGCGCGCCGGCCTTCGGACCCGCCCCGCTCGCCGTCACCGACCGCCTCTTCTTCGACCGCCCGGACGCCACGCTCGACCGCGACGCCGCGACCCGCATCCTCGGCCGGGCGCTGGCCACCGCCGAGGACGGCGAGCTCTTCCTCGAATATCGCGAGAGCGAGCACCTCGCCCTCGACGATGGCCGCATCCGCTCCGCCGGCGCCGATACGATGCTCGGCTTCGGGCTCCGCGCGCTCGCCGGCGAGACCGCCTACTACGCCCATGCCGGCGAGCTTTCCGAAGCCGCGCTCGAGCGCGCCGCCGCCACCGTTTCTTCCCTCCCCGCCGAGCCCGCCGGCACACCCGCCGAGCCCCCCCGCCCCTCCAACGCGCGGCTCTACACCGACGCGAACCCGCTCCTCGGCATGGAGTTCGCCGCCCGCACCCGCCTGCTCTCCGAGATCGATTCCTTTGCCCGCGGCCGCGACCCGCTGGTCCGCCAGGTCATGGCCTCCCTCGCCGGCGAGTGGCAGGCGGTGCAGATCATCCGCGCCGACGGCACGCGCGTGGCCGACCTCCGCCCGCTCGTCCGCCTCAACGTCACCCTCGTCCTCGAGCGCGACGGCCGCCGCGAGAGCGGCAGCTACGGCACCGGCGGGCGCTTCGGCTATGCCTCGCTCGCCGCCCCCGAAACCTGGCAGGCGGCCGTGGACGAGGCCCTCCGCCAGGCCCGCGTCAACCTCGAAAGCCGCCCCGCCCCCGCCGGCGAGATGGATGTCGTGCTCGGCCCGGGCTGGCCCGGCATCCTGCTCCACGAGGCGATCGGCCACGGCCTCGAGGGCGATTTCAACCGCAAGAAAACCTCCGCCTTTTCCGGCCTCCTCGGCAAGCGCATCGCCGCCCAGGGCGTCACCGTCGTCGATGACGGCACGCTCCCCGACCGCCGCGGCAGCCTCACCATCGACGACGAGGGCACCCCCTCGGGCCGCACCATCCTGATCGAGGACGGCATCCTCGCGGGCTATCTCCAGGACCGGCTGAACGCCCGCCTCATGAACATGCGCCCGACCGGCAATGGCCGCCGCCAGTCCTATGCCCATGCGCCGATGCCGCGGATGACCAACACCCTGATGCTCGCCGGCACCCACTCCGCCGACGACATGATCCGCTCGGTCAGGAACGGCCTCTACGCGGTCAATTTCGGCGGCGGGCAGGTCGACATCACCTCGGGAAAATTCGTCTTCTCCGCCTCCGAGGCCTACCGCATCGAGGACGGCCGCGTCACCGCCCCGGTCAAGGGCGCGACGATCATCGGCAACGGCCCCGACGCGCTCACCCGCGTCACCATGCTCGGCGCCGACCTTTCCCTCGATCCCGGCATCGGCACCTGCGGCAAGAACGGCCAGGGCGTCCCCGTCGGTGTCGGCCAGCCGACGCTCAAGATCGCCGGCCTCACCGTCGGCGGCACTGCCGCCTGATACGGCGTCTCCGCGGATCGCCTCCTACCCCCCCCAACACTGTCATCGCGAGGCGCGCAGCGCCGAAGCAATCTCCCGCCCGCCGAGCCCGCCCGGGCAGGACACCCCCCAACACCGTCATTGCGAGGAGCAAAGCGCCGAAGCAATCTCCCGCCCGCCGAGCCCCGCCACCGCCCGCCGATCCCGCCCGGGCAGGACACCCCCCCAACACTGTCATTGCGAGGCGCGCAGCGCCGAAGCAATCTCCCGCCCGCCGAGCCCGCCCGGGCAGGACACCCCCCAACACTGTCATTGCGAGGCGCGCAGCGACGAAGCAATCTCCCGCCCGCCGAGCCCCGCCCGGGCAGGACACCCCCCGACACTGTCATTGCGAGGCGCGCAGCGCCGAAGCAATCTCCCGCCCGCCGAGCCCCGCCCGGGCAGGACACCCCCCAACACCGTCATTGCGAGGCGCACAGCGACGAAGCAATCTCCCGCCCGCCGAGCCCCGCCACCGCCCGCCGCCCCGCCGGCAGGACACCCCCCAACACCGTCATTGCGAGGCGCGCAGCGCCGAAGCAATCTCCCGCCCGCCGAGCCCCGCCACCGCCCGCCGCTCCACCGCCGCGCGGCACACATCCCAACACACACACGCCCCCCAACACCGTCATTGCGAGGCGCGCAGCGCCGAAGCAATCTCCCGCCCGCCGAGCCCCGCCACCGCCCGCCGCTCCACCGCCGCGCGGCACACATCCCAACACACACACACGCCCGAACACAACCGTCATTGCGAGGAGCAAAGCGACGAAGCAATCTCCCGCCCGCCGACGCGAAACGCCACTGCCAGGAAAAATGCGCCAGCAATCCAGACTCCTGGATGCGGCGGAGTCCGGATTGCCTCTCCTTCGACCCAGGTGACAGGTTTTGGGCCCCACCCGCACACACTGAAGAATGGAGAGCGATGAAATCGAATGCGTAGGATCGATTTCCCCCGATCGCTGTCCCAGACCGTAACGATGAAGCATCATCACGCTCTCGCCTTTGTTTCGGTGATCAACTTCATCGTTTGCCGTTGGGCTTTGGTGGATTGCTCCGCTTGGTTGCCGGAAGCCATGTTGATCTGATGCCCGGCCCGGCACCCGCCTCGGCCGCGGTCCCGCCCGCCCTCGCCGCCGCCGAGCGCCCGAAAAGCACAGGCGGCATCGCGAAGTCCCAACGCCTGCCTGTCAACTCCGGCCATCAGGCACTCGACCATGCCACCCGGACCCAGATGGCCAGGACCATCTCCGGCTCGCCGGCGCCCGCCCGCCCGGGCGGCGTCTCCCTTCAAAAATAAGAGCTGTACCCGAAAACCCCGTCGCCGTGCCCGGCGCCGGTCCGCAGGGTGGCCGGGACGAAGAAAGGCCGCTGTTCAGCCGAACAAAGAAACCGGCTTGGATTGCCGGGTCGCCCCGGGGGTGACATCTCTATCGGGGAGAAATTGTGACTTTTCAATCGAGCACCGACACGGGGCCGGCTTGCGTCGGTTCCACGACAGGCCGACTGGGCTGCCAGCGCGCTGATCCCGATGTGCGTGATCGATCAGCTGACGAATTTGCGACGCCGGCCAGAAAGGGTGCATAGGTTGTTCCGCCCCGCGCGGGACGTTCGTTCCGCTGGGGCGCCAACAGGAGGATACAATCATGCATACGGTGGTAAGAACATATTCCGGCAAGGGAGCCAAAGAGCTGTTCGATGTGCTGGAGAAGCACACAGCCGATGTGGAAAAAGTGATGCGCTCAGTCAAAGGTTTTGTGGGGTACACACTGGTCCGGAGCGGCGACGGCGGATTCGCGGTAACTGTATGCCAAGACAAGGCCGGTGTTGATGAAAGCGTTCAAAAGGCGAAGGACTGGGTCGCGAAAAACGCTGGAAGCACGGGTGTGGCCGCACCGAAGGTATCGGAGGGGTCCGTGATCGTTCACGTGAAATAGCCCTCCTGCCGAGACTCGCGGCGCAGTATCCCTCGCGCCGCCATGGCCATTCCCTCCATCGACGTTGAGACGATGGTGTGCTTCGCGTTTTCGGTCTCACGTGGCCAGGTTCGCGTACCAGCGCTCTGTTAGCCTGGCCATTTCTCTCGAACATTAAGCATACGCGAACTAACTTTGAATTGCGACGGCGGTACCGCATCGTGACCAAGTGTTTATGATCCGTGCGTTAATCAAGCAGACCGTGTGAAAACCCTGTGCGGAAGGATTCCGGCGCGGCGTGAGCCTTGCTAGAATCCGGCATGTCTCACATCACCGGCCACGACCGATCCCAAACCCTGCTTTTTCCAGAGAGTGTGGACGACTATGTCGGTCCAGAGAACCCTGTGCGGTTCATCGACGCCTTCGTTGACGGACTCGATCTAACGATTGCGGGTTTCGCCCGTGTGGTGCCGAAGTGGACCGGGCGGCCGAGCTACGCACCCAAGGATCTGCTGAAGCTTTACATCTACGGCTACCTCAACCGCGTTCGGTCGAGCCGCCGGCTCGAAGCCGAGACCCATCGCAACATCGAGGTGATCTGGCTGCTGCGACACCTGAAGCCTGACTTCAAGACCATCGCCGATTTCCGCTCCCAGAACCGCAACGCGTTCCGCCCGATCTTCCGCCAGTTCGTGCTGCTCTGCCGTCAGTTGGACCTATTCGGCCGAGAACTGCTGGCGGTGGATGGCACCCGGATCAAGGCGGTCAACAACAAGGACCGCAACTTTACCCGCGCGTCTCTGACGCAGTTCATCAACCTCGCCGACGCCAAGCTCGACGATTATCTGCAGCGGCTCGATCAAAGCGATCTCACTGAGAATGGAACAGTCGGATCCCGGGTCAAGAACCTGGCCGAGAAGATCGCCGCAATCGACCAGCGGCGTACGCGATGCAAGGCCATGCTGGCAGAGCTGGACAGGACCGGAGAGGACCAAATCTCACTGACCGACCCCGATAGCCGGGCGATGGCGGCGCACACGCGTGTTGCCGTGGGCTACAACGTTCAGATCGCAGTCGATGTGAAGCACAAATTGATCGTGGAGCAACAGGTCGCCAACCAGGTTGTCGACATGGGTCTGCTGACGCAGATCGCGGAACCGGCAAAAGAGGTTCTTGGCGTCGAGACAATCGCGGTCGTGGCCGACAAGGGTTATTTCAAGATCGAAGACATCGAGGCCTGCGAGACAGCCGGGATCGAGCCCTGCGTGCCGCGTCCCCAGCGTGGCCCCTCGGTCAAGGCCGGCCTGTTCCGCAAGGATGAGTTCCAATATGACGCAGCCAACGACAGTTATATTTGCCCGGCGGGTCGGCGCCTGCATCCCTATTCATCTTCGCTTCTGCGTGGTCTGAAGAAGATCAACTACGTCAACAAACTGGCGTGCGACGATTGCGCGATCCGCTCACGCTGCACGGCGGGCAAGTTTCGCACGGTATCTCGTCTCGAGAACGAAGCGGTGTTGGATCGGATGCAGGCCCGATTGGCAAAGCGCCCCGATGTCCTCGACCGCCGCCGCGAGACGGTCGAACATCCATTCGGCTCGATCAAGCAGTGGATGAACCAGGGGGCGTTTCTGATGCGCGGCTTGAAGAAGGTCCGTGCCGAGTTCAGCCTGACCGCGCTCGCCTACAATCTCAGACGGGTCCTCAATATCGTCGAATTCGCCGAGCTGATGGCCGCGGTGGCGGACTGAAAGGCACATGCCTGGGCAGTTTTGTCGGGCGCGACGACACTATCGCTGAGAATAGCACCGTTGAACCGGTCTTTGCGCAATGTTGGCCGGGGTGGCTGGTCGTTGCTCACCTCGGGTCTGGCCGGTCGTGGATGTCGAGATTGGCGCGGCAACGCACGTTTTCACACGGTCTGCAAGACTTTCGGGCACTTTCGCTTGACCCTCGCGCTTTCAATGGGTTACGCTTCCCGTAACGATATGCCCGAAAATAACCCGCAAAACCGCCGCCTCGGCTATGCCCGCGTCAGCACCTACGGGCAGACGCTCGACGCGCAGCTTGACCAGCTACGCAAGGCGGGATGCGCCAAGATTTACCGCGAGAAGGCGACCGGCGCGCGGGCCGACCGGCGCGAACTGCTGAAGCTGCTGAAGGCCCTCGCCCCCGGCGACGTGGTGACGGTCACGCGGATCGACCGGCTGGCCCGCTCGACCTTCGACCTGTTCGCCATCGTCAAGCAGATCGTGGACGCCGGGGCGCAATTCCGGTCACTGGCGGAGCCGTGGGCCGACACCGCCACCAGCACCGGGCGGCTGATGATTGCCGTCCTCGGCGGGCTGGCGGACGTGGAGCGCGACCTGATCCGCACCCGCACGGCGGAGGGCCGCAGCCGGGCGAAGGCGCGCGGGCAGCACATGGGCCGCCCGCCGAAGCTCACGCCGCAGCAGCAGAAGGAAGCACGGCGGCGGCGGGCCGAGGGCGCGACGCTCAAGGAACTGGCGAAGAGCTACAACGTCGGCCGGGCGACGATTTCTAGGCTATACTGAATTTCGAACGGCGAGGCTCTGATGCACGCTGCGGCATGGGTTCAAGCTGTTGGCTCTGTCCTCGCGATACTCATCGCCGTAGCGATACCCGCGTGGCAGCGCCACACAGCTCGAACTGACAGACAACAAGAACAGTTTCTACAGGCCCGCAGTTTGCTGTTTGGCGTGAGCGCCGAATTAGTCGAACTCATCGCTGACCACGAAAGCGCGAAAAACCAGTTTGCGCAGGCCAAAGGGATGGGTCGGGGTTCCGGTGAAGCTGTTCGGGGTTTCATCGGTCGGGCTAATATCGCCGTGCCGCCGATGCTCTTGGCCGGAATGGACCGATTTTATCTTCTTGGTGAGCCCGCCGCACTCACACTTCCTCAACTGGTCACCGTCACGCTTCAATACGAACGAAAGTTATTGCAAATAATTAATGGAATTGCGCCCACCGTGACCGGTTTGGGGTTTGCTGACTCGCTTGCCCCTCTTCGTGAGCACGTAAATTTAATAGGAACATTGCTCCAACAGCTCGAAACGGAGCTTAAGCGATTTGACATTGTGGAAGCCCACAGTAACCATCTGTCAACGGCGCTCGAATTGTCCCCAAAAGCGGCGGAGTAAAATTCCTCACTTCGTTAGGCAAGCGATCTGACTGGCGGCGGGTGGCAGATCGTCCCGGGCTGGCCGAGGGTGGCGCCGAGCTGACGGCCGTCAAGGCCGCTGGGCGCCGCCTTCGGCGGTGGCCTGCGGCCAGCCTTGACCGCCGTGGCGCGCGGCGCCGCGAAAGATCAGGCCGGGACGAAGAAACGGCGTTTAGCCGAACCAAGAAACTGGAGATCACCGCGCTGACCAGCTTGGGTTTGGCGAACCATGGGGGAGGCTGGTCGACGGGTTGCGGCTCTTGGGCGGTCGGCCGCGACGCCGCGGCGGTTCGATGGTGGCCCCGGGGGCTGTGGGCCGCAGGGCGTCGGGGACGAGGTCGGCGTGTTCACGGAGCCGGTAGCTGGCCCCCTCGATATGGACGACGACAGCGTGGTGAAGAAGGCGGTCCAGCAGGGCTGTCGCGACCACGGGATCGCCGAAGACCTGCCCCCATTCGGCGAAGCCGCGGTTGGAGGTGAGGATCATGGCGCCGCGTTCGTAGCGGGCATTGACCAGCTGGAAGAACAGGTTGCCGGCACCGGCGCCGACGCTGAGGTAGCCGATCTCGTCGATGATCAGCAGTGACGAGCGGCAGAGATAGCGGATGCGCTCGCGCAGGCGTCCCTCGCGTTCGGCGCGGGCGAGGCTGTCGATGATGTCGGCAAGCGGGGAGAAGTAGACGCTGCGGCCGGCGCGCACCGCCTCGACGCCGAGCGCCGTCGCCAGGTGACTCTTCCCGGTGCCGGACTGGCCAATGAAGTGGACCATCTCATGGCGATCGATGAAGTCGAGGCCGGCCAGCGCCACGATCCGGTTGCGGTCGAGCGAGGGCTGGAACGAGAAGTCGAAGCCCGACAGCGTCTTGACGGTGGCGAGGCGCGCCATCTGCAGCGCCGCCTTGACCCTGCGGCCCTCACGGACGGTGGTCTCCTCGGCGAGCAGTGTCTCGATCGCCTCGATCGCGCTGACCTGGCCGCGCTCGAGCTGCTGGACGAGGTGATCCAGCGTCTCCAAGGCGCGCGGCATGCGCAGGCTGACGAGGTGGCGGCGGATCCGCTCGATGGGAGCGTCCGACGCAGCATCCCCTCTCATCGCATGGTGCCGGCTGTCGCCAGGCGTCTGCCCACGGCGTCATAGAAGGCCAGGTCGCGGGCAGCGACGACCTCGCCGGGGCGGAGGACGGCTGGCGGTCCGCGGCGCGGTGTCTGGCTGTTTGCTGGGGGCGGCAAGGTGCGATGCCCGGCGGCGATGCGGCGCTGGCCGCGGCCCTCCATGACCGGATGAACGGCGATAACCTGGCCCGCCTCGAGGATGCGCACCTCGTGCGCCAGGCTATGCACCTCGACGGCGCGCTTCCGAGCGGTGTTGGGGACGCTGTAAAGGTTGCCGTCGACGGAGACCATGCCGTCGCGGGTGATGCGCCGCTCGAGCCGCAGCACTGCCTGGAATGGCCAAGCTGGCAGTGGCTGAAGCCTTGGACGCTCCTCGGCGAAATGCTCGGCGACGACGCGCCTTGTGGTGGCGTGGGTGCGCAGGTTGGCGACTTCGTCGAGCCATTGGCGAAACTGCGTGTTGAGATCGTCGAGGTTGCGAAAGTGTCGGCCGAGGAAGAAATCCTCCCGGACGTAGCGGAACGGGCGCTCCACTTTGCCCTTGGTCTTTGCCCGGTAGGGCTGGCAGGCTTTTGGCAGGTAGCCGAAATGGCCGGCGAACCCGACCAGAGTGGGGTTGTAGACGATGTGGCCCGAGGTAGGGTCCTCTCGGCTGAACACCGTGCGCATGCGATCGTAGAGGATCTGCTCGGGCACGCCGCCGAACGCCTCGAAGGCGGCGGCGTGGCAGCGCAGCAGGGTCTGCAGATCCTGATGCACTACGAACCTGCCCCACAGCATGCGGCTATGGCCGAGCACGAGCGAGAACAGCCAGACCACGTGCTCCGCTCCTGGTTCGTCGTCGAAGACGGTGCGGAAATGGGCGAAGTCGACCTGCGCCTGACGGCCCGGCGGGGTCTCGAAGCGGGCCTCGAAGCCGGCGGCCCGGCTGGGACGGATCTCGCGTACGAAATCCTTCACGGCGGTATAGCCGCCGGCGTAGCCGAGCTCGCGGATCTCCCGCAGCAGGCGGATGGCGGTCAGCTCGGGGAAGGTCCCTACCCGCCCGCGCAGGTAACGCTCAAAGCGCGTGACTTTGGTCTCGCGCGGCGGCCGCGGTCCATAGGAGGGCAGCTCCAGCCCGCGCTCGACGTATCGCCGGACCGTCTTGCGGTCGAGGCCGGTGCGCTTGGCAATGGCAGAGACGCTCAAGCCCTGTCGATGCAGATCCAGGATCATCACCAGCTCCCCGAGTGTGACCACCACCGCTCTCCCTCGACCCGTCGAGGGGATGGTGGGCTACCTACCGCGGACGCTGCCCCCGCAGCGGCCGGCTCAGAAGCGAGCCGGCACGTTCACCTGGGGAATTTTCAAACGCCGCTTTTGGGGAGAATGCAGGCGGCGATGACACCGGCTGAACCGCCCCGGGTTCGCCGGAGGCTCCAACTCCTGAGAAGGTGGAGCGATGACAAGCAAGACAATGAACAAGTTTTCGCCAGAGGTGCGTGATCGCGCGGTTCGGATGGTGCTGGATCACGAGCGGGAGCACCCGTCGCGTTGGGCAACGATCACCTCGATTGCCGGCAAGGTCGGCTGCACCGGGCAGACACTGAACGAGTGGCTGAAGAAGGCGGAGCGTGACAGCGGACGGGCGCCCGGGGTGACGACGGAGATGGCCGCGAGGCTCAAGGCCCTGGAGCGGGAGAACCGGGAACTGCGGCAGGCCAATGAGATCCTGCGCAAGGCATCGGCGTATTTTGCCCAGGCGGAGCTCGACCGCCGACAAAAGCCATGATTGCGTTCATCGACGATCACCGCGGGGCGTATGGGGTCGAGCCGATCTGCGAAGTGCTGCCGATCGCCCCATCGACCTATCACGTCCATGCTGCCAGGCGGGCCGACCCGTCGCGGCTACCGGCACGGGCCAAGCGCGATGCCAGGCTGGAGCCGGAGATCGCGCGCGTGTTCGATGAGAACTTCCAGGTTTATGGCGTGCGGAAGGTTTGGCGGCAGCTGAAACGCGAAGGCCAGGAAGTCGCCCGCTGCACCGTGGAGCGCCTGATGCAAGCCATGGGTGTGCACGGTGCTATCCGCGGCAAGCCGGTGAGAACCACGATCGGCGACAAGGCGGCACCATGCCCGCTGGACCACGTCAACCGCCAGTTCAAGGCCCCGCGGCCGAATGCGCTCTGGGTCGCGGATTTCACCTATGTCGCGACCTGGGCGGGCTTCGTCTATGTCGCCTTTGTCATCGATACCTATGCCCGACGCATCGTCGGCTGGCGTGTTTCGCGAACGGCACATGCGAGCTTCGTGCTCGATGCTCTCGAGCAGGCCCTACATGACCGGCGGCCGCGGTGTCAGGGGAGGCTGGTGCACCATAGCGACCGGGGTAGCCAATACGTCTCGATCAAATACACCGAGCGTCTCGCCGAAGCCGGTATCGAGCCGTCCGTGGGCAGCGTCGGCGACAGCTACGACAACGCCCTCGCCGAGACCATCAACGGCCTCTACAAGGCCGAGGTCATCCATCGGCGTGGGCCATGGCGGTCGTTCGAGGCCGTCGAGTTCGCCACACTGGAATGGGTGGACTGGTTCAACCACCGCCGGCTGCTGGAGCCCATCGGCAATATCCCGCCGGCAGAAGCCGAACAACGCTACTACGCTATGCTACAAGAGCCAGCCATGGCAGCGTGACTCAAACCAAACGGCCTCCGGCAAATCCGGGGCGGTTCAATATACCCTACAGCGTAGTGGATAGTGCGGGGATGCCGGTGCGTTGGCGCAGAGCTTTCCGAGTGCCTAACGCGGCGAAGCAGACGCTGCGACAGACGCTTGAATGGCTGTCGATCCGCAAAAGCACTCTGTTCCCAGATTTAGCGACGTTGGCAGAGGAGTTGAAGGCACGCGCGATTGCAGCAGTAACAAGCTAGCGATCCGGTGCGCGTTTCTACCCGCCCATTCCCTCCGTCGTTTGAGCCGTTTCAGTTCCCGAGACTGACGTTTACCAGAAGTCGGAGCGATGCGCCCCAAAGACCCCCAATTAGCGCGTGATAATCCGGTTTATCACGTGCTGCCCCTCTCGATCTTCCGGACGTGATGGAGTGCCGGAAACCCCGAAAATTCGTCGGTTGCCAACGGGAATCTAGACTGATAATTCTTCAGTGTGGCTGGTATAGACCGTTATGCCATTGCCATCAGGATCGACCAACTGGAAGTAGTCGTGACCAAAGAATTGGTCTTGAGCAATTGCACCTACCGAAAATCCCTTTTCCATTAGAGTTGCCCTATACAGTTCCAGATCACTCCTAGACTTGCCGCCAATCATCAAGTCGAGTCGTTCGTTAAAAGAAGCGCCGCCGCGCTGGCCAAGATGGCTAGAACTCAGTGAAGATGTCAGTTCATCATTGTTACTGAAAAGCAAAATGTGTGTTCCACCTCGCAATTCGACGACCGCTAAATCGGGATATATCCCAAATGGGCGCAAGCCCAACTTTGTATAAAATTGATAACTAGTATCAATATCACTAACCTTCATGACAAAATGTCCGAAGGCGACTGTTGGTAAACTGTTGCTCATAGTCCTATTACCCCTCTTCAACATATTGGGCTTTCAGGGCTCAGGTCACCCTGCCAAACGGAAAGACCAGCTTTCACGGCGCGCACCGCCGTGGTAATCCGACCGGTCAGTCGGAATAGTTATGCGACTGGTCAGTCGGAACTGCAAGGGGCTAAACTTGACGCGGAAAAAGGAAATTGGCCGGGACCGGATATTGGATGCCGCCGAGAGCGTGATCCTCGATTCCGGCGGCCGAACTTTCACGCTCGATGCCGTCGCCGAGCGCGCGGGGATCAGCAAGGGTGGTCTCGTTTACAGCTTCGCGACCAAGGACGGGTTGGTTCGCGCGGCGTTGGAGCGAGAAGTGTCGCGCTTTCAAGACGCGGTGCGCCAACGGCTCGGCGACAGGCCGGTTGACCCTTTCGAGATGGTGCTAGCCCACATCGAGGAAGCGCTCGGTGAGGACGACGCCACGACCCGCAAGGCAGCTTTTCTTGTGACCGCGCTGGTGCACGCCCCCGATATGATGGAGCCCGCGCGTCGCTATTACCGAACGCTGCTCGATCCGCTCCTGTCCAAATCAGGCGATGCCCATGACGTTCGTCACGCTTTGCTGGCCGTTGAAGGACTTTTCCTGCTCCGGGGACTGGGCTTCGTCGAGTTCTCGGCAGAGGAGCACAGATCCGTCCTGCTGCACGCGCGCGATATTGTTATCGCGGTCTTGGCCAAGCATCGGACATCCGCCCGCAACGCTCGTCGACCAAAATGACGCGCTCAATTCGACTTTCTGTTCCGCTGCTGCTCAGACCACTATAGCGGTCGGCGATGCCAACGCGCCGCCCGTCCCCTCCTCCGCGGTACTCTTGATAACATATTTTCCCGGGAATGCCGGCCGAGACCCCGGCCAACCGTTACACTATGGCTAATAGTGTATCAGCTCGCCGCCATCAGGTCGGTTTTGGCGAAGTCGCCGCCCTTGAACAGCAGCGGCAGGCTGCGGGCGTTGGCGAGGGCGTAGGACGCACAGTCACCCAGGTTGAGAGCGGCCGGATGACGGCCTTTTCCGTAGCGAAGGAAGGCCGCCCGCGCCGCCTCCGCCAAACCCGCATCCTGCGCCTCCACCTGCATCGCTGCCCGGGCGATCAGCGCATCGAGTTCCGTCCAGGCCGAGGCGTCGCCAGCGCGCCCGGCCAGCACCATGCTCGTTTCGAGCAGGCTGACCGACGAGAGCACGCAGCCCTCTGCCGAGGCGATGACCCGCAGGAAGCTGTCCGCCTCCGGCTCGCGGCGTAGGATGGCGATCAATGCCGAGCTGTCGACGGTGATCACGCCGGCAGGCCATCCTCGTCGTACAGATCGGCATCCGTCAGCAGCTCACGACCCTGCAGCCGTGTCGCGCTACGCAGGCTGATCGCGCGCAGATCGTCGTAGAGGGAATCCGCGTCGGGCCGGACGGCGCGGCGCCGGCGCACGCCGTCCGGGATGAATTCCGCCCCTGCTTGCTCCAGGATCTGTCGGACGCCATCGAGGGTAGTGGGTGTGACCCGCTCGCGGCTCTCCGCGCCCTCGAGCCGACGGATGGTGACGATCGAGACGTGGGCGCGGCGCGCAAGCTCGGCCTGTTCGAGGCGCAGGAGGGCACGGGCGGCGCGGATCTGTTCGGGGGTGACGTCCATGAGCGCAATATATCCTAATGAGCGATTGCGATCAAGAGACGTCCATAGGCGACCGCGAGCGTGCCCGGCTCGGCGGAGGCTTCGAGCGCATCTATATATGATCATGTCCTCACATGAGGGTTGCCGCCGTCAACCGATATTCTTGGCGATATTCTTGGGCTGACACCTATTTGGCCGTCATGGCGTCGAAGCCACCGGCTTGGGTCTTGGGTACGGCGTCGCGGTCAAGGGCCGAAGCCGCCGCCGCCGGCTGCCTCCCGCCCCTCTCGATCTCCTCCGAGGGCACCGCCGAGACCGGCGGCGTGCTCGCCACCAACGCCGGCGGCAACAACGCGCTCCACTACGGCACCGCCAGCATCGCGACGCCTGGCCCCATGAGCGCCGCCGGCGCCATCGGGGCTGGATCGTTCAGCATGATCGCCCGGCCACGATGGTGACGACGATGCTCGCGGTAGGGGTGGCGCCGGCGAGGAAGATGACGAGGACGACCAGCCTGCTTGACCTCCCGGTGTCTGGTGGATATATAACAACCGTTATATAGGGGGCTCGGATGATCGCGCTCAAGCTGACGACTGTCGGGAACAGCGAGGGCTTCATTCTGCCCCGTGAGGCCCGGGACCGGCTGCGGGTGCAGAAGGGCGATACCGTCTATCTCACGGAAGCGCCCGACGGCTCCTACCGGATGACGGCCCATGACCCCGACTTTGCCAGGCAAATGGAGTCCTTCGAGCGGGTGATGCGCAAGGACCGCAATGTCCTGCGCGCCCTGGCCAAACTGTGAAGGGATGGCTCTGGGTCGCGAGGAAGGCCGTCGAGGCCGCTCACGATCGGTTGCTGGCTGACTACGGCGGCCTGGAGGGAATTCGCGATGAGGGCGGGCTCGAGGGTGCTCTGGCCTGCCCTCGGACTCTGGCCTCCTACGGCGACCCCGACGCCGCTCATCTCGCTTCTCTCTACGCCTGCGGGATTGCCCAGGCGCACGCTTTCCCGGATGGCAATAAGCGGACGGCCTGGGCGACCGCCCGGGCCTTTCTGGATTTAAACGCCTACGACCTTGCATTTGAGGAAGCAGATGCGGTTGCGGTGATGCTCCGGGTCGCCAGGAACGAACGCGATGCGGAGGCGCTGGCGGCATGGATTCGCCCACGACTGGTTGCCCTGGAAGCGATCGCCACTTCGCCTTCAAGATCGGACCCCGAGCCCTGAGCGGCAAATGCCGCAGATGGGTCGAACCGAGGCGTCCGAGCTCGACGTAGAGAACGACCGCTCCCGGCGCCTTGGCGCGCGGGCGCCGTCATCGACAGCCCGGCGCGGCCTCCGCTACCCTCCCCCGCCCGGCCGCCCCGGATCCGTGAGAAACCTCGCCTCATGCCCGATTCCCCCACCGCGCGCGCGCCCATCCCGCCCACGCTCCTCGCCGCCCTCGCCGCCGCCCTCGGCCCCGGCGGCATGCTCACCGATCCCGCCGACACCGCCCCCTACGCCACCGATTGGCGCGGCCTCTACCAAGGCCAGACCGCCGCCGTCCTCCGCCCCGCCACCACCGAAGCGGTCGCCGCCTGCGTCCGCCTCTCTGCCGCCGCCCGCGTCCCCCTCGTCCCCCAGGGCGGCAACACCTCCATGGTCGGCGGCGCCGTCCCCGCCGAGGACGGCTCCGAGCTGGTCCTCTCCCTCTCCCGCCTCACCCGCATCCGCGCCCTCGACCCGCTCGACCTCACGCTGACCCTCGAGGCCGGCGTCACCCTCAAGGCCGCCCAGGACGAAGCCGCCGCCGCCGGCTGCCTCCTCCCCCTCTCGATCGCCTCCGAAGGCACCGCCGAGATCGGCGGCGTCCTCGCCACCAACGCCGGCGGCAACAACACGCTGCGCTACGGCAATGCCCGCGAGCGCGTCCTCGGCCTCGAGGTCGTGCTCGCCGACGGCCAGGTCTGGGACGGCCTCCGCTCCTTGCGCAAGGACAACACCGGCTACTGCCTCCGCCAGCTCTTCGTCGGCTCCGAGGGCACGCTCGGCGTCATCACCGCCGCCGTCCTCCGCCTCGAGCCGGCGCCCGCCGAGCGCATCGCAGCCTTCGTTTCCCTCCCTTCACCCGAAGCCGCGCTCGCCCTCCTCGCGAGGCTCCAGCGCCATGACGCCGCCGCCCTGGTCGCCTTCGAATACATGTCGGCCGCCGGCATCGCGCTCGTACTCGCCAATATCCCGGGCACCCGCCTCCCCCTCGCCCAGCCGGCGCCGCACTACGTCCTGGTCGAGCTCGCCGCCTCCCGCCCCGATGCCGGCCTCGCCGCCTCCCTCTCCACGGTCCTCGCCGCCGCGATCGAGGCAGGCGAGGTCGCCGACGCCACCGTCTCCGCCAGCGAAGCCCAGCGCCTCGCGCTCTGGAAGCTCCGCGAGGAGCATTCCGAGGCGCAGCTTCTCGCCGGCGCCTCGGTCAAGAACGACGTCTCGGTGCCGGTCCCCGCCATCCCCGAGCTCCTCGCCCGCGCCGCCGCCGCCGGCGCCGCAATCATGCCCGGCGTCCGGGTCGTCCCCTTCGGCCATCTCGGCGACGGCAACATCCACTTCAACTTCGTCCAGCCGGACGGCATGGCAACCGCCGTCTTCCTCGCCGCGGCCGAGCCCCTGATGGCGGCGGTGAACGAGGTGGTCCGCGACCTCGGCGGCAGCTTCTCCGCCGAGCACGGCATCGGCCGGCTCAAGCCGGCGATGCTGGCGGCCTGGCGCGCCGGCCCCGAGCTTGCCCTGATGCGCCGGATCAAGGCGGCACTCGACCCCGACTTCCTGCTCAACCCGGGCAAGGTCCTTCTCCGGTAATTCCGGTCCGGCAATTCCGGCCGCGCGCTTTCGCCGGTGGGCTTCGCCAGGATAGACTTCCTTCCCGCCCCCCTTCACCCGGCCCCTTTCGCCGAAGCCCCCGAGCGCGATGCCTCTCTTCAGCCGTCCCCTCCCCTGCCAGATCGACCGCTACGTCTTCCGCCAGCTCCTGGCGGCGCTCGTCATCTCGACCGGCGGCCTCGCCGCCCTGATCTGGCTCACCCAGTCGCTCCGCTTCCTCGAGCTGGTGATCGATCGCGGCCTCAGCCTGCGCGTCTTCCTCGAGCTCACCGGCCTGCTCATCCCGGGCTTCGTCGCGGTGATCCTGCCGATCACCACCTTCCTCGTGATCCTCTTCCTCTATCTCCGCCTCGCCGCCGACCGCGAGCTGACCGTCATGCACGCCGCCGGCCTCTCGCACTTCGCCCTCGCCCGGCCGGCGCTCGGGCTTGCCGCCGTCTCGCTCGCCGCCTGCTTCTGGCTCAACATCACGATCGTGCCCGCGAGCGTCGCCGCCTTCCGGCAGTACCAGTTCGAGATCCGCAACCGGATCGCCGCCTTCCTGCTCCAGGAGGGGGTGTTCACGCCGGTCTCGGACAACCTCACCGTCTATGTCCGCAAGCGCGATGTCGACGGCACCCTGCACGGCATCCTGGTCGACGACGCCCGCGACCCCAACGACCCGGCGACGGTCCTCGCCGAGAGCGGCCGGATCGCGGACGGGCCGGACGGGCCGGAGGTGCTCCTCTTCCACGGCAGCCGGCAGGTGATCGACCGCCGCACCGGCCGGCTCAACGTGCTGACCTTCGCCGAGAACACGATCGACCTCACCGCCAACAGCAACGGCACCCAGCAGCGCTTCCGCGACGCCTCCGAGCTTCCCATGGGCCAGCTCCTCAACCCCGACCCCGAAACCGTCGCGCCGCGCGACGTGCCCAAATTCCGCGTCGAGGCCTATCGCCGGCTCACCACCCCCTTCACCGCGGTCTCCTTCGCCCTCCTCGCCCTCTACAGCGTGCTCGCCGGCAGCTTCCGCCGCCATGGCGGCCTCTGGCGCCCCGCCGCGGCGGTCGGCGGCGTCGTCGCGCTGCTCGCGGCCCAGCTCGCGGTCGCCGACGTCTCCCAGCGAATCCCCGCGCTGATGCCGCTCATCTGGGTCGAGGCGGTCCTCCCCGGCGCCGTCTTCGCCTGGCTCCTCTTCGTCCCGCGGGCCCGCCTCCCCGGCTTCGCCCGCCCGCGGCTCGGCACGCCGTGACGCTGGCCACCACCCTCGCCCGCTACTTCGCCAGGCAATTCCTGCTCGCGGTCCTCACCGCGCTCGGCGGGCTCACCATCCTCGCCTCGCTCTTCGACTTCATCGAGCTCCTCCGCCGTGCGGCCCTCAGGCCCGACGCCACGTTCGGCCTGGTCGCCGAGATCGCGGCACTCCGCCTGCCCTGGCTCCTGATGCAGCTCCTGCCCTTCTCGGTGCTGCTCGGCGGGATCTACGCCTTCTGGCGCCTCACCCGCTCCTCGGAGCTGGTCGTCGCCCGCGCCGCGGGCGTCTCCATCTGGCAGATCCTCGCCGCCCCGTTCCTCGTCGCGCTAGCCATCGGCGCGCTCGCGACCACGGTGATCAGCCCGATCTCGTCGGTCACCTACGCCCGGGCCGAAACGCTCAACGAGGCCTATATCGATGTCGGCGCCCACCCGCTCTCGCTCAGCGGCGGCGAGCTCTGGGTCCGCCAGTCGGACAATCAGCTGGTCCCGGACGGCGTCGCGATCATCCACGCCAACCACGTCACCGAGCAGGGCACGCGCCTCGTCGCCCGCCAGGTCAGCATCTTCCGCCTCGACCCCCGGGACCATCTCCTGCTCCGGATCGAGGCGGGGCGCGGCGAGCTGGTCCCCGGCGCCTGGGTCTTCACCGCCGCCCGGACCCTCAAGCCGGGGCACCTGCCGAGCCCGCCCGGCACCATCCGCCTGCCGACCGACCTCACCCTCGCCCGCGTCCAGGAGAGCTTCGCCTCGCCCGACGCGCTCTCGGTCTGGCAGCTCCCCGGCTTCATCTCGCTGCTCGCCCATGCCGGCTTCTCGACCGTCGCCCACCGGCTCTATTTCCAGACCCTGCTCGCACTCCCCCTCCTCTGCGGGACGATGGCGCTCGTCTCGGCCGGCTTCTCGATGCGCCCGGCGCGCCACGGGCGGGTCTCGGAGATGCTGATCAGCGGCGTCGCCGCGGGCTTCGCGCTGTTCCTCATCTCGAAGGTCGCCGCGGAATACGGCCAGTCGGGCGCCCTGCCGCTGCTGCTCGCCGCCTGGGCGCCCTCGGCCGCCGGGCTGATGCTGGCGCTCGCCCTTTTGCTCCATCTCGAAGACGGCTAGCCCGTGTCCCGCGCGCGCGTAGATGGGCCGGATCGACCATTTCCGTCTGAACGCGTTTTCGGCTTCCTATGCCAATTGGCAGTGGCCTTCCTGCTCGCCCTGCTGCCTTCCTCTCCGGCCGCGGCCCAGCCGACCAGCCTCCTGCTTCCGAGCGGGCCGCAGGTTTCGAACAACCAGCCGGTGACCTTCGTCGCCGACCATCTCACCTACGACCGCGCCAGCGGCATCGTCACCGCCACCGGCCACGTCCAGGCCTGGCAGAACGGCCGCGTCCTCCAGGCCGACAGGATCACCTACAACCGCAACACCGGCATCACCATCGCCACCGGCCACGTGGTGGTGGTCGAGCCCGACGGCCAGACGCTCTTCTCCGACCGCGCCCGGCTCACCCAGGGCATGCAGAACGCCGTGCTCACGGGGATGAGCCTGCGGCTCGCCGAGAACGGGCGGCTGATCGCCAATGGCGGCGAGCGCACCGGGGGCAAGATCAACGAGCTGGCGCGCGCCGTCTATTCGACCTGCAACCTCTGCGCCAAGGACCCCACCGCGCCGCCGCTGTGGCAGATCACCGCCTCGAAGATCGTCCAGGACCTCGTCAACAAGCGCATCGAGTACTACGACGCGATGATGCGCATCTACGGCTTCCCGATCTTCTATTTTCCCTATTTCTGGACCGCCGATCCCTCGGTGAAGCGCGAGAGCGGCCTGCTCGTTCCCTCGTTCGGCACGGCGACGCATCTCGGCGCGTTCCTCACCGTTCCCTACTACTACGTGATCGACGGCCAGTCCGACGTCGTCATCTCGCCCACCATCACCGCCCAGGGCGGCCCGCAGATCCAGGCCGACTACCGGCGCGTCTTCAACAACGGCGAGATCCGCCTCAACGGCTACACTGCCTACGACGAAGGCGCGGCGCAGGGAGCGATCTTCGCCAGCGGCAACTTCAACTACAACGATACCTATCGCTACGGCTTCAACCTCGATCGTGCCACCTCGTCCGTTTACCTGCGCAACTTCAACATTCCCGGCGCCGGCGGCGTGCTCAGCAGCAACGCGTACATCGAGGGCTTCGGGCAGGGCGCATACACCCGCCTCGACGCTCAGTTCTTTCAGGGCTTCAACACGACCATCGACGATGCCGCCCTGCCGGTGGTGGCGCCGCACTGGCAGTACAGCTATCTCGGCGAGCCGGACGCGCTCGGCGGCCGGCTCTCGTTCGACTCCGCCTACTTCAACGTCATCCGCCCGCAAGGCGCCGACGTCCAGCGCGCCGACGCCATCCTCAACTGGCAGCGGCCCTGGCTCGGTCCGGAAGGCACGCTCTGGAACGTCGCCTTCCACCTCACCTCGGCGGCGTACCGCGGCAGCCAGCTCGACGAGCAGCCCGATTATTTCGCGGTCGACACCTCGAATCCCGTGACCGCCCTGCCGCAGGCCGCGGTCAACCTGCGCTGGCCCGTGATGCGCTCCGGCGCCTGGGGCAGCCAACTGGTCGAGCCGATCGTCCAGCTCATCGCGGCGCCCAACACCGGCACCCAGTCCCTGGTGCCGAACGAAGACAGCCTCTATCTCGAATTCACCGACGCCAATCTCTTCGGATGGAACAAGTTCCCCGGGATCGATCGCCAGGAAGGCGGTGTCCGCGCCAACTATGCCCTGCACGGCGCGTGGTACATCGGCGGGAGCACCGTCGATGGTCTGATCGGCCAGTCCTGGCGCCTGCAGAAAGACCCGCTCTTCCTTCCCGGTTCCGGCCTCAACAACAATTTCTCCGATCTCGTCTCGCACCTGACCTTCACGCCGAACGCGTGGCTCAGCTTCAACTGGCAGGGCCGCTACTCGACCGACGGCAACGGCCTCGACTTCACCGACGCGACCACCACCCTCGCGATCAACCGGCTGCATCTCAATGCCGGCTACCTCTACACCCCGAACAATCCTTATCTGCTCTACGATCAGCCGCCGACGACGCCGCAGCCCGCCCTCACGGTGCCGCGCAACGAGGTCTCGCTCGGCGCCTCGACGCAGTACGGCGGCTGGCAGGTCAGCGCCAACGAGCGGCAGAACGTCAAGAACGGCAGCCTGGTCTCGGCCGGCTTCCAGGGATCGTACCAGAACGAATGCATGATCTTCGCCGTGCTCTTCAGTCGGCGGTTCACCTCGCTCGACGGCGATAACGGCGCGACGACGCTCCTCCTCCAGATCACCTTCAAGACCGTCGGGCAATTCGGCTTCAGCGCGCTATGAGAGGCGCCTGCGGCCGGGATCGCTTCGCGATTCCTGTCAAGGCGGATTTGTTCTATGAGGCTTCCATGCCTAAGAGTGTCCCTGCCCGCTTCGCTCTCCTGCTCGCCCTCCTGATCGCCGCGTTCGCGCCTCCGGCACGCGCCCAGGTTGAATCGATCGCCGCGGTGGTCAACGGCGACGTCATCACCCGCGCCGACGTCGATAACCGCGCGCGCCTGTTCGCGCTCTCGTCCGGCATCCCGATGTCGCCGGACACGCTTGAGCGGCTGAAGCCGCAGATCCTCGACCAGCTGGTCGACGAGAAGCTTCGCCTCCAGGAGATCCAGAGCAAGCAGATCGTCGTGCCGGACAAGGCGATCGCCGCCGCGCTCGCCGGGATCGAGCAGCAGAACCACATGGAGCCCGGCGCGCTTAGCGCGCGCCTCGCCGGCCAGGGGGTCGCGCTGCGCACGCTGATCGATCAGATCCGCGTCGAGCTCGGCTGGAGCGAGCTCCTGCGCGAGGCGCTCGGACCGGCCGGGCAGGTGACGCCGGCCGAGATCCAGGCCCGCATCGCGGCGCTCAAGGCAGAGGCGGGCCAGCAGGAATACCTCGTCTCCGAGATCTTCATCCCGATCGACAACCCGGTGCGCCGCGCCGAGGCCCAGAGATTCGCCACCACCGTGATCGACGAGCTGCGCGCCGGCGCGCCCTTCGGCGTCGTCGCCGCGCAGTTCAGCCAGAGCGAGACGGCGCTCCAGGGCGGCGACCTCGGCTGGGTCCAGGCCAACCAGCTCGATCCCCAGGTGGTGAGCCTGCTCAACGAGATGCCGCCCGGCGCCATCAGCGACCCCGTCCCGGTCGCCGGCGGGATCGAGGTCGTCCAGCTGCGCGACCGCCGCGTGATCGGCGGCGGGGCGACCGAGACGGCCACCATCCGCCAGGTCTTCCTGCCCTTCACCACCGCCTTCAACCCGGGCGCGGCGCCCACCGCCGAGCAGCGCGCCCGGATCGACGAAGCGCGGGCGCTGGCGTCGCGGGTGCACGATTGCGGGGCGATGGAAGCGGCGAACACCGCGGCCGGCAATGCCCGGCCCACCGATCCCGGGCCGGTCGAGCTCGATCGCGTCACCCCGCCCGCCTTCCGCGCCATGCTCACCTCCATGCCGATCGGCCAGGTGAGCGAGCCGCTGATCGCCAATGACGGCGTCGCTGTGGTGATGGTCTGCTCGCGCGGGATGCTGAACCCCGAGGCCCCGTCGCCGGAGGCGATCGCCCGCGCGATCCTGGACAGCCGGGCCGAGATCCTCTCCCGCCAGCTCCTCGCCGACCTGCGCCGGAGCGCGGTGATCGAGATCCGCTCGTCCTGACCCGGCTCGCCCCGCGCCCGGCCTACCCGGCCCGCAAGGCGCTCGGCCAGCACTTCCTGCGCGATGCCAACCTGACGCGCCGCATCGTGGCCGCCGCCGGCGATCTGGCCCACGTGCATGTGATCGAGGTCGGCCCCGGCCCCGGCAGCCTCACCGAGGCCCTGCTCGAAACCAAGGCGGCGAGCGTCACCGCGATCGAAATCGACCCGCGCGCCTCTGAATCCCTGGCCGACCTCGCCGCCCGCCACGGCGAGCGCTTCCGCCTCATCATCGCCGACGCACGGCGGATCGCGCTCCCCGCCCTCGCCCCGCCCCCCCGCCACGTGGTGGCGAACCTGCCCTATAACGTCGCCACCCCCCTCCTCGTCGCCTGGCTCGGCGAGGCCGCCGCCTTCGCCGGCCTGACGCTGATGTTCCAGGCCGAGGTCGCCGAACGCATCACCGCCGAGCCCGCCAGCCCCGCCTACGGCCGGCTCGCCGTGCTCGCGCAATGGACCTGCCGGACGCGCATCGCCGTCCGCCTGCCCCCCGAGGCCTTTACACCGCGGCCGAAAGTCTCCTCCGCGGTGGTCTCGCTCGTGCCCCACCCGGTCCAGCCGCCGGCGCCCCTCTTCGCCGCGATGCAGCGCCTGACCGCCGCCGCTTTCGGCCAGCGCCGCAAGATGCTGCGCGCAAGCCTCAAACCCCTCGGCGGCGCCGGGCTGCTCGCGGCCGCCGACATCGCCCCCGAACGCCGGGCCGAAACCCTCTCGATCGCCGAGTTCGACCGGCTCGCCCGCCTCCTCCTAACCTAGCCCCGCGACGAACGAAGCAAGGCCAGGCTGGCGCGCCGCAGCCAGCCGCGCGGCATGCAGGATCTCCCGCACCGCGCCGACCGCCGCCGCAAGATCGCAGTTCACCACCACGTGATCGAACTCCGGCCAGTGCGCGATCTCCGCGGATGCCCTCCGCATCCGCCCGGCGATCGCCGCCTCCCCATCACCCCGGCCGGCAAGCCGCTCCTCCAGCGCCGCCCGCGAGGCGGGCAGCACGAACACGCCCACGACGTCGCCCGGCAAGGCCGCGCGCAACGCCCGATGCCCCTGCCAGTCGATATCGAAGACGACGTCCCGCCCGCCGCCGAGCGCCTTTACCACCGGCGCCCGCGGCGTCCCGTAACGGCGATCGAACACCTTCGCCCATTCCAGCAGCTCGCCCCGCTCGACCAGCGCCGTGAAGGCCGCCTCGTCGCGAAAGAAATAATCGACGCCCTCCCGTTCGCCCGGCCGCGGCGCCCGCGTCGTGACGCTCACCGAAAGCGACGCCAGAGTCTCCGCGGCGAGCAAGGCACGCGTGATCGCGGTCTTGCCCACGCCGGACGGCCCGGCAATCACGAGAGCGACACCACGACGATCGATCGGCATGGAGGGCAGCATTATCCGAGCGGCCGCCGCCCGGCTATCCTGCCCCCATGCCGATCGGTCCCTTCTGCCTGATCACCGGCGCGTCCTCCGGCCTCGGCCGGGCGCTTGCCCAGGCACTCGCCAGACAAGGCCGGCACCTCCACCTCGGCGGGCGAAACCAATCCCGCCTCGCCGAGACCGCCGCGCTCTGCCAGGCCCGCGGCGCCACAACCGCAACCGCCGCCATCGACGTCACCAACGCCACCGCCATGCGCGCGTGGATCACCACCGCCGGCCGCCTCGACCTCGTGATCGCCAACGCCGGTATCTCCGCCCACACCGCGGGTCCCGACCCCACCCGCGCGATCTTCGCAACCAACCTCGACGGCATGCTCAACACCGTGCTGCCGGCCCTCGACACCATGGGCCGCCAGCCGCCCGGACCCGACGGCAAACGCGGCCGCATCGCCGCGATCAACTCCCTCGCCGCCTTCGTCGCCTCTCCCGGCGCCCCCGCCTACTGCGCCGCCAAGGCCGCCGCCGATTGCTGGATCCTCGCCACCGCGCCCATCGCCGAACGCAACGCCATCCAGCTCACCAGCGCCTGCCCCGGCTTCATCAAGACCCCCATGACCGACGCCCACACGCTCCCCAAACCCGGCATGATGAGCGCCGAACGCGCCGCCGCCCTGATCCTCGCCGGCATCACCCACAACCGCCGACGCATCGCCTTCCCATACACGCTCTACCTCGCCAGTCGTCTCGTAAGCCTCCTCCCCCCACGCACCGCCGCCCGCCTCCTCGGCCGCGGCGGCGGAGCCTGAGCGGGAGAGGCCGAGGGGCCTCACCCCCCCGGGCTTCTCAAATCAGCGCCCGCTGGCGCGGCTGAGGAGGGGGAGCGGGGTTGTCTCCTCGACCTGCACCTGGCGCCACCGGCGGAGCAGCCAGAGGGTGCCGGCAAGGTCGGTGATGCCCACCAGCAGCCGGTCGAGCGAGCCGTAGTGGGAATTGCCGCGGGTGCGCGGGCGGTGGTTGACCGGCACCGAGAGGACGGTGCCGCCGTGCCTGAGGAAGAGCGCCGGCAGGAAGCGGTGCATATGGTTGAAGTGCGGCAGGGCGAGGAAGTCCGCCCGCCGAAATATCTTGAGGCCGCAGCCGGTGTCGGGGGTGGCGTCGCCGAGCAGCCTCGCCCGCACCGTGTTGGCGAAGCGGGAGCCCCATCGTTTGGCGAGGCTGTCCCGCCGGCGCTGGCGGTAGCCGGCGATCAGGACCGGTTCGGGGCCGTGCGCCCGCGCAACCGTGAAGAGCCGGGGAATGTCCGCCGGGTCGTTCTGTCCGTCGCCGTCCAGGGTGGCGATCCATGTGCCGTGGGCGGTCTTGACCCCGGTGATCACGGCCATGCTCTGGCCTGCCTGCGCGCGGTGGCGGAGCACGCGCAAATTGGGACAGCGTTCCGCCGCTTCGTGGAGCTCCGCCGCGGTGGTGTCTCCGCTGCCGTCATCGACCGCGACGATCTCGAACCGGGTGCCGGTCAGCGCGGCCACGATCTCCGCGATCAGCGGCCCCACATTACCGGCCTCGTCGTGCATCGCCACGACCACCGAGAGCAGCGGCGGCGTCTCGGCGGAGGGGATCTCAGGGGTTCGGTCGTACATCGGCTTCCAATGGGCCTGGGGTGGGGCCCGGCGGTGGGTTGAAGCGAATGAGCACGATCTCGTGGCCGATCCTGGTCTCTCCGACCGGGGTCCCGAGCACCGCGACGCGAGCCTTGAACCCTGCCGTCCGGCTCGTCCAGCCTTGGCCGGTGGGGCCGTGGACCGCGATCACGGTGCCGCCCGCGCGCAGATGGGCCTCCGCCTGGCTGAGCTGAAAAAGCACCTTGCTGCGCGGCAGGGCGGCATCCCCGCCCGGCAGGTAGGCGCGCAACATCATCGGCACCCCATGGTCGTCCAAGAACACGTCCGCGCCTGCCGCCAGCGCCGGGGCGAGCGAGGCCGCGGCATGATCCCAGCGCGGCACCGTTTCGCCACGGTAGAAGGGCAGGAGGTTGACCAGAAGAAGCGCCGCCGCGGCGGCCGGTGCCGCGCCCGACCAGCGCCGGGCAAGCCATGCAGCGCCGACGCCGGCCAGGATCAGGAACGCAGCCCCGCTCCAGAGCAGATAGCGCGGCAGCCAGAGCGGCCGGGAGGGCTCGGCCAGGACGAGCAGCACGGGCAGCGAAAGGACCGCGAGCACCATCACGATGCGCGCCGCCGGCTGCCGGCGGAGTGCGACGAACCCCGCGACGGCGAGCAGCGGCACGACAAGCGCCACACCCGGCAGGCCGGCGGGAAGCAGGTGCAGGCTGTCGATGTTCGCGCCGCGCAACAGATAGACGTCGGCGGCGACCCGCCAGGCGCGCAGCGCGTCGAGCGGTGGGATCCAGGCGAAGGCGACCATGTAGTCGCCGTCTATGGCCCGGCTCATCGCCACATAGAGCGGCGCCACGGCGAGCAGCACGGCCGCCTGGCCCGCGATCCAGCGGCGCAGGAAGCGCCGTCGCCCGGCGCCGGCGAGGCCGCGCGCGATCGGCCAGGCGGCAAGGTTGGCCGCGAGCAGGAACGGCCCGGCATCGCCGATCAGGGCGAGCCCGCCCACCATCCCGAGCAGGAGGGCCGACCAGGCGCGGACCCCATTCCGCCACGATCCTCCCGCCGCCTCGGCATCGCAGGCCAGCGTCACCAGGCCCCAGAGCGACAGCATCAGGCAGGCCAGCTCCAACGCGTAGGGCCGCGCGTCCTGGCCGAACTGCACCATCACCGGAGCCGCGGCCAGCATCAGCCCGCTCATCAGCCCGGCCATCCGCCCGCTGAGCCTTTGCCCGACCAGGCCGCCGATGGCGGCAGCGAACGCGCCGCCGATCGCGCTCGGCAGGCGCAGCATCCAGGCGCTCCCCCCCGGTGCGACCTGGTGCAGCAGCAGGAAGTAGGTCGGCAGATGATGGTGGCTGAACGACGCGGCGATCAGCCCGGGCAGCGGCAAGGCGGCGCGCGCCTTGGTCACAACCTCGTCGATCCAGAACGGCTTCGCCGCGAGCCCGTGCAGGCGGAGCGCCAGCGCCAGCGCGAAAATCAGCGCAAAATCAAGCAGCGCGAGCGAAGCCGGCGTGCCGCGCAAGAACCGGCGTGCCGGAAGGCGGATGCGCGCAAGATCGAGAATGGACGTCGGAGCCCCCCACGCTTTCCCCCCGACCATCGTCGGGCGGGCGTACCACAGATCGATCACGGATCAACCGTGACGCCTTCGGATCGTTTCCGATTTTCACCAAGCATCATGGCATTGCTGCGGCGAAATCCGATCGGCTCTGTAAGGAACCGTGACGGCCACGCAACTCAGCGGCGCCGGTAGAGCATCGCGTCCGGGAACGCCGCCTCGAGGCGATAGGAGGCGGCAAGGGCTGCGTCGAGCTCGGCATAGACATCCGGATCGTCGGTCGCCGGATCGCGCGCGCGGGGCGGCCGGATGACGATGAACTCGGGCCTCTCCGCCAGGATCCGCGCGACCTCGCGCTTCGGATCGACACCGGCGACCGGGGCCAGGCGCCGGCGCGTGAGGACCGAGGGCAGGACGTAGGGCGTCGGCGGCGCGCTTCCGGTCAATGCGTAGAGGATCGGTTCGGAGTCGAAGACGTAGAGGCTGGCCCCGCGCGGCACGCGCGCCGCGATGAGCCGCGGCGTGTCCTCATGGAGCACGCAGCCGCCTTGTCCGCAGCGGAGGATCGGGGCGAGCCCGCCGGCCACCGCGCGGCCGGCGGCGAGCGCGGGCAAGGCGAGAACCAGTGCCGCGAGCGCGGGACGCAGGCGGCGGCCCGACGGCAGCGCAAGGCCGGTGCCGGTGCATAGCGGCGGCAGCATCTCGAGGAAGTAATGGTCGTAGAAGAGCCGCGCCGAGACGGCGCCGGCGAGCGCCGAGACGAGCCAGACGAGGATCAGCGCACCTCTTCGCCCTCCCCGTATCGCGCCGGCCATCGCTGCCAGATAGAGCGGCCCCCAGCGGATGGCCTGGAGCGCGAGCGCCCGGGAAAGCGCGCCGGGCGCGGCCCCCAGTTCCGCGCGGCGAAGATTCGCCAGCACCGTATCGGCGAGGAAGGCGTGCGCGTCGCCTTGATGAGCAAGCCAGGCCAGGGTGAGGACCCCGGCCGCTACGGTCCCGCCGACGGCGAGGATGATGCGGCGCGCGAGCACGCCCGGCCGATCGCCTCGCGAAGCGAGGGCGAGGCCGAAAAGAAGGGCGGGGGCCTCGAAAACAGCCACGTACTTGACCAGGATCGCCGCCCCGAAGAGCGGCCCGGCAAGCCCCGCGCGGCCATGCAGGGCGGCGCGCATCGAAGCGGCGGTGAAGACCACCATGAAGAGTTCGGTGTTCGAGGAGAGGCCGTCGCTCGTCGCCGAAGCGATGATATAGGCGAAGGCGCCGATCCAGGCGGCGCCGGCATCGCCGCCGAGGTCGCGCACCAGCCCGTGGACGAGCCAGGCGCCGCACGCGGCGGCGAGCAGCGCCGCTGCGCGGATGGCCAGCACCGGGTCGCCGATCGCGCTCTCGGCCAGCGCGAAGATCGCGTAAATGCCCGGGGGCTTGTTGTCCCAAACGGTCGTGTAGGGCGGATGTCCGCTGCGCCAGGCCTCGGCCATTACGGCATAGAGGCTTTCGTCCCAGTCGAGCGCGCTGCGTGGGAAGACCGGCAGGCGCGTGAGCAGGAGAAGGAGGACGGACGATGCGGGCAGCAGCACGGCGGAGGGCCGCCACCTTCGCGGTTCCCCGCCCAATAGCCCGGGGCCGGCGGACGCCGGCGCGCGCGGGCGCGTCGTCATCTAGAACCCGCGGGCCGCGATCAGGCGGATCCAGAGCCGCAGGCAACCGCCGAGTTGGCGCAGCGGGCCTGTCACTTTCCAGGAGCGAGACTGGTAAACCGCGGCGAGCTCGCGTTCGCCCCGCTCGGCCCGGCGCAAGCTGCGGCGCTGATCCGCCCCAACGCGCTCGGCATATCCCGCGAGCGCCTCCCATTCGGCCGTCCGGCCGCGGGTGCCCGCGTATAGCAGCCGGCCGCGATCCATGCCGAGCAGCGTTGCCTGCGTGAGCAGAGCGCCGGCACTCGCCGGCGGGCCGTGCTCGACCCAGTCCGGGCCTTCGCTCTCCGCGAGGAAGGCGGCTGCCATGGCGTGGTGTCGCCAGAGATCGGCGCGGGCGAAGCCGAGCCGGTCCGCCACCCTTCCTCCGCAGCAGGCCGGCCGCGTCGCATCGCCGAGATCGACCGCAACGCCGCTCAGCACCGCAAGCTCCGCTGCGCATTCGGCCTGGTAATCGGCGCAAGCGGCGAGCAGGTCCGCATCGATGATCGCATCGACCGTTTCCGGAATGCCGAGCATGGTGAGCAGCCAGAAGGCGAGGAATCCGCGATACCACGCCTCGGGCTCGGTGCGCCGCAGATGGGCAGCGAGCGCCGCCCGCGCCCTTGCCCCATCGTCGTCCGCCGCGTGCCGCGGCAGGTGCACCGCAAAGTTCCGCAGCACCGCAGCGACCGGCTCATGCGCGGCGTTGCGCGCCAGCACCAGCAGGGGCATGAGCAGAAAATAGGGATTGTCGTGCGCCGCGAACTGGTGCTTCGCCGCGATGAACTGCGAGACCGGGTTGCGCACGACGGCGATGTGCACCGCCTCGGGAAAGTTTCTTGCCATCCAGCTGGCGCGCCCGAGCGAGCGGCAGAATTTGAGCACCGGCTGCTCGCCTCTCTCGCGCGCCGCGGCGAGCAGGAGCTGCAGATAGGCCCGAAGCGCCGGCTGGGCCGCATCCGGCCCGGCAAAGAAGTCGTCGGTCGCGAACGCGCTCCGATAGCCGCGCACGCCTGGCGCCGAGGTGCGGAGCAGGGGGGCGAACTCGTCGAAATAGGGCCGCGCGAGCCGTGGATGGCCCGATGCCCAGAGAAGGGGCCCGTGGCCCGCAAGCGTCGCCGGCGAGACCGTGGCAAGCAACTCGTGCAGCGGCTCGTAATAGCCTGAGACGCCCGCGAGCGCGCGGAAGCGGCTCCAGAGGAACGTCCCTGCCGTGCGCCAGCCCGCGTGCACGAACACCGGCGGGCGGGCCAGAGGCGAGACGCCGCCTGCGATGGGCAGGTCGGCCGGCTCGCCGGCATCGGCGATCCGAGCGGTGTGTGGCGACTCGGTCATAGCGGCTCGTCCAGCGGTGGTGAGCGCGAAACGTGGCCACAGAGCGGGCTTTTGGTGTGGAGCTCAACGGTGACGAATTGCAACGCCCGCCATTCGCGGTGCGGGCGGACAGCTCGTATCACCCGACCCGTGCCACGCGCAGCGTGTTCGTCGTGCCGGACTGGCCGAAGGGAATGCCTGCGATGACGACGATTTCCTCGCCGCCGGCGGCGAAGCCCTCCTCCACGGCGATCTGCGAAGCGCGGCGAACCGTTTCGGTCAAGCTCACCACCTCCGGCGTGACGACCGCGTGCACCCCCCACGCCACGGCGAGCTTCCGCGCCGTCCCGAGATGCGGCGTGAGGCCGAGCACCGGGCAGTCGGGACGCCCGCGCGCCACCCTGAGCGCGGTCGCGCCGGAGGCGGTGAAGGCGACGATGGCTCGGGCGCCGATGGTGTGCGCGACCTGCTGGGACGCGGCGGCGATCGCATCCGCCGAGGATGGCTCGGGCGCCGGGCGCGAGGCATCGATGATCCCCCGCCAGCCGGCATCCTGCTCCACCCGTGCGACGATGCGGTCCATGATATTGACCGCCTCGGCGGGAAATTGCCCGGCCGCCGTCTCGGCCGAAAGCATCACCGCGTCTGCGCCGTCGAACACCGCGGTCGCCACGTCCGAGGCCTCGGCGCGCGTAGGCTGAGGCGCGGTGATCATGCTCTCCAGCATCTGGGTCGCCACCACCACCGGCTTGCCGCTCTGGCGCGCCACCCGCACGATGCGCTTCTGGGCCAGCGGCACCTCCTCGGGCGGCAGCTCCACGCCGAGATCGCCGCGCGCCACCATCACCGCATCCGAGAGCCGCACGATCTCCTCGAGATGGTCGAGCGCCTGCGGTTTTTCCATTTTCGTCATGATCCAGGCACGCCCGCCCACCAGCCGCTTCGCCTCGATGACGTCCTCCGGGCGTTGCACGAAGGAGAGCCCGATAAAATCGACGCCGTGGGCGAGCGCGAAGGCGAGGTCCTCGCGATCCTTCTCGGTGAGCGAGGGAATCGGCAGCACCACGTCGGGAACGTTGACGCCCTTGCGGTCGGAGAGCGGTCCGCCCACCACGACCTCGGTGTCGAGATGGTCCTCGCGCTGGTGGGCGACGCGCAGCCGGAGCTTGCCGTCATCCAGCAGGAGGCTGGTGCCGATCCCCGCGGCGCGGATGATCTCGGGATGCGGCAGCGCGACGCGCGTCACGTTGCCGGGCGTCTGATCGAGATCGAGGCGGAATCTCTGGCCGGTCTGGAGATGCACGCGGCCGCCCTGGAATTGTCCCACGCGTAGCTTCGGCCCCTGGACATCAGCAAGGATCCCGATCGGATGGTCGAAGCGCTCCTCGAGCTCGCGGATCATGCGGATGCGCTCGCCATGATCCTCGTGTGTGCCGTGGGAGAAATTGAGCCGGAACACGTCGGCGCCGAGCTGGAAGAGGCGCGCCAGCATCTCCGGCGTGGAGCTCGCCGGGCCGATGGTGGCGAGGATTTTCGTGCGCCGGCGCCGGCGGAGCTTCTGACGAGCGAGCATCTTTTTTTACCTCAGGAAACGAGGATAGCGCGAATGTCGTTGACGTTGGTGAGCGTCGGCCCGGTCTTCACGAGATCGCCGAGCGCGGCGAAAAGAGTGTAGCTGTCGTGCCTGGCGAGCGTTGCCCGCGCATCCAGCCCCGCCGCGCGCGCGCGGGCCAGCGTGGCGGGCCCGATCAGCGCGCCGGCCGCGTCCTCCGTCCCGTCGATTCCGTCGCTATCGCCGGCGATCGCCCATACCCCCGCGCGGCCCTGGAGCGCGACCGCCAGCCCGAGCAGGAACTCGGTGTTGCGCCCGCCGCTTCCGGCCGGCCCGGCGCCGATCGTCACGCTTGCCTCCCCGCCCGAAAGCAGCACCGCCGGCGGCGCGAGCGGCTGGCCGTGCGTGGCCACCGAAGCGGCGATGCCGGCCATGACGGTGCCCATCTCGCGCGCCTCGCCTTCGAGCGCGTCGCCAAGAATGAGGGGCGAGAGCCCCGCGGCGCGCGCCTTCGCGCTCGCGGCGGCGAGCGCCATCGCCGGCGTCGCGATCAGCCGAAACTCGGCATGCGGCAGGCTGCCCGGCTTCGGCGTCTCGTCCTCCGCGGCCGCGAGGCGCGCCGCAACCGCCGGCGGCGGCGCGATCCCGTAGCGCGCAAGGATTGCACGCGCCTCGGCGAAGCTGCTCGGGTCGGGCACGGTCGGCCCCGAGGCGATCACCGCCGGATCGTCCCCCGGCACGTCGCTGATCGCGAGCGTGACCAGCCGCGCCGGCGCCGCCGCCGCCGCCAGCCGCCCGCCCTTGAACGCCGAGAGGTGCTTGCGCACCGTGTTCATCTCCTGGATCGTCGCCCCGGAGGCGAGCAGCGCCCGGTTCACGTCCTGCTTGTCTGCCAGCGTCAATCCCGGCGCCGGCAGCGTCGCCAGCGCCGAGCCGCCGCCCGAGATCAGCGCCAGCACGAGGTCCTCGGCGCCGAGCCCCCGGACCGCCGCCAGGACGCGCGCCGCCCCGCGCTCGCTCGCCTCGTCCGGAACCGGGTGCCCCGCCTCGATGACGGCGATCCGCCGTGTCGCGACCGCGTGGCCGTAGCGCGTGACCACCACGCCCTCGAGTGCCGCGTCCGGCCACGCCTCCTCGACCGCGGCCGCCATCAGCGCCGCCGACTTCCCCACCCCGACCACGACGGTACGTCCCCCTGGCCGTCCCGCCGGCCTCTCGGGCAGGTTCGCCCGCAGCACGCGGCGCGGATCGGCAGCGGCGACGGCGCCGGCGAAGATCGCAAGCAGCACCTCGCGCGCGCGCGCCTCATCGATCCCGTCCCGTCCCGCCCACCGGCTCGCCATATCGCCGAGTATGGCGAAGCCGGCCCGGGCACGCCATGTTCGGGGGCAGCATATCTTCCGAGAGGAGGCCGCGATGCCCGCCGAGACGCCCGCCCCCGCCACCCGCACCGAGCTCGAGGCCGCCGCCTTCCGCCGCCTCGTCGCGCACTTGCGCGAACGCACGGACGTGCAGAACATCGATCTGATGAACCTCGCCGGCTTCTGCCGCAACTGCCTCTCCCGCTGGTACCGCGAGGAGGCCGAGGCCAGGGGATCGGCGCTCGCCGACGCCGATGCGCGCGAGATCGTCTACGGCATGCCCTACAAGGAGTGGCAGGCGAAGTACCAGAAGGAAGCGACGGTCAGGCCTGCTTGAGCTCGATCAGGCTGCGGCGGATCTTCCGCCCGCGATTGACCTTGTCCTCGATATAGGCGCCGTCGCCCCAGCGCACCGCGCGCGCCATCGCCTGCGCGTCCTCGAGGAAGCGGGCAAGCATCTCGAGCAGCGCCTCGCGGTTGTTGAGGAAGACGTCGCGCCACATGGTCGGATCCGAGGCGGCGATGCGGGTGAAGTCGCGAAAGCCGGAGGCGGCGAATTTCAGCACCTGCCCGCGGCTTTCGTCGGCGAGGTCGTCCGCGGTGCCGCAGATGGTGAAGGCGAGCAGGTGCGGCAGGTGGCTGACGATCGCGAGCACGCGGTCGTGATGCCCGGGCTCCATCTCCTCGACCATCGCCCCGGTCCGCCGCCAGAGCTCGGCCACGCGCGCGACCGCGGACGGATCGGTGCCCGGCGGCGGGGTGAGCAGGCACCAGCGCCCCTCGAAGAGGGTGGCGAAGCCGGAATCGGGGCCGGAATACTCGGTGCCGGCGAGCGGATGGGCGGGCACGAAATGGACGCCGGCCGGGACCAGGGGGCCGACGTCGCGCAGCACCGACTGCTTGGTCGAGCCGACATCGGAGAGGATCGCGCCCGGCGCGAGGTGCGAGGCGATCGCCTGGGCGATCGCGGCGAAGGTGCCGACGGGGGTGCAGAGGATGACGCCGTCGGCGCCGGCGACGGCGGCCGCGAGGTCCGGTTCGATGCGGTCGGCGAGGTCCAGCGCGGCAACCCGCGCGAGCACCTCCGGGGAGCAGTCATGCGCCACCAGCTCGGCCGCGATGGTCCCCCGCTCGCGCCTCGCCCGCGCCAGCGAGCTCCCGATCAGCCCGATCCCGATCAGCGCGAGCCGCCGGAACAACGGCTCAGGCATGGGCCGATTCGTGGGCCATGAAGGCGGCGAGCGTCTCCGCCACCGCCGTGCATTCCTCGGCGGTGCCGATCGAGATCCTGAGGCATTGCGGCAGGCCGTAGCCGGTGGTGAAGCGGGCGATGATCCCGCGGGCGCGCAGTGCCGCGTCGGCGCGGCGGGCGCGCTCGGCGGTGGCGAAGTCGGCGAGCAGGAAATTGCCCTCGCTCGGCCACACCTTGATCCCCGCCGCGGCGAGCGCATCGGCGAGCCGGCGGCGCCATTCGCGATTGTGGGCGCGGCTCATCTCGAGCCATCCCGGCTCCGCGAGTGCGGCGATCCCGGCGGCCTGCGCCGCCGCATTGACATTGAAAGGCGCGCGCACCCGGTTCAGCACATCGACCACCGGCGCCGGCGCATAGGCCCAGCCGAGGCGCATGCCGCCCATGCCGAACAGCTTGCTGAAGGTGCGCGTCATGACCGTGTTCTCGGCTTCGTCCACCAGGGCGATGCCGGGCTCGTAATCCGGGCGCTCGACATATTCGGCGTACGCGGCGTCGAGCACGAGCAGGACGTCCGGCGGCAACCCGGCGCGCAGCCGCGCCACCTCGGCGGCCGGCAGCATGCTGCCGGTCGGGTTGTTGGGGTTGGCCAGGAAGACGATGCGGGTCGCCGGCGAGACCAGCGCCAGCATCGCATCGACATCGGCGACGAGCGCCCGCTCGGGCGCCTTCAGGGTGCGCGCGCCGGCGTACTGCGCGGCGATCCCGTAGATCGAGAAGCCGTGCGCGCTCATGACGATTTCGGTGCCGGGACCGCTATAGGCGAGCGTCAGCAGGTAGATGAGATCGTCCGAGCCGGCGCCGCAGACGATCCGTTCCGCATCAAGCCCGAATTTCTGCCCGATCGCCCGGCGGAGCAGGGTGGCGCTGCCGTCCGGATAGAGGTGGATCTGCCCGGCGAGCGCGGCGTAGGCCGCCCGCGCGCCCGGCGGCGGCCCGAAGGGCCCCTCGTTCGAGGACAGCTTGATCACCCGGTTGCTGCCGGGAATATGGGATTCGCCGCCGATATAGGGCGCGATCGAGAGGATCTCGGCGCGTGGGCGCGGGCTCATGACGGCGCCTCCGGTTCGGGGATGGCATAGGCGCCCAGCAGGCCCGGCGGCTCGGCGAGCCAGTCGAGGCGCGCCAGGCGCGGATCGGCCTCGCTGACGAAGCCGGCCACCTCGACCAGGGCGCGGGCGAGGCCCGCCGGCTCGTCGCGCTCGATCAGCACCGGCCCGAGGACGAAGCCGGCCGCAACGAGGGCGGCGGTGAGCCGGGTGCGGCTCAGCTCGGGCGCGAAGGCGAGGCTGAGCAAGCTGGTGTCCCGCCCGGAGGGATCGGGCGGGGCGGTCGATAGGACGAGCGCGGAAAGATGCGGCATGCCTTCGGGCCGCAGGGTCCAGAACGGCAGGCGGGCCACCACATGGACGCGCGGCGCGTCGCGCGTGCCGAGCCTCTGCCACCATCCGCCGGCCGGATCGCCCTCGGCGGGAAAGGGCAGCACCGCGACGGCAGCGGTCCCGGCGAGGATCTCGGCGATCGCCTGGGCCGGCGAACGGTGCCGGCGCACGGGCGTCAGCGCCCCGAACTGCTCGTGGGCCAGCGCGACATAGCCGCTGGCCGGGTCAGCCTGGCATACGGCGACCGCGAAAGGACCTTGCATCGCGGTCGTGCCGGCCAGGAGTTCGCGCCAGATGCGCACGAGCGTGGCGGGAGGAAGCGGCCCATCATGGCGCGCGAGGCGCCGGCGGATGATCTCCGCCTCGCGGCCCGGGCGCAGCGCCACCCCGGGCTTGAGCCGGAGCCGCGCCAGCCGCGCCACCGCCTCGGCCCGCTCCTTCAAGAGCTCGTGGAGCGCTTCATCGAGCCGGTCGAGTTCGCCGCGCAGCCGCTCGAGCGACCATTCGCCCGGCTCGTCCGGAGCGTCGTCGTCTTCGGTTGGCACGGGGATCTGCATCGGGGCTCCTCGGAATCGGGCGCATGGATAGCCGATGGCGGCATAGCTGCCTACACCCCGCGACCTTGCCCGACCCCTCCGCTCGCGCTTATGCAGGCGTTATGATGGTTGTGGAAACACCGCCGCAAGCAACCCACCAGGCGGTGCATTTCGGGGACGGGATGCTGCTCGATTGCGGGGTCCGCCTCGGGCGGCTCACGGTCGCCTATCGCACCTACGGGCGGCTGAACGCGGAACGATCCAACGCCGTGCTGGTCTGCCATGCCCTGACCGGCGATCAGTACGTGGCCGAGGCGCATCCGCTCACCGGCAAGCCCGGTTGGTGGGAGGCGGTGGTGGGGCCCGGCCGGCCGGTGGACACCGAGCGCTTCTTCGTCATCTCGGCCAATGTGCTCGGCGGATGCATGGGCTCGAGCGGCCCGCCGAGCGCGAAGGACGAGCAGCCCGAGAGCGGGCGCATCCTCCCCTGGGGCACCGATTTCCCCCCCGTCACGATCCGCGACATGGTCCGCGCGCAGAAGCGCCTGGCCGAGCATCTCGGCATCGAGCGCCTCTTCGCCGTCCTCGGCGGCTCGATGGGCGGGATGCAGGTGCTCGAATGGGCCGCGCTCTACCCCGGGAGCGTCTTCGCCGCCGTGCCGATCGCCACCGCCGCCTACCACACGGCGCAGAACATCGCCTTCCACGAGGTCGGGCGCCAGGCGATCTTCGCCGATCCGGACTGGGCGGGCGGGCGCTACTGGGAGCACGGCAAGGTGCCGGCGCGCGGCCTCGCGGTGGCGCGGATGACCGCCCACATCACCTACCTCTCCGAGCAGGCGCTGACGCGCAAATTCGGCCGGCGCCTGCGCTCCGGCCCCTCGCTCACGCTGTTCGACGATCTTTTCGAGGTGGAAAGCTACCTCCGCCACCAGGGCTCGAGCTTCGTCACCCGCTTCGATGCCAACTCCTACCTCAGCATCACCCGGGCGATGGATTTCTTCGACCTCGCCGCCGAGCACGGGGGCGACCTCGCGCGCGCCTTTGCCGGCTCGAAGACGCGGTTCTGCCTGATATCCTTCAGCTCGGACTGGCTGTTCCCGACCGCCCAGTCCCGCGCCATCGCCCGCGCGCTCAACCAGGCGGCGGCGAATTTGAGCTTCGTCGAGGTCGAGAGCGACAAGGGCCACGACGCCTTCCTGCTCGACGAGCCGGATTTCCACCGCACCCTCGCCGGCTTCCTCTCCGGCTCCGCCACCGCGCTCGGCCTCTCATGAACGCGGTGCCGCCCAAGGGCGTCCGCTATGTCGCCAAGAACATGCGGCTCGACCTCCGGCTGATGGCCGGGATGATCGCGCCGCACTCGCGCGTGCTCGATATCGGCTGCGGCGACGGCGCCCTGATCGCCCATCTCACCCGCGAGATCGGCTGCGATGCGCGCGGGATCGAGATCGACATGGCGGCGGTCGCCGACGCGGTGGCGCACGGGCTTGCGGTGATGCACGGCGATGCCGACACCGACCTTGCGCACTATCCCGACCAGGCGTTCGACTATGTTGTCCTCTCGCGCACGCTCCAGGCGGTGGAGCGGCCGCGCGAGGTGCTCCGCCAGATGCTCCGGATCGGCGCCCGCGCGGTGGTGAGCTTTCCCAACTTTGGCCACTGGCTGGTGCGCTGGCAGCTGCTCCGCAGCGGGCGGATGCCGCTGACCCCGGCCTGGGACCGGCCATGGTACGAGACGCCGAACATCCATCCCTGCACCATCAGCGACTTCTTCGCCCTCTGCCGGGCCGAGGGCTACCGCGTCGAGCAATGGCTCGCGGCAGACGAGGCCGGGCGGCGGGCGCCCTGGCGGCGCTCGGTGCGGCTCGCCAATCTTTTCGGCGAGCAGGCGCTCTTCGTTTTGCACCGCACGGCCTGACGGATGGCTTGACGGGGGCGATCCCGCAGGGAACGCTTGGCCGATGACCGATCCGCACGCGCTGCACGCCCGGCTTTTCACCATCGACACCCATATCGACATCCCCTGGCCGGACCGGGGGGACGCGTTCGGGCCGAGCGAGCGCCGGGTCGATCTGGCGAAGATGCGGGCGGGCGGGCTCAAGGCGGGCTGCTTCGCCGCCTACGTGCCGCAGGGCCCACGCACGGACGCGGGCGAGCGCGGGGCCTTCGAGCGCGCCCAGGCGATGCTCGCCGCGATCGGCGCCATGGCAGGCAGCCATGACGGGGTCCGGGCGCGCACGGCCCGTAGCGTGGCGGAGATCGAGGCCAGCGTGGAGGAGGGCGCGCTCGCCGTGGTGCCCGCGGTCGAGAACGGCTACGCGATCGGGACCGAGCTCGACCGGCTCGACGCGCTCGCCGCCCTCGGCGCGCGCTACCTCACGCTGACCCATAACGGGCACAATGCGCTCGCCGACGCCGCCATCCCGCGCCCCGATCTCGGCGACGGGGCGAGCCTGCACGGCGGCCTCAGCGAATTCGGCCGGGCGGCGATCGGACGGCTCAACGCGCTCGGCATGCTGGTCGACGTCTCGCACGCCTCCAAGAGCACCATGATGGAGGCGGTTTCCCTCTCGCAGAGCCCCGTCGTCGCGACCCACGCCTCGGTCCACGCGCTCTGCCCGCACCCCCGCAACCTCGACGACGAGCAGCTCGACGCGCTGGGCGAGAGCGGCGGCGTCGTCCAGATCACCGCCGTGCCCGCGTTCCTCCGCGCCAACGCCAAGGAAGCCGAGGTCGGGCTCGCCGATTTCGCCGACCATATCGACTACGCGGTGCGGCGGATCGGCATCGCCCATGTCGGCATCTCGTCCGACTTCGACGGCGGCGGCGGCTTCCGCGGCTGGCACGACGCCGCCGAGAGCCCGAACATCACCGCCGAGCTGCTCCGCCGCGGCTATGACGAGGCGGCGGTCGCCGCGCTCTGGGGCGGCAATTTCCTGCGCGCGCTGCGGGCAGCCGAAGACCTGGCGGCCAAATTGCCGGCTGAATGAGCGCCGCCCGCCTGCCCGACGGCACCCCCGTCCCCGCGCTCGGCCAGGGCACCTGGCACATGGGCGAGGACCGGCGCCAGGCATCAACCGAAGCCGCGGGCCTCCGCCTCGGCCTCGATCTCGGCCTCACCCTCATCGACACCGCCGAGATGTACGGCTCGGGCGGCGCCGAGCGCGTGGTCGCGACGGCGATCGCAGGGCGGCGGGACGAGGTGTTCCTGGTCTCGAAGGTCATGCCGCAGAACGCGTCGCGCGCCGGCACCAAGGCCGCCTGCGAGCGCAGCCTCAAACGGCTCGCCACCGACCGGATCGACCTCTACCTCCTGCACTGGCCCGGAGCGAGCCCGATCGCCGAAACCGTGGCCGCTTTCGAGGCGCTCCGCGCGGAAGGAAAAATCCGCGCCTGGGGCGTCTCCAATTTCGACGTCTCCGACATGGAAGCCCTCGCGGGAACCACCTGCGCCACCAACCAGGTGCTCTACAACCTCGACGAACGCGGCATCGAGTTCGACCTTCTCCCCTGGTGCACAACCCACAAAATGCCCGTGATGGCCTACACCCCCCTCGGCCAGGGCGGACGCCTCCTGCGCTCGAAAGCGCTCGCCGACATCGCCGCACGCCGCAACGTCGCCCCGGCAGCCGTGGCGCTCGCCTTCCTCCTCAACCGGCCCGGCATCATCGCCATCCCCAAAGCCACCCGCGCCGAACACGTGCGGGCGAACGCCGCCGCCGCCACACTCCGCCTCGACGCATCCGACCTTGCCACGCTCGACGCTGCCCACCCTCCACCGCGGCGCAGGCAGCCTCTGGCGATGCTTTAAGCCCAGGGGCTCCGCCCCTGCACCCCGCTCGGGCCTTGGGGCCCCAGACCCCCCAACTTTGGCTGTCGGCCGCCCCGCCGGCAACCGAGGCACAGCGCTGGGACGCCGGGCAACATCTTCTGTGCCGCGCAGCGCTTAGGGGGTCCAGGGGCCCAGCCCCTGGCCCAGCCCCTGGCCCAGCCCCTGGCGGGGGTGCAGGGGGCAGAGCCCCCTGCTACACTCGTCGCAAGCTGGTGCGGGGGAACGCAGGCATGCAGGAAAAATTCGATCGCGGGGTGGAGGATCTCGGCAATATCGTGCATCTCGAGCACGTCAACACGCGTGTCCCGGACCAGCGGATCGCCACGATCTTCTACATCTCCGGGCTCGGCCTCACCCGTGATCCCTACATGATGACCGGCACCGACAACATGTGGGCGAATGTCGGCCGCAGCCAGTTCCATCTGCCGACCGGCAAGCCCGAGGTGCTGCGCGGCGTCACTGGGATCGTGGTCCCCGACCGCGCCGCGCTGATGCGGCGGCTGGCGGCGCAGCGCGAGCCTTTGGCGGGAACCGAGTTCGATTTCCACGAGGAGGCGGATCACGTGCTGGTGATCTCGCCCTGGGGCAACCGCATCCGCGCCCATGCGCCGGACCCGCGCTTCGGCCCGGTCTCGCTCGGCATCGCCTATGTCGCCTTCGCCGTGCCGCGCGAAACCGCCGAGCCCATCGCGCGCTTCTATCGCGAGGTCTTCGCCACGCCGGCCGAGGTGGAGCAGGGCGAGGAGGGCAAGCGGGCACGGGCGATGGTCGGCGCCGACCAGTATCTTCTATTCGAGGAGGCGGACCGTGCGTTGCCGCCGTTCGACGGGCATCATGTCGCGATCTACATCGCCAATTTCTCAGGGCCGTATCGCTGGCTCCGCGCGCGCGACCTGGTGAGCGAGGAGAGCGACCAGCACCAGTGGCGCTTCGAGCAGATCGTCGATCCGGCGAGCGGGCGGCCGCTTTTCGCCGTCCAGCACGAGGTGCGCAGCATGCGCCACCCCTTCTACAACCGTCATCTCGTCAACCGCGACCCCGGGCAGAACAACCGCAACTATGCGCCCGAGCACGAGAGCTGGCGCTGGGCGATGTCGGGCGCCTGAGGATGTTTTGTCGAACCACTCCTCACGCGTTCTGCACGATCTGCCGGGCTTCGCTCACGAGTGTCTCCAGGTGCGCCTCGTCCCGGAAGCTCTCCGCATAGATCTTCACAACGGCCTCCGTGCCGGACGGGCGCGCCGCGAACCAGCCATTGGCGGTGACGACTTTCAAACCGCCAATGGGCGCGTTGTTCCCTGAAGCGCGCGTGAGCTTTTGGATGATCGTCTCGCCGGCCAGGTCCGACGCCGTGACCATCTCGGGCGTGAGCCGCGCCATCCTGGCCATTTGCTCCAAGGTGGCCGGCGTATCGATGCGGGTGTAATAGGCAGCGCCGAATTCTTCCTCGAGCGCCTTATAAAGTTCTCCCGGATCCCTGCCGGTGCAAGCCGTGATCTCGGCGGCCAGCAGGTTCATGATCGGTCCGTCCTTGTCGGTCGTCCACACGCTGCCGTCGCGGCGGAGGAAGCTCGCGCCGGCGCTCTCCTCGCAGCCAAAACAGCAGTCGCCGTTGAACAAGCCGGGCGCGAACCATTTGAAGCCGACCGGCACCTCCGACAGGCGGCGGCCCCGCTTCTGCACGACCCGGTCTATCATGCTGCTGCTGACCAGCGTCTTGCCGATTGCGGCCCCCGCAGGCCAGCCGGGCCTATGGGTCAGCAGGTAGTCGATCGCCACCGCCAGATAATGGTTGGGGTTCATCAGCCCGGCGCCCGGCGTGACGATGCCGTGCCTGTCGGCATCCGGGTCATTGGCGAAGGCGAGCCTATAGCGGTCCTTCAGGCCGACGAGGCGGGCCATGGCGTACGGGCTGGAGCAGTCCATCCGGATGACGCCGTCATGGTCGACGGTCATGAACGAGAATGTCGGATCGATCGCGGGGTTGGTGACGACGATATCGAGCCCGTAGACCCTGTTGATCGGCTCCCAATACGCCAGCGCCGCGCCGCCGAGCGGATCGACGGCAAGGGAGAGCCGTGCCTCGCGCACCCTGTCCATATCGATGACGTATCGGAGGTCGTCGATATAGGGCATCATCAGGTCGTCCTGCCGTGTCGCCTGTGCGGCCAGCGCGGCCGCGAACGCGATGCGGCGCACGCCTTCATTGCGCTGGCTCAACAACTCGTTCGCGCGGCGCTCGATCCATTGCGTCACGTCGGTGTCGGCCGGACCGCCGTTGGTCGGGTTGTACTTGAACCCGCCATCCTCCGGCGGGTTGTGCGAAGGCGTAATGACGATGCCGTCGGCCAGCCGATCGGTCCGTCCCCGGTTGTGGGTCAGGATGGCGTGCGAGATGACCGGTGTCGGCGTGAAGCCGTCGCCGCGCTGGATGACGGTAACGACGTCGTTGGCGGCGAGCACCTCGAGCGCCGTGCGTTGCGCCGGCGCCGAGAGCGCGTGGGTGTCCTTGCCCATGAAGAGCGGGCCGGTTACGCCCTTTGCCCGACGATAGTCGCAGATCGCCTGCGTGATCGCCAGGATATGCGCCTCCGTGAACGAGCCGCGGAGCGAGGACCCGCGATGCCCGCTGGTGCCGAAGCGCACGCGCTGCGCCGGATCCGCCGGGTCGGGCCGGGCGGCGAAATATTGCTCTTCCAACCGGCCGAGATCGACCAGCATCTCCTTCGGGGCCGGCTTGCCGGCGAGCGGTGAGAGAGCCATCTCGGCTGCTCCGCCTACGGTATCGGGCATGGCACCGCCTGCCAGATTTCCGCCGCATATTGCGCGATGGTCCGGTCGCTCGAGAAGTGGCCCGATCCCGCGACATTGAGGATCGCCGTGCGGGCCCATGCATCGCGATCCGCGTACAGCGCAGAGAGCGCCCGATCGGCCTCCAGGTAGGAAGTCACGTCCGCGAGGTGCATGTAAGGCTCGCCCTTCTTCAGGAGCATGTCGTGCAGCGCGGTGAAGGCCCCCGGCTCGTTCCGGCTGAAATAGCCGCTGGCGATCAGGTCGAGCGCGTCTCGTGTCTCGGCCTCGTTCTCATAGTGCCAGCGCGGGTCGTACCAGCCTCGGCTGTCGGCGACCTGCTGCGCGGTCAGGCCGAAGAGGTAGAAATTTTCTTCCCCCGCCTCTTCCGCCATCTCGATCGTCGCGCCGTCCCGCGTGCCCACGGTCAGCGCCCCGTTCATCATGAATTTCATGTTGCTCGTGCCGCTGGCCTCGAAGCCGGCGGTCGAGATCTGGTTCGAGACGTCCGCCGCCGGGATCAGCCGTTCCGCCAGCGAGACGCAGTATTCGGGGAGGAAGACGACCTTGATCCGCCCGCGGATCGCGGGATCGCCGTCGATCGTGCCCGCGAGGTTATTGAGGAATTTGATGATGAGCTTGGCCAGGTGATAGGCCGGCGCGGCTTTGCCTGCGAAGAAGAAGGTGCGGGGCGCCATGTCGAGATGCGGATCGGCGCGCAGCCGGTTGTAGAGCACGATGACCCGCAGCGCATTGAGCATCTGGCGCTTATATTCATGGATGCGCTTGATCTGACAGTCGAAGATGCTGTCGGGGTCCACCATCTGCCCGGAGCTCGTTTGCAGCCAGTTGGCGAATTGATTTTTGGCCTCGCGCTTGGCCTGCAGGAAGGCCTGGCGGAACACGGCGTCTTCGGCGGCATCCTTGAGCTCGGCGATCTTGGCGAAATCGGTGATCCAGGCCTCCCCGATCGCCTCGGCGATGACGCGCGAGAGGCCTGGATTGGCCAGAAAAAGCCATCGCCGCTGGGTGACGCCGTTGGTCTTGTTGTTGAAGCGCTCGGGGAAGATCTCCGCCAGGTCGTGAACCGTTGTTTCGCGCAGCAGCCGCGAATGGATCGCCGCGACGCCGTTGGTGCTGTGCGAGCCGACGATCGCCAGATTTGCCATGCGGACCTTTTCCTCCGGCCCCTCCTCGATCAGGCTGACGCGCCGGACGCGGGCCTCGTCGCCGGGATAGCGGCGCCGCACGTCGTCGAGGAAGCGCCGGTTGATCTCGTAGATGATTTCAAGTTGCCGCGGCAGGATCTGTTGGAAGTAGTGCAGCGGCCATTTTTCCAGCGCCTCGGGCAGCAGCGTGTGGTTTGTGTAGGCCAGGGTCCGCTGCGTCAGGTCCCACGCCTGGTCCCAGCCGAGCCGCGCCTCGTCGAGCAGGATGCGCATCAGCTCCGGCACCGCGAGCGTGGGGTGGGTGTCGTTGAGCTGGATCGCAACCTTGCCGGGGAGCCGGCTCCAGTCGGCGTTGCCGCGGCAGAAGCGGCGCACCAGGTCGGCCAGCGAGCAGGCGACCAGGAAGTATTCCTGCGCAAAGCGCAGCTCCTGGCCCATTTCGGTGGAGTCATCGGGATAGAGAACGCGGGTCAGCGTGTGCGCGGCAATGCTGCCCACCAGGGCGCCGACGAAGTCGCCCGTGCTGAACTCCTGGAAGTCGAAGGAATCGTGCGCCGCCGCGCTCCACAGCCGCAGGCTGTTGATGGTGTTGCCGCCAAAACCGACCACCGGCCGGTCGTACGGGATGCCGATCAGGCTCGAGGGGCGATTGGCGACGATCCGCAGGGTGCCCTGGTGCATCTCGAAGGTGCAGCCCAGCCTCACCTCGACGGCCTCGCCGCGGCGCGAGACTTCCCACGGGTCGGCTCGGCGCAGCCAGTTGTCCGGCTGCTCGCGCTGCCAGCCGTTCTCGATTGACTGGCGGAACATCCCGTACTCGTAGCGCAGGCCGTAGCCCATCGCCGGGAGCTGCATGGTCGCCATCGAATCGAGGAAGCAGGCTGCCAGCCGTCCGAGGCCGCCGTTGCCGAGCCCGGCATCGGGTTCCTGCTCCACGAGGCCCATCCAGTCGAGGCTGCCCTCGCGTGCGGCGCGGTCGATGAACGGATGGAGCAGCAGGTTGGTGACGTTGTTGGTCAGCGACCGGCCGATCAGGAATTCCATCGACATGTAGTAGACACGCTTGGGATTTTGTTCATCGTAGGTGCGCAGGGTCTTGATCCAGCGCTGCGAGAGGATGTCGCGTACCGAGCGGGCCAGAGCCTCGAAGCGCTGCCGCTCGTAGGCAGCGGCCGGATCGACCACGGCATCGAACCACAGATGGCGCTCAAACAGCGCATCGGCTCGGCCGGCGGTTGCGACGGCGCCGAATTCCCTGAGTGCGCGCTGTTCCGGCAAGGTGCCGGCCTCGGTGGGCTCGTCCATGATGCTCTCCTGCAAAGCTGGCCGGTTTCTGTCTTCCAGACCCTGCTCTTCGAAAAGCCCGTTCCAGACCTTGATGGCAGGCGCGCCGGGAGATTGGTCGAGTGCGCACAAGGTGCAGGTGCCGCGCGGGCAACGCTCCCCGGCGGCGAAAAGTACTCCGTGGATAGTAAATCCCGCAGCCGCGGGAAAGCGAACCTTCTGTGAATGCAACGGCCGGCAACCAATCTCGCCGGCGTGATCGTCAACTCCACGCTCGGGCTCGGGCGCAGCCCAGGTTCATCCACCCTGTCAATGCCGGTTAGCGCATCATCCGATCGAATGATGCTCTAGCGTTCCGCAAGTGCCGCCGACCAGGGGGACATCGCGTCGCTGATCCCGATGCGCGCGCCGTCGGCGCGGCTTTCGATCAGGTTCGGGCAGGCGAAATTGACCGGCAGCACGCCGTGCTCGACGATCTCGAGCGGCCCCTCGCGGCCGAGCGCTTCGATTATGTCGGGGGCGAGCCGGCGATCGGCGGTGATCTCGTCCGGGCCCGAGACATCGATGCGCGGATGGTGCGCCGCGGCTTCGGGGTCCATCCCGAAATCCGCGACGAAGGCGAGCATCTGGACCACCGAGGCGAGGATGCGCCGCCCGCCCGAGGCGCCGGCGACAATCCAGGGGCGATCGCCCCGGCGGATGAGGCTCGGACACATGTTGCAGAGCGGCCGCTTGCCGGGCGCGATCGAGTTCGGCTGATCCGGGCGCGGATCGAACCACATCACGCCGTTGTTCATCAGCACGCCGCTTTCGGGCAGCACGACGCGGCTGCCCATCGAGGAGAGGAGCGTGGTGGTCATCGCCACCATGCCGCCCTCCGCGTCGCAGACCGAAAGATGCGTGGTGCAGCTTTCGGCCGCCTTGGGCTCGGCATCGCCGATCCCGGCGAGGCGCTCGGCATAGGCGGTCTTCAGCGCCCGGGCGAGGGAAACGTACCAGGCGGCATCCGGGGTGCCCGGCGCCGCGGCGCGATGGCAGAGCTCGAGCACGCGGGCGAAGGTGGGCGCGGCGGTGAGCCCGCCCGCGAGCGCGAGCGTGCGGCCGGGGGCCCAGGCGGTCTCCGCGGCCGGGCGCAGGCGCGCGCGGCAGGTCCTGAGGTCCTCGGCATCGAGCAGGCCGCCCATCGCCGCGACATCGGCGGCGATCGAAGCCGCCACCTCGCCTTCGTAGAAATCCCTGAGGCCCGCGCGCTGCAGTCGCTCGAGCGTGGTCACGAGATTGCCGAGGCGGAAGAAGCCGGGCGCGCCCTGGTAGGGGGCGATGGGCGGCAGTCCGCCGGGCAGGTAGATGCGCGCGCTCTCGGGATAGAGCCTGAGCACGGCGGCCGAGTTCGCGACCTTGAGGGTGGTGAGCCAGTCGGCGGGCAGGCCGCGGCGGGCGAGCGCGATGGCGGGGGCGATGATCTCGGCGAGCGGCAGCCGGCCCCAGCGCTCGTGCAGCGCGGCGTAGCCGGCGACCGAAGAGGGAACGACGAAGGAGAGCGGACCATGGATGTTGGCGTCGTTCTCGACCTCGGGCCAGGAGAAGAGGTCCTGCTTCATCCGCCCGGTGAGGCGGAAGCGGGAAGGATCGAGCGCGCGCGGCGCCACCGGGCCGAAATCCACCACCTCGGCGCGCGGGGCACCGGCGGGATGGACGAGCGCGAAGCCGATGCCGCCGAGCCCGGAATTCCACGGCTCGACGGCGGCCAGCGCAAAGGCGGTCGCGACGGCCGCGTCGGCCGCGTTGCCGCCGGCCTCGAGAACGGCGATGCCCGCCTCGGCCGCGGCACGCGCCTGGGCGGCGACGATCCCCTGCCTGCCGCGTGCGGCGGGCTTGGTCAGCTGCCAATGCTGCGTGACGTGCGGCGGCGGCGTGTATTCCATGAGGCGTCTCCCGTTCGGCGTGGCTGATGCTCGGCCGAAGCGGCGCGCCTGGCAACGGGGCTTCCTGAAGTGGCCGCGACGCCAAAACGTCACGTGCCGGGTCGTTGCGGGCGTGGTCAAGTCGCTAAGGATGCGCCGGCGCTCGTCGGCCGCTTGTTTGCGCCGCACGGGAAACCCCATTGATGAACGAGATCGCAGCGAACGCGCCGCCGGCTCAGGCCGGGCACCGATCGGTCCAGGACTATATCGACGAACGGCCGGTCTGGCCGGACGGCACCCGCCTCACGTCGGTGCCGATGACCGGGATGCAGTGGCGCATCTGGTCGCTCGCCGCGGCCGGCAAGTTCTTCGAGGGCTTCGTCGTCTTCATGACCGGCGTCGCCCTGCCGCTGATCGCCCGCCAGTTCCATATCGGCGCCGCCGAGAAGGGCTTCATCAGCGCCGCCAGCCTCGCCGGAATCCTGATCGGCGCGGTGCTGCTCGGCGGGCTCTCGGATTATTTCGGCCGCAAGCGGATGTTCATCGCCGAGATGATCATCTTCTGCGCCTTCCTGGCACTGCTGATCCTCTGCACCAATTTCCTCTCGCTCGTCATCTGCCTCTTCGGCCTCGGCATGGCGCTCGGCTGCGACTACCCGACCGCGCACATGATCATCTCGGAGAACATTCCGAGCGCCAATCGCGGCAAGCTCGTGCTCGGCGCCTTCGGTTTCCAGGCGCTCGGCGCGCTCGGGGGAACCGGCGTCGGCTGCCTCGTCCTCGCGCTGCTGCCCGAGCTCGACGCCTGGCGCTGGATGTACGCGACCGCGCTCATCCCCGCCATCATCGTCACTCTCGGGCGGTTCTACGTCACCGAGAGCGCCAACTGGCTCGCGGTGCGCGGCGACCACGACAAGGCCGAGAAGGAGGTGAGCCGCCTGCTCGCCCGCCAGCCGCAATATCCGACGGAGATCAAGCTCAAGCGAGGCGGCAGGGACGGCGGGAATGCTCCCGCCAAGCCGTCTTTCGCTGCGCTCTTCAACGACCGCAACCGCCGCGCCACGATCTTCGCCTCGGTGCCCTGGTTCCTCCAGGACCTCGGCACCTACGGCATCGGCATCTTCACGCCGACGATCCTCGCGGCGGCGCTGGGCGGTGGCGCGGACCACGTGCGCAGCCTGAGCGACCTCATCTCGGACGGCATCCTCGCCGCCAAGGGGGCGGCGATGATCAACGTGCTGCTGATCGTCGGCATCCTCTTCGCCGTCGTCCTCGCCGATCGCCTCGGCCGCATCCGGCTGCAGATCGGCGGCTTCATCGGCTGCGCGGTCGGGCTGCTGGTCGCCTCCTTCTCGATCGATTTCAGCGGCCCGGCGAAGATCGAGACCATTTTCGTGGGCTTCATGCTCTTCAGCTTCATGACCAATCTCGGGCCGAACGCGCAGACCTACCTGCTCGCCGGCGAGGTTTTCCCGACCGAGGTGCGCGGCATGGGGGCCGGCTTTGCAGCCTCCTTCGCCAAGATCGGCGCGGTGGCGACGGCTTTCCTCTTCCCGATCCTGCTCGTGGCGATCGGCACGCGCATGCTCCTCTACGGCCTGGTCGTGGCCTCGATCATCGGCGCGATCGTCACCTGGCGCTACCGGATCGAGACCACGGGCCTCAATCTCGACGAGGTGGGACGATGAGCAGCGCGACGATGCGCCGGTCGCTCGGCGCGGGCGTGCTCGCGCTCGCCCTCGCGGCCTCCCTCCCCGCCGGCGCGGCCGACGTGACGCTGCACGAGACCGGCTCGACCCTGCTCTACCCGCTCTTCCAGCTCTGGAGCCCGGCCTACGCGACCGCCAGCCCCGGCACGACCCCCGGCGCAACCATCACCACCGGCGCCACCGGCTCGGGCGCGGGAATCGCCGAGGCGATCGCGGGGCACGTGCAGATCGGCGCCTCGGACGCCTACATGTCGGACGAGCAGGCCGAGCGCAATCGGCGGATCCTCAATATCCCGCTCGCGATTTCGGCGCAGACGGTGAACTACAACCTGCCCGGCCCGGGCGGCACGGCCCTGAAGCTGGACGGGCCGACGCTCGCCGGGATCTATTCCGGCACCATCCGCGCCTGGGACGCGCCAGAGATCGCCGCGCTCAATCCGGGCGTGCACCTGCCCCACCAGGCGATCATCCCGGTCCGCCGCGCCGACGCTTCCGGCGACACCTTCATCTTCACCCAGCTCCTCGATTTCTCGACGCCGTCGTGGGACGAAGGGGTCGGCTACGGCACGACGGTCGGCTGGCCGACCGTGCCCGGCGAACGCTCGGCGAGCGGCAATGACGGCATGGTGAAAGCCCTCGCCGCCACGCCCTATTCGGTCGGCTATGTCGGCATCAGCTTCCAGGCCGATCTCGAGAAGGCCGGGCTCGGCACCGCGATGCTCCGCAGCCAGGCCGGGCAGTTCCTGCTGCCGAGCGCGGAGACCGTGAGCGCCGCGGCCTCGGAGCTCGATCCGCGCACGCCCGCCGACGAGCGGCTGAGCCTCGCCTTCGCGCCGGGCAAGAATTCCTATCCGCTCATCAATTACGAATACGCCGTGGTCTCGACGCGGCAGCCCGATCCGGCGACCGCCGCGGCCATCCGCGACTTCCTCCTCTGGTCGATCTCGCCCGAGGGCGGCAACGCGCCGCGATTCCTCGACCAAGTGCACTTCATCCCGCTGCCCGACTTCATCCGCGCCTTGAGCGAGAACCAGATCAACCGGATCCGATAGACGGGATAGAGGGATCGCCGCCGCGCGGCAGCCGCCGTCCAGGGGCCGGGACTTCCAAGGCGCTTTGGCGGCGCCATGCCAAATCCGGGGAGGAAGAATTCCAAATATGCATTTTTCTTATGCTGCATTGCAGCATAGATTGACGGTCAGGCGAGCCCAACGCGACGGGCATGCAGCAAAGGACCGTACTGATGAGCATCATCGATGAGCTGGGCGAGGTCGCGCTGCTGGAGGTTGAAGGCAACCACCAGTTCGGCCTCGCGCTGGCGAGCTTCCTACGAGCGGTGACGCGGCGCGTCGGCGGGCTCTTCAGCCGTCGGCTGGTGGGCGTCCCGGGCGAGCAGCACGGGCGGTAGTGCCCGATCGCAGAGCTTCGCCACTCGCGCAGCGATCGCGAACGCCGCGTGTATCGGGCGCTTGGACAAACACCGACGTGTCAGCTTTCCATGAAAGCCGGCAGTGGGCCCTGCTCGCGCGCCGCGGCGATCAGGAACTCGCGATTCCCAGCCGGGCCGAGGAGCGGGCTCGCGGTGATGCCGATGACCCGCCAGCCCGCCTGCCCGCTCCACCAGGCGCCGATCCGCTCGCACACCTCCTGGTGAATGGCGGGATCGCGCACCACCCCGCCGCGCGAGACCTTTCCCGGCCCTGCCTCGAACTGCGGCTTGATGAGCGCCACCGCCCAGGCGCCCGGCGCGGTCAGGCCCAGCGCCGCCGGCAAAACGCTCGCCAGCCCGATGAAGCTCGCATCGCAGGTCAGCGCCTCGATCGGCTCGGGGATCACCGCGCGAGAGAGGAAACGGGCATTGGTCCGTTCGTGGACAACGACGCGGGGATCGTTCCGCAGCTTCCAGGCGAGCTGGCCATGCCCGACATCCACCGCGTGCACGCGCCTTGCGCCATGGGCGAGCAGCACCTCGACGAAGCCGCCGGTGGAGGCGCCGATATCGAGGCAGACCCGCCCCTCCGGGGAGAGCCCGAACGTCTCGAGGCCGTGGGCGAGCTTGATGCCGCCGCGCGAGACCCAGGGGTGGTCGCGGCCCTGGACCGCGAGCGGGGCGTCCGCCGCCAGCATTTCCCCCGCTTTGGCGACCCGCCGCTCCCCCTCATAGACGAGGCCCGCCAGGATCAGCGCCTGGGCCCGCGCGCGGCTCTCCGCCAGCCCGCGCTCCACCAGCAGGCAATCGGCCCGCTGCCGCGCCAGGCGGGCCGTCAGGCGTTGCGCTCCACGACGTAGCGGGCGAGCGCGCGCAGCAGGTCCGCCCGCTCGCCGAACGGCTCGAGATGGGCGGCCGCCTGCTCGGCCAGCAGCTCCGCCTGGGCCCGTGCGCGCTCGGGACCGAGGATGGCGACCAGCGTCGCCTTGCCGGCCTCCTGGTCCTTGCCCGCGGTCTTGCCCATCTGTTCGGTGCTGGCCTCGGTATCGAGGAGGTCGTCGGCGATCTGGAACGCGGCACCAAGCTCCTGCCCGAAGCGCCCGAGCGCCAGGCGCTGCGCCGGCGGCGCGCGGCCGAGGATCGCGCCCGCCTCGGCGCTGAACTGGATCAGCCGCCCGGTCTTCATCGCCTGCAGGCGCGTCACCTCCGGCGTGCTCAGCGCCTGGCCCTCCGCGAGCATATCGATCATCTGCCCGCCCACCATCCCGCGCGGGCCGACCGCGGCGGCGAAAGCCAAAACGAGCTCGACCCGCGCCCCCGCATCCGCGTGCGTGTCGGGCTCCGCCAGCACCTCGAAGGCGCGGGCTTGCAGCGCATCGCCGGCGAGGATCGCGGTCGCCTCGTCGAAGGCGCGATGGGCGCTCGGCTTGCCGCGGCGGAGATCATCGTCGTCCATCGCCGGCAGATCGTCATGGACCAGCGAATAGGCGTGCAGCATCTCCACCGCGGCGGCCACCCGGGCGGCGCAGGTGGGGTTCACCGCGAAGAGCTCGGCCGTGCGCAGCACCAGGAAGGCGCGCAGCCGCTTGCCCCCGCCGAGCGCTGCATAGCGCATCGCCTGGTCGAGCCGGGCCTCGGGCCCCTCCGATTCGGTGAGCAGCACGTCGAGCGCCGCCCCGACCGTCTCGGCCGAATCGGCGAGCGCGCGCTGCAAGGCGGGCCCGGCGAGTGCGGCGAGCGACGCCATCACTCCATCTCCCGGAGCGCCAGCGTGCCGTCCGGCCGCTCGACGATCGCCGCCACCCGCGCCTCCACCTCCGCCAGCTTCACCTCGCAGTGGCGCCGGAGCGCGGCCCCCCGCTCATAGGCGCCGATCGCCTCCTCGAGCTTGAGCTGCCCGCCCTCGAGGCCCTTGACGATCCGCTCGAGCTCGGCGAGCGCCTCCTCGAAGGAAAGTTTTTCGACCTGGGGAGGAATCCCGGCCGGGGCCGGGCGCTTCTCGTCCGCCATCCATTATCTCCTGTAGAGGCCGCATCTCTTGTCAGGGCCACGGGGACGACCTTCGTTCTTATCCCGTCATCAGCGCCCGGACATGGGCCGCCGTGCTCGCCGCCAGCGCCGCGAGGTCGTAGCCGCCCTCGAGCACCGAGACGATGCGCCCGTCCGTGCGCGCGTCCGCGAGGCGGACCAGCTCGCCCGTCAGCCAGGCGAAATCGCCGACCTCGAGGCGAAGCTCGGCCAGCGGGTCCGCCTTGTGGGCATCGAAGCCGGCCGAGACCAGCAGGAGTTCGGGCGAGAAACGCTCGAGCGCGGGCAGGATCGCGACACCCCAGGCCCGGCGGAAGGCGTGGCTGCCGCTGCCGGGCGCAAGCGGCACGTTGACCACGTTGCCGGCGATCCCGTGCTCCTCGGCCGAGCCGGTGCCGGGATAGCACGGGCTCTGATGGCTCGAGGCGTAGAAGAGGTCGGGGTCGGAGCCCATGATCGTCTCGGTGCCGTTGCCGTGGTGGACGTCGAAATCGACGATCGCGACGCGCCGGAGGCCCCAGCGCGCACGCGCGTGCAGCGCCGCCACGGCGGCGTTGTTGAAGAGGCAGAACCCCATCGGCCGCGACGGCTCGGCATGGTGGCCGGGCGGGCGGACGGCGACGAAGCTCGCCCGCGCCCAACCCTCCATCACCGCATCGACGCCGGCGACCGCCCCGCCGGCCGCCCTGAGCGCCGCCTCGGCGCTGCCGGCGCTGACGATCGTGTCGGCATCGAGGGCACGATATTCGCCCTCCTCCGGCGCGAGCGAGAGGATCTCCTCGACGTAAGATGCGGTGTGGGCGCGGAGCAGCGCCGCGCGGCTCGCCTCGGGCGCCTCCTCGCGCAGGAGGGAGAAGAATTCTTCCGCCTCGAGCGCGTGCAGCACGGCCTTGAGGCGCGCCGGGGACTCGGGATGGCCGGGCCCGGTGTCGTGGCCGAGGCAGGCACGATGGGTGATCAGCGCCACAGCCATCGCTTAAGTCCCGGGGGTTCCGGCCGGCTCGTCCGCGCGGCGCCGGATAACGAAGCTGAAGATTCCCGCCTCCTCGCTCCAGGCGAGCAGCGCGTGCCCGCTCTCCCGGCAAAAAGCCTGGAAATCCGCAACCGTTGCCGGGTCGGTCGCGAGCACGCGCAGCCGCGCTCCGGGCGGCAGGCCGCGCAGCGCCCGGTTCGCCCTGAGGACGGGCAGCGGGCAGCGCAAATCCTTGAGATCGAGCAATGTCTCGGCCATCGCCCGGCCATCCTGCGGCGAGGGGGCAGGCTTGAGCAAGCACCGCCCGATGCGGGAAACTGGCGCGCATGGGCCCCCATCGCATCGGCATCGATCTCGGCGGCACCAAGATCGAGGTGGCCGCGCTGGACAGCGACGGAACCATCGTGCTGCGCCGCCGGATCGCCACGCCGGCGGGCGGATACGAGCCCACGCTCGCCGCCATCGCCGCCCTGGTCGAGGCAGCGGAGGCGGAGCTCGGCGCCCCGGCAACCGTCGGCATCGGCATTCCCGGCGTGATCAGCCCGGCCACCGGGGTGGTCAAGAACGCCAACTCCACCCTCCTCAACGGCCGCCCGCTCGACCGCGACATCAGCGCCCGCCTCGGCCGCGAGGTCCGGGTCGCCAACGACGCCAACTGCTTCGCGCTGAGCGAGGCCGTGGACGGCGCCGGCAAGGACGGGCGCGTGGTCTTCGGCGTCATCCTCGGCACCGGCTGCGGCGGCGGCATCGTCGTCGAGCGGAGGGTCCTGGAGGGGCGCAACCGCATCGCCGGGGAATGGGGCCACACGCCGCTGCCCTGGATGCGGCCCGAGGAGTATCCGGGGCCGCTCTGTTGGTGCGGCCAGCATGGCTGCCTCGAATCGCTGATCTCCGGCCCGGGGCTGGCGGCGGATTGCGACGGGCCGGGCGCGCGCGACGCCAGTGCCATCCCCGCCCGCGCCGCCGCCGGCGACGCGGGCGCCGTGGCGGCGCTCGCGCGCCATGTCGATCGGCTGGCGCGCGGGCTGGCGATGGTGATCGACATCCTCGACCCGGACGTGGTGGTGCTCGGCGGCGGGCTCTCGAACATGCCCCATCTGACCGTGGAGCTGCCGGCGCTGGTCCGCCGCTACGTCTTCACCGACGTGCTCGCGACGCCGATCCGGCGCAACGCCCATGGCGATGCCTCGGGCGTGCGGGGCGCCGCCTGGCTGTGGCCGGGATAGCCAAGGGGCCGCCGCAACCGACCCTCTGCCGGGACTGTTTTTCCCTGACCCCGGCTCCGGTGAGCCGGCGTGCCTGCCCCGAATGCGGCAGCCTCCGCCTCGTCCGCCACGCCGAGCTCGCGGCGCTTTCCATCGCCCACATCGATTGCGACGCCTTCTTCGCCAGCGTCGAGAAACGGGACCGCCCCGAGCTCGCCGCGCGGCCGGTGATCGTCGGCGGGAGCAGGCGCGGGGTGGTCGCGGCCGCCTGCTATGTCGCGCGGCTCTCGGGCGTGCGGAGCGCGATGCCGATGTTCCGGGCGCTGGAGCTCTGCCCGGACGCCGTGGTCCTGCCGCCGGAATTTTCCAAGTACGCCGCGGCGGCGCGGGAAATCCGGGCGCGGATGCGGGCGCTGACGCCGCTCATGCAGCCGCTCTCGATCGACGAGGCGGTGCTCGACCTCGCCGACGCCCCCGCACGCCACGGCGCGCCGCCGGCGGTGCCGCTCGCCCGCTTCGCCCGCGCGGTGGAGGCCGAGCTTGGGCTCACGGTCTCGGTCGGGCTCGCACCCAACCGGCTGCTCGCCAAGCTCGCGGCCGGGCGGGACAAGCCGCGCGGCTTCGCGGTGATCGGGGCGGCGGAGGCGCGGGCGGTGCTGGCGCCGTTCCCGGTCCGCGCGCTGCCGGGGGTCGGGCCGGTGCAGGAGCGACATCTCGCGGCCCGGGGGGTTCTTCGCCTCGGCGATCTCCAGGCGCTGAGCCAGGCGGCGGCGCGCGCCCTCGGCCGCGACGGGCCGTCCCTCGTTCGCCGCGCCGCCGGCGAGGATTTCCGGCAGGTGGAACCCGATACGGACACGCAGAGCGTCAGCGTCGAGACCACGCTTGCCGCGGATGTCGCGGATCCCTTGGCGCTCGACGAGCTGCTCGAAAAGCTCGCCCAGCGGCTGGCGGAGCGCCTGGCGGGAAAGAACCTGGCGGCGGGCGGGGTGGTGCTGAAGCTCAGGACGCGCGACTTCGCCGTCCGCACGCGCCATCTCCGCCTTGCGTTCCCGACCGCGCAGGCTGAGCGCCTGCTCAAGGCCGCCCGCACCCTGCTCGCCCGCGAGGCGGACGGGCTCACGGAGTTCCGCCTGATCGGGATTGGCGCCGAGCCGCTGGCGGACGCGGCACTCGCCGATCGCGGCGACCTTGCCGGGTGCGATTGAACCAGGGGCCGAACCCCTTGGCCTTCAGCGGAAGTAGGGGAGGCTGTGCTCGGCGGCCATGCGGACCATGGCGATGGCGTAGAAGAGCGCCGCCAGCGCGGCCAGGGCGACGAGCAGCGCCCAGTTGCGGATTCGCCGGCGGCGTTGGTCCGCTTCGGGTGGAGTGGCCGGCTCCGTACCGGCGGGGGCCATGGGGTCAGCCGAAGAAGCGGTCCACGGCGACGGCCGTGAAGAGCAGGAAGAGATAGTAGATCGAGAACCGGAACATTGCCTTGGCCGGGGCGTCCCGGGTCAGGCTTTCCCCGTTCGTGTCCTGCCGGTCGCGCAGCACCCGGAGCGCGTGCCAGAGGAAGCCGAGGCCCAGCAGCAATGCGGTGCCGCCATAGACGGCGCTGGTCAGGCCGAGCGCCCAGGGGAGCAGGGAGAGCGGCACGAGGAGGGTGGTGTAGAGGAAGATTTGGCGGCGGGTGGTCCTGAGCCCCGCGACCACGGGCAGCATGGGCACGCCGGCGCGGCGGTAATCGTCGCGGGCGAAGAGCGAGAGCGCCCAGAAGTGCGGTGGCGTCCAGAAGAAGACGATGGCGCAGAGCAGCGCCGGCAGGGGGCCGACCGAGCCGGTGACGGCGGCCCAGCCGATCAGTGGCGGGAAGGCCCCGGCGGCGCCGCCGATGACGATGTTCTGCGGCGTCCGGCGCTTCAGCCAGATGGTGTAGACGAACACGTAGAAGGCGATCGAGGCCGCGAGCTCCGCCGCGGCGAGCAGGTTGGCCGCGAGCAGCATCACCAGCACCGAGACGATCGCCAGCACCACGCCGAAGGCGAGTGCCGCCTCGGCGCTGATGCGCCCGCCCGGGACCGGGCGGTTCGCGGTCCGGCGCATCAGCGCGTCGATGTCCTGGTCGTACCACATGTTGATCGCGCCGGCGGCGCCGGCGCCCATCGCGATGCAGAGCACGGATGCCGCGGCCAGGAACGGGTTGAGGCGCCCGGGCGCGACGAGCACCCCGACCAGGCCGGTGAACACCACCAGCAGCATCACCCTCGGCTTGAGCAGCGTGATCCAGTCGTTGATTTCGGCCCAGGCGGAAGGCTGGACCGCCGCGTCGCTGGCGGTGAGGGGAATTCCGGCCAGCGGACTCATCTCAGCCCGCCCTTTTCACGATTTGGTTTCTCATGATCTGCCCGCCTGCGTCGGCGCTCTCTAGCCGATGCGCGGCAGTTCCGCGAAGGTGTGGAAGGGCGGCGGCGAGCTCAGCGCCCATTCCAGCGTGGTCGCTCCCTCGCCCCAGTAATTGTCGGCCACGTGCTCCTTCGAGGTGAAGGTCCGATAGACGACGTAGAGGAAGACGATCAGCGAGAGGCCGGAAAGGTAGGCGCCCATGGAGGCGACGAAATTCCAGCCGGCGAAGGCGCTCGGGTAGTCCGGGTAGCGCCGCGGCATGCCGGCCGCGCCGAGGAAGTGCATCGGGAAGAAGGTGAGGTTGACGCCGACGAACATCAGCCAGAAATGCACCTTGCCCCAGTATTCGGGGTACTGGTGGCCGGACATCTTGCCGATCCAGTAATAGAAGCCGGCGAAGATGCCGAACACGGCGCCGAGCGAGAGCACGTAGTGGAAGTGCGCCACGACGTAGTAGGTGTTGTGCAGCACCTCGTCGATGCTGGCATTGGCGAGCACCACGCCGGTCACGCCGCCGATGGTGAAGAGGAAGATGAACCCGACGGCGAACAGCATCGGCGTCTTCATCTCGATCGACCCGCCCCACATGGTCGCGATCCATGAGAAGACCTTGATCCCGGTCGGCACCGCGATGACCAGGGTCGCGGCCATGAAGTAGGCTCGGGTATCGACGCTGATGCCCGAGATGAACATGTGGTGGGCCCACACCGCGAAGCCGACGACGCCGATCGCCACCATCGCATAGACCATGCCGAGATAGCCGAAGATCGGCTTCTTGCTGAAGGTCGAGATCACGTGGCTGATGATGCCGAAGGCCGGCAGGATCATGATGTAGACTTCAGGATGGCCGAAGAACCAGAAGAGGTGCTCGAACAGCACCGGGTCGCCGCCGAGCTGCGGATTGAAGAAACCGGTGCCGAACAGCCGATCGGTGATCAGCATGGTGATCGCCCCGGCCAGCACCGGGATCGAGAGCAGCAGCAGGAAGGCCGTCACCAGGATCGACCACACGAAGAGCGGCATCTTGTGCATGGTCATGCCGGGCGCGCGCATGTTGAAGATCGTGGTGATGAAGTTGATCGCGCCGAGCAGCGAGCTGATGCCCGCGAGGTGCAGCGCGAAGAGGGTGAAGTCGACCGGCAGGCCGGGCTGATAGGTGGCCTCGGAGAGCGGCGGGTAGAGCGTCCAGCCGATGCCCGCGCCGGGCGGGGTGAAGAGCCCCGCCAGCACCAGGCAGATCGCCGGCACCAACAGCCAGAAGCTGATGTTGTTGAGCCGCGGAAAGGCCATGTCGGGAGCGCCGATCATCATCGGCACGAACCAGTTGCCGAAGCCGCCGATCAGCGCCGGCATGACCGTGAAGAAGATCATGATCAGGCCGTGCGCCGTGATCACCGCGTTCCAGTTCTGGCCGTTAAGGAGGAAGGTGTGGTGGTCGGGGTACATCAACTGCCAGCGCATCAGGAGCGAGAGGGCGCCGGCGAAGAAGCCTCCGCAGCACGCGAAGAGCAGGTAGAGCGTGCCGATATCCTTGTGGTTGGTGCTGCAGAGCCAGCGCCGCACGAAGCCGGGTTTGTGGTCGTGGGCGTGCTCCGAATGCCCTTCGGCATGCCCCTGGTAAGCGGACAGCGACACGGCTCAGTCTCCTTTGCCCAGGCTGGACGCCGGGGGATGCGCAACCTCAGCGACCTCTGTCGTCGCGGGGCTCGCAAGCGCGGCGGACGCCGGCGGCACCGAGCCGTCCGCGGCCATCTGCTGCTTGGCGAGCTTGGCCCAGGCCAGGAACTGCGGCAACGGCACCGCCTGCACCTCGATCGGCATCTCGTGGTGGCCAATCCCGCAGATCTGGTTGCATTCGCCGTAATAGGTGCCGGGCCGGTCGATCCTCACCCAGGTCTCGATCGTCTGGCCCGGGATCGCATAGCGCTGCACCCCGAGGCTCGGGATGAAGAAACTGTGGATCACGTCGCCGCTGGTTTGGAGGATGCGGATATTCTCGCCGACCGGGAGCACCAGCGGGTGATTGACCGTGAGCAGCCGCGGCTGGCCCGGCTTGAGCTCATTATCCGGGACGAAGTTGGACATGAAATCGAGATTGCCCTGGCCGGGATAGGCGTACTCCCAATACCACTGATGGCCCGTGACGTTGAGGGTCATGTACGGGTCGTTGGTCCGGTTCTCGAAGAAGACCAGGCGGAAGGAGGGGATCGCCATCCCCACCAGCACCAGCGCCGGGAGCACGGTCCAGGCGACCTCGAGCGGGGCGTTGTGGGTGAGCCGGCTCGGCACCGGGTGGCGCGCGGCGTTGAAGCGCCAGACCACGTAGAGGAGCAGGCCGGCGACGAGGAGCGAGATGACGCCGATGATCGGGATCACGATGTCGGTGTTGAGCCACTCGATGTTGCGCATCACCGGGCTGTAGGCGCGCTGGAACCCGATCTGCCAGTCATGCGGCTGGCCGATGGGGTTCCCCGCCGGGCCCGCGGCCCACGCCGGGACCGGCGGGGCAAGCAGCAGGGGTACCAGGGGCAGCGCCAGAAAGGCCAGCGCCAGGCCGCCGCATCGCCTGAGAAGCCGCATCGTCCGTTCCACCCGACCCGTCTTGCGTCGGGCTCGGCGCCCGGCGATACGGTTTCGCGTAGCGGACGAGCCGGCCGAGATCAAGAGGGGCTTGACGGCACCCTCAATGCGGAAGCTGCACCAGCGTAAAGAGCCCGGCGGGCGGCGCCGCGCGGGTGAGCGCGCGGGCCCGGTCTTCCGGCGGCAGCAATGCGTCCATCGCGAAATCGGGGTGCCACCCGAGTGCGTGGCTGGCCGGGGCGAGCAGCCACTCGAGCCACCAGCGGGGGCCCGCTTCGGCCGCGAAGTGGTTGATGAAGAGGATGCTTCCGCCCGGGCGGACGACCCGGCGCATCTCGCCCAGCAGCCGGCGCGGATGCGGCACCACGGAGGCGACGAACATCGCGACGGCGATATCGAAGGAATGATCGGGGAAGGCCATCGCCTCGGCGTCCATTTCGGCCAGCGCCGCGACATGGGCGAGGCCGCGCCGGGCGACCCGCCGCCGCGCGTGCGCCAGCATCTCCGCCGAGAGGTCGATGCCGGTGATGCGTTTTTCCGCGGCGTAGTGGGGCAAGGCAAGGCCGGTGCCGACGCCCACTTCGAGCACGCGCTCTCCCGGCAGGCGATTGACGAGGGCGACGGCGCGGCGGCGGGCGAGCGTGGAGACGGAGCCGAAAACGGCGTCATAGATGCGTGCCCAGCGCCGATAGGCGGCCAGAATCGCCGCGGAATTGAGGGCCGCGCGCGGATGTACCCGCCTCCGCCGCGAGGGGGAGCGGGGATTCAGGGCATCAATCATGGTGTTATCGGTACCGTTCCGCCGCCTATGTCAGACAGTTCGCAAAACAACGCAAGCCCCGCCCCGCCTTGTCCGCCGCTTCCCCCGCGCCCGCGACGCCACGCCGGGCTTCGCCTATCGCCCTCGATCGGCCGGCGCGGCCCGCCCCCCGGGGGAAAGACCGGCCGCATGTCTCTGTGTCCCCTTATTCGGTCTTTGAAAGGTTGACGGCCGCGGTCCGGCCATTCTGCTGCTGCTCGATCTCGAAGCCGATTTTCTGTCCCTCGCTCAGACTCCGCATCCCCGCTTTCTGCACGGCACTGATGTGAACGAACACGTCCTTCCCGCCGATCTCCGGGGCGATGAAGCCGTACCCTTTGGTCGGATTGAACCATTTGACGGTGCCCTTGGGCATCGCTCCGCCACCTTTCTGCTTTTCTTGGGGCGAGAGCACGCACGATTCTCCCGCCGCCTGGTGAATCTGGGCACCAACGGAGGATCGGCCGCCCGCTCCCTGATCTGCCGGTCCTTCTCGGTGACACCGGTCAGCCTCCGCCGCGAACGATACGCCGCGGCATCGGCCGCCGCAACGGAGCCGTCACCGCCGGCGCGCGCGCCTGGCGGCGAAGCGGCGCGCCGGATTTGTGTCAGGCGGCGGAGTCTTCAGGCGGCGTCGTCGCGGCGGTCGCGGACCCGGACATAGGCGAGCTGCGCGTGGGCCACGCAATAGGGCTTTCCCGGGACCGCGTCGGACGCGCAGAAGTGGAATCCGGGCGTGCCCGGCTCGCCAAGCGGCCAGCAGCAGGCGATGCGGCGCGCGTAGGGCCGCGGCGCGGAGCCGGTGCTCGCCGTTCTCGCCGCTTCCATGGCGGCATCGGCCGGGGGCGCGGCGAAGGGGCTCGCGGCCGCCGCCAGCACCGCGCTTTCGCAAGCAGGGCGGGCGCTGACGGCCGCGGTCGCTGCGGCTGGCGCTGCCGGGAGCGGCGGCAGGGTTGGGCCGCGCGCGATCCGCCGCGTGCGCGGCGGCTCGGAGCTGGGCTCGCGCCGGATCGGCGAAGGACGCGCCGGCAGATTGAGCCGGTGCGCCTTTCCCACCACCGCGTTCTTCGAGATGCCCAGGATGCGACCGATCCCGGCCGTCGAGTGGCCCTCGTCCCAGAGGGCCCTCAGGCGGGCAATCAGTTCCTCGGTCCACTCCATGTCGTGGTCTCCACCCCAGCGTAACCACAAGATAGAGTAGCCGCCCGGCGAGGCGGGCTCAACGAAAGAGGTGCCCGGCGACGCGGAAAGTTGTGGACAACCCAAGCCGAAGAGCGTCGGGCGCCCGATTGACGCCCGGCCGGTCCGAACCGCAGTCTTCCGCGACCGGGGAGGGACGGAACTCCAGCGATGGTCCGCCTGCGCGAGGTGCGCGTCAACCTGCTGATCGGAACCGGACATTTCCTGTCCCATTTCTACATGCTCTGCCTCCCGCCGCTCTTCCTCGCCTGGCACGGAAGCTTCCATGCGAGCTTCCCGGCGCTGGGGCTGGCGGTGGCGCTCGTCTCGGCAGTGACCGCGGCGCTGCAAACCCCGGTCGGCCTGCTGGTGGAACGCCACGGCGCGCGGCGCTTCCTGATCGGCGGAGCAGGATTGATGACGGTCTCGATCGCGCTGATGGGAGCGGCCGGCGCCTATTGGCAGATCCTGGCCCTCGCCGTCCTTTGCGGCATCGGCAACTCGGTGATCCATCCCTGCGACTACGCGATCCTGAGCGCCTCGGTCGGCCAGAACCGCATCGGCCGCGCCTTCTCGCTGCACACCTTCGCAGGCAACGCAGGGTTCGCGGCCGGCCCGCCCGTGACGATCGGGCTGGCGAGCTTGCTGGGCTGGCGAGGAGCACTCGCCGTCGTCGGGCTGGTCGGGCTGCCGCTGGTCGCCTCGATCCTCTGGCAGAGCCGGATCCTCCTCGATCGGCCCGCGGCGCCGCCCCCCCACGCCGCGGCAAGGCTCTCCGGCAGGGCGCTCCTGCTTACCCCGGCGATGCTCCTGTTCCTGCTTTTCTATGCCCTGACATCCATGGCGACGACGGGGGTGCAGGCATGGCTCATCACCGTGCTGCACGCGATGCGCGGCATCAGCGTGACCCTCGCGTCATCGGTGCTGACGACATACCTCGTCGGGGTCAGCGCGGGCGTTCTGCTGGGAGGCTGGGTGTCCGACCGGACGACCCACCACCTGCGCCTCGTGGCTGCCCTGACCATTCCGGCCGCGCTTCTTTTCCTGGCCGTGGCCATGCTGACGCTGCCGACAGCAGCCGACATCCTCTGCCTGTTCATGGCCGGGGTGCTTTTCGGCACCAGCCGCACGCCGCGCGACATGATGACGAAGAAGGCGGCCTCGCCAGGCCAGGTCGGCACGGTGTTCGCGTTCGTGACCACGGGGCTGCCGCTCGGCGCGGCCCTGACCCCCGTGCCCTTCGGCTTCCTCATCGGCGCCGGTCGGCCCGCCCTGGTGTTGGTCCTGGTGGCCGCGATCATGGGGTCCACGGCCTTCGTGGCCGTGCTCGCCAACGCCGCGACGCCCGACGGCCCCGTCGCGCTGCCGGCCGAATGAACGAGCCGCCCGGCTACCCGAAACGCTGCGGCGCGTAGGGAGAAAGGTTGATCGCCGGCGGCTTGCCGCCGATCAGGTCGGCGACCAGGCGGCCGGTCGCGGCGCCGGCGGCCAGCCCGACATGGCCATGGCCGAAGGCGTGGATGATGTCCCGGCTGCCGGCGGCGGGGCCGATGCAGGGCAGCCCATCCGGGGTCGCCGGGCGGTGGCCCATCCAGTAGCGGACGCGCTCGGGCGGGAGCGTGCGGGGCAGGCGGGGGTACGTGCGGAGCGCGAAGTCGCGAAGGATCTCGGCGCGCTGCCAGTTGGGCCGGGCGGCCAGGCCGGCGAGCTCGACCTGGCCCGCGATGCGCAGGCCGGCACGCATGGACGTGTTCGCCATCTTGCCGTCGCTCGGCATCAGCGGCGTGCGCGGGCCGCAGTCCGCGCCGAGGATCATGGCGTGGTAGCCGCGTTCGGTCTCGAGGCTGACGCGGTCGCCGGCGGCGGCGGCCAGCGTCTTGGAGAAGGCGCCGGCGGCGATCACCGCGCGGTCGCAGGCGATGTCCCCGGCCGCGGTCCGGACGGCGGCGAGGCGGCCCTGCTCGATGCCGAAGCCGTAGGCTCGCGTGCGGTGGCGCTGGGCGCCGCGCGCCTCGGCCTCGCGCACGAGCGCCGCGACATAGCCGCCGGGATCGGTGCAGTGGCCGCCCGCCTCGAGGAGGACGCCGAACCTGTAGCGGCGATCGAGGTCGGGCTCGCGCTGATGCAGCTCGTTCTGGTCGAGCTCGATCCAGCCGACGCCGTTCTCCCGCCGGAGCCGCCAGGCGAGCGCCTCGGCCGCGAAATCGGCGCGGCTCGGGAAGACGTAGAGCAGGCCGCGGCGCTCGATCAGATCGCCGACGCCGGCCTGCTCCGCCAGGCGCTTGTGGCGCGCGGGGGCTTCGGCGAGCAGCGGGGCGAGCGCGCGGGCGACCGCCTCGACCTTGGCGATGGTCGCACCCGCGTTGGCGTAGCGGACGAGCCAGGGCAGAAGTCGGGGAAAATAGCGCCAGCGGATCGCCAGCGGCCCGAGCGGGTCGGCGAGGTAGAAGGGCACCTTGCGCCAGAGCCCGGGCATCGACATCGGCACCACCGAGCCCGGACTGAGCCAGCTTCCGTTGCCGTAGCTCGCGGCCTGCTCGCCGCCGGGCTCGCCAGGTTCGACGATGCTGACGCGATGGCCATCCGCCAGCAGCTCCAGCGCCGTGGCGGCGCCGACGATGCCGGCACCGATGACGACGACATGAAGCGCCGAGGGGACATGAAGCGGCGGCGGAGGTTCGACCATCGAGCGGCCGCGGACGCCCCGTTCTCGCTGAGTTCTATTCTCGCTGAGTTCTATCCGGCCGCGGCGACGGCGCGACGCGCCATCACGCCGACGAGGTGCGCGCGATATTCGGCGCTGGCGTGAATGTCGCTGTTGAGGCCGTCGGCGTCGGTCGGGACATTTGCGATGGCGGCGGCGGAGAAGGATTTTCCGAGCGCCTCTTCCATCGCCGTGTGGCGGAACACCCCGTTCTGGCCCGCCCCGGTGACGGCCACCCGCACGCCGGCCGGCCCCTTGGCCACGAACACGCCGACGATGGCGTAGCGCGAGGCCGGATTGGGAAACTTCATGTACGCCGCCTTCTCGGGCACCGGGAACTCGACCGCGGTGATCAGCTCGTCCGGCGCGAGAGCGGTGGTGAACATGCCCTGGAAATAATCGTCCGCGGCGATCGTGCGCCGATTGGTGTGGATGCTCGCGCCGAGGGCCAGGACCGCCGAAGGATAGCAGGCGGAGGGATCGTCGTTGGCGAGCGAGCCGCCGATGGTCCCGCGATGGCGGACCTCCTTGTCGCCAATGCCGCCGGCGAGCGCTGCGAGCGCGGGGATCGCCGTCTTCACCTCGGCTGAGCTCGCGACGGTCGCGTGCGTGGTCATCGCCCCGATCTTCACCTTGCCGCCGGCGACGCTGATGGCGGAAAGCCCGAGGCCGGCGAGGTCGACCAGGGTCGAGGGCCGGGCCAGCCGCTGCTTCAGCACCGGGATGTAGGTCATGCCTCCGGCGAGCGCTTTCGCCTCCGGGTCGGCGGCGAGCAGCTTCAGCGCGTCCGGCAGGCTGCTCGGCTTCTGATACGTGAAATCGTACATCCTCTTCTCCCGTTCCTGGCGCGGCGCGACTTTACTGTGCGGCCATGGTGGAGCGGCCGGCGCGGACGATCGACCAGATCTTCTGCGGGCTCGCCGGCATGTCGATATGCCGCACGCCGTAATCGGCGAGCGCGTTGACGACCGCATTGATGATGGCGGGCGGGCTGCCGATCGCGCCCACTTCGCCGCAGCCCTTCACCCCGAGCGGATTGTGCGTGCAGAGCGTCGTTTCGGTGCCGACCTTGATCGCGGGAAGATCGTCCGCCCGCGGCATCGTGTAGTCCATCATCGAGCCGGTGACGAGCTGGGCCGAGGCATCATAGACGGCATTTTCGAGCAGCGCCTGGCCGATGCCCTGCGCGACACCCCCCTGCACCTGCCCCTCGACGATCATCGGGTTGATCACCCGCCCGACATCGTCCACGGCGACGAAATTCGCAACCGTGGTGACGCCGGTGTCGGGATCGATCTCGATCTCGGCGACATGGCAGCCGGCGGGAAAGGTGAAATTCTTCGGATCGTAGAAGGCGGTCTCCTCGAGGCCGGGCTCCAGTTCGTGGATCGGGTAGTTGTGCGGCACGTAGGCGGCGAGCGAGATCTCGGCCAGCGTCTTCACCTTGTCGGTGCCGGCGACCGAGAAGGTGCCGTTCTTGAACTCGATATCCTCGACCGAGGCTTCCAGCAGGTGGGCGGCGATGCGTTTTCCCTTGGCCACGATCTTGTCCATCGCCTTGACCATCGCCGAGCCGCCGACCGCGAGGCTGCGGCTGCCGTAGGTGCCCATGCCGAAGGGGATTTTCCCGGTGTCGCCGTGCACGATTTCGACCTGATCGAACGGCACGCCGAGCTGTTCGGCGACGAGCTGGGAGAAGGTCGTCTCATGGCCCTGGCCATGGCTGTGGCTGCCGGTGAAGACGCTCACGCTGCCGGTCGGGTGGACGCGGATGTTGGCGACCTCGTAGAGCCCGGCGCGCGCGCCGAGCGCGCCCGCCACGGCGGAGGGCGCGATGCCGCAGGCCTCGATATAGGTGGAGATGCCGATCCCGCGCAGCTTTCCCGCAGCCTGGGCGGCCGCGCGGCGGGCCGGGAAGCCGTTCCAGTCGGCCGCCTTGAGTGCCGCGTCGAGCGTCGCCTGGTAATTGCCGCTGTCATATTGCAACGCCACGGGCGTCTGGTAGGGGAAGGCGTCGGCGGGGATGAAGTTCAGCCGCCGCAACGTCAGCGGATCGATCCCGGTGTCGTGCGCGATCACGTCCGTCAGGCGCTCGAGCAGGTACGTCGCCTCGGGGCGCCCGGCGCCACGGTAGGCGTCCACCGGCACGGTGTTGGTGAAGACCGCCTTCACCTCGGCATAGATGACCGGGGTCTTGTACACGCCGGCCAGCAGCGTGGCGTAGAGATAGGTCGGGATGCAGGGCGCGAAAGTGGAGAGGTACGCACCCATGTTGGCGAGCGTTTTCACGCGCAGTGCGAGGAAGTTGCCCGCGTGGTCGAGCGCCATCTCGGCGGTGCTGACATGGTCGCGCCCATGCGCGTCCGAGAGGAAGCTTTCCGTCCGCTCCGCCGTCCATTTCACCGGCCTGGCGAGCTTCGCCGCCGCCCAGGTGACGATCGCCTCCTCGGCATAGTGGTAGATCTTCGAGCCGAATCCGCCGCCGACGTCGGGGGCGACGACGCGGAGCCGGCTTTCGGGAATGTGCAGCACGAAGGCGCCCATCAGGAGGCGGATCACGTGCGGGTTCTGGCTGGTGGTGGTGAGCGTGTGCTCGCCGCTCGCGCGGTCGTAATCGCCGAGCGCGGCGCGCGGCTCCATGGCATTGGGAATGAGCCGGTTGTTGGTCAGATCGAGCCTGACCACTTTCGCCGCTTTGGCGAACGCGGCATCGACCGCCGCCGGATCGCCGATATGCCAGTCGTAGCAGAGGTTGCCGGGCACCTCGTCATGCACCAGCGCCGCACCGGGCGCGAGCGCGTCGGCGATCGAAGCGACCCCGGGCAGATCCTCCCAGGTGACCGCGATCCTCTCCGCGGCATCCTTCGCCGCCTGCCGGCTCGCGGCGATCACCACGGCGAGCGGATCGCCGACATGGCGGACCTTGCCGACGGCGAGCACCGGGTGGGACGGCTCCGCCATCGGCGTGCCGTCCTTGTTCTTGACCAGCCAGCCGCAGGGCAGGCCGCCGACATTGTCCGCCTGCAGGTCCGCGCCGGTATAGACCGCGGCGACACCTTCCATCGCGGCGGCCGCGCTGGTGTCGATCGCGACGATGCGCGCGTGCGGCCGATCCGAGCGGCGGAGATAGGCGTAGAGCTGTCCGGCGCGGTCGATATCGTCCGTGTAATGGCCCGATCCGCTGAGGAAGCGCCGATCCTCCTTGCGGCGAACGGCGGCTCCGATCCCCATCGATCCCATCGGGACGTCCTCCCCGGTTTTCTGCTTTGTTGTTTCTGTTGTCTTGTATCCGCTGGCTTGCCGCGGCCGCCTGCCTATTCGGCGGCGACGGGCACCGCCTTGCCGTGCATCAGCGGCCACGCCGCCGCGATCGCCTTGACGATGTTGTGATAGCCGGTGCAGCGGCAGAGATTGCCCTCGAGCCCGTGACGGATCTGCTGCTCCGAGAGCCCCTCGGGATGGGACTGCACGAGATCGATCGCGCTCATCACCATGCCCGGCGTGCAGAAGCCGCATTGCAAAGCGTGATGCTCGCGGAACATTTCCTGCATCGGATGCAGCGTGCCATCCGGTTCCGCCAGGCCCTCGATGGTCGTCACCGCCGCGCCTTCGGCCTGCAGCGCCAGCATGGTGCAGGATTTGATCGACACGCCGTCGACATGCACCACGCACGCGCCGCACTGGCTGGTGTCGCAGCCGACATGCGTGCCGGTCAGGCCGAGCTTTTCGCGCAGGAGCTCGACCAGCAAAGTACGGGCTTCGACATCAACCGTCACGCTCTTGCCGTTCACCGTCAGGCCCACGTGCGGCATTGCGTCTCCCCTCCTCCGGTAACGGCCACGCACCAGAACTGCGCCGCCAGAACTGGGCAGAGTGTGAGCGCGCCCCTGGTCCATGGTCAAGCCGGGCGGGCCGGCGCCGGCGGCCCGGCCGCCGCGTGGAATTAGCGCGGAACGCGCACCGGCGGGGCGGGCGGCGGAGTGGTGAAGCCGAGCATCCGAAAGGTCTCCGCCATATGTGGCGGCAGCGGCGCCTCGATCATGAGCCGCCCGCCCTCGGGATGCGGGATGGCGAGCGCGCGGGCGAGAAGATGGAGCGTGGCGGGAAAGCCGGGCGGCAGCGCCGGCTCCCCGCCATAGGTGGCATCGCCCAGGATCGGGGTGCCGAGGGCAACGCAATGCACGCGCAACTGATGCGTCCGGCCGGTGCGCGGCGTGAGCTCGAGCCAGGCGAAGCGCTTTCCTGTCACATCGAGGGTCCGGTAGGCGGTGACCGCCGATGCGCCGGTGCCGTCCGCCGCCGGCGCGGTGCGGCCGAAGCGGGCGCCTTGGGTGCGCACCAGCGGAACGTCGATGCGTCCGGAGGGGGCCAAGGGCCGCCCGACGACGACGGCCCAGTAGGTCTTCACAACCTCCCGCCCGCGGAACGAAGCGGCGAGCTTCGCCGCCGCGCCAGCACTCCGGGCCAGCACCAGCACGCCGGCAGTGTCGCGATCCAGCCGATGCACCAGCCGCGGCCGCTCCGCCGCACCGTCGCGCAGCGCCTCCAGCATGCCGTCGAGATGGCGGGCGATCCCCGGGCCGCCCTGCACGGGAAGCCCGACCGGCTTGTCGAGGACCAGGACCGCCCCGTCACGGTAGAGGATGCGCCGGGCAAGATCACGGACCGCGTCCGGGTCCGGCGGAGGCGGCGGACGGGGGGCTCCGTGGGGCAGCGCGGGCGGTGGCCCCGCGGGCAGCGGAGGAACGCGCACCGCCTGGCCGGCGGCAAGCCGGGTTGCGGCCGCAGCGCGCCTGCCGTCGACGCGCACCTGCCCGGTCCGGCACAGCCGTTCGATCGCGCCTTGGGTCAGCCCGGGAAAATGGCGGCGGAACCAGCGGTCGAGACGGATCTCCGCCTCCTCCGCGGCAACGATGCGCGGCTCCACGCTCATCTCTCGCGCCCGGCCCGGAGCCGGCTCCATTCGGCGAGGCGCCGCGCGACCTCGCGCTCGAAGCCGCGCTCGGTCGGACGATAGAAGCTCCGGCGCTTCATCCCCTCCGGGAAATAATTCTGGCCGGAGAATGCTTCCTCGGCCTCATGATCGTATGCGTAGCCGGCGCCATAGCCGAGCTCGCGCATCAGCTTCGTCGGCGCGTTCAGGATATGCGCCGGCGGCATCAGGCTGCCGGTCGCCTTCGCCGCTTCCATCGCCTGGCCGAGGCCGCGGTAGAGCGCGTTCGATTTCGGCGCGGTCCCGAGATAGACGACCGCCTGGGCGAGCGCCAGCTCGCCCTCGGGCGTCCCCAGCCGCTCATACGCCTCCCACGCCGCGAGCGCCTGGCCGAGTGCCGCCGGGTCGGCGAGGCCGACATCCTCGGACGCGAAGCGCAGCAGGCGGCGGGCGATGTAGCGCGGATCCTCCCCGCCGGCGAACATGCGCGCGAGCCAGTAGAGGGCCGCATCGGGGTCCGAGCCGCGCAGCGATTTGTGCAGGGCCGAAATCAGATTGTAGTGCTCTTCCCGGTCCTTGTCGTAGAGCGCGGCACGCCGCGCGAGCAGTGCCGCCAAGCCGGCCGCATCGACCGGCGCGGTCCCGGCCGGCAGCGCCAGAAGCTGTTCGACCATATTGAAAAGATAGCGCCCGTCCCCATCCGCCATGGCGCGCAGCGCCACCCTTCCATCCGCCGAGAGCGGCAGCGTGTCGAGCGCACCCTCGGCGCGCGAAAGCAGCGATTCCAGCGCCGCGTCGTCCAGCCGGCGCAGGACCAGCACCTGGCAGCGCGAGAGCAACGCGCCATTCAAGGCAAAGGAGGGATTCTCGGTGGTTGCCCCCACCAGGACGATCGTTCCGTCCTCGACCACCGGAAGAAAGGCGTCCTGCTGGGCGCGATTGAAGCGATGGATCTCGTCGACGAAGAGCAGCGTTCCCTGGCCACGCTGGCGCCGGCGCGCGGCTTCCTCGAAGCTACGCTTGAGGTCGGCGACGCCCGAGAACACCGCGGAAAGCTGGACGAACGCGAGGTCCGCGCGCGCGGCGAGCAGGCGGGCGATGGTCGTCTTGCCCGAGCCGGGCGGGCCCCACAGGATGAGGCTGGCGAGCGAGCCTTGCGCCAGCATGCGCGAGAGCGCGCCCGCCGGGCCGAGCAGATGGTCCTGCCCCACCACCTCGTCGAGCGATTTCGGGCGCAGCCGCTCGGCCAGCGGGCGCGGGGCACCCGCCGGCGGCGGGGCGGCCGGCGGCTCGCCGAACAGGTCGGCACGCGGGTGTTGTGATGAGGACATGGTGCGAGCATAGCGCAACGGACGGCGCGATCACTGTGAGTGGAAAGGCAGCGGGATGAATCTCTTCGACCTGAGCGGCAAGGTGGCGGTGGTCACCGGGGGCAATGGCGGCATCGGCCTCGGCATGGCCAAGGGCCTGGCGGAGGCCGGTGCCGCGGTCGCGATCGCGGCGCGCGACAAGGCCAAGGCGGATGCGGCCGTCGCCGAGATCGAACGGCTGGGCGCCCGGGCGGCCTTCGTCCGCTTCGATGCGGGCAAGCCCGACGCCTGCCGCGCGATGATCGAGACGGTTGGGCAGGAGTTCGGCCGGCTCGACATCGTGGTGAACAATGCCGGAATCTCGATCCGCAAGCTGCCCCAGGACTACACGCCCGAGGAGTGGCAATCCGTTCTCGATGTCAATCTCAACAGCCCGTTCTGGTGCGCCCAGGCGGCCTATGCCGGCATGCGCGCGCAAGGTGGAGGCAAGATCATCAATATCGGCTCGATGATGTCGATCTTCGCCGCGCCCTATTCCGCCCCTTACGCGGCGAGCAAGGGCGGCATCCTGCAGACGACGCGCGCCCTCGCGGTCGCCTGGGCCAAGGACAATATCCAGGTGAACGCGATCCTGCCCGGGTGGATCGACACCGAGCTCACGCGCAACGCGCGCACCCAGGTGCCAGGGCTGCACGAGCGGGTGCTCGGGCGCACGCCCGCAGGCCGCTGGGGGGCGCCTGAGGATTTCGCCGGCATCGCCGTGTTCCTTGCGGCGCCGGCATCCGATTTCGTCACCGGCGCCGGCATCGTCGTCGATGGCGGCTATTCGAGCCTCGCCTGACCAGGTCCAGGGGGTGAAGCCCCCGGGGTCACGCCGCCGCGGGCTCTTCCTCGCTGGGCTTTGGTTTCGGACCGCTATCCTGGCCTTTGGCCGCAGGATCACGATCGACCAGCTCGATCACGGCCATCGGTGCCGCGTCCCCGTAGCGGACCCCCGCCTTGAGGACCCGCGTATAGCCCCCGGGCCGGGTGCGGTAGCGCTCGGCGATCGTCGCGAAGAGCTTGGCCACAGTCTTTTCGTCGCGCAGCGCGGCGTAGGCCTGGCGCCGGGCGGCCATGCCGCCGCGCTTGCCAAGCGTGATCAGACGCTCGGCCGCGGGCCGAAGCTCCTTTGCCTTGGGGAGCGTGGTGGTGATCTGCTCGTGCTTGAAGAGGGCCACCGTCAGGTTGCGCAGCATCGCCTGCCGGTGGCTCGAGGTCACGCCGAGCTTGCGGCCGGCCATTCCGTGACGCATGGGTTCGATCTCTCCTTCGGGCCGCTTCTCAGAACGGCTCTTCGAGCCGTTTCGCCAGGTCCTCGATGTTTTCCGGCGGCCAGCCGGGCACGGTCATGCCCAAGGAGAGCCCCATCGCCGCCAGGACCTCCTTGATTTCGTTCAGGGACTTGCGCCCGAAGTTCGGCGTGCGCAGCATTTCCTGCTCGGTCTTCTGCACGAGATCGCCGATATAGACGATATTGTCGTTCTTCAGGCAGTTGGCGCTGCGCACCGAGAGCTCGAGGTCGTCCACCTTGCGCAGGAGGTTGCGGTTGAACGGCAGGTCCTCGGTCGGCTCCTCGTGGCGAAGCTCGCGCGGCTCCTCGAAATTGATGAAGAGCTGGAGCTGGTCCTGCAGGATCCGCGCGGCGAGCGCGACGGCGTCCTCCGGCCCCACCGTGCCGTTCGTCTCGACGGTGAGGAGGAGCTTGTCGTAGTCCGTCACCTGCGCCACGCGGGTCGGCTCGACGCGGTACGACACCCGGCGCACCGGCGAATAGATCGAATCGACGGGGATGAGGCCGATCGGCGCATCCTCGGCCCGGTTCGCGGTGGCGGGCTGGTAGCCCTTGCCGTTGGCGACCGTGAACTCCATGCCGAACTTCACCCCGTCGTCGAGGGTGCAGAGCACGAGATCGGGATTGAGGATCTCGATGTCATGACCGGTCTGGATCTGGGCGGCCTTCACTTCGCCTGGGCCGGTTGCGGTCAGCATCATCCGCTTCGGGCCCTCGCCATGCATGCGCAGCGCGAGCTGCTTCACGTTCAGCACGATATCGGTGACGTCCTCGCGCACGCCGGGGATCGAGCTGAACTCGTGCAGCACTCCGTCGATCTGCACCGCCGTCACCGCCGCGCCCTGCAGCGAGGAGAGCAGGATCCGGCGGATCGCGTTGCCGAGCGTCATCCCGAAGCCGCGCTCCAGCGGCTCGGCGACGATCGTGGCGATGCGTGCCGGGTCGGTGCCGGGCTCGACTCCGAGCTTCTCCGGCTTGATCAATGACTGCCAATTCTTCTGGATGATCACGCTTGCCTCATTCAATCCTGGTCGTGGCCCGGCTGCCCATCCGGGCCCGTCCTGCCGTCCGGACCTCTGTCTGGCTACTTCTCGCTAGACCCGGCGCCGCTTGCACGGGCGGCAGCCATTGTGCGGGATCGGCGTCGTGTCGCGGATGGCGGTGATCGAGAAACCGACTGCCTGCAAGGCGCGGAGCGCGCTCTCGCGGCCCGAGCCGGGGCCGCTCACTTCGATCTCCAGCGTCTCCATGCCATGCTCGCGCGCCTTGCGCCCGGCATCCTCGGCCGCCACCTGGGCCGCATAGGGGGTGGATTTGCGGCTGCCCTTGAACCCCTGGCTTCCGGACGACGACCATGCGATCGTGTTGCCCTGCGCGTCGGTGATCGTGACCACGGTGTTGTTGAAGGTGGCGGCGACGTGCGCCACGCCGGCGGTGATGTTCTTCCGCTCCTTCTTGCGCGTACGGGCCGCGGTGGCCGGCTTTGCCATGGTCTTCGGTTCCTTTGGTCCTTCGCGGCCGCCCTATGCTCGGGCGGCCTGGTTCGCATCTCGTCGGTGGTCGGCCGCGGCTATTTCGTGACCTTCTTCTTGCCGGCGATGGGCACCGCCTTGCCCTTGCGCGTGCGGGCGTTGGTGTGCGTGCGCTGGCCGCGAACCGGCAGGCCGCGGCGATGGCGCAGGCCCCGGTAGCAGCCGAGATCCATGAGACGCTTGATGTTCATCGCCACTTCGCGGCGCAGGTCGCCCTCGACCCGGAACTCGCGGTCGATCAGCTCGCGGATCCGCAGAACCTCATCGTCGGAAAGCTGGTTGACGCGCCGCTCGTCAGGGATCGCGAGCTGGCGGCAGATCTCCGCCGCTTTCGACGAGCCGATCCCATAGATGTAGCGAAGCCCGATCGTGACCCGCTTGTTGGTCGGGATATTCACACCGGCAATACGTGCCACGCTGTCCTCACTCCTGCCGGGGCCGGGAGGGCCGCCCAACCGATCCCGACCCACAAAATGGTGACCGATCTATTCCACAACGACGTATGCCCCGCGCCCTCGGGCCGCAGGGATCGGATATGGGCGTATCTATATGCCCGCCTCAGGATGAGTCAATCTGGCCTGATCACATTTGGGTGAGCGGGTGCCGGACTCAAGCCCCTCGATCACCCGGTCGATCGCTTCCGCGACCGCCTCGATCCGGGCCATCCCGTCGATCGGGAAGAGCTTTCCCTGCCGGCTGTAGTAGGGCAGCAGCGGGGCGGTCTGGCGATGGTAGGCGGCGAGCCGGGCGGTCACGGTCTCCGCCGTATCGTCCGCCCGGCGGACGAACTCGGTGCCCCCGCAGCGGTCGCAGACGCCGGGAACCCGCGTCGGGTGGAAGCGCTCGTGATAGCCGGCCCCGCAGCTCGCGCAGGTGAACCGACCGACGATCCGCTCGGTCAGCCTTGCGTCGTCGACCTCGATGACGATCACGCCCGCGAGTTCGAGGCCGTGGTCCGCCAGCATTCCATCGAGCGCCTCGGCCTGCGGCGCGGTGCGCGGAAACCCGTCCAGGATAACGTCGTGGCCGGAGAAGGCCGCGATCCGCTCGCCGAGCAGGCGCACGATCACGCCATCCGGAACCAGCTCGCCCCTGTCCATGATGGCCTTGGCCTCGCGCCCGATCGGACTTCCCCGCGCCACTTCCGCGCGCAGCATCTCACCGGTGGAGATCTGGTGGAACCCGCGGCGCGCCACGAGGCGCTCGGCCTGCGTGCCCTTTCCGGCGCCCGGGGGCCCGAGCAGGATCAGGATCATCGGCCACGACCCTTGATCCGCGCCTTGCGGATCAGCCCTTCGTACTGGTGTGCGAGCAGGTGCGACTGGATCTGCGTCACGGTGTCCATGGTGACGGAGACGATGATGATCAGGCTGGTGCCGCCGAAATAGAAGGGCATCGCGTAGTAGCTGATGAGGATCTCCGGCAGCAGGCACACCACCACCAGGTAGATCGCGCCGACCACGGTGATGCGCGTCAGCACGTAATCGAAGTATTGGGCCGTCGCGCTGCCGGGGCGGATCCCCGGGATGAAGCCGCCGTATTTCTTCAGGTTGTCCGCCGTCTCCTCAGGGTTGAAGACCACCGCGGTGTAGAAAAACGTGAAGAAGACGATCATCGCCGCGTAGATCACCATGTAGAGCGGCTGGCCGTGCCCGAGCATCGCGGCGATCCGCGCGAGCCAGGTGCTGGCGCCCGCGCCTTGCGAGAAGCCGGTGATGGTGGCCGGGACGAGCAGGATCGAGCTGGCGAAGATCGGGGGAATGACGCCCGAGGTGTTCACCTTGAGCGGCATGTGGGTCGAATCGCCGCCGAACATGCGGTTGCCCACCTGGCGCTTGGGGTAGCGCACCACGACCCGCCGCTGCGCCCGCTCCATGAACACGATGAAGGCGATCACGCCCACCGCCAGCGCCAGGAAGAAGATGATGAAGACGGTGGAGAGCGCCCCGGTCCGGCCGAGCTCGAGCAGCGCGATCAGGGCCTGGGGCATATTGGCGATGATGCCGGACATGATGATCAGGCTCGAGCCGTTGCCGATCCCGCGGTCGGTGATCTGCTCGCCGAGCCAGGTCAGGAACATCGTCCCGCCGACCAGCATGATCGTGCTCGAAATGCGGAAGAACCAGCCGGGATTGCTCACCGCGGCGCCCATGCTGCCGTGCACGCTCTCCAGCCCGACGGAGATGCCGTAGGACTGGAAGAGCGCGATCACCACGGTGAGGTAGCGCGTGTACTGGTTGAGCGTCTTGCGCCCGCTCTCCCCCTCCTTGCGCAGCGCCTCGAGCGAGGGAATGGCCGCCGCCATCATCTGCACGATGATGCTGGCGGTGATGTAAGGCATGATGTTGAGCGCAAAGAGCGTCATCCGGCCCAGCGCACCGCCGGAGAACATGTTGAACATGCCGAGAATGCCGCCGCCTGAGCGGGCCAGCAGCTCCGCCATGACGGCAGGATTGACCCCGGGCAGTGGGATATAGGTCCCGATCCGGTAGACGATCAGCGCACCGAGCGTGAACCAGATGCGCTTCTTGAGGTCGGTCGCCTTCGCGAACGCGCCGATATCGAAGTTCGCGGCAAGCTGTTCGGCCACCGAGGCCATGCGTCATCCTCACTCAGCCAGTCGTGTCCTGCCGCTCCGTCCACCGCCCTCGCGGCGCAGGAGGCCCCCGGGGGCCGTCCACCGAGCCTTCGCTCGGGCCATCGACACACATGCCCAATGTGCCGCTCCCTCGCCGGCCACGCAAGGCCACCTGCCCGGCCCGGCGGCTTCCGAAGAACGGCGGACGCGGCTTCAGCCGGCGATTTCACCGGCGGGCTGCTCGGCGACCCGTGTCAGGGTGACGCTGCCGCCGGCGGCCTGCACGGCCGCGATCGCCGCCACGGACGCACCCGCAACGGTGATCGCCACGGCACGGCCGATGGTGCCCTTGGCGAGCAGGCGGACGCCCGCGCCTTTCGCATCCTTGCGCACGAGGCCCGCCGCGGCCAGGCTCTCCTCGCTGATCGGTGCGTCCGGGTCGAGCTTCCCGGCCGCGATCGCCGCGGCCAGCGCGCCGAGATTGACGGGCGCATAGACCTTCCGGAACGGATTGGTGAAGCCGCGCTTGGGCACCCGCCGATAGATCGGCAGCTGGCCGCCTTCGAAGCCGTTCAAGGAGACGCCGGTGCGGGCCTTCTGGCCCTTCACCCCGCGTCCGCTGGTCTTGCCCTTGCCCGACCCGATGCCGCGGCCCAGCCGCTTGGCCTTGTGCCGGGCGCCCGGGTTGTCGGCGAGCGCGTCCAGTTTCATCCGTGCAGTCCTCCGCTCACGTGAGCTCTTCCACCTTGAGCAGGTGGGCCACCTTGCGGACCATGCCGCGCACCGCGGACGTTGCCTCGACCACCCGGCTACGGCCGATCTTGTCGAGCCCAAGTCCGACCAGGGTCTCACGCTGCCCGGGCTTGCGCCCGGCCGCCGAGGCGATCTGGGTCACGCGCAGGCGTGTCGGTTCAGGCATCGGCCACCTCCGCCGGGGCCGCGCCCTGGACCGCCCCTGGGGCTGGGGCCTCGCGCCGACCGAGAAGGTCGGAGACCTTCCGGCCCCGGCGTTGCGCGACCGCGCGCGGCGCCGCACAGAGGCGGAGCGCCGCGAAGGTCGCTTTGACCATGTTGTGCGGGTTGCGGCTGCCGAGGCACTTGGCCACCACGTCGCCGATGCCGAGCGATTCGAACACCGCGCGCATCGCCCCTCCGGCGATGATGCCGGTGCCGGCGGGGGCTGCCCGCAGCACGACCCGGCCGGCGCCGAACCGGCCTTCGACATCGTAATGCAGCGTGCGGCCCTCGCGCATCGGCACGCGGATCATGCCCCGCTTTGCCCGATCGGTCGCCTTGCGGATCGCCTCGGGCACCTCCCGCGCCTTGCCGGCGCCGTAGCCGACACGCCCCTTCTGGTCACCGACCACGACCAGGGCGGCGAAGGCGAAGCGCCGACCGCCCTTCACCACCTTGGCCACACGATTGATGCTGACCAGCTTGTCGATCAGCTCATCGCCGGCCTCGCGGTCGCGGCCCCTTCCTTCTCTCGCTTCTCGTGCCATCCGCTCTTTCCTTAGATCAATATGGCTTCTGGTGGAATCGCGGAGCGATCCGCCAATGCCATGAAATTGATCGGCGAAACAAAGGCTAGAGCGTGAGGATTGGAAATCATCACGCTCTAGAACGCGAGCCCGCCCTCGCGGGCGGCGTCGGCGAGTGCCTGCACCCTGCCGTGGTAAAGATAGGCGCCGCGGTCGAACACCACTTCCTGCACCCCGGCGGCAAGCGCCCGCTCGGCGAGCAGCTTGCCCACCGCCGCCGCCGCCTGCTTGTCGGCGCCGGTCGCGAGCGCGCCGCGCAGGCCTCGCTCGAGGCTGGAAGCCGCCGCCACCGTGCGGCCGGCCGCATCGTCGATCACCTGGGCATAGATATGCCGGCCCGAACGGAATACCGACAGTCGCGGACGGCCGTGACCCTTGAGCCGCAATTGATGCCTGAGCCGCGCCCGCCGGCGCGCGCGCATATCCACTTTCGCGCTCATGCTACTTCTTCTTGCCTTCCTTGCGCCGGATCTGCTCGGCCTCGTATTTCACGCCCTTGCCCTTATAGGGCTCGGGCGGGCGGAACGCCCGGATCTCCGCCGCCACCTGGCCGACGAGGCGCTTGTCCACGCCCTCGATGCGGACCGAGGTCGGCTTCTCGCAGGTGATGCGAATTCCTTCCGGAACCGGATAGACGACGTCGTGCGAGTATCCGAGGTTGAGCACGAGGTTCTTGCCCTGCATCTGCGCGCGGTAACCGGTGCCGCTGATCTCCATCGTCCGGGCATAGCCCGCGGACACCCCGCGCACCAGGTTGGCGATCAACGCCCGCGTGGTGCCCCACATCATCCGCGCCGGACGCGCGGCACCGTTGGGCGCTACGACGACGCGCCCCGCCTCGACCGAGGCGACCACGTTCTCCGAGAGCTCGAGCGAAAGCGACCCGAGCCTTCCCTTCGCCGTGAACATCCGGCCGGCGAGCGCCACTTCGACGCCGGGAGGGATCTCCACTGGATATTTGCCGACCCGCGACATCGCCCGCTCCTTCAGAACACCCGGCACAGAACCTCGCCGCCGACATTGGCGGCCCGGGCTTCCGCATCGCTCATCACCCCGCGCGGGGTGGACAGTATGGAGACGCCGAGTCCGGCGTACACGCGCGGCAGTTCGGCGATCTTGGAGTAGACGCGCCGGCCGGGCTTGGAGACCCGGGTGATCTCCTTGATCACCGGCTCGCCCTCGCTGTACTTGAGCTCGATGCGGAGCTGGGCGATCCCCGGCCTGAGCTCCTCCGCCGAGAAGCCGCGGATGAAGCCCTCGCGCCTCAGCACATCGAGCACGTTGGCCCGCAGCTTGGACGCAGGCGCCACGCAAATGGTATGGCCCGCCCGCTGGGCATTGCGGATGCGGCTCAACATATCGCCGAGAGGATCGGAAACGGCCATTGAAGCTCTCCGTTACCAGCTCGCCTTGACGAGCCCGGGGATTTGCCCGGCCCCGGCCAGTTCGCGAAGCGCGATGCGGCAAAGCCGGAACTTCCGATAATTGCCGCGCGAGCGCCCGGTAAGCTGGCAGCGCAGCCGGATGCGCACCTTCGCCGCGTTGCGCGGCAGCGCCGCCAGCTTCACCGACGCTTCGAACCGGCTTTCCACCGGCGCGGCGCGGTCCATCACCATCTCCTTCAGCGCTGCCCGCTTGGATGCGTCGCGTGCCGCCATCCGCTCGCGCTTGAGGTTCCGATTGACCGCCGATGTCTTGGCCATGCCTCTATTACCCTCCGGAACCTGCCAGGCAGTCCTGGCGGTTTTCCAAAATCCTCATCTCAACTCGCGAATGGTAGGTCGAAGCCACGCAACAGCGCCTTCGCCTCCGCATCCGTCGTCGCCGTCGTCACGAAGACAATGTCCATGCCGCGGATCGCATCGACCTTGTCATAGTTGATCTCGGGAAACACGATCTGCTCCTTGAGACCCATGGCGAAGTTGCCGCCGCCATCGAACCCCTTCGCCCCGATGCCGCGGAAATCGCGTACCCGCGGCAAGGCGATGTTCACCAGCCGATCGAGGAACTCCCACATCCGCGCCTTGCGCAGCGTCACCTTGCAGCCGATGGCCAGGCCCTGGCGGATCTTGAAGGCGGCGATCGCCTTCTTCGCCAGCGTCTTGACCGGCCTCTGCCCGGCGATCAGGGCGAGCTCGGCGATCGCGGAGTCGAGCTTCTTCGCGTCCGCTGCCGCCTCGCCCACGCCCATGTTGATGACGATCTTCTCCAGCCGCGGCACCTGCATCAGGTTGCGGTAGCCGAATTCCTTCTGCAGCGCCGGGCGCAGGACATGCCGGTAGCGCTGCTGCAAGCGCGGGACCTCGCGAACTTCGCTCATCACAGAGGCCTTCTCACCTGTCGATCCGCTCGCCGCTTTTCTTGGCGAACCGCACCTTGTTGCCGTCCTCGGCGAGCCGAAATCCGACCCGCGTCGGCCGGTCGGTCTTGGGGTCGATCAGCGCGAGCTTCGAGAGGTGCAACGGCGCCTCCTGCTCGACGATCCCGCCCGGTTGGCCGACCCCACGCGGCTTCTGGTGCCGCGACACAAGACGCAGACCCTGCACCACGGCGCGGCCTTCCTTGGGCAGCACGCGCATGACCTCGCCGCGCTTGCCCTTCTCATCGCCGCTGATCACCTGCACCTGATCGCCCTTGCGGATACGTGCCGCCATGACGCTAGAGCACCTCCGGGGCCAGGCTGATGATCTTCATGAACCGTTTGGCGCGCAGCTCGCGGACCACCGGGCCGAAGATGCGCGTCCCGATCGGCTCCTGCTGCTTGGTGATCAGCACCGCCGCATTGCGATCGAAGCGGATGACGCTGCCGTCGGGGCGGCGGACCGGAAACGCCGTACGCACGATCACGGCCTGGTGCACGTCGCCCTTCTTCACCTTGCCGCGCGGAATGGCCTCCTTGATCGAAACGACGATGATATCGCCGACCGACGCCGTCTTGCGCCTGGAGCCGCCGAGCACCTTGATGCATTGCACCCGCCGCGCGCCGGAATTGTCGGCGACGTCGAGGTTGGTTTCGGGCAGGATCATCGAACCCTCCTCAGCCCGCGGCGGCGGGCGAGGCCCGCTCGCCGTTCCGTTCGACGACCAGCCACGTCTTGCGTTTGCTGATCGGCCGGCATTCCTCGATGCGCACGATATCACCCACCTTGCACAGATTCGCTTCGTCGTGCGCCGCATACTTCTTCGAGCGGCGGATGAACTTCTTGTAAAGCGGATGCATCACGCGCCGCTCGACGAGAACCGTCACGGTCTTGTCCATCCGATCGCTGAGCACGCGCCCGCTCAACACGCGCCTTGGCATCGATCTCTCCTCAACCCTTGCCGGCGGAGCGGCGGCGCTCCGTCATGACCGTCTTCACCCGCGCGATCTCGCGGCGCACGACGCGGACCTGCGAGAACCCCTCCTGCTGCCCGGTCGCACGCTGAAAGCGGAGATTGAACTGCTCCTTGCGCAGATCGAGCAGCATGCCCGTCAGCTCGTCCGCGGTCTTGGTGCGCAGCTCGGGTGCCTTGCTCATCGCCTCAACCTTCGCCGATCCGGCTGACGAACCGGGTTCTGATCGGCAGCTTCGCCGCCCCGAGCTCCAGCGCCTCGCGCGCGATCGCGGCCGGCACCCCGTCGATCTCGAACATGATGCGGCCCGGCTTGACGCGGCAGACCCAGAACTCGGGGCTGCCCTTCCCCGACCCCATGCGGACCTCGGCCGGCTTCGCCGAGACCGGGACGTCCGGAAAGATGCGGATCCACACCCGGCCGGTGCGCCGCATGGCCCGTGTGATGGCACGCCGCGCCGCCTCGATCTGGCGCGCGGTCACCCGCTCGGGCTCGAGCGCCTTGAGGCCGAAGGCGCCGAAGTCGAGCGCCGTCGCGCCCTTGGCGAGCCCGTGGATCCGGCCCTTGTGGGCCTTGCGGAACTTGGTGCGCTTGGGGGAAAGCATCCGTGTTCGCCTCGTTCAGCGCTGCGGCGCCTGCTCGGCCGCGCGGCGATCCTGGGCCATCGGATCATGGGCGAGGATCTCGCCCTTGAAGATCCACACCTTCACGCCACACGTCCCGTACGTCGTCTTGGCCGTCGCCGTGCCGTAGTCGATGTCCGCGCGCAGCGTGTGCAGGGGCACGCGCCCTTCGCGATACCACTCGACGCGCGCGATCTCCGCCCCGCCGAGCCTTCCCGCGCAGTTGATCCGGATCCCCTGCGCGCCGAGCCGCATCGCCGACTGCACCGCCCGCTTCATCGCCCGGCGGAAGGCGACGCGCCGCTCGAGCTGCTGGGCAACGTTCTCCGCGACCAGCGTCGCGTCGATCTCCGGCTTGCGGATCTCGACGATGTTGAGGGCGACGTCGGTTTTCGCCATCGCCGCGAGATTCTTCCGCAGCGCGTCGATATCCTGGCCCTTCTTGCCGATGACCACCCCGGGCCGCGCGACATAGATGGTCACGCGAGGCTTCTTCGCCGGCCGCTCGATCACCACGCGCGAGACTCCCGCGCCGGCAAGCCGGCTGCGCAGATGGCTGCGGAGCCTGAGATCCTCGTGCAGCATCGCTGCATAGTCGGCATCGTTCGCGTACCACCGGCTGTCCCAGGTGCGGTTGACGCCGACGCGCAACCCGATCGGATTGACCTTGTGCCCCATTAGCCCGCCTCCCTCGCCGTGCCGGCGTCGTCCTCGGCCGGGCCGGCCACCGTCTCGCTCCGTTCGGAGACGACGATCCGGATATGGCTGAACCATTTCTCGACGCGCGCCGCGCGACCGCGACCGCGGGCGTGGAAGCGGCGCATGACGGTGGCGCGACCGACATCGGCCTGCGTCACGACCAGCCGGTCGACATCGAGCTGGTGGTTGTTCTCGGCATTGGCGATCGCGCTCTCCAGCGCCTTCCTCACCGCGGCCGCGATGCGCCGATGGCTGAAGGTCAGGCGCGCGACCGCCTGCTGCGCCGGAAGATTGCGGATCAGCCCGGCCACCAGATTGAGCTTGCGCGGGCTCACCCGAAGGTTGCGCACGATCGCCTCGGCATCGGTATCGGCCAGGCGGCGGGGATGCGATGGCTTGCCCATCTCAGCTTCTCTTCGCCTTCTTGTCCGCCGCATGGCCGGTGAAGGTCCGCGTCGGAGAGAACTCGCCGAACTTGTGGCCGACCATGTTCTCGTTCACCTGCACCGGCAGGAATTTGTGGCCGTTGTAGACGCCGAACGTCAGGCCGACGAATTGCGGAAGAATTGTCGAGCGACGCGACCAGATCTTGATGATCTCGTTGCGGCCCGATCCGCGCACGCCATCCGCCTTCGCCAGCAGATAGCCGTTGACGAACGGGCCTTTCCAGACGGAGCGTGCCATCGCCTCAGCCCTTGCCCTGGTTGCGGCGGCGGATGATCATCCGGTCGGTCCGCTTGTTTCCGCGTGTCCTGTAGCCCTTGGTCGGCTTGCCCCACGGCGTCACCGGATGCCGACCGCCCGAGCTCCGCCCCTCGCCGCCGCCCAGCGGATGATCGACCGGATTCATCGACACGCCGCGGTTATGCGGCCGGCGGCCGAGCCAGCGGCTCCGTCCCGCCTTGCCGATATGCACATTGGCATTGTCCGGATTGGAGACGGCGCCGACGCTCGCCATGCACTCTGCCCGGACCACGCGAAGCTCGCCCGACCCAAGCTTGAGCTGCGCATAGCCGGCGTCCTTGCCGACCAGCTGCACGTACGTCCCCGCCGCGCGCGCGATCTTGCCGCCCGCACCCGGCTTCATCTCCACGTTGTGGACGATCGTGCCCACCGGAATCGTCGCCAGCGGCATCGCATTGCCGGGCTTGATGTCGACGCGGGCTCCGGAGATCACGCTGTCCCCGACCGCGAGCCGCTGCGGCGCGAGAATGTAGGCGAGCTCACCATCCGCGTAGCGGATGAGCGCGATGAACGCCGACCGGTTCGGGTCGTATTCCAGCCGCTCCACGGTCGCCTGCACATCGAAGCGGCGGCGCTTGAAATCGACCACGCGATAGACGCGCTTATGTCCGCCGCCGCGAAACCGGCTCGTGATATGGCCGTGCTGGTTTCGCCCGCCGCTGGCACTCTTGCCTTCCGTCAAGGTCTTGACCGGCTTGCCCTTCCACAAGCCGACGCGGCTGACCAGAACGGTGCCGCGCAGGCTGGCGGTGACGGGGTTGAAATTCTTGAGTGCCATCGGCCTGATCCTGCTTAGGCGAGCCGTGAGGTGAAATCGATGTTCTGGCCTTCGGCAAGGCGGACGAACGCCTTCTTGACGTCCGGGCGCCGGCCGGGATGGCCGCGGAACCGCTTGGTCTTGCCCTTGGCGTTCAACGTGTTCACCGCGAGCACCTTGACGCCGAAGAGCCCCTCGACGGCGGCCTTGATCTCCGGCTTGGTCGCGTCGGGCGCGACAGCGAAGACCACCTGGCCGCGCTCGCCGAGCGCGGTCGCCTTCTCCGTGATCACCGGCCGCAGGATGATCCCGAACATCGCCTCGCGAGAGAGCTTCTTTGCCGTACGGCGAGCCGCCAGGGCACGGGCCTCCGTCATGCCAGCCGCTCCGCCAGGCCGGCAACGCCGGCGCGGGTGATGACCAGGAGCTCGTGGTTCAGGATGTCATAGACGTTGGCGCCGATCGTCGGCAGCACGTCGATGCCCTCGAGATTGCGGCTCGCGCGGAGGAATCCCTGATCGACATCGTGGTCGATCACCAGCACCGATTGCCAGCCGAGAACGTCGAACCGCTGGCGCAATTCCTTGGTCCGGCCCGCGGATGTCGCGGCCTCGAGCACGACGAGCTTGCCTTCCGCCTGCTTCTGCGAGAGCGCGGAAATCAACCCGAGGCGGCGGACCTTCTTCGGAAGCTGATACCCGTGCGAACGCACCACCGGGCCGTGCACGACGCCACCGGTGCGGAACTGCGGGGCCCTGAGGCTCCCCTGCCGCGCCCGGCCGGTGCCCTTCTGCCGGTAGGGCTTCTTGGTGGTCCCGGAAACCTCGCTCAGGCCCTTGGCCTTGTGCGTCCCGGAGCGCCTCCTGGCGAGCTGCCAGTGCACGACGCGCGCCATGACATCCGCGCGCGGTGCGGCCGCGAACAACGCCTCCGGCAAATCGATCTCGCCGGCGGACGTATTCTCGAGCGTCGTCACCATCGCCTGCATCGCCATCCCCCGGCTCAGACCGCCAGCCCGGCGGGAAACGGCGCTTCCGCCGGGCGGGCGCGCTTGACCGCGTCACGCACCTGCACGAAGGCGCCGCGCGCCCCGGGCACCGCGCCGCGCAGCATCAGAAGCCCCTTCTCGGCATCCACCGCCGCCACCTCGAGATTGAGCACGCTCACCCGCTCGTCCCCGAGATGCCCGGCCATCTTCTTGTTCTTGAAGGTCCGACCCGGGTCCTGGCGGTTGCCCGTGGAGCCGTGGCTGCGGTGGCTGACCGAAACGCCGTGGCTCGCCTCGAGCCCGCCGAAGTTCCACCGCTTCATCACCCCCGCGAAACCCTTGCCCTTGCTGGTCGCGGCGACGTCCACACGCTGGCCGACCACGAAATGCGCAGCCGTTAGAGCCGCCCCGGGCGCCAGCAGCGCATCGGGCGCGACCCGGAACTCCGCAAGCTTCGCCTTCGGTTCCACCTTGGCCTTCGCGAAATGGCCGCGATTGGCCTTGCTCACACGCTGTGGCTTGGCGTGGCCCCAGCCGAGCTGCACCGCCGTGTAGCCATCGCGCTCGACGGTCCGGGTGCCCACGACCTGCACGGCATCGAGGTGCAGGACGGTGACCGGCACATGCGTCCCGTCCGGACGGAAGAGGCGGGTCATGCCGAGCTTGCGAGCGAGGAGTCCGGTGCGCATCCTTGCTCGCCCTTCAGATCTTGATCTCGACATCGACGCCGGCGGCGAGGTCGAGCTTCATCAGCGCGTCCACCGTCTGCGGAGTCGGCTCGACGATATCGAGCAGCCGCCGGTGCGTGCGGATCTCGAACTGCTCGCGGCTTTTCTTGTCGATGTGCGGCGAGCGGTTGACCGTAAAGCGCTCGATGTGGGTGGGCAGGGGGATAGGGCCCCGTACGCGCGCCCCGGTGCGCTTGGCGGTGTTCACGATCTCCTTCGTGCTGTTGTCGAGCACGCGATGGTCGTACGCCTTCAGCCGGATGCGGATGTTCTGGTTGTCCATTGCCTTCTTCTTTCGCGTCCGCGTTCCGAGCTCTGCCGTCGCCTCAGGCGACGACCTTCGCGACCACGCCCGCCCCGACGGTACGGCCGCCCTCGCGAATGGCGAAGCGCAAGCCGTCATCCATCGCGATCGGCGCGATCAGCTCGACGTCCATAGAGACATTGTCGCCCGGCATCACCATCTCGGTGCCGTCGGGCAGCTTCACCACGCCGGTCACGTCGGTGGTGCGGAAATAGAACTGCGGCCGGTAATTGGTGAAGAACGGCGTGTGCCGCCCGCCCTCTTCCTTGGTCAGGACATAGGCCTCGGCCTTGAACTGCGTATGCGGCGTGATCGAGCCGGGGGCCGCGAGCACCTGGCCACGCTCCACTTCCTCGCGCTTGGTGCCGCGCAGCAGCGCGCCGATATTGTCCCCCGCCTCGCCCTGGTCGAGCAGCTTGCGGAACATCTCGACACCGGTCACCGTCGTCTTCTGGGTCGGGCGGAGGCCGACAATCTCGACCTCGTCGCCAACCCTCACCACGCCGCGCTCGATGCGCCCGGTGACCACCGTCCCGCGACCGGAAATCGAGAATACGTCCTCGATCGGCATCAGGAAGGGCCGGTCCTTCGGGCGGTCAGGCTGCGGGATGTATTCGTCAACCGCTTCCATGAGCTTCAGGACCGACTGCTCGCCGAGCTCGGGCTCGCGATCCTCGAGCGCGCATAGCGCCGAGCCCTTGACGATCGGGATATCGTCGCCGGGGAACTGGTAGCTCTTGAGAAGCTCACGAACCTCGAGCTCGACCAGCTCGAGAAGCTCGGGGTCGTCCACCATGTCGACCTTGTTGAGATAGACGACCAGCGCCGGCACGCCGACCTGCCGCGCAAGCAGGATGTGCTCGCGGGTCTGCGGCATCGGCCCGTCTGCGGCCGAGACCACCAGGATCGCGCCGTCCATCTGCGCCGCCCCGGTGATCATGTTCTTGACGTAGTCGGCATGGCCGGGGCAGTCGACATGCGCGTAGTGCCGGTTCTTGGTCTCGTATTCCACGTGCGCCGTCGAGATGGTGATGCCGCGGGCGCGCTCCTCGGGCGCCTTGTCGATCTGGTCGTAGGCCGTATACGTGGCACCGCCGGTCTTCGCCAGAACCTTGGTGATCGCGGCTGTGAGCGACGTCTTGCCGTGGTCGACATGACCGATCGTGCCGATGTTGCAGTGCGGCTTCGTCCGCTGGAATTTCGCCTTGGCCATCCTAGTTCTCTCCGTACGGCCGGATCCGGCCCATGCCTCTGCCCAGACCTACCAACGCCAGACCTACCAACGCCAGACCTACCACCGATAATGGCTGAAAGCCTTGTTGGCCTCGGCCATCCGGTGCGTGTCCTCACGCTTCTTCACCGCCGAGCCACGGTTATTGACCGCATCGTGCAGTTCGTTGCACAGCCGCTCTTCCATGGTGTGCTCGCCTTTGCGCTTGCGCGACGCGTCGATGATCCAGCGGATCGCAAGCGCCTGGCGCCGCTCGGTGCGCACCTCGACCGGAACCTGGTAGGTGGCGCCGCCGACCCGGCGCGAACGCACCTCGACTGCCGGCTTCACGTTGTCGAGCGCCTCGTGGAACAGCCGCACCGGATCGGCGGCGGCCGAGCCCCGCCTCTTGAGCGCATCGAGCGCACCATACACGATCCGTTCGGCAACCGACTTCTTTCCGTCGTGCATCAGCGCGTTCATGAAACGGCTGATCACTCCGTCGCCGAACTTGGCATCCGGCAGGATCTCGCGGCGAACGGCGCGGCGGCGACGACTCATCTCCGCCTCACTTCGGCCGCTTGGCGCCGTAGAGCGAACGGCGCTGACGGCGTTTGGCGATGCCCTGCGTATCGAGCACACCGCGCAGGATGTGGTAGCGCACGCCGGGCAGGTCCTTGACCCGCCCGCCGCGGATCAGCACGACGCTGTGCTCCTGCAGATTATGGCCCTCGCCCGGGATGTAGCTCACCACCTCGTAGCCATTCGTCAGCCGCACCTTGGCGACCTTGCGCAGGGCCGAATTCGGCTTCTTCGGTGTCGTCGTATAGACACGCGTGCACACCCCTCGCTTCTGCGGGCAACTCTGCAGGGCGGGAACCTTGTTGCGCGCCGAGCGTGGCTCGCGCCCCTTGGCTATCAACTGGTTGATCGTCGGCATCGTTCCAATCCGATCGTTTCACCACACCGTCCACCCGGACGGTTATCGCCACAGGAAGACCCCGCAACGCGTGGGCCAAGCCCACACTGCGGAGTCCGTTCGCGCCTGCGGCCTTGGCTGCCGGGAGACTCCGGAAGCGGCGCCGCAAACCTCATGTCCCTGCAAACCACGGCCGGCCTGCCCGGGTGGGCGGGTCGGTCGAGGGCGCGGAAACTACGGGCGAGGACGCTCCGAGTCAAGCGCCTCGCCCGGCCACTTCCCTGCCCCCGCCGGAACCGGGGCTCGGTCCGGAAATCAGGGGTCGCCCCTGCCCCTCCCGACCCGGTCCCCTCCCCGCCCGGGCGCGCCGCTATTTATTCGGCCGCCATCTCCGGCTGCCCTGCCAGCGCCGGCGTCTCGGCAGGCAGGCGCTGCTCGTCCCGCCCCGAGGCAATCGAGCGCAGACGGTTCATCACGCTGCCGGTGCCGGCCGGAATGAGCCGCCCGACGATGACGTTCTCCTTCAGCCCGGAGAGCTGATCCACCTTGCCGGCGGTCGCCGCCTCGGTGAGCACGCGCGTCGTCTCCTGGAAGGACGCCGCGCTGATGAAGCTGTGCGTCTGCAGGGAGGCCTTGGTGATCCCCTGCAGCACCGGCATGGAAGCGGCCGGTCGCTCGCCCGCCGCCTCGCGCTTGGCGTTCTCCGCCTCGAGATCGAGCCGATCCACCTGCTCGCCGGTCAGGAAGGTGGTATCGCCCGGATCGAGGATCTCCACCTTCTGGAGCATCTGCCGGACGATGACCTCGATGTGCTTGTCGTTGATCTTCACGCCCTGCAGCCGATAGACGTCCTGGATCTCGTTGACCAGGTAATCGGACAGCGCCTCCACGCCCAGCACCTTGAGGATGTCGTGGGGCACGCGTGGGCCGTTGACCAGCGGGTCGCCACGACGAACGAAGTCGCCCTCCTGGACCGAGACGTGCTTCCCCTTCGGGATGAGGTACTCGCTGTCTTCGCCCGTCTCGTCGTTCTTGACGATGACGCGCCGCTTGGCCTTGTAGTCCTTGCCGAATTCAACCTGGCCATCGATCTCGGCGATGATCGCATGGTCCTTCGGCCGGCGGGCCTCGAAGAGCTCGGCCACTCGCGGCAAGCCGCCCGTGATATCGCGCGTCTTGCTGCCCTCGCGCGGAATGCGCGCGAGCACGTCGCCGGCGTTCACGCGGGCCCCATTCTCCACCGAGAGAATCGAGTCCGGGGCGAGGAAGTAGCGGGCATCCGCGCCATTGGCGAGTTTGACGACCTCGCCCTTCTCGTCCTTGAGCTGCAGACGCGGGCGCAAATCCGCTCCCTTGATGACCTGCTTGTAGTCCACCACGACCTTCGAAGTGAGGCCGGTCACCTCGTCCACCCGTTCGACCAGCGTCGCCCCGTCGATGAGGTCGAAATACTCGACGACACCTGCACGCTCCGTGATGATCGGCAGCGTGAAGGGGTCCCATTCCGCGAGCTTCTGGGTGCGCGCCACCTGCTGGCCCTCATCGGCAAGCAGGCGGGCGCCATAGGGCACACGGAAGCGCGCGCGCTCGCGCCCGCGATCGTCGACCAGCACGAGCTCGCAGTTGCGGCTCATCACCACCGGCGTGCCCTGGCTGTTCATCACCACGTTGCGGTTCTTGACCGTGATCGTGCCGTCGTGGCTGGCCTCGACGTTCGACTGCTCGGTTCCGCGCTGCGCCGCACCGCCGATGTGGAAGGTGCGCATGGTGAGCTGCGTGCCGGGCTCGCCGATCGACTGGGCGGCGATGACGCCAACCGCCTCGCCGATGTTGACCGGGGTGCCTCGAGCGAGGTCGCGTCCGTAGCACCGCGCGCACACGCCGACTTTTGAATCGCAGGTCAGCACGGAGCGGATTCCCACCACCTCCACTCCCAGGCGCTCGATCCGCTCGGCGTCCTCCTCCTCGATCAGCCGATCCCGCGCCAGGATGACTTCCCCGCTTGCCGGGTCGAGCACATCTTCCGCCGCGGTCCGGCCGAGGATCCGCTCGTAGAGGCTCGAGACGACCTCTCCCCCGTCCATCACCGCGCGTACCGTGAGGCCGCGCACAGTGCCGCAATCGTCATCGACGATGATGCAGTCCTGGGCCACGTCCACCAGGCGCCGGGTCAGGTAGCCGGAGTTGGCGGTCTTGAGCGCGGTGTCCGCGAGCCCCTTGCGGGCGCCGTGGGTCGAGTTGAAGTACTCGAGAACCGAGAGCCCCTCCTTGAAGTTGGCGATGATCGGCTGCTCGATGATCTCACCCGACGGCTTGGCCATCAGCCCGCGCATGCCGGCAAGCTGGCGCATCTGCGCCGGGCTGCCACGGGCGCCGGAGTGGCTCATCATCCACACGCTGTTGATCGGCTTGCCGGGCTCCTGGCGGCTGATCTCGGCCATCATCGCCCCCGCCACGGCGTCCGTGCAGCGTGACCAGGCGTCCACCACCTTGTTGTAGCGCTCGCCGGCGGTGATCAGCCCATCCTGGTACTGGTTCTCGAACTCCTTCACCTCCGCCTGCGTCCGCCGGATCAGCTCGTCCTTCTCGGCCGGAATGAGCAGGTCATCCTTGCCGAAGCTGATGCCCGCCTTGCAGGCCTGGTTGAACCCGAGGCCCATCAACCGGTCGGCGAAGATCACGCACTCCTTCTGTCCGCAGTGCCGGTAGACCACGTCGATCACGTCGGAGATGTTCTTCTTCGTCAGTTCCCGGTTGACCAGCGAGAACGGCACGTTCGGATGCCGCGGCAGGATCTGCCCGATCATCATCCGTCCGGGTGTCGTCACGACCAGCTGGCGCAGCTTCTGGCCGGCCGCATCGACCGTATGGAAGCGCGCCTTGATCTTGTCATGCAGGCCGATCGCCTTGGCCGAGAGCGCGTGCTCGATCTCGCCGATGGTCGCGAACGCCGGCGCGTCCTTGTCCTCGACGGCCTGGTACTCCGGCCGTTCGAGGGAGAGATGATAGAGCCCGAGTACCATGTCCTGGGTCGGTACGATGATCGGCTTGCCGTTCGCCGGGCTCAGGATGTTGTTGGTCGACATCATCAAGACGCGCGCCTCGAGCTGCGCCTCGATCGAAAGCGGCACGTGCACCGCCATCTGGTCACCGTCGAAGTCGGCATTGAAGGCGGTGCAGACCAGCGGGTGGAGCTGGATCGCCTTGCCCTCGATCAGCACCGGCTCGAAGGCCTGGATGCCGAGCCGGTGCAGCGTCGGCGCACGGTTGAGCAGAACGGGATGCTCGCGGATCACCTCCTCGAGGATGTCCCAGACCTCCGGCCGCTCCTTCTCCACCATCCGCTTCGCCGCCTTGACCGTGGTGGCATGCCCGTACTTCTCGAGCTTGGCGTAGATGAACGGCTTGAAGAGCTCGAGCGCCATCTTCTTCGGCAGCCCGCACTGGTGCAGCTTCAGCTCCGGGCCGACGACGATGACCGAACGACCCGAATAATCGACGCGCTTGCCGAGCAGGTTCTGCCGGAACCGGCCCTGCTTGCCCTTGAGCATGTCCGAGAGCGACTTGAGCGGCCGCTTATTCGCGCCCGTGATGGCGCGGCCGCGCCGGCCGTTGTCGAACAGCGCATCGACGCTCTCCTGGAGCATCCGCTTTTCGTTGCGCACGATGATGTCGGGCGCGCGCAGCTCGATCAACCGCTTCAGCCGGTTGTTGCGGTTGATCACGCGACGATAGAGATCGTTGAGGTCGGAGGTTGCAAAGCGTCCGCCGTCGAGCGGCACCAGGGGACGAAGCTCCGGCGGAATGACCGGAATGACGTCCATGATCATCCACTCCGGCCGCGTCCCGGACTCGGCGAATGCCTCGACCAGCTTGAGCCGCTTGACCAGCTTCTTGCGCCGCGCCTCGCTGGTCGTCTCCTTGAGTTCAGGTACGGAGCTTCGTCTTCTCCGCGTCGAGATCGATCCCGTTCAATATCTGCTTGACCGCCTCGGCGCCGATCCCCACGCGGAACTCGTCCTCGCCGAATTCGTCCTCCTTCGCCGCCAGCATGTCTTCGCTGACGAGCTGGTGCAGCTTGAGATCGGTGACGCCCGGCTCGAGCACCACATAGCTCTCGAAATAGAGGACCTTCTCAAGATCCTTGAGCGTGAGGTCGGCCATCAGGCCGATGCGGCTCGGCAGCGACTTGAGGAACCAGATGTGGGCGACCGGCGAGGCGAGCTCGATATGGCCCATGCGCTCGCGCCGGACCTTGGCAAGCGTGACCTCGACGCCGCACTTCTCGCAGATGATGCCGCGGAACTTCATCCGCTTGTATTTGCCGCAAAGACATTCGTAGTCCTTGATCGGGCCGAAGATCCGCGCGCAAAAGAGCCCATCGCGCTCCGGCTTGAAGGTCCGGTAGTTGATGGTCTCGGGCTTCTTGATCTCGCCGTACGACCAGCTCCGGATCTGCTCGGGTGAGGCGATCTGGATCTTGATCTGGTCGAACGTCAACGCCTGGCCGGTCTGACCCAGGATCTTCATCAGCTCGTTCATGCGTCATCCACTCCTGTCCGGCCCGCCGCCGCGGCCGTCATCGGTACTCTCATCGTACCCTGGGCTTCGGTCTCGCCCCGGCTCGGCATCCGCGTGGCCCCGGCCCAAAATCCCGGCGCGATCGTCGGACGATCGCCCACGAGCATCGGACCCGGGTCAAGCAGCCTTGTTGTCGAGATCCACATTGAGTCCGAGCGACTTCAGTTCCTTCACCAGCACGTTGAAGCTTTCCGGAATTCCGGCTTCGAAATTATCCTGCTCGCGGACGATGGCCTCGTAGACCTTCGTTCGGCCCGAGACATCATCGGACTTCACCGTCAGCATTTCCTGCAAGGTGTAGGCGGCTCCGTATGCCTCCAGCGCCCAGACCTCCATTTCGCCGAAGCGCTGGCCGCCGAACTGCGCCTTGCCGCCCAGCGGCTGCTGGGTCACCAGGCTGTACGGCCCGATCGAGCGCGCGTGGATCTTGTCGTCCACGAGGTGGTGCAGCTTGAGCATATAGATGTAGCCGACCGTCACCCGCCGCTCGAACGGCTCCCCGGTACGGCCGTCAACCAGCGTGACCTGCCCCGAGGTATCGAGCCCCGCCTTCGCCAGCATGTCCTCGATATCGGAGGGGCGCGCGCCATCGAAGACCGGCGTGGCGATCGGCACGCCCTTTTTCAGATTCTCGCAGAGCTCGAGCAGATCCGCTTCGGGCAGATCCGCGATCGCCTCGTCGAATTGGCGGTCGCCGTAGATGTCCTTGAGCCGCTCCATGAACGCGCGGCGCGCGGTGCCGCGCCGGCGGTACTCCTCGACAAGTTCGCCGATCTGGCGTCCAAGCGTGGCGCAAGCCCAGCCGAGATGGGTTTCAAGAATCTGGCCGACATTCATCCGGCTCGGCACGCCGAGCGGATTGAGGACGAGATCGATGGGCGTTCCATCATCGAGGAACGGCATGTCCTCGATCGGCACGACCCGCGACACGACACCCTTGTTCCCGTGCCGGCCCGCCATCTTGTCGCCGGGTTGCAGCTTGCGCTTCACCGCGACGAACACCTTGACCATTTTCATGACACCGGGCGGGAGCTCATCGCCTCTCTGGAGCTTCTCGACCTTCGAGTCGTAGCGCGCCTGCAACCGCCCCACCGCGGCGTCGAACTCGTGCTTGAGAACCTCGATCTCCGCCATCACCGCGTCGTCCTGCACGGCAATGTGGCGCCAGCTTCCGCGTGGATGCTCGGCGAGCACCTCCTCGGTGATGACCGTCGACGACTTGATGCCCTTGAAGCCGCCGGCGGCCTTGCGGCCAAGCAGTTTCTCGCGCAGCCGGTTCAGAAAGCTCCGCTCCTGGATCGCCCGCTCGTCGTCGCGGTCCTTGGTGAGCCGTTCGATCTCGGCGCGCTCGATCGCCATCGCGCGCTCGTCCTTCTCGACGCCGCGGCGGCTGAACACGCGCACGTCAACGATCGTGCCGTTCACTCCCGGCGGCAACTTGAGCGAGGTGTCACGCACGTCGGAGGCCTTCTCGCCGAAGATCGCCCGCAGCAGCTTCTCTTCCGGCGTCATCGGGCTTTCGCCCTTGGGCGTGACCTTGCCGACCAGGATGTCGCCCGGGTTCACCTCGGCGCCGATATAGACGATCCCGGCCTCGTCGAGGTTCTTGAGCGCCTCCTCGCCGACGTTCGGAATATCGCGCGTGATCTCCTCCTGGCCGAGCTTGGTATCCCGCGCCATCACCTCGAACTCCTCGATGTGAATCGAGGTGAACACGTCGTCGCGCGCGATCCGTTCGCTGATCAGGATGGAGTCTTCAAAGTTGTAGCCGTTCCACGGCATGAAGGCGCAGAGCACGTTGCGCCCGAGCGCGAGCTCGCCGAGTTCGGTCGAAGGCCCGTCGGCGATGATATCGCCTTCCGAGACCCGATCGCCCACCTTCACCAGCGGGCGCTGGTTGATGCAGGTCGACTGGTTGGAGCGCATGAACTTGCGCAGCCGGTAGATATCGACGCCGCGGGTCGTGTTGTCCTCGGCGGTCGCGCGCACGACGATCCGCGCGCCGTCGATCTGATCGACGACGCCGGGGCGGCGGGCAACGATCGTCGCCCCGGAATCGCGCGCCACGGCCGCTTCCATGCCGGTGCCGACCAGGGGCGCGTCGGCCTGGATCAGCGGCACCGCCTGGCGCTGCATGTTCGAGCCCATCAGCGCGCGATTGGCGTCGTCGTTCTCGAGGAACGGGATCAGCGCCGCTGCCACCGAGACGAGCTGCTTCGGCGAGACGTCGATCGCCGTCACCTCCTGGGGCAGCACCAGCCGGAAATCACCGCTCCGGCGCACCGAAACGAGCTCCTCGGTGAAGCGGCCCTCCGCGTCCAGCGCCGCGTCGGCCTGGGCGACGACAAGCTTGTCCTCGTCCATCGCCGAGAGGTATTTCCACCCCTGCTGCACCTGTCCGTCCTTGACCAGCCGGTACGGCGTCTCGATGAAGCCGTACTTGTTGACGGTCGCGTAGGTCGCCAGCGAGTTGATCAGACCGATGTTCGGCCCCTCCGGCGTCTCGATCGGGCAGATGCGCCCGTAGTGCGTCGGGTGCACGTCGCGGACCTCGAAGCCGGCGCGCTCGCGCGTGAGGCCGCCCGGACCGAGCGCCGAAAGCCGCCGCTTGTGGGTGACCTCCGAGAGCGGGTTGGTCTGGTCCATGAACTGCGAGAGCTGCGAGGAGCCAAAGAACTCGCGCACCGCCGCTGCCGCCGGCTTGGCGTTGATCAGGTCGTGCGGCATCACGGTGTCGATATCGACGCTGCCCATGCGCTCACGGATCGCCCGTTCCATGCGCAGCAGCCCGATGCGGTACTGGTTCTCCATCAGCTCGCCGACCGAGCGCACCCGGCGATTGCCGAGATTGTCGATATCGTCGATGGTGCCGCGACCATCCTTGAGGTTGCAGAGCGTCTTGACGGTGCGCAGGATATCGAACTTGCGGAGCACGCGAACCGAATCGTCGGTCTCGAGCTCGAGCCGCTTGTTCATCTTGACGCGCCCGACGGCGGAGAGATCGTAGCGGTCGGGATCGAAGAAGAGGCCACGGAACAGCGCCTCGGCCGTCTCCGGCGTGGGCGGCTCGCCGGGCCGCATCAACCGGTAGATGTCGATCAGCGCGTCCTCGCGGTTCGCGTTCTTGTCGATGCTGAGCGTGTTGCGAATCCAAGGCCCGTTCGACTGGTCCACGGCGAGCGTCGGCAGGCGGTCGAGCCCGGCAGCCTCAAGGGCCGCAAGCTTGGGCTCGGTCAGCTCCTCACCCGCCTCCGCGTAGATCTCGCCGGTCTCGAGGTTGACCAGGTCCTCGGCGACGAACCGGCCGAGGACGTCGGTGCGGCCAACCAGCACTTCCTTGGTCTTTTCGGCGATCCGGCGCGCTGTCCGCTGGGTAAGCTTGGTCTCCGGGTCGGCGACGACCTCGCCGGTCTCCGCGTCGATCAGGGGCTCGAGCAGCTTGACGCCACGAAATGCCTCGGGATCGAAGGGCCGCGCCCAGCCCTTCGAGAGCAGCGTGAACATCACCTTGCCGTAGAAATAGTTGAGGATTTCCACGGCATCCATGCCGCGGATCTCGGCCGAGTCGAGCGCCTCGCTCTTGCTGGCGCGCTCCTCCCTGAGCTTCTCGGTCGCGACGCTGTCGAGCGCGTAGAGGAGCGTGGTCACCGGCAGCTTGCGCTTGCGGTCGATCCGCACATAAAGCAAGTCCTTGGCATCGAACTCGAAGTCGAGCCAGGAACCGCGGTAAGGGATCACCCTTGCTGTGAACAGGTACTTTCCGGAGGAGTGCGTCTTGCCCTTGTCGTGATCGAAGAACACGCCCGGGCTGCGATGCATCTGGCTGACGATCACGCGTTCGGTGCCGTTGATGATGAACGTCCCGTTGTCCGTCATCAGCGGCATGTCGCCCATGTAGACGGGCTGTTCCTTGATGTCGCGGATCGAGCGCGCGCCGGTGTCCTCATCGACGTCCCAGACGATCAGGCGGAGGATCACCTTGAGCGGCGCGGCGTAAGTCATGCCCCGCTGGATGCATTCCTCGACGTCGTATTTCGGCTCCTCAAGCTCGTAGTACACGAATTCGAGCCGGCCGCGGCCGGCAAAGTCGTCGATCGGGAAGACGGACTTGAACACCTCTTGCAGCCCGGCGTGCAGGCGCGAATCCGGCGCCACGTGCATCTGCAGGAACGCCTCGTACGAGGCCCGCTGGACGTCGATCAGGTTCGGCATCGGCGCAACCTCGGGAATACGCCCAAAGCTGCGGCGGATGCGCTTCTTGCCCGTGAACGATTGGAGGACCGCGTTCATACCCTGCCCTGCTGCCCTAAAAGAATCCATGCCCCTGCGCTACCGGGGCGTGCCGCGGCGCGATGCGCCAACGGCCAGCGGGGCGGGAATCATGCCGACTCCCGCCCATCGTTTTCCGGCGCGCCCAGCGGGCGCACCGGCGGTCCGGATCGGAGACCTACTTGATCTCGACAGCGGCGCCCTGCTCTTCCAGCACCTTCCGGATCTTCTCCGCCTCTTCCTTGCTCACCCCTTCCTTCACGGTCTTCGGGGCTCCCTCGACCAAATCCTTGGCCTCCTTGAGACCAAGCCCCGTGATCGTGCGGATCTCTTTGATCACGTTGATCTTCTTCTCGCCGAACTTGGTCAGCACGACGGTGAACTCGGTCTGTTCCTCCACCGCCGGGGCCGCAGCCGCGGGAGCCCCGCCGGGCGCGGCGGCAACCGCCATCGGTACGGCGGCCGAGACGCCCCACTTCTCTTCCAAGAGCTTCGTGAGCTCCGAAGCCTCCAGAACCGTGAGGCCGGAGAGCTCGTCAGCCAGCTTCGCCAAGTCTGCCATGTTTGCGTGTCCTGTTAGATTAAGCGTTGGGGGCTAGGTTGCAAGGGCCGGTTCTGTCCGGGCATAGGCGCCGAAGACCCGGGCGAGCCCGCCGGCCGGGGCGCTGAGCACGGAAGCGAGGCGCTGGGCCGGCATCCGCAGCAGCCCGGCCAGCTGGGCGCGGAGCACGTCGAGCGAAGGCAGCTCGGCCAAGGCTTCGACGCCGCTTGCGTCGAGGGACCGGATGCCGAGGGCGCCGCCGATGACCACGAAACGCTCGTTGACCTTGGCGAAATCCACGGCGGCCTTGGCCACGGCCACCGGATCGGGGGACCAGGCGAGGGCCGTCGGGCCCTTGAGAAGGGGTTCGATGGCCGTGAAACGGGTGCCGGCGAGGGCGCGGCGGGCCAAACGGTTCTTCGCCACGCGGTAGGTGGCGCCGGCGGAGCGCATGCGGCGGCGCAGATCGGAAGCCTCGGCGACGGTCAGACCCTTGTTGCGGGTGACGACCACCATTTCGGTGGCCGAAAGCACCGATGCAAGCGATTCGACAAAGGCTTGCTTCTCGAGCCGGTTCATCGGCGGACTCCAAAGTGGGCAGTTTGGGCGTACCGGGGGTGTGCCCAGTGGCTGATTTGCCTCATGACGCGAGACTCGGCAGATCAAGATGCACGCCTGGTCCCATGGTCGAAGACAAAGCCGCCTTCCTGAGATAGGTCCCCTTCGCCCCGGTCGGCTTAGCCCTTTGAATCGCCTCGACAAATGCCCGCACGTTCGCGGCGAGCCGCTCTTCGGGGAAACTCGCCTTGCCGACGCCGGCATGCACGATTCCCGCCTTTTCCGCCCGGAATTCGACCTGCCCGCCCTTCGCCGCGGTCACCGCGGCCTTGATATCCATCGTCACCGTGCCGAGCCGGGGATTGGGCATCAGGCCGCGGGGACCGAGGATTTTGCCGAGCCGGCCGACCAGGGCCATGAGGTCCGGCGTCGCGATGCAGCGGTCGAAATTGATCTCGCCCGCCTGGATCTTCTCGACCAGGTCCTCGGCGCCGACGACGTCGGCGCCGGCGGCGAGCGCCTCCTCGGCCTTGGGGCCGCGGGCGAAGACTCCGACGCGGACGGTGCGGCCGGTGCCGTGAGGGAGGGTCACCATGCCGCGGACCATCTGGTCGGCGTGGCGGGGATCGATGCCGAGATTCATCGCCAGCTCGACCGTCTCGTCGAATTTGGCGCGGGCGTTGGCCTTGACCAGGCGGATCGCCTCGGCGAGCGGGTAGGCGCGGCCGGGCTCGAGGCTGGATTGGGCGGCGCGGAGCCGCTTGCCGATGCGCGCCATGTCAGCCCTCCACCACCGTGAGGCCCATCGAGCGGGCGGAGCCGGCGAGCATGCGGACGGCGGCCTCGATGTCGGTCGTGTTCATGTCCTTGATCTTCTGGGCGGCGATTTCGCGGAGCTGGGTTTTCGTCACCTGGCCGATCGGGGCGGCCTTGCCGGCAGCCGGGGTGCCCTTGGCGATCCCCGCCGCCTTGAACAGGAAGTAGCTGTTGGGCGGGGTCTTCATGACAAAGGTGAAGCTGCGGTCGGCGAAGGCGGTGATGACCACGGGCACCGGCATGCCGGGCTCGAGGTTTTGCGTTTGGGCGTTGAATTCCTTGCAGAAAGCCATGATGTTGAGGCCGCGCTGGCCGAGCGCGGGGCCCACCGGGGGCGAAGGATTGGCCTTGCCCGCCGGAATCTGGAGCTTGACGTAGCCCGCGATCTTCTTCGCCATCCCTGGTCCCCTTCTCGCCCCGCCGGCCCTGGCGAGAGCGGCGCATGCCAAGGACCGCGGTCCATGCGACCGGACGCGCCCCAGGCGTTCAGAATAGGGGCGAGCGGTCTCCCGCGTTCCAACTCAAGGGCCGGGCGCTTAGCGGATGCGGGACGGAGAGTCCAGCCTTTTCGGTGCGGGGAGGTTGGCGGGGGGTGGTTCGGGGCGGCTGGGGCATGAGCAATAGGTTATTGGTGTGCTCACTGGGGGGCGCACGCGACTATCACGGTGCGGCTACCGTCCGGGTTGTCGAGGCAGCTGGAGGTGACCTGCGGCGAGCCGATGATCGAACAGTACGTCCGGGCGTTGTGCGCTGCGACCAGGAGCTGCCGGTCGGTCTGGTGGTTGTCGGTGAGGTTGGGGTTGGGCTCGCGTGGCGCCGCGGCGGCTTCCTCGTCACTCCAGAATTGGGGGACCTTCCGCTTGATGGCGTGTCAATCGGCGCGCAAAAGGGACCCACTATCGGCGTCCAAAAGGGACCCCCTGGTAGCGTCTTCTGCCGGTAGTCCATAGGAGGGACCGGCGCGCCGCGGAGTGCCCCACCAGGAGGCTGACACAGCGGCGCGTCGGGGTTCCCTGTGGACCCACCGGTGCAAGGCGCGGGGGCGAGGCCCGGGGGGCCGTGTCAAGGCGGCCGGGGGATCAAGGCGGTGCACGCAGATGGTCAATCCGAAGTTCACGCATATCTGCAAGCTCAGGAAGGACATCTTGCCGGCGCGAAGGTAGGAGGGAGACGGCGCGGGCCGGCGGCGGGCTGGCCGCGGAGCGCCTCCCTCAGGGAAACGCGGATCATTGCGGGCTGCACTGGAAGGTCACGGTGCGGCTGCCGTCCGGGTTGGTGACGACGTTTGACGCCACCTGCCCCGAGCCTCTGCTCGCGCAGTACATCTGGGCGCTGCGCGACGCGTCCAGCAGCTGCTGATCGGTCTGATAATTGTAGGTGAGATTGGGATTGGGCTGCGGCAGCGGCGCCGCTGCCATCGTCGTCGGCGGCACGCACTGGAAGACGACGACCTTGTTGCCGGATTGATCGGTCGTGAAATTCGTCGCTTGCGGGACGGATTGGTAGCGATTGCAGAATGTCGCCGCGCTCTGATTGACCTGAAGCAGATCCTGGTCGGTATGATAGGTGTAGGTAACGCTTGGGTTGCTCGCCTGCACCTGCTGGGGCGACGGGTACTGTGGAGTACAGGCAGCCAGCGCCAGGCCGGCCAGCGCGGTCGCCGTGTAGACGCCCGGTTTCAAGGAACGGAAAGACTTGACGATCATTGGACGACTCCCTCTTCTATCGTGAATTTTCGGCTTGAACTCCCGGCGGACTTCGCTCCGAAATATGTGCGGCGCCGCCCGCGGCCCGCTCTCGCCCGCACTACCGGCTATCGCCGTCGCAATGCGATCAATGTCTGCGCCCGCGGGTCCCGTGGCGTAGCAAGCCCTCTTGCGCGCCGGACGCCGCCGCGAGCTCCGATGGATGCCACCCCCCGCATCACAACCCGCATCACAATAAGAACGAACCCCGTTCCGGCATTGATATGGATCAAAAACCCGGCGGATGGTGACATTGGGGCGGAACACGAAATCGCGAACGCGGGCGGGCCGTGCCGCTCGAACCAGAAACGTCGGCCGGATGCCGACTCCGCACCTTGCCGGCGTGCAAGCAATCTCCGAATCCGTTGATTGAGATCAATGCGCGCTGCGCCAGCGATGGTGCATCCTTGACATCGGATGATAAGCCGAGGGCCCTGCCGCAGGCGGCGCCGTCGCCGCCGTTCGCTTCGGGAACCTCCAATCAGATGAAGGAATTCTGTCATGCGCAAGACATTTGGCCTCGTCATGGCGCTGGTTGCGCTCATCGGCCTCGCGCCAATGCTGGGTGCCTGCAACACCACTGCCGGCGCCGGCAGAGATATCTCCAACACCGGCAAAGCCATCACGAACAGCGCCGTTCAGCACACCCCATAACCCGGACGAGGTTGATCATGCGGCGCATCGCCCGGCCACGGATGGCGCTGTCGCTCGCGGCCCTGCTGATGCTGGCGATTGTCGGCGGTTGCGTCGTCGGTCCGGGCTATTGGGGTGGCCAGCCCCGATACCACCCTGCGAACTACAACAACAATTATAATGGACCCGAAAACGGCCCGCACGGTCAGAACGGTCCGAGCAATCAGGGCGGTCAGGACCACGGCGGAGGCGGCGGCCATTAATCGTTCAATTCGTTATCGTAGCACACGTTGGTGATGAGGGGTACGGACCATGGGCTTGATTCTGATCGTGTTGATCGTGCTTCTCGTGTTCGGTGGCGGCGGCTATTACGGCTACGGCCGCTACGGCAGGTTCGGCGGGATCATCCCGATCCTGATCCTGGTGCTGGTTCTGTTGTGGCTGTTCGGCGGCGGCGGCTACCACAGGTTCTCGGGCTGACCCATCGTCGCGCCACGTGAACGGAGGGCACGTCGTCATGGACAAGGACCGTATCGCGGGATCCGTCAAACAGGTTGCCGGCGCCATCAAGCAGACGATCGGCAGGCTGCTCGGCGATCAGAAGGCCGAGTCAGAGGGAGCGGCGAAGGTATCGGAGGGCAAAGTCCAGAACGCCGTCGGGGGGCTGAAAGACACCGTCCGCGCGGCCATCGCGAAGAAGGAATAGAAGAGCGGCATGTCGACCGCCGCCTGGATGGTGCTGGGACTTGCGGCGGGCTTCGTCGCGAGCAAGATCGTCAGCAACACCGGGGAGGTACGGTCGTCGATATCCTGCTCGGTGTCGGTGGCGCGGTCGTCGGCGGCTGGCTCTTCGCCTCCGTTGGCGCCACCGGCGCGACCGGCCTCAACGTCTATACCCTGCTGGCTGCCGTAATCGGCGCGAGCATCGCACTGTTCGTCTACCACGCCTTCTTCCGCCGGTACATGCGCTAGAGCGTGATGACTTTAAGTCATCACGCTCCAGCCTTGGTTTTCCCGATCGATTTCATGGCTTGCCCTTGGGCTTTGGCGGACCGCTCTGCGCCAAGGTCCCCGCGGACGCGTTCGCGGGGTGCCCCGATTCCGCCACGAGCCCGCGGCCGCGGTGGTTGGGTCAGCGCTATACAGAGCGGCGGCACTCGATGCGACGAAGCGTGAGAAAACCCTCCGGCGCCGACTGCGTCAGCGTGGCGGAGATTGGGGCGGGTAGTACGGCGGATTGGGTACGCCGCCCGGCTGCTTCGCGTCGGGCCAATAATTCTGGTTGAGCTGGCGTTGATTGAGCCCATCGATCTGCGAGTTGCCGGTGTTGTTGCCGAGATCGTTGGCCGGGTTCACATTGGTGTACGGCGATGCGGCATTCGCGGCAAGCGCCGGCCGTGACGCCACGGCGATGGTGGTTCCGAGTGCCAGGACCGCGCCGAGTAGAACGGCGTTCGATTTCATTGTGAAATTCATGGTGTTACCTCATTAGGTCAGATGTGGCGGTCAAATGTGGCCGTCAGGCGTGGGCTCGTATCGAGCGATGGGCGGTGAAGGTCGTCCGCTCTCGCGGTGCGCATGCCATCGCTACCAGCGACGATATCCGTAATAGCCACCGCCTCCGAGAAGTAAGAAGAGAACGACGATGATCAGGATGGTTGTCATTGGATCCTCCGGGGTTCCTCCGGGAATATACGCCGGACGCATTTGCTGTTGGAGCGGATCGCGGCCGAATGGAATTGCGCAGCGAGACCAGGAGATCAAGGGCGCCGCGCCGATCCACCCGATAAAACAAGGCCGGGGCTGCTCAGACAGGCTGAACACGCACCAGAGATGGGCATTGGGTCCCCATGCTACCAGCCCCGGTATCCATCTATTGTCCCGATTGCGAACTCCCCACGCACGGAAAAGCTCCCGAATCCGGACATTTGTTCGTTCTTTTCCGTGACCTGGCTATTTCTTTCGTTCGCCGCGGATGACGGCTGGTTCCTCGTTGCTCCGGAGCTCAGGGACCTTGCGCGCTCGCGCGCCAGGGATGCCTGGTTCCGGTGCCGCAACCTTCGCAGTCGCTTGCGTTCCGGGTTGCGACGCTCGCGCCGCGCGAGCGGGCGATCGCCGCGATCTGAGAGCTGAACTGGCGGATCGGGTGGCCAGAGCGGCGGCGCGCCAAGGCGCCGGCGGGCGGGCGGTTGACCGCGGGGCAAAGCGGGGACCAGAGTTTTTCAGGAGCGAGGGCGGGCCACGAAAAAGGGGGCCCCTTAAGAGGAGGCGGCCAATGCGGTTCGGATTGTTCGGCGGCGCGCGGACCAGGCGGATGGCCGGCGGGACGGCGGTGGGCTACGGCGACAGCCACGGTTATCGCGACTTCATCGAATATGTGGTGGAGGCCGACCGGCTCGGGCTCGCGAGCGTGTTCCTGGTCGAGCATCATTTCACCGGGCAGGGCCAGGTCTCGGCGTCGATGAGCCTGCTCGCCTATCTCGCGGCGCGGACGAGCCGCATCCGGCTCGGCACCGCGGTGGTGGTGCTGCCGTGGCACAATCCGGTGCTGGTGGCGGAGCAGGCCGCGACGCTCGATCTGCTTTCCGGCGGGCGGTTCGACCTCGGCGTGGGCAAGGGCTATCGCGCCGCGGAGTTTTCCGGGTTCTGCATTCCCGAGGAGGAGGCCGGCGAGCGCTTCGACGAGGCGGTGGAAATCATCCGCAAGGCGTGGACCAGCGAGGGGCGGTTCTCGCACCACGGCAAGCGCTGGCACTACGAGAATATCGTCGTGGAGCCGGAACCGGTGCAGCGCCCGCACCCGCCGCTGTGGCTCGCGGCGGGCAGCGAGCCATCGATCCGGCGCGCGGCGCGGGAAGGCTACAATCTGCTGCTGGACCAGCTCGGCTCGACCGGCCTCACGATCGAGCGCGTCGGGATTTTTCGCGAGGAGTGCGAGAAGGTGGGCCGGGCGTACGAGCCCACGATGGTGGGTACCACGCGCGGGCTGCAAATGGTGCACACCGAGGAGGAGCGCGTCGCGGCGCATGCGACGCGGGCGCAGGTGCTGAGCACGATCGGTGCGCTCCGGCGCGGCGAGCGGGCGCCGGAGGATGTGCGCCATGACGATGCGCCGCTGCTCGGCACGGCCGACGAGATCATCCACAAGCTGGAGCGGCTGCGGGCGGGCGGGGTGGAGAACATCCTGCTGGTCGATCCGCGCGCGTCGGTTGCGAATCTGCGGGCGTTTGCGGCCGAGGTGATGACGTCGGTTGGGGCGGAGCGGGCGGCGGTGGAGTAGTGGGAGGCGCCCGGCAGAGGGTGGAGCAGGGGTGAGGCGCCGAGCCTGGCGAGGATGGGGCGGCCGGTTTGCGCCCCCCGGTCAAGGTTCGGGCGCCTCGACGGCGGGCGCCGGCGCGGCTGCGGCCGGGCGGTGTCAGGCTCGGTGTCTGGCCTGACCCGAGCAGGTGACGAGCGCGACCGGGTATTTCGAAGCGTTCGTGTCGGCGGACATGAAGGTTGCATTCTCCGCGATCGCCTGCGCGATGAGCAGATGGTCGAACGGGTCGCGATGATGCGCCGGAAGGGTGGCGAGCGCGGCCAGGTGCGGAGGGTCAATCCCGAGCCAGCGGAAGCCGTCCCGTTCGGTCGCCTCCAGGATTTCCCCGATATCGGCCTCCAGCTTGCCGATGCGCGTCTTCACCGCGATTTCCCAGAACGACGCGGCGCTGACGAGCACGTCGTTGGCGGGATCGGCGATCAGCTCCTGCGCCTTGGGACCGAGCCGATCGTCGTCGTCGAGCCAGAAGAGGAGGGTGCGCGTGTCGAGGAGGAGCTTCATTCCTTCTCGCCCTCCAGAGCAGCGAGCACGTCCGCGGGCAAGGCGTCGAAGTCGGGCGCCATCCGGATCCTGCCGCGGAGCGCGCCCGGGCAACGGCGGCGCCGCTCCCGCGCCGGAGGCGGGCCCAGCGCGGCCAGCACTTCGCCATGCGAGGTGATCAAGAGCGGACGGCCGAGCCGGGCCAGCCGGCGGGGTGGGCCGGGGTCCGGTTGGGGGCGCGCGCTCCGCGCGATGAAAGCGGGCGGTCGCACTGGTAGAGATGGGGGGCAAGGCCCACATCGGGCGTCGCGATTGGTCGGATGCGGGGGGAAATGCGGATGGATGGCGAATCGCCGACGGGTGAGCAGGCCTTTGTGGTCGGGCCGCCCGTCATTTCCGTCACCAGCCTGTTCAAGACCTATGCCAGCGGATTGAACGCGCTGGAAGACGTGAACCTCGAGATCAGTAGGGGCGAGATCTTCGCCCTGCTTGGCCCGAACGGCGCGGGCAAGACCACGCTGATCAGCATCATCTGCGGCCTTGTGCGGCCGAGCCGGGGCCGCGTGCTGGTGGACGGGCACGATATTGTTGGGGACTATCGCGCCGCGCGCTCCAGGATCGGGCTCGTGCCGCAGGAGCTGACGACGGACGCCTTCGAGACCGTGTGGGCGACCGCGAGCTTCAGCCGGGGCCTGTTCGGCAAGTCTCCGAGCCCGGGGCATATCGAGAGGGTGCTCAGGGATCTTTCGCTATGGGACAGGAAGGACAGCAGGATCATGACGCTCTCGGGCGGCATGAAGCGGCGCGTCCTGATCGCCAAGGCGCTTGCCCACGAGCCGGAGATCCTCTTCCTCGACGAACCGACCGCCGGGGTCGATGTCGAGCTGAGAAGGGACATGTGGCGGCTCGTGCGCGCGCTCCGGGATGCGGGCGTCACGATTATCCTGACCACCCACTATATCGACGAAGCCGAGGAAATGGCCGACCGGATCGGCGTCATCAACAAGGGCCGGATCATCCTGGTGGAGGGCAAGCAAGCGCTGATGCGAAAGCTCGGCAGGAAGCAGCTCACGCTTCAGCTGCAGGGCAGGCTCGAGCACGTGCCGGAGGCGTTGGGGGGTTACGGGCTGGAGCTCTCGGCCGACGGAAGCGCGCTCACCTACAGCTACGATACGCAGGCCGAGCGGACGGGGATTGCTTCCCTGCTCAAGGCGCTGATCGATGCCGGGCTCCGCTTCAAGGATCTGCGGACGAGCGAGAGCTCGCTCGAGGATATTTTCGTCACGCTGGTGGGGGGAAACAGATGAATTTTTATGCGATGCGGGCGATCTATCTCTCCGAGATGGCGCGAACGCGGCGCACGCTCCTGCAGAGCATCGTCGCCCCGGTGGTTTCCACGTCGCTCTATTTCGTGGTGTTCGGGGCGGCGATCGGCTCGCGCATCAGCCATGTCGGCGGAGTGAGCTACGGCGCCTTCATCGTTCCCGGCCTGATCATGCTGTCGCTTTTGACGCAGAGCATCTCCAATGCCTCGTTCGGCATCTACTTCCCCAGGTTCGTCGGCACGATCTATGAAATCCTCTCCGCACCGGTTTCTTATCTGGAGATCGTGAGCAGCTATGTCGGCGCCGCGGCCACCAAGTCGATCATCCTCGGCCTCATCATCCTCGCCACGGCGGATCTCTTCGTCCCGCTCCATATCGCCCATCCTCTGTGGATGGCGGCCTTCCTGGTGCTGACGGCCGTCACGTTCAGCCTTTTCGGATTCATCATCGGCATCTGGGCCGACGGGTTCGAGAAACTGCAGCTCGTTCCGCTCCTGATCATCACGCCGCTGACCTTCCTCGGCGGCAGCTTCTACTCCATCTCCATGCTGCCGCCGTTGTGGCGGACCGTTGCGCTGTTCAACCCCGTCGTTTACCTCATCAGCGGCTTTCGCTGGAGCTTCTACGACGCAGCCGATGTCGGCGTGGGCGTGAGCCTGGCGATGACCCTGGCGGTGCTGGCCATCTGCCTCGCGATCGTCGGCTGGATTTTTAGAACGGGTTATCGGCTCAAGAACTAGCGCCCGGGCGCGAGCGCGCGGTACGGGCGAAGGCGGCCGCCGTCCGGCGCGAAAGGGCTTACGGTTTTGGCGATTTGTTGCCAAGCTCCCTGCCGGGTGGATCGGGCGCCGGTGGCGCGGTGCGGCGAGAGCGGGGATCGCGGGAGATGAGATCGGCGGTTGCGGGGATTTTGTTGGCTGTGCTCATGGCGTCCGGCGCCGCTGCGGCGCCGCCGCTCGGCGCGGATCCGGAGAGCCCGCTCGGGCACTGGTACAACTCGCTGCGACAGCCGCAGAACGGCATCAGCTGCTGCACCCTGGCGGATTGCCGGGCGGTGCAGGAGAAACTGGGTGCGAACCATTATTGGGTGTTCATCGGCAAGCAGTTCGAATCGTCCCCGAACAAATGGATCGAGGTCCCTGACGAGGCGGTCCTGCACGTCCGCAACGATGCCGGCCAACCCGTCGCCTGCTGGGCGCCCGCCTCCGGCCTGCTCTGCTTCGTCCCCGGACCGGAGGCGTAGCGGGCGGGCAGCAGGAAGGCGGCGGCCACGGCGCGGGGCTCAGGCGAGCGTCGTTGCGGATGAAGGCGCCGGCGAGCGCGATGCGGGCGGGGGCCTTGCGGCCGGCCTCGGGCGGGCGAGGAGGCGGCGTTCGAGGTTCACGCGGGATTGCCGCATACGGTGCGCTTTCTGGAGCGGGTGGAGGGGTTGATCGATCATTCGCTCGAGGTGACGCGGGCGCGGCCGAGCGCGTAGCGCGAGAGCGTGATCGCTGAAGGCGGAATCGCCGGAAGCGTCAATCACGCGAGAAGACGGACGGCTCGAGCGGGATGGGTGAGCGCAAGCGATCTCATCCCGCTCTGGTGCCCGACCGCAGAGTTTCGTCGCTCGCGCAGCGATCACGAAACGCCGCGCCGATCGGGCACTTGGCCAAGCACATACGTGTCGGCATTCTATGAAAGCTGGCGCTAGGGCGAGATCTCCTCGAGGCTGAGATCGCGCGTGAAGATGCCGAACTGGGCGATGATCGCGGCGAGCACGAGAAAGGCAATGATGAGCAGCATCGCGCCCAGCACGCCGAGATGCGGAATGAGTGGCGCGATGAGGAGCAGGCCCACTCCGCCGCCAAGATGGCCGACGCCGTCGACCAGCGCAAAGCCGGTGGTGCGCGCGCGCGTCGGGTAGTTCTCGATCGACCAGGCATAGGCGATCGGGACCCAGAGGTTGAAGCCGAAGAAGACGATGATCGAACCGAGGACGGCGAGCGGGAAGATCGTGCCGGCCAGCGCCACGAGCACGCCGCCCAGCAGCGTGATGAAGGCTGCGAGCGGCATCCATGTCCTGCGCTCGAGGCGCTCGCCGAACGCGTAGGCCGTGACGGCGCACAGGAGGAAGCCGAATGTGCCCATCGCGGTGATCAGGCCGGCCTCGGGCGGCGGGTAGCGGAGGGCGGCGAGCAGCGTCGTGAAGCCGGCGGCGAAGGAATAGACGGTGATGTAGGCGAAGAACCAGACCGAGACGAGGAGAATCGTGCGCCGGAGATAGAGCGGATTGCGGAAGATCGCCGAGAAGGGGAGCTCGCGGAGGGTGGGCGGCGGCGCGACGATTTGTTCCGGCACAGGAGCGAGGGGCGAGATTGCGTGGGCGCGCGCCTCCATCGCCGCGATGACGGAGGCGGCTTCGTCGAGGCGGTTGTGGGCGATGAGCCAGCGCGGCGATTCCGGGAGCTGGAAGCGTAGGAGCACGCCGATCAGCGCGAGCAGCGCGCCGATCGCGTACATGACGCGCCAGCCTTGCGTGAAGCTGGGAGAGGCGAGCGCCACGGGCAGGCCGAGGGGAAGCGGTGTGGCCGGCGTGGTGAGCCAGAGCCCGGCCCAGATGCCAAGCATCGCGCCGAGCGCGGAGAAGATGAAGATCATTGCGGTATAGCGCGCGCGGCCGCCGCGCGGCGCGATCTCGCCGATATAGGTGTTGACGATGGCGAGGTCGGCGCCGATGCCGATGCCGGTGATCAGGCGTGCGACGACGAACCAGGAATAGGTGCCGATGATTGCGGTGAGCGCCGAGCCCAGGCCGGTCAGGACCATCGTCACCAGCAGGAGATCCCGCCTTCCGGCACGGTCCGAGAGCGGGCTCAGGATGAGCGTGCCGATGACATAGCCCGCGAGGTTGAGGAGCACCGGCAGGCCGATATAGGCGGCGGCGTGCGGCGGCGTGCAGCCCGGCACGAGTTGCGAGCAGGTTTCGATGAAGGAGACGTTGATGTCGAAGATATCGTAGAAGGTGAAGAGGAAGCCCACGCCGATGATGAATGCGAACAGGCGGGGCAAGGCCCAGACGGGGATCCCGTCGAGGCGCGCGAGGAGCAGGCCGGCGGTTTTGCCGTGGGTGTCCATGGACGAAGTTTCCCCCCGATTTGCCCCGGCGTCCGGGTCTCCGTTCGGCCGCTACATTCGGCTGCCCTGGGGGCAGGCTAGCCTCCGATCCGGGCGTTTCGCAACGTCCGGATCGGAGGGCGGCGGAGGAAGGCCGGCGGGCTTCTATTTCGCGAGCGCGGGCTCGCGGGGGCTGAGGGCGCGGGCGACGAGGGCCTCGGCCTCTTCATCGGCGAGGTTGCGGATGCCCTGCTGGGTACGGAAGTGGAACTTGACCCAGCTGCGCTCGTTCGCGGCGTTGATCATCGAGAAGGCGTGGCTGCCGAAGCCGTGCATGTGGCGGAAGCTTTGCGGGATGCCGCGGTCCGACATGACGATGGTGACCGGGTACAGCGCCTCGGGCAGCGGTGTCCAGAAATCCCAGTTGGTGCCGGCGCTGCGCTGGCCCGTGCGCGGATCGCGCTTGATGGCGTGGTTGAGGTCGGGGATGCCGAGCGGATCGCGGAAGATGAAGACTGGGGTGTTGTTGCCGACGATGTCCCACTTGCCTTCCTCGGCGTAGAGCTTGACCGCGAAACCGCGGATATCGCGCTCGGCGTCGGCCGCGCCGCGCTCGCCGGCGACGGTGGAGAAGCGGGCGAAGAGCAGCGTCTCTTTGCCGATCCGGTTGAGGATTTTTTCTTGGTGAAGCGGGTGATGTCGTGGGTGACAGTGAAGGTGCCGTGGGCGCCCCAGCCCTTGGCGTGCATGCGGCGCTCGGGGATCACCTCGCGGTCGAAATGCGCCATCTTCGCGGCCAGCCAGATGTCCTCGAGCAGCGCGGGGCGGCGGCGACCGGCGTCATGACGTTGGTGTTGTCGGCGCGGGGCGCGCCGGTTGCGTTGGTGAAGCGCTTCGCTGCGGACATGAGGGATTCCTTGGGTTGGGTTATGGAGAGTGCCGCCCGGGCGGCGAATCCGGCCCGGGCGGCACTCAGCCGGGCCAGGCCGAGGCGCGGACCACGCGGCAGAACTTTTCGGGCCGGAACGTGGGATCCTTGTCGGCAAGCACGTCGGCAGTGACGGTGCCGAAGGTCAATTCCGGCCGGTGGTGGAAGCCGTCATGGAAGGCCTGGATGATCTCTTCCTTGAAGCGGCCGGGGCGGGGATGGGCCGCGACGACAGCCTCGCGCGCGGCGTCGGTGAACTCGGAATAGGCGATGCCGGGCAGGTCCATCTCGACGCCGGCGGTGGCGAGCGCGATGACGGGATGCATGTGCGGCGGGACGCCGGGCGTCGTGTGCAGCGCGATCGCGGTCCAGACCGTTTCGATGTCGGGCTCAGCGATGTTGTGGGCACGGAGGCAATCGCGGGCGGCGTTGGCGCCGTCGACCTCGAAGCGCTCATGCGCGCTCGCATGCGCCTGGGTGAGGCCCATGTCGTGGAACATCGCGCCGGCATAGAGGAGCTCGGCATCGAAGCGGAGCCCGCGGCGCTTTGCGGTGAGCGCGCCCCAGAAATAGACGCGGCTCGAGCGGTCGAAGAGGAGCGGCGATTCCGTGTCGCGGACGAGCGCGGTGATCTCGCGGGCGAGTTTGCTCTCAGCGACGGTGATCCCTTCGATTGCGAATGCCATGACGTTTGCTCCTCTGGGGTGATCTCGGCCAATCGATGAGGAGATCAATAGAAGGAAGGGCGGTCTGTCTGCTATTAACGGAACACGCCAAATTCTGTCATTATGCGGCCTGGAAAGCCATGACCGCACCGACCCGGGCGACCCGAACGGTCGCCGTTCTCGCGATGCCGGGCGTCCAGCTCCCGGACGTCTCCGGCCCGCTCGACGTGTTCGCCGAGGCCAGTGCGCAGTCGGGTCGGGAGGCCTATCGGCTGGTGGTGATCGGCGCCGGGCCGGGCGAGATCCGCAGCGCCTCCGGCACGCGGCTCAGCCCGGACATGGCGATGGCGGTGGCGGAGCGGATCGACACGCTGCTTGTCGCGGGCTGCCCGAGCTTCGCGGACGCGCGGCCGGACCCGGCGGCGACCGATTGGCTGCGGCGGGCGGCGCCGCGCACGCGGCGCTACGGCTCGGTCTGCACGGGGGCGTTCCTGTTGGCCGCTGCGGGACTGCTCGAGGGCAGGCGTGTCACCACCCATTGGGCGGTGGCGGCGCGGCTGGCTTCTGCGTACCCATCCGTTCGGGTGGACGAGGATGCGATCCATGTGCGCGACGGCCGGTTGCGCACGGCGGCGGGCGTGACCGCCGGGCTCGATCTCGCGCTTGCTTTGGTCGAGGGGGATCTCGGGCGCGAGACCGCGATGAAGGTGGCGGGCCAGCTCGTGATGTTCTTCAAGCGCTCCGGCGGGCAGATGCAATTCAGCCGCAAAGGCCAGTCGCTGCCGGCGCGGCAATCGGCGCTGCAGGAGGTGCAGCGCTTCGTGGCGTCCGGTCCGTCCGCCGATCACAGCGTGGCGAGCCTCGCCGCGCGGGCGGGCCTGAGCGCGCGCCATTTCGCGCGCCTGTTCCGCGACGAGGAGGGCGTGACGCCGGCGGAGCATCGCCGGCGCCATGCGCAGGCGTAGGAAACGCCAGGTTCGCGACGGATCTGCGTTCCCGGGATTAACCTGGACTTAACGTGGCTCATTTGATGTCCGTCCGCCCGGCGGGCCGGCGCGGCAGGAACCGTGGACAATGGCGTCAGGATAATTTGCGGCCGGCGCCCTTCCCCGCGCCGGCGCGCCGATGGAGGTCGGCTTGGCGCGGGCGCGACGCCGCTTCCGACCCGGTTCGTTTCCGGTGCGGCGATTGCAAATGATCCTCGATCGAAGTCGACGCCCGAATGCGCGATTTGGCCGTCAACGTCCCGACGCTGATCGCCTACAGCTCCGCGCTGCTCGCGGTGATCAGCGGGCTCTTTCTCATATTCTGGCTCCGCGACGGGCGGAAGCGGTTCCTTCTTCGGTGCAGCCTGCCGTTTATCATGGGGTTCTGCGGCGGCGGCGTCCGCGCTTACCAGGCCGTCGTTCCGGACATCTGGGCCGCGCGCGTGGGTGCTGTTCTCCGCAACCCTTGCCATGCCGTTTCATCTCGGCGCGCTCAGTGCGGCGATGCGGGCAGCACTGGTGGCGCTCTTCAGCGGAGTGGCAGCCTTCGAATCCTGGCGGAGCCGGAGCGAGAACCTGCCGTCCTGCCCGGCCCTGCTCCGGCTGTTCGCAGCCTACGCCATGCTGGCGGCTTTGCGCGTTCCGCCGGCCGGCGTGCTGCCCGCGCCGCTCGGCGCGGCGCCGACGACGGCCTGGTCCGTCATCCTCTACAACCCGGCGGCGATCACGGAGGTGCTGCTGGTCACGGCGTTCATGATCGCGATTGCACGGGAGCGCACCGCCTTGCAGCACTGCCGCGTGGCGCTGCGCGATCCGCTGACGGGCCTTTCGAGCGTGCAGGCGCTCGTCATCGTGGAACGCATCCGCAGCGTCGGGCTCTCTTCGCGCCAGGCGGCGGCCGCGGGCTGCTGAGCGGGTGGGCGCGTTTTGGTTCCACCGGGAGCGCGGGGGAGGATAGGATGCTCGCGCGGCGAGAGGGGATCTGGGTTGGGCTACGCGCATGTGATCGGCGGGACGCGGTACCGGTTTTCCGACCTGCGGACGTTGCTGGCGCGCGCCTCGCCGGCGCGCTCGGGCGATGCGCTGGCGGGGGTCGCCGCGGAATCGGCCAGCGAGCGGGTGGCGGCGCAGTCGGCGCTCGCCGAGGTACCGCTCGGCGCGTTCCTCGAGGAGCCGGTTGTCGCTTATGAGGCGGACGAGGTGACGCGGTTGATCCTCGATACGCACAACCGGGCGGCATTTGCGCCGATCGGCGGGATGAGCGTCGGGGAATTCCGCGACTTCCTGCTCTCGCCGGCGGCGAGCGAGGCTGTCCTGGCGGGGCTCGCGCCCGGGATCACGCCGGAGATGGCGGCCGCGGTCTCGAAGATCATGCGGCTTCAGGACCTCGTTTCGGTGGCGGCGAAGTGCCGGGTGGTGACGCGACTGCGCAACACCATCGGGCTGGCGGGACGGCTCTCGGTGCGCTTGCAGCCGAACCACCCGACCGACGACCCACAGGGGATCGCGGCCTCGGTGCTGGACGGGCTGCTGCTCGGCGCCGGCGATGCGGTGATCGGGATCAATCCCGCGACCGACAGCATCGCCGCGACGGTCCGGCTTCTCGAAATGCTGGACACGATCCGCACGCGCTACGCGATCCCGACCCAGTCCTGCGTGCTCGCCCATGTGACGACGACGATGCGGGCGATGGCGATGGGCGCGCCGGTCGATCTCGTGTTCCAGTCGATCGGCGGGACCGAGGCCCTGAACCGGAGCTTTGGCGTTTCGCTGGCCCTGCTCGGGGAGGCGCGGGAGGCGGCGCTGGCGCTGGGCCGCGGGACGATCGGCGACAATGTGATGTATTTCGAGACCGGCCAGGGCAGCGCGCTCTCGGCCGAGGCGCACCATGGCTGCGACCAGCAGACGATCGAGGCGCGGGCCTATGCGGTGGCCCGCGCGTTCGCGCCGTTGCTGGTGAACTCGGTCGTGGGGTTCATTGGGCCGGAATATCTCGCCTGCGGGAAGGAGATCACGCGGGCGGGGCTGGAGGACCATTTCTGCGGCAAGCTGCTCGGCCTGCCGATGGGGGTGGATGTTTGCTACACCAACCACGCCGAGGCGGACCAGGACGATATGGACGCGCTGCTCACGCTGCTCGGCGTCGCGGGCGTGACCTACGTGATGGGCGTGCCGGGCGCGGATGACGTGATGCTCTCGTACCAGAGCACGTCCTTTCATGATTCGCTCTATCTGCGGGGCGTTCTGGGCCTGCGGCCGGCGCCGGAATTCGAGGCCTGGCTCGCGGAGCGGGGGCTGGGCGCGGCGCTCGGGGCATCCGGCGAGCCTGGGCGGATCCCGGAGGGGCTGGCGCCGGCGCTGATAGGTCTTGGCTGAGATGGGCCTTGGCTGATTGGACCGCGCTCCGGCGCTTCACGCCGGCCCGGGTGGCGCTGGGGCGGGCGGGGAACGGGCTGCCGACGGCCGCGCATCTCGCGTTCCAGGCGGCGCACGCGGCGGCGCGGGACGAGGTGGGACGGGCGCTCGACGTGGCGGCACTGGCGCGGGCGTTGGCGGCGGCGGGATTTCCCTCGATCGCGGTGCGCTCGGCAGCCGCGGAGCGGCGGATTTTCCTCCGTCGGCCGGATCTCGGGCGGCGGCTCGCGGAGGGCGAAGCGGCCCGACTGGAGGCGGCGGCGGTTTCGGGCGCGATTGCCTTCGTGGTGGCGGACGGACTCGCGGCCGAGGCAGTGACGGCGGAGGCCGCGCCGCTCCTTGCCCGCGTGGCGCCGGCGCTGGCGCGCGAGGGGCTCACGGTGGCGCCGGTGGTGATCGCCGAGCAGGGGCGCGTGGCGCTCGGGGACGAAGTGGGCGCGGCATTGGGGGCGGCGGCGGTGGCGGTGCTGATCGGCGAGCGGCCGGGACTCTCGGCGCCGCGGAGCATGGGCGTCTATCTGACATGGGCGCCGCGGGCGGGACGGACGGATGCGGAGCGGAACTGCATCTCCAACATCCGCCCGGGCGGCCTTACCAGCGCCGGGGCGGCCGAAACGCTGCTCTGGCTGATGCGCGAGATGCTGCGCAGGCGGCTGACCGGGGTCTCACTGAAGGATGAAAGGCCGGGCGGCGCGCTGCTCGCCGCGCGATCGGAGCCCCATAAGAACCAATAATACGGCGTATCGGACTTTCATGCTTTTGCTTATGGACGGACTGAAGCAGTCTGGCGCCATGAACGAGCAAGCGATCCTGCGGCCGTCACGCGCGGGCGATGTGGCGGCGATCGCGGCGATCTATGCCGACCACGTGCTCCATGGCACCGCCTCCTTCGAGACCGACGCACCGGACGTCGAGGAAATGCGGCGGCGGCGGGCGGAGCTGGTGGGGCGGGGGTTTCCGTACCTTGTTGCCGAAGATGGGGTCGCCGAAGATGGGGCCGCCGCGGCTGGGTCCGGGATCCTGGGCTATGCCTATGCCGGGCCCTACCGGACGCGGCCGGCCTATCGCGAGACCCTGGAGGACTCGGTCTATCTCCGCCGCGACGCGATCGGGCGGGGCCTGGGAAGGCGTCTGCTCGCGGCGCTGATCGGCGAGGCCGAGGCGCTGGGGTTTCGCCAGATGGTCGCGGTGGTGGGCGATCGCGAAAATATCGCTTCGATTCGGGTGCATGAGCGGGCGGGATTCAGGCTGGTTGGGGTGCTGCGCTCGGTCGGCTACAAGCACGGGCGCTGGCTCGATACCGTGCTCCTCCAGCGCCCGCTCGGCACCGGAGACGGGCGGCCGCCGGTACAGCGCTAGACGAGCGGGGGGACCACCAGGCTCGACATCGAGGGCATCGCGCTCCCGTCCATGGTCCGGCCGTGCAGGCTCGCCATGATCCAGACCGAGCCGGTGACGACGATCACGACGATCAGCAGGGTGAAGGCGAAGGCCGCCAGGTTCCAGCGCTGCTCGGACGAGGTGTCCAGGTGCAGGAAGTAATGGAGGTGGACGAGGATCTGCGCCACCGCGGCGATGAAGATGACGGCGAGCGTCGCCGTGGGCGAGAGGGCCTTGCCCATCACCAGCCCGAAGGAGACGAGGGTGAGGAGCACCGCGAGGATGAATCCCGTGATGTAGGTCCGCAGCGAGCCCTGGTGGGCTCCGGCCTGCTCCGTCGCTCCGTGCTGCACTAGAAGGCTCCGCTCAGGTAGACCACCGTGAAGACGCCGACCCAGACGATGTCCAGGAAGTGCCAGAACATGCTGAGCCGCAGCAGGCGCGACTGGACCTGGGTGGTCAGGCCCTTGGTCAGCACCTGGACGATCATCGCCGTCATCCAGATCAGGCCGATGGTGACGTGGGTGCCGTGGGTTCCGACCAGGGTGAAGAAAGCGGAGAGAAAGCCGCTGCGGTCGGGACCGGCGCCGGCGGCGGCCATGTGGAGGAACTCGTTCACCTCCATGCCGACGAAGCCAAGGCCGAAGAGGGCGGTGACGAGGAGCCAGAAGACCAGCCCGGCCCGGCTCGCGCGCCCCATCGCCAGCATCGCGAAGCCGCAGGTCACGCTGCTCACGAGCAGGAACATGGTCTCGATGAGCGTGTCGTGGAGGTCGAAGAGCTGCGCCCCGGTCGGGCCGCCCGCATAATTGTGGCTGAGGATGACGAAGGAAGCGAAGAGGGCGGCGAAGAGGATGCAGTCGCTCATCACGTAGACCCAGAAGCCGAAGGCCGTGTTGGCGACGGCCTCCTCCTCCTCATGGCCGTCGAAGGGAGCGAAGGCGCTTTCGAGAACCTGTGTGTTCATCATGGTTTGCGCGCTCGCCTCAGGCGTGGGCCACGATCTTGTCGCCGTACCCGGCTTCGGTGCCGGCGGCCTCGGCCGTCGCGAGATCGTGGTATCTCGCGGCGTCCGCGCGCTCGACCTCGTACGCCGGCACGTGGTACGCGGTGTGCTCGCTCCAGCCGCGGGCGACGACGCAGGCGAAGATGCCGAGCGCGCTCGCCGCGGCCATCCACCAGATATACCAGATCAGGGCGAAGCCGAGGACGAAGGCGAGGATGCCGATCGCGAACCCGAGCCCGGTGTTCGCTGGCATGTGGATGTCGTGATATTCGCCGGGGCGGACGTACGCCATGTCCCGCTCCTTCATATCGGCGAAGGCGTCGACATCGCGCACCACCGGGATGCGGGCGAAGTTGTACGCCGGCGGGGGCGAGGCCACCCACCATTCGAGCGTCCGGCCGCCCCAGGCATCGCCCGTCGCGTCGCGCGTCGCGGCGCGATCGCGGATGCTCACGGCGAGCTGGATGATCTGGAAGAGGATGCCGAGGGCGACGATGGCGGCGCCCAGGGCCGCGAGCTCGAGCCAGGGATGCCATGCCGGGTTGTCGTAATGCTCCATGCGGCGCGGCATGCCCATGAAGCCGAGCACGTAGAGCGGCATGAAGGCGACGTAGAAGCCGATCAGCCAGCACCAGAAGGCCCGCTTGCCCCATTTCGGATCGAGGCGGAAGCCGAGCGCTTTCGGGAACCAGTAGTCATAGCCGGCGAAGTAGCCGAAGAGCGCGCCCGGGATCAGCATGTTGTGGAAGTGCGCGACCAGGAATTCGCTGTTGTGCAGGACGAAGTCGGCGGCCGGCACGGCGAGCATGATGCCGGTCATGCCGCCGATGGTGAAGGTGACGATGAAGCCGAGCGTCCAGAGGACCGGCGGGGTGAAGCGGACCCGCCCGTGGTACATCGTGAAGAGCCAGTTGAAGATCTTCACGCCCGTGGGGATGGCGATCAACATCGTCGAGATGCCGAAGAAGGCGTTGACGTCCGGGCCCGCGCCCATGGTGAAGAAGTGATGGAGCCAGACGAGGAACGAAAGCACCGTGATCGCGATCGTCGCGTAGACCATCGAGGTGTAGCCGAACAGCCGCTTGCCCGAGAACGTGGCGGTGACCTCGGAGAAGATGCCGAACGAGGGCAGCACCAGGATATAGACCTCGGGATGGCCCCAGACCCAGAAGAGGCTGGTGTACATCATCAGGTTGCCGCCCGCGCCGGCGGTGAAGAAGTGCGTGCCGACATAGCGGTCGAGGCTGAGCAGCGCGAGCGTGACGGTGAGCACCGGGAAGGAAAGGACGATCAGCATGCTGGTGCAGAGGGCGGTCCAGCTGAAGACCGGCATCCGCATCAGCGTCATGCCCGGCGCCCGCATCCGGAGGATGGTGACGATGAAGTTGATACCCGTCATCAAGGTGCCGATGCCGGTGATCTGGATCGCCCAGATCCAGTAATCGACGCCGCTGCCGGGACTGTACTGGATCTCGGAGAGGGGCGGATATCCCGTCCAGCCGGCCTGGGAGAATTCGCCGATGGCGAGCGAGACCATGACCAGCATGCCGGCGACCACCGCGAGCCAGAGGCTCACCGAGTTCATGAAGGGAAAGGCCACGTCGCGGGCGCCGATCTGCAGCGGGACGGCGATGTTGATCAGGCCGGTGAGGAACGGCATGGCCATGAAGAAGATCATGATCGTGCCGTGAGCGGTGAAGATCTGGTCGTAATGGTGGGGCGGCAGGTAGCCTTGCGCGGGGCCGAAGGCGATGGCCTGCTGGGAGCGCATCATGATCGCGTCGGCGAAGCCGCGCAGCAGCATCACAAGGGCGAGGATGATGTACATCACGCCGATCTTCTTGTGATCGACGGAGGTGAGCCACTCCTTCCAGAGATAGCCCCATTGCCCGAACCAGGTGATCGCGCCGACGACGACGACCGCCGAGATGACCATCATCGCGACCGCGCCCATGACGATGGGATTGTCATAGGGGATCTGCGAGAGCGTGAGGTGGCCGAGCATCTCAGGGTCCTTTGTGCGCGTACGACACCGGCTGCGCTTCATTCGCGGTCATCGACCGGCTGATGACGGAGCCGAAGAGGTGGGGGACGATCGCGGCGTAGGTGCTCACCGGATTGTCGCGGCTCGGCTTCTCGAGCGCTGCCAGGGTCGCGAGATCGAGGATGCCGCCGGATTGCCGGACCTTCCGCGCCCAGGCGTCGAAGCCTTGGCGCGAGGTGACGATGAGCTTGAAATGCATCGAGGAATAGCCGCGGCCGCTGAACTGGAAGTTCTGGCCGACATATGTGCCGGTCCGGTCCGCCAGCAAGTTGAGTTTCGTCCGCATGCCCGGCATGGCGTAGATCTGGCTGCCGAGGCCGGGAATGAAGAACGAGGACATGACGGTCTCGGAGGTCAGCCGGAAGCGCGCCGGCGCGCCTCGCGGCAGGACGAGCCGGTTGACGGTCGCGATGCGCTGCTCGGGATAGATGAACAGCCACTTCCAGTCCATCGCCACCACGTCGACCGCGACCGGCTTTTCGGCGGACGCGAGCGGCGTGTAGGGATTGAGCGCGTAGGTGCTCTTGTAGGTGAGGATGCCGAGCGCGGTCACGATGAGCGCCGGCACCAGCCAGACCACCAGCTCGATCTTTCCCGAGTGGTGCCAGTGCGGCGCGTAGGTCGCGCTGGTGTTGGAGGCGCGATAGCGCCAGGCGAAGAGGAAGGTCATAACGAACACCGGGATGACGACGATCAGCATCAGCCCGAAGGCGATCAGGATGACGGATATCTCGGCGGCACCGACGGGGCCCGAGGGGTCGAACAGGGCCATGCGGGGGCTGCAGCCCCCGAGCGCGAGCGCGGCGAGCGCCAGCGCGAAGACGGGCGCCAATCGCCTCGCCGTCCGCGTGTATCGACCGATGCATTGAGTTTTGTTCATTTACAGAGCCCGCGCGCGAGTGGTCGGCTCGCCTCGAGGCGAGCCCCGTACCAGGACCGACCCGTTTCTCTACGCAGGCTTGCCGAAGGCCGGATTACCGTCGCGCGGCTGCCGCGCTGGGGGTCCGGAGGTGCTGGCGGAAAAAGCGGCCAGCGCGGACGTTGCCTGCAAGAAAGACGGGCCAGGCACGCCCGGTCACGGCGGAAGCTGTGGGATGGGTCCTTCCGCGGAGCCGCGGAAGAACGGCATGAGATAGTGACGTGCGACTCTCATGCCCACGGCACGTAGCATCTCTGCGCCGGAAGTCAATGGATTTCCCCCCGGAGATTTCCTGTTAAGCATTGGGTCCAGTTAGGCATTGGGTCCTGTTGGACGCTGGGCTTGGCGGATTTCGCCCGAGCCGTCTCGCGCGGGCTCGCCGGGAGGACAGCGTCACGCACGGTCCGGGATGCGGCGGGATCCCCGGTGCCCTCGCCTCTTGCTATCTGCGGTCGTGGTCTTGGGTCGTCGCCAGGGGGCGCGGTCGGGGCGCGGTCGGGGCGCGGTGCGCTTTCGGACTTGGCCGGTCGCGAAGTTTGCAAAAATGAGACCGCCGCGGAGCGGCGCCCACGCCGGGCGACGCATGGGCGTCACCCCGCGCCCGCAGGACCGGGCCCGGGCGGGCCTCGTCCCGGCCAGGCGGGCGGCGCGAGCCATGGCAGGGCGAGCAGGTAGGACGAGGCGCGGGCTCGCGCGCGCTGCCTCCTAGGGTTTTTCAACCTGAGCGCAAGGCCGCGCATCGGCGGAGGCGCCACTAAACCATTCCGTACCGGCATGGTTCCCATGACGGGAACCGCGTTCAACTCGACCGGGTGACGAACAATCTCCGGCTGCAGTCGGGTTTTCGGAGATCGCGAACAATGTTGCGCCGGTTTGGTATTTTGGCGGCACTCTGTTGCGCCGTCCTGCTGGGATCGGGACTTGTCCTGTCGTCCGCAGCGACCGAGCCGTCGCAAAGCCCTGCCCTGGCGCCGCTCGGGGCGTGGCTCACCGCCAAGGGCGACGCCGTCGTCCGGATCATGCCCTGCGGCGCGCGGCAGAGCGAGACCCTCTGCGGCGAGATCGCCGGCATCGCGCGCGCGCCGGGCGCCCCGATGCCGACGGACGTGAACGGGCGGCCGCAATGCGGGCTCGTCGTCATCCGCAACGAGCGGCCGGACGCCGACGGCGCCTGGGTCGGCACGGTCACCGACCCGCGCGACGGGGCGTCGTTCGGCGCGAGGCTTCGCGTCGACGCGGCCGGCAATCTGCGCCTCAGGGGCTTCTTCGCCATTCCGCTGCTCGGCGAGACGCAAACATGGCACCGATTTACAGGGAAATTGGGCGCCGCATGCACCATATCATGACCACTCATCCCGATGCCCGATCGCAGGGTTGCCACCGGGGCTGTGCCGCACGCGGAGCGTGCACGGCAACCGCTGCGTATCAGGAACATTAGCCCGGAGAGCCACAATGACCAGATATGCGAATATCCCGACGGCACGGCGGAGCATGCTGACGCTCGCCACCGCCGCCCTCCTCACCGCCACGATCCCATGGCGGCCGGCCAACGCCGAAAGCGCGGGCGAGCCAGCGCCCACCGAGCCGATCGAGCAACTCGACGACGCCTTGCTCGCGGCCATGAAGGCCGGCGACGGCGCGCCGTTCGCCGCGCGCTATCGCGCGCTCGCGCCGGTGATCGAGCAGGTCTTCGATCTCGACACGGTGCTCGCGGGCTCGGTCGGCTTCTCGTGGCCGAGCTTGCCCCCTGCTCAGAAGGCCGCGCTCGCGGCCGCATTCCGCCGCTATACGGTTGCGACCTATGTTGCGAACTTCGACAGCTACGACGGTCAGAGCTTCGCGGTCTCGTCCGCCGTGCGCGATGTCGGCAACGGCGAGGTCGTTGTGCGGACCCGGCTGATGCGGCGCGGCAAGTCGCCGGTCGTGCTCGACTACGTCATGCGCCGGGGCCCGGCGGGGTGGAAGGCGGTGGACGTGCTGACGGAGGGCTCGATCAGCCGGGTTGCCGTGCAGCGCTCGGATTTCGAGGAGCTGCTGGCGAGCGGCGGCGTGCCGGCGCTGGCGGCCGGCCTCGCGCGCAAAGCGGAGAACCTCTCCGGCGGCATGGTGGGATGAGGGGCGTCGTGGTTTGAAAGGCATGGGCGCCGGCGGGGATTGACCAAGGGGCGCTCTGCCCTTGGAACCCGTCCGTGTTGGCGGGCGGCCGGCGCCGGCCGGGCACAGGTCCAGGGCCGATATTGCGACGGGGACGGGAAATCGCTAGATAGAGAGAAGTCCAAGGCTTACGGGCGATGGAGTCCGCCCGGGTCAATCGCCGCTATGGCTGATGACTCCTGCCACCAGAGTTTTGCAGGCAGGAGAGCGACCGGTGAGCCATGCCTTCCCCAATGCCGGCGGCGAGCGGGCATCCGTGTGATGGAGCTCAGGCAGTACGACCGGATCAAGACGGCGCTCGCCGAGATCCTGCGCGGAGCCGTGATGGGAAGGGAGCACGAGCCCGGGCGGGACGAAGTGCGCGCGCTCTTCGCCCGGCTCGCCGAGGATCGCTTCAACCTCGTCGTCGTCGGGCGCTTCAGCCGCGGCAAGACCTCGCTGATGAATGCAATGCTGGGCACCGAGCGGCTGCCGGCCGGCATCGTCCCGGTTACCTCCGTCATCACCACGGTGAGCTACGGGACCGAGGAGCGCGTGGTGCTCCATTATCGGCACACGCGCCTCTTCCTCGATATCCCGATCGCAGCACTTGCCGAGCACATCACCGAGCGCGGCAATCCGGGCAATGCGCGGCGCATCCGCGGGGCCGAGGTGCAGCTTCCGGCCGAGCTGCTGCGACGGGGCTTTTATTTCATCGACACCCCGGGGCTCGGCTCCTCGATCCTCGAGAATACGCGGACCACCGAAGCCTTTCTGCCCGAGGCGGACGCCTTCGTGCTGCTGACCAGCTACGAGAGCCCGCTCACCGAGGACGAAAGCCGCATGCTCGAGAGCATCCACCGCTCCGGGCGGCGGGTGTTCGTGGTGGTCAACAAGCAGGATTGCGTCGATGACGCCGAGCGCGCCGAGGTGCTCGCCCATCTCGCGGCGCGGCTCGCCGCGATCTTCGGGGGCCGGAAGCAGGAGATCCACTCGCTCTCGGCACGGGTTGGCTTGGAGGCGCGGCTGAGGGGTGACGCGGCGGCGCTGGCGGCGAGCGGGTTGCCCGAATTCGAGGCGGCGCTGCTCGATTTCCTGCTCAACGAGAAGCGACGCGAATTCCTGCTCGGCATGTGCGGGCGGATTGGCGGTCTGCTCGAGGGTGCGCGCGAGGCCGAGGCGGAGCGCGCGCGGCTCGCGGCGCTCAGGGAAGAAGTCACCGAGGTGCGATCCGAGCGGATGATTGTGCAGCAAGGGGCCGCGATTCCGCCGAGCGTTCCCGAGTGCGAGCTGTGCATCCGCATCGCCGACGCAGTCTTCAGCTTTCTCGCTTCATACCAGTATCGGCTTCACGGCGATGCGCGGGCGCGGGCCGAGCTTGCGGAGCGGCGAGGGTTGTGCGGGCCGCACACCTGGCAATTCGAGGCGATGGCGGCGCCGCGCGAAATCTGCACCGGCTTCGCGAGCGTGGCCGAGCGGCAGGCGGATTATCTCCGGGCGGTGGCGCGGAGCGAGCCGGCGGGGAAACTGGCATGCGAGGCGATGGCGGCGGCACTGCCGAGCGCGGAAAGCTGCGCGGCCTGCGCGGTGGCGCGGCGGTCGGCCGAGGAGGCGGTGGCGGCGGTGGCGGCGCGGCTCCGGCATGGCGGGGACGCGGCGCTGAAGGATCTTTCCGCGGTGTGCGTGCCGCATCTTCCCCGGCTGCTCGACGCGGTTGGCGAGGCCGGGCTGGTTCGGAAGGTCCTGCTTCGCCAGGCGGATTTGCTCGAGCGGCTCGCCGAGGACATGCGGCATTTCGCGCTGAAGCAGGACGGGATGCAGCGCCATCTGACGAGCAAGGAGGAGGCGATCGCCGGCGAGCGGGGGCTGCGGGCGCTGATCGGCAATCCGCGCGCCGCGGCGGGGCCGCAGGCGGGACTCGCCGGGCCAAATGTGGCGCCGCTGACCCGGCGGGCGGGGTAGTGCGATGAATTTCCGCAGCATCCTCTATCCGGGCGAGGAATTCGGGACGAGGGCGGAAGAGGCGCCCGCGTTCTTCACCGACCTCAATCTCGACCAGATCGTCGCGGCGATCACCGCGGGGAAGGGGGAATACGATTTGAAGCCCTTCTTCCATGCGCCGCTCGGCACGCCGGAAGCGATCGGCTATCGCCAAGCGGTGATGCGCGATCTCGAGCGGGAAGAAATCTTCGCCTGCGTGACACGGTTCGCCGGGCGGATGCGGCGGATGCGCGAGGCGCTGGAGCGATCGGGGAAGCTCTATTACCGCCAGCAGAAGCAATGGTGGTTTCTCGATGCGGTCGCGATCTATTGCGCAGCGGTCGAGGCCCTGCTCGGCGATCTCGACGCCGGGGAACCAGAGTCACCTGGGCTGGAGGGGCTTCGTTCCTGGCTCGCCGACTATCTGGCGGGCGAGAACTTTGCCGCGCTCGCGCGGCAGGCGCGGCGGATCGCGGCGCGGCTGGCGAAGATCGAGTACGGCCTCCTGATCAGGGACGGCTCAGTGACGGTGCGCAAATACGAGGGCGAGATCGATTACAGCGTGGCGGTGGAGGCGGCGTTCGAGAAATTCGCCCAAGGGGAAGGCAAGGATTACCGGGTGGGATTCCCGGAGGCGATCGAGATGAACCATGTCGAGGCGGCGGTGCTCGATTTCGTGGACCGGCTTCATCCGGAGCTGTTCGCCGAGCTCGCGCGGTTCTGCACGGAGCACGCCGGCTTCCTGGATGCGACCATCCGTGCCTTCGATCGCGAGGTGCAGTTCTATGTTGCGTACCTCGACGCGATCCGGCCGCTCGCCGCGGCCGGTCTGGCCTTCTGCTATCCGCGCCTCGCGACCGCCGACAAGGAGATCCTGAGCCGCGAGGGGTTCGATCTCGCGCTTGCGCGCAAGCTCACGGAGGCGAGGCAGGCGGTCGTGTGCAACGACTTCGCGCTTGGCGGGCGGGAGCGGATCATCATCGTCTCGGGGCCGAACCAGGGCGGCAAGACGACCTTCGCCCGCATGTTCGGGCAGATGCACTATCTGGCGAACCTCGGCTGCAAGGTGCCGGGGCGGGAGGCGCGGCTCCTCCTGTTCGACCGGCTCTTCACGCATTTCGAGCGCGAGGAGAAAATCGAGAATCTGCGGAGCAAGTTCGAGGACGACCTGACCCGCGTCCATGCGATCCTCGAGCGGGCAACGCCGCAGAGCCTCATCGTCATGAACGAGAGTTTTTCCACGACGACGCTCAAGGACGCGATCTTCGTCGGCCGCGCGGTGATGCGGCGGATCATCGCGCGCGACGTGATCTGTCTCTTCGTCACCTTCGTCGAGGAGCTGGCGCGGCTCTCCGACACCACCGTCAGCATGGTGAGCACGATCGTGCCGGGCGATCCTGCCTCGCGGACCTACAAAATCGTGCGGCTTCCCGCCGACGGACGGGCCTACGCGATGGCGATCGCCGAGAAATACCGGCTCACCTACGAGGCGCTGAAGGCGCGGGTGCGGGCATGAAAGCGTTCCTCATGTATCCGGACCGCGACTTCGATGTCGGCCGGGCGCCGCCGCCGGGTGCGGCGGCGCTGACGCAGGATCTCGGCCTGCCGATCGTCATCGCCGCGATGGCGGGCGGCGATGCGTTCCTCAAGGAGGTCGCGACGACGGCGCTGACGGCGAGCCTCGTCGAGGTCGCGGCGATCCGCTACCGCCAGGCGATCCTGCGCGACTGCCGGGAGAACCCGAAGACGGTGCGAGCTCTTTATGCTCTTTCTGTCGAGGCGATTCAGAAGGAAAAAAAGGGGTACTGGGGCGGGCTCTCGAAGCATCCGGGCTATCTGCTGCACCGCTCGGTCGAGGTGCTGGAGATGTTTTCCGAGATGCTGCGGCGCTTACGCGGCATGGCGGAACAGTCGGGCGGCGGCTTCGAATCGGCAGGGTTCCGGCGCTTCTTCGCGATGCTCACGGCGGAGCTTTCGGACGAATATTTCGCCGCGATCCGCGGGCATCTGCGGACGCTCCGATTCCGCGGCGGCGTGCCGGAAAGTGCTGCGCTCGGACGCGGGCTCAAGGGCCGCGACCACCACCTGCGCAAGCCCGGCGACGACGGTCCCGGATGGTTCGCGCGGCTCCTCCGCCGCGGGCCGCCCGCATTCACCTACCGCCTGCACGAGCGCGACGAGGCGGGGGCGCGGGCGCTCTCGGAATTGCGCGATCGCGGCATCAATCTCGTGGCCAACGCGCTGGCGCGCTCGACCGAGCATATCCTGAGCTTCTTCACGCTGCTGCGCACGGAGCTCGCCTTCTATGTCGGCTGCCTCAACCTCGAAGAAGCGCTCAGGGCCAAGGGTCAATCGGTCTCGTTTCCCCTGCCCTCTCCGCTCGGCGGGCGGGAGCTCAGCGTCGAGGGGCTCTATGACGCGGCGCTCGCGCTCAGCGCGGAGAGAAAGGTCATCGGCAACGCGGCGAACGCGGACGGCAGGGATGTCGTTATCATCACCGGCGCCAACCAGGGCGGCAAATCGACCTTCCTGCGCAGCCTCGGGCTTGCGCAGCTGATGATGCAGTGTGGGATGTTCGTCCCGGCCGGGCGGTTCTCGGCGGCGGCCTGCAGCGCCCTCTTCAGCCATTTCAAGCGGGAGGAGGATGCGTCGATGACGAGCGGCAAGTTCGACGAGGAACTGGAGCGGATGAGCGGCATCGCCGATCTCATCGGCGCCGGGGCGATGATCCTGTTCAACGAATCCTTCGCGGCGACGAACGAGCGCGAAGGCTCGGAGATCGCGCGGCAGATCGTGCACGCGCTCGCCGAGCGGCGGGTCCGGATCTGCTTCGTGACCCATATGTACGATTTCGCGCACGGGCTCGAGGAGGAGGGCAGTGAAAAGAAACTCTTTCTCCGGGCGGAACGGTCCGCCGAGGGCGAGCGGACCTTCCGGATGATCGAGGGCGCGCCGCTGGATACCAGCTACGGCGAGGATCTCTACCGCAAGATCTTCGGCGCGGAAGAGGCGCGGGAGGAGGACGTGACCCGGGCCTCGGCGGCGTGACGGAGGGATTTCAGGCGGGGAGCCTGCGGAATTTCTGCAGGCAGCGGAGCGGGTCGGGCACCGGCTCATTGGGATGCAGGCCGCGCCAGTTCGTCCAGGAAACCTCGCCGACATAGATATCGCCGTGCCGATCGACCGCGATGCCGTGCGGGGCCTGGAATTCCCCCGGGGCAGAACCCGCGTGCAGGCCGCCGATGCGGGCCAGCCGCTTGCCGGTGTGATCGGTGATGGTGATCCGCGGGCCGAGGTTCGGCACCGCGAGGTTGACCGGCATGCCGGGGCCGAGCTCGCCGATATAGCAGAGCGGATGATGGCCGTGCGGCATGTAGAGGCCGCACGGCCGGTGGAGGTTGTTCCACTGCGTCTCGTAGCGGCCGGCGCCGTCGAAGACCTGCACGCGGTGGTTCTCGCGATCGGCGACGTACACCCAGCCGTCGGCATCGCAGCAGATATTGTGGACGATGTTGAACTCGCCGGGATCGGTGCCGGGCTCGCCCCAGGAGAAGAGATAGCGGCCGTCGGGGGCGTATTTGTGCACGCGGGCATTGCCGTAGCCGTCGGAGATGTAGATGTGCCCGTCGGGCGAGAGGGCGGTGTGGGTGCAGCGGTGGAAGGGCTCGCCGCTCATGAAGGGCGCGGGCTTGCCGGGAATGCCGATGGTCAGCTTCACCTTGCCCATGAGCGTGCATTGGCGGACCGTGTGGTCAGCGTCGTCGGTGAGGAAGAGCGTGTCGTCCGGGCCGATGGAGAGGCCGTGGGCGCGGGGGAAGACGCCCTCGCCCCAGGAGCGGAGGAAATTGCCCTCGCGGTCGAGCACGATCATCGGGTGCTCGCCGCGATTGAAGACATAGACGTTGTCGCGGTCGTCGGTGCCGACCGAGCCGATCTCCTTGAACGACCAGCCGGGCGGGAGCTGCGCCCAGTCCTCCACCACCTCGTACGTATAGTCGCCGCTGCCGACGATCGTTGGCATTTTCCTTCCCCCTCAGACGTCGAGCTCGGTCACGCTCGGCGCGTTCTCCTGGATGAACTGGAAGCGCAGTTCCGGCCGGCGGCCCATCAGGCTCTCGACCAGCTCGCTCGTCGCGGCGCGGAGATCGGTGGGCAGCGTGACGCGAATGAGGGTGCGGCGCCTGGGGTCCATCGTCGTTTCGCGCAGCGCGGCGCTCGGCATTTCGCCGAGGCCCTTGAACCGGCTCACCTCGACCTTGGCGTTCGCTTTGAATTCGCGGGCGAGCAGGCGCTCGCGCTCGGCATCGTCCATCGCGTAGAGCGTTTTCGCCCCCTGGGTCAGGCGGTAGAGCGGCGGCCGGGCGAGATAGACATGGCCGTGGCGGACCAGCTCGGGCAGCTCGCGGTAGAAGAAGGTCATCAGCAGCGAGGCGATGTGGGCGCCGTCCACGTCGGCGTCCGTCATGATGATGACGCGGCCGTAGCGGAGTTTTTCGAGGCTGAATTTTTCGCCGACGCCGCAGCCGAGGGCCTCGATGAGGTCCTTGAGCTCCTGGTTCTGGCGGAGCTTTTCGGCCGAGGCGCTGGCGACGTTGAGGACCTTGCCACGCAAGGGAAGCACCGCCTGGGTCTCGCGCTCGCGCGCCTGCTTGGCCGAGCCGCCGGCGGAATCGCCCTCGACGAGGAAGATCTCCGTGCCCTCGCGGCTCGCGCGCGAGCAATCGGTAAGCTTGCCGGGCAGGCGGAGGCGGCGCGTCGCGGTCTTGCGCGCGGTCTCCTTGGCCTCGCGCCGGCGCGCCCGCTCCTCCGCCCGCTCGATGGCGAGGGCCAGGAGATTGTCGGCCTGGGCCGGGTCGGCGCCGAGGAAGTGGGAAAAACGGTCGCCGAGCGCGGTTTCGACCAGGCGCGCGGCCTCGGGGCTCGCGAGTTTTTCCTTGGTCTGGCCGACGAATTGCGGCTCGCGGAGAAAAAGGGAAAATTTCGCGGCGACCGCGCCGAGCGCGTCCTCCGCCTGGACCTGAGCGGCGCGGCGGTTGCCGCGGCTCTCCCCCCAGGCGCGTAAGCCCCGGAAGAGGGCGGCGCGGAAGCCGGCCTCGTGGGTGCCACCCTGCGGTGTCGCGATGGTGTTGCAGTAGGAGTGGAGGAAGCCCTCCTCGGCCTCGAGCCAGGCGACCGCCCATTCGGCCCTCCCCTCCCCGCCCGGCAACTCGGCCTCGCCCGCCCAGAGTCCGGGAATGGCGCGGGACTGGTCGAGAATCTCGGCCTCGAGGCTGTCGGCGAGGCCGCCGGGAAAGTGGAGCACCGCCTCGGCCGGCACCTCGGTGCCGCGGACCAGCGCGGCCGGGCAGGACCAGCGGATCTCGACGCCGCGGAAGAGATAGGCCTTGGAGCGGCAGAGCCGGTAGAGCCGGGCCGGGCTGAAATGGGCCTGGCCGAAGATCTCGGGATCGGGGCGGAAGCGGATCAGCGTGCCGCGGCGGTTGGGCGCCGGCCCGGCCTCGGCGAGCCGCGCCTCGGGCTTGCCGCGCCGGTAGCGCTGGCGCCAGAGCCGGCGCTCGCGCGCCACCTCGACCTCGAACCATTCGGAGAGCGCGTTGACGACGGAGCTGCCGACCCCGTGCAGCCCGCCCGAGGTCGTGTAGGCCTTGCCGCCGAATTTTCCCCCGGAATGGAGCGTGGTGAGGATCACCTCGAGGGCGGAGAGGTGCTTGAATTTCGGGTGGGGATCGACCGGGATGCCGCGGCCGTTGTCGCGCACGGCGAGCACGTTGTCCGCCTCGAGCGACACTTCGATGAAGCCGGCATGGCCGGCGACCGCCTCGTCCATCGCGTTGTCGAGGATCTCGGCGGCGAGATGGTGGAGACCGGACTCGTCGGTGCCGCCGATATACATGCCGGGGCGGCGGCGGACCGGCTCGAGCCCCTCCAGGACCTCGATGTCCTTGGCGCTATAACCCGCGTCGGCCGGGCGATGGTCGCCTGCCGGGCGATGGTCGCCCCCCGGGCGATGGTCGCCCCCCGGGCGATCGGCTTTTCCGCCCCGCGATGGTCGCCCGCCAGGCGATGGTCGCCCGCCAGGCGACGGCCGCCCCCCGGGGGCTCGGTCGAAGAGGTCGTTCATGCGGTGGTCCCGAGTCGTGAGCCCTAAAGTAGTATCGGATCGCAGAGTTTCGTGAGTCGCGAAGCGGCCACGAAACGCCGCGTGAATCCGATACTGAAGACAGAGAGCGAGTGCCAGCTTTCCATGAAAGCTGGCACTCGAGGACGCGGCTAGGTGTTGGACAGGGTTGGCCGCGCGGGGGCGGGTTTGCGGCCGCGGCGGGGCGGCACGGGGGCCACGGCGATATATCGATGCAGACAGTCCGGGCCTTCGGGGGTCTGGAAGCCGCGGGCACGGGCGAGCGCCGCCCGGTCCGCCTCGGAAAGCCGCTCGGCCTCGCGCAGATGCTCGCCCCAGTCCGGCATCGCCCAGATCTCGAGCCAGGCGTCGCGCCGGGCGAAGTCCTTGTAGAGCTGCCAGAATCGGGCGCCGGTGCGGCCCCGCACATGCTCGACCTCGGCCATCGCGGCGAGGAAGCGCTCGCGGTCCGCGGGCGGCACGCGATAGTGCTGGGTCTCGAGGACCTGGCCGCCGGCGCGGGCGAGCGCGACGCCGGGCGGCCCCAAGGAGCTATCGGGGGAGCCATCGGGGGACCCGTCAGCCGCCTCGGCGCGGGCGGTGACCTGCTCGAGGACAAGGCGGCCGGCGCCGAGCGCCAGCCCGATGCCGAGCACGGCGGCGATCGCCATCGTCCAGGGCAGGCCGACGCGGGTGCCGAGCCAGCCCCAGAAGAAGGCGCCGAGGACCAGCGAGCCGTTGGAGAAGAGCTGGTAGATGCCGAGCGCGCGGGCGCGGACCCATCCCGGGGCCGCGAACTGGGTCGCCACCTGGGTGAGCGAGCCCGCGATCACCCAGCCGGTGCCGAAGAGGAGCATGGCGAGGGCGGCCATCGGCCAGCCGGATGCGAGGGCGAGCAGCAGCATGCCGAGGCAGGAGATCAGGCTCGCGGCCATGGTGAGGTCCCCACGCGGGAACCACTGGTGCAGGGTGGGCAGCAGCATGCCGCCGCTGACGGCGCCGACGCCCATGCAGCCGAGCAGGAGGCCGAAGATTCCGGCGCCGAGATGGAGGTCCTGCTTGACGACGAGGGGCAGCAGCGCCCAGGGGGCCGCGGCCGGGAGGTAATAGACCGAGACCTGGAGGATGGCGGCCTGGACGCGCGGGGTATGGCGGACGAAGCGAATGCCGGCGCGCATCGCCGCGATCAGGTGCTCGGGCGGCAGGCGCGAGGCGCGGTCGGGCCGGCGCCAGGCGAAAAGCGCGTAGACGGGGGAGAGGAACGAGGCGGCGTTGAGCGCGAAGGCGAGCGCCGGGCCGAAGGCCGCGACCAGGCCGCCGGCGATCGCCGGGCCGGTGGCGCGGGCGATGTTGAAGCTCACCCCGTTCAGCGCCACCGCCTGGCCGAGATCGGGCCGCGGAACGCTCTCGGGGATGACCGCCGACCAGGCCGGGCCGTTCATCGCCGTGCCGACGCCGATCGCGAAGGTGAGCAGCAGCAGCACGAACGCATCGACGGCGCCGGCGAGGGTAAGGGCGGCGAGCAGCGCCGCGGCCAGCAGCATCTCGATCTGGGTGGCGATCAGGAAGCGGCGGCGATCGACGATGTCGGCGAGCGCGCCGGCGGGCAGGGCGAGCAGGAAGTAGGGCAGGATGGTCGCCGCCTGGACCATGCTCACCATCAGCGCGTTCGGGCGGAGCGTGGCCATCAGCCAGCCCGCGCCGGTGTTCTGCATCCAGGTGCCGAACGAGCTGACGAGGTTGGCGATGAAGAGCGCGCGGAAGACCGGATGCTGAAGCGGCTTCAGGGCGTGGGGCAGGCGCATTGCCCGTCTCTAACGCGGCCGCACGGCACCGGCCAAGGCGGGGCCGGCCCGCGCGAATGGAGGCTGGCTAATCCTCCAGCCGGTGGACGTCATGCACGACGACGCCCTCTTCCTCGCTCGGGATCTGAAGCCAGCTCTTGTGGCGCAGCGTGCGCACGGTGTCGCGGTAGCCGGCGTCCCAGTGCTCGCGCATGGAGAGCGCGCTGAACTCGTAATCCTTCGCCTGCCCCTCATAGGCAGCCTTCTGGTAGATCATGTGGATGAGCGAGATCTCGGGCAGGTCCGCGAGCTGCTCCTTGAGCAGAAGCTCGGCGGGGCTGAGCTTGTCCTCGGGCATCTTGGCGAGCAGCCCGCGGAGCTGCACGTTCTTCCCATGCAGCATCTGGAAATACTCGGTCATCAGCCGGGTGCGGCTCGAATACTGGATATCCTTCTGGCGGGTGAGGACGTCGGAGAACTCGCGCGGAATATCGCCGCGGGAGCTGAAGAGATCGACCTGGAAGACGACCAGGTTGTTCGCGCCGCAATGCTCGAAGAGGTGCTGGAGCGGCGTGTTGGAGACCAGCCCGCCGTCCCAGTAATAGTCGGTGCCGATGGCGACCATCGGCAGCGCCGGCGGCAGCGCGCCGCTCGCCATGACGTGCTCGGGGAGGATCTCGGTCTCGGTATTGTCATAATAGATGAAGTTGCCGGTCCGGACATTGACCGTGCCGACGGCGATGCGCGTCGTGCCGCTGTTGATGAGGTCGAAATCGACCAGGCGGAGCAGCGTCTCGCGCAGCGGCGAACTGTCATAGAAGCTGGTGGCGCCGGTGGCACCGCGCGCGCGCATCCAGGGCGGCGGCACGTTCGGCTTGAAGAATCCCTGCTGCCCGAGCGCGCTCGTCAGCCAGGCCGACCACATATTGTGCATCCGGCGCGGATCGTCCCCGTCCGGCATGAGGAGCCAGACCGGTCGGTCGGTGATCATCTGCCAGAACTCGCGCAGCCGCTCGAGGCGGCGCTCCGGCGGATTGCCGGCGATCAGCGCCGAATTGATGCTGCCGATCGAGACGCCGTTCACCCAGTCCGGCTCGAGGCCGGCCTCGTGCAGCGCCTGATAGACACCGGCCTGATAGGCGCCGAGCGCGCCGCCGCCCTGAAGGACGAGGGAGATGGCGTGGCAGCCGGCCGGCCGCCAGGCGGCCTCAGGGGTGCGGGGCGGCGGCAGGGGTCCGGCATCCATGCGGCGTCATCCTGTTGCAGGGGACCGCTTGCAGAATGTGGTTTTCGCGGGCGCCTTGCAACCGCAAGTTCGCGCTCAAGCTCGGATGTCACGCGACGCGGGCTTTCCAGTGCGCGCGTCTTTTGCCAATAGTGCGGCGCGGCAACCGAGGGAAGGACAGGCGATGGGTCTCAAAGGCAAGGTGGCCCTGGTCACCGGATCGACGAGCGGCATCGGCCTCGGCATCGCCCGCGCGCTCGCGGCCGAGGGCGCGGCGATCATGATGAACGGCTTCGGGCCGGCCGACGCGATCGCCAGGCTGCGCGGGGATCTCGCCTCCGAGTTCGCGGTGAAAGTGGCGTATAACGGCGCCGATATCAGCAAGCCCGGAGAGATCGCGGCGATGATCGCGGCGAGCGAGAGCGAGCTCGGCAGCCTCGACATCCTGGTCAACAACGCCGGCATCCAATATGTCGCCGACCTCGTCGATTTTCCGCCCGAGCGGTGGGATGCGATCATCGCGATCAACCTCTCCGGCGCCTTTCATGCGATGCGCGCAGCACTGCCGGGGATGAAGAAGCGCGGCTGGGGACGGGTGATCAACATCGCATCGGCGCACGGGCTGGTGGCGAGCCCGGGGAAGGCCGCCTATGTCGCGGCCAAGCATGGCCTGGTCGGGCTGACCAAGGTGGCCGCGATCGAGACGGCGAACGACGGCATCACGGTGAACGCGATCTGCCCGGGCTGGGTGCTGACGCCGCTGGTGCAGAAGCAGATCGAGGATCGGGCGAAGGCGAAGGGGATCAAGGTCGAGGAGGAGATCGCCGGGTTCGTCGCCGAGCAGCAGCCGATGCACCGGTTCTCGACGCCCGAGGAGATCGGCGCGCTGACCGTTTTCCTGTGCTCGGAGGGGGCGAAGACGATCACCGGCGCGCCGCTCTCGATCGATGGCGGCTGGGTCGCGCATTAGATCCTGACCGTTCCGTTCGCGGCCGGGAGCGGAAGAGGAGATCGCGGCGGCGTAAAATTTAACGATTCTGCAATAGTTTTTTCCTCTTCATACCCTGCGCCGGCGATCGGTGGCGCCGTCCCTGACGCATTCGACACTCTCGCGAACGATTTTTGACCCTGCGGCGGACGCCGCCGGGCCGGCGCAATTGCGCGCCGCGCCCGAATTCGGCAGGGCTCCGCGCCAGCCAAGATTAACAATTTGGCAAAGGCTTCCTGCTTCTCTCTCGAAGACAAGGCTCCGCATCGCTTGCGCGCGCGCCTTTCGGAGAAAATTCCGGGTGTCGTCACGAGTGACTTTCATGCGCCGCGCGGCCGCGAGGCCGTCCGGTGGCCAACGGGGACGGACGAATGATCTATTTTCTCAGGATGTGGCTGGCGCTGCGCTCCGACAGGCGCGGCGTGACCGCGATCGAATACGGGCTGATCGCGGCGCTGATCGCCGCGGTGATCATCACGATAATGGGTGCGCTCGGCACGAGCCTCACCGCCGCGTTCACCACGATCGACAACGCGCTCAATCCCGCCGGCTGAGCGGCCGGCGCCGAAGCCGGTGCCCGGGCGCAGGCCGGGCACCGGCGCTCGCGAGTTTTCCTGAGCCTATGTGGCAGTTCTCCAGGATGGATTTCCGCCAATGGCATCCATGCTGATCACGGCGTGCGCCGTTCTGCTGCTCGGGGCCGTGGCGAGCGATGTCGCGCTGCGCCTCGTGCCCAACTGGGTGCCGGCGCTGCTGGCGGCCGCGGGGCTCGCGCTTCGTGCGGTCTCGGGGACGCTCGTGGGCGGGCTCATCGCCGCCGCTTCGGTATTCGCGCTCGCCCTCGTCTGCTGGCGGCGCCGCTGGATGGGCGGGGGTGACGTGAAGCTGCTGGCGGCGGCCACGCTCACCGTGCCGCCGCTGGCCGCCGCGGGACTGCTGGCGGCGGTGGCGTTGGCCGGCGGGGCGCTCGCCGCGCTCTACCGGCTGCTCGGAGCGGTGCTGCCGCCCGTCCGCGTGCAGCCGGGCCGCGCGGGCGTGGGCGGGCTCGCGCGCATCCTCCGCCGCGAGCGCCGGCGGATCGCCCGGCGCGGGCCGGTGCCCTACGCCGCGGCGATCGCCGCCGGCACGATCTTCGTGCTGACATGGCGATAAGGATCGCGCTCTTCGCCATGATGGCGCTCGGCCTCGCCGGCTTCGGCGCCGTCGCCTGGATCGCGACGCGCCACCACAGCGAGGTAAACCGCGCGGTGGCGCCGCAAAAGCTCGCCATCCTCGTCGCCGCGCACCCGTTGCAGGCAGGCGCGCTGCTCAAGCCGGGCGACCTCTCCTCCGCCCTCGTGCCGCCCCAGGCGGTGCCGGGCGGGGCGAGCCGCGACACAGAAGCCGAGCGCGCCGCGCTGACCGGGGCGATGGTCCGCCATCCGCTCCTCGCCGGCGAGCCGATCCTGGCGCCCGACGTGATGCGGCCGGGCGCTCACGGCTTCCTCGCCGCCGTGCTCTCCCCAGGGATGCGCGCGGTGACCGTGGGCGTCGATGCGATCAGCGGCAGCGCCGGCCTGATCTGGCCGGGCGACCGGGTGGATCTCGTCCTCACCCAGGAGATCGCCGACAAAAGCCTGCCGCTCGGCAAGCGGCTGGCGGCCGAAACCGTGCTGATGGACGTGCGGGTGATCGCGATCGACCAGCAGCTGGTGGAGGGCGCGAACCCGAACGGCCTCGCCTCCGACCTCGCCCGCACGGTAAGCCTCGAGGTGACCCCGCGCGAGGCCGAGGACGTGGCGGTCGCGACCCGGCTTGGGCGGCTCTCGCTGGTGGTCCGCTCGGCCGACGCGGCGAAGCCCGGCGCCGGTGCGGCAAGCGCCCCGGGGATTGCATGGGCCAACCAGGTCTCGCCGGCGCTCGACATCGCCGCGCCGAAGGCGGGCGGGGGCGCGACGATGCACGTCTTCCGCGGCGCCGCGGCCGCGCAGGAGGTGCATTTCTGATGCGCCGCGCGGTGCGCGCCGTCGCGGTCGCCCTCCCCTGGGGTCTCGCTCTGGCGATCAGCGCGGGCGGCGCCGCGGCGGCTTCCGTCACGCCGGCGGTCTATGTGCCGGCGCCGGGGACGGGGACGCAGGCGGGGCCAATCCCGGCCCCGCTCGCGCCAGCCCCGGCGCCGGCGCGGAACGCCCCCGTCCCGATCACCGTCCCGATCACCGTCCCGATTACGCCACCGCTGCCCGCCGCGGCGCCGAGCATGCCCGCGCCGCTCGGCAGCACCATCGCGCTCGCGGCAGGCGCCGGCGAGGTGATCGCCCTGCCCGCGCCGGCGGCGAGCGTCTTCACCGCGGACCCGAAGGTCGCCGATGTCCGCCCGGCGAGCCCGACCAGCCTCTTCGTGCTCGGCGTCGCGCCCGGAGAGACGACCGTCGCGGCACTCGACCAGGCCGGCCGCCCGATCGCCCAGTACCCGCGTGAGCGTGACGCCCTCGGCCTTTGGCGCCGACGCGGCGGCCGCGGCCATCGCCCGGCTGGTGCCGGACGCAGAGGTGACGCTGCAGGCGGAGCCGGGCGGGCTCGCCGTGGCCGGCACCGCGCCGACGCCCGCCGACGCGGCCGAGGTGATGGCGCTCGCCCGCGCCTATGTCGGCCCGAAGCAGACGGTGGACGACGAGCTGAGCGTGCTCTCGGACGTGCAGGTGATGCTGCAGGTGCGGATCGCCGAGATGGACCGCAGCATCACCCGCGAGCTTGGCATCAACTGGCAGGCGCTCGGCACCACGGGCGGGAAGATCACCGCGGACTTCGCCGCCCCGAGCGCGCTCGCCTACCTCACCACGGCGGCCAACACCTTCAACCTCACCTACAAGAGCGGCAACACGAACGTGAACGCGATCCTCGACGCGCTCTCCCAGGACCAGCTCTCGCGCACGCTCGCCGAGCCGAACCTCACCGCGATGAGCGGCCAGACGGCGAGCTTCCTGGTCGGCGGCGAGTTCCCGATTCCGGTCGCGGAGCAGAACGGTTCGATCTCCGTGCAGTTCCAGCCCTACGGCGTCTCGCTCTCCTTCATCCCGAGCGTGCTCGCCGACAGCCGGATCAGCCTGCGCGTGCGCCCGGAGGTGAGCGAGCTCACCAACCAGGGCGCGATAACGCTGAGCGAGAACAATTCGACGATCGAGATCCCGGCCCTGCTGGTTCGCCGCACCGAGACGACGGTGGAGCTCGGCAGCGGCCAGAGCTTCGCGATCGCGGGGCTGCTGCAGGACCAGTCGACGCAGGTCGATCAGGGGCTGCCCGGGCTCGGGAACCTGCCGATCCTCGGCACGCTCTTCAACTCCGACAGCTTCCAGCATAACGAGACGGAGCTGGTCATCGTCGTCACGCCCTACATTGTCCGCCCGGTGAGCTCGCCGGCGGCGCTGAAGCTGCCGACCGACGACTGGGCGCCGCCGAGCGATCTCGATCGCATTCTCTTCCTCCGCCAGCAAGCGCGCGGCGGATCGGTGACGCCGCCCGCGCGCATCCCGGGCGATGCCGGCTTCATCGTGCAGTAAGGGGGGAAGAATGACGGCTCGATCCCGGCCGCTCGTCCTGCTGCTCGCGCTCATTGCCGGCGGCTGCACGGCGACAAGCAACCCGATGTACCGCGCCGGAACCTGGCACCCGACGGGCGCCAACGAGGCAAACCTCGCCGCCGAAATCGCCAATCCGCACGACCTCGTCGCGGGCGCGGGAGAATCGGGCACGCCCGGACCGCTCGCCGTGCTGCCGGTCGAAAGCCTGCGCGCCGATACGGTGAAGCCGCTGCCGGACAACAGCATCGACACGCTCGGCGGCACGACGACCCCCTCGAGCGGATCCTCGAGCGGCGGTGCGGCGACGGGGAGCGGCAGCTGATGCCCGACGACGGCGCGCCGCGCGCCCGCGCCTCGGGCGAGGCGTCGAGCCCATCGTGGGCCGGCGCCGACCGGGCCTCGATTCTCGCCTTCGTCGCCGATGCCGACTCGGAGTCGGTGCTGCGCGAGTCGCTCGCCGAGGCGATGCCGCAGGGGATGGAGGTCCGGCGCGGCAATGTGCAGACGGCGATCGGCGTGTTGGCGCGGATGCCGACGCCGCGCACGCTGATCGTCGATGTGAGCGGAGAGGAGCAGCCGCTCACCGCGCTCGGCGATCTCTCCGAGGTGGTCGAGCCGGATGCGCAGGTGCTGGTGATCGGCGATCTCGAGGACGTGAACTTCTACCGCCACGTCACGCGCGGGCTCGGGGCGCTCGAATATCTCTATAAGCCGCTCTCGCGCGACATGGTGGCGCGGCATTTCCACCCGTTCATCGTTGCCGAGACGCACCAGGCCGAGGGCGTTCTGGGCGGGCGGGTGGTGACGGTCACGGGGGTGCGCGGCGGCGTCGGCGCCACCACCATCGCCGCCAACCTCGCCTGGCATTTCGGCGTCGCGGCGCGGCGCCACACCGTGCTGCTCGACCCCGACCTCTATCGCGGCAGCGCCGCCCTGCTGCTCAACGCCAAGAGCGGCACCGGGCTTCGCACCGCGCTCGAGCAACCGCAGCGGATCGACGAGCTGTTCGTCGAGCGTGCGGCACAGCCGGTCGCGGAGCGGCTGCACGTGCTCGCCGGGGAGGAACGGCTCGCCGAGGCGCCATCGTACGCGCCCGACGCCGCCGAGCGGCTGCTCGAGGCGCTGCGCCGGCGCTACAATTTCGTCGTCGCCGACGTGCCCTTTGTGCCGCTCGCGCTCAACCGCGACCTGCTCGATCTGGCGCACCAGCGGGTGCTCGTGCTCGACCCCTCGCTCGCCGCGGTGCGCGACACCCTCCGGCTGCTCGCTTTGCCGCCGGGGAAGTCGCAGCCGCGGCGGGCGGTGGTGGTGCTGAACCGGGCAGGGCGCCCCGGCGGGCTCGCGCGCCGCGAGATCGAGGAGGCGCTGAAGCTCAGGCCCGACGTGGTGATCCCCGACCTGCCGCGGCAGGCGGGGCACGCCGCGAGCATGGGCGAGCCGCTGGTCGCGGCGCGCAGCGGCTTCCGCACCGGGATCATCGCGCTGGCGCGCGAGGTCGCCTTCGTCCGCCTGCTCGATTCCTCGGCCGGGGCGAAAAGCAACGACCTCCTCGGGTCCGGCCGCAAGCGGCGCTTTTTCGGGCTGCTGGCGTGAGCGAGGCGCCCGCGGCGGAGGCCGAGCTCGCGCGCGCAGGCGCGGGCTTCGGGCGGCGGCGAGCAACGGCGAGCGCGGCGACGGGAGCAACGGTTGGAGAGCCGGCAGCCATCGAAGCGGCCGTGCCGCCCGAGGCGGCCGCCCTCCCCTTCCCTGCCCCGCCGGCAGGACCGCGGCCCGCCTCGCTCGACGCGATCGCCGAGCTGCGCCGCCTCTGCCTCTCCCGCCTCGACCCGGTGGCCGCCGCGGCGATGCGGGCGGAGCGGCTGATCGCCGAGATCGAGCGGCTGATCGCCGAGATCGCGACCGAGCGGCGCATCCAGCTCAACGGCCGCGAGCAGCGCCAGCTCGCCGGCGAGCTGGTCGACGACATGCTCGGGCTCGGCCCGCTCGAGAAGCTGCTCGCCGACGATTCGATCAACGACATCATGGTCAACGGGCCCGAGCGCGTGTTCATCGAACGCGCCGGCAAGCTCGAGCAGGTCGCGGTGCGGTTCCGCGATTCGCAGCATGTTGCCAATATCTGCCAGCGAATCGCGGCCGGGGTCGGCCGCCGCGTCGACGAATCGAGCCCGATGGTCGATGCACGGCTCAAGGACGGCTCGCGCGTCAATATCGTGCTGCCGCCGCTCGCCCTCGACGGGCCCTGCATCTCGATCCGCAAGTTCGCGCGCCGGGTGATCGATTTCGCGCGCCTCATCGAGACCGGCTCGCTCACCGCGCCGGTCGCCCGCACCCTCGAGATCGCCGCGCGCTGCCGGCTCAATGTCATCATCTCGGGCGGCACCGGCTCGGGCAAGACGACGCTGATGAACGCGATGTCGCGGCTGATCGACCCCGCGGAGCGGATCGTCACGGTCGAGGACGCCGCCGAGCTGCAGCTCCAGCAGCCGCACGTGGTACGCCTCGAGACGCGCCCGATGAGCCTCGAAGGGCGCGGGGAGATCACCCAGCGCGACCTCGTGCGCAACGCGCTGCGGATGCGCCCGGACCGGATCATCATCGGCGAGGTGCGCGCCGCCGAGGCGTTCGACATGCTCCAGGCGATGAACACCGGGCATGACGGCAGCCTCTCCACGATCCACGCCAACACCACCCGCGACGCGCTCACCCGCATCGAGAACATGGTGCAGATGGGCAATCTGGGGCTGCCGGCGAAGGCGATCCGCACCCAGATCGTCGGCGCGGTCGATCTCATCGTGCAGGTCGAGCGGCAGCGCGACGGCATGCGCCGCGTGACGCAGGTGACCGAGGTCTGCGGGCTGGAGGGCGAGGTCGTCACGATGAACGACTTCTTCCTCTTCGAGGTGCAGGGCGAGACGATGGGTGGCCGGCTCTTCGGCCGCTACAAGGTGAGCCGTATCCGGCCGAGCTTCTACCAGCGCCTCGCCTATTTCGGGCTCGAGCGCGCCTGGCTCGCCGCCCTCGACGAGACGGAACGATGAGCAGCCTGCTGCTCGAGCTGCTGCTGCTCGCGTGCCTGGGCCTCACCGGGCTCGGGCTCTCGAGCCTGCTGGTCGTCAGCCTGCACGGGCGGAACGAGCGCCGCCGCGAGCGCATCGCCACGGCGACGGCACCGCACCTTCCCGCCGGGCGGGAGCTTCTGCCGAGCCTCTTCCGCCGCGGCGGGGAGCGCCGGCGCGAGCGGCTGGTGCGGCGCGCCGCGGGCGTGATCGGGTTCGCCCCGGCGCGGCGCGACCAGTACCCGCTCCCGTGGTGGGTCGTGCTGGGCACGGCCACGACGCTCGGGCGGGTGGCGTCGGGCGCGCTCGGCGGACTGCTCGGTCCGCTCTCGATCCTGCTGGTTCCGGCCGGAGCGATCATCCTTTCGCACGCCTTCTTCGGCTGGTGCGACGCGCGCCGCAACCGCACCCTCCTTCAGCAAATGCCCGACGCGCTGGCGATGATCGTCCGATCCGTGCGCGTCGGCATTCCGATGCAGGAGGCGATCCAGGCGGTGGCCCGCGAGGGCGCGCAACCGACGGCGCAGGAGTTCGGCCTGCTCGTCAACCGGATGCGGATCGGGATGCCGCTCGAAGAGGCGCTCGGCGAGATGGCCGGGCGCAACCGCCTGCCCGAATACCGCTTCTTCGCCACCGCCCTTTCGCTGCAGAGCCAGACCGGCGGGGGGCTGACCGAGACGCTCGAAGGACTCGCCGACGTCATCCGCAAGCGGGTCGCCTTGCGCGCGCGCGGCTATGCGCTCGCCGCGGAGGCGCGCACCAGCGCCGTCATTCTCGCCGCCCTGCCGGTGCTCTCCGGGGTCGGGCTCTGGTTCCTCAACCGCAGCTACATGGACAAGCTCTTCACCGATCCCACGGGCGAGAAGATTTTCGGCGCCGCGGTGCTCTCCCTCGTGTTCGGCCTCCTGGTGATGCGCGGCATCATCCAGCGCAGCCTCTCATGAGCGGGCCCGTCCTCTTCGCGCTGCTCGGCGGCATGGCGCTGCTGCTCGCCTGCTCGACGACGGCGCTGCTGGCGATGACGGCGCGGCGGAACCGCTTCCTTGCGCGGGTGCGGATGGTGCAGGCGAGCGACGGGCTCGCCCGCGGCGCGGCGCCGGGCGGCGCGGATCCGCCGGCCGCCGCGGCCAGCCACGCCGCCGGCCATGGGGCGCTCCGCCTGGTCGCCCTGGTCGGTACCGCGATCGCGCGGAGCGGCCTCCTCTCGACGCGGACGATCACCGAGTTCGAGCAGACGCTGCTCGCGGCCGGCTTCCGCGGCGGCAACGGGCTCGGGCTTTTCGTCGGTGGCAAGCTGCTGCTGCTCGGCGCCGCGCCGCTGGTCATCCTGCCGCTGGTCTCGGCGCTGCCGCTGCCGCCGCTGCTGCGCCATGTCCTCGTCTTCGGCTCGGCGGCGCTCGGGCTGCTCGCGCCGGACGTCGTCGTGCGGCGGATGCGCAGCCGCTATCTCCGCGAGCTGGGGCGAGGCCTGCCCGACGCGCTCGACATGCTGGTGATCTGCGCCGAGGCCGGGCTCGGCCTCGAGGCTGCGATCAGCCGCGTGGGCACCGAGATCCGCCCGGCCAACCGCGCGGTTTCCGCCGAGCTTGCCGCGACCGTGAGCGAACTCCGCATCACCTCGGACATGCGCGCGGCGCTGCTCAATCTCGGCCGGCGGACCGGCCTCGATCAGCTCAAGCGCCTCGGCGCGGTGCTCACCCAGAGCATCCAGTACGGCACGCCGCTGACGCGCGCGCTGCGCACCATCAGCGCCGAGCTGCGCGAGGAGATGCTGGTCCGCTTCGAGGCACGGGCGGCGCGCCTGCCGGTGCTGCTCACCGTGCCGATGATCGTCTTCATCCTGCCCTGCGTGTTCATGATCGTGGGCGGCCCGGCCGTGCTCCAGGTGATGCGGGCGTTCCACCGTTGAGGATCGGCCACCATCGAGCTGGAGCTCCTTTGAGGATTAGCAAAATGCGAATCCTGTGCCTCTTGGCAGCCCTTGCGCTCGGCGCCTGCGCCGCCACCCCGCCGGCCGGCGGCGCGGCCGGAACGACCGAGCCGAACCTCAGGCTCGCCGACGCGGCGATGGCGGGCGGCGCGCCGGAAGCGGCACTGCGCGTTACCGGCGGGGTGCTCGCCCGGCATCCGGACGATGTCGCGGCGCTGGTGGAGGAAGGAGCGGCGCTCGCCGCGCTCGGCCGCGACGACGAGGCGGCGCTCAGCTATCAGCGCGCGCTTGCGCTCCAGCCTGCCTCGCGCGAGGCCCGCATCGGGCTCGGCCGGCTCAAGCTCCGCTCCGATCCGGCGGAGGCTGGAACGCTCTTCGGCGAGGTGCTGCGCGGCCGGCCCGACGACGTGACCGCGCTCGTCGATCGCGGCATCGCCGAGGATCTGCAAGACCAGCACGAGGCGGCCGAGGCCTCCTATCGCGCCGCACTCGCGGTGCGGCCGGACAATACCGCGGCCGAGGTGAACCTCGCGCTCTCGCTCGCACTCGCCGGCCACGCGCGGCAGGCGATCGGCATGCTCCGGCCGCTGGCGGGCGCCGGGGCGGGCGCCGGGGCCAGCAGCGGGGCGAACCGGCGCGTCGCGGACGATCTCGCGGTCGCGCTGGCGATGAGCGGGGAGACCCACGCGGCATCGGAAGTCCTCGCCCCGGAGCTGAGCGCAAGCCAGATCACCGCGGCGATCGCCGCCTATCAGGCGTTGCAGCCGACGCCCTGAGGCGCCCCGGCACGGCGCATCGGCTCGGTCCGGTGAGCCGCGCGCCGGCACCATCGGAAGGGCTGCGGTTTCGCTGCTTGGCTTTCCGTCAACGCTCAGCGCTGGAACGCGTCCGGAAGGGCTGGCCCGACGCCTCCGGTACCGCTCTAAAATGCGGCGGCCATGGGAAGGACGCCCGTTGTGAAGAAGATCGCCATATCCGCAGCACCACGCCGCCAGGGATCCGATTACCCGCCGCCCTATGATGGGCCGTGCCGTGAACGGGTGCGGCACGCATTGGGGGAAGCGGCAGGCCTGACCCAGTTCGGGGTCAATCTGCTGCGTCTCTCGCCGGGCGCCTGGTCAAGCCAGCGCCACTGGCACCGGGCCGAGGACGAGTTCGTCCGGGTGGTCGAAGGCGAGGTCGTGCTCGTCACCGACACGGGCGAGGAGATGCTGAGGGCGGGGGACTGCGCGGGCTTCAAAGCCGGCGTAGGGGACGGCCATCACCTTCAGAACCGCTCGGACAGAGACGCGATTTTGCTCGAGATCGGCTCCCGCCGGCCCGAGGAGGACAGCGTCGCGTATCCGGACATCGATCTGCGGTGGGAGGCCGCTCTCGGCTATACCCGCAAGGATGGCGCTCCGTATTAGACGCCCGCTTGCGCCGGAGCCGATCGAACAATTGCCGAAGCGCGGTGCGGTATTCGGGATCGAGTTTTTTGCGCCCCCAGGTCTTCCGGGTCGCGTCCGAGCGCCAACTCCCGGAGCTTGCCCGCTCAATCTCCCGATGCGGCAGCGACACAATCGATCTCGCACCGCTGCGGATGACGGGTGTGACCGGGGCCAGGAATCGCTCCGGATAGGTCGATAACGGCTCGACCCGGATGGCCACGCGCCTCCTCGGCATGGCCTCCATCGATGGATACGTTCTACCCCGCGACGTCTGCCGGGAGACGAAGCACGGATGCTACGGAATCGGCCGTAGCATCCACCGACCGCGCCCTTTATGGTGACACCCGATTTTGCTCAGCGTCGGATGCTCCGCCTCACTGCCCTCGCCGAGATCGGCTCACTGATTGGCGATCCCGCCCGAGCAAACATCCTCGATGCGCTGATGGACGGCCGCTCGCTGACGGCTCGGGAGCTGGCCGATCATGCCGGCGTCGCGCCTCTCGCGACCCGCACGGAACGCGCGTCGAAGGCCCGGCCCCCCGCGCACGGGGCCGCGCGACGCAGCGCTGCGAACGGCGCGGACATGCCATGATCACTTCGCCGGCCGCCTCGGCGTGGCGATCGCGTGCCGCTGCTTCGCGCTGGGCTGGGTGAAAAGGCTCGATGGCACGCGCGCCGTCGCGGTCACGCCGGAGGGCGGGCGAGGCCTCAGGGAGACGTTCGAGATCGGCTCCCTTTCGCGCTGAGGCAGAGACCGCTTGATCCGATCTGCGGGCCATGTCGAATATGCATCATGGGTTGACCGCGGTATCGACCGGACGAAGCGCGGCGGGGAACCCGGGGAGAGGACCGGATGCAGCTCTACGGCATGCGCATTTCAGGCAACTGCTGGAAGGCGGCGCAAATCTTGCGCCTGACCGGACAAAAATTCGATTGGGTCGAGACCGACGCAAATTCCGGCGCCACCCGCACGGCGGAATTCCTGAAGATCAACCCGATCGGCAAAATCCCGACCCTGGTGATGGACGACGGCGTCGTGCTGGTCGAAAGCAACGCGATCCTGCTGCACTTCGCGGAGGGCTCGTCCTGGCTGCCGCCGCCGGGGCTCGCCCGCACCCGGGTGCATGAATGGCTGTTCTTCGAGCAGTACAGCCATGAACCCTATATCGCGGTCGCGCGCAACATCATCACCTGGCGGCGGGAGGCACACCTCTATCCCGATCACCTGGCGGAATGCGCCCGGCGCGGCGCGCAGGCGCTGGACGTGATGGAGCGCCGGCTCACCGGAAATTCCTGGCTTGCCGGCGAGGTTCCGAGCATCGCCGACCTCGCGTTGTTCGCATACACCCATCGTGCCGACGAGGGTGGGTTCGATCTCCGGCAGTTTTCCTCCGTGCAGGCCTGGGTCGCGCGGGTCGCGGCACTGCCGGGCGTTTCCACGCTGCCGCGCGCGAAGGACGCCGCCTGACGGCTCATCGGATCGGGCCAACCGGCGGCGAGGGCGGTCAGCGGGCAATCGGTATCGGAACCGACTGCCGCCGTCGCGGAAGGCCGCCTTGCCCGAGCCGATGCAACACCGGCTTGCCAGCATGCGCTGCGTGCACAGCGATGCCTTCTGCCGGGCCAAGAACCGCGCGGACGAGGCAGCGGTTCGGGCGGCGGGCGGGCGGGCCATCGCCGAGCCCGGATTGAGCGCGGAACAGCTGAGGAGAGTGCCGGATGTGGAGATGCCGGTGGTGCTCACCCACCCCGTCACCGGCCGGCGCAGGCTTTTCGTCAACGAGGCGTACACCTCCCGCCTCGTCGAGCTTCCGCCGGAAGAGGACAAAGCCCTGCTCGCGGAACTCTGCGGGTACATCCTCCTCCCGGAATTCCGCTACCGCCATCGCTGGCAGCGGGGCGATCTTCTGCCCCGGGACAATTGCGCAGCACGCAGCGCAGCACAGGGCAACCTTCGATTACGACCGGCCATCACGCAGAGTGATGCACCGCATCACGGTTCGTGGCCCACGCGTCGGGAAAGCCGCCGGCACAGCATAACAGCCCCGCGCCGCGCTTGACGCTGCCGGCCGTTTCCCTTCTCATGCCGGCCAATTCCGCGGCCCCGGCCGCGAGGAAGACAAAAACACAGGGAGGCAACCATGTCATCACGCCACCACCGATCAGGGCAGCCTTGGCGGGTATTGTTCGCAGGCGCGGTCGGGTTGCCGATCGCCGGGCTTCTCCTCGCACCGGTCGCGGCCAGGGCCGCGCCGCCGATCGTGATCGGGACCACGATCTCCGAGACCGGCCCGCTCGCCACCGACGGCGTCTATCAGATCAGAGGTATCCAGGCCGGAATTGCCGCGGCCAATGAGAAGGGCGGATGGCTGGGCCGCCAGATCGCGCTCAAATACTATGACGACAAGAGCAGCACCGGGACCGCCGTCCGGCTCTATGAGCGGCTGATCACCGACGATCAGGTGAACCTGCTGATCGGGCCCTATTCCAGCCTGCTCGGCGTCGCGGTGGCGCCGCTCATCAACAAATACAAGATGGCGACGGTTGAGCCCGGATCGTCGGTGCCGACCATCTACACCAAGGGCAACCAATGGAATTTCCAGGGCACTGCCTCGTCCACCCGCTACCTCGACGAGCTGTTGCCGGCAGCCAAGGCGCAAGGGGCCCAGACGGTGGCGCTGGTCGGCCTCGAATCGGCCTTCACCCTCGCCTGCTACCACGCGCGCCAGGCCCAGGCGCAAGAGCTCGGCATGAAGATCGTCTACCAAACGACCTATTCCCTGCCGCTGCCGAGCTTTGCCTCGATCGCGCTGGCGATCAAGAACGCGCACCCCGATGTCGTCGCGGGCTGCACCTATTATCCGGACGCCGTCGGCCTCACGCGCTCGCTGCATGAACAGGGATTCGCGCCGAAATACCTGGCCGAGACAGTCGGCCCGGTGGAAGCGCCGTACCTCAAGGCCGTCGGGCCGCTCGGCAACCGCGTGGTCACCAACACCGGCTGGTGGTCCAACTTCGCCACCCCGGGCAATGCCGACTTTATCACCCGCTACCGGGCGATGTTCCACGAGGCGCCGGACTATCACGCCGCGGCAGGTTACACCGCAGTGCAGGTTCTCGGCGCTGCGGTCGCGGGCACGCAGTCCCTGGACCAGGCGAAGATCCGCCAGTGGCTCCTCACCCATACGGTGCCGACCATCCAGGGCACCTTCCAGGTGGATGGGAACGGCCTTGCGCTCGGCTTCGTGCAGGACCTGTTGCAAATCCAGGACGGCGCCCTGAAGCTCGTCTATCCGGCGAAAGACGCTGAGGCGAAGCTGCTCGTGCCGTACTCGGGCTCGTGACGGCGGCGATCCGCCGCGCGCCGGGCGCCCGGGCCTGCGCTTAGGGGAGGCCCGGGCCCGGCATGCTGGCGGTGCAGCTCCTGGTGAACGGCCTCCTCACGGGGGGGCTCTACATCCTCGTCGCGCAGAGCCTCAACCTGATCTTCGGCGTGATGGGGGTGGTCAATCTCGCGCACGGCAGCTTCATCGTGCTGGCCGGCCTCTTCACCTACTGGTTCACGACAGTGACCGGCCTCAACCCGCTGCTCGTGCTGCCGGTTGCCTTCGTCTCCGTCGGGCTGATCGGAGCGTTGCTCCAGCCGCTGCTGGTCGAGCCGCTGATGAAGTACGGCCGCAAGGCCGAGCTTCTGAGCCTGATGGTCACCTTCGGGCTTTCCTATGTGCTGCTCGAGCTCGCCTTGCAGCTCTGGGGCTCGGATTTCGTCTCGGTGCCCTATCTGCAATCGAGCTGGCGGTTCGCCGGGATCGATTTCAGCAAGGCGCTCGTGGTCTCGGGCCTCTTCGCCACCGCCGTCTCCGCCCTGCTCCATGTCTGGCTCAACCGCACGGACTCGGGAAAATGCCTGCTCGCCGCGTCGCAGAGCGCGACCGGGGCGATCTGCTGCGGGATCGATGTCCGCCGCGTGCGGAGGCTCGCCTTCGCGCTCGGCGTCGGCCTCGCCGCGGCGGCCGGCGTGCTGGTGATCGTGGTGATGCCGCTCGCGCCGCAGACGGCGGAGGATTTGACGCTGCTCGCCTTTGTCATCATCGCGCTCGGCGGGCTCGGCAACCATGTCGGCGTGGCGGTCGCCGCGGTGCTGCTCGGCATCGCCCAGTCGGTCTCCGGCTTCTTCCTCGGCGGCAACGCGGAATACGTGCTGCCCTACGTGCTGCTGATCCTGGTCATGGTCGCGCGACCCGAGCGCTTTCGCCGCACCGCCTGATCCGTGGAGCGCGTCACGAACCCGCAAGGCAGGGGCGAGCGCGGGGATCGCTTCCCCGGCATCGTCCGCGATCCGGAGCCGCGCGCCTGGCTGCGCGGCGCCGCCGCCGCCGTGGCGCTGCTCGCCCTCTTCGTCGCGATCCCGCTGATCTCGCGAGGCTATCTGCTGCAGTTCGGGACCGACATCCTCGAGGCGGTGACACTCGCCTACGGATGGAACCTGATCAGCGGCTTCACCGGCTATCTCTCCTTCGGGCAGGTTTCCTTCTTTGGCCTCGGCGCCTACGCCACCGCGCTGCTCGTCATGCGGGCGCACGTGCCATGGTATTTCGCCGCCTGCCTCGGCGGCTTCGTGGCCGCCCTGGTCGCCCTCGCGCTCGGCCCGGTCATGCTCCGCCTGCGCGGCATCCTCTTCGCCCTCGGCATGCTTGGCCTCGCGCGGATCCTCGCCGTGGTCTTCAACAACTGGGGCTTCGCCGGCGGCTCGGTCGGCCTCTCGCTCCCTGCCGAGCTGACCCCCGTGGCCGTCTATGTCGGGATGGGGCTGCTCGCCCTGCTCGGCTTCGCGCTCAGCGCCTTCTTCGTGCACTCCGGCTTCGGGCTCGACGTGATGAGCCTGAACGAGGACGAGGAGGCGGCGGCCGCGGTCGGCGTGCCGACGACGCGGGTGAAGGTGATCGCCTTCGCGCTGAGCGCGCTGCTGCCGGCGATCGCCGGCGGGCTGGTCGCCTGGAACCGCAGTTATATCGACCCCACCAGCGCCTTCGATCCGACCGTCGATCTCCAGACCGTGGTGGCGGTGATGTTCGGCGGCATCGGCACGCTCTGGGGACCGTTCCTCGGCGCGGCGGTGCTGATGGTCGCGGGCGAGGAGTTCCTCGTCCATTTCCCGAACCTCGAGCTGGCGCTCTACGGGAGTGTCGTCATCGTGACCGTGCTCGCCTTCCCGGGCGGGCTGGTGGGGCTGGCCAACCGCTTCGGCTGGCTCGGGCGCCCGATCGTGCTGGCCCCGAGAGCGAAGGCAGCGGGCGCGCCGCCGCGCCCGGCCGCGCGCGGCACGTCCCTGCCGGGCACGGTTCCGGTGCTCGAGGTGCGCGATCTCACGGTGCGCTTCGGCGGCCTGACCGCGCTCGATGGCGTCTCGCTCAGCGTCCGCCGTGGCGAGACGCTCTGCATCATCGGCGCCAACGGCGCCGGCAAGACGACGCTCTTCAACGCCATCACCGGCTTCATCCGCCCGACGAATGGCGAAATCCTCTATTTCGGCGAGCCGGTCACCCGCGTGCCGACCTACCGCCGCGCCCAGCGCGGCATGGCGCGGAGCTTCCAGATCCCCCGGCTGCTGCCCTCGCTCAGCGTCTGGGAGAACGTCGTGCTGGCAAGCCGGCACGGCAGGCAGTCCCAGCGCGCGGTGGAGCACGCGGCGTGGGTGCTGGAGATGATGGGGCTTGCGGCGATGTGGCGCGACCCGGCGAGCCGGCTCACGCCCGGATACCAGCGGCAGCTCGAATTCGCCCGCGTGCTGGCGCTCGACCCCGAGCTTGTCCTGCTCGACGAGGTGATGGCCGGGATGACGCGCGACGAACAGGAGGCGGTGCGCGGCGTGATCCGGCTTCTGCCCGAGTTCGGCATCGCCGCGGTGGCCTGCGTCGAGCACGTGATCGCCGCCGTCGCCGACCTCTGCGATACGATGGTGGTGCTCGATTTCGGCCGCAAGATCGCCGAAGGCGCGCCGGCGCAGGTGCTCAAGGACCCGGCCGTGGTGCGTGCCTATCTCGGCGAGCCGCTATGAGCGACGGCCGGGCCGCCCCCGCCCCCGCCGCGCCGGCGCTGGCGCTGGCGATCGAGGGCATCGTCGCCGGGATCGGCCCGCTCACCATCCTCGACGGCGTCTCGCTCGAGCTCGGCGCCCGGGAGGTCGTCGTCGTGCTCGGCGCGAACGGCGCGGGCAAGACGACGCTGCTTCGGACCATCGCCGGCCTGCTTGCCCCGCGCGCGGGACGCATCCGCCTCTTCGGCGCGCCGATCGAGGGCCGGCCCGCCCACCTCATCACCCGCGCCGGTATCGGCCATGTGCCGAGCGGGCGCGAGCTCTTCCCCCGGCTCACGGTCGGCGACCATCTCGAGCTCGGCGGCCGCCTCTCGCCGCCCGCCCGCCGCAGCGAATTGCGCGCGCGCACGCTGGCGATGTTCCCGGTTCTCGGCCAGCGGCTCGGCCAGCGCGCCGGCACGCTCTCCGGGGGCGAGCAGCAGATGCTGGCCATCGCCCGGGCCCTGATGACCGACCCGCGCGTGCTGCTGCTCGACGAGCCCTCGACCGGATTGGCGCCGAAGATCGTGCTCTCGGTCTTCCAGACCTTCCCCGTGCTCCGCGAGCAGGGGGTGAGCGTGCTGCTCGCGGAACAGAGCCTGACGCTCGGGCTCTCGGCCGCCGACCGCGCCTACGTCATCGACCAGGGCCGGATCGTCCTCTCCGGCACCGCGCGCGAGCTCGCCGGCGACCACCGGGTGGTGGACACCTACCTGGGACGCTGACCACCCTCGCGCCTGTAGCATGGCGGCGCGGAATCCCCGATGATGGGCGGAAGGCTCATGTCATCAAAAATGGGGAGAACCACATGCCGACCGCCCGCCTCGCCCCGGCCCTGATCCTCGCCGGACTTCTCGCCGCAACCATGGGCCTCTTGGCGCCGGCCGCCCGCGCCGCGCCGCCTTCCTTCGTCCATGGCGGTCAGGTGACGATGTGCACCGACCCTACCTACCCGCCGATGGAGATGTTCGCCAAGCCGGGCGAGAAGACCCCGGTCGGGTACGATATCGACCTCGCGCACACGCTGGCCGCGATGTGGGGTGCCAAGCTGACCGTTCAGCCGATGGATTTTTCCGGACTGCTGCCCGCCCTCGGCAGCCACCGCTGCGACTTCATCCTGAGCGGCATGTTCATCACCCCGGCGCGCACCAAGGTCTTCGACGCGGTGCCCTATCTGCGCTCGGCGATGGTGCTGCTGGTGCGCGCGGACAATACCTCCGTGCATGGGCCGGATGACCTCGCCGGCAAGGTGCTCGTCGTGCAGTCGGGCACCATGTACGAGGTTCGCGCGCGCGCCCTCGCCGCCGTGTTCGCCAAGGCGGGCAAGCCGGCCGTGACCGTCGAGGCCTATCCCAAGGGCACCGACGTGGCCGAGCAGCTTCTGACCGGGCGCGCCGCCGCGGGCTTCACCCAGGATACCGAGGCTGCGTTCCGCGCCGTCGCCGACCCCGGCCAGTTCAAGGTGGCCTATGTCTATCCGCCGACCGACAGCTTCGGCCTCTACTTCCACAAGAACCCGGCCGACGTCGCGCTGATCACGACCGAGATCGCCACGCTGCGCAACAACGGGCTGATCAAGCAACTGGCCGTCAAGTGGAACCTGCCGGAGGCCGACGCGACCGCGCCGCTGCAATAACAAGCCCTCGCCAACCGGGCGGCCCGGAATGAGCTTCGATACGCACGTCTTCTGGGCTGCCCTTTTTTCCTGGCCCATCATCGAGGGGGCGCTGATCTCGGTCGCGCTCACGGTCTTGTCCCACGCCATGGGCATCGTGCTCGGCCTCTTCCTGGCCCTTCTCGGCGCGGCGCAGGCGCGCCCGCTCCGCGCATTCGCCACGACCTATATCTGGCTCTTTCGCGGCGCCCCGACCCTGCTCCAGCTCCTCTTCGTGTGGAACGCGCTGCCGCAGCTCCTGCCGGTGCTGCGCCAGCACTGGTTCACGCCCTTCCTCGCCGCCTGGCTCGCGCTCAGCCTGAACGAAGCGGCCTACCAGGCGGAGATCAGCCGTGCTGCCCTGGCGGCCGTGCCGCGCGAGCAGCGCGACGCCGGCGCCGCCCTCGGGCTCTCGCGCGCCCAATGCTTCCGCCTCGTCATCCTGCCGCAGGCGATCCGCGTCGCCATCCCGCCCACGGCCAACGAATTCATCACCCTGCTCAAGGTGACCTCGCTCGCCTCGGTGATCAGCCTGCAGGAATTGCTGGCGGTCACCACCCGGGAAATCTCGATGACCTTCCGCTTCACCGAGCTCTACACGGTCGCCCTGATCTACTACCTCGCCATCGTCTCGGTGCTGATGCTCGGCCAGGCCTGGCTCGAACGCCATTTCGGCGCCGGCCAGGGCGCCACGCGGCATGCCCACGGGTAGGGAAGGAGCGCCGGCGCGTTGCAACTCCCCGGGCGCGGCAGCTAGATTGGTCCGGTCGGGATAGCCCGCCCCGGGCTCAGCCGGGCGCGGCCTCGCCTGCACGCGATCGGGGAGTGATGTCGATGGTGACAGTGCCCGCGCCGTTTCTGGATCTGCTCCAGGACAAGAAGGCCTTTGCCAATCTGGCAACCGTGATGGCCGATGGAACGCCGCAGGTGACGCCGGTCTGGTTCGACTACGAGGGCGGCGTCGTTCGCGTGAACTCGGCCAAGGGCCGCGTCAAGTCGCGCAACATGACGGAAGGGGCGCCGGTGGCGCTCTCGATCCTGGATCCGGACAATCCCTATCGCTACATCCAAATTCGCGGCCGCGTCACGCGCGTCGCCGAAGAGGGCGCCGCCGCGCATATCGACAAGCTCGCGAAGAAGTATCTGGACAAGGACAAATACCCGTTCGCCCAGCCCGGCGAAGTGCGCGTGATGTTCGAGATCGAGCCGAAATCGGCGCAAACGATGGGCTGAGCGGCAGGAGCCGGTTACAGGAGGTCGCCGAGGGCATTGCGGTAGCGCCGCAGGGCGTCCAGATGGTCGTCCAAGGATCGACCCGCAATTCGCCGGTGATGGAGGCGGCCGTACGTGCTGTTGAGCGTCACGTGGGTGACGCCGGCCGATTTCCAGAAATTGAATTCGGCGCGCCAGGCGCTTTCGTCGCCCTCGCCGGTGGAGACCCAGACCTCGGTCCCGATGTTCGCCGGGTCACGCCCCTCCTGTTCGGCATAGCGGCGGAGCTTGGCGAACTCCGCTTTCGCCGTGCCGTCCGCGGGATAGGCAAGCATCATCCAGCCCTCGCCCCACTTCGCGATGCGCCGGAGCGTAGCGTCGTGATGGCCGCCGAACCAGATGGGGATCCGGCGCCGCGGCGGCAGCGGGTTGATGCCGGCATCCTCGATCCGGTGCCATCGTCCTTCGAACGTGACATGCGGTTCGGCCCACAGCGCCTGCATGACCTGCACCTGCTCCTCGGAGCGCTTGCCGCGATTGTGGAAATCCTCGTTCAGGCCGACGAACTCGACCTCGTTCCAACCGACCCCGATGCCGAGCCGGAACCGGCCGCCCGACAGCACGTCGAGAGAGGCCGCCTGCTTGGCGACCAGCACCGTCTGCCGCTGCGGCAGGATCAGCACCTGGGTTGAAAATCCGATCCGCGTCGTGCAGCCGCTCAGGAAGCCGAACAGCACGAACGGATCGTGGAACAGGTCGGTCGAAATGTTGCGATCCCCCCAGCCGGGCCGGCTCGCGACATTGACGCCGAGGACATGGTCCGGGGCGGCCAGATGGTCGTAGCCCGCCTCTTCCGCGGCTTGCGCGAAGGCGCGCACGGTCGCCGGCTCGCCGCCGATATCGATCAACGGCAATGCAATGCCCAGTTTCATCACCCGCTCCTCCCTGGCCGTGGACTCCGCCACGTTACCGTGCCACGGCGGGGCTGTCGCCGCCGCGGGCGCCTGGGCTAAGCTGCCCCGGCTCGATGGCCCGCCTGGAGGCATCGTCGACAGCAACGGGTGACGCTGTGCTCAAGCTCGGATACAAGGCGTCCGCCGAGCAGTTCGGCCCGACCGAGCTGCTTGAATTCTCCTGCCTGGCCGAACAGGCCGGCTTCGATTCCGTGTTCATCAGCGACCACTTCCAGCCATGGAAGCATCTCGGCGGCCACGCTCCGTTCTCGCTTGCCTGGCTCGGCGCGCTCGGGGCGAAAACCTCGCGCGTCGTCATCGGCACCAGCGTGCTGACGCCCACCTTCCGCTACCATCCCGCCGTGATCGCTCAGGCGTTCGCCACCCTCGGGGTGATGTTCCCGGGCCGCGTCGTGCTCGGCATCGGCACCGGCGAATCGCTCAACGAGGTGCCCTCCACCGGCATGCAATGGCCCGAGTTCAAGGAGCGATTCGCCCGGCTGCGCGAAGCCGTGACGCTGATCCGCCGTCTCTGGAGCGAGGAACGGGTCACGTTCGCGGGCCAATATTATTGCACCGAGAATGCGACCATCTACGACCGGCCGGCCGATCCGGTGCCGATCTACGTCGCCGCCGCGGGTGCGCTGATCGCGCGCTATGCCGGGCGACAAGGGGACGGGCTGATCTGCACCAGCGGCAAGGCCACGGAGCTCTACACCGAGACCCTGCTGCCCAAGCTCGCGGAAGGATTGGCCGAGGCCGGCGCACGGACACGGGCCTTCGAGCGGATGATCGAAGTCAAGGTGTCATTCGATACCGAGATGAGACGGGCGATGGAGGACACGCGGCACTGGGCCGTGCTGGCCCTGACGGCGGAAGAAAAACTCTCGGTCGAGGATCCGGTCGAGATGGACCGGCTCGCCGCGAGCCTCACCGCCGAGCGGACCGCCGGCCGCTGGATCGTCTCGACCGACGCGGACGAGCATGTCGCGCGCATCCGCTCCTATCTGGATCTCGGCTTCCGCCACCTCGTCTTCCACGCGCCCGGCCCGGACCAGGCGAGGTTCATCCGGCTCTACGCCGAGCAGGTGCTGCCGCGGCTCCGGCAGCTTCCGGGAGCGGCATGACGGGTCGAGCCTCTCTCGAAATATCGGCTGTACGCGGCTTCGATCTGGTCCGGCGCGGCGACGATCTGGCCCAGCTGATCGCCGCCGCCTTCGAACGCAGCAGCCTCTCCCTTCGCGCCGGCGACGTGGTGGTCGTGGCGCAGAAGATCGTCTCAAAGGCGGAGGGCCGCCTCGTCGATCTCGCCACCGTCACGCCCTCGCCGCGCGCCATCGCACTCGCCGCGGACATCGGCAAGGACCCCAGGCTGGTCGAGGTGATCCTCTCGGAATCCGTCCGGGTGGTGCGCAAACGGCCGGGTCTCCTGATCGTCGAGCATCGCCTCGGCTTCGTCATGGCGAATGCAGGCGTGGATCAGTCGAACGTCGCCGCGCCCGATGGCAAGCCGCTTGTGCTGCTGCTGCCCGAAGACCCCGACGCGAGTGCGGCCGCCTTGCGCGAGCGGCTGCGGACGCTGACCGGCGCCGCCGTCGGCGTCGTCGTCAATGACAGCTTCGGGCGGGCCTGGCGGCGCGGCACGGTCGGCGTCGCCCTCGGCGCGGCCGGGCTGCCGGCCCTGATCGACCTCCGCGGCCGCCCCGACCTCTTCGGCCGCACGCTGGAGGTGAGCATCATCGGCTTCGCCGACGAGATCGCCGCCGCCGCCTCGCTGCTCATGGGGCAGGCGGACGAGGGCCGGCCCGTGGTGCTGATGCGCGGCCTCGAATGGTCCGCACCCCCATCGCCGGCCGCCACCCTCGTGCGCCCGCCGGCGGAGGACCTCTTCCGATGACGCAAAACCTCGTCCTCGCCCTCTCCGGCGGCATCGGCGGAGCCAAGCTGGCACTCGGCCTCGCCCGCATCCTTCCGCCCCAGGACCTGCTCGTCATCGCCAACACCGGCGATGATTTCGAGCATCTCGGCCTCGCCATCTCGCCCGATATCGACACCCTGATGTACACGCTCGCCGGCCTCGACAACCCGGAGCTCGGCTGGGGACGGCGAGACGAGACCTGGTCCTTCATGGAGACGCTCGCCGCGCTCGGCGGCGCCGACTGGTTCCGCCTCGGCGACCGCGACCTCGCCGTCCATGTCGAGCGCACGCGGCGGCTCCGCAGCGGCGAGACGCTCTGCGCGATCACCGCGGATTTCTGCCGCCGCCTCGGCATCGGCCCGCGCGTGCTGCCGATGAGCGACGACCCCGTCCGCACACGCCTTCGCACCGACGAAGGCTGGCTGGATTTCCAGGATTATTTCGTGCGCCTGCGATGCCGCCCGAGGTTACGCGAAATCACCTTCGCCGGCGCCTCCGCCGCGCGCGCCCATCCGGAGTTTCTCGCCGCCCTCGGAGCCGAAACGCTGCGCGCCGTCATCATCTGCCCGTCCAATCCGTTCATCAGCGTCGAGCCGATCCTGGCCGTGCCGGGCGTGCGCGCGGCGATCGCCGCCTGCCGTGCTCCGGTGGTCGCGGTCTCCCCGGTCATCGCCGGCCGCGCGGTCAAGGGCCCCACGGCCAAGATGATGACCGAGCTCGGTATCATCCCGGGCGCCGCCGCGGTCGCCGAACGCTACGCCGACCTGCTCGACGGCTACGTCATCGACAGCGCCGACGCATCCGAAGCGGCCGGCCTCGGCCCGCGCGTCACACTGGCCCCAACCCTGATGACGACGCTCGCCGAACGCGACGCCCTCGCCCGCGTGGTGCTCGCCGCGGCCGACGCAATCCGATGACCATGCCCGACGGCATCTGGGCCGTCGTGCCCGTGAAGGAATTCACGTCCGCCAAACAGCGCCTCGCGACACATTTGACACCCGAACAGCGCCGCGCCCTTGCCGCCGCCATGTTCGAGGACGTGCTCGAGGCGCTCGCCGCGGTGGCCGGGCTCGCCGGCATCCTCGTCGTCACGGCCGATCCCGCAGCCGCCGACCTCGCACGACGCTACGGGGCGCATGTCAGCACCGATGGCGCGTGCAGCGGACACACCGGCGCCGTCGCCGCCGCGTCCCGGCGCCTGGCCGACGAAGGCCGCGCGGGCATGATCACCATCCCTGGGGACATTCCCGCAATCACCGTCGCGGAAATCTCGGCAACGCTCGCCGCGCACCAGCCCGCGCCGTCGTTCACCATCGTGCCCGCGCACGACGATCTCGGCTCCAACGCCATCATCTGCTCGCCGCCGGACGCGGTGACGCTGCAATTCGGCGACAACAGCTTCTTCCCGCACCTGGACACTTCCCGCCGCACGGGCATCACGCCGACCATCGTCCGCCAACCCGGCATCGCAAGGGATATCGACCACCCAGACGACCTCGCCGCGTTCCTGCGCACGACACCATCCCGACCAACCCGGACGCGCGCACTTTTGGCAGGGGGGCCCTGCCCCCCTTGGATCCCCGCCAAGGGCTGAGCCCTTGGAACCCTTCCGTTTTGGCGGCCGCCAGATGGATGGGGTCCAGGGTCCCAGACCCTGGTGGGGGTCCAGGGGGCGAAGCCCCCTGGTCTCACGCGGCGGCGAGACGGCGTGGCGGGGTTTGCACGACCGCGGCGAGCGGCGCGGCGCCGAACGATGTCGCGCGGCGTTCCGCGGGCACCGTGCGGTACAGCGTGTCGCGCTGCGCCGGCGTGCGGCCGATGGAGCGGATCAATTCTTCCATGGACTCGGGCGGAAATTCCTGGCCGTGCTCGGTGCCGGCCGCGCGCGAGATGCTCTCGTTCATCAGCGTGCCGCCGAGATCGTTCGCCCCGGCTCTCAGGCACGCCGCGGCACCCGCAGGTCCCATTTTCACCCACGAGGTCTGGATGTTCGCGATATGCGGATGCAGCGCGAGGCGCGCCACCGCGTGCATCAGCACCGCCTCGCGGAAGGTCGGCCCACGGCGGGCGGCACCGCGCAGGTACATCGGCGCCTCCATGTGAACGAACGGCAGGGGCACGAACTCCGTCAATCCGCCGGTTTCCGTCTGGAGATCGCGCAGCGCCAGCAGGTGCCGCGCCCAGGAGAGCGGCCGCTCGACATGGCCGTACATGATCGTGGAGGTGGTGCGCAGGCCGAGGCGGTGGGCGGCGCGCACCACGTCGAGCCAGGCTGCCGTGTTCAGCTTGTCCGGGCAGATGATGGCGCGCACGGCGTCGTCCAAAATCTCGGCGGCGGTGCCTGGCAAAGTTCCGAGGCCCGCTTCCTTCAGCTCGGCCAGGAACGCGGGCACCGTGAGGCCGAGCGTCGCCGCGCCCTGGGTGACTTCGAGCGGCGAGAAGGCGTGGATATGCATGCCGGGAACCGCCGCCTTGATGGCGCGGCAGATGCCGAGATAGGTCTTGCCGGTATAGTCGGGGTGGATGCCGCCTTGCAGGCAGACTTCCGTGGCCCCCCGGTCCCAGGCTTCGGCGGCGCGGCGCACGATTTCCGCGAGTGCAAGGTCGTAAGGCGCGCCGCGCAGCGCCTCGTGGGTCCGGCCTTTCGAAAAAGCACAGAATCGGCAACGATAATAGCAGATGTTCGTGTAGTTGATGTTGCGATTGACAATGTAGCGCACGACCTCGCCGCTCACCGCGCGGCGGAGCTCGTCGGCGGCGGCGGTGACGCGCGCGTAGTCGGCATCGCGGGCGGCGAACAGCCGGACGATCTCGGGCTCGTCGAGGCGGCGGCCGGCATTCGCCTTGGCGAGGATGTTCTCAACCTCCGGATCGACCGCTGCGGCGCGAATCGCGGGCAGGCGCGGCGGCACGATCGTGCCGGGGGACCATTCGTCCTCGCGCGCGAGGCCCTCGGCGTCGCTCATGCGCCGCACTTTTTTCGCGAGCTCGGGCGCAAGCCAGGCCTCCGCCTGCCCGACATAGGACGGATAGACCGCAAGCCGGTTCGCCAGCAGCTTGCCCGCCTCGGCGCTCAGCCGCGCCAGCTCGGGGATCGCCGGCCAGGGCGCTTCCGGGTTGACGTGGTCCGGCGTCACCGGCGACACGCCGCCCCAGTCGTTGATGCCGGCCGCGATCAGGCGCGGATAAATTCCCGGCGAGAGATTGGGCGGCGCCTGGATGTTCATCGCCGGCCCGAGGATCAGCCGCGCGGCGGCGATGGTCCACAACATGTCCGCGAGATCCGGCTCGGCGGCGCCGGCGCGCTTGGTGCCCGGCTTGGCCCGGAAGTTCTGGATGATGACTTCCTGGATATGCCCATGCGCGGCGTGGAGGTCACGAATGGCATAGAGCGCCTCCAGCCGCTCGGCGCGCGTCTCGCCGATCCCGATGAGAATGCCGGTGGTGAAGGGCACGCGCAGCTCGCCTGCCAGCCGCAGCGTCTCCAGCCGCGCCGCGGGCCGCTTGTCCGGCGAGCCGTGATGCACGCCGCCCGGCGCGCACAGACGCTCGCTCACGGATTCCAGCATGATGCCCTGGCTCGCGGAGACCTCGCGCAGAGCGGCGATGTCCGCCCTCGTCATCACGCCGGGATTGAGGTGCGCCAGCAGCCCGGTCTCGCGCAGCACGAGCGCGCTCATGGCGCGCAGATAGTCGATCGTCGAGGTGTAGCCGAGGGCAGCAAGCGCCTCGCGCGCGGCGCGGTAGCGCAGCTCCGGCTTGTCGCCGAGGGTGAAGAGCGCCTCCGTGCAGCCGGCGTCCTCGCCCGCGCGCGCGATCGCCAGCACCTCCTCGGGCGCAAGATAGGCCGGCCGGCCGGCGCGTGGCCGCTCGGCGAAGGTGCAGTAGTGGCAAACGTCCCGGCAGAGCCGGGTGAGCGGAATGAAGATCTTTCGCGAGTAGGTGATGAGGCGCCCATGCCCCTCGTCGCGCAAGCGCGCGGCCGCCGCGGTCAGCTCCGCCAGGGGGGCGTGCAGGAGCCATTCCGAAATATCGTCCGATCCGATCATCGCCTCGCGATTTGCCTATGACGGCCGGGAGCGGCATCCTGCGGGATCGGGCCATCGGATGCAATCCGGCAGGAGGCTGCAATGCAGATCGGCTTCAACGCGCCGACCTCGGGACCGCTCGCCACGGCGGAGGCCCTCACCCAACTCGCCGTCGAGAGCGAGGCCATGGGGTTCGACTATCTCACGTTCAGCGATCACATCGTCATCCCTGCCGACATCCGTGCGCGTTACCCTTATTCCGAGACCGGCGAGTTCCCGCAAGGCGCGCGCGGCGGACGCCACGAGCAGCTGACCGAGATTGCCTTCATCGCCGCCAAGACCTCGCGCATGCGCCTGGTGACCTCGGTGATGGTGGTGCCGCACCGGCCGGCGGTCCTGACGGCGAAGATCCTCGCGACGATCGACGTGCTGTCGGGCGGGCGGCTCACCGTCGGCATCGGGGCCGGCTGGCTGAAGGAGGAATTCGAGGCCATCGGCGCCCCACCCTTCGCCGAGCGCGGCGCCGTCACCGACGAATACGTGCAGGCCTTCCGCGAGCTCTGGACCAAGGACGAACCGCGCTTCGCCGGCCGCTACGTCACGTTCGAGGGCATCCTGTTCGAACCGAAGCCCGCACAGCGCCCCCATCCGCCCATCTGGGTCGGGGGCGAGAGCGGACCGGCGCTCCGCCGCACCGCCCGGCTCGGCGATGCCTGGTACCCGATCGGCACCAACCCCGCCCACCCGCTCGACAGCCTGCCACGCTACCGGGCCGGCATCGAACGGCTGCGCAAGCTCACCGCCGAGACCGGACGCACCGCCGCACTCGCCTATCGCTGCAGCAAGCACGGCACGGACCTGCCGCCCACGGCAGGCGACGGCGAACGGCGGCTCTTTTCGGGCAGCCCGGCCGAGATCGCCGGAGACTTGCGCGACTTCAAGGCCCTCGGCGTCTCCCATGTCGATTTCACCTTCGCCGGCCCAACCGTCGCAGCCACCCTTACCGACATGAAACGCTTCCGCGACGAAGTCCTGTCCCACGTTTAGATCCACGGGGACGCTGTCCCCCTGGACCCCCTGCCAGGGCCTGGGGCCCTGGACCCCCGTCCATTTGGCGGCCGCCAATACGGATGGGTTCCAAGGGCTCAGCCCTTGGCGGGGGTTCAAGAGGGCAGAGCCCCCGTGGTCTAAGCGTCGGTCCGGTTGTTGAGCAGGACCTCGCGTTTGCCGACATGGTTGGCGGGTCCGACGACGCCGTCTTTTTCCATTTGTTCGATCAGGCGGGCGGCGCGGTTGTAGCCGATCTGCAGGTGGCGTTGGATGAAGGAGGTCGATGCCTTGCCTTCGCGGGCAACGAGCGAGACCGCCTGTTCGTAGAGGCCGCGTTCGCCCTCGCTGCCGCCTTCGCCCATGCCGGGGATGGCGGGGCCGCTGTCGTCGTCGTCGGCTTCGGTGATTTCCTCGATATAGGCCGGCTCGCCCTGTTCGCGGAGGAACTCGACCACGGCCTCCACTTCGGCGTCGGAGACGAAGGGGCCGTGGACGCGGGTGATGCGGCCGCCGCCGACCATGTAGAGCATGTCGCCCTGGCCGAGCAGTTGTTCGCTCCCTTGTTCGCCGAGGATGGTGCGCGAATCGAACTTGCTGATCACCTGGAAGCTGATGCGGGTCGGGAAGTTGGCCTTGATAGTACCGGTGATGACGTCGACCGAGGGGCGCTGGGTCGCCATGATGACGTGGATGCCGGCGGCGCGGGCCATCTGGGCGAGGCGTTGGACGGCCGCCTCGATATCCTTGCCGGCGACCATCATCAGGTCGGCCATCTCGTCGATGACGACGACGATCAGGGGCAGCGGCTCGAGCACGAGCGGCTGTTCCTCGAAGGTGGGCCGGCCGGTCTCGGCGTCGAATCCGGTTTGCACGCGGCGCGTCACCACCTCGCCCTTGGCGCGGGCGGCGGCGACGCGTTCGTTGTAGCCGCCGATATTGCGCACGCCGAGCTGGCTCATCGAGCGGTAGCGCCGCTCCATCTCCCGCACCGTCCATTTGAGGGCGGTGACGGCCTTCGCCGGTTCGGTGACCACCGGGGCCATCAAATGGGGGATGCCCTCGTAGACCGAAAGCTCGAGCATCTTCGGATCGATCAGGATCATCCGGCACTGTTCGGGCGGCATGCGGTAGAGGAGCGAGAGGATCATCGCGTTGACGCCGACCGACTTGCCGGAGCCGGTGGTGCCGGCGATGAGGAGGTGCGGCATGCGCGCGAGGTCGGCGACGACCGGGGCGCCCGAGATGTCCTTGCCGAGCGCAAGCGCCAGGCGGGCGGGGTGCTTGGCCCAATCGTCGGAGGCGAGCAGTTCGGAGAGGAAGACCGTCTCGCGCCGGCTGTTCGGCACTTCGATGCCGATCACGTTGCGGCCGGGCACGGTGGCGATGCGCACCGCCGTGACCGAGAGGCTGCGCGCGATGTCGTCGGCGAGGCCGATGACGCGGGCGCTGCGGATGCCGGGCGCGGGCTCGAGCTCGTAGAGGGTGACCACCGGGCCGGGCCGGATCTCGACGATCGCGCCTTGCACGCCGTAATCGCCGAGCACCGATTCGAGGAGGCGCGCGTTTGCCTGCAGCGACTCGACGGAGGGGCCGGTCGTGGCCCGCGCCGGCGCGGGTTTGAGCAGGGCGAGCGTGGGGAAGCGGAACCCGTCCTCGAGCGGCAGGCTCTCCTGGCGTGGCGGCGGCGCGGCGCGGCGTGGCGCGACGCGCGGGCGCGCCGGCGCGCCACCGAGGCGCGGTTCCCGCCGGGTCGCGGTTTCCTCGTCCGCTTCCGCGGCATCGACATCGGCGAGGAGTATCGCGATCGGCTCGGGCTCCGGCGCTTTCGCGCTCCGGCGGGCAAGCCGCCGCGCAAGCTCGACGGCCTGCGATCCATGGCGGAAGGAGAAGCGCGCGGCGCCGGCAGCACCCCGTCCCGCCGCCTGCCATTCCCCGCTCGAGAGCCCGAGCGCGAGCCAGCCGGAGATGCCGGCGAGTGCCGCCAGCATCGCCCAGCCGAGCAGGAGGCCGAGCGGTCCGAGCAGGCCCTCGCCGGCGGCGAGCACGGTGCCGCCGATCATCCGGCCGATGGCGCCGCCGGGGCCGGCGGTGACCGGCCAGGCGAGCGTGGCGGTGCGCGCCGCGACGGCGCCGAACAAAGCGGCGAAGGCGGGCACGGCGGCGGCGACGCCGACCACCCGGAGGCCGGACCGGCCGAGCCCGAGGCGCGAGGCGACGCGCCAGGCCCAGGCGAGCATCGCCAGGCCGGGCAGCACGGCGGCCAGCCCGAAGCCCTGGAGCAGGAGGTCGGCAACCCAGGCGCCGATCGGGCCGGCGAGATTGTGCGGAATGGCGCCGCTCGCCGTGTCGAGCGAGGGGTCGCGCGGGTCGTAGGAGGCGAGTGCCAGCAGGAAGGCGATCGCGGCGAGGCCGAGCGCCAGGCCGCCGAGCTCCGCGAGCCGCCGGCGGATGAGGGCCTTGATCGCGGGCGAAGCCAGGCTCTGCATCGACTGGGCGGCGGCCATGCGCGAGTCGGGTTCCCTCTCTCCGTTCAATCGGCATCTTAGCCTATAACCTGGAAGCGTCTGACGGAAAAAGGTACGGGAGCTGGATGGCGGCGGTGATCGAAGTCGCGGTGGCGGTGGTGGGCGCGGGGCCGGTCGGGGCGGCGATCGCCTGCCGGCTGTCGGCCGGCGGCATCCCCACGGCGGTGATCGACCGCGCCCCCCTGCCGCCGATGGAGCACCCGGCGTTCGACGGCCGCGCCTATGCGATCGCGGCCGGCTCCCGGCCGCTGCTCGATGCGGGCGGCGTCTGGGAGAAGCTGCCTTTCCCGGCCTGCCCGATCCTCGGCATCCGGGTGACGGACGGGCGGCTCGGGCATCCGGCGTCGCCGCTCAGGCTCGGGTTCGATGTGCGAGAGGCGGGGTCCGACGCACCCTTCGGCTGGATGGTCGAGGCGCGCAGCCTCAGGATGGCGCTCAATGCGCGGCTCGCCGAGCTTCCGGCGCTCTCCGTCTTCGCCCCCGCCGCGGCGCGCATCGAGCGTTCCGAGGCCGGCGCCCTGGTGACGCTCGCCGACGGCCGCGAGATCGCGGCGCGCCTCGTGGTGGCGGCGGAGGGGCGGACGAGCCCGCTCGCGCGCGCGGCAAGGATCCCCTTCACCCGTTTTTCCTACCGGCAGCAGGCGATCGTCACGGCGGTCGCCCATGAGCGCCCGCACGACAACGTGGCGCTCGAGCATTTCCTCCCCGCCGGCCCCTTCGCCCAGCTCCCGATGAGCGCGACCGATGAGGCCGAGCACGTCTCGGCGATCGTCTGGACCGAGGAGGCCCGGCTCGCCGAGGCGCTCTATGCGTTCGAGGACGGCCGGTTCGGGGCGGAGATCGCGCGGCGCCTCGGCGGCCATCTGGGCGCGGTGCGGCCGCTCGGCAGGCGCTTCCACTACCCAATCGGGGCGGCGCTCGCGCACCGCTACACGGATGTCCGGCTGGCGCTGGCGGGGGACGCGGCGCACGGCATCCACCCGATCGCGGGCCAGGGGCTCAATCTCGGGTTCCGCGACGCGATCGCGCTCGCCTCATTGGTGGAGGAGGCAGTGGTTGCCGGCGCCGATCCGGGCGCGCCCCCGCTGCTCCGCCGCTACCAGCGGGCGCGGCGGGCGGACAACCTCCTCATGCTGGCCGCGACGGACGGGCTCGAACGGCTCTTCAGCAACGATTTTCCCCCGCTCCGGCTGGCCCGCGACCTCGGGATCGCCGCGGTGGACCGGATGCCGCGCCTCAAACGCTTCTTCATCCGCCAGGCGACCGGGTGACCAGGGCGCCGTGGCGGGTCTCCTCGGGCAGGCAGAGGGCGGCGAGCGCCGGTGCCGCGTCCTCGGGAAGCAGGAGCAGGCTGCGGTCCTCGGCGGGCATCGCGCGCAGCCGAAGCCTGGTCGCCAGCGGACCGGGATCGAAGAGATTGACGCGGAGCCGGGTGTTGCGCGTCTCGTCCGCCCAGGTCAGCGCGAGATATTCCATCCCGGCCTTGCTCGCCCCGTAAGGGCCCCAATAGGCGCGCGGCGCGCGGGCGCGGGCGTCGGTGACGAAGACCGCGCGGCCGGCCGGGGCGGCGAGGAGCAGCGGCGCGACGGTGCGGATCAGCCGCCAGACGGCGGCGAGGTTCACCTCCATCACCTCCGCCCAGGCGTCCGGCAGGATGTGCCCGACGGGGGTGAGCGGGCCGAGCACGGCGGCATTGGCGATCAGCGCGTCGAGCCGGCCGAAGCGCGCGGCGATGCTCGGCCCGAGCGTGTCGAGCTGCACGCCGCTGCGCAGGTCGAGCGGCACCAGGGTCGCCTGCCCACCGGCGGCGCGGATGGCATCGTCCGTCTCCTCGAGCCCGCCCACCGTGCGCGCGGTGATGACGAGGTCGGCGCCGAGGCGGGCGAGTGCCACCGCGGTCGCCGCGCCGAGCCCGCGGCTGGCCCCGGTGACCAGGGCCAGCCTTCCGGCGAGCGGGCCCGGCAAATCCTACCTTTCCTCGGAGAGCAGCGAGAGCTGGCGTTCGGAATTGTCGGTGAGGTCGGCGAGCGGGATCGGATAGTCGCCGGTGAAGCAGGCATCGCAGAAGGCCGGATGCTGCGGGTCGCGCGGGCCGCGGCCGAGCGCCCGGTAGAGCCCGTCGATCGAGACGAAGGCGAGGCTCTCGACGCCGATCAGGCTCGCCATCTCGGCAAGGCTGTTCCGCGCGGCGAGAAGATGGCTCTCCTCGGGCGTATCGATCCCGTAGAAGCAGGAATGGCGGGTCGGCGGCGAGGAGATGCGCATATGCACCTCGGAGGCACCGGCGGCGCGCACCATCTCGACGATCTTGCGGCTGGTCGTGCCGCGCACGATCGAATCATCGACCAGCACCACGCGCCGTCCGGCGAGCACCGAGCGGTTGGTGGAGTGCTTGAGCTTGACGCCGAGATGGCGGATCTGGTCGGTCGGCTCGATGAAGGTGCGGCCGACATAATGATTGCGGATGATGCCGAGCTCGAAGGGGATGCCGCTCTCGGCGGAGTATCCCATCGCCGCCGGCACGCCTGAATCCGGCACCGGAACGATGAGGTCCGCCGGCACGGGGGCCTCGCGGGCGAGCTCGGCGCCGATGCGCTTGCGCGCCTCGTAGACCGACACGCCCTCCATCTTCGAATCCGGGCGGGCGAAATAGATGTATTCGAAGACGCAGAAGCGCGGGTGCACGCGGCCGAAGGGGCGGATCGAGCGCACGCCGGCGTCGGTGATCTCGACGATCTCGCCCGGCTCCACGTCGCGGACGAACTCGGCGCCGACGATCTCGAGCCCGCAGGTCTCGCTCGAAAGCACGTAGCCCGGGGTCCCGTCGGCGCCGGCGAGGCGGCCGAGGATGAGCGGGCGGACGCCGAGCGGGTCGCGCGCGCCGATCAGCGCGGTGTTGGTGAGTGCGACCAGGCTGTAGGCGCCGGTGACCTGCTTGAACGCGTCGATCAGGCGGTCGAGCACGGTCGAGTAGGTGCTGATGGCGATGAGGTGGACGAAGACCTCCGAGTCGGTGGTGGACTGGAAGAGGCAGCCGCGGCGGACGAGCTCGCGCTTCAGGCGATGGGCGTTGGTGAGGTTGCCGTTGTGGCCGATCGCGAAGCCGCCGAACTCGAAGTCGGCGTAGAGCGGCTGGACGTTGCGCAGCACGGTGTCGCCGGTGGTGGCGTAGCGGTTATGGCCGCAGGCGTGCGTGCCGGGCAGCCCCGCCATGACGCGCGCGTCGCCGAAATTGTCGCCGACGAGGCCGAGCCCCTTGTGCGAGTGGAAGTGCCGGCCGTCGAAGGAGACGATGCCCGTCGCCTCCTGGCCGCGGTGCTGGAGCGCGTGCAGGCCGAGCGCCGTCACCGCCGCGGCATCGGCCGCGTTCCACACGCCGAAGACCGCGCACTCCTCGTGAAGCTTGTCGTCCGCCGGACCATCGGGCGCGACATCGTCGGACTGGGGCATCATCCGGCACTTCTCCTCACGGTTTCGCCGCTTCACGGCTTCGCCGGGTCGAGCGCCGACCCGCCGGGGCTCGCCTGCAAAAGCGCCGTCGCCCCCGGTGCGAGCGGCGCCGGCGGCGGATCGAGCCGCGGGCGATAGCGCGGAGGAATCATCTGCACCACCCAGGCGGCGCCGTCATAGGCGAAGGGAAGGGACCGCGCCGCCAGCACCACGGGCGGCCAGGTGGGCGGCGCCTCGATCAACCCGAGCACGATATAGGCAACCACGATCAGCGCCGCACCCCGGGCCAGGCCAAAGACGAGGCCGAGCGTGCGATCGAGGCCGCCGAGGGCCGAATTGCGCACGACGCCGCCAACGAACGAGGCGATCAGCGAGAGCAGGATCAGGCTGACCAGGAAGACGGCGCCGACCGCAACGCCATCGGCGATCCCGGGATCGGCGATCAATCCGCGGGCCTTGGCCGAGGCGAGCGGGAAGGCGACAGCGGCGATCAGGGCGGCGCCGAGCCAGGCGCCGATCCCCAGCACCTCGCGCACCAGGCCGCGGGCAAAGCCGATCAGCGCCGAAAGTCCGGCCACGCAGAGAACGAGCAGGTCCACCCAGTTCATGCAACCGCCGCGCGCCCTACCGGCCCCGGCCCCCTATAGCCCCGAACGCGGAGGATTTGCCAATCTGTCATCAAGCTGGGCTCCCCGCCTTGCGAAAGGCGCCGACGAGATCGGTGAGATGCCCGATCCCGGTGAGAGAAATCCCCTCCGGGGCGGCGAGCGGGCGCGATCCGCGCGCCAGCCGCCGCGGCAGGCAGGCGGCGGCGAAGCCGAGCTTGGCGGCCTCCTTGAGCCGCCCCTCGGCCTGCGCCACCTGGCGCACCTCGCCGGAGAGCCCGACCTCGCCGAAATAGACCGTGTCCGCCGCGGTCGGCACGGCAGTGGCGGCGGAGATCACCGCGGCCGCCACCGCGAGATCGGCCGCCGGCTCGGTGATGCGCAGGCCGCCGGCGATGTTGAGATAAACATCCGCCCCGCCGAGCCCGAGCCCGGCCCGCGCCTCGAGCACCGCGAGCAGCATGGCGAGCCGCCCGCCGTCCCAGCCGACGACGGCGCGCCGCGGCGCCCCGCCGCCCCCTGGCGCGAGCAGCGCCTGGACCTCGAGCAGCACCGGCCGGGTGCCCTCGATGCCGGCGAAAACGGCGCTGCCGGCGACGTTGCCGCGCCGCTCGGCGAGAAAGATCGCCGAGGGGTTGGCGACCTCGGCGAGCCCGCGGTCGGTCATCTCGAAGACGCCGATCTCGTCGGTGGCGCCGAAGCGGTTCTTGACCGCGCGCAGGATGCGGAACTGGTGGCCGCGATCGCCCTCGAAGGTGAGCACGGCATCGACCATGTGCTCGAGCACGCGGGGGCCGGCAATGCTGCCGTCCTTGGTCATGTGGCCCACCAGCACGAGCGAGAAGCCGGTGGTCTTGGCCAGCCGGGTCAGCTCGAAGCCGCTCGCGCGCACCTGGTTGACCGTGCCGGGCGCCGATTCCACCGCCTCGAGCCACATCGTCTGGATCGAATCGATGATCGCCAGCGCCGCACCGCTCGCCTCCAGCGCGGGCATGATCTCGGCGAGGTCGATCGCCGCGGCGAGCTCGACCGGGGCGTCGGCGAGGCCGAGCCGAAGCGCGCGCAAGCGCACCTGCGCGACCGATTCCTCGCCCGTCACATAGAGCACGCGCCTGCCGCTCCGGGCGACGGCGGCGGCGGCCTGGAGCAGCAGCGTCGATTTGCCGATCCCGGGATCCCCGCCCACCAGCACCGCCGCAGCCGGGACCAACCCGCCGCCCAAAACCCGGTCGAGCTCGGCGATGCCGGTCGGCGTCCGCGGGGCCGGCTCGCCGACCCCGGCGAGCGGGACGAAGGAGACGGCCCGGACGGCGCCGCCCCGCGCCGCGCCGCGCCTGGCAGCCACGAGGCGCGGCGCCGGCGCCTCTTCGGAAAACGTGTTCCACTCCCCACAGCCCTCGCAGCGGCCGACCCAGCGCGCGCTCACCGTGCCGCAGGACTGGCAGACGAACCGGGTGGCGGGCTTCGCCATCCGCTAGAGGCCCGGCTCCATCCGGATCGGGCCCTCGCGGCGGCCATGGGTGAACTGGTCGACGAGCGGGTTGCCGCTTTCGAGCAGCGAGGAGGCCGGGCCGCTCCAGACGATTTTTCCCCCGTAGAGCATCGCGGCCTGGTCGCCGATGCGCTGCGCCGAGGCCATGTCGTGGGTGATGGCGAGCGCCGTCGAGCCGAGCCGCTTCACGCAATCGACGATCAGCCCGTCGATCACCGCGCCGATGATCGGGTCGAGGCCGGTGGTCGGCTCGTCGAAGAAGAGGATATCGGGTCCTGCGGCGATGGCCCGGGCGAGTGCCACGCGCTTCTGCATGCCGCCCGAGAGCGCGGCCGGGAAGAGCGCGCCGCAGGTGGCCTCGAGCCCGACCTGGCCCAGGATCTCGCCCGCCCGCGCCCGCGCCTCCGCCCGCCGCACCCGATGGCGGGCGATCAGGCCGAAGGCGACATTCTCCCACACCGGGAGGGAATCGAAGAGCGCCCCGTTCTGGAACAGCATGCCGATCCGCGCATAGACCGCCCGCCGCGCCCGCGGGGAGAGCGCGAGCACGTCCTGCCCGTCGATCTCGATCGTCCCCGCATCGGCTGCGATCAGGCTCAGGATGCACTTGACCAGGACCGACTTGCCCGAGCCCGAGCCGCCGATCACCACCAGCGAGGTGCCGGGCATGATGTCGAGATCGACCCCGTCCAGCACTTTTTTCCCGTTGAAGGATTTTTCCAGCCCGCGGATGCGGATTTTTGGCCGCCCAAGGGACTTCGATTCGCTCATTGGCTGAACAGGAGCCCGGTCAGCACATAGTCGAAGGCGAGGATCAGGATCGAGGCGGAGACCACCGCCGCGGTCGTCGCGGCACCCACGCCCTCGGCGCCGCCCCGGGTCGCGTAGCCGTTGTAGCAGCCCATCAGCGCGATCAGGAACCCGAACACCGAAGCCTTCACCAGGCCCGAGACGACATCGATCGTCTCGAGATAGCTGAAGGTGCTGTGCAGGTAGGCGGCCGGGTTGAAGCCGAGCGAGGTGGTGCTGACGAGGTACCCGCCCAACACGCCCAGGATGTCCGCCACGACCACCAGCGCCGGCAGCGCGATGATGCCGGCGAGGAGGCGGGGGGCGACCAGGTATTTCATCGGGTCGGTCGAGAGGGTGGCGAGCGCGTCGATCTGGTCGGTGACGCGCATGGTGCCGATCTCGGCCGCCATCGCAGCACCGACGCGCCCCGCGACCATCAGGCCGGCGAGCACCGGGCCGAGCTCGCGGGTGACGGAGAGCACCACCACCGAGGCGACGGCGCCCTGCGCGGAGAAGCGGGCGAAGCCGGTATAGGACTGGAGCGCCAGCACCATGCCGGTGAAGATCGCCGTCAGCGCCACCACCGGCAGGCTGAAATAGGCCATCTCGAGCAGGGCGCGGACGAACATGCGCAGGTAAAAGGGCGGGCGGACGAGGTGGGAGAGGCCGGCGAGCCCGAAGAGGGCGACCCGCCCTGCCGTCCGGCACAGGCCGAGCACCGGCCGCCCGATCGCGGCGAGAGCCGCGGCAAGGGAACTCACGCGCCGGTCACCACGCGGCGGTAACGCCGGCCCAGCGAGGTCAGGATCTCGTACTCGTTGGTTCCGGCCGCCTCGGCCACGTCGGAAAGCGGCCGGGCGGGGCCGATCAGCTCGAGCCAGTCGCCCGCGTGAAGGGCCGGTTGGTCGGTCGCGTCATAGGTCGTGAGGTCCATGGAGACACGGCCTACCAGCGGCAGCCTGCCGCCGTCAAAGAAGGCGGCGCCGCGGTTGGTGAGGCTGCGCGGCCAGCCATCGGCATAGCCGACGGCGACGGTGGCGATGCGGCTCGGCCGCGCCGCCCGCCAGGTCGCGTTGTAACCCACGCTCTCGCCCCGCGCGAGCGGGCGCAGGCTGAGCACCCGGGCGGCGAGGCGAACCACGGCGCGCATCGGGTTCGCCTCGCCGGGCACCGGGTTGATGCCATAGAGCGCGGCGCCCGGGCGGGCGAGCTCGGAGGCGAAGCGCGGCCCGAGGAAGATCCCCGACGAATTGGCGATCGAGCGCGGCGCCGGCGGCAGCCGATCGGCCGCGGCGGCGAAGCGCGCGCGCTGGTGCTCGTTGAGCGGATCGCAGGCGCGCTCGGCGCTGACGAGATGGGTCATGACGAAGCGGAGCTCGATGCCGGCGAGCAGCGCCGGATCGGCCGCGAGCGCCGCCACCTCGGCCTCGGCAAGGCCGAGCCGGGCCATCCCGGTATCGATATGCAGGATCGCGGGCAGCGCCGCCCCGGCACGCGCGGCCTCCGCGCGCCAGAGCGCGATCTCGCCGAGCGAGCCGAGGACGGGGATGATCTCGCGGGCGCGATACGCCGCCTCGGTGCCCGGCAGCGGCCCGTTCAGCACCGCCAGCATGGCGCCGGGCAAAAGCGGGCGGATCGCCAGCGCCTCCTCGAGATGGGCGGTGAAGAAATGCCGGCAGCCGGCCGAATGGAGCGCCGGGGCGACCAATGCGGCGCCGAGGCCGTAGCCGTCGGCCTTGACCACGCCCCCGACCGGGCCGGCCGGATGCCGCGCCGCGAGCGCCCGCCAGTTGGCGACGATGGCGGGCAGATCGATCGTCAGGACGGCGGCGGCAGGCTCAGCAGCCGGCATCGGAATGCTGGAGGTCGAGATCGGCGAACCGGGTGAACTCGCCCTCGAAGAAGAGGTCGATCTTGCCGGTGGGCCCGTGCCGCTGCTTGGCGAGGAAGAGCTCGGCGCGGTTGTGCACCCGCTCCATGTCCCGCTGCCACTTCTCGGTCGCCTCCTGGAAGCGCTCCTCGGAGTCGAAGCCCATCTGCTTGGGCGCGCGCTGGGCGTAATAGTACTCGTCGCGATAGATGAACATGACCGAATCGGCGTCCTGCTCGATCGTCCCGGATTCGCGCAAATCCGCGAGCTGCGGGCGCTTGTCCTCGCGGTTCTCGACCGCGCGGGAGAGCTGCGAGAGCGCCAGCACCGGAACCTCGAGCTCCTTGGCGATCGCCTTCAGGCCCTGGGTGATCTGGCTGATCTCGAGCACGCGGTTCTCCGGCCTGGTGCCCGCCGCCGGGCGCATCAGCTGGAGGTAGTCGATGACGAGCAGGGCCAGGCCCCTGGTGCGCTTGAGCCGGCGGGCGCGGGTCCGCAAGCTGGAGAGGGTGATCGCCGGCGTATCGTCGATCTCGAGCGGGAGGCCGCTGATCTCGCGCGAGACGGCGACGAAGCGGTCGAAATCGCGCTGGCCGATATCGCCGCGGCGGATGCGGTCCCCGCTGATCCGCGCCTGCTCGGCGAGGACGCGGGTGGCGAGCTGCTCGGCGCTCATCTCGAGGGAGAAAATGGCGATCGCCGGTCTTTTCGCCGCTCCCCCGGCCGCGGCGAGGAGCATGCGCGCGGCGCCCACGGCGATGCAGACGGCGAGCGAGCTTTTGCCCATGCCCGGCCGGCCGGCGAGGATGACGAGGTCGGAGGGGTGCAGGCCGCCGGTCTTGGCATCGAGGTCGCGGAGCCCCGTCGTCAGGCCCGAGACATGGCCGGTGCGCCGGAAGGCGCGCTCGGCGCTCTCGATCGCCAGCGACAAGGCGCGCTCGAAATTGAGGAAGCCGCCATCGGCGGCGCCGCGCGTGGCCAGGTCGTAGAGCGCCTGCTCGGCCGCCTCGAGCTGCTCGCGCCCGGCGAGCTCCGGCTCGGCGCCGAAGGCGCGGTTCACCACCACCTCGCCGAGATCGATCAGCTGGCGGCGGAGCCAGGCGTCGTGGATGGTGCGGCCATATTCGCCGGCATTGATGATGCCGACGGTGGCGGCGAGGAGCTGGGCGAGATAGGCGGTGCCGCCGACCTCCTCGAGCAGCCCGGAATGCTCGAACTCGGCACGCAGCGTGACGGCGTCGGCGAGCTGCCCGGCCTCCACCCGCCGGCGGATCGCCTCGTAGATGCGGGCGTGGATCGGATCGACGAAGTGCTCGGCGAGCAGGAACTCCGAAACCCGCTCGTAGGCCTTGTTGTTGGCGAGCAGCGCGCCGAGCAGCGCCTGCTCCGCCTCGAGGTTCGCGGGCGGACGGCGGAGCGCGTGGCCGAGCAGGGGGGCATCGAGGGAATTCATCCGCCGGCGAGGATAGCGCCCCCGACGCCGCCGGGCACCCTGTGGATAAGGGGGTACGTGGGGGCACTTTGTCCCCAGGGCGGGGCGGATCTGACTAGCGCGCGGCGCCGAGCACCCAGGCGAGCACGCCCTTCTGGGCGTGCAGGCGGTTCTCCGCCTCGTCGAAAACGACCGATTGCGGGCCGTCGATCACCGCCGCATCCACTTCCTCCCCGCGATGGGCGGGCAGGCAATGCATGAAGATCGCGTCGGGCGCGGCGTGCGCCATCAGCGCCGGCGTCACGCGGTAGGGGGCGAGCAAATTGTGCCGGCTCTCGTTGGGGTCGTCCGACATGCTGACCCAGGTGTCGGTGACGACGCAGCGGGCGCCGGCGACGGCCTCCTCGGGAGAATCGAAAATCTCGATCCGCGCCCCTTCGCCCCGCGCCCAGGCGAGCAGCTCGGGCGGCGGGCGGAGCTGTTCGGGGGCCGCGAGGCGCAGCGTGAAGTGGAACCGCGTCGCCGCCTCGATCCAGGAGCGCGCGACATTGTTGCCGTCGCCCGACCAGGCCACCACCTGGTCCGCGATCGGGCCGCGATGATCCTCGAAGGTCATCACGTCCGCCATGAGCTGGCAGGGATGCGAGGCGGCGGTGAGGCCGTTGATCACCGGCACCGTCGCATACGCGGCGAGCTCGGCGAGCTTCTCCGCGCGATCGGTGCGGAGCAGGATCGCGTCCACGTAGCGGGAGAGCACGCGGGCGGTGTCGGCCACGCTCTCGCCGCGGCCGAGCTGCGTCTCGTTGCCCGAAAGCGAGATCACCTCGCCGCCGAGCTGGCGCATCGCGACCTCGAAGCTGACGCGCGTGCGGGTCGAGGGCTTCTCGAAGATCATGGCGAGAGTCTTGCCGGCGAGCGGGCGCGAGGAAACCCCGCCCGCCTGACGGAAGCCGTGGGCGATGTCGAGCATCTGGCGGAGCGTCGGGGTGTCGAAATCGCGCAGATCGAGGAAATGCCGGGGCGCCGCCGCCGCCGGCGTCTCCCGGTCGGCAGCCCGGCGCCTGACCGCCCCGCTCATTTCGCGGCGGCCTTGGCGCTGGTGGGCAGGCAGCGGAGTGCGGCGCGGCGGAGCATCGCCACCGCCGCGCCGCACTCGGCCTCGCGGACGATCAGCGGCGGCACCAGGCGGAGCACGTTCTCCCCGGCATTGACGGTGAGCAGCCCCTCGGCAAGGCAGGCCGAGGCCACCTCGCCCTGCGGCGGGACGCATTTCAGCCCGAGGATCAGCCCGGCGCCGCGCAGCTCGGAAAAGACGGAAGGAAATTCGGCGACCAGGCGCTCGAGGTCGCGCCAGAGTTTTCGCGCGGTGCGGTCCACGTCGGGGAGAAAACCGGGGGCGAGCATGACATCGAGCACCGCGTTGGCGGCGGCCGCGGCGAGCGGATTGCCCCCGAAGGTGCTGCCGTGCGTGCCGGGTGTCATGTTTCGGGCGACGCGCTCGGTGGCGAGCACGGCACCCATCGGGAAGCCGCCGGCGATGCCTTTCGCCGCCGACATCACGTCCGGCGTGATGCCCGCCCATTCATGGGCGAAGAGCTTTCCCGTGCGGCCCATGCCGCACTGGATCTCGTCCATCCCGAGGACGAGGCCGAACTCGTCGCAGGTGGCGCGGAGATCGCGCAGGAACGCGAGGCCGGCGGGGCGGATGCCGCCCTCGCCCTGCACCGGCTCGACCAGGATGCCCGCGGTCTCGGGGCCGATCGCGGCGCGCACCGCGTTGAGGTTGTTGAACGGGACATGCTCGAACCCCGGCGCCGGCGGGCCGAAGCCCTTGAGATATTTCTCGTTGCCGGTGGCGGCCAGCATCGCCAGCGTCCGGCCGTGGAAGGCGCCCTCGAAGCAGATGATGCGATAGCGCTCGGGATGGCCCTCCTCGGCCATCGTCTTGCGCATCATCTTGACCATGCCCTCGTTCGCCTCGGCGCCCGAATTGCCGAAGAAGACGGAGTCCGCGAAGGTCGCCTCGGTGAGGCGGCGGGCGAGTTTTTCCGCTTCCGGCACGCGGTAGAGGTTGGAGACATGCATCACCTTCGCCGCCTGGGCGGCGATCGCCGCCACCAGGTGGGGATGGTTGTGGCCGATCGAGGAGGTGGCGATGCCGGCGCCGAAATCGAGGAATCGCCGGCCGTCCTCGGTGATCAGCCAGGCGCCCTCGCCCCGCTCGAAAGCGAGGTCGGCACGATTGTAGGTCGGCATCAGCGCGGCAATCATCCGCTGATCGGCCCCTTCCGCCGTTCCCGTCCCGGCACGTCGCGCGCGCGACCCATCGCCGCCGCCGCCGGGGAAACCGCGAGTGTCGGCCGGGGAGAGGGGCAGAGTCAAACGGCCGCCGCGGCGTGGCCGACCCCTTCATCGCCACCCGCGAGCCGCGGTCGGTGCTTGAACGCGCGGCCATGGCGCTTTCGCGCGGGTCCGCTGCGGCGGCATGCTACGTGTGGGGCGGTCTGGCGGCAGGAGCGGGCGATGACGTGGCGGCGGAGTGGGGCTATGGATTTCAAGGCGCTGGCAATTCTATTGCTGGTTGGGTTGTTTGCCTACGCGGCTTGGCTGACCTCCATTGTCTTCTGCGCGGCGAACGGCCTGCGCCTGCTGCTGTTCGCCGCCGCAATGTTCTTTCCGGTCGGGATCATCCACGGCGTCGGGATATGGTTTGGCGGCTGGTGAGCCGTGCCGTCTCCGGCGCCGGTTTTCATCAGCCTCCCGCGGGGCACGGTCGTTGCCCGCGCCGCCGGCATTGAAGCCGCGGCTCCGCGGACAGGCCACCCGATTTCCCGACCCGGCGACGAATCTGGCTTGGCGAGCCGCCGCCGCTCGCACGAGGCGGTCGGCTCGTATCCTCTGGAGAGCCGCCCCCGGCGACGGTCGTGCGCGGGTCGAGAGCCCCCTTCGCTCCAGTCACGTAAAATGGCCGAGATGCGCAGGAATCGGAAATCGCGGCAGGGGTGCAGGCGACGTCCCAGTTTGCGCCGGGCGGACCTTCATACCCCCGGTCGTTCGTGAAACCTTGAGCCAATTCTAAAAGAGAAAACCGCGAACAGCCAGCTCTAAACGATTGATCTCATCTGCATTTTATTGTAGGAGGTCATGTGCCCAAATATCTCGAATTCCTTCACGACATTCCCTCGCGAGGCGCCTGCCGATATCTTCGAACGAGCCAAGGCCGGCCTGCCTCAGCGCCTCTGGTTCACTTTGGACACCAAGCAAGAAAACCCTGCACCTGAGATCCTCCGGCACTCTCTCCTTGACCATATCGGGCCTGTCATTTCGATCGTCAAAATCAAGCAACAAGACAAGATGCCTCTTCGGGTATTTGCGCATTCCCTTTACATGCTCTGAGAGAAACGTCTCGCAAACGTTGGACCACCCGCCCGCTTCCGATAAAACCTGTATTCGCCTATCGTATTGAACCTCAAGCACGAATCCGGTGGCCATCTGCCGGTTGGCGTCGTCTTCGGGAAGGACCAAGACATGGAGGTTATACTTATCGACGCTCATGCGTCTATGTCACCGCGAAGAAGCGCGTCGATAAAGCCTCCCTCAAATTGTCCGCGAGCGCGCATAGCTTCGACCGGCGTTACTACCGTTGGCTCCAGATGGCTCCTTCTCGAGAGATATAGCGTGTTCGTTTCCGAGAACCGGCGTATCGCCTCAGGATTATGCGACGTGACGATAAGCTGCCCGCTATCTCGGAAAGCCTTGCGAAGGGCCGTGATGGAGTGCCCTACCTCGTCAGGCGCAAGGAAATTATCGGGCTCGTCCCAAAAACAAAGTATCGGGCCGAACGCGGCATTCGCCGCAATTGTCAGGGCGAATATAACGAAACACTTCTCTCCATCGGAGAGGTCCTCAAGAGCGAGTTCTGCGCTTCGATGGCCTTTCAGAAAATGAAAGACTGAGCTTCTCCTATCCTTGCCAAAAATCGGATTCGTTATCTTTTTGAAATCGGGCATTACCTGCACAAGGTATTCGCTGACCTGTGAATAGGTCGAGGGGGCAGCCGTAACCATGCCAGAAAACCAAGCGCCAACATTCGTTACCTGTGTATCGGGCGTATTAAGCTCAGGCGCGTTCTGTTCAGATTCTCCCTGGGCTCGGCTCGGTACCGGCCTGAGTATTAAAATACTCGCGAGCCACCTTTTGAAAATGGATAATGGGTCGTCCCTGCTCGGCTCCTGAACAATAGGCAGAGCGACCAGATGCCAATCGATTCGAAAGGCGGCCTCTGTGGCCTGCCCTGTTCGAGCGAGTCGGACTTGCGCAAGCTCACGCGTAAAAATGGGGCTTCCGTCGACCGCGAGCTTCTCTTCGGATACACGCAACTCTCGAAACCCGATTGGGAATTCGAACGCCACAGAGTATGCGTAGTTTCGGCCCGCCAAGGTCACTTCGACCTCGAAGCGCGCAGGCACTTCCGTGCGTCCGTTCGTAAGGTCCTTTGGTTTCACAAGGTCGCCTGCTCGATTGGTTCCCCGCGCGATTCCCTGCAACACTTCAAGTGCCATGCCTACCGTCGTTTTGCCCGCCCCATTCCTGCCGAGCAGAAGGACGGACGGGAGCTTATCGAGCGCCAGCTCAAAGTTTTCCAGGCACCGAAAATTGTGGACATACAGCCGTTTTATCATGGGCGCGACCTATACCACCTCCGAGCGCTTCCCACTATTCTGCCACGTGAACTCTTGCGGCGGCCAGTGGCAGCAACGGGTCAAACAGGGACGTTGCCTTCGCGGCGGGCGCCATCATCAACCGAGGCCCGCGCGGGGGCCAGTACGTCCTTCCCGGGCGCGCTTTCGCCGCCGGGGGATCACGATTCGCAGAAGCCGGCCGGCCTTTTGAGGAAAGCGGTGATGACGGAGGCGTCGATCTTGCCGGTGGGCCGGCGTCTTCGACGCGCGAGGCCGCCTTGCGGGGGAGGGGGTGGTCTAGTATACATGACGAATGACGACTATAGTGGACGATACGTGCGCGAGGATCGCGCGGCGGGTTCGGCTCGAGCGGGACGCGCGGGGATGGTCCCAGGCGGACCTCGCCCAACGCTCGCGCGTCTCCAAAGCCACGATCAGCAAGATCGAACGCGAGGAAATGAGCCCCACCGCCGTGATCCTGGTGCGGCTCGCCGGCGCGTTCGACCTCACCCTCGCGGGCCTTCTGCTCAGGGCCGAGGGCGAGGGCGAGCTTCTCTCCCGCGCCGCCGACCAGCCGGTCTGGCGCGATCCCGAAACGGGCTATCTCCGCAGGCAGGTGTTCGGCCGGCCCGACCATCCGCTGGAGATCGCCCAAATCGCGCTGCCGGCCCGCCGGCGCGTGACGTTCCCGGCCTCGTCCTACGCGCATATCCGCCAGGCGGTGTGGGTGCAGGCGGGCGATCTCGTCATCATCGAGGGCGGCGAACGGCATGAGCTCGGCGCCGGCGACTGCCTCGGGTTCGGCCCGCCCTCCGAAGTGACGCTGGCGAACGAGTCGGGAAAATCCTGCACCTATCTCGTCGTTCTCGCCCGGGGCTAGAATTCATGTCCGAGATCGCCATCAGCGCCCTGGGCCCCTCGCCGAGAGTGCGAAAAATGTTGAGCGAGATCCTGCTCGAGGTGGTGGCGCATGGCGGGTCGGTCAGCTTCATGCACCCGCTCGCGCCCGCGGCGGCAGGAACATTCTGGGATGGCGCGCTGGCCGCGGCGGCCCGGGACGAACGGATCGTGCTCGGCGCCTGGGATGGCGAAATCCTCGCCGGCACGGTGAGCCTGCTGCTCGATTGCCCGCCCAACCAGCCGCACCGGGCCGAAATCGCCAAGCTGATGACCCGCCTGAGCCACCGCGGCCGAGGCATCGCCGCCGCCCTGATGCGCGCCGCCGAGGGCCTGGCCGTCGCGCGGGCGCGCACGCTCCTGGTGCTCGACACCGCCACCGAGGGCGGCGCGGCGGGGCTCTATGAGGGGCTCGGCTTCACCCTCGCCGGAGAGATCCCGGACTACGCGCTGAAGCCGCACGGAGGGCTGACCGGGACCCTGATCTATTGGAAGCGGATCGGAGGGATTTCGCGATAGGCAACGCCGGCAACGCCGGCAGCGCAGGGGCGCGCGGCGCGCGGGGCGCGCGCTATGGCCCCTTCGGCGCCGCTGGTTTCGTGGTGGCTGGATCCTCGCCGGACTGACCGTCCGGCGCGGGCGTCGCGGCGAGCTCGGCTTCGGCCCGGAGCCAGTGATCGACATCCTTTCCGTGCAGGCAGCCTTCGGCCTGCCAGATCTCATAGGCGCGCCTCGCGATCTCGTCCGTGCTGATTTGAGTCATTCCCGTATTCCTCCCCACATGCCCGGACATCGGCGCCGCGGCCCGGCGACACCTCACCCATCTTATTCGCACCGTGGCCCGAGTGAATCCCGCTGAGCTTCGGGCGCGGTTCTCCGGGGCGCCGATTTCATCGCTATTCCAGAACAGTCATGGCAGGTGCAGGAGTTGGCGGGATCGGGCGCCTTTGGAGCATTGGCGCCGTTTGTCATGGCCCGGCGGGCTGAAGCCGGCGTGCGATTCCGCCGAACAATCCAGATTCGGGGCAAGACGCGGCGAAGGCGATGCGCACCCGCATAGCGGTCTCGATGACGCGGGTGGTGATCGGCAACTCGTGCGATCCGAAGCAAGCTGGGTCTTGTGCAGCTTGATCAGGTTCTCGGCCTGGCCGCGCTCGCAATACAGAGTATCGTAGAGCCATTCGGCACTGCCGCGCGCGATGTTGGTCACGACGTAGCGGATATCGAGCCCGTTTCCGCTCGCCTCGATCCGCGCGGACTGTGAACGATGTGGGAAAGAGGGCGCAAAGCACGTCATCCGGAACCTGTCTGAAGCCGCAGCTCCATTCGATCTGGTTTTTGAATCGGTGGGAGACATCTCGTTGCCGACAGCACTCGCCAGGCTTAGGCCGCGCGGTACCCTGATTGGGTTCGGTCAGGCACGCCTTCACCGCGGAATCAGTCTCACACCTGCACAACTATAGTTCAGATATAGGAATGCCGAAAGTGCCCCGCATACCTCTTTTGACCAGAACTTGATTGTCACGAGTTTCGCGAGTCAAGCGATATCAAAAGACCATGCAGGCACGTCGCGAGCATCACGATCTGTCAAGATAATGAGCGGGAAGGCCCAACCTTCGACCGATCTCGCGAAGCTTCTCCGTATCGTCCCGATTTGGGTCATGAGCGCACGGAGGTGTCGGGAGGTTGAAGCACAACGCCGGGTCGCCCGCGCCATCGGAGAGCCGGCCATGACAACCTCCGCTCGATAGGACGCAACGCTCTCCTCGGAGTAGAGTTCGGTCAATGTCACCATGAGTGAGCCCCCTCGGAATCCCATGCATGGAGCTGCCGGCATCAGGAACAAGAGTGACCCGCTCTCCAATCCGGAGCGCCATTCCCCGCACTTCGGCGCCGCGCGGATTTATGGGCTCAACCCCCACGCACGAAGAAGGTTGCCGTCCAGGAAGAAGCCCTGGAAGAAAATCGCCACACGCTGCGAGGTCGTCTTCATCTCCCGCAGCGCCGCTGCGGTGATGGTGCAACGCCGATCTCTCTTCCCCTTGGTCGCGCCCTCGTGCATCTCCCCACGCGGAGGCAGGATTGTCATGGGGGGAAGGACCCGTGCGATCAGACGCCAACCATGCAAACCTGCTTGCCTTGACGAGGCCGGACCGGCCGGCTCCAGCCCTGCAGGGGCTCATGAAGCAGGTAAGGCTGATTGGGAGTGGAGCACTTCCTTCCTGACGAGGAGGGCAGCCGGCGGGCTGTGCTGGTGTCGGCGGAAAGCCCTTGATTCTTGCACTTAAAGGAATACTATTCCCTAAATGGAGTGGCGGGTCGAGTATACGGATGAGTTCGGCGCCTGGTGGGATGCCCTCACCGAGGCCGAGCAGATCAGCATCGACGCCCATGTCCGCAAGCTGGAGCAGCGCGGCCCCAACCTGCCGTTCCCCTATTCGAGCGGCGTCAACGGATCGCGCCACGCCCATATGCGGGAATTGCGCGTGCAGAGCGGCGGCAAGCCCTTGCGGGTGTTCTACGCCTTCGATCCGCGCCGCATGGCCATCCTGCTGATCGGCGGCGACAAGACCGGCGAGCGGCAATTCTACGAACGCATGATCCCGATCGCCGATGCCCTCTATGACGAACATCTGGCCGAGTTGGAGAAGGAGAAAGACGATGGCCGGTAGGCCTTCCTTCGCGGAGCTTCGCGCCCGCATGTCGCCCGAAGCGCGGGCCAAGGCGGAAGCCGAGGCGCAGCGGCTTGGCAAGGAAATGGACCTCGCCGAGGTGCGCCGCGCCCTGAAGCTGTCGCAGGAGGAGATCGGGCAGACGCTACAGATCAAACAGGGATCGGTCGCCAAGATCGAGAAGCGGGCGGATATGTATGTCAGCACGCTGCGCCGCTTCATCGAGGCGATGGGCGGCGAGCTGGAGATCGTCGCACGATTCCCCGATCACGTGGTCAAGATCAGGAATTTCGCTGATCTCAACGAAAAGGAGCGAGCCTGAGACTTGCGCTAAAACCGGAGGATTAGACAGAACGGAGACCGCCTATGACCCGCGTCGCGCCCTACAACTCTGATCCCGGGTACTAGAATTCATGTCCGAGATCGCCATCAGCGCCCTGGGCCCCTCGCCGAGAGTGCGAAAAATGTTGAGCGAGATCCTGCTCGAGGTGGTGGCGCATGGCGGGTCGGTCAGCTTCATGCACCCGCTCGCGCCCGCGGCGGCAGGAACATTCTGGGATGGCGCGCTGGCCGCGGCGGCCCGGGACGAACGGATCGTGCTCGGCGCCTGGGATGGCGAAATCCTTGCCGGCACGGTGAGCCTGCTGCTCGATTGCCCGCCCAACCAGCCGCACCGGGCCGAAATCGCCAAGCTGATGACCCGCCTGAGCCACCGCGGCCGAGGCATCGCCGCCGCCCTGATGCGCGCCGCCGAGGGCCTGGCCGTCGCGCGGGCGCGCACGCTCCTGGTGCTCGACACCGCCACCGAGGGCGGCGCGGCGGGGCTCTATGAGGGGCTCGGCTTCACCCTCGCCGGAGAAATCCCGGACTACGCGCTGAAGCCGCACGGAGGGCTGACCGGGACCCTGATCTATTGGAAGCGGATCGGAGGGATTTCGCGATAGGCAACGCCGGCAACGCCGGCAGCGCAGGGGCGCGCGGCGCGCGGCGCGCGCTATGGCCCCTTCGGCGCCGCTGGTTTCGTGGTGGCTGGATCCGCGCCGGACTGACCGTCCGGCGCGGGCGTCGCGGCGAGCTCGGCTTCGGCCCGGAGCCAGTGATCGACATCCTTTCCGTGCAGGCAGCCTTCGGCCTGCCAGATCTCATAGGCGCGCCTCGCGATCTCGTCCGTGCTGATTTGAGTCATTCCCGTATTCCTCCCCACATGCCCGGACATCGGTGCCGCGGCCCGGCGACACCTCAAAAGGCCGGCACGGATGAAATCGTATAATGGCCGCGGCGCGAGCGGACTCTGACTTGGATCAACTGCGTCGCGCTATTTCGCCCTCGCCTTTGCGCCGGGCCGCTCCCCGGGGACGTTCAGCGCCACAGCTCCGGTTCGGTGGCCCCTTCGTCCGGCTCGCAGGAGGGTTTCTCGCCCTTGGAAGGCGGCCCGGATTCCGGCCGATCCAGCCGGCGGAAGATCGTCACCACGCGGAAGCGGTGGTTGGTCGATTTGACCATGCCGATCACCGCCTCGATCGCGAACGCGTCCTTGCGGTACATCGGCAGCACCTGGTCCAGCCAGACGATGTGCGTCCCCGGCGAAACCCGCCGCAAGGCACTGAGGACGGCATTCCGCTTGACCATCGTCGTCCGATACCGCTCCGCATCCTCGACGCTGTAGGGCGGGTCGGCGAGCACGAGATCGTAGGCGCCGAGCGGCACCCCGGTCAGGCGCTGCGCGTCGTCGATATAGGTCGGCTTCAGCTTCGGGTTGATATCGACCGTGTCCCCGGGCAGCGCCGCCAGCTCGACCTTGCCCGAAAAGATGTGCAGCACGCGCTTCTTGTCCGGGAAGAGGGCGCGGATGCGGCGGAGATAGCCGGCCGGGTAGCCGCCGTAATAGGCGGACTTCACCCGATAATCGTTCCCCATGATCCAGGTGCCGACCACGCGGCCGTCCGCGGAGAGAAAGAGGCTGCGCGGAAAGCCCGTCTCCCGGACGTAGTTGTCGATTCGCTCCTGCAGCTCCATCGCCCGCCTCGAAACGGCCCGGTGCCGAGAAAACTCCGGAACGCGGCCAGGTACCAGCGAAACCTTGGGCCCGTCACCCCGCGCGCCCGAATCGGGCGCGAAAGGGCCCGAAAAACCGTCTTCCGCTCGGGATCCTTCCACTCAACTATTTGATTCTAAACAATACTTCCATCAAGAGCCGGCCACGGTGCGCCCACTCTGCCCACTTCCCTCTCCGCGTGGGCACGCAAAAGCGAAGCGAATCCAACGCGGTTCATCCCGTTCCTCGAACCAATTCCTCCCCCGCCGGACAGCCTCGATCCGGGCGCGCCGCCGGCTCAGCCGGCCGCCGCCGCAGCGGCTTCCTTGGCGCGCTCCTGCGCGGCGCGGACCATGAGCGCGCTCACATTGACGATCCCGCGTGCGGTGACGCTCGGCACCAGCACGTTGAGGGGCCTGGCGAGGCCGAGCAGCAGCGGTCCGACGGTGAGCCCCTCGGCGGCCGCCTTGAGCAGGTTGAAGGCGATGCTGGCGGCATCGAGGTTCGGCATCACCAGGAGGTTGGCCGAGCCGGTGAGCCGCCCGTCCGGCACCGCGCGGTTGCGGATCGCCTCCGAGAGCGCGGCGTCGGCCTGCATCTCGCCGTCGATCTCGAGATCGGGGGCGCGGGCGCGGATCATCGTGAGCGCCGTGCGCATCTTGCGCGCGGAGTCCGAGCGCGAGCCGCCGAAGTTCGAATGCGAAAGGAGCGCCGCCTTGGGCACGACGCCGAAATTCTGCACCGCGGTCGCGGCGAGCAGCGTCATCTCGGTGATCTGCTCCGCCGTCGGATCGAGGATCATCTGCGTGTCGCAGACAAAGAGCGCGCCGTTGCGGAGGATCAGCGCCGAGAGCGCATAGACCCGTGTCGCCTCGGCGAGCCGCGGCACCAGCGGCAGGGCGTGCTGCATGTGCCGCCACCACTCGCCCGTGCCGCCGCAGATGGCGGCATCGACGCGGCCGGCATTGAGCAGCATCGCCGCGAGCACCGTCCCGATGCGCCGCAGCCTGACCGCGGCGTCCGCCGGCGGGATGCCGTGCCGCCCGATCAGCCGCTCGTAATCCGGCAGCAGCGATTCGATGATGGTCGTGTCGGCGGCGGCGTCCAGCACGTCGACATTGTCGCCGATGCGCAGGCGGAGCCCGAGCTCGCGCACGCGCTCGGCGATCACGCCGCGCCTGCCGAGCAGGAGCGGCACCGCGAGCCCCTCGTCGAGCACGGTCTGCACCGCGCGCAGCACCCGCTCGTCCTCGCCTTCGGCGTAGGCGATGCGCTGCGGCGCCTTGCGCGCGGTCTCGAAGACCGGGTGCATCAGGGCGCCGGAGCGGAAGGCGAAGCGCTCGAGCGCCTGGCGATAGGCGGCGCAATCGGCGATCGGCCGGGTGGCGACGCCGCTCTTCATCGCCGCCGTCGCGACGGCGGGCGCGATCTCGAGGATCAGCCGCGGGTCGAAGGGCTTGGGGATGATGTAGTCGGGGCCGAAGAGCGGCGCGGCGCCGCCATAGGCTGCGGCGACCGCCTCGCTCGCCTCCATCCGCGCGAGCCCCGCCAGCGCCTCGACCGCGGCGATCTCCATCCCCTGGTCGATGGTGCGCGCGCCGACATCGAGCGCGCCGCGAAAGACGAAGGGAAAGACGAGCACGTTGTTGACCTGGTTCGGATAGTCCGAGCGCCCGGTGGCGACGATGGCGTCCGGCCGGGCCTCGTGCACCAGCTCGGGCATGATCTCGGGCTCGGGGTTGGCCAGCGCCAGGATCAGCGGACGCGGCGCGAATTTCGCCAGCCACGCGGGCTTCAGCACGCCGGGCGCCGAGAGGCCGAGGAAGACATCCGCGCCGTCGAGCACCTCCTCGAGCAGCCGGGCATCGGTCTCGCGGGCATAGCGGGTGAGGGTCTCGGCCGCGAGGCCGGGCCGCCCGGCATGGACGACGCCCTTGATGTCGGTGAGGGTGACGTTCTCCACCTTGAGGCCCATCGCCACCAGGAGGTCGATCGTGGCGAGCGCCGCGGCGCCGGCGCCGGAGGTGACGAGCTTCACCTCCTCGAGGCGTTTTTCCTGGAGCAGGAGCCCGTTGCGAATCGCGGCGGCGACGGTGATGGCGGTGCCGTGCTGATCGTCATGAAAGACCGGGATGCCCATGCGCCGGCGGAGCGCCGCCTCGATCGCGAAGCATTCGGGCGCCTTGATGTCCTCGAGATTGATCGCCCCGAAGGTCGGCTCGAGGGCGGCCACCACCGCGACGAAGCGGTCGGGGTCGGCGGCATCGACCTCGATGTCGAAGACGTCGATCCCGGCGAACTTCTTGAACAGGACCGCCTTGCCCTCCATCACCGGCTTCGCCGCCAGCGGGCCGATATTGCCGAGCCCGAGCACCGCGCTGCCGTTGGTGATCACCGCCACCAGGTTGCCCCGGGTGGTATAGTCGCGGGCGCTGGCCGGGTCGGCGGCGATCGCGAGCGAAGCGGCGGCGACGCCCGGCGAATAGGCGAGCGCGAGGTCGTGCTGCGTCGCCATCCGCTTGGTCGGCTCGATGGTGAGCTTTCCCGGCTGGGGCAGCCGGTGATAGTCGAGCGCTTCCTTGCGGATCGCCTCGTCCATCGCGGTCTCCTGACTTGGCCGCCGGATCATCGGGGGAGCGGCCCGGTTCGGCAACGGATGGACGGGCATAGGAGGGTCGGCGAAGTGGTGCGGTCGAGAAGACTCGAACTTCCACGGGGTTGCCCCCACAAGCACCTCAAGCTTGCGCGTCTACCATTCCGCCACGACCGCTCGTGCCCGGCTCCCAACGCGCCCGCGCGTTGGGTTCCCGGTGGGCGGCGGATATAGCCGATGCCCTTCGACCCTTCAATTGCCGGCGAACCCATGTTCGAGCGCTCGCCCGGGCCCATCGCCTACGAGGACGCGGCGGCGCGGATGGCGGCGCGCGCCAGCGCGATCCGTGCCGGCACGGCGGGCGAGCTCGTCTGGTTCACCGAGCACGAGCCGCTCTACACCGCCGGCACCTCGGCGCGGGCGGAGGATCTGACCGATCCCGGCCGTTTTCCGACGTTCCGCGCCGGCCGCGGCGGCCAATGGACCTATCACGGCCCCGGCCAGCGCATCGCCTATGTGATGCTCGACCTCACCCGCCCGCACGGCACGGTGCCGGCGCGCGACGCGCGGCTTTATGTGCACGCGCTCGAGGAATGGGTGATGGGCGCGCTGGCGCGGCTCGGGGTGGCGGCGGAGCGGCGCGATGAGCGGATCGGGCTCTGGGTGAGCGAGAAGGGCGAGGAAAAAAAAATCGCCGCGATCGGGGTCCGGCTCAGCCGGTGGGTCAGCACGCACGGCGTGGCGATCAACCTCGCGCCGGATCTTTCCCATTTCGCGGGGATCGTGCCCTGCGGCATCCGCGCCCACGGCGTGACCAGCGTCAAGGCGCTCGGGTTCCCCGCTGGCATGGCCGGGCTCGACGCGGCGCTGCTGGCGGCCTGGCCGGCGGTGTTCGGGGCCGCGCTTGCCCAGCGGTTCGAGGAGGGTGCGCTCAGCGCCGAAAGAAGCCCGGATCCGCCGGCGGGTCGGTCCATTCCTCGGTGATGCTCTCGACCTCCGCGCCCCTCGGGCCGCGGCGGCAGGCGCGCAGCATCTCCTCGACCGCCGCCTCCTCGCCCGCCACCAGCGCCTCGACCAGGCCGTCGGGGCGGTTGCGCACCCAGCCGACGATGCCGAGCCGCCGTGCCCGCACGACCATCCAGTCGCGGAACCCGACGCCCTGCACGCGCCCGGCGATGATGAGCAGCCGCGCCCTCATCCGTCCGCGTCCGCGAGGGCGGCGAACCGCGCGGCGAGCGCGATCTCGGCGCTGATCGCGGCCCGGCGCCTGGCCGCCTCGGCCTCCTCGCCCCACAGCTCCGCCTGGAAAATCTCGTCGACGAGCGAGGAAGCGGCGGCCTCCGCGGGCGTGAGCCGGCCACGGATCAGCGCCAGCCCGAGCACGAGGCTGCCGAGCGCGGGCACGGCAAGGCCGAGTGCTGCGAGCGCCGGCACCGGGGCGGCGGCCACGGCGTCGCGGAGCGCTGCGAGCGCCGTCTCGTCCTGGGCGAGCGGCATCACCCCGGTCGCGACCTTGAGGCGGGCGCCAAGCTCCGCCGCCGCCCAGTCGAGCCAGGGCTGCCACGCCGCCTCCTGGCGCCGCACCAGCGCCTCCGGCTCGGCCGCGCGGTAGCAGAGCAGGTCGGTGGCGCCATAGGAAGCGAGCTCGGCGACCGTCGGCGCCGGCGCCGGCGCGATCCGTTCCTGCGCCGTCGCGGCGAGGCGGGTCAGAGGGATGTCCTCGGCCCGGATGCTTTCTCCCGCGGGCCGGCTCGCCCATTCCCGGGCAACGTCCTCGGCGAGCGCCCGGGTGGGCAGGACGAGCGTGGCGCCGCCGGGCAGGCGCAGCGGCCGCTCGTCGAGGAAGACGCCAAAACCACCCGGGTCGGCAGCGCCGGGGGCGGGAGCCGCGTGCGCCTCTGCCCACAGCCGGCGCGTGCCCTTCATTGGTGGAACAGGCCGCGGAGGAGGTTGAGCGGGCTGTTCGGCGCGGCGCTCTTGCCGCCGGCGGGCGGCGGTGCGGCGGGCGGCGGCGCGGGGCCGGGCGCGCCGAAGCGGGCGAGATCGAGCGCCGGCTGGCAGTCGGGAACGGGGCTCGCCGGCGCGCCGCGCAGCGCCCCCAGGATCTGGCCGAGCACGCCGCTCGGCTTGGGCCCGTTGCCGACCACGCCGCCCATGTCCGGCGCGACCTTCGGCGCGAGGAAGGTCCCGCCGACGCGCACCGGCAGCGTGAGCGCATTGCTCCCGGTACTGGTACGAAGGCTCGAGCCGCAGCGCCAGCGTCTCCGGGCCGAGGGCGAGGCCGCCGCCGCCGGTCAGCGTGAGCCGCCCGGTCTCGAGCAGGAGTGCGCGCAGGGTTGCGTTGCCGCCGGCGGCGTCGAGCCGGCCGGCGAAGCAGCGGACCTCGCTCTGCCCCGAGCCGAGCAGCCCCGGCGGCACCTGCCCTTCCCGAAGCACCGAGCCGAGCAGTGTGGTGATGACCCGGTTGTCCACGCTCCCGCCCGCCATCGCCACGCCGAGCGAGCCGTTGAGCCCGGCGGCGATCGCGTGCGGCGTGTCCCCCGCACCGCTCAGATGCGCCTGGACCTGGAGCGTCCCGCTCGCCTCCGCCGGCAGCCCGAAGGCGGCGAGCAGCGGCTTGAGCGCCAGCGCCGGCGCATCGAGCGTGAGCGCGACTGGCGGCGGCGTCCTCGCCCCATCGACCGAGGCGGTGAGCTGCACATGCCCGCCCGGCGCCTGCACGCCGAACGGGTCGAGCGTGAGCTGCCCGTCCTTGAGCGCGAGCTTGCCGGCGAGGTTGCCGTAGGTGACGCCGCCCTCGGTCAGGCTGCCGACGCCGAGCGTGAGAGCGGCGTCGATCGTCTTGAGGAGTGCGAAGGGAAGCGGCGTGTCGGGGATCAGGGTCGCGGGGACTGCCGCCACCGGCGGCGGCGGCGGCACCAGCGTTGCGGCGGGGCCCGGCGCGGCGCGAGCATGGCCCCCTTGCGGGGCGGGCGGCTTCATCGCGGCAAAGGCGGCGCGGATAGCATCCAGGTCGAGCCGCTTCGCGCTCAGCGCGGCGCTGAGGTCCGGCCGGGCGCCGGCAAGGGTCAGCGTGGCGTCTCCGGAGAGATCGCCCTCAGGCATCGTCAGCGCGAAATTGGCGACCCGCACCCATTGCCGCCAGCCGGTCTCGGCATCGGAGATCTGGCCGGAGAGCGACGTCTGGGAGAACGCGGGCAGCGCGCGGCCCGCGAGCGGCGCCAGCGCCGCGACGTCGGGCACCTCGGCCGAGACGGCGAGGCTCGCGCCGGCGAGCTTGGCCGGGCTCGTCACCGATCCGGAGATCGCGAAGTTGGCGCCGGCGGCCGCGGCCTGGATCGCGACCGGCCAGGGCGCCGCGGGGGGGGGGAAGAAGCCGGCGGGAAGCAGCGCCGCCGGCGGGCCGAGCGTCGCGGAGACCGAGAAAGGCGTGGCGCCGACGGCGCCGGCAAGCGTGAGCTTGCAGGGCTGGTCGAGCTCAGGGGCGGTGAAGGTGAGCCCGCTCAGCGTCAGGCCCGGCTCGAGCGTGCCGAGGTCCGATTTTCCGACGTTGAGGGAAAGGTCGCTGACCCGGGGAAAGACAACGCCCGGGGCCGCTGCGGGGGCGCCGGGGTCGGAAAGATCCGCCGCCAGGCTCAGATCGTGGAGCGCCGGCAGTGCCACGCCCGGGAGCAGCGGGGCGAGCGCCTCGAGCGCCGGCAGCGTCGCCTGGACGTGGAACTGGTAGCCGCGCATGGCCGCCGGATCCGCGAGGCTGCCCTCGAGCGCGAGCTGTGCCGCGCCGAGCGTGAAGGCGAGCTTCATGGGCCAGGCCGGCCCGGCGCCCGGCGCCGCAAGGCGCGCCAGCGGCCCCGTCTGGCCGCGCAGCGTGAAGGGCAGCCCTCCATAGGTCGCATTGGCCGCGATCGTCACCGGGGACGCGCTGCCCGAGGCGGTCGCGGTGAAGGCGGCGAGCGCCAGCGAGCCGTGGCGGTGGCTGCGGTCGTCCTGCCAGGAGAGGCTTCCGTCCGTGATCCGGATCGCGCGGACGTCGATCGCAACCGGCCTGGCGTGGCTGGCACCTGGGCCGGCACTTGGCCCGGCGTTCGGCGGCGCGGCCGGGGCCCGGGAGCCAGCGGACGCGCCGGAGGACCCCAAGGAAAGGTTGCTCTGCCCCGCCCGGTCGATCTCGACCGCGATCACCGGCTGCACCAGGACGATGCGGCGGATGGCGAGCTTGCCGCTCATCAGGGGGACCAGCGCCACCTGGGCGTCGAGCCGCTTGAGCGTCGCCATCTCGGGGCGGGCGAAGCCGGGCGGGTTGGCGATCGCCACGTCCTCGGCCGAGATCGTGGGCGTGAGCGAGAGCGCGAGCGAGAGCGGCCCATTGAGCGCGACCTGCCGGCCGAGCGCGCGTTCCAGCGCCTGCTCGATCTGCGGCTTGTATGCGTTCGGGTCGAAGCGGGTGACGAAGACGCCGACGGCCAGGATCGGGACGAGGATGACGACCGCGGCCGCGGCAAGGGCGATGCGCCGCATCCGCCGGCGCCTCTTCCTCGCGGTGGGATCGGTCGGTTTCGGCACTCCATGGCTCCTGCGGGTTGGGGCGGGCGAGGATACCAGCCCGGTCGGGGGTGGGTCGACCGCCCAAGCCAAATGCGGATGCCGGCGCGGACGGCGGCGGGCCGGTTACACCGGGAGGGTAACGATTGCCTTCGCCCCGCCGCGCGCCCGGTTGACCAGCGTCACGTCCCCGCCATGGGCGCGCAGGATGTTGCGCGCGATCGGCAGGCCGAGGCCGGTGCCGCCGGTCTCGCGGTTGCGGCTCGCCTCCAGCCGCTGGAACGGCTGGAACACGCGCTCGAGGTCGGCGGGCGGGATGCCCGGCCCCTCATCCTCGATCTCGATCCGCGCGACGCCCTCCTGGGGCGGAACCAGGGTGAGCAGGGCGCTGCCGCCATAGGCGATCGCGTTGCCGACCAGGTTTCCGAGCGCGCGCTTCAGCGTGCTGGTGCGCGCCCGCGCGGTGAGGTGCGGCGGCCCGGAATAAACCAGCCTCTCGGTCGCCTCCGGCCGCACGTCGGCGGCCTCGTCGAGCACGGTCTGGCAGAGCAAGGCGAGATCGAGCGGCACGACCGGCTCGGCCGTGGTGGTGTCGCGGCCGAAATCGAGCGTGGCGGCGACCATCGTCTCGAGCTCGTCGAGGTCGGCCAGCATCTTCCGCCGCTGCTCCTCGTCCTCGATGAATTCGACGCGCAGCTTGAGCCGGGTGATCGGGGTGCGCAGGTCGTGGCCGATCGCGGTGAGCAGGAAGGTGCGGTCGTCGACGAAGCGGCGGATGCGCGTGGCCATGGTGTTGAAGGCGGCGGCGGCCGTGGCGACCTCGGTCGGGCCGTCCTCGGCGAGCGGCGGGGCGTTGACGTCGCGGCCGAGCCGCTCGGCGGCGGCGGCGAGGGTGCGGACGGGCGCGGTGAGCCGGCGGACGGCCCAGACGGTGAGCAGCGCCGCCACCGCGGTCATCAGCGCGAAGGCGGTGAGGAAGGAGGGCGAGTGCCAGGGCAGGGGCGGCGGCACGCGAACGCCGACCGTGAGCCACGCCCCATGATGCGGCAGCCGCAGGCCGATCAGCAGCCGGCCGTCGGGGAAGTCGCCGCGCACCACCATCCTGTCCGGGCGCAGCCAAGGCGGCATCGGCACCAGCAGCATCGCGACATGGAGCGCGCGCTTGAGCGGCTCGGGCGCCAGCGGCAGCGGGTTCGGCGTGTCGAGCGGCGATCGCGGCAGGAGCTGGGCGCGCATTTCGGGCGGCAGCGCGATCGCCCCGAGGGCGGCGGCGCGGTCGTCCTCCGGCGCGCTCGCGACCGCGCGGTAGAGCGTGCTGAGGCGGATCGAGATGTCGCGGACCTGGGCCAGGCGCTCGAGATCGACCCGGTCGAGCGCGTCGATCGAGAGGCCCGCGACCTGCACGACGATGAGGGCGGCGAGCAGCAGCACCGCCGTGCGCGCCGCCAGGCTGCCGGGCCAGAGCCTCATCGCGCCGGACTCATAGGCGGGGCCTCATCGGCGCTCGATCGTGGTGGCGAGGACATAGCCCCCGCCCCGCACGGTCTTGATGAGCTGGGCGCGGCGCCCGTCATCGTCGAGCTTGCGCCGGAGCCGGCTGATGGCGACGTCGATCGCGCGGTCGAACGGCCCGGCCTGCCGGCCGCGCAGGAGGTCGAGCAGCATATCACGCGTCAGCACCCGGTTGGCGCGCTCGACCAGCGCGAGCAGGAGGTCGTACTCGCCGCCGGTGAGCGGGACCTCGACGCCCTCGGGGTTGATCAGCCGCCGCCGCGCCGGCTCGAGCGTCCAGCCCGAGAAGCAGAGCGCCCGGGCGCCGATCGCCTCGCGCCGCTCCACCGGCTCGCCGGCCCGGCGCAGCACCGCGCGGATGCGCGCCAGCAGCTCGCGCGGGTTGAAGGGCTTCGACACGTAGTCGTCGGCGCCGAGCTCGAGGCCGATGATGCGGTCGGTCTCCTCGCCCATGGCGGTGAGCATGATGATCGGCACGTCCGACTGGCCGCGCATCCAGCGCGCCAGGTCGAGCCCCCCCTCCCCCGGCAGCATCAGGTCGAGGACGACGAGATGGAAATGGGCATGCGGCCAGGCCCGCCGCGCCTCGCGCGCGTCGCGCACCGCGCTCACCCGGAACCGGTTCCGCTCGAGGAAGCGGGCCAGGAGCTCGCGGAGCTCGCGGTCGTCGTCGACGATCAGGACGTGCTGGGCGGTTTCCACGGCGGCGCATCATACCCCTTCAGCGGGGATTTCTCACCTGATCGCCCCCCATGATCGCCCCCGCCATGATCGCCCCCCGGGGGGGGCGGCGGGCCCGGGGCGCGGTTGCACTCCGTTGCACTTCATCGCGATGCCGAGCGAATCGGGCTGGCATAGTCCGCCCCCTCGGATCGACCCCTTTGGCCAACCCGTAAGGAGAAGCTGTTCATGCGCAAGCTCATTCCTGGCATCGCCGTGGCCGCCCTGCTGGCCGGCGCGGTGACCCTGCCGCCGCTCGCCGGCGCCCAGCCCGCGCCGGCGGCCGGCACGCCGGCCCAGGTCTTGCCGTCGTCGACCCCGCCCGCCGCGCCGCCCGGACCGCCCCGGCCGATGATGGGCGGGCCGATGATGGGCGGGCCGATGATGGGCGGAGCGATGCACGGCCCGATGATGCGCGGCCCGGCCGGGGGTCCCTGGGGGCGGCCCTGGATGGAGCAGCGCGCCGCGCACATGCTGTTCGCGTGGCACAAGACCTGGGGCCTCTTCCATCGGCCCGCCGACCTCGCGCTCTCGCCGACGGACGTCCAGACGATCGCCGCGGCGATCCTGCTCCGCAACGGCGAGCATGACTGGAAGGTGGGCGACGTGACGGCGAACGCCGATCATACGGTGAGCTTCGCCTATCTCACCGCCCACGGCGACGTGATCGCCCGGTTCACCATGGACACGGAGAACGGGCGGATCACCCGCACCGACTGATGCCTGTGGCGCGCATCAGCCGTCACGGAAAGGCGGCTGATGCGCGCGGGTACGCGCCGGACGAAGCCCCTCGGGCAGGAAGGGCGCCATCCTGAGCAGGATGCCGTCGCCGAGAACGACATGGTGCGCGAGCGCCGCCAGCGCATGGAGCCCCGCCAGCACGACCAGGAGGTCGGCGAGCTTGCCGTGCAGATGGCCGAGCAGGGCAAGCGGCCCCCGCGGCCAGAAATCGAGCCGCGGGAGCAGGGACGCGCCGAAGAGGTGGAACCCATGCGAGAGCGCGCCGGAAGCCCCGGCAAGCACGGTGGCGCCGATCACGACATAGAGCGTGACGTGCATGGCCTTGCCGAGCAGCCCGGCGAAGCCGGGCTCGGCGTCGAGCCGCCGTCCGGGCCCGGCCCGCCAGGCCAGGCGCGCGAGGAGCATCACCCCGACGGAAAGGCCGATCAGCATGTGGGTGGAGAGCACCGCGACGCGGGGATCGCCCGCGGGGAAGAAGAAGCGCGTCTGCCCGAGCAGCCAGTTGAGGCCGATCAGGAGGGCCGAGGCCCAATGGAGCAGGATGCTGGTCCGGTCGTAGTGCTCGGGATGCCGAGCTTCATGCGCGAGGGATCGAAGCTTGCTCATGGTCCGCTCCGGTTGCGGACGATCCCCCAGGAACCCGGCGGCATGCTCCGCCCTGGCGCCAAAAATAGGTGCAGGGCACGCCGCCGGCTCGTGACAAAAGGTAAGGCAATCCGGGCTTAAGTGCGTCCGCCCAGGCCGGTTGGCCGGCGAGCGGGTCAGCTGCTGCCGATGAGGACCCCGGTTGCGAAGACCAGCGCGCCGCCGAGCGCCACCTGCAGTGCAGCCGCGATCGGCGGCGTGTCCATGTATTTCCAGCGGATCCAGCTGATCACCATGAGCTCGACCACGACCACCGCGATCGCCACCGCGATCGCCGTGTGGAAGGCGGGGATCAGGAACGGCAAAGTGTGGCCGATGCCGCCCAAGGTCGTCATCAGGCCGCAGATCGCTCCGCGCAGCCAGGGTGAGCCGCGTCCGGTCAGGCTGCCGTCGTCCGAGAGCGCCTCGGCGAAGCCCATCGAGATCCCGGCGCCGATCGAGGCGGCCAGGCCGACCGCGAAGGCGTCCCAGGACCGGCCGGTGGCGAAGGCCGCGGCGAAGACCGGAGCGAGGGTGGAGACCGACCCGTCCATCAGGCCGGCGAGCCCGGGCTGGATCACCCGCAGCACGAACATCCTGCGCGCGGTTTGGGCCTCTTCCTCACGCACCGAGGTCGGCAGGTTTTCCTGCACCAGCCGATCGGCGGTGTGCTCGTGCGCGACCTCGGCCTCGGCGAGGTCGCCGAGCAGCTTGCGCATCGAGGCATCGGAGGTCCGGCTTGCGGCCCGGCGATAGAACTGCGTGGTCTCCAGCTCCATGAGCTGGGCCTGCTTGCGGACGGTATCGAGGCCGAGCGGGCGTACCTGCCACACCGGGCGGCGGGTGATGAAGCCGCGCACGTCCTGGCGGCGGATCAGCGGAATGTGCTCGCCGAACTTCTGACGGTAGAGATCGATCAGCCGGCGCCGGTGCTCGCCTTCCTCGGCCGCCATCTCGGTGAACATCGTCGCGGTGGCGGGATAGTCGGCGCGCAGGCCGTCGGCGAAATCGGCGTAGATCCGCTCGTCCTCCTCCTCGCTGCCGATCGCCAGCGCCAGGATCTCACGCTCGGAGAGGTCGGAAAAAGAGCGCATGCGGTGCTCTTGTGCCGGAGGCGCGGCCCACAATCAAGAATAAGGCGGGGATCAAGAAAACCGGCCGCCCGCCGGCAGCCCGAGGAGGAGCAGCGGGGCTCCGCCCGCGCGGAGATTGCCCGCCGGCACGAGCAGCGAGAGGCGGAGCCCGGCGGCGCGGGCAAGCAGGACGGTGAGCGGGGCCTGGAGCGCGCGCGGGCCCTCGATCACGGCGTCCCCGGCGAGTGACGCGGCGAGCCCGGGCGGCCACTCGGTGCGCGGCCCGCCGATGCCGAGCACGAGGTCAGCTCCCGCCATCTCGAGCCACACGGTCCCGCCCACCGGCAGCGCTTCGGCGCCGAGCAGGACGAGATTGAGGACGACGCGGCCGACCGGCGGATCGAACACGGTGGCGCGGGGCAGCGCCGCCAGATCGAGCGTGATCCGCCGCTCCGTCAGGCCCTGGGCGAGCTCGGCGAGGTGCGCGAGGTCGAGCGGGATGCCCTCCCCGACCCAGGCGGAGCGCAGCAGCTTCAGCCGCGCCACCAGCGCCTGGCCGGCGAGGCTCGCGAGCTGGATCGCCTCCCGTCCCATCGCCCCCGGTGCTATCGCCCCCGGTCCCATAGCCCCCGGTCCCATAGCCTCGTCGTCGCGCGCCAGCTCGAGCGAGCCCATCAGCGCCCCGAGCGCCCCGGCCAGGTCATGGCAGAGCCGCGCGCAGAGGCACTCGGCGACCCAAAGGGGATCGCCCCTTAGGGGATCACCTGAGGGGTCGCCCATCACGACCGCCGCCCCATCTGTGGGTCGACTGTTGCCACGGATCGCGCCTTTGCCAGAAACCCGTTAACGTCGGGTTGCGATTACGCTCCCGCCCGCCTTGAAGTCGAGGTCACTTGAAGTCGAGGTCACTTGAAGTCGAGGCCATAGGCTTCCGGAGAGAATTCTTGCCCAGCCCCCCTTCCAGCGCCAGCGCCATCACGCCCGGCTCCTTCGTCCGCCACCCGGACCGCCCCGACTGGGGGCTGGGGCAGGTCCAATCGGCCATCGGCGGCCGGATCACGGTGAATTTCGAGCATGCCGGGAAGCTCCTGGTGAACGCCGCCGTGGTGAGCCTTCAGCCGGTCTCCGAGGCGGAGCTTGACGCGGCGGCGCGCGCACCGAAATGCTATCCCGTGCGATGATCGATCCCTTTGGCCGCCGCATCACCTATATCCGCGTGTCGGTGACCGACCGCTGCGACCTTCGCTGCGTCTATTGCATGGCCGACGACATGACCTTCCTACCGAAGGCGGAGGTCCTCTCGCTCGAGGAGCTGGAGCGCCTCTGCGGGGCCTTCATCAGCCTCGGCGTGACGAAGATCCGCCTCACCGGCGGCGAGCCGCTGGTCCGGCGGGACGTGATCCGGCTGATCGAGGCTCTCGGCCGGCGGCTGGGGGATGGGCCCGAGAAGAGACTGGACGAGCTGACCCTCACCACCAACGGCACCCAGCTCGCCCGCCATGCCGGCGCCCTCGCTGCCGCCGGCGTGCGGCGGATCAATGTCAGCCTCGATACGCTGGACGGGGGAAAATTCGCCGAGATCACCCGCCGCGGCCGGATCGAGACGGTCTTCGAGGGGCTCCTGGCGGCCCGCGCCGCCGGCCTCGCGGTCAAGATCAACGCCGTCGCGCTCAAGGGGGTCAACGAGGACGAGTTCGAGGACCTGCTCTTCTGGTGCGGGGACCAGGGCTTCGACCTCTGCCTGATCGAGACCATGCCGATGGGCGAGATCGGCGCCGACCGGGTCGACCAGTACCTCCCGCTCTCGCTCGTCCGCGCCCGGCTCAAGCGGCACTTCACCCTGACCGAGACCGATTACCGCACCGGCGGGCCGGCGCGCTATTACAACGTCGCCGAAACCGGCCGCCGCCTCGGCTTCATCACCCCGATGACCCATAATTTCTGCGAGGGCTGCAACCGCGTGCGGCTGACCTGCACCGGCACGCTCTATATGTGCCTCGGCCAGGATGACGCCGCCGACCTCCGCCGCCCGCTCCGCGCCGGCGCGGACGACGAGACGCTCCGCGAGGTGATCCGCGAGGCGATCTCGCGCAAGCCCAAGGGCCATGACTTCGTGATCGACCGCCGCCAGGACCGCCCGGCGGTCGCCCGCCACATGAGCGTCACCGGGGGTTAAGCAGGGGGGAGGCTGACCGGTTCGAACGCCGCCCGGTCAGGCGGGCCCGCCGCGAACAGCCAGATCGGGGCTCCCGCCTGCGGAATGGCAAGCAGAGAGGCGCACAGCGTGCCGAAGCCGGCGCGCGCGGGCACATTGATCTCGCTGCCGGGCGGCCCGGAGCGATCCGCCAGTATCTTCGTCCATCCGTCCCAGTCGCCGGCCGCCGGATCGGGCGGCGGAGCGGCGCGGAACCGCGGCAGGAAGCGCGCGACGCGCGGGCTCTCGGGATCGTCCGGATCACGCGCGGTGATCATGTGCACGCCGGGCGAAAGGGGAAAACTCTCGACCGGCCCGTCCCCGCTCGCGCGCTGGAAGATCGTCCCCTCCGCGTCGGCGAGGACCAGGTTGAACGCCCGGAACTCCTCCCAGCCGATCGCCGCGATCACAGCCACTGCCGCCGCCGCGCTCTTCTGCGCGAGCGCCAGCCCCGGCAGCTCGCCCCGGCTCCGCTTCCCGGGCGCCGGCCCCAGGCTGCCCGCGCGGTTGAGCACGCAGGCCACCACCCCGGCGCCGTTGACCGCCATCCAGCTGCCGCCGGCGCTGCGGTCCCGCCCGCCGACGAGATCCGGCTGCTCCGGCCACCAGGCGGCCGGCGGGTCCCAGGGGCGGTCCGTGCGCTCGTCCCGGTTGGCCGCCAGGATCAGGGGAAAATTTTCGCCGGGCGCGATCCGGACAACGACGGTGCACACGGCTCAGGCGGCGACGGCGACCTTGTTGGCGAGCGGCAGCTTCACCGGCTCGTTGGTCTCGGCCGACAGATCGGCCGCGAGATACACCTCCATCACCTGCCGCGCCTCCTCCGGTGTGACGAGCACCGGGCGGTCGCGCGCCACGGCGTCGATGAAATGGAGGGTCTCGGCTTCCATCGGGCCGGCGAACACATGGCCGAGCGGCTCGCCCGGCATGGTCGAGAGCGGCAGGCGCATTCCGTCGCGCATCGTGTTGAGCACGACATCGCGATGGGTGTCGTCCACCATCAGCGCGCCCTCGGTGCCGACGATCTCGATCCAGGTGCTCGAGAAATTGGGATGCCCGGGCGGCAGGCTCCAGCCGCCGCCGACGACGAATGAAAGCCCGCTATCCATGGTCACGGTGATCCATTGCAGGTCGGGGATGTCGGCGCCGCCGGCGTCGTCGCGCATCGCTCCGTAATTGACCTGCGAATAGACCCGCACCGGCTTTGCCGGGGCGAGGCACCAGAGCAGGAAATCGAGGTCGTGAGTCGATTCCATCGCCGCCGGCGAGAGCTTCACCCGGCCGCTGATTTTTTTTCCCAAGCCCCGCGTGATGTGGCGGCTGACCAGCGCGCTCACCGGCCGGCCGATGGTCCCATCGGCGATCGCCTTGCGGACATGCGCGTATTTCGGGTTGAAGCGCTGCGAATAGCCGATCGTGAATTTGAGCCCGGAGGCGCGCGCCAGCGCCACCAGCTCGTCCGCCTCCTCGAGCGTCATCGCGATCGGCTTCTCGAGGAAGACATGCTTGCCGGCGCGCAAGGCCTCGCGCGCCATCGGGTGGTGCGTGGTCTCGGGCGTGGCGCTGATCATCACGGCGGCGATCTCGTCGCGAGCGAGAAGCGCGCGCCAATCGGTCGTCGCGCTGCGCGGATGGGTGGCGGCGGCGATTTCGGCGAGCCGCTCGGGGCGGATCTCGGCGATGTGCAGCGCGCCCACCAGCGGATGGTCCGCGGCGGCGGCGGCGCGGATCCCGCCGCACCAGCCGGTGCCGATGATGCCTAGCCCGATGGCCTTCATCGCCTCACGCTCCCCATCTCATGCTCCCCATTTCATGCTCGCCGGGGCGCCTCGCCCGCCGCGCCCGCCCCGCTTGCCCTGGAGGGCGCCGGGCGCGGCATGGCGATCGCCGTCGCGAGCCAGGCCAGAGCCACGAGGGCCGCGAAAACGAACACCCCGCGCGAGCCGCCGAGCGACGCGGCAAGCCCGCCCGCCACGCCGCCGACGAAGATCCCGAGGAACTGGAGGCTGGAATAAATGCCCATCGCCGTTCCCTTGGCGTCCGCCGGGGCGAAGCGGCTGACGAGCGAGGGCAGCATCGCCTCCATCGCATTGAAGGCGGCGAAGAAGAGCGTAAGCGCCACCAGCACGGCGACGGCGTCGTGCCCGGCGAAGCCGAGTGCCAGGATGCTCGCCGCGAGGATGGCGATCGCGGCGATGAAAACTTCCTTCATCCGCCCGCCGCGCTCGGCAAGGATGACGGCCGGCACCATCAGCGCGACCGAGACCAGGAGCACGGGCAGGTAGATCATCCATTCGTGGCTGGCGCGGAGCCCGAAGACGGCAGCGAGCATGGCGGGAACCGCAAGAAAACTCGCGGTCAGGATCGCGTGCAGCGAGAAGATCCCGACATCGAGGCGGAGCAGCTCGCGGTCGCGCAGCACGCGGGCGAAGAGCGCGGGCACCGCCTCCGCTTCGCGCTGCACCGCCAGGCGCTCCGGCCGCGGCACGGCGCCCCAGGTGATGAAGATGCCGACAAGCGCCAGCACCGCGGTGAGCCAGAAGATGCCGGGCACGCCGATCAGGGCGCTGAAGATCGGGCCGAGCACGATCGCGACGACGAAGGCGAACCCGATGGTGACGCCGACCATGGCCATCGCGCGCGTGCGCACCTCCGGCCGCGTGAGGTCGGCGACGAGGGCAAGAATCACCGAGCCGACGGCGCCGGCGCCCTGGAGGATGCGGCCGACGAGCACGCCCTCGATCGAGCCCGCGCGCGCGGCGACGACGCTGCCGGCGGCGAAGAGCAGAAACCCGATCGTGATCATGGTCTTGCGGCCGATGCGGTCGGAGAGAAGGCCGAAGGGGATCTGCAGCAGGCCCTGGGTGAGGCCGTAGGCGCCGAGCGCCAGCCCGATCATCGCCGGCGTCGCGCCGCGCAAGCCGTGCGCATAGGCCTCGAAGACCGGATAGATCATGAAGAGGCCGAGGAGCCGCACGGCAAAGACGGCAGCGAGGGAGCCTGCCGCGCGACGTTCGCTTTGGTTCATCGTCCCTCTCTCCCGTTCGGGGGGAGTAGGCGGGGGCGAAAGGCGAGTCAACCGCGCCCGATCAATGGCGTTATCAATTGCGCTTCAGGCCCGCGCGCTTCAGGCCTGCGCGACCCGCTCGACGGTCCCGCTCGCCGCGGAGCGGACGATCGCCTCGAGCGCTGCAACCGTCGCCAGCATCTCCGCCTGCGGGATCGGGTAGGCGGGCCCGCCCGCGGCGGCGGCGGCGAAGGCCTCGAGATTCCGCCGCACCGCCGGCGCCGGCGGATATTCGACGCTCCGCTTCGCCCCGCCGCGGATCACGCTCGTCAGCACCCAGCCTTCCGGATTCTCGGGATGGGCCTGGTCGCGGACCTCGGCCCAGCCCTTGCTGCCATAGAGGGCGAAACGGCCGTCGAAGGGTGTGGCGAGGATCGCGCTGATCAGCGCGCTCGCCCCGCATTCGAACTCGACCAACGCGGCGAGCGTGTCACCGTTCGGAAGATCGCTGCCGAGGCTCCGGACATTGACGAGCACGCGCCGCGCCGGGCCGAGCAGGCTGACCGCCAGATCGAGGAGATGGATCCCCGTCGCCGTCATCGGGCCGGCCGGCGCGTCGCGCGCGGAAAGGCGCCAGTTGCCGGCAGGAAGGGAAAGGAATTTGTCCTGGCTGAAATTGGCCTCGATCTGGAGGCCCGTGCCGAGCGCGCCGGCGGTGAAGAGGCGGCGAAGCTCGATGACCGGCGGCTCGAAGCGGCGCTCGTGCCCGAGCCCGAGCACGACGCCCGCGCGCGCGCAGGCCGCGATTGCGGCCTCCGCGTCGGCGCGGGTGAGGCAGAGCGGCTTCTCGCAAAAAACATGCTTTCCGGCGGCAGAGGCAGCCTCGATCTCAGCGGCGTGCAGGCTGTGGGGGGTGGCGAGGATCACCGCGTCGATCGCCGGATCGTCGAGGATTCTCTCGAAGCTTTCCCGGAACGGCAAGCCGAGCACGGCGGCCGCGGCGCGCGCGCCGGGATCGACGTCCGCCGTGGCACCGATGCGGATCGCGGAGCTTTCCTTGAGCGTCGCCGCGATGATCCGGCCCCACCAGCCAAGCCCCACGAGTTCCTGCGGTCAGCACCAGGCGATTCCTTTCAAGCCGAAACCGTCAGACGAGAACGGCGGCGTTCCGCCGGCGCACCCCCGCGACGCTGAGCGCGATGACCAGCGCCACGGCGAGGAGGAGGAAGAAGGCGGCGATCGGGCGCGTCAGAAAAATCGTCGGATTGCCGGCGGAGATCACCATCGCGCGGCGGAAATTGTCCTCGAGCACCGGGCCAAGGACGAGGCCCAGGATCAGTGGCGCGGGCGAGCAGCCAAACTTCTTGAAGAGCACGCCGACGAAGCCGAAGAAGGCCGCGAGCAGGATGTCGAACGGCGAATTGCGCACGCTGTAGACGCCGATGCAGCAGAAGAGAAGGATGGCCGGATAGAGCAGGCGATAGGGGATCGTCAGCAGCCGGATCCAGAGCCCGACCATCGGCAAATTCAGGATCAGCAGCATCATGTTGCCGATCCACATGCTGGCGACGATGCCCCAGAAGAGATCGGCATGCTGCATCATCACCTGCGGCCCGGGCGTGATGCCCTGGATGGTCAGTGCCCCGAGCAGCAGCGCCATCGCCGGGCCGGCAGGAATCCCGAGACCGAGCATCGGGATGAAATGAGTGAGCGCCGCCGCGTTGTTCGCCGCCTCCGGCGCCGCCACGCCCTCGATCGCCCCCTGGCCAAAGCGTGAGGGATCGCGCGCGAGATGCCTCTCGATCGCGTAGGCCGCGTAGGAGCTGACGAGCGGGCCGGTGCCGGGAAGCGCGCCGAAGATCGCGCCGAGCCCGGTGCCGCGCAGGATGGGGAGGATCGAGGCGAGGAGATCGGCGCGTGTCGGCAGCAGGCCCGAGAGGCGGAAGAGCACCTGCGGCCGCCGCTCCGGCGCGCCCATGTGCTGGATCACCTCGGCGAAGGCAAAAAGCCCGACGGCGACGGCGACGAAGCTCACCCCGTCGGAGAGGCTGAGCAGGCCGAAGGTGAAGCGCGCGACCCCGGTGTCGGGATCCGTGCCGATGCTGCCGAGGAGCAGCCCCGTCACGGCCATCGCGATCGTGGTCAGCAGCGAGCCGGTGGAGAGTGAAGCGGCCGCGACCAGCGCCATCACGATCATGGTCGTGTATTCGGGGGCGCCGAACAGCAGCGCCACGCGGCCGAGCAGCGGCGAGAAGAGGGCGATGACGACGACGCTCACGCAGCCGGCGAAGAACGAGCCGAGCGCCGAGATGCAGAGCGCCGCGCCGGCGCGGCCCTGGCGCGCCATCGGATGGCCGTCGATGCAGATGACGACCGAGGTCGGCTCGCCCGGCATGTTGAGCATGATCGCGGTGGTCGAGCCGGCGTGGTGCGCACCGTAGAAAATCCCCGAGAGCATGATGAGCGAGGCCAGCGCCGGCAGCTTGAAGGTGATCGGCAGCAGCATGGCGATCGTCGTCACCGGGCCGATGCCCGGCAGCACGCCGACGATGGTGCCGAGCACGGCGCCGAGCATGCAATAGAGGAAATTCTGCACCGAGAGCGCAAGGCCGAAGCCCATCGCCAGGTTGTGCCAGAGCGCCATCGCCGGATCGTCAGAAGGGCGCGATCGGCATCGCCAGCAGCCGCACGAAGAGGACATAGACGAACAGGAGGAGGGAAGCGGCGAGCACGGCGAATTCGAGCGGCCGGGTGCCGAGCCGCCCGAGACAGGCGAGCGCCATCAGGCCCAGCCCCGCGGCGATCAGCCCGGCGCGCTCGATAAGCAGGGCGAAGACGACGACGCCCGAGAGCACGAGCAAGCTGGCGAGCAGCGGCCAGTCCTGCACCCGCTGCATCACCGGCGGGCGCAGCGCGGTGAGCGCGGCCGCCGCGCCGAGGGCGAGCAGGAGGATCGCGAGCAGGAGCGGATAGAAACCGGGGCCGATGCGCGCCGGCGTGCCGAGCGGATAGGAGCGCCCGCCGATCAACGCCGCCGCGCCGATCGCGGCGAAGAGCAGGCCCGCGCAGAACTGCGCCTGGTTCGCGACACGCCCCGCCATCGCAGCCCCTCCCCGCCCGGTTGACGCGTCAGTTGACGTGAAAGCCCGTTTCCTTCACCGCCCGGCGCCATTTCGCGATCTCGCCGGCGAGCCAGGCGGGTGCCGCGTCCGGCGTGGCGGTGGTCTCGACATGGATGTTGGCGGGCGCGAAAACACGGCTCGCCGCCGCCGAGTTCATCGCCGCGACGGCGGCCTTGAAGAGCGCGGCGACGATCGCGGCCGGCGTGCCGGCGCGCACGAAGAGCGCCTGCCATTGGTTGGTGCCGATGCCGGGATAGCCGAGCTCGGCCATCGTCGGCACGTTCGGCCATTCCGCCAGACGCACGGTGGTGGTGACGGCGAGCGGGCGCATGCGGCCCGCGCGGATCATCCCCGCGGTGCTCGCGACGTTGACGAATGCCGCCTCGGCGTCGCCGGTGGCGAGGCTGTCGATGATCTGCGCGGCGCCGCCATTGGCCGGCAGCTCGACCAGGCTGATGCCGACCCGCTTGGCGAAAAGCTCCATGTCGAACTGGGGAAAGCTGCCCGGACCGGCATCGGTGTAGCGGACCTGGCCGGAATGGGATTTCGCGTAGGCCACGAACTCGGCGAGCGTTTTCACCGGGAAGGCATTCGTGGTGACGGTGAAAAACGCCGGAAGGGTCGCAAGCTCGCTCACCGGCAGGATGGTCTTCGCGTAGTCGATGCCCATGCGGTGCGGATAGAGGATCGGCGTGATGGCATTGGTGCTGACATTGCCGACCATCAGCGTCAGTCCGTCCGGCCGCGCCTCGGCGAGTTGCTGAAGGGCGAGGATGCCGAAGGCGCCCGGCTTGTTCTCGACCAGGACAGTCCGGCCGAATGTCCGGTGCATCTCCTCGGCGAGCACCCGCGCGACGATGTCGGTGGCGCCCCCGGGCGCATAGGGCACGTAGATGGTCACGGTCCCCGAAGGATAGTCGGCGACCGATCCCCCGCCGGCCGCGAGCACCGGCGCGGCGCCGGCGAACAGCACGGACCCGAGCGTGACAACGGCAATGACCGCCGCGGCAAAGACCTTCTCCACTCTTTCCCCCTCCCCTCGCCCACGCGCCGGTTCAGCCGCGCGCAGGCCTTGTCCTTACGCGCTCACTCCGCCGCTTCCTTCATCCCGTGCAGGCCGTGCGAGGCGTCCTTGCAGGTGAAGAAGAGCACGTCCGTCTCGGGCGCCGCGCGCATCTGGTGAACCGTGTTGGCCGGGATATAGATGGCGGTGCCGGGGCCGACGCGCTTCGGCTCGCCTCCGACGACGGCCTCCGCCGTGCCCTCGAGGACAAAAATCCACTGCTCGTTGGGGTGGAAATGCGGCTCGGCTCCGGTCCCGGCGGGCATGCGCATGAGTGCGATGATCATCCGCTCGCCCTCGACGCAGGGGCCGAAGACGGAGGAATAGTCCGGCCCGCCCTTGATCGGGTCTACCGCGGAAAGCTCGAAGAAATATTCGCCCGAGCCGGCGCGCTTGGCGCCTGGCGTGCGTGCGACGGCCTGCTCCTTCATGGCCCCTCCCCCGTTATTCTTCGTTGCCCGAACGCTATAGAGCCGCTGTCCGGCCAGTCCCAAATCATCTTCCCTGAGGGGTAGGATCACAATCCCTGATGCCGCGACGCGCCGGTGGACCAGGGCCAGCCCGCCTTGCTCACAGCCAGCGCCCACCCTTGGACGGTCCCCGCGCCGGCACAGCTTCGGTTCAAATCCCGGTGCGATCATCGGGCAAGCGTGCGAGGCGTCCAGATCGGCTCACCCCCCGCGCGAGATGCAAGGAATGATCGACGTCTCTTCTTCAGCCGCCACTGTTGGCCGATTGTTTGGGTGATCGCGTTCTTGAGCGACGTCTGATCCGCGACGGCAGGCACGCCGCGTCGACCGAGGATGGGAGCCGGTTCCAGCGCCGCGAAAACCGGCTTCACAGCGGATGGCTTCAGCAGTCCCGCCGCTGCCATTGGCCGAGCCGGACCTCGCCAGGAGCGGGGCCGGAACGGAACCGGCCGGCGATCGCCATCGCCACGACATCCGGCCTGGCGCGGTTATAGGCGAGTTTGCTGACGGTGACGGCGGGCCGCCGCTTGGCTGGCGCCTGGTTGGTGGACGGGAACGGCACTCGAGCGACGTCGCCGAGCTCAAATCGCATCGTATGATTTGCCTGCCGGATTGCTCCCGATCGGCGAACGTCGCTCCGGCCGCGCCGTCCGTGGCCCCGCCGAGCAGATAATCGCCGGACACGTTCAGCACGTCGGCCAGGCGCTTGAGCGTGTCGCCGCCCGGCAGGGCCAGCCCGCGCCCGAAGCGGCCGATATTGGTGTAATGCAACCCGGCCTGCTGCCCCAGCTCGGTCTGAGACAGGTTCTTTTGCTTGCGCAGACTCCGCAAGCGCTCGCCGAATCCCGCCAATGGCTTGGCCATACGCTCGAACCTGTACAGTGTGCTCGCTCAATAATCGAGCGACTTCGCTCTATCGGAAATTCCTCCGGCATCCGGCGTGGCGCGTATTTCGGGAGCGACGCCGGCCCGGCGGGCTTGCAGGCTTCCAGGCAACGCGATGGCCGGCCAAAAAAAGCGCCAGGAGGCCGCGATCACGGGCATTGCGTGTTCCTCCAGCGCACCACGGGGAATGCTGAGTGCCCGCGGCTTTCCGTGATGGAGGCGGGTCGAATGGATAAAGATGGCATCGCCCGGGGCGCAGGGCGCAAGACATGAGCCCGCCGCCTCCATATATTTTTCTCTCGCGGGCGCCTCCGGTGTGAGCCAGGGACCGCGCGCCTGACGTTCTCCGCGACGAAGCCATAACGGCACGAATGCAGAGCGGCCAAACCCTTGCGCGGTTTGTATATCTGGCTAAGGTCAGGAAATGGACACGGGCCAGATGCGGCAGGTTCGTCGCTTCAACCGCGTGGTGACCCAGCGCACCGGTGCCCTTGAGGCGAGCTACCTCCGTCGCGGCCGCCTGGTCGCCGCGATGGCCGAGGTCGGGCGGCTGATGCGGGCCGTCTCGGTCGAGGTCCGCCTGGAAGCGCCGGGCAGCGCGGCCTCTCGATGGTGCCTCGAGGAGTATTTCCGCGAGCTCTCGGAGCGTTTCGAATTCGGCTTCGACCCCTCCAGGAGCAACTCCGTCCGCGCCGAGGAGATGTCGCCTCCGGCTGGATTTTTCGTCATCGCCTGGCTCGATGACCGGGCGGTCGGATGCGGCGGGCTCAAGTTCGGTTACAAAACCATCGGCGAGATCAAGCGAATGTGGGCCCACCCGCCGCGCGCGGACTGGGCGTCGCACGCAAGGTATTGAGAGCTCTCGAAGCAAGGGCACGGGCGGGCGGCCTCAGGAAGCTCAGGCTCGAGACGAACCGGGCGCTCCGGGAGGCTCAGGCGCTATACCGGCAAGAAGGCTATCGGGAAGTCGCGCCCTTCAACGACGAGCCCTATGCTCATCATTGGTTCGAAAGACAACTCTAGCAGTGTCAGCTTTCTATGAAAGCTGGCACTAGCCAGGCACGCCATTCGACGAATTCTCCCAATGCGCTCCGCTCATTGACTTGCATAACTAGACTGACATACCCTCCCTTCGCTCACGGCCCGCGCCAACCCGCCAGGTCCCCGCGGATCGCGCCGATCGGAGCGCAAAGGAGGAACGAATGAACGAAAACGCGCCCCTGAAGCCGGCGGTGCCGGTGCCTGCCTACCGGGCCGTGACGGTCAAGGAGCTGAAGGAGGTCCGGATCCGGAAAAGCCATGCCGGCCGGGTCGCGACGATCTCCTGGCAGACCACCGGCAAGAGGCTCAATCCGCTGACCGTGGCGCTGACCGACGAGCTCCGCAGCGCCGTCTCCGAGGTGAGCGCCGACGAAGCGGTCCACATCGTCATCTTCCGCGGCGAAGGCGGTTATTTCTGCTGCGGCGATGATCTCGTCGAGATGCATCACGGCGTCTGGGGCAATCCCAACCAGGTCATGCGCCGCATCCGCTACTATCAGGAATTCGCCCAGAGCATCGAGGAAATGGACAAGGTCACGCTCGCGGTGGTCGAAGGCTTCGCGCTCGGCGGCGGCCTCGAGACGGCGATGGCCTGCGACTTCATCCTCGCGGCCGAAAGCGCCCGTTGGGGCATGCCCGAGGTGGACAACGCGATGACGCCGGGCTGGGGCGGCACCACCCGGATGATCCGCTATATCGGCCGGCGCCGGACCAAGGAGGTCAACATGATCGGCGCGCTCCATTCCGCCGCCCGCGGCGTCGAGTGGGGCCTCTTCAACCATGCCGCGCCCGACGCCGAGCTCGACGCGGAGGTCGAAAAATTCGTCGCCATGATGCTGGTGAAGAACCAGCAGACGCTGCGCCAGCTCAAATTCGTGATCAACAAGAACGCCGATGCCGACATGGCAACGGCGCTCGCCTTCGAGGCGATGAACGAGGTGATCACGGCGTCGAACAATTGGCGCCCCGACACACCACAAATCCCGGACGCCGAGCCCGGCGCGGGGCTCAAGGCCTTCGCCGAGAAGGACGAGGTGTGGAACACGCGCCGCCGGCTCGCGATTCCCTTCTGGTCCGCATAACGCAGGGGCTTCGCCCCTGCACCCCACTGGGGCCTTGAGGCCCCAGACCCCCCGAAGCGCTACGCGGCAAAAGTACGGGGGTCCAGGGCCTCCATACTTGAACCCCTGGGCCCTGGCGGGGGCGTCGGGGGCAGAGCCCCCGACCCCTGGCCTTGGGAGGAAACAAAAAATGATCGCCTACGAGCTCGTCCGATCGGTCGACGCCCATCTGAGGGAAAAAGCCGAGACGCTCGGCGCAAAAACTTCCTTCCACGACGCGGCCGCGTCGCTCTCATTCGCCGCGCTCGACGCACGCACGCTTAGCCTTGCGACGGCGCTCGCGGCGCGCGGCGTCGGCCCGGGCGATGCGGTCGCCATTCACGTCCCGAACTCGGTGCGCTGGGTCGAGATCTGCCTTGCCGTGGTCCGCCGCGGCGCGGTGGCGGTGCCCATCAGCACCGACGCATCGCCCGACGAGCTTTTCTATCGGATCGCCGACGCCGGCTGCATCGCTTGCTTCACCACCGCGCGCCATGCCGGGCTCTTCGCCGAGTCCGCCGCCGCGATGCCCGCCCTCCGCACGGTGGTCACGATGGAGGAGGCCGCTCCGCTCCTCGAAGGGCCGGCGGACCCGGCCAGCGCCGAGAGCGCCGATCTCGATGCGCCGTCCTTCATCCTCTACACCTCGGGCACCACCGGCCGCGCCAAGGGGGTCGTCCTCACCCAGCGCAGCATGCTCTGGGTGGTGGCGGCCTGCTGGAACCCGATTGCGGGCCTCGGCCCGGACGACCACATGCTGGCCCCGCTGCCGCTCTTCCATTCCTACGGCCTCGACCTCGTGGTGTTGGGCGGCCTCGCTTGCGGCGCCACAGTGCGCATCATGGAGCGCTTCTCGACCGAGGAGGCGCTGGCGCTGCTCCGCGGCGGCGACTTCACGGTCCTCCCGGTCGTGCCCACGATGGCGCATTACCTCCTCGAGCGGGCGCCGCCCGGCCCGCTCGATCTCGGCCGGCTGCGCCTCTGCATCTCCGCCGGCGCGATCATGCCCGCCGCCCTCAACCGCGCCTTCGAGGAGCGCACCAGCGTGCCCCTGATCGACGGCTACGGGATCACCGAGACTTCGACCATGGTGACGCTCAACTGGCCCGGCCGGCCGCGCATCCTCGGCTCCTGCGGCGTTCCGGTGCCGGGCGTCGCGGTGCGCATCGTCGATCCGGCGAGCCGCCTCGATGTCCCGTACGGCGCCACCGGCGAGCTCATCGTCCGCGGGCCGAACCTGATGCTGCGCTATCACGCCAAGCCCGAGGAGACCGCAAAATCCCTGGTCGATGGCTGGTATCTCACCGGCGATCTCGCCCGCGCCGACGCCAACGGTTTTCTCACCATCACCGGGCGCCTCAAGGAGATCATCATCCGCGGCGGCCAGAACATCGCCCCGGCCGAGATCGAGGAGACCGCGCAAAAATTCCCCAGTGTGCTCGATTGCGCGGTGGTCGGCCGCGCCGATCGCTTCCTGGGCGAGGTGCCGGTCCTGTTCGTCGTCCCGCGCGACGAGGGCGGGATCGACCCCGACGCGCTCCGCGCCTTCCTCGGTGCCCATCTCTCCGCCTACAAGGTCCCGGAGGAGATCCTTCCGATCGCCGAGATCCCGCGCACGGGGTCGGGCAAGATCAAGCGCTTCGCGCTGCAGACGCTGCTCGGCCCGTGAGCGAACAATTCGAGCGCAACTGCTCGGTCGGCCGCACGGTCGCCATTCTGAGCGACGCCTGGACCTTCCTCATCCTCCGCGAGAGCCTCTTCGGCGCCCGCCGCTTCGAAAGCTTCCAGTCGGTCCTCGGCATCCCGCGGGCCACGCTCTCCGAGCGGCTGCGCAAGCTCACCGCCCAGGGAATCCTCCGCCAGGTCGCCTATTCCACCCGCCCGCCGCGCTCCGAGTATCGCCTGACCGCGATGGGAATCGACCTCTACCCGGCGATGGTCGCGCTGATGCGCTTCGGCGACAAATACCTCTCAGGGTCCGGCGGCGTGCCGCTCGAGCTCGTCCACAAACCGTGCGGCCACGCCTGCAGGCCGCAGGTTATTTGCCCGGCCTGCGGCGGCGAGATCGTGGCCAGGCGGGTCCGCTATCGCGACGGGCCCGGCGCGGGCCGCTCGGCCCCGCTCCCCGCCCGCCGCATCCGCCAATCCGCCGATCGCGGCCAGTTCGAGCATGGCCGGCCCTGCTCGGTCGCGCGCGCGCTCCGCATCATCGGCGACCGCTGGAGCTTTCTCGTCATCCACGAGGCCTTCTTCGGCGTCCGCCGCTTCGACGCGCTCCAAGCCAGCCTGCGCATCGCCTCGAACATCCTGGCCGACCGCCTCGCCCGCCTCAGCGCCGAGGAGATCCTCGAGCGGACCAAGTACCAGGACCTGCCGGAGCGCCACGAATACCGGCTGACGGCCCGGGGCAAGGATCTCTATGGCCCGCTCATCGTCATGATGGCCTGGGGCGATCGCTGGCTCTCCGCCGGCCAGCCGCCGCTCACCCTCACCCATCTCGATTGCGGGGCGGATTTCACCGCCGCCGTGGTGTGCGAGCATTGCCGCGCGCCGATCGCCGCCCACGACATGGGCTACAAGCTCAACTATCGGCTTTAGGCGGTTCCGCTACGCCGCAGCGTCAGCGAGCGCGGGGCCGGGCTCGCCGAAGGCGCGGGTGAAGAGCTGATCGAGGGCGGAGAGGTGGAGTGCGGGGTCCAGCGCCGCGTCCAGCGCCGCCTCGGGCACCCTCCCGGCCATCTCGGGGTCGGCCTCCAGGTTCTCGCGAAAACTCTTCGCTCCCGGCGTGCCGAGCGCCTCCCAGGTCGCCATCGCGTTGCGCTGGACGATCCGGTAGGCGTCCTCGCGGAGGAAGCCCGCGCGGGTCAGCGCCAGCAGCACCTCGCCCGAATGGATCACGCCGCCGAGGCTCTCGAGATTGGCCCGCATCCGCGCCGGATAGACGGTCAGCCGCTCGATCAGGAAGGCGGCGCGCGCCAGCGCGAAGTCGAGCGCGATGGTGGCGTCCGGGCCGATCACCCGCTCGACGCTCGAGTGGCTGATGTCCCGCTCGTGCCAGAGCGCCACGTTCTCGAGCGCCGGGATGACGGCGGCGCGCACCAGGCGGGCGAGGCCGGAGAGATTCTCCGAGAGCACCGGGTTGCGCTTGTGGGGCATCGCGCTCGAGCCCTTCTGGCCGGGATGGAAGAATTCTTCCGCCTCCCGGACCTCCGAACGCTGGAGGTGGCGGATTTCGGTCGCCAACCGCTCGATCCCCGAGGCGATCACGGCGAGGGTAGAAAAAAAGACGGCGTGGCGGTCCCGCGGGATGACCTGGGTGGAGATGGTCTCCGGCGCGAGGCCGAGCTGGCGCATGACATGGGCCTCGATCCGCGGATCGAGATGGGCGTAGGTGCCGACCGCCCCGGAGAGCGCACCGACCGCGATTTCTCCCCGCGCGCCCGTCAGGCGGGCCTGATCGCGGAAAAACTCGGCATAATGGCCGGCGAGCTTGAGGCCGAAGGTGGTGGGCTCGGCGTGGATGCCGTGGCTGCGGCCGATGGTGAGCGTGTATTTGTGCTCGAAGGCGCGCGCCTTGAGCGCGCCGAGCAGACGCTCGAGATCGGCGGCCAGGAGGTCGGCGGCGCGGGCGAGCTGGACCGCGAAGGCGGTGTCGAGCACGTCCGAGGAGGTGAGCCCGAGATGGACGAACCGGCCGTGCGGGCCGATCGCCTCGCCGAGCCAGGTGAGGAAGGCGATGACGTCATGGCGGGTCTCGGCCTCGATCGCGGCGATCCGTGCCAGCTCGGCCGGGCCGATCGCCGCGACCGCCTTTCCCCCGCGCTCCCGGATCGTCACCGCCGCTTCGCGCGGAATCTGGCCCAAGGAGGCCATCGCCTCGGCCGCCAGCGCCTCGATCTCGAACCAGATGCCGAACCTGGCCTCGGGCGACCAGATTTTCTCCATCTCGGGGCGGCTGTAGCGTGGGATCATCGCCCGGGGTTAGCGCCGCGCCCGGCCCCTTGGCAAGGCCAAGGCGCGCCCCGCCTGGCGCTTATCCCTCGCGTTCCCCGCCGTCAGTCGGATTTAGAAGAGCCCGGAGCTGGCGCATGGCGTCCATCGCCCGCCGCACCTGCCCGATGAGGCGTTCGAGCGTCCCCGCAAGCGCCACCTCATTTTGGCTGCGCTTTCCCGCGGCGAGGCTTCGCGCGGCCGCCGCGTAGTTGTCGATCGCCGTGAGCGCTTCGGCCAATTCATGCAGGAGCGGCGCACTGCTGAGGTCCCCCGCCATTCCGTCCCGCTCCCGTTCCGACTTGCGGCAGATCAACGCCGTCCCCGTCGGGACACCTTATGCAACCAGAGGGCCGCGGCGGACGCTCTGACGAATGTCAGATTTCGCGCCGGCCGCGATCGCCGCAGGGAAGGGAGCGACGGATGGTACGGCGCGCGCAGGCCCGCACGGAGGCCAAGGGGCGGCGCCCGACGATCATCGCCACGGAGTTCTGTGCCGCCGATCGCAGGCGCCCGTTGCTCGAAAATCTCCTCTCGCCCGCGGAGCAGGCCGAGCTTGCGGACATCGCCACGATCCTCACCTACCAGGCGGGCGGCGTCGTCATCTTCACCGAGGGGGAGGACGCCCATTTCCTCTATCTGATCGACGAGGGCGTGATCCGGATCTGCCGCCATCTGCCCGACGGCGCCCGCCAGGTCCTTGGTTTCATGTGGCCGGGGGACATGCTCGGGCTGATGGAGGCCGGCCGCTACGTCAACGCGGCCGAGACCCTGACGCCGGCCACCGTCTTTCGCTTGCCCCTGGACCGGCTCGAGCGTCTGCTCCTGAGCGAGCCGCCGCTCCAGCTCCACATGCTCACCAAGGCCGCGCACGAGCTGCGCCGCGCGCAGCGTCAGCTCATCGTCCTCGGCCAGCTCAACAATACCAAACGGTTGGCGTCCTTTCTCCTCGACAGCCGACAGCACGTTTCGTTCTTCGATTCCGCGACCGGGCGGCTCCGCCTGCCGATGAGCCGCTTCGATATCGCCGACTATCTCGGCACCTCGCCCGAATCGGTGGCCCGCGCCTTCGCCGCCCTCGAGCGGGGCGGCTTGGTCCGGCGCACTTCTCCCCGCATGGTCCAATTGCTCGACCCCGACGCCCTGGCGCGCTTCGTCCGAGGAATTCCGCCAAACTGAGCGGATGAATTTTTCCGCGCTTCTGCCCGCGCTCGCAGCCCTCGCCCAGGTGCTCCTGATCGACCTCGTGCTGGCCGGCGACAACGCGGTGGTGGTCGGGCTCGCGGTCGCCGGGCTCGAGGAGGGGAAGCGGCGCCGGGCGATCGCGCTCGGCGTCGGGGCGGCGGCCCTGCTCCGGATCTGCTTCGCGTTCGGCGCCCTCGAGCTGCTGGCGGTGATCGGCCTTCAGCTCGCCGGCGGCCTGCTCCTGCTCTGGGTCTGCTGGAAGAGCTTTCGCGAGTTTTCGCCCAGGCGCTCGCCGCTGCCGGCCGGGCGCGTCGAGAAACCCCGCTCCCTCGCGCGCGTCATGGGCCGTATCGTTCTCGCCGACCTCTCGATGAGCCTCGACAACGTCCTCGCCGTGGCTGGTGCCGCCCGCGAGCACCCCTGGGTTCTGGTGTTCGGGCTGGCGCTCTCGGTGCTGCTGATGGGTGTGGCGGCCGATCTCGTCTCGCGGCTGCTCGAGCGGCGGAAGTGGATCGCCTGGATCGGCCTTGTCATCGTCCTCTCGGTGGCGCTCCGGATGATCTGGGAGGGATCGTTCGAGATCGCCGGACATCTCCCCGGACATCTCTGAGGATCAGAGCAGGCCCTCGCGGCGGAGGCTGGTCCAGCGCCCGTTGCCGACGATGACGTGGTCGTGCAGCACGATCGAGAGGGCAGCGAGCGCGGCGGCGATCTCGCGCGTCATCGCGACGTCCTCGCGCGAGGGCGTCGGATCCCCCGAGGGATGGTTGTGGACGAGGATCAGGGCCGTGGCGGCGAGCTCGAGCGCCCGCTTCGCCACCTCGCGCGGATAGACCGGCGCGTGATTGACGGTGCCCCGCGACTGCTCCTCGTCGGCAAGCAGGCAATTGCGGGAATCGAGGAAGAGCACGTGGAATTTCTCCGTCTTTTCGCGCGCGAGCCCGGCATTGAGGTAGGCCATCAGCCGGTCCCAGTTGTCGAGCACCGTGCGCTCCATCACCTCGGCGCGCGCCAGGCGGAGCGCCGCGGCCTGAACCGTCTTCAGCGCCGCGATCCCCGCCGCGCCGAGCCCGGGGACGCGGGCGAGCTCGGCCTCCGGTGCGGCGATGGCCGCGGCAAAGCTCCGAAAGCGGGCGAGCAGGTGCTTCGCCATCGGCTTGGTGTCCCGCCGCGGCAGGGCGAGGAACAGCACCATCTCGAGCAGGTCCTGGTCGTTGAGCGCGTCCGGCCCGGCCTTGAGCAGGCGGGCGCGCATCCGCGAGCGATGCCCGGAGGCGCCGTCGGCGGCTTCGTCGGATGGCGGGGTCGGCATGGCCGAGCGAGGCTACCAGCCGCGCCGCGGCGGGAAAATCAGCTCGCGCCGTAGGGCGGCTTCTCGAAGCCGGCAGGCGAGCGGGTAAAAATCTCGCAGCCCGCCGCGGTGACGCCGATCATGTGCTCGAACTGGGCCGAGAGGCTGCGGTCCCGGGTCACGGCCGTCCATCCGTCATCGAGGATCTTCACCTCCGGGCGGCCGGCATTCACCATCGGCTCGATGGTGAAGAACATGCCGGCATGCAGCACCGGGCCCTCGCCGGCGCGGCCGAAATGCAGCACGTTCGGCGGCTCGTGGAAGCGCCGCCCGATGCCGTGGCCGCAGAAATCGCGCACCACGCTGAAGCGCTGCGCTTCGACGAAGCGCTGGATGGCGTGGCCGATATCGCCGAGCGTCGCCCCCGGGCGCACGGCGGCGACCCCCTCCATCAGCGCGGCGTAGGTCGCGTCGATCAGCATCCGGGCGCGGGTGGAGGGACGGCCCGCGACATACATGCGCGAGGTGTCGCCGTGCCAGCCGTCGAGGATGACGGTGACGTCGATGTTGAGGATGTCGCCCTCGATCAGGCGGCGCTCGCCGGGGATGCCGTGGCAGACCACGTGGTTGATCGAGGTGCAGACCGATTTCGGATAGCCGCGATAGTTGAGCGGGGCCGGCACCGCGCCGTGGTCGAGGATGAATTCGTGGCAGAGACGGTCGATCTCGCCCGTGGTGACACCCGGCACGACGTGCGGCGTGATCATGTCGAGGGTCTCGGCGGCCAGGAGGCCGGCGGCCCGCATGGCCGTGAAATCCTCCGGCCGGTGAATGATGATGCGCCGCGGGTCGGCCTCGCCGTCCATCCTGCCTCCATCGGCCGCGGCGGCTCGGGGCCGCGGCCATCGCGCGAAGATGCGCAAGCCGCCCCGGCGGCGCAAGGGTTGCGCGCCGCGCCGCAAGGGTCCCTTGCCGCAAACGCGGGGGCGCGCCAGGTCACCCTGACGACGGATGCCGGCTCAGCGGGGCAGGGCGGGAAGGCGCCGTCTCCGGCGCCTCCAGCTTGGCGCGTCGTTAACCGACAGCGATGGTCGGGTCGCCGGGAACCGCCCGCGGGGCCTCGGCCCAGGCCTCGTAGCGCGCCTTCGCCTCGGCGTTGGGCGGATAGAGCCCAGGCAGCGCCGCCCCCTTCTCGACTTCGGCCATGATCCAGGTCTCGAGCCGCTCCTGCTCGGCGGCCAGCGCGACGACAGGATCGAGCAGGGCCTGCGGGATCAGGACCGCGCCGTCGTCGTCGACGACGACGACGTCGTCGGGGAAGACGGCGACGCCGCCGCAGCCGATCGGCTCCTGCCAGTTGACGAAGGTGAGCCCGCCGACCGAGGGCGGCGCCGCGGCGCCCTGGCACCAGACCGCAAGCCCGGTGCCGAGCACGCCGGCGACGTCGCGCACGACCCCGTCCGTCACCAGCGCCGTGACCCCGCGCCTGGCGATGCGGGCGCAGAGGATGTCGCCGAAGATGCCGGCATCGGTGACCCCCATGGCATCGACGACGGCGATGCAGCCGGCCGGCATGGCTTCGATCGCAGCCCGGGTGGAGCGCGGCGAGGACCAGCTTTCGGGCGTCGCGAGATCCTCGCGGGCGGGGACGAAGCGGAGGGTGAAGGCGCGCCCGACGAGGCGGGGCTGGCCGGGGCGGAGCGGCTTGGCGCGGCGGATCCAGACATTGCGCAGCCCCTTCTTGAGCAGCACGGTCGTGAGCGTCGCGGTGGAGACACCGGCCAGGGTTTTCGCGATCGCGGGGTCGAGGTCCATGGGAAGAATTCCGGTTTGCGGATGCCGGGGAAGGCGAAAGCAGAAGCGGCGGCGCTTGGCAAGGCGCGGGTGGGTGGGGGGCAAGGAAGATATGTCGGGAACGGTCTGAAAGGCGCTGGATTCGTTTTGGTTTTTGGCGCCCGGCAAAACGCGGAGTGGGCGAAGTGGGCGTACCGGGGGGTGGTTTGGATTTTTTTATCTTTTATTATCAGAAGGTTAGATGTGAGGGGGCGGAAAAGAGCCCGGCTTTTGCGCCCGTTTCGGCCGATCCCGGGGTCTTCAGCCGGTCACCACGGCGATCGGCGCCGGCGCGTCGGTGATGCTGAGGCTGGCCATGCCGGCGGGATCGCCGTCGGCCTGGGCCGGGGCGCCGCCCTCGATCTCGATCGCGGCGGCGCGCACGAGGCGCATGCCGGGCGCGCGCGGCAGGAGGTCGAAGGGCAGGAGGGCCCCCGAGAGCAGGGCGGGGAGGCGGCCGCTGTGGCGGAAGACGGCGACGGTGAAGCCAGGCTCGGTCGGGTTCGCGCCCGGGGCGAGGAGATGCCGGCCGGCATAGTAGCGGCCCTTGGTGACGATGACGCTGGCGGCCTCCAGCTCCTCGCCGTCGAGGCGGAGACGGAGCGGGGGGAAACGGTAGCAGGCGACCTCGCAGAGGCTCTGCGCGACATAGGCGCCGCGGCCGAAGACGCGCTTCAGGGCGTCCGAGAGGTGATGGACGACGGCGGCGTCGAAGCCGGCGCCGAGCATCTGCACGAAGAGCCGCTCGCCGGAGGGTCCGCGGGCGATGCCGGGCCAAAGGAGGCGGGTGCGGCCGAAGGCGAGTGCGGCGGCGACGGCGCGCGGGGCGAAAGGCAGGCCGAGCTCGTGGGCGAGGACGTTGGCGGTGCCGAGCGGGATCACGCCGAGCGGGACGCCGCCGCCGCAGAGCCCGTTCGCCACCTCGGCGATGGTGCCGTCGCCGCCGGCGGCGACGACGAGCCCGGCGCCGCGCGCGACGCCCTCGCGCGCGAGCTCGGTCGCGTGGCCGCGATGGCCGGTTTCGGCGAGCTCGAGCCGGATGCCGTTCTGGACCAGGAGGTCGAGCACGCGCCAGAGGCGCTGCGCGCGACGACGCCCGGCGGTCGGGTTGAAGATGATCAGCACGCCGGCCGGCACGCCCGGCTGACCGCGGGCCAGCACGCCAGGCTGACCGCGGGACGCATCACTTTTCGCATGACCAAGCCCCCACTGTCGCGCTGCTGCGTTGCAGGACGATGACCTTGCCGTGACGAAACAATGATCCCTGTTTCCGGCGCGGAAAAAGTCGTGCTTCACCAAAACTTCACTCTGCCGGCGCGATCTTCTCCGGCTATCGGAGCGGCTCAGCATGCACGGCAATATCCGCCCGATCCTGTACCGCAGCGTATTTGTTTCGGATGCGCATCTTGGCGCCCGCGGCTGCCACGCCCGCGCGCTCGCCGAGTTCCTGCGCGGGATCAGTTGCCGGCATCTCTTCCTGGTCGGCGACATGATCGATGGCTGGCGGCTGCGCCGCTCGTGGTACTGGGACGAGCACCACGACGCCGTGCTCCGCCTCATCCTCGGCCATGCGCGGGGCGGCGCCGAGGTGACCTACATCCCCGGCAACCACGACGAGATGTTCCGCGCCTGGCTGCCGCTCGGCCTCGAGTTCGCGGGGATCCGGCTCAAATCGGAAGCCGAGCACGTCACCGCCGACGGCAGGCGGCTCCTGGTGATGCATGGCGACGCCTTCGACAGCGTGGTGCGCTATGCGCGGTTCCTCGCCCTGCTCGGCGATCACGCGTACGAGGCGGCGCTCGTGCTCAACCGCTGGCTCAACGCGGTGCGCGTGCGCTTCGGCTATCCCTACTGGTCGCTCTCGGCCTGGCTCAAGCGCCAGGTGAAGGAGGCGGTGAAGGCGATCGACCGCTTCGAGACCGCGCTTGCGGCCGAGGCGCGGCGGCGCGGCTTCGACGGCGTGGTGTGCGGGCACATCCACCATGCCGAGATGCACGATATCGGCGGCATCCTCTACGCCAATGACGGCGACTGGATGGAGAGCTGCACCGCCCTCGTCGAGCACCACGACGGCAGGCTGGAGCTGATCGAATGGGCGATCGAGGCGCGGGTCTCGGCGGCGGATGGCGAACGACTTCCCGCGCACTGAAGCGGAGGGGGATGCGCGGCGGGATGCGCGGCCGCGCATCCTGATCATCTCCGATGCCTGGGCGCCGCAGGTGAACGGGGTCGTGCGCACGCTCGCCGCGGTGGCCGGCGAGCTGGCGGCGATGGGAAGCGAGGCCGTGGTGATCGGGCCGGGCGAGTTCCGCACCATCCCCTGCCCGACCTACCCGGAGATCCGGCTTTCGCTTTTTCCCGGGCGCAGATTGGCGCGGCGGATCGAGGAAATCGCTCCGGATGCGCTGCACATCGCGACCGAGGGCCCGCTCGGGACGGCGGCGCGCGCCTACGCGCGGCGGCGTGGGCTCTCCTTCACCACGTCCTTTCATACCCGCTTCCCCGAATATATCGCGGCGCGCACGGGGCTGCCGCCCGGGCTCGGCTATGCCTGGATGCGGCGCTTCCACAACGCCGGCTCGGGCGTGATGGTGGCGGCCGAGAGCCTCAGGCGGGAGCTGGCGCGGCGGGAGTTCGCCAATATCCGGCCGTGGACGCGCGGCGTCGATTTTTCCGTCTTTCGCCCGGAGCCGCGCGAGGATTTTCCCTTTCCGCGGCCGGTCTTCCTCTATGTCGGGCGGGTCGCGGTGGAGAAGAATATTTCCGCCTTTCTCGATCTCGACCTGCCGGGCTCGAAGGTGGTGGTGGGCGACGGGCCGCAGCTGGCGGCGCTGCGCGGGGCCTATCCGGGCGTCCATTTCGCCGGGGCGCGGCGGGGTGCCGAGCTGGCGGCGGCGTATGCGGGGGCGGACGTTCTGGTCTTCCCGAGCCGCACCGACACGTTCGGGCTGGTGCTGCTGGAGGCGCTCGCCTGCGGGACCCCCGTGGCGGGGTTTCCGGTGCCCGGGCCGCTCGATGTGCTGGGCGAGGCGGCCGGGCGGGTCGGCGTGCTGGACGAGGATCTGGGGCGGGCGGCGCGGGCGGCGCTGGCGATCGAGCGGGCGGCGTGCCTGGCTTTCGCCGGGGCCTTCACCTGGCGGCGGGCGGCCGAGATGTTTCTCGCCAATCTGGTGCCGGCGAGGCGCGCGTAGGGCGCCCCCGGGGCGCGGACGGTGGCGGGCGGGCGGCGGGCGCGGGGCGGGTGTTGCAGCGGGTGCGGATGATGAGCGAGGCCATGACGGCCAAGGCCGGCCCGACCAAGGGTGGCCCGATCAAGGCTGGGCCGATCAAGGCTGGCCCGACCAAGGCTGGCCCGACCAAGGCTGGGCTAAGCGTTGTCGTTCGAAGGCCGATGCGTATCCGGCGCATTTTCGTAATGCCGTTCTGCCGGAGCTGCGCGGAATGCCCGGGTTTCCGGGCGCGTACCTGAGCCGGAGAGGGCGGAACGGAAATATCGAGTTTCTGGTATTGACGCGTTGGCGGTCGATCGATGCCGTTCGGGACTTTGCCCGAGGTGACATCGAGGAGGCCGTCGTTGAGCCTGGCGCGGTGGCGGCGGGGCGTTCGTTGCGGATTTCAAGAAAGCGGATTTCAAGACTTTCAGGCTTTTCGGAAGATATGACCGTATTGGAGGCGCAGCGACCGCTTGCTCGTTTCGCGCTGAATGGCCGGCGACATGTGCCACCAGGCTGTTCGAGCTGAAAACGTGGTCAAGGCGCGTACTTGCGCCCCCAATCGCGCATGGCACGGACAATCGGGCCGAGGTCGCGACCCTTGGCGGTAAGTACGTATTCGGCCCGTGGGGGGCTCATTGAATAGAAACGCCGCTCCACGACGCCATTCTGCTCAAGCGTCTTGAGGCGCTCCGACAACGTCGTCGGCGCAATACCGTCCAGCGAGTTCCTGCAAATCCTGGAAGCGCCTCGCGCCATGCAGGAGGAGGTCGCGCAGGATGAGGCAGGTCCAGCTCGATCCAATGACGCTGAGCGTGTGGGTCACCGGGCAGTCGGTGGTGTCTTGCTCGTTCATCGCCCCACTTTATCCGGCCATGGCGTCGCCGGCAATTGACTTCGGAAATCGTAGTGACTATCCTACCAGGAGTCATAACCAGTGGAGTTGGACCGTGACACCGCAAATCCCCTTATATCTCATGGCGTTCGAGTTGACCGTCGAGCCCCTGATGGTGGCCATTGTGCTGGGCCTTATCTGGATGGGGGCCGCACGGATGGAGGCGCCCGCGCAGTCGCGTTACACGACCGCGGGTGCGCTTTCGGCGGTCCTCATTGCCTGGCTGGCGGTCGCCCAGTACGCCGGCTTGGCAAATGCGTATTTCGCGACCGCCGCGACCGCGACCGCGGTGCCGACCGTAGGAATCGGTTTGATGATCCCGCTGCTTGCCGCCGCCATTGGCCTGCGGCTATCGGGAAGCATCGCGAGGCTCATCTCCGCGATACCGCTGCCTTGGATCGCGGCGGCTCAGGTCTATCGCGTCGGGGGCGGCATTTTCCTCGTGCTTTGGGCGGACGGACGCCTGCCCTGGCAATTCGCGCTGCCCGCGGGGGTTGGCGACGTTACGACCGGTTGCTTTGCCGTCGTCGTGGCCGCGCTGTTGGCGCGAAAGGCGACTGGCGCTCGCAGAGCGGCCTATGCTTGGTGCCTTTTTGGAACAGCCGACCTCGTCGTGGCGATTACGATGGGCGCCATGACCTCTCCGGGCCGGGCGCATCTCTTTGCCCTCGACGCGCCAAACCTCCTCATCTCATCCTATCCCCTCGTCATGATACCCACCTTCGCGGTCCCGCTGGCGCTGATGCTCCATGGCCTCGTTCTGTGGCGGCTGCGCCGGGAGCCGGTCTCGACAGAGGCCGGGTTGGCGGTGGCGTGATGCCTCCCGCCTGATCAACGGCGCCGGACCACCGACGCACATTGATCGTCCGCCGTTCGCCATGCCAGGATGCGGGCACCGCGATCTCCACCGGCGCCGGACCACCACGCCGGGATCGCCACGCCGGGATCGCCACGCCGGTCAAACCAACGCACGAGAAGCAACCCCGGGACGAGCAGCGGCACCGATAGATCGCCGCCCGCGAAAGCAGACCGCCGCCCGAGCCGCGCAGTTGGCGGCCCTGCGAGGCCGGGTCTCGCGTCTCGCCCCCGCGGCGGCGCGCACCGACCCGACTGCCCAACCCGTTCCCCCCGGGCGATCGTTTGCACCTCCGCCCTTTGCCGAGCCGCCCTGATCCGCTGACTTACCTGCCCGCGCCGTTGGGTCCCGTCGGGTCGTGGCTGACCTCGTGATAGCGCGTCGGCTCCGGCCGGCTCAGCTGCAGCCGGTTGAGCGTCGATCTGCCGGCCAGCGGTGCGCAGTCCGAGCGCTTCGCCGAGTGATGCAGCGACTGGTGCGCTGCCTGCACACGCCCCGGCTGCACGCGCGCGGCCATCGGTTCGACGCTCTTGCGCTCGCCGGGCAGCAGCAGTCCGGCGCAATACCAGCGGAATGGCGCGGCACGATCGGCATGGCCAAGCGTCGACGCAATCGCCTCGACATAGGCGGCAAACCGTGATTCGCTGCCGCGTGCCTTGGATTCGAGACCCACAACCCGCCTCCACCAGTGAGAATCTCCATCACTGACAAACCCTCGCCGAATTGGGCAAGCGGTTTATGACACAGTAAGATTAGGGGTCACGCCGCAGATGTTCCGCCAGCAGATCGAGGAGGCGGGGTATCGCGCCGGCTAGCAGGCCGGGCGGGCGATGGCGAAAGGCGGTGCGGCGCAGAGCACGGCGACGCGCGAGCTGCAGGCCCTGGTCGGCCGGGCGCACACACGGAAGGACCAGCGAGAGTGGCTTGGCGTGGCGGCGGCGGCCGGCATCATCATCGGGATGGTGCTGGTCCGGGTGCTGGTCGCGGTGCTGCCCTGGGGCGGCGGGGACGGGTTGGCGGCGATCATGGTCGGCGCCCGCAACCCTTGGGAGGCAGGCGAGATCCTGATGCACGACGCCGATCGCGCCTCGTTCGACAAGATGGTGAAGCTCTACGACACCTGCGGGCCGCGGCCAGTCGCGTTCTGCACCGCGGCGATCGTGCTGGATGAAGCGGCCAAGGCGGGGACGGGAAGCGGGGCAAAGGCGCTGCCCCCGCCGCTGCCCGCCTCCAGGCGGGTGCTCCTGCCCGCCCTCAAGGGCCTCGTCTTCGTCAACAATCCCGCCGCGGTGGTAAAAGCCGGCCTTCCCGTTTCCACCGCGCCCTCGGGCATCGCCATCCACGATCTTCCGCTGCTCGACCGGCCGGGCTTCCGCAGGAAGATCGCCGCAGCAATCGGCAAGCCGCTCACCCTTGCCGGGCTCGATGCGGCGGCGGCCACGGTCACCGCCTGGTATCGCGCACGGGCGTGGGGTGATGGGGGATGGGCGGATGGCTTGGGCGCAGTTTCATTCGAAATGGATCTGTTACGGATAGGTACACGATCTGCATCGGAAACATTATCGTTATCCCGTCCGGACGATCAGTGCGTACACTCTTTGCATTGCGCGGAAGGTAAATGGCATCAGACTTGTTATGCCAGGAGGAACCAATTGCGAAAAATTCTGGATTCTGTCGGCATTTTCTTCGCCTGTGTCCGCGGCTCCGCCACAAGTGATTGATGAAGGTTTGGCCTTTGTGGTGAAACTGGGTTGACTCACTCTCTTTTTTGGAACCACCTTTGTCCGCAGATTCAATACGCAGATCGGGGGAGCGTCATGGGTGTCGGGCGAGCTGCGAAGAGCCACGGTGATAGAGCTTCGTGGCTGTACCCCGGCCGCCGGCGCTGCTTTCTTCTTGCCAGTACCATGCTCTCAAGCCTCGCCGTTCCAGCGCTGGCACAGACGCTGCCGACGGGCGGGAGCTATGTCGCGGGAGCGGGCAGCATTGCGACCGCCGGGTCAGGAATGACGATCAACCAGTCCACGAGCCGCGGCGATCATCAACTGGCAGGGCTTCTCGATCGGCGGCGCCAACTCGGTCAGATCAACAACGGCAGCGGCGCGACGCTCAATCGCGTGACCGGCGGCAATCTCTCCACCATCTCCGGCGCGCTCGGCGCCACCGGCTCGGTCTATCTGATCAATCCCAACGGCGTGGTGGTCGGCGCCGGGCGGCAAGGTGCTGACCGGCGGCAACTTCGTCGCCTCGACGCGGGACGTGCCGAACAGCCAGTTCATGAGCGGCGGCACGCTCACGTTCTCGGGCACGTCCAACGGCACGGTGACCAACGAAGGCAGCATCCGTTCGCTGAATGGGGACGTGGTGCTGATCGGCCAGTCGGCGAGCAACACCGGCACGATCAGCGCCCCCAACGGCACCGCGGCGCTCGCCGCCGGCAACCAGGTGGTGCTGCAGCCGGAGAACGGGCCCGCCGGGATCTATGTTGCCCCCGACGTCACCGCGACCGGCAGCGCCAGCAACGCCGGCACCATCAAGGCGGCGGCCGCGGCGCTCGCCTCGGCCGGCGGCAACGTCTATGCGCTGGCCGGCAATCGCGGCGGGGTGATCCAGGCGACCGGGACGAAGACCGTCGCCGGCCAGGTCTGGCTCACCGCGCCCAACGGGACGGTCGAGGTCTCCGGCACCGTCACGGCCATCAACGCGGACGGCTCGGGCGGAGAGATCGTCGCCGACGGCAAGACCACCACGCTCGATCCCACCGCGCGGCTCAACGCCTCCGGCACCACCGGTGGCTCCGTCCTGGTCGGCATCGAGCCGGGCGTGACGAACGAGTCCGCCAGCACCACCATCTCCTCAGGGGCGCAGATCCTTGCCACCGGCGCCGGCAGTGCCGGCGGGCATATCGAGACCTCGGGCCAGTCCCTCACCCTCGGCGGCGCCACCGTCGATGCCGGCCAGGGCGGCTCCTGGGTGATCGATCCGGTGGACCTTACCGTCACGCCGGGCGCCGCGGGCGCCATCGACACGTCTCTGAACGACCTAACCAACGTCACCCTCGAGACCACCGCCACCGGGGCCTCCGGTCCCGGCAGCCAAAACCCTGGCCCGGGCGACATCTATATCAACTCGGCGATCACCTGGAGCACGAATGCCACCCTCACGCTGTCGGCCTTCCACAGCGTCAGGCTCAATGCCGATATCATAGCCACGAGCAACGGCAGGCTCGACATCGTCACCAACAACAACATGGGCGGCACCAGCAGCGGCGGGGCGCTCAATATCGAATTGAACCAGGCCAGCATCCAGTTCACCACCCTCAACCGGGGCGTGCTCAACATCAACGGCCACGACTACCAACTGATCTGGACCGTGGCCCAACTGCAGAAGGTCGGCAGCACCGGTTACTACGCGCTGGCGCGAACGCTGGATGCCGGATCCTACTCCGGCTTCACCCCGATCGGGGGGAACACGGGATTCACGGGCACGTTCAACGGCCTCGGCAACGTCATCAGCGATCTCGATATCACGAGCGGCCAGAAGTACGTCGGTCTGTTCGGCCAGATCGTCGGCGGTGGTCCTGGCGCGGTGGTCGCGAACCTCATCATGCTCGGCGGCTCGGTCGTCAGCCAATTCCGCCAGAATGGCGGATCGGTCGGCCAGCTGGCGGGCTACAGTAGCGGCACGATCCTCAACGTCGAAGCGACCGGTTCAGTCTCCGATCCGGCTATCTACAGCGACGTCGGCGGGCTGGTGGGATACAACCAAGGCACGATCAGCGCCTCCTATGCGAACGGCGCGGTCACCGGTGGTGCGAGTGAGCAGTGTCGGCGGGCTGGTCGGCTATAATGCTAGTAATGGTGGCACGATCAACGCTTCCTATGCGAACGGCGCGGTCACGGATACGGCCTACTTCGCCGATGTGGGCGGGCTGGTGGGCCGGAATGATGGCCAGATCGGAGATGGCTCCTACGCAACCGGCAACGTCAGCGGCGACGCGGGCGACATCGGCGGGCTGGTTGGGACCAACGGCGGGAGGATCAACACCTCCTACGCGACCGGCAACGGTGAGCACCACCGGCCGCGGGGCCAAATCGAATGTCGGCGGGCTGGTCGGAATCAACACCGGCACGATCAGCGGCTCCTGGGCGGAGGACTCGGTCACGGATACGGCCAGCGGCGACAGCGTGGGCGGGCTGGTCGGATCAAACGACCGGCACGATCAGCGGCTCCTGGGCGGAGGGCTCGGTCACGGATACGGCCAGCGGCGACAGCGTGGGCGGGCTGGTCGGGTCAAACGACGGCACGATCAGCGGCTCCTGGGCGGAGGGCTCGGTCACGGATACGGCCAGCGGCGACAGCGTGGGCGGGCTGGTCGGGTCAAACGACGGCACGATCAGTGGCTCCTGGGCGGAGGGCTCGGTCACGGATACGGCCATGCGGCGCCAGTATCGGCGGGCTGGTGGGCACGAATGCCGGCGCGATCGAGGATGCCTACGCGACCGGCAACGTCACCGGCAGGATCGGCGACATCGGCGGGCTGGTCGGATACAACGGGGACCGCGGCACGATCGTTGACGCCTCCTATACAACCGGCACGGTCACCGGCACCGGCGGGCTGAACGCCGGGTCGGCGGGCTGGTCGGATACAACGACGGGGTGATCAACGACTCGTCTGAGAGCAGTTCGGTCACCGATACGGCCGCCGGCAGCTACGTCGGCGGACTGGTCGGAGACAATAGCCGAAGACCATCGAAAATTCCGAAGCGACCGGGGACGTGACGGGCGCCGCCAGCAGCGCCGACAGCAGCATCAGCGATGTCGGCGGGCTGGTCGGATACAACGCCGGCACGGTCCGGGACTCCTATGCGACAGGGGAGGCGGTCGTCGGCAGCGGGACTGGAACGAATGTCGGCGGGCTGGTCGGGGAAAATTCTGCCAAGGGCACGATCAGTGACTCCTATGCGACAGGGGAGGTGGTCGCCAGCGGTGGGACTGGAACGAGTGTCGGCGGGCTGGTCGGATACAACGCCGGCACGATCAGCGCTTCCTATGCGACCGGCGCCGTCACGGATACGGCCGATGGCGTCTACCATGGGAGCGTTGGCCCCTATGTGGGCGGGCTGGTCGGAAACAACGCCGGCACCGGGAAAATCCTCAATGTCTCCTACGCGACCGGTGAGGTGACCGGCGGCCCCGGCGGCGAAGTCGGCGGGCTGGTCGGGTACAACTTCGGCGCGATCGCGGGCGGCTCGTACTCGAAGAGCATCGTCATCGCTGGCGCTGGCAGCCTGGTCGGCGGGCTGGTCGGCCTGAATACCGGCATAATCAGCGCCTCCTATGCGACCGGCGCGGTCACGGATACGGCCGATAGCGCCTGGGTGGGCGGGCTGGTCGGAGAGAACGACGGCACGATCGGAGACGCCTCCTACGCAACCGGCAACGTCACCGGCAGTACCGGTGGCCTCGGCAGCACCGGCGGGCTGGTCGGAGTCAACGAAAACACGATCGACGGTGGTTCCTACGCGACCGGCAACGTCACCGGCGGTGACGGCAACATCGGCGGGCTGGTTGGAAATAACCTCAACAGCGGCAAGATCGACAACGCCTCCTACAGGACCGGCACGGTCAGCGGCACCGGCGGGGCGGCGACGCGTGTCGGCGGGCTGGTCGGATCCAATGACGGAGTGATCAACAACTCGTCCGAGAGCGGCGCAGTCACCGATACGGCCGCCGGCAGCTACGTCGGCGGGCTGGTCGGATTCAATGTCAGGACCATCGAAAATTCCGAAGCGACCGGGAACGTGACGGGCGCCGCCAGCAGCCCCGCCAGCGGCGTCAGCAATGTCGGCGGGCTGGTCGGGGAGAATACCGCTAACGCCACGATCACCGGATCCGGTGCGACAGGGAAGGTGGTCGCCGGCGGTGGCGCCGGAACGAATGTCGGCGGGCTGGTCGGAATCAACACCGGCACGATCAGAACCTCCTACGCGACAGGGGGAGTGGTCGCCAGCGGTGGGACCGGAACGAATGTCGGCGGGCTGGTCGGAATCAACACCGGCACGATCAGCGATTCCGCGGCGGAGGGCCCTGTCACGGATACGGCCAGTGGCGCCTATGTGGGCGGGCTGGTCGGAGTGAACGCCGGCAGCGGGAAAATCCGCGATAAATCCTATGCGACCGGTGACGTGACCGGCGGTGCCAACGGCGATGTCGGCGGGCTGGCGGGCCTGAACAACGGCGCGATCGAGAGCGGCTCATACTCGAAGAGCATCGTCATCGCTGGCGCTGACAGCACGGTCGGCGGCCTGGTCGGGTTCAACGACCACGGCACGATCAGCAAGGCCGAGGCGACTGGCTCGGTCACCGCGACCTCGGGCTTTGTGGGCGGGCTGGTCGGGAGGAACGGCGTGGGCGGCACAATCAGCGAAGACACCGCGACCGACCCGGTCACCGTGACGGGCAGCCCCACAACCGACGTCGGCGGCTTGGTCGGGTGGAATGAGGGGACGATCAAGGACGACACGGCATCGGGCGATGTCGTGGGTGGTAGCGCCGCCGAGAGGTCTCTGAATGTCGGTGGGCTGGTCGGCCTGAATAGCAGCACGAGCAACTCCACGATCAGCAACTCCACTGCGTTCGGGAACGCCTCGTATGGCATCAACACGGGAGGATTCGCCGGAGAGAACTTCCGCACGTTGACGGACGACAAGGCGTTCGGAAATGTTTCCAACGCCACCAACGGCGGTGGATTTGTCGGTCTCAATGCTAACGGCGCTATAATCAATAACTCCCGCTCGACCGGAAACGTCTCACAGACCACGAACGGCGGCGCCTTCGCAGGTTCGAATTCCGGCTCCATCAACAATTCGAGCGGGACCGGGACGGTAACGCCCTGAGCCGCGGAAACGAACCGGCAATCAGGTTCCGTTGACGCCCACCGGCCCGGTGACGTCGTCGTAGCAGCGCCGCCGTCATAACAGTGCGTTCATGCGGGGCGCCTTCCTATCGGCCTCGGCCCGTGGCGGCCGCGGCACCACGACAGTGAGCTCCGGTCCGGTTCTCCGCGCGCTGGGCGCTGCGCTTCTGCTCGCGTTGCCGGCGGCCGCGCACGCCCAGGCCTATCAGCGGATCGCGCCGCGGCCGCCCGCGCCCCATGTTCCGCCACCGCTCGCGGTGCCGCCCCCGCCCCCGCCGCTGCCCGCCTCCAGGCGCGTGCTCCTGTCTGCGCTGAAAGGCCTCGTCTTCGTCAACAATCCCACCGCGGTCGGTAAAAGCCGGCCTTCCCGCTTCCGCCGCGCCTTTGGGCATCGCCATCCGTGATCTTCCGCTGCTCGACCGGCCGGGCTTCCGTAAGAAGATCGCTCCCGCGATCGGCAAGCCGCTGACCCTTGCCGGACTCGATGCAGCGGCGGCCGCGGTCACCGCCTGGTATCGTGCCCATGGACGGCCCTTCGTCGATGTCGCCGTGCCGCCGCAGAACATCTCCTCGGGCGTGGTCCAGATCGTGGTGATGGAATATCGCGTCGGCGCCGTGACGGTGCGCGGCAACCGCTGGTTCTCCTCAGGCCTGATCCGCCGCGAGAGCGGCATCGTCCCCGGCCGGAGGCTGACGCTCGAAGGGCTGCAGGGCGATCTCGACTGGCTCAACCGCAATCCCGTTCCGCGTCGTCGATCTCACGCTCGGCCCCGGCGCCACCCGGGGCACCACGAACGCCACCCTGGTCACCCACGATCGCCTGCCGCTCCATGTCTACGGCACCTACGACAACGAGGGCGTGAAGAGCCTCGGCCTCAGCGAGTGGGGCGCCGGCTTCACCTGGGGCAATGTCGCCGGCCTCGACCAGATCTTTTCCTATCAGCTCACCCGCGCCTTCTCCGGCCGCTACGTCGCCCACGCGCTCAGCTGGTCCGCGCCGCTGCCCTGGCACGATCAGCTCGTGATCTTCGGCTCCTACGAGCTTCAGGTTCCCGAGATCGCCTCGGGCTTCAACGATACCGGCCGGGCCGGCCAGGCGAGCCTGCGCTACGTCCATCCGCTGCCAAGGCTCTCCTGGCTCCGCCAGGAGCTGAGCTTCGGCTACGACTTCAAGACCACCAACACCAACCTCGATTTCGGGGGGTTCACGGTCTTCTCCGGTGCGGTCGAGATCGACCAGTTCCCGCTCGGCTACGATGCCGCCGAGACCGACCCCTTCGGCCGCACCCTGCTCCACAACGATCTCGTGCTCAGCCCGGGCGGCATCACCGGACAGAACACCAACGACGCCTTCGAGACCCTCGTTCCCGGCGCCACCGCGCGCTACGTGTACGACCGGCTCGCCGCAACGCGACTCACCCGCCTGCCGGCCGGGTTTTCCTGGATCGCGCGCGCGATCGTGCAGGTTTCCAATCGCAATCTCCTCGACAGCGAAGAGCTCGCAGGCGGCGGGCCGGATAGCGTCCGCGGCTATTACACCGACACCGCGCTCGGCACCGAGGGTCAGCTTCTCAGCCTGGAAATCCGCGGTCCCTCCTTCAGCCCGCTCGGGCTGCTCGGCGTCCGTCTCCCCGTCACCGACGAAGCCCAGCTTGGAGTTCTTCTGGGACTATGCTAACCTCTCGCAGGTGCAGCCGGTCCCCGACACGCAGAACGTCGTCGATCTCGCCAGCATCGGCAGCGATCTTTCCTATGCGCTCGGCCGCTTCGTGAACGTGAGCGCAAGCATCGGCTGGCAATTGCGCCCTCCTCCGGGCACCACCAAAACCGGGGCCTTCGGCCAAGTTTCCATAGTAGCAGGATTCTGACCATGCGCGCGTTCCTTGCTGCCGCCGTCATCGCAACCGCAGCCTCGCTGGCCGCAACCTCGGGGCATGCGACCCAGCCCCTTCCCCCCAATTCACCGGAGCAAGCGAGCGAAGTGCGCATCGACGGCTTCCGCTCCGCCCATTTCGGGATGACCGAAGCCGCGGTCCGCCAGGCGATAGCGGACGACTTCCATCTTTCCGGCGCGGCTGTCATCTCCGCGGAGAACCCGGTGGAGCGGACCGCGGTGCTCCGCATCCGCACAGCCGACTTGATCCCGGACGGCGGATCGGCGCAGATCGACTATATCTTCGGCTATCGCAGCCACGCCTTGATTGAGGTGAACATCCTCTGGTCTGCGGCAACCGATGCCAAGATCACGCCGGCTTTGCTGGTCACGAACGGCGCAACGCTGCAAGCCTACTTCGAGAAGCAGGCCTTCGCGCCGGATCAGACGACCACGAGTGGCATCCTGCCCGACGGCACTGTGCTGCTGTTTCGTACTCGAGATGCGGCCGGCCACGCCATTGTCCTAGTGCTCGCCGGGCGGCGCGCTAACCTAACCAAGGATACATCCGCCCAGCTGACCCCTACGGTGCTGTCCCTCGTCTATGCCGTCGATCCCGCCCATCCGGACGTGTTTCAGCTGAAAAAGGGATCTTTCTAGCATTATAGTCGCTTTTTCTTTTTGAGATGTGCATGGCGCGCGTAACATCCTCGGCTTCAGCCGTGCCTGGTCTACCCCGCCGGTTGCCGTCCGGCGGACATCGCGCTAAGGGACTTCTCCTTGCAAGACGTGGATGTCGATCGCCCGCCGGACCATCGTTTTTCGCTTCCGCGCGGCGCGGCCCGGTGCGGGGTGGGTAGAGGGGAGGGTATCGCCTTGACACGTTCATATCTGGTTTCGCGCCGCACAGCGCTCACTATTGGCGCTGGCGTGCCCTTGGTAGTTGCTGGATTGGTCGGCGTGATTCCGCCGGCTTTGTCGCAGGAAGCTCCACCGCCGTCCGAGATGGCAAAAGAGACCGTTGCGCTCGTCAACAAGGCCGCGGCGCTGGCGGGTAGCGAGGGAAAGGCCTCGTTCTCCGAGTTCAGGAAGCCCGGCAGCGAGTGGTTGACCGGCGACATCTATTTGTTCATCATCGACCTGAAGGGAACATTCCTGTTCCATGGCGCGCTTCCCAAGCTCGAAGGAACCAGCGGACTTGGCTTGAAGGATTCCAACGGAAAGCTATTCGTGGTGGACTTCATTAAGACGGCTCAATCCAAGGGATCGGGATGGATCAACTACATGTGGCCGAAACCCGGTCGGACCCAACCGTCGGAGAAGTGGAGCTACGTCAGGGCAGTGACGATTGATGGAACTCCGGCCCTCGTGGGCGCTGGTTTCTATCCATCGTAGCCCTCGGGTCGAGGGGCGGGCGGGTACGTCAGTGCAACACCGTTTTCTCTATACCAGAGGGCATGGCGTCGGTTGTCATCTGGACTCTCGAGTTGAGCGTTATCGCGACGAGAAGCTCTCCCAACTTGCGCATCACTATGTATGATAATATCCTTTATCATATGTAGATCATGACGGTCCTGAGGGCAGGGACCCCTTTGCGAAATCCTCAAAAGTATGATAAAGTATGCAAATGGATTTGCAAGGGGACGGCCATGGCCGGGATCGAGCGACTGACGATCACCTTGCCGTCCGACATGGCCGCACTCGTCAAGGGTGCCGTCGAAGGCGGCGACTACGCGTCGAGCAGCGAAGTGGTGCGCGAGGCGCTGCGCGACTGGAAGATGAAGCACGCCTTGCAACTCCAGGAGCTTGCCGCGCTCAAGGCCGAGATCGACCGAGGGCTTGCCGATGTTGCGGCGGGCCGCGTGAAGGACTTCGACGCCGAGCGCATCATCGAACGAGGGAGAAAGCTATTGGCGAGCCGCTCCCCCTCCGCCTGACCGATGCGGCCGAGGCCGACATCGCCGAAATCTGGAGCCACCTGGCCGCCGAGGCATCCGAAGAGATCGCGACCCGGTTCGTCCGTGAGATCACGACCGCGTTCGAACCGGTGCGATATTTTCCGCTCGCGGCGATCGCGGACCATGGGGGGTTCAAGGCCTGACCGAGCTTGCGGCCCGCATCAAAGGCGGCGAGATCGCCGCCGACCCGCTCCGTCGTAGAGCCGTTCTCGTCGTAGTATTCGGCGTCGGTCAGCAACGCGCGGCCTTTCAACCGAGCCGCGCTGCGCAGGCTAATCGCGCGTAGCTCATTAAGGGGCGCGCGCGCGCCAGGTCTTCCGCGAGACGGCGAGCGGGGCCAAGACCGACCGCGGCCAGTTCCGCCGCGCGCTCGGCCGGCTCGGCGCCGGCGACGTGCTGATGGAAGCCGCGAGGCT
>CAWIZE010000005.1:0-53124 GCA_963840545.1 uncultured Pseudomonadota bacterium | reverse complement strand
GCCGAGCTTCCTACTGTCAAGTAGCGCAACTCGTTGATCCGACTCGCTTCTTCGAAAAGCGGCGGCTTCGCTACTGGGTACAGAGGATATCAATCAGATAGCTGGCTTTTTGTGAGGCTATCAGATCTGAGCTCGTCGTCAACCGGTGGGACCCATCGCCAATTTCTTGTCTGGCTGCACCCAGCAACTGGCTACCTTTTCGCCTCTTTTTGATGAGAAGCAGCGATATATCAATGGCTTGATGTAACGCCATAGAAGGAACTTCGGCTTAGGCGTGGTGCAGATCGTGGTGGTGGAATACCGCGTCGGCACCGTAACGGTGAGCCGCAACCGCTGGTTCTCCTCGGCGCTGATCCGAAGCGGGAGCGGGATCGTGCCTGGCCGGACGCTGAGCCTCGAGGGCTTGCAGGCAGATCTCGACTGGCTGAACGAGAATCCCTTCCGCATCGTCAACCTCACGCTCGGCCCGGGCGCCGCCACCGGAACGACCGACGCGACGCTGGTGACGCATAACCGGCTGCCGCTGCACCTCTACGGCACCTACGACAACGAGGGGGTGCGGAGCCTCGGTTTGAGCGAATGGGGCGCGGGTTTCACCTGGGGCAATGTCGCGGGCCTCGACCAGGTCCTCTCCTATCAGCTCACGCGGAGCTTCTCCGGCCGCTACAGCGCGCATGCGCTGAGCTGGACGACGCCGCTGCCCTGGCGCGACCAGCTCCTGATCTTCGGCTCCTACGAGCTCGAAATCCCCGAGATCGCCTCCGGCTTCAACGACACCGGCCGCGCCGGTGGCCGACGAGCGTGCGCTACGTCCATCCGCTGCCGCGTCTCTCCTGGCTGCGCCAGGACGCGAGCTTCGGCTACGACTTCAAGACCACCAACACCAACCTCGATTTCGGGGGGTTCGCGGTCTTCGCCGGCCTGGCCGAGATCGACCAGTTCCCCCTCAGCTACGGTGCGGTCGCAACCGACCCGCTCGGGCGTACCGAGCTGCACAACGACCTCGTGCCGAGCCCGGGCGGCCTCAGCGGGCAGAATACGAACTCGGCCTTCGCGACCCTCGTGCCCGGGGCCACCGCGCGCTACGTGTATGACCGCCTGGCGCTGACCCGCCTCACCCGGCTGCCGGAGGGGCTCACCTGGGTCGCCCGCGCGGTGGTGCAGGTCTCCGACCGCAACCTGCCCGACAGCGAGCAGCTCGCCGGCGGCGGGCCGAACAGCGTGCGCGGCTATTATACCGATACCGCGCTCGGCTCGGAGGGCGAGCTGATCAGCCTGGAGATCCGTTTTCCCTCGTTCAGCCCGCTCGGCCTCCTCGGCGCCCGCCGGCCGGTGCAGGACGAAGCCCAGCTCGGCATTTTCTGGGATTACGCCAACCTCTTCCAGGTGAAGCCGATCCCCGACCAGCCGGATCACGTCGATCTCGCGAGCCTCGGCGGCGACCTTTCATACGCGCTCGGCCGCTTCGCCAACGTGAGCGCGAGCGTCGGCTCGCAGCTGCGCCCCCCGCCCGGCACCACCAAGACCGGGGCCTACGCGCAGGTCTCGCTGATGGCAGGGTTCTGATCGTGCGGCCTCCGCGCGGCTTCGGCATGGCGGCGATCGCGCTCGTCCTCGCCGCGCCGGCGGGGCGCGCGCCCACGCCCTTGCCCCCGACGCCGCCGGCATCGGCGATGCAAGCCACGGCGACGGCGCGCATCGACGGCTTCCGCTCGGCGCATTTCGGGACGAGCGAGGCGGCGGTGCGGGCGGCGATCGCCGCGGATTTCCACCTCTCGGGCACTTCCGTGCGTGCCGGCGAGAGCGCGGTGCAACGGACCGAGGTGCTGGGCATCCATGTGGCCAACCTCATGCCAGGTGGAGGAATCGCCCAAATCGACTATATCTTCGGTTACCGCAGCCACACGCTGATGGAAGTGAATATCCTCTGGTCGGCCGCCACCGATCCGCAGACGACGCCGGCGCGGCTGGTGGCGACCGCGACCGCGCTGCAGGCCTATTTCGCCCGGCAAGGGTTCGCGCCGGGGAAAACCGTGTGGAACATGCTTCTGCCCGACGGCAACGTGCTGGTCTTCCGCGCCCGCGACGCCGACGGCCATGCGGTGGTGCTGGTGCTTTCGGGCAAGCGTGTCACCGCACCCGCGGGCATTTCCACGACCCACAGGGAGACGCTGACGCCGACGGCGCTCACCCTCGCCTATGCCGCCGACCCGGCGCGACCGGATGTTTTTACGCTCAGGAAGGGTTCGCTCTGAGCGCATTCGCGGCAGCCGCAAAAGCGGCGAGTGCGGTGCGCGTCCTTCGCATGCTCTCGGCATGACCGGATCTGCGCGGGGGGCGGGCGATGCCATGTCGCGCAAGCTTCGGACACGGTCAGCCGGCAGCGTAGTGCCGTTCGATGAAGCGCTGGATCACGGTCAGGACCGTGGTCAGGATCAGGTACCAGAGAGAGGCGACGATCAGCAGCGGGATCGTCTGGAAGGTGCGGCTGTAGATATCCTCGGCGGATTGCATCAGCTCGGGTAATGCGACGACGCTCGCCAGCGACGTGTATTTCAGCATTCCGATGACCTGGTTGCCGGTCGGCGGCACGATCGCCTTCATCGCCTGCGGGATCACCACCACCTTGAGGATCTGGAGCGGGCGGTACCCCAGCGCCTTGGCCGCCTCGGTCTGGCCCGGGTCGACCGAGAGGATGCCCGCCCGCACGATTTCCGCCATATAGGCCCCTTCGTTGAGGCCAAGCCCCAGCAGCGCAGCAGTGAAGGAAGAGATCGCGACCGTGCTGGAGATATGGAAGAGCTTCGGGCCGCCGAACGGAACTCCGAACGCGATCGTCGGAAAGAGCGACGCCAGGTTGTACCAGAACACGAGCTGCACCAGCACCGGCGTGCCGCGGAAGAACCAGATATACGCATCCGCCCAGAGGGAGAGGACGACATCGCCCGCAAGCCGCATCACGCCCACCACGATGCCGATGACGATGCCGATGGCCATGACCAGGACCGTGAGCGCGACGGTCATCACGACGCCGGAGAGGATCTGCGGATCGAGCATGTAGCGGGCGACTACCCCCCACTCGAATCCGCGATTGGTCAGGACCTGGAAGACGATCCAGGCGGCGAAGACGGTCGCGATCGCGGTGCCGACGAAGCGGCCCCTCCGCGCGCGGGGCACGATCGGCTTGCCGGACGACAGGGCGGGCGGCGGGGCGGGGCCTGGGATCATCGCGGGGTGCGACGCTACACCCTCATCGCTCACAACCCACGACCGGTGGGGTCAATTCGCCGGCGCGTCGGTCAGGTCCTTCGGGCCGATCGCGGCCTCGGGCACGCCGAACTGCCCGAGGATGGCCTTATAGGAGCCGTCCGCCATCATGCCCTGCATCGCCAGGGCGATCGCTCGCGCGAGCTGGTCGTTGCCCTTGCGGATGACGATACCGGAAAAGCTGTTCGTGCCCCTGAGCGCGCCCGGCGCCATGGCGAGCTTCTTGTCCTGGGTGGCGACGTAGACTCCGACCGCCCGATCGGTGAGGAAGCCGTCGCCGCGGCCGTTGGCCACCGCGAGGTAGGTGTCGGCGCTGTTCGCGTAGTAGAGGAAGCGGATCGGCTTGTTTCCGGCCGCGACACAGGCCTTGGAAAGAGCCTGGGCGACGGCGATCTGCGAGCTGCCCTGGGTCAGCGCGAGGGAGTGGCCGCAGAGATGCTCGACGCTGATATCCTCGCCGGGGCGGACCAGGAGCCCGAGATCGCTGCGATAGTACTTCACGAACTGGACCACCTGGCGGCGCTGGGCGGTGTCGGCGAGCTGGTCCACACCAATATCGAACCGGCCGCTGGCAACGCCCGGCACGATGCTCGGGAACTGCACGTCCGTGAACTCGGGCGTGAGGCCGAGCCGCGCCGCGATCGCCTTGACGAGGCGGATGTCGATGCCGTCCGGCGCGCCGGATGCGGATTTTTCGTCGAAGGGCGGCCATTGCAGCGAGGTCGCGACCTTGAGGACGCCGGACTGCCGAATTTCGCCCGGCAGGGCGGCACGCGCCGCCGTGTCCACGGTCTGGGCCGGGGCCGGCCCCGGCAGGGCGATCATTGCGGCGATGGCCAGGGCGCCGCTCCAGGCTTTGAGTTTGTCAATCCCACTCATGGCGCCGTCATCCCTGTGCTGATTGTTGATCGTTGGCAGGCAGAGCCGATCGCCGCCACTTCCCCGAGCCGCGGCATGACCTCGGTCATGAACGAGCGCATGACGTCATCGACGCCGGTGCCGGGGCAGGCATGCGGGCGGATGGTGATGCCGGAGACCTCGGGGCGCAGCAGTTCCTTGATCCGGGCCGCCACGCGCGCAGGATTGCCGGCAAGGACGGAGGCTTCGACGACCTCGAGGGGCAGCGCCGCCGCGGCTTCGTCGCTCAGGGCGGCATCCTTCCTGGCGGCGATCGCCGCGAAGGCGGGCGGGACCGCGACGCCGAGGGTCGCGAGGAAGTCCCATTTCGGGTAGCTGTTGACCAGGCGCTGCGCCAGGCGCCTCTGCATGACGGCGATCGCCGCTGCCTCGTCCGCGGAGATGCAGATCTCCCAACGGAGATGGATGTCGATATCGGAAAGGCTCCGCCCGGCCTTCGCCGCGCCCTCGGCAATCCGATGCAGGTAGGTGTCCAGCCCCGCCTGCGAGGCGGTGTTGGCGATGAGCACGCCATCCGCGAGTTCGCCCGCCAGGCGGCCGATCTGGGCGCCTTGCGTTGCGATGTAGATAGGGATGTCGGGACGAAGCGGCGTGAATTGCAGGCGGCCCTGGCTGAGCGAGACGACCTTGCCTGCCAGGGTGACCTCCTCGCCGCGCAGAAGGCCACGGATCGCGCCGATCGCTTCGCGCAGTGCCGCCACGGGCAGGGTCTTTTCGATGCCGAGCTCGCGGAATCCGGCACCACCGAGGCCGAGGCCGAGTATGGCACGCCCGCCCGAGAGCTCGTCGAGCGTCGCGATGGCGGCGGCGGTGATCGCCGGGTGGCGCGAATAGGGATCGGTGACACCGGTCGCGAGCAGGATGCGCCCGGTGCGCATCGCCACGCCGGCCAGCCCGACATAACACTCCCGCAGCATCCTTACGTCCGTGTACCAGAACGAACGGTAACCGAGCGCCTCCGCGAGCTCACCGAGGCGAACCAGCTCCGCGGCCTGGTATTCGGCATTCAGGAGAACGCCGATCGGGATCGCCGTCATCGCCGCCGCCGCGCCGGGTCGAACCCTTCCCTCACCGCTTCTGCCGGTCCGGCCAGAGCAGGCCACCGATCGCCCAGTTCTCCCGCTTCACTTCGTCGAAGATGACGTGGACGCCCTGCTCGGAGACGCCGGTCAGCCGGGAAACGACTTCGGTGACCTCATTCGCGAGCTGGCGCTTGGTGTCGAGCGAACGGCCCTCGTACATCGCGATCGTCACGATCGGCATGGCGCCTGTTCCCTCAAAGGTGGAATTCCGTGAACTCGCCGAGAGTCTCGAGCGGGCCGGCGAGGATGGTCTTTGCCTTGGCGCGCAAGGTTGCCTCGGCCTGGTCGGCCTGCCACGTCTGCAGGGCCTCGCGGCTTTCCCACGCATTCACCAACAGCCAGCTATTCTCTTCCTGGCTGTCGCGCAGCAGGAGCGAATAGAGCGCTCCCGGCCAGGCGCACATCTGCGGCAGGATCTCGTCCTTGCGGAAGGCCAGGTACTCGGCCTCCTTGCCGGGCTTGACACGGGCCCGCGAGATCGTAACGAAGGCGTCCTTGTGGAAATACACGCGCTTTCTCCTTGATGGCCGGGCCCTGATCGTCGAAACCGTTCGCGATCGCCTGGTCGGGCCGCACTGCGCCTTGCTCGCCGCGGCGATTTGTCCGAGGAACGAAACGCTAGGGACGAGCGTCGGACCGCGTCAACGCAAGTTTTCCATGGGGCAATGCCCAAGCCCCGCTAATGAGCGGGAGACGGCCTCCACCCGCGCCGGCACCATGATCCTGCCCTTGCTGGCCCGTTGTCGCTGGACGGGCGCAGCCCCGCCCGCTAACCTGCCGTGCAGGCGCAAGGCCGCGTCCCTCGCGGCAGCAGCGTTGGGACTTGCATGAGCGGTTTCTCCGGCCGTCTGCCACGTCTTTCCGGGCTGCTGGTCTTCGAATCCGCAGCGCGAAATTCGAGTTTTACGATCTCCGCACAGGAGCTGAGGGTCACGCAGTCCGCGGTGAGCCAGCAGATTCGCGCCCTTGAGCACGATCTCGGCGTCACGTTGTTCATCCGCGCTCAGCGCGGCCTGGCGATGACCGACGAGGGGCGACGCCTCTACCGCGCGGTGACGATGGGTTTCGAGTGCGTGGCCGATGCCGTCCGCGAGATCCGGCCCGCCCGCGCCACCACGATCAGGGTCGGCGCCACCTTTGCCATCGCGACCTACTGGCTGGTGCCGCGGCTGGCCGACTTTCGCATCCGGCACCCGGAGATCGATGTCCACATCGTCGCCGCGGACCACGGGTTCGATTCCGTCTCCGCGACGGTGGATATCGGCATCACCTTCGGGCGCGGGAACTGGCCCGGGTTTCGTTCGCTGCTGTTGCGCGAGGGCGATGCCTTCCCGGTCTGCAGTCCCGCCTATCTCGGAGGGCGTCCGGCGCCGAGCGACGCCGAGCAACTGCTCGATGAAACCTTGCTGGTCCTCGAGGACACGCGTGCGACTCTCCTCAACTGGCCGTTGTGGTTCGCAAGCCAGGGGATCCGCTGCGGCGAGCATCGGCGGATCGGGTTCAACAGCCTCCCGCTGCTGCTCCAGGCGGCGTGCGAGGGCCAGGGCATAGCGCTCGGATGGAGCCTGCTCACCGACGATCTCCTCTCGCGCGGCGTCCTGATCCGACCGATCGGCGGCATGCTGCGCACGGCGGGCGCCTACTATCTCGTCATCGCCGAGAATACGCGACAGCGGGAGGGGATCGAGGTTTTCCGGGGATGGCTGCTCAGCCAGTTCCCGCTCGCCCGCGCGGAGCCTTCGTCTTTGCCCTCGCCGCGTTCGGCCACGGGCGGAACGGGCATGAAGCCCCGCATGCAACCGATCCTGGGAGCAGGAACACGGTGACGCCGGTGGCCACCCCGATGGTTCGGGCGGTGGGTGTCTGGAAGTCCCGGGGCGCGAACCAGGTCCTGAAGGGGGTCGACTTCATCGCCGAGGCGCGGCAGGTCGTCTGCCTTCTCGGACCGTCCGGAGCCGGGAAATCGACGCTGTTGCGCTGCATCAATGCGCTCGAGGCCAATGATCGCGGAGTCGTCTATGTCGACGGCAGCCCGGTCGGGTACCGCGAGCGCAGCGGCACGCTCCACCAGCTCGGCGAGCGGGAGATCTGCCGCCAGCGGGCCGAAATCGGCATGGTCTTCCAGGCGTTCAACCTCTTTCCCCACAGGACGGTGCTCGAGAACATCATCGATGCCCCGGTGCGGGTGAAGGGCGAGCCGCGCGACGCCGTGATCCAGCGTGCCTGGACCCTGCTCCGCCGCGTGGGCTTAGCCGACAAGGGCGAGAGCTATCCGCGCCAGCTCTCCGGGGGCCAGCAGCAGCGCGTGGCGATCGCGCGGGCGCTCGCGATGCAGCCCAAGCTGATGCTCTTCGATGAGCCGACATCGGCGCTCGACCCGGAGCTGGTCGGAGAGGTGCTCGAAGTCATGAGGGATCTCGCGGCAAGCGGCATGACGATGATCGTGGTGACCCACGAGGTCGGCTTCGCCCGCGAGGTCGCGGACCTGGTGGCCGTGATGGATGACGGCCGGATCATCGAAACGGGACCGCCGGGGGAGGTGCTGGTCGCGCCGAGGAATCCGCGCACTCGTGCGTTCCTGGCGCGCTTTCTCTGACCGGCGCGCGCGCCACAAGCGGGAGCGGTGCCGGGTTGGACGAAACGCCCGGGTGGCTGGTCGTGGTGGACATGCAGCTTGCCTTCGGCGAGCCGGGCAGCCCCTGGTACACGCCGGGCTTCGCGGCCACGGCGAAAACCATCGCACGCCTGCTGCCGCGCTTCTCCCCGCGCGTCATCTTCACGCGCTTCGTGCCGCCGGCCGAGATCGGCGGCAGCTGGCGCGATTATTACGGGAAATGGGGCTTCGCCGCGGACCCCTCCGACAATGCGCTCTGGGACCTGGTGGCGCCGTGGCAGGGTGCGCCCAGCGTCGCCAGCCATACCTTCTCGAAGTGGGTGCCGCCGCTTCTCGAGTGCGTGGGCAGCCGCCCCGCCGTTACGCTCTGCGGCGTTTCGACGGATTGCTGCGTCCTGATGACGGCGCTGGCGGCGGTGGATTCCGGCGCCTGGGTCACGGTCGTTGCCGATGCCTGCTGTGCGAGGAGCGAGCAGGCCCACGCGGCGGCGCTCACGATTCTCGCCGGCCGGGCGCCGCAGCTTGCGATCGTCACCGCCGAGGAGGCGCTCCGCCGGCCGGTCCGGATCGCCGGCCATCACCGTGGCTGAGCCTTCGGGTGGCATCGGTCACGCCGGCCGCGGATCCACCTTTCCCGCCGCCGCGGCGGCGAGTGCCGCGCGCAGCTCGCGCACCTCGCGGCGGAGGTTTTCGGTCTCCACCCGGTCATAGCCGAGGGCGGCCCGGGCCGCGAACCTGCGCAGCAATTCGCGCTCGTCGGGATTGATATCGGCGCCCGTGAAATGCGGGCCGAAGAGGGCGACGGCAATACCCTCGGCCGCGCCGCCGCAGACCGGCACCGCCAGGCACGGCGCCTGGTCGTCCCCCGGCAGGCCGGGGCGGAGCCATTGGCCGCGCGGCAGAGGCAGCGGCGCACCGCGGGCGAGGCTCGCGAACGCGGGTGCGTCGCGCTCGCGCTCGAGCGCATCAAGCCCGCCCGGCTCCCAGCCGATCGCCGGGCCGGCGCGCCGGAGCGCGCCCTCCCGCCAGCGGAACACCGCGGCCGAGGACAGCCTGAGACCCTCCGCCGGCACTTCGGCGAGCAGCCGGTCGATCGCGGCGAAGTCCTCCGCCTTCAGGATCGCCTGGCCGGCGTGGTACAGCCGGTCCCGGGCGCGGTGGTAGCGCCGGTTGAAGGCGCGATCGGCGAACCCGACCGCATGCTCGTGAAGGAATTTGAGGGCGAGCAGCATGATCGGGCCGACGACGAACGGCCAGATCCATTCCGGCAGATGCAGGGCGGCATCGTAGGCGGCGAGCTCTTCGTGCAGGTAGAGGACCGGCACGCCGAGTGCCAGCGTGAGCGCGGTGAGGATCGCGCCGCGGCGGAGCGGGATCGCGACACTGACGACGCGGCGACGGCGCACCGCCGTGCCGACGAAATAGGCAATCACGCCGTGGCAGAGGTAGAGCAGCCCGACCACCACCTGCGACGGCGCCGCACCCCAAAGATCGTAGAGCAAGCCCGAGGATTGGCAGATCTCGGCGAAGATGAAGGCGGGCATGCCGATGGCGCAGCCGGCGATCGCCCAGCGCATGCGCTCCTCGTCCTGGGGCGCCAGGCGGGGCAGCCGCAGCACCAGGACGAGGATGACGGCGGCATCGAGGAGATAGCCGAAGAGGAAGACCGCGTCGGCGATCCCTTCGCTCGGGAGGCCGAAGAGACTGGCACCGGCGAGCAGCGTCAGCGCCGCGACGGCGGCGCCGAGCCACGGCAGCGCCGGCTCGAGGCCGCGCCAGGCCGGGTCCGGCTTCCCGGTCGGGAAGCGGAGCGCGAAGGCGAGCAGGCCCGCATAGGCGGCGCCCTGCGCCAGCGCCTCCACCGATTGCTGGGCAAGCACGGCGAACGGCCAGGGCTGGAGCAGGGCATAGAAGGCGTAGGTTTGTCCTGGGTTGAACCAGATCGCGTAGAGGAAGAAGCCCCAGCTCATCCGCCCGGGCCGGGTCCAGACCAGATGGAAGGCGACAGCGATGAAGAGGGCGCCGACGATGGTGTCCAGAAGCAGCACGAGGCGGGTGGGCCAGCCGAGGGGGGCGAGGGCGGCGGTGAGGTGGACGGTGCGGGGCGCTCCGCCGTGCTTCGGCAGAACGGCGAGCCTGATCGCCTGGCCCGGGCGCGTGTATTGCAGGCCGCCGAAGTCGCCGAGCACCGCGACGAGGCTCGTGCAGGCGGGGCTGGCCGGAGCGGTGCAGCGCATACGCGCGAGGTCAATCCGATCGCCGGGGACGAGGCCGGCGCGGGCGGCCGGGGATTCGCGGGCGCTCGCGAAGGGATCGACGACGTCGAGGACCAGCCCGCTATTGTCGGCGGAGAGCCCGAATGAGGCGAGTGGTGCCGCCACGCGGTAGAGCTCGGGCAAGATGATCGCCAGCGCCCAGGCGGCGAGCACGACGAGCAGCACCCTCCCGCCTCGGCCTTGGGCCGATATCCTCCATGGCAGCGACATCTAAAGCGTGCTCAGCGCCTCGGGCGATTCGGGCAGCGTCTGGCCACCGTCAACGATCAGGGTCTGGCCGGTGATGTAGCCGGCTTCGTCGCTGGCGAGGAAGAGGGCGGCGTTCGCGACATCCGCGACGCTGCCGAGCCGGCCGAGCGGGATCGCGCGCGCCATCGCGGCGAGATAGTCGGCGCCGAGCGCCTCGAGCCCTTCGGTGATGATATTGCCCGGCAGGACGGCGTTGATGGTGATGCCGTGCGGTGCGAGCTCGATCGCGGCGGTGCGCATGAAGCCGAGCTGGGCGGCCTTGCTCGCGCCGTAATGGGCCCAGCCGGGAAAGCCGGTGACGGGGCCGGTGATCGAGGATGTGAGGACGATCCGCCCCCTCCCCGCTTTCTGCATGCTCGGCAACACGGCGCGCACGGCGAGGAAGGCGCCCTTGAGGTTGGTCGCCATCACTTCATCGAATTCGGCCTCGCCCATCGTGGCGAGCGGGGAAGAGGGAAAAATCCCGGCATTGGCGATGAGGATATCGATCCCGCCATGGCGCGAGAGGGCCATCTCCGCCATCCGCGCCATGTCCGCGGCGCGTGCGACGTCGGCTTCGCAGGCGGTTGCCTCCCCGCCCACCGCGCGCACGGCGGCGGCGGCATCCTCGGCCGCCGTGCCGTCGCGCGCGACGATAAGGACGCGGCCGCCATGGCGGGCGAAGAGGGAAACGATGCCGCGCCCGATGCCGCGGCTCGCGCCGGTCACGATCACCGAGCGGCCGGCGATCGGCGTCAGCATGGCGGGCGCGGGCGGCTCGCCAGGATGGTTAATCGCCGGCGCGGCCGCCGAAAGCGAGGCCTGGCGCCTCCTCGCCCGTGGTTTCCGGCTCGCCCGGCAGGCCCTCGTAGATCAGCCGCCCGATCTCGGAGAATTTCTCCGGGTTGGAGCGCTTGATGGCGAGTGCGGCGAGCAGGCCGAAGCCCACCACCGCGAGGTCGATCCAGGGGATCCAGGCGGCGAAGGCGAAGCCACCGCCGACGAAGGCGAGGTTGTCGATGCAGAGATAGATCACGTAGGCCTGGGCTGCGAAGGCGAGCACAGGCGCGATCAGTGTCCGCCACCAATGATGATCGTCGGGGTGCTCACGGCGGAAGTATCGGACGATCGCGATCGAGACGATCGCCTGCGCGGCCAGGATCAGGATCGTGCCGAGCAGCGCCATCAGCCCGTAGAGCTCGCCATAGGCTTGCGTGTTCGGATCATTGGCGCCGCCGATGAGCGCGAAGAGGATGATGATCACGGCCGAGACCGCCGACTGGGCGAGCGAAGAGGTCGAGGGCGTGCGGTATTTCGGATGGGTGCGGCCGAAGGCGGCCGGCAGCAGGCCCTCCCGCCCGAGCGAATAGAAGTAGCGCGCCGCCGTGTTGTGGAAGGCCATGCCGCAGGCAAACGAGCCGGTGAGGATCAGATAGCTCATCAGCCCGGCGAGCCAGGGCCCGATCAGGCGCGCGGCGGTGCCGAAGAAGAATGTCGCGGAATTGTTCTGCGCCTCGTCGATCGCGTTGCCGATCGTCGGAAAGCCCGATTGCGCGGCCCAGCAGGTGAGCGTGTAGAGCACGCCGAGGGCGACGACCGAGATATAGAGCGAGAGCGGGACGATACGCTTCGGGTCGCGCGATTCCTCGGCGTAGTTGGGCGCCATCTCGAAGCCGACCCACGACCAGAAGGCGAAGAAGAGCCCGATTCCCGCAAGCCCCTCGGTGAGTTTTCCGACTTTCGGGAAGCCCTGGAAAGCGCGCGTGGGATCGAGCGCCGCGAGCTGGACGATGGCGCCGTCGCCGGCGTGGGCGAAGACCCCGAGATCGAAGACGACGAGGCAGATGACCTCTGCGATCAGGGCGACGCCGAGCACCTTGGCGGATAGCTTGACGTCGTAATGCGCAAGCACGGCGATGCCGGCGACCATCGCCAGCGCGAGGATGGGCCAGGGCACGTTGACGCCGAAGAGCTGGATGATCTTGAGGTTGAGGAAATAGGCGAAGCCGCCGGTGAGCGAGGGCTCGAACACCGAATAGGCGAGCACGGCGGCGAAGCCCATCGCCATGCCGAGCTCCTGGCCGATGCCGTGGCTGATGAAGGAATAGAAGCCGCCGGCCGCGGTTACCTTGCGCGCCATCGCCGCGTAGCCCACGGAGAAGACGACGAGGATGACGGTGGCGACGAGGAACGCCGCCGGCGCGCCGATTCCATTGCCGTTGCCGACGACGATCGGCACGTTGAGCAGCATCGCCGTGATCGGCGCAGAACCGGTGAGCGTGAGGAAGAGGACGCCGATCAGCCCGACCGCCTTCGGCTGGAGGAGATGCACGCCCGGGCGGCGCGCGACGTCGAGCGTGGAGGAGGAAGCATGTTCGCTCATCGGCCGATTTCCCTCACGCGGTCCTTCAGGAAACGCAGCAACTGTGCATGGGCACCGGCGGTGGCACGTCCATCGCCGGGTTGGCGTCGAAGAAGCCGGCCGGCCGCAGCATGAAGCCGGCGTGGGCGACCGGCATCACCGGCCAATCCTCCGGACGGGGGATGTGATGCACGCCAAGGGTGTACCAGAGGACGAGGTCGGTCGCCTCGAGCGGGCGGTCCTGGAGCACCCAGCTGGCGACGCCGCCCGGCTCTGAATTCTGGTTGATGTAGTCGCCGGCTGCGTATTTTTCGTGGCGGTCGTAGCGCGTCACCCAGAGAGAATGGCCGATGAAGCCGGCGCGCCGGAGCAGGCTCGATTGCGGCCAGGCGAAGGGCTGGACGATGTCGGCGCCCGGCATCAGCTTGTAGCCGGGCGGGCGGCCGACCGCGTTCCGCCGGCCCGGGGCGGCGATGAACCAGGTGCGGCCGCGCGCGGGATCGGCGTCGCGCGCGCCCTCGCGCTCGGAGCGGATCGGGGTTGCGCGCGCGCGGAAGGCGCCGCCATAGGGATTGCCCGGCCCTTCAGGATCGCGCTCGGTGTCGATCTCGAAGACGCTGTTGCCCTCGCCGTCGATATCGGGATCGAGCCGGAACGAGAAGAAATGCTGGTGGATCGGGGCATAGAGCTGGGGGGCGACAAGCGCGCCGTGCGTCGGCTCGACGCCGGGCGGCAGCGTGCCCACCGAGAGGCAGCCGGTGAGCTTCACCTCCGCGGCGATGTCGCCATTCTGGTAGAAATACCAGAAGAATCCGTAATCGTAATTGCCGACGGTGGCGAAGAAGGAAACGACGAGCCGGCGCGAGCGGCGGACCTCGGTGTGATTGGTGCGCCAGTCGGTGTGCTTCCAGAGCACGCCGTAATCTTCCTCGTGCATGCAGATGGCGTTCTTCAGCGTCTCGGCCTCGCCCGCCATCGAGAGCACGTGGGCGTCGAAATAATGGATCGCGCCGAGACAGTCGCAGCCGAGGGACAGCGCGTTGGCCATCCGCCCGATGCCGTACTCGCCGACATCGAAGACGTTCTTTTTGTTGTGCGTGGGCGTGGGATCGCCGTACGGCACCTGCATCTCCGAGAGCGAGGCGCGGCGCAGGACCGGGCGCCAGGTGCCGCGGTCGCAATAGGCGATGTCGTGCAGCACCAGCCCCTCGCGCGAGGTGAAGCCGACATGCAGGCGCCAGCGCTGCCATTGCACGAGGCGGCCGGTGACCGAAAAGCTCGGCCCCTCCGGCTGGACGATCTCGAGCGGCCTGAGATCCGCGCGCAGCGGCCCGACCGATCGGGCGGTGTAGTTGCCGGTGAGCGGCGGCAGCGGATAGGCGACGTCCTCGACCACCTCGAGCACGCGCATGGTGATGAGATCGACCCAGGCGATCACGCCCTCGACCGGCCTTCCATAGCCCACGTCGTCGTCGCTGCCGCGGATCCAGGTGAGGGCCTGGGCGAGGCGGGCTTCCGGGTATTTCTCGTCGCCATAGGCGCCGGCGGACCAGGGATCGACGATCGCCTTCTCCCACTCCGTGATGCCGCGGCGGGCGAGTGCCGCGCGCCATTGCGGATCGCGCTTCACCGCCTCCTCGCAGAGGACGAATTCCTCGAGCGCGATGCCGGGCTGGACGTGGGAAGGCAGACGCTCGAGCGAGATCAGCTGCGCGGCCGCGAGATCGACTTGGACCTCGAAGCCGGCGCGGGCTTCGAGGTCGAGAACGATGACGAGGGCGCGGCGAGCGGTGGCCGCCTGCCCGGCAGCGGAGGGTGCATCGCAGGCGACCGTCGCCCGCTCGGGCTCGACCAGGTTGGCGGAGATGAAGCGGAGCGCGGGCGAGAGCCTGGGGCTCGCCCGGACGAGCGAGGCGGCGAGCGCGATCTCCGCCGCGCCGAGCGGGTCACGGGGATCCGGCATCGTTCCGGGAGGTTCGGTTTGATGCGTGTCGATCGGATGGTCGGGCATTTTCCCTCTCCGGCGCAGCTGATTCATTACATTTTCGCGCCGCACAAAGTCGATAAGAATCACGATATGATCGCCGATTGGTCACGACGTGATCGAATCTTGCCCAAATGGCGTAAAACGATGCAGAAAACGATCCCGCGTCGTCGTCGCGGAGGCATCACGGCAGGGCGATGGCCCGAAGGTCGGCGCACGGGTCGGCGGCCTGCTCGCGGAGGGCGCCTCTACGGCCTCTTCCTGTTCGACGAGCTCAAGCGGGTGGAGCCGGCGTCGCAGGGCCTGGCTTTGCTTGCGCGCCTTGCTGGATCGGACGCTGCTGAAGCCCCTGCTCGATGTGGAAGCGCCCTGGACGGATATCGGCAGCGTGGCGCGGCGGCCTCTCGATCGAAATCTCTCCGGCAGGGCGTTGCTGCGCCTATGGTGACCCATCGTGGCCGGGCAGCCATCCGGTTCGAGGCAAGGCGGAGGCATCATGGAGGGATTGCTGGCGGCCGCGGGGCGGCTCGGCGAGCGCCTGCGGGCACGGGGCGAGACCGTCGCGGTCGCCGAGTCATCCGCCGGCGGGCTGATCGCGGCGGCGCTGCTGGCAGAGCCCGGTGCATCCGCCTTCTTCCTGGGGGGCGCTGTCGTCTACACGCGCCAGGCGCGGGAGGCGCTGCTCGGGATTACCGCAGCCGAGATGGAAGGAATTCGCTCCGCAAGCGAGCCCTATGCCCTGCTGCTCTCACGGCGCCTCCGCGCGCGCCTGGGCGCGGACTGGGGGCTCGCGGAGACGGGGGCGTCGGGGCCGTCCGGCAATCGCTACGGCGATGCACCGGGCCACGCTTGCTTCGCGGTCTCCGGGGTACGCGAGGTCGCGCGGACGATCGAGACGGGCTCGGGCGCGCGGGTGGCGAACATGCGGGTGTTCGCGGCGACCGCGCTCGCTTTGCTCGACGAGATGATCGCCGCCGCCTGATCCCGGCGCGATGGTCAGCCGGGCTCCTCCCCCGGCAGGGGCAGATCGCGCGCCGGCACCGGGGTGGACTGCACGATCGAGGTCGTCGTCTGCCCGTGGGCGAGGAAGCGGTCGAGCACCCGGTCGAGCTCGTCGATCGCCCTTATGTGGAGCTTGAGGACGAAGCAGTCCTCGCCCGTAACGCGATGGCATTCCACGATTTCGGGCATGCGCCGCGCCACGTCGACGAGCTTGGCGAGCTGGCCGGGCGCGGGCTGGACCCGGACGATCGCGAGGATCGGGTAGCCGAGCGCGGCGGGGTCGACGTCGAGACGGTAGCGGCGGATGACCCCTGCTTCCTCCAGGCGCTGTAGGCGCGCGCGGACCGCCGGGGCCGCCATCTGCTATGTCTTCGTCTTCGCCAATCGCGGATTGTTCGCGCTCTACATCGTGCTTGGCCACCGGATGGCCGCGCGCGGCGGCGTCGACCGGCTCGGCGCGGCGATGCTGATCGCAACGCTCGTCGCGACGCCGATCGGGCTTGCCGATGCGGCGCCCGCCTTCACCGACCCGCGCCTGCTCGCGGAGCACAGAGCCCATCCGCCGCAGCAGCCTCGGCGTATCCGGCGAGAAGGAATAGGGTCCGGGATAGACGACATCCGCCAATCACTGGTGATGAAAGCGCGGCGCGTCCACCGCCGCCCGCGGCGCCATTGCGTAATCGAGCCCGTTCATCAGCGTCTCGAGCGCGATGGTGATGATGCGCGATCCGCCGCGCGCGGCCAGGGCGAGGAGCAGAGCGACACGGGGGCCTGTCCCGCGCAAACCTGCCATCGCCTGCCCTCTGTTCCGCGCGCGACTATAGGAGCGACGCGCCTGATGGAGAGACGCCGATGAGGAATGCCGCGCCTGACCTATCCCGCCGCCTTCTGATTCTGGCGGCCGCCACCGCCGCGCTGCCGGGGCAAGGCGTTGCCGCGCTGGCGGCCTCCCCAGGGGCGAGGCCACCACCCGCCCAACCGGCCAAATGGCCGCCGCGCGCGATCCCGGCGCGGACGCTGAGCGTGCCCGAAACGGTGAGCCCCGCCCTGCAGGCGGTCATCGCCGCCCCCTACCCCACCGGGTGGAACAGCGTGCCGCAAACGGCGGCGGCGTGGCGGGCGCTGGCAGCGGAGAGTGCCACGGCCGTCGCCCCGCTGCTCCCGCCCATCCGCAGCCGCCTCGGCGTCAGCGTCGAGTCGGCACGGATTGCCGGCGTAAACGTCTTTCTCGTCACGCCGGAGAGGCTGCCGGCGGAGAATCGCGATCGGCTCCTCCTCCATCTCCATGGCGGCGGCTATGTCTTCTTTCCGGGCGAGGCGGGCGCGGGCGAGGCCATGCTGATGGCCGGCTATGGCGGATTCCGCTGCGTCTCGGTCGATTACCGGATGGCGCCGGATTTTCCCTTCCCTGCCGCGCTGGATGACGTGGTGGCCGTTTGGCGCGCCCTGCTCGCCGCGAACGATCCGCGGCGGATGGGGATCTTCGGGAGCTCGGCGGGTGGCGGGCTCACGCTCGCCCTGCTGCTGCGGGCGAGCGCGGAGGGCCTGGCGCTGCCGGGCGCGATCGCGCCCGGGACCCCATGGTCCGACCTCACCAGCGCGGGCAATTCGATCCGCGCCAACGCCTATGTCGACAACGTGCTTGTTTCCTATTCGGGCTGGGCCGGCGCCGCGGCGAGCCTTTATGCGGCCGGGCGCGATCTCAGTGATCCGCTGCTCTCGCCGATCAACGGCGATTTCCACGGCTTTCCGCCGGCAATGCTGACCTCCGGCACGCGGGACCTCTTCCTCAGCAACACCGTGCGGACGCACCGCAAGCTCCGCCAGGCGGGCGTCGCCGCCGAGCTTCAGATCTTCGAGGGCCAGAGCCACGCCCAGTTCCTCACCCCGTTCGTGCCCGAGACCGAGGAGGCGTTCGGCGAGCTCGCGCGCTTTTTCGAACGTTGCCTGTGAGGACCCGGGCTTGCGGGCCCGCGCCCGGATCTCAGAAGTTCAGAGAAGGGAGACTTGGACGATGAGCTTCCGGCTCCTGCGCTCCGATGCGGGCGGGCCGCCGATCCTTGTGCCGGCGATCGGCCTCGAGCTCCATGTCCGTCTGCCGCCGGAGGCGAGCGGCGGCGCGCTCACCATTATCGAAACGATCAACGGGCCGGGATGCGGCCCGCCGCTGCATCGTCATCGCAAGACCGAGGTCTTTCGCGTCATCGCCGGCCGCTATCTCTTCGAGGTGAACGGCGAGCGGTTCCGCGCCGCGGAGGGCGATGTCGTCGGCGTGCCGGGGGGATCGGCGCACAGTTTCGTCAACGTGACGGATCGCCCGGCCGGGCAGTTCGTGCTGATTCTGCCCGGGACGGATGCCGCCGCCTTCCTCACCGGGCTCGGCGTGGTGATGACGGGAGAAAAACCCGATCAGGAAGCGCTCGCGACCTTCGGGAAGCCATGGGGGGTCGAGTTCCTCGGCCCGCCGCTCAAGCCTGCCTGAGCCTCGGGGAGAAGGATCCCTTCCATGCTCTCCGGGTGGTGCGAGGCGCCGTTGGTGTAAGCCGGCGCCGCCAGGGCATGGCCCGCCTGAGCCGCCAGCCGCCGAACCGTCTCGGCCTCCTGCAGCAGCGCGGCGTAAAGATCGAGATAGCCGCGCGCCATGCGCGCCGCGGTAAAGCGGCGCTCGAATGCGCCGCGCACGGTTGCGCGCGGGAGGTCCGCGATCCGCCCGACCGCCCGGACGGCCTCGGGGACGCTCTCGACGATGAAGCCCGAGACCCCGTCATCGAGGACCTCCGACACCGACCCGGCCCGGAAGGCGATGCAGGGTGTGCCGCAGGCCATCGCCTCGATCATCACCAGGCCGAAGGGCTCGGGCCAGTCGATCGGAAAGAGGAGCGCCAGGGCCTCGCCGAGGAAGCGCTGTTTCTCGGCCTCGTTGATCTCGCCCAGGAACTCGACCCGCGGCGACCGCGCGATCAGCGGCTCGATGACCTCGTTCCAATAGGCTTCGTCGGCCTTGTCGACCTTGGCCGCAATCCTCAGCGGCAGGCCGGCCCGCTCGGCGATCTCGATCGCGCGGTCGGGCCGCTTCTCCGGCGAGATGCGGCCGAGGAAGGCGAGATAGCCGCCCGAAGCGGCGGGGTTGAAATTGAGCAGATCGGACGGCAGGCCGTGCGCGACAGTGCCAAGCCAGCGCACCGGCGGCATCGGCAGGCGCTGCGCCGCCGAGATCGAAACCAGAGGGCTGTCCCGGAAAAGGGAATAGAACGGCATCAGATCGGGCAGGTCGAGCCGTCCGTGCAGCGTGGTGAGCGCGCGGCCCGCGAAGAGGTCGAGCAGCGGGAACTGAACGAGGTCGATGTGGAAATGGAGGATGTCGAATTCCTCGGCGCGGCGGCGGACCTGCTCGAGCTCGATCGCCTGCCAGGGCAAGGGGTCCCGGACGTGCGGGTTGAGCCGGAGCGCTTCGTTGGAGCAGGCGACCAGGCGCGCGGAGGTGAGCGAGTCGCCGCTCGCGAACAGCGTCACCTCGTGGCCGGCGGCGACGAGCGCCTCGGTCAGGTAAGAGACGACGCGTTCCGTGCCGCCATAGAGGCGGGGCGGAACGCTCTCGAAGAGCGGAGCGATCTGAGCAATTCTCATTCATGAAGTGTGGCGGGCATTTCAGGCAATACAAAGGCACGCCCGCCCAGCGCCTCGCCTGCGGGGTGCGTAGCCCTCCGGCCACCCATTCCCGGAGGTTAATCCTTCAAGGCGTGAGCGCGCCAGCAAGAACGGCAAGGCGGAACGGCTGAACCGCGGCCCTGTTCCACACCCCTTCCGCATGGCAGGCCCCCGGGCGAGCCAGCATTCCGGGCCGCCCCCCTTCAGGCCGCCCCCCTTCAGCCCACCATGCTCCCCGCGCCAGCACAGAACGCCGCCTGATCACGGCATCACCCAAATTCCAGCATAGCTCGTCAGTGGTCCCCATGCCGCACCGTCCGGCCCAGCGATCAGGTTCGGCGATCAGCTTCAGCGATCAGGCTCGGTGATCAGGTTCAGTGATCCGCCTTGGCGGCGAAGCTCGCGTTGACGGCGGCCGCGTAGCTGACCTGACCGGGCTTGATGTTGCCGATGAAGACCTGCAGCGCCAGCGCATTGGCGAACGCCTGCGGGCTGATCGCGGTCGCGGCGGGATAGACGTCCTCCCCGACCATCCGCGCGACGGCGGCCTTGATGACCGGCTTCGGCAGCGTCGGGAATTCCTGGTACGCCACCGCCAGCGCGGTCTCGGGCGAGCTGTGCATCAACCGCTCCGCCGCCGCCAGGCCTGAGATGAAATCCTGCACCAGCGCCGGCTTGCTCTTCACGGTCGTCCGCAGCACGTCGATGGTCGAGAAGGCGTAGCCGCCCGGATAATGGCTGGTGAAGGAATAGAGGACGCGGTTGCCGGCCGCGAGGCTCTCGTCGAGCTGCGGCTCGTAGAGCGCCGCCGCATCCGCTCGGCCCGCCATCATCGGTGCCGGCTCGGTGCCGATCTGCACCGTATCGAGGTTGGCCGCGATCGTCTGCTGCTTGAGCAGGCGCTCCAGGAGATAAGTGCTGGTGGAGGGCGGGATCGCCGTCGCGATCGTCTTTTTCTGGAGATCGGCGACGGTCTTGACCGGCGAGTTCCCGGGCGTGACGAGCCAGACCGGCGCGCCGTTGACGACCAGCGCCACGTTGACGAGGCCCGCGCCCTTGAGATTGGCGAGCACTGCGGTCATCGGATCCTGCAGTGAAAAGGTCGCGTTGCCGCCGATGACGGCGGCGACGCCGGCGGCGCCGCTGTTCGCCGTGACCTTCACGACCCGGAGTCCCTGTGCCGCGAACAGGCCCTTGTCGAGGCCGACATAGAGCGGGAGGTAGAGGAGCGACTGGAAGGCCTGGTAGATCACCACGCGCTGCGGCGCAGCGGCGAAGGCCGGCGGGGCCATGAGGAGAGCGAGGGCGGACGCGCCAACAGAGAGCCGGCGCCAGAGGCCACGGGCACGCATCACTGTCCTGATTTCCAACGGATGAGCCTTTCCTCGACAAGACGGACGAACGATGTGAGCAGCATCGCCATCATCGTCAGCACGATGATGCCGAGCCACACGGTGTTGAGGTCGAACAGCGAGCCGGCAACGAAGATCTCGTGGCCGAGCCCGTTCTGCGAGGCGATGTATTCGCCGACGACAGCGCCGATCAGCGCGAAGCCGATATTCATTCTGAGCGCAGAAAAAATCCACGGCAGCGCGCTCGGCAGGATGAGCTTGCGCAGCATCGCGCCGCGCCGCGCGCCGAAGGTGCGGAAGAGGTTGAGCAGGTCCCGGTCGAGCTCGCGGACCGCGGAGCTCGCCGAGATCATGGCGACCGCATAGGTCGAGACCGCCGCCAGCCAGATCTTCGAGCTCATGCCGGAGCCGAACCAGATGACGATCAGCGGCCCGAGCGCGATCTTCGGCACGCCGTTGAGCAGGATGGAGAATCCCTCGGCCGGCCGCGAGATTTTCGGCACGAACCAGAGCAGCAGCCCGCAGGCAGTGCCGGCGATGCTGCCGATCGCCAGCCCCGCGACGGTCTCATAGAGCGTGACCGCCGTGTTCGCGGCGAGGCTCCCGGCGCGGATGCCCTCGATCGCGGAGGCGAGCACGCCGGCGGGAGAGCCGAGCAACTGGCCGTTGATCAGCCCGAGCGCGGCCGCGCCCTGCCAGACCGCGATGACAAGCACGGCAGCAAGCAGGCTCGCCATGTGCCGGCGGATCGCCTGGCTCATGCCCCGTTTACTCATCCCCGGGGCCTCCCTTCAGCGCCGCCCAGATTTGCCGATGGTAGGCGCGGAACTCCGGCGCCTCGCGCGCGCTGACGGCATCGCGCCGGCCGGCGGTGGTGAGGCGGACCGGAATGTCCTGCACGATCCGCCCCGGCCGGCCGCCGAGCACGACCACCCTGTCCCCCATGGCGATCGCCTCCTCGATGTCGTGCGTGACCAGGACGACGCTGATGCCGCGATCGGCACGCAGCGCCATCACGTCGTCCTCGAGCATCAGCCTCGTCTCGTAGTCGAGCGCGGAGAAAGGTTCGTCGAGCAGCAGGATCGAAGGCTCGGTGAGCAGGGTCCGGGTCAGCGCCACACGCTGGCGCTGGCCGCCCGAGAGCGCGGCGGGATAGGCGTTGAGGTGCGCGCCGAGGCCGTAGCGCGCGAGCATGGCCCCGGCGCTCTCGCGATGCCGCTTCGTCACCGTGCCGCGCAGCTCGAGCCCAAGCAGCGCGTTCTGCAGCACCGTGCGCCACGCCAGCAGCAGGTCCTTTTGCAGCATGTAGGCGACGAAGCCGGCCGCGCCGGTGCCCGGATCCCCGACCTCGATCCGCCCGGAGTGGGGTGCGAGCAGGCCCGAGACGAGGTTGAAGAGCGTGGTCTTGCCAGCGCCGCTCCGGCCGACGATGGAGGCGATCTCGCCGCGGGCGATCTCGAGCGTGAGCCCCTCGAGGACCGGCCGCGCCGTGCCGTCCGCGGTGACGAACACGTGGCCGAGCTCGCGGATCGAGAGGGCCGCGCCGGCACCGGGCACGTCCAAACCCGCGCGTGCCGCCCTCTCGCCCAGCGCTGTCGTCTCATTCATCGGTCATCGGCCTTGCATGTTGGCCTTGCACGGGGCGTGCCAGTCGGGTGATGAAGCGGTCCGCCTCATTTTGCCGCGTTGTCTGACAATCCCGGCCCCGCCAGCGCAGGCGTCAACGTGCGTCGAGTGCGGCTTGGCGCGCCATCTGACCAGAAATTAGCCGATCGGCCTCGCCTGGGAGCCTTCCCCGGCGGCGACCGGTGGCCACGACTTCGCCCCCGGGGCCGCCCATGCTAACGCGCCCGTCCACCAAGGCCCGTCCTACCAAGGCCCGTCCTACCAAGGCCCGTCCTACCAAGGCCCGTCCTACCAAGGCCCGTCCACCAAGACGCGGAGGAAGCCCATGGCGCTCGAGATCGTCAGCCGCGCACGCAGCTTCGGCGGCACGCAGTTCGTCTACCGCCATGCCTCGACCGAGACAGGCACGGGAATGCGCTTTGCCGCGTTCCTTCCCCCGCAGGCGGAGCGCGGCTTGGTGGCGGTCGTGTGGTTCCTTTCCGGACTCGCCTGCACGGAGGAGAATTTCACGGTCAAGGCCGGTGTGCAGCGCGTCGCGGCCGAACTCGGGCTGATGGTGATCGCCCCCGACACCAGCCCGCGCGGCGAAGAGGTGCCGGACGATCCCGCCGGCGCCTATGATTTCGGCCTCGGCGCCGGCTTCTATCTCGACGCGACGATCGCGCCCTGGGCGCGGAACTACCGCATGCGCGCCTATCTCGAGAACGAGCTGCCGGCGCTGGTGGCCGAGGCGCTGCCGGCGGATCTCGCCCGGCAGGGGATCATGGGCCACTCCATGGGCGGTCACGGGGCGATCACGATCGCACTTCGCAATCCCGGCCGGTTCGCGTCCGTCTCCGCCTTCGCGCCGATCTGCTCGCCGATCCGCAGTCCTTGGGGCCAGAAGGCGCTGCTCGGCTATCTCGGCCCCGACCGCGCCGCCTGGCGGCGATACGATTCCTGCGCCCTGATCGAGGATGGGGCGCGGCTGCCGGGCCTGTTGGTGGACCAGGGAACGGCGGACAATTTCCTTGGCGAGCAGCTCCATCCCGAGCTGCTCGAGGTGGCCTGCCGAACCGCCGGCATCCCGCTCACCCTCCGCCGCCAGGAGGGCTACGACCACTCCTACTTCTTCATCGCGACCTTCATCGAGGACCATCTCCGCTACCATGCCGCCGCGCTCGGCCTCGCGTCAGGGCGTTGAGCGCCAGGGGCGCCGCCCCGGGACCCCGCCCGGGACCCCCCATATGCCCTTTTTGCGTCGCGCAGCGCTCAGGGCGCCCAGGGGCCAGACCCCTGGTCAGTTGTACGCCGGCACCGGAACCGTCCAGCCGAAGGGATCGGGCGCGGCGCCGTACTGAATTCCCGTCAGCGCATCGTAGAGCCGCCGCGTCACGGCGCCGGCCCTGGCGTCGCCGACGCGAACGCGCTCGCCGCGCCAGCCGATCTCGCCCACCGGCGAAACGACCGCCGCGGTGCCCGTGCCCCAGACCTCGGCGAGCGTGCCGTCCTTCGCCGCGGCGACCAGCGTGTCGATCGCGAGCGGCCGCTCCGCGACCTGCAGCCCCCAGGAGCGCATCAGCGCCAGCGCCAAATCGCGTGTCACGCCCGGCAGGATGGTGCCGTCGAGCGGCGGGGTGATCACCTCCTCGCCGATCCGCACCATCAGGTTCATGGTCCCCACCTCCGCGACCCAGCGATGCGCCAGCGCATCGAGCCACAGGACCTGGGTGAAGCCATGCTCCTCGGCGCGCTGGGCGGCGAGCAGGCTCGCCGCGTAGTTGGCGGGGGTCTTGGCCTCGCCGAGCCCGCCAGGTGCTGCGCGCGTGAACTCCTCCGTGGCGAGGATGCTGACCGGGTTCGACCCTTCCGCGTAATAGGCGCCGACCGGGGAGAGGATCAGGAAATAGAGGTAGGAGGAGGCGGTGTGCAGCCCGATCGCCGGCTCCGCGGCGATGATCGTCGGCCGGAGATAGATCGCGGTGCCCGGCCCGGCCGGCACCCAGCGGCGGTCGATATCGACCAGACGGAGGAAGGATTCGACCACCCAGGGATCCGGGATCGGCGGAATGGCGAGCCGCTCGGCCGAGCGGCGCAGCCGCGCCGCATGCGCGGCCGGGCGGAAGAGGCGGATCTCGCCGTCGGCGGCACGGAATCCCTTGAGCCCGTCGAACACCGCCTGGCCGTAATGCAGCACCGACGTCGCCGGGTTGAGCACGAGCTCGCCCATCGGCGTGATCTGCGGATCGTGCCAGCCCTCGCCCGCATTGTATTCCATGAGGAACATGTGGTCGGTGAAAATGGTGCCGAAGCGCGCCGTGGCGTCTTCGGGCACCGGCTTCACCTCTTCCACGCGCCGGATGGCGAGCCCCTCGATCGATCGCATCATGCCGAGACGTTCCTCTCCGTCAGGTTCCTTTGCTCGAACCGCGCCCGCTCGGCCGGCGTCAGCCGCACGCGCACGCGGATCGCATCCTCCGTATCGTCGCGCGCGATCACCTCGCCATGGCGGTAGAGCCAGGCGAGCCCCGCCCCGTCCTCCGGCTTGAGCCGGTATTCCGCCTCTTCCATCGCGGCGGCGATGCGCGCGTCGATCAGCGTCTTCAACGTCGCGAGCCCCTCGCCCGTCAAGGCCGAAACCGCGACCGCGCCGGGCTCGCGCCCGGCGAGGTGGGCGATGCCGCCGAGCAGGTCGGCCTTGTTGAGAACGAGGATCGTCCGCGCCCGCCAGCCCGGATCGAGCATCCCGGCCTCGACCATGCCTTCGAGCACCCCGCTCACGTCGGTGCGCTGCACGGCGGTCTCGGGATGCGCGGCATCCGCCACGTGCAGGATCACGTCGGCCTCCGCGACCTCCTCGAGCGTGGCGCGGAAGGCGGCGACCAGCCCGGTCGGCAGGTCGCTGATGAACCCGACCGTGTCCGAAAGAATCGCCTTGCGCCCGGAAGGAAGTGCCAGCCCCCGCATGGTCGGATCGAGGGTGGCGAAGAGCTGGTCGCCGGCGAACACCTCGGCGCCGGTGAGTGCGTTGAAGAGCGTCGATTTGCCGGCGTTGGTGTAGCCGACCAGCGCGACGATGGGGTAGGGCACGCGCCTTCGCGCCTCGCGGTGCAGCGCGCGCGTGCGCCGCACCTCCTCGAGGGCGAGGCGGAGCCGGGCGATGCGCCCGCCGATCAGCCGCCGGTCGGCCTCGATCTGCGTCTCGCCGGGGCCGCCGAGGAAGCCGAAGCCGCCGCGCTGGCGCTCGAGGTGGGTCCAGGACCGTACCAGCCGCGAGCGCTGGTATTCGAGATGCGCCAGCTCGACCTGGAGCGCCCCTTCGCGCGTCCGCGCGCGCTCGCCGAAAATGTCGAGGATGAGGCCGGTGCGGTCGATCACCTTGCACTTCCAGGCGCGCTCGAGATTGCGCTGCTGCACCGCGGACAGCGGGCCGTCGATCACCGCGACGGCGATCGCTTCGTTCGCCACCACCGCGCCGAGCGCCTCGACCTGCCCCTCGCCGAAGAGCGTCGAGGGGCGGCGCTCGCGCAGCTGGATCACCGCCTGATGGACGATGACGAGCCCGATCGAGGCGGCGAGGCCGACCGCCTCCGCAAGCCGCGCGGCGGCGCCGCGCGGCTCGGCACTTCGTTCCCACGGCAAAACAACCGCGGCCCGCACGGGCCCGGCTGGTTCGTTGGCGGCGGTGCGCCCGCGCTCAGGTATCGACAGCCACGGCCTCCCGCAGCACACCAGTCGCGGCACCCGGGGCGGCACCCGGGGCGGCACCTGGGCCGGCCTCGGCGCGGCCGGCATCAAACAGCTGGATGGGCGCGCCCGGCATCACCGTGCTGATCGCATGCTTGTAGACGAGCTGGGTGTGCCCGTCCCGCCGCAGCAGGACCGAGAAATTGTCGAACCAGGTGATGATGCCCTGGAGCTTGACGCCGTTGACCAGAAAGATCGTGACAGGCGTCTTGTTCTTCCGCACATGGTTCAGGAAAACGTCCTGAACGTTCTGCGACTTTTCATTGGCCACCGCAAAGATCCTTTTTTTGTTCGTGGCGTTACGTATCGGCGTTGGCAAAGAAAAAAACGGCGGAACGGGCCGCCGCCTGCCTCCGCCCGAGGTCAATTTAGCAGCGGCGCGGCGCGGTGCAAGTTGCCGGGCCGGTGCCGATCGTCGTCCGCGGACGGTAATCCTGCCCCCGCCTTGACCTTTCGGCCGGTCGATCCTTGGCCAGGGCGCCGTTCAGGGCGCGTTGCGGATCAAGCGGCGTTGCGTGGCGCGCCTTGGACATGGCGGGCGAAGAGGGCGAAAAGTCGGCGGGTCACCGGCCCGACACCCCCCTCGCCCACCGCGCCCCCATCGAGCCGGACGACAGGCTTGACGAAGCTCGAGGCGCTGGTGAGGAAGATTTCGCGAGCCCCAGTCAGTTCCGCCGTCGCGAACTGCCCCTCCTGCCAGGCGATGCCGGCCTCGCCGATCAGCGCGATCAGGGCGGCGCGGGTGCAGCCGGGCAGGATCTCGTGGCCGAGCTTCCGCGTCCTGAGCCTGCCCTCCCGGTCGACGATCCAGACACTGCTCGAGGCGCCCTCCGTCACCATCCCCGCTTCGTCCACCAGGATCGCCTCGGCGGCGCCGGCGCGCCGCGCCGCCTGCTTGGCGAGCACGTTGGGCAGCAGGTTGATGCTCTTGATGTCGCAGCGTGCCCAGCGCTCGTCCGGGCGGGTGATCGCCGCCGTGGCCCAGGCCTCGATATCGGCGGGAAAAGGCGGCAGCCGGCGCGCCGTGACGACGAGCGCGGGCCGCGGCGCGGGGATTGGAAACGGATGGTCCCGCCGCGCCACCCCGCGCGTCACCTGCATGTAGAGCAGGCCCTCGCGCACGCGGTTGCGCCGCGCCACCTCGCCGAGCACCAAGCGGAGCGCGGCGCGGCGGAGCGGCATCGCGATCTCGAGCGCGCGGAGCGAGCGCTCGAGGCGGTCGAGGTGGCGATCCGAATCGACGAAATGGCCCATGTACACGTGGAGGACCTCGTAGACGCCGTCGCCGAACTGGTAGCCGCGGTCCTCGATATTGACCGCCGCCTCGGCTTGCGGCCGGTAGCGCCCGTTGACATAGGCAATGCGGCTCATGCCCCGATCCTCATAAGACGATCTTATCCGCGGAAATGGCTCCGCTTATGCCACCCGGTCCTCGACACTCACCCCGAGCTGCTTCAGCTTGCGGTGCAGCGCGCTCCTCTCCATGCCGACGAACTGGGCGGTGCGGCTGATATTGCCGCCGAAGCGCATGAGCTGCGCCTGGAGGTACTGGGTCTCGAAGAGGTCGCGCGCCTCGCGCAGCGGCAGCGCCATCACGTCCGCCCCGGGAGCGGCGATCGGCAGCTGGGGCGCGTTGGAGGCGATCTCGGGCGGCAGCATCTCGCGCCGGAGCGGCTCGTCCGGCCGGCCCGGCGCCATGATCAGCAGCCAGTCCATCAGGTTGCGGAGCTGGCGGACATTGCCCGGCCAGTCATAGGCGACCAGCGCGGTCAGCGCGTCGACCGCAAGCTCGCGCGCCGGCATGCCCCCGGTCTCGGCCGAGCGGGCGAGGAACCCGCGGGCGAGGAGGGGAATATCCTCGCGCCGCTCCTTGAGGCTCGGCATGTCGAGCGGCACCACCGCGAGGCGGTAATAGAGGTCCTCGCGGAACCGGCCCGCCGCGATCTCGGCGTTGAGGTCGCGGTTGGTGGTCGCCAGCACCCGCACATCGACCTTGACCGGCGCCGCGCCGCCGACCCGCTCGAAGGCATGGTCCTGCAGCACGCGGACGATCTTGCCCTGGGTCTCGAGCGGCATGTCCGCCACCTCGTCGAGCACCAGGGTGCCGCCATGGGCGCGCTCGAGCACGCCGGCGCGGCGCGGCGCGGAGGCCGCGTCCGGCCCGGCCTCGAGCCCGAACAGCTCCGCCTCGAAGCGCGAGGGGCTCAGCGTCGCGCAGGGCAGCAGCACATAGGGGCCGCCGGCGCGGCGCGAATGGGCGTGGATCATGCGCGCCGCGACCCCCTTGCCCGCGCCCGCCGGCCCGCGGATGAGCACGCGCGAGCCGGTCGGCGCCGCCTTGACCAGCTGCGCCCGGACCGCGGCGATCGCCGGCGCGGCGCCGGTAAGCTCGCTCTCGGCGCCGGCGCGCAGGCGCAGCTCGGCGATCTCGAGCGCGAGGCGCGCCGCCTCGAGCGCCCGGCGCAGCACGTGCAGCAGGCGGCTCGAGGTGAAGGGCTTCTCGATGAAATCGTACGCGCCCTGCTGGATCGCGGCGACCGCCATCTCGATCGTGCCGTGCCCGGAGATCATCACCACCGGCACCTGCGGCTCCTCCGAGCGGAGGATCTCGAGGATCGCCAGCCCGTCGCGCTTCGAGCCCTGGAGCCAGACATCGAGGATGACGAGCGAGGGCCGGCGCTGGCGGAAGGCCGCCACCGCCAATTCGCCGTCATGCGCCTGGCGGGTCTCGTAGCCTTCGTCGCGCAGGATGCCCTCGATCAGCAGCCGGATGTCCGGCTCGTCGTCGACGATCAGGATCTCATGCGCCATCGCTGGGTCCCGGGCGGCGTCCCGGTCGGACCGGGAGGGAGAGGATGGCGACGGCGCCGGGCCCGTCCCGGCGGTCCTCGAGCTCGAGCCCGCCGCCATGGTCCTCCATGATCTTCCTGACGATCGCAAGGCCGAGCCCGGTGCCCTTGGGCTTGAGGGTCACGTAGGGCTCGGTGAGGCGGGCGCGGTCCGCCTCGGGCAGCCCGATCCCGTCATCCGTCACGGCGATCCGCACCTCGCTCGCCTCCTCCGCCACCGCAATGCCGATATGGCCCGCGCCGGGGCGCATCGCGACCGCGTCGGCGGCGTTCTGCAACAGGTTGGTCAAGGCCTGTCCAACCAGCCGCCGGTCGCAGGGCGCGCGCGGCCCGCGCTCGGGAATCGCCGTCGTCCAGGCGATCTCCGGATGGGCGCTCTTCTGCAACACCAGCGCCTCGCGCGCCAGCCTCCCCACGTCCTCGTCGCGGATCGCCGGCTGGGGCATCCGGGCGAAAGCGGAAAATTCGTCGACCATACGGCCGATATCGCCGACCTGGCGGACGATGGTGTCGGCGCACTGGGCGAAGGTTTCGGGGTCGGACGAGATTTCCTTGAGGAAGCGGCGCTTGAGCCGCTCGGCGGCGAGCTGGATCGGGGTCAGCGGGTTCTTGATCTCGTGGGCGATGCGGCGCGCGACATCGGCCCAGGCGGCCTTGCGCTCGGCCGCCTTGAGCTCGGTGATGTCGTCGAAGGTGACGACGAAGCCATCCGGCCTTCCGGCCTTGAGCTCGGCGGCGATGCGCACGAGCAGGCGCCGGCGGCGCGAGGGCGGGCCGCTCTCGATCTCCTGGGTGAGCGGGCGGTCCGGTGCGGCCTGGGCCGCGGCGAGCAGCGGGGCGAAGGCGGGGACGAGTTGGGAAAACTCGCTGCCGACGCCGGCCATCACGTCGATCCCGAGCAGCTCGGCGGCGGCGCGGTTCGGGAGCTCGACCCGGCCCTCGGCGTCGAGCCCGACGACCCCGGCCGAGACGCCGGAGAGCACGCTCTCGGTGAAGCGCCGGCGCTCGTCGATCTGGCTGTAGGCGTCCATCAGCTCGGTGCGCTGGGCGGCGAGCTGGCCGGTCATCCGGTTGAAGGCGCGCGAGAGCCCGGCGATCTCGTCGCGGGTCGTCGCCTCCGGCACCCGGACCCCGAGATCGCCCGCCCGCACCCGCTCCGCCGCGGTGATCAGCCGCCCCACCGGGCGGGCGATCTGGTTGGCCATGACGAGGCCGATCAGCACCGCGGCCGAGAGCACGAGCAGGGCGACGACGGCGAAGATCAGGGCGAAGGTGATCTGCAGCCCGTAGCGGTTCTGGTCGAGCTGCTTGTATTCGGCGACCGCCTGCTCGACCTCGGCCATGTGCTCGAGGATCGTCGGGTCGACCGGGCGGCTGATCATCATCATCAGGGCGGGGATCGAATCGAGCCGCACCACCGCCTCGACCGAGGTTCCGTTGCCGGTGTTCAGCACCGCGACGCTCCCGGCGCGCGCGATCTCCACCGCCCAGGCGGGCGGCAGCGGCGTGCCGAAGCCCGCCATCACGCCCGACGAGGCGATCACCTGGCCGGTCACCGGCTCGAAGATCACCGCCTCGGTGAGGCCGCGCAGCGCCGTCTGGGTCGCCAGCACCTGGGCGAACTGCTGGGGCGCGTTGGCGAAGACCTCGCCGGCGCGCGCGAGGTCGTTGGCCATCGCCAGCGCATCGGCGCGGATCGTGTTGCGGTGCTCATCGAGGTAGCCGCGCGAGACCTCGAGGCTCTGGTCGAGCGCGGTGCGGACGCGGTCGTTGAACCAGGCCTGGATGCCGTAATGGAAGAAAGCGGTGGCGAAGACCGCGACCAGGATCGCCGGCACCACCGCGACGACGCTGAAGAGCAGGACCAGCCGCACATGCAGCCGCGAGCCCGCCGAGCCGCGCCGGCGCTCGACCCAGACCCGGGTCAGGCGGACGGCGAGGAGGAGGCCGAGGACGAGCAGGACGATCAGGTTGGCGAGCACCATGCTCACCACCCAGTCCGACGAGACGCCGAACCTCATCCCGCCGGCCAGCACCGTGAAGGTGGCGATGCCCAAGGCCAGCGCGCCGACGGCGAAGACCAGGGTGACGACCCGGCCGAGCGCCACGTCGAGCGCGCGGCCGAGCCAGGAGGAGCGGCGCTGGCGCTCGGGGCCACGCGGCCCCCCGGCTGGCCCCCCGGCTGGCCCCCCACGCGCCCCCGGGGCGAAACGGCTGAAGACCTGGTTCATCGGCGCGTCCGCCGTCAGCCGACCCCACGCAGCACGGGAATCTCGAGGTCGCGGATCTTCTTGCGCAAGGTGTTGCGGTTGAGACCGAGCATTGCCGCCGCCTTGATCTGGTTGCCCCGCGTCGCGGAGAGGACGGCCCGGATCAGCGGCCGCTCGAAGTCCGCGAGCACCCGATCATAGATGGTTCCGGTGCGCGCCGCCTGGGGATCGGCGAGCAGGTCCTGGAAGTGGCGCTCGAGCAACCGCGCCAGCGGCTCGCCATCGACCGCGGCCGCCGCCGGCGGGCTGCCCGCGGGCGCGGTGCGAAGCTCGCCCTCGATCGCCTCGGCGGTGATCGTCTCGCCGGGGTTCAGCACCGCGAGGCGGCGCATCAGGTTCTCGAGCTCGCGCACATTGCCCGGCCAGCGGTGCTGGCGGAGCCGCTCGACGGCGGCGGCCTCGAGCGCCTTGGCGGAGAGCCCCTCGGCCCGCGCGCGATCGAGGAAATGGCGGGCGAGCGGGCCGATATCCTCGGTCCGCTCGCGGAGCGGGGGCAGCCGGAGCGGCACGACGTTGAGCCGGTAATAGAGGTCGTCGCGGAAGAGGCCGCGGCGGATCAGCTCGCTCAAGTCGCGGTGGGTGGCGGCGATGATGCGGACATTGACCTTGATCGGCTGGCGGCCGCCGACCGAGGTGAATTCTCCCTCCTGGAGGACGCGCAAGAGGCGGGTCTGGGCCTCGGGCGGCATGTCGCCGATCTCGTCGAGGAAGAGCGTGCCGCCGTCGGCCTGCTGGAAGCGGCCGGGGCTGCGGCCGATCGCGCCGGTGAAGGCGCCGCGCTCATGGCCGAAGAGCTCGGCCTCGACCAGCTCGCGCGGGATCGCCGCCATGTTGATGGCGACGAAGGGCCCGCCGCGGCGGCGGCCGTAATCGTGCAGCGCGCGGGCCACCAGCTCCTTGCCGGTGCCGGACTCGCCGCTGATCATCACCGTGAGGTCGGCGGTCGTGAGGCGGGCGACGCTGCGATAGATCTCCTGCATCGCCGGGCTGCGGCCGATCAGCGGCAGCCGCTCGCCGGCGACCTCCTGCTCGGGCGGCAAGGCGGGCACGGCGAGCGCGCGGCGGACCACGGCGAGCAGCTCGCCCAGGTCGAAGGGCTTGGGCAGGTACTCGAAGGCGCCGCTCTGCGCCGCCTTGACCGCGGTGAGGAAGGTGGATTGCGCGCTCATCACCACCACCCTGAGCTCGGGGCGCAGGCGGCGGATGCGCGGGATGAGGTCGAGCCCGTTTTCGTCGGGCATCACGACGTCGGTGATGACGAGGTCGCCCTGCCCCTCCTCCACCCAGCGCCAGAGGGTGGCGGCGTTCGAGGTGCAGCGCACGTCGTAGCCGGAGCGGCCGAGCGCCTCGGCGAGCACGGTGCGGATCGAGCGGTCGTCGTCGGCGACCAGCACGGTCGCCTGGCCGACGCGGGTCTCGACCACGTTCATGGCTCCTCTCCGTCCGCCACCACCGGCAGGCGGAGGCGGAACTCGGTGCGGCCCGGCCGGCTCTCGACATCGATCAGCCCGCCATGCTCGCCCACGATCTTGGCCGCGAGCGCCAGGCCAAGGCCGGTGCCGGCCCGCCGGCCCGAGACGAAGGGCTCGAAGAGATGGGGCTTCAGCGCCTCGGCGATCCCGGGCCCGTTGTCGCGCACCGCGACCACCAGCGGCACGTGCCGGCGCTCTCCGGAACTGGCGCCGGCGCGGTAGACGCCCTGCTGGAAGGCGGTGGAAAGCGCGATCTCGCCGCTGCCGGTGCCGCTCTCGGTGATCGCCTCGGCGGCGTTCTTGACCAGGTTGAGGATCACCTGGACGAGCTGGTCGCGGCTGCCGAGGACCGCGGGCAGCGAGGGGTCGTAGGCCTCGACGAAGCGGATATGCCGGGCGAAGCCGGTGGTGGCGAGCCGGCGGACATGCTCGAGCACCCGGTGGATGTTGACCGCGCCGCGGCTCTCGATCGGCTCCTCGCCGAACGCCTCCATCTGCTCGACGAGGGCGCGGATGCGGTCCGCCTCGTCGCGGATCAGCACCGCGAGCTCGCGATCCGCGGGCTCGAGCGTCGCCTCCAGGAGCTGTGCCGCCCCGCGGATCCCGGAGAGCGGGTTCTTGACCTCATGCGCCAGTACCGCCGCCATTCCCGCCACGCCGCGCGCCGCGGGGGAGATGCCCATTCCGTGATCGAAGGCGCGCGCCACGGACCCGTCCTGCAATTTCAGTACCACCGCGTCCTTGACCTCGGGCAGCGGGGCGAGATGGACGCCGACGCTGCGCCGCGGCAGGCGCGGGCTCTCGAGGGCGAGGTCGTGGCCGGCGATCGAGACCCCCTCGGCGCGGACCTGGGCGAGCAGGCGGAAAAGCGCGCCGCCGGCGGGCACGAAGTCGGCCAGCCGCATCTCGGCGAGCCCGGCGGCGGAGGCGCAGAAGAACTGCTCGGCGGCGGCATTGGCGAAGATGAAGCGCCCCGAGGCGTCGAGCACGACGATGGCGACCGGCAGGGCGCCGAGCACCGCGGCGGGATCCACCGCCACGACCTTCTCGCGCCTGCGGAGCACGGTGCGGAGCATCGCCCGCTTCACGCCGCGAGATCCTCCCGCGGGGCGCGGCTGGTGGCGTCGCCCGCGATCAAGGGAGCCAGGAAGGCGGAAAACTGCCGCTCGACCTCGCCGGCATCGTCGATCCGGTTGACGAGGGCGCGGAAGGCGCCCGCGCCGGGCAACCCGCGGACGTACCAGCCAAGGTGCTTGCGCGCCATCCGCACCCCGGCAAGCGTGCCGTAATGGGCGAGCATGTCGCGGAAATGGGCGATCACCAGCGCCCGCTGGCGGGCCAGCGGCGGCTCAGGGAGACGCCGGCCGGTGCCGAGGAAATGCGCCACCTGGCCGAGGAACCACGGCCGGCCATAGGTGCCGCGGCCGATCATCACCCCATCCGCGCCCGAGCGGCGGAGCGCCTCCGCGGCGTCCGCCTCGGCGAGGATGTCGCCGTTGACGATGACCGGGATGCGGACCGCCGCCTTCACCGCGCGGACGAAGTCCCAATCGGCGGCGCCTTCGTAGAACTGCTGGCGGGTGCGGCCATGCACGCTCACCATGCGGATCCCGCATTCCTCGGCGATGCGGGCGAGGCGCGGGGCGTTGCGGCTCGCCTGGTCCCAACCCATCCGCATCTTGAGCGTCACCGGGCAGGCGACCGCGCGGGCGGTCGCTTCGAGGATGCGCCCGGCCTGCGCCTCGTCGCGCATCAGCGCCGAGCCCGCCTGCTGGCCCACGGCCACCTTCTTCACCGGGCAGCCGAAATTGATGTCGATGAGGTCGGCGCCGAGATCCGCGGACATCCGCGCCGCCTCGGCCATCGCCGCCGGCTCGCAGCCCGCGAGCTGGATCGCGTTGGGCCCGCCGGCGTCGATCCCGGCCATGCCGAGCGTGCGGCGGTTCTCGCGCAGCATCGCCCAGGAGGCGATCATCTCCGAGACCACGAGGCCCGCCCCGGCGTCGCGGGCGAGGCGCCGGAAAGGCAGATCGCTGACGCCCGACATCGGCGCGAGGATCACCGGCGGATCGATGACCACGCTCCGCCCCGACCCCTCCAAATGGATCGGACCGGGGCTGTGCAGTGCATCATTGCCTATCATTTGGGCAAGGTATCCCGGCCGGGCCTGCCGCGCAATTGGGCACGTCATGCTGCATCCCTGGCCTTCGCCCCCGTACTCTCGCAGCACCTGCCCCGGCGCATGAGGCAGTGCGTCATATTCCTGATATCATTGCCGATTTTTTGAGCCGCGACCACCCGCTCCCGCCCTCAGCCATGCAACCGCGCCAGGGGATCGCGCCAGGGGATCGCGCCAGGGGATCGCGGTTGACGCGCCTGCGCCTGCCGGGCAAAGCCGCCGCTATGTCCGCAGCCGACTCACATCCCCCTGGAACGGCCGCCCTGCTGGTTGCCGGCGGAACCGGCCGCCGGTTCGGGGCCGCAACGCCCAAGCAGTTCCTGACGCTGCTTGGCCGGCCGGTGATCCGCCTCGCCGCCGAGGCGCTGGCGCCGCACGTCTCGCTCCTCCAGCCGGTCGGGCCGGCGGCGCCGATCGCGGCGGCGCTGGCGGGGCTGCCGCACCTTGCCCCCGTAGCGGGGGGCGCGACCCGCCAGGAGAGCGTGCGCGCTGGGCTCGAGGCGCTGGCGAAGCTGGCGCCCGAGATCGTGCTCGTCCATGACGCCGCGCGCCCCTTCATCCCGGCGGGCACCGTGCCGGCCTTGCTCGCGGCGCTCGGGCGCGGCCGAGGGACAATTGCCGGGGCGATCCCGGCGGTCGCGCTCGCCGATACGCTGAAGCGGAGCGACGGCGCCGGCATGATCGCCGGCACCGTGCCCCGCGAGGGGTTGTTCCGGGCGCAAACCCCGCAGGCCTTCCGCTTTGCCGACCTCCTCCGCCTCCATCGCGAGGCCGCCTGCGGCGGGGCGACCGACGATGCCGCCCTGCTCGAGGCAGCCGGCCTGGCCGTCGCCCTGGTTGCCGGCTCGGAGGACAACATCAAGGTCACCCTGCCCGGCGACCTCGCCCGCGCCGCCTGCGCGCTGGCGGGAACGCTCATCCCGCGCACCGGCTCGGGGCTCGACGTGCATGCCTTCGCCAGCCACCGGCGGCTGGTGCTCTGCGGGGTTGAAATACCCCATGACCAGGGACTTGCCGGTCACTCCGACGCCGATGTCGGGATCCATGCCCTGTGCGATGCGATCTACGGCGCGCTCGCCGAGGGCGATATCGGCCGCCATTTTCCGCCCTCCGAGGCGGCCTGGCGGGACGCCGATTCGGCCCGTTTCCTCGCCCACGCCGCCGGCCGCATCGCCGCGCGCGGCGGGCTGCTCGCCAACGCCGACGTGACGCTGATCTGCGAGCGGCCGAAAATCTCTCCCCATGCCGCCGCCATGCAGGCAAGGCTCGCCTCGCTTCTCGGCGTCGCCGAGGGGCTGATCTCGGTCAAGGCGACGACCACCGAGCGGCTCGGCTTCACCGGCCGCGGCGAGGGCATCGCCGCGCAGGCGATCGCCACCATTCTCGTCCCCGCCGCTCCCGGCCCTTGATCCGGCCCCTTGATCTCGCGAGGCGACGCGGGCCACTTTCCCGAGGAAGCCGAGGAGAGATCCGTGACCGAAGACGAAGTCCGCCGCAACGCCTTCGCCATGCCGCTCACCAGCCCGGCCTATCCCAAGGGTCCCTACCGCTTCATCGACCGCGAGTTCCTGATCATCACCTACCGCACCGACCCCGAGCGGCTGCGCGCGGTGGTGCCGGAGCCGCTCGCCATCGACCCGGCCAACCCGATCGTCAAGTACGAGTTCATCCGCATGCCGGACTCGACCGGCTTCGGCGACTACACCGAGACCGGCCAGGTGATCCCGGTGACCTACCGGGGGCGCGCCGGGGGCTATACGCACGCGATGTTCCTCAACGACCATCCGCCGATCGCCGGCGGGCGGGAGCTCTGGGGCTTTCCCAAGAAGTTGGCGGCGCCGACCCTGCACAAGGAGATCGACACGCTGGTCGGCACGCTCGATTACGGCCCGGTGCGGGTCGCCATCGCCACCATGGGCTACAAGCACCATGCGGCGGACCATGACGCGGTCGCCGCCTCGCTCGCCGCGCCCAACTGGCTGCTCAAGATCATCCCGCATGTCGATGGCAGCCCACGCATCTGCGAGCTGGTCGAGTACTATCTCGAGGACGTCGGCCTGAAAGGCGCCTGGACCGGGCCGGCCGCGCTCGAGTTCTTCCCCCATGCGCTGGCGCCGCTCGCCGAGCTGCCGGTGCGTTCGGTGGTCTCGGCGGTGCACCTGGTGGCCGATATCACGCTCGGCCTCGGCAAGGTCGTGCACGACTACCTCGCATGAGGCGGCGAGAGAGGAATTCCGCAAAAGGATCAGGCAGAAAAGGAGAAGAGCCGATGCGTCGTATGATGCCGATGACCATCCTGCTCGCCGCCGGACTGGGTCTCGCCGGACTGGGGCTGGCCGGTTGCGCGAGCGGAAATCCCTATCCGCCCGTGCCGCCGGTGCGGGCCGAGAGCATCCCGCTGCCGCCGGTCTCCGGCACGCCGCAGATCTGGGAGCCGGGCCACTGGGACTGGAATGGCCAGGGCTACAGCTGGATTGCCGGGCAATGGATCGCGCGCGACGGCCACTCCACCACATGGATGCCTGGGTTCTGGGCAAGGAATGCGCAGACCGACAGCTGGGCCTGGCAGCCCGGCCATTGGGCCCAATGAGACCGCCCGCACGGATTGCCGAGGAAGAACCGCCGCAGGAGATCGAAGATGACGTGCCGTCGTGCCCTGCCCGCGCTCGCGCTGGCCCTGCTGGCCGGGTTCGCCGGGCGCGCCTCGGCCCAGCCCCCGCCCTATCCGCCCATCCCGCCGCCGCGCGTCGAGGGGCTGCCGCCGCCGCCCGGGCCGCCGGCGGTGTGGATCTGGATGCCCGGGCACTGGCAGTGGAACGGGGCGAGCTATGTCTGGATCGGTGGCCATTATGTGCCCCGCCAGCGGGCCTGGACGCGCTGGGTGCCGGGCCGCTGGGTCTTCTCGGTACGGGCGGTGGGTCTGGGTTCCCGGCCACTGGGTATGATCACCCGCCGCTGATCGCGGTCATGATCAGCACCTCCGCGCCGGGCGCCAGCCTGGTCGCGAGGGCCGCGCGCGCGCCGCCGACGAAGACGGTGATGTGGCGGCGGATGCGCGGCGTCGAATTGCAGAGGCGGTCGCGCATGCCCGGAAAGCGCAGCTCGAGCGCCGCCATCACCTCGGCGACGCTGGCGGCGGGGAGATCGAGCGCGCGCGGCGTGCCGGGGAAGAGGCGCAGCAGCGCCGCCGGCAGCTCGACCCGGACAGTTGCGGCGCGGACGTCCCCGGGCGCGGCGCCGCTCACGCCTTGGGCGCGGGCGTCATCAGGCCGAGCGCCGCGCCGGTGCTGTCGATGACGAAGCCGAGCCGCCCGACATCGGGCACGTCGAAGGGCGGGCGCATGATCGTTCCGCCGCCCTGCGTCGCGACCGTGAGCCGCGCATCCACGTCGTCCACCTCGAGATATTCGAACCAATGCGGCGGGACGTGGGGGGGCATCTCCGGCGGCATCGCCATGATGCCGGCGACCGGCTTGCCCGCGACCTCGGCGATCCAGTAGGTGCCGCCGCCCACCATCGGATGCGGCTGGAAGCCCCAGCCGACCAGGGCGGCGTAGAAGGTTTTGGCCGCCTCGACATCGCGCGTCAGCAGCTCGTTCCAGACGAAGGTTCCGTGGGCCATGGGCGTCGTCTCCGGTGTGGTGGCTCAATTGGCGCGGGTAAACGTCTCGACGGAGAGAATGGCCGGCAGATGCTGGGCGAGGCAGGTCCAGCGTTCGCCCTCGTCGGCGCTGGCGAAGAGGGCGCCCGAGCTGGTGCCGAAATAGACCCCGGCGGGCTCGAGCCGGTCGGTCGCCATGGCCTGGCGCAGCACGCCGAAGAAGGCGTCCCGCTGCGGCAGGCCGTCGCGCAAGCCCGCCCAGCTCGCCCCGCCGTCGCGGGTGCGCCAGACCGCCGCCCTGCCCTCGGGGACGTAGCGGCCGGCGATGTCGCCGTTGAGCGGGAGGAGGAAGAGTGTGGCGGGGTCGCGCGGATGGGCAGCGGCGGGGAAGCCGAAGGTTGAAGGCAGCCCCGCCTCGATGCTCCGCCAGCTCCGGCCCGCATCGTCGCTGCGGTACATGCCGCAATGGTTCTGCTGGTAGAGCCGCTCGGGCATGCCGGCCGCCATGACAAGAGAATGGACACATTGGCCATATTCGGGGTATCTTTGCCCCTCGGGCGCGTAGTCGGCCCGCGTGCCGCGGTTGCGGGGCTCCCAGCTCGCGCCGCCGTCCGCGGTGTGGAAAACGCCGGCCGCCGAGATCCCGACCCAGAGCTGCCTTGCATCCTCCGGATGGGGCACCAGCGCGTGCAGGATGAGGCCGGCGCCGCCGGGCTGCCAGTGCGGGCGCGTGGGGTGCGCCTGGAGCCCGGCGACGTGCTCGAAGCTCGCGCCGCCATCGATGCTCCGGAAGAGGCCGGCCGGCTCGACCCCGGCATAAAGGCCGGCGGGCGCGGCGGCGAGGCTCCAGACGGATTTGACCGGCTCCTCCCCGGCCGCGTAGGCGAGGCCCGCGCTCGAATGCGTCCAGGAAGCGCCGAGATCGGCGGACTTCCAGACCGCCGCGCCGAACCAGGCATTGCCGCCGCCGGCATAGATCGTGCCGGTCGCGGGATCGGCGATGACGTGGTTGATCGGCCAGGCCTCGCAGAACGGGCCGCTGAGCCGCCAGCCGGCGCGCGCCCCGCAGCCCGCGACGACATCGCCTGCGAGGATGAAGGCGCCTTTCTTCGTGCCGAGGAGGATCAGGACCGATGCCGTCATCGTGGTCTCCCGGTTCGCCCGCCGTTCGCGCCTTGGGGCGTGGCGAGCGGCGCAGGTATGTTGATATCAACCTAAGTGGCCTCCGTCAAATCACGACGGCGGGCCAGGCCAGGGGAGATGGCGCCCGGGCGCGATCCCGCGGGCCGCGCGCCGGGTCGTGGCGTCAGCGGCCGGGGAAGCCCTGTCCCGGGGCCGGCTCGAGCGCGCCCTCGGGGGTCATGGCGTGGACCGCGGCGGGGAGCGCGCGGGAGAGGCGGTCGAGGAACGGCTCGATGGGCAGGCCCGCGAGGGTGGCGAGGTCCTCGACCCGCGCCCGGCCGAGGATGCGCCCGAGATCCTCGGCCGCGACGGGCAGGTTGGGGCCGTTGCCGATCCACGACGCCATGATGTCGCCGAGGCCGGCTGCGGTGAAGCGATCGGCCAGCTCCGGCAGCGAGCCGCGCTCGCCGTCGAGCAGCGCCTCGAGCGCCGCGCCGAGCGGCGTGATCTCCTCGTCGGGGAGCGATGCCGCCTCTTCGATCACCTGGTGGACAAGCCGCATGGGAAGGCGCCCCTTCCGTTGGACGTGGTGGCCGATCGCGCACAGGGATAGCGGCGCATCCGGCCGCCTGCATTGACCTCGCTCAATTGCGCCAGGCATGGCGCACCGGGCTCGGCGCGCAAGCCCGGCGGTGCAAGTCCGGCTGGTCAGCGGCGGTCGCGGCCCCGAGCGCGGCCCCGAGCGCGGCCCTGAGGGCGGCGGAAAGGCGGCGGACGCCGGCGCCGATCTCGACGGGTCCATCCGCCTTCGGAGCGGCCGGATCGAGCGAGCGGAGCGCCGGCGGCAGGCGGGCGAGCCCGGAGGCGGCATGGGCCCGCGCGGCGCGGAGGTCGGGCAGCCCCGCGAGGCGCCAGCCGCCGCGCATCACCGGCCGGGGCAGGGGCTCGCCGTCCGCGGGCCCGGCATCGTCCGGTTCATCGAGCAGGGCGACGCGGTCCGAGGCGATGCTGCCGTCGGCTGCGTAGTGGCGCCAGACCTGCTTGCGCCCGGGCGGGCTCGCCTTCTCCTCGCTCCGCTTGCGCCGCGGCCGGCCGGCATATTCCTGGAGCTCGTAGGCGCAGTCGAGCAGCGGCCCGTCGGCGGTGGCGAGGCTGCCGCCGATCCCGTAGCCGTCGATCGGCGCGCCGGCGCGGGCGCAGGCGAGCAGGCCGTGCTCGTCGAGGCCGCCGCCGGCGATGATGCGGATCGATCGCAGCCCGGCCCGGTCGAGGATGGCGCGCACGGCGCGCGCGTGCGCGGCGTGATCGCCGCCGTCGATGCGCACCGCCCGGACCGTGATCCCGACCGCCGCGAGGCGCGGCGCGAGTGCGGCGACGATCGCGGCACCCCGCTCGGTGTCGTCACTGTCGATCGGCAGGGTGAGCGCGCGCGGCCGGACGTCCGCGAAACGGGCGAAGGCCGAGCCTTCGTCGTCATGCGCCTGGATGAAGGAATGCGCCATCGTGCCGACCAGCGGGATGCCGAAGGCGCGGCCGGCGGCGACGTTCGCCGTGGCCGAGAATCCGGCGAGCCAGCAGCGCGGCGAGCGCGCCGAGAATAGCTCGCGCGCGCGGCGAGCAGCCCGGCCTCGGCGCCGTGCGCGCGGCGCAGCCCGCACTCCACCAGATCGCGGCCGGGTGCCGCGAGCACCATGCGCGCGGCCTTGGAGGCGATGGCGGTCTCGAGATGCAGGAGGTTCGTCAGGCGCGTCTCGACGAGCTGCGCTTGGGGCAGCGGCGCGGTCACGCAGAGGATGGGCTCGCCGGCGAAAAAGACCGTTCCCTCCGCCATCGCATCGACATCGCCGGTGAAGCGGAAGGTGGCGAGATCGTCCACGAATCCGCGCGAGAAGAGGCCGCTCTGGTCGAGCCAGGCGCGGGCATCCTCATCGAAGCGAAGCGTCTCGAGGAAGGCCAGGACCTGCTCGAGGCCCGCGGCGATCAGGAAGCGGCGATCGCGCGGGAGCTTGCGGACGAAGAACTCGAAGACCGCGGTGCCGGCCATCCCGTGCGCCGCGCACGCCTCGAGCGTCGCCAGGTCGCGGAGATCGCACAGCAGGGGATTTCGCGCGACATCGGCGCATCGTTGCCTGGCGGCGGGCGGCGGCGCCTTGATCCTGGTCAACCGGGGATCCTGGTCAACCGGGGATCCTGGTCAACCGGGGATCCTGGTCAATCGGGAGCCTCCGGCCGGAGCCCCCCGGGCGGATTGCCTGGGCGGATTGCCTGGGCGGTCGCGCTTGCCTCTTCGGGTGGTGCGGCCATGGAAGGCGCGGCCAAGGAGGGGGCCCGCGGGGACGGGGGCGCGTCGCAAATCGACGACCGTTTCGAGATCGTTGCAGCTTGCGGTTGTGCCGATCCGCAAAACGTGATCGCCGGCGCCCCGGAGATCGCGCACTTTTCCGTGCGGCCCCTGGATCGCGGGCGCGAACCGGCTCAGCGTGATGGCTCGCTTACAGATGCGCGTCGATCGCAGGGGGAGTGGATGGCGCTTCGATTGCCCGGCCCGCACGGAGACCGTTTCTTATTCGTAACGATAGCCGGCGCCTGGCGCCAATGCTCCCCGCCGCGGGCGGCCGCTTCCTCGCGCGGCGAGCGCGGGCCGGTCTTTTGACGGTGCGATGACCGGCGGAGAGAGCCTGTTCAGGACGCTGCTCGCCGGCGGGATCGAGGTGTGCTTCACCACCGCGCCGGTCGCCGGGACCGCCTGGGCCGTGACGTTCGAGCGCGTTTGCGGCATCCGCTTCGTCGCCGGGTTCGATGAGCGGATCGCGACGGGCGCGGCGAACGGATACGCGCGGATGGCGGAACGGCCGGTCGCCACGCTGCTCTTCTCCGGGCCGGGCCTCGCGCAGGGCACGGCCAATTTCCGCAGCGCCGCGTCCGCGCACCTGCCGATCGTCAATCTGATCGTCGCTCCCCCGCCAGGGTCGGCGCCGGCCGCCGGGTCGGGCTTGGGCTCGGCGGGCGAGCGGCGCCGGGGGGATCGCGGGTCCGCGCCCGCGATCGAGGAGGTGGCGCGGCCCTACTCGGGCTGGCTGCGCGTCGCGGCCGGGCCGGAGGATCTCGGGCGGGACGCGGCGGACGCGCTGCTTGCCGCGCGCATGGCCCCGGGGCGGGTGGCGAGCCTTATCGTGCCGGAGGAGTTCCTGGCGGCCGGCGGGGGGCGGACGGCCGCGGTGTTCAATCCGCCGCGGGCGCCGATGCCCGAGGTGGCGGCAATCTCGCGCGTCGCGGCGCTGCTGCTGGAGCGTGCGCCGGCCGCCATCCTGCTGGGCGCAACCGCGTCATGCGGGGACGCGCTGATCACCGCCGGGCGGGTGGCCGCGGCGACCGGGGCTGCGCTGCTCGCGCCCGGCGAGGTCCGCAGGATCCGCCGCGGGGCAGGGCTGGCGGCGGTCGGGCGGATCCCCTCGGGGCCGGGCGCGGCGAGACGCTGCCTGCAACGCTTCCGGCTGCTGGTCCTCGCCGGCGTGCCCGCGCCGCGTCTCGAGCCGGTCGATGGCGCCGATGTTGGCGATCCACGAAGCGGCGATCCACGAACCGGCGATCCGCGAACCGGCGATCCGCGAACCGGCGATCCGCGAACAGACGCCGGGCCGATGGGCGCCGTGGGGCGGATGGTCACCCTCGCCCGGCCCGAGGAGGACGTCTCCGGCGCGCTCGAGGCGCTGGTGGTCGCCCTTGCGGCGCACGCCACCGCGCCACGCACCGAGGCCGAACGGCGGCCGCCGCCGGCCGGCGGCCCGATCACGGAGGCGGGGATCGCCGCGGTGATCGGATCGCTGCTGCCCGACCAGGCCGTGGTGGCGGACGCGGCGAGCCCCACCGGGCGGGAGATTTTCGCCGCGTGCCGGGGGGCGCCGGCGCATGACTGGATGGTGAGCCCGGGCGGCCCGGGCGGGGTCGGGCTGCTGCTCGCGGCCGGGGCGGCGATCGCCTGCCCCGACCGCCCCGTTCTCTGCCTCGTCGGCGAGGCCGACGGCGCCCCGGCCATGCAGGCCCTGTGGACGATGGCGCGCGACGGGCGATGCGTGACCGTGGTGATGTTCGCCCCGCGCGGCGCGAGGCGCTCCACGGAACCGGCGATGGAAGGGGCGGAATCCATGGCGCCGGCGGGCTTCGCCGAGCGGGTGCCGGCATTTCCCGACCGCGACGGCGTCGCTGGCGACCGGATCGCCCTGGCGCGCGAGATGGGGGTGCCCGGACAGCGGGTCGATACGCTGGAGGCGCTGGCCGAGGCGCTGCGCGGCGGCTTCGCCAGCGGCGGCCGGAGCCTGATCGAAGTGCCGCTCTGATCCGGTCGGGCCGGGTTCCTCAGGGCAGCGGATCGATCCAATCGTCCTGGCCGCTTGCGCCGATGCCGCCGACGCACTTCATGAACGCCGTGGTGGCGCGGTTGCTTCCGCGCAGCGAAATCCTCTGCGCCGGGGCGATGCCCGGGGTGACGGTCATCCAGCTCGCCTTCTCCATCGCCGCGATCATGCCGTGGAGCTGCTCGCGCGAGACCGCCGCGATCGCCGTATCGCTGGTGTTGCCGGTGAGGGTCAGGACGGAGCGATAGCGGCCGACATCGATGACGAGGCTTCCCGCCACGTCGGCGGGGAGGGCCCAGTTGCCCTGGGAATAGCGGACCTCGAAATCGTCGGGGCTGGCGCGCAGCCCGAAACCATTCGCCGCGGTCCCGGTGAAGGCGATGCACACCTCCCGCCCGCCGGTGATCGGAGCGTGTCGCTCCTTGGCGATCCAGTCCCCGCTGACCACCAGCGTGCGCAGCGCCCCGTCGGCGGCCGCGGTATGCGCCCGGACCCCTGGCGCTGCCACGAGGCAGGCGATGAGTGACGCGGCCGTCGCGATCGCAACCAGGCGCGGCATTTACATGTCCGCGCCGCTGGGTCCGGTGAACACCCGGGACATCCGGAATTCTCCCGTGAAACACTTCTGATTCTTGCACAGCGAGTATGCAGCCGCCGGCCTTCGCGTCAAGCGGCCGGCAAGCCGGGCGATCGCGGCGATGGCCGAGAAAAGACCGCCGGGCGGCGAGCAAACGCCATCCGGCGGCAAGTTGGCGAACCCTCGAAGGCTGGGAGATGTCCTTCGCTGAGGCGGGTTCTTGATTATCCGAAGCGCGGCGGCGGGGCTGTGGCGCAGCTCACACCCGCTTGCGGCGGCGCGGCGCCGGCCAGGCGTAAGGCCCAACCCTGGGAGATGCTGAGGATTGCGGCTGCGTTGGCGCTTCCAGTGTGCTTCCAGCCGCATCTTCACTGGCAGCGGGTTCTTCCTGACACATTGAAAAGTTGGTCGGAGCGGCGGGATTTGAACCCACGACCCCCAGTCCCCCAGACTGATGCGCTACCAGGCTGCGCTACGCTCCGAGCCGCCAGCGCCATGTAGCAGCGCGACCTTGCCGCCGCAACGGACCGGCTTTCTCAAGCCAGCAGCCCGCGAATCTCCTCGAGCGCTTCGAGCGCCTCGTGGAGCGCCGTGCGCAGCCGCTCCGCCTCGGCCTCGGGCCTCTGGCCAGCCCGCGCCGGCGCCCGCGCGGCGGACGGCGCCCCGGTCGGCGGGCCAGGGGGAAGAACCGGCGGCAGGCCCGGGATCGGCAGTTCCGGGTCGCGCGCCCGCTCGGCCGCGGCGGCCGCCTGCTCGGACGCCGGCGCCGGCGGGATCTCGTCGGCAAGCCGCCCCCCGCCATCGCGGAGCAGGCGCTGCACGCCTTTGATGGTATAGCCCTGGATGTAAAGCAGGTCCGAGATCCGGCGCAGCAGCGCGATGTCGTCCGGCCGGTAATAGCGCCGGCCGCCGCCCCGCTTGAGCGGCTTCACCTGGCTGAACTTGCTCTCCCAGAAACGCAGCACGTGCTGCGGGATGTGCAAATCGTCCGCCACCTCGCTGATCGTGCGGAAGGCGTTCGGCGCCTTGCGCGGCCTGCCCGCGCCCTCCGCGCCCTCGGCCGAAATGGCGGCCGGCGCCGAGGCCGACCCCCTGCCGCCCGCGCTCATTCGTAATCATCCTCCGCCGCACCCTCCACGGGCTCGGCGCCGTTGACCCGCGCGCGGAGGCTCTGGCTCGGCCGGAAGACCAGGACCCGGCGCGGCAGGATCGGAACCTCGACGCCGGTCTTCGGGTTGCGGCCGATCCGCCGCCCCTTCTGGCGCACCGAAAATGTTCCGAAGCCGCTGATCTTGAGAGATTCTCCGCCCTCGAGGGCCGCCACCATGCGGCTCAGCACGGCTTCCAGGAGGTCGGCCAATTCGTTGCGGGAAAGACCCACCTCCGCATAGATCTTCTCGGCGAGGTGCGACCGGGTGATCGTAGGCATCCGGAAAGGCTAGGCCAGGCGCGCCCCGTCCGTCAACCGCGCGAATACCGAGAAATCAAGAAAGCTCAGGATATTGGCGGCTGATAGCGCATCATGCCCTGAGCAAGGCGGAGCCCCAGGTGAGGCCGCCGCCGAGCGCCTCCATCAGCACCAGCTGGCCCGGGCGGATGCGGCCGTCGGCCAGCGCCTCGGCCAGCGCCAGCGGGATCGAGGCGGCGGAGGTGTTGGCGTGGCGGTCGACGGTGACGACGACGCGCGCGGCCGGCAGGCCGAGCCGGCGGCCCATGGCGTCGATGATGCGGAGATTGGCCTGGTGGGGCACCAGCCAGTCGACATCTTCGTGGCTCAGGTGGTTGGCCGCCAGCGCCTCGTCCACCGCCTCGGCCATCCGCGCGACGGCGTGGCGGAAGACCTCGCGCCCGTTCATCAGCAGAACGCCGGGCCGGTCGTGGCGGCCGACCGCGCCGTCCACCGCGAGGATATCGCCGAGCGCGCCGTCGGAATGGAGGTGCGTGGAGAGCAGGCCGCGATCGGTGCCGGCGCCGCTGCCGACGCCCGCGACGAGGAAGGCCGCACCGGCGCCGTCGCCGAACAGCACGCAGGTGCCACGATCCTGCCAGTCGAGGATCCGGGAATAGACCTCGGTGCCGATCACCAGCACGCCGTGCGCCGCCCCGGTGCGGATCAACGCATCGGCGATGCCAAGCGCATAGACGAAGCCCGAGCAGGCCGCGGCAAGATCGAAGCCGAAGCCGCGGGCGATGCCGAGCGCGTGCTGGATGCGCACGGCGGTGGCGGGAAAGGCCTCGTCGGGGGTGCTGGTGGCGACGATCAGCGCATCGACATCCGCGGCCGCCGCCCCGGAATTGGCGAGTGCCGCGCGGGCGGCCGCCGCGCCCATGAAGCAGGCCGTCTCGTCGGGGCCGGCGATGTGGCGCTGGCGGATGCCGGTGCGCGCGACGATCCAGGCGTCGGAGGTGTCGAGCCGGGCGGCCAGCTCGTCGTTGGTGACGATGCGGCGCGGCAGGTAGCCGCCGGCGCCGGCGAGCAGGGCGCGCACCGTGGCGCCGCCCACGGGAGAGGCGTTCGGGGCGGATGCCGCGCGGAAGGACGGCAGCACGCCGCGCGAAGCCGTCCGGTCGTTCATCGGCGCGCGCCTTCCTCCAGTCTGCTCAGAGCGCGGCCGCGAGCGGCTGGCCGCCATCCGCGTCCTTGCGGCCGCCGGCGGCGGAAAGCCGGCCCATGCGCGCGAGGCCGGCGCGCATCGCGTCGTTGAAGCCGTGCAGCACCATGTCCATCGCGACGTCGAGCGCGTGGGCGAAGCCTTCGGCGTCGGTGCCGCCGTGCGACTTCACCACCACCCCGTTCAGCCCGAGCATGACCGCGCCGTTGTAGCGCCGCGGGTCGAGCCACTCGCGCAGGCGGTCGAGCGCGGGGCGCGCGAGCAGATAGCCGAGGCGGGCCGAGAGGCTCGATTCGAAGACCTGGCGCAGCAGGCCCCGTACCAGCTTGAGCGCCCCCTCCCCGGTCTTCAGCGCGACATTGCCGGTGAAGCCGTCCGTCACGATCACGTCGGTGGTCCCGGCGGTGATGTCGTAGCCCTCGACAAATCCGTAAAACTGCGGCCCGATCGGGCTCTCCTTGAGCAGCTCGGCGGCCTCGCGCAGCTGCTCGCCGCCCTTCATCTCCTCCGAGCCGACATTGAGCAACCCGATGGTGGGCGCGGTGAGGCCGAGCACGATGCGGGCGAAGACCTCGCCCATCACCGCGAATTCGATCAGGTTGCGCACGTCGCAGGAAACGTTGGCGCCGAGATCGAGCATGATCACGTCGCCGCGCTCGGACGGGCCGACCGCCGCCATCGCCGGGCGGTCGATGCCGGGCAGCGTCTTGATGACGATCTTCGCCAGCGTCAGCAGCGCGCCGGTATTGCCGGCCGAGATCACGCCCGCCGCCTCGCCGGCGGCGACCGCATCGATCGCCACGCGCATCGAGGCGTTGCGCATCCGGAGCGCCGCCGTGGGCTTCATCTCGTCGCCGATCACGTCGGGGGCGTGGCGCAGGACGACGCTCTTGGCGGCGCGCTGGAAGCGGCCGAGCAGCGGCTCGAGCCGGGTGGCGTCGCCGACCAGTAGGAAGCGCATCTCGGGGTGGCGCTCGGCGGCGATCTCCAGCCCGGCGACGATCGCCTCGGGCGCGTGGTCGCCGCCCATCGCGTCCACCGCGAGCGTGGGGGAGTCGGTCATTGTCCCGGGCATGGTCCCTGGCATTGTCCCGGGCATTGTCCCCGGCGTCGCCGCGGACCGGGCGCGCCGATCCGCTCGAGATGGCGGCCGGGCGTGGGTTCCGTCATGCCAGGCGGGCTCCGATCTAGACCCGGACGACGCCCTTGAGCGCCTTGTCGGCCGCCGGTGCGACTTCCCGCCCGTCATAATAGCCGCAATGGCCGCAGACATGGTGCGGGCGCTTGAGCTCGCCGCAGTTCGGGCACTCGCCATAGGCCGCGCTCTGCAGCGCCTGGTGGCTGCGTCGCATGCCGCGCCGCGAGGGCGAGGTCTTTTTCTTGGGAACGGCCATGGGAGACGCCTTTCGCGCTTGTCCAGCCTGTCCGGGCCAACTCGCGTGGCCGGCCCGGGCGGAAACGGAGTGGGAGGATCGCGCTCACCGGCCTGAGCGGCGCTCCTGACACGCAACGAACGCGCTGTTGGGCCACGACCGGGCGGGCTCGCATCGCCCGTCGGTCGCCGCCGGTGGACCTCGAGCGGGTGCGATTCGATCTAGCAGAGGGCCCGCACGCCCGCAAGGGAGGCGCGGCTTACGCTTTCTCCGCCTTACGCTTTGTCCGTCTCGCGCGGCCCCGTCTCGCGCGGCCCCGTCTCGCGCGGCCACGGATCGAGCGCGAGCGCGAGCTGCTCGGACGCCGCCTCGCCGAGATCGAGCCTGCCGTCCTCGTAGGGGATCTCGTCCGGCGCCTCGGGGTCGAACTCCTCGCTCTCGTCCCCGGCCGGGACGAAGCGGACGGAGAAAAGCTCCTCGACCGGGGCGGGAAATGGCTCGTCCGTGGCGACGGAGACCTGGACCACGCGCGCGGCGAGCGCGCCGTCCGCGGCGATCACGCCCTGGCGCTCCCGCCGCAGCGTGAATCCGCAGGCGAGAGATTCGATCGCCGGCAGGCGGAGCCGCCGGGCGAGCGCGGCGCGCTCCGCCGCATTCGCCTCGACCCGCAGCCTTCGTCCGGCGGGCGGGATGTCGGCGAGCGCCAGAGGTCGGGAAAACTCGGGCGTCATGGTTGTGGCCTCATTGGGCGGCCTCCGAAGCGGGCAGGAAGCCCACCTCCCCTGCTGCCAGCCCGGCCAGCGCCTGGGCGGCGAGATGGCGGTCCTCGGCGCGGACGAGGTGGGCGAGCGCCGCCGGCCCGCCGTCGGGCGGGCTGCCGCGCCAGACATTGCGGGCGAGCGCCGCCCCCAGCGCGGCATCGATGGCGGCATCGCCGCGGGCGGCGAGCGCCGCCTCGTAGGCCCGCGCGCGGCCGTGGAAGGCCTCCCACATCGCCTTCACCCGCTTGCCGACCGAGAGGTCGCCAACGCCGAGCTCGCGCAAGCTCGCGTCCATGTCGCTGAACATGGCATCGAACACCGCCTGGGCGAGGTGATGGCCGGAAGGCGGCTCGGCCTCGAGGCGGCGCACCAGCAGGAAGGCGTAGAGCCCGACGAGGTCGAAGCGGCCGTCGAGCGTGTCCGGCACGCCGAGATCGCGATAGAGGAAGGGCGCCCGCGCCGCGCTCACGGCCCCTGCATAAAGGGAAAACCCTGCCCGCTCGAAGCGTCGCCGCCACCATCCGAACACCGCCCCTTCCCCCCCTTCGCCGGAGCGCGCAATTGACTGTGCAATTGACTCCCGGCCGCGACCATGACACCGAAACCCGGGCACATAGCGTGCCCGGCGCCAAGGTCAACTGGCGTGTCAACCCGCTTTGCATCGATCGGGGAGATTGCTCGTCCTGCGCCCGTCCCTCGACCTCGTGCCCGCCCCGCTCCGCGCGCCGCGCCGGCCCGTCCGGCTCGGCCTCATGCTCGCGCTCGCCATCGGATTGGGGGGCTGCGGCCTCTTCTCCGCGCCGCTCCAATATCGCGGCCAGAGCGTGACGGAGGATCAGCTCCACCAGCTCGTCCCGGGGACGACCACCGAGGCCGATGTCCGCGCCCTGCTCGGCGAGCCGACCAGCCAGGGCCTCTTCGATAACAATCGCTGGGCCTATATCGGCCAGGTGACCCAGGAGCGCATCGGGCGCTTCCCGGGCGTGGTGAAGGACGACGTCCTGGTCCTGACCTTCAACGATCAGGGCGTGCTCGAGAAAATCGAGCATCACGGCAAGAAGCAAACCGTCCAGGTCGGCATGGCCGGGGGCGCGACGCCTTCGCCGGGCGGCAACGCCACGTTCTTCCAGCAGCTTCTCGGCAATATCGGGCGCTACTCGCCGACCTCGACGACCACCGGGGGGACCTCGGGCGGGCTCAACGGCGGCGTGCCGTAAGCGGCGCCGGCCGATCGTTCTTGGAACGAAATTTGACACGTTTGATACCTCCGGCCACAGTCGGCCAGGCGAGAACCGATCGCGGGAGCCGATCGCGCAGGATAGGCTGAGGATCAGCGGCGCGGCCTGCGGTCAGGAGTCTGCCAAGGAGTTGATATGAGCAGCGCGCTCGTGTGCGGCGCAGGAGGATTCATCGGCGGCCACCTGGTGAGACGGCTCAAGGCCGAGGGCGCCTGGGTGCGTGGCGTCGATCTCAAGCGGCCGGAGTTCCGCCCGACGGCGGCTGACGAATTCGTGATCGGCGATCTGCGCGACCCCGCCCTCTGCGCCGCCGTCACCGACCGGCCGTTCGACGAAATCTACCAGCTCGCGGCCGACATGGGCGGCGCGGGGTACATCTTCACCGGCGCGAACGACGCCGAGGTGATGCACAACTCGGCAACGATCAACCTCAACATGCTCGAGGCCTGCCGCAGACGGCAGCTGCGGCATATCTTTTTTTCCTCCTCCGCGTGCATCTACCCCGCGCACAACCAGGACGACCCGGAGAACCCGGACTGCTCCGAGGCGAGCGCCTACCCGGCGGCGCCCGATTCGGAGTACGGCTGGGAGAAGCTCTTCAGCGAGCGGCTCTATTTCGCCTATCAACGCAATCATGGCCTGGCGCCGCGGGTGGCGCGGTTCCACAACGTCTTCGGCCCGGAGGGCGCCTGGACCGGCGGGCGGGAGAAGGCGCCGGCCGCCCTCTGCCGCAAGGTCGCGATGGCGGCGGCGGGCGACGCGATCGAGCTCTGGGGGGACGGCGCGCAGACCCGCTCCTTCCTCTACATCGACGAATGCCTGGAGGGGATGACGCGGCTGATGCGCTCCGGCTTCGCCGGGCCGGTGAATATCGGCTCGGAGGAAATGATCAGCATCGACGCGCTGGCGCGGCTGGTGATGCGGATCGCGGGCAAGCGCCTCGGCATCCGCCACGTCCCGGGACCGACCGGCGTGCGCGGCCGCCGCTCGGACAACCGCCTGATCCGCGCCCGGCTCGGCTGGGCCCCGAGCGAGAGCCTGGAGGTCGGCATCCGCAGGACCTATCGCTGGATCGAACGCCAGGTCCGGGAGCACGCGCCGGCGCCGGCCTAACCGGGATCTCCTCGCCAGCCGGCGCGGCCAAGGCGCCGCGTGCGCACCGAGAGCACCGTGAAGGGCAGCGCGCCGTCGGACCAGACCCGGAACTCGAGCGCCATCCGGCCATCCGCATCGGCGAGCCCGCCATCGAGCGTGACCGGCAGGCGCCAGACGGCGCGGCCCTTGGCCGCCGGCGCCACAGCTCGGCTGGCGAGGCAGCGGGCGCCAACCCGCACATCGAGCAGGATCGGGGCGGCTCCGTTTGCCGCCGCTCCCGCCGCCTCGAGCGTGAACGCAACCTCGTACTCCCCGGGATGCAGCCCGACATAGGGCCCGAAGAGGACATGGCCGGGCTTGCCGGCCTCGGCGCGCAGCACCCGGCGCCGCCGCGGCCAGCCGCGTGAGGCCCACGCGCCGCACCCGACGCTCATCACGGGCAGCCATTCATGCTCGGGGGTGGGCGGGGCGGGCACCCCGGGAAGCCGCTCGAGCCAGGCCGCGCGGAGGATCGCGCGCACCCGGCCCGTGGTGCGCAGGACGGCCTCAATCCCAAGCGGAATCAAGGCGTTGGCGAGCTCTTCCGTGACCCCGAATTCGAGCGCGACCGGCGGCCCGCCCGGCCCGCCCAGATTCCGTTGCGCAAGCGTGATATCGCCCGCGCACACCGCGAGCGTCAGGGTGCCGGGGCATTGTTTTCCAATGGGTTGTTCCAGCTCGAAGGTAACGCGATACCGTCCGGGCAGGAGATCGAGGTTGGGCCCGGCGCAGACGATTCCCGCCGCCCCCTCGATCACCTCGATCGCGTCGCCCGAGGGCAGCCGCCGGCCCGCCTCGGCGACCCACATCAGCGGCAGCAGTGCCCGCCGCCCCTCGCTCCCGGGCCGGACGAAGCCCTGGCGGATGCGCGTCGTCACCGGCGAGAGGGTCGTCACGACATGGGTGGCGAGCGCCGCGGCGAAGCGGTTGTTGATCGCGTTGACGGCGATCACGCGGCAGGCCCCCGCCTCGGACGCCGCCAGGGCCCTGAGCCCGCGAAGGACGAAGGCGTGCTCCGGGCGCGTCGGCTGGCGCGGCGGCGCGGGGGCGGTGCCGTCCGGCCAGCCGAAATCGAAGACGCACGCCGCGGCCGCGGCGATGACCTGTTCGCGGCCGCACCAGGCGGCGCCCTCCGGCAGCGCCGCGCCCAGCCAGGGGGCCGGCGCCGCGACCTGGATCGCGCCGGTGAACCCGAGCCCGCGCCAGGCGGACGCGGCGCGCTCGAGCAGGGTGCGCTTGACCCCGAACCAGCCGAGGGCGAGGTCGCGCGGGTAGCTCGCCAGCGCGTCCATCAGGAACGGCAGGACATGGCGGGCGTCATAGTCGATCAGGTCGAACGAGCGGGGGCCGATGGCCAGGGTGGGTAGCGACCCAGCCTCCCCGCCGGCCCCCCCGTCGGCGACCGCCGGGCGAAGCGCGCGGAGGAAGGGCGGCTCGCCCGCGCCGAGCCGGATCTCCTCGAGCGCGTCGCCGGCGAGCCCGAAGTTTTCCGATTG
>CAWIZE010000004.1:0-120000 GCA_963840545.1 uncultured Pseudomonadota bacterium | reverse complement strand
AGCTCCTCCGGCTTGGAATCGACCTGCATGCGCAGCCGGCTCGCCGCCTCGTCCACCAGGTCGATCGCCTTGTCGGGAAGGAACCGGTCGGTGATATAGCGGTTCGAAAGCGTCGCCGCCGCGACCAGGGCACCGTCGGTGATGCGCACGCCGTGATGCAGCTCGTACTTTTCCTTGATCCCGCGCAGGATCGAGATCGTCTCCTCGACACTCGGCTCGCCCACGAACACCGGCTGGAAACGCCGCGCCAGCGCCGCGTCCTTCTCGATGTGCTTGCGGTATTCGTCGAGCGTCGTCGCGCCGACGCAGTGCAGCGTGCCGCGCGCCAGCTCGGGCTTGATCAGGTTGGAGGCGTCCATCGCTCCTTCCGCCCGCCCGGCGCCGACGAGGTTGTGCAGCTCGTCGATGAAGAGGATCACCTCGCCGCTCGCCGCCTCGACCTCCGAGAGCACGCCCTTGAGCCGCTCCTCGAATTCGCCGCGGTATTTCGAGCCCGCCACCATCGCGCCGAGATCGAGCGCCAGCAGCCGCTTGCCCTTGAGCGCCTCCGGCACGTCGCCGTTGACAATCCGCAGCGCCAACCCTTCGACGATCGCGGTCTTGCCGACCCCGGGCTCGCCGATCAGCACCGGATTGTTCTTGGTCCGCCGCGCCAGCACCTGGATGGTCCGGCGGATCTCCTCATCGCGCCCGATCACCGGGTCGAGCTTCCCCGACCGCGCAAGCTCGGTCATGTCGCGGGCATATTTCTTCAGCGCATCGAAGCTCGACTCGGCGTTGGCGCTCGTCACGCGCCGGCCTTTGCGGATATCCGCCACCGTCTTCTCGAGTGCCTGCGCCACGGCCCCGCCGTCCCGGAGCGCCCGTGCCGCCGGCCCCTCGCCGGCCGCAAGGGCGACCAGCAGCCTGTCCTGCGCGACATAGTCATCGCCCGCCTTCTCGGTCGCCCGCTCGGCGGCGTCGAGCACGCGCACCAGCTCCGGCGTCACCTGCGGCTGGCCCGCGCCCGAGCCCTGAACCTTGGGCAGGCGGGCGATCTCGGCCTCCACCGCCCTCTTCACCGCGGCGGCGTCCCCGCCGGCGGCGCGGATCAGCCCCGCCGCGGCGCCCTCCTCGTCGTCGAGCAGCGCCTTCAAGAGATGCTCGGGCGTGATCCGCTGGTGGAACTCGCGGATCGCAATCGTCTGCGCAGCCTGAAGGAAGCCGCGCGAGCGTTCCGTAAACTTCTCGATATTCATCCGATCGGTCCCTCTGCGCAGGCGACGAGCTTGCCCGGTCCCCGAAGGCAACACGGGCGCGACCTCTGCCGTCGCACATGGTAGAGCAAGCCCATCGCCTCAAGGGCCCCCTCTCGCATGCGCATCGAATACCTCTACCGCTATCCTGTGAAGGGCCTCACCGCCGAGGCGCTCGAGGAGGCCGCGCTCGAGCCCGGCGGCGCCATCCCCTGGGATCGCGCCTTCGCCCTCGCCCAGGGGGATTCCGGCTTCGCTCCCGCCGACCCGCGCTGGCTGCCGAAGACCCACTTCATGTGCCTGATGAAGAACGCCACGATCGCCCGCCTGCGCGCCTGCTTCAACCCGCGGACCGGCGAGCTCCTGCTTCGCGCACCGGACGGCACGGCCTGCGTCGCCGACGCACTTTCCCAGGCGGGCCGCGAGCGGATCGCCGCCTTCCTCACCGGCTTCCTCGGCCCCGAGGCGCGCGGCGCCCCGCGCTTCCACCACGTCCCCGGCCACGTCTTCGGCGACCAGCGCCGCCCGGTGGTGAGCTTCATCAACCTCGCCAGCCTCGCCGACTATGAGCGCCGGGCGGGTGCGGCGCGCGAGCGGATGCGCTTCCGCGCCAATGTCTATTTCCGCGGCGCCCCCGCCTGGAGCGAGCTCGACTGGGTCGGCACCGAGCTGCAGGCCGGCAGCGTCCGCCTCAGCGTCGTCAAGCGCACCGCGCGCTGCCCCGCGACCCAGGTCAACCCCGCGACCGGCGAGCGCGACGCCGATCCGCTCACCGAGCTCACCGCCCTATACGGCCACCGCGATCTCGGCATCCACGCCGCAGTCATCGAGGGCGGAAGAATGGCCGTCGGCGACGCGATCGAGCTCCTCGCCGGCTGATCTCGCCCATCTTCCGCCCCATGACGACCGATCCGACGCGCGACGGCGCCCTCTCGCTGCTCGCGGCGGTCCTCGAGCAGCGCATCCCGCTCGACCGCGCCCTCCTCGATCTGCCCGCCATGGCCGCGCGCGACCGCGCCGCCGCGCACCGCCTCGCCGCTGCCGTGCTGCGCCGCCTCGGCACGCTCGATGCCGCGCTCGAGCCCTTCCTCCGCCGCGCCCCGCCCACCCCCGTCCAGCACGCGCTCCGCCTCGGCGCGGCCGGGCTCCTGCTCCTCGGCACGCCTCCCCATGCCGCCGTCGCCACCGCCGTGGCGCTGACCCGCCGCCAGGGTTTTCCCCCGTTCGCGGGCCTGGTGAACGCCGTCCTCCGCCGCCTCGCCGCCGGCCCCGCCGCGCTCGAAGGGCTCGACGGCCCGCGCCTCGACACGCCCCCCTGGCTCTGGGCGAGCTGGGGTGCCAGGGCCCGCGCCATCGCCGAGATCCATGCCGTCGAGCCACCGCTCGACCTCAGCTTGCGCCCCGGCGCCCCCATCCCGGAAGGCGGCACAGCGCTCCCTTCCGGCTCGGCCCGGCTGCCGCCCGGCACCCTGGTCACGTCCCTGCCGGGCTTCGCCGCCGGTGAGTTCTGGGTCCAGGACGCGGCCGCCGCCATGCCGGCCCGCCTGCTCGCCCCGCATCCGGGCGAGCGGGTCGCCGATCTCTGCGCCGCCCCCGGCGGCAAGACCGCCCAGCTGGTGCTTGCCGGCGCCCGCGTCACCGCCGTCGACCGCGATCCCGCCCGTCTCGCCCGCCTCACGGAGAACCTCGCGCGCCTCGGCCTCGCTGCCGAGACCGTCACCGCCGACGCCACCGCCTGGGCGCCGGGCGAGACCTTTCCCGCCATCCTGCTCGATGCGCCCTGCAGCGCCACCGGCACCATCCGCCGCCATCCCGAGATCCTGCGCCTGCGCCAGCCCCGCGATCTCCCGCCGCTGACCCTCCTCCAGGACCGGCTGCTCGAGGCCGCGGCCGCCCTCCTCGCGCCCGGCGGCCGGCTCGTCTATGCCGTCTGCTCGCTCCAGCCCGAGGAGGGGCCGGCGCGGATCGAAGCCGCCTCAGCCCGCCTCACCCTCGAACCCGATCCCTTCACCCCGAGCGAGCTCGCCCTGATGCCCGAGGCGCGCACGAAGGAGGGTCATTTCATGACCGATCCCGGGCTCTGGGCGGAGCGCGGCGGGATGGATGGATTTTTCGCCGCCCGCCTGCGCCGCGCCTAACCGCGCCCCCCTCCCGGTATCATCCGATCCACGCCCCGTTCGCCGCCGGCGAACCCTCGCAATCCGATGCCGGCGGCATCGCCGCTTGTGCGGGATGGATTCGTCTGTCTAGAAAACAGCGATGGCGGAAGCTCCTCTCGCGCGGACGATCCTTGCCCCGAGCCTGCTCGCCGCGGATTTCGGCCGGCTCAAGGAGGAAGTGGCCGCCATCGAGCGCGCCGGCGCCGACTGGCTCCATCTTGACGTGATGGACGGCCATTTCGTGCCGAACCTCAGCTTCGGCCCGCTCGTTCTCAAGGCACTCCGGCCGCATTGCCGGTTGGCCTTCGACGTGCATCTGATGATAACGCCGGCGGACCCCTACCTTGCCGCCTTCGCAGCGGCGGGAGCCGATCACATCAGCGTTCACGCCGAGGCCGGTCCGCATCTTCACCGCTCGCTTGCGGCGATCCGCGAACTCGGGGTCAAGGCGGGCGTCGCGATCAACCCCGCGACCCCCGCCGGGGCGATCGCGCCGGTGCTCGACCTTCTCGACATCGTCCTTGTGATGACTGTCGATCCCGGCTTCGGCGGGCAAAAATTCCTCACCTCGCAATTGCCCAAGATCGCCGCCCTCCGGGCCATGATCGAGGAAGCCGGCCGCCCCATCCTCATCTCCGCCGACGGCGGCATCACGCCCGCCACCGCGCCGGCCGCGCGCGCCGCCGGGGCGGACGTCCTGATCGCCGGCACGTCGGTCTTCGCCGCCACCGACTATGCCGCGGCCCTTGCCGCGCTCCGCGGAGACCCCGGGGCAACGGCTCGATGAGCGCGAGCGATCCCCGCCGCTGGATGCGCAACGCCCGCCGCGCCCTGCTGCGGCTCAAGCAGTTCCGCCCTCTCCATGTCCCCGATGCGCCGGCCCAGGCCTCGTTCGATCCCTGGCCCGGCGACGTCACGCGCGGCGCTCGCCTCGTCAAAGGCGAGCTCGACGTTGCCGGCACCGTTCGCGCGCTCCGTCCCGGCAACTGGAACCTGACCGGCGATCAGCCCCTCCTCCGTGCCGCCGCCCACGGCTTCACCTGGCTCCGCGACCTCCACGCGCTCGGCACGGATGCCGCCCGCTCGCGCGCCCGCACCCTGGTCGCCGACTGGATCGCGATCCAGCAGACCGATCCCGTGGCGCACCGCCCGGACGTTGTCGGCGCCCGCATCGCCGCCTGGCTCGGGCATTACGACTTCTTCGCCGCCTCGGCGGATGACGCCTTCCGCCAGAAGCTGATGGCGCGGCTGACGGCGGACGCCCAGGTGCTCGCGGCCGCGCTGCCCGCCGAGGAGCTCGATGCCCGCGCGCTCACCGCGCTCAAGGGCCTGGTCGCCGCCGCGGTCGCCCTGCCCGAGCACGGCGCCCTGCTCACCCGCGCGCTTCGTTTCCTGCCCCAGGAGGTGTCCCGCCAGGTGCTGCCCGACGGCTGCCATGCCGAGCGCAGCCCGGCCGTGCAGCTCGCCGCCATGCAGGACCTGACCGAGATCCGCGCCCTCCTCCAGAGCGCCGGCGCCGCCCAGCCCGCCACGCTCTCCGCGGTCATCGAGCGCATGGCGGTGGCGCTGCGCACGCTCCGCCACGGCGACGGCGGTCTCGCCCTCTTCAACGGCAGCAAGGAGGAGAGTGCCGAGCTGATCGACCTCGTCCTCACCCATTCCGGACGCAGCGGCCGGGCGGTGCCCGCGCTGGCGGACGCCGGGTTCTATCGCCTCGCCGCCGGGCGCAGCGTGCTGATCGTCGATGCCGGTGCCCCGGCGCCGCGCGGCCTCGACCGGATGGCGCACGCCGGAACCCTCTCGCTCGAGCTTTCGATCGGCCGCGAGCGGCTGATCGTCAATTGCGGCGCCGCGCCCGCCGCCTCGGATGCCTGGCGCGACGCCATGCGCGCCACCGCCGCGCACTCCACCCTGGTGATCGCCGACGTCAATTCCTCCGAACTCGGGCCCGACGGGCTGCGCCGCCGCCCCGACAAGGTCGAGGTGGCGCGCCAGGAGGCGAGCGGTGCACACTGGCTCGAGACCAGCCACGACGGCTGGCTGAAGCCGTTCGGGGCAATCCATCGCCGGCGGCTCTACATGGCCGAGAGCGGCGAGGACGTGCGCGGCGAGGACGCGATCGAGGCCCCCACCCCGCAGCCTTTCGTCATCCGCTTCCACCTCCACCCGGGCGTCACCGCGAGCCTCCAGCAGGACGGCGAGGCCGCCCTCCTCCGCCTGCCTTCCGGGGGCGGCTGGCGGCTCCGCGCCGAGGGGGCGCGGATGACGCTCGACGAGAGCATCTATCTCGGCGGCGAGGAGGCGCGCCGGGCCGAGCAGGTCGTGCTGAGCGGCTACGCCGACGGCCCGCAGCAGGTGAAATGGGCCGTGAGCAAGGTGGGCTAGATCGATATGGCTTTGGCGGAAGCGTGCAGCGTTCCGCCGAAGCCATGAAATCGATCGCCAAACATCGGGCGGCCCCCGGGTGAAGGTCGTCGAGGTCGCCAACACCGATTTCGCGCTCAGGCACTTCCTGCTGCCGTTGATGCGCGCCGGCCGCGCCCGTGGCCATGTGATGGTCGGCCTCGCCCCGGAGGGACCGCTCCTCGATACGGTGCGCGCCGAGGGCTTTCGCGTGATCGCCGTCCCCTTCGCCCGCCGCCTCTCGCCAGGCGCCCATCTGGCGGCGTTCCGCGCGCTCACGGACGTGCTGCGGGCTGAAAAGCCCGACCTCGTGCACGCCCACATGCTGATCAGCGGCTTCCTTGCCCGGCTCGCCGCGCGCCGCGCCTTGGTGCCCAGGATCGCCTATACCAGCCACGGCTTCCACTTCCGCCAGCCCGGGCCCTGGCCGCGGCGCGCGGCGACCTTCGCCACGGAATGGCTCGGCGGCCGCTTCACCGACATCACCCTCACCGTCTCGGCCGACGACGCGGCTGCCGCGCGCCGGCTTGGCATCGCGCGCCGCGCCGAGGCCATCGGCAATGGGCGCGATCCCGCCATCTTCCGTCCCGACCCGGCCGCCCGGGCGCGGCTCCGTGCCGAGCTCGGCACGCCGCCCGAGCGGCTGGTCGTCGTCATCATCTCCCGCCTCGCCCGGGTGAAGGGCTATCCCGAGCTCCTCGCGGCCATGCGCGCCCTGCCCGAGGCCGAGCTCTGGGTGGTCGGCGAGCGCCTCGCCTCCGACCACGGTCGGGATCTCGCCCCCCTTTTCGCGGCCTCGGGCCTCGGCACCCGCCTCAGGATGCTCGGCTATCGCGAAGACACGCCGGCGATCCTCGCCGCCGCCGATATCTTCGCCCTTCCGAGCCACTTCGAAGGCCTGCCGATGGTGGTGATCGAGGCGATGCTGGCCGGGCTGCCCGTGGTCGCGACCGACATTCCGGGCCCGTGCGAGCAGGTCCTGCCCGGCGTCACGGGCCGGCTCGTGCCGCGCGGCGAGGTCGCCCCGCTTGCCGCCGCGCTGACGGAACTCGCCGCCGATCCTGCCCGTCGCGCGACCATGGGCGAGGCGGGCCGCGCGCGCGCGATCGAGCGCTACGACGAGGCGAGGGTGCTCGCCCGCACGCTCGACCTCCTCGGGCTCTGAGCGCGGAACGCGCCCGGGCTCAGCACGAACTGGCAGGGCGTGAGCCCGAGTGCGCGGCGGAAGGTGCGGAGGAAATGATAGCGGCTCATCCGCGCGACCCGCGCCAGCCCCGCCAGCGAGCGTGGCCAGCACCGCCAGATCGAGCTTTTCCCCGCAATTCTCCTCGATATAGCGGACCGCGTCGCCGGCTCGCCGGCAGCATCGCGGCGGGAAAGCGGAAGCGGGACGAGCCCGTCGCGCTCGCCGCGGTCTCGGCGAAGAAATCCGCGGCGAAGCGGTAGGCGAGGCACCGATCGCCGGTTTCGTGCTCGTGCCCGCAGACGAAGCAGGCACCGGCATCGCCGAGCAGGAATGCCCCAGGATAGAGCAGCGCGCGGCCGGCATTCGCACGATAGGGAAACGATCCGGCCAGGACCAAGGCGATGCTGACCTCGCGGTGGCGCTCCTCGAACGGCCGGTCGCGAGGCCCGAGGCGGCAGATCACCTCGCTCACGCGCCAGCCGGCGCCGGCGGCGATCTCGTGCGCGACCGGTGCCCCTGGGGGCGCACGCTCCGATGGAGCTTCCAGACCGGGATCGCCTCCGTTCAGCATGCGCCGAGGGTAGCAATTTTCCCCAAGCGGGATAGCGTGGTGCGGCGCATGGTCCCCCCATGGTTTGCACACGGAGAAAAAAGGATGCTCGACCATGTCTCGATCGGTGTGGGCGACATCGCGCGCACCAAGCGCTTCTACGACGCAGCCCTCGCCCCGCTCGGCTACAAATGCTTGAGCGAGGGGGCGGATTTGCTCGGCTACGGCGCCCGGAGCCCCGCATTCTGGATCAGCGCCAGCGCCCATCCGGTGCCGGCGGACCCGGAATCGGGCCTCCATTTCTGCTTCGCAGCCCCCAGCCGCAAAAGCGTCGATGAATTCCATGCCGCAGCCCTGAAGACGGGCGGGCGCGACAACGGCAGGCCGGGCCTGCGGGCGGATTACGAGCCGGACTACTACGCGGCCTTCGCCGTCGACCCCGACGGGTACCGGATCGAAGCCTATTGCAGCCACACTTGATGGGGGGTTGAGATGGGGGGGTTGATCGGGCGGCAGAACGACCCTTGATTCGGCGGATGGCGGAAAACCTCTTCCATCCGACCGTCGCTTCGTGGTTCGCCGCCCGCTTCGCAGCACCCACGCCGGCCCAGGCCGAGGCGTGGCCGGCGATCCAGGCCGGACACCACACCCTGATCGCCGCGCCGACCGGCTCGGGCAAGACGCTGGCGGCCTTCCTCGCCGCGATCGATGCGCTGCTCCGCCGGGGCCTGCAGGGCCCGCTGCCCGACGCGACGCAGGTGGTTTACGTCTCGCCGCTCAAGGCGCTGTCCAACGACGTCCAGCGCAACCTCGAGGCGCCGCTCGCGGGCATCCGCGAGGCGTTGCACGCGCAGGGCTTGCCGGATGTCGAGATCCGCACCTGGGTGCGCACCGGCGACACACCCCCCGGCGAGCGCGAGCGGATGCGCCGGCGCCCGCCGCACATCGTCGTCACCACGCCGGAATCGCTCTACATCCTGCTCGGCTCAGAATCCGGCCGGGCGATGCTCGCGACCACGCGCTGGGTGATCGTCGACGAGATCCACGCCATGGCGGCGAACAAGCGCGGCGCCCATCTCGCCCTCTCGCTCGAGCGCCTGGCCGCGCTCTGCATGTGTGAAGGCGGGGGCGATAGGCTGCAGCGGATCGGCCTCTCGGCGACCCAGAACCCGATTTCCGAGATCGGACACCTGCTGGTCGGTGCGAATGCAGCGCCCGTGATCGTCGATACCGGGCACCAGCGCCCGCGCGATCTCGCCCTCGAGCTGCCCGCTTCACCCCTCGAGGCGGTGATGTCCTCGGATGTCTGGAAGCAGGTCTATGACCGCCTCGCCGAGCTCATCGCGGCGCACCGCACCACGCTCGTCTTCGTCAATACGCGGCGGATGGCCGAGCGTGTTTCTCGCGAGCTTTCCGAACGACTTGGGGAGGAGGCGGTCACCGCCCATCACGGGAGCCTTGCCAAGGAATGGCGGCTCAAGGCGGAGCAGAGGCTGAAGAAGGGAGAGCTCAGGGCGCTGGTCGCCACCGCCTCGCTCGAGCTCGGCATCGATATCGGCGACGTTGACCTCGTCTGCCAGATCGGCTCGCCACGCTCGATCACGAGCTTCCTCCAGCGGGTCGGACGCTCCGGCCACGCTGTCGGCGCCATGCCGAAAGGGCGGCTCTTTCCGCTCTCGCGCGACGACCTCGTGGAATGCGCCGCCCTGCTCGATGCCGTCCGCCGCGGCGAGCTCGATCGGCTGGCTGTTCCGCACCAGCCGCTCGACGTGCTCGCCCAGCAGATCGTGGCCGAGGTCGCGGCGCGCGACTGGCCCGAAGCGGCGCTCTACGAGCGGATGCGCCGCGCCTGGCCCTATCGGACGCTCGAGCGCGAGGATTTTTCCGCGATCGTGCGCATGCTGGGCGACGGTTTCACCACGCGGCGCGGGCGGCGCGGCGCGCTCATCCACCATGACGCGGTCAACCATGTGCTGCGCGGCCGCCGCGGCGCCCGCCTCACCGCGCTCACCTCCGGCGGCACCATCCCCGACACCGCCGACTACCAGGTGCTGCTGGAGCCTGAGAACACCATCATCGGCAGCGTCAACGAGGATTTCGCGGTCGAGAGCCTGACCGGGGACGTATTCCAGCTCGGCAACACCGCCTACCGCATCCTGCGCATCGAGCGCGGGACGGTGCGGGTGGAAGACGCGCACGGCCAGCCGCCGAATATCCCGTTCTGGCTCGGCGAGGCGCCGGGCCGGACGGATGAGCTTTCGGGCGCCGTCTCGCGCTTGCGCGCCGGCATCGCCGCGCGGCTGGCGAGCGACGCCACCGGCGTGGACGCGCGGAACTGGCTGGAGGGCGAGGTCGGCCTCGCCGGGCCCGCCGCCGAACAACTCCTCGAATACCTCGCCGCCGCCTTTGCCGCGCTCGGCCTGCTGCCGACGACGGAGCGGCTCGTGCTCGAGCGCTTCTTCGACGAGGCGGGCGGGATGCAGCTCGTCATCCATTCGCCCTATGGCAGCCGGGTCAACCGCGCCTGGGGGCTCGCCCTCAGAAAGCGCTTCTGCCGAAAATTCAATTTCGAGCTGCAGGCGGCGGCGACCGAGGACAATATCGTGCTCTCGCTCACCACCGCGCACAGCTTCGAGCTGGCCGAGGTGGCGCGCTATCTCCATTCGGCGAGCGTGCGCACCATCCTCGTCCAGGCGCTGCTCGACGCGCCGATGTTCGCGACGCGCTGGCGCTGGGTGGCGGGCGTTGCGCTCGCGCTGCCGCGCTTCGTGGGGGGCAAGAAGGTGCCGCCGCAGATCGCGCGGATGCAGGCCGAGGATCTGATCGCCGCGGTCTTCCCCGACCAGATCGCCTGCGCCGAGAACCTGGTCGGCGAGCGGGAGATCCCCGACCATCCGCTCAACAACCAGACGATCGCCGACTGCCTCACCGAGGCGATGGACATCGCCGGGCTCGAGCGCCTGCTGCGCCGGCTCGAGTCAGGCGAGATCAGCATCGTCGCTCGCGACCTCACCGAGCCCTCGCCGCTGGCGCTCGAGGTGCTCTCGGCGCGGCCCTATGCCTTCCTCGACGGCGCGCCGCTCGAGGAGCGGCGGACCCAGGCGGTGATGGCGCGGCGCTGGATCGCGCCCGAGAGCGCGGCCGAGCTTGGAAGGCTGGATGCGGAGGCGATCGCGCGCGTCCGCCTCGAAGCCTGGCCCGACCCCGCCAATGCGGAAGAGCTGCACGATGCGCTCCTCTGGCTCGGCGGCCTCGCGGAAGAGGAGGCCGGCGCCGTGCCGGAGTGGGGCGGCTGGCTCGCCCATCTCGCGCGCGAGGGGCGTGTCACGCGGCTCGAGACGTCCGGCGCCGCGCTCTGGGTCGCCGCCGAGCGGCTGAACCAGTTCCTCGCCGTCTGGCCCGATGCCGCGTGTATGCCGGGACTGGCGCCGCCGGCGGATCGCGCCTGGTCGGCCGAGGAGGCGCTGGCGGAAATCCTGCGTGGTCGGCTCGAAGGGCTTGGCCCGGTCACGCCGAGCAGCCTGGCCGCCCCGCTCGGTTTGGACGCGGCAGCGATCGCCTCGGGGCTCGCCGCGCTCGAGGTCGAGGGCTTCGCCATGCGCGGGCGCTTCACCCCGGGCGGCAACGAGGAGGAATGGTGCGACCGGCGCCTCCTCGCCCGCATCCACCACTACACCGTCCGCCGGCTCAGGGCGGAGATCGAGCCCGTGGCGGCGCGCGACTTCCTGCGCTTCCTCTTCGCCTGGCAGCGGATGACCGAGGAGACACGTCTGGAGGGTCCGGATTCGCTTCAGCCCGTGGTCGGGCTGCTCGAAGGCTTCGAGGCCCCGGCGGGGGCCTGGGAGACGGAGATCCTGCCCGCGCGCATCGCCGCCTATGAGCCGGCGTGGCTCGACGATCAATGCCTTGCCGGGCGCGTCGCCTGGGCGCGGCTGAGCCCGGCCTCGGGCGGCAGCCAGCGCGCCCCGGCCCCCGTGCGCACGACGCCGATCGCGCTCATCGCGCGCCGCCACCGCGCGTTCTGGACGCTGCTCGCAGGCACGCCCGAGGCCGGATGCCCGAGCCCGAAGGCCGAGCGATTGCTTGACGCGCTTCGCACGCATGGCGCCTCTTTTTTTGATGAGCTGGTGGAGGCGACCGGCCTCTTCCGCCCGCAGCTCGAGGAGGCGCTCGGCGAGCTCGTGGCACTCGGCCTCGTCACCTCGGACAGTTTCGGCGGGCTGCGCGCGCTCCTCGTGCCGGAGGACCGCCGGCGGCCTTTCGCGGGCGCGCCGCGGCGGCGACGGGCGATGGCCTTCGGGATGGAGGGCGCCGGGCGCTGGGCGCTCGCGCGGCGCGGTGCTGCCGATGCTGCCGACCCGGAGGCGAAGGCGGAGGCGGTCGAGCATGTGGCGCGCACGCTGCTCGGCCGCTACGGCGTCGTCTTCTGGCGGCTGCTGGCGCGCGAGGCCGAGTGGCTGCCGCCGTGGCGCGACCTGCTTCGCGTCTATCGCCGGCTGGAGGCACGGGGAGAAATCCGCGGCGGCCGCTTCGTCGCGGGCTTCTCGGGCGAGCAGTACGCGCTGCCCGAGGCGATCGGGCTCTTGCGCGAGACGCGGCGGCGGCCCGCGGACGGCGAATGGATTTCCGTTTCGGGCGCGGACCCGCTCAACCTCGCCGGGATCCTGACGCCGGGGCCCAGGCTCGCAGCACTCACTGGCAACCGGCTGCTGTTCCGCGACGGGCTGCCGATCGCCTCGCTTGCCGGGGGCGAGGCGACCCATCTCGCGGCACTCGACCCGGCGACGCAATGGGAAGCGCGCAAGCGCCTGCTCCGTTCGCCGGCGCCGAGCCTGCTCGCCGACCTCGCCTGAGATTTTCCGCAGAACGGGACGAAACATCTTGGATTCGCCAGCGTTTCGCCCGCCCAGGCGAAAGCAAAGTGGGCAGAGTGGGCGTACCGTGGGCGGGTTGGGGGAAAGATATTGTTTAATATCAGATTGTTGATGGTGAGGGGCGGGTGAAAAGGCACCATTTCGCCCCGTTTCGGGGCCGCACGCCCTGCGCATAGGACCGTCATGCCAAGGCGGGTGTTGCGGCGCAGCGCGATCGCTCCACCTGCCTCTCCGTTTGGCCAGGGGCATGCGCCGTGCTGGTGGCGTGGCGGCGCCGGCGCTGGTGGCGGGCTGGCTCTTTCGTGCCGGGCCGTCAGAGCGGGGTGGTCCGGCTCGCCATCGCCACCTCCCATAGGTGATCGCGTTTGTCGTCGAAAACGAGCTTTGCGGTCTCGGGGATGACGAACCAATCGCCGCGCGCGAGCTCCATCGCGAGCTGGCCGGGTCCCCAGCCGGCATAGCCGAAGGCGGCCAGGCTCTTCCTCGGACCGCGTCCGTGCGCGATGTCGAGGAGGATCTGCGGGTTTTCCGTCACGGCAACGCGACTATCGATAGCGATGGTCCCGGCGCCGCGATAGTCGGCGCTATGGACGACGAAGCCGGCCGAGGGATCCACTGGGCCGCCGGAAAAGACGCGGATTTTCGCCGTGATCCCGGCGCCGCTCAAGCCCATCGCCTGCAACAGGCCGCCCAGCGGCACGAGGGCGACGGGCCGGTTGATGACGATGCCCAGCGTGCCGCCCGCGTCCTGCTCCACGATCAGAATGACCGTGTGCGAGAACCGGGGATCGCCGATATGGGGGGAGGCGATGAGGAGATCTCCGGCCAGTGACGCATGTGGTGGCGCGGCGGGCGGCGCGAGCTCGGGGGTGGCGGGGGCGGCGGGCGGGAGCGTCGCCGACCAGAGCATGGCGGCGAGGGACAGCGCCGCGGGATGGAACCAGGTGAAGGCCATGGGGTGCTCGCTCGGGGATGCTCGCTCGCGGACCAGGGCGGCGCCCCCCGCCCGGCCCGGGCAGGAGGTGCGATTCATTCTATCGGGTCCGGCGGGGCCGGGGGGCAACAGATTACGCCGCGCCGGCAAGAATCACTGCCGCCGAAGAGGGCGGCGGGGAGCCGGAGGGGGCGCGGGCGCGGTGTGCCGTCCTCGCCCCTCTGGGCGACCGTGACGAGGTCGCCCCGCTTCACGGCGCGCGGTCACCGAGGTCCGGGGCTGCCTCGATGAATTCCAGCGCCTCGCGTTCCTCCGGGGCGCCGCGCAGGAGCTGGGCTTGCCGATGCGCCTCCTCGCGAAAGCCGGACGCGTGCGGATCGGGTACCCAGACGCGCAGAAGCTTCATGCCCTGAGCGCGGCGGGTCGCGCGGTAGCGGCGGAATTTGTCGAGGCCGTCCGTGCTTGCGGGGCGGGGCATGGCGCTCTCCGTGCAAAGGTTGCGCGCTACGGATTTGGGTGGCGCGCCGCCATTCCCGCCGGGAGGCCCGCGCACGAGCTGCCGGACGGCGGCCCGAGCGAGGGCTCGGGCGGCGGCTGAAAGGTCGCGTTCTCGGAAATGCTGCGGAGCGGCGCCCGGGGAGGCCGTCCAAGCTCGGGATCGGGGATGGATGCGCACGGTATTTTGCCGTACTTTTTTGTCGAGGAGGACATCATGCCTGCCACGTCACACCGCAAGCGGCCCGCCCGCGAGCTTAAGAGGGATCGGATAGAATTGCGCATCGCCCCCTCGGCCAAGGCGCTGATTCAGCGGGCCATGGCGGTCAGCGGGCTGACGGCCGGCGATCTGGCGTACGAGGGCGCGCGCCGGGTGCTGGACGAGCATGAGCGCATGGTGCTGACGGGTGCCAACCGGGATGCGTTCCTGGACGCCGTGCTGAACCCGCCGGAGCCCACGGAGACGCTGATCGCCGCCCTGCGCCGCCATCGCGATCTGGTGCGCTGACGGTTTGGGCATCGCAATCGAGCCGCTCGGAAAGCAGCACGACCGCGCCGGATTTACCTGTGGCCAGCCCGAGCTCGACGACTGGTTCCGCCGGCGGGCGAGCCAGGACGAACGGCGGAACGTCGCTCGTGTATTCGTTGCGGTGGATGACGCGCTTGGCGTCATCGGGTTCTATAGCCTGGGCGCGTTCACCCTCAGCCTCGAGAATTTGCCGGAAGAAATCGCCCGCAAGCTCCCGCGGTATGACGCAATCCCGGCGGCGCTGATCGGGCGCCTGGCGCGCGACGAGACGGTGCGCAGACGAGGGGTTGGGCAATTGCTGCTGGCGGACGCGATACGGCGCATCCTGAACGTGGGCGAGACGCTCGCGGTGTTCGCCATCGTCGTTGATGCCAAGAACGAGCGGGCAGCGAGGTTTTACGAGGGGTTCGGTTTTCGGCCGTTCCCGTTGCAGCCGAAGCGGCTGTTTCTCCTCACGTCGACTGCGGCGTTGGCGGTTGCGAGGATGTAGGGGCGGTGAGGGGTGTGAACAGGCTTATGAAATACCCCTGCAGACGGACGTATTTCACGACGCCGTTAGCGTCCATGAAATGTGTCGTTGTCGGGTCTTAAGGGCACACTGAGAGTGTTCGACTTCAGTCCAAGCGGGGTACCGACCGCGTATAGGGATTTGGGCTCCTATGCCTCTGGGCGCCTTGTACCAATCGCGTACCCGATTATTGTCTTCAATTTTCGGAAGGAATCGAACTCTTGTTCCGTGCATGTTGGACGGTGTTGGCTGCCCGAAGAACCAACGGCCCAAGAGCGTCAGGGCATGACGTTACCCACCTTAAGATAGTCGCTCACGTGTTCCAGAATTCGCGTAGCGATGGGCTCGTATTTGTGCCTCTTAGCGTTCAGCGCTAAGATGCTGCCCTCATCGAGAGACTCACAGAATGTTTGGTCCCGGAGAGTCGTGACGCTACTCTGGCCCGAGAGGGAAAGGAAGCACTATGGCGGGCAGTCTTCATGGCTCAGCGCGAACGATGCCGCGAGTTCGAGCCGAGCTCCAGGCGTCGAAAGAGAAGAGCGGCGCGTTGGCCAATGCGCTACCGGCTGCGGTTGGGCGTGGGCGGCCAAATCGTGAGGTGGGGCAGCGCTTGTTGGATCGGCAGATCAGTCACCGAGTGACGGCTCTGGTTCCTCGGCTAGGAGCTGTTCGAGCGTGAGGCCGCAATGCGCCGGAACCGGGAGCGGCGGCCGGCCGTCGATCGCCTCGGGCAGGGCGCGCAGGGCTCGGCGATAGGTGAACTCGACGTCGATGTGCCGGGCCATGGACGGCGTGAACGCGTCGGCGGCCTGATGCCGAAACAGGATTGCGTCGGAGCGCCAGGTTGGCGCGTTGGGGGACGCGGGCCACGCTTCGGCTTTGAGAATGCACAGCAACGCCTGTTCCAAGAGCGACTGGCTGGCCCGAAGTTCGTTGCGCCCCGCGCTTTCGATTTCCTCCGCGACGCTGGGCCAGTCGATCTCGGTTTCGTTGACCGGCTCTCCGCGCGCGCGTCTGCGCAGGAGGTCAGCCTGTCGCTCGGACCAGGCGAAGATGTCGGCCTCGTAGAGATTGCCCATCGGACCGGCTTGCTTCCTCAGCGGCTCGTCAGAACCGTCTTGTATCCCAGGATCGGGAGCCAGCGTGGGGTGATCGAAGTCAATTCTGTTTCAGTTATATGACTAGACAAGTTTGCGATAGATCTATATCGCCGGGGCGGTCATTCGGGTCTCTCCCGCCATGCTTCTCAGCGGCAAGCTCCTCGCGTGGATCGAGCCACGCGATGACGAAGACTTCCTCGCGGCCCTTGTCGGCGAAGGCACGGCAGACATCCGCGCCCCCGCGACGCAACTCTGCTCCTCGCTGAGCGATGCCAGGCAGTGGATCGAAGATCAGGCTGCGGCGCTTGGTCTTCCGGTCAAATGGATGACCAAGCCGCCGGGACGATAGGGCGGAGGCCGGCCACCGCGCCCCGGTTTCCGCCTCGCGCGGTCGCAAATCGGCCACCAGGACGCGGCGTCGTGGCGCGAGTGCTCTCCTGGGCGGATCGGCACGGCCAAGCCCGTTGTCAGGGTGGCTGCCCGATCCCCCAGGACCGGCAGGGCCCGCCCCGCGAGGGGCGGGCCTTTTCCATTCCCGCCTGGATTGCTCCGCGCGTGCCCGGAGCGGGGCGATGCATGACGACAGCCTCCAGACGCCACCCACCCTTGGATGAAAGAAGGGGGCAACGTCGAGCCGATCGATCGTTCGATCGCCCAGTGTCCGGCTCACTCCTGTTGGGTTGGCGCTCCCAGCTGGGGGTCAGCCAATTTATCCTCGAAGCCGTGGGCGCAAGCTGCCGAGCCATCCTGCGGATACGTCGCCAGCCCGAGATCTGCCCAGAGGTTGTCCGGCCGAGAGGCGAGACCAAGGCCTGGGGATTGCTTGTCATAGCGCTGCGACAGGGTGTGGATGCACACGGCCACAGCGCTCTCGGCGGGCACCACAGGCCCGATCTCTGCCCGCGCGCTTGCCGCTACTCCAACCATCAGGCAGGCCGCCGCCGCGATCGCCCATCCCCTCATCGAAATCTCCCGCTCGCCACTGTGCGGCGTCCCGATAGCCTTCTTCCGCCGGCCTGTCTGCCTGCCGCGGACGCTCAGACCCAGTGACCGGGAACCCACACCCGGCAGCCATAAGAGAACGCCCAATGCCGCGCTTACCCGGTGCCTCCTGGCCGCCTCACGGTGCACGTAGCGACCGTCGATCCAGGCACCATCAGGCGCTGATCGCCGAGCTGCCGCGGTTCTGCCTTCAGCATCGGCACCGGCAACCCATAGACGGCGAGAGCGTAGCGAAAGCCGAGGCGCAAGCGTCAATCACGCGACGAAACAACAATCGAGAGCGAGATAGGCGAGGGCGGGCGATCTCGTCCCCCTCTCGCGCCTGACGGAAGACCCCTTCGAGGATTTCCGGGAGCCATCGTGGGGGCCGGCTCCCCCCTCCTCTTTGCGACCGTGGCGAATTCGTCTCTGGCGTCGAATCGGGTGGGCCACTCACGTTACACGGCTGGGGCAGCAGGCCGCCGGAAGGCATGACGGGGAGGGCGGGGAAAATGAGCGGCAACCACGCGCCAGGGCCGAACGGAGCTGGGCAACCAGCGGTCCAACACCACGGGTTCTATCGGTTTCATCTTCCGTACGCGCATCTATCGTCGGTGTTCGGTGACGATTGGTTCGCGCTGAAGGCGGAGGCATTCGCGCGCTTCTTCGGCACGCCAGTGTTCCTGATCGGCCAGACGGTGATCGTGGCGATCTGGATCCTGGTCAACATCGTGGGATTGTGGATATTCGACGAATACCCCTTCATCCTGTTGAACCTCGCCTTCAGCCTTCAGGCAGCCTATGCCGCGCCGTTGATCCTGCTGGCGCAGACGCGGCAGGCCGATCGCGACAAGGTCATGGCGATGGCCGACGCGCAGCATCGCGAGGATCTGCACCAGGCCAGCGAAGAGCGCCAACGCGCCGCGGCCGAGCAGACTGCGCTGCTGGTGCGCATGCTGGAGCAGAACACGCAGCTGACCGAGACAGCCAAGGAGATGGCGGAGCGCATCGAGGGCTTGACCGTCGCGCTGCACAATCACATTCTCGAGTCAAAGCATGGCTAGAGTATCCGGCGTGATCAGCGCGCATTTCGGTGAGAAGCTCGGGATTGTCTCCCGAATTGCCTTGGACGACAATGCGCCATGTGGCGTGACTGTCGTAGGATACCGCCATGACGGCCGGTCCCAGAACAGCGATGGCCTCGCGAAATTGATTTCCGACCCCTCTCGGCGTTGCGGCGACGGAGGTCTCCGCCGCCATCAAGGCGGGTTTGGACAAAGCCGGCACGTCAGGGCCTGGCATATCAGGGCCATGATGGGACTTGGAGCTGTTGGATCGGAGACTATGAGGCGGGGGTTACCATGACGACCGATTACGATCTTATCGCCGAGCAATACAAGCGCTCGAAGCAGCAGCCATGGCGCACGCATGTCGAAGCTTTTACCCTGATGACATCGATCGGCGATCCGGCCGGCAAAACGGTGATTGATATTGCCTGTGGCGACGGCTTCTACAGCCGCATGATCCGGCACCGCGGCGCGGCAAAGGTCACCGGCGTGGATCTTTCCGAAAAGATGATTGCGTTGGCTCGCGGGACCGAAGCAGAACAGCGCCTGGGGATCGACTACATCGTCGGGGATGGGCGGACTCTCGGACTTGGTCCGGAATACGATATTGCAATTGCGGCCTATTTTTTGAACTACGCACGCGACCGCGCCGAACTCGATGCGATGTGCGCAGGGGTTGCGCGCTGCCTGAAGCCGGATGGGCGGTTCGTGACCGTGAACTGCAATCCGGCATGCGACTTTTCAGCGGCTCCTTCGTATCGCAAATATGGGTTTGAAACCTCCGTCGTCGGTGCCTGGCGCGAGGAGGCGCCGATCACCTGGAGGTTTTATCTGGAGGACGGCCCTTTCGACATCGAGAACTATTTTCTCAGTGTCCGAACCCATGAGCAGGCATTGCGCGCCGCCGGATTTCGGGAGGTCCGGTGGCATCGTCCGTTGCTGTCACCGGAGGGTGAGGCCGCCTACGGGCAAGGCTATTGGTCGAGCTTGATGGATCAACCGCCACTGATCCTAATCGAGTGCCTGATGTAGGCCGGGTGCGGAGAGTTATGGCGGCGCAGGAGGCGACGCGGCATCAATGCTTCCGTCCGCGAACTCGGGGTTGACCGGACCGAGGCGCAGCGCTCCGTCAAGAGCGCATCGCTTATGCCTCAAACAAAGGCCGCGGCCGAAGAGCCTCACGCAATGGTGCCGGCGCCGCTGCCGGACAGCATGGCAGCGCCTCCTCCCCAAAAGGTCCAGGCCGAGCATCCGCCAACCGGCACGCCGTTCGCCGCGCGGCTGCGACGGACAGGAGATCTCGTCGGGCGCTGGGGGAAGGGCGCGCATCCGGCGGCGTTGAATTTCGGGGACTGCTTCGCCTGCGAGGTGGCGAAGGAGCATGGGTGCCGCCTGCTTTGGGTTGGGGCGGATTTTCGGCAGACCGATGTCGAGGGCGCTCTTTGAGAGGGTGCGCCGTGGTGTCGGCCGGCTCCCTCAGTTTATTTGCAGGCTCCCCACATGGATGATCCGATCCGACAGGTAGGGATGCTTGCGCACAATATCGTGAAACCGCTGATCGGCCGTGACGACGGGATGTTGTTCCTGCACGGCGAGCGCAAGGTAGAAGCAGTCATAGGTCGGATGATCGAGATCAACCGCCAGACGCGCCGCGGAAGCAGCGAGCTGGCGCATCGAGAAGGGAACTGCGACCGGCGCCGCCTTCAGCACGCCCACCGCCTCCGCGAAATCCGCCTTGGTGATGTCGCCGCGCCGGCACATAGCCCATAGAGCGTTGGTGGCCTCGGCGAAGAGAAGCTCCGGCGCGATAAGCGTCAGCTCCTTATCGAGGAGGCGTGCCGCCTGATCCGAGAAGGCCTCAGTGACGAGCCATTTCACCGCCACGCTTGCATCGACGACGTAGCCGCTCATGCGGCCGTGTCGCGGTCACGGTCGGCGCGGATGACCTTGCTGCTGTCGACAGTGGAGCGCAGATTCCGACGCAGGGCTTTCGCACGGGTGACGAAATCTTCCTCGCCCTCAAGTAGCGCTTCGCGGAGGATTTCCCGGTGTTCGGCTTCGGCAGAGCGGCCGTGCGCCGCGGCCCGCTGCTTCAACGTACGAACAATCTGCGCGCTGACGTTTCGAACGGTCAGTTGGGTCATCGGGCTTGCTTGCAAAATAACGCCTTCATTGCAGGCAACATGCGCTTGTCACGGCTGATCGGCAATGGCGGACCACGCCCGGGCCGGACCGGACCCCGCTGGCTCCCGGAGTAGGACTCGAACCTACGACCCAGCGGTTAACAGCCGCTTGCTCTACCAACTGAGCTATCCGGGACCAGGGCGTCGGGCGGGTATAGCCAAGCCCCGGCGGCCCGGCAATCGGTGCGGGTCAGAGCCGGGCGAGCGCGGGAAAGGCGAGGCGGGCGGCGAGCAGCAGGAGCGCCGCGGCGGCGCCGGCGAGGACGTCGTCGGCCATCACGCCCAGCGCGCCTGGCAGGCGCTCGGCCGAGCGGATCGGGCCCGGCTTGAGGATGTCGAAGAGGCGGAAGAGGACGAAGCCGGCGAGGAGGAGGAGCGGGCCGCCGCGGGCGGCGGCGAGGAGGGCGATCCACTGGCCGGCGATCTCGTCGATCACCACCCAGGAGGGATCGTCCGTGAGGGCGAGGCGGCGGATGGCCCAGAGGCCGGACAGAAGGGCTGCCAGGATGAGGATTGGGAGGAGGAACGGGGCGAATGTGAGGAGGAAGGCGGCGACGAGGGTAGCGGCGGCGGCGGCGACGGTGCCCTGGGCGCGGGGGGCGCGGCCGCAGCCGAAGCCGCCGGCGATCGCGCGGGCGAGGTTCTCCGAGGCCGGCGAGGAGCGGATCGGGTGCGGCACGTTGGATCCCGGAGAGGCTTGCCCCAGATAGCCGGACCTGCTGGCCGGAGGCGAGCGCCGGTTTGCGGCGGCAGGGCGCGGGTCAGGGTCGGAGCGTTTCGCTCCGAGCCTGGCCCGCGCCCTGCCGCCGCAAACGCGGATGGGTTCCAAGGGCCCGGCCCTTGGCGGGGGGTGTCTGAGGGGGGGCAGAGCCCCCCTCAGACTCTACGCGGCGGCGGCGAGGTCCTTGCCGGCGAGGGCTTCCTCGGCGTCCAGCACGGTCGCGACGGCGTGGACCACGGCGGCGATGCGCACCGCCGCCTGCACCTGCTCGGCGAGGAGGCCCGCTTCGCGCACGACGTGTTCGTGGGCTTCCATGCAGGCGCCGCAGCCGTTGATGGCCGAGACTGCGAGGCACCAGAGCTCGAAGTCAGCCTTCTCGACGCCGGGGCGGCCGATCACGCTCATCCGGAGCTTCGCCGGCATGGTCTTGTAATCGCCGCCGACGAGGTGGGTGAACCGGTAATAGACGTTGTTCATGCCCATGATCGCGGCCGCCGCCTTGGCCGCAGCGAGGGCATCGGGGCCGAGCTCATGGGCGAACTCGGCGACGATCGCCTCGGTGGTCGCTTGGTTGCGGCTGGCGATCGCGCAGGCGACGAAGGTGCCGGCGCGCTGGCGGGCCGAGAGCGCGGGCTCGGCCGCCAGCGTTCCGAGATTGAGCCGGAGGTCCTTCGCATAGTCCGGCAGCCTGCCACGCAGCGCTTCGATCGACATGGTCAGGCCGCTTCAAAGAGCGCCTCGGGATCGAGCGTGGGCTTGCCCTTCTCCCAGTTGCAGGGGCAGAGCTCGTCGGTCTGCAGGGCGTCGAGCACGCGCAGCACTTCCTGGGGGTTGCGCCCGACATTGAGGCCGTTGGCGCTCGCCCACTGGATCACGCCGTCCGGGTCGACGATGAAGGTCGCGCGCAGCGCCACGCCCGCGTCCTTCTCGAGGATGCCCAGCGCCTCGGAGAGCTCGCGCTTGACGTCGGCGAGCATCGGGAAGGGCAGGTCGCGGATGTCGGCGTTGTGGAGCCGCCAGTTCAGGTGGACGAACTCGCTGTCCGTGGAGACGCCGTAGACGACCGCGTCGCGGTCGGCGAACTCCGGGGCGAGCTTGCCGAAGGCGGCAATCTCGGTCGGGCAGACGAAGGTGAAGTCCTTCGGCCAGAAGAAGACGATCTTCCACTGGCCGGGATCGCTCGCCTCGGTGATCTCGATGAAGGACTTGCCGGGGCCGGCGAGGCCCTCCAAGCCGGCCTTGACCGCCTCAAGCCGGAAGCTCGGGAACTGATCCCCCACGGTGAGCATGCCGCCTTCTCTCCTGCACTTGCGTTGTCGAAAACCCGGGCGTTGTCGAAAACCCCGGGGTCGAAAACCCGGGCGTTGTTGAAAACCCGGGCGCCGCCCGGGCTCGCTGTGAGATGCTGCGCCGCAGCAGAACCGTCAAGTCGATTGTTTGGATGGCTCCGATTGATGTGATCGATCGGCAATGGGGCCCACGCGGTGATTGCGAAGCGCTTGTGCTTGGGCTATGGCTCCGCCCGGGTCACGCCCCCCCACCGGGGCGCTTCTCTTCTGGAAGGGAGAGCCGACATGGCATTCGCCACTCCGCGGCCGGACGTGCGTCCGGCAAACCCCGATTTCTCCTCCGGCCCCTGCGCCAAGCGTCCCGGCTTTGCCGTGGCGGCACTTGCGGGCGCGGTGCTCGGTCGCAGCCATCGCGCCAAGGAGCCGAAGGCGCGGCTCAACGAGGTGATCACACGATCGCGCACGCTGCTTGAGATGCCGGCGGACTGGCGGCTCGGCATCGTGCCCGCCTCGGACACCGGCGCGGTCGAGATGGCGCTGTGGTCGCTGCTCGGCGCCCGCGCGGTGGACGTTCTTTCCTTCGAGAGTTTCGGCGCCGGCTGGGCCACCGACATCGTGAAGCAGCTCAAGCTTCCGGATGTGCGCGTCCTCGAGGGGGCGTATGGGCGGCTTCCGGAGCTCGGCGCGGTCGATTTCTCGCGCGACGTGGTGCTGACCTGGAACGGCACCACCTCGGGTGTGCGGGTGCCGGACGGGGACTGGATTCCCGAAGAGCGCAAGGGGCTGGTGATCGCGGATGCGACGTCCGCTGCCTTTGCGATGGCGCTGCCTTGGGAAAAGCTCGATGTCGTCACCTGGTCCTGGCAGAAGGTGCTGGGCGGCGAGGCCGGGCAGGGGATGCTGGCGCTTTCGCCGCGGGCGGTGGCGCGGCTTGAATTGTACCAGCCGGCCTGGCCGCTGCCGAAGATCTTCCGCATGACCAAGGGCGGAAGGTTGATCGAGGGCGTCTTCAAGGGCGAGACGATCAACACGCCGAGCCTGCTCGCGGTGGAGGATGCGCTCGACGGGCTGCGCTGGGCCGAGGCGGTGGGAGGGCTCCCGGCGCTGATCGGGCGCGCGGAGGCGAACCTCGCCGCGATCGCGGAGTGGGTCGGGCGGACGGGTTGGGTCGATTTCCTGGCCGAGCGGGCGGAATGGCGCTCGCCGAGCTCGATCTGCCTCAAGATTGTGGCGCCATGGTTCACGAGCCTGGGGCCGGAGGCGCGGACAGCGGCGGCCAAGCGGATCGCGGCGCTGCTCGAAGCCGAGGGCGTCGCCTACGACATCGCCTCCTATCGCGACGCGCCGCCGGGCCTGCGCATCTGGGGTGGTGCGACGGTGGAGACGGCCGATATCCGGGCGGTTCTGCCGTGGCTCGACTGGGCGGCGGACACGGTGGCGGGCGAAGTCGCGCAACCGCGCGCGGCGGAGTGAGGCCGATGGCGAAGGTTCTCATCAGCGACAAGCTCTCGCCTGCCGCCGTTGCGGTCTTCCGCGAGCGCGGGATCGCGGCCGATCTCAGGCCCGGGCTCAAGCCGCCCGAGCTTCGGGAGATCATCGGCGCCTATGACGGGCTCGCGGTGCGCTCGGCGACGAAGGTGACGCGGGAGCTGCTCGAGGCCGCGCCGAACCTGAAGGTGGTGGGGCGCGCGGGGATCGGCGTCGATAATGTCGATGTCACGAGCGCGACGCGGCGCGGCGTCGTTGTCATGAACACGCCGCACGGCAACTCGATCACCACCGCCGAGCACGCGATCGCGCTGATGATGGCGCTCGCCCGCCAGATCCCCGAGGCGTCCGCCTCGACCAAGGCCGGCAAGTGGGAAAAGGCCCGCTTCATGGGCATGGAGCTGTTCGGCAAGACGCTCGGCCTGATCGGCTGCGGCAATATCGGCTCGATCGTCGCCGACCGGGCGGTCGGGCTCAAGATGAAGGTGATCGCCTACGACCCCTATCTCACCGAGGCGCGCGCGGTGGCGCTCGGGGTCGAGAAGGTGGAGTTTTCCGACCTTCTTTCGCGGGCGGATGTGGTGACACTGCACACGCCGCTGACGGAGGCGACGCGCACCATCATCTCGGCCGCGGCGATCGCGGCGATGCGGCCGGGCGTGCGCATCGTCAATTGCGCGCGCGGCGGGCTCATCGACGAGGCGGCACTCGCCGCTGCGATCCGCGCGGGCCATGTCGCCGGCGCCGCGCTCGACGTCTTCGCGACCGAGCCGCCGGGTGAAAGCCCGCTCTTCGCGCTCGAGACCGTCGTCTGCACGCCGCATCTCGGCGCCTCCACCGAAGAGGCGCAGGAGAAGGTCGGCATCCAGGTGGCCGAGCAGATGAGCGACTTCCTGCTCACCGGTGCGGTCGTCAACGCCGTCAACATGCCCTCCGTCTCGGCAGAGGAGGCGCCGCGGCTGCGTCCCTACATGGAGCTCTGCCGCCTGCTCGGCAGCTTCGCCGGCCAGCTCACCCAGTCGCGCGAGGGCGTCATCGAGCGGGTCACGATCGAATACGAGGGGGCCGCGGCGAACCTCAATCACAAGCCGCTCACGGCGGCTGCGCTCGCGGGATTGCTTTCGCCGATCCTGGAAGGCGTGAATATGGTCAATGCGGCAGCACTCGCGCGCGAGCGCGGCATCGAGGTCGCCGAGACGGTCCACGAGCGCCCGAGCGAGTACCAGACGCTGGTCACGCTCTCGATCACCACCGAGCACCAGACCCGCGCGGTCGCCGGCACGCTCTTCGCCAACGACCGCCCGCGCCTCGTCGCCATCAAGGGCATCCCGGTGGAGGCGGATTTCTCCCGCCACATGATCTACGTCACCAACCAAGACCGCCCGGGCTTCATCGGCCGCTTCGGCGCCGAGCTCGCCGATGCCGGCATCAACATCGCGACCTTCCATCTTGGCCGCGCCGCTCCCGGGGGCGATGCGATCTGCCTGGTCGCGGTGGACGAGGCGGTGCCCGAGCCGGTGCTGGCAGCCGTCCGCGCGCTGCCGCTGGTGGTGCAGGCCGCGCCGCTCAGCTTCTGAAAGGGGGCGGCTTTACGAACCCCGCGCCGCGCCCCGATGATAGGCGGGCACGCACGTCCCGAGGTGGTCCGCCGCATGAGCCGTCCTGAGCGCAGCCGCCGCAGCGACTACCGCTTCTTCCACCCGATCACCACGCGCTGGAAGGACAACGACGCCTTCGGGCATGTCAACAATGTCGAGTACTATTCGTATTTCGACACGGCCGTGACCTATTTCCTGCTCCGCCACGAGCTCATCGGCGTCTCGGACGGCGAGATCATCACGGTGGTGGTCGAGACCGGCTGCCGCTACCACGCCTCGGTCTCCTTCCCCGACCAGGTCACGGTGGGCGTGCGGGTCGCGCGCATCGGCACCAGCTCGGTGCGCTACGAGGTCGCGGTCTTCCGCAACGACGAAGACGAGGCCGCGGCCGAGGGCCACTTCGTGCATGTCTATGTCGAGCGGGCGGGGATGCGCCCGGTACCGATCCCGGACGCGAGCCGCGCGGCGCTCGGCACGATCGCTGTCGCCGCCTGAAAAGGGCCGCCTGAAAAAGGAAAAGGGGGAAGAAATGGATCTCGGAATCGCCGGCAAACGCGCGCTCGTCTGCGCCGCGAGCAAGGGGCTCGGCCGGGCTTCGGCGATGGCGCTGGCGCGCGAGGGCGTGGCCGTCACCATCACCGCACGCGGCGCCGAGGCGCTCGAGCGCACGGCGGCGGAGATCCGCGCCGCGACGGGCGTCGCCGTGACCGCCGTCCCCGGCGACATCACCACCGCGGCCGGGCGCGAAGCCGCGCTCGCCGCCTGCCCCGAGCCCGATATCGTCGTCAACAATGCCGGCGGCCCGCCGCCCGGCGATTTTCGCCAATGGTCGCGCGAGGACTGGATCAAGGCGCTGGACGCCAACATGCTGACGCCGATCGCGCTGATCCGTGCCGTCATCGACCCGATGATCGCGCGGCGCTTCGGGCGCATCGTCAACATCACCTCGGCCTCGGTGAAATCGCCGATCGCGACGCTGGGGATGAGCAACGGCGCGCGCGCCGGGCTCACGGGGTTCGTTGCCGGCCTCGCGCGCCAGGTCGCGCGCCACAACGTCGTCATCAACAATATCCTGCCCGGGCCGTTCCTCACCGATCGGCTGCGCAGCACCGCCGAGGAGGTCGCGCGCGCGGCGGGCCGGCCGGTCGAGGAGGTCCTGGCGGAGCGGGCGCGGGCGACGCCGGCGGGGCGCGTCGGCGATCCGGCGGAGTTCGGCGCCGCCTGCGCTTTCCTCTGCTCCGTCCATGCGGGCTTCATCGTCGGGCAGAATCTTCTGCTCGACGGCGGTGGATTCAATTCCTCTATGGGGTGAGCGAGAGCTCCGCCTCGGCCGCGACGCTCCGCGCCGAGTGGTCGGCGGAGAGGAGCATATAGACGGCGGGCACCACGAAGAGCGTGAAGAGGGTGCCGATCGAGAGCCCGCTGGCGATGACGAGCCCCATATCGAAACGCGAGGCCGCGCCCGCCCCGCCCGCGGTCAGCAGCGGCACGACGCCGAGCACCATCGCCGCGGTGGTCATCAGGATCGGCCGCAGCCGGATGCCGGCAGCCATCTCGATCGCCTCGCGCTTGCTCCTGCCATCCTTTTGCAGCTCGTTGGCGAATTCGACGAGCAGGATGCCGTGCTTGCTGATCAGCCCCATCAGCGTCACCAGCCCGACCTCGGTATAGATGTTGAGCGTCGCGCCGCCGATGCCGACGGAGACGAAGATCAGGGCGCCGGCGATCGACATCGGGACCGAAACGAGGATGACCAGGGGGTCGCGAAAGCTCTCGAAGAGGGCGGCGAGCGAGAGATAGATGATGATCAGGGCGAGCCCGAAGGTAACGAGGAAGCCGCTCAATTCCTGGATATACTGGCGGGAGGGGCCGCCGTAATCGATGGTGTAGCCGGCGGGCAGCGTCTCCTGCGCGAGTTTGGCGAGAGAGGAGAGCGCGGTGCCGAGGGCCACGCCTGGCGCGGGCACCCCCTGAATGGTTGCCGAATTGAGCTGCTGGAAGTGGTTGATCGATTCGGGAACCGTTTGGTTGGTGATATGAACCACGGTTGAGAGCGGCACCATCGCCCCGCTCGCGGTGCGGATATAGTAGCTGTTGACCTGGCTGGTGTTGAGCCGGTAGCGCTGCTGGACCTGCGGGATCACCTTGTACGAGCGGCCATCGAGGCTGAAATAATTGACGTAGCCGCCGCCGAGCATGCTGCTGAGCGCGCCGCCGATATCGCTCATCTTGAGGCCGAGGAGGGCGGCCTTGCTGCGATCGATCACCACCGTCGCTTGCGGCTGGTCGATGCGGAGGTCCTTCTGCAAGAAGATGAAGAGCCCGCTTTTGAGCGCGGCTTCGAGGAATTGCTGGGCAACGCCGTCAAGCGCGCCGAAGCCCTGGGTCGTGTCGATGACGAACTGGACGGGCAGGCCGTTGGCGCCGGGCAGCGGCGGGATCTGGAAGGCGACGGCCTGGACGCCGGCGATGCCGGCGAGGGCGCGCTGCATCAGCGGCTGAAGCTGGTTCGCCGTCCGCTTCCTCTGGTCCCACGGCTTCAGCACCGCGCCGCCGATGACCTGGCCGGGCATGTCGAGCTGGAAGACATGGGCCGTTTCCGGGAAGCTCGCGAACGCCTTGTAGACCTGCGCGTCGTAGAGCAGGCGCTGCTGGAGGGTCGCGTTGGGCGGCGCGGTGGAGGCGGCGAGGATGGCGCCCTCGTCCTCCTGCGGGGCAAGCTCGCTGGTCGCGCTGCTGTAGAGGAAGAAGATGCTGCCGAGCACGATCGCGGCGAACACGGCGGTGACCGGCAGGTAGTTGAGGCTGCCGTGCAGCCAGCGCTCATAGCCCCGGCGGAGCACGCTGAACCCGCGATCGATGCCCGCCACGAGCCGCCCCTCGAGCCCGCCCTCGTGCGGCTTGAGCACGCGCGAGCAGAGCATCGGCGAGAGGGTGAGCGCGATGATCGCCGAGACCGTCACCGCGCCGACGAGGGTGAAGGCGAACTCGGTGAAGAGCGCGCCGGTGAGCCCGCCCTGGAAGCCGATCGGCAGATAGACCGCGATCAGCACCACGGTCATGGCGATGATCGGCCCGCCGAGCTGGCGCGCGGCGCGGATCGCCGCCGGGATCGGCCGCAAGCCCTCCGCCAGCAGCCGATTGACGTTTTCCACCACGATGATGGCGTCGTCGACGACCAGGCCGATCGCCAGGACCAGTGCCAAAAGTGTCAGCAGATTGATGGAAAAGCCGAACATCAGCATCATCGTGAAGGTGCCGATCAGCGAGAGCGGGATCGCAATCACCGGGATCAGCACCGAGCGCGGCGAGCCGAGGAAGACGAAGATCACCGCGGTCACGATCAGCATCGCCTCGACCAGGGTCCAGACCACCTCGCTGATCGCGCTGTTCACGAACGCGGTCGAATCATAGACGATCCGGCCCTGCATGCCGTGCGGCAGGTTCGCCTGGATGCCGGGGAAGACGTCGCGGACGTGGCTGATGACGCTCAGCAGGTTGGCGCCGGGTGCGATCTGGATGCCGATATAGACCGCCTGCTTGCCGTCGAAGCTGACTTGGGAATCGTAATCGTCGAAGCCGAGCGAGACGTGGGCCACGTCGTTCAGCCGCACGATCGCCCCACCGCTGGTCTTGACCGCGAGGTCGCGGAACTCCTCGAGCGTGTGCAGGTTCGTCGAGGCGGCGAGGTTCACCTGCACCATCTGCCCCTTGGTGCTGCCGAGCCCCGAGATGTAGTCGTTCTGGGCAAGCGCGGTCGCAACATCGCTCGCGGTCACGCCGTAGGCGGCCATCTTGACCGGGTCGAGCCAGGCGCGCAGCGCGAAGTTCTTCGCGCCCAGCAGCTCCGCGGTCTGCACGCCCGACACCGCCTGCAGCTTCGGCTGCACCGCGCGCACGAGGTAGTCGGTGACCTGGTTGGGCGCGAGAACATCGCTCGAGAAGCCGATATACATCGCGTCGATCGTCTGGCCGACCGCGACCGTCAGCTCGGGCTGTTCCGCCTCGGGCGGGAGCTGGTTGAGCACCGAGGTGATCTTGGTGCTGATCTCGGAGAGCGCCTTGTCCGGATCGTAGTTGAGCACGAGGTTGACGGTGATCGTGCTGATCCCCGGCGTGCTCGTCGAGGTCATGTAATCGATCCCGTTGGCCTGGGCGATCGCGTTCTCGAGGGGCGTGGTGATGAACCCCGCGATGGTCGCGGGATCGGCCCCCGGATAGGGGGTGGTGACGGTGATGACGGCGTTCTCGGTCCGCGGATATTGCAGGATCGGCAGCGAGCCGGCGGCGCGCAGGCCGAGCACGAGGATGGCGAGGCTGAGCACGCTCGCCAGCACCGGCCGGCGGACGAAGATATCTGTGAACGACATCGCCTATCCCCTTCTCAAGGATCGGTGAGCACGGGGGTCGCGTTGTCGAGCGGCTGCACCTTGTTGTCGATCAGCACCGGCGAGCCGTTGTGCAGCTTGATCTGCCCGGAGGTGACGACGGTCTCGCCCGCCGCCACGCCCTTGAGCACGGCGACCTGGTCGCCGCGCGTCGGGCCGACGGTGACGAACGTCTCCTCGGCGAAGAGGCCGGGCGCGCGATTCGCGGCGGCCGGCTTGTGGACCACGACGAAGACCGAATCGCCGTACGAATTGTAGGCGACCGCGGTCTGGGGCAGCGTGATCCGCGGCTCGGGCGCGCCCGATTCGATAGCGAGGGTGGTGAACATGCCGGGACGAAGGAAATGGCCCGGGTTGGGCAGTTCCGCGCGCACCTCGAAATTGCGGGAGTCCGGATCGACCGCGGAGTTGATCGCGACGATCCGGCCCGGGAACTCCCGTCCCGGATAGGCATCGATCGCCGCCGTGACGCTCTGGCCGACGCGGATCCGCGAGAGATCCTGCTGCGGCAGGTAGAAATCGGCGAACAGGGTATCCAGCGCCTGCAGCCCGACCACCGTGGTGCCGGCGGAGAGGTACTGGCCGAGATCGACGGCACGAATTCCGAGCGTGCCGGAGAAGGGCGCGCGCAGGATTTTCTGATCGACGATTGCCTGCTGCGCCGCCACCTGCGCCTGGTCGTTCTTGAGCGTTGCCGAGTCGATATCGAGGGTGGCCTGGCTCACCGCCTGGGCCCGGAATTGCCTGAGGTCACGATCGTAGGTGATGCGCGCGAGCGTCGCGGTCGCCTGGAGCGCGTGCAGCTTCGCGATGTCGTCGTCAGCGCGCAGCCGCAGGAGCACGTCGCCCTTCTGCGCCGCCCCGCCGGAACGGAAGTCGATCTCGGTCACGATCCCCGCGACCTCGAGCGAGAGGTTGGCGCCCTGGTCGGCCGTCAGGCTGCCGACGGCCGAGAGCGCGGGGCGCCATTCCTGGAGGCTGGCGGTGGTGGTCGAGACCGTCTGCGGCGGATTGGCGAACGAGGCCAGGACGTGCTTGATGATGCGCGCCTTGAACATCTGAAAGCCGAACACCCCGCCGAGCACGAGGCCGACCGCGACCAGCATGATGATCATGCGCTTGGCCATGCTTGTCTCCGTTATTGCCCTGCTAATGCCCTGGGGCTTCGCCCGGCAGCCAGAACCGATCCGGGCTGCCCTTCGTCGCCTCGGCGACGTCCGTGCGGTGCCACCAGCCGCCGCCGAGCGCCTGGAAAAGCCCGGCGGTATCGGCGAACCGGGTGGCCTCTGCCTGCACCAGGTTGATCCGCGCCTGCTCATAGCTGGTCTCGGCATTGAGCAGGGTCGGATAGCTGATCGCGCCGAGCGTGAATTGCTGCCGCGCGAGCTCGAGGCTCGCGGCCGCGGCCTGCTCGGCCGTCACCTGTGCCGCAAGCGCATCGGCGTCGGACTCGAGCGCGTGCAGCGCATCGGCGACGTTCTGGAAGGCCCCGAGCACGGTGCTGCGATATTGCGCTGCCGCCTGCTGGAAGGCGGCGACCGCCGCCCGCTTCTTGTGGAGCAGCGTGCCGCCGTCGAACACCGTCGTCGCGACCCCGCCGACCGCGCTCCAGATGGTCGTCGCCGGCGTGAAGAGCGAGCCGACGCCAAGCGCCATGCTTCCGAACTCGCCGCTGATGCTGAATTGCGGCAGCTCGTTGGCGATGGCGACGCCGACATTCGCGCTGGCCGCGTGCAAGGTCGCATCGGCCGCGCGCACGTCGGGCCTCTCGGCCACCAGCGCCGAGGGAAGGCTCACCGGCAATTGCTCGGGCAATGTCAGCCCGGGCAGATCGAATTGCGCTTGCGGAGCCTGGCTCGGGTAGCGGCCGATCAGGTCGGCGAGCCGGTCCTGCGTCTGGCTCAGCTCCTTCTCGAGCCCCGGCAGGCTCGCCCGGGTCGCGGCGAGCGTCGCCTGCTGCGAGAGCACCTCCGCCTTGGCCACCGCGCCCAGCTCGAACTGCTGCTCAACGACGTTGAGCTGGGCGGACTCGATGCGGATGATGTCGTCCGTCGCCGCGATCTGGCCGCGGAGCGAGGCCTCGTCGATCGCCGCGACGACGACGTTCGAGGTCAGGGTGAGGTAGGCGGCCTCGAGCTCGAAATGCTGATACTCGGCGGTTGCGGCAAGCGATTCCACCTGCCGCCGGACGCCGCCGAAGACGTCGAGCGGATAGGAGACCGCGAGCGTCGGCGTCACCAGGTTGAAGGTCGAGCTCTTGCCGGTCGAGGCGCCGAACTCGGCGGCGGAGAAGGCCTGGCGCTCGGCCTGGAAGCTTCCCGTCACGTCCGGGAAGAACCCGCCTTGCGCCGCATAGACGTTCTCGTTGGCCTGCCTCAGCGCCGCCTCGGCGGCCGCCAGGTCGGGATTGGCCTTGAGCGCCTCGGCGATCAGCCGGTCGAGCGCGGGGGAATGAAAGAGCGCCCACCATTCCCCGGGAATATCGAGGCCCGGGACGAAGTGCTGCGCCGCGCCGCCGGGCGCGTCGGCCGCGACCGTCGCCGCGGGCAGGGGTGAGCGCGTATACCCGCTGACGGAAGGGGCGGCCGGGGAATGGAAATTGGGCCCGACAGCACAGCCGGCGAGCAGCAGCGCCGAGAGCGCAGCGAGCGGCCCGGCATGAACGCACGCCCCGCGGCGGCTCACGGCGCGTCCTTCCGCTCATCGAGCGCCGCCCGGCAGATCGTGCCCTGGGAGATCGCGCCCTGGGAGATCGCGCCCTGAAAGATCGCGCCCTGAAAGATCGCAGTGGTGTGCTCCCGGACCACCGCCTGGATCGCCGGGGTGCTCGCAGCGCAGGCGCCCTCCCGGCAGTCCAGCACGCGCTGGGTCTTGCGATTGCAGAAGATCGTCACCTGGCCGAGGACGGCGAGCGTATGGAGCAGCGTCTTGGCGTCGTCCGCGGGCCGGTCGAGCAGCCCGCCGACAAGGGCGGCGCAGGGCTCGACCACGCGGCGCATCACCCGCTGGTAGAGCGGCTCCAGGGCCGCGGCGGATTCGATTTCGGCGCGGGCGAAGAAGAGCGCCCGGCTCTCCCAGTCCGGGCTCTCGCGGTCCATGATCAACTCGACGAAGGCATCGAGCATCCGGAGCAGGAGGCCGAGGAGCTCCGCCGGCGAAGGCGCCCCGTCCGCGAGTGCTGCGCGGATCTCCGCCATCACCGGCGCCATCCGGGTCTCCATCCTCTCGGCAATGTGCTCGACCACTGCCGAGTAGAGGCCCTCCTTGCTGCCGAAATAGTACCTGGATCGCCGGCAGGTTCACCCCGGCCCGGCGCGCCAGCAGCCTCGTGCTCGCACCCTCGTAGCCCGCGGCGGCGAAGACCTCGAGCGCGGTGCGGAGGATGCGCAGACGCGTATCCTCCCCGCGCGGGTGCGCGCCGCCCCTTAGGGGCGCGGTCGGGGACGTGGTTGCGGACCTGGGCGGCGCGGCGAGCATGCGGCCCGCATATATGTCGATCGACAGACAATATCAATCGATCGATATTTTTTCGCGCGCCAGCGCTCCTACTCACCTCGGTGCCCGAGACTCCTCCTTCAACCCCAGGCTCACCGTCCGGCCGGACGACCCGATTCCGGCTCTTTCCATCACTCCAGGAGGACGCCCTCGGCCCGCAGGAATTGGAGCAGCGGCAGGAGCGGCAGGCCGAGGATGGTGAAATGATCGCCCTCGATCCGCTCGCAGAGTTGAACGCCCGGCCCCTCGAGGCGGTAGCCGCCGACCGAGCTGCCGATCGCCGCCGCGTCGGCCTCCAGGATCGCCTCGAGCACATCGTCCGAGAAGTCGCGAAAGGCGAGCCGCGCCTCGGCGACAGCGTGCCAAAGCACCTCGCCCTTTCTCGCGCATGCCACCGCGCTCGCCAGCAGATGCGTCCGGCCCCGCAGCATCCGGAGCTGCCGGGCAGCCTCCGCGCGCCCGGCCGGCTTTTCGAACCAGCGTCCCTCGCAGGCGAGGATCTGGTCAGCGCCGATCACCAGCGCCTCCGGCGCCGCTTCGCTGCCGGCGCGCGCCTTGGCCTCGGCCAGCGCGGCCGCGGCCCCTGCCGCCTCCGTGCCCGCACCGCGCGCGGCCTCCCTCACCGCCTGCTCATCGAGCGCCGCCGGCGCCACCCGGAAGCGGAGCCCGGCCGCGCCGAGCAGCATCGCGCGCGCCGCCGAGCCGCTCGCCAGCACCAGCTCCGGGCGTTCACGCTGCAGGGCCATCCTTGGCCCGCGCTTGCTCTGCCACCCTCGCCTCGCGCCGCGCGTGCCATCCCTCGATATGCTTGACCACCCCCGCGGCGGTCTCCTCGATCGAGCGACGCGTCACGTCGATCACCGGCCAGCCATGGCGGCTGCACATCCGCCGCGCCCAGAGCACCTCCGCCGCCACCGCCTCCCGGTCCACATAGGCCGGCGTCTCGGCGCGCGCGGCGGTTGCCGGTGCCTGCGCCCCGATCGCGCTCAGCCGATGGCGGCGGATCTCGATCAGGCGCTCGGGCTCGATGGTCAGCCCGACCACCGGGCAGGGCGGGTCCTCGAGCGCCGGCGGCAGCGGCAGGTTCGGCACCAGCGGCACGTTGGCCGCCTTCACCCCGCGATTGGCGAGATAGAACGCGGTCGGCGTCTTGGAGCTGCGCGAGACGCCGACCAGCAGCACATCGGCTTCGGCAATCCCGGCACTGGCCTGTCCGTCGTCATGGGCGAGCACGTAATGCATGGCATCGATCCGGCGGAAATAGTCGGCATCGAGGCGATATTGCCGGCCCGGCCGCGCCGCCGCCTGCTCGCCCACCTTCTCGGAGAGCAACGAGAGCACGGGATCGAGCACATTGACGACCGGCAGGCCGAGCCGCTGGCAGGTGGTCTCAAGCTCGGCACGCAACGCCCGGTCGATCACCGTCGAAAGCACAGGTCCGGGCTCGCCCTCGATCCCCTCCAGCACCCGATGCATCTGGAACCGCGTCCGGATCAGGCTCCAACGGTGATAGAGGATGTTCGCGTGCTCGAACTGCACCACCGTCGCCCGCGCGATCGCGTTCAACGTATCGCCGGTCGCATCCGAAACAAGATGCAGATTTAGCCGCGCTTCAGCCATCCATCCGCATAGCGCACCCACCACGGCCAAGGAAGGCCGAGGCACTGCGCCTCCCTTCACCTATTGCCCGGGCAAGCGTGAGTCCCGGGGACAAGGATCGCCCTGCCCGCCCTCCGCCCTGCTTGCGGGGATAACTCCGCCCTGGGCGGTACAGCGTGTAGAAATCCGGGCCTCGCGGCGCCATTGTGCACAACCGCTCTGCCCTGGTCTTTTTTCAAGGCTTGCGGAGCGAGCCTCATGTGGATCAATCGCCCGTGAGCGGAGGAAGATCGGGGTACCCCGGATTGCACAGGGTTCAACCTACACAGAACGAAGAAGGGAAGGATTCTTCTCTTGAGGTTCGCAAGCCGTTGCTTCGCGTCCTCTCGGGCAGCCCGCTTTGGCCGCCGCCCGTCTGGCTCATGCGTCAGGCGGGACGCTATCTGCCGGAATATCGGGCGCTCAGGGAGCGTGCCGGCGACTTCCTCACGCTCTGCACCACGCCTGATCTCGCGGCCGAGGCGACGCTCCAGCCGGTGCGCCGGTTCGGCCTCGATGCGGCGATCCTCTTCAGCGACCTTCCTCTCCTGGCCTGGGCGCTCGGCCGCCCGCTCGCCTACGCCGAGGGCCAGGGACCCGTGCTGCCGCCGCTCCGGGAGCGGGGCGAGGTCGCCGCGCTCGATCCGGCCCGCCTGCCGGAGGCGATGGCCCCCGTCCTCGAGACGATCCGCGCGGTCCGCGCCGCACTTCCCGCCACGGTCGCCCTCATCGGCTTCGGCGGCGCGCCCTTCACCCTTGCCTGCTATCTCGTGGACGGCGCCGGCGGAACCTTCCCGGCGACGCGGCGCCTGGCCCGCGAGGATCCGGCACTCCTCGCCGCGCTGATCGAGCGCCTCACCGAGGCCACCATCGCTTGGCTCGCCGCCCAGGCCGAGGCCGGAGCCGAGGCGCTCATGCTGTTCGACAGCTGGGCCGGCCTCCTACCGCCCGCGCTTTTCCGCAGCCTCGTCATCAGCCCGACCGCCCGCATCCTCACCGCCCTGAAAGCCCGCTTTCCTTGCCTCCCGCTGATCGGCTTTCCCCGCCTCGCCGGCCTCATGCTGGGGCCTTACGCTGCCCTGCCGGGGCTCGACGCGGTCGGCCTCGACACCACGGCCGATCCCGCGCTCGCCGCCGCCATCGTTCCCCCGAGGCTCGCGCTCCAGGGAAATCTCGACCCGCTGGCGCTGCTCGCCGGCGGCACCGCGCTGGCCGAGGAGGCGGCTGCGATCGCGCTGGCGCTGCGCGGCCGCCCGCATATCTTCAACCTTGGCCACGGCGTGTTGCCGGAAACCCCGCCCGTCCATGTGGTGGAGCTCGTCGGCCTCCTGCGCGGCCTCTGAAGGGTGGCCATGGCGATGCCCAAGGTTGCGATAATCCTTTTCAACCTCGGTGGCCCGGACCGCCCTGAGGCTATCCATCTCTTTCTTCTCAATCTTTTTCGCGACCCGGCGATCCTCACCGTTCCCTGGCCGATCCGCCCGCTGCTCGCCCGCCGCATCGCTCACGCCCGCCTTGCCCCGGCAACCGCGGCCTACGCCAGGATCGGCGGCCGCTCGCCGCTGCTCGCCCAGACCGAGCAGCAGGCAGCCCTGCTGGCCGCCGCCCTGCCCGAGCTTTCAGCGCGCGCCTTCGTCGCCATGCGCTACTGGCACCCCTTCAGCAGCGAGGCGGCGCGCGCCGTCGCCGCCTGGGATCCCGACGAGGTCGTCCTCCTGCCGCTCTATCCCCAGTTCTCGACCACGACGAGTGGAAGCTCGCTCACCGCCTGGCGCGAGGCGGCCGCCGCCGTCGGCCTCGCCCGGCCGACGCGCACGATCTGCTGCTGGTATGCGAGCGCGGCCTTCATCGCCGCGCTGGCCGCGATCGTCGGCCGTGCGATCGCTGCGGCGCGCGCCGCGCTTCCGCCCGGGGCTCCGCTCCGCCTGCTCTTCTCCGCCCATGGCCTGCCCGAGCGCGTCGTCCGGGCGGGCGATCCCTACCGGATGCAGATCGAGGCCACGGCGGCCGCCGTTCTGGCTGCCCTCGGCCGCGACGCCCCCGAATCCCGGGTCTGCTTCCAGTCGCGCGCGACATCGGAGCCCTGGCTCGCCCCGAGCACGGACGACGAGGTCCGCGCCGCCGGCGCCGACGGGGTGGCCCTTCTCGTCGTCCCGATCGCCTTCGTCTCCGAGCACTCCGAGACCCTCGTCGAGCTCGACATCGATTATCGCGACCTCGCCGCGAAGCTCGGCGTGCCCGCCTATTTCCGCGCCCCGACCCCCGCGCTCGAGCCGCTCTTCATCGCCGCCCTCGCCGCCCTCGTCCGCGAGGCCCGGGCCCTTCCGCCGGGGCTTTGCACGCTTGCAGGCCGGGGCGGTTGCGGTCCCGGCCATCGCGCCTGTCCCAAGGAGATCTCCCGCGCATGACCATCGCTTGGCTTGCCCCTGTCTTCCTCTGGATCAAGGCGCTGCACGTGATCGCGGTCATCTCCTGGATGGCCGCCCTGCTCTATCTGCCCCGGCTCTACGTCTATCATTGCGAAGCCGCACCCGGCTCCGCCGAGAGCGAGCGCTTCAAGGTGATGGAGCGCCGCCTCCTCAAGATGATCGCGACGCCGGCGATGATCGCCGCCTGGCTCTTCGGCATCATGCTCGTGCTGACGCCCGGCGGGGTCGACTGGCATGCCGGCTGGTGGCATGTGAAGCTGCTCGCGGTGATCCTCATGAGCGGCTTCCACGGCGCGCTCTCGCGCTGGCGGAAAGACTTCCTGGCCGACGCCAATCGCCGCCGGCCGCGCTTTTACCGGATCGCCAACGAGGTTCCGACCGTGCTCATGGTGATCATCGTCATCATGGTCGTCGTCCGCCCATTCTAAGCCACGGTTCGCGGGTGCTGAACGATGCGGGCTTGACACGCCGGGGTCCTCTCCCATCTCGATGACTTGACGGGGCGGCAGCCAGGTGCCTAACTTCCGCCGACCCCGTTGGCGGCCGGTCGCCGCCGTTTCCCTGATCTTTCGGGACAGTGCCTGCCATGGAGCATGGCGGGCGGCATGACGGGTGCCCATCGAACGCGTTCGATGGGATCGCATGCCGGGTGATCCTCCGCTGCCCTGCCCCGCATTTCTTCAATCTCCGAGGCCATCCGTGCACCTCGCCGAACTCAAAGCGAAATCACCCGCCGACCTCCTGAGCTACGCCGAATCGCTGGAGATCGAGAACGCATCCTCCTTGCGCAAGCAGGACATGATGTTCGCGATCCTCAAGAACCTGGCCGAGAAGGACCAGGCGATCAGCGGCGAAGGCACGCTCGAGATCCTCCCCGACGGCTTCGGCTTCCTCCGCAGCCCCGAGGCCAACTACCTCCCGGGCCCGGACGACATCTATGTCAGCCCCGCCCAGGTCCGCCGCTTCGCCCTGCGCACCGGCGATACCGTCGAAGGCCAGATCCGCGCGCCGAAGGAGGGCGAACGCTACTTCGCCCTGCTCAAGGTCAGCACGATCAACTTCGAGCAGCCGGAAGCGGTTCGCCACCGCATCAATTTCGACAACCTCACGCCCCTCTACCCCGACCGCCGGCTCAAGATGGAGGTCGAGAACTTCCAGTCGGTCGCCAAGGGCCCCGGCAAGGATTTCACGCCCCGCGTTATCGACCTCATCGCCCCGATCGGCAAAGGCCAGCGGGCGCTGATCGTCGCCCCGCCGCGCACCGGCAAGACGGTGATGCTGCAGAACATCGCGACTGCGATCGCCGCCAACCACCCCGACGTCTTCCTGATCGTGCTGCTGATCGACGAGCGGCCGGAGGAAGTCACGGACATGTCGCGCAGCGTCAAAGGCGAGGTGGTCAGCTCCACCTTCGACGAGCCGGCCACCCGCCACGTCCAGGTCACCGAGATGGTGCTCGAGAAGGCCAAGCGCCTCGTCGAGCACAAGCGCGACGTCGTGATCCTGCTCGATTCCATCACCCGCCTCGCCCGCGCCTACAACACCGTCGTGCCCTCCTCGGGCAAGGTGCTGACCGGCGGCGTGGACGCCAACGCCCTGCAGCGGCCGAAGCGCTTCTTCGGCGCCGCCCGCAACATCGAGGAGGGCGGCTCGCTGACCATCATCGCAACCGCCCTGGTCGACACCGGCAGCCGCATGGACGAAGTGATCTTCGAGGAGTTCAAGGGCACCGGCAACTCCGAGATCATCCTCGACCGCAAGCTCTCCGACAAGCGCAGCTTCCCGGCGATCGACATCACCAAGTCGGGCACCCGCAAGGAGGAGCTCCTGGTCGAGAAGGGAACGCTTTCGAAGATGTGGGTCCTGCGCCGCATCCTCAACCCGATGGGCACCGTGGACGCGATGGAGTTCCTGCTCGACAAGCTGAAATACAGCAAGACCAATCAGGACTTCTTCGACGCCATGAACACCTGACTGTCCTCTCCGCCCTGACTCTCCTCTCCGCCCTGAATCTTTCCTTCGCCCTGAGTCTTCCCTTCGCCCTGAGTTTTCCCTTCGCAAGGACCCGGCCATGCCCGACGGATCGACCGCCAGCGACTGCAAGGTGAAGGATCTCTCGCTCGCCGGCTGGGGCCGGCGCGAGATCTCGATGGCCGAGGACGAGATGCCCGGCCTGATGGCGCTGCGCGCCGAGTACGGCGAGGCGAGGCCGCTCGCCGGCGCGCGGATCGCCGGCTGCCTGCACATGACGATCCAGACCGCCGTCCTGATCGAGACGCTGCTCGCCCTCGGCGCCACCGTTCGCTGGTCCTCCTGCAACATCTTCTCGACCCAGGACCACGCCGCCGCCGCCATCGCCGCCGCCGGCATCCCCGTCTTCGCCTGGAAGGGCATGAGCGAGGAGGAGTTCTGGTGGGCGATCGACCAGACGATCGAGGGCCCCGACGGCTGGACGCCGAACATGATCCTCGATGACGGCGGCGACCTCACCAAGGTGATGCACGAGCGCCATCCGAAACGGATGACCGCCGTGCGCGGCATCTCCGAGGAGACCACCACCGGCGTCCACCGCCTCTATGAGATGGCGGCGAGCCACGCGCTCCTGGTCCCCGCCATCAACGTCAACGACAGCGTCACCAAGTCGAAGTTCGACAATCTCTATGGCTGCCGCGAATTGCTCGTCGATGCCATCCGTCGCGGGACCGACGTGATGATGGCGGGCAAGGTCGCCGTCGTCGCCGGCTTCGGCAATGTCGGCAAGGGCTCGGCCGCGAGCCTGCACCAGGCCGGCTGCCGCGTTCTGGTCACCGAGGTCGACCCCATCTGCGCGCTCCAGGCGGCGATGGAGGGCTACGAGGTCGTCACCATGGAGGACGCCGCCCCGCGCGGCGATATCTTCGTCACCGCCACCGGCAATATCGACGTCATCACGATCGAGCATATGCGGGCGATGAAGCACCGCGCCATCGTCTGCAACATCGGCCATTTCGATTCCGAGATCCAGATCGCGGCGCTTCGCAACTATGTCTGGGAGAACGTCAAGCCGCAGGTGGACGAGGTCGTCTTCCCCGACGGCAAGCGCCTGATCGTTCTGTCCGAAGGCAGGCTCGTCAATCTCGGCAACGCCACCGGCCATCCGAGCTTCGTCATGAGCGCCAGCTTCACCAACCAGGTGCTCGCCCAGATCGAGCTCTTCAGCGCGCCCCCCGGCCGCTACGAGCGGCAGGTCTACACCCTGCCCAAGCATCTCGACGAGAAGGTCGCCACCCTCCACCTTGCCAAGGTCGGCGCGACCCTCACCAGGCTCACGCCGGAGCAGGCGCACTATCTCGGCCTCGAACAGAGCGGCCCCTTCAAGCCCGACCTCTACCGCTACTGAACGTTCCGCCGATGCACCAGGCGGCGGCGGTTGTCGGCCTGCTTGCGCTGGCGGCGCTCGCCGGCGGCATGGCGTTCTTCGGCGCCATCGTCGCCCCGCTCGTCTTCCGCACGCTCGAGCCGCCAGACTCGGGCCGCTTCATCCGCGCGATTTTCCCTCATTATTACCGCTTCGTCTTTATCGCCGCCGCCCTTGCCGCCATCGGTCTTTCCCCCATCGCGCCCTGGTGCGCGGCCGTCCTTGCGCTCACGGCGCTGACCACGCTCTGGCTCTGGCTTTCGCTGATGCCGCGGATCAACGCGCTTCGCGAGTCCGGGGCGGACGCCGCCTTCTCCCGCGCCCACCGCCTCTCGGTCCTGGTCAACCAGGCCGGGCTGCTGATCGCCGTTGCGGTGCTCGTCCGGGTGGGGCTTTTGCTCTGAGTCCGAAATCAAGCCTCGCCCCGGTCGCCAGCACTGTCACGCCCCACAGCCAGCCCACCGCCGGTTCGGGCACGACACGCTGATCCGGTCTCACTTCCGCGCGCAGCAGGATGTCGCGGAGGTTTCCAAGGAACGCCTCCTGGCGCGCCACCACGCCGCCCCCGAGGATCGCGAGCGGTGCGGCGAGCGGCCGCCGCACGAAGCCGAGCGCGGCGCCGCGGTGCGCCGCCGCGAGCTCTGCGACATCGCCCTGCTCGAGCCGGAACTGCGCCTCATCCGCTTCGCTCGCCCACACCGCGCCGAGCGCGTTGGCGCCGAGGAACGCCGCCACCCCCTCGGGATCGTCGGGCACCCACCCGCCGACCGCATCGCCCGGCCCGATCCCTGCCGCGCGCAGGGCGGCGGCGAACGAAGCCGCTTTATCCCTGAGCCCGTCACGCGAGAGGGCGCCGCCGCGCCCCGCCACGGCCGCGCGCCCGCCCCGGTGGCGCAGCACATTCTCGGCAAAGGAAAGGGCGCGCGCCTTCTCCCCGATCACGCGCGCAAAATCCCAGAACGCGTCGGCGAACCCGTCCGGATCCTCCGCAGCCCAGGCCGCGAGCGCTGCCTTGTCGGCCAGCGTCCGCCCCCGCGCCAGACGCAGCCAAAGCAGGAAGGAAAAAAGATTGCTCGCGGCGAACCGCTCCGCCTCCGCCCGCGCACCCGGTTCCAGCCAGCCCTTCGATCGGCCACGCCTTGATCGGCCACGCCTTGATCGGCCACTCATGGCGGGGCTATAGGGGGCGGCTTCGGCCGGGGCCATAGCTCAGTTGGGAGAGCGCCTGAATGGCATTCAGGAGGTCGAGGGTTCGATTCCCTTTGGCTCCACCATCTTTCCAATGAGTTAGATGCCAAGTTCGTAAAATACCCGGAACGATCAGAAAAAATGTCCGCACGGTGTCCGCGTCGCGGGCCGAAGGGGAGGGAGCGAAATGACAGACCGAATCGAGCACCTGGAGATAATCGCGGCGATACTGGCGGCCGGGCAGTCCCCCCGCACGACCGACCTCAAAGCCGTGGTTGACCGCTATTTCGAGATCCTGGAAGCGCTCAGACAAAGAAAAGCCGAAGGCCGAAAGCCGCCGTACAGCCCCTACGAAGGAAAGGCTCGCAGGCCTAAGGCGGCTGGATGAAGCAAGACGATCTAAGCTCTAGACCGCCATCATGCTGAGGCCGCTGCCCGGACACGAAAAAGGCCGCCCCGGTCGGCGGCCCGATCGGCACCGCCGCGGCGCGCTACCCCGGCGATCACGGTTCCCTCGTCGATGCCGAGCTCGCGCACGGCGGCGTTGATGCCTTGGCTTTGTCGGCCGCCAGTGTGGGGCGTGGCCGAAGGCGCAACTTGCGCCTTGGCTTGTTCCTTCTCCTCCGTCAGCCTTACCCGCTCGGCGATCTTCACCGCGCGTTGCGCCTCCGTCCGGTCGATCCCAAGCTCGCGCACGGCGGCGTTGATGCCGCCCTCTGGTCGGCCTTCTCCGGCACGGGCACGGGCTGAGAGTTTCGGCGCAAGTTGCGCCGAAACTGCCGCGAGGAACAGGACGGCACCGAGGAGGAGGGCCAGGGCAGCCATATCAGTCGATCAGGCCCCCATCCCACGTCCCCTCGGTGGCGTGCTCGGCGGCCCGCCGGAGGCACTCGCCCCGCATCCGCACTGGTAGTCGATCCGGCATCACGATACCGCTGCGAATGAGTTCGCGTGCGGCTGCGCAGAGGGGCACCCAGAGCCGACCGCCAAGAAGACAGATCACGATTTCGGCCGCCTTCTCCACATCCCGGTCCGAGATCTCCGAGGCCGCGTGCACCAGACGCCAGTCGCCGTCGGACATCACGTCGGTATCCCCGAGATCAAGGAAGGGATAATCGTCGCCAGCCCGGCGCGCCCGCCACACGGCCTCGGCGGCGGCCCCGGCGACGCCGACCATCATCTCCCGCCGGCGAGATGCCCGGCCATACCACCCTGGCGCGTAGTTCCGCCCGAGATAGGTCTTCATCGGGCCATGCGCGTCATAGCCCGTCGGAAAAATCCACGCGGCATGTCTTCGCACGCCGACGTGCTCGGCGATCACATAGTGGCCAGCCTCATGTATGGCCACCTGGCGGCGCTCATAGGCCAGGATGCGCGGGATCGGCATCACGGCCGTGCGTCCCATAAGACCGTCCCCCCCGGCGGGACCGGGATCGTCACTCCGTCATCGATTAGGCGCCGGGCCTCGCCAGCCAGGTGCGCCAATTCGGCCGCGAGGGTGACGCTGTAGAGCCGACCGAGCCCGGTGCCGGGCTGTGCCTTGAGGCGGCGGATGATGTCGGAGGAGAAGAAGTCGAGCCGGCTGGAAAGCCGCGCGCTGGGCATGATATGCCCCGAGGTAGCCTTGGTCATGGTCGCTCCATGGTCAGGGTCAGGGGTCGGGCTGGTGCGTTCCAACACCACTCCGGCCCCGCCTTCCCGTGGAAGGCCCAGGCACGCTGCGCCGGGACCGCAACGGCGGTCAAGCGAATTTCAGGTCCTCTCGGGTCTGTGAGTTTCTGCCAGCGCAAATGGCGGGGCGGGAAAGCTTGCGCTTGCGGGGGACCTTGCCGATCTCACCGGCGTCCCGCAGGCGCCGGCGCGCTTCCCGGACGGTCGTCTCGCCGCAGCCGAGCCGGAGGGCGATCTCTTCGCTGGACAGGTCCGGGTGAGCGCGCACCGCCGCCTCGGCGCGGCCTTTCATGAGCTCCTGCGCCACCTGTTCCCTGGCGGCCAGCTCGAGCCGGTGCAGGAAACGGCGGGCCGCAACCCGGGCCGAGGCGCAAACCAACCGGCTCTCCGCGATATCGCCCAGGAGCTGCAGCGCGAGCTCGACTGCCGGTACTTCCTCCGCGTCGAGTTCCGGCTCCTCCGCCGGCTCAGGCAGCGGCGAGGCGTTCTCTGCGAAGGCGCTCGGCGCGGCCGCGCTCATTGCGGCACCACAACAAGGCCAGTCCAACAATAAATGTCAGAAAACCACTTGCCGTTCGGCACCCACGATTCGAGCTCGTGGTCGAGACTTACGACAGTGTAAATTCCGTTCGACGGGAGCTTCAGAATTTTCGACACCCCGGCGGACTGCGCAAGCGCATTCGTCAAAAGTTCGCTCTCGACCTGAATCTGACCGCCAAACAAAATTGATGGATTATACAGCGTTTTTAACAACACCCCATACGGCGTGAAGCTCGGGAACGCTACGAGGCCGGTCGCGGCGGAAACGATCGGCACGACCGCGCCGGCGGGGGTTCGCGATCCGCTCTTCGGCCAGATCGCAAGCGTTCCGTTTTGGATTACCCACGCGATTCCGGCTGCATCACACAATTCTTTGATGTTATCGCCCACCGATCCCCAGAGATACGGGTTGCGGATGGTGACGTTGACGCCATTGTTCTCGAAATTCAGCGGCGGATTTGCCGAAGAGCAGAGCGAGGCCAGCAACGTCGCGACGTTGACTGCCGCGTTGATGCCGCCCGGTGCCATAGTTTGGACGTTGACGCCAGCGGCGGAGTTGGCCGTACAACGGAAGACGGCATCCGGCATCCCGGTGAGGTCGGCGAAGCCCTGCATCACGGTCCCGATGAAGACAGTGAAGAAATTCGCACCCCCGTCGCTGCTCGCCTCGACCGTCACCTGATTCTGGTAAACGGCAACTGCCTGCGGCTGCACCGTGGAACAATCATTCATCTGCGAGAGCGTCATGCCGTACACGGCCAGAGTGAGCTGGCAGCCGGAGAACATGCCGGCATTCTTGACCGTGACTTGCGTCTTGAGACCGCTCACGGTGAGCGTGTTTTTACCACTCGCGGCGAACGTGCCACCAGTCAGCGTGAACGTGACGCGGAGCAGTTTCTGTGCAAACGCCATTTACCTGGGCCTCATTTTCTCAACGTCAATTCGCGCGCGCCCGCTCGACCGGGGGAGGGTCCGGGAGCGAGCGCGCGGCCGCGGGCCAGGTGCGGGCCGGCCGGCGGATGGGCAAGAGAGGATGGTGCGCGAAAGCCACGTCAGCCTCGGCGAAGTTTGAAACCGGGCGGAATTAGGGTGCAGATGATGTCAGCGCCCCGATCGTAAACAACCCGAAATGCTTTGCCGCGCAGTAACACAATCCAGTGCTCGCGGGCTGCACTGAGGTCTACCGCAATTGCGCCCTGCTTGCTGCGGATCATTTCGCGAAGATGCTGAACATCTTCAACGCTGAGCCGCACGCCGTAGTATTCGGCCGCGCGGTCGATAGTGGGACGCGCCCGGGCAGCCTCCTGCGTGCGCGCGAGCCGCTCACGGTGAGAAACACCGCCGCTCGGCAATTAGATCTCGCTCGGCGGCAGCGGCGCGTCGGCATCGCGCGCGAGCGCCGCGAGCACGCCCTTCCACATGTCGGCGCCCGCGCGCGACACGTCGCGGAACGTCGGAACCGCATCGTAATGAAAATCCGGCGGCGCGTGCAAGCTGATCTCGCCGAACATGAGAGACATCTCGGCGACATCGTGCCGCAGAGCTTGGAAGCGAGCGATGAGCCGCGGAAACGCCTCGGCCCGCAGGACGGCTCCAATGCAGCGATCCCGGTTCAGTTCCGCCATGTGTGCGCGCTGGCGCGCCTCCGCGACCTGCCCATCGAGCAGTCGCACCGCCTCGGCCGCGGTGCGCTCATCCGCTTCGGCCCGAGTGAGGGCAGCCGTGGCAGCGGCCATCGGATCCTCGCCGCCGGCGCCGTCGCCGCCCGAGAGCAATCGATCCACCAGCCGTCCGGGGGCTTCGTTGCGAGCCTCGTCGATCGCGGCCTGTGCTTCTCCGGCGGCGCGCTCGGCCGAATAGCGCAGTGCATCCGCCTTGTCGCGAGCTTTCTCGACGCGGGCGAGTGCTTCGGCCGCGTCCGCGTGGCGGCCGATGGCTTGCGCCAGCGCCTCCCGCTCCGGCGTGCGTTCCGGCAGCGCGGCAGCCGGGCGGATCGGCTCGACCTTGCCGGCCATATCAGCGACCCCACGAGAGGTCATTGGGATAGCCGCTGGCGCGTGTGGCCGAGCCGTACATCCGCTCGAACGAAATCTCCGCGCCAGCATCCATCGCCACCGGCGGGGCGCCCCCGGCCCGAGCCAGGACGCGCGCGCGGTAGACCGCTTCCGCGGCCGTCCCATCGAGGGCAATCACGTTGACGCCCTCGGCCCGGAGCGCCCTCTTGTAGACATCGCCGGCACTGGTCGCCGTGTCCATGGCGAGATGGCCGTGGCCGCCCTTCCGCACCCGCGCGATCGCCTGGTCCCGCGCGTGCAGCCGCCGCACTGTGTCGCCGTGCAGTTCTTCGTTTGTGTAAGGCGCGGCCGCGGACGGCGTGGCGTCCCGCTCTTCGTCCCGCCCGCGCAGCCGATCCATCGCACGTCGCGCGCGATCAGCGCCAAGCTTGCGCCGCATCCGGTCGGCGACTTCGGCGCCGTCCTCGTCCGACAGGCCGTCGAGCAGCGCAATGATCGTGTCGATCCGATCCGAGCGTCCCTCCTCGGTGTCACGCGCGCCCCGGCCCCGCAGGCCGCCGAGGCTGTCATAGGCCGGCGGCTCGCCATGCCCCGATCGGGGAAGCATCGCCGACCACGGATTCGGCCGCGTCGGTTGCGCCAATGCGAACCTCGCGTGCGCCTCGGCGATGAAACGATCGGTTCGGGTTTGCATAGTCTTTCCTTTCACTCATCCGCCGCGACCGGCGGCACGGATCACTCATCGACCTCGCCCGCGAAGATGCGCGAGGCTGCACGCATCATCAAGCGAATCACCATATCGCATTTGCTCGTATTGAGCACGAAAAGGATGCGGTGACGTCTCGTAATTCTCCGAAATCATCTGACCAAGCTCGGCACGGCGCTTGCTGTCCAGCGCCCGCAACTCTTCGAGCCTCTTATTCGCCTGGCAGTGCAGCCCAGTTCCCGGCAGCGCCCGCGCGACCTCCCGCTGCAACCGGGCAAATTCGGCGGCCTGTTGCGCCTGCATGCGGGCAATGTCATCGGCGCTCATAGCCGCGCCAACCTCGCCCGGTCCAAGCCCCGCAACCAATTCAACCTGTCCTCGTTCGGCACCCACGGTCGGCCGCGAGCAGCCGCACGCCAGCAGGCGAGCGCTACGGCAAGCACCAAGTCGTCATGCCGCCCGATCCGCGCACCGAACTTCCACCGGCCCTGATCGGTCACGTGCGCCTGGAAATCTTGCAGCTCGCTCTTGAGGATCGGCGCGTCGGGAAGCTTCGCCTGGACCTTAAGCCTGTCAGCATGCAACAGCGCTTGCACCCCGGAAACCAGATGCAGCTTGGGCACATGATGTACGCCTTTCTCCACCGTCGCCGTGTCGCCCGCAGTGATGGTCACGTTGACCGGCCGCAAACACGCCTCGGCAAACATGTCGGCGACCGGCCTGCCGACGCCCGTCATGTCGAGAACAAGCTCCGAATTGTCGGCGAACGGCTTGCGACCCATCAGTGCGATGACGCGGTTGATGACTTGCGGATAAGTTGTCCCGAGCGGCAGGCGCTCAAGATGGCCGACCCAGACCACCCCATCCCGCACGCGCACCGCAGCGATGGCCGTGGGATCAACGCTTTGGCCGGGGTCGCAGCCGATGATGTAGTGGTCGTTGGCGGCCTTCAGCTCACGCTCGCGCTGCTGCCGCCGGCGCCGGTCCGCGTCTGCCTGCTCCTGGCGCGCCTGCTCCGAAGCAACCTCGGCAAGCGCCCGCTCCGCCTTCAGGCGTGCAACCAAGGCATCGGTCCGCTCGCTCATGCGGCCTCCGCGAGGAACGGCTCGAAGGTGTCGGTGAACGCCCGCTCGATCAACTGAGTCGAGAACGCGGCGATCTCGTCATCGAAGAACCTGCACTCGTATTCCTGCTCAAACTGCATCGGCCCGAGGCCATCGAGCTCGGCGGCCAAGAACTCCCTGCTGATGCGCGGACACTGCTCGGCCGTGACGCTGATGCGCTCCCACCCGTCGCCGCGCAGCCATTGCTCGTGAAACCAGCCGCGCTTGCCGGCGGGCGTGGTGAGCGCAATGAAGCGGCCATCCGTGGTCGCCAGCATCGGTCGCACGGCAGACAAAAGCTCATCGTCCACCCGCGCGGCCTCGTCCATGATGACCAGTGACGCGCCTGAATAGCCACGAACGGTGCGTTCGGTCCCGGGCAGCGAGATGATGCGCGAACCGTTCGCCAACCGCATGCGCGTCAGCGTTTCTTGCTCGGAGGCCGGTGCATCAGGCAACCGCTTCCAGAACTCGTGCGCCTTGTTGAAGAGCTCAGTGCTCTGCGGCTGCGACGGAGAGATTAGGATGACGGTTGAGCCGGCATTGAATAGCGCCTCATGCAGGGCGGCGAGTGCGCTGATAGTCGATTTACCGCTTTGCCGCGAGCAGAGCATCAACACGCGCTTGGCCGTGCTTGTCAGCAGCCCCGCTTGCCACTCATCGGGCTCGAGGCCGCAGTCGCGCGCCAGTTGGATCGGGTCGAGCGCGCGCGCGAGATGGGCGAAGATGTTGGGCGCGGTCATGCCGCGATCTCCACCGGCTCGCGCTTGTCGGCGAGCAGCTTGAGCTCCCGGACGATGTCGGCGCGGACTTCGGGATGGCCGGCGGTTACCCGTAGCAGCGTCTGTTGCAGGACGGCGAAGTCGGGCAGCGCGAAGAGGTTTTGGACGACGATCGACTGCGGCGGCAGCAGCTCGCGTGTGAGCTTCGCCGTGATCGTCAGGTTTTCGTGGATGCGGGTCGTGAGCGGGATGAGCGTGGCGTCGTCGCCGGCCTCGTAGGCCACGAGGAACCGGGCGGCGAGGGCGCTGTAGACCGCGCGAACGTTGTCTAGGACCGTCGAGCCGTTCTCGGCGCAAAGCTGACGCAGGCGCTCCTCGCTTTGGAACGGCCCGACCCGGACGGCGCGGATGAAGCTCGCACTTAAGTGCAGCTTGGCGTGCCGGTGGATCGAATTCGCAGGGATGCCGAACTGGCGGGCGAGAGCGGCCTGGCTCGCGCCTTGCGCCAACATGAAGTCGATCCTCGGCCGGTCAGGATGCCGGCAGGTTAGGCAGTGGCCCGTAGGGCGATTGGGAGGATTAGGCATGCACCGTTCCGGCGCCCGAGGAAGGCGCTACAGGCAGGTGCAGCCCCGGCAGGTGTCGGAGTGCCAGGAACAGCGGCCGGCGGCGCCAGCGCCGCGCTGCGTGCGGCGGCGTGGGCGTTTCCTTGCGTCTCAGCGCCCCACGGGGACGGTAAGCCATGGCGGCGGCGAGTATGCCGAAGGAACGCGACTGCGGGCACGGTGCGGACATGGACTCGCTCATACTCTCGCAAAGCGTTGCCGTGCAAGAGGTTTCCGCATGGTAGGCCACTGATGGCCAGTCAGAGGCGGCCGTTCGGGTCGCTCCCGAAGCCGGGGCGAGTGGAGCGGAGGAAGGAAAGGGCGGCTGACGATGCGGCGGCGGGCTACTCCTCCGCGCCCACCAGAGGAGTGACGCAGTGTCGCACATGACGCACTTCCCTTATAACCCCCATGTATGGCGCGCCTTTTGCTACCTATATGCAAAGTGCGTCACTCCTGTCACTGCGTCACCCGTGAGCGGACCCACCACCTGCCTTTTCCGGTACGGGAGCCTTCGGACCAATTGAGGCGGGTTAGAGCCGCGGCTATGCGCCTTTGCTCGGCAGTTCCGATCTTGGGCAGGTCGATATGGAGGGCCTCACGGGCTACCTGGAGGACGGTGACGCGGCCTTGGGCGCTGAGGTAGTCAAGGAGGGCATCTTCCCAAGCGTCGGCCTCATAGCGCGCGTCTTGCTCGGGAACGATATATTGGCGCTCGAACCCTGCATCCGGCCACCATCTCATCCGCTGCTGGTAAAGCGCCGCCGCTTCGGCGAAGAGCTGGTCGCGGTCATGGGCGAGGGCGCTGATGTCGATGGTGCCAACCTTCACGGGCCAGAAGCGGCGCCCGCCGGTTTTGTCGCGGAGATAGACCGATTCGTTCGTAGTGCCGATGAAAACGCATTGCCGGGGCTCGATGACTTCCTTGTGCCCGTAGGACGGTCGGTAGCGCTCGACGGTTCGCGTAATGAAAGCCTTGAGCGCCGACGCCTCCGCTTTGTCGAGTGCGGACATCTCCGCGACTTCGATCAGCCACTTGCCGTTTAGGTGCTGGGCCACGTCCTTTCCTGCTGACCGGATGTCGGGGAGGGCGTCCGAGAACCACTGGCCGGCGAGCAGGCGGCAGACGCTTGACTTCATGGCGCCTTGCGGCCCCTCGAGCACGAGCATGTGGTCTGCCTGGCATCCAGGATCGAAGACCCGGGCGACCATCGCGACGAGGAACATTTTGCCAATTGCTGAGCTATAGGCGGTGTGCTCGGCTCCGAGGTAATAGGCGAGCCATCGTTCGATCCGCGGTGTTTCATCCCACTGGAGCCCGTTGAGATAATCCCGCACGGGATGGAAGGCCCGCTCACGGGCGCGGAGATCGACTGCCTGATGGACGACATCCTTGCCGAGCTTCTCGATGCCGATAGCCTGCACCAGTTCCTGAAGAGCGCTCACGTCATCATCGCGGACCGGGCGCGGAGCGAACGCTTCGCCGTCTTCGATCACCTTGCCGGGGACCTGGCGGCGTAGGATCGGAGCGCGGAGCATTTCGTCGTAGGCGAAGAGATCCGAGAGGCGCGGATCGTCCCGGAGGGCGAGCATCGCGTTGAAGAGATTCGGCCTCGGCTCAGAGCTCAAGTCGCACTGGCACGCTGCCAGCCAGCCGCAGTCATTGATGTGAAATCCCACTGCGTCAGCCATCGGCGTGCTCCGCTAAAATATCGTTAAAATCACAGTTTTCTCTATCTGGTCTCGCAATGCGAACCTTTCGCCCCTCACGTGACCAGCGCAGCGCACCATCCCTCGCGGCGCGCTCTCCGGCCGGATCGCTATCGGCAGCGATGATGATGCTGCGAACCTCGGGCGGGAGCACGAGCCCGCGCGCCAGATTTCCCCCGGAGATCGCGGCCCATGCCGGCAGGCCGAGAAGCTTGCCGGCGCTGGCACTCGTCTCGATGCCTTCGCCGATCACCAGCTCGGGCGCGATGGGATCAATGCGAACAGCGCCGCCCCATATTGGCCCGAGACTTGCCTTCGCTGGCTCGATATTGGCCTTGTTTCCGGAAGCGGTGATGTAGCTGCGATGGACCCCGAGAACCCGGTCGTCCACCCCTTGCACTAGCGCGATCATCGCCGGATTGCGACCGGCCTCGGGATGCGGAACGTCGCGCCGATAGCGAAGCGCGGCCGATCCGATGACGTGCTCGATATGCCGAGTTCGCAGATAGAGCTCCGCCGGCGTGCCGCGCACCGGATCGGAGCCGTTCCATATGCGCAACGCCGCCGCCTGCTTTCTTTCCCTGGCCTCAGCTTCATTTTCCGCGTCGGGCCGCTCCGGCGGTCCCCACGAGCCAGCGAACACGGCCTGCAACGCGCGGTCGAGATCATCGCGGCTGCATCCGTTGGCGCAGAATAGCATCGGCCGATGGTCCCGGCCCTCGCGGACGGCGAACGAAAGTTTATAGTCGCATGCGGGACAATTGCCGCGCCACGATCTGGCGTATCGCTTGAGCCCGAGCCGGTCGGCGAAGTCGCGGGCCGTGATGAGCGGCGCGTTCATGCCGCGCCTCGCGCGTTCAGCGTCGGGACTTCCTGTTCGCGTAGGCGATGCTTGACCCACCAGTGGTGATATCCTCGCGCTCGCGCGAATTCGCGGAGCTCGGCCTCGGAGAGCCGCGAACGGAGCATCTCGCGGAAGGTCAGCCGGCGAGCGCGGGCAAACCGTTCAGCAGTGATCTCGGCGAGCACGCCCGGCACCATCTCGATCTCGCGAGCCCCAGGCCGTGCCTCGCCGCAGGCTGCGCACTGGCGTGCCGCTGTGCCATTGATGCACCCGCATTCGCATCGCCAAACCGGCACGGCAGCCCCGCCGCGCTTGCCAGGCGGCTTCTCGACGCCTGCCAAGCTCCATTCCCGCGGCGCGTCGGGCAGCCCGTGCGCGATCGTATTTCCGACGTGGTCGAGCACGACCAGCTCGCTTTTGCCCGGCGCCGGCCGCAGCCCTCGGCCGACCTGCTGCATGTGCAGAACCAACGATTTCGTCGGCCGGAGCAAGAGAACTGCGCCGACCGTGGGCACGTCGAGCCCCTCGCTGATGAGGTCGCAGGCGGCGAGCATCTCCACGTCGCCGGTGGCAAGGCCGGCTACGACCGCGTCGCGCTCCTGCATCGCGAGGCCGCCGTGCGCGGCCCGCGCCCGATACCCGGCAGCCCGGAACGCTTCGGCGACGTGCTCGGCGTGCGCGACGCTCACACAGAAGGCGAGCGCGGCCCGGTGATCGGCCCGCTTTCGATACTCGGAGACGGCGTCGCCCGTGATCTTGCCGTCGCCCACCAGGCGCTCGAGATCGCCCGTGGCATAATCGCCTGCCCGCGTCCGAACGCCGGACAGGTCGAGCCGCTGGGCCGGCGCGAAAACCCTGGCCGGGCTCAGGAAGCCCAGGCGCGTGAGCTCGGCAATTCCGGGCCCGGCCACCAGCGCGTCGAACACGCCGCCGGCAGCAATGTCTAGGCCTTCCCCGTCAGCCCGGCAGGGCGTCGCCGTTACGCCCAACAGCTTCGCGCCAGGCTGCGCTGCGATGATCGTCCGCCACTGTTCGGCCCGGGCGTGATGCGCCTCGTCGATCACGATTAGGTCGAAGGACGGCAGCAGGTCGAGCCGCTGGGCCAGGGTTTGAACACTCGCAACTTGCACGGGCTCATCCGGGGCAGCGGCGAAACCGGCGGCGATGATGCCGTGCCGCACGCCAGCCGCGGCCAGCTTTCCACTCGCCTGGCGTATCAGTTCGCGGCGGTGCACCAACACGAGTACTCGTTTGCCCTTCGCGCTCGCACCAGCCACCACGTGGGCGAAAATGCGCGTTTTGCCGGCGCCGGTGGGGAGCGCGAGCACCGGCGCTCGGCGCCCCGCGGCATAGGCGCCCCGCAGTCGGCCGATGCAGTCCAGTTGGTAGGGGCGGAGGTCGGGCGCCATATCGTCGGCCTTTTCAAGGCCACGTTGACGCGGGGTGCCCTGGCGTCTATCTCTCCGGTGCCGCCGTAGAAACAGACCAGGGAAAGCCCGTCGCGTCGCCGCGGCGGGTTTTTCTATCCAGTGACGTGCTGGTCGGCGGTCCGCTTCGGGCCCGGCGGCCGGCCACGGCGGCGAGGCTGTAGCGGAGCATTCTCCGCGTCCCGCTCCAGCGCTGCGCGGAACTCTGCCGGCTGCGCATGCGGGATGCGCCGAATGGGCTTCACCCGGACGCCCAGGCGCTTCAGAAACGCGCGAAAAGATGGAGTGTCGCGATAGCCTAGCGCGCGGCCCATCTCGACGATCGGCTCCCAGCCTCCGAGAACGTCAGCCTTGGAGAGCGGCTCGGACATGGTTCGGCTCCGTTTGGAATGGTTCGGAGCCGCTTAATAATCGCCTTTCGGTCGGATAAACCCAGGGGTTTATGCGAATTTCAGTCCAACCGGCCAGCTTGCGCGCGCAGCGCCTCGATCAGAGCCGCCCCGCGGCCGCCGGGGAAATCGCCGAAGCGATCGGGCAGCGGCCTCCGGTAAGCAAATAGCGCTGCGCCGGCGGCTGGCGCGCCGGGACCCTCGCCAGCGTCAAGCACGTCGCGCCACCCGGCGATAGTTTTCCAAGTGATCTTGCCGTGATGGCGCAGACTGCCGCAGGCTTTCAAAACGGCCTGCGCCGCGGCCTTTCTCGGCATGCCGTCCACCATCAATTCGTTCATTGCGCGGGCGGCCGTACCTTTCGTCGTTTCAAACAAGGTAGGATTATGAGGGCGCCCATTTTGCGGCGAGGGCTTAAACATAGGCGACACAAGCCCGTCCTGCAGATCAATCATCGCGCAATTAAGCCGGAGAAGCGGATCAAGAATGTTCGTGTCGTTCGGAAATACTGATGCCAGAAAGCCAAGGATCGATTGCAAAGTGGCCCGCGGCCCGGCCCATCCCGGCGGTTCTATTGCGGGCCGCCCTCGGTCCTCAATCTCTGCCGCCTGCAATTCCTCTGTCAGCCGTGCCCAGCGTTCCAGATCAGGCACGACGATCGTGACGACCCGACCCGCGCCGTCCAGGGGCGCCATCACGCCTGCCTCCCGGCCAGCGGCACCACCAGCGCGCCGACGCGCTCGGCGGCATCGCGGAGGGTCGCGTCATAGAGATGGCTGTATCGGGCGGTCGTGCGGGGCTGCGAATGCCCGAGCAGTGCGCCGATCGCTGGTAGGCCGACTCCACCCGATACCAGCGCGCTCGCGAAGGAGTGCCGCAGATCGTGCAGCCGGACACCGGCGAGCCCCGCCGCCTTGCAGGCCGCGGCCCAGGTCCGCCGCACTTCCCGGAGCGACTCGGCCGGCTTCTTCCCGGAGGGGAACACATACGGTGACACCATGCGGTCGCGGCGCATCTTGTCGGCTTCGGCCTTCATCTGCTCCAGCACCGCCAGCGCCGCGGTAGAAAGCGGAATCCGATGGGAGCGCTTTTGCTTCGTGTTTGTGGCCGGCTTGGTCCAAACGCCAGCCTCAAGATCGAATTCCGGCCACCGGGCGGCCAGCACTTCGCCTCGTCTTGCGCCGGTGAGCAGCAAGAATTGGATCGCCGCGGCACTGATCTCCTCGGGGTGCGCCTCGAGAGCGGCCACCAGGCGCCCGATCTCGGCCGGGCTCAGAAACCGCTCGCGGCGGTGCTCGGGGGCTTTGGGCACCCGGGCCGCAGGGTTGTCCGCCCGCATCTCGCGGTCGATCGCCAGATTGAACAGGACGGAAACCAGCGCCAGCACGCGATTCGCTTGGTAGGGATGGGCCTTGGCGATCTCCCGGTGCAGGCTGGCCACGTCCTCTCGGGACACTGCGGGCACCCTCAGGGCGCCGAGCCTCGGCGCGAGGTACTGATCCCACATCCTCGCGTATTCGACGCGTGTGCTCGGGCGCCGGGCCGGGAGGAGATCGGCCTTGAACGCCTCCCAGAGTTCGGCCACGGTCTTCGCCGCGCGGTCGGCATCGCGCTCGGCCAGCGGATCCTCGCCCCGGTCGATCTGCTGGCGGAGGGCCTTCGCCCGTTCCCGGGCGCCCTTCCCGTGCCAACTCGGGTAGGAGCCGATCGTCATCCGGCGCTCGCGGCCCTTGTGCCGGTAGTTAAGGATGAAACTCCGCGCGCCCGCGGCCGTCACCCGGATCCCGAAGCCGGGGATCGCCCGAGGGTCGTCAGTGCCGGCGGCGTCATAGGCGATCTTGGCGCCAGCCGCCGGCGCGGCCAGGGCTTCGATCGCCTTGTCGGTCCATCGTTCCTCTTCCCGCTTCGCCATCGCCCCGGTCTCCGTGTCCGTGTGGTGTCCGTGAATATAGTGGCACGAACCCAGGCGAAACACCATCGAAAACCAGTGGGACAGATGCGAATACCACTGAAAAAGCTACTCTTAGGGAAGGGCGCCGCGCGGACAGGCGGTTTCGTGTCCGTGCCGGGTCAGAATGGCATTCAGGAGGTCGAGGGTTCGATTCCCTTTGGCTCCACCACCCCGTCTCGTCCGGCGCCTACGCCTTCCCCGCGACATGCGCCGGCCAGAACGCGGGAATCCACGCGCAGTCCCGCTCGCCCCAGCCGCTCTTCAGCATCTCCTCGCAAACCTCGAGGGTCCGCCGCACCACCGGCAGGTCGAACCCCTTCGTCCCCGCCTCGTCCACCATCAGCCGCAGATCCTTGGCGATCAGCGCGATCGTGAACGTGACCTCGCCCGTCCCCTTGTCCGCCAGCGCCCCCGCCACGGCCGCCGCGCGCGCCCTGAGGACGTTCGGCCCGCCCGCGCTCTCGCCGAACAGCCCGACAATGAATTGCGGATCGCACCCGAGGTCGCGGAGCAGCGCGTTGGCCTCGCCGAACGCCTGCCAGAACACCAGCAGCGGCAGATTGATGGCGAGTTTCATCGCCGCCCCCGCGCCCACCGGCCCTACCAGGTCGACCCGCCTGCAGAGCTCTTCGAGCACCGGCTTGGCGCGGGCGAAATCCGCCGGCTCGCCGCCCGCGAACCCGAGCAGCTGGCCGTTCCGCGCCGGCGCGATCGTCCCGCCCACCGGGCACTCGACGAACGCCGCCCCCGCCGTGCGCACCGCCTTGGCCGTTGCCATCGCCTCGCTCGGCCGCACGGTGCTCATATCGATCAGAAGCTTCCCCCCGGCCTTGCCCGAGAGCAGCCCCGCCGCGCCGCGATAGACGCCCTCCACCGCCGCCTGGTCGAAGAGCATCGTCACCACGATGTCGGCCTCGTCGGCGAGCCCGGCGGGGCTCGCCGCCGCCTTCGCCCCCGCCGCGACGAGCGGCGCCGTCCGCTCCGCGCCCCGGTTCCACACGATGACCTCGTGCCCGCGATCGATCAGCCGCGCCGCCATCGCCGCACCCATCCGTCCCAACCCGGCAACCCCGATGCGCATTCCTGCCTCCATCGCAGCACTCACCCTTGGCCGCCCGCTGTGCGCCCTGGGGCGCGCCGCGGCGATCCGGCCATCGCCTCCAGCACCGCGCACACCGAAGCCGTGTCGTCCTCGGCGTGCCCGTTCGCCATCGCCGCCGCATAGATCGGCGCGCTCGCCGCGAAAAGCGGCACCGGGCAGCCGAGCTCGGCGGCGAAAGCGCCGATCACGGCCATGTCCTTCTGCCAGATCGCCACCTTCATCGTCGCCGGCCGATAGCGCGCCTCCGCCATCATCGGCGCGCGCAGCTCGAACACGCGCGAGTTGCCCGCGCCCGCGGCAACGAGCGCCAGGACCTGCTTCGGATCGAGCCCGGCCTTCATCCCGAGCACCATGGCCTCGGCGCTCGCGACATTGTGGATCGCCACCAAGAGGTTGGCCACGAACTTCATCCGGCTGCCGTTGCCGAAGGCGCCGACATCGTGCACCGCGCGCGAGAAATCCTCGAGCAGAGGCCGGATCTCCGCGATCGCCGCCGCCTCCCCGCTCGCATAGAGCACGAGGTCCTTCTTCTCCGCCTGCGCGCCGGTGCCGCTGATCGGGCAGTCGATCGCGCGATGCCCCGCCGGCGCGATGATCTCCTTCACCCGCACCTTGTCCGCGAGTGCCAGCGTCGAAAGCTCCACCAGCAGGCGCGGGCCGGACCTGCCCGCCGCCATCGCCTCCGCCGTTGCCACCGCCGCCTTGGCGCTCGGCAGGCTCGTCAGCACCACCGGTGCGCCCGCGATCAGCGCGGCGGCGTCCGCCGCGATCCGCACCCCGCCCGAAGCTGCCTCGGCGCTCTGCCTCGGATCCGGATCGAAACCGCTGACCTCCCAACCCGCCCCGACGAGGTTGCGGCTGATCGCGCCGCCCATGATGCCGAGGCCGACGACGCCGACGCGTCCTTTCATTCCCGCTTCCTCCTCGCAGAATTCACGCGTGCGCACGCACCGGGCACCAGAGCGTCCCTTGACAGGAGCGCAACCGCCTCTAGCATTTTCCACCAATCGGCAAATTGCAATCCGGCGCTCGGAACGGTGCGTCACGCACCCCCGCCGTCCGCGAGAGGGGAGAAGACGTGCCGGAGACCAGAGGCGCTGCGCGCAAATCCGAGCTCCGCGACGGCATGCGCATCGAGTGGGACATGCCGATCCCGATGGATGACGGCCTCATCCTTCGCGCTGATATTTTCCGCCCGCCGGGCGAGGGAAAGTTCCCAGTCATCCTCTCCTGCGGCCCTTACGCGAAGGGGCTTTCGTTTGCAGACGGGTACCCGAGCGCCTGGCAGCGCATGGTGGCCGCGCACCCCGACGTCGCCGCCGGCTCGAGCAACCTCTACCAAGCTTGGGAAGTGGTCGATCCCGAGAAATGGGTGCCCCACGGCTATGCCTGCGTCCGCGTCGATTCCCGCGGCGCCGGCGCCTCGCCCGGGCGGATCGAGCCCTTCTCCCCGCGCGAAACCCGCGATTTCTATCACTGTATCGAATGGGCCGGCACGGCGGCCTGGAGCACCGGCCGCGTCGGGCTGAACGGCATCTCCTACTACGCGATCAACCAGTGGCACGTCGCCGCCCTCAACCCGCCGCACCTCGCCGCCATGTGCGTCTGGGAGGGCGCCGCCGACTGGTACCGCGACATGACGCACCATGGCGGCATCCTCTGCACCTTCTGGGACAACTGGTTCGACATGCAGGTGAAAACGGTGCAGCACGGGCTCGGCCGCAACGGCCCGGCGAGCCGCGCCACCGGCGATCCCGCCTGCGGCCCCGAAACGCTCGCCGCCGCCGAACTCGCGGCCAACCGCGCGGCCTTCGGCGCCGAGATCCTCGCCCATCCGCTCGACGATGCCTATCATCGCGCCCGCTCGCCCGATTTCTCGCGGATCACCGTGCCCCTCCTCTCGGCCGGCAACTGGGGCGGCCAGGGCCTCCATCTGCGCGGCAATGTCGAGGGGTTTCTCCAGGCCGCCTCGGCCGAGAAATGGCTCGAGATGCACGGGCTCGAGCACTGGACGCATTTCTATACCGACTATGGCCGCACCCTGCAGAGGCGCTTCTTCGACCATTTCCTGAAGGGCTGCGCGAACGACTGGCCATCCCAGCCGCGCGTCCTGCTCCAGATCCGCCACCCCGACCGCTTTGCGCCGCGCGCGGAGAACGAATTCCCCCTCGCCCGCACGCAATGGACGAAGCTCTATCTCGACCTCGCCGCCGGCGCGCTCGGCCCCGAAACCTCCCGCGCCGCCACGCAAAGTTTCCCTGCGATGGGCGACGGCCTCACCTTCCTCACCGCCCCGCTCGCCGCCGCAACCGAGATCACCGGCCCCGCCGCCGCCCGCCTGTTCATCTCCTCGACCACCGCGGATGCAGACATCTTCGTCGTATTCCGAGTATTCACCGCCGATCTGCGGGAGGTTGTCTTCCAGGGCGCGATCGATCCGCACACGCCCATCGCCCAAGGCTGGCTGCGCGCCTCGCACCGTGCATGCGATCCGGCGCGCAGCAGCGAATTTCGCCCCTGGCACATGCACCAAGCGCGCGAGATGCTGGCCCCGGGCGAGATCGTTCCGCTCGACATCGAGATCCTGCCGACCTCGATCGTCGCCCCCGCGGGCGCGCGCCTCGCACTCACCGTCCGCGGCCGCGACTACGAACACGGCGCGAGCGGCGGCCGCCTTTCCAACTTCAAGAACGAGCTCACCGGCTGCGGCCCCTTCCTGCACGACGATGCGCGCGATCGTCCGGCCGAGCTCTTCGCAGGCTGGACCACGCTCCATCAGGACGCGGAGCGAAAGCCCTATCTGCTGTTGCCCGTCATCCCGCCGCGCTGAAACCCCAAATCAAACCCCCAGTCGAGCCCCCAGTCGAACCCCAAGTCCAAGAGAGAGAAGGCGATGAAGATCACCCGCCGAACCGCGCTGGCCGCCACGGCAACGCTTGCCACCACCGCCCGCCGCGCCCAAGCGGCCACCGCGACGCCGATCCGCCTCGGCTTCCTCACCGTGAAGACCGGCCCGCTCGCCTCCGGCGGCATCCAGATGGAGCAGGGCCTCGCCCTCTTCCTCAAGGAGCAGGGCAACATGCTGGCCGGCCGCCCGGTGCAGCTCTTCACCGAGGATACCGGCGGCGTCCCCGCCAACGCGCTGACGAAAACCCAGGCCCTCGTCGAGCGCGACAAGGTGCAGGCGATCATCGGCCCGCTTGCCGCCTTCGAGCTGCTGGCGATCGTCGCCTACACCGAGAAGCGGAAGATGCCCATGCTCTCGGTCGCCGCCGCCGAGAACATCAGCCAGCGCACGCCCGATCCCTGGTTCGTCCGCTGCACCTCCTCCTCCGCCCAGGCGAGCCAGCCGATGGGCTATTACGCGGCGAAAACCCTCGGCTACAAAAAAATGACCGTGATCGCCGACGACATCACCTACGGCTACGAGCAGTGCGCCGGCTTCATGCGCGTCTTCGAGGACAATGGCGGCAAGGTGATCCAGCGGCTCTGGCCGCCGCTCAACGCCCCCGACTACGGCACCTACATCGCCGAGATCCGCCCCGACGCGGACGCCGTCTTCATGGCCTTTGCCGGCGCCAACGGCTTCCGTTTCACCCAGCAATATTTCCAGTACGGGCTCGGCGGCCGCAAGCCGATCATCGGCGGCATGACCGCGCTCGACGATTCGATCCTGCCCCAGATCGGCAATATCGGGCTCGGCTTGCTCTCCGCCTGCTTCTACGCGCCGACCCTGAAATACCCCTCCAACCAGGCCTTCGTCGCCGCCATGAGAAAAACTTATCACGCCGATCCGGGATACTACTCCGCCGGCACCTACGTCACCGGCCAGGTGCTCGCCGCCGCGCTCGAGAAGATCGGCGGCAAGATCGAGGACGCGGAACTCCTCATGCATACGCTGCGGACCAACCCCGTTGCGGAAACCGCGCGCGGGCCGGTCAGGTTCGACGCGTTCGGCAATGTCGTCGGCAACGTCTATATCCGCAAGGTGGTGCGGCAAGGCCCCTGGCTCATCAACGACGTCGTCCACACCTTCCCCGACGTGAGCCAGTTCTGGACCTACGACCAGGCCGCCTTCCTCGAGGAGCCGGTCTATTCGAAGACCTGGCCGCCCGCCCGCTTTATCGAGAAGTGATGCCGCCCGGCATCGCCGCGCTTGACAGGGCACCCTCTTCCCCTGCCATTTTCCCGACGCGACAAAAGCAAGAAACGGGGCCGGGATCGCGCGCCGTTTTCCTGTTCGCTCCTTCCCGTCCCCGTGACAACGGCCCGCCGCCCGGCAATCCGGTCGGCGGACCAGGCAGGGGAGGACGATCGATGACAACCAGCCGCAGGAATGCGCTGAAACTCCCGCTTTCGTTCTTTGGCGCGGGCGCGGGGCTCGCAGCGCTGCCACGCCGCGCCGCGGCGACCGCGCCGCCCATCCGCCTCGGCCTGCTCTGCGTGAAGACCGGCCCGCTCGCCGCCGGCGGCATCCAGATGGAGCAAGGCCTGACCATCTTCCTCGACCAGCAGAAGCAGACACTCGCCGGCCGCCCGGTCCAGCTCTTCGTCGAGGATACGCAAGGCGTCCCCGCCACCACCCTCGCCAAGGCCCGGGAGCTGGTCGAGCGCGACAAGGTGGATGCCATCATCGGCCCGCTCGCCGCCTTTGAGCTCTACGCGATCATCGGCTACACCACCAAGCAGCGGATGCCGCTGATCGGCGTCGCCGCCGCCGAGAACGTCACCCAGCGCATGCCCTCGCCCTGGTTCATCCGCCCCGCCAGCTCGTCCGCTCAATGCACCCAGCCCTTCGGCCAATATGCGGCGAAGACGCTCGGCTACAGGAAAATGGCAACGCTCGCCGACGATTTCGCCTTTGGCTACGAGCAGTGCGCCGGCTTCATGCGCGTCTTCGAGGACAATGGCGGCAAGGTGATCCAGCGCCTCTGGCCGCCGCTCAACGCCCCCGACTACGGCACCTATATCGCCCAGATCCTGCCCGCCGCGGACGCCGTCTTCGTCGGTTTCGCCGGCGCCAACGGCTTTCGCTTCACCCAGCAATATTTCCAGTACGGCCTCGGTGGCCGCAAGCCGCTGATCGGCGGCATCACCGCCTTCGACGACGCGATCCTGCCCCAGATGGGCAAGATCGCGGAGGGCCTCCTCTCCACCTGCTACTACGCGCCCGCCCTCGACTTTCCTTCGAACCAGGCCTTCGTCGCCGAGATGCGCAAGCGATTCCATCGTGATCCCGGCCTCCTCGGCGCCGGCCCCTATATCTGCGGCGAGGTGATCAAGGCGGCGCTCGAGAAGATCGGCGGCAACATCGAGAACCGGGAGCTTTTCATGCAGACGATGCGCAGCGAGTCCTTAGCCTCCGCCGCGTGCGGCCCGCTCCGCTTCGACCGGTTCGGCCAAGCCATAGAAAACGTCTATATCCGCAAGGTGGAGCGCGTGGACGGCTGGCTCGTCAACGTCCCCGTCCACACCTTCCCCGACGTGAGCCAGTTCTGGACCTTCGATCCGGCGTCCTTCCTCAAGGAGCCGGTCTATTCGAAAACCTGGCCGCCGGCGCGCGCCCTCGAGAAATAGCGGAAAGCGGGGAAGCGTCCGTGTCGGCGCAGTTCTGGCTCATCCAGGGACTCAATTCCGTCGCCATGGGCGGCTTCCTCTTCCTGCTCGCGGTCGGCTTCTCGCTCATCTTCGGGCTGCTCCGCGTGCCGAACCTCGCCCATGGCGGCTTCTTCATGCTCGGCGCCTATCTCGGCGCGACCGCCCTCGACGAGAATTTTCCCTTTTGGCTCGCCGCTTTGACGGGCGCGCTCGGCGTCGGGCTCGTCGGCGCGGTGCTCGAGCGCCTGCTGCTCCGCCGCCTCGCCGGCAACGAGCAGGCCCAGGTCCTCACCACCCTCGGCATCGCCTTCATCATCGCCGATCTCTGCCTGATGACCTGGGGCGGCGATCCCCTCTCGCTCGCCCCGCCCGCCTGGCTCTCCCGCGCCATCGCCATCGGTGGCTTCTTCTTCCCCGCCTATCGCCTCGCGGTGCTCGGGCTCGCCGTCATCGTCGCCGTCCTGGTCGTGCTCCTGATGGACCGCACGCGCTTGGGGGCGATGATCCGCGCCGGCGTCGATGACCGCGAGATGGCGCGCGGCGTCGGCATCCCGGTCTCCCGCCTCTTCACCGCCGTCTTCTTCCTCGGCGCGGCGCTGGCCGGCCTCGGCGGCGTCATCGGCGGCCCGATCCTCTCCGCCTATCCCGGCCTCGATCAGGACATGCTCCCGCTCGCCCTCATCGTCGTCATCCTCGGCGGCATCGGCAGCATCGCCGGCGCGTTCGTTGGCAGCATGATCGTCGGCTTCATCTACAATTTCGGCATCGCGCTCTTCCCGAACCTCGCCTATGTCATCCTCTTCCTGCCGATGATCATCGCCCTCGTCGTCAAGCCCGAGGGCCTCTTCGGCCGAGTGCCTCAATGAGCGCGCCCGCCGCCGCCCGGGCCCTCCTCCTCATCGCCTTCCTCGCCCTCCTGCCCTGGCTCCTCCCGGGAACCTTCTACGTCGCGATCGCCCGCCAGGTCCTCATCTTCGCCCTCCTCGCGCTCAGCCTCGACGTGCTGGTCGGCCATGGCGGCATGATCTCTCTCGCCCAGGCCGCCTTCCTCGGCGTGCCGGCCTATGTCTATGCCTGGCTGGTCGGCACCGGCCATCTCGCGCCGCTGCCCGCCGCCCTCGCCGCCCTCGCCGCCGGCACCGCCATGGCCGGGCTCTTCGGCGCGCTCGCGCTGCGCGCCCGCGGGCTCGGCTTCCTGATGATCACGCTCGCCATCGGCCAGGTCGTCTGGGGCCTCGCCTATCGCTGGGTCGGCCTCACCGGCGGCGACAACGGCATGCGCCTGGCCGCCCGCCCGCGCGTCTTCGGCCTCGATCTCGGGGCCGCCATCCCGTTCTACTATTTCGTCGCCGCAATCTTCCTCGTCGCCCTCTTCTGCTTCCACCGCTTCGCCCATTCGGCCTTCGGCGCCAGCCTCCGCGGCACCCGCGACCAGCCCCGGCGGATGCGCATGCTCGGCCACCATGTCTGGCGCATCCGCTGGCTCGCCTTCATCTATTCCGGCTTCTGGGGCTCGCTCGCCGGCCTCCTCTTCGCCTTCGACTTCCTCTTCATCAGCCCCCAGACAATGACGCTCCAGCAGGCGGCCGAGGTGCTGCTCATGGTCATCCTCGGCGGCCCCGGGACGCTCGCCGGCCCCGTCGTCGGCGCTGTCATCATCACCCTCGTGAAGACCGTGGTCAGCAGCTACGTCGCCCGCTGGTACACCGTGCTCGGGCTGATCTTCATCGGCTGCGAGCTCTTCCTCCCCGAGGGCCTGGTCCCCGGCCTCGCGCGCCTCTGGCGCCATCTCGAGACCCGCCGCCTCGTCCGCCGCCGCCCCGCATGACCACTCCAGCCCTCGAGCTCGCCGGGCTCTCGAAGAACTTCGGCGGCCTGATCGCCACGCGCGACGTCTCGCTCGCCGTGAGCCCCGGCGAGCGCCACCTGCTGATCGGCCCCAACGGCGCCGGCAAGACCACCCTCTTCAACCTGATCACCGGCGACCTCGCCCCCTCCGCCGGCACCATCCGCCTCTTCGGCGCGGAGGCGACGCACCTCGCCACCCGCGCCCGCGTCGCCCGCGGCCTCGCCCGCACCTACCAGGTCCTCACCCTCTTCCCGCGCGAGACCCTGCTCCACAACGTCGTCCTCGCCCTGCTCGGCACCGAACGCCGCGTCTTCCCCGGCTGGCGCCCGCTCGCCCGCCGCACCGATCTCGCCCTGCGCGCCGAGCAGGCGCTGGCCACCGTCGGCCTCGCCGCTTGCGCCCACCGCCGCGTCGCCGAAACCGCCTATGGCGAGCGCCGCCGCCTCGAGCTGGCGATGGCGCTCGCCCAGAACCCCCGCCTCCTCCTGCTCGACGAGCCGCTCGCCGGCCTCTCGCGCGAGGAGCGCGAGGCGATCCGCTCGCTGCTCGAATCGATCCCGCGCAGCGTCACCATCGTCATGATCGAGCACGACATGGACGCCGCCCTCGCCTTCGCCGAACGCATCACCCTGCTCGATCGCGGCGCCGTGATCCTCGCCGGCACCCGTGCCGAGGTCGCCGCCGATCCCCGCACCCGCGAGGTCTATCTTGGCGTCTGACGCACCGGCGAACCCGGCGCTCGCGCTCGAGGCGATCGATGTCTTCTACGGCGAGAGCCATGTGCTCCAGCAGGTGAGCCTCACGCTCCGCCCGCGCTCGCTCCTCGCCCTGCTCGGCCGCAACGGCGCCGGCAAGACGACCTCGCTCAGCGCCGTCATGGGCTTCCTCGTCCCGCGCCGCGGCCGCATCCTGCTCGAGGGCGAGCCGATCGCCGGCCTCGCGCCCGAAGCCATCGCCCGCCGCGGCATCGGCCTCGTCCCGCAAGGCCGCCGCATATTCCCGAGCCTCACGGTCGGGGAAAATCTCGCCGTCGCCGCCCGCGGCGATCATAAAGCGCGCGCCATCGCCAGGGTCTTCACAGCCTTTCCCCGCCTCGCCGAGCGCCGCAGCCAGCACGCCGGGCTGCTCTCGGGCGGCGAGCAGCAGATGCTGGCGATCGGCCGCGCCCTCGTCGGCAACCCCCGCGTCCTCCTCCTGGACGAACCATCCGAGGGCCTCGCCCCGCAGATCGTCGCCGAGGTCGGACGCGCCATCGCCGCCATGAAGTCCGAGGGCCTCGCGATCATCCTCGTCGAGCAGAACGTCCGCCTCGCCCTCTCGCTCGCCGACGACGTGGCCCTGCTCAATGCCGGCCGCCTCGCCGCCGCCGGCCCGGCCGCCGCGATCGCCGCCGACCCGGCATTGATCGACCGCCACCTCGGCGTCTTCTGAATTCTTCCCCGAGCAAGGAAAGCCCGATGAGCGCAACCACGAGCAATTACGGCCCGACCGCTGCCCGCCGCCACGGTCCCCCGGGCCGCGAGATCCGGTCCGTCGCGCTGCCCCCTTCTTCAATCAGCGTGGACATGCACAGCCACCTCCTCGTCCCCGAGGCCGCCGCCATCGCCGAACCCCACCTCGACCCGATGACCGTCTCGCCCCACCGCTTCGCCACCCCCGAAACGCGGAGCGTCAACGCCGAGCAGAACCGGGACCGCAAGCGCCAGATCACCGATCTCGAAACCAGGCTCGCCGAAATGGCGGCCATGGGCCTCGACCGCCAGGTGATCGCACCGCCCCCGCCCCAGTCCTACTACACGGTGCCGGCCGAAATCGGCCGCCGCGCCAGCCGCGCGGTCAACGAAGGCATCGCCGCCTTCGTCGCCCGCCGCCCCGACCTCTTCGCCGGCCTCGGCACCGTGCCGCTCCAGGAGCCGTCCGCGATCGTGGCCGAGCTCACCCACGCGGTCGAAACCTTGGGCCTCAAGGGCGTCCAGCTCCTCACCGCGCCGCCGGGCCGCGAACTCTCCGACCCCGCCTACGAGCCCTTTTGGACCCGCGCCGAAGAGCTCGGCGCAATCGTCATGCTCCACCCCAACGGCTACCCCCAGGGCGAGCGGCTGGAACGGTTCTACTTCAGCAACGTCATCGGCAATCCGCTCGACACCACCGTCGCGCTGCACCACCTGATCTTCGAGGGCGTGCTCGCCCGCCACCCGGGCCTCAAGATCATCGCCGTCCACGGCGGCGGCTATCTCGGCGGCTATTCCGGCCGCATCGACCACGCCTGGGGCGCCCGCCCCGACTGCCGCGGCAGCCTCAAGGAACCGCCCGGCACCTATCTCCGCCGCGTCTACGTCGACACCATCGTCTTCACCCCCCACCAGCTCGCCGCCCTCGTCGCCGTCTTCGGCGCCGACCACGTCCTGATGGGCACCGACTACCCCTTCGATATGGGCGAATACGATCCGGTGGGCCACGTCCTCGAAACGCCCGGGCTCGACCAGGAAACCCAGGCAAAAATCATCGGCGGCAACGCCGCCCGGCTCTTCGGTTTGGCATAGAATGCGGGGGCTCCGCCCCCGCCCTCCGCTGGGGCCCAAGGGTCCAGGTATGGGAGGCCCCAGACCCCGCGAAGCGCTGCGCGGCAGAACAGCGGATGGGGTCCAGGGGCAAAGCCCCCGGGCCTTCGACAATCAGATGATCGCCCGCTTCCCGGCCCGCGCCGCGGGCGTATAGCCGGTAAATTCCGCCAGCCTGACGAAATCGGGAACGATGAGATTGCCCCGCTCGCGATCGAGCAGCAGCGCGGCCCGCAGCTCCTTGAGCGCGCGCATCACATGCACCCGCGAGAGCCCGACCGCATCGGCAACGTCGATCCCCCGCAGCGGGAACGGAGCCACCCCACCCTTCGCCATGCCGCGCTGCCGCAGGCGATCATAGATCTCGATCAGGAAATATCCGACGCGCTCGGCCGCACTCATCCGCCCCAGCATCGTCACCCTGAGGTCGCCCCGCCGCGCATCCGCGAACCAGGTCCGCACCAACGCCAGCGCCAGCTCGGGATTTTTCTTCAGGAGGTCTGCCAGCGCATTGCCGTCGAGCACGCAGAAGCTCGCCGCCGTCAGCGCCTGCACGGAATGGGCGCTGCGGCCGAGCAGGACCGACGTCATGCCGACCATGTCCCCCGGCAGCAGGACGTCGAGGATCTGGCGCGAGCCGTCCGGCAGGCGGTGATAGCGGAGCGCCCATCCTTCGAAGAGCGTATAGAGGTTCTGGCCGTTCCCGCCCTCGCGGATGACGTCCTTGCCTGCCACCACGCCCAGGTGCTCGCGCTTCATGCGCCCGATCGTCGCGACCTCGCGCCCGCTCATCGCATGGAACAGCGGCCGGCGGCGAAGCGTGCACTCCGCGCAGCGGATCATGGCCGCGCCCTCGCCGGGCCGCAACTTCGCTCCGCCAGTCGCCCGCGCGCCGGCGCGCGCGCGCCCCACGGCCACGCGCACCCGCCGCTCCGGCCACGCGCCCCCGCGTGCCGGCGTCGCACTCCCGCCCACCTGTCCATGAGCCTCTTCCGGACACGTGTAATGTCCGCAACCTTACTGTGTAAGATTGATAACACAAGGGTTGATGACCGGCATTCTCACGGCGCGCGCAAATCGCTGCCGGGTTGCGGCTCGGCCCCCCGGTCAACCGCTTCGAACGCCGCCCGGACAATCCCGTAGCATTCGCACGCCACTCCCTCGAGGCCCGCGCCGTCGGTGATCGTGATGGCGCCGCGACTGTAGCGGATCAGTCCTTCCGTCTGCAGCCTGCGGGCGGCGATCGTCACGCTCGGGCGATGCACGCCCAGCATCTCGCCCAGGACGGCATGGGTGAGCTCGAAACGGTCGCCACCCGCGCGGTCCCGCGCCGTCAAGAGCCAGCGCGCGCATCGCTCGCGCACCGAGTGCAGCCCGTTGCAGGCGACCGACTGGACGAGCTGGAGCAGGACGCACCGCACATAGCCGAGCAGCAACGCGTTGAACCGCGGGCTCTCCCGGGCGGCGGCGCCAAGCGTCTCGATCGGCAGCCGCGAGGCCGTCCCTCCGGCCCGAACCACGAGGCGCCGCGACGGATCGCGCCCCCCGAGCAGCGCGGCGAAGCCGATGAACCCCTCCGGCCCCACCGTCGCCGCCTCGATCGTGCCCCCGCGCGTGACGGAGAGGATGGAGATCGCGCCCGCATGGGGGAAATAGGCGTGGCTGAGCCGCGCACCCGGCTCGGCCAGCACCGCGCGCGGCACCAACGTCACGATCTCCAGATCCTGTTGCAGCCGGGCAAGCATGCGCACCGGCATCGTCGCGAGGAGATGGTTGGCCGCATGCGTCTGGTCCCGGGCCTCGCCTCGCCCCCGCTCCTTCGCCATCCCTCCTTCACATCCCAGGGGAACGCGTGTCGGGAACACCCCGGGGAACCAGGACATCCCCTCCGGCGCACCCGCGCGGGGCCCGCGGTGCGCGGGACATCGGCTTCAGTGTCACCTTATGCGGCTATCGATCGCGTTAATGCACCCCGCCCCGCCCGTTTGATGGCTGATCCCAGAACAAATAATGCGGATGGCCGCCCGGCCGGGGCTAGTGTCCCGCCGCACGCTCGAGCGTCCGGAGAGACCAGACAGACATGGAACTCGGTTTCTTCACCATGCCGATCCATCCGCTCGGCAAGGATTGGCGGACCTCGCTTCGCGAGGATCGCGAGGCCTTCATCCTCGCCGACCGGCTCGGCTTCCGCGAAGCCTATGTCGGCGAGCACGCCACCGACCAGGCCGAGAACATCACCTCCTGCACCCTCTTCCTTGCCACCCTGGTCGAGGCGACCACGCGCATCCGCCTCGGCACCGGCACCGTCAACCTGCCGAACAGCCACCCCGCCGCCGTCGCCGCCGAGATCGCCATGCTCGATCACCTGCTCGACGGCAGGCTGATCTTCGGCATCAGCCCCGGCGGCCTGCCTTCGGACGCCGAGGTGTTCGGCAATCTCGACGCCGACCGCGGCGAGATGTTCGTCGAGGCGATCGACCAGGTCCTGGCCATCTGGCGCGGCGAGGCGCCTTACGACCTCAAGGGCAAATACTGGTCGGTCTCGACCGCCCGCACCCTCATCCGCGAGATCGGCCAGGGCATCCTGCCCCGCCCCTGGCAGCGCCCGCATCCGCCGATCGTCGTCACCGCGGTCGCGCCCTTCTCCAAGGGCGTCACCGAGGCGGCGGCGCGCGGCTGGGACATGATCTCGGCCAACTTCCTGATGCCGGTCTGGGTCGCGACGCACTGGCCGAAATACGCCGAGGGTTGCGCGCGCGCCGGCCGCGCGGCGCTCCCCGCCAACTGGCGCGTCGCCAAAAGCGTCTTCGTCGCCGACGATGCCGCGACCGCGCGCGCCTACGCGACCGCCCCGGACAGCCCGTACCGCTATTACTACCGCCAGCTCCTCACCAAGATGACCAAGGCCGGCCGCATCAACCTCTTCAAGACCCACGCCGGGATGGCGGACGACGCGGTCACGCTCGACCTGGTCTGCGAGAAGCTGATCATCCATGGCACGCCCGAGAGCGTTGCCGAGCAGATCGTCGCCTTCCGTGAAACCATCGGCGATTTCGGCACCCTTCTCTATGCCGGGCACGATTGGGCGGACCCCGCCCTCGCCCGCCGCTCGATGGAGCTGATGGCGGAGCGGGTGCTCCCCGCCGTCAACCGGGCGATCGGGCTTCCCGCCGCCGCGGACTGGTTTCCGCGATCTCCACCGTCTCGAGCAGGCGCGTCCAGGGCCGGTTGACCCGCTCGGTCGTCTCCTCGAGCGCGGCGAGCAGCGAAGCGGCCGCCGGCGGCAATGCCCGCCCCGCCGACTGGATCGCCACCAGCTCGAGGAAGAGCGGCGGCCCGGCCAGCGGATTGACGCAGAAATCGGCAGCCTGGAACGCGCTTGCCATCATCACCCCGGGCAGGATCGCCGCCCATGCGCTCTCGGCGATCAGCCCGAGCGTGCCGAACATCGTGTCGATCTCGAGCGTGCGCCCGAGCCGCCCGCCATGGGTGAGCACATAGCTCTCGAGCGTCCGCCGCCGCGTGTTCGCGGCCCCCGGGAGCACGAGGTCGAGCGGCGGCAGCGCCGCGATCGCCACCGGCGCGAGATGCTCCGCCGATCCCGCCCGGCGCACCAGCACCTCGGGCGTGCGGGCAAAGCTGCGGCAGGCGAACCCGGCCTCCGCCGGGAACGCCGGCACGACCGCGAACTGCAGATCTCCCGTCCGCACCATCTGCGTCAGCGCCCCGCTATACGCCTCGATCAGGCGCACGCGGACGTTGGGATGCCGGGCGAGGAACGCATTGAGCGCCGGGGCGACCACGCAGCGCGTCATCGTCGGCATCAGCCCGACCGCGATCTCGCCCTCGAGCCCGGTGGCGAAGCGCTTCACCCCCTGCGCGGCCTCGTCCTGCGCGCGCAGCACCGTCAGGCACTGCCGATAATAGAAGTCGCCCGCCGGCGTGGGCGCGATGCCGCTGCCCTGGCGCAGAAAGAGCTTGAGGGCGAACCGCTCCTCGAGCTTGCGGATATGCTGCGACACGCCCGACTGCGTCGCCTGCTCGCGGCTCGCCGCGGCGGTGAAGGAGCGTTCCTCGTAGGCCGCGACGAAGATGCGGATATCGCGCAGCGTTTCCGACATGGCAATAATTCTAAATGATGCGAATCAGCACTTCAAATCATTTTTACCCATGAGCGCCGGACCTTAATCTCTATGATCGTTCGGAAAAGATCCGCCAATGGCCGTCTCCGCCGCCGTGCTGCCCGGGTCCAGCGACCCGGACCTCGATCGCGTCGAGCTGCGCCGCGCCTTGGGCCGCTTCGCCACCGGCATCACGATCGTCACCACGCGCGGCGCCGCCGGCAAGGCCGAGGGCGTGACGGTCAATTCCTTCAGCTCGGTCTCGCTCGAACCCCCGCTCGTGCTCTGGTGCCTCCGCAGCGCCGCGCCCTCGCTGGCAAGCTTCCGCGCCGCCGGTTGGTTCGCGATCAACGTCCTCGGCGCCGGCGAGCCCCATCTCTCCCGCCATTTCGCGACCGCGCATCCGGACAAGTTCGCCGCCGTGCCGACGCTACCGGGCCTCGGCGGCTGCCCGCTCCTGCCCGCCGCCCTCGCCTCCTTCGAATGTCGCGCCGAGCGGCATATCGAAGCGGGCGATCATGTGATCTTCCTCGGCCGCGTCGTCCGCTTCGATCACCGCGAGGGCGAGCCGCTCGTCTTCAGCGCCGGCCGCCTCTCCGTCCCCGCGCCGCTGGCCTGAGGGCGGCCGATCAGATCGCGATCCTGACCCCGAGCTCGACCACCCGATCGGCGGGGATATGGAAGAATTCCGTCGCCGGCACGGCATTGCGCGCCATCACCAGGAACAGCCAGAGGCGCCAGAACGGCATCTTCGGCACCGCCCCCGAGACCAGCAGCTCGCGGCCGACGAAATAGCTCACCTGCATCGGGTCGAAGCCGATCCCCTCGGCGCGCAGCGCCTCGAGCGCGCGGGGGAGGTTCGGGCTCTCCATGAACCCGTAGCGCAGCGCGACGCGATGGATGCCGGGCGCCAGCTCCGTGACCTCGGCGCGCTCGGCCGGCTCCACCTCCGGCACGTCGAGCGTCTTGACCGTGACGAACAGCACCTTCTCGTGCAGCACCTTGTTGTGCTTGAGGTTGTGCAGCAACGCCGAGGGCACGAAGTCGGGGTTGCCGGTGAGGAACACGGCGATCCCCGGCACCCGGACGATCCGTGAGGCCGGCAGCCGGGCGAGGAACGGGGCGAGCGGCAGGCTGTCCTGGCGCCAGCGGGCCAAGAGCAGGTCCCGCCCGCGCTTCCAGGTGCTCATCAGGCCCATCAGCGCCGCGGCCAGCGCCAGCGGCACCCAGCCCCCCTCCGGCAGCTTCAGCATGTTCGAGGCGAAGAACACGCTGTCGACCACCAGGAAGAGCCCGAACGTCCCCCCGGCTGCCAGGCGCGACCAGCCGAAGGCGCGGCGGAACACCACCATCGCCAGGATCGCCGTGCAGATGAAGGTGCCGGTGACGGCGATCCCGTACGCCGCCGCCAGGCTGTCGCTCGTCTTGAAGGAGAGGACGAGCAGCAGCACGCCCACCGCGAGCGCCGAGTTCACCTGCGGCAGGTAGATCTGCCCCTCCTCGACCGAGCTCGTATGCTTCACCGTCATCCGCGGCAGGAAGCCGAGCTGGAGGCACTGCCGGGTCAGCGAAAAGGCGCCCGAGATCAGCGCCTGGCTCGCGATCACCGTGGCGAACGTCGCCAGCACCACCATCGGCAGCCGAAGGCTGTGCGGCACCAGGAGGTAGAACGGGTTGGCGAGCGCCCGCGGGTTGTGCAGCAGCAGCGCGCCCTGGCCGAAATAGCTCAGCACCAGCGCCGGGAGCACGAAGCAGAGCCAGGCGCGGCGGATCGGCCGCGGCCCGAAATGCCCCATATCCGCATAGAGCGCCTCCGCCCCCGTCACCGCCAGCACCACCGCGCCCAAGGAGACGAAGGCAATCCAGCCGTGGGCGCGGCAGAACGCGACGCCATAATATGGCGAGACGGCCAGCAGCACGCCGGGATGGCGGGCGATCTCGGCGCCGCCGAGCAGCCCGATCACCATGAACCATACCACCATCACGGGGCCGAACATCCGCCCGACCCGGCCGGTGCCGCGCGACTGGATCGCGAACAGCAGCACGATCACCACCACCGAGATCGGCAGGATATACTCGCGCAAGGAGGGCGCGGAGACCTCGAGGCCCTCGACCGCCGAGAGCACCGAGATCGCCGGGGTGATCAGCCCGTCCCCGAACAGCAGGCACGCCCCGGCGATGCCGATCACCGCCAGGACCATCCGCGTCCGCGCCTTGCGCGAGACCCGCTGGGCGAGCGCCATCAGGGCGAGGATGCCGCCCTCGCCATGGTTGTCGGCGCGCATCACCAGCAGCACGTATTTGACGGTGACGATCAGCACCAGCGACCAGAAGATGAGCGAGAGCACGCCCATCACCTCGACCGGGCCGCTCCGCCCGCCGCCGAAGAGCGCGAGGCTGGCGTGGATCGTATAGAGCGGGCTGGTGCCGATATCGCCGTACACCACCCCGAGCACGGCGATGAGCTGGCCGAGCCTGAGTGCGTTCGCGGGTCGGGCGGGAACGCCCGTCTCGGAGGTTACGGCAAGGTCTCTCATGGCGCGGGCGTATGTCCTTCCCCGGTCGGCCCCCAAGGCGGCCCCGGGAAAAGGCGGCGGAGAATCCGATACGCCTGTTGCATCGCGGCATGCAAGTGGCGGGCGGGCCCCGCCGCCCTCACCCGCTCGGGCGGCTGCCGAAGATTGCCGTGCCGACGCGCACGTGGGTTGCGCCGTGGGCGATCGCGATCTCGAAATCCGCCGACATGCCCATCGAGAGCAGCGCCAGCCCGTGCCGTGCCGCGCAGGCGGCGAGCCAGGCGAAGTGCGGCGCCGGGTCGGCGGCAGCCGGCGGCACGCACATCAGCCCGGCGAGCGCCGCGCCGAACCGCTCCCGGCAGGCGTTTATGAAGCGGTCCGCCGCGGCCCGCGGCACGCCCGGTTTCTGCGGCTCGTCCCCGACATTCACCTCGACCAGGAGGCGGGGCGTCCGCCCCTCCCGCGCCATCGCCTCGGCGAGCGCGTCCGCGAGCTTCGGCCGATCGAGGCTCTCGATCACGTCGGCGAGCCGGACCGCGAGCCGCGCCTTGTTGGTCTGCAGGCCGCCGATCAGGTGCAGGCGGAGGTCGGGTTGGGCGATCTTGAACGGAAAGAACTTCTCCGCCGCCTCCTGGACACGGTTCTCGCCGAAATGACGCTGCCCGGCCGCGAGTGCCGCGCGCACCGCGTTCTGCCCCTGGGTTTTCGAGACCGCGACCAGCGTGACATCCTCCGCCCGGCGGCCGCAAGCGAGGGCTGCCGCCCGGATGCGCCCGCGGACCCGGGCCAGATTGTCGACAATCGTCTCCTCGAGGGCAGTTCGGCGGGTCGTATCGTCATCGGACATGGATCGGAAGCTCATCGCCTGGGCGCGCGCGGTCAAGGCACGCGGTGCCACGCGGCCGGGGCGGCGCGCCCTGCCGTCGCTCTGGCTCTTCACCGACGAAGCCCGCCTGCCCGATCCCCGCGCCGCCGTCGCCCTTTTGCCCGTCGGGCTCGCCGGCGTCGTGCTGCGCCATGATGGTACGCCAGAGAGGCGCGCGCTCGGGCGCGATCTCGCCCGGCTCTGCCGCGCCCGCCGCCTCGCCCTGGTGGTCGCCGGCGACCCGCGCCTCGCCGCCTTCCTTCGTGCGGGCTTGCACATCCGCCGCGGCCGCCGCCCGCGCGTTCGCCGGCGCCCGGGGCTGCTCACCGCCTCGGCGCATGATCGGGTGGAGCTCGTGCGCGCCGCGCGCGCCGGCGCCGATCTCGTCTTCCTCGGCCCGGCCTTCGCCACCGCGAGCCATCCGGGCGGGCGCCCGCTTGGGCCGCTTGGCTGGAACCGGCTCGCCCGCTCCGTCCGCGTCCCGGTTGCCTGCCTTGGCGGGGTCGGCGCGCGGCGGATCCGGGCCCTGCCTGCGGCCGCCGCCGCCGGTGCCATTGGCGCCCTCATGTGAACGAATGTTGCATTCGCGCCACAGTGTTTCGGAAATGCCATGCCGCATCGACGCGGACAGTTGCCGGCCTTCGGGGGCTGCGTTCATAGTCCCGCCGCTTCGACGTGCCCGGGCGGCCGGGGGTTTTGCCTTCCGGGATCGTGCCGCTGGCGATGGCAGGGAACCACGCCGGGAAACCGGCCGACAGAGGAGGATCTGGATGCGCAAACTTTTGCTTGGCACGGCGGCCGCGATCGGCGCGACCGTTGGGCTCGCTGGCGGGGCTTTCGCTCAAACCGCGATGCCGCCCGCGCCGAACGCGGGCTTCGGTGTCGGCGGCATGGGCGCTCCGCCCACGACCGCGACCACCGCCGTCGCCTCCGGGATGACCGCCCCCAACAGCTTCGTCGTGCACCTCAACGGCCGCATCAACTGGTACGCTGGCGTGGAAGGCGACTCGTCCAACGGCAAGGGCGGCTACAAGAGCGACCCCTACCAGTTCCAGGGCTATATCCGCCTCTATCCGGGCTTTGACGCGGTTGCCGCCAACGGCCTGCAATATGGCGTGGTTGCCGAAATCCGGATGCCTGGCGCCGGCGGCGGTGGCGGGCACGCGGGCGCCAGCCCCGGCTCCACCAGCAGCGCCGAGACGCTCTTCTGGCGGCGCGCCTACGGCTATGTCGGGACTGCCCAGGTCGGCACTTTCCGGTTCGGCATGGGTGACGGGCCGATGGACCTGTTCCAGACCGGCACCTTCGAAGGCTTCAACGATGGCGCCTGGAACGGCGACGTACCCGGTTTCGTCGCCGGCGCGACTGCGCCGGTCTATCCGTTCTCCGACGTCGGCGCCTATTACACCGCCGACCGGATCGTCTACATGTCGCCGAGCTTCGCGGGCTTCCAGTTCGGCGCCGCTTTCGCCCCGAACACCAACAACCTCTGGAACGGGAACTGCTCCACCGCCTCATCGGGCTGCAACAGCCTCTCCGCCAGCCCCTCGACCTCGGACCTCACCCGCTGGCGGAACATGGTCGATCTCGGCGGCCAGTATGGCGGCACCTTCGGTCCTGTCGGCGTCGCCTTCGGCGGCGCCTACGTCGCCTCCAGCATGGTCAACTATGACGGCGGGGCCGCCCCGGTCGGCAAGACCTATGAGGGCTATTCGTTCGGCGACTTCGGCGGCACCCTCTCGTTCGCCGGATTCACCGTCGGCGGCAACATCGGCTACGGCCGGATGAACGGGGACTATTCCGTCCAGCCGAAGGGTGGTCAGAACGAACTCGCCTTCATGCTCGGAACGCAATACACCACCGGCCCGATCGTAGTCGGCGGCAGCTACTTCAAGACCAAGTACGCCGGCGGCTGGACCGAGGCGACCACCACCGTCGCTCGGGCCGAGACCGACCAAGGCATCGCCGTCGGCGGTACCTATGCGGTGGCGCCCGGCATGGCCCTCTACCTCTCCTACCTCTACGGCCTGCGTCACCAGATCGGTTACGACTTCTACACGGGGACGCCGGGCGTGGCGGGCAACAACACGCAATCCCAGGCGTTCGCCCTCGGCACCGTCATGAAGTGGTGATCTGAACCGAGCGTTTCCGCTCTCCGGGAAGGGCGGCAGGAGCGATCCTGCCGCCCTTCTCTATTTGCCCCGGGCGTTTTGGGCGTCCCCTCGGCGATCTCGCCGCAGCGCGCGAACTGTTGCGTTTTAGCCACGGTGCGTCGCAGATGCAATGTCAGGACTATGAAACCAATTGCCCGCTGGTTGCGGAGCGCTGAAAATTTAGAGGAATTCACCTCGCTGTTTCGGCGACCTGACTTTCTCTTGGGCGCCGTTGCGGCGAGGACGGTAAAACCGTCCCGGCGGGTCCGGAGTCATAGGGGAAACGCGGATGCGCAAGCTCCTGCTTACCACGGTGGCCGTTCTCGGCGGGACGGTAGCAATCGCTGGCGGCGCCTATGCCCAAACCACCGCCGCGCCGACGGTGTACGAGCCGAACGCGGCCTACGGCGTCAGCGGCCTGGGTGCTCCGCCTGCGACCACAGTTGCGCCCGCGCCCGGGATGGTGGCTCCCAACAGCTTCGTCGTGCACCTCAACGGCCGCATCAACTGGTACGCGGGCGTCGAGGGCTCGTCGTCGGATAGCCTCGGCGGCTTCAAGAACGACCCCTACCAGTTCCAGGGCTATATCCGTCTCTTCCCGGGCTTCGATGCGGTCGCCGCCAACGGCCTGCAATATGGCGTCGTCAGCGAAATCCGTATGCCTGGGAGCACTGGTGGGGTGGCGAAGGCCAGCCCCGGGAGCAGCAGCAGCGGCGAGACGCTCTACTGGTTCCAGGCTTATGGCTATGTCGCCACTGACGCGCTCGGCACGTTCAGCTTCGGCATGCAGAACGGGCCGACCACGAACTTCGAGACCGGCACCTTCGAAGGCTTCAATGACGGCGCCTGGAACGGCGACGTGCCGGCCTTCGTCCCCGGCGTGACGGCCCCGGTCTATCCGTTCAGCGATGTCGGTCCGCTCCAGACCGGCGACAAGGTCGTCTACATGTCGCCGAGCTGGGCAGGCTTCCAGTTCGGCATCGGCTTCGAGCCGAACACCGACAATCTCTGGAACGGCAACTGCTCGACCGCCTCGTCGGGCTGCAACGCCCTCGCCGCCGCCCCGATCCCGGGCGTGACCGCGCGCTTTCGGAATATGATTGACGTCGGCGCGCAATACACCGGCACGTTCGGCCCGGTCGGCGTCCAGCTCGGCGGCGGCTATGTCGGTGCCTCCAAAGTCGCCTACAATGGTCCCCCGGCGCTCGCAGGCACCGAGTTCTATGGCCTCTCGGTCGGCCAAGTCGGTGCGACCGTTACCGTCGCCAACTTCACCTTCGGCGGCAACTTCAGCTACGGCGAGCAGGACGGGCTCTATTCGCCGCAGCCAAGGGGCGGCGTCGATGAAATCGCGTGGATGGGCGGCGTGCAGTATGGGGTGGGGCCGTACGTGATCGGCGCCAGCTATTTCCGCACCAACTTCGCCGGCAACTGGTCGCCGGGGACAACGGTGGCCCGGACCGAGACGGACCAGGGCATCGCCGCCGGCGCCACCTATGAGGTGGCGCCCGGCATGGCTCTCTACCTCTCCTACCTCTACGGCCTGCGTCACCAGCTCGGCCAGGACTTCAACACCGCCCTGCCGAATACGTCCGCGGACCCTGGTGTCGGCAACAACGTGAAGTCCCAGGTGTTCGCCCTCGGCACCGTCCTGAAATGGTGACCTGAAGGGAGCATTCCCGCTCTCCGAGGGGGCGACCAAGGGGGCGACAGGAGCGATCCTGCCGCCCTTCTCTTTGCCCGGGGCCCCTTGGGCCCTTGGCGGTCGGGCCGCAACTCGCTAGAGAACCTGCTCTCTTCTCCAACGGGGACACGCCCCGCAGGTCAGGCATCCCATGGCATCCCGTCTGCGCACCGCCCTCGGCCTGCTGTTGCTGCCCGCACTCGCCTCCTGCGGCCGCTCGACGCCGGTCCCGCCGGAGACCTATGCGCCCCAGAACATCGGGCCGGGCTCGACAGCCCCCGGCACGTTGTTCGGCCCCCAGGGGCTCTCGTTGAACGTGCTCGGCAACGGCAACGGACGCAGCACGGGGGCGAACGCAGGGGCTGCCCTCGGCGTCAACGCCTATCTCTGGCGCGGCGCGCTGGATACCCTCTCCTTCATGCCGCTCGCCTCCGCCGATCCCTTCGGCGGCGTCATCATCACCGATTGGTGGCAGCCGCCGCAGGCGCCGGACGAGCGCTTCAAGGCGACCGCCTATATCCTCGGCCGCGAGCTCACCGCCGCGGCGCTGCGCGTCGCGATCTACCGCCAGGTGCTCAAGAACGGCTCGTGGGTCGATGCCGAGGTGAGCCCCGCAACCATCTCCGATATCGAAAATCGCGTGCTCGACCGTGCCCGGCTGCTCCGCGCCGAGAGCGGCAGTCCGTGACCTCCCATGCCGGACACCGCCTCGCCCGCTCGATATGACTTCGCCGGAGCCGAGCCGCGCTGGCAGCGCGCCTGGGCCGAGCGCAACTGCTTCCGCGTCGCCGACGTGCCGGCGGAAGGCAAGCCGAAATACTACGTCCTCGAGATGTTCCCCTACCCCAGCGGCAAGATCCACATGGGGCATGTCCGCAACTACACGCTGGGCGACGTGGTCGCCCGCTACAAGCGGGCGCGGGGTTTTTCCGTGCTTCACCCGATGGGCTGGGATGCCTTTGGCCTGCCGGCGGAGAATGCCGCCCGCGAGCGCGGCATCCATCCCGCTCGCTGGACCTACGACAACATCGCCGCGATGCGCGCCGAGCTCCGCCGCATGGGCCTCTCGCTCGACTGGGAGCGGGAATTCGCCACCTGCGACGTCGCCTATTACGGCCAGCAGCAGGTTCTTTTCCTTGCCCTCCTCCGCGCCGGGCTCGCCTATCGCAAGGAAAGCTTTGTCAATTGGGATCCGGTCGATGGAACCGTCCTCGCCAACGAGCAGGTGATCGACGGGCGCGGCTGGCGCTCCGGCGCGCCGGTCGAGAAGCGCCGCCTTGCGCAATGGTTCTTCCGCATCACCGAATTCGCCCCTGAGCTGCTCGCGGCACTCGATGGGCTCGAGCGCTGGCCCGAGCGCGTGCGCACGATGCAGGCGCACTGGATCGGCCGTAGCGAGGGCGCCCGCATTTCCTTTCCTCTCGCAGCGCCGGCGGACGGCATCCCCTCCGTCGAGGTCTATACCACCCGCCCCGATACGCTCTTCGGCATGTCCTTCCTGGCGCTTGCGCCCGAGCATCCGCTTGCCGCCGCCATTGCGGCGCGCGATCCGGGGGCGGCCAAATTCATCGCCGAGTGCCGCCGCCTCGGCACCAGCGAGGCCGCGATCGAGGCGGCCGAGAAGCAGGGCTACGACACCGGGCTCACGGTCGTCCATCCGTTCCTGAAAGGGGAAAAAAAACCGGTCTGGATCGCCAATTTCGTGCTGATGGACTACGGCACCGGGGCGATCTTCGGCTGCCCCGCGCACGATCAGCGCGACCTCGAGTTCGCCCGGAAATACGGACTTCCCGTGCGGCCGGTGGTGCTGCCGCCGGGCGAGCGGGCGGAGGATTTCTCGGTCGGCGCCAGCGCCTGGGTCGGCCCCGGCACGATCATCCATTCGGGCTTCCTCGACGGGCTCGATCCCGCGGCCGCCAAGCGCCGGGTCATCGCGGAGCTCGAGCGGATGGGCATCGGAAGCGGCGAGGTCAACTGGCGCTTGCGCGATTGGGGTGTCAGCCGCCAGCGCTACTGGGGCTGCCCGATCCCGGTGATCCATTGCGCGTCCTGCGGGATCGTTCCGGTTTCGCCGCAGGATCTGCCGGTGATGCTGCCCGAGGACGTGCGCTTCGATCGTCCCGGCAACCCGCTCGCGGATCACCCCACCTGGAAGCACGTGCGGTGTCCGGCGTGCGGCGGCCCGGCCGAGCGCGAGACCGACACGCTCGATACCTTCGTCGACAGCGCCTGGTATTTTTCCCGCTTCTGCAGCCCGGCGGCCGCCGGTCCGGTCGATCGCGCTGCGGTCGAGCACTGGCTGCCGGTCGATCAGTATATCGGCGGCATCGAGCATGCGATCCTGCATCTGCTCTATGCGCGGTTCTTCACCCGCGCGATGCAGAGGACCGGCTTCGTCGCGGTGGCCGAACCCTTCGCCGGGCTCTTCACGCAAGGGATGGTGACGCACGAGAGCTACCGTGCCGGCAACGGAACCTGGCTCTATCCCGAGGAGGTCGAGCGGCAGGCGGACGGCAGCGTCGTCGAGCGGGCGAGTGGTGCTGCGGTGATCGTCGGGCGGATCGAGGCGATGTCGAAATCGCGTCGCAACACGGTCGATCCCGGCGCCATCATCGCGCGCTACGGGGCGGACACGGCGCGCTGGTTCATCCTTTCCGACAATCCGCCGGAGCGCGACATGGAATGGACGGAGGCGGGGGTGGCTGGTGCCCACCGTTTCCTTCAGCGCGTGCTGCGCCTCGCCGATCAGATCGCGGGGGCCCCGCCGGGCGATCATGTTCCTGATTTGTTCTCAGACTCGGTGCGAGCGCTACGGCGGCGGACGCACCAGACTATTCTTGCCGTCACCGAAGCGCTCGAGGTTTTTGCGTTCAACAGCGCGGTGGCCCGGCTTTACGAGCTTGCGGGGGCGGTTGCAGAGTCGGAGCGTGAGGAGGCCGAGGGGCTGAGGGCGGCGCGGCGGGAGGCGGTCGAGATCCTCGTCCGGCTCGCCGCACCGATGATCCCCCACCTCGCCGAGGAGCTTTACGCGCGGCTCTATCCCGGTTCTTCCCGCTTCGTGGCGGAGCTTCCCTGGCCAGAGGCCGATCCGGCGCTTGCCGCCTCCGATGCGGTGACGATCGCGGTGCAGGTGGGTGGCAAGCTGCGCGGCACAATCGTCATGGCCCCGGATTCGCCCGAGCCCGAGGTGATCGCGGCGGCGGAGGCCGAGCCGAACGTCGCCCGCCTGCTTGCCGGGCGGCTTGTGGTCCGGCGCATCCACGTGCCCAACCGGATCGTCAATTTCGTCCTTGCCGGCTGAGGCGATGCGCCGGCGCCACCTCGTGAGCGCGCTGCTGGTTGCCCCCTTGGCCGGCTGCGGGTTCGCCCCGGTCTATGCCCCTGTCTCCGCCGGCCAGCAGCCCGCGGCGGATCTCGGCCTTGTTTATGTGGCGGTGATCCCGGACCGGCCGGGGCAGGAGTTGCGCCAGGCGCTGCAGGTGAGGCTGGAGGGCAGCGGCGCGCCGTCGGCCAAGGATTACACGCTCGCGGTCTCCTACAGCATTGCGAGCGAGGGGATCGGCATCGATCCCGACACCGACACGACCTTCGTGCGCTATGAGGGGCACGCGATCTGGCAGCTCGTCGGCGCGGCGCCGGGCACGCCGCCTCTGGCGACGGGGACGGTGAATGTCCAGGACGGCTACAGCGTCGTCGTCAACCAATATTTCTTCCAGAGCCTCGACACCGACGCGCTCTATCGGCGGATGGCCGACAATGTCGCCGATCAGATCGTCGTCCGCGTCGCGGCCTATTTCCACGCCAGGGACAAGGTCGCCCAGAGGTGAAGCTCGAGGCCCGACGGGTCGCTTCGTTTCTGCGCGATCCCGGGCCGGCGCGGGTGGTTCTGCTCTACGGCGAGGATACGGGGTTGATCCGCGAGCGCGCGGCGGCTCTGGTGCGGGCGGTGATCGGGGCGGCGGACGATCCGTTCCGGCTGGCGACCCTCGCGCGTGCCGCGGACCTGCCGGTCGAGGCGGCGAGCGGCAGCCTGATCGGCGGGCGGCGCGTGCTGCGGCTGGTCGATGCCGGCGAGGAGGCGCGCGAGCCGGTGGCCACGGTGCTCGAGGGGTGGGGCGATGCGCTCGTCCTGCTCGAGGCGCCGGGCCTGGCGCCGAGCCGCTCGCGCCTCGTCAAGCTGGTCGAGGCGCATCGCGACGGCGTCACGATCGGCTGTTACGCCGAGGAAGGGGAAAAACTCGCCGAGAGCGTGCGCGCCTGGCTGGCTGCCGAGGGGGTGGGCGTGGACGGGCAGGCGCTGGCCTGGCTTGTGTCTCAGCTCGGGGCGGACCATGCGCTCAACCGGCGAGAGATCGAAAAGCTTTCCCTTTATGTCGGGCGGGGCGGGCGGGTGGACCTCGCGGCGGCGGAGGCGGTGGTCGGCGACGTGGCGGGGCTTTCGCTCGACGATGCGCTTTTCGCGGCGACGTCCGGCGATGTCGCGACGGCGGACCGGGCGCTCGAGCGGGCGCTGGCCGAGGGGGCGACGCCCGTGAGCGTGATCCGTGCCGGGATTCTTCACCTGTCACGGCTCCAGCGGGCGGCGCTGGGCGCGGCGGGCGGGCCGCGGGTCTTTTTTCGTCGCGAGGCTTCGTTCAACCGGGCGCTGAAGCTCTGGTCCCGGGAGGCGCTGGCGACGGCGCTGGCCTCGTTCTTCCGCGCCGAGCGGGAGGCGAAGCGGACGGGCGCGCCGGCCGCGACGCTCTGCCGGTACGTGGTGCTGGCGCTGGCGCGGCGGGCCGCCCGCCGCGGTTAGTTGCGGGTCAGGAGCTGGACCAGCGCGTCGAGCTGATCGAGCGATCGGTACTGGATCGCGAGCACGCCGGCCTTGCCGTCGAAGCGGAGGCTCACCTTCAGACCGAGATGTTCGGTGAGCAGCCGCTCGGTGGCCTCGGTCTCCGGATCCTTCTCGGGGAGCGTGGCGGACGCGGTCGGGCGGCGCTGCATCAGCGCCTCGGTCTGGCGGACATTGAGGCCGCGGGCGATGACGGCGATGGCGATCGCCTCGGGATCGCGATGGTTGATGAGCAGGCGGGCATGGCCGGCGGAGAGGGCGCCGCTGCGGACATCGCCCTGGATGGACCGGGGCAGGTTGAGCAGGCGGAGCGTATTGGTGATGTGGCTCCGCGACTTGCCCACCGCTTCGGCGAGCGCGTCCTGCTGGAGGCCGAACTCGTCGAGCAGGCGCTGATAGCCTTCGGCCTCCTCAATCGGGTTGAGGTCCTGGCGCTGGAGGTTCTCGACCAGGGCGGCGGCGAGGGCGTCGGCGTCGCCGAGCGCGCGGACGAGGCTCGGCACTTCGGAGAGGCCGGCCGCCTGGGCGGCCCGCCAGCGGCGCTCGCCGGCGATGATCTGGTAGCGGGCGGGATCGGCGGGGTGCGGGCGGACGAGGATCGGCTGGAGGATGCCGCGGGCGCGGATCGATTCCGTGAGCTCGGCCTGGGCGGCATGGTTGATGCCCATGCGAGGCTGGAAGGGGCCGGGCTCGAGGGCGGCGAGCGGCAGGGCCTGGACACCGGCGGCAGCTGGGGAGTCCAGAGTGGCGGCGGCTTCGCCCATCAGGGCGGCGAGGCCGCGGCCGAGGCGGGGGGTGGGCTTGGTGCTCATGCCGGTTCTTTGCTGGGTTGGCGTTCACGGCGCAGCAGCTCGCCCGCGAGCCTGACATAGGCCTGTGCGCCCGGGGAACGGAAATCATAGAGCAGGACGGGCTTGCCGTGGCTTGGCGCCTCGGAGACGCGGATGTTGCGGGGGATCACGGTTTCATAGACCTGGGTGCCGAAGAAGCCGCGGGCGTCGGCGGCGACGAGCTCGGAGAGGTTGTTGCGGCGATCGAACATGGTCAGCACGATGCCCTGGAGGCGCAGCGCCGGGTTGGAGCCGCGGCGGACCATTTCGATCGTGCGCATCATCTGGCTGATGCCTTCGAGGGCGAGGAACTCGCACTGGAGGGGGACGAGGACGGCGTCGGCGGCGGTGAGCGCGTTGAGGGTGAGGAGGCCGAGGCCGGGCGGGCAGTCGATGAGGATAGAACGGGGGAGGATGGAGCGGGGCACGTCGGGCCCGGAGAGGTTGGAAAGGGCGTCGCGGAGGCGGAACTGGCGGCGCGGGAGGGGGACGAGCTCGACCTCGGCGCCGGCGAGATCGGGCTCGGCGGGGATCAGGGTGAGGTCGGGGATGCCGGTCGGGCGGATGAGGGAGGCTGGCGTCTCTTCGCCGAGGAGAAGGAGGTAGCTGCCGCGGTCGCGGGCGGAGCGGTCGATCCCGAGGCCGGTCGAGGCGTTGCCCTGGGGGTCGAGGTCGATCAGGAGCACCTTCTCGCCGGTGGCGGCGAGCGCGGTCGCGAGATTGACGGCGGTGGTGGTCTTGCCGACGCCGCCTTTCTGGTTGGCGATGGCGATGACGCGAAAGGGCCGGCCGGGAGAAGGATCAGGGGCTTTCTCGGACACGCCGGATCTCGCTGATCCTGAGGATGCTTGCGCTGGGGTCGGTGCGGCTGGAAAACCGCTCCACCCGCATCTGCCACCCGGCGGCGGCGTCCGTCAATTCGTTTCCGGCATTTTCTCCCTTGGGGAAGAGGGCGACGCCGTCCGGGGCGAGGAAGGGCGCGGCGAGGGCGATGAGATCGGGAAGCGGGGCGAGCGCACGGGCCGTGACGAGGCGGACGGGCGGGAGGCGCACCGCCTCGATGCGGGCGGCGTGGACGCGCACCAGGGCTTCGGTGAGGCGGGCGGCCTCGATCAGGAACGCGGCCTTGCGGTGGTCGGACTCAATAAGGGAAAAAGGAACGCCGGTGGCGATGGCGAGGACGAGGCCGGGAAAACCGGCGCCGGAGCCGAGATCGACCGCTTCGGCGAGGGTTTCGGGCATGAGCGGGACGAGCTGAAGCGAGTCCGCGATGTGGCGCGGCCAGAGTTTTTCGCGGTCGCCGCGCGAGACGAGATTGATGCGCCCGTTCCAGGTGGCCAGCAGAGCCGCAAAGGTTTTGAGACGCGCGATGATATCAGGGCTGGGGGTAAAATCGGCAATAGATTGAATTGGTTCATGTTTCACGTGAAACATGAGGCCGATCCGGATCTATTGCTTCCGTATTTGGCGAGATGAGCGGCGAGCGCTGCCAGCGCCGCCGGCGTCATGCCCGGAATCCGCGCCGCGGCGCCAAGCGAAATAGGGCGGATTTCTTCCAGCTTCCCCATCAGCTCGGCCGAAAGGCCGCCGATCCGGCGATAATCGAGCCCGTCCGGCAGGCGCACTTTCTCCTGGCGGCGAAAAGCGAAAATCTCGGCGTCCTGGCGCTTGAGATAGCCGGCATAGAGCGCGTCGGCGGCGAGCGTCGCGCGAACGCGCGGCGGCGCCGCGGACTCCGGCGCCGAAGCGGCGGCCGCAAGCGCCGCCTGGTGGGCGCGAAAGGCGGCCGCGCGCTCCGATCCGACGACGCCCCAGGCGATGGCGCGGTCGGTGAGGCGGAGATCGGCGTTGTCGGCGCGGAGACTGAGCCGGTACTCGGCGCGCGAGGTGAACATCCGATAGGGCTCGGTCACGCCCTGGGTGACGAGATCGTCCACCAGCACGCCAAGATAGGACGTGGCGCGGTCGAGCGTGACGGGGTCCACGTCGCCGGCACGCCGGGCGGCGTTGATGCCGGCGAGGATGCCCTGCGCCGCCGCCTCCTCGTAGCCGGTCGTGCCGTTGATCTGGCCGGCAAGGAAAAGCCCCGGCACCGATTTCAGCGCGAGCGAAGGGAAGAGCGCGCGCGGATCGACATAATCGTACTCGACGGCATAGCCCGGGCGCAGCATGCGCGCGCGCTCGAGGCCGGGAAGGGTGCGGAGAAGCTCCTCCTGCAGCGCCGCGGGGAGGCTGGTCGAAAGCCCGTTCGGATAGATGGTCGGGTCGTCGAGGCCTTCGGGCTCGAGAAAGATCTGGTGGTGCGCACGGTCGGCGAAGCGGACCACCTTGTCCTCGATCGAAGGACAATAGCGCGGGCCCGGACCGCTGATCCGCCCGCCATAGACGGCCGATAGGGCGAGATTGGCGCGGATCAGCGCGTGCGTCGCCGCATTGGTCGCGGTGACACGGCATTCGATCTGCGGATTGGTGATCCGCGCGGTGAGCGCGCTGAAGGGCTCGGGCGGGTCCTCGCCGGGATCGCGCGCGAGGCCGTCCCAGTCGATGCTCGCGCGGTCGAGCCGCGGCGGGGTTCCGGTTTTCAGCCGGCCGAGCGGCAGGCCGAGGCGATCGAGCGCGGCGGCGAGGCCCAAGGAGGGTTTTTCCCCGATGCGGCCGGCCGGAGTCGAACTCGAGACCGATATGAATTACGCCGCGGAGGAAGGTGCCGGTGGTGAGCACGGCGGCGGCGCAGGCGACGCGGGTCCCGGCGCCGAGGATCACCGCGGAAAGCCCTCCGTGATCGTCGCGCTCGAGATCCTCGACGGAGCCGGCGCGAAGGGAAAGATTGGGCGTGGCACGAAGAAAATCCTGCATCGCGCGGCGATAGAGCTTTCTATCGGCCTGGGCGCGCGGGCCGCGCACCGCCGGACCCTTGCTGCGGTTGAGCAGCTTGAAATGGATCCCCGCCGCGTCGGCGACGCGGCCCATCAGCCCGTCGAGCGCGTCGATCTCGCGGACGAGATGGCCCTTGCCGATCCCGCCGATCGAGGGATTGCAGGACATCTCTCCGATTTTCGCGAGGTCCTGGGTGACGAGCAAGGTGCGCGCGCCGCTGCGGGCAGCGGCGGCGGCCGCTTCGCAGCCGGCATGACCGCCGCCGATGACGACGACATCATATTGTTGCGACGAGGCAACCATATTATTTGCCGATGCAGAACGAGGAAAAGATCGTTTCCAGGATGTCCTCGACGCCGACGCTTCCGGTGATGCGCCCGAGCGCGGCCAAGGCGAGGCGGAGCTCCTCGGCACGCAATTCTGGCGCCGGGGCGGCAAGTGCGGCCGCGAGCGATGCTTCCGCTTCGCCGAGTGCCGCGCGATGGCGGGCGCGGGTCGGCGGCGGCGGGCCGGCGGCGCGCGTGAGCGTTTCGACCATGCCGGCGAGGCGGGCGCGAAGCTCCGCGAGGCCCGCGCCGGTGAGCGCGCTCACCGCGAGTTTTTCTCCATCGGGCGGCGGGGCGAGGTCGGATTTGTTGGCGATGGCGAGCAGGGGTGCGGCGGCTTCGAGCGCGAAGGGGACGGGTCGGGAGCAGTCGGTGACGGCGAGGACGAGATCCGCGCCGGCGGCGCGGGCGCGGGCGCGGCGCACTCCTTCGGCCTCGACCGGGTCCGCGCTCTCGCAGAGGCCCGCCGTGTCAATCAGCGTGACGGGCAGGCCCGCGAGGACAATGCGGGTCTCGATCGCATCGCGCGTGGTGCCGGGCGCAGGCGAGACGATGGCGACATCGCGGCCGGCGAGCGCATTGATCAGGCTCGATTTTCCGACGTTGGGCTGGCCGGCGACGACGATCGTCAGACCCTCGCGCAGAAGCTCGCCGCGGCGAGCGTCGGCGAGATGGGCGGCGATCTCGGCGCGCAGTGTCGCCAGCGCGGCATCGTCGGGGGTCTCGGGCAAATCCTGGTCGGAGAAGTCGATTCCCGCCTCAGCGTCGGCGAGCAGGCGGCGGAGCGAGGCGGCCCAGCCGTGATAGAGCGCGCCGAGCGCGCCCTCGAGCTGGCGGAGCGCCTGGCGGCGCTGGGCTTCGGTCTCGGCCGCGACGAGATCGGCGACGGCCTCGGCCTCGAGCAGGTCCATCCGGCCATTGAGAAAGGCCCGGCGGGTGAATTCTCCGGGCTCGGCGGGGCGGGCGCCCAAGGCGACGAGCGCCTCCGAGACCGCCTCGATGACCGCGTGGCCGCCATGGAGGAAAATTTCTCCGCAATTCTCGCCGGTGTAGCTCGCCGGGGCCGGGAGCCAGAGGACGAGCGCCTGGTCGAGTTTTTCCCCGCCTGGCGCGCGGATGTTTCGCAGGCTCGCGCGGCGGGGCGGCGGAAGGCGGCCGGCGAGGGAGGCCAGGACTTTCTCCGTCTCGGGGCCGGAGAGGCGCATGACGGCGACGGCGGCGCGGCCGGCGCCGGAGGCGAGCGCGAAGATGGTCTGTGCCGCGCTGCGGCGGGCCTCCGGCGATGCGATCCTGTCCGCGAGCTGATCCATGGCGTCCGCGGGTTGTTAGCGCAACGGGAGGAAAATGTCGCTCAGCGCGGACCGGGCATGGTGTGGCGATCGAGGCGGCGAGCGGCTGGCTCTCTCGTACTTGGGCGGTCAACCCGTACCGGAGCATGATTGCCCGGGAGCGAGTGGCGGCAGGTCGGGATGCAGTTGCCGGGCTGTCGCGCCTCGCCGCGGCCGATGCCGAGGCGGTGGCGGCCCTGCGTTCTGGAGCAGCGCACGACGGCAAAAGAGCGGCGCCATCATCGGACGGAAGCTCGCTGCACTGCGGTAGCCGCGGCACGGAGAGAAAGAGGGATGGGGGTCCGGCGCCTCGAGGCCCCAGTGGGGTCCAGGGGCAAAGCCCCTGGTTAACTCCTTACAACCGTCGCTGCGGGGCGAAGGAACGTTCGTGCGAGCAGTGCGTCGAGCGAGGGGAAGCCCGGGCCGCGGGCGAGCAGGACGAGCTCCATGGCGGCCCATTGGATGTGGGTCGGCCAGGCCTGGGGGTAGACGAAGATCTCGATGACGAGGGTCATGCCGAGGAGCACGAGGGCCACGAACCGGGTGGCGAGGCCAAGGATCAGGAGCGGCGGGGCCACGATCTCGATCGTGACGGCCATGTACGCCGCGGGGCCGGGCGGGAGCAGCGGCAGGCGATAGGAATTCGCGAAGAGGTAGAGCGTCGTCTGCCAGTTCGCGAGATGCGCCTGGGCCGAGCTCCAGAACACCTGGGCGAGGCCGATGCGGCAGACGATGGCGATGAACCAGGCCGGAATGCGCTCGAAGAGGCCGATCGCGCGCCTGATCACGGGTTTGCTCCTTCGTCGGGGATATGAGGGGCAAGGCTTTTGAAGAAACCGCGAGAAACGAAGTCGGCGAGGAGGACGGGCGCCTCGTCGGGGGGCGTTTCCTGGAGGGCGGTAGTGAGGTTTTCCCCACATGCGAGCGCGCGGGCGAGGGCGAAGGCGGAGGAGGAAAGGGGCGTGACCTGGAGGCCGATGGGGGAGCGATGGACGGCGAGGGTTTCTGGGGTGGGGCGGAGATCGATCGCCGCGAGAAGGCGTTCGCGTTCCTCCGGGTCGTGGGCGAGAACGGCCGACCGGATCGCGGCGACGGGATGATCGAGCCGGAGGAGCGAGAGGGAGGGGTGCGGGAGGAAGCGGACGAGGGGATCGGTGCAGGCGGCGAGGTCCGCGGCGATGAGATAGGGCGCGTCGGGCGCGTGGAGGGCGCGGCCGACGGACCATTCCAGGCGTGCGACGGAGGCGAGGTAGGGAAGGGTGTGTGCGGGCTCGTAATGAGAGAGAAAGTCGGGGAAATGCTCACCGAATTCGTAGAGGTCGGCGCTTTGGGGTGGAGAGGTGGGGATGAGCTGCGCAGCGGCCTGGGCGAAGAAAGGGGCGCCGACGAGACGCTCGATCGCGGGGAAGGTGAGCCTCAGGGCGCCGGTGAGATTGCCGATGATGGTGTTGCGGTAGATCGCGAGGCGCGCTGCCGCACCCATCCGGCGGCCGAGGATCTCTCCTTCTGCGCTGGGCTCGGTAGCGAGCATCCAGGCGCGAAATTGGCGCTGCTGCTCAATGAGCGTGGGCATCGAGACGGCGCGCGGCGTCCGTGGCTTCGGCGAGGAGGCGCGGGAGCGGCGGCAGTGCGGCGTCCCATTCGATGAGCGTCGGGCGGGGGCCGATGATGGCGAGGGCGGCTTCGAAGAGATCCCAAACGCAAGGTGCGACGGGCCGGTCGTGCGTGTCGATGAGGAGCGGGCCGTCCGCGCTCTCGCGGATCTGGTGGCCGGCGAGGTGGAATTCGCCGATCGCGTCCGCGGGGAGTGCGCGGAGATAGGCCTCGGCGTTCCAGCCATGGTTCGTCGTGCTGACGACGATGTTGTTGACGTCGCAGATGAGGCCACAGCCGGTGCGCGCGGCGAGGGCGGACAGAAATTCCCATTCGGCGATCGTCGAGCTCGCGAATTGCAGATAGGTCGAGGGGTTTTCGATGAGAAGGCGCCGGCCGAGCGCATCCTGCGTGCGGGCGACGTTGCGGCCGACGATGGCGAGGCTCTCCTCGGTCAGCGGAAGCGGCAGGAGGTCGGCGAGGAAATCGTGATCGATCGCGCCCCAGGCGAGATGCTCGGAGACCAGCGCGGGATCGATGCGGTGGGTGAGCGCGGCGAGGCGCGCGAGGTGGCGTTCGCTAATGCCCTGGGCGCTGCCGAGCGAAAGCCCGACGCTGTGCAGCGACACGGGATAGTCGCGGCGGACGGTCTCGAGCACCGCGAGGGCCGGGCCGCTCAGATAATTCTCGCTATGGACCTCGACCCAGCCGACGCACGGCTTTGCCGCGAGGAAGGCGGCGTGGTGCGGGAACCGCAACCCGATCCCCGCGGCGGCGGAGATCGGGGTCTCGCTCCGGCGGTCGAGGGGATCGACGCCAGACATTGGTATTATGTCGTCAGGAGGATTTGAGAGAGCCGCCGGCGATTTTCGCGCAGTCGCCGGCGGGGAGGAGGACGAACGAGGCCGGATCGCGCGCCATCGTCGCCTGGCCCGCGCAGGAATGGGCGCCGGCTGCGCAGTCGTTGCGGGCGACGGCGTTGATGCCGTAGCAGGCCTCAAGGTGCTGGGACATTGCCCGCTGCTGGTTCTGCATCTGCGTGGCGTTCATTGCCGCGGATGCCGGGACTGCGATCGCGCCCGCGAGGCCGGCGGCGGCGGCGAGGACGGCAAGGGTGAGGGTACGGCGGTCCATTCTTTCACTCCCTTCGCTCGCGGTCCGGAAGCGGACCTGCGGAAGCTGAATTCGGAAGCGACGGGGCGAAGGTTACAGCCGCGGGCGCTACCAGCGGAGGAGGCGAGGCAAGGCGAGCCGCGCGAGGATCGTCACCAGCCCGCAACCGAGCGTATACCAGACGGCGACGTAGAGCGGATCGTCGAAGGGGCAGGCGAAGACGAAGACGAAGGCGCCCCAGGCCGCCGCGGTGATGCCGACGGCGAGCGCGGTGCCGGCGGTGTCGGTCGGCGCGCCGCGGCGCATCAGCAAGCCGAGGCCGGCGAGCGGGGGAAGGGAGAGAAGAACCATTTGGGCAACGCACTGAAGTCCGTCGCGCCAGTCGAGCCGGGCGAGAAGGGAGGAAAACCCGCCATCGTCCGCGGCGATGAAGAGGCCCGCGAGCAGGCAGAGCACCACGGAGATGGCGACCCGGCGCAATCCGCGCCGCGGCGAGGCCGCGGGATCGAAGGAGACGATGGCGGCGGCCGCGCCGAGGATTGCGATGAGGCCGAGGCTGCCAAGCTTCCACCAGAAGCTCGGCTGGGCCATGGCGGCCGACATGTTCGCCCGGGCCATGCCGAAGCCGAGGAAGAGGGCGAGCTCGAGGAGGAAGAGGCAGGCGAGGACCAGCGCGTCGGACCTGGCGGTTCGCCGCCGCACGGGCTTGAGGTCCTTGACGAGGCTTTCGATGAGCGGGCTATCCGCCATCGGAGCCCCCCCGCACCCTGGCGGCCAGGCGGGCCAGCCCGCGATGGATGTTGACCTTGACGAGGGAGACCGACTGCCCGCTCCGGAGGGAGGCCTCCTCGACGCTGAGGCCCTCGAGCTTGACCATGCGGATCACGGCGGATTGGGCCGGCTTGAGCTCGCCGAGCAGCCGCTCGAGGGAGTTGGCGCTGGTCACCGCCCCTTCATGATCGGGAACGGGAAAGTCGTCGGGCAACGGTTCGGTCGGCGTGGATTTCAAAGCGCGCAGCCGGTCGATCCATTTGTAGCGGGCGATCGCGGCGAGCCAGGGGCCGAAGGGGCGCGCCGGATCGTAGGTGTGGCGCTTTTCGTGGATGGCGAGCAGGGCGTCCTGCACCGCGTCCTCGACGGTCGGGGGCGGGAGGCGGCGTGCGTAATAGCGCTTCAGCCAGTGGGAAAGCTCGGCCAGCAGGTGGTGATAGGCCCGCTTGTCGCCGGACTGGGCAGCGGCCATCCAGTTGCTCCAGGCGCTATCGTCCATCCGGCGCCTCCCGGGGAACGCGCGGAGGGTCCATTCCGGCAGCGGAGCGGGCGCGTGCGTCATCGATGCCACGGTCGTTCATTCGCAATGGCACCCGGTCCGGTTACGGAAACGGCGCGGCGAGCCTTGGGGTACTATTTCGGGCGCTCTAGAATGTCAAAAGGGCCATGGTGGGCCGGATGGCGGTGGGTTGGATGGCGCGGCCGAGGGAATTCGACGAGGCGACGGTCCTGGAGGCGGCCATGGAATGCTTCTGGGCGCGGGGGTACGAGGCGACCTCGGTCCGCGACCTCGCCCTGCGGATGGGGATCACCGGCGCCAGCCTCTACAACGCGTTCGGCGACAAGCGCGCGCTCTATCGGCGGAGCCTGGACCGTTACCTGGACCGCAGCGTGCGCGAGCGGATCGCAAGGGTTCGGGAGCTGCCTCCCGATCAGGCGATCCGCGCCTTCTTCGCGGAGATCGTCGCGCGCTCGCTCGCCGATAAGCGGCGGCGCGGCTGCATGCTGGTCAATGCGACGCTGGAGCTGGCGCCGCAGGATGCGCCGTTCCGCAAGGCCCTCGCGCAGGCGCTTGCGTTGATCGAGGCGTTCTTCCGCGACTGCGTCGCGGCCGGGCAGCGCGAAGGGACGATCACGACCGCGCGAGCGGCCGATGACCTGGCCAGGCATCTGCTGAGCGTGCTGCTCGGCCTCAGGGTGCTGGCACGGGTCCGGCCCGAGCGGGCCGTGCTCGAGGGGGCGGTGAGCGGCGCGCTGGCGCTGCTGGAGGGCGACGATTTGCGCCCGGCGGGTCGCGGATGAGCGCGCTCGGCAAGGAGGGCGCGGCGCTCGACCGGCGCGGCAGCCTGCTCGTGCTCGGGCTGGTGGCACCACTCGGCGGGATCGGCGCCGGGGCGATCGGGGCGCTGTTCCGGCTCACGCTGGAGGAGGCGGACCGGCTGCGGGGCGCGCTGATCGGCTGGGCTGAGGGTGGTGTCGGGGGGTTCGTGCTGGTGGTGGCGGTTTGCGCGGCGGGCGCGGGACTTGCCGCCTGGATGGTGCGGCGCTTCGCGCCGCCGGCCTCGGGGAGCGGGATCCCGCAGGTCGAGGCGGTGCTGAACGGGGAGATGGCGCCGGCGCCGCCGAGCCTGCTGGTGGTGAAATTTCTGGGCGGGGCGCTGGCGATCGGCTCGGGCCTGGCGCTCGGTCGGGAGGGGCCGAGCGTGCAGATGGGGGCGAGCGTCGCCCACCAGGTCGGAAAGATATTCCGGCGGAACTGGACGGATTGCCGGGTGCTGCTGGCGGCCGGCGCCGGGGCGGGGCTCGCGACCGCCTTCAACGCGCCGATGGCGGGGGCCATCTTCGTGCTCGAGGAGCTGGTCAAGCGGTTCGAGACGCGGATCGCGATCGCCGCCCTCGGCGCCTCGGCCGCCGCGATCTGGGTCTCGCGCGAGGTGCTCGGCAACGCGCCGGATTTTTCCGTGGGGAGCCTCATCCATGCGAGCTTTGGGGCCGGGCCGCTCTTCCTGCTGCTCGGGCTCAGCGCGGGCCTGCTGGGGATCCTCTACAATTGGAGCCTGCTGGCGACGCTCGGGACGGTGGACCGGTTCGCGGGTCTGCCGGCGGAGGTCCGCGCGGCGATGGTCGGCGGCGCGGTGGGCGCGCTCGCCTGGTTCACGCCCGGCCTGGTGGGCGGGGGCGACCCGCTCACCGCGCGGGCGCTCGCCGGCGAGGGCGCGCTCGCCGTTCTTCCCGCCCTGTTTCTCCTCCGGCTCGGCCTCGGCGCCGTCTCCTACGCGGCCGGGACGCCGGGCGGGCTCTTCGCGCCCCTGCTCGTCCTTGGCGCCGAGCTTGGCCTCTGGTTCGGCAAGCTCTGCGCGCTGGCCCTGCCGGGCCTGGCGATCCAGCCGGAGGGGTTCGCGGTGGTGGGGATGGCCGCGCTCTTCACCGGGATCGTGCGCGCGCCGCTCACCGGGATCGTGCTGGTGAGCGAGATGACGGCGAACGTGACGATGCTGCTGCCGATGATCGCGGCATGCTTCGCAGCGATGCTGGTGCCGACGGTGCTCGGCGATCCGCCGATCTATGATCGGCTGCGGGAGCGGCTTTTCGTCCATCGCGAGCGGGCGGTGGGGGAGGCGGGTTAACGCGCGCTCAGTGGGCGAGCGCGGCGGGCTCGGGCGGGGGCTCGCCCGCCGCGCTGGTGCGCAGCGGCAGGTCGCGCATGCCGCGCATGATGACGAGACCGGCGGCCATCGCCACCGCGCAGGCCAGGAAGGCGATATGGAAGGCCCCGGCGAGCGCCGCCTGGATGTGCGGGAGCATCGCCGCCGGAACGCCGGGCAGCCCGGCGCTGCTCTGGCGCACGTCGCCGAGATCGATATGCGCGGTGATGCCGAGGCCGGCGAGGCGGCCGGCGAAGCCGCTCGCGAGCAGCGCGCCGACCAGCGTGGTGCCGAAGGCGCCGCCCATCGAGCGGAGGAAGAGCAGGCAGCCGGTGGCGGCGCCGACATCGCGCCGCTCGGAGGCGTTCTGCACGCAAACGAGGCTGCTCGGCATCACCATGCCGATGCCGAAGCCGAGCACGAGCTGGGAGAGGACGAGGAAGGGCCGCGGCGTCCCGGTGCCGGCGAAAGCGAGCAGGATGAAGCCCGCCAGCGAGGTCGCGATCCCCGCCACCATGATCGCCTTCATCTTGCCGCGCCGGCGGGCGAGCGAGCCCGCAAACCAGGCGCCGGCGCAGTTGGAACCGAGGAAGGGCACCACCAGGGCGCCGGAGGCGGCGGCGTTGACGCCGCGGACGAGCTGGAAGAAGAGCGGCAGGAGGAAGGTGCCGGCGAAGAGGGCGAACGAGCCGCAGAAGGCGATCGCGACGCCGCGCACGAAGACGGCGCTGGCGAAGAGGCGCGGCGGCAGCAGCGGATCGCGGACGCGGCGCTCCTGGTACGCCAGCAGCGCCATCAGCGCGAAGCCGAGGGTGGTGAGGCCGAGCAGCGGCGGCGCGGTCCAGGGCATCTCAACCCCGCCCCAGCTCAGCACCAGGAGCCAGGCGCTGACCGCGGCGGTGAGCAGCACCGCGCCGACCCAATCGATCCGCGCCCCGCGGGCGCGCGGGTGGAGCAGGCGGAGCGCGCGGTCGCAGAGCAACATCGCCACCAGGGCGAGCGGCAGGTTGAACCAGAAGATCCAGCGCCAGGTGAGGGTGTCGGTGATCCAGCCGCCGATGATCGGCCCGGCGACCGAGGCGACGCCCCAGGTGGAGGCCATGTAGCCCTGGTAGCGGCCGCGCTCGCGCGGGCTCACGACGTCGGCGATCGCCGCCTGGGCCATCGCCATCAGGCCGGCGCCGCCGATCCCCTGCAGCGCCCGCGCCGCGACCAGCTCCCAGAGGCTGCGGGAGAGCGCGCAGAGCATCGAGGCGAGGCCGAACACGGCGAGCGCCACCAGCAGCGGCTTGCGCTCGCCATAGATGTCCGAGAGCTTGCCGTAGACCGGCGTCATCGCCGTCGAGGTCAGGAGATAGGCCGAGACGATCCAGGCGAGATGGTTGAAGCCGTGGAGGTCGGCCGCCATGGCGGGCACTGCCGGGATGACCACCGTCTGGTCGATGGCGGCGAGGAAGATGCAGAGGAGAATGCCGCTCAGGACCTTGAGGACCTGTTGGTGCGTAAAGTGCACCGGAGCGTCACCCGCGACCTGCGCTTCGATCGTCTCCATTCCCGGCCTGCCCCCGTTCCATCGCCGGCGCCCGCCGGGCGAACGCTCCGTCTGCTTCGTCCGCCTGCGCGGAAGGCGAAAAACCGCCGGACTTTAACTGGAAGCAATCCTACCGCAGTGCAACATGGCGGCTAGCGCGGCCGGATCAACCCTGCTCCGCGTGCAAAGCGCGATCACGAAGAGGCTCAGGTTTCGGGCAGCATCAGCTCGGGGACGCGGCCGCCGTCGCGGACATGCCGCTCGAGCACCGCATCGACGTCCGCGGGCGAGGAGATGCGGTACCAGACGCCCTCGGGATAGATGACGATGCAGGGCCCGAGCTCGCAGCGGTCGAGGCAGAGGGAGGTGTTGATGCGCGTCGCGGGCAGGCCGAGCTCCTTGGCGCGCGCCTTCATGTAGTCGCGGAGCTTCTCCGAGCCTTTCGCCGCGCAGGAGCCGCGGGGATGGCCCTCCGGGCGGCGGTTGGCGCAGACGAAGACGTGGGAGGAGTAATAGAGAGGCGGATCGGCGGCATCCCAGCTGCCCATTCTCGTGCGGTCCTCAAACGGTGCGGCGCACCCTATTGCCAGCTTTCATAGAAAGCTGACACGTAGGTGTTTGTCCAAGCGCCCGATTCACGCGGCGTTTCGTGATCGCTACGCGAGTGACGAAACTCTGCGATCGGGCACTATGTGGCAGGGAGACCGCGAAAGGGCATCCCCCCAATGCGACAGGCACAATCCGGCGGGAACCTGCTCGGCCTCGCCTCCTCGCCCTATCTGCTGCAGCACGCGGAGAACCCGGTGCACTGGCGGCAATGGGGGGCGGCGGCGCTTGCCGAGGCGCGGGAGGGGGAAAAACCGATCCTGCTCTCGATCGGCTATGCCGCCTGCCATTGGTGCCATGTCATGGCGCACGAATCCTTCGCGGATCCGGAAACGGCGGCGCTGATGAACCGCTGGTTCGTCAGCATCAAGGTCGATCGCGAGGAACGGCCGGACATCGACCATCTCTACATGAGCGCGCTCCAGGCGATGGGCGAGCATGGCGGTTGGCCGCTGACGATGTTCCTGACGCCGGAGGGCGCGCCGTTCTGGGGCGGGACCTATTTCCCGCCCGAGCCGCGCTGGGGGAAGCCCTCGTTCCGCCAGGTGCTGGAGGCGATCGCCGAGGCCTGGCGGCGGGATTCTGGGAAGGTGGGCGAGAATGCGCGCTCGCTCGCTGCGCATCTCGCCGCACTCGGGCGGGCCCGGCCGGGCCCGGTGCCGGAGGGCGAGACGCTGGGGCGGGTGGCCGCGGCGGTGCTGGCGGGGACCGACCCGGAGTGGGGTGGGTTCCGCGGCGCGCCGAAATTCCCCAACGCGCCGCTCTTCCGCTTCCTCTGGCAGGATTCCTTCCGCTCGGGGCGGAGCGAGGGGCGGGATGCCGTGCGGCTGTTGCTGGCGCGGATGAGCCTGGGCGGGATCTACGACCATCTCGGCGGCGGTTTTTCCCGCTATGCGACCGACGGCCGCTGGCTGGTGCCGCATTTCGAGAAGATGCTCTACGACAACGCGCAGATCCTCGAACTGCTGGCGTTCGCGCAGGCCGACGAGCCCGAGCCTTTGTTCGCGGCGCGGGCGGCCGAGACAGTGGGCTGGCTCGCGCGCGAGATGCGGGCGGGAGGGGACGAGAAATTCGGGTTCGCCGCGTCCCAGGACGCCGACAGCGAGGGCGAGGAGGGGAAATTCTACGTCTGGGACGAGGCCGAGATCGACGCGGTTCTGGGCGAGCGGGCGGGGGCGTTCAAGCGCGCCTACGGGGTGACGGGGACGGGCAACTGGGAGGGGCGGACGATCCTCAACCGGGTGCTGCCGGTGGGGGACGCGGCCGCCGAGGCGCGGCTCGCGGAGGACCGGGCGCGGCTTTTCGCGGTGCGGGCGGGGCGGGTGCCGCCGGCGCGGGACGACAAGGTGCTGGCCGACTGGAACGGGCTCGCCGTGGCGGCGCTGGCGCGGGCGGGTGCGGTGTTCGGCGAGCCGGGCTGGGTCGGGCTGGCGGAGCGCGTCTTCGACTTCATCGTGGAGAGTTTGGGCGGGGCGGACGGGCGGATCGCCCATGCCTGGCGGCGGGGAAAAATCTCCGCGGCGGGGCTCCTGGAGGACCAGGCGGCGATGGCGCGGGCGGCGCTCGCGCTCTACGAGGCGAGCGGGGAGCCGCGGCGGCTCGCGGCGGCGCTTACGATCGTCGCGGCGGCGGAGCGGCATTTCGCGGGGCCGGAGGGGGGCTTCTTCACCAGCGCCGACGACGCGGCGGATCTGCCGCTGGGGGCGGCGGGACGGGCGCTGGTGGCCGAGGACCATGCGGTGCCCTCGGGCAACGGGATGCTCGCGGAAGTGTTCGCCCGGCTCTTCCAGCTGACCGGGGAAGAGGCGTGGCGGGTGAAGGCGGAGCGGGTGATCGGCGCGTTCGCCGGGCACGAGCAGGCGCGGGCGGCGATGCCGGGGCTGCTGGGCGCGGCGGACCTGCTGGCGGGCGGGGCGAGCGTGGTGATCGCGGGAGACGCGCCGGACTTGGCGGCGGCGGCGCTGGCGGCTGCGGACCCGGCGGTGGTGGTGCTCCGGGTTGCGGACCCCGCGCTGGTGCCGGCGGGACATCCGGCGCATGGCAAGAGCGCGGGCGGATATGTGTGCCGCGGCCTGGTGTGCAGCCTGCCGGTTGCGGAGCCGGCGGCGCTGGCGGGGTTGCTGCGGCGCACTTGACAGAGGGGACGGGCGGGTTTGGCATCGCGTTTTCGCGCAAGCGGCGCAAAATCGAGATGCCCGAACTTTCGGTTGCCACTCCGCTCGGCCCGCTGGTGCTCCGTGAAGACGCGGGGCGCGAGGAGGCGGGGCGCGAGGAGGCGGGGCGGCCACGGCGCTGATCATGGGGCTTGGCTGGCGCTCCGCCGGCGAACCCCGCGCGAGACGGCGCTGCCGGCGCTCGAGGCGCGGGTGCGTTGTCGCGGCGCGCTGGTCCGCGCCGGCGACAAGGGGAACTTCGTAACCAGCGAGGCAAGAAAATGACGAAGGCGATCCGAATCCACCAGGCCGGCGGCCCGGAGGTGATGCAATGGGAGGAGGTGCCGACACCGGAGCCGGGGCCGGGCGAAGTGCTGGTGCGCCAGGCGGCGGTCGGGCTCAATTTCGTCGACGTCTATTTCCGGTCCGGGCTCTACAAGGCGCCGAACCTGCCGTTCACGCCGGGCATGGAAGGCGCGGGAACGGTGGTGGCGGTGGGAGCCGGCGTGGCGGGCTTCAAGCCGGGCGATCGGGTTGCGTACGGCACCGGCGCGATGGGCGCCTATGCGACCGAGCGGGTGATCGCGGCGGACCGGCTGCTCGATCTGCCGGACAAGATCGACGTCCGGACCGGGGCGGCGATGATGCTGGCGGGGATGACGGCGCAGTACCTGCTGCGCCGGACCTACTCGGTGAAGCGCGGCGAGACGATCGTGGTGCATGCGGCGGCCGGCGGGGTGGGGCTGATCATGTGCCAGTGGGCGAAGCATCTCGGCGCGAGCGTGATCGGCGTCGTCTCGACGCCGGAGAAGGCGGAGCTGGCGCGGGCGAACGGTGCCGACCACGCGCTGGTGGGACATGCGAACCTGGCGGCGGAGGTGAAGCGGATCACCGGTGGGGCAATGGTGCCGGTGGTCTATGACAGCATCGGCAAGGACACCTTCATGGCGAGCCTCGACTGCCTGGCGCCGCTCGGGACGATGGTGAGCTTCGGCAATGCGTCGGGGCCGGTGCCGCCGGTGGATATCGGGATTCTCGGCGCAAAAGGGAGCCTTTTCCTGACCCGGCCGAGCCTTGCGACCTATGCGGCGAAGCGCGCCGACCTCGAGCGGATTGCGGGCGAGCTTTTCCAGGTGGTGGGCGAGGGGGTGGTCAAGATCCGCGTCAACCAGACGTTTCCGCTCGCCGAGGCGGCGGCGGCGCACCGCGCGCTCGAGAGCCGGCAGACCACGGGGAGCACCGTGCTGCTGCCGTAAGTCCGCTTTTCCGCCTTTCCGTCCCGGGCGTCCGGCGCGCACGCGCCGGGCTTCGTGTTACAAAACGTCACGATCGCGCGGCCAAACGCAGGGCGGCTTCGCAGCCGCGAGGGGTTTTCGCAGCTGCGTGCCGGGGCGATGATCCGGGCATGCCCAGCGGATTACGAAGCGCCCGGCCGGCGAGTGCATCCAACCCGCCGGCGATGTCCCGGCGCGCGCGCATCATCGCCCTGATCGTCGCCTGCGCGCTCTTCATGCAGAACCTCGATTCGACGGTGGTGGCGACCGCGCTGCCGGCGATGGCGCGTGCCTTCCACACCGCGCCGGTCAATATGAGCGTGGCGCTCACCTCCTATCTTCTGAGTCTCACCGTGTTCATCCCGGCGAGCGGATGGATCGCCGACCGGTTCGGCAGCCGGACCGTGTTTCGCATGGCGATCGTCATCTTCACGGTGGGCTCGGTGCTGTGCGGGCGGGCGGATACCCTGTGGTTCCTGGTGCTCGCGCGCATCATCCAGGGGATCGGCGGGGCGATGATGGTGCCGGTGGGACGGCTTGTGCTGCTCAGGACCGTGGCGAAGACAGAGCTGGTCGCGGCGATGGCCTGGCTCAGCGTGCCGGCGCTGCTCGGGCCGGTGCTCGGCCCGCCGGTCGGCGGCTTCATCGTGACCTACGTCTCGTGGAACTGGATCTTCGACATCAACGTCCCGATCGGCGTGCTCGGCGTCGTGCTGGTGAGCCGCTATATCGAGGAGATCGAGGACACTCCGCCGGGCCGGTTCGACTGGATCGGGCTCTTCTTCACCGGCATCGCGCTGGTGAGCGTGCTGTACGGCCTGGAGCTGGCGAGCCGGGGCGTGGTCTCGCCGGTGGTGAGCCTGGGGATGGTGGCGATCGGGACGGTCGCGGGCATGGCCTATTACTACCATGCGCGGGTGACGGAGCATCCGCTCGTCGATCTCTCGCTGATGCGGATCCCGACCTTCGGGCTTTCTGTCGCCGCGGCGAGCTTCTTTCGCGTCGGGATCGGCGCGGTGCCGTTCCTGCTGCCGCTGATGCTGCAGGTGGGGTTCGGCATGAGCGCGGCGGAGAGCGGGATGATCACCTTCGCGAGCTCGGCGGGGGCGCTGGTGATGAAGCCGGCGGCGCAGTACGCGCTCCGGAGGTTCGGCTTCCGCGCGACGCTGGTCTTCAACGGCGCGATCTCGGTGGTGACGATCGCCCTGTGCGCCGGGTTCCGCCCGGTTTGGCCGCTGGCCGGGATCTACGCCGTGCTGCTCGCGGGCGGGTTTTTCCGCTCGCTGCAATTCACCGGCTACAACTCGATCGCGTTCGCCGACATCCCCTCGACGAAGATGAGCGCGGCGACGAGCTTCTACAGCACCGCGCAGCAGCTTTCGCTGACGGTCGGCATCGCGGCGGGGGCGGCGGCGCTCGAGATCTCGGCGAAGCTGCTCGCGCACGCAGAGCCCTCGCTCGGCGATTACAGCGCGGCGTTCCTCACGGTGGCGGCGGTCTCGGCGGTCTCGGTGCCGGTCTCGATGCGGCTCGCCGGCGATGCGGGGGCGGAGCTTTCCGGGCACCACGCGGCGGCGGAGTGAGGCGGACGCGGTCGTACGCGGGGCCGGTGATCATCCGGGCCGTGGCGGATCATGCCGCGCCAGACGCGGAGGCCGACGAGCGTCGCCGCGGCCGTGCCTGCCATCACCCGGGAATCATGCCAGGGTTCGAGGGCGGAGCCCCGGAAGCTCACCGGATCGACCTTGCCTAACCGTCGCGCTGATACTCGGGGGCGAGCGCCTGGCGGATGGTGGCGAGCGGGGCGGCGCCGGCGCGCGAGGATTCCGTTTCCAGGGCGCGGTAGGCGGCGAGGATTTGCGCTCCGAGCGGGGTGAGCGCGGCGCCGCCGCCGCCGGCGCCGCCCTTGGCGGCATCGACGAGGGGGGCGCGGAACATCGCGTTGAGGGCCTCGGTGAGGCTCCAGGCGCGTTTGTAGCTCATGCCGAGGCGGCGGCCGGCGGCGGCGATCGAGCCGGTTCCGGCGATCGCCTCGAGGAGGTCGGCCTTGCCGGGGCCGAGGGCCACGGGCCGGCCGACGGGATGGCGCAGCACGACGCGGAGGTGGAGGCCGAGGCGGTCGGGGTGGCGGACCCGCTCCCTCACGGCTCGGGCCTCGCGAAGCTGTCGATCATGGCGCGGATCTCGTCGGGGTCGCCGCGCTCCATGACGCGGTGGGCGAAGCGGGCGCAATCGTCGGCGCGAAGGCCGCGGATCGCCTGCTTCACGCGCGGGACGGCGGAGGCGTTCATGCTGAAGGAGCGCAGGCCGAGGCCGATGAGGAGCGGGGTGAAGCGGGGATCGGCGGCCATCTCGCCGCAGACCGAGACGGGGCGGCGGGTGCGCAGCGCCGCCTCGGTCGCGAACTGGACGAGGCGGAGCACGGCGGGGTGGAGCGGGTCGTAGAGGGCGGCGACGTCGGCCGCGCCGCGATCGACGGCGAGCGCATACATCGCGAGGTCGTTGGTGCCGATGGCGAAGAAATCGGCCTCGAAGGCCAGCGCGTCGGCGGCGAGCGCCGCGCCCGGGGTCTCGATCATGATGCCGAGCGGAGGCAGCGGCTCGGGCAGGCGCTCGCCGCGGCGGCGCAGGCGCCGGACGACGCGTTCGTAAATCTCGCGGGTGGCGCGCACCTCGGCGAGGCTGGTGACCATGGGCAGGAGGATGCGCACGGGGCCGGCGCAGGCGGCGCGGAGGATGGCGGCGAGCTGGGTTTCGAAGAGGTCGGGGCGGCGCAGCAGCAGGCGGATGCCGCGCATGCCGAGGGCCGGGTTGGCTTCGGCGAAGCCGGGAACGATGCCGTCCCCGCCGGAGGATTCGATCTCCTTCTCCCCGCCCCAGTCGAGCACGCGGATGGTGACCGGATCGCCCGCCATCGCCTCGACGATGGTGCGGTAGTGGTCGGCCTGGGCGTCCTCCTCGGGCAGGTCCTCGCGGTTCATGAAGAGGAACTCGCTGCGCAGCAGGCCGATGCCGGCGGCGCCGGACTGGGCGATCAGCGGCAGCTCGCGGGGCAGCTCGAGATTGGCCTGGAGCTCGATCGCCTGGCCGTCGAGGGTCTCGGCGGGGAGGCGGCGGAGGCGGCCGAGCCGGGCGCGATCGCGGGCGAAGGCGGCGAGCAGGCGGCGGGCGACGGCGAGGCTCGCCTCGGAGGGATCGAGGATGACGGTGCCGGCGGCGCCGTCGATGATCGCGAGCGCGCCGGGGCGCACGGCCTCGGCGATGCCCGCGGCGCCGAGCACGGCGGGCAGGCCGAGGGCGCGGAGCAGGACGGCGGTGTGGCCCTCGCGGCCGCCGACGGCGGCGGCGACGCCGGCGATGCGGGAGGGGTCGATGAGGGCGACGTCGGCGGGGCGGAGCTGCTCGGCCAGCAGCACCGCGCCGTCCGGGAGGGCGGAGAAGCTCTGGTAGGGCTGGCGGGTGAGGTTGCGGACGAGGCGGCGGGCGATCTCGTGCACCTCCTCGGCGCGGCGGCGGCGGCCGGGGCCGTCGTCGCCGGGCGTGGCGAGGATGGCGGCGGCGATCGCGTCCGCCTCCTCGGTGACTGCGGTCTCGGCCGCGACCAGGCCCTCGGCGATGCGGCGGCGGGCACCGCGGACCAGGCGCGAGGGGCCGAGCATGCGGAGATAGGCGTCGATCAGCGGGGCGATTTCGGCCTGGCTGTCCTCGGGAAGGAGGGAAAGGCGCGAGCGGAGTTTTCCGAGTTGCTTGCGCGACTGGACGATCGCGGCCTCCAATCGGGCGCCTTCGGCCTCGATGTCGGCGGCGGGGATCTTGTGGTGGATGACCTCGGCCGGCGGCTCTTGGGTGCCGAAGGCAGGGCCGATGGCGATGCCGGGGGAAACCGCGATGCCGTGGAAGGTCTGCTCGGGGGCCGTGGGCTGGGGGGCGCGGGCGCGACGGCGGGGAGTGTCAATCCTGCTCATCGAAGCCGGCTTCGATCAGGGCGGCGAGGGCGTCAAGCGCCTCCTTGGCGTCCCACCCCTCGGCGCGCAGCTCGACCTCGCTGCCCGGGCCGGCGCCGAGCATCATCAGGCCCATGATCGAGCGGGCGGAGACCGCCTGGCCGTCCTTCACCACCTCGACCGAGGCGCCGAAGCGCTCGGCGGTGGTGACGAGGCGGGCGGCGGCGCGGGCGTGCAGGCCGCGGCGGTTCGGGACGATGACCGCGCGGCAGAGCACCGGAGGCTGCCCTGCCTGCGGGTCGTTCATTTGGCGCTGCCGTTGGCGTGGCCGCAGCAGTTCCCGTTGAGCTTGTCGCCGTGCAGGACGTGCGAGGCGGAGGCGATGTATTTGCGCCCGGCCTCCTGGGCGCAGACGACGGCCGCGGCGAGCGGCTCGTTGGAGCGCACCTTGGCGAGCTTGACCAGCATCGGCAGGTTGACGCCGGCGAGGACCTCGACCCCTTTGCGCTCCATCATCGAGATGGCGAGGTTGGAGGGCGTGCCGCCGAACATGTCGGTGAGCAGGACCACGCCATCCCCGGTATCGACGCTCTCGATGCAGTGCTGGATGTCGGTCCGGCGGCCTTCGATATCGTCGCTCGGGCTGATGCAGACGGTGGCGACGTTGCGCTGCTCGCCGACCACGTGCTCCATGGCCGCGCGCAGCTCCTCGGCCAGGCGGCCGTGGGTGACGAGAACCATTCCGATCATGTTTGCTGCCGATCGATCATCATGGGACGGTCGGGCCTCCTCGCGCCGCTGGCCGGGGCCTCGCCCTCGGCAGGCAGCCATGCAGGGAGCTCACGATGCGTGGTTGCCACTCGCCAGCCCGCCCTTCCCAGAACTTCGCTGATCCGTTGCGCCACATGCACCGAACGATGCCTGCCCCCCGTGCATCCGACGGCAATCGTGACGTAACTTTTGCCCTCCTGGTGATAGCGCGGCAAGAGCAGGATTAACAAATCGCAAACTTGGGATAGGAAGCGGGCGAAGTCGGGGTCGGCCTCGATATAGGCGCCGACCGGCGGATCGTGGCCGGTGAGCGGGCGAAGCTCGGGCACGTAGTGCGGGTTGCTGAGAAAGCGGACGTCGAAGACGAGGTCCGCCTCGCGGGGCAGGCCGGCGGCATAGGAAAAGGAGACGAGGGCGACGGCGGGGCCGGTGTCGGCCCCGCCGCCGGCGCCAAAATGCCCGGCGATCAGGCCGCGGAGGGCGGCCGGCGTCGTCTCCGAGGTATCGACGAGGAGGTCGGCGGCGGTGCGCAGCGGCGCGACGAGGAGGCGCTCGGCGGCGATGCCGTCGGCGATCTTGCCGCTGGGCGCGAGCGGATGGCGGCGGCGGCTCTCGGTGTAGCGGCGGAGCAGGACCGGCTCGTCGGCTTCGGCGAAGACGAGGCTCGGGGCGAGGCCGGGATTGCGGCGGAGTGCCGCGAGGGTGGCGAGGATCGCGGCGGCGTCGAAGCCGCGGGTGCGGGCGTCGATGCCGATGGCAAGCGGGCGGTCGCTGCGGCTGACGAGCTCACCGAGGAAGGGCAGCGGGGGATTGTCCACCGCCTCGTAGCCGAGATCCTCGAGCGCATGGAGGATCGTCCCCTTGCCGGCGCCCGAGAGGCCGGTGACGAGGACGATGCAGAGACGGGCCGGGGCGGGATCGGCGCTCATGCGGCGAAGGCTCCCGCTTGCAGGGCGACATGGCCGAGGGCGCAGGCGAGCGCGAGTGCGACGCGGGCGGGGGCCGAGGGGCATTTCGGGTCGAGCGCAATGAGCGGCAGGCCGGTCTCGGCATGGCGGGCCGGATGCGGCAGGCGCTCGGGCATGGCGGCGAGATCGACGGCAAGCGCGAGGCGCGCCGCTGCGGTGCAGGGCAGGCGGACGAGGCCGAGGCCGCGGACCTCGAGCAGGCCGGTAAGCTCGGGCGGGGCGGAGGCAAGCCCGTCCGCGATCTCCACCCGGTCGTCGGCGACCAGGGTGAAGCCATGATCGAGGAGGCGGAGCAGCAGGTCGGACTTGCCCGTGCCGGAAGGCCCGAGCAGCAATACGCCTGCGCCGCCGCGGGCGGCACAGCTCGCATGTATCTGCATGGCTCGGCAATGTGGTACGGATCAGTGTCGAAAGGAAGCGGCTTGTCGCCAAACGATGAGCATGCCAGCGTACCACGCATGGGCGAGGCCGCCGTGCTGGTGGGCGTGGACGCGCGCGGGGTGGCCGAGGTCACGCTGAACCGGCCGGCGCGCGGCAATGCCTATGACGGAGAGCTTCTCGGCCAGCTCGCCGCCGGGCTCGAGGCGCTCGGGAGAAGGGCGGAGGTGCGGGCGGTCGTCATCCGCGGGGCCGGGAAGCACTTCCAGGCGGGCGCCGACCTCGACTGGCTGGCGCGGATGGCCGATGCGCCTGCCGGCGAGGCCTACGCCGCCTCGATGGCGACGACCCGGACGATGGCTGTGCTGAACGCGTTTCCGCGGCCGACGCTTGCCGTGGTCCACGGGGCATGCTTCGGCGGGGGCTGCGGGCTGGTCTCTTCGGTGGACGTGGCGTTGGCGACGCCGGGGGCGATCTTCGGGTTGACGGAAGTGCGGGTGGGCGTCGCACCGACGCCGATCGCGGCACAGATGGTCCAGGCGATGGGGCTGCGCCAGGCGCGGCGCTACGCGCTGACGGGCGAGCGGTTCGACGCGGCCGAGGCGCTGAGGATCGGGCTGGTGCACGAGGTGGTGGCGGAGGAGCGGCTGGAGGCGCGGCTCGCCGAGATCCTGGACGCCATCCTGCTCTCGGCGCCCGGCGCGATCGCCGCCACCAAGCACGCGATCCTGGCGGCGAATGGATTTCTGCTCGACGAGACGACGATGGCCGAGCTCGCGGAAGAAAGCCGCCGGCAGCGGGCCTCGCCCGAAGGCCACGAAGGCCTGGCGGCCTTCCGGGAGAAGCGCCGCCCGGCCTGGTAAGCGGGCAAGGCCGCCTGGCCGCAATGGCAGCCAAAGCGTGGCGCGGATCTGCAAGAGGAGATTCGTAGGCGATCGCAGGCTGCCGAGGGGCGCCGGCGCCAATGAGAGCAGGCATGCCGGCGATCAGGACCGCGGACGGGACCGCGCTCTATGACAATGATTAGCCCGAACTTTTCATTATGGACATCAGCAGGTCGCTGAATTGGCTCAACAAAGCCGGACTGCCGATGGTTGCGTACTGACTACATTCCGAACCCGACGCCGAGAAGTTCGAAGGTGCGGGCTTGGAGGGGCGTCGGCTTGGTCGGCAGATCGAAGCGGTATTTCTGATTGCCGGGCAGGCTGACCTTGTTGAGGCAGAGGGGGGCGAGATCATTGAGCAGGCTGCGGAAGCTGTGCACCGGCAATCCGTCGTCGGTGCGTCGCGTGGTCGCTTTGCGCCTGGCGGCGGGTGAGATTTCCGCCGGGGCGACGATCGATTTGCGTTCGACTTCGGCCGCGGCGCGGTCATGGTCGTCGAACAGGATCGGTGCCAGGCGGCTTCGCATGTGGAATTCGACGTAATAGGCGAGCATGCATAACAGGACGTGAGCGCGTACCCGCGGCGCCGTCCAATGGAAGACCGGGCGGATTTCCAGATCGACGGTCTTCAGGGAGCGAAAGGCCCGCTCGACCCGGGCGAGGGATTTATAGACGCCGACCGTCTGCTCCGCTGTGAGGGCGGTCGCCGGAACATTGGTGCGGATCACATAGATACCATCGAGCCGCGCCTCGGCGGCGATGGCTGCTTCGCGGCGACGGCAGGCGAAGCTGGTATCGGTGATGGTCAGGTCGTAGTGCTTGCCCATCTTGTGCTTATCGAGCACGGTGCCGACCTCCAGGCCGATCTCGGCCTTGCCACGCAACGGCGCACGCTGGCGCTCGACCGCCAGCGTGATGCGGCTGAGGTCGCGCTCGGTCGCGGCCAGCAGCTCGGCACGCTTGCGTCGACGTTCGGCCGCCAGCAGCGGGTTGCGGCAGACGATCAGCCGCTCGCCCGGATAAGCGGGGGAGGTGATCTCGGCCAGGCCGCGCGCATCGAACAGCGATAATTGCAGCGGCCCGCCGGCGGCCGGTTCCTGGATCTTCGGGGCGCGCAAGGCGGTGATCCAATCGAGCCCAGCCGGCTCGAGATCCTCGCGGATGCGGGCGCTGGTGATCATGCCGCGATCGCCGACCACGACGACGCGATCCAAGCCGAAGCGCCGCTTGAGCTTGTCCACCTGGCTGCTCACCGTCATCGGGTCGGCGGTGTTGCCCGCGAACACCTCGATGGCTACGGGGCAGCCTTCGCGGTTGCAGAGCAGGCCATAGACGATCTGCGGCCGGTCGGCGCGATGATCGCGGCTGTAGCCGTGCTGTGCCAGTTCGCAGCAGCGGCCTTCGAGATAGGAGGAGCTGACGTCGTAGAGGGTAAGCGTGCCGCCGGCCGGATGGCGCCTGGCCAGGCCCTTCTCGATCCGCTCCTGCTGCGCGAGCAGCCAATCAAGCGATGCATAAATCTCGCTCTCCCGCACCTCGCCCAAGCCCAGCCGCTCGCCGAGGCTCGACGCCGCCGTCTCTGGGTTCAGCGCCCGCACCGTCGCCAGCTTGGAGGCCGGCGCGATCACGCGGTTGACGATCAGCGCCATGACCAGATCGCGATAGCGCCGGCCGTCCGGCCCGCCGTAGCGTTCGGTCAAGAGCTTCGGCAAGCCGATCCGCTCCGCCGTGCCGAGCACCGCCGCGACATGACCATGGGGCAGCGAACGGCTGATGGTCAGCGCCTCATCCGCGCTCGCCAGCGCCACGCCGCCACGCAGCAGCGTGCGCAAGCCCTCCACCAGCTGATCCGGCCAGTCCGTCAGATTGGCGATGGTGCGCTTCCTGACCTTGCCCTCCGCGCGGTAGCTCTCTCGCAGCAGAATGGTCGGGTGCGACTTGCGGTTCGGCACTGACTCAATGTGCATGGCACATTGAATCACAGCGGAATCAGCCCGTAAAGCCAATCCATCAGACTAATGCATGACTACGCCCAAACGCCCAAATCAGCCAATACCGATTCTTCGTCAATGGCTTATCAGTTCGAACAGTGAAAAGTTCGGATTAGGGCAGCTTCGGCGAAGAGCGAACTCACCGGATCGGCGACGTCGCGGGCGGGGAGAAGGCTCTCGCCAAGTGCTGCGACGATGCGATCGACCAGGCCGTTCGGGCAATCGAGGACGGCGACGCGGCCGACCTCCTTCTGCCGCGCCATTTCGTCGAGGGCGGCGCGGGGAATGTGAAAGAGCGGCCGGTCGAATGGGCCGGCAAAATATTTCCGCGGGTGGCGCTCGAGATGCGTGATGCGAATGGCGCCCCGGCCGTCCTCATTTTTAATTCATATGAAGAATATCATACGGCTGGCCGCCGGCACGGAAAGCCTGATGGTTGAAGCGGCGGGCCGCTCCGGCGGGGCACTCCGGCGGGGCGAGGAGACTGAGGCCCGCCGACGACGGCCAATGGATGGGGTCCAGGGCCCCCAAGCTTGAACCCATGGGCCCTGGCAGGGGTCCAGGGGACAGCGTTCCCTGGTCACGGGTCGCGGGAGAAGCCGAGCGAGGCGAGGGCTGTCAGGTAGCGTTGCCAGCGGGTCCTTTGTTCGCGGCCGAGCGTGTGGAGGTATTCCCACGAGTAGATGCCGGTGTTGTGCAGGTCGTCGAAGGTGAGGCGGACGGCGTAGTTGCCGACCGGTTCGATGGCGATGATGCCGACATGGCGGCGGCCGGGCACGGTTTGCTTTTGGTCCGGGCTATGGCCCTGGACTTCGGCGCTCGGGCTTTCGACGCGGAGGTATTCGGCGGGGAGGGTGAAGTGGCTGCCGTCGTCGAAGGCGATCTCGAGTTCCTTCTCGGCGCGGCGCAAATGGATGTCGGTGGGCAGCGGCATGGAAGCTCCCGGGGCGCTCAGGCGTCGAGCTTGCGGGCTTCGTCGGGCAGCATGATGGGGATGCCGTCGCGGATCGGGTAGGCGAGGCCGGCTTTGCGGCTGATCAGCTCGTTGTGCGCGCGGTCGTATTCGAGCGGGCCCTTGGTGAGCGGGCAGACGAGGATCTCGAGCAGGCGCGGGTCGACCGGGATCGGGCGGGGGGGCGTCGGATCGGAGGGGGTGTCGGATGTTTTGCCGGACATGGGATTGCATCAGCTCGCGAGGGGGGCTTTTTCGGTCGCGTCACCGGGCCTTGTGTAGGCGTTGAGCCTGAGCAGGGCGAGCAGGGTTTCGCCGCGGGCTGGTTCGTCGGGCGCCTCGAGCAGGGCCTGTTTCTCGGTGGGCGCGAAAGGGCAGAGAGTGCTGAGGGCGCCGACGAGGCGGTCTTCCGGCATGGAGTCGAGCGCTTTCCAGTCGGCGCCGAGGCCGCGGGCGGCAAGGTAGGCGCGGAGTGCCGCGAGCAGAGGCGGGCGGACGACGCCGGACGCGGGGGGCGTGGGGGCGAGGTCGGCGGTGAAGGGGGCGAAGTCGGCGCGGACGCGGCGGTAGCTGCGCTCGATGGGGAGCTCGGCCTGAACGCGGAAGCGGATGAGGCCGGCGAGGGTGATGAGGAAGCGATTATCCTCGGTTTCGGTGAAGGCGATGAGGCGGCCGAGGCAGCCGATGGCGAAGAGGGCCGGGCCGTTGGGTCCGTCCGGATGGGAAGGGTCGGGCTGGATCATGCCGAAGAGGCGGCCGTGGCCGAGCGCGTCCGCGACCAGGGCGAGGTAGCGCGGCTCGAAGATATTGAGCGGGAGGCGGGTGTGCGGGAGGAGGAGGGCGCCGGTGAGCGGGAAGACGGAAAATTCCGTCGGCAGGTCGGCGAGGCGGACCCCGGGCGCCGGCATGGGGGAGCGGGTGGCGCTCAGCGGAAGAGGAGGGTGGAGAGCTTGCGGCGGGCCGCCATGGTGGCGGGGTCGTCGAAGCCCCAGGCCTCGAAGAATTTGAGGAGCTGGAGGCGGGCGCCGTCCTCGCGCCAGGCGCGGTCGCGGCGGATGATCTCGAGCAGGGCGTCGGCCGCCTCGTTGCGCCGGCCGAGCGCGTTGAGGGCGGTGGCGAGGTCGTAGCGGGCCTCGTGGTCGGCGGGGTTGGCGGCGAGGCGGGCTTCGAGGCCCTGGACGCCGGTGGTGGCCTTGCGGCCCTCTTCGGCCAGCGCGAGGGCGGCGCGGGCACCGGCGATCTCGACGTGCTCGGCGAGCCGCGCGGGGGCCTGGGCGAGGGTGGCGTGGGCGGCGGTTTCGTCGCCTGCCTGGAGTTGGGCGCGGACAAGGCCGCCCCAGCCTTCGGCGCTTTCCGGGTCGGCCTCCACGGCCTCGGCGAAGAGGCCCGCGGCCTCGGCGGGCTCGCCGGCGTCGAGCGCGGCCTTGGCGGCAGCGAGGACGTCCGCGCTCGGCATCGCGCCGCCGGCCTGTTTGAGCAGCTCCCCGACGAAGTGCTTGACCTCGGATTCGGGCAGAGCCCCTTGGAAGAGGTCGGCGATCTGGCCCTGCCAGAAGGCGGCGACCGTGGGGACGGACTGCAGCGGCAGGCCCAGGGTGGCGAGCTGCTGGACCAGGGCGCGGTTCTTGTCGATGTCAATCTTGACGAGCTTCACGCGGCCGCCGGCGGCGCGGACCACTTTTTCGAGAGTGGGCGTGAGTTGCTTGCAGGGGCCGCACCAGGTGGCCCAAAAATCGACCAGGACGGGGACGGAGCGGGAGGCCTCGACGACCTCCTGCATGAAGGTCTTCTGGTCGCCCTCGACGATGATGCCCGGGGGCATGCCGGCGGCGTCGGGGCTCGCGGGCGAGCCGGCGGGCGCTTGCGGTTTCTGGCCGATGATGAGGTCCATGGCGAAGGTCCCGGGGTCCGTGGGAGCGATGGCGCATAAATGATGGATTCCACGCGCCGGACAAGGAGGGAAACGAAGCGGCCGGTTTGGGGTCCGGCTGGGGTCAGGCCCGGCAAGCGGGGCGGAGGTTGCTTGCCAAGGTGTTGGCGGTTGCCTAAAGACGGTGGCCCAAAGATTGGGGCCGGTCTTGCGGGTGCGGGCGTAGCTCAGGGGTAGAGCACAACCTTGCCAAGGTTGGGGTCGAGGGTTCGAATCCCTTCGCCCGCTCCAAAATGTCTTATAGATTTCAAGCTGTTAAAGACGGTCCTTCGGGGCCGTTTTTGCTTAGAGAGCGCCCTTCCTCCTTTGTTCTGAGCGGTTTCTAAGGTTTGAGCAGAAAACCATAGAATGCCGTAGCGGGCGGTAGGATGGGCGGAAACGTGGTTGTACGCGCCAGCGAACCTCGTAGCCCAGAGTACGCCCTCATTAGCCCCACGCCGCGGACACGCGATCGAGCCACTGATCGCGCAATTGCTCGGCCAATGCGTCCGACCAATCGCGTCCGCGACGCGACCGACCGCCGCGCGCCCATGGGACAAAAATAATTAGAGGCGGCCTCGAATTAAGTTGACCCGCTCGCTGGTGTTTTGTAGTATGAGGAATGCTCGAACTGAGAGACATTGCAAGCGTGCTGTCGGGGGTCTCGGTCCAGGAGACCCGTGGCGGACCTGCGCGCTTCGTGCGGCTATCGGACTTGTCGGATGTGAAGGCCGGAAAGCGTCCGGCGCTCGTTGCTGGCGACGCCCCGGCAGTTGCTCGCGCGCTGGCTCTCGAAGAAGGCGATCTGATTGTTGGGGCGCGAGGCGCCACCACCGATGTATGCCTCGCGAACGATACAATGTTGGGTGCATTCGTCTCGCTCGATCTCTACCTGGTGCGCCCAAATAGAGTGAGGGTTAATCCGCAATACCTTGCGGCATTTCTCGACCTCCCCGCCACACAGTCCCTCTTCGCGGTTGGTAAGCAAGGAAGTGGCTTGGCCCGGCTTCCGAAGGATGCCCTGGAGAAGACCCCCGTTCCGCTTCCGCCGATGCACACTCAGGTTCTGATTGCCGGCTTGGCGTTTTCTTTCGAAACCGAGGCCCGCTTACTTAGAAAGCTCAGCGAGCTCAAATCGTTCTTCGGCCGCGAAATTGTCGCGCAATCGATTAGCGCGGCGGATGTGAAGGCCCACCCCTCAAGGAGCCCAGTATGACCGCCCTTCGACAAGATGACATTCTTTCAGCGGTCTGGCGCGCCTGCGATACGTTTCGGGGAGCGGTCGATGCTACGCAATACAAGGACTATGTTCTCACCGCACTGTTCCTCAAATACATCAGCGATGTGCGCCGGAAGCACGTTGAAGAGTTCCGGCGCGAATATCGCGGCGACGAGATCCGCATTCAGCGCCGCCTGGATCGGGAGCGCTTCAAGCTGCCCACTGTCGAGCTAAAAAATGCCAAGACTAACGAGGTTGAGGAAAGCTTTCTCGGAGACTTCTACAGCCTCTACGAGCGCCGCACGCGCGACAACATTGGCGAGCTGATCAATATCGCGCTCGACGCCATCGAGAAAGCCAACGAGGGCAAACTCGGCGGTCTGTTCCGTGCGATCGACTTCAACTCTGAGACCAATCTTGGTCAGACGAAAGATCGCAACCGCCGGCTCAAGACGCTGTTGGAGGATTTCGCCAAACCCGGGCTGGATCTCGGCGACACCTCCGAAGATATCTTGGGTGATGCCTACATCTTCTTGATCGAGAGGTTCGCTTCAGACGCCGGCAAGAAAGCTGGTGAATTCTTTACGCCACGCAAGGTATCGGAAGTCGTCGCCAAACTCGCTCATCCGAAGTCGGGCGACCGCATTTGCGATCCGGCCTGCGGGTCTGGCTCGCTGCTCTTACGCGCGGGCGATGAAGTTGATGACGGCAATTTCCAGCTGTTTGGTCAGGAGTCGAATGGCCAAACGCGCGCCCTCGCCCGATTGAATATGCTTTTGCACAAGCAGGACGGTGCTCGAATCGACTGGTGCGACACGCTCAACTCGCCGACCCTGATCGAGAGCGATCACCTGATGCGATTCGATGTCGTGGTCGCCAATCCCCCGTTCAGCCTCGATAAATGGTGGGACGAGGACACCAAGACCGATCCGTACAAGCGCTTTACGCCGCACATGCCTCCCAAGAGCCGCGGCGACTATGGCTTTGTCCTCCACATGCTGAGCATCACGCGACCGACAACCGGACGCATGGCTGTTGTGGCGCCGCATGGCGTGCTGTTCCGGTCCGGGACAGAAGGGAAAATTCGGGAAAAGCTCATCCGTGACAATGTGCTGGATGCGGTGGTCGGCCTGCCGGCGCAGCTCTTCCCCACGACCGGCATTCCCGTCTGCATCATGGTATTCGACAAGGCGCGCGAGGCGGGTGGCCTACGGTCGCATGAGCGCGACATCCTCTTCATCGATGCGAGCCGCGATTTCGAGTCGGGCAAGAAGCAGAACCGGTTGCGGGATGCCGACGTTGGCAAGATCATCGACACCTATCGCACGCGGACTGAGCTAGAGCGGTACTCGCACAAGGCAACTTTCGAAGAGATCGAGGCGAACGGGTTCAACCTGAATATTCCCCGCTATGTCGATACCTTCGAGCCCGAGCCGGAGGTTGATCTGCAAGCCGTCCAGAATGAAATCCGTGATCTCGAAAGCCAACTCGCCGAGACGCGCGAAAAGATGAATTTCTATCTGAAGGAGCTGGGCATCGATGTCTGAGACTCCTTCCCGAGCGGCCAGCCGTCGCGGCCGAACACTGAAACTCTACCTCGCCGACGGCACGCCCTCCGGTGTGATCACGGCGGAGCTTGGCATCTCTTCGGTGCGTGCAGCCGTCGCTTCGCGCACCGCACTGCCGGAACTCATCCGCCGCGAAGAGGCGGCGCGAACGGGCATCTATCTCCTGGTCGGACCCGATCCGGATCTGCCCGGGCGCCAGTTGGTCTATGTCGGCGAGGGCGACCAGGTTAAGACCCGCCTCGCGGCGCATGACGCGGACGAGGCGAAGGAGTTTTTCACTCGCGCGGTCCTGATCGTCTCAAAAGACGAAAACCTCACCAAGGCGCATGGGCGCTATCTGGAAAGCCGGATCATCGCGGCCATTCGTGGTGCGGGCCGCGCCAAATTGGTCAACGGCACCGAGCCGCCGTTCAAGGGGCTCCCGGAGCCGGAAATCGCCGATATGGAGAGGGTGCTGGACGAGATTGAAATCCTACTGCCGGTGCTGGGCTTTGATGTGCTGCGGCCAGCGGGGCACGATGCGGGCGCGCCGGCCCGCGCTGATGAAGGCGAGAGAACTGCCTCGCCGGTGAATGCCGAGATCGATGCGCTCTTCACCTTCACCGAGTCGGGCACTGACGCCAAGGCGCGCGAGGCCAGCGACGAGTTTGTCGTTCTCGCTGGTTCGCTCGCCAAGCGGCAGGAAGTGCCGAGTTGCGGCGAGGGGCTGAAGCGCCGCCGCGCGCAGCTCATCGCCGACGGAATTTTGCAGCCTGGGGAGGATGTGAAGTTTCTGCGTTTCTCGGCTGATACTGCGTTCGACTCTCCCTCCGGCGCGGCGGGCGTCGTCTATGGCGGCAATGTCAGCGGCAACCGCTATTGGAAACATGCAACCACCGACCAGACGTATGGCGACTGGCGCAAGCGCCGGATTGGCGACGGGGGCAGGGTATGAGCCTTCCTAAATGTGGCCAGTGGGAAACCATTGGGCTGGACGAAATCGCCCACATCCAAACAGGAGTCGCCGTTAACGGTGAACCTGAGCACGATACCCCTGTACGGCTGCCCTACCTGCGTGTTGCCAATGTGCAAGACGGCCATATCGATCTTTCGGAAATTAAGTACATCACCGTCAGCCAGAATCAAGTCTCACGATATTCCTTGCAGCGCGGCGATGTGCTGATGACCGAAGGGGGTGACTTCGACAAACTTGGGCGCGGAGCCGTTTGGGAGGGGGCGATTGCGCCATGCCTTCATCAAAACCATGTATTCGCCGTCCGTCCGGACCAGAAGCGAATTCTGCCTTCATTCCTTGCCGCGTATTGTGAAAGCGCGGCGGGCAAACGCTATTTTTTGAGTTGTTCGAAGCAGACAACCAACCTCGCGAGCATCAACTCAACGCAGTTGAAGGAGATGCCAATTGTTGTCCCGCCACTCCCCGAACAACAGCGCATCGTGGCCGTGCTCAATGCTTGGGGTCAGGCCGTCAAACAAACCGAACGTCTGATCGCGGCCAAGCGGCGGCGGAAGGAGGCGTTGTTGCAAAAGCTGTTCACCAATCTGCCGAAGCGGCCCTTCTTGGGGGCCGCCAATGTCTGGTTCAGCGGCGTCGACAAAAAATCGCGAGCCGACGAAGCGCCCGTGCTGCTCTGCAACTACATGGACGTCTTCCATCATTCGCGCATCACCTCGAACCTCGATTTCATGCGGGCGACCGCTTCGCGGAGCGAAATTGCCTGTAACAGCCTGCGCAAGCACGATGTGGTGTTCACAAAAGACTCCGAGACATCGGAAGAAATTGCGGAACCCGCGCTGGTCGCTGAAGACATAGACAACCTTGTTTGCGGTTATCATCTCGCTATCGCCCGCGCTCGGGACGGTGTGGCGCACGGACCTTTCATCGCACAGGCGATGCGTCATCGCGCCATGCGTTGGCAGTTCAGCCGTCTGGCAAACGGTGTCGTGCGCTTTGGCTTAACGCTGGACGCCATCGAGCAGGCAGAAATCTATCTCCCCTCGTTGCGGCTTCAAGAATGGATAGCCGCCATTCTCGATACAGAAGACGCGGAGATTGAAGGGCTCGCCGAGCAAGCCGAGACGTTTCGCAACCAAAAGCGCGGCCTGATGCAAAAGCTGCTGACGGGCGAATGGCGGCTCGATGATCGGTTCGATCCAACTGCTCTGGGGCCTCAATCCGCGCTCGTTGGGGGTTCTTTATGACAAAAAACTCCCAAACCGTTTCCATCCGCCTTCTCCGTGCTGGAAAGCAGCCGGCGGACAGTGTCCGCGGAGGTGTCGACTTGGCGGCCTGGGCCAAGCTGGAAGGCGCGCAAATCTCTCTCGACACGATCGGGGGCGGCACGCCGAAATGGGCCAAATTTCTCGATTTGACCGGTGATGAAAAAGCCAAGCTGAACAACTCCACCGCCTATGGCATCTTGTTTGTTCAAGCATCCGCACGCTGGTTCGCTGTCTCGTTTGGGCTTGGGCATGTCAAGCTTGACCCCGATGCATTCGAACAAGATTTTGGGCTGCGTGTCGTTCTGAATACTGTTGATCCAGACAAGCTGCGCAGCGCAGATATTCGTACACCCGACGAGAACACCACGTCGCGCCGCACCCAGACCGCCCGCAGGTCTGACCAGACGGCATTCAGCATTGATATTGAGCGCGATATCGTGCGCGGCCTCGCCGGGGAACCGAAGGACGTGACTTTCGCAACGCGCGTGGCGGGGAGTGATGGGCTCACTCTCACCAAGGTTATGGGCGTTTCCGACCTGCCTCAGGTTTGTTCCAAGGCATTCGCCGCCTTCGGCAAGACCGATTACAAAGCCAACTTCGCTTGGATTGACCAAATCAAGCACGTTCGCGACAAAGCGATGATTGACCAGTTAGATGGCGTGCTGGTGGCCGCACTCAATTCGAGCTTAGCGACGGCGATCCCCGACACGCTTCACCTTGCCTACCCGGTTATTTATGACCCTGAGAAGGCGCGCCATATCCGCTACAAGGGCTTCAACAGTTCAAACATTCACACCGACCTTGAGATCGGCGGCTACGTGGCGGACCTCAAGGAGAAGACTCTGCCCGTCTATCTCACTGAGCACTTGTCGGATCACAAGGTGCACGAATGCAATGACGAGGGTAAGGACGATGGCCAATATTGGCGGATCAAGGAATGCCTCGTCTTCGAGACGGACCTGAACGGCGAGAAGTATGTGCTCTCAGGAGATCGTTGGTATCGAATCGACAAGAGTCTTGCGACTGACGTCGAATCCTTCTTTGCGTTGATCACACAGTATTCCATGCCGAGTGCCGTGGCTAATGACAACGAAGAAAGCTACAACAGCCGCGTCGCGACGGGGGGGCACAAATTGCTGTGCCTGGACAGGAAGTTGGTGAAGCCAACGGGTGCATCCTATCCTATCGAGGTCTGCGATTTTCTCTCGGACCAACGCGCCTTGATCCACGTGAAAGATCAGACCTCGTCGTCACGCCTGAGCCATCTTTTTAACCAAGGGACGGTTTCGGCCCGTGTTCTCAAGGTTGATGCGACATTCCGCGACGAGGTTCGGAACAGGATCGCTGAGCAGGAGACCGCTCTGACGTTGACTGGTTATCGGGCACTGATTGCCGATTCAGGGTCGGCCTATCATGAGGCCGACTATCTCGTCGTCTATGCGGTACTTTGTTCAGGCGCGGGCACAGGGGCCAACCGTCTTCCGTTCTTCAGCCTCGTCACCTTTCGGCAAGCAGCGAACGAGCTTCGCGCGCTCGGCTACAAATGTGCCTTCGCGTGGATCGCAAAGCCGGCACCGACAACGACGAAGGCGAAACGCGGGCCAAAGGCTGGTAGAGGGGGAGGCGCCCCGTGAGCCTCTCACCCGAATTCACCACCTCAGAGGCTGGTGGCGCACAGCTTCAAGCACTCAACACGTTGATCAATTGCGGGTGGCGCTATGTCACGCGCGCCGAGGCCGATCAGTGGCGTGATGGACGGCGGGCGTTGCCATTCCTTGAAACCCAGCTTCGGGCTGATCTGGCGCGGATCAATCGTATCTATCTCGACGAACGCGTCTACCCTTTCTCCGAGGCCAATATTGACGCCGCCGTCCGGCGGTTGGCTGACCGCATCCCCGAGGGCGTGGTGCGTGCCAATGAGCGAGTGACCGATGACCTCATGCTCGGCATCGCTCTTCCACAAACCATCGGGGCAACGTCGCGCGAATGGCCGTTCAAGTTCGTTGACTGGTCGGACTGGCGGGCAAACACATTTCAGGTCACCAGCGAATATACGGTCAGCGAAACGGGCGGGCCGACGATCCGCGTTGATCTCGTGCTTTTCGTCAACGGCATCCCGCTGGGCGTGATCGAGGTGAAGGCCTCTCACGTGTCGTCAGATCAAGGTGTCAGTCAGCAAATCCGCAATCAGAAGACCGGTGAGGGCGTGCCCGCGCTGTTCTATTCGGCGCAACTCCTGCTCGCCGCCAACAGTCACGATCCGCGCTACGGCACCGTCGGCACGCCTCGGAAGCTGTGGAGCGCATGGAAGGAACGCGAGGATCCCGCCGACTTTACCGCTGATGTCGTCAACAGGCCGCTGGATAGCGTCGAGAGCAAGCGGGTGGCCATCGACTTTGCGCCCTATATGAAGCGGCACAACGGATTGATGGAAGAGCACCGCTTCGTCACGCCGCTCGACGAAACCATCGTTGGCCTCTGCCGGCCAGAACGCTTTATGCGGTTAGTGCGCCGCTAATGTTGTTCGATGGCCCGCAGAAGAAGGTCGCCCGCTATCAGCAAATTGCCACCATCGAATCCCTTCTGAAGCGAACCGAAGAACGTGACGAGACGGGTAAGCGAAGGGGGGGCGTCGTCTGGCACACCCAAGGCTCCGGCAAGAGCCTGACGATGGTGATGCTGGCTAAGGCGATCGCGATGAAAGACCCGCTCGCCCGCATCCTGATCGTGACCGATAGAACTGACCTTGACGACCAAATCTCAAGACATTCCGCGCCACTGGCCAGGAGCCGAAACGGGCGGCGACCGGAGAGAATCTCCTTGCGCTGATCGAGGAGAAGACGCCGGTTGTGACGACGCTGATCCACAAATTCCGGGCCGGGCTGAACAAGCGGCGCGTGATTGATCGATCATCTGAAATCTTCGTTCTGGTCGACGAGAGCCATCGCAGCCAGTTAGGCAATCTCGATAGTCTTCATGCACGGATGCGCGAGGTTCTTCCGAACGCTTGCTTTATCGCGTTCACCGGCACACCGATCGCAAAGAAGGAAAAAAGCACTTTCGCCAAATTTGGCGACTTGTGCAACCATCGTATCGATGCGCGACGCCGTCATCGACAAGGCTGTCGTGCCGCTGCTCTACGAAGGCCGTGAGGTCGTGACCGACGTGGACGAGGGTCAGATCGACCGTTGGTTCGAAGTGCATACCCGCGGGCTTTCCGACAAGCAACGGGCGGACTTGAAGCGTAAGATGAGCAGGGCACGCGAGATCGAGGGTATCGAGTCTAGGCTCCTGTCCATCGCCTATGACGTGGGCCAGCACTTCTCCAATAACTTCAAAGGAACAGGG
>CAWIZE010000003.1:0-3448 GCA_963840545.1 uncultured Pseudomonadota bacterium | reverse complement strand
CCGTCCTTGCGCGCGCCGCGAGCACCTTCTGCACGGCCGCGGCGATCTGAGGCGCGGTCTTGCCCGCCAACTCCTCGGCGAGCGCGCGCATCTGAGCCGGCGGCAGGTTCGAGAACATGTGCGCCAGCATGTTTTCGATATCCCACGGATTGAGCGGCGGCAGCGGCATGCTGACCGTTATCGGCGCATTGACCGTGATCGGCGCCCCTCCGGGCGGCGGCATTGGCAGCAGCGGCAGCGGCGCCGGCCAGCGATAGCCGGGAGGCACGGGCGGCAGGGGAAGAGCCGGATTGTCAAGAACCCCAACACCGGGCACCGGCTTTCCGACGCGCGCGCCGCCGAACGGATCCAACGGCCACAGAAGAGCGCCGATGCCGCCCGCCACCGCACCCGCGCCAGTGCCGAGGCCGGGCACCACCGATCCAAAGCCGGCGCCAGCCGCCGCGCCCGCGCCCATCCGAATGAGCCACTTCGGAATCTCAGGGAACGCCTTGCCGAGCGCCTCGATCCCCATCGCCAGGGCGAACAGGCCGCCCGGGCTCGTGAGCAAGCGGAGCGCGATCGCGGCCGCGCCGCCGGCGGCGAACGGGCCGAACGCTTCCGCCAGCCCGGGGATGGCCAGCCTGAGCATCGCGAGCGCGCCGCGGAGCACGAGCACGCCTCCGTTGACCGTCAGGAACGTCCCGAACCCAAGCGCCACCGCGCTCAGGATTTGCCCGAGCCAGGGATTGTCGCCGAGGAACAAGGTCATCTCCTGAATACCGGAGGTCAGGCCTTGCAACACCGGGATTGCCGCCTGCGCCTCCGGCACGCCGAGCACCTCTAGGAAGCTCTCGACCGCCGAACCGAGATCGCCGAGCTGCGCCGAAAGCGTGTCCTGGTAGAGGTTGAACGTGTCCTGAAGGTGCGGAATCTCCTTGTCCAACTGCTCGTTGAACCGCGCGATCATCGGCCCGAGATTGAAGAGGGTCGCGAACGCGCGCTGCGACGTGACCGGCATCCCCGCGAGGCCCGCAAGGATCTTCGCGATGTTCTCCGAGGTCGCGCCCGCTCCCGCCGAAATTTTTAGGTGCGGGATCAGGACGTCGCGAAACCAGGCCAGTTCGCCCTTTTGGATAAGCTCCCGGTATCCGACGATGCCCCCCACATTGAGCATCGGATGCTCCCTCGTGCCACCGATGGCGCCCGGCAGCAGAAGCCCGTCGCGCTGTAGCGTGGCAACCTGCGCCTGCGAGAGCTGCCCCCCCAGCATCTTGATCCCGAAATAGGCCAGGCCCCGGCCGCCCGTACGCCCGAGCTGCTCCATCAGCTCGGTGTAATCCCGGAAGAACTGCTCCGGGTTGCTGCCCTGGATCGCGGCAAGCGGCTGCATCATCCGGGCGAACTGCATCATCGCCGTGCCGCTCAAAAGGCCGTGCGGCACGAGGTTGAGAGCCGCCGTCACGACATCGAGCGCGTGCTCGAACTTGGCCGGGTCGAGCCTGCCTCCCGAGAGGCCCATCCCGGTCATGTCGATCATCTTGAGGATCGCAGCGATATCGCCCTGCGATTGCCCCATGTGTTGGAGCACCCAGGCGTCCCGCGCCACGCCAGGAAGAATGGCCCTGGCGCCGGCGTAGGTGCCGACCGAGGCGTAGAGGGTCCGCAGCAGCGCGAGGTTGCCCGCGACCGTGGTGCCTTCGATCGTCGCGGCACCCTGGATCGCTGCGGCGATGTTCCTGTGGACCTCCGCGAGGCGGATCCCCTGTGAAAGCATGACCTGTTGCTGCTGGATGATCTTGTCGCCGTGCTTCGCGAGATCGACCCAGCCGCTCAGGATGGCGGTCCCGGCCATCCAGGTTCCGGCTCCGATCATCACCGTCCGCAGCCGGTTGAGGTCGGCCTGCGTCTTGCCGATCGCGCCCCGCAGTCCCGTCAGGTCCCGGGCGATGACGCGCAGGCCGGCGCCCACGTTCGATGCCAGATTCAGCTTGACCCCGATATCGAAAAGGTTCACCTAGTGCCTCATGTCTCAGGGTCAGCCGAGCGTCGGTTTTCGCGCAGGCCGCGCCTTCGCCAGGCGCTTGGGGCTGCGCGACCGCGCCCCGGTATTTCGGGACGACGGGGGCACCCCGGCATTCCGAGCGCAGCGCCTCGCGGCGCGGTGGGCTCCGTTCTGGCTCGTCGTCCGCTTCCTCTGGTTGCTGCCCCTCATCGCGATCGGAGCGGCTCTGTTCTTCGCCGGCGCGTGGGTTCTGTGCTCGGCTTTCCTCGGCGAGGCCTTCGCCCGTTCCAACTCGACCCTGATCCTGCTGTTCGCCGCCGTCTCAGGCTGGCAGTCCATGGTCGGCAAGAAAGGCAGCCTCGGCCGAGGCCCGCTTTGGTTCGGCGGCATGATGACTTCCCCGAGCCTCGGCGCGCACGGTTTCCAAGGCGCCTGGGGCGCGATCGCCACGAGCTTCCGCGGCTTCTTCGTCTGCTGCTATGCCGCCTACGCCCTGGTCTTCTGGATCGTCGCCCTCTCGGTCCTCTGGGCCGAGCGCGCGCCGATCGTGCACTTCGTGCTCTGGGGCTAGCGTATCTGCGTCACCGGCCCCGTGCCGAGCCCGAACGCCAGGCCGACCGCCTCCCCCAGCTCGGCCACGACCTCAGCCTCCTTCTTCACCGCCGCGTGCCCGAGGAAATCGCGCGCCGGGATATTGTTGCCGCCGCCGACGCTCTGCACCACCGCCACCACGCCATTGGCGCCGATCTCGGCCTCCATCACCGCGCCCGGCACGATATCCCGCACTTCGTGCCCGATCCCGGCCCGCAGGCCGCCCGTTCGCAGCAGTGGGTTGTCCGGTGGGCTGAAGCCGAGCCGGGTCTTTTCCTCGACCGTCTTGTCCTTCAGCTTCGGCCATGCCGCGAACGGCCCCGCGGCGCGCTGGTAATGGCCGATCTCGCGCTTGGCCTCGCGCTCGATGATGACGGCGCCACGCTCAAGCCCGGCGCGCAGTTCGGCGTGCAGCGCAATCTCGACCTCCGCGAGCTTGAGCACGGCTTCCTCGATCGAGATCGTCATTTCTGCTCTCTCGCCTTCTCGCGCCGCTCGCCGAGCTCGACCACGGCCTCATACCAGAACCCGGCCTCGCCGACGCTCATTCGCTTGAGCTGGCCGAGGTCGAACCCGAACTCGACCAGCGCCGCTATGCCGCAGCGGTCGAGTCCGGCTCCTCCAAAAAACCGAGGCGCCGCGCCTCCTTCATGAGCGCGCCGAAATCGCGGAGCTTCAGTCCCTTGATCGTCTCATAGAGGGCCACCTTGCCGTCGATCTCGGCCATGCCGGCGGCGAGAGCCACGGCCTCCGCGTTGGCGGGATCGTTTTTGCCGAGCGCGCGCTGCGCGTTCAGCAGGTCCGTGACGGTCGGCTCCCGCAGCCGGACCATCCGGCCCGAGCGCGGCAGCTTGAACGGCTCGCTCCATTCGC